>CP070738.1:2444387-2446798 GCA_020347685.1 Gammaproteobacteria bacterium | reverse complement strand
TGGACTAGCCTCACGCGGTGCCGGCGACCACAATCCCTATCCGGAAAGTCAACCTCGATCGACCCCTGCTGACAATCATCCGCGAGGACGCCCGCATGCTTGAACAGAAACAGCCCGCACCTGAGTTTGCCTTGCCCAACCAGGACCACAAACCGGTGACGCTATCCGAATACCGGGGCAACAAGAACGTTGTTCTGTATTTCTATCCCAGGGACGACACCCCCGGCTGTACCATCGAAGCCAATGAGTTCACGGCGCTGGTCGACGAATTCGGCAGGCTCGATACCGTGGTGATCGGTGTCAGCAAGGATTCCTGCGACAGCCACCGGGCGTTCCGGGACAAGTACGGATTCGGGGTCGAATTGCTCGCCGATACCACGGGGGAAGTGTGCGAACGCTACGGTGTGTGGCAGGAAAAGGAAAAGAATGGCGTGAAAAAAATGGGCATCGTTCGGTCTACGTTTCTGATCGATAAGCAGGGAGTGCTTGTAGAAGCTTTGTACGGCGTGACTGCCGAGGGTCACGCCCAGGATATGCTGGACAGGGCCAGGCAGCTGTAGAGTCGGTCCATTCTGTAACTGTCACCCGGCGGGCAAGCGCCGGACCTGGTGGAAGGTATTGCCCGAGCTATGCATGTTCGCGTGTAAGACTCGCTGTTGTCTGGCCTCGAACGGCACGGGAGGTAGCGATTGTTAGTGCTGCAAAGCCTGTTCGGCGTGGTCGCGATGCTCGGCATCGCGATCCTGCTGAGTGAAGATCGCCGGCGCATCGCCTGGCGCACGGTGCTGGTGGGCCTTTCCCTGCAGCTGGTGCTGGCGCTGGTGCTGGTCAAACTGCCGGTCTCGCAGTCGCTGTTTACGGGGCTGAACCAGGTCGTGCTGGTGCTCGACAAGGCGACCACCGCCGGTACGTCCTTTGTGTTCGGCTATCTCGGCGGCGACGCCTTTCCCTTCGAGGTGTCAGACCCGTCCAAGACCTTCGTGCTGGCATTCAAGGCGCTGCCGCTGGTAATCGTGGTCAGCGCCCTGTCGGCGTTGTTGTTCTACTGGCGGGTGTTGCCCTGGGTGGTCAGGCAGCTGGCGCGGCTGCTGAGTCGCTCCATGGGCATCGGCGGGGCGCTGGGGCTGGGCGCCGCGGCCAATATCTTTGTCGGCATGATCGAGGCGCCGCTGTTCATTCGGCCCTACCTGGCAAAGCTCAGCCGAGCTGAACTGTTTGCGCTCATGACCACCGGCATGGCGACCATCGCCGGCACCATGATGGTGCTGTATGCGAGCATCCTGTCCGGCATTCGCGACGATGCGCTCGGTCAGATCCTGTCTGCCTCCGTCATCAGTATTCCCGCGGCACTGGTGATCGCCCTGGTGCTGGTGCCCGGCAACGGGGAGGATACCGCCGCGGGTGCGGAGTTTGAAAGCGAGGCCTCCAGTGCGATGGACGCCATAACGCGTGGCACGCTGCAGGGTGTCACGCTGGTGATCAATATTGTCGCCATGCTGATCGTGTTCGTGGCGCTGGTGGCGCTGGTCAATCTGCTGCTGGGGCTGTTGCCCGAGGTCGGTGGCGAGCCGGTCAGTCTGCAGCGTCTGCTGGGTGTTCTGTTCGCGCCACTGGTGTGGCTGATGGGCATTCCGCTGGACGAGGCTCTCACTGCCGGTTCCCTGATGGGGGTCAAAACGATACTGAACGAGTTTCTCGCCTATCTGGATCTTGCCGCGCTGCCCGCGCAGGCACTGAGCGAGCGCAGTGAAATCATCATGGTCTATGCTCTGTGCGGGTTTGCGAACTTCGGCAGTCTGGGCATCATGCTGGGCGGCATGGGTACCATGGTCCCGGAGCGACGTGCCGAGATCGCCGCGCTCGGGCTGAAGTCGATTCTGGCCGGGACGCTGGCGACCATGATGACCGGCGCCTTCGTGGGGATATTGATCTGATTTGATACAGACGCGAAAGCAGTGGCAGACGCACTTGGCTGCAGTAGAAAAACAGGCCCGTGGTGCCTTGCTCGCCGGGTTGCCCTCGTATACTTGGGCCTATGAGCACCCTGGCCTGGATCGTTGGCAGCGGCCTGCTGATGAGTGCGATCGCGGGAACCTTTCTGGTCGACACACGCCTTGGCATCATGGCCTGGCTTGCGGCGGCGTTTCGGTACCGACGCTTTGCAGCCGGGTGGTTTGTGATCTAGCCTTTCTTTGGAGTGGGCAGGGATGGCGGACGAGAAGGACTGCCCCCACGCAAAACACATAAGGAGGAGCCAATGGATAACAAAACATACCGTTCGATGCGGACCGGCATCGAGTTGTTGATTCTCAGCAGTCTCACTTTACCGGCGCTGGCCCAGGCCCAGACAGGCCCCGGTTACGCAGGTGCTGGAGGCTACCGCCCAGGCCAGTATGCCGAGTCCAGTAGAC
>CP070738.1:2438033-2444287 GCA_020347685.1 Gammaproteobacteria bacterium | reverse complement strand
GAACAGCAACACCGTCGCGGCCATATGCAGGGAGGCAACACCCCACACCTGCGGCATCAGCAGGCTGCCGATGCGCATCTTCAGCCCGATCGAAAACAGCAGCAGGGTTACGCCGATTTCGGAAAACTGGTGCAGCGTCGGCGTCGCCTCCATGCCCGCCGCAAACAGCACAAAGCCGCCGATGAGGTAACCGATCAGTGGCGGCAGACCCGCCAGGCGCGCCCCCAGCCCGAACAGGAACGCCATTCCGATCGCGATGATGTCTGCCTGCATACTGCTCAATATCCGTGTTATGTTGTTATCGAAATCAGGCCAGAGAATACCCTGAAAGGCCGGCGACGGTAACCACCCGCAACCTAGTAACCGCTCCACGGACTCACGACTATCCCCCGCCGTAACCCGTGGCAGTGCCGCCCTTTGGCGCGATTGTGCGGGTGCCCGGGGTCCGAAGCCTGGGTGGCGCAAAAGCGAACACGGGTCAAACAGACAGCCTGTCGCCGGGCTGCCTGGGCACGGTAGCCCCGCGGTCATGCGGTTGCGAAAACAGTTCCAGCTTGATCTGGATCAGTTCCCGGTTTCCCACGGGTCTGCTAGGGTCATAATGAAGATATTCGCGGCACCAGGCCATACAGCGGGTCACGATTGAGGGCCATCGCCGATAAGGGCTTTCCGACCCGGCGCCCCTCCCGGCAACGAGCAGCAGGGCGCGACACCGAAGTTCACCGGTATCGGCGCAAGGGAACAGCAGGCATGAAGAATATACTCGTCGCTATTGACGATATCGAGAACACGACACCGGCATCTCCCCTCATCCAGCAGTCGGTTACCCTGGCGCGCGCCTTTTCCAGTAAGGTCTGGCTTGTGCATGTCGTCCCTCAGCCGGGGCTCACGCCGTTTACGGTCCCTCGCGAGCTGCTCCGTGGCCAGGCGGCATCCGAACTCCACCACGAACACAAGGCGATACAGCAGCTGACGCGTTACCTGCGCGATTCCGGTCTCGACGCAACGGCACTGCTGGTAGAAGGCATGACGGTGAAGACCATACTCAAGGAAGCCGCCCGGCTGGACGCCGACCTTATCGTTGTAAAGTCGCACCGGCACAGCCTGCTGTACCGCGCGCTGCTGGACGGAGCCGGCGAGCGACTGCTGAACGAGTCATCGCGTCCGGTCCTGTTCGTCCCCGAACAGAGAGAAGCCGTGGCTGAGCGCCCCGGCGACACCGAAGTCGGGAACCGGCACTCGCAACGGGGGAAATAACAGGGCGTTTACGGAACGGCGGCTATGTTCCAAAGCGGTACTCATGCCCCAGCCAGAGCTGGCAAACATTCCGCAAAAACGGTTTTCAGATTATCCAGGTTACGCTGCATCACCTGCGCCGTTGAGGAGCATAAGGTCGGGGCTCTTATACTGGCTGACGGTTTGCGCATCCGGTTTCCACAGTGCCGTGTCAAGGTCGGCGGGCACCGGGAAGCGCACCTCGGCGTATTCACCGGCAGTGCATCCGGCGAAGTGCTGCAGCGGGTAGTTCACGCTGTAGACGACGACTTTGTTGCCGGCATCTGCACACCAGGACCCCAGGCAGACCAGCGCAGCCATCACAACACGCCCCGCGCCGGACACGAGCGCCCTGCTACACTACAGTGGTGCATCATGCGGATAGGAGGAGCGTCATGAAAATAGGTCGCAGTTTGGGCATCAGTGTGCTGGTGTTGCTGGTGATTGTCGTCGCCGCCGTGTTTTACGTGACCTCATCACTGGATTCCATTGTGGCCGCCGCCATCGAGAAGTACGGTTCGCAGGCCACCCAGACGCCGGTCAGCGTATCCACGGTCAACATCGACCTCAAGTCCGGTCAGGGCGCGATCAGCGAACTCAGCGTCGGCAATCCGGCCGGTTTTTCCGCACCGCACGTCTTCACCCTCGGCGGTATCAGCACCAAAATCGATCTAGCCAGCATTGCAGAGGATCCCATCGTCATTCAAGAAATCAGAATTCAGTCACCGCATGTCGTGTACGAGATAAACAAAGCCGGCAAATCGAATATCGCTACGCTCCAGGATACACTCGCCCAGTCGAGCGGTTCCGGCGGGTCCGCGGCGGAAACCGACAGCGGCGGCGGGCCCGGCCTGGTGATCCGGAAGCTGGTCATCGACAGCGGCCGGATCGACGCCAAGGTGGCCGCGTTGCCCGACAAGGACCTGTCAGCCGAGCTGCCGCGCATCGAGATGAACAACATCGGCGAAGACCAGGGCGGCGCTACGGCGGGCCAGATCGCCCAACAAGTCACCTCCGCCCTGCTGGCCCGTGTCGGACCTGCGGTGGCCAACCTCGGCCTCGATCAATACCTGGGTAAAAGCCTCGATCAGATCAAAGAACTGGGTGGAGGTCTCAAGGAAGGCGCCACCGAGTCGCTGGGCGGCGCCGCAGAAGGAGGAA
The DNA here is from genome assembly GCA_020347685.1 of Gammaproteobacteria bacterium. Taxonomy (GTDB): domain Bacteria; phylum Pseudomonadota; class Gammaproteobacteria; order DSM-19610; family DSM-19610; genus Thiogranum. Next base: position 2,441,851 of record CP070738.1, on the reverse strand, counting down.
AGGAAAAGCTCAAGGGCCTGCTCGGCAAGTAGTACCTGGCGGGCCCGGCGGCAAAACGTCGGGCGCCCTTTGCCCGGGTTCGAAAGACGGCGAAGCGCCATCCCGCTCTCATTCCTTCATCGGCGGGTGATCGCCGGCTTCTTCCAGGACCGTCACACACCTGTCTGTTTCGCCGGCGGCACGGTCACCGGCACCTTTGGTCAGCAGTGCGAGGCCACCGGTAGCAACCGTAGCACCGACGCGCAGCGCGCTTTATTGTCGACACCGATCCTGGGGATGGCCAAGGTGCCCACAACCTTCACAAAGGGCGTGACGAACATGTCCGCACTCACACCGACGCCCTTGCGGGGCTTGGTGTTGAACTCGATGTTCAGCACCTCGGTGTTCAGATCGCTGCCGATACCCTTGCCCGTTGCCACTGCCCGCGCGGGACCCAGGCTACCTGCCAGTCGCAGCGGCAACTCGTCGACTTCACCCTTGCCCTCCAACACGGGATATTGCTCTTCATCGGTGCTGATGTAGAGCGATGCCAGCGACGCCACAAAGGGCTCCGCTTTCGGCGCTTTACAGCTCAGTTTGATGTTACGAAGCCAGGTAGGTCACCTTGACCCTGGTGCCGAACGGCAGCGTACGATGTGCCTCGGTCGTGGCATCCTTGTCGTAGGGCTCGCCGCTGGCGGTTTTGTTCCCGTGCAGGCTGTCGGCGTAATAGCTGGCATCGCCCTTCTCGACGCCGATTGCCGTTTCGGCGTGCACCGGCGTGCTCAATACGAACACCAGTATAAGCAGTGTTCGATCAAACGCTATCAGGCCGGGTGTTCGCATTCTTCTCGTCCCCCCGTCGCGTCAGCGAACTATCTGACCATCGGTTGATGCGTTGATCGCCCAACTTCACAACTGCTGCTCCACCGGCAGAATCATGATGAAGCCCGACATGAAGCGCTGCCCGAAGGTCGTCTCCGGTTCCTCGGTGTAGCGCACCTCCGCGCCGTCCACCTCGGTCATCCAGGAAAGATCCCCGTCCTCGCCCAGCAGCACCCGGTAGCTGTTCTCGGGCCGGACCCCTTCGTCCATATAGGCGATTACCTGCTCGGCCAGCTCCGGGCTCTCCACGTACAGGCCCGCCTCGGTGTTGATGTCCGAGGAACGCGGATCCAGATTGAAACTGCCGATGAACACCGACTCGCGATCAAACACGATCGCCTTGGTGTGCAGCGCCGCCTTCGACTCACCCCGCCAGGCGCGCGTCTTGCTGACCATGGAATCGGGACGGTACTCGTAGACTTCCACGCCGGCCTCGATCATCGCCTTACGGCGCTTAGCGTAGCCAGCGTGCGCGGCAATCACGTCGTTGGAGGCCAGCGAGTTGGTCAGCATCCGGATCCGCACACCCCGGTCAATCAGCTGGCGGGCAGCTTCCACAGCCCGGTCCCGGGGGACAAAGTAGGCCGACTCCATGAGCAGCTCCTTTTGCAGCGTCGGAACCTTCCTGTAAAACGCCTTATTGATGGCGCCTTCCTGGATTCCCTGCGCGATAGCAGCCGGGTCGTCCCAGACGATTTGCCCTGGCGCCCAGATGAACTTATCGCGGATCGAACTCAGCTCCGACCTCAGCGCGGCAACATCCTGGTCCAGCGGATAGGGGTACGGGTTTTCGGCAAGCCATTTAAGCGTAGTGCTCCGGGTCTTGCGCAGGTCCGCCTCGCTGTAGGGGCGGTCGGCCAGCGCGGCGATCGGCACCGCCCAGTCGCCGTTCCAGAAATAGTCGAACACATTCGAGATCTCCCGCACCACCGGCCCGGCCGCGGCGATGTCCAGGTCCCGGAAGTTGGCATCGGTGGCCACGTCGAAGTAGTGGTTGCCGATGTTGCGTCCGCCGATGATCGCCACCGCGTTGTCCATCACCATGGTCTTGTTGTGCATGCGATGATTGACCCGGCCCATATCGGTCAGAAAATCGAACAGGCGTGCACTACGATTGGCAAAGGGATTGAAAATACGGATCTCGATATTCGGGTGCGCATCCATGGCCGCGGCCATCGCATCGCGACCCGCCACGGTGATGTCATCGATTAGCAGCCGGACCCGCACGCCCCGGTCTGCTGCCTGCATCAGGTGCTCGGCCAGGACCCGGCCGGTGGCATCGGCCTCCCAGATGTAGTACTGCGCATCCAGGGTCTTCTCCGCCAGATCGGCCAGCGCGATGCGTGCCGTGAAGGCCGGGCGACCGTAGCGGATTATGGCGAACCCCGACTCGCCCGGGTGCTCCCGCGCCGCCTCCTCGAACAGCTGGCCCACGCTGGTGTCGAGGTAATCCTCAAACGCCGTCGATTCGGTACGCGGGTAGTCCTTGGGGACAGTCGCGCAACCCGTAAACAACACGGCGGTGAGCACCATCAGAAGGTATGACCTTAGATGGGCCATACGCGGAATGGCTATCCGAGAAATCTCGCGCCGCGGCTGTGCTCGCCGGTTACCGAAACGCGGGTCGAATCGAACCCTGTTGACCATGTCATTTGTTTTCCCCGTGATCACCAATCCGGCAGTGCGTGCCGGGACCGGCATGCGTTCCATGGCCGGCCCCACTCTTTCCGCACCGCACCCGCGACCGCCGCTTGGTTTTTTTCAGAATATAGCGCAGGTCCGCCGAAGCTGCAGGCAGCATAGCAGGTTGACGAGATCCTGACGGACCACCAAAACCGCATTGCGTCATATGGGGAGCAACTGCTGTTGGCTATGGTCGCAGCGCACCATGCATACACGCAACGGCCCCTGCCCCACAAGCCCTTGCCTGTAGCAACAGACATTCCCGCCTTCTTCAGACCCAGAACGCATAGCTACGTTGGATCAGCCAGAAGCTTGCCAGAGTTCCGATAACATAGGCCGCGGGTATCGCAAGCTGGCCGGTAGCGCCCCAGGCCGTCCCGGTGGGCATGTCATGGCCGCCGGCACGCCATGCCACGCCCATTCTCGAGACCGTCCAGACCAACAGGAAGAAAGCGCCGATGAACAACAACTGACCGGCCTCAACACCGATGTTGAAGAACGCCAGCGCCAGCGGGATGGCGTGCTCCGGCAAACCGACTTCGCGCAGCGCGCCGGCAAAGCCGAGTCCGTGCAGCAAGCCGAACACGAACGCGACCACCCAGGGCATGCGCGCAGCGAACCCCGGATGTCCCTGGCGTGCGTGCAGCACCTCGGCGGCGACAAACACGATACTGAGCGCAATGGCCGCCTCCACCGGCGCCTGCGCGACATGCACCCAGCCCAGGGTCGCGGCGGCGAGCGTCAGGCTGTGCGCCAGCGTGAATGCGGTCACTGTACCGACCAGACGCGGCCAGTTCCTGACCAGGAACAGCAGCGCCAACACGAACAGCAGGTGGTCGACGCCGAGCAGGATGTGATCGACGCCGAGCAGGAAATAGGTCTTCATCACGTCCCCGGAACCAGCCGCTGCCGAGACGGTGAACACCGGTGAACGCGGCGTCAGGCGTAGCGTCTGCGAAGTGCCGTCTGCGCGCTCCACACGGGCCAGCACGTCGGTGCGCGTCGCGGCGAGACCGTCGATACTGATGCGGCTGCCGGTCAGGGTTTCGTCACAGCGGCTCCGCCAGCGTTCTATGTAGGCACCAGCCACGAACTGCGATTTCGGTTCGCTGCTGCTGCAATGCCCCGGCAGGCGCACATACAGTCCCAGCCGCCGGTCGCCCTTGGCGGGGACCTTCCACAGCACGTCGTAGTTCCCCGCACCGAGGTCACGCAACTCCAGGTAGCCCGGGCGGACCTCGTGCGCGTGCGCCGACCCCAGCGCCAGCGAT
>CP070738.1:2429057-2437933 GCA_020347685.1 Gammaproteobacteria bacterium | reverse complement strand
GTTACCTTCCCTGGTCGAGGGCGTCGGCACCCGACCGGAACTGATGCAGAGCGACGGGATTCATCCCAATGTCGAAGCTCAGCCGCTTATCATGGCCCGGGTCTGGGAGCACTTGCTTCCGTTGCTCGCAGAGCACTGAGCGCAGTCGGGCGCATCAGCCGCACAGCGATGGAGGAAGGACGTCATGACTGAACTGGGCCACGTGGTTTTTTACGTGCGCGACCTGCAGAGGTCGCTGCAGTTTTATCGCGATATCGTGGGACTGGAAGTGCAGGGACGGATCTTCGGCGATCGCGCCGCGCTGCTCAGCGGGGGGCGCACCCACCACGAACTGCTTCTGATTCAGGTAGGTGAGGCCCCGGGGCCGCTCGAGGGGCGGCGCATTGGTCTTTACCACGTAGGCTGGAAAATCGGCGAGGGGCTCGACGCTTTGAAGCGCGTGCGGGCCCGCATTGCCGAGCTCGGGTATGGGATCGACGGCGTTTCCGACCACACCGTGAGCCAGAGCCTCTATCTGCGTGACCCGGATGGTAACGAAGTGGAGTTGTTCGTCGACAATCCTGCCGTCGACTGGCGCAGTGACAAAAGCTGGATGACCGCGCCCGTGAAACCCCTGGATCTGCCGGACGATTGAGCGAGTGCACTGCGCCCGGCCGCAACATGGGCGGTTCGAGCTGTGGTCCGGACACGCCCCGTGGCAGTTTGCCCGGTTACTGTCTGCCAGGTGCTCCCAGCAACCACAGCATCTGTAAGGTGAGAACATCCTCGGCGTCCATGGCCTCGCATTTCTCCGGCGCTCTGACGGGGTGGCAGTCCTGCTGGTGCCGTTCACGTTCGAGGGCGAGGATGATCGTCTTGCTGCGCTCGACGACATAGGCGACTGCATCGCTGACTTCGTTGTCTGACAGCGCGGAAAAACCGCCCTTGGGCGGCATGCGGCCGTGTCCATGTACGGCGTGATCAATCAAGGTTGCCAGTGGCTGCCGCAGCCGCGGTTTCCACTCGGCCGCGCTTCCGAGGCGCGGGGCATCGTGAAGACCTTCGCCGTGGCAGCGCAGGCAGTTATCACTGAACACGGTTTCGCCCCGTTTCAGGTCGTAGACCGGCACGCTTCCGCGCTCCGGAGCAACCCTGGCGCTGCTCGCGGCGCGGGTTTCAGCCGCCTGGGTGCCGGCATCCCGGCTTCCACAAGCGACCAGCATCACGGCGAGTGGCACAACAATCCACCAGCGCAAGGTGGTTCCCATCAGTGCTCTCCTTGTGGTCCCCGCGGTACAGCCGCGGGGCCAGTATTCTCATACTAACTAATTATTTGATGCCGATAAATAAACAGCGTTGCGGGATTTTGCCCAGCGAGCTTGATCCAGGTCAATTACGCGGCAAGTCTATTAGAGAAGACTAATATTCAATTTAAGCAATGTGGAGCTGTGTTATGCAAGAGCAAAAGAGGGCGGATCTGGCACTTGCCGCCTACGAAACAGCCAAGAACTACGAGTTGAAGTTCGGGTGCTGTCCGCAATGTGTCCTGAGCAGTGTGCAGCAGACGGTGGGTTTGATCGGCGACGACGTCATCAAGGCCAGCCACGGCCTGTCGGGCGGCGGCGGTCTGCTCGGGCTGGGCACCTGCGGTGCGCTGAGCGGTGGCCTGCTGGCACTCAGCTGCAAGCGCGGGCGGGATCACGACAAGCTGCACAAAGGCAAGTTCATCTCCAATTTCCGCGCCGGTGAGAAACTGGTCAACAAATTCCGCGAGGAATTCGGCGGCGTCACCTGCGAACAGCTGCAGAGACTGTTCACCGGACGGACCTACGATATGTGGGATGCCGAGCAGTATGCCGAGTTCGAGCGGGCGCGCGAAGAGCGCTGCGCGCACGCCTCAGGCATGGTCAGCAAGTGGGTGGTGGAGATGCTTTGAACGGCGTTCACCGGCGGTGAGCGTGAGGAGCGCGGACCTCAACACGGCCGCGCGCTCCCCGCCCTGCCTAGTTGTTCTTGGCGCCCTGGTCGATCCAGGCGCGCAGCATATCGAGCTGGTCCCGTGTCAAGCCCGACTTGTGATGCGGCATATGGATCTCGGGGTCGGTCTTGTGCTCCACCATGCGCATCAGCGTGCTGGAGACCGACGACTCGGGTACGATGACGGGTCCGAATTTGGTTCCCTTCATGATGGCGTCATAGTCCGCCACGCTGAAACCGCTTTTCTCGTAGCCTTTGCCGCCCGGTTCATGACATTCCCCGCAACGTTCCTGCAATACCGGAAATACCGATTCACTGAAACTGACCGGTTTGGTGCAGCCGCTCGCAAATACCGCCGTCAGCAGCGCAATCGACAGGGCGCCGGCCGTATAGCTTTTCCGGGAAGATGGGGAACAGTCGCAAACACTGTGCATCGTTGGTCTCCTTTTTCGAGTCGCCGTATATGACTCATTACCGTATGTATTTTGCGCGCAAGTATAGGCGTTTCGGCGCAAAAGTCATGGATTTTTTGCCAGCGGCGCCGTTCCGGCTGCGGCCGCGAGCGAGACGCAGCAGCGCGCGCAGAGCGTCTTGGCTAAGCAGGCTATGCCATAATTATAATACTGATATGATGTGTTTTGCCGTCGCTGGTTTCGATCGCTGATGCCGCGGCGGAGAGTTCAACTGTTGGGGAAGTAACTCGAGCCCGGACCAGCTATGCGTTGTCCGCCGATAGAAGAAGCCACGTACCAGTGGCTCAAACGCCGCATTGGCAGGTGTCATCTGGATCAGCGCCTGGGGATCGAGCGTGACTACGAAACGCGTGTCTTCGGTCACGGCCTTAACCTGTTTCATATCGAGAACTGGTACTCGGTCCATCACCTGATCCGCAACAGTCTGCGCGTGATGCTGCTGCACGACCGCGGCCGGCGCAACGCCCGACGCATCCAGCTGCGTGAAAACACCGTCAGCCTGGCGGGCCTGCCGGCAGCCTTCGATGGCTACCGGTTACTGCAGATTTCCGATCTGCATCTGGATATGGCCCACGACATCCCCACCGCGCTGATCGAAGCCGTTGCGCCGCTGCGGTACGATGCCTGTGTGCTGACCGGTGATTTCCGTGCCAAGACCTTCGGGCCCTATGACGCAACCCTGGCGGCTCTCGAGCAGGTCAAGGGGCATTTGACCACGCCCGTCTATGGTGTGCTCGGCAATCACGATACCATTCAGATGGTGCCCTGCATGGAGCAGCTCGGTATCCAGATGCTGCTCAACGAGTCCGTTGCGCTGGAACATGGTGACAGCACAGTGTTTCTGGCCGGCATCGATGACCCACATTACTACCGCGCCGACAATCTGGAAAAAGCGAGCGCCGGGATTCCGACCGATGCGACGTCGATATTACTGGCCCACTCGCCGGAAATATTCCGCCATGCCGCCTACGCTGGCTTCGATCTGATGCTCTCCGGGCATACCCACGCCGGTCAGATCTGCCTGCCAGGAGGACGGCCGCTGATGTGCAATGCGCGTTGTCCACGTTTTGTGTGTGCCGGTGCCTGGCGGTTCGAGAGACTACAGGGTTACACTTCAGCGGGTTCCGGCGTATCGGTCGTCGATGTACGCTTCAACTGCCCACCGGAAGTCACTCTGCACGTGTTGCGCGCGGCGTGACAGATCAGAACGGTCGTCGGCGGATATTCAGCGCGAACAGGATGCGCGACAGCACCAGTTCGAGTACCACGAACGCAGCGACCACTCCTGCCATCCCGGCCGGCGTGACGCCGAGTTGTGCGCCCACCAGCAGCGCAGGAACCAGCACCTCGGGAATCTGATCCAGCCCCAGTGCCATGTCGCTGGAAGCAATGCCGAGCCGGCGTTTGGTGAAACTCGACAGCAGATCACCCAGCATGGCGCCGGCCGCAACCTGCAGCCCGATGAATGCCGATAGCCCGACCAGGACGGCGGCCACAGTGGTACACAGGAGCGCTGCCAGGATCCCGCGGATGGTTTTGGATGGGCCCAGCCAGGGGCGGCCGTCCGCAAACAGTCGCCCGCCATCGACCGCTCGTGCCCAACGCCTCCCGAACAGTTGGCGCGCGATGATCGGTGCACCGTTGGCAATCAGCACGAGTAACAGCAGCTGGCTTACTGCAATCATTATTGTTATTTGTTGTTAGTGTCGAAGTCTGCACCGGCGTCGCGGCGCAGGGCGATTGCCACAACTGTACTTGCCCGGCGGCTGAATTTAAAGAGGGCGGGGAAGCGGGGCGGCCAGCTTGAGCCGTGCAATGACGCCGCGGTGATCGGAGAGCCCGGCGGGCAGAGTCTCGTGAGAAAGGAACTCGAAGTGTTCGGAAACCAGGATCCAGTCCAGACGTTTACCCAGCGCGGGGAACGTCTGCAACTGCGCATTGTGCGGCTGATAGGCCTTCAGGCGCAGTGTCTCGGCAGTCATGCGCAGCACCGAACCCTCGTCCTGCCAGTCGGTATTGAAATCGCCCATCAGTATCACGGGGAAACCGCGGGCCCGTAACGTGGTAATCAGTTCCACCGCCTGATTGTGTCGCAGCGACGGGTTGAACGGGTCCAGGTGCAGGGATACCACGTCGACCTGCAGACCCGGAGCCCCCGGCCACTGGATTGAAGAGACAACAAACCCCTTCGGCAGCGGGGACAGTCCCGGTTCGAACGTCACTGACAGCGGATCTCTGAGCTGTTTGTCCGACAACAGCGCGGTGCCGTAGGAGAGCCGGGGTCCGCGCACGTGTTCTCCGCGTACATGGTGAGCGAACGCGCCGGTTTCGGCCAGATAGGCGACATGATTGAAATCCCCGCTCCAGAACGAAGGACCATCGGCCTCCTGCAGCGCGACGATATCGGGGGCCTGCTGGCTGAGCAAGGCACCGATTGCGTTCAGATTATCGATAGCGGTGGTGGTGCTCTGAAAAAGCTGGTGAAAGCCGTCGCGGCGTGCGTGCGCGATATTCATTGTCATCACCGTCAGCTCGTCCGGGCCAGAAACGGCTGCAACCGATTCCAGTCGTAGCTGTGGTGAAATCGATCCGATGGCGGGAATCGCCCGTTCGCCGCTGGTCGCGCACGCGGCCAGCAGCAGGCTGCCTGCAACGCAGGCCCACAGCGCCATGACCGCGTTGCGTGCGCCGCCAGGGCGCCCGGCCCCGAGACGGCTGAACGGGCTTATTCGGGGCATGCTACGCCCGCCTTGTGGCTGGGTGCGGTCACCGGGTCCGCGGCGCGCTGGGCGCAGTAATCGGACAGCACCTGCTGCAACCATTGGCTGGTCGGCGTGGAGATGCCTGCCGTGTCGATGACCAGGTATGGCTTTCCGGTCAGCAGGCTGCGGCTGGCGGCGAGTTCGATGAAATCATCCACCGTATGAATTTCGTCCCTGAAGTGCTGATACTTGCGTTGCAGATGCTGAGCCGCCTGCGCGGCGCTGTAGCGCGTCGAGTTGCGCAGGAAAGTGTGCTCGGAGGTGGCGACGACATCGATCAGGTAGCCGATGGTCACTTCGATATCGGCCGGCGGTTGTCGGGTTGTGGCTTGCGCCTCGAGCAAGGATGCGCTGCCAGTCAGCGCAATTAACAGTGCGAGCAGGGACTTCATGCGGAGATCTGTTGCCTGAGTGGAACGTGTTCGAAAGGCCGGCATTATACGGCATTCAAGCCGGCAAGCGGAGATTTCGTTCAACACCGGGGGTGGCGGGCTGACCGCGCAGGCCGCGACAGGGCGGGAATGATGCGCACCAGCGGTTGTGCCGCGACCGTTCGCGCGAACCGACGCGGCACAGGCCACCAGGCTGGCTGGCAGCCGGCTGGGCGTAACGGTATCCGCGCTCGGCCGCGCGGGGCAGGGTGCGCCGGAACTGGCTGGCGCGGCGACAGGAACACCGCAACCGCGCTGATGCAGGACTTCCGGCGTAACCTGGGTCGCGGCCGTGAAACAGCTCATGGGGCCCTGGAACCGGGTCTGGCCCTCAGGCAAGACGTGCCAGCCTGCCCGGGCTGGCCTCCCAGCACGATCGACAGCCCCGTTTCGCTGCCAGGCAAACTATAGCGTATTGACAATGATTCGCATTTAGATCTAGAATCGTTTAACGTTCAGTGAGGGTACCAGCGATGATCGTGTGTCTGTGTAAGCAGGTCAGTTGCAAGGATATACGCAGTGCCGCCGGCAACGGGGTGGAAACGCTGCGGGATCTGAGTCGCGAACTCGGGGTTGCAACCCAGTGCGGGAAGTGCGCCCAGTGTGCGCGCGGCATACTCCAGGAAACATTGCGAAACAGCGCCGGCGGCGAAGACGTTGCGGCCTGACAAGGGTGCTGCAAGGGTTGCGGGCCGCTCCGGCATGTTTCACGTCGCGTCTGACATGATCTAGACTTTCATCACCCGTTTTTCATACATAACAATGCAACACCACAGGAGCAGCATATGAAGGGTGACGAGAAAGTAATCGTCTATCTCAACAAGGCGCTGAAAAACGAGCTGACTGCAGTCAATCAGTATTTTCTGCACGCCCGGATGTACGAGAACTGGGGCTTTGCGGAACTGAACGAGCACGAATACAAGGAATCCATCGATGAGATGAAGCATGCCGATGAGCTGATCAGGCGCATTCTGTTTCTGGAAGGGCTGCCCAATCTTCAGGACATCGGCAAGCTTCGTATCGGCGAGGACCCCGGGGAAATGCTCAAGTGTGATCTGGAGCTAGAAATGGACGCGCTGCCGCTGCTGCGCGAAGCGATAGCGCACTGCGAGTCGTGCGCCGATTACGTCAGCCGGGATCTTTTCAGCAGTATCCTGGACAGCGAGGAAGAACACGTCGACTGGCTGGAAACCCAGCTGGAGCTGATCGACAAGCTCGGACTCGAGAACTACCTGCAGTCCAAGATGTGAACACGGGTGGCCGGGCGGTTCGTCGGCCCGGTGATGGCAGCAGCGGTGTGGGCGCATCACGCGCGCCGCGCCGGAACGGACCCGCAGCCCAGCCGTAGCTTGTGTTTCTCGATCACGCCTGGGATGAATGACAGCGACTGCATCAGCTTTCTGCAGTGGGCGTTGCCGCAGCTGCGCATGCGCTGGGCGGGTTTTCGCAAGGTGCGGAAACAGGTGTGCAAGCGAATTGCGCGTCGCCTGCGTGTCCTGGGTCTGCCCGGGCCGGATGCCTACCGCGGTTACCTGAGCGCGAACCCGGATGAATGGATCGCCCTGGACCGCTGCTGCCGTATCACCATATCCCGATTCTACCGCGACCAGCGGGTGTTCGATCTTCTCGGCAAGACTGTATTGCCGGTATTGGCAAAGCAGGCGCTGCAACGCGGTGACAAGTGCCTGCAGCTGTGGAGCGCCGGCTGCGCGGGGGGAGAAGAGGCCTACAGCCTGGCGCTGCTGTGGGAGCACCGGGTCCGCCCGCTGTGTCCGGGCGTCGGGCTGCAGATTCTGGCCACCGACAGCGATTCGCACAGTCTCGATCGGGCCGTTGCCGCCTGTTATTCGCCGGCCAGCCTGAAGGACCTGCCGGTGGCGTGGCGGGAGGCGGCGTTCCAGCGCCGCAACAGGGAATATTGCCTGCTGCCCGCCTACCGGAGCGCCGTTGTTTTCGGCTGCCAGGACCTGCGCAGCCGCATGCCCGCGCGGCGCTTTGACCTGATCCTGTGTCGCAACCTGGTATTCACCTATTTCAGTATTGAGTTGCAGCAGCAGCTGCTGACCGACTTGCAGCAGCGGCTGCGGCCGGGCGGTGCCCTGGTTATCGGCGCGCACGAGTCGCTGCCGGGCACGGCGGCGGGCCTCACGCGCTGGTCAGGCGCGCAGGCTATTTTCCGAACGGGCGGCGCAGATCTCGCGCCCTGACCCGAATTGTGTTTCGCTCCAGGCACGTCAGGAGGCACCGGGAAGCGTCAGTCCCGGCATCACGGTGCGCGCACACGCAGCTCGAACTTCGGCGTAGACCTGAAGTGGGTCCTCCTGGTAGCGACGCGAGAAGTGAAAGGGTACCAGCCGCTTGACCTGCGCCGCGTTGGCGATCTCGCCACAGGCACGCGCGGTCAGGTGCCCGGTACGGAGTGACTGTTCCAGGTCATCGGTGAGGAAGGCCGCCTCGCAGAGAAACGTGTCGGCTGCGCGCGCGAACGCAATCAGCCGCTCGCGGTTCCCGGTGGTGTCGGCAAGATCGGTGGCGTAGACCAGTTTCTGTCCCGGCGTGATGCGCAACAGTTCCGGGACCAGCTCCCCGGCCGGGGTATGGCTGCCGTCCGGCAGCTGGATCACCGCGTCCGGCCGCTGTTGGTGTACGGCGCGTTTCAGAGTGCCCAGCCAGGCACCGGGCGGCCAGCCGCAGGCCGCCAGGCGCTCCTTGCGTACATTGAGGGTTTGCGTGGTCTCAAAGGCAAAGGCGAGCACCGGAATGCCGTGGTCCAGGGTCACGGCCTGCACGCGAAAGCCGCTGTCCTGCAGCAGGAGGCCGTCCGGTGCTTGCCGCTGTTCCACGAATTGGGCGACCGCTTGTCCGGTTTGCAGCCGATGGCGGACCAGGCGGTCAGCATGCAACTCGGTAATCTCGAAACGTGGTCCGCGCTCGCCGATGCGGTCCCAGCGGATGCCGCTGATCAGACCCAGGACATGCCGGGTCAGCCCGGGCGGGCCGTACAGGCGGCACGGGGCGGAGATCCCGATGCGTGAGCGCAGCAGCCAGAGAAAACCGCCGATATGGTCGAAATGTGCGTGGCTGATAAACACATCACTGACCTGGTGAGCGACGCGCGCCGGCAAGCGCGCGGATTCGCCGAGGTCGAAAAGCAGGCTGCGCCTCTCGTGGCGCAGGCGCAGATGCAGCAACGGGTCGCCGAAGATGCCGTTTACCAGGGTTGCCGTCGCCGTGCCGAGCCGGATCAGCGGGCG
>CP070738.1:2416910-2428957 GCA_020347685.1 Gammaproteobacteria bacterium | reverse complement strand
GCGGCCCACAGCGTCCATAACCAGGCGCCGTGGCGCGTACCCTGAATGACGAGTGCATGTGACATGCGGGCTTTTCCCCGGGCGCCGAAATATCCTATGCCAGTTTGGCGGCAAGCGCCGGGATAAATGCAGGAGCCGGTGCGAAGCACGAGCTGGCTGTGTGGCTCCCCCGCGCTGAATGCCGGCCACAAAGGTGAGATTCAGGCGGGAGGCCGGACTCCGCCCGGGCGATGGGGTCCGGACGCCGGGCCGCCAGCCCAGCGGTACCGCTGAGGATCAGGAAATGTGACCTGCGATTTGCTGGTCGGTCGAGGGGTCAGCGCCCTGTTGTAGCCGTAGGCCTAGCGCCGGCGCGAAGTCCAGCGTCACCCGGTCTCCCGCGTTGGGCCGGAAGTAGGTGTTCGCATAGCTCACGTGCAGCGGGTGATCGCGGTAAGTGTCGACGACCGCGGCGCTGGCGAACTGGACGCGCCAGCAATAGCGATACTGGCCGGATTCATCGAGCGTCTTGCCGGCAAACACCTGCCTGACGCCGGGAATGGTGGCGAGCACCCGTTCGCCCTCGGCAATGACCGTTTCGGCGTCCTGTTCGGAGCAGGAAAGGTTATAGAAAATCAGGTGCTCGACATTCTGCCATGGCCGGCACTGTTGCATCAGCTCGGTTGCCCGTCCGGAGCCGCCCCACAGCCGGATACAGCGCTCCACCTCTGTCCCGATGGCAAGCTGGATATCTTTTACGCACTGAGTGTAGCCGCGCGCCCCGCGGCTCAGGTTGGCAGCGATCTGCTCGCCGGCGGCATCCGCCAGTGCGGTGTAGTAGTTGATCTTGGCGACGCCGTTGGCGATCAGGCGCTGAAACTGGGTCGGGCTCAGGCCGGTGCCGCCGTGAATGACCAGTGGCAGGTTCAGGGCTTCATTTATTTGTGCCAGGCGTTCGAAATCGAGATCGGGTTCGCCCTGCATGCGCCCGTGCACGGTGCCGATCGAGACGGCGAGGAAATCTACCCCGGTGCGTTCCACGTAGTGCCAGGCTTCCTCGGCCGAAGTGTAAACGATGTCGCCGGGATGGCGCTCCGCATCTTCGCCCTCGACGCCCGCGACGTACCCCAGTTCGCCCTCTACCGGGATGTCGCAACCATGCGCCATCTCGACGATCGCGCGGGTGGCGGTGATGTTCTGCTCGAGCGCGAGCAGCGAGTTGTCCACCATGATGCCGTTGCAGCCGAGCCGGATTCCCTGCTGTGCGGATTCCAGCGTCGCGCCGTGATCGAGGTGAATAGCCACCGGCACCGTGCTGCGTCTGGCGGCGGCCTCCACGGCTGCCATAGTCAGTTCAAAATCGAAATAGTCGAAGTGTGACTCCGCGAGACTGAGGATCACCGGGGCCTGACATTTTTCGGCTGCGTCGACAATCGCCTGCAGAAAGTCCAGGCTGACCAGATCGAATGCTCCGACCGCGTAACCGTTGCGATAGGCGTGATTGAGCATGTCGCGCATGTGGACCAGGGCCATGGTTTTCCTCCGACGATCTCTTGACTGCTGGGTGTGCATGTCGCCGGGACACGCCCCGGCCAGCTCGTGGGGGCGATTATGTTACCGCCAGGGAGCGCCGGCAACCCTTGCGGCACTGCGTTTTCGCGCCCGCCCGGCCGGGTTGCCGGGCCGCCGAGTCTGCCAGAACTGGCAGATCGGGCGCAAAATGCAGTTAAATAGCGATCATGCACATCAAAGCGTACAGGTTGCAGTTGCGTACCGGTGCGGATATCTCGCTGCACGATGTCACCGCGCAGCTCAGGTCCTGTGTTGCTGAGAGCGGGATTCAGAACGGCTTTGTCACGGTCACATCGCAGCACACCACCACGGCGCTGGCCATCAACGAAAACGAGCCTCGCCTGGTCGAGGACGTGAAGGCATTTTTGAAACGCCTGATCCCTTCACATGACGACTATATGCACAACGACATCCATCTGCGTGACTGTCCACCGGACGAACCGCAGAACGCCCATTCCCATCTCGCTGCCATGCTGCTCGGCAGTTCCGAGGTGATTGCGCTGCAGGCGGGAGCGCTGGTGCTGGGCCAGTACCAGTCGGTTATGCTGTATGAACTGGACGGCCCGCGTGATCGCTGTGTCAGCGTTCAGGTCTACGGCGAGTAAGCGGTGCCAGCGAGCGGCAGCTGCGATACAAGCGGGTACCGTGCCAGCGGCAGCTCGCGGGGTGCCTGTTTTGTGACTCCGGGATGCTATGCTCTATCCGGTTGGGAATGGCGCTGCTGAGAATCGGCTGGCGTGCCGGCAACAATAAGTCAGGAGGGACAATGTTGAGATGGTGGGGTGGAAACTGGTGGAGCGGCCTGTGCGCGGTCGGCATGCTGAGTCTCGTTGCGGGAGCGGCGGTTGCCGAGGGTAACAGCGACTGTCCGGAGGGGCTGAAAGCGGTCACTGCAGCGGATGCCGCCATCCCGGTGGATGAGCTTGGGTTGCGCCTCAAGCCGCTGACGCGTTGCGAGCTGCAAGCCGAGTCCGCGGCGTGGTTGCGCTTGTTGCAGGACAAGGTTCGGGATATCAGCGAAGCGGAGATCGCTGTCAAGTACAAGAGCGCGGAAATCAAGCAAACGGAAAAAGTGACAGAGGCCCTGGAGGCGGCACAAGAGGCGCAACAGGAGGCGGACCAGGAGCAAGCCGCCGAGGCGGCCGAGCAGGCCCGTGAGGCGGCGGAGCAAGCCCGCGAAGTGGAGCAGAAAGCCCGCCAGGAAAAGGCCGTGCAGGAGGCGGTTAGCACGGCGCTCACCAAGGCGAAGCGGGACGAAGGCGAAAAGCAGCCCGACACAGCAGTGTCACCCGAGGCGGCCGCGGCGCAGCAGGCAGCGGAGGACAAGGCACAGGAGAAGGCCGCGTTGTTGGAATACCTGACCGATCTGCGTGCAGAGCGTACCGCGCTGATCGATCGCGTCAACGTGGTGCTGGCTGCGTTGAAACTCAAGGGCGGCGATCCGGCCGAGTACGAACAGTACGTCAAGGCGGTTTCCGGCATCAAGGTGGATGTCTCCGATGCCAGTGCCACTTGGGCGACCGTCAGCGGCTGGCTCACTTCGGCCGAGGGCGGACTGCGCTGGGCCGTCAATCTGGCCCAGTTCGTGATCATCGTGATCGCGTTTTATTTCCTGTCGGTTGTGGCGGGCAAGGCAGCTCAAAAGGGGCTGGCGCGTGCCCAGCAGCTCTCGGCTCTGTTACGCGGCTTTCTGGTCACCGCGATACGCCGCACGGTAATGTTCATCGGCCTGTTCGTTGGTCTGGCGGCGCTGGAAATCAACGTCGGGCCGGTGCTGGCTGTCATCGGTGCCGCCGGCTTCGTAATTGCTTTTGCCCTGCAGAATTCGCTCAGCAATTTCGCCAGCGGCATCCTCATGCTGCTGTACCGGCCCTTCGACGTCGGTGACGCGGTGGACGTCGCGGGCACCCAGGGCAAGGTCGAGTCCATGAACCTGCTGTCGACCTATATCAAGACCTTCGATAACAAGCTGGTCATTGTGCCCAACAATTCGGTCTGGGGCGACGTGATTACCAATATCACCGGGACCGACAAGCGGCGTGTGGACATGGTGTTCGGCATTGGTTACCAGGACGACATCGATGCTGCCCAGCGGGTGCTGGAAGATATTATCAACGGCCATGCACTGGTGCTGCGCGATCCCGAGCCGGTAGTGCGACTGCACGAGCTCGGCGATTCATCGGTAAACTTTATCTGCCGGCCGTGGGCCAAGCCGGACGATTACTGGACCGTGTACTGGGATGTCACTCGCGCGGTAAAACAGCGCTTCGACAGCGAGGGGATTTCAATTCCGTTCCCGCAGCGTGATGTGCACATCTACCGCGAGGGCGGCAGCGAAACGCTGGCCTGAAGAGCCGCGCATGGTTCGCCGCGGAGACAGGCTGCACGGCCGGCACGAACGAGGGCTTGCGCCGGCTATTCCGCCTGGGCGTCGAGCCAGGATTCGTCTGTAGTTTCGTCATCGGCGAAACCGGCGAAGTCCTGCTCCTCGTCCGGCTGAGCCGCCTTACGTGCCGGGCTGCTTCGCTCGGGTATATTCAGAAGCCGGGCGCTCCGGTCCTTGAAGTCGCGCCGCGCTTCAGCGAAGCCGGCCTCCAGCTTGGCGATGGCTTTCGACTCCTTTCCGTTCAGCTCGCGCAGCTTCGGTTCCACGATCTCGCGCGAGTACTCCAGGATGCGCCCGCGGGCAAGATTGAACAGATAAACGGTTTTGGGGTTGCCTGTGTTCAACCCGTCATCGCGTATCACCGGACTGCTGTTCGCACCAGCTTCCAAGTAGCCATACCAAAGATTCTTTTTTCGCTTCGATGATGCCGACATGGTTAATTCACCTGTACGCTGTTAGCCTGACTCCCTGTTTCGGTCCCGCCGCAGCGCGGCGTTTTGCGCAATATTAGCCACGATTATCGATCTGTCCAGATGGAACTTGAGAGCGTCGCATGAGCCCGCTTTGGGGTGACCGGCGCCGACTCCGGCAGAGCACCGCCCCGGTCCGGGAGCGGCCGTCAAAACGAGAGAAAAAATATAATGTTACGTCACTGGAACGGAGTGTAATCGTCGCTGCGCTTGAGCGCCTCGGCAACCGCCCGGCAGGTGATGTGGCCGGCGTGGGTGTTGACGCCGCGGGCGAAAGCGGGGTCCGCGCGCAGGGCGTCGAGTCCGCCGGCGGCCAGCCGGAGCGCATAGGGCAGGGTGGCGCTGGTCAGGGCAATGGTGGACAGGCGCGGGTAGGCGCCTGGCATGTTGGCCACGCAGTAATGAGTGACGCCGTACTTTTCGTACACCGGCGCGCTGTGGGTGGTGGGACGGGAAGTCTCGATGCAGCCGCCCTGGTCGATACTGACGTCCACAATGACAGAACCGGGCTGCATGGCCTGCACCATGGCTGCGCTGACCACCTGCGGTGCGCGCGCGCCACGGCGCAGCACCGCGCCGACCACCAGGTCCGCATCGCGCAGCTGTGTGGCAATCTGTTGCGGCTCTGACAGCACGAAGCGCAGGTCTGCGGAAATATCGCGTTGCAGTTCCGCCGAGCGCTCGGGATGCAGGCCCATTATGACCACCTCGGCACCCATGGCATCGGCCACACGCGCGCTGTGGCGGCCGACCACACCGTCGCCGATAACGACAACCTTGCCATAACGTTCGGAAAAAATGCGCGACAGCAACATGCCCTTGCCGTTATTGAAACGGGCCAGGTAGTAGTTGCCCATGGTCACTGCCATGTTGCCCGCCACCGCACTCATGGGTGCCAGCAGCGGTAAGCGGCCCTGCTCGTCCTCCACCGTTTCGTAGGCAATGGCGGTGGTTGCGTGCTGCAACAGAGCGTCGGTGAGTGTCGGGGTTACACCGGCGAGGTGAAAGTAGGTGAACACCATCTGTTCGCGCAGGTAGGGGTACTCGGCCTCGAGGGGTTCCTTGACCTTCAATACCAGGTCCGTGTCCCAGGCGGCCTGCGCCGCTACCAGCCTGGCGCCGGCCCGGGCGTAATCGCTGTCTGCGAACCCCGACCCCGCGCCGGCGCCGTTTTCTATCAGGACGCTGTGTCCGGCCTGCACCAGGGCGCGTGCGCCGTCCGGTGTGAGGGCGACTCGATTCTCTTTTTCCTTGATTTCCTTAAGAATGCCGACTTTCATCTCGAGCGCTCCCGTGGCGGATTCGACAATTAGGGCGTGAATAACACGACTGGCCATGTTAATAAAAGGGCAGACAAGAAAATAACCCTTTGACCACATTGCAGCTGAGCCCGCGAAAGCCCGACATGATACGGCCTGTAAACACCCTGATATTTTTCTGCACACTGCTCGCGGCAGTTGGTTCGACGGGGGCGGCGGTCAAAGATGTCCCGGCAGATGCGGCCCGCGCGGCCAGCCGTGCATTCTTTGAAGAGAACGCCAAGAAAGAAGACGTGGTCAGCCTCTCCAGCGGCCTGCAGTACCGGGTGTTGAGCAGCGGCACCGGCAGGAAGCCCAAAGCGACCGACGCGGTCATGCTTCACTACCGCGGTACGACTCTCGCCGGTGAGGAAATCGACAGCTCGTATCAAGGCACCGGACCGGTGGAGTTGCCTGTCAACAAGACCATGCCGGGGTGGCGCCAGGCCTTGCTGTTAATGCAGGAAGGCGCGAAATGGGAATTGTTCATTCCGCCGGGGCTGGGCTATACGAAACAGCGCGGCACGCCATACAGCCGGCGCGGCGCCCTGACCAGTCAGGCGCTGATTTTTCAGATCGAACTGCTGGAGGTGCGCGAGCGGCAATTGACGCCGATTGCCACGCTTGCCAGTCGCGGTGTGCAGCGGCGCCAGCAGAATGCGCCGCATGTGTTTGTCTACCTGATGGGCAACGGTGAGCCGGACAGCGCAGACAGGCACAGCGGCGACGACGTTGTGCTTGAGCTCACAGACGAAAGTCTGTCAGTGCCGCAACTGGCTGACGCAGTGGAGCAGGGCACAGCAGCCGCAACCGCGCCCGAAAACGGGATCAGCCAGGAAACCGCGCAAGCAACGCCGCCGGAAACCGCACCCGAAGCGGCAGACGCGAGCGAGGGTGAGGCTGAACAGGATGTCGGGGCAATACAAAAACCGGCGCCCGCACAGAGCACGGCACAGGGGTTCGACCAGGATGCAGCCCGCGGAGCTGTGACCAGCTTGCCGGACGGGGTGAAGTACCGCGTAATCAGGGACGGCACCGGCAGGGCGCCGCGCGTGAGTGACACGGTGACGGTGCACTATCGCGGCCGCCTGCTGGATGGTACCGAGTTTGACAGTTCCTACCGCAGCGGGGCGCCGGCGACGTTCGCCCTCGATGAGGCGATCGCCGGCTGGCAGCAGGTGCTGCAGGGAATGCACGAGGGGGCCAGCTGGGAGCTGTACATTCCGCCTCAACTCGGTTACCGCAAGCCGGGGCCGCTCGCCGGCCAGGCGCTCATTTTTGAGGTCGAACTGCTGGCTGTCACGGCCGCCGAAACGGTGGGCGAGCCCACGCAGGCAGAGGCTCGCGGCGTTGCGCCCGCAGAGCAGTTGTCTATCAGTCTGCCGAGTGGGCTGAGCTACCGGGTAATCCGTAACGGCGGCGGCCTGTCGCCGCTGCCCGGGGACAGCATCACCGTAGAGTATCGTGAAAAGCGACAGGACAGCGGGGCAGCCGAAGGCGACTGGCGCAATGAAGGGCAGGCAACATTTCCGCTGAACTGGCTCATTCCGGCCTGGCGTACCGTGTTCACACGCATGGAAGAGGGCGCACGCTGGGAGTTGCAGGTCCCTCCCGAGCTTGCGCATACCGCCTGGGGGCGGCGCCCGGAGGCGCCGCTGACGCTGCAGGTCGATCTGCTGTCGGTCTCCGCCGCGCCGGCCGAAGGTATCGCGCTCGCTGCACTGGAAGTTGCCGAGGCTGACAGCAGAGCCAAACCTGCCACCGGCAGTACGGCAGCGCTGACTGAACTGGGCGAGGGTATGCGATACCGGGTGGCCAGCGCGGGCAGTGGCGACAGAGTCGCAAGTGATGCTACGGTGACGCTGCACTACAGCAGCACGTTGCTGGACGTACAGGGCCTCGGCCACGTCTATCACGGCGACGGCCAGGTCACCGTGCGTCTGGACGAGGCCATGCCGGTTTGGCAGCGGACCCTGGGTGCGATGCGCCAGGGCAGCCGTTGGCGGATTTATCTGCCCTCGGAACGGGTCCCGGCGTTCTGGGCTCCACTGGCCGGGCAGACTGCCCTGCTCGAGGTCGAGCTACTGGCGATCGAGCCGTCGCCGGCTTCTCAGTGACGGCTCGTCGTGCAGCCCGCGCGTACTCAAGCGGCCACTTGACAACCGCCCCGATACAAGGAGTCGAGCCATGAGACACACTCTCGCCGCAGTTACCGTTGTGTGCTGCTGCACCGGGCCGCTGTGCGTTGCAGGGGACGCTCCCGCGCCCCGGCCGGGCGCCACCGGTCAGCAGGTCAGGGTCATCAAGACAGCGCCGGAAATACTCACCCGTCAGAAGCTGCCCAACTTTGTCGGCATATCCGCCGACACGGTGGGCGCCAAGGGGCTTTCCATGAATCTGGTGATCATTCCGCCCGGTGCCGCGGCCGAACCGCACTTCCACAAAGGGTTCGAAAGTGCAGTGTACGTGCTCAAGGGCCGGGTCGAGACCCGTTACGGGCCCGGACTCAAAGAGTCGGTGATTACCGAGGCCGGCGACTTCCTGTTCATTCCGCCGGATGTGCCGCACCAGCCGGTCAACCTCAGTGCCACCGACGCGGCGCAGGCGATCGTGGTACGCAACGACCCGAACGAACAGGAACACGTGATCCTCTATGATCCGGCCGCGAACCGCGCCGGTGAGTGAGTGGCGGGTTAGTCCTCGGCGTCGAGTTGTTGTGCGCGGTATCCCGCCTGCTGCAGTGAACGCATGATTTCGCGCACGTGTTCCAGACCGCGCGTCTGCAGCACGAACTCAACGCCGACCAGCTGCAGCGGTAAGGCGCTGAAGGTGCGCTGGTGGGCCAGCTCGACGATATTGGCACCGCTGTCGCCGATGCAGGCGGCTACCCGGGCGAGCGTTCCCGGCACATCGCGCATGTCCACACGGATACGCACCAGGCGGCCCGAACGCACCAGGCCGCGCTGGATGATGGAAGACAGCACCGGCAGGTCGATATTGCCACCCGAAATGATCAGGCCGACCTTGCGCCCGGCGAGTGATGCGCGCTTGGCGAGTACGGCGGCGAGACCAACCGCGCCGGCGCCCTCGGCGACCAGCTTTTCCACCTCGATCAGCAGCAGCACCGCCCGTTCGATGTCCGTCTCGTCCACCAGCTGAATCGTGCTCACCAGCTCGCGAATCACCGGCAGGGTCAGTTTTCCGGGCGTCTTCACGGCGATGCCGTCGGCCAGCGTGGCGGTACCGCACTCGGCCGGCTTACCCTGCAGTGCCTGCTGCATGGACGGGAAGCGACGCGTCTCTACACCGATGATTTCGATGTCCGGTTTCAACGCCCGCGCGGCAATGGCATTGCCGGCGATCAGCCCGCCGCCCCCGACCGGGATCACCAGCACGTCCAGATCCGGCCAGGCTTCGAGCATCTCCAACGCGATGGTGCCCTGGCCCGCGATCACCTGCGGATCGTCGTAGGGGTGCACCAGCGTCAGGCCGCGCTCGGCGGCGAGTCGGCGCGCCAGTTCCGCGGCCTCGGCCAGGATCTCACCGTGCAGAATGACCTGCGCGCCGAAGCGGCGCGTGTGCTCGGTCTTGATGTCGGGCGTGTAGCGCGGCATCACGATCAGCGCCGGGATGCCGAGCCGCTGGGCGTGATAGGCGACCGCCTGGGCGTGATTGCCGGCGGACATGGCGACGACGCCGCGTCTGCGTTCCGCCTCGCTGAGCGCCAGCAGCTTCACCAGGGCGCCGCGGTCTTTGAAGGAGCCGGTGAACTGCAGATTCTCGAGCTTGAGGACCAGGTCCACGCCCGTGATCTCGGACAAAGTGCGCGATCGCACACAGGGCGTGTCGACAACAGTGTCGCGAATCGCCGCGGCGGCGGCGCGGATGTCAGCCAGCGTTATTGTCAAACGCAATCGCTCCGCAGGTCAGGGTCGGCGACAGGGTGGTGCCGATAACAGGCGTACGATAAAACCGTTGCCCGCTTTTTCCGTACCGGTTTCAGTGCGCCGGTGTGGAGGCCTCCAGCACGCTGCTGGCCAGGTCATGGGAGCCCCTCGCCAGATCTTCCACCGACAGGAAGCCTGCCATGCTGTTATCGCGCTTCAGCACCGCCAACCTGCGAATGTGGTGGTCGGTCATCAGCCGGGCCGCATCGGCAAGGTCCTGATCGTCGAAGCAGGTGGTGACGTCCTTGACCATGATTTCCTTCACCTGGGTCATTACCGCATCGCGGCCGGTCGCCACTACCCGGCAGCAGATATCCCGATCGGTGATAATGCCGACCAGCTGGCCATTTTCTACCACCGGCAGCGATCCGATATGCAGATCATGCATGGTGCGGGCCGCGTCCTTGACCGTGGCCCCGGGCGCAATTGTCTCGACCCTGGCTGTCATGAGTTCGTTGATTTTCATGATGTCTCTCCTGTAAAGAGCAATGGCTGTAGCCGACACAGGCCACGCGCGACTCAGTGAATCGGCGTCGCCGCCTCGAGCACGCCACCGGCAAGGTCATGGGATACCCGTGCCAGGTCATCAACCGACAACAGCCCTGTCACCCTGTTATCGTGGTTCAGCACTGCCAGCCGCCGAATGTGGCTCTCCGACATGAGCTGGGCCGCATCCGAGATGTCCTGATCAGCGAAACAGGTGGTGACTTCTTTTGTCATGGCTTTCCGCACTTCCGTCGAGTTGGGGTCGCGGCCCATCGCGACGGCGAAACAGCTGATGTCGCGGTCGGTAATAATTCCCAGCAACCTGCCATCTTCCATCACGGGCAAGGAGCCCACACCCAGATCGCTCATCTTGCGCGCAGCCTGCCTGAGTGTTTTGTCAGGAGCGATGGACTCCACCGTTGTGGTCATAATTTCCTGCACTTTCATGGTGTCTCTCCTTTGCGGTGTGAAAGACGCCGCCATTCGAATCCAGTTGTACCGCCACCAGCGAACTCCGCAGGCACGCTGCGGCTGTGGTGTCAGTTACGGCTTGGCCGGTGTTGCGACCTGTACGGTGAAGCGGATCATCCCGACACAGGGATTGCCGCGCTATCGCAGCCAGGTCAGCAAAACGCTCCGGCCGGATAATAACCATGTATCAGACTGGCGCGGCTTCTGCATTGACACCGGTCAAAGCGATGACGTTCGCGGGGGAAGAGAGGCCGGTTCTGGCGTCAGGATTTGTCGCGCGGCTTGCGTGCCGGATCGGGTTGTCGGGTGCGGGTCTTACGCAACGCCCGCGCGGTGTTCTTGTCGGCATTGCTGAACACGAAACGGCCGGCCAGGATGCAACCCTTCATGCCCGGGTCGCAGGGCCGGTCCTGGACCCGCTGGCAGCGCCCCTCAGCCTCGTGTGGACAACCCCAGCCACCCATGATTACACCCCTGTCGCATTGTTTGCTGCTGACAACCAGGTTTCAGCATAGCAACGTGCGGTGCACTTAGGCAACGCCGCGCAGGCGTTGCGGCCGGGGCCGGGCATCGCGCCGCGGGCGCGGCAGCTGTTTCAGCAGCAGCGACGGCATGGACATGGCGGCCGGCGCTGCGATGCCCATCAGGTGTAGCGCTGTGGGTGCGACATTGGCGAGGCCACCGCCACACGACAGCTGCCAGTTATCCTGGTCCATGACCAGGCAGGGCACCGGGTAGGTGGTGTGCTGGGTGTGGGGCTCCCCGGTGAACGGGTCGACGATTTCCTCGCAGTTGCCGTGATCGGCGGTGAGTACCACCGAATAGCCGGCGTTGGACGCGGCGTCCAGCAGTCGGCCGACTTCGCGGTCCAGGGTTTCGACCGCCTCTACCACCGCGTCGGGTATCGCGGTATGACCGACCATGTCACCGTTGGCGAAGTTGACCACCATCAGGGCGTGTCGCCCCTGGCTGATGGCCGCAATCACTGCGTCGGCGACTTCGCGTGCGCTCATGGCGGGATTGAGGTCGTAGGTGGCCACCTTAGGCGACGGAATCAGCAGCTGCGTTTCCCCCGAGTACGGTACGTTGCGGCCGCCGTTGAAGAAATAGGTGACGTGCGCGTATTTTTCGGTTTCCGCGCAGTGGAACTGGGCCAGGCCCAGGGTGCTCACTACCTGCCCGAGGGTGGCGGCGGGCTGTTCCGGGGCAAAGGCGAACGGCAGATCGAGGCCACGGTCGTAGGGCATCATGCAGGTGATGCGCGCCAACGCTGCTTCGCCGCGGTCGAAGCCGGTAAAGTCTGGCGCGCCCAGCGCGGCGACCAGCTGCCGCGGCCGGTCCTTGCGGAAGTTGAAAAACACCACCGGATCATCCTGCTCCAGTTTGGCCGCGGGCGGCAGCAGGATGGGGCGAATGAACTCGTCGCCGTCACCGGCGG
>CP070738.1:2411199-2416810 GCA_020347685.1 Gammaproteobacteria bacterium | reverse complement strand
CCCATCTTGATACGGGTGGATACGAATGCCTCTGTGCCCGCGCCGAGAACAAAGGACGCGGTCAGCGGGGCTGCGTTCTTTTCGGCGATGATGCTCATGGCTTCCACGCCGTCTATGTCGGCAGTGACCGAAACCGGCACCACGGCACCGTTTTCTGCAATGTCCGGTGCACGGATGGAAATCTTGTCCGAACCTTCCAGCTGGTGTGAGCCCATCAATGCATCCAGAGCGGCGTCCACAGACTTGGCTTCGAAAGCGGCCGACGGCCAGGCGGCCAGTACCATGCGCGGGGTCAGCAGGCCTGCACCAACCGCGGCACTCACCGCGCCGACTGCCACGGATCCCTTCAAAAAGGTTCTGCGTTTCATGTTAATCACTTGTCTATCTCCTCGTTGTACTACACGCTGTTACAAGGTGTAGATAAACTCTACGATTTTATCGATTTCGCCCTCACTGAGAACCTGCATGCGCCCGAACGGCGGCATCATGCTGTTCGGATTCGCCTTGGTTGCATCCCAGATCTGTGCCCGTAGCTTGGCTTTGTCAGGGAAACGGGCTTTCATCGCGACCAGGGGCGGGCCGATGTTGCCCGGCAGGTCGCCACCTTCGATCTGATGACAGGCCAGGCAATTGCCTTTCTTGCGATCAAACGAAATTGCCTTACCCTGCTCGACAGCCGAAGCGCCTTCACCTTCGGCGGCTACGCTGCCTGCGGGTGATAAAGCCAGGCTACCCGCAAGCGCCAGCATCGAACTCGCGGTCTTCAGGATGCTTGGGAGTTTCCGCATCTTTAAATCCTCCTTACAATGCGCGTACGAAATGGTTGTTGAGCGAACTGTCCGGCAAGTGGGCTGCGAAGCGGCCACCAGCCTCGCAATAGGAAACTGGATACAGAGATAACCGTCCAATGACTATAGCTCTCTGTATTGCGCCAGTCAAAACGAGAATTCCGGTTGTCATCACAGACCTTTAGCACTACATCTACCTGACAGATTGCCTCAGTTTGCAAACGGTCTATGCGCGGGACGGGGCTGGATTGATTTTTATTCCCGGGGTAGCGATTATTTTTTTGCCCGCTCGGCCAGGATCTGACGGAATTCCTCCAGACGGGCCTGGATGCGTTCCTGGTCGTAGCGGCTCACGTCGCTGTGACGCAAGGCCTGCTCGAGCTGATCTACTGCGAGCGGAACATCGCCGTTCAGGTAGTAGAGTTCTGCGGATGCCCGGTTGGTTTCCCAGGGTGGCCCGCTTACGCTGGCTGCCTTGGCCCATAGCTGGTAGACCGCCGGCGTTCGCGCCTGTTCGTCACGCACCATCTCGCGCGCCAGGTCGCGTGCCTGTTCGGCTTTGCCGGCTTGCAGCAGCGCGGCTGCGTAGTACTGTCCCACCACCAGGTCGCCGGGGTACAGGTTCAAGGTGTCCTGGTAGAGCGCCAGCGCTTCCTTCTGTTGCCCGCTGTCTTGCAGCACCTGCGCCAGAGTGGTGCGATACAGGATACGATCAGGATCGCTCTTCATCAGCTTGAGCAGCTCGGATCGGGCGCTATCGCTGGCGCCGTTCCTCCAGTTGGCGAGCGCCAGTCCGTAGTGGTCCGCGGGGCCGGCCGAGGACTTGGCGGCGAGAGCCTTGTACTCCTGCAGAACCGCGCTCGCGTCGTCCGCGAGCAGCACGGCCAGGCGCGCCCGTTCCAGCTGGAATTCGAGCGAATCGAGTTCCTTGCCTCTGCCCTGTTGCTCGGCCCGCTGCATGGATTCAGCGATACGGTCGGTGGTCACCGGGTGGGTGCTGAGGAATTCGGGAATGTTGGCCACCCCGTACAGCCGCGTGGACTGGTAGAGGCGCTCAAAAAAACTGGGCATGCCGAAAGGATCGATGCCGGACCTGCCAAGTGTCTGGATGCCGATGCGGTCGGCTTCTTTTTCATTCGCCCGGGTGAAGTTGAGCTGGTACTGGATGCTGCCGGCCTGAATCGCCGATGCGGCCGCGATACCCGCGTCACTGTTGGTTGCTACGCCGAGCAGTATCGCGGCGATAGTTGCCGCTGCGGTGGGCAGGCTGAGCTGGTTGGCGGCTTCGTAGGCGCGCAACAGGTGGCGCTGGGTGACGTGCGCAATTTCGTGCGCCATTACCCCGGCGAGTTCGCTTTCATTGCGAGCCGCGAGAATCAGCCCGGTGTGAATACCGATGTAGCCACCGGGTCCCGCGAAGGCGTTGACCGAAGGATCCTGGACAATAAAGAACGTGAAAGGGTAGTTGGGCGCATCGCTGTTGGCCACCAGTCGGTCACCCAGCCGGCGGATGTATCGGGTCAAATCCGGGTCGCTGACCAGCGTTGCCTGTGCGCGGACGCTGCGCATAAATGCCTCTCCGAACTCGAGTTCCTGGGTGGGAGAGATCAGCGAGCCGCTGGAGTCGCCAAAATCGGGCAGATCCGTGCCGGAGACGTCGCTGCGTACCAGCGAGGGGCAAAACGCGAGCGCACTGCACAGCAGCAGGGTATTTAACAGAGGGAATTCCATTCGGGTACCAGAATACCGCAGCCGTACGCGACTACCAAGGTCCGCCTGCCCCCTGCGCAGGGATGAAGCACAAAAGGCCGGGTTGACAGACTCAAGCTCAAAATGAAGAATATTAGGATATCCTAATTAGCTAATGGTGTTTTATGTTCGGAATAAAAGAGATCGATGCTCCTGAGTTACTGGCTTTGATGGAGGATGAGTCCGAAAGTTTCCTTCTGGTGGACGTGCGCAGCACCCATGAGATGGCGTTTGGCATGCTTCCGGGCGCAGCGGCCATGCCCATGCACCTGGTCCCGATCCGCATGGACGAACTCAGGCGCGAGCCGAAAGTGGTATTTTATTGTCAGACTGGCGCGCGTTCGGGACAGGTTTGCGCATTTTTGCAGCAGCAGGGTATTGAGCAAGTGTTCAATCTGCGCGGTGGGATCGTCGACTGGTACCGTCGTGGCTACGCGGTTGAGGCGCCCCGGCGGTCAAGTCTTGCCGGCTAGCTTGGGTTGTCGCATGCAAGGCTGGCGGATGGGTTAATCAGGCTTCCTGGGTCCCGCCGTATACACCGATCCCGGGCTTGCGTTTGCTGCGCAGTTACCTTATAAGTACGGGCCTTCGAAGATACTGACCCAAGTCGTTAATCACGATTCGAACTTTAAGGAGCACTTTACGATGGCAAATTTTGATGAAGAATTGGATGCATCCGGCCTGAACTGTCCTCTGCCGATCCTGCGGGCCAAGAAGGCGCTGGGCACCATGGCCAGTGGTAAGGTGCTGCATATTATCGCGACCGATCCCGGCTCGGTGAAGGATTTCGAAGCTTTCGCCAAGCAGACCGGCAACGAGCTGATGGAATCCAAGGAAGTTGGCGGCAAGTACGAGTTTCTGATCAAGAAAGCCTGAGCTTTCGCGGATTCAAAACAGGAAGGGGCAGGAGTGTTTTACTCCTGTCCCTTTTTTTTGCCTTCAGACAGCGGTGCCGGGGTAGGCATTCACGTTGCGGTTTTCAGATGTCCCAGACCAGCTGGGCGCTCAGGATGTTGACGTCCGCGTCGTATTCGCCGGTGAGCGTGCCCGCGCTGGGCAGGCTGGTATCGATTTCCGGATCCTCTATGAACAGGTGTGCATAGCCGACGTCCACGGTGATAGCGCGGTTGAACTGATAACCGAAACCGAGCGCAACCCAGGTCCGGTCCTCGCCCGGGATGCGTGGTGTACGGTGCTCGGCGTTGGGGATCGGTGTTTCGTCGAATGCTAAGCCGGCGCGCAGCGTCCACTTGCCGGACGGGCGATAATCGACGCCAAGGGCGTAACGCATGGTGTCGTCCCAGCTTTCATCGACCACTGTATCCGGCTGAAACGAGTCATAGTTGATCCTCAGTTCCTTGAAATTCTCCCAGCCGGTCCAGGTTGCATCCGCCATTACAGACCACTGGTTGCTGATGTCGTGGTAAATGCTCAGCGAGGCGGTCTGTGGTAGATCGATCCCGGCTGCCACGTCGGTATTGACGAACACATTGTTGGCGCTGAACAGCGGGTCGGCGTTGCGGAACTTGGCGTTGCCGGTCAACTGCTGTTTGACCTTGGACCGGTAGGCCAGGCCGATCCGGGTGCGGTCGGTTGGCTGCAGCAGCACGCCGAAGTTGTAGCCCATGCCCCAGTTGTTGCCCTCGACCTTGGCGGTCGCATCATTGCCCTGGGGTGTCAGCCCCAGGCCGTTACAGGTGGCGTCGGCCGCGGCGGCGTCCAGGCCAAGCCCCGCGGGGGGTGGCGCCATCAGTGCCGGTCTGCACAGGCTGCCCTGGTCGATGGCCTGGGTCAGCTTTGCATCGATGTATTGCAGGCTCACACCGGCACCCAGCGAGACCAGGTTGCTGACCTTGTAGGCCAGCGACGGGTTGAAGTTGACCGTTCTGACTTCCGATTCAATGCCGTGATAACGGCCCTTCCAGTCGTCGTCATACTGGGTGGACAGGCCGAACGGCACATTGATGGCCATGCCGAAAAACAGGTCGTTACCCAGGGGCAGGTTGTAATACAGGTTGCCCACGAAGCCGAGTTCCCCGGCATCTCCGCCGTTTCCGCCCGTTACCGGGTTGCCGAGCGGGTCGGTGGCCGAACCGTCGAATTTGGCGCGCGGTAGCACTGCGTGCGCAGCGCCCACGAACTGGTGAGGGAGCCGGGTTAACCCCGCCGGGTTGAAAAATATGGTCGATGCGTCGCTGGCAAAAGCGGCGCCACCGGCGTAGGCATTTCCCATCTGGCTGGCGCTCTGCTCGATCAATGCGAATCCGGCTGCCATACCGGTCGAAGTCGCGCCGGTCAGGATTCCGGCGCATAGGAGGCGGGGTGACAAATAACCGGCGTCGTGTTTGCGCATGGGCACTCCTCGGTGGTTGTGTTGTGTAGCCGCGACGTGAGGCAGGATATCCCCGCCAGGCAGTGTATATCAAGCAAAAACAGCGCAAAAATCGCATTCAGAAGTAGCGCTAACTATTAGGAAACCCTAATAGATAATCGGCGGCATAAGTCTTGCTTTTTCATCTTGGGGAGTTGACAATCTGTGGTGTTTTGTACCATGTTTGTGGTTAATGCCCCAAGGGGTCGTTGCGAATATGCAACAACAAAAGCCAAAGACACTGCACCAGATGCAAGAGGAACGGAATGATGAAAAGGATCCTGAAACGCGCTGTGACGTCGGCCGCGGTCGCGGCCGTGCTGGCCTCGCCACTTGCGCAGGCAACTAACGGTTATTTCAAAATCGGTTACGGCTCCAAGAACCGGGGCATGGCGGGTGCAGGCATGGCCTTCGCTCAGGATTCCCTGGCGCCGGCGGTCAACCCGGCGACGCTGGCGAGCGTCGAAGACCGGGTGGACGCCGGTCTCGAGGTATTCAAACCCAAACGCAGGGGCAAAGTGGATGCCACCGGTATGGCTGTGCCGGACCTGGGTGCCGGTGCCGCGCAGGGCGCCAACTCCAGTGAAAACAGCCGTTCCAATGTATACCTGATCCCTAACTTCGGTATCTCGAAAGCCTGGAGCAGCAACTTCACCCTCGGTATTTCGGCCGTGGCCAACGGCGGCATGAACACCCGCTACGG
>CP070738.1:2401207-2411099 GCA_020347685.1 Gammaproteobacteria bacterium | reverse complement strand
TGGGTAGCGAGCGGGTAGGTGCCGTTTCCCCCTCGAAGGCGAACTGCACCCAGTCCTTGGTGTTGCGCAGTTCGCACAGCTGGGCGCGCAGGCGTTGGTTGTCCTCGACCTCGAGCAGCAAGCGCTGCCTTGCGCTCTTCTCGAGTTGTCCATCGATGTAGGCGTGCAGCCTGTCATCGGTGTTGAGGTCGGAATCCGTCATTTCACTCTCCGTAAATAGGCAGGTCCCGCCGGCCGGGCGGATCGATAGCGCCCCAGCGTTCTCTGCAGGGCCTTACGGGACTTGTGCAACCGGCTCATGACTGTTCCAATCGGAATCCCCAGGATCTCCGCGACCTCCGCATAGGAGAAACCACCCAGATCGACCAGCGTAACGGTCTGGCGCTGGGCGAGCGGTAACTTCAGGATAGCCCGTCTGACCTGTGACCTGGCCGACGATTTCGAGATCACGGGTATTGTGTTCCGGGTTGTCATCGCCGGCAGCCAAGGCGTCTTCAAATTCGACGTGATCGCGCGCACGGCGCAGGTGCTGTCGCCAGCAATTGCTGAGTATGGTGTACATCCAGGCGTTGAGTCGCGCCTGTTCGCGCAACTGACCGACCCGCTGCAGGGCCAGAATCAGCGTCTCCTGCACCAGGTCATCGGCGACCATTCTGTCACCGCTCCAGGCCAGCGCCACCGCCTAGAGGCGATCCCTGTTTTCGGCGATCCGCTTGCGCAGCGCGCGACCCGCAAACATACGATTTACGATGTCCATACGCCTATGATGCACCATACCCGGCTGTTTATTCACGCGAACTCGCTTCAGACGCGGCGCGAAGCGCTTACCGCGCTGCTGATACCAGAGCGAGCAGCCGCCGGTTCGGCGGCCCGGGTTGGCAGCAACAGCAATCCGGCCCGGTCCGTGGCGGTTCGTGCGAGGCAACGAATCTATTGGCAAAACGCGCCTGTCCCGGTTGTTCGCAGGGCCGCGTCGGCGCGCCGTGCACCGGTGCTGGCCGGGAAAACGGGCATCGCATACAATCGAGGCGGGTCAGGTGTTTCAGGCCCGAGCCAGCAACCCGCAGAGGCAGGCGATGACGGACGCAGAGTCGGGCGGTCAGGCAGGCGGTGAAGCCGGCCAGCTCATGAACACGGTACTGCAGGCGGAACGCGAGGCCAAACGGGCGGTCGCCGAGTGCGAACAGCGGGCCGAAGAGATACTCAAGGCCGCTCAGGCGCGCGCGCAGCGGCTGGTGAGCCGGGCCGATCAGCGCATCACCGTGATACAGATGCGCTGCAATCACCGCATCGACAGCATCGTCAAGGCCATGGAGATGCAGCAACAGGTGCCGGGCGACGCCGCGCATCCGGGCCAGCTGGAGGCGCAGGCGATCGAGGCCGTTGTCGCCGCCCTGGCGGCAGAGCTGACCGGCGCGGATGACGAGGCGGCCGGCGAGCGGCGTGTGCGCGAGTGAGCGTTAGCGGTTTTGACTATGCGCAGGCGCGTCTGCAGGCCCGCCACGGTCAGCGGCCCGACGAGCGGCTGTGGCGGCGCCTGCAGGGCATTGGCGAACTGAGTCATTACCTTCAGGTCGCTCGAGGCTCGGTGCTGCGGCGCTGGGTGGCGGGCCTGCAGGCCCGGCAGAGCAGCCACGAGATCGAAGTGTCGCTGCGCAGGCAGTTGCGTGGCTATGTGGACGAGGTGGCCGGCTGGTTGCCCCGGCCGTGGCGCGCCCCGATCGCCTGGGCAAGGCGACTTCCCGATCTCGCCGCCATTCAGCACCTGCTGAGTGAACTCGCCGTGCCGACCTGGATGAACGCCGACCCGGCGCTGGCACCGTTCACCGCCGGCACGCTCTCCGAGCGGCGCACCGCCATGCTCGACTCGGATTGTGCCTGCCTTGCGCAACACTGGAACCCCTCCGTCCCCCTCCCCCTGTACCAGACCTGGCTGTACTGCTGGGAACAGATGTGGCCACACGCGCCACGCCTGAGCACGGGGCTGCGCCAGCTCGGCGCGCTGCACGCGACCCAGGCGCGTGCAGCGTTGGCCGGCGTCACCGATGTGAGCGGCCTGCAGCGCTCGGCGCTGCAGGCGGAATATGTACGCGCGTTCCGGCGCCGCCCGTTCCAGCCCGCCGCGGCGTTTGCCCACCTGGGACTGGTGGCTCTGGATGTGCAGCGACTGCGTGGCGCTATCCTGCGCCGGCTGCTGTTCGACGAGACTCCGGAAGCGGAATCCTGATGCTGCGGCCGGTGCGCACCCGCTGGTTCGAAATGCTGGTGGCGCGCGACGCGCTGGCCCCGGCGGTCGGCGCGCTGGCAAGGAGCGGGCACGTGGAGCTGGAAACCCGTGCCGAGGTTCAGGCGCCGCTGTGCCTGCCGCAGCTGCAGGCGCTCATGGACGAGTACCAGCGCCTGGCGCGGCGCTATCACGCCTACTGGCCGAAGACGGGGTTCCGGTCCGCCGTTCGTTCCGCCAGTCCAACGGAAGTGCTCAACGCCGGTCTCGCGCAATTGCGCGCCTGGGAGCAGGTCGCGGCGCCGCGGGTTCAGGAACTGGAGTCCTGCACCGCGGAGCAAGCCGAGCTGCGGCTGGTGCAGATGCTGGTCACCGGGTTGCAGGACCCGATGCCCGATCTGGCGCTGCTGGAGGGTGCCGGGCCGGCGCTGGCGACGCGCCTGTTCGTGTTTCCACCCGGCGTCGATAGCTGGATTTTGCCCGGTTCGCTGCTGCACCGCCGGGTGGAGGCCGGCAAGCGCAGCTTCCTGTTGGTGGTCGGCACAGCGGCTGAGCTTGCTGCACTGCAGACGGACCTGGCCGAGGCCAAGGGGCGAGCGGTTGCGTTGCCCGCGGGATTGCACGGTGACCGCGCCGCGCTGCTGGAACAGATCAAGCGGCGCCTGAGCGACACCGACCGGCGCAGTGTGCGCCTCGGCTGGGAGCTGGCGGCGCTGTCGCGGCGCCATGGTCTGACCCGGGTGCTGGCCGAAATCCGTCTGCTGGAATGGTTCATGACCAAGGTCAGCGGATTGCCGGTTACCGACAACTTCGCCTGGGTCAGCGGCTGGACCGACGACCTCGACGGAACACGACTGCGTGCCGAGCTGGCGCGGGCGGGTGTTGCCGCGCTGTTGCAACCGACTGAGCCGCCGCGCGATGCAGACCCGCCACTGGTGCTGCGCAATCCCCGCTGGGCGCGGCCGTTCGAACTGTTCACGCGCATGCTCGGCACGCCGGGTGCCGATGAGGCGGATCCCAGCCGCGTGGTGGCGGTGCTGGCGCCGCTGCTGTTCGGCTACATGTTCGGTGACGTCGGCCAGGGGCTGGTGCTGGTGGTGGCCGGTATGCTGCTGCGGCGGCGCTGGCCGCTATTCGAGGTATTGGTGGTAAACGGCCTAGCCGCCGTGATGTTCGGTTTCCTGTTCGGCAGTGTATTCGGGCGCGAGGACCTTATCGCGCCGCTGTGGGTGCGCCCGATCGAGCATCCCGTGGATATCCTGCTGGTGCCGCTGGTGGGCGGTGCGGTGATCATGGTGTTAGGTCTGCTGCTGCGTGCCCTGGAGTCGTTCTGGCGCGGTCAGCTGGGACGCTGGTGGCTGACCGACGCGGCGCTGCTGGTGCTGTATGTGTCCATACTGGCAGCCCCGTTTTTCTCTATCGCCGCGCTGGTCGCCGTTGCCGCCCTGTTGTGGTATCTCACCGGCGCTTTGCTGTGCACGCCCGGCAAGCGCTGGCTGGGCCTGTTGGCGGCGGCCGGGAGCCTGGTCGAAACGCTGCTGCAGTTGCTGATGAACACCCTGTCCTTCGTGCGTGTCGGCGCCTTCGCCCTGGCGCACGCCGGCCTGTCGCTGGCGTTCAACACGCTGGCCGCTGCCACCGATCACGCCATCGTCGGCGTCTTGCTCCTGTTGCTGGGCAACCTGGTGGTTATAATGCTGGAAGGACTGGTGGTGACGGTGCAGACCACGCGCCTGATCCTGTTTGAATTCTTTATTCGATTTCTGCAGGGCAGCGGGCGGGTCTTCCGGCCGCTGGCCGCGCCGCGATTCGAGTTGTGACAAGGAGAAACAAGTGACCCTGGCGCCAAGACGCATACTGCTATGGCTTATTGTTGCCGGTGTTTCCGCGCTGCTCGCAACGCTGGCGATGTGGTGGCCGCCCCTGATGGCGGCCGAGACGCCGGCAGCCGGCCTGGCCCTGTCAGCGTCCGCCGTGCAGTGGGGCTTCGTTGCGGCAGCACTGGCCACCGGCTTGTCGTCATTGGGAGCCGGTATTGCGGTTGCCAGTGTCGGCAGCGCGGCGATCGGGGCTCTGGCGGAAAAGCCGGAGTTGCTGGGGCGGGTGTTGATCATGGTCGGCCTGGCGGAGGGCATCGCAATTTACGGGCTGATCATTTCCATCCTGATCCTGAACAGGGTCGCCTGACCAGGCGCAGCCCCGGCCGCGAGACCGTTTCATGTCCCTTCCCGTGTTTATCGGCGACGAAGTAAGCGCCCAGGGTTACCGCCTGGCAGGGCTCAAGACACTGGTCCCGGGTGAGGACGACCTGCTTGCCCTGATCAGTCGTGGCTGCGAGCAGGCGCCGCTGGTGTTGATCGATGCCAGCCTGGTGCAGCATATTCCCGCTGCTGCGCTCGACGAGCTGCTGGCCGGTATAGCGCCACCGGTGGTGATTGTTCCTGCGGTACGCGGCGCCGCGCCGCTGGCGGATATCGCCACCCGTCTGCGCCGCCAGCTGGGCGTGCTGGAATGAGCGCCCTCGACAGCGACACGCAGGCGCAACAGCATCTGCTCGCTGTGGTGGAACGCTATCGCGAGGAAAAGTGTGCCGAGTTGCTGGAGCGGGCCGATGAGCAGGCGCGGCAGCTGGTCAGGCAGGCCTATGCCGAAGCGCGGAGCCGTGCACAGCGTGGCATAGCCGATGTGCGCCTGCACTACCGGCACAAGATCGCCGCGGCGCAGGCCCGGCAACAGACCCGCATGCGTCAGCAGCGCCAGCATGACAACAGCGCGCTGCTGGCCAGCCTGTGGGAGCCGCTGCGCGCGGCGATCCTGTCGCGCTGGCAACAGCCCGGGGCGCGCCGCGAGTGGATCGACGCACTGCTGCGCACCGCCGCGGCCAAGCTGCTCGACAGCAGCTGGACGATCGAACACCCCGCCGACTGGCCTCAGGCCGAGCAGGATGCCCTGCGCACCCGGCTCGGGGAGGTGAGGGTGAGCTTCGCCCCGCAGGCCGGCATCGCGGCGGGGCTGCGCATCCGTGCCGGCGGTGCCTGCGTCGATGGCAGCGTGGACGGTCTGCTCAAGGATCGTGCCCATATCGAGTCGCTGCTGCTCGCCGGCCTGATCGAGCGTTGCAATAAACAACTCAGCGATTGTCCTTCCCTGTGACTGCCAGCCATGCCATTCAGGCGCGCAGTCGCGAGTTCGGGGGGTGAGCGTGGCCGAAGCGAAGATCAGCTGGATCAACGGCCCGGTGCTGCGCGCCAGCACCAGCGACACCTTCCGTATCAACGAGGCGGCACTGGTAGGCCGTCAGCAGCTGCTGGGTGAAGTGATACGCATCGACACCCGCGAGCTGGTGATCCAGGTGTACGAAGACACCACCGGACTGCGGCCCGGCGATCCCGTCCTGGGCACCGGCTCGGCGTTGTCGGTGAAGCTGGGCCCCGGTCTGCTCGGCAATATTTTCGACGGTCTGCTGCGGCCGCTCAGTGGTGAAGGACAATACGTGGAGCCGGGTGCCAAGCAGACGCGGGCGGCGCAAACATATGCCTTTCATCCGACCGTGAAGCCGGGTGACCGCCTGACACAGGGGGCGGTATTTGGAGCGGTGAATCGACCTGATGCCCGTGCCCAGCGTTGCCTGCTGCCGCCCGACTGCGCAGGCGAAGTCATCTCGGTGGCGCAACCCGGTGACTACGCCGAGGATTATCCCGTGTGCGTGCTGCGCGGTCGGGGCGACCAAGTCCGCGAAGTCGCCATGAGCCACCGCTGGCCGGTCAGGACGCCGCGCCCGGTGGCGCAACGCATACCGGTAGAGGGTCCGCTGTTCACCGGGCAGCGCGTTCTCGACACTATGTTTCCGCTCGGCTGCGGCGGGCGTGCCGCCATGCCGGGCGGCTTCGGTACCGGCAAGACTATTCTCCAGGAAACACTCGCCAAGTGGTGCGATGCGGAGGTGATTGTGTACGTGGGCTGTGGCGAGCGCGGCAATGAAATGGCCGGCGTGCTGCACGAGTTTCCGCAGCTCGACGACCCGCACACCGGCCGTCCGCTCATGGAGCGCACCGTGATCATCGCCAACACCTCCAACATGCCGGTCGCGGCGCGTGAGGCCAGTATCTACACCGCGGTCACGGTGGGTGAGTATTTCCGCGACCAGGGCATGCGGGTCGCGCTGATGGCCGATTCGACCAGTCGCTGGGCCGAGGCGCTGCGCGAGGTTTCCGGGCGTCTCGGAGAGCTGCCGGGCGAAGCCGGTTATCCCGCCTACCTGAGCAGCCGCCAGGCCGATTTCTATGAGCGCGCCGCGCATGTGCGCACCCTGGACGGTCATCTCGGCTCACTCAGCATCATCGGCGCAGTCAGTCCTCCCTCGGCGGACTTTTCCGAACCGGTGACCACCCACACCAAGCGCTATGTGCGCTGTTTCTGGGCGCTGGACCCGGCGCGCGCCCAGGCACGTTTCTATCCTGCGGTACACCCGCTGCAGTCCTATTCACAGGACCTGGAGGTGCTGAGGGAATTCTGGACCCAGCACGGCAATCCGCAATGGACCGAGCAGCGCCGGCGTTTCCTCGGCCTGCTGGAAGAGCAGGCGCGGCTGGAGCGCATGGCACGCATTGTCGGCAAGGACGCGCTGCCGCCGCGTCAGCAGCAGGTCTTGCTGTGCGCCGAGTTGATCAACGAGGCGTTTCTGCGCCAGTCCGCCTTTTCCACCATCGACCGGTTCTGCTCGCCGGAACGGCAGATCGCCATGATGCAGACCCTGGTGCGTTTTATCGATCTGTCCGAGGCGGCCCTGGCGCAGCAGGTCGACATGGCCGAACTCGCCACGCTGCCGCTGCTGAGGCGCCTGCGGCGCATGGGCGAGGACATCGGCGACGAGCAGCTCGATCAGTTCGATGCGCTGCGCCGCGACATGGAGGCGGCGTTCATACAGCTGGCCAAGCGGGGGGTGGCCGATGCGGGCTGACGTCTATGCTGTCGATGCTGCGCTGCGCCTGGAAGGACCGTTGCTGTTTCTCAGGCGCACCATCCGCTGCGGGCTGAACGAGGCAGTGGAGATCGAAGACGACGCGGGGCGCATCCGCCTCGGGCGCATCGCGGCACTCGATCACGACACCGTGACCGTGGAGGTGCTGGAGTCCACCTCCGGCCTGGCCCTCAGTGACACGCGGGTACGCTTTCTCGGCGAACCGCTCAAGTTCGCCGTCGGGCCCGACATGCTGGGGCGCGTGTTCGACGGGGTGGGCAGGGTAATCGACGGTGGTCCGCCGGTTTCGGCGGCGCGCACATTGCGCATCGATGGCCAGGCGATCAATCCCGCGGCGCGCGACGTACCGCGCGAGTTTATCGAGACAGGCGTGTCCACCATTGACCTGATGAACAGCCTGGTGCGCGGTCAGAAGCTGCCGATATTTTCGGGTTCGGGCCTGCCCCACGACCAGCTGGCGATCCAGATCGCGCAGCAGGCGCGGCTGCTGGATGCCGACCAGGGCGAGTTCGCCATTGTGTTTGTCGCCATCGGCGTGTCCTACGACACCGCCGAGCGTTTCCGTACCGCCATGGAAGGCAGCGGCGCGCTCGAGCACACCGTGCTGTTCCTGAACCTCGCTTCCGACTCCAGTACCCAGCGGCTGCTGAGCCCGCGCTATGCCCTCACGGCCGCAGAGTATCTCGCCTTCGTGGAAGGCAAGCACGTGCTGGTGCTGATGACGGATATGACCAATTACTGCGAAGCGTTGCGCGAGGTGTCGGCCAGTCACGGCGAGGTGCCGAGCCGCAAGGGCTTTCCCGGTTACCTGTACTCGGACCTGGCGACGCTCTATGAGCGGGCCGGGCGTATCAAGACGGTGCCGGGCTCGGTGACCCAGTTGCCGATTCTGACCATGCCTTCCGACGACATCACGCACCCGATCCCCGATCTGACCGGCTACATCACCGAGGGCCAGATCGTACTGGACCGGGAACTCGACCGTGCCGACATCTACCCGCCGGTAAAGGTGCTGCCGTCGCTGTCGCGCCTGATGAAAGACAGCACCGGCGAGGGTTATACCCACGCCGATCACCCTGCGCTGGCCAACCAGCTGTACGCCGCCTATGCCCGCGCTGTGCACATGCGGGTGCTGGCCAGCGTGGTGGGGCGTGAGGGACTTTCCGAGATCGACCGGCTGTTCCTCGATTTCGGCGCCCGCTTCGAGCAGGAACTGGTCCACCAGCCCGGCGCGCGTACCCTGGACGAGAGCATGGAAGTCGGCTGGCGCCTGTTGCGCATGCTGCCGAGGGCGGAACTGTACCGTCTGAGTGACCGCCAGATTGCACAGCACCTGGCTGCGGCGGTTGACTCGTGAGCCTCCCACAGCGCTCTCCAACGCGCGCCGCGCTTCTGGAACTCGCCGAAGAGCAGCGGGTGGTGGCCGAAGCCTACGAGTTTCTGGATGAGAAACGCCTGTTGCTGGCTGCGGAACTGCTGCGGCAACTCGAGCTGTACGAGACCCTGCTGGAGGAAATCGAGTCGTTCACGCGCAGCGCCCGCCAGCAGCTGGTTGCCGCGGTGCAGCGTCATGGGCTGCAGGAGTTGAGCATTTACCCGGCTGCTCCGCTCGAGGGCGTTGGCGTTGAAGTGCAGCAGCGCAATGTGATGGGCGTGACACTGCTGGATTCGCGTCTGGTGCTGCCCGATGCAGGAAGCCGCGCGCCGCCGCTCGCGAGCCAGCCGTCGCCCGAGGCGGAGCAGTGCCGCACGGCCTTTGCCAGCCTGCTGCCCAGGCTGACGACCCTGGCCGGCATCTCCGGCAACCTGTACCGACTGCTGGCCGAGTACCGGCGCACCGAGCGCCGCGCCCGAGCCCTCGAGAACGTGATCCTGCCCGAGATCGAACAGGCGCTGGCGCAGGTATCCGGTTACCTGGAGGAGATGGACCTCGAAGACGCCATTCGGGTGCGTCTCAAGGCGGGGCGCTGAGTTACTGATCCTCTCGGTAAGAGTTACATGCGTAGTGGGAAGAGACGCTTTTTTTGAGCCAGATCAGTTAGCGCGCCTGTTTCCTCCGATAGAATCGTTGCTCTGTGCGGCCGTGCCGGGCTTGATCAATCAGTGCGCCAGAGTTGGACCCATGAAATCGAACAGCAGGGTGGACATGACCGATGCTTGATGACCTACTCGCCAGGGACTTCATGATCCCGATCGAAGAGTACCCGCATATCGACGCGTCCAGCTCCATATGCGATGCCATGTCGCTGATGCACAGCAGCCTGGCTGCACCGCATAAATTCAGAACCATCCTGGTAACCGATGAGCACCAGCACCTGCTGGGCTATCTTTCTCTGCGTGACCTGATCCGCGCCGTAGGGCCCCGTTACCTCAGAAAGGAAGCCCCGAACTACAAGGGACACCAGCCCTTCCAGGGAATCTCGAACGACTTGTCGGCGCTGTCGCTGATCTGGCAGGAAGGCTTTTCCGTGAAGATACAGGAAGAGGCCAAGAAACCCATCAAGGACATGATGACACTGATCGAACGCACCGTGGCGCCGGACGATTCATTTGCGAAATGTATCTATCTGATGATGGTGCTGGACGAACTCATGATACCTGTGGTGGACAGCGACAAGGTAATCGGTGCCATCCGTCAGGTAGATGTCTTCGAACGTATCGCCGAACACCTGTGCGCGCAGCAACAC
>CP070738.1:2392281-2401107 GCA_020347685.1 Gammaproteobacteria bacterium | reverse complement strand
TTTTCCTTCGTGCCCTTCGTGTTCCTTTGTGGTTAAAGATTTTTTGCCTCATCAGTCTTCCAGCGGTGGCATACCGGTGCAGTTGTAGCCGGCGTCGACGTAGGTCACTTCACCGGTAATCCCGGAGGCGAGATCGGAGCACAGGAATGCCGCGGTATTGCCGACTTCCTCGATGGTGACGTTACGTCGCAGCGGCGCGGTGCGTTCCATCAGATCCAGCATCTTGCGGAAGTTGCTGATGCCGGCTGCCGCGAGGGTCTTGATCGGGCCCGCGGAAATCGCGTTTACCCGGATGCCGTCCGGTCCGAGACTCTGCGCCATGTAGCGCACATTGGCTTCCAGACTGGCCTTGGCCAGACCCATGACATTGTAGTTCGGCATGGCTTTTTCCGCGCCGTAATAGCTCAGCGTCAGCAGTGCGCCATCGCGGCCTTCCATCATGCGGCAGCCGGCCTTGGCCAGTGCCGAGAAACTGTAGGAACTGATTTCGTGGGCGATGCGGAAGCCTTCGCGGCTTACGGACTCGAGGTAGTCGCCCTCCAGTTCGGTGCGCGGCGCATAGGCTACCGAGTGCACGATGATATCGAGGTGATCCCAGTAATCATCCAGGTGGTCGAACACCGCTTCGATTTCCTCGTCCTGCGACACATCGCAGGGCACGGTGATTTCGGTGCCGCAGTCGGCAGCCAGTTTTTCCACCCGGTCACGCAGCTTGTCATTCTGATAGGTGAAGGCAAGCTCGGCCCCTTGCTGCTGCATCGCTTTGGCGATGCCCCAGGCGATGGAACGGTTACTGGCGAGTCCGACAATGAGCGCGCGTTTGCCGTCTAGAAATCCCATGGCTGCGTTTTGCCTCCTGACTGATGGGCTTATGGCGGTAAGGTACCGGAAAAAGCCGGTTACTGGAAGTCCTGTGAAACCTGGGTTGCGGGCTCTATAATGCGGGTCCATGGAGCCGCAACAATTGCTGATCCGGGCCCCGGTCACGCGTTCTGCATGGATCGCCGGCATGCTTGCCGCTATCGCCCTTGCCGCATGCAGCGAGCACCCCTGGAACAGCCCTTATCCCGCGCAGCAGGCGGACCAGAACATTCTGTATTCCTCGTTCAGCGAGCGGCCCAAACACCTCGACCCCGCCCAGTCCTACAGTTCCAACGAAGTCGTGTTTACAGGGCAGATCTATGAGCCGCCGCTGCAGTACCATTTTCTGAAGCGCCCGTATCAGCTGGAGCCGCTCACCGCAGCACGACTACCCGCTCCCTACTATCTGGATCAGGCCGGTCGGCGGCTGGCCGCCGACAGCCCGGCTGCCGATATTGCCTTCAGTGTTTACGATATCGAAATCAAGCCGGGTATCCGCTATCAGCCCCATGCCGCGTTCGCGCGCAACGCGCAGGGCCGTTATCTCTACCACGAATTGAGCGGCGCGGATCTGGACCGGATTAACACGCTGGCGGATTTCGCCGAGACGGGCAGCCGCGAACTGGTGGCCGCCGACTACGTATACCAGATCAAACGCCTCGCGCATCCGCGCCTGCATTCACCGATTTTCGGATTGATGTCGGAATACATCGACGGACTGCAGGAATATGCCGAAACCCTAGAGCAGGCCGACCGCCAACAGCAGAGCCGGCAAGCGCAACAGCTGTTTCTGGATCTGCGTGACTACCCGCTGTCCGGCGTGCAGGTGCTGGACCGTTACCGCTACCGGGTGAAGATTCGCGGCAAGTACCCGCAGTTCCTGTACTGGCTGGCGATGCCGTTTTTTGCGCCGTTGCCCTGGGAGGCGGAACGCTTTTATTCCCAGCCTGGCATGAGCGAGCGCAACATCACGCTGGACTGGTACCCGGTCGGCACCGGCCCCTACATGCTGACTGTTAACAACCCCAATCGCCAGATGATCATGCAGCGCAATCCCAACTTCCACGGCGAACGCTACCCCCGAGAGGGTGAGGCCGGGGACCGGGAGGCGGGCCTGCTCGCGGACGCCGGCCGCCCGCTACCGCTGATCGACACGGTGATATACAGCCTGGAAAAGGAAAACATTCCGACCTGGAACAAATTTCTGCAGGGCTATTACGATGCCTCCGGAGTGAGCTCCGACAGTTTCGATCAGGCCATCCAGATCGGCTCGGGCGGTGATATCAGTCTCACGCCGGAGCTGCGGGAAAAGGGCATTCAGCTCAACACGGCGGTGGCTACATCGATCTCGTATATGGGCTTCAACATGCTGGATCCGGTGGTCGGCGGCGACAGCGAGCGGGCGCGGCTGTTGCGGCAGGCCATTGCGATTGCCATGGATTATGAGGAACTGATATCGATTTTTGCCAATGGGCGCGGTATACCGGCTCAGGGCCCGCTGGCGCCGGGTATTTTCGGCTACCGTGAGGGACAGGCGGGAATCAATCCCTACGTGTACAACTGGAGCGGGCGGGGCCCGCAGCGCAAGCCGGTTGAGGAAGCCAGGCGGCTGCTGGCGAAGGCCGGCTATCCGGACGGCAGAGACGTGGAAACCGGCAAGCCGCTGGCGCTGTATTTCGACACGACCGGGGGCGGGCCCGATGATGCCGCGCGGCTCAACTGGATACGCAAACAGTTCGCCAAGCTGGATATCCAGTTGCAGATCCGCAATACGGATTACAACCGGTTCCAGGACAAGATGCTCAAGGGCACCGCGCAGATATTCCAGTGGGGCTGGAACGCCGATTATCCGGACCCGGAAAATTTCCTGTTTCTGCTGTACGGCAACAACGGCAAGGTCGAGCACAATGGCGAGAATGCGGCCAACTACCGCAACGCAGAATTCGACCGCCTGTTCGAACGCATGAAAAACATGGAAAACGGGCCCGAACGCCAGCAGGTCATCGATCGCATGGTCGAAATCCTGCGCCACGACGCACCCTGGGTGTTCGGCTTTCACCCCAAGCAGTTCGTGCTCTACCATGACTGGTACCACAACGCCAAGACCAACCTGATGGCGAACAACGGACTCAAGTACCGGCGCATCGACCCGCAGCTGCGGGAACAGAAACGACAGGCCTGGAATCAACCGGTGGTATGGCCGCTGGGCGTGCTGGGGCTGCTTCTGGTGCTGGCCATGCTGCCGGCAGTTATCGCCTACCGCCGTCACGAAAATCAGCGTGTACAGGCGGTGCAAAGCTGATGCTCGCCTACGTCGTCCGCCGCGCCCTGTATGCCATACCGA
This sequence comes from Gammaproteobacteria bacterium, assembly GCA_020347685.1. Taxonomy (GTDB): domain Bacteria; phylum Pseudomonadota; class Gammaproteobacteria; order DSM-19610; family DSM-19610; genus Thiogranum. Next base: position 2,397,902 of record CP070738.1, on the reverse strand, counting down.
TACTGGTCGGCGTCAACCTGATCACGTTCTTCCTGTTTTTCGTGGTCAACACGCCGGATGACATGGCGCGCATGCACCTGGGCATGAAACGCGTTACCCCGGATGCGATCGAAAAATGGAAGGCGGAGCGTGGCTATGATCGGCCGCTGCTCTACAACGCGCAGGCAGACGGCAGCGACAGACTCACCGCCACCATATTCTTCGATAAATCGGTGCGGCTGTTCGGTTTCGATTTCGGCTCCTCGGACGCGGGGCGCAACATCGGCGCCGATATCAAGCAGCGCATGTGGCCGAGTCTGGCCATAGCGCTGCCCCAGTTTCTGGTCGGGCTGCTGGTGTATGTGAGCTTTGCCATGCTGCTGGCCTTTTTCCGCGGCAGCTATCTCGACGTATCGGGCGTGGTGCTGTGCGTGGTGTTGATGTCCATCTCCGGGCTGTTCTACATCATCGCCGGGCAGTACGTGTTCAGCAAACTGTTGCATCTGTTCCCGGTGTCCGGTTACGAGCCTGGGTGGCTGGCGTGGCGCTTCATACTGCTGCCGGTGGTGATCGGGGTGATCGCCGGCCTCGGCTCCAGTGGTCGCGTCTATCGCACCTTCTTCCTGGAAGAAATCGGCAAGGACTATGTGCGCACCGCGCGCGCCAAGGGCGTGCCGGAAACGCGCCTGTTGTTTCGCCATGTGCTGAAGAACGCCATGGTGCCGATCCTGACCGGCGTGGTGGTGGTGATACCGACCCTGTTCATGGGCAGTCTGATCATGGAGTCTTTCTTCGGCATACCGGGTCTTGGCAGTTACACCATCGAGGCGATCCAGAACCAGGACTTTGCGATTGTGCGGGCGATGGTATTCCTGGGCTCGGTGCTGTACATCCTGGGGCTGCTGTTGACTGATATTTCCTATACCCTGGTCGATCCGCGGATCAGGCTGTCATGATTCAGCCTGTCATCTTGTGGACCGACGCCCTGGTGTTCCTGCTGGTTGTGGTCGTATTGGTGTTCGCCCTCTATGCGCGCAACAAGGAGCACCTGCGCGCGCCCTGGCGTCAGGTGGTGCGCAGTCGCATGGCGGTGGCCTCGCTGGTGGTGCTGAGCGCCTATACCGTTACCGGCCTGCTCGACTCGATTCATTTCCGCACCGCGCTGCCCGAGACCGCCGGGCAGCGGGAGATCCAGTACTCGGGCGAGGTGTTGAGTGTGCTCGACACGTTGCTGGGGCCGGTGCGCACCCAGGTCGAGAAATCGTACTCGGCGCCCTTTGCAACCCACCTCTACACCAGGGAATCCGTCACCACTGGGGAAGGCGAGACGGTGCGTATCTTCCCGCGCCTGCAATTCGGCGGCGCGCATCTGGCAGACCCCGCGCACAAGGGCGCGGACATCGCCGCGCGGTCTGCCATTGCAGCAGCGCAGGCGGTCTCCGCCACGGCGGCGCTGTACCTGCTGGCAGGCGTGATGCTGGCGCGCCGCCGGCGCCGCCCGCTGTTCGCGATGCTGGGTCAGCTGGCGCGCGGCGAAACCGAAATACCCTGGCGCACGGCGCTGCTCGCGGTGCTGCTGATAGCGCTGCTGGTGGCCCTGCTGGCAAACCTGTCGGCCGCCTACCACGTGCTGGGCACCGACAAGGTAGGGCAGGACGTCCTGTACCAGAGCATCAAGAGTATCCGCACCGGCCTGGTGATCGGCACCCTGACCACCCTGGTCATGCTGCCGTTTGCGGTGTTCCTGGGCATGATGGCCGGTTATTTCCGTGGTTGGGTGGACGATGTCATCCAGTATCTTTACACGACGCTCAACTCCATTCCCGGCGTACTGCTGATCGCCGCGGCGGTGCTGATGATGCAGGTCTATATGGCCAATCATCCGGAACTGTTCGAAACCATGGCCGAGCGCGCCGACCTGCGCCTGCTGTTCCTGTGCCTGATCCTGGGCGTGACCAGCTGGACCGGCCTGTGCCGGCTGCTGCGCGGTGAGACACTGAAGCTGCGCGAGCTCGACTATGTACAGGCGGCCACGGCATTCGGTGTGTCGCGGGCAACCATCCTGGTGCGCCACCTGCTGCCCAACCTGCTGCACCTGGTGCTGATTGCGGTGGTGATCGATTTCAGCGGGCTGGTGCTGGCCGAAGCGGTGCTGTCCTACGTGGGTGTGGGCGTGGATCCCACCACCCTGAGCTGGGGCAACATGATCAACGGCGCGCGCCTGGAGATGGCGCGCGAGCCCATGGTGTGGTGGTCGCTGCTGGCCGCCTTCACGTTCATGTTCACCCTGGTTCTGGCAGCCAACCTGTTTTCCGATGCGGTGCGCGATGCCTTCGATCCGCGTCTGCGGCGTTAAGCTATGACACAACCCCTGCTCGATGTTACAGATCTGAGAGTTCGCATCGGCGCCGGTGACCGGGGCATACGCCCGGTCGACGGCGTAAGCTTCCATATCCGCCGCGGAGAGACCTTCGCCCTGCTGGGCGAGTCAGGCTGCGGCAAATCGATGACAGCGCTGTCGCTGTTACGGCTGCTGCCGCAACCCGCCGGGCGGATAACGGGCGGGTCGGTGAAGCTGGATGGTGAAGAGCTGATGGCTCTGCCCGAGACCGGTATGCGCAGCATCCGCGGCGGCCGCATCGCGATGATCTTTCAGGAGCCCATGACGTCGCTGAATCCGGTCATGACGGTGGGTGCACAGATCGAGGAAAGCCTGCAGCAGCACCAGGGGCTGCGCGGAGCGGTGGCCAGGCAGCGGGTTCTCGAACTGCTGGATGCGGTCGGAATTCCGGACGCCGAACGGCGCTACGGCGAATACCCGCACCAGCTTTCCGGCGGCATGAAGCAGCGCATCATGATTGCCATCGCGCTGGCCGGCGATCCCGATCTGCTGATCGCCGACGAACCGACCACGGCACTGGATGTCACCATCCAGGCCCAGGTGCTGGAACTGATCAAGCAACTGCAGCGCGAGCGCGGGATGGCGGTGCTGCTGATTACCCACGATCTCGGCGTGGTGTCGGGCATGGCCGACCATGTGGCGGTGATGTATGCCGGGCAGATCGTCGAGCAGGCGCCGCGCGATGCGTTTTTCGCGCAACCCCGGCATCCCTACAGCCGCATGCTGTTTTCGGCGCTGCCGGACAGCAGCAAGCGCGAGGAGCGGCTGGCGGTGATACCCGGTACCGTGCCGGCACTGAACCAGACATTCCAGGGTTGCCGTTTCGCCGGTCGCTGCGATCGAGGCTGGGCACACTGTGAACGTGCGGTGCCGGAGTGGTTCGAGACCGGGAGCGAGACGGGGGTTCGCTGCCATCTTGCCGATCCACAGATCAGTGCGCCTGGCAGCCGTGCGGAAGAGGCGGACCGCGCCACTGGTCAGCGGGTCTATGGCGAGGCCGGAGCAGTGCGTACCGAATTGCTGCAGGTGGATGGTCTCAAGGTGTTCTTCCCTATCCATAAGGGATTTTTCAAGCGCGTGGTCGGGCATGTGCGGGCCGTCGATGATGTCAGTATCAGCATTCCGCGCGGTCAGACGCTGGCGCTGGTGGGGGAGTCCGGCTGCGGCAAGACCACGGCGGGCAAGGCGATTCTGCAGCTGTTGGAAGCCACCGCGGGCAAGGTGCAGTTCGAGGGCGTCGAACTCACCGCGCTACGGGGGGAGGCGCTGCGCAGCAGACGGCGCGATTTTCAGATCATTTTCCAGGATCCGTTCTCCTCCATGAATCCGCGCATGAGCGTCGGCGACATTATCGAGGAAGGCATGACCGCGCAGCGTATCGGCGGTGCCGCACCGCAGCGCAGGCAACGCGTGCAGCAGCTGCTGGAACAGGTCGGTCTGCGCCCGGAACATGCGCACCGCTATCCACACGAGTTTTCCGGCGGGCAGCGCCAGCGCATCTGTATTGCGCGCGCACTGGCGGTGAATCCCAAGCTGATTGTCTGTGACGAACCCACCAGTGCCCTGGACGTGTCGGTGCAGGCTCAGATTCTCAATTTGCTGCAGGATCTGCAGAGCGAACTCGGCTTGTCCTATCTTTTCATTACCCACGATCTGTCGGTGGTCTCCTACCTGGCCGATCGCGTAGCGGTCATGTACCTGGGGCGTATCGTCGAGGAGGGCGAAGTACACGAGGTGCTGGACAGTCCCCGACACCCGTATACCGAGGCACTGTTATCGGCGGTGCCCAGCATCGATGCCGGTGGCGAAACAACGGTAATACGCCTGGAAGGCGATCTGCCGTCGCCGTCCAGTCCGCCTGCCGGCTGTCACTTCCACCCGCGTTGTCCGCGTGCCGTGGCGGAATGCACACGCAGCTATCCGCAGCGCACTGACCTGTCGGCCACCCACCAGGTGCGCTGCCACCTTTATCCCGGCTGAGCTCGGTTCGCGAGCACTGGTCGCCGCGGTGTCGCCGTACGCCGCGTAGAAGACTGATCCGGCAGCGTGCTACACTTGCGCGCTTTCCGATCAGGTCACACGGGAAGGCGCCAATGATACAAAAATCCTTTCACCCGCCGCTGCGCACGCTGATGGGGCCGGGCCCCTCGGACGTGAATCCGCGCATTCTGGAAGCCATGTCGCGACCGACCATCGGTCACCTCGACCCGGTATTCGTCGCCATGATGGATAACATGAAGGACTTGCTGCGCTACGCCTTCCAGACCGATTACGAGCTGGCGATGCCGGTGTCCGCGCCGGGCTCCGCCGGTATGGAAACCTGCTTCGTCAACCTGGTGCAGCCGGGCGACAAGGTGGTGGTGTGCCAGAACGGCGTGTTCGGCGGGCGCATGAAGGAAAACGTCGAGCGCTGCGGGGCCACGCCGGTCATGGTCGAGGATGAGTGGGGCAGGCCGGTCGATGCCAACAAGGTCGACGAAACCCTGCGCGCCAATCCGGAAGCCCGGCTGCTGGCGTTCGTGCACGCCGAGACTTCCACCGGCGCGATTTCCGATGCGGCGTTGCTCGCGGATATCGCGCGCCGGCACGGCTGCCTGACCATCGTGGATACCGTCACCTCGCTGGGCGGCTCGCCGGTGAAAGTCAGCGAATGGGGGCTGGATGCGGTCTATTCCGGCACCCAGAAGTGCCTGTCATGCACCCCGGGCCTTTCTCCTGTCACCTTCAGCGAACGCGCTATCGAGGTCGTCAAGAACCGCAACAGCAAGGTGCAGAGCTGGTTTCTGGACCTCAACCTGGTGCTGGGCTACTGGGGCGGTGGCGCCAAGCGCGCCTACCATCACACCGCCCCCATCAATGCCTTGTACGGCTTGCACGAGGCGCTGGTGATCCTGGCGGAAGAAGGCATAGAGAACGCCTGGCAGCGCCACATGGACAACCACCGCGCATTGCGCGCCGGCATCGAGGCCATGGGCCTGGCGTTTGTCGTCGACGAACCTCACCGCCTGCCGCAGCTCAATTCAGTCAGCATCCCGGACGGCATTGACGATGCCGCCGTCAGAAGCCGCCTGCTGAACGAGTACAGTCTCGAGATCGGCGCCGGGCTTGGCCCCATGGCGGGGAAAATCTGGCGCATCGGACTGATGGGTTACGCGAGTAGCCGCAGGAATGTGCTGCTGTGCCTGGGCGCGCTGGATGCGGTGCTGTCTGACCTGGGTGCGCCGGTGCAATCCGGGGTGGC
>CP070738.1:2384768-2392181 GCA_020347685.1 Gammaproteobacteria bacterium | reverse complement strand
CGCTCACTTCATCGTAATTGGCGATGCGCTGGCGGTAGCCTCCGGCACCGATCTTCTGCAGCTCACTCTGGTAACCCGCGGCGCTGCTCTGAACGCCGAGGAAGCGTGCGGCGGAATTCAAGCATGATTCGCGATCCTCCCGCAGCGCCTCGTAGGTGATTTCGCAGTGTGCCAGGGGGATCATTTTGAGAAACCGACGAACCGCCAGCACCATCGCTTCCTGCCCGCGCAGCTGCCCGCGCAGGCGCGACACATCCACGTGGATGGCCTGCGGGGTGGCGCTGGCGGTCGAGTGGTGTACGCTGGTTTTTCGCATCCTCTGGCGGGAGATGACCACATCGAGGGGGTTCAGCCTGACCAGATGGATTAGTCGAAATCGGTGTTTCGTGAGCGTGTAGAGTATCTCGGGAAACTCGGCAAGCTGGTTGTACATCAGCTTGAATCCAATCGCCTCATGGTTTCCGGGGTACTGTGACAGGGTGGCGAGATAGCGGGCGGTCAGCGCGGGGCGTCTGCCCGGGTGCCGCTGCCGAAACTCGTAAAAGGGCCGCAGGCGCGGGTCCGGCCAGTCGGGCCAGGGGCGGTACAGGAACAGTTCGCCAAAGCAGCGGATCTGGGGGTGGCTGTCGAGCAGACTTTTCAGCCAGGTCGAACCACTGCGCTGACTGGTCAGTATGCAGAACTTGGTCAACTCAGCCACTGTATGATGCCCGATGGAAGCCAGTCAGGCGAGATGTCCCGCCCCGGCGGGCAGAAGCGAGCTGTAGACTTGCTCGTATTGGTCCACGATCCGGTCCCAGTCGTAGGCGTCGGCGAGAAAACCGCGCATCCGCATTTCTGACTCTCTGACGATGTCGTCGTCGCTCAGGAGGGTGGTGAGCCTGGCGCGCAGATCCTCGACGTCACCCACCCGGAAGCAATAGCCGCAGCCATTTACGACAACCAGATTTTCGGGGATGTCGCTGACCAGTACCGGCTTCTGATATCCCAGTGCTTCGAGCAGGGCATTGGACAGCCCTTCGATGTGGGAGGGAAGCACGAACAGGCGGGTGTGGCTGAATAACTCTTCGAGCAGTTCACCGCGCGCGTGTCCGGTGAACACCACCTTGGCGGGATCCGCGATGGCTTTGAGGCTTTGCGAGTATAGATCCGCGTAACGTCCGCCGCCGGCGATAACCAGTTTCTTGTCCGTCCTGATTCCGTTGTACGCCCGGATCAGCTCGTCACACCCTTTCTCCGGCACCAGCCGGCTGGCGAACAGTACATAGCCATCCGGGGTGAGCCCGAGCGCGCGTATCCGCTCGGTTGTCGCGCGTCGTTGCACAGGCGTTATGCCATTGGGAATGTAAGTCGTGTCCCGGCCGTAGTGCAACTTGAAATAGTCCTGCAGGCATGCGCCTACCACGACCAAATGGCTCGAAAACCGCGCCGCGACCCGCTCGGCGGTTTTGAGCGAGAATTTCGCGAGCCCGGACCACTTGTCACGTTTCCAGTCGAGCCCGTGTACGGTTACCACGCACTTTTGCCCGAACATGCGTGACAGGGCGCTGAATATACCCGAGCCCTGGGCATGGAAGTGGACCACGTCAAAGCCGTCCCGGATACTGATCAGGGTTGCAACAGCGGCCCTCGATAGCGTCTCGGTGTGCTTTCCGCCAAGAGCGGGTACGCGCACGATGTTGACACCGTGGTAACGGCTTGGTGCATCTGCATTGCGCTTTTCCGAAAACACATGCACGTCGTGCCTGCGAGCGGCCAGCCGAACGGATATTTCACGCACGGTTTTCTCGACACCGGAATAGTCTGAATCGATACCTCTGGCACCGATCATAGCGATCTTCATGGTTGCACCCTAAACCGCTCCCTCACCCTTGAGCACCACGGGAAGGGTCTTGGCGAGGATCTGCAGATCGAGCCACAGTGTCCACTTGTCTATATATTGCATATCAAGCTCCATGCGCCTGGCGAACGGCGTTGCACTGCGACCACTGATTTGCCACAGGCCGGTGATGCCCGGGCGGGCGCTGAAACGTCGGCGGTGCCAGTCCTCGCTGAACCCTTCGTATTCCCGGACCGGCGTGGGTCGGGGGCCTACCAGACTCATGTCACCTTTGAGGACATTCAGCAATTGCGGCAGTTCATCAATGCTGCTCTTCCTGAGAATATGCCCGACCGCTGTGATGCGAGGGTCTGCCTCCATCTTGAATGCCGGACCATCCATCGTCTCGACGCTTTCCAGTTGCGCCACCAGTCGATCGGCATCGGCAACCATGGTGCGGAATTTGTACATTTTGAAGCGGCGCTTGCAGTAGCCAACGCGATCCTGGATGAACAGAACGGGGCCGGGTGAACTGAGCTTTACCAGCAGTGCGACACAGACAAGCAGCGGAGAAAGAATTGTCAGGAGCGCCACTGAGATGATTATGTCCAGTGCACGCTTTACAGCAACCTGCCAGCCGTCCATGGCACCGGTGTAGAATGAGATGACTGCACCGTTCTCCAGCTCCTCGACCTGGGATCGCCCCAGTTTGGGGTGGAACAGGTCGGGAGGGAAGCGCACGACGATGCCTTGTTCCTCGCACTGACTTATCATCTTCTCTGCCTGATCGTAGAACGATTTGATCGGAATGCAGACGATTACCTCATCCACTACGTGCTCTCTGAGAAAGGCCTGAAGCTCGTCCAGGCCCGCTACCAGGCGATAGCTCCTGTCCGGGGGCGGTTCGCTGTCGGCCCAGGCGTTATCGACAAAACCGATGACACGATATTCCGAGCTCGGGTCGGAACGCAATTTTTCAGCTAATTGCCGCGCGCGTACATTGGTGCCGACGATAAGGACGTTGCGTGTATGCCGCGTCTTGGCGTATCGGTAACAAGTGGCGGTCCGGAGCAGGAAGCGGATGGCAAGGACGGCGCCCACGCTGGTTAGCCAGAATGCAGAGAGAAACAGGGGTGTTATGGCCTCCATGTGCAGCGCGCTGGCCGCGCCTGCCATCAGGAGTACCGCCAGGGTGGATGCCATCACCGTACTGGTGAGGTCCTGCGCCGGGTGTTTGAGCCGTTTTGGGCGATACATTCCGACCGCGTAGAGGATAACGTGCCACAGGAACAAGAACACCAGGAAAATGACAACGTTCTGTATCTTGACCCGTACTGAAAAAAAGTCACCAAACGAAGCGGCGCGCGCCTCAAAGTGGGCAACCCAGAACGCCAGTGCAAATGCGATCAGGCCGATCAGCAGGTCAAGCGACTTGAGGGCCGCCAGCATATGTTTGCGCCGTGAGGGACTCACTGTTGATGCCTCTGGTGTCGTGGCCTAATTAGTGACGCGCTTCAACCTTGGGCAAGGTCGCCTCAACAGGGGCTGTGCCCGGCCGCAGCGTTACCGTATTGGAGGCCTGTGCGGTGGTTGGCGCTCGCGCTTCGGCTTCAGGCGCCCGGCCGGTCAGCAGCTGCTCGAAATAAGCGATGGTCCGGGTGAGGCCTTCCCGCAGAGGTACTCTTGGCGACCAGCCCAGATGCTGCTGCGCCAGCCTGATATCCGGCTCGCGGCGCTCGGGATCGTCTGCGGGAAGCGGTTTGAGACAGATCGGCGAACGGGATCCTGTCAGCTCGCACACAGCTTCGGCGAGTTCCAGCATGGTCACTTCTCCGGGGTTCCCTAGGTTGATCGGACCGGTGAGTTCCTGCGGCGATTCCATTAGCCGGATCAGTCCGTCGATCAGGTCGTCCACGTAGCAGAAGGAACGTGTCTGGGTGCCATCACCGTAGACTGTGATAGGCTCATTGCGCAGGGCCTGCAATATGAAATTAGAAACCACACGTCCGTCATTCGGATGCATGCGCGGACCGTATGTATTGAAAATCCGGGCGACCTTTATGCTGATCTGATGCTGGCGGTAGTAGTCAAAAAACAGCGTCTCCGCGCAGCGTTTGCCTTCGTCATAGCACGAGCGCAGACCGACGGGGTTAACGCATCCCAGGTAGTGTTCGGGTTGCGGATGCACCGCGGGATTGCCATACACCTCCGAGGTCGAGGCCTGCAGAATGCGGGCCCCTATGCGCTTCGCCAGGCCCAGCATATTGATCGAGCCGTGAACGTTCACCTTGGTGGTTTGGACGGGATCGTTCTGGTAGTGGACAGGGGAGGCCGGACACGCGAGGTTATAGATCTGATCCGTCTCCAGGTAGATCGGGAATGTGGTGTCGTGTCGTATCAGTTCAAAATACGGGTTACCGAGCAAGTGCAGGATATTGCGCTTGGTGCCGGTGTAGAAGTTATCAATTGCGGTGACCTCATGCCCCGCTGCCAGAAGCTGTTCACAGAGGTGCGATCCCAGGAAACCAGCGCCGCCGGTCACGATGACACGCTTTTGAATGAAATGTTCCATGCTTCGTATACCCCCGAGGTGACGTAAGGAACTTACCCGCCCGCAACGAGGCGGGAGCAAGAAGCGTACCGGCGGTAACACCCGAGTGGGTATGGCCTGGAAAAAATGAAAGGTAACAGAACAAATACGGCGTTTTCGTTAACGACGCCGGGTAACCGGGCGCGACTATTTTCAGCGAAAGGCTCTCAACAATGCGACAACCAAATCCGCGTTCTCTCAGAACTGCAAGCGCAAGCACAGCACCGATGCACTCCGGGGACCGGCGAGCGTAGCGCACAGATGCACCCTTTGGTGGGGATCACGGACCCGGCTTGGGTAGATTTCAGGCATATTTCAGGGTCTTGTTGCCCGGGGTGGCGGATGGCCCCGGCCGGCCTCTGCGCAGGTGAAGGCCTGGCAGTCGTCGGCAGCGCGCACTGGTACAGGTCTTGCTCCTGTTAAGAGCACCAATAACCGCTTCGCGGAACGCGGCAGCGATCGCGCGTGACATGCTGCCGTAAACTCCCGGGGCCACTCGCTGATCAGGACAAGAACTATGGTACGGGCAAGATCGATATTGGGGCTATTGACACTGCTGGGCGCATTGCTGACCACGCTGAGCCCGGCCGCGGACGAGTATCGTCTGGGCCCGGGAGACACGGTCAAGGTAACAGTCTATGAGCATCCGGACCTCACCACGGTGTCGAGGATTTCGGATGACGGAAGTATCCCGTTCCCGTTGCTCGGCGAGGTAGCGATAGCCCGACTGACCCCACGGCAGGCCGAGGCCCGACTCAGTGAGCTGCTGCGCGACGGACAGTTTGTCAGACGTCCCCAGGTCACAGTGAATATCGAGCAATATGGCAGCCAGTCGGTTTCTGTCCTCGGGCAGGTCAACAAAGCAGGTCGTTACCCGGTTCAGGGCCGCAGCACGGCGATTGAGATGCTGGCGATGGCAGGCGGATTAGACGCCGATGCAGCCGATACGGTGACCGTAATCAGGAACGGCGCGCAAACCAGTCAGCGCTATGAGATCGACCTTGTGGGGCTGTTTCAGTCCGGCGATCTGCAGCAGAACATAGCAGTTGCGAACGGCGACATCATCTTTGTTCCGCGTATGCCCGTATTCTACATTTACGGCGAAGTGCAGCGCCCCGGTTCGTATCGTCTGGAGAAAAATATGACAGTGATGCAGGCGCTTTCAGTCGGCGGCGGGCTGACCGCGCGTGGCACGGAACGGGGAACAAAGATCAAGCGTGTCAGTGGAGACGGTAGTGTCGAAACGCTCGAGGTTACGCTGACTGACCGCTTGAAAAACAATGATGTTGTTTATGTCAAAGAAGGCCTGTTCTAGGGCCGCGTGATCCCCCACGTGGTTTGAACACTCGCGGTGCATATTCGCAATGGCAGCGAAAACAGAACAATGACTCTGAATCAATTAAGCACGATCCTCTGGGGGAGAAGATGGCTGTTGGTCGTCACCCTGTTAGTGGTGGTAGTGGTGACGGTGATTGTCACCTTCCGTACACCGAAAATGTATGTCGCAACAGCTTCAGTGATTATCAGTTTCGAGGATATTGTGCCCTACGAGAGCCTGAACACGCAGGTGCAGTTGTCCAACAGTTACATGGTCACTCAGGTCAACATCGTCCATAGCCGCAAGGTGGCGCTGCAAGTGGTTGAAAACCTGAAGCTGGCTGAGGACGCTAAGCTGCGCGAGACCTTCATGCTGGCGACGGAAGGGCAGGGCGCGATCGAGGACTGGCTCGCGGACTGGCTCCTCTCCAGGCTGACCGTCAACCCGTCGCGCGCAAGCCGCATTGTTGATATCTATTTCGCTTCCGCCAATCCGGATTTCGCCGCCCGAGTCGCCAACGCGTTCGCAGAGGCGTACATCAAGACCAAGATTGAAATGGCAGTAGGACCCGCGCGCCAAACGACGGCCTGGCTGAGCGAGCAGCTGAATCCGCTGCGAGCAAAAGTGGAGGCTGGGCGCACTGCGCTTACAGCGTACCAGCAGAACAACAACATCATAGCCACAGACGAACGCCTGGATATAGAAACCGCGCGCCTGCAGACCCTGTCGGAGCAACTGTTAGCCGCACAGACGGACACACAGGATGCCGAGAATCGGGAAAAGCAACTGGAAGAGCTCAAGGCCAGCGGCCGCTCGCTGGAGACCCTTCCGGAAATTGCGGGAAACAGTTTTATCCAGAATGTCAAGGCGGAAATGCTGCGTAAAGAAAATGAGCTGGCGGAACTGGCTTCTGAGTTGGGCAAAAAACACCCCCAGTACCAGCGCGCGCAGGCAGAGGTAGCGAACCTGCGCAGAAAGCTTAACAACGAAATAGCAGTGTTCACCCGTGGCATCCGCGATAAAGCGGAATTGGCGCGGGAACGGGAACGGACGGCAGCAGAGTCGCTGGCGGCGCAGAAACAAAAAGTACTGGAACTGAAGCGCCAGCACGACGACATTTCGGTGCTAATTCGCGAGGTGGATAGCGCCCAGCGAGCCTATGACGACGCACTGACACGGTTCGACCAGGCCAATATGGAGAGCCGGGTGACGCAGACCAATGCGCTGCTTTTCAACAGCGCCACGGCGCCACTCAAGCCGGCAACTCCAAAAGTGAAACAGAATCTCATCATCGCGGTGTTTGCGGGTACGCTGCTGGGGCTGGGCCTCGCGCTGGTCGTCGAAAACCGCGACCGGCGGGTACGCTCGAAGCAGGACCTGGCGCAGGAACTCGGTGTGCCGATGCTGGCTACGCTGGGTGAGGCATGATGCATAACTCGAAAACTGGAGCCATCCGCGGCCAGAATCGAGACTCGTGGACACCAGATTAGTAACAGGGGGCGCTTTCAATATGCTGCAACAGAATACGTTGCCACTGGTCGGGACCCCTGATTCAGTCGCCGCTCCGAGCGAGGACCACGAGCGTGGTGCCCCTGATATGCTCAGGTTGGGGCAAATGCTCGTCGAGATGGGGAAACTTTCACCGCGGGGTCTCAAGCGCGGTTTGCGTCTACAAGCGAGACAACC
>CP070738.1:2364308-2384668 GCA_020347685.1 Gammaproteobacteria bacterium | reverse complement strand
TCAGGTGACGCTGCTCTATCCCCATCTGCACAACCTGCAGTCCGCGTTCAGTACCCGGCACCCCGACATGACGCTCGGCTCGCGTTTGTACTACACGCTGCTGGCACTGCTGTGGGTCGGGCTCACTGTCGCCCTGATGCGGCCGCAGTGGCTGGAACCCTACACCGAGCAGCGCACCGAAGGATACGATCTGATGCTGGCGGTGGATGCGTCGCTGTCCATGGAGGCGCTGGATTTCTCAGTCGAGGGCCGGCAGGTGAGCCGCATGCAGGTGGTCAAGGGAGTCATGGACCGTTTCATCGCCGGACGTCTCGACGACCGCGTCGGCCTGGTGATTTTCGGCAGTCAGGCGTTCGTGTTGTCACCGCTTACCCTGGACCGAGAAGCGGTACGGCACCTGCTTGCCGATCTGGTCCCGCGTATCGCCGGTGACGGAACGGCCATGGGTGACGCGCTGGGTCTGGGCGTGAAGAAACTGCGCGAGCGGCCCCCGGGTTCGCGCGTCATGGTGCTGATCGCCGATGGTGAGAACACCGCCGGCACCATTCCGCCCCTTGAAGCCGCGCGGCTGGCCGCGGCGGAAGGGGTTCGTATCTACGCCATCGGCGTGGGCAGCGACCGCGAAGAGGTTCCGATAATGGAGGATGGGCGCCTGGTCACGCGCACCGATCTTGGCTTCGATGAAGAAGTCATGCGGCGCCTGGCCGAGATTACCGGTGGCGAGTATTTCCGCGCTACGGACACCCGCGCCCTGGAGACTATCTATCAGCGCATCGACGAACTGGAAAAGAGCGAGGCGGAGTCGCGTACCGTGATGATTCCCCATCCGCTGTACCGCTGGCCGCTGGGGCTGGCCCTGCTTGCCTTGCTGCTGCTGGGGCTGTTCCCGGGCGGGCGGCCACGCCGTATCCAGGGGGTGAGCCGTGCCTGATACGGGCCTGCACTTTGCACAGCCTCTGTGGTTGTTGGGCTTGCTGGTGATTCCGCTGGTGCTGGTCTGGCTGTGGCGCTCGGCGCCGCTGCGTCGCGTCGGCCAGGAACAGAAATATGCAGACGCCCACCTGCTGCCCTACCTGAGTGGGGCGGCGACTGTGCGCATGGTGAAGAACCGACGGTTGCTGATCGGGTGGGTGCTGGTGTGGAGCCTGCTGTCGTTGGCCATGGCCGGCCCGCGCTGGGGCTACCGCCAGATGAACCCCTTTGAACCGGGCGCAGATCTGGTGGTGCTGTTAGACATCTCACGCTCCATGGGTGTGACCGACGTGCTGCCTTCGCGCCTGGATCGCGCCCGCCAGGAAATCCAGGATCTGATTCAGGCGAAGCGGGGGGTGCGCACCGGCCTGGTCGCATTTGCCACCATCGCCCATGTCGTGACGCCGATCACCGAAGATACCGATAGCCTGTTGCGACAGCTGCCGGCCATTTCACCCGCCCTGGTGCGGTTGCAGGGAAGCCGGCTATCGGGCGCGCTGGACCGCGCCGGCCGTCTGCTCGCCGCGCAGGGCGAGGAAGTCGCCCACAACATCCTGCTGATCAGCGACGGCGATTTTGCCGAGACCGGTATCGAGGAGCAGATCGCGGAACTCCGCGACCGCGGTATACGGCTGCACATCCTCGCCATCGGCAGCACCGATGGCGGTGTGGTGCCTGGGCTCATGGCACCGAACGGCGAGCCGGTGGTATCGCGCCTCGACGAGGACCGGCTGCGCCAGCTCGCGCAAGCGGGCGGCGGAGTGTTCCGGGTAGCCGATTACCGCGGGGATGACACCCGTGAACTGCTGGACGCGGTCCTGTCCGGGACCACAGCCCGACAGATCGAGCGGGTGCAGATGCTGGTGTGGAACGAGTATTTCTACCTGCTGCTGGCCCCTGCCATGTTACTGGTGTTGCTGCTGTTCCGTCCCGGCGGCGGAAGTCTTGCGCGTATCGGCCAGCGAGGCGAAGCCTGATGTTGCGGCGCGTGGCGGCATTGCTCTGCACACTGCTGGTCGTACCGGCCGGGTACGCGGGCCTGTTTGACAACCCGGAGCAACAGGCCGCCCGGCTGTTCGAAAAGGGTGAGTACCAGGAGGCGGCGCAGGAATTCAACGATCCCTACCGTCGGGGTGTGGCCCAGTATCGGGCCGGCCAGTACAGCGAGGCAGCAGAATCTTTCAGCCGCGTGAAGCGCGAAGAGGTCAAGACAGATGCGCTCTACAACCTGGGCAACAGCCGTTTCCAGGAGGGCAAGCTTGAGGCCGCGGCGGACGCGTACCGAAAAGTGCTGCGGCGTGACTCGAGCTTTCAGGATGCGCGGCATAACCTGGGCCTGACCACCGCGTTGCTGGCCGAGGCGCAGCCCGAGGAAGAACAGCCGGACGAATCCGAACAGACCGACAGCGAGAAGCAGGAGCAGCAGGAACAGTCCGAGGAGCAGGAGGAATCCGAGCAGCAGCAGGAATCCGAGGAGCAGCAGGAATCCGAGCAACAGCAGGAATCCGAGGAGCAGCAGGAATCCGAGGAGCAGCAGGAGTCCGAGCAACAGCAGGAGTCCGAGCAACAGCAGGAGTCCGAGGAACAGCAGGAGTCCGAGCAACAGCAGGAGTCCGAGGAACAGCAGCAATCGGGCGAGGAAGAGTCCGAGGAACAGGAGTCCAGCGGGGAACAGTCGGGTGAGCAGCAGTCTTCGGGGCAGCAATCCGGGGAGGAAGAGTCCTCGGGTGAGCAGTCCGGCGAGGAGACGTCGTCCTCAGGCGAGCAGTCCGAACAGCAACAGGGCGGTGGCGAGGAGTCCGAGGAGGAGTCCTCCGGCGAGGAGTCCGGCGAGCAAACCTCGTCTGGCGGCGAGGAGGCCGAGGAACAGGGAGCCGAAGGCGATCAGTCGGAGCAGGAGCAGGCGCCGGGGCGCGATTCCGAGCAACAGGAAGGACAGGGCGATGAAGCGTCACAACGCGAGTCGTCCGGCGGTGAAGAATCAGACCAGTCCACAGAAGTCGGGGCTTCGCAAGGCGTCGAGGACAGCGCGAGCGGTGAGGCCGAGGACCGCGAAGCGCGCGGCGAGTCAGCTGCTGGCGAAGAGGACGATGCCAGCGCCGAGGAGGCCGGCGATGAGCGCCAGCCGGAAGGCGACGGAGACGACAGCCAGGAGCGGGATGAAGCCGAGAGCGGCGAGCAGGGCGCCGACACACAAAGCGCCGAGGCTGGGGAGGAGTCCGGAGACAGGGAAGGCGGTAGTGACGACAGCCAGCAGGGCGAGGGCGAGGCGCCAGACGAGACGTTGCCGTCGCGGTTATCCGGGGCGGGCGGCGAAAAGGAATTCGATCCGAGCAAAGCGGGTCAGGATGCGGCCGCCATCGACTGGTTCGACCAGCTTGGCAGTCAGCCGGACGCCGAGGAGGAAGACGGCGAGGGCGATGCGCAGCAGGCCGCAGACGACGCCGAGGGCCGTGGCCCAGGCGGCAGCGTGCTCGAACAGCTGCTCGACCAGGTGGAAGGAAATCCTGCCGCTTTGCTCAGAAACCAGTTTATACTTGAGGAGCAGCGTCTGATGGGTGCGCAAGGGGGCAGACTCTATGAACCGCGACCCTGGTGATATGCCATGCTTGGAAAGCCGACACTGAGAATTTTCGTTTCCGCACTGCTGGCGGCGGGCCTTTGCGGCCTTGCGGTGGTGGCGCGCGCCTACCAGCCATACGGCTACCAGAATACGCCCGCTATGCACCCGCAGCAGGTTGCCGACACCGGCAATCCGGCGCAGACCCAGGGGTACTGGCCGGGTTACCAGCAGTATCCGCAGGGCCAGCAGTATCCTCAGTACCAGCAATACCCGCAGTACCAGCAATACCCGCAGTACCAGCAATACCCGCAGTACCAGCAATACCAACAATATCCGCAGTATCAGCAATACCAGCAATATCAGCAGCCCGCGTTCGAGCCGCCGCGCATCGAAGCGTCAGTCACTGACAACTCGCCCTACGAGCAACAGAGTCTCGTATACCGGTTGCGCATCACCAGCAATGCCAACGTGAAGAGTATCACTCCCGACGTTCCTCGCAGTGGCTCGGTAGTATTGCGCGCACTGGGCGATCCGGTGACGACGCAGAGCAGCAGCGGCGGGACTACCGAGTTCGTTACCGACTACCACTACCTGTTGATGCCGCTGGCCCCGGGGATGATCGAAATACCGCCGGCCGGCGTGCATGGCAAGGGGGCGGGCGCGCGCGGTGCCGAGGGGCCGGCCTTCGAGGTGGCCGCGCTGGAGCCGGTCATATTGAATGTCAAGCCGCAGGCACGGGACCAGCAACCCTGGCTGCCGCTCTACGATCTCAGGATCGACGCGGACGTCCAGGAGGCCGAGACGCTGGCGGCCGGCAACCCGATTACCCTGCAGGTGGTGATCAGCGCGGTTGGTGCCACGGGCGCACAGTTGCCGTCGATCGCCAGCCAACTCAAAAGCAATGAATTCCGTATCTATCCCGGCAAGACCTCGACGGAAGGGCGGATTTCGGCGGACGGCCGGCAACTGCTGGGGCGGCGCGTGGAAAGCTTCACCCTGGTTCCGCAGTACGGCGGCTGGCTGCAGGTCCCGGCGCTGCACATCGACTGGTGGAACGTGCGCTACGATCGCCCGGAAGTGGCGGTACTGCCGATGCTGCCGCTGGAGGTGGACGGCCCGGCCAATCCCAATCCGGTAAGACTGGAAACCGGCTCGGACAGCAGCGCGGGCTTTGGCGACTCGGTGTTCTTCTGGGTGCCACTGGTGGTGGCGGTGCTGATCGCCATGTATGGCTGGCTGAGCGCGGCCTTTCTGGGGTCGGGACGGTTGCCTCTCAGTGTGAAGCTCTCCAAAACGCTGAAGCCGCTGCTGGGTGAGCTGTATGGACCGGTGGCCGCGTTTGCCGCCCGGGTCTCGCCGCGACGCCATTTCCACCGCATGCGCACCTGGACCGGCCGGCACCTGCCGGTATCCTGGAAGTTGTGGTTCTGCATGCACGCCCTGGAGCGTGAAGATGATCCCGCTGAATGGGGCCAGGCATTGCAGATTCTGGCGGCGAAACATCTCGGCGTGCGATCGCACGCTCACCTCAGACACATCGGAGAGCGCATCGTCGCCTGTCATCCGCGCGCGAATGCCAGCCAGGTCCAGCGGCTCATGGGGGAACTCGACGAGGCCGTGTACGGTGGTGCGCCCATCAAGTCGTTTGCGCGCTGGAAGCGTGACTTCAAGAATCAGATCAAACCCAGCCTGCTGCGCATCCGCTTTCGTTGCCGGCTGACCTCCGTGCAGAGGAGGGCGCTCCCGGGCCTCAATCCGCACTGGAACTGAGGCGGCCCACCGTCCGCCCGGTTTCTGCACCGCGGCCGGGGCGATGTGGGGGTGCAAAGGCTAGCATGCGCTGATGTATACGGACGCTCGTACCCTGAACGACGGCACCACCGTACAGGCCGATGTGGCGGTGGTGGGCGGCGGCCCGGCCGGCATCACGCTGGCGCGTGCCTTTGCGGGCAGCGGTGTCGAGGTCTGCGTGATAGAAGCCGGCGGTTTGCAGCCGGACCCCGAGGTGCAGGCGCTTTATCAGGGTGAGAACGCCGGTATCGACTACCCGCTGGCCGCCATGCGTATGCGCATGTTCGGCGGCAGCTCCAATCACTGGGGCGGCTACTGCCGCCCGCTCGACCCGATCGATTTCGAGGCGCGCGACTGGGTGCCGCACAGCGGCTGGCCGTTCGGCATCGAGGAACTGGCGCCCTACTACGGCCCTGCCAGCGACATCGTGGAAGTGGCGCCGGCCGAGTACCAGGACATGGCCTACTGGGCGCGGACCACGGGCGACACCCTGCCCCAGCTCGCCACCGGGCGCATGTGGATGCGCTTCGTGCACTTCAGTCCACCGACGCGTTTCGGCGAGAAGTACGGACCGGAACTGGAGCGGGCCGGCAATATCCGCGTGTTGCTCAACGCCAATGTCGTGAACATCCAGGCCACCGCAGAGGGTCGTGCGGTGAACGGGTTGGATATCCGCACCCTCAACGGACTCAGCCACCGGGTGACGGCGCGCTATTACGTGATCGCGTGCGGCGGCCTGGAGAACGCCCGTATTCTGCTCCTGTCCAACGATGTGGTGCCCGCGGGGCTCGGCAACCAGAACGACCTGGTGGGGCGCTTCTTCATGGAGCACCCGCACCTGGGAGGTTTCGGCGAAATAGTGGTGGCGGACCTGCAGCGCCTGCCGCCGATCTACCGTGATCGTATCCTCGTGCATGGCCACGACGTGAAAGCGGCGTTCAACCCCTCGGAGGCATTTCTGCGCGAGCAGCGGCTGCTCAATGCCACCTTTATGGGTGGTGTCGCGGGGGAGTACCGCAAGGGCGATAAGGCGAGTGCGGAAAGCGAAAGAGCCGCGGCCCATGCCGACATGCTGATGGCGGCGCAGCGTTTCCTTGCTGACGGCGCAGGACCCGTCAAGGCGGATGATCCGGACTATCTCGGCGTGTGGCTGGGTATGGGTTGCGCCTGTGAGCAGGCCCCAAACCCGGACAGCCGGGTGACGCTGTCCGGAGAGCGGGACGTACTGGGTTTGCCGCGCATCAAGTTGGACTGGCGGCTCACCGAGCAGGATCGCCGCAGTCTGCTGCAGCACATGCACTCGCTGGCATACGAGTTCGGGACGCTGGGCATTGGCCGCCTGGTTCTCAATGTCGCAGACGACAGTCCGTGGCCGGAGGTTGTGGCCGGCGGCGCCCATCACATGGGCACCACGCGCATGCACGACGACCCGCGCCAGGGCGTGGTGGATCGCAACAGCAAGGTACACGGTGTGGATAACCTCTATGTGGCGGGCAGTTCGGTGTTCCCGACCTCCGGGGCGGCCAATCCGACCCTGACTCTTGTGGCCCTGACGCTGAGGCTCGCCGACCATCTCAAGGGCCAGCTGCAGTGAGCGCGACTGAAGGAAACACGATATCGATGCGTTCGGGCCCAGCCTGCTCGCGCCGGACTTTTCTGCTGACGGTGCTGGTCGGGGCGCTGGCCCCCACCGGCTGTAGCGACAAGGACGCATCACCGCCCACTGATACTGTCCCTCCGTGGCTGCCGGGTGCGGTCGGTGATGTGGATGCGGCCGCGCGTATCGGCCGGGCCTACCTCCAGGCCAATCGGGGCGAACGCAATCTGGATACCTTGCTCGCGGCCATTGATGCCGCGCTCGTCGGCGACCCTGGGCTGGGGGGAGGTGACACGCAACGGCTACTGACCGCGCTTCAGCACACGGTGCGTGCCGAGTACTTGCGCGGTGAGTCGGTAAACGTCCAGGGCTGGGTGCTGAGTGTGACGGAAGCCCGCGTGTATGCGGTGCTGGCGCTCGCGGCAGACGGCTAGTGCATCTCCCGCAGGCACGATAAGCAGGCCAAAGCGACGCGGATCGCGATCACGGGACTGCCCAAGCCGGGCTTGCGTGACCCGTTGCAATCGGCGCCAGGCATGCTTCGGCTCCGGTACTCGCCTGTTTAATTTGCAGTATTGCGGAATTTGCGCGCGAGAAGCCGCCCAGCGCCTCCAGCAGCGTAAGGGCAGGCGTCAGGTCAAGGCCAGGGAGCGCTACCCGCTCGCTAAAAAAACCGTCCATGCGGCCGATATGCTGTATCGTCAGCCCGCCTGACGCTCCGCTCTGCTCCGCGAAGCCATCGTGGCCCAGACAGTCGAGCGGAGCGTTCAGGCCGAGGCTGACCTTCCTTTTACCGACCCCGACGTGTCCCCCTGGTCCGCTTCCTTGAGCATCACCACGGCTCGCTCGACGACCCGCTTGCCGGACAGTTTGGCCTGGCGGCTGGCTGCCGGGCCAGACGCTGCAGACGCCCTGGTGAGGTTCTCTGTCATGTGCGGCATCGGAACTGCGCCGGGGCGGTCCCGGATGGCATGCGCTCGCACCGCCACATGGCGCGCATAGAAAACGCTGCGAGGAGCCACGGAAATCAAGGGGTGTGAAGCAGATTTGGTGCCGAGGAGAGGACTTGAACCTCCACTGAGTTACCCCAACTAGCACCTGAAGCTAGCGCGTCTACCAATTCCGCCACCTCGGCATGAGGAACCGGCACAGCGAGCCGGTAAAGCGAGGCGCGCACTCTACCGTCCAGCAGGGGGTTTTGTCAATCCGGGGTGCTGCACCGATTGCGCGCATTTGCAATTTCCTTTATGCGCCAAAGTGGTTAGCATGCGCGCATGGTGAAAAAACGCAAAAAACAGCGCAGCCGCAAGGAGCGCTTTCCCAAAGACCCGTTCGCTGAGCGCGAGGCGGCCAAGTACGAGACGCCTATCCCCAGCCGGGAGTTCATTCTCTCGGTACTGACCGAAGCCAATCGTCTAATGAACCGCGAGGAGCTGGCCTACGCTTTCGGCCTGTCGCGCGAGGAAGATATCGAGGCCCTGCGCCGGCGCCTGCGGGCCATGGAACGGGATGGCCAGCTGCTGCGCAACCGGCGCGGCGGCTATGGGCTGGTCGAGCGCATGGATATGGTGCGTGGCCGCATCATCGCGCACCCGGACGGCTTTGGTTTCCTGGTGCCGGACGAGCCGGGCGATGACCTGTTCCTGTCGCCTCGGCAGATGCGCACTGTGTTCCATGACGACCGCGTGGTTGCGCGGGTCACGGGTATCGACCGGCGCGGCCGCCGCGAAGGCACGATCGTGGAGGTGCTGGAGCGCAACACCCATTCCGTGGTGGGGCGCATCTACTTCGAGAACGGCATCAGCTTCGTGGTGCCCGACCACAAGCGCCTCACCCAGGATATCCGCATACCGCCGGAGCATGTGGGAGCGGCGCAGCACGGCCAGTTCGTCACCGTCGAGATCGTAGAACAGCCTTCCTCGCGCACCGGGCCGATCGGAAAAGTGGTGGAGGTGATCGGGGATCACATGGCGCCGGGCATGGAAATCGATGTCGCCATCCGTGCCCACGAACTGCCGTTGCAGTGGCCGGACGCGGTCGAGGACGAGATCCAGGGGCTGGCCGCGGAGGTTGCCGAGTCCGCCAAGCGCGAGCGCGTCGACTTGCGTGACCTGCCGCTGGTGACCATCGACGGGGTGGATTCACGCGACTTCGACGACGCCGTGTTCTGCAAGCGCACCTCCAAGGGCTGGCGGCTGACCGTCGCCATCGCCGATGTTTCCCACTACGTCAAACCCGGTACTGCGCTCGATCAGGAAGCGCACCAGCGCGGCAACTCGGTGTATTTCCCCGAGCGGGTGATACCGATGCTGCCCGAGGTACTGTCGAACGGTCTGTGTTCGCTGAACCCGCAGGTGGACCGGCTGTGCATGGTGTGCGAAATGTACATCGATCAGCACGGCAAGGTGACCCGTTCACGCTTCATGGAAGCGGTAATGCGCTCGCACGCGCGGCTCACCTACGACGAGGTGGCGGCCATGCTGATCGATGGCGACCGCGAGTTGCGTGCCCGCTACCAGCCGGTGCTGGACAATCTGGAGCAGTTGTACAGCCTTTACAAGGTGCTGCGCAAGCTGCGTAGCCGGCGTGGTGCGATCGATTTCGAGACCACCGAAACGCGCATCGTGTTCGGCGCAGAGCGCAAGATCGAGCGTATCGTGCCGGTCGAACGGAACGACGCGCACAAGATCATCGAGGAATGCATGATCGCCGCCAACGTCTGCTCGGCGCGCTTTCTGGGGCGCCACAAGCTGGCCACGCTGTACCGTGTTCACGAGGGGCCCAAGACCGACAAGCTGAGCGATCTGCGCGAGTTTCTGGGCGAACTGGGGCTGTCGCTGGGTGGCGGCGACAAGCCGCAGGCGGCCGACTACGCGAAGCTGCTGAACAAGATCCAGGATCGCCCGGACGCACACCTGATCCAGACGGTGATGCTGCGTTCCCTGTCCCAGGCGCGCTACAGCCCGGAAAATATCGGGCATTTCGGCCTGGCGCATGACGAGTATCTGCATTTCACTTCGCCGATCCGCCGTTATCCGGATCTGCTGGTGCACCGCGCCATCCGTCACCATCTGCAGGCCGGCAACAAGAAAGCCAAGGGCGGGCGGCCGGCACGCTCTGCGGACAGCTTTGCCTACAGCGTCGCGGATATGCAGTCGCTGGGCGAGCATTGCTCCATGACCGAGCGGCGCGCCGATGACGCGACCCGTGATGCGGTGGACTGGCTGAAGTGCGAGTACATGCTGGACAAGGTCGGCGAGGAATACGAAGGCATAGTCAGCAGCGTGACGTCGTTCGGCATCTTCGTCGAGCTCAAAGAGATCTACGTGGAAGGTCTGGTGCATATCACCGCGCTGCAGAACGACTATTACCATTTCGACCCGGCCGGCCACCGGCTGCGCGGCGAGCGCACCGGACGCATGTACCGGCTGGGTGACCAGGTGAGGGTGCGGGTGGTGCGCGTCGACCTGGACGAGCGCAAACTGGATTTCGAACTTGCGGATACGCAGGTTACGGAAAAGCCCGACAAGTCCGAAAAGCGGGGCGGGCGTGGCAGGAAGCGCGGCAAGCGCCGGAGCAAGCGATGAGCCAGGCCTTTGGTGCGGCTGCGCGCTGCTGTGCAACGGCGGCGCTCATGGCAGCCGCGCTCACCGGCCGGCAACGCGAGGCCGGCTGAGCTACCCTGGGTCCGGGAGCGGTGGTCAGAATGGCAGAACGTGTTTTCGGCCTGCACGCGGTGCGCAGCCTGCTGGAACGCAGTCCCGCGCGCGTGTCCGTGTTGCTGGCCCTGGAGTCGCGCGCCGACGCGCGTATGCAGGCGATACTGCAACTGGCGGAAAAGGCCAACGTGCCGGTGCGGCGGGTTGCCCGGGCCGAGCTGGATGAGCGTGTGCCGGGCGTCAGTCACCAGGGCGTGGTTGCGGAGATGTCGGTCGCGGCTGCCCTGTCGGAGAGCGAGCTGCCGCAGTTTCTGGATGGCCTCGGCAGGCCGCCATTCCTGCTGATACTCGATGGCGTGCAGGATCCGCACAATCTGGGCGCCTGTCTGCGCAGTGCCGATGCCGCGGGGGTGGACGCCGTAATCCTGCCCAAGGATCGCTCGGCGCCGCTCAACGCGACTGCCCGCAAGGTGGCATGCGGCGCGGCAGAGACGGTACCGGTGGTGCGGGTGACCAATCTTGCGCGCACCCTGCGAGCTATCCGCGATGCGGGAGTGTGGCTGTATGGTGCTGCGGGGGAAGCGCAGCAGGTGCTCTATGACGTCGATCTGAGCGGCCCGGTGGCGCTGGTGCTGGGCGGTGAGGGCAAGGGCTTGCGGCGTCTGACCCGCGAACACTGCGATGCCCTTATGGCGATTCCGCTGGCCGGCTCGGTCAGCAGCCTGAATGTCTCGGTTGCAACGGGCATCTGCCTGTTCGAGGCGAGACGGCAGAGAGCTGCGGCTGCCAGCAGTGCTCCCAGTCCGCCCGGTAACCAGCCGGGCGGGTCGCGGATTGTGTGAGGGGTGCGCCGTAGTGCCGCTTTGGCGGGGCAGCAGCAGACGTTCGACGTCCGTGCTGTAACCGGCTGTGTTTTGACTGGTGTCTTTTGAGGAGGGTGTGCAATGTTGATGTCATCGCTGATGAAACGGGTCATGACGATACTCGTTTGCGTGTCGTTGGTCTCCGGCTACTCGCGTGCGGCCTGGGCAGGCGTGGTCAGTACCGGGCAAATGCTCCAGCAACAGGCGGCCATCGACAAGACGTCGTTGGTTTCTGTGCTGGAGCGGGAGGAGGTGCGGCAACGGCTGGTTGAGCTGGGTGTTGACCCCGAGCAGGCGAAACTGCGCATCGCGGCCCTGGATGATGAGCAGGTCGGCGAAATCCAGGCCAACATGGAGGCCTTGCCCGCCGGTGGCGGTGTGCTGGAAGTTGTGGTGGCGGTGCTGGTGGTGCTGGTGATTCTGGACCTCGTCGGCGTCACCAATGTCTTTCCGTTCATCCACTCAGCAGGTCGATGAGCGACTGAGTTTTATGGGCGCTGCACGGACTGGCAGCGGACGCCTAGCCGGTCTTGGGGCGTACCGCCAGCGCCGCCCGGCGACTGCCCCGGCCCAGCGCGTTCCATAAAAGTTTCGGCAGGTCAGTTGCTTGTGACAGTGTTCTGATCCCGGGTCGTCGTTTGCCAGGCTGCTGTCGCTGTTGCGGCAGGGCTGAATGTTGCGTAGAATGCCGCCGTTTTAAGCGCGCTTCTGCGCGTCTCCTTGCTCTCCGCGCCGGCGGCGGGCTGCCAATCCGTAAGGAGCTGTAAATGCGTCATTATGAAGTTGTGTTCCTGGTCCACCCTGACCAGAGCGAGCAGGTGCCCGCGATGCTGGAACGGTATCGCAGCACCATCGAGTCCTCGGGCGGTACCATCCACCGGCTCGAGGACTGGGGGCGTCGCCAGCTCGCCTATCCGATCCAGAAACTGGCCAAAGCCCATTACGTGCTGATGAACATCGAGTGCGGCACCGAGGCGCTGAACGAGCTGGAAAGCGCATTCCGCTTCAATGATGCGGTGCTGCGCA
Source organism: Gammaproteobacteria bacterium (assembly GCA_020347685.1). Taxonomy (GTDB): domain Bacteria; phylum Pseudomonadota; class Gammaproteobacteria; order DSM-19610; family DSM-19610; genus Thiogranum. Next base: position 2,372,197 of record CP070738.1, on the reverse strand, counting down.
ACCTGATTATTTCGCGCAATGAAGCGGTTACCGAACCCTCCGCGCTGGTCAAGCGCAGTGACGACCGTGACGAGCGTGGCTCGCGCTCACGCGATGAATCCAGTACTGACGACGACGCACCGTCGCGGGGCGCCCGCGGTGATGATGCGGATGAGGAGGGCGAGGCCGACGCCCGGGCGTAGCTTTTACGCCGGTAGCGGGCGCCGTGGAGCAGCCGGAAAATGAGCTGGTCCTGACCGGCCAGTTACGCAGGGCGGCAGAAGTGAGGACTACCCCCGCCGGTATTCCGATTGCCCGTTTTGTTCTCGCGCATCGGTCCCGACGCAAAGAGTCTGGGCAGATGCGGGACGTGGAATGTCGCATCGTTGTGGTCGCCAGCGGCGCAGGGCTTGCCAAGGCCATCGCCGGGCATCCGGCAGGAAGCTGGTGCAGGGTCAGGGGCTTTCTGAGTCGCGCCGGCTACCGCGCACCCGATATGCGAATCGAATTACACGCACTTGAAATTCAGACCGCTGAGAACAGCGGTCTACCTGAGAGGTAACGACATGTCTCGCTTTTTTCGTCGCCGCAAGTTCTGCCGCTTTACTGCAGAGGGCGTAAAGGAAATCGATTACAAGGATCTTCAGACACTGAAGAACTATATTACTGAAACCGGCAAGATCGTACCGAGTCGTATCACCGGTACCAACGCCAAGTATCAGCGCCAGCTCGCCACCGCCATCAAGCGGGCACGTTTTCTGGCGTTGCTGCCCTACTGCGATTCGCACCGGGGCTGATTGCTGCGGCTCCGCGGGGCCGAAACGGCTATGGCGCCTGCGGCAGCTTTGTGCATCTGGCTGATCGGACCGCGCTCGTGAATCCGGTGGAGTCGGCACGCCGTGTTGGTGCAACGCTGCAGTGCGGTGCGGCACGTGGCCAGGGCCGCCTGTCGGTCGCTGTGGGGCGCGAATGATGCACGCCCTTGCCAGGCTGATCGCTGCGGGCCCTGGGCAGGCGGTACTGGTGATCGCGCTGTGCACGGCGCTCAGTTTTCTGGCGCCGCCGCTGACCTCGATACTCGCTTACGGTGGCGCCGCGGCGCTGGCGTTGTACAGTCTGCACGCGGGTGCCCGAGCCGGTGCTGTGGCGTTGCTGGGGGCGGCAGCTGTAACCGGTGTGCTGACGCAGTTGCTGCTGCACCAGGGGCTCGCGGTGGTCGTTACCTCGCTGCTGCTGTGGATCCCGGTGTGGTTGGCGGCGGTGGTACTGAGGGGAACCGGGTCGCTGGCGATGGCGATGCTGACTCTGACCGGGTTGGCGCTGTCGCTGGTGACGCTGATTTTCCTGTTGCTCGGTGACCCCGGCCCCTGGTGGGTGGCGCGTCTCGGGTCACTGGCTGATGCGGTGGCGGCACAGCCGGAGCTTGGGATTGACCGTACGGCTTTGGCTCAGTTCATTGAGACGGTTGCGCCGCTGATGACCGGAACCATGGCTGCGGGACTGAGTTTTGCCGCGCTGACCTGTGTGATACTGGGGCGCTGGTGGCAGGCGCTGCTGGTTAACCCGGGCGGGTTGCGGAAGGATTTTTACGCGCTGCGCTTGGGCCGGGTGGTGTCCCTGGTCGGCATCGCGATGGTCGCGGTGGCGACACTGAAAGTAGGTGTACTGAGCAGCCTCGCGCTGCAGTGGTCGCTGATCGCGATGGTGCCGTTTCTGTTTGTGGGTCTGGCGGTCATGCATGCCTCGCTGGCAAACCTGAAAGCGGCCAAGGGCTGGCTGATCGCATTGTACGTATTGATGAGCCTGCTGCCGCAGGTTCTGTTGATGGTGGTACTGGTCGGTGTACTGGATCCCTGGCTGGAGTTGCGCCGGAGGACGGAGAGAGCCGAAACGAACTGAATTGATGCCGTGTGCAAAGGGTAGGGTCGAAAGATGGAAGTCATTCTCCTGGAGAAAGTCGAAAACCTGGGCAATCTGGGCGACCGGGTCAAGGTCAGGCCGGGTTACGGGCGCAATTTTCTGATTCCAAGTGGCAAGGCGACGCCGGCCACCGAGGAGCATATCAAGGCGTTCGAAGCGCGCCGCGCCGAGCTGGAAAAAGCTGCTGCCGATGCGCTGGCCGCGGCTGAAGCACGTCGCGACCAGCTGGCGGGCCTGAGCGTTACGATCAAGGCCAAGGCCGGTGACGAGGGCAAGCTGTTCGGTTCGGTGGGTACCACCGATATCGCCGCAGCGATTACTGCGACCGGTGTTGAGCTTGAGCGCAGCGAGGTGCGTTTGCCCGAAGGCGCTTTCCGCCAGATCGGTGAATACACCGTTCCCGTGCATCTGCACACCGATGTGAACGCAGAAATCACGGTCATCATCGAAGCCGAGTAAAGGGATGTTTGTCCGACGCCCCGTTGCTTGCGAGCGACAGGGCGTTGTTTTGTTTTGTATTCCCCGCCCAGACATGCGACTCGCTTGAGAAGCGCCGCCAGGCCCTTTAGTATGCGAGTCGCATATCTCGCAAACCCGCATTTACACTAGCGTCAATTCGGAGAACGGATGCCGGAGCCAGTTCAGTCGGCGACCACGGTCGAATTCAGCGGTGATCGCCAGAAAGTCCCGCCCCACTCCCTGCAGGCCGAGCAGTCGCTGCTCGGTGGACTGCTGCTGGATAATCGGGCCTGGGACGAGGTTGCCGATCTGGTCTCGGATACCGATTTCTATCGTCGCGACCACCGCCAGATTTTCAAGGCCATAGGCCAGCTGATAGAGCGCGGCGACCCCTGCGACGTCATCACGCTGTCAGAGTTACTCGACGGGCAGGGCCAACTCAATGATATCGGTGGCCTGGCGTATCTGGGGGCGTTGGCCAAGGACACCCCGAGCGCGGCGAATATTCGCGCCTATGCCAGCATCGTGCGTGAGAATTCCGTGCTGCGGCAGCTGGCCGAGGTCGGGACCGAAATCGCCAACAGTGCCTATTTCCCCGAGGGCCAGGATACGGCGGCGCTGCTCGATCACGCCGAGCAGAGGGTGTTCCGGATTGCCGACCAGGGCAACACGCGCGGCTCGGGATTTCATAATATCAAGGACCTGTTGACCAAGGCGGTCGATCGCATTGACATGCTGTTTCACCAGGATAACCCGCTCACCGGGGTATCCACGGGCTTTACCGACATCGACGACATGACCGCCGGCCTGCAGCGCTCGGACCTGGTGATTATCGCCGGCCGCCCGTCGATGGGTAAAACCACTTTTGCCATGAACATCGCCGAGCACGCCGCCATCAAGGACCAGGTGCCGGTGGCGGTGTTCAGTATGGAAATGCCCGGTGAGCAGTTGGCGATGCGCCTGATGTCCTCGCTGGGGCGTATCGACCAGACCAAGGTGCGCACCGGAAAACTGGACGACGATGATTGGCCGCGTCTTACATCGGCGGTCAGCATTCTGTCCAAGGCGCCGCTGTTTATCGATGATACGCCCGCTCTGTCACCGACCGAACTGCGCGCACGCGCCCGGCGCCTGAAGCGCGAGCACGATCTGGGCCTGATTGTGATCGACTACCTGCAGCTGATGCAGGTGCCCGGACACAAGGAAAACCGCACCGGCGAGATTTCGGAGATTTCCCGCTCGCTGAAGGCGCTGGCCAAGGAGCTGAATGTGCCTGTGATAGCGCTCTCACAACTGAACCGCAGTCTCGAGCAACGCCCCAACAAGCGTCCGGTAATGTCGGATCTCAGGGAGTCGGGCGCCATCGAGCAGGATGCCGACGTCATCATGTTCATCTATCGTGATGAGGTATATGACGAGGACAGTCCGGACAAGGGCACAGCCGAGATCATAATCGGCAAACAGCGTAACGGGCCTATCGGCATGCGTCGCCTGACGTTCCTGGGCCAGCATACCCGTTTCGAGAATTTCACCGCCGTGGACTCATACTCCGACGAGGGCTATGCATGACGCGGCCCCTGCGGGCGCGTATCGATCTGCAGGCCCTGGCACATAACTTCTCCGTGGCGCGCAACGCCGCCCCCAACAGCCGCATCATGGCGGTGATCAAGGCCAACGCCTATGGCCACGGGGCGGTGCCGGTCAGCCGGGCACTGGCCAATGCCGATGCCTATGCAGTAGCCAGTGTCGAGGAGGCGATGCAGTTGCGGGAAGCCGGTATCCGGCAGGACATCGTCCTGTTGGAGGGCGTTTTCGAGCCGGCGGAGCTGGAACTTGCGGTCACCCATCAGCTGCAGCTGGTGGTCCACACCCCGGAGCAGGTGCGCTGGCTGGAGACGTTTCGCTCCGATGCTTCGGTGCGCCTTTGGCTGAAGCTGAATACCGGCATGAACCGGCTCGGGTTCTCGCCCCGCGATGCGTTGCCGGTGTGGCAGCGGTTGCAGCGCTTGTCCTATGTGAAAAGCGCTGGTTTGCGCTGGATGTCGCACCTGGCCTGCGCCGACGAATACCACAATCCCGCTACCAGCCGCCAGTTGAACAGTTTTGTAGAAACTGTGCAGTTCGCCGACAGTCTGCAGGGTGCCCGCGCCGAGCGTTCTCTGGCGAACTCTGCCGCCCTGTTGACGCGCCCCGATACCCATTTCGACTGGGTGCGTCCGGGAATCATGTTGTACGGCGTCTCGCCGATGGTGCCCGGGTACGAGGCTGGATTCAATCTGCGTCCGGTGATGACACTCGAATCGCGGCTGATTGCTGTACACGAGCTGCAGAAGGGGGACGCCATCGGTTACGGCCAGACCTGGACCTGTCCGGAAGCCATGCCGGTGGGTGTGGTCGCCATCGGCTATGGCGATGGTTACCCGAGGCACGCGCCGAGCGGAACGCCGGTACTGGTAAACGGTAACACCGCTCCGCTGGTCGGACGTGTGTCGATGGACATGCTGTGTGTCGATTTGCGTGGCCAGCCAGAAGCCAAATGCGGCGACCCGGTGGTCCTGTGGGGCGAGGGATTGCCGGTCGAAGGCATCGCTGAACGGGCGGGAACCATCGGTTACGAGCTGCTGTGCGGTGTCAGCGCGCGGGTGCCCCGGTTCTACCAGACCGTGCCGGGCAGGCCTGCCTGATCAGTGGCGGCCGCCTTGCTGTACTACGGGTTGCAGGTTAAACGGAATACAGTGTCCATTGCTACACGAGCGTTTCCTGCGGCGCGCGCGCCTTGGGATTCGCGGCTGCGTAGTTCGGGTCCGGGTCATCGCGCAACGCATCCTGAATCTTGCGCACTTCGTCGAGCCGACGCAAGAATGCGTCTACACAACTGGGATCGAAATGCCGGCCAGACTCGGTGTGGAGCAGTTGCAGGACGTCTTTGTGCGCCCAGGCCGGCTTGTAGCAGCGCCGCGACGAAAGTGCATCGTAGACATCCGCTACCGCGACGATGCGCGCCGGGAGCGGAATGTCTTCACCGCTGAGTGCGTTGGGATAGCCGCCGCCGTTGTATTTCTCGTGGTGTCCGAGCGCGATAACAGCGCCCATCTGCAGGTATCTGGACGGGCTGTCCTTGAGAATTTCATAGCCGATACGAGTGTGCTGTTTCATGACGGTGAACTCTTCCGGCACCAGCTTGCCCGGTTTCAGGAGAATCTGATCCGGAATACCGATCTTGCCTATGTCGTGCATCGGTGCGGCTAATTCAATCGTTTCGCACTCGCTCTTGTCCAGGCCCAGTTGTTCCGCAATCAGGCGGGAGTATTTTGCCATGCGTACAACGTGATTTCCGGTCTCCTCGTCGCGGTACTCGCCTGCCTTGGCAAGACGCAACAAAGTCTCGTGCTCGCGCACCCGGATTGCCTGCGTGGCCTCGCGGACCTTCTGTTCCAGCCAGTTGGCGCGGTCCTCGATAATCAGACGCTGCTGCTGCAACTGCAACAGGTTGCGAAACCGCGCCCGGCACTCGGCATGATCGATGGGTTTACTGAGGAAATCGGTGGCCCCGAGTTCCAGAGCCTGGTAGCGGATCTCGCTCTGCTCGTGGGAGGTGATCATGATTATCGGCACATATTGCGCCATCGGCAGGCTGCGTGCGTGTCGCAGGAACTCGATGCCGTTCATTCCGGGCATCTTGTAATCGGTCAATATAAGGTCAGCCGCAGACCGATCCATCCATCCGAGCGCAGACTGCGCGCTCTCGAACAATTCGATTTGCAGGCTCGCATCAATGGACTTCACGATCTGCGCGAGGATCTGCCGGCTGGTTGCCTGATCATCGATGACGAGTACTGTAGCCATGACTGTAATACCAAGTGATCGAAACCGCGGATATCGGGTCTTCTGCAAAAAACCTGTATTGGGCCGGGCCGCTTCATCTGGATCGAACTGCCCGAAGCCCGGACGTCAAAGTGCTCAGTGGGTATCGGCCACAGCGAGAAAACTCTTAATCTCGCGCAGACATCCAGACTGCTATGACACGGCTGCCCTGGGGTGTAACCTGGTTTGCAGGGTACTGATTCAGAGGCATGCTGCGAGCTGTCTGAGCCCGGGTTCTCGGCGGTGCTAGGCGGGGGCTTGATCCCGATGGGCATTTATGGTCTGATTACCTGCGTCGCATCCACGCGACCCGGGTCCTGAATCTGCCCGCACTACCGAGTCCGATCCCAGTCCATGCCATATGTGCATCTTTCGGGGCGGCGCTCGAACTCAGTCCGTTTCCCATTCGTTTCGTTCCAGACAGCTCTCTCCGAGATGAGTGCAAAGGTGCTGTTGTCGGCGTCCAGGCGCCGACTCGGGGAGCGCGGTTGCATAAATCGAAAGGGGTAGCGGGTGCTGCGGGATTCTGTGCATCCAGTTGCGCACCCGCGACTACCGTGTCGGGTGTGTATAGGGGGTCTGGATAAGCGACCGACCGGTGTTAGTTAAAGGGAGCAGGGCGCCATGGATGGCATCATTTTTTCGCTCCGCGTTGTTAACTACAGGAGTCAGTTCCTTGGTTAGTATGTGATATGTCGTCTAGAGACAGGAAGAAATGCAGCGCCCGGTGTCGGCTGGACGTCCTGATTGTGGACGATGACCCGATGATAGGTTTGCTGCTTCAAGGAGGTATCGATGCGGAGAGATTCTCAGTATCGGTCGCCAACTCGGGGTCGGACGCGATCGCCATGTGCGAGGCGAGCGGATTCGATTTCGTGGTGGTGGATTACCAGATGCCGGGAAAGTCGGGTCTGGATGTCGCCATGGCACTGCGCAGGCGCAAGATCCCTTTCGTGATGCTGTCTGCCTACGCCGAGACCCGCATCGAGCAGCAGGCGGCGAGGCAGGGCGCACTGGGCTATTTGATCAAACCGGTTACTCCAAAGCAGGTGGAACTCGCGATCTACACTGCACTTGCTCGGGCCGAGGAAATTACGAACCTGGAGCGGGCCGCCGAAGTGTCCGGAATAGTTGGCGTAGCGGTTGGGCTCGTTATGGGCGCGTTTGAGTGTTCGCGAATGCAGGCGCTGGACACCCTACGGGCGTTTTGCCGGCCTCGTAACAGGACGCTCAAGCACGTCAGCCTGGAGATCGTAAATCTATATGAAATGCGGCTGTCGTCCGGTGGAGCCGCCGCGGCTTGCGAAGGGCTTAAAGACTACTTGAACATCGCAGCGAGTCCGAAGAACGAATGAAAACGTCGTTACCCAGGGGCTGGTTTGATGCAGTGCTGCAAACTGTCTCCGGCGATGTGAATGACAGGTAACTTTCCAGTGCGTCGGCTGTTTCGCGGTGCAAGCGAAACAATTGCTCCATTAGCGCGCTTGCGGATGTGCGCAATTCCGTGTCGGGGGCGTTTAGCTTGTTATGACAAAGTGTCGCAATTGGATTTGCGCCGATGGCGCTGCTCATGCCTTTGAGGCGATGTAGCAGTGCACGGCTGTTCTCGAAGTCCATGGTATGCAAGGCATCACGTAAGCTCTCCAGCAATTGTCCGCCCTCTCTTT
>CP070738.1:2360191-2364208 GCA_020347685.1 Gammaproteobacteria bacterium | reverse complement strand
CCTGGTCATGCTGCTGGTATTGCTGGTCGGGATGATGACGCTGTCGTTCCGGGCGGCGCGCGATGTTATCGATCTGAGCTCCCAGGAACGTCTGAACTACGCCGCGCTGCGCAAGCACGAGAGCCTGCAGGCCGAGCGCGAGGAACTGCGGCATTATACCGAGCACATGGCCGCCGACGCCCGCCTGCAACAGTATGTCGACACGGGCGGCGAACCCGGTGCCGGCAGTGGCGACATCGAGGCTTACTATGAGAGTCGTTTCCAGTCCCTGGCTGTCGATTGCCGCCTGCTGGTCTCCGCTGCGGGTGTCCCGCTTCTGGGGACGGGCTGCCCGGGACTTGCCGACCAGATCCGCAAGCGTCAGCCCGTCGCCAGAGACGATTTCTTCTATTACATGTCGCCACGCGGTGTGATGGTAGCAGCGTTGAAGCCGCTGCTGTCGAAGTCGCCTAAACGGGCGGTGGTCGCGGTGGCGAGGGTAATGGACGAGCAGTGGCTCAACCGGCACGAACGCCGTTCCGCCAACTACCTGCTGTTTTTCGAGCGCGGCGGCCGCATGCTGTGGAGCAGCAATCCGGAGTTCCACGATGCCGCCATCGATACAGTCGCCGGTTCGGTGTACAAACAGGGTAAGTTATTTCGCATGCATGAGGTGGCCCTCGACGCCGCCGACAGCGGGGCGCCGCGGCTCTGGGTCGCTGTTTCGCAAGACCGGCTGATGGAGCTGCTGAGCGGGTACCAGCGCTGGTTATACGTATTTACCGCGCTCGGGGTCGCTGCGATATTGCTGGTCGGCTGGCTGATGCTGCGCAATTTCCAGCGCCCGTTCCGGCAGCTCATGCGCACCACCGACGAGATGATGCACGGCGAGCTGCCGGTGATGAGCCGTTCGCATTCCAAAACCGAGATGGACCTGCTGGTGAACCGGTTCGCCGATATGCTGGACGCCCTGCGCCGCGAGCGGTCGGAACTCAGGCGGGTGCACCAGAAGCTGCAGGAAACCGCGATTACCGACAGCCTGACCGAGCTGTACAACCGCCGTTACCTTCAGGAAGTCTCGACCAGTCTGTTCGCCCAGGCCGAACGCGACGGCCGCTACCTGATGGCCATCCTGATGGACCTGGACTGGTTCAAGGAAATCAACGATCGCCACGGGCACCTGGGTGGCGACGCCGTACTGGTGCACTTCTCGCGACTGCTGCGGCATAACTCCCGGGCCAGCGATCAGCTGTTCCGGGTCGGCGGCGAGGAATTCATGATCCTCGCGGTGACCGACGATCCCGGCGAAAGCGTGACGCTGGCAGACAAACTGCGCATCCTGGTGCAAGCATCGCCGGCCCGTTACCAGGGGGTGGAAATTCCCATCAGTGTCAGCGCCGGAATCAGTTGCTGCTTCGGGGACTCGCGCGGTGCCTCGCTGAGCCAGCTGATGCGGATGGCGGACAAGGCGCTTTACGAGGCCAAGGCCAGCGGTCGCAACCGGGTGGTACCGCACAGCAGTTGCCGTTCGGCGACAGCGTCGGTGCGCAGCGACCGGTCAGCCGCTCTGATCGAAGGCCGGTTTCCACCCCCAGCCTGATCGGACCGTCTGCCCCGCAGACCGAACAGAGCAGTCTGTAACCCGCGCGGTATTTGCCGTAGACTGCCCGCTCACTTGAGCGACACGGGCTGGCCCATGATCAGAATTGCGTTGTTGATTCCCTCTTTTGTACTGGTTTTGTTGCTGACCGGTTGTGCCGCAGCCGTGGTCGGCGGTGCGGCCGCAGGCGGTTACTACGTTGCCAAGAGCGATCGAACCGCGGCCGAAATCGCCAGCGATACGGCGATCACCTCCACCATCAACTCGCGCTACGTCAAGGACGACCTGGTAAGTGCCTTTGACGTCAACGTCGATACCCACCGGGGCACGGTCACCCTGTACGGCAATGTGCCCAGCCAGCAGGCCGCCCAACGCGCGGTGGAACTGGCGCGCACGGTCAAGGGCGTGAACCGCGTGCAGTCAAAGCTGACGGTTGTCTCCAGATAGTCTGACTGAATTGGACGGGTACAACGGGCGATGTGTGGAATCTGTGGTGAACTGCGTGTCGACGGTGTGCCGCATGATGGCGGCGTGCTCGGCCCGATGCTGGCGAAACTGGAGCGTCGCGGTCCCGATCACGAGGGGCGCTTTGTGCAGGGCGCGATTGCGCTCGGACACCGGCGCCTGTCGGTCATCGATCTCTCCGATGCTTCCAACCAGCCGTGGGTCGACGAGGCGCTGGGACTGGCGCTGGTGTTCAATGGCGCCATCTACAACTACAAGGAACTGCGCGCCGAACTGAAACAGCTCGGCTACCGTTTCGTCAGCGATGGCGACACCGAAGTCGTGTTGAAAGCCTATGCGGCCTGGGGCGAAGGCTTTGCCGACCGGCTGCACGGTATGTTTGCCATCGCCATCTGGGACGCCGGGCAACGGCAGTTGGTATTAGCGCGCGACCGGTTTGGCATCAAGCCGTTTTATTACAGCCAGACGCGGGACCGGTTTCGTTTCGCCTCCAGCCCCCAGGCGCTGCTGGCGGCAGGTGATGTCGACACCGGCATCGACAGCGTCGCCCTGCATCACCATTTCACTCTGCACGCCGTGGTTCCGGCACCGCGTACCCTGTTGCGCGGGGTAAGAAAGCTGCCGCCGGCGCATGTCATGATCGTGAACGAGCGCGGCCACGACCGTCTGTACTCCTACTGGCAGCTGGACGCCGCATCGCCCGATACGCCGCGTAGCGAGGGCGAGTGGCTGGAAGCGACCCGGGCTGCCCTGGTGAGGGCGGTACAGCGGCGCCGCGTGATTGCGGATGTGCCGGTCGGTGTGCTGCTTTCGGGCGGCCTGGACAGCAGCCTGCTGGTGGCGCTGCTCGCTGAACACGGCGGCAGCGATCTGCTGACTTTTTCGGTTGGCTTCGAGGATCATCCCGACGAACGCGGCAGCGAGTTCGAATTTTCAGACCAGGTTGCCGAGCGCTATGCGACCCGTCATCACAAGATCCATGTGCCGAATCACGAAGTCCTGGATCGCCTGCCCGAGGCCATCGATCACATGGCCGAGCCCATGGTCGGGCAGGATGCGGTGGCCTTCTACCTGCTCGCCGAGCGTGTCTCACGGCACGTCAAGGTAGTGCAGAGTGGGCAGGGCGCGGATGAAGTGTTCGCGGGCTATTTCTGGTATCCGCACATGCACCAGGCCCGGGGCACGCACCTGGAACGTTTCGCCCCGTTTTATTTCGACCGTGACCACGACGAGTATCTGGCCATGGTGAGTGGGCAGTACGGCGGACCGGATTACACCGCGGCCCTGGTCGAGGACCGGCTTGCGGCGGTCAACAGCGATCAGTATCTGAACCGGGTGCTGCACCTGGATGTCACCACCCTGATTGTCGATGATCCGGTCAAACGGGTTGATAACATGACCATGGCCTGGGGCCTGGAGGCGCGGGTGCCGTTCCTGGATCACGAACTGGTGCAAACCGTCATCGGGATGCCGGCGGATCTGAAACTCCGCCAGCAGGGCAAATATCCGTTGAAAACCATCGCCCGCGGCCTGTTGCCCGACGCCGTCATCGACCGGCCCAAAGCTGCCTTTCCGGTGCCTGCGCTTAAGTATGTGCGGGGGGAATTCCTCGCCTTCATGCGCGATATACTGCACAGCAGGGCCTGCCGCGAACGCGGCATCTATCGCGACGACTACGTGGGTGCCCTGCTCGCCGATCCGGAACACCAGTTCACGCGTCTGCAGGGCAGCAAGCTGTGGCACCTGGCGGCGCTTGAATTCTGGTTGCAGCGTAACGTGGACTCAGCCGGCGGCGCCGCGCCTTGACTGGGACCCTTTGCAGGGCTCTGAATCCCGGTTTGCCGGGGTTCCGGGTTAGAACCTATCTCATAATTCCCCACGGCCGCGACCGCGGCGATTTTGGCCCAGGGCGCGACGCGGCGAGCGCGGTGTAGCCGTGGCTACATGAGCGAGCCGCAACAAAGCCCTGGGTC
>CP070738.1:2356513-2360091 GCA_020347685.1 Gammaproteobacteria bacterium | reverse complement strand
AGCGTCAGGCAAGGCGCGAGGAGAGAAGTTTGGTTATTCCAAATGAGCGACGAGCAACGCGGCATAACGCTTTTGGGGGCGCAACCCGCAGGGACGGGGCGTGGATAGTGTTAACAGGCCCTAGGACGTCTATGGTCTTATGTTGAGCAAACTCATAGCTGCCCTGTTACTGGCACTGTTGTGCGCAAACCTCGCGGCGCGCGGCGTTTACCAGCAGCCGCAGGACTTCCTGTCAGACACTTTCGAGGGAAGCGTGCCGGAAGCGGCAGTGATCTGGCTGACCGGCGAACGCAAGGAGATTGTCACCCAGCTGCTGGGGCACGGCTACGCCAGCCTGCGGGTGCGCTACTGGGCGCGCGATCAGCGCAGCGCCTGGGTGCTGGAGGAGATCGGCAAGGAGCAACCCATCACCGTCGGGTTGGCGATCAACCGGGGACAGCTGGAACGCATCAAGGTGCTGGAGTTCCGGGAGAGCCGCGGCTGGGAAGTGCGCCACCCCTTCTTTACCGACCAGTTCAGGGACGCCCGCTTGGACAAAAACAGGAATCTGGACCGCCACATAGACGGCATCTCCGGCGCCACGCTGTCGGTACGGGCACTGAAGAAACTCGCAGCGCTTGCCCTGTATCTGGACGGAGAAGTGAGGGCGCAGGATGTCCCGGCGTCACCATAGAAAGCAGCGCTTCAAGCTGCGGTCCCTGTATGTCTGGCACCGCTACATGGGCCTCAGCGCAGCCCTGGTTGCCGTACTGGTTGCGATCACCGGGATACTGCTGAACCATACCGAGGACTTCGACTTCGACAGCCGCCACGTGCAGGCCGACTGGATTCTGGACTGGTACGGGATTGAGCCCCCCGAGGACCTGCTGTCCTTCCCGCTCGCCGACCGTCATGTCACCCTCATGGGCGAACACCTCTACCTGGACAGAAAGGAGATCGAGGGCGAGTACCGCGATCTGGTGGGTGCCGTGCTGATGGGGGATATTTTCGTTGTCGCGGTCAGCAACAGCATCCTGCTGCTCACACCACGCGGAGAACTGATCGAACGGCTGCGGGGAGAGGACGGAGTGCCTGCCGGCATGAAACGCATCGGCACCGATGCGCAGGGCGCACTGGTCGTCGAAGGCAGCCACGTTCTCTACCGCGCCGACAGTGATTTTCTGCGCTGGCAGCACGCCGACAGCCCCTCCCCGGCGATCCGCTGGGCACGCCCGGGGGCGCTCGAGCCTCAATTGAAATTGAGCCTGCAGAATCACTTCCGTGGCGAGGTGTTACCGATCGAACGGCTGATACTGGACCTGCACAGCGGTCGTTTTTTCGGACGACTCGGGCCCTGGGTAGTAGATGCCGCAGCGGTGCTGATTACACTGCTGGCGCTGTCAGGCACCTGGATCTGGCTCAAACGCCGTCGCTAGGACGGGGACCCGTTTCAGCGCCCGGCGCGTATCAGGCCACCCAGGCCGGTCTGCTCCAGACTGCGATGTACCAGGTCCCGGACCGCCTTGCCGTCTTCAAGCTGCAGCGCCTCGCGCAACAGGGCATGCGCCTGGCCCTGGCTGAAACTGCGCACCACCCACTTCACCCGCAGCAGACTGGCCGCACTCATGCTCAGCGAATCGATACCCATGCCCAGCAACAGCAGCGCAGCGGCCGGATCGCCGGCCATCTCCCCGCACACGCTGACCGGGCGCTGCGATCGGTGCGCGTCCTCGATCACCTGGCCTATGGCGCGCAGCACCGCGGGATGCAGCGCATCGTACAGTTCTGCCACCTGCGAATTGTTGCGGTCCACCGCCAGCAGATACTGGGTCAGGTCATTGGAGCCGATGGAGAAGAAATCCACGCGCCGCGCCATGGCCTGCACCTGGTACACCGCCGAGGGCACTTCGATCATCACGCCGATCTGCGGATACTCGATGCTTGCGCCCTCCTCCTTCACTTCCTGGTAGGCACGCCTGATCAGGATCAGCGCCGCATCGATTTCCCCGACGCTGGTTATCATCGGCAACATCAGGCGCAGGTTATTCAAGCCTTCGTTGGCGCGCAGGATGGCGCGCAACTGGGTCAGGAAGATTTCCGGATGATCCAGCGCGATGCGGATGCCACGCCAGCCCAGAAACGGGTTATCTTCCTGCACCGGGAAATACGGCAACATCTTGTCGCCGCCGATATCCAGGGTTCGCACGGTCACAGGTGCCGGCACAAAGGCTTCCAGCACCTGCCGGTACGTTCTGCGCTGCTCCTCCTCGCCCGGAAAGCGATCACGCACCAGAAACGGCACTTCGGTCCGGTACAGGCCCACGCCCTCCGCCCCGCAGCGCAGCGACGCCGTGATATCCGTCAGCAGGCCGGTATTGGCAAGCAGCGGCATGTGCACCCCGTCCAGCGTCGCCGACGGCAGCCCGATGAGATCCTGCAACTCCCGGGAGAGCTGGGCTTCCTCACGCTGCAGACGCAGGAACTCGTTACGGATCGCGGCTGAAGGCCGAACGAACAGGCGCGCCTGATACCCGTCTACCACGAGCTCCTGTCCCTCCAGGCGGCTGACCGGGAGATCATCCACCCCCATCACCGCAGGAATTCCCAGCGCGCGCGCCAGGATCGCCACATGCGAGGCGCTGGAGCCGCGCGCCGATACCACGCCGGCAAGGCACTGCACGGGAACCTCGGCGAGCTGGCTGGCGCTCACCTCTTCGCCCACCAGAATAGTGTCGCGTTCGAACTCCCGCACCGCCGGGCGAACGCTCTGCAGGTGCTCGAGGATGCGTCGTCCGAGGTCGCGGATATCGCTGGCGCGCTCGCGCAGGTAGGGATCCTCCATCGCCTCGAAGGCGGTGACGTGCTCGCGGATGGTGTTACGCAGCGCCCCGGGGGCCCAGTTGCCGGCCCGAATACCGTCGATGGTGCAGTCCAGCATATTGTCGCTGCGCAGCATCAGAACCAGCGCATCGAACAGGGCGATATCCTCGACCGACAGCGAGTCCACCATACGTGCCGACATCATGCGCATGTCGCGTTCCACCGCCGCGACCGCAGCGTAAAACTGTTCGACCTCGGCATCGATATCCTCCGCCGGACGGTCCGGAATCGCTTCCAGATTCGCCAGCGGGTAAACCACCCGCGCCCGACCGACGGCGGCGCCCGGCGTACCCGAACGCCCGCTCAGAAAATAGCGTGCCTCGGCCGGTTCCTGCAGCAGCCGGTTGATATTACCGATAGCGCCGGCGTGCGAGATGGCACCGGCGAGCTGGGCGCCGAGCGTGAACAGGAAAGTTTCCTCCTGCTCGGCGAAGCGGCGCCGCTCGTGGTGGCGGACCACCAGCACGCCCAGCACCTGGCGATGTTGAATAATGGGCACTCCGAGGAAGGCGTGGAACCCCTCCTCGCCGGTTTCCGGCGACAGAACATAGGCCGGGTGGTCAGCCGCATTTTCCAGGTTGAGCGGCTCCTCGCGGCGCGCGACCTCGCCGACCAGGCCCCGTCCGAATTTCAGACGCACCAGCCCGACCGCCTCGGGCCTGTAACCCTCGGTTGCCATGAGTACGTACTGGCGGTGCTCGGCATCCACCAGATAGACG
>CP070738.1:2350734-2356413 GCA_020347685.1 Gammaproteobacteria bacterium | reverse complement strand
CCAGTAGCAGGTCGAGTACCACCGGACCGCCGTGCCCGTGCAATTCCAGCACGTGTTCGCCGGTGAAGGAGTTGGGCGCCGGAAAGTAGATAGCCAGGCCCTCATCGATAACATCACCCTCGGCGTTGCGAAAGCGGTGCAGACCGGCGAAGCGCGGCGGCGGGAGGCTGCCCAGCAATTGCTCTGCAATGGCCGGTACGCCGGGACCCGACACGCGAACGATGCCGACCCCACCGCGACCGGGCGGTGTTGCCACAGCGGCGATGGTCTCGGTGAGTTCGGTCATGGCGAAGCGGTGCCCGCCGCTGGAATCAGGCTGCGCCTTTTTCCACGCGCTTGGTAATCACGTACTGCTGAGCGATGGACAGGGTATTGTTGACCACCCAGTAAAGCACCAGGCCGGCCGGGAAGAAGGCGAAAAACACCGTGAACACCACCGGCAGGACCATCATCACCTTGGCCTGGATGGGGTCCAGGGGCGCCGGATTGAGCTTCTGCTGGATCAGCATGGTGGCCCCCATGATGAGCGGCAACACGAAGTAGGGATCGGCAACCGAGAGATCGGTGAGCCACAGCATGAACGGCGCCTGGCGCAGCTCGACACTCTCCAGCAATACCCAGTACAGGGCGATGAACACCGGGATCTGCACCAGGATCGGCAGACAACCCCCGAGCGGATTGATCTTCTCGGTCTTGTACATCTCCATCATGGCCTGGTTGAGCTTCTGCTTGTCGTCGCCGTAGCGCTCTTTCAACGCCTGCAGCCGCGGCGCCAGCTTGCGCATGTTGGCCATGGACTTGTAGCTGGTTTCGGACAGCTTGAAGAACGCCAGCTTGATCAGCATGGTCAGAAAAATGATCGACCAGCCCCAGTTACCGACCAGGGTGTGAATCTTTTCCAGCAACCAGAATATTGGCTTGGCAAGAAAAGTCAGCTTGCCGTAGTCGACCGTCAGTTCCAGACCCGGCGCCACTTCTTCCATGATGTGCTGCAGCTTGGGTCCGACGAACAGGCGGGTCTGGCCGATCTTTGCTTCGCCCGCGGCCACACTGAGGGGCGCTCCGATCATACCGATCACGTACCGGTCGCCCTGCAGCGCGCGCGTGTAGTAACGCTCGGTCTGATCGGCAGGCGGTATCCAGGCGGCGAGAAAATAGTGCTGGATCATAGCGGCCCAGCCGCCGCTGACATCGCGGCTGAGGTTCTCATCGCTCATATCGTCAAAGCTGATTTTTTCGTATTTCTCTTCCGGGCTGTAGAGAACGCCACCGGTGTAGGTGTACAGGAAGCGGGACGTCTGCTGCAACGGGGTGCGCTGCAGCTGATGGTAAGGGCGAGCGGACCAGTCGGCGCCGCTCTGATTTTGGACCTGGAATTCCACTTCGACTACGTAGCTGCCGCGCCGGAAGCGGTACAGTTTGGTGACCTCGACACCGCTGCCGTTGCTCCAGCGCAGCGGCACTTCCAGCACCTCACTGCCGTCGTCCAGCTCGAAGCGGGTTTGGTCCACCGAGAATTGCGCATGGTGGGTAGGTTCCGGTCCGGCGCCGGCTCGCAGTCCACTCTGGGCCACAAACAACTGCTGTGCGCTTTCCTCGAGAAGCCGGAATGGCTCGCTGTCCTTGTCGCGGCTTTGCGGATACTGCAACAGATCAACCTGGCGCAGGTCGCCGCCGCGCGTGTCGATTACGGCGTGAAACACATCGGTGACCACCTCGACCCGCTCGCCCTCCGGAAGCTGCACCGCGATATCCTCGGCGGCAGCCGCGACCGCCTGCTCGGTCGGGGCGGTCGGCAAATCTGTAGGAGTTGGGGTGGCGGCCTGTGATTCGGTCTCGGCAGCTTGCTGCGCTGGCTCGGGTCTGGGACCGTAATCTTCCATCCAGGCCTGCCAGATCAGCAAGATCAGGAAGGAGAGGGCGATTGCCAGTAAGACGCGTGGGTTATCCATGGGTGTGTTTGCTACCCTGTTCTTCTGAAGAGTGTGAGGTGAGCCGCTCGGGTACCGGATCAATACCGCCCTCATGCCAGGGGTGACAACTGGCGAGGCGGCGCAGGCTCAGCCAACCGCCGCGCCAAACACCGAACCGGTCGATAGCGGTGAGGGCATACTGGGAGCAGCTTGGCGCGAAGCGGCAATGGTTCCCCAGCCAGGGGCTGATGAGCAGACGATAGCCTTTAATGATTAACAGGATCAGTGTGCGCATGTTGGGCAATTGTACGCCAGTGACTTTCCAGCGCGCTGAACAGTTGCTGGTTGCTTCTGGCAGCGACTCCGGGCCGCACCAGGACGACCAGATCCCAGCCAGCCAGCATCTCCTGGTGCTGGCGGAAACTCTCCCGTATCAGCCGCTTGATGCGGTTCCTGTGCACGGCACCGCCGGCATTTCTGATCGAAACAGTCGTTCCGAGGCGCGCGTACCCCAGCGAATTGGGTAGCGCCAGTACGGTCATGAAGCGGTCAGCGGCCTTGCACTGGCACTGCCGGAAAACCCTCTGGTACTGGGCCGCTGCCAGCAGCCGGTGCGTGCGGGGGTAACGCGCGGGAGCACCCGTCAAGGAAGCGAAGGTGTCAGGCGGTCAGGCGCGCGCGCCCTTTAGCCCGCCGGGCCTTGATCACAAGGCGGCCGTTCTTGGTGCGCATCCGGGCTCGGAAACCGTGGCTGCGCTTACGCTTCAGGTTGCTTGGTTGGAAAGTTCTCTTCATGGCGCAATCCGTTCCCAAAAAAGGTTGAAGACCCGCACCTTGCGGGCGAAAACAGGTCGCGCAGGGTAATGGTTTTACCCGGTCACTGTCAACCGCGGTTTTGCTGGGAAGGGTGCAGCGAGGTGTGGATACGTACCGGTTTCAGGGTTAGACTGGCGGGTCTTTCCGGCGGCACGTATTCGGCAACCTGAACGGGGACCACCTTTGCAAGGTTCACTCTGGCAACAGTGTCTGGCGCATCTCGAGAATGAGTTGCCCGAGCAACAGTTTAATACCTGGATTCGACCGCTGCACGCAGTGGAAAACGCGCAGGAGCTCAGGTTGCTGGCGCCCAACCGATTCGTGCTCGACTGGGTGCGGGATAACTACATTGCCAGTATCCAGAATACGCTGAATGCCCTCAGCCAGGACCAGCCGCTGCGGGTTCAACTGCAGATCGGTTCGGTGCAGCCGGTCGCTCACGAGCTGGCGGAGAGCGCGGCGCAAGCACCGCGTCCCGCCGCGCCCGGCAGGGGTGATCGGCGCCGCGAACAACGCGAATTACCGCGCAGCAATCTCAACCCCGGTTTCACCTTCGACAGCTTCGTGGAGGGCAAGTCGAACCAGCTCGCACGCGCCGCGTCCATGCAGGTGGCTGAAAACCCGGGTGAAGCATACAACCCGCTGTTCATCTACGGGGGCGTTGGCCTGGGCAAGACTCACCTGATGCAGGCCATTGGCAATCTGATTGTTGCCAGGCGCCCGGGCGCACAGGTTGCTTACCTGCATTCGGAGCGCTTTGTGGCAGACATGGTGAAAGCGCTGCAGCACAATGCCATCAATGAGTTCAAACGCTATTACCGCTCGGTCGACGCACTGCTGATCGACGACATTCAGTTTTTCGCCGGCAAGGAGCGCTCCCAGGAAGAATTCTTCCATACCTTCAACGCGCTGCTCGAGGGACAGAGTCAGGTGATCCTGACCTGCGATCGCTATCCCAAGGAAGTGCACGGCCTCGAGGAAAGGCTGAAATCGCGTTTCGGTTGGGGACTGACGGTAGCGATCGAACCGCCGGAGCTGGAAACACGGGTGGCGATTCTGGTGAACAAGGCATCTCAGGCCAACGTGGAGCTGCCCAATGATGTGGCGTTCTTCGTTGCCAAGCGCATCCATTCCAACGTGCGCGAACTGGAAGGCGCGTTGCGACGCGTCATCGCCAGCGCGCGCTTCACCGGACGCAGCATCGATCTGAAGTTTGCCAAAGAGGCATTGCGCGATTTACTGGCGTTGCAGGACAAGCTGGTGTCGATCGACAACATCCAGAAAACCGTCGCCGGTTACTACAAGATCCGGGTCGCGGACCTGCTGTCGGCGCGGCGCACACGATCCATCACCCGACCGCGGCAGATTGCCATGGCACTGGCCAAGGAGCTCACCAGCCACAGCCTGCCGGAAATCGGCGAGGCCTTCGGCGGGCGCGATCACACCACCGTGTTGCACGCCTGCCGCAAAATCAACGAACTGAAGGAATCGGACGGGAGAATCGCCGAGGACTATAGCAACCTGTGGAGATTACTGACCACATGATGTGGATAAGCGGTGAATAAATTTGTCGCGCAGAAGTTTTCCGATATTATCCACAGCGCGTCCACAGCTTTCGGGGCCCTTTCCCCGACCCGTTATGTAGTATTAACTCATTGAAAAATAAGAAAATAAATGAATATATCAACAGGCACAGGCGTCACTAAATACAGTAACCAAGGATAAAAGATTAATGAAATTCACTATTGACCGGGAGTCTCTACTGAAACCTCTCCAGCAAGTCATTGGTGTTGTGGAACGTCGTCAGACGCTGCCTGTGTTGGGGAATTTGCTGATAGTCGCAGGCAAGGATCATCTGCAGATGACAGCGACCGACCTGGAAGTGGAGATCCAGTCCAGTTTGCAGCTCGAGGTAAAAGAGGGCGGCGAGATCACATTGCCGGCACGCAAGTTGATTGATATCTGCAAAGCGTTGCCGGAGGAAGCGAAGATCGAGTTGTCGATACGGGACCAGAAGGCACAGATCCGCTCGGGTAAGAGTCGTTTCACCCTGTCTACTTTGCCTGCCGGCGATTTCCCGGTCGTCGACAAGATCCAGAGTGATTGCCAGTTTTCGATGGCGCAAAACAAGCTGAAGGAACTGATCGACCGAACCCAGTTTTCCATGGCCCAACAGGACGTCCGTTATTACTTGAACGGACTGATGCTGGAGATCGGCAAGGGCTTGCTGCGCGCCGTGGCCACTGACGGGCATCGGCTGGCGCTTTGTGACATGGACGTGGATATCGATACGGCTAACCCGCGCCAGGTGATCGTGCCGCGCAAGGGTATTCAGGAATTGCAGCGGTTGCTTGAGGACAGTGAGTATCCGGTGCAGGTCGAAATCGGCACCAATCACGTTCGTATGCGCAGCGACGATGTCTGTTTCACCTCCAAGCTGGTGGATGGGCGTTTCCCCGATTACGAACGGGTGTTGCCCAAGGGGGGCGACAAACGCGTGCTGGCAAACCGTGAGTTGTTTCGCCAGGCGCTTTCGCGCACCTCCATCCTGTCGAATGAAAAATACCGCGGCATTCGGCTCAATCTTGAGCAGAATAACATTAAAATTCAGGCCCATAATCCGGAGCAGGAAGAAGCGGACGAGGAGTTTGAAGTCAATTATCAAGGCGCCGGTCTGGAGATCGGCTTCAATGTGACCTATTTGCTCGATGTACTTGCGACCGTGCGCAGTGATGAAGTCGAGCTTACTTTGAGTGACTCGAACAGCAGTTGTTTGATACGTCAGCCGGGAACCGAGCAATATCGCTATGTTGTGATGCCGATGCGGCTGTAATCTGTTGCAGCCCGGAGCGATGGGCCGCCAAGTCTCGATGCCAGTACAGACAATCTCAATTGACCGGTTTCGTAATCTGAAGCCGGTTACCCTGCAGTGTTCCCCCCAACTCAATCT
>CP070738.1:2335752-2350634 GCA_020347685.1 Gammaproteobacteria bacterium | reverse complement strand
AGCGCAATGGCCAGCAACAGGCGCTGGCGCTGGCCGCCGGACAGGCGTGCGGTGTCACGGTTCAGGAACTGGCCAAGAGCACACAGCTCGATCAGGTCCTGCGCCGGCAGCGGATGCGCATACAGGCGGCCGAACATGGCGAGCGTTTCCCGCACTGTGATGAAATCCTGCAGGGCTGTGGTCTGGAACATGATCCCGGCCTGTTCCTGGAAGCGTTCGCCCAACGGTGCGCCCAAATAACGGATACTGCCGCTGGTCGGAGCAATAATGCCTTCCAGCATTTCCACTGTCGTAGTCTTGCCGGCGCCGTTGGGGCCGAGCAGCCCGAAACAGACGCCCTTGCCGAGCTCAAAGCTGATGCCGTTCACCGCGTTCACGCCGGGGTAGCGTTTGACCAGGTCCTTGACGGCGAGGATGGTGTGCATCGGGCGGCGTTGTGGCGTGGCGAATGAGACCGGGCAATGATACCCCCGCCAGCGCGGTGGAGGGAAACGCCGGCCGCCGGCTGGTTGAATTCGTTTAGCTGGCATGCAAGAGTTAACCGTGAAGCGCGGTCTGGAGGAATTCGCAATGAACCTGACACGGTTATGGTTCCCGTTACTCGCCCTCTGGCTGGTGGCTGCTTGTGCCAGCATTACCGGCGATATCCGCGTGCAGACCGAATCCGATCCGGCCATCGATCTTGGCGACTACCGCACTTACAGCTGGCTTGGCACCGCCGAGATCGTCAATGACCCATACGGGAACTGGGAACCACCCGAGTTCGATGCCGACACCGAAATCCGCGCGCTGCTGAACCGCGAGTTGCGCAGGCGCGGCATGCGGGAAGTGGTATCGGACCCGCAGCTGGTGGTTGCCTTTGCGGCCGGCATCAACACCGATGTGTTCGAGATTGTGGAGAATCCGGACAGCAAGATGTATACCCTGCAGAATGCCCCCAGAGCGGCACTGGTGGTGGTGTTGATCGATCCGCGCACCCGCTACCCGGTGTGGGTGGGAACGGCAGTGGGTGACGTGAAGGCGGGGCGCACGCCGGACGAGGTGCGGAAACGTATCGACTACGCAGTCACGACCATGCTGCGGCAGGTATCCCGGTAAGCGCGTACTCCGGCCCGGCACGCGGTAAGCGCCCGACCGCCAGGTTGCCTGGCTCGCTGCGCGGCCACCCGGCGCAGCGTCGCGCGCGGTATGCCGGGTGGCGCCTGGCGCTGCTCACTCATGGCCCTGGCCGAGCGTTGGCTCGCGCCGTCTGCCGGCGCGCGGTTCCACCGGCACCTCGGGTTGCCGGCTGTTTTGGGCGCCGCGGCTAAGCTCCAGCAGTTCGGTAAGCTTGGCATTCATGCTGCGCACTTCCAGGTAGGTTTTGTGCGCCCATTTCTGGGCGGCGTAGGCAGACATCGGAAGCAGGACCGCAAGCAGCGTCACCAGGATCGCCGCCAGGTAGATTCCCAGTTGTTCGATATCCCCGAACATCTCCATTATTCGTTTCCTTTCAGTGAGGGCAGATCGGACACACAATTAACTCCATCACGCACGAAATGCAATGCCGGCGTCAGGGGCAGCGGTGGACCGCCTCGGGTCACCAGGGAATCGGCTTGCCGTCGCGGAAGAACCCGCCGCTGGGGCCGTCGACCGGCAGACAGGCGGCCCAGACAATGCCGGCCGCTCCCTCCTGCACCGAACGCTCAGCGCCCGCTCCGCCCATGTCGGTCTTCACCCAGCCGGGGCAAACGGAATTGACCTTGATCGCGGTGTCCCTAAGTTCGTCGGCAAGGATCCGTGTCACTGCGTTGAGCGCCGTTTTCGACAGACGGTATCCTGGGCAGCAACCGTTCATGTCCGAGAGCTGACCCATGCCCGAGGAAACATTCACCACGTTGCCGCGCCTGTTCATGAGCGGGATCAGCGCCTGCGCCAGGCGCAGTGCGCCAAAGGTGTTGGTTTCCAGCGCCCGGCGAATGGTATCCAGGTCGGCGTTGAACACGCTGGCCGGGCCCGGGTCGGCAGGATCGTATGGATCAGTGAATATGCCGGCGTTGTTGACCAGGATGTCCAGGCGGCCGAATTCGCTCTGCAGGTACGTGCTGAGCGCGCGGACCGCGGATGCATCGGTGACATCGAGCACCTGGAACCGCACCTCCAGGCCCTCACTGCGCAACTGTGCGGCAGCAGCCTCACCGCGATCCCGCGCGCGGCTGGTCAGAATCACACTGATACCGCGGCAGGCGAGCTGACGGCAGGTTTCGAGGCCGAGGCCCCGGTTGGCACCAGTGACTACTGCGATGGATGTGGAATGTGTCATGGAGTGTTTCCTGTGGCTATGCGTCGTTGAAATCACAGCGATGGAACCGTCATTATAGGGGCCCGGGTCCGCTGTGAGAGCAGCTTTGGCCGCTGAATCGAATGGATAGCGAATCATGAAATCCCTGAGCAAGACCTTTCTCACCGGACTGATTACCATCCTGCCGGTGTTCCTCACCGGCTATCTGCTCTACTGGCTGGCGGTGTCGGCCGAATCCTGGCTCGGCAACCTGATGCGGCTGGTGTTGCCGGCAGACTGGTACTGGCCGGGCATGGGGCTGATGGCCGGGCTGGGGGTGGTGTTCGGGGTGGGGTTATTGATGCACGCCTACGTGGTGCAGCGCCTGTTTGCGATGGGCGAAGAGATGCTCTACCACGTACCCTTGATCAAGTCTGTGTACCGCGCTATCCGCGATTTCTTTGATTTCTTCTCGCCCGGTAAGCAAAAGGAGTTCGACCAGGTTGTCGCCGTGTCGCTCGGTGATACCGGCATGGAAGTGGTGGGATTCGTTACCGAGGCGAGAACGGAGCGGCTGCCCGAGGAGTTGCGCGGGCAGGACAATATTCTGGTGTATTTTCCGCTGAGCTACATGATCGGCGGTTACGCGGTGGTGCTGCCGCGCAGCGCTGTGCGTCCGGTGGAAATGAACATGGAGGAGGCGATGCGGTTCACGCTCACCGCCGGTGTGACCGGAGCCGGCGCCACTCGGAACAAGAGCCGGGCGCAGGGAGACGCGGGTCAGCGCAACCGCAGTCAGTGAAGAGCTGCAAGGCAATGCTCGGTCGGGCGCAGCGCGGGGTCGGTGCACCGGAACATGCCTGGCGCGGATAGTGTTAACAGGCCCTAGTTCGGGTCGGGACGGTATAGAATAAAACTCAGGTCATCGGGCTTGTGGGGGCGGTCCTCGGAAAACTCCAGCATGCGGGCGCGGCACTTGGCAGCCAGCTCCGCGGCGGCCGCAGGCAGCGATCCGCTGCGCACAATCTCGACAATTTCCTGGACCTGCAGGTTGTCGAACAGACCATCGCTGGCCACAACCACGGTGTCACGGGGCGCAAGGTGGACCCGTGGGCCGATTTCGACGCGCATATCCCCACTGCCGATCATGTTTGAGATCAGGTGACGGTCTTCGTGATAGATGGCGTCGTCGGTGTGGACCAGGCCGGCTTCTACCGCGTAAGCGACCGGGGAATGCGAAATAGTCTGGTATTTGATCTTTCCGCGCTGACCGGTCACCAGGATCATGGAATCACCGACGTGATAGGAACGCACTGCGCGCGCGTCGATTTCGACCACGGCGATGGTTGTCGCGGCACCGAGGCCCAGTCCCATGATACGGGTGTTACCTTGCTCGATGCCGTCCAGGATCGCCTCGCGCAGTGCGGTGCTGTTCCCGCAGGAGGCGGTCACCGAGGTGCTTAACTGGCGAACCGCTTGCTCCGAGGCCTGGTTGCCCGCCGGTAGACCGCCCAGTCCGTCAGCGATGGCCAGTACCCCGGCGCCGCTCCCGCAGGGAATCAGCGCGGCCGAATCTTCGTTGTCGCTGTCCTTGTCGGGGGCCCGGTGGGTGTAAACACAGGCGTTTCCGCCCGCCAAACGGCAGGCTTCGACTTCCGCAAGGTCTCTGGCCAGATATAGCCGGGGGGCATCGGGTGTTACTGCCATGCGATGTTTTCCAGGTGTTCGCGGAGCTGCCCGGCGCTGCGGAATTTCTCCAGTATCAGCGACCGCTTGAGACCGCGGCAGATATCCTTGATCTCCTGTGGCTGGCGACGGTACTGCTTTTGGCCGCCCACCGCTTCGTACAATATCCTGATCAGATCCACAACGTCTTCGTAGATGTTCTCCGGGCGCGGCGTTCCCCAGTGATAGAAATCCAGCAGTTTCAAATCAAATCCCAAGCCATAACGTTGTACGATGATGTTATCGGTATGCAGGTCACCGTGGTACTCCTTCATGGCGTGAATGCATTCGATGCCGGTCGCCAGGGCGTAGAGCAGGTGCAGTGCCTGAAAGGGCGTCAGCCGCTTGCCCGGCTGACGCGCCAGGAAATCAGACAACAGTTCGCCTTCCACAAACTCGGATACCAGCAACGTGATCGGCACATTGTGGTAGGTAATCAGATCGCGGGTGTGATACTGGATGGCAATCGGGCAATGGCGCAGCTTGTGCAGCTTGCGCGCATAGAAATTGGCGGTCCGGTCACGCGGATTGCGATGCGGGTAGAACAGTTTGACGGCGCGTTCGATGTCCGTGGGGTGTTCGCGCACCAGAAAGACCTCGCCTTCCCAGCCGCCGCCGAGCGGCTGGATAACTTCGTACTTGCGGGCCAGAATTCGACCGGGCTTGAGATCAAAACTCTCAATGACGGGGACCGATGTTTGCCGGCGCGAGCCCATGTGCAAGGTCTTCAACAGGTGAATACGGCTAAGCATACTGGCTGCCTTGCCGGGAGTGCAATTTCGCCGCGTGCACGACCGTGCCACGGCCCGCTTGTAACCTGTCGGCGTAGGTATATACTATTTCAGTACTAAGAGGATTTGATTTCCTGGAAATTTGCGGGAATATGACTCAAAGGACTGAATTGCCAGCGAATTATAATATCAACAGAGTCCGGTGGGTAATGGGGTTGGCTGTGTTGACAACAACAGAAATCACTGGCGTTGGCTGTGGGGGTGCGGTATGACAATAAAAACAAGAACGGTAACAGGTCTGATTCCGTTTTTTCTGCTGATCTCGGGTTCTCTGGTCCAGGCCCAGGAAAACAGCGCGGCCGAGTCGGATGACGGTCGTGGTGGGCAGAAGTGGCAAAGCTTCTCGGACGAGATGTCGCCTAGCGAGTACAAGCGCGCGGTTCGCGCAAACCAGAAGCAGGTGCGCAGTTTCGTCAAATCCTACTCGAGTGAAGCGCTGGCGTCTGCCGGCGTTCCCAAGGCTGGTGTCGCATTGCTGGGTGCGGCGGCAGGGCTCGCCGTTGACGGAGACGCCCGCGTACACCTCAACGAGAGCAAGACCTTTGCGTTCCAGTTCGACAATGTCGTCGATGATGAGCGTGCGCTGCTGTTCACCTTCAAGAAGAACTGGTAGCGGCTGACCGACGAGTCCGCGGCGGTACCCATGTCCGGACGCTACCTTGCGCCAGGGGCTATTACGACCGGCCCGCATTTCCTGACATCTAATCCCCTGTAAACGCAACGAATATGGTCTACCATGTAGGTAGGTCACCGGCACAACCGGCACAGATCCAATAAACCCGAGAGAGAAAGAGGAACACCGACATGAGAAGACTCTATTTCCTGATACCGGACGTTGCCACGGCACGCACGGTAGTGGATGAACTGCTGCTGGCGCGCATCGAAGAGCGCCACATCCACGTGATCGCGAAGGAGGGGGTCGCCCTCGAAGATCTTCCGGAGGCTTCGCTGCTGCAGAAGAGTGATTTTGTTCCGGCGGTGGAACGCGGCCTGGCGCTGGGCGGGGCCACGGGTGCGCTGGCCGGGCTCGCCGCGCTGGCATTTCCGCCCGCCGGTCTGGTGCTGGGCGGTGGCGCGGTGCTGAGTATTGCGTTGGCAGGTGCCGGTATGGGCGCCTGGTTGTCCGGTATGATTGGCATGGATGTCGCCAACAGTCAGCTCAAGACCTTTGAGAGCGGTCTCGAGAAGGGTCAGCTCCTGATGCTGGTCGATGTGCCCAAAGCGCGTGTCGATGAGATCGACACCCTGGTGAAACAACACCACCCGGAAGCGCAAATCGGGGGGACGGAACCGACCATCCCGGCATTCCCCTAGACTGCACCCGTCACAGCGCATGGCTTGTGCCCGCAGAGGCAGTGCCTGGCACGGAGTACTGCTGTGTCTGGTACTGGCCGGCGGATGCAGCGCTGCAGGTGGCGAAGTAGAGCACCGCGTCAATCCGGAAACCGGCCTGTCATCCTGGAAGGCGCAGCACGAGGGATTCAGCCTCGAGCTGATACAGGTGCTTCCTGATTACGTCAGGGCTGTCTACGCGTCGCGCGGCTTGCCCCCGGAGGCCATCGAGCGACTGGCCGGCTACTGCGTGTTCGGCACCATTGTGCGCAACGAGTCGGACGCGTCGCTTGCCTGGCGTCTCGCCGACTGGCGCTATATTACGGCGGACGGGCGTGAGCAGCGGCTCAAGCCAAAGTCGGAGTGGCTCAGGGAATGGCGCGAGCTCGGTGTGGCGTTCCGCTGGACGCTGCTGGCCGATGACCAGGTGTACGAAGTGGGTGACTGGGGTCAGGGCTTCATCACCCTCAAGCTCCCGCCGGACGAAGCGTTTGACCTGCACTATAGCTGGAGCCAGGATGACAAAACTTATCGGGGAGTCATTGAACAGGCGCGCTGCGCTCCGCTGGATGTGGCCGCGCCCTGAGTGGTGCACGCTGGCACTGTTGCTGAGCGTCGCGTTGCTGCTGGCGCCGGGGCCGGCAAGGGCGCAACTCGAACCACCGGAGCTGAGTCATCGTCTTACGCCGCTGGCGTCCCCCGTGGTGGCGGAGAATTTCGTGCTCGAAGACATGGATGGCAAGCGGCACGCCCTCGAGGACTACCGTGGCAAGGTGGTGTTGATCAATTTCTGGGCCACCTGGTGCCCTCCCTGTGTGCGGGAAATGCCTTCGTTGGAACGCCTGTACCAGGAGCTGG
The DNA here is from genome assembly GCA_020347685.1 of Gammaproteobacteria bacterium. GTDB lineage: Bacteria > Pseudomonadota > Gammaproteobacteria > DSM-19610 > DSM-19610 > Thiogranum. The sequence continues at coordinate 2,343,668 of CP070738.1, read as the reverse complement.
GGGATAAACCCTTCGTTGTGCTGGCGATCAATCAGTGGGAGAACACCGAACACGTGTTCGCGTTCATGGGCCAGATCGATGTATTTCCGAGCTTCCCGATTCTGTTTGATCCCGACAGCGCGGTGTCCGAGGCATTCGGCGTCAAGGGCCTGCCCACCTCGTTTCTGCTCGACCGGACCGGTCGCGTGGTTTACCGGGCGGTCGGGGGGCGTCAATTCGATCACCCGGAAATCCTCCAACTGATCGAGGAGTTGCTGGGGCGGTAAGCCTGGCGTGGTCGGGCCCATATCCCTGCCTGTATGCACGCACGGCGTGCGGTTGTGGCTGCCGCCGCCGGGCACCGGTATTCCCTTCACATCAAGGCTCTGCAACAGCAAATCCTTATTGCAACTGCGGCTGTTCGTAGTACAGTAATCCGGTCGCACGCCGACACAGGTAAACACGCCATAACATCAGGATGGGTGGGATTTTGTTTGCCAGGTTTAGCAAGATATTCATATTCGTGGTTGCGGGTCTTGTTGTGCTGCTGCCGGTTCAGGGCATGCAGAAAGTCAAGGAAGTCGCCGTTCCGTCTCTGCCGGACATCGCGATGGTGCGTTTTGTCCCGGGCAAAGATCCGGTTATTCTGTACAACCCCATTTTGTGCCGCGAGGCGGGACCGGCCTTGTGTGAGTTTTACCGCTTCCACGAGTATGCCCACATCGAGTTGCGCCACCACGAGCGCCATGAGCTGTCCAGGCAGGAAAAGGAGCGTGAGGCGGATCGCTGGGCCGCGCAGCACGCGCCCTTTGCCAGTGTCATGGCGGCTTACCATTTCTTTTCCGCGGGCGGCGGCGGAACGCCCATGCACGGCAGGAGCAGTAGTCGTGCTGAACGCATGCTGGCACGCACCGAAACCGCGAGCCGGTTTGCGGGGTCGAACAGATCAGCTGAAGCGGACCGACGCCTGGCACAGGCTCCAACAGCCAGACAAAAGAACGACAGAACCCCGTTCACGTTCGGCGCCCTGGCGCTCTGATCACGACCGGCGCTGGCGCGGCCCCCGATACCGACCGGGTGCAGGCAATGCTGACCCTGGCGTGAGGTACGCCGCGTAGCATGCCACGCGCGTCATAATTTCAGATCAACAGTCCTGTTGCGGTCATAAATCAGCTGTGCGGATTCGCGCCTGGCCTCGGCGCTCAGCACGTGCTCGCGCGCGTCATCCAGGTCGATGAGATGAATCACCTGCACGCCCTGCAGTGTGAGGTAATCGGCAATCAGCCTGCGGTGACATTGTTCCGGGAGGCGTTCCGCGCACAGGATAGCAGTGGGCGCCCTGACGGCCATGTTGACCAGTTGGGCGGCGGCGCGGCAGAAACTATCGGTCTCCATGTAGTCGGCATAACCCCGCAGTCCCGCGTCCAGGGCGGAGTGCCGTGAACCGGCCTGGGGCGCACGGCGCCCGCCCAACTGACGCCCCGCCCAGTGGTACACGATCCCGGCCTGGCTCAGCGTCTGGCGCAGGCTGTCGGTGGAGAAATGCGGAAAACGGCTCGAGTACGGCTGAGCGCGCACGTCAACCAGGGCCGTGATGGCGTGATTTAGCAGCAACTCGACCAGCTCAGCCGCGGCGCGACTGCTGTGTCCAACGGTGTAGATCAAGCAGCTTTGCATGCGCCATTATGGTCGGCAGCCAACCGGACTGGCAAATCGAAACGGGGACGACATAGACGAGCCACTGGAGCGCCAGACGGGGTAAGGGGTTCATTTCCCCGCTTGTTGTGCCTTGAATTTGTCCTGCCCAAATCCTACTCTGCCCCGGAAACCGGTAAATGGCCGGCGGATACGGAGACAGGCTGCGTGGAAATCCTGGATCGGGACAAAGTACCCAAGAGTCGTTTTGCCGGCGTGCGCGAGCACAGGCTGATTACCGATCCGCGGTTATTCGGGACGGATACCGGGGAGGGCGCCTGGGCGGGGTTCGGCAATCTGGTCTACCTCGCCGATGCCCGCCTGGTGCCGGCGGGTGAAACCCGGATGCACTCACATCGCGAAATCGATGTCATATCCGTCATGGTCGAGGGCCGCATCCAGCACCAGGGCTCACTGGAGCACGGGCAGGAGCTGCAGGCAAACGAAGTGCAGGTGCAGCGCGCCGGTGGCGAGGGTTTCTCTCATAACGAGATCAATCCGGATGACAGTCATAACCGCCTGATCCAGATCTGGGTGTTGCCGGAACGCGAAGGGGAGCCCGCTGGCTACCGGCACTATCGTCTCAAAGAGAGCGGTCTGACGCGTGTGTATGGCGGCGCGCCAGACCAGCCCGACGCATTTGCCGCCAGTACCATAATCGACATCGCCAGTCTCAGCAGCGGGCAAAGCATGGACGTCGATATACCTTTTCTGGCCTATCTGGCGCGCGGCAAAGGGTTCGCCAACGAAGACATCATCGCCGAGGGAACCCTGCTGCGCGGCGATCAGTTGACATTCGACTGCACCGAGGATGCGCAGCTGATTCTTGCTCACCTGAAAGGCTGAGCGGCGCGTACGGCACAGCGCCCTGGCGTCTGTGCCGCGCTCCCGGGGCGCCGCGCCTCAATACGATACCAGCTGCGCCGGTCCGCGACGCCAGGAACCGTCGGGTTGCAGGCAGGCGGTGCCGTAGGCGTCTACCTGTTTGCCCCCGACGATGACCTTGGTCTGGTACTCGCGCTCCTGAAGGCAGGCGGAACCCACGCCATAGCTGTATTGCGGTGCCGGGTACACCTCGACCTGCGGCTGTGGCGCGGCAGGGGGGTAGGCGTATGAGTTGGCACCATAATCGGATGCCGGTGGCTGATTGCCGATGGCGTAACCTACCAGGCCGCCGACCAGCAACCCGATGAGCAGTTTTTCCTCATCGTCGTCGTCGTGACCCTTGTAGTGACCCTTGTAACCGCGCTGGTAACCCCGGTAATAGCCCTTGTAGTGCCCCTTGCCCTTGTGGCTGTGGTGACGGTCGTAGTGTTGACCGCGATGATGACTCTGCTGCTGGTGGCGGTAGCCGTGGCGGTCGCCGTCGGCCCAGGCGCCGGCAGATCCGGCCAGGGTGGTCGCCAGTATGGCAGCGGCAACAGAACTGGTTTTGAAGATGCGGTTCATGGATGGTCCCTCTTTTTCGGTTTCTGTAGCCGGTTAACGGTGCCGCTGCAAAAGGGGTGACACGTCGTAGGCATTCGCCCCGTACCGCGCGCCAAAAATAAGAAAACAATAATAAAAATAAAGACCTGTAAGTTTGCGCCAAAGACTTTTTTACGCCTGCATGGTTTCTTCCTATGCTTACAGCCAGGTAACGCGTCAACCCGGATTACCCACGGAGGTGGAAAAACATGCGCGCGCGCTCAGGCACTCTCGGTTTCGTTGTTTTGATGCTGTTTATGGCGTCGGTGGGCGCACAGCCGCCGTGGCCCGGCGACATCGCGGGCGAGCGCTCTGCGCAGGGCAGGCAGATCGGCGTGCTGGTCGAGGAAATTCCCCTGGACAGGCTGGACGCGCTGGGGTTGCCCTATGGGGTGCGCATCACACGCGTGTTTCCCGGCAGTCCGGCGCAGGCCGCCGGCTTGCGCCCGGACGACATCGTTCTGGAGGCCGCGGGGCAGCCGGTGTTCTCGGTGCCGCGGCTGCGCTGGCTGGTTGGCAAATCGGCGCCCCGTGACAGCCTCGACATTACCTATTATCGCGACGGGGCACAGGCGAGCGCTGAGATTCGGCCCGGTCCGCTTAGGCCCGCGGTGCCGCCAGCGAGCGAATGGCGTGGTGAAAGGGCCTGGACCTCACCCAGCTACCTGGGGGTCGGCCTCCAGCCGCTCACGCCCGGTCTGCGCGAGGCATTTTCGGTGCCCTCGGGAGTCGGTGTGCTGATCTCCGAAGTTTACCCGGATACGCCGGCGTCGAAATCGGGGCTTAGCGCCGGTGATGTGGTCGTCAGAATGGACCGCCGCACCATCGGGGAAATCGCTGACATACATCGGGTGCTGGACTATTTCGAGCCCGGCGAGCAGCTGGTTGTCGAAGTCATTCGGGACGGGAAAAATCAGGAACTGACTGTTACCCTCGGGCAGCGGGACAGGCCGCCACGGCGTGAGCCCGGGCCAGGCGGCGTCGAACCCCGCGGCGACACGCAACCCTTGTTCGACCCGGCGTGGTGGGACGAGATCGAAGAGTTTGTGGATCGCTGGAAGGACTATTTCGAGCAGCGGCACGCCGAGCGTCCTCCGGTCGCGCTGTAGGAACTGCGCTGGCCGGGCGTCCGCATGCTGCATGGCGGCCTTGCCGGATACTGCAGTGGGCAACCGCTACACAGGGTCAATGAGAGACAACACAACCACGGGAGGTAAAACTAATGAGGACAGGCGTATTTTCAGCTTTTGGTATATCGGCCGTGCTCGCCGTAGCGGCGCCGTCGGCCGCAGCGAGTGAGACTTCGGCGGTCAAGGCCGCACCCAATGGGATCGAACTCCCCGCCGGCTACAAGGACTGGCCGGTGATTTCGAGTTCGCATCGTGTCGATAACAACACCCTGCGCGTCATTGTCGGCAATGACGTCGCCGTCAGGGCCGCGCGGGAGGGGCATACCAACCCGTGGCCGGATGGCGCTATTCTGGGCAAACTGGTGTGGAAAGAAGCCGCCAAGGACAGTTGGCCGAAAGCGATCGCCCCCGCCGAGTTCGTACACGCGGAATTCATGTTCAAGGATGCGGCGAAATACGCCGGCAACGGCACCGGCTGGGGCTGGGCGCGCTGGGTGGGCATGGATCAGACGCCGTACGGCAAAGATGCGGGTTTCGGCCAGGAGTGTATTGCCTGTCACACACCGGTGAAGGCGAACGACTGGGTGTTTACGCTGCCGGCACAGTTACCCTGACGCCGGCGCTGCCCGTTTTCGCTACAAAGAAGGGGGCCGAAGCCCCCTTCTTAGCCCCGGCCCGGCACCGGGTTGCTGTGTGAGGGTATAACATGCGAATGAATCCGGAGAAGGGGAGGAGGGGTCATCAACCGTGCGCGCCATGGTACTGCACAGGCAGCAAACGCCTCTGGTTCTCGAGCAGGTCGCCAGGCCCGAACCGGGTGAGCTGCAGCTCTTGATCCGGGTGCGGGTGTGCGGGGTATGCCGTACCGATCTACATGTGCTGGACGGCGATCTCAAGGAACCTCGCTTGCCGCTGATTCCGGGCCACCAGATCGTAGGGGTGGTGGAGAAGACAGGCGCTGCAGCGACTGGGTTCTCGGTCGGTGAGAGGGTTGGAGTTCCATGGCTGGGGGGCAGCTGCGGCAGCTGCGAATTTTGCAACCGTGGCGAGGAAAATCTGTGCGATCGGGCAACCTATACCGGTTATCAGATCAACGGCGGCTTCGCCGAGTACTGTGTAGCGGACCACCGTTTCTGTTTCCCGATTCCGACCGGTTATCCCGACCTCCAGGCGGCGCCCCTGCTGTGTGCCGGTCTGATCGGCTACCGATCGCTGCGCATGACCGGTGATGCCGCGCGGCTGGGATTTTACGGATTCGGCGCTGCCGCCCATATCCTGATCCAGCTGGCGCGTTACCAGCAGCGACGGGTTTATGCTTTCACCCGTGATGGCGACACGCGCAGCCAGGCATTCGCGCGCAAACTCGGCGCGGTCTGGGCGGGCGGGTCGGCCGAGCTACCGCCCGAGCCGCTCGATGCAGCGATTATCTTCGCACCGGTGGGTGGGCTGGTACCGGCGGCACTGCGCGCGGTACGCAAGGGCGGCGTGGTGGTGTGCGCGGGTATCCACATGTCGGACATCCCGTCCTTCCCTTATGCGCTGCTGTGGGGGGAACGCAGTGTCAGGTCGGTTGCCAATCTGACGCGGGGCGACGGAGAAGCCTTTATGGAACTGGCGCCACGCGTGCCGGTGCAGACCGAAGTCAATCCGTATCCCCTGGAGCAGGCCAATCAGGCACTCGATGACCTGAGGCGCGGGCGTTTCGACGGTGCAGCCGTTATAGTCGTCGACCCGGCGGCAAGCGCTGCGCAGGCGTAGCCGAGGGAGATGCGTTGCCCCGGGGCAGGCGCGTCTAAAGGGGCTTGCTATCCGCGCTGCAAGCGGGACAATGCAGCCTGGAACGGATAGTGAAAGCGAATATGGCGTGTACGATTGATCATCTGGTGCGGGAGTCGGTTGCGATCCTGGACGAAAACCGCACTGTACAGGAGGCGGTCGCCCTGATGGCCGACCATAATGTGGGTTCCCTGGTCGTTACGCGCAACGACGAGGTGGTGGGGCTTTTCACCGAGCGCGATCTGGTCAAACGGGTCGTCGCCCCGGGCAAGGATGCGGGCAGTCTGAAGCTGGGAGACGTGGCCACCACCACGGCCCTGGTCAAGGTATCGCACGATACGTCCTGCCAGGAGGCGGTGTACAAGATGCGGCGCAATGCCTGCCGGCGCTTGATGGTGTATCGCGGTGACCGTTTTGTCGGCCTGGTGAATCTGCCCAGTGTCGCCTATGCGCTGGCCGAGCAGAGTTCCGGCAAGAACCTGGTCGCGAATGTGTTCGTGTGGCTCGGGGTGGCGGTGGCGGTCACTGTGATTCTGATCATGCTCTATCTTTTTCCGGAGATGTTGAATGTCGCCCAGGATGCGACTGGCAACTGAGCGAAATCCCCTTTGGTCCGGCGTTGCCGTGGATCAGTTGCGGCGATAGTCACCATTCATTTTTTTCGTTTTACTTGCAGCGCTTTTGGTCCTTTACTTCTCCGCGCAGGCCCCACGCGGCAATGTGCCCAGATCCAACCGGCCTGTCGAGGAGATACACCATGAAATACAGCAGCCTTATCCTGGCGTCGGCATTGACTGTGAGCGTTGGCGCCCAGGCCGGCGACGACGACGCGGCGAGCGTCACCAAGGTCGCAATGAAACCGGCCCAGTTTTCGGAGTTCCGCGCCGAGTGCATCGAGCTGGGGGTTAGCGATGATCTGGACGCAGACCAGCTCAAGAGCTTTGTCGATAGCTGTATCAGCGAGAAAAGCGCGGGCCGTGAGCCGGCTTCGGGTGGCGGCGGCGATTGACGCGCCGTATTCGATGCCTGGTCACGACCGGCAGAGCCCCCCTAATCGGGGGCTTTTTTATGCAGTTCCACCGGTGCGCGCGCCTTGCGCATCTTCAGGTTGAGCATTTCGACCACCAGAGCGTAAGCCATAGCGAAGTAGATGTAGCCCTTGGGGATGTGGAATTCCAGTCCCTCGGCGATCAGCGCCACACCGATCAGGACCAGGAAGCTCAGTGCCAGCACCTTGACGGTCGGGTGTGCGTCGACGAAGTCGCTGATAGGGCGTGCCGCCCACATCATCACCAGGACCGCAATGACAATGGCCAGGACCATAACCGGCACGTGTTGGGCCAGACCCACGGCAGTGATCACCGAGTCGAGCGAAAACACAATGTCGATCAGCGCAATCTGTACCAGGACACTGGCAAAGCTTGCCACGGCGGGGGCGTGGCCGCCCGACTCCGCGCCTTCCAGGGCATGATGAATTTCCATGGTGCTCTTGGCCAGCAGAAACAGCCCACCCGCAACCAGAATGATGTCGCGCCCGGAAATTTCCTCGCCAAACACACTAAACAGCGGCTTGGTCAGGCCCATCACCCACACCAGAGACAGCAACAACAGGATACGTGTAATCATCGCCAGCGAAAGCCCGAGGATTCTGGCGCGCTGACGCTGCTGAGCGGGAAGCCGACCGACCAGTATGGAAATAAATACGATGTTATCGATGCCGAGTACGATCTCGAGGGCGGTCAGCGTGATCAGCGCCACCCAGGCCTGGGGTTCGAGTAACCACTCCATCGCAATCTGTTCTCCCTGCTGCATACACGGCCGCGGTGCAGAACCGGGGTCCGAGACAATTACGCTCGCGGCTGGCGCGAT
>CP070738.1:2321846-2335652 GCA_020347685.1 Gammaproteobacteria bacterium | reverse complement strand
AGCGTGAATTCACCACCTGGACTCTGGGCGTACAGTATTTCTTCAACAAGAAGACTCGTGCCCTGATCAACTACGAGTTCCGTGACTTGGAAGCCCCCGAGCTGCCATCGTCTGCCCCGCCAAACGAAATCGGCGACAGTATGGATGACAGGCTCTCGCTGCAGGTCCTGGCAATTTTCTAACTCCTCCACAAGCAGGGCCGATAATGGCCCTGCTTTTCTTTTTCAACGCCTTTACGACAAGGAGATGACGCAATGCGATTCATATTATCGGCGCTGGCGGGCGCGGTACTGGTGGTCTCCGCAGTGTCTGCCGACGACGGACTGATCAGCGTGAAAAGTGGCTACGCTGTCGATCAAACCCTCGACCGCTTCGAGCGCGCCGCCCGGGACAAGGGAATGACCGTGTTTGCCCGCATCGATCACGCCGCTGGCGCTGCAAAGGTTGACAAGGTGCTGCGCCCGACCGAGCTGCTGATTTTCGGTAACCCGAAGGCAGGCACGCCGCTGATGCAAAGCCGGCAGACGGTCGCTATCGACCTGCCCATGAAAGCACTGGCGTGGGCGGACAGCGAGGGCCAGGTCTGGCTGACCTATAACGACCCCGGCTACCTGGTGCAGCGCCACGACATTACCGACCGTGACCCGCTGGTCGAAAAGATGCGCCGGGTGCTTGGTGAATTAAGCGCTGCAGCTACCGCCACTGTCCCTCAGGCGCCTGCCAAGCTTCAGTAACAGCCGTGGTGGGGTGCCCCTGCCCGGAGCGAAGTGCGGGTTAGATTTCCGGGAGTGCGTCGACACGCACGTACGACCATCCCTCCTGCAGGCGTTCAACAATGTGATCGATGGCTTTCTTTTCCGTATCGACACTGGCGATGACGCGGGGCTCGATACCCCGCTTGCGAAGATTAGCGATAGCATTGGCACAGGCCAGGAAGCGCACGTTGGGGTGTGCTTCGAGCAGCGCATTGATCTGTTCTTCATACGGCGACAGACCGGTGCGCATCATGTCCAGACCGCCCGCGTTGGCGATCACTTCGACGCGGCTTTCCGGTGCCGGATGCCGTTGCAGGAATTTGTCGGCATAGCTCAGTGCCGTCGCGAACTGTACCGGGTTCGCCTCGCTGATATGCAGCACAATGCGGTCGTTATGTTGTTGCTGCGCGCTGGCCAGACCCTCCAGCGCGTCACGGTCCAGATGCCGGCCGTAGTGGTAGCCCAGCGTTCCGGCGCCCAGACCCAGTGCTGCGACGGCGACCGATGCAGCCAGCGCGCGGGAGAGTCTGCTCGTCACCGGCGGCGCGCTTCGCAGCGCTGCGCGGCCGATTGGCGGCTGGGCGGAGGCGAAGCCGAGCCGCATCAGATCCTTGGCGCGACGCAGCCGCTCGACCCGCTCTCGTACCGCAGGATCCCCTGCCATCGCCGCCATGACCGCCTCGCAGCCCGCGTTGTCAAGCTGCCCGTCGACGAACGCGCTGAGGATGTTCTCATCAATTAAATCAGTGTCTTGCATAGTGTCACTTGACCACGCGCATAGGCCCTTTGGCTACCGCGGATTCCGGTGTGGCCGTTTCCAGGCGTGCCAGCAGGCTCTTTCTGGCCCGGTGCAACCGGCTCATCACGGTACCAATCGGTATGTTCAGCACCTGGGCGACATCACAGTAGGAAAATTCTTCCAGATCGACCAGCGCGATGACCTGCCGCTGCTCGACCGGGAGGCTGGCAACCGCCTTGCGTACCCTGCACACGATTTCGAGCTCGCGGCAGTTGCCGAACGGCCCTGTCTGGTCGGCAGCCAGCTGTTCGTCCAGCTCTTCGTGGACTTTTCGCGAGCGCAAATGGCGCCGCCAGTTGTTATTGAGGATACTGTACAGCCATGCGAACAGCCGTTTCTCATCGCGCAACTGGCGCCGGTTCACAATACCGCTGGCCATGGTCTCCTGGACCAGATCGTCTGCCAGCATTTCGTCGCCACACCATGCCAGCGCGACCCGGTACAGGCGGTCGCGAGATTCGGCAATCCGGCGTTTCAGTGGTATTGCGGGTACAGGCTCGTTATTGTCCATGCTAGAGTCTAGACGCTTCGAGTCGCGCATTTATTTCCCGCCCCCATCCCTTTTTATTCGGCCCGCCTGGAGAAATATGCACGCGGGTATCGATCTGCTCCGGAATCGGATCAGACACTACCTCATCGTATGCGCATCGTAAACAGCGTGCTGGGCGACGCCAGCGGCGGCCGCTGGCAGGTGGTTTGCCAATACAGCCGTGTGCTGCAGCGCGATGGCCACCAGGTGTTGATGCTGCTGGGGCGTAAGCAGCGTGATCTGCGCGGGGTTCCAGAGGGGGTGCAGGTCGAAGTCATCCGCACTCACGGTCATTATGACTACCTTGCCGCCGCGGCTGCCGCCCGGCGTCTGCGCGGCTTCCGGCCCCAGATTGCCCTTGCTCATTGCAGCCGCTCGGTTGCGCTACTGAAACGGGCACTGGCGGGTTCTGCCCCGCTGGTGGCGGTAAGCCACAGCAACAAAGTGAAGCGCCTGCTGCCAGCCGATGCCTATTTGGCCCTCAGCGCGCATATCCGCGACCGCCTCGCCAGCGAGAGCGGGACACAGCCGGCAAAACCCTGCTTTGTCATACCCAACATGATCGCATTCGACCCCGGCATGCCGCTTCCGGTGCGGGCGCGCCACGACCCTCCCCGCATCGCGGCGCTGGGCCGTTTCGATACCGTGAAGGGCCTGGACGTCTTTATCCGGGCACTGGCTCAGCTGCAGCGGCAGGGTCGCGAGTTCAGCGCAACCCTGGCGGGTGCGGGCGGCGAGGAAAACAGGCTGATGCGACTGGTAGCGGAGCTGGGTCTCCGGAATCGGGTGTCCTTGCCGGGCTGGGTGGAGGATGTGGAGACCTTCCTGTCGGGAACCGACCTGCTGTGTGTGCCAGCACGCTCGGACGCCTTCGGATTGACGCCGCTGCAGGGGGCCATCGCCGGAATCCCGCTGGTGCTGTCCCGGGCGACAGGCCATGTGGAAATGTTCGCGTCTGAGCGAGAGGCGCTGTTCTGCGACATCGACGATCCGGATTCCACCGCCCGCCAGATGGCCCGCATCATAGACGACACCGGGCTCGCCGAACGGCTCCGCAGCGCGGCGTTTCAGCGTGCGTCACGCTCCTACAGCATCCCGGTTGTGACGGCACAGATCTTACACGCGCTTGAAACTATTTATGAAAAATGGCATAAAGACAGTCCACTATAAGTTTGTACTAAGATATAGGTTTATAGCTGGCAACAGATAACAGCTTCCGCTTGGCCACCAACCCGGGCGCAGCGGTAGCAAACGTCAGGCTTGGCTGCCCAGGCACGGATCGAGAGTGGCACCACATTTTTATGGTCTGCAATTATTTTCTATTTAACCCTGATTTGAGATGCCCAAATCATTATCGGCAGTTTGCGGTCTGCTGGCGCACCGGGAATGGCGCAAGCGCAGCCCCATTGAGGTATAATTCCCAACCTTTTTAGTCGGGTAAAAACGCATGGGCTTGCCGAGCAACTTTGCAGTCATCGTGGTGGGCGGAGGCCACGCCGGTACCGAGGCCGCTCTGGCCGCGGCGCGCAGCGGTGCCAGCACGCTGCTGCTGACCCAGAACATCGAGACACTGGGTCAGATGAGTTGCAACCCGGCGATCGGCGGTATCGGCAAGGGACACCTGGTGAAGGAAATCGACGCGCTGGGCGGTATCATGGGGCGGGCCGCGGACCGCGCCGGCATCCAGTTCCGTCGCCTGAACGCCAGCAAGGGGCCCGCGGTGCGGGCGACCCGTTGCCAGGCCGACCGCCAGCTGTACCGGCAGGCGATCCGCGCCGCGCTGGAAAACCAGCCCAACCTGTCCCTGTTCCAGCAGGGTGTGGAGGATCTGCTGGTGCAAGGCGACCGGGTCACCGGAGTGATAACCCAGATGGGCCTGCGCTTCTGCGCTGACACCGTTGTCCTCACTGTCGGGACCTTTCTGGCGGGACGCATCCACATCGGTCTTAGCAATTACGAAGGGGGACGCGCCGGGGATCCGCCCGCCAACGCCCTGGCCCGCCGGCTGCGCGAACTGCCTTTGCGGGTCGAGCGCCTGAAAACCGGCACACCGCCCCGCATCGACGGCCGCAGCATCGACTATAGCCGGCTGCGCGAGCAGCCTGGCGACACCCCGATTCCCAGCTTCTCCTTTATGGCCACAGGCAGCGAGCATCCCCGCCAGGTAAGCTGTTATATCACCGCCACCAGTGAGCAGACCCACGATATCATTCGTGCCGGGCTGGACCGTTCGCCCATGTACTCGGGTGTTATCGAAGGCGTGGGTCCCCGCTACTGCCCTTCCATCGAGGACAAGGTGGTGCGCTTTGCGGACAAAAGCTCACACCAGATCTTTGTCGAGCCGGAAGGCCTGAATACCCGCGAGATCTATCCCAACGGGATTTCCACCAGCCTGCCATTCGATGTCCAGCAGGCGCTGGTGCGTTCCATCCCCGGTTTCGAACACGCCCACATTACCCGCCCCGGCTATGCCATCGAGTACGACTTTTTTGATCCGCGCGATCTGCGCGCCTCGCTGGAAACCAAGGTCATAGAGGGGCTGTTTTTCGCCGGCCAGATCAATGGCACCACCGGTTATGAAGAGGCCGGCGCCCAGGGGCTGCTGGCGGGCTTGAACGCCGCGCGCAAGGCTCGCGGTGAACAGGCCTGGAGCCCGCGCCGCGACCAGGCCTATCTGGGCGTAATGATTGACGACCTGATCACACGCGGCACCAGCGAGCCGTACCGCATGTTCACCAGCCGCGCCGAATACCGCCTGCTGCTGCGCGAGGACAATGCCGATCTTCGCCTCACTCCGGCGGGACGCGAGCTGGGGCTGGTGGACGACGCGCGCTGGCAGCCATTCTGCGCTAAGCAGGATGCAATCGCGCGCGAGCAGGCGCGCATCGCTGGCCTGAGGGTGCGGCCGGATTCGCCGCTCGCGCAGGCGCTCGCTGAGCGCTGCGGTGAATCCATCACTACCGAGCAGCGTGTCGATGAACTGTTGCGTCGCCCTGCCCTGCGCTATGCCGAGCTAATGCGGCTCGCGGGTCTCGGTCCCGGTGTCGGTGACTCGAGGGTGGCCGAACAGGTGGAGATCCAGGCCAAGTACCACGGCTACATCGAGCGCCAGCGGGAGGAGATCGAGCGCCAGCAGCGCAATGAACACAAGCGCCTGCCCGCCGAACTCGATTACCGGGAGGTGAAAGGCCTGTCGGCCGAAGTGCGGGAAAAACTGATGGCGGTACGCCCGGAGACCCTGGGCCAGGCGGCGCGCATTCCCGGCGTAACGCCGGCGGCGGTTTCATTGCTGCTGGTGCACCTGAAAAAATCCGCACCCGCGCGACGATCGGCCTGATACGGTTGGGTTTGCAACGCCACACACGTATGCTAGAGCCGCTTGAAGAGGATATACAGCGCGGCTTAGCCGCTCTGGGACTGGCGCCGGGCGTCGCTGTGGCCGAGCGACTCGCGGCCCTGGTCGAACTGCTGGTGAAATGGAATCGTGTCTACAACCTGACCGCCGTGCGCGAGCCGCATGCGATGGTCGTGCGCCACATTCTGGACAGTCTGGCGGTGCTGCCGTTCCTTACCGGCGGGCGGCTGCTGGATGTGGGCACCGGTGCCGGTCTGCCCGGACTGCCGATTGCGATAGTGCGCCCGGATCTGTCGCTGACATTGCTGGATTCGAACGCCAAGAAACTGCGTTTTGTGCGTCAGGCCGGCACCGAGCTGGACCTCAGCAACCTGGATATCGTCCAGCAGCGCATAGAACAGTACCGGCCCGCGCAGGCATTTGATATGGTCATCAGCCGGGCGGTGGCGAGCATCGGCGACATTTACCGGGACACGGCTCAGCTGGTGCGGCCGGGCGGGCGCTTCCTGTTCATGAAAGGGATCAGGCCGGACCAGGAAATCGCTGCATTTGCGCCGCCCGGGCAACTGCATGTGGAAGCTCTGAAGGTGCCGGGCCTGGATGCGGAGCGCCATCTGGTGTGGTTTGAGAAACAGCAGGACAGCGGATCGATGCAGCTATGAGTCGGATTATTGCCATCACCAACCAGAAGGGCGGAGTCGGGAAAACCACCACCTGCGTGAACCTGGCTGCATCCCTGTCTGCCACCCGGCGCTCGGTGTTGCTGGTCGATCTCGACCCGCAGGGCAATGCCACGATGGGAAGCGGCGTCGACAAGCGTCAGCTGGAGTTGAGTGGTTACAACCTGCTGCTGGACGACACGCCGATTGAGCAGATCATTGTCGATGCCGAGGTGGCGGGTTATCACCTGCTGCCCGCCAACAGCGACCTGACCGCTGCCGAGGTACAGCTGATCCAGGTGGAAGATCGCGAGGCACGCCTGCACCGGCGTCTGGCGTCGGTTGCCGCCAACTACGATTACGTCCTGATCGACTGTCCACCTTCGCTGAACATGTTGACGCTCAACGCACTCACGGCAGCGGATGCCGTGTTTATCCCCATCCAGTGCGAGTATTACGCCCTGGAAGGACTGAGCGCCCTGCTGGAAACCGTTGAGCAGATTCGCGATGCGGTCAACCCAGGGCTCGAAATAGAAGGCCTGCTGCGCACCATGTTCGACGCCCGCAACAACCTGGCCAACCAGGTGTCCGAGCAGCTGTTGGAGCATTTCGGCGACAAGGTCTACCGGACCATTATTCCGCGTAATATCCGCCTCGCGGAAGCGCCCAGCCATGGTACGCCGGTGTTGAAGTACGATCAGGCCTCGCGTGGTGCAATCGCCTACCTGGCGCTTGCCGGCGAGCTGGTGAGGCGCGAGCAGGAACGCCAGGCGGGACCGCAGCACGACACCGAAGCCGAAGACGAAGACGAGGCGCCGCCACCGGATACTGCCGCGGTGAACGACGCAGAGCCGAACCTTTCGGAAAATGCGGACTAGGAGCCTGTCCGAGTCATCACGTCGCTGTTGCGGCGGGCAGATGACTCGGACAGGCGCCTGGGTTTTTGCCGGCCGGGGCAGTGTGTTGAAGGCGCACGGGGCGGTTTTTTATTCGTACCCCGGTGGCGGTTGGCGATTCGCGGTTATACTTGGGCAGCTTTTGCGGGTGCTGTGTTTTTCGTTTAACGTGCGATCCTGAACAGGGGCTCCATCATTACTACTATGGTTGCGAAAAAACGAGGACTGGGCCGCGGGCTCGACGCCCTGCTGGGGCCAACCCGTGCCGACACGGCCAGGCCGGCCGCTGCGCCGAGCGTCGCGCCGGAGGGCGCAGAGGCGCTGCGGACCGTGGGCGTGGAGTTGTTGCAGCGCGGCAAGTACCAGCCGCGCGTCGACATGCACAACGAAAGCCTGGAGGATCTGGCCGATTCCATTCGCGCTCAGGGCGTTGTGCAGCCGATTCTTGTGCGTCGTGTCGGCACCGGCGGTTACGAGATCATCGCCGGCGAGCGCCGCTGGCGGGCCGCCCAGCTGGCCGGCCTGCAGGAAGTCCCCGTTGTCATACGGGAGATGGACGACCGGGCCGCCATCGCGGTGGCGCTGATCGAAAACATCCAGCGCGAAAATCTGAACCCCCTGGAGGAAGCCCGCGCCCTGGAGCGGCTTATCGGCGAATTCGAGATGACCCATCAGCAGGCCGCCGAGGCGGTGGGTCGCTCGCGTACCGCTGTATCGAATCTGCTGCGGCTGCTGGAGCTGGGCGAGGTCGCCACCGCGATGGTGCAGCGCGGCGAGCTGGAAATGGGCCATGCCCGTGCTCTGTTGGCGCTCGACGGGCGCCGCCAGGCGGAAGCGGCACACCAGGTGGTTAACCACGCGCTGTCGGTGCGCGCCACCGAGCGACTGGTCAAGAAACTGCTGGCCGAGGCCAGCGCGGGCCCGGCAAAAGCCGCAGCCGCGCGGCGTGACCCCGACCTGGTGCACCTGGAACAGGGTCTGTCGGACCGTATCGGTGCCCCGGTGCAGGTACAACACAACCAGAAGGGCAAGGGCAGGCTGATCATCAATTACAACAGCCTGGACGAACTGGACGGGATACTCGAACATATCCATTGAGGGTGGGGGGAATACCCACAAAGGCCATATGGCGTGTTGACCCCAGCTAGCGGCCGTCCTTATAATCGCCGCCGCTCTTCATCGGCAAAGCCGGTGGTCTTGGATAGCGCCCCCAGCGTTGGGTGCAAGATCGGGCCGTAACACCGTTGGATACCGGGATCCGCAGGCTGTTCCTGCTCCAGATTGCACTGGTAGCACTCGCATCAGCCGTGTTTCTTGCCGTATTTGAGGTTTTCTCTGCCGTTTCTGTCTGGTACGGCGGTGGTATAGCGGCCATGAATGGACTGGTGCAGGCCAGGTGCCTGCATCGAGATGCACAGGCGCCGCAACGTTCACCGCAGCAGAGTCTGGTGGCCGTTTACGTTTGTGTGGCACAGCGGTTTCTGCTCGTCGCGTTGTTGTTTGGCCTCGGCCTGGGCGCGCTGAAGCTGGATGCGCTGGCCGTTTTGACCGGGTTCGTTGCCGGTCAGATAGCACTGGTAATTTCGGGAACCAACGCATTGACCAAGAAGTGATTCCATGGCGGCAGCACCAGAAACTTCGGCAGAATACATCAAGCATCATCTGACCAACCTGACCTTCGGCCAGCACCCGGACGGCCACTGGGGCTTTGCGCACAGCATGCAGGAGGCGGCCGAGATGGGCTTTTGGGCCATCAATGTCGACAGCATGCTGTTCTCCGTCGGCCTCGGCGTTCTGTTCCTGTGGGGGTTCCGCAAGGCGGCCAAGACCGCGACCGCCGGTGTGCCGGGCGGCTGGCAGAATTTTGTCGAATGGGTGGTCGAATTCATCGACCAGAGCGTGCGCGGCTCCTTCAGCGGCAAGAACCCCCTGGTCGGTCCGCTGGCGCTCACCATCTTCATCTGGATCTTTCTGATGAACCTGATGGACCTGATTCCCGTCGACTGGTTGCCCGCGGTCGCCGGCCTTGCCGGTGTGGGTCACCTGAAGGTCGTATCATCCACCGATCCCAACGTCACTTTCGGGCTGTCGCTGTCGGTGTTTGTGCTGGTGCTGTACTACAGCATCAAAATGAAGGGTGTCGGCGGTTTCCTCGGCGAGCTCGCGTTTCAGCCGTTTCCCAAGTTCCTGGCGCCGGTCAACCTGGTGCTGGAAGGCGTGACGCTGATCGCCAAGCCGGTTTCCCTCTCGCTGCGACTTTTCGGCAACATGTACGCAGGCGAAATGATTTTCATTCTGATCGCGCTGATGTACGGTGGCGGCCTGGCGCTGGGCGCTTTCGGTGGCCTGCTGCAGCTCGGTTGGGCGATTTTCCATATCCTGATCATTACACTGCAGGCCTTCATCTTCATGACCCTGACTATCGTGTACCTGGATATGGCTTGCCAGGAACACCACTAATCCAACAGTTTTTACCTAATTGAACTTGCATATCTAGGAGACAAAGATGGAAAACGCTCTGCTCTACATTGCCGGCGGTCTGATGATGGGCCTGGGTGCGCTGGGTGCCGCTGTCGGCATCGGTATCCTCGGTGGTCGCTTCCTCGAGGGCGCGGCGCGTCAGCCTGAACTGATCCCCATGCTGCGCACTCAGTTCTTCATCGTCATGGGTCTGGTCGACGCGGTACCGATGATCGCCGTCGGTCTTGCCATGTACGTCATGTTTGCGGTCGTGGGCGGATAAGACACGCATTAACATCGTTTTGTCCATTTAATTGCACGGGGTGCGAACATGAATTTCAACGCCACACTGATCGGACAGAGCCTGGCCTTTATCGTATTCGTCTGGTTCTGCATGAAGTTCGTATGGCCACCGATCATGACAGCGCTGGCGCATCGCAAGGAGAGAATCGCTGAAGGCCTGGCGGCGGCCGATCGCGGCAAGCACGAGCAGGAACTGGCGCAGAAAAAGGCGACTCAGAAACTGCACGAAGCCAAGCAACAGGCGGCAGAAATCATCAGCCGAGCCGAGAAGCGCGCTGCCGAGATCATCGAAGAGGCCAAAGGCGAGGCGCACGAGGAGGCCGACCGTATCAAAGTCGCCGCCAAGGCCGAGCTGGATCAGGAGATCAATCGTGCCAAGGAAGCGTTGCGCGGACAGGTGGTGGAAATTGCCACGGCGGGTGCGGGGCGCATCCTGAAACGCGAACTGGACAAGACCGCCAACGATGAGCTCATCAAAGACCTGGTCGCACAGATCTAGGTAGCCGCTATGCCAGAAACCAAAGCTCAAGAGGTGGAAAACCTGGAAGGCGACGCGGCGCTGGCGCGGCCCTACGCGCGGGCGGTGTTCGAGCTGGCCAAGAGTCAGGGTCAGTTTCAGGACTGGTCCGACAAACTGGCGCTGATGGCAGCGGTGGTCAGCAACCCGAGCATGCAAGCGGTGCTCGACAATCCGCGTCTGACCCGGGCTGATGCCGGTGAACTGGTCATCCGCGCCTGCGGCGAGGACATCGGCGACAACGCTGTCAACCTGCTGCGGATACTGGCCGAAAACAGCCGGCTTTCCCAGCTGCCCATGATCGCGGCCCTGTATGCCGAGCTGCGTGACGAAGCCGAGGGCACCATCGAAGCGGAAGTCATTTCCGCGCTTCCGCTCAGCGAGGAGCAGAAAACGGCGATCGCCAGCGCGCTGAAAACGCGCCTCGGCCGCGACGTGCAACTGAATTGTTCTGTGAACGAAGACCTGGTGGGTGGAGCAGTTATCCGAGCAGGCGACCTGGTGATCGACGGGTCGGCTCTGGAGCACCTGCGCCAGCTCTCCAGCGCCTTGGTTCACTAAGAGAGGACGCAAGCAATGCAACTTAACCCATCCGAGATCAGCGATCTGATCAAAAAGCGCATCGAAGGTTTTGAAGCCACTTCGGAGGCGCGCAGTGAAGGTACGATCGTCAGCCTGACCGACGGTATCGTCCGCATTCACGGCCTGGCCGATGTCATGCAGGGCGAAATGATCGACTTCGGCAACAACCTCTACGGAATGGCGCTTAACCTGGAGCGCGACTCGGTCGGCGCCGTGGTGCTGGGTGATTACAAGAGCATTTCCGAGGGCGACAAGGCGAGGTGCACCGGCCGTATTCTGGAAGTACCCGTTGGCGAAGCGCTGCTCGGTCGGGTGGTCGATTCGCTCGGTAGTCCCATTGACGGCAAGGGCCCGATCGATGCGCAGAGCAGCTCGCCAATTGAGAAGATCGCACCCGGTGTTATCCATCGCCAATCGGTTGACCAGCCGGTGCAGACCGGCCTGAAAGCGATCGACTCCATGGTACCGATCGGCCGGGGCCAGCGCGAACTGATTATCGGTGACCGCCAGACCGGCAAGACCGCGGTTGCCATCGACGCCATCATCAACCAGAAAGGCACCGGCGTTAAATGTATCTACGTCGCGATCGGCCAGAAAAACTCTTCGGTCGCCGGCGTGGTGCGCAAGCTCGAAGAGCACGGTGCCATGGCGCACACCATTGTGGTATCGGCAGGCGCGTCGGATGCCGCGCCGATGCAGTATATTGCCCCTTACTCGGGTTGTGCCATGGGCGAGTATTTCCGTGATCGCGGTGAAGATGCCCTGATTATCTATGACGATCTGACCAAGCAGGCCTGGGCCTATCGTCAGGTATCGCTGCTGCTGCGTCGTCCGCCCGGCCGCGAAGCCTACCCCGGTGATGTGTTCTACCTGCATTCCCGACTGCTGGAACGCGCCGCGCGAGTCAACGCGCATTACGTGGAAGAAGTGACCAACGGCGAGATCAAGGGCAAGACCGGGTCGCTGACCGCACTGCCGATAATCGAAACCCAGGCCGGTGACGTATCGGCCTTCGTTCCGACCAACGTGATCTCGATTACCGACGGCCAGATCTTCCTGGAATCGGATCTGTTCAACGCCGGTATCCGACCCGCCATCAACGCCGGTCTCTCGGTGTCGCGCGTGGGCGGTGCCGCGCAGACCAAGATCATCAAGAAACTGGGCGGCGGTGTGCGTCTGGCTCTGGCACAGTATCGCGAACTGGCGGCGTTCGCACAGTTTGCCTCGGATCTCGATGAGGCGACCCGTAAACAGCTGGAACGCGGTCAGCGCGTCACCGAGCTGATGAAACAGTTGCAGTACGCGCCGCTGTCGGTGGCGGAAATGGGGCTGTCGCTGTTCGCCGCCAATGAAGGTTTTCTGGACGATGTTCCGGTCAACAAGGTGGTCGCTTTCGAGGCCGCCCTGCTGTCGCATTTCCGCTCCAACTATGCCAGCGAGCTGGAAGGGCTGAACGCTAACCCGGATTACAACGAGGACGTTGAGGCAATGCTGCGCAAGGTTGTCGAGGACTTCGTGGCTACCGGAGCGTATTGAGTTTCTCCACTAGGAGCGCCGCTCTCCAGCCCGGTTGCGGCCGAGTACCCGAGTACCCGAATACCCGAAGGGCATAAAGGGCATAATTAGGCCGCTCCTACAGGTGGCAACATGAATCCAGACAGGATCAGGACGAGTTAAATGGCCGGCGCGAAAGAAATCCGCACCCAGATCAAGAGCATCAAGAATACGCAGAAGATCACCAAAGCCATGGAAATGGTGGCGGCGAGCAAGATGCGCAGGGCACAGGACCGCATGCGGGCATCACGCCCCTACGCGGAGAAAATGCGTAATGTGGTCGCTCACATGGGCAGGTCGCACCCGGAGTACAAGCACCCGTTCCTGATGGAGCGCGAGGCCCGACGGGTGGGCCTGATCGTGATTTCCACGGATCGCGGCCTGTGCGGCGGGCTTAACATCAATCTGTTCAAGACGGCGGTCAAATCCCTCCGCGAGTGGCAGGGACAGAACCTGGAGGTCGATTTCGCCGTCATCGGCGCCAAGGCGATGGGCTTTTTCAAGCGCCTGGGCGGCAACGTGATATCGCAGAACTCGCACCTGGGTGATGCGCCGCGCGTCGAGGAGCTGATCGGCTCGGTCAAGGTTATGCTGGATGCCTATGACGAGGGTCGCATCGACCGCCTGTATCTGGCCAATAACCAGTTCGTCAATACCATGACCCAGACACCGGTTATCGATCAGCTGCTGCCGATCGTTGGCGACGAGCGGGACGAGTCGCTCAAACACCACTGGGACTATATCTATGAACCCGACGCCAAGGAGATCATGGATGCCCTGCTGATGCGCTATATCGAGTCGCTGGTCTACCAGGGACTGGTCGAGAACATCGCCTGTGAAATGGCGGCGCGCATGGTGGCGATGAAGGCGGCATCGGACAATGCTGGCACCCTGATCGACGAATTGCAGCTGGCCTATAACAAGGCCCGCCAGGCAGCCATTACCCAGGAGCTGTCGGAAATCGTTTCTGGTGCCGCCGCGGTATAGTTTTTTTCAGGCTGGCACAGGGTCTGATCTGGTTGCTGGCAGAAGTTAAAGAGTTCGAACGGGGCAGGTCAACGAGTCTGACCCCACGAAAACAATTCAGGTAAAGAGGACTTGCTCATGAGTTCCGGAAACATTGTTGAAATCATCGGCGCCGTTGTGGACGTGGAATTTCCACGCGACGCTGTGCCCAAGGTATACGACGCACTGCTGGTCGGCGATGCCGGCCTGACGCTGGAAGTGCAGCAGCAGCTGGGTGACGGCATTGTGCGTACCATCGCCATGGGTTCCACCGACGGACTGAAGCGCGGCGTCGGGGTATCCAACAGCGGTGCACCGATCTCGGTGCCGGTCGGTCAGGGCACCCTGGGGCGCATCATGGACGTTCTGGGTAATCCGGTCGACGAGGCCGG
>CP070738.1:2313319-2321746 GCA_020347685.1 Gammaproteobacteria bacterium | reverse complement strand
CGCCGAGAAGCGCTGGATACAGCAGCGTCTGGAAGGCGCCGCCGGTCGGGCGCAGTTCCCGGCAGATACCCGGCTGCGTATATTGCAGCGCCTGGTTGCCGCCGAGGGACTGGAGCGTTACCTGCACGCGCGCTATGTCGGGCAGAAGCGTTTTTCGCTGGAAGGGGGCGACAGCCTGGTTCCGCTGCTCGACGACCTGATTCAGCGCAGCGGCAGTCACGGCGCCAAGGAAGTCGTTATCGGCATGGCGCACCGTGGCCGCCTCAACGTGCTGATCAACATTGTCGGCAAGACCGCGGCCGAGCTGTTTCAGGAATTCGAGGGCAAGAGCGGGCAGCCGACCAACGGTTCCGGTGAC
Organism: Gammaproteobacteria bacterium; assembly: GCA_020347685.1. Lineage (GTDB taxonomy): Bacteria > Pseudomonadota > Gammaproteobacteria > DSM-19610 > DSM-19610 > Thiogranum. The sequence continues at coordinate 2,321,388 of CP070738.1, read as the reverse complement.
GTCAAGTATCACCAGGGTTTTTCCTCCAATCTGCACACCGGCAGCGGGCTGGTGCACATCGCGCTGGCGTTCAATCCCTCGCACCTGGAAATTGTCGGTCCGGTGGTGGAAGGCTCGGTGCGCGCCCGCCAGCAGCGCAGCGGTGACGATGCGGGTAACCAGGTGGTGCCGGTGCTCATCCACGGCGACGCTGCGTTTGCCGGGCAGGGCGTGGTCATGGAGACCTTCAACATGTCCCAGTCGCGCGGCTTTTCCACCAAGGGGACTGTGCATATCGTGGTGAACAACCAGATCGGCTTCACCACCAGCCACCAGGGCGATGCCCGCTCCACGCTGTACTGCACCGACATTGGAAAAATGGTCAATGCGCCGATCTTCCACGTCAACGGCGATGATCCCGATGCGGTCATCCAGGTTACCCGGCTGGCGCTCGACTACCGGATGAATTTTCACAAGGACGTGGTCATCGATCTGGTCTGCTACCGTCGTCATGGTCACAGTGAGGCCGATGAACCGACCGCTACGCAGCCGCTCATGTACCAGGCGATCCGCGATCACAACACCACGCGCGAGCTGTATGCACAGCGGCTGCTGGCGGAGGGTATTATCGACGCAAGCCTGCCGCAGCAGCTGCTTGACGACTACCGGGCCCGACTGGACGCGGGTGTCTCTGTAGTCGACCAGCTGGTGCCCAAGGAACAGGCACACTATCCGTTTGCGGTGAACTGGGCACCGTATCTGAAACAGGCCTGTACGGCGTTTCTGCAGACCGCTGTTTCCATCGAGCGGCTGCGTGAGCTGTGGCGCGGTCTCGAACAGGTACCGGAGGGCTTCGAACTACACTCCAATGTAACCAAGATCATGGATAACCGGCGCAAAATGGCGGCCGGGGCGCTGCCTATCGACTGGGGTTTCGCTGAAACCATGGCCTATGCATCGCTGGTCAGCGAAGGTTACGGTGTGCGGCTGTCCGGCCAGGACAGCGCACGCGGCACCTTCTTTCACCGCCACGCTGTGCTGCACAACCAGAAAGATGGCGAACTGTACGTGCCGCTGCGCAATGTCAGCCCGGAGCAGGGTAACTTTCTGGTGATCAACTCACTGCTCTCGGAAGAGGCGGTGCTGGCATTCGAATACGGCTATGCCACAACCGATCCGCGTACTCTGGTGATCTGGGAGGCCCAGTTCGGCGATTTTGCCAACAATGCCCAGGTCGTGATCGATCAGTTTATCAGTGCCGGTGAACAGAAGTGGAACCGGCTGTGCGGGCTGGTCATGTTTCTGCCACACGGTATGGAGGGGCAGGGGCCTGAGCATTCCTCGGCGCGGCTGGAGCGCTATCTGCAACTGTGCGCCGAAAATAACATGCAGGTGTGTGTACCGACCACGCCGGCGCAGATATTCCACTTGCTGCGTCGCCAGATTCTGCTGGAATGCCGCAAGCCGCTGGTGGTCATGACACCGAAAAGCCTGCTGCGGCACAGACTCGCGATCAGTTCCCTGGAAGACCTCAGCAGCGGCGAATTCCAACCGGTGATCGACGAAGTCGACGAGCTCGATCCCAGCGGGGTCAGGCGCGTTGTTTTGTGCAGCGGCAAGGTGTATTACGATCTGCTGGAGAAGCGCCGGGAAACGGAGCTGCAGCGGGTCGCGATTGTGCGTCTCGAACGTTTGTATCCATTTCCCAGGGCGCAGTTGCGCAAGGTCCTGTCGGGCTATCCCAACGCCGGCGAATTCGTCTGGTGTCAGGAAGAGCCGCAGAACCAGGGCGCGTGGTTTTCCAGTCAGCATCACCTGCGCTCGGCGCTGGAGCGGCCGGAGCTGCTGCAGTATGCGGGGCGCGCGTTCTCCGCGGCACCTGCGGCAGGTTATGCCGCGCTGCACGTGAAACAGCAACACGCCCTGGTGACACAGGCCCTGGGCCTGCCAATGGACGAAGAATAGGAGCGGCAAGGAAACAGCATGGCAATCGAACTCAAGGTCCCCGGTTTTCCGGAATCCGTGTCGGACGGAACCATCCTGAGGTGGAACAAGAAGCCGGGCGAAGCGGTGCGGCGCGAGGAACCGGTGGTCGAGATAGAGACCGACAAGGTGGTCTTCGAGGTACCGGCACCCTGCGACGGCGTGCTGGAGGACATCCTGGAACCCGAGGGCACCGTGGTGGTGTCCGGACAGCTGATCGGGCGCATGCGGGAGGGCGAAGTGGCCGTGGCCCGCGGCGAGCCGCAGCAGGTCAGCGCCGCCGGTGGCGCGCCGGGGCGGGGCGCCTTTGCGACGCCGTCTGCGCGCCGGCTCATTGAGGAACATGGCCTGGATCTCGATACCATACCGGCTTCGGGCAGCGGCAATCGGGTGCTCAAGGAGGATGTGTTGCGGGTCATCGAGCAGCCGGATCAAGCGCCCGCCAGGGGCGAGGTGACGCCGGCGCAGACGGCAGCCGCGGCCCCTGTCGAGGTGCCAACCGAAACACCGGCCGCAAATCTCGAAGGGCGGCCCGAGCGGCGGGTAACCATGACACGCCTGCGCGCCCGCATCGCGGAGCGTCTCGTTGAGGCCCAGCAGACGGCGGCGATCCTCACCACCTTCAATGAAATCAATATGCAGCCGGTAATGGCGTTGCGCACCCGCTACCGTGATGAGTTCGAGAGGATACACGGCGTGCGGCTGGGCTTCATGTCTTTCTTCGTGAAGGCGGTCATCGAAGGTCTGCGGCGCTTCCCGGAGCTGAACGCATCCATTGACGGGACAGATATCGTGTATCACGGCTTTTTCGATATCGGTATCGCGGTGTCGTCTCCGCGTGGCCTGGTGGTGCCGATTCTGCGCGATGCGGATCAGCTGGGCATGGCGGATATCGAAACGCGCATCGGCGAATTCGGGCAGAAGGCGAAGGATGCCAGCCTGAGCATGGAGGACATCACCGGCGGGACCTTCACCATCACCAACGGCGGGGTGTTCGGTTCGCTGCTTTCGACCCCGATTCTCAACCCGCCCCAGTCAGGTATCCTCGGCATGCACAAGATCCAGGAACGCCCGGTGGCCGAAAACGGCGCGGTGGTGATACGGCCGATGATGAACGTAGCACTGTCCTACGATCACCGGCTGGTCGACGGAAGGGAAGCCGTGCAGTTCCTGGTGACGGTCAAGGACATGCTGGAGGATCCAGCGCGTCTGCTGCTGGGTGTGTGAACGCACATGGCTGAGCAATACGATGTTGTCGTTATCGGAGCCGGACCGGCCGGGTATGTGGCGGCGATTCGCTGTGCCCAGCTCGGTCTGAACACGGCGTGTGTCGACCAGTGGCTCGACCGGCAGGGAAAGCCGGCGCTGGGCGGGACCTGCCTGAACGCGGGTTGCATACCTTCCAAGGCGTTGCTCGAGTCATCCGAGCGCTACGCCGAGACCCGGGATGCGCTGGCAGCGCATGGCATCAGGGTGGCCGGGGTGGAACTGGACCTCGACGCCATGATGGCCCGCAAGGACAAGGTGGTAGAGGACCTGACCCAGGGCATTGAACAGCTGTTCAGGTCCAACGGGGTGAGGTGGATCCAGGGACACGCTCAGTTGCAGGCCAACCGCGAGGTGCGTATCACCGAAACTGGCACAGACGTCCCGCGCACCGTGCAGGCCGGGCACGTGATCCTCGCGCCCGGTTCGTCACCGGCGCAGATCGACAGTGTGCCGCTGCACGAGGATATCGTGGTCGACTCCACCGGAGCGCTGGAATTCCGTGACGTACCGCAGCGCCTCGGCGTTATTGGCGCGGGTGTTATCGGGCTCGAGTTGGGTAGCGTATGGCGCCGTCTGGGCGCGCAAACGGTAACGATTCTGGAAGCGCAGGACTGCTTTCTGCCGATTGCCGATGAAATGGTCGCCCGCGAGGCGCTGCGGGTTTTCAAACGTCAAGGCCTCGACATCCAGCTGGGCAGTCGTGTGACAGCCTGTGAAGCAGACAACGGCGCAGTCCGCATCAGCTACCAGAACGGAGACGGAGACCACCAGGCCGAGTTCGATAAACTGATCGTAGCGGTGGGGCGCCGTCCCAATACCAATCACCTGGCGAGCGACGCGGCCGGACTGCTACTGGACGAGTGGGGTTTCGTGCACGTCGACGAGCAGTGCAAGACCAACCTGCCCGGCGTCTACGCCATTGGCGATGCGGTGCGCGGACCGATGCTGGCGCACAAGGGTTCCGAGGAGGGTGTGATGGTCGCCGAGCTGCTTGCCGGTCATGCGGCCGCCGTCAACTACGGGGCCATTCCGTCGGTGATCTACACGCTTCCGGAAGTCGCCTGGGTGGGGGAAACCGAGCAGGCCCTGAAGGCCGGCGCTACCCCGTATCGAAGCGGGCTGTTCCCCTTCGCGGCCTCCGGCCGGGCGCGTGCTTCCGGCGATAGCGGGGGCTTCATCAAGGTACTCGCCGATGCCGAGACGGACCGTATTCGCGGCGTCCACATGATCGGGCCGCATTGCTCCGAGCTCATCGCCGAGGCGGTAGTCGCCATCGAACTCGGCAGCAGTGCCGAAGACATTGCGCTCACCATGTTCGCACATCCGACCCTGTCGGAGAGTTTTCACGAAGCCGCGCTGGCGGTGCACGGCAGAGCGATCCATATCGCCAGGCGCGGCGGCAAGTCTTAGTCACCAACGGCGCTCTGCGCGCCGTTCCGGCCATCCGGTAGCGCGGTGTCGCGCGTATTTCCGCTGTTTGGCTCCGCGAGTTCCCAGGCACTGCGCGGTTGCGCTCGTGCGCGGCACTACCGGCTTGCAACGGTGGCCCGGGGTGGGCAAGGTATCCCGGTGCGGTACCGCTGTGGCCCGGAATCAGCCGGACCGTCGTGTGCCGCGGGAGCTGACAACGTGTCCACGTCTGTTTCAGACCAACTGGTCGGCGCCGTTGAAGCGCTGGCCGCGACGGCGCGGCGCTGCTGTCAGCGCCGGGCGGTGATACTCGCGGGTGCGCGTGAGGGCGGCCTGGAAGCGGCCCGCGTGCTGCTGGAGCGGCTGGCGCCGGGCACAGTGCACTGGTTCAGCGACGCCGCACCGCCGGGCGCATCCGCCAGCCAGGGCAGCGCGGCACTGGCCTTGCTCGGCTGCGAGCTGGACATGCTGGTATTCGATGCCTGGTCGGGGTTCGACCCGGACGCGTTTGGCGCACTCACCGGCACCCTGCGCGGCGGCGGTTTGTTGCTGCTCCTGACGCCACCACTTGAGCGCTGGGCGCAGTTCCCCGATCCTCAGAACCAGCGCATCACGGTGGCGCCTTATGCTGCGGAGCAGTTGAGCGGGCGCTTTCTGCAACGCCTGGTGCGGGTGCTTGAATCCGATCCCGATGTCCTGCTGTGTGAAGGGGGCAGACCGGTGCGGTTGCCTGTCGCTGTGGTGCCGGCGGCCGCGCCGTGCCCGGAAGCGGTGATTCCCCCCTGTCGTACCCGCGACCAGCAGCGCGCCGTGGAAGCGGTGGTGCGGGTTGTGACGGGTCACCGGCGCCGCCCGGTGGTGCTCACCTCGGATCGCGGGCGTGGCAAGTCGGCAGCTTTCGGTATCGCCGCGGCGCAACTGATCCAGGCCGGGCGCAAGCTTATTCTGGTTACCGGGCCACGCATGAAGGCGGCGCAGGCAGTACTCGAGCACGCCCGGTCACTGCTGCCCGAGGAGTCTCACCAGGGAATCGCGTTTCGGGCGCCGGATGAGCTGTTGCGCGATAGTCCGCCGGCGGACCTGCTGCTGGTGGATGAGGCGGCGGCGATTCCTGCGCCGTTGCTGGAGGGGCTGCTGAAACGCTATTCCCGCATCGCTTTTGCCACCACGGTGCACGGTTATGAGGGCACCGGACGCGGTTTCGCGGTGCGCTTCAATCAGAGCCTGGACCGCTACAGCAACAGCTGGAAACAGCTCACCCTGGCGGAGCCGATCCGCTGGGCCGACGACGACCCGCTGGAACGGCTGGTGTTTCGCATGCTGCTGCTGGATGCCAACGCAGCCCCAGACGCCGCGTTGCAGGGAGCGGATGTGGACAGTTATACAATCGAACGGCTCGATCGTGATCAGCTGTGTGCTGACGAGGCAAGGCTGTCGGAGCTGTTTGGTCTGCTGGTGCTGGCACACTATCGAACCCGGCCACTGGATCTGCGCCACCTGCTCGACGGGCCTAATCTGTCCATCTATGTGCTGTGCCTGGGTCAGCACGTTGCGGCAACCGCGCTGGTGGCCGAGGAGGGTGGTTTCGATGCCGCGACGGCGCAGGCGATAGCCGCCGGCCACAGCCGTCCGCATGGTCACTTGCTGCCCGAAACGCTGGCCGCGCACCAGGGCCTGGCCGAGGCGCCCGGGCTGCGCGCTGCGCGCATCATGCGCATCGCCGTGCATCCGGCGGTACAGCGGCGCGGCCTCGGTGTGAAACTGGTTCGACACATCACCCGACAGGCGGCTGCAGCGGATTACGATTACATCGGCAGCAGTTTCGGGGCAAGCACCGACCTGTTGAAGTTCTGGGACCGGCTGGGCTGGCTTCCCGTGCGGCTCAGCATTCAGGCCGGTGCCAGCAGCGGTTACCATTCGGTGGTATTGCTGAAATCGCTCAGTGCGCGTGGCGAGCGCCTGGTAGGCCACGCACGCGAGCGCTTCTTCGCGCACTTTCCGCATCAGCTTTCGGACAGTCTTCGCAACCTCGAGCCGCAACTGGTTTGCAGCGTCATGCGCAATGGGGCACACATGGTGCGGCTCAGTGCGGCCGACTGGCATGATGTGGAGGCGTTCGCGCTGCAGCAGCGCTTGCCGGAGGTTGCGATCGGAGCACTGTGGCGCCTGTGCTGTATGGCGCTGGAGGACGGCGACCCGCTATCCGCCCTGGGATCGGACGAAAAAGCCCTGCTGGTGGCGCGTATTCTGCAGAAGCGCTCCTGGCAGGAGTGCGCGGCCTTGATCGGCGTTACGGGGCGTGCCGCGGCGCTGGCGGTATTGCGCCGTGCTGTGGCCAAACTGATCCGGTATTATGCAGATCAAGTCAAGTCTGCCAACGACTGCCAGCGGATCTAGAACATGGCCAAGTATCAGGGTACTCCCGATTTCAGTCACGACCAGGAGCCCAGCACCGGCGTGCTGCTGGTCAACCTGGGCACGCCAGACGCACCGACGCCAGAGGCGGTACGGCGCTTCCTGGCGGAATTTCTGTGGGATCCACGGGTGGTCGAGATGGCGCGCCCGCTCTGGTGGCTGATTCTGCACGGCGTGATCCTGCGGCTGCGGCCGTCCCGGGTAGCCAGGGCATACCAGACGGTGTGGACCGAGGATGGTTCGCCGCTGCTGTCGATAGCGAAAAAGCAGCTGCAGGCGGTGCGCGAGGCGTTGCCGCGACAGGCTGGCGGCAGAGTGGAAGTGGCACTGGGGATGCGTTACGGAAATCCGTCCATTGAACGGGCGATGGACGAGCTGCGCAGCAAAGGCATGCGCAGACTGCTGGTGCTGCCCCTGTACCCGCAGTATTCGGCCACCACCACGGCTTCGATTTTCGACGAGGTATTCCGCGTCTTGAAGGGCTGGCGCTGGGTGCCGGAATTACGCTTTATCCAGCACTATCACGATTATCCGCCCTACATCGATGCGCTGGCCGCCAGTGTGCGCGAACACTGGGACAGGCACGGTCGCCCGGATCGCCTGCTGCTGTCCTTTCACGGTATTCCGCGGCGCTACCTGGACGCGGGCGATCCGTATTTCTGTGAGTGCCACGCGACCGGGCGTCTGTTGGCCGAGCGGCTGGAGTTGCAGGACGGCGAGTGGCAATTGACGTTTCAGTCCCGCTTCGGGCGCGAGGAATGGTTGCGACCCTATACCGATCATACCCTGAAAACCTGGGGCAAGCAGGGCGTCGGACGGGTTGATGTTGTCTGCCCGGGCTTCAGTGCCGACTGCCTGGAGACGCTGGAGGAAATCGCCGAGCAGAACCGCGAACTGTTCCTGCATGCCGGTGGCAAGGACTTCGGCTATATACCTGCGTTGAACGATAGAGCGGATCACGCACAGGCATTGTCGCTGTTGCTGGCCCAGCACATGCAGGGCTGGAACGACAG
>CP070738.1:2308764-2313219 GCA_020347685.1 Gammaproteobacteria bacterium | reverse complement strand
CCTTCGTGTCCTTTATGCCCTACGGGTATTTATGCCCTACGGGTATTTATGCCCTAAGGGTATTCGTGGTGAGTAATGTGGCCCGGCACGGTCAGCTGCGCGCCGCGCTGCCTCTAGCGTCGTCCGATAATCGAGCCGAGGATGCCGCGCGCGATGCTGCGCCCCAGACTGCTGCCCACGCTGCGCAGCACCGACTTGGTGAACGCCTCCACTGCGCCCTGACGCTGGCGGCCGCCGCTTGGGCGGGCCTTGGCGCTGGCGGCGTCTTCGGCTTGTTGCTGCTGCGCGGCCTCGGCGCGTTGCGCTTCCAATTCCTCGGTGCGCTTCTTCAGCATTTCGAAGGCAGATTCGCGGTCGACGACAGTCTCGTAGGTCCCTCGCAGCGGCGATTTTGCGATGATCGCATCGCGTTCCTCGCTGCTGAGCGGACCGATACGTGAACGCGGTGGCGCGATCAGGGTGCGTTCCACCACACTCGGCACGCCTTTCGCGTCGAGCGTGGAAACCAGGGCCTCCCCGACGCCCAGCTCACCGATGGTGATCTCGGTGTCGAACGCCGGGTTGGCTCGAAACGTTTCGGCCGCCGCCCTGAGCGCCTTGCGATCGCGCGGCGTGAAGGCGCGCAGCGCATGCTGGATACGGTTACCCAGTTGTCCGATGACCTCCTCCGGTACATCGCTGGGGTACTGGGTGACGAAAAACACGCCGACGCCCTTGGAGCGGATCAGGCGCACCACCTGGGTGATGCGTTCCAGCAGCGCCGGTGGCGCCGAGTCGAACAGTAGATGGGCTTCGTCGAAAAAGAACACCAGCTTCGGCAAGGGTGCATCGCCCCGTTCCGGCAATTGCTCCATCAGCTCGGAGAGCAGCCACAGCAGGAAGGTCGCGTAGATGCGCGGGTTGTGATACAGCGTGGTTGCATCCAGCAGGCTGATAACGCCGCGCCCGGAAAAATCGCTCTGCAACAGGTGCTCGATGCGCAACGCCGGCTCGCCAAAATACTCGTCGCCGCCCGCCTCTTCCAGCACCAGCAGGCGCCGCAGTATGGCGGTGACACTCGCCGTGGAGACACGCCCGTATTCGCGGCTCAGATCAGCGGCGTTGTCATTGACCCAGTTCAGCATGGCGCGCAGGTCCTTGAGGTCCAGCAACAGCAAGCCCTGGTCGTCGGCCAGCGCAAAGGCGATGTGCAGAATGCCTTCCTGTGTCTCGTTCAGCTCCAGCAGGTTGGCGAGCAGCACCGGACCCATTTCGGAAATGGTGGTGCGCACGGCATGGCCCTTGTCGCCCTGCACATCCCAGAACAGCACCGGCGAGCCCTCGAAGCTATGATCGCTGATGCGGATGAGACCGACACGCTCGGCGACCTTCGGGTGCTCGCTGCCCGGCTTTGCCACGCCCGACAGGTCGCCCTTGATATCCGCCGCAAACACCGGCACACCCAGGCGCGAAAAAGATTCCGCCAGCAGCTGCAGGGTGACGGTCTTGCCGGTGCCGGTCGCTCCGGTGATCAGGCCGTGGCGATTGGCCATGGCGGCATCCAGCCAGATCTGCTGATCGCCGGCGCCGCCGATCAATATCCCGTTTTCCATGTTCCTCAGCTCCGCTCGGTTGTCATTTGTGTCGAGGCTGCGATTATCCCCGAATCGCTGCGATTATCCTATTTTCTACCCACGCGCTCCCCACACCGCGAACACCGGGTCGGAGAACGGAAGTCGCCCGGAGTACTTGTCACCGGCCGGTCTGGCCAGCCCCTGCAGGGATTCGGTGTGCAGGTCCTCGAACATCTCTGCCCTGCGGTAACAGTTCAGGACCAGGCCGAGCCGTTCGAAGGGATGCAGGCGCGCCCACAGGCTGATCGCCTTGGGCGGGAACCAGCGATTGGAGAAGGTGTTGATAAAGACACCGCCCGGCTTGAGCACGCGAGCCACATCCCGGAATACTTCGATCGGACGGGTCAGGTATTCCACCGAAGCGGTGCAGATCACCAGGTCGAAAGCCTGGTCTGCGAAGGGCAATACTGGCGAGTCGTTCAGGTCGTGAATCACCCGCTCGTCGAGGCGCGGGTTTTTCGCCAGTTCCTGTTCGTTCAGGCCCAGCCCGGTCACCGTAACGGGCCCGTCGACATCCGCCATATGGGACGTCCAGCTGCTCATCAGATCCAGCACCTTCATGCCGGGTTTGATGAACCGCGCATAGATCGCAGCCACTTCCGCGGACGCGGTGGAATCGATATGCGGCACCAGCCGCGGCGCGCGGTAAAAGACGCTGTCCCGCTCGGGGTCCTCGCGTTCGAAGGGATAGGTTGCGAACCAGCCCGCTGCTGCCGCATCGGCACCGGCCTGCATACCGGGCCCGTTGCCGGCCAGCAGCGTCACCATTTCGGATGTCTGCGTACAGGTGGTACCGGGCACTTGCCGCAGGTCGCGCCGGCGCGCGCTGAGGCTGAGATCGAAGCGGGCCAGCGGATGGTTCAGATCGATGCCAAGCTGATCTTGTTCCACCCGGGTGAGGAGAAAAGGCGTGAGCTCGCGCTTCGAACAGCCCAGTGCCGCGGCAATTATTGCCCTGGGGTAATAGCGCCCCGCTTCGGGCTCGGTTACCTGTCCGGCGAAAGTCACATCGAACTGTTGTCGGGCGATAGTCTTCACCCGCGCTGGCGCATAGGCCGGCACCAGCAGTCCGGGAGTAAACAGCTCGCGGCAGGTGCCCTCGGGCGCCAGCCCGTCCAGACAGTCACCGAACTGCGCAAGCGGCTCCGTCAGGCCTCTATCCGGCTCACAGGCAAGTACGCGTCGCTCGCAGTGCGCGGCGAGTGGACTGTTCCAGTCGATGGCGAACTCGAAAACTGATTTCACCGGCATATTCCAGTCAGTGCTAACGTCTCAATCTGAAAAACAGGCGCCTGTCCGCAGGACATTCTTCACGATGAATACCCCGTTCTGGCCCCCTACCGGCGGTCCCGGAACTATTCCGGCTGTGCGCGGGGACGCAGATCGGCGCGTAACAGGTGACATCATAATGAGGTTTGCCTCGCCCGCCCATTTTTTCGCGGGTTTCGGTGTCCTACATCACTTACAGGGCGCCGGCCGGCTGGTTACCATCGCGGGCGAATTAACATGAATAATTCGAAGGCACGGATGATCACTAGTAAGGCTGCTCCATCACGCAGGATCTGTGGTGGCGGAGGAGGAAATTCAAATTCACTCAAATACTAATATACGTGAGGAGTAGACGATGATGAGATTCAGTAAGAGCTCCGTGACAGTCGGCGTCGCAGCCGGCTTAACCATGTTCGCTGGCGGCGTGTCAGCGCATGGTCTCGAAGAGGTCGGCGCGCCGGCTTGTCTGGAGGCTAACTTCATGATGGCCGACGCCATGTTTGCGCCTTTCGGTGTTCAGGGTCCCGGCCAGGTGCTCGAGGTCAACATCGTGACCGGTGAGCGCGGTATCACGGTCGGCAATCCGTTCACACCCGGCAACGCCGGGGGTCCGATCTGTCCAGACGGCGTCGTGTGCGGCGGTCCATTCAAGCCCACCGGCGTGCTGTCGGGCGGCCTGAACGGCCATGCGTTCATCACCAGTGCGGCCCAGCACGGGCTGGTCGAGTTCCATCGTGACGGCACCCCGATCCGCACCAAGTCGTACGTCGGCATCACGAATGACGCTTCGGCCGGCGAAGCCGCTTTCGGTGCAGTGCCGCGTCCACTGGGCACGCAGATGATGCCCAACGGTAACATCATCCAGGCGATCTGCGATGCTAACTTCGACCAGAAGAATCCGGATGGTTCGCCCGGACCGGGCAGCGCGCCGAACACCGAACCCAACACCGTCGGGTATTTCCCGCCCGTGTGGACCACGCCTGAGAAGTCGGCCAACAGCCGCCTCATCGTGCTGGATCAGGAAACCCTTGAGGTTATAGACGAATACAGCCAGCCCAAGAATCAGGATCCGCGCTGGACCTGTGCGGCGGGTATCGCCTTCACCGAAGAAGGCATGGGCGTGAGTATGTTCCACGGTGCGGCAATCGCCATGGTGGACTGGAAAGCCGGTTTATCGGATACCAGTACCGGCGTCGGCAGCAACGAACCTGGTACCTTCAAACTGAACCGGGGCACCAACCGTGCAGAGATCATCCGGTGGATCGACCTGCGCCCGGGCAAGCCGGCCGACGACCCGTCGCGCCGTGATTCGCTGCGTGCCTGGGGTCTGGACGAGGACGGCACCATCTATGTCACCGACCGCGAGCGTTCAGCAGACTGCGATAGCCCTGGATGCAACCCGAGCGTGTTCCGCCAGAAAGTCCAGGTGGTGGATCTCGGTGATGACTTCCCGTCACGCACCATCGGCCTGGATCCGGGCGTGAACGTCATCGCCGGTCTGCGTCCCAACCGTATGTCGGCCGTGGCCTGTGACAACATCGGTGGTCCGACCGCGGGTGGCACCAATCCTGAC
>CP070738.1:2305204-2308664 GCA_020347685.1 Gammaproteobacteria bacterium | reverse complement strand
CCGAGAACGGTGGCAGCGAAAATGCCTTTACCAGCCGCGATTACACCGCCTATTTCCAGACCATGGAGAAGAGTCGCCTGCCGGTCAGCTTCGAGCTGGAAGCCGATCGTATGCGTAACCTGACCATTCCCGAAGAGGAATTTCTCAAGGAAGTGCAGGTGGTTATGGAAGAACGCCGGATGCGCACGGAAGACAATCCTCAGTCGCTCACCTACGAGCAGTTCAATGCGAGTGCCTATGTCAGCAGTCCGTACCGGATTCCGGTGATCGGCTGGATGGACGATCTGGAGAGCATGCAGGTCGAAGACCTCAAGGCCTGGTACCGTAAGTGGTATGCACCCAACAACGCGACCGTGGTCGTGGTCGGCGACGTGGATCCGGATCAGGTTCATGCGCTGGCCAAACAGTATTTTGGTCCGCTCAAGCCGAGCGAAATCGAACCGGCCAAGCCCAGACGCGAGGTGCTGCAGCGCGGCGGCAAGCGTATCGAGGTGAAAGCGCCTGCCGAACTGCCATACCTGATCATGGGGTACAAGGTGCCGGTGGTGCTGACCGCGGCGCCCGACGCGCTGTGGGAGCCCTATGCCCTGGATGTGCTGGCGGGTGTGCTGGACGGTGGTACCGGCGCGCGTCTTGCCAGCGAGTTGGTGCGCGGACAGGCGGTGGCGGCGAGCGCCGGGGCCGCTTATGACGGCTACGATCGCCAGCAAAGCCTGTTTCTGTTGTCCGGAACCCCGGCCAACGGTCACACCACGGAGCAGCTCGAGCACGCCTTGCGTGCCCAGATCCAGCGAGTGCATGAGGAGCGGGTGGGCAGCGACGAGCTGGAGCGCGTCAAGGCACAGATACGCGCCAGCAAGGTGTATGAGCAGGATTCGATTTTCTACCAGGCGATGCAGATCGGCATGCTGGAAACGGTGGGGCTCGACTGGAGCGAAATGGAGCGCTACCACGAACGCATCAATGCGGTAACCCCGGAACAGGTTCAGGCGGTGGCACGCAAGTACCTGGTCGACGATGGGCTGACGGTAGCGCAGCTTGTGCCCCAGCCCATCGATCCACGCCACCCGCCCCGAAGCGGAGGCGTCGCTCATGCCCACTAGTCGTCACGGAGAACAAGAATCCGCCATGTTGAAGCCGTTCCAAGCACTCGTGCTGTTCATGTTTGCCGCCTTTGCGGCTGCCGTTGATGCGTCACCTGAAATTCGCAACTGGACCACGGAGAAAGGCGCCAAGGTCCTGTTCGTGCAGGCGCCTGAGCTGCCCATGGTGGATATCCGCCTGGTTTTCAGGGCCGGCGCTGCGCGCGACGGCAATCAGGGTGGTGTCGCCGGCCTGACCAATGCACTGCTGGATCAGGGAGCAGGGGGCCTGGATGCAGACCAGATCGCCCGCGGGCTGGAACAGTACGGCGCGGAGCTGGGTAACGGTTCGGAGCGCGATATGGCGTGGCTGTCGCTGCGCAGCCTGACCGATCGCAAACTGCTCGATCCCTCCCTGGACTTGTTTCGCAAGGTGCTGAGCAAGCCGGATTTTCCCCAGGCTGACTTCGAGCGCGAACGGCAGCGCACCCTGGTGGGTCTCCAGTACGAGAAACAGAAACCCGACGCGATTGTGAAGAAGGCGTTCTACCAGGGGCTGTATCAGTCGCATCCCTATGCCAACCACCCTTCCGGGACACCGGAGAGCGTGCAGGCGTTGAGTGTGGACGCCGTGCGGGCGTTCTACCGTCGTTACTACGTGGCGCAGAATGCGACGGTCGTAATCGTTGGAGACCTGCCCGAAAAGCGGGCGCGCAGTATCGCCGCACTGCTGGCAGACAGCCTCGAGAAAGGACGTCCCGCTGAACCCCTGCCAGAGGTGGCAGGCCTGGATGCCGGCGAGGAACTCGTTATCGAACATCCTTCCAAGCAGAGCCATGTGCTGCTGGGCGCGCCGGGCATGCGGCGCGGCGATGCGGATTATTTCCCGCTCTATGTCGGCAACCATATTCTCGGTGGCAGCGGCCTGGTATCGCGTATCAGCGAGGAAATTCGCGAGAAGCGCGGCCTGTCTTACAGTGCCTACAGCTATTTCATTCCCATGGAACGCAAGGGGCCTTACCTGCTGGGTTTTCAGACCCGCAATGACCAGCGCCAGGAAGCACTGTCGGTGCTGCGCGCGACACTGCAGGCATTTATCGACAAGGGTCCCACACAGAAAGAACTCGAGGCGGCGCGCAACAACATCGTCGCCGGATTCCCGATGCAGGTATCCAGCAACGGAAAGATCGCCGAGTATCTCGCCGTGATCGGCTTTTACGATTTGCCGCTGGACTATCTGCAACGTTTTACCGACCGGGTGGAGGCGGTGACGGTGCAACAGATTCAGGATGCCTATCGCCGCCGCGTCGACCCCGAACGTCTGCTGACCGTGATCGTGGGTGGAGCGCTCGAAAGCGGTTCCTGATCTCCGCCCAGCTGTCCGCCAGGGCAGGGTCGGGCGTGTGCCCTGCGGCTGCAATCTTTCGACCCGTCACTGCGCTTTGTGCCCGGTCAGACCTGACCCGTCAGGCGCTGGCGACTGCCAGCGCGGCGCGTTTTGCGACAGCGAATTCGCACAGAGCCTTCCGAAGTCCCTTACAAGAATTTCAGAAGAATGAGCATGGTTTTCCCTCCGTAGGCTCGCTAGGCTGGTGATCCCGCTGTTCGCATAGGTGCGGGCAGGGGTGGCAAGGATGCCGAAAACACAACACGGAGGGAGCGATGAAAAAGTGTATCGAAAGGCGTATTGCACTGCTGCTGACCGGCGGCCTCGGTTTGATCAGTTCCGCGGCGGTGGCCAGCCCGGTCATTTCGGAGCTGTTCTACGATGCGCCGGGCAGCGACGCCGGGCTGGCGTTCGTGGAACTGTTCGGGACGCCCGGCGACAGCCTCGACGGACTGCTGCTGGAGGGCATCAACGGTAGCGGCGGCACGGTTTACAAAACCATCGGCCTGGGGGGTGTGTTTCCACTCGACGGGGTGTTTGTGATCGGGGATGAGAGTGGTGGCTCCACCCAGGTGGCCAATGCCGATTTGATCGCCGACGTTGACTTTCAAAACGGCCCTGACTCGGTGGTCCTGAGAGACGCCGCCGCAGTCCTCGATGCAGTTGCCTACGGCAATTTTGGTGTGGGCGACGTGTCCGCCGGCGAGGGTTCAGCGGCGCCGGCTGCGCTGGCGGGCTCCAGCATTGCCAGGTTCAACCCGTGGCTCGATACGGGTGACAATGGCGCCGACTTTGTCCTGCTCGCGACGCCGACACCGGGCGTGGTTCCCTCGGTCAGTGCAGTGCCGTTGCCGGCCAGCGCTGTGTTGTTCGCGTCGGGACTCCTGTCGCTGCTGGTTTCCCGCCGAGGGCTGACCGGGGCTTAGTCCCGGTTGACCTCGAATCGTGGGCCCAGCACCATGGGCCCATGGTCTGGAGATCTCGATTTCAC
>CP070738.1:2289474-2305104 GCA_020347685.1 Gammaproteobacteria bacterium | reverse complement strand
TCCAGTGATGTTTCGAAGGTACGCAGATTCCGGTTATTGACACCGATCAGTGGCGCGGGCGTTGCCAACGCACGTTCCATCTCAGTGGCATCGTGCACCTCAACCAGCGCGTCCATGCCAAGGTGCCCGGCAAGCTGAAGCAGCTCCATCAGCATCTCATCCTCGAGCACCGCAACAATTAGGAGGATACAATCGGCCCCCAGCGCGCGCGCCTCGTAAACCTGGTAAGGGTCCAGCACAAAGTCCTTGCGCAGCACCGGGAGCGCACAGGCGGCACGCGCCTGCTGCAGATAT
This sequence comes from Gammaproteobacteria bacterium, assembly GCA_020347685.1. Taxonomy (GTDB): domain Bacteria; phylum Pseudomonadota; class Gammaproteobacteria; order DSM-19610; family DSM-19610; genus Thiogranum. The sequence continues at coordinate 2,304,810 of CP070738.1, read as the reverse complement.
TCATCTGCCCCCTGAAAGAAATCCACATCCGTCAGAACCGACAGACAGCTTGCGCCGCCCGCCTGGTAACTCCGGGCAATAGCGGCCGGATCGAAGTTCTCGCGCAACACTCCTTTGCTGGGCGAGGCTTTCTTGATTTCCGCGATAACCGCGCTTTGCCCCGCTTCCACCCTGTCGCGCAGGGCCCTGGCAAAACCGCGTACCGGCGCGGCAGCCTGCGCCCGCTGACTCAGTTCGTTCAGCGGCAGCACAGCACTGCGCTGTGCGACCTCCTCGCGCTTGCGGCACAGTATCTTTCTCAGAATATCGGGGGTATCTGCCATCTAAAAGCCGTTGCTTATTTCGATCAATTCATCCAGCTTCTGTTTGGCTTTAGCGGAGGAAATCGCCCGCTTCGCCGCTTCCACGCCTTGCTCCAGACTACCCGCAATACCGCAGGCGTAAATCGCTGCTCCGGCATTGAGCAGCACAATATCTCGCGCCGCGCCAGGGATGTCGTCCAGCACCTGGCGTATCAGTGCCAGGCTCTCCCGGGCATTGGCAACGGCGAGACTCTGCACGTCGGCGGTCTGCAAACCGAATTGTTCCGGTGAAATCCGGTAGCGCTCAACCATGCCTTGCTTCAGCTCGGCCACCTGTGTGGCAGAGCCGATACTGATTTCATCCAGACCGTCGTCGGCGTGCACCACCAGCACGTGCTGGCTGCCCAGTTTTTCCAGCACCCTGGCCAGCGGTTCCAGCCATTCCGCGCTGAAAACGCCGAGCACCTGATTCGGCGCGCCGGCCGGATTGGTCAGCGGCCCCAGCAGATTGAACAGCGTACGCACTCCCATTTCCTTGCGCGGTCCAATGGCGTGCCGCATGGCGCTGTGGTGCTTTGGCGCAAACATGAAGCCGACACCGATCCTCTCTACACATTGCGCTACCTGCTCGGCAGTAAGATCCAGATTGACACCGGCCGCTTCCAGCACGTCAGCGCTTCCACAGCTCGAGGACACCGAGCGGTTACCGTGCTTGGCCACCCTCGCACCAGCCGCCGCCGCAACCAGCGCACTGGCGGTAGAGATATTGAAGGTAGAAGCTCCATCACCTCCGGTGCCGCAGGTATCTACCAGGTGTTCACCGCTTACCGGCACCGGCGTTGCCAGCTCGCGCATGACCCGGGCAGCGGCGGCGATCTCATCGACCGTCTCCCCTTTCATGCGCAGACCGATCAGAAAACCGCCGATCTGCGCGGGCGTCGCCTGTCCGGTCATGATAAGTTGCATCACCCCCGTCATCTCATCGGCTGACAAATTCTGCCTTTCCGTCACACGGCGAATCGCCGCTTGCATCTCCACTTCAACTACCTCCACATTTCAGCAACGTCTGTCCGGCCCCAAGCCACACGCCGCGACGACTCCTGCCAGGCAACCCGTCGAGGGGACTGGGCCGCAAACCGTCTCAGCCCTGCAGAAAATTCCTCAACATGTCGTGGCCCTGCTCGGTAAGAATCGATTCAGGATGAAACTGCACACCCTCGACCGCGTATTCCGTGTGCCGAACCCCCATGATTTCCTCGATCGCGCCGTCCGGGCCACGAGTCCAGGCGGTGATCTCCAGGCAGTCGGGCAGGCTTTCCTGTTCGATGACCAGCGAGTGATAGCGCGTAGCCTCGACAGGGTTCGACAACCCTTTGAACACACCCTTGTCCTGGTGGTAAATCAGCGACGTTTTGCCGTGCATGATATTTTTTGCGTGCACGATCCTGCCGCCAAACGCCTGACCGATACTCTGATGACCGAGGCACACTCCCAGGATCGGAACGCGCCCCGCAAAGGTCTTTATGGTCTGCACCGACACGCCTGCCTCGTTGGGTGTGCAGGGACCTGGTGAAATGACGATTTTCTCGGGCACCAGCTTTTCTATCTCGGCAACGCTGATCTGGTCGTTGCGATACACCCGAACGTCGGCTCCCAGCTCGCCCAGGTACTGGACCAGATTGTAGGTGAAGGAGTCGTAGTTATCGATCATCAGCAGCATGCAGCGACTCCTTAGCGGTGCTTTCCGTCCAGTCCGGCCTGCGCCAGAGCGACCGCCCGGAAAACGGCACGCCCCTTGTTCATGGTTTCTTCCCATTCGTTTTCCGGTACCGAATCCGCCACGATGCCCGCCCCGGCCTGGATATTCAACATGCCGTCCTTGATCACCGCGGTGCGGATGGCGATGGCGGTATCCATGTTGCCGCTCCAGGACAGATAACCGACCGCACCCGCGTAGACGCCGCGCTTGACCGGCTCCAGCTCGTCGATGATTTCCATGGCGCGGATCTTGGGCGCGCCGCTCACGGTTCCGGCCGGAAAGGTGGCGCGCAGCACATCGATTGCGGTCATGCCATCCCTGATCTGACCGACCACGTTGGAGACGATATGCATGACGTGCGAGTAACGCTCGATCACCATCTTTTCTGTCAGCTCCACGCTGCCGATCTTACTGACGCGTCCGACATCGTTACGTCCCAGATCGATCAGCATCAGGTGCTCGGCCAGCTCCTTGGGATCGGCCAGCAGGTCGCGCTCCAGTTCGCGGTCCTCGAGTTCATCCTTGCCGCGCGGCCGGGTACCGGCAATGGGGCGCACGGTAACCACGTCGTCCTCCAGGCGCACGAGGATCTCCGGCGATGATCCGACGATATGGAAATCATCCAGATCCAGGTAATACATATAAGGTGACGGATTGAGGCTGCGCAGGGCTCGATACAGATCCAGAGGCGGTGCCTCAAAGGGAACCGACAGGCGCTGTGACAATACCACCTGCATGGCATCGCCTTCGACGATGTATTGTTTCACCCTGCGCACGGCGGCCTCGAAGCCTTCGCGGGTAAAACCGGAGACAAAGTCGTCCTCCGACACGTCTCGTGATTGTTCCAGTGCCCCCGGGATCTGCACCGGTTGACACAATTGCTGCAGGAGCTGTCCCAGTCGCGCCTGACCACGTTCCCATGCATCGGGGCGCGCGGGATCGACGTGCACAACCATCAGCAGCTTGCCGCTGAGGTTATCGAACACTACCACTTCGTCGGACACCATCAGGAGAATATCCGGCGTCTGCAGGGGATCTTCCTTGGTTCCGTCTTTCAGCCGCGCCTCGATATAGCGCACCGCATCGTAACCAAAGTAGCCCACCAGACCGCCACTGAAACGCGGCAGATCATCGAGATCCGGGACCCTGTAGCGCTCCCTGCACTCATCGACCCAGCGCAGGGGATCGGGGTGCTGCACGCTTTCCGCCAGCTCGCCGTCTACCCATGTTTCGATCCGCTCGCCGTAGACACGCACGACCGTATGGCAGGGAAGTCCGATAATCGAATAACGCCCCCATTTCTCCCCGCCCTGCACGGATTCGAACAGATAGGAATAAGCACCGTTGGCCAGTTTCAGGTAGGTACTTAGAGGGGTATCCAGATCAGCCAGCACTTCACGCACAACCGGGATACGGTTATAGCCGGCATCGACCAGGTGTTTGAATTGTTCAGGTGTCATGATCCTCACCGCTGAGATATGTTTGCTGCACAACGAAGCCAGGGACTGAAACGGTTTAGAACCACCATCGCCGCTTGCTTTCGTGCAGGTACATCTCTACGGTGACCGCTACGCCGCCTGCTCGAGCTCGGCTCGCAGACCTGCCAGAGACTCGATCACGACATCCGGCGCCGCGAGGCGGATGTCATCCCCATGATTGTACCCATAGGGTACGCAGGCAATCATGAAACCGGCTGCCCGCGCGGCTTTCACGTCACTGATGGAATCGCCCACCATCAGCGACTTCTCAGGCGCGACCTTGAAGAATTGCGCCGCGTGCAACAACGGCGCGGGATGCGGTTTCTTGTACGGCAGGGTATCCCCGCTGACCACGATACGAAAGTCATCGTATACGCCCAGATCCTTGAGCAGCGGCACCGTGAAGCGCTCTGCCTTGTTGGTCACGCACCCCAGGCGATAGCCGGCGCCGGTGAGATAATCGAGGCCTTCGCGAACGCCCGGATACAGTCGCGAGCGTTTCGAGGTGTTATCCGCATACAGCTCGAGAAAGATCGGATAGGCGGCGTCATAAGCGGCCTTGTCCGGCTCGCCATCGAGTTCCCCCGTGAGGGCACGCTCGACCAGTCGCTCGACGCCATTGCCAACCCAGTTACGCACCCGCGCCTCACCCCAGGGCTCGCGCCCCAGCTGCTTCATCATTTCATCGACGCAGAATGTGAGATCCGGCACGCTGTCCACCAGCGTGCCGTCCACGTCGATGAGAATCATGCCCGGTTTACTGATAGCGGCCATAGAATCAGTGCGTTACTTTCGCCAGCTCGGCGCGCATCGCACTGATTACGCTGTCGTAGGTATTGGGATCGCTGTCCTTGGCGGCGCCGAAAATGGCGGAACCCGCCACAAAGGTGTCCGCACCCGCAGCCGCGACTTCGCCGATATTGTCGACCTTGACACCACCATCGATTTCCAGCCGCACCGGGCGGCCGCTGGCGTCGATTATCTTGCGCGCCTCGCGCAGCTTGTCCAGCACATAGGGTATGAAACTCTGTCCGCCAAAGCCCGGATTCACGGACATCAGCAACACCATGTCCACCTTGTCGATTACCCACTTAAGCGCGTCCAGCGGGGTTGCGGGATTGAACACCAGCCCCGATTTGCAGCCGTTGTCGCGAATCAGCTGCAGAGTGCGGTCAATATGCTCACTGGCCTCCGGGTGGAAAGTGATGTAGCTGGCACCCGCCTTGGCAAATTCGGGCACCAGCGCGTCGACCGGCTTTACCATGAGATGCACGTCGATCTCGGCAGTGACACCGTGCTTGCGCAGCGCATCACAGACCAGCGGGCCAATGGTGAGGTTCGGAACATAATGGTTGTCCATCACGTCGAAGTGAACGATGTCGGCCCCCGATTTGAGGACCTTGTCCACTTCCTCGCCCAGGCGAGCGAAGTCCGCCGACAAAATGGAAGGTGCAATTTTGTAATCTGGCATAATCCAGGCCTCGTAAGGTGAAATTCGCTGGCAAATCAGAAGCGCGCACTTTAACCGATCAGTGAAAACATTGCAGCCTGCTGAGCGCGATACAGGCTCGACGCTCTTTTGCTCGCCGGAGGGCAATATGCGGAAAATTAGCAACTTATTGTATTGTTTATGCTTTGCGTTCGGCTACCAGGTCCTGCCAGGGTACGCGTCCGATCTGGAGAAAGAGAAACGCTGGTCTGAGCAGATAGTCGACGCACTGCTGGTGGGCGAGGCCGTTCAACTGGATGCCGATGGCACGGCCTTTCTCGGCATATATACCGAGGCCAGCGAAGGAGCCGGTGACCGCGCGGTCATCCTGCTACACGGTATCGGTGCTCACCCCGACTGGCCGGAGATCATCAACCCGTTGCGCAGCGAGCTGCCCGAGCACGGCTGGTCGTCGCTGTCGATTCAGATGCCCATTCTTGCCAATGACGCGGCGCTGGCCGATTATGCACCGTTGTTCGACGAAGTCGGGGGCCGTGTCGAAGCCGCCAAGGCGTTCCTTCGTGAGCGCGGCAACCGCACCATTGTACTGATCGGGCACAGCCTGGGAGCCTCCATGGGCGCCACGTATCTTGCGGCTAATAGTGAACACGGCCTCGCCGGGCTGGTAGCTATCGGCATGAGCGTGATCGAACTGGACGACCGAATGAACAGTGCTCTGGCAACGGAAAAGATCACGGTCCCGATGCTGGACATCTATGGCAGCCGCGACCTGGATGGCGTTATGAACACGGCAAAAGCCCGCGCCGCTGCCGCCCGCAAGAGTGGCAATACGGACTATCGCCAGACCGAAGTCGAAGGCGCCGACCATTTTTTTGTCGGCGTGGAGGACGACCTGACGCGGCGTGTCTACGGATGGCTCAAAGCGCACTTTGATAACAAGCCCGGGGAATAACCATGACATCTGCTGCCTTGGCGATCACCCTGCATGCCCTTTCCGCCGCTGTGTGGGTCGGGGGCATGTTCTTCGCATACCAGGTGCTGCGACCGGTTGCAGCCGCACAGCTTGAGCCTCCCCAGCGTCTGCGACTGTGGGCCGGGGTTTTTGCGCGCTTCTTTCCCTGGGTGTGGCTGTTCATCATTGTGCTTCCCGTCAGCGGCTACTGGATGTTATTCAGTCTGTTTGGCGGTATGGGGGGCGCCGGCCTGCACATACACATCATGCAAGGACTGGGCTGGCTCATGATCCTTCTGTACCTGCACCTCTATTTCGCGCCGTTTCGGCGCCTGAAGGAGGCTGTTATTACCGAAGACTGGGCCCAGGCGGCAAAACAGCTGGACCAGATCCGGCGCTTTGTCGGGATTAATCTGAGCCTGGGCCTCGTCGTCATTGCGGTCGCGGCGGGCGGCCGCTATCTCTAACCCCATTTGTCAACGGGATAGGCCTTATTCAGCGACACGCTGTTTTGTGCCGGGCAAGCACTATTTTTATCTAACTCAGCACCGCATATAGTATTACCTCCGCCCGGTGAAGAATGCGGGCCAATCAAGCCCGGGATTTTTTCACCAGTTCGTACGCTTGCTTGATTTCCTGGGTCTTTTCGGTGGCCAGCCGAATCATTTCTTCTGGCAGACCCTTGGCGACCAGTTTGTCGGGGTGGTGCTGGTTCATGAGGCGGCGATAGGCCTTCTTGAGTTCGGCATCACTGACAGACTCGGCCACACCCAGAATTTCATAGGCCTCCTTAAGCGCGGCTCGCGGCGTGACCGGTTCAGCCTCGCCAAACCCCCCGCCACCAAAATGGCGCGCATTGCGCACCAACGCCTCGATATGCTGAAACTCGGAAACGGAAAAACCCAGCTGCTCGCGTACCTGTTCCAGAACCGCCTGTTCGCCCGGGTGCAGTTTTCCGTCGGCATAGCCCGCGTGCATCAAGATCTCGACGAACATCTGCATCAGGTTGCGACGCCGGTGACATTCAGCACGGAATTGCACCAGTACGTCATGCAGAGCGAAATCCTGCTGTTTACCCTGATTGAACAGGTGTATGGCCGCCTCGCGCATCTGCTGATTAAGGTTCATGCGCTGCATGACACTGCGCGCCAGCTGTATTTCGTCCTCGGACACCCGGCCATCGGCTTTGGCAAGATGCCCCATGACAGAGAACAGGGCGGTGAAAAATGCTGTCTGAACCCTCTCCTGCGCGCCCGGTTCGAACCGACCACCCAGACGGCTGCTCAAGCCCTTGTCGAAATTGTGACCGAGCGCGGCACCGATTAATGCACCCAGCGGACCAGCCAGCAGGTAACCAAAGGTGCCCCCCAGCAACTTGCCCCACCAGCTCAACGCAAGCCCCCCCGGCCATCGATACTGCGCAGATAGTAATCGATTGCCTGGGTGATGCGATTGCACAGATCCTGTGCAGCGGCGACATCACTGCCGAGCGCGTCCGAAAAAGCCAGTAGTTCGACCCCCTGGTCACGGGCGGCGACCTGATCCAGCTGTGCGGCCGCATCGCCAACCGTTATCACTAACTGCAGCCGCGGCATTTTCTCCATCATGGCGCGGTCAACGTTTATATGTGACGACAGCAACACGATTATTTCCGCCCTCCAGCAACGATCCAGGAGCTCCTCAGCCGTCAGAGAAGGATACTCTTCCCAACCGTACTTGTTCGCCTCCAACGGCGGAAATTCTGCCCCGGAAGGAAGCTGCGCACTGTCCACCACAACAATTTTGACGGCCATCATTCGGTCCTCGGAACCGGTACGGCCGGTCCCTTGAAAAATTCGCTTTATGCACCTATAACTCAGTGAAGGTCCGTGCGCGGCAAACAGGAGTTCACGCGCAGCATCAGAGACCGCATGGTTCGCAAGTATCAGCAGTTTATTCATGGAGGTAAACCCGCTATGCCGATTGAACCTGCTCCGAGGATTGGTGACTGGTACAGAAACAGTTCCGGGGAATCATTCGAGATCGTCGCCCAGGACGAAGAGGATGAGACACTGGAGTTACAGTACTACGATGGAACCCTCGAGGAACTGGATCGCGAAACCTGGGAGTCCATGCGTCCGCAACCCATTGCCCCCCCTGAAGACTGGCTTGGTCCCCTGGATCTGGCCCGGGAAGATTCCCAGGACTTCGAAATCTGGTCAGAAACCGACGACTGGTTATCCGAACTCGATCGTTTGGACAAGAGCCAAGGCTGATTTTTCGGCGCTGACGGACTTACCAGCAAACGTCGCAGTAACGGCCGGGCACTGGTCAGAGCGAAACCGGCCATCCCCGCTCGCGGCAGGCAGTCGCACCGCTGCCCCGGAAAACCGGGCGCCAAGACCGGTGGGCCCCAAAATCGGCCGGGCGACAACTTCACGGCACCATTGTGGATCGCAGCTGTGCGGCAGTGGATCGTCGCCTGGTGCAAGTTAGCCCACTAAGCCTCTAACTCGCATGTAAAAAGGGTTCGCAAGGGCCGCATCACGCCAGCCCTGCAATCCGACGGCACATAACTTGCTCAGCTGTCATCAGCAGCCTGGATTTAATGTTCAGGAGCCAGAGCCGATAGCCTTGATGAATGCTGGGTTACCAGCTATGACCACCCAAGGAGGTGACCCATGACATATATCGTGAATATGGCTAGCGGCGAGCCATACCCGGATGACGAACTGGATCACCATCAGAAACAGGTGGCACAGCAGCCTCACCCTGCACCCCTGCTGGATACCGGAGACACCGAGTTACAGCTGCAGCTGGTGTCCGCGCACCTGACACATACGGATCGTAACGCGGCTGCCACCCTGCATATCAGTGCACTGATAGAGTCTCTGGAAGACTAGTTGAGCCAACTCGACAGGGGACCGGTTACCTCGAACAACCGGTCCCGTCTTCGATAAGCCACCGCGGCGCAGTCCAGCACAGCCTTGACTCGCGACCATCAAAACGCTCCATGTCACGACTCCGATTGGCCGACCCGATCGACCGGGCGGAGTGCAGGCAGCGCACTAACGTCGGTGAGGCGCCGGCGTTGCAACATCAGGCCGCACCGTCAGCCACACGGCGCGACCATCGCCCCGCCAGAACCGATCCCGATAAATTGTGCCAGATACTGAACAGCGCGCCGGGCAACGCCGCCAGCGCGGAAAAGTGCACACTCGCAAGCGCCACCGCCAGACCTGAGTTCTGCATACCGATTTCCAGTGCAAGAGTTCTACACTCTGCTTCACTGCGCCGCAACATGCGCGGCAAATAATAACCAAGCGCCAGGCCGCAAAGGTTATGCAAAATCACCACCGCAACGAGCCCAGCACCCGTTTTTCTGATAAAGGCATGGTTCATACCGACAATGATTGCAATGATAATGACAATCGCCAACATCGAAATCAGAGGAAAAGCAGACTTCAAGCGATACAGGCGCGCACCAAGAAAACGGTTGACCGTAATCCCCAGCACGACGGGCACAAGTACTATCTTAGTCGTGCTCTGCAATAAGGCGAACACAGGAACCTCGATACGCTCACCGACGTAAAACCAGGTCAGCACGGGTGTCGCGACAACCGCCAGCACTGTGGAAACAGCAGTCAGCGTGATAGACAACGCGACATCGCCCCTGGCCAGATAGCACATCACGTTCGACGCCGTGCCGCCCGGACAGCTACCCAGTAACACCACCCCCGCAACGAGCCCGCCAGCAAGTCCCGCGGTGCTCGCCAGCAACCATCCGATCAGTGGCATCAGGAAAAACTGCAGGCTCACACCCAGAACCACAGCGCCGGGCCTGCGCACTACAGCCAAAAAATCCCTGCTGCCCAGTGTCATGCCCATACCGAACATAACCAGCCCCAGCAGCGGAACAATGGCGGCCCCGGCCCCGGCAAAAGGTTCTGGCCACCCATATGCGAACGCGCAACCCAGCAGCGCCCAGAGCGGGAACCAGCGCTGTAGCCCGACCACGCTCATCAGTTGACCCTGCGTTCTCTCAACACAGGCGCCAAGCCGCTCGGCATTTTCCAGCCGACGCGTGAACGCTGCCCGCAGCGAAACCACAGGCGCCGGGGTACCACAGCCTCACCTCGAATCTGCCCCATCCCGGAAGGGGAACTCAGCGTAAACAGCCCCTTCTGCCACCACCGTTATCACCGCTGACAGACGCTTGCCCGCACAGGGACCGACGATACAAACACCGTCCTCGATACGAAACCGTGCATCGTGCGTGGCACACTGGATCTGGCTGCCGTCGAGACTGAGGAACTGATCGGGCACCCAGTCAAGCGGGCCACCCGTATGGGGACAGCTGTTGCGATAGGCAACAACGCGCGTGTTCTTGCGCACCACGAAGATATCCTCCACACCGGCTGGTGTCTCGACTGTAAAGCCGCGACTGGCACCGTTTTCCAGTTCCAGCAAGGTACACAGAAACACGCGACAGTCAGTCATCGCCATCGCTCATCCGGCTCCGATCCAGTCCGTGAAAGCCAACCTGACCGCACTTCGCACCCGCCAGCCTGCAGGCGCGCTCCAGAGAAGTCGACAGCGACTTGCCGCGCAGCGCAGCGTCTATCATCGCGGCGTTGAAGGTATCGCCTGCACCTAGGGTATCCACCAGCTGTGCCGGTGGATAGGCGGCGCTGAACAGAAGCTCACCGTTGCGGTTCAGGCCGACTGCGCCCCGCTCTGACAGTGTACACACAATATCGGCGTGCGGTGCGTTCTCGCTGACGGCCTGTAACATCGCTTCAGGCGAATACCCGCAATAATCGGCAAATGCTTGCGCAAACAGCAGCAGATTGGCGTAGGGAAACAACGCCTCAATACCCTCACGCGCCTTCTCCACTTCCAGAGACACCGGTACACCGGGGCACCGATACCGCAGGTGCTCCATCATTCGCAGCGTCTCTCCGACATTACGCCCCTCAAAATGAACCCAGTCAAAGGTGTCCAGCGGTATCCCCCGGAAAGAGCCAAAATCGAACTCCGGCAAGTCACGGTAATGAACAATGGTACGCGACGCCGTGGCCCGGCTGCAGGTGATGTAGGAAGTCGGAATCTTGCCCTGGCCGACGCGCCGGCAATAGCGCGTTTGTATGGCATATCGATCGAGGTCTGCGCGCAAGATTCGCGCGTCGGGCTCGTCAGCCCAGACTCCCGCCCACTCGCAGTTATGACCCAGCTGGCTCAGCACCACCAGTGTGTTGGTGGCATTGCCACCACGTCGGACCGAATGCGACAGTGCGCGTACTTCAGCATCTTCCCGGGGGTAGCTTGCCACCTCGTTGATAACATCCAGGGTAGCGATACCGACTGCAAGAATGGTTGCCATAAACGGGCAGATTAGGCACTGCCGGGACACATTTCAAATTCGCCCGTCGAGCGGGGCCAGGTGCCTAGAACCTATCTCATAATCCCCCGCGGCCGCGACCGTGGCGAGTTTGCCCCATGGCGCGGCGCGGCGAGCGTGGTGTAGCCCATGCTACATGAGCGAACCGCAACAAAGCCATGGGGCAAAATCGCCCGGTCCCCAGGGGTTGCGTCCGAAATACCGGCCTGCGGTGTTGCAGCGCTTGCCCGTAGGTCAACTACTGTGCGGCGCGCTGCGCCTTGCAGGCCGGCATTTCGGACAGCAACGCGGCTCGCGCGGGATTATGAGATAGGTTCTAGTATTCGCGCGCCACCCGGAAGCCCAGATCATCCAGTCGCATATCCGGTTCACCCTGATCGCGAGTCGTCACACGCAGCTTTGTCGAGGGGCTGGAATAACTGCCGCCACGGATTACGCGCTGCTGGCATTGCGATGCATCCACGGCGCTGCCATCGACCGGCGCCTCCTTATAGTTCGGCGCGTAGCAATCCTTCACCCACTCCCTCGCATTGCCAGCCAGATCGTGCAGCCCGAACGGGCTCGCCGGAAAGCTGCCCACCGGGGCCGTTTCGCGCCCACTCCATTCGGTTCCGCAGTCAAAGCAGTTGGCCTGCGCCGTGCCAACTTTGTTGCCCCACCAGTAGCGGGTTATGGTACCGGCGCGCGCCGCAAACTCCCATTCCGCTTCGGTGGGCAGACGATAACGGTGTCCGGTCTGCGCCGACAGCCATTCTGCGTACGCGACTGCATCTTTCCAGCTCACGTTGGTGACGGGACGCGAACCACGCCCTCTGCCTGCACTGCGCGGGCGCGCCCGACCCGTTGCCTCCGCGAAGCGGTCGTACTGCTCAAACGTAACTTCATATTTGCTCAGAGCAAAGCGCTTCAGAGTAATATCGCGGCGCGGCCGCTCATCAAAGTTGGGCGATGCAGAACCACTGCCCATCTGGAAGCTGTCGGAGCGAAGCTCGACCATACTCGGCCCGCTGCCTCCGACGCGCAACCGATCCCTGAACTCGGCCCCTGGCTGCTGCGGAACCTCTGGCTGTGACGCCGCGGCGGTAGAAGCGGTCGCATCCTGTTCCTCAACGTTGCTTTCCGCCAGTGGTTGCGGCGCTGACTCGCTGGCATCCTGGTCGACGGCCGGGTCATTCGGCTCGGGCCGCAAGGCGGCCAGATCCGGCACCCCCCTGATAAAGTCGGGCATCCTGCCGGTCGGCTGCTCCGCTTCGACCGCATCTGTTTCCGCAACGACTCCGTGCTGCCCGATTTGCCCGTGCGCGCCTGACACTTCCGCGCCGGCAGCGGATTGTTGCGTATTCACCGTTCCCGATGAGGGAGGCCATCCGAACCACCACAGCGCGCCACCGGCCAGCGACGCAACAACCACCACGGCGGCGATCAGCCCTTTAGCGACGCCGCGCTTGCCGGCATCAGAATCATCCCTTACAGCGCTTGCAGAGTAGTCCTCATCCAGCAGTATCGCTTCGGCAGCTTCGGAGTTCGCAGACGCTTGCGACTCATTGAGGTCGCTCTGGAGCATGCTACTCGCATAAGGGTCTTCCGAATCCAGCGAATTTATCTGTACAGGTTCAGCTTCCGGTGTGGCATCGGTATCCACACCGCTCAGTTCAGCACGAAGGCGCGCCACCTCCTGCCGCAAGTCGAGCAGCTGTTGCTCGGCCTCGCCGCGCTCGCGCATCGCCTGATCGGCGTTTCTTCTGGCTTGCTCCAGCTGTTCCTTAAGCACCTCGTCGCCCGCGCTTTCAGGCGCCATGGTCTCCAGGCCGCGGCTCACCTCAGCGTCGGCGCGCAACCGGTCGGCTTCCTGCCGCAAACTCTGCTCTGCATCCCGCGCTGCGTCGCGTTCGCGCTCGACACTCTGCAGCTGTTCACGCAACTCGTCTACTAGTCGTTCTGCCTGCTCATGGTCACCGAGGCGCGCCTGCGCTGACTCCAGAGCAGCGCGCAGCTCCACGGATTCCTGAGTGATCAGCGAAAGCTGGGTCTGATGTTCATCGCGTTCCAGGAGGGCCTTCTTCAGGTCCAGCTGTAACGCCTGCTGGATTTCCTGCTCGGCATTGAGCCGGATGGTCATCTCCTCGTTAGCTGCCTGGGTCGCCTCCACGAGTTCCTGTTCGGCCTGGCGAGCACTGTCCTGCGCCTGCGCAAGTTGCTTGGCGAGCTTGTCCACCTGGGCCTGCACGTCCTCGAGTTGGGCGCTGCGCTCGCCGAGATTGATCTCCAGCTCTTCTCGATCAGTCAAACCCTGCTTGAGCTTTTTCTGCAGCGCTTCCAGTTCCGAGGCAAGTCCCGCATTGGATTCGCCCGCTGTTTGTTTGAGCTCCTTGCGCAGACGGTGGACCTCCGCCTCGTGATCCTGGCGCTCACGCTCAAGCTTGCGCTCGGTCTTGCGCAGGGATTCCATCAGGCGTTTCTGGTCACGCTTGACATTCTCCCGTTCGTCCTGCGCGCGCGCCAGAGCATCGCGCACGGTGGCAATATCGGATTTGTGATCAGTTGTCTCCGCGGCCAGGCGCTTTTCGAGTTCGGCGGCGCGCTGTTCGGCTTCTGTGCGCTTTCGCTGCTCTTCCTCAAGCTCGTGTCTCAGGCCCTCAGCGTGTTCCCCGGCCTGTTTGACGTCCTGTTGATAATTTGCGGCCCCCTCCTCCGCCTGCTGCAGCTGCGCCTGCAGATCCCGCTCGCGCTCCTGCGCCTCCGTCAGCGCCTGCTCGACAGCACCGAGCTTGTGTTCCAGTTCGTCACGCTGCGACTCTCCGTCCTGCACCCGCGCCTGGTGAGACTCCAGCTCGGACTGCAACTCGGCGATGCGCTGCTCCAGCGCCTCCCGGGCACCCGAGGCGTCGTTGCGGGCGGCCTCGACCGCAGCCTCCGCGCGCTGCTCGGCCTCCTGCAGCTGCGCCTGCAGATCCCGCTCGCGTTGCGAAAACTCCCCCAGGTCTCGTTCCAGCTGTTCGCGTTTACCCGCCAGTTCCGTCAGTTGCTGTTCCAACACACGGCGCTGATCTTTTTCGGTTTCAATCTCCCTGCCACGCAGTTCAAGTTCCCGCCTGAGCGCATCCGTCTGGCTACTGATCTCCCCTTGTTGACCGGCAAGCTGTTCGCGCAGCTCCACCAGTTCGCCGCGGGCCTTTTCCAGCTCCGTAACCACGGAGTCCCGCTCACCGGCAAGGACGCCAGCGCGCTGCCCGAGCTGCTTGTAGTCATCACGAATCTGGACCAGTTCCTGTTCCAGCAGGCGTGCCCGCTTTTCGTGCTCGCCCTGTTCCCTGTCCAGACGCGCGCTTAGCTGCGCCAGTTCGGTTTTCTGAGACTGGCTGTCCGCCTGGTGTTGGGTCAATTGCTGCTCGAATTCGGCACGCTCTTTGAGGGCGCGCTGCAAATCCTTTTCCAATGTATCGATTTGCTCTATGACCCGGGCAGAGATCGCCTGCTCTTCAGCACGCTGGGTCTCCGCTTCCTGCAAGCGGGTCTGTAGTTCTTCGAGCTGCTTCTGGGCCTGCTCCAGCTGCTGTCGCGATGCTGCGCGGCCGGGATCACTGGAGTCGGCATGGGTATGGTTAGTCACGGCCGCCGAGCGGGAGGCGGCGCCCTGGTCGCGCCGGGACGCCTCAGACTCGCCCCTGCCGTCTGCACCGAAGGGAATAATTTCAGCGTCCCGGCCTTGCTCTACGCCGCCGGCACCGACGTCCCCGTTGTTCAGAGCCTCTTCGGGAACATCCATCAGCCCGTTTTTCAGCGTATAGACACTCAGACCACGCTGACGGAGCAGGAACGCTCCCGCTGCGCTGCGTCTGCCGGTATCACAGCACACGACATAGGAAACATCGCTATCCAGTTGGGCGGACTGGTCGCGTAGCGCCGACAGGGGGAGATTGATACTCTCTTTGATCGACCGGTTCTCAAACTCTCCGGGCAAGCGCACGTCCAGCCATCGAGCACCTTGAGATATCAGTTCCTGAGCTTCGACAAA
>CP070738.1:2284962-2289374 GCA_020347685.1 Gammaproteobacteria bacterium | reverse complement strand
TATCGCGATGTCCTTGTCCGTATAGGCTTTCGAGAACACCACCGCTTTATAGGCGCCTTCGCGGCTTTCCTTGTACAGCTCGACCGGAAACTTCTCTGCGCGCAACTCTCTAATGGTATTCAGACAGCGAATCCGGGCACTCGCCACCCGAGCTTCGTAATTTTGCGGTTTCCAGCCGATTCTGGACACATTGCTCATCTAGTTCACATTTTCAAGCGAAGGTTGCACCGGTCAGCGAGTTTCAGTGACAGCGTGGGCACAATCTGGAGCGTCGCAACAGCCTTGTGAAGTCATAACAGCCCGGAAAGATCGTTCACACCCCGCGCCTGCGCCCGACGCAATCAGAACAGGCCGGAAAACTGATCTGCGGGCCTGGTGACCTGGGCGTGGGAAACGCCTGGACGGGGACGTCGGCGCGGTTCAGGGTGTCGCTGTTGTGGAGCGATGATATCGGCGCGCCGGCATGTTGCCAACCATCGCAGTCGCTTGCCGACCCCGCTCGACTCCCTTAATGCGGTCAATTGAGTATAATCGGCGCAATATCCCAAAGCCGGCGGTTGCACTCTCGGGTGTAAGAAACTTCAATTGTCATTTTCAGCGAATACCACGCGCCGTCTTGCGCCGTCCACTATCGGGATACTCGAACGACGTTTAGGACAGTATACGCTGCTGGCCTACCTGGCATTTGTGGCGGGCTACTTCCTCACCAGCAATGCTGTCGACCATTACAAGTTCCTGGTCGGTTTTCTGTTCATACCCGGTCTGTTGCTGTTACCGCGACTGTTCGCCGCGTTGTCCCACGATGTCGTATTGCGGCTCGCCGCCGCCTACCTGCTCTACCTGCTGGCCAGCGCCCTGTGGGCCGAAACACCCGACTACGCGCTGCTCGCCAATCACGGCATGCTGGCCGGGCTGATCCTGTTTTTTGTAGCCATCACGGCATTCCTCAGCGCCACGGAACCAAAGTGGTTCGACATAATCATCGTGTGCACCGTCACCATCGCGGCGGGGAATGCCTTGCTTTCAATATTACTATGGGACGATCTGCAACATCTTACGGTAGCACGGCTGGTCGGCCTCGGCACATTGCGGGAACCCAACTCGGCGGGCGCGGTATACGGTTTCTACGGTCTGCTGGCGGTCGTCTGGCGTAGTGAGATCAGCTCCAAACCGGTCAGGGCAGCCCTGTTCGCCAGCGCGTTTGTGCTGTTCGGCTTCCTGTTGCTCACGCAGGCCAGGGCCGCGATCATCGCCGCCGTCGCCGGGCTGACACTGCTCGCGCTGCTCAACAAGAGCAACAGGCCGGTTGTCCATTTGCTGGTGCTGTCCGCTGTGATCGGCGCTGCCCTGTTTGTCGCTGCGGGCGCAGGCGATCATTCCCTGTTGCGAAATTGGACCTGGCAAGTCCGGCTCGAGCTGTGGAGCGACAGTCTGCGCCAGATCGCCGATGCTCCGCTGTTCGGCAGCGGCTATCTCTCCGCGCTGGAGGTCTACTCGCACACTGAAAACAAGTCGCACGCCAATGTGCACAATTCCTACCTGGCGGCACTGCGCGACGGCGGTGCGGTTGGCCTCGCGCTGCTGACTGCATTGCTCGGCGCCGCAATCCATCGCGCCGTGCAGGCGGGGCGAGCCAGCGGCGACTATGCCTTGCTGGCGCTGCTGTGCTTCGGCCTGATTTATATGCTGACGAGCACCGACACGCTGATCACCCGCCCGAGGGAACTGTGGGTCATCCTGTGGTTTCCACTCGGCCTGCTGGCAGGACAGCGCCTTGCGGCAGGCCGACAGGACAGCGCGACTCATACCCCGGCGGCGTATTGATTGACGCGGCACAGCCGGCTTAAAGTCGAACCCGCTTCACCCGCGCTGAAGCTGCAACGAGCCATTATCCCTATGACAGACACCACACGAGCCCCCCTCCACCGCCGGCTGCTGGGCTGGATCAACTCCCGGCTAATCCGGCCGCAGCGGCGTTTCGCCAGAACCTGTTATTCCCAGGAAGGCGAGGACATGATCCTGCGCAGGGCCCTGAACAAAAGAAAGCACGGCTTTTATGTCGATGTCGGGGCACACCATCCGTTTCGCTTTTCCAACACCTATATGCTCTACAAGAAAGGCTGGCGCGGGATCAACATCGACGCCATGCCCGGCAGCATGAGGCTGTTCGACCGCTATCGCCCGCGCGACATCAACCTCGAGACAGCGGTCGCCGAATCACCCGGGGAACTGACATTTTATATTTTCGCTGACCCTGCCGTGAACACCTGCAACGAAGCACAGGCGGCACAATCGGTCCGGCAGGGGGTGCCGCTGGTAGAGAAGAAACAGCTCCGTTCCAGGCGCCTGGAGGACATCCTCGACCAGCATCTGCCGGCCGCGACGCCGATCGACGTGATGTCGGTCGACGTAGAAGGCCTCGACCTGCAGGTCCTGAAAAGTAACGACTGGACCCGCTACCGGCCCCGCTTGCTGCTGGTGGAACGGCTGGACCTGCCCTTTCCCGACCTGCTGGAAGATGAACTGTACCTGTACCTCAAAGAGCAGCAGTACGAACTGTATGCAAGGACGGTCAATACCCTGTTTTTCCAGGATCGCAGCGTCGATGCGACAGCAGCATCGCAACGCGACTGAGCGCTGCGGCGCGCTACCGGTGAGCGCCCTGCGGCCATGACGGTTGCAGCCGCAGACGAGCCACAGGGCAGCCGGGTGGCGGTGTGCATCTGCACCTATCGCCGCCCGCAGGGCCTCGCGCACCTGCTGCAGGCGCTGGCCGAGCAGCGCTTCACGCACGTCCCGCCTCCCCGCGTCACGCTCGTTGTCACCGACAACGAAGGCAATGAACAGGTAAGGGCGCTATGCGATTCGTCGCGGCGCGAGCCCTTCGCGGCCCTGCTCTATTACCATGAGCCGCAACGCGGCATCTCCTATGCACGCAACGCCTGCCTCGACCATGTGCCGCATGCGACCGACTTCATTGCCATGATCGACGACGACGAAATCCCGGCGCAGGACTGGCTGGAGCAACTGCTGCTGGCCCAGGCCAGGACCGGCGCCGAGGTCGTCATCGGTCCCGCAACACCGGTATTCGAGCCCGACACGCCGCAATGGATTCGGCAGTCCGGGTTTTTCGACAAGCCCCGCGAGCAGAGCAGCCTGGCCGATCTGCAGTCCGATCCCGCGGCCGCCACCTGCAACGCCCTGGTAGCGGCCGGCAGCCTGGCGGCCACCGGCATCCGGTTTCATCCCGATCTGGCACTGAGCGGTGGCGAGGACGCACTTTTTTTCCGGGAACTCAAACTCGCCGGTTACCGCTTCACCTGGGCCAGGCACGCGCAGGTGTTCGAAGCCGTTCCGGCACAGAAAGCCCGCATCGGCTATATGCTGCGCGAGGAGTTCCGGCGCGGCAACGTGCGGGTGTTTGTCGAGGACCTGATCAGCAGCAAATCCGGGGGCCGCCGTCCGGGCGCTCTCAGGGAGAGCAGACGCGCCCTCAAACGCGTCTTCTCCGGCATCGCAGGGCTGCTGGGCACACTGCCGCGCTGCAACAGGGGCCGGATGGCCATGGCGGCCAGCCGCGTTGCGCGTGGCCTGGGCATGCTGGCGGGGCTTGCGGGCATCAGGAACCGACACTACCGCTAGCGCCCGACGGAACCGGGCGATGCCTGTTCCAGCGCACCAAGAAATTCGCGGCTGAGGTATTTTCTGTCGCCCTTCGCACTCCAGATGTAGCTGTCCTCGCCGCACTCCCAGTCGGCCATGTCCCGGGAGAGCGGGGCGACCCGAAACTCCTTCTCGCGCGCCGCGTAAATCCGCCACAGGTAGAAGATCACCAGCTGATCGATGTGGTAGGGCAGCTTGCGCCTCAGAAGCCATGCGATCACCAGGGCAACGTCGCGACTGAACCGCTCACCCAGGCTGGTGGGCATGATGAACAGCGCGGAAGCGAGCACCTTGCGCCAGTCCAGCGTGTTGTCGAGACGCAGATAGATGCCGGCATCCTGGCCGGCCATCTGCGCGAACCTGGGCTCCAGCGACCTGACCACCACACCGTCCGCGTCGAGGCTCAACACCGGCGCGCGGCAGGCCTGCACCAGCTGGTAGAGCCTGACGAACCGGACCGAGGCCAGGTAATACCAGCGCGCCGACCCGCTCAGGTGTTCGAAGTCCAGATTGTCGCCGGTAAACGTCACCAGCCCGCCCGGGCTGGCCCGCGCAACTTCCTGCAGCTTCAGCCGAAACTCCTGCGACAGCCGGTTGACATGGATGTGTACATTGAATCCCGGGGAATGTTTCAGAGCGCTGTTGACCAGGTGTACGCCAAACTGCTCGTAGTAGGCCTCGTCGCAGGACAGGAACAGGACGCCCTTGGCGACCCGGGTGGGGAACGCCCCCGACAGGCTGTCCCGGTA
>CP070738.1:2278580-2284862 GCA_020347685.1 Gammaproteobacteria bacterium | reverse complement strand
CACGAAGCTGAAGCCCGCCATATCCTGCGGCAGCAGCTCGCGGCGATAGTCGACGGAACGCCGCATGGTCTGCGAGCCGCTGTACTCGAGCATGCCCCGGTGACCGACGATGCTGATCCCTTCGAGGGCGCGAAACGCACTGGCGCCGTAGGCGTGATCGGGGTGATTGTGGGTGACGATAAGGTACTTGATCGGCTGCTCGGTCACGGAGCGAATGGTGGCGATGAGCCGTCTGCCGAGCTTCGGGGTGCCCAGTGCGTCGATGACCACGACGCCTTCGGCGGTAACCACGAACCCGGCGTTGCCGTTGAAGCCGCGGTTGTCGGCATCGAGGGTGGCGATGTTGCCATACAGGAAATAGGTGTCCGGTCCGAGCCGGTAGAGGGGCAACGTGGCTGTAGCGCTGTCATTTGCCGTCAGCAGCGTATGGGGCAGGTCCGGGGTGTCGATGGCGTGGGGTGGCAGCTGGTGCCGGTCAGCGTGCTCCCCTGCCCCGCGGCTGACCAGTGCTCCCTCCGCTTCGGGCGTACCGGCCGCACAGCCGGCACCGCTCACCGCAGCCAGCAGGCTGCCGAGCAGCAGCAAGACAAATCGGGACGCGGTGCCGGAGACTGCTGTGTGCTTGAGCATGGCTGGCTCCCGGGACACGCTCTGTCAGGGGCGGTGACCGTGGCGGCGCTGAGCCGGACGGAACCGAAATGCGTGTCGCCTTGCTAAAGCCTAGCCGACGCCTGCGCCATTACCAGCCTGGAAGGGACGCCAGGCTGAACCCGCACTACGCCGCAGTGCCACTCAGAATTTGTAGCGCAGCGACAGCGTTACCACGTGGATTTCGTAATCGGGACTATCCGCGCCGAAGCTCAGCACATTGGGGATGGTATCGGGTGCCACGCCATCGAGGTGCCAGTCCTTGCTGTTGTAATTCTCGTACCAGTACGCGGCGTTCAGCGTCATGTCTTCCCTGAGGCGGTAATTTGCATACAGCTTGAGACTGTCGAGATCGGTCTTGAGATCGGGAAAAGGCGGGTCCGGTGTGCCGCTGTCGACATCGATCTTGCCGGTGCTCCGTATCGCGGTGTAGTCCGCGCCCACATCGAGCTTGTCCTCGATGAGCTGGTGCGCGATGCCGATGCCGGCGCTGGTGACGGTGTCGTCGTTGCGGGCGAACCAGTCCGGTACTGAACCACTCTGACTGCCTGCCTGTTTTGATCGTATACGCTCCCGTCCGACAAACAAGTGCAGGCTGGTGTCATCCGTCAGCAGTACCGACGCGTCGGCGTTGAGGCCGAGCTCCTGGCCGTCGGTGAGGCCGAGTTGGGAGCGCGAGTAGTCATCGCGGGCGAAATCGACCGCGAAGCCCAGGTTGACACGTTCGTGCGGTATGAGACTGGCGTGGAACTCGGCGCTGTTGCGGGTGCGATCCGCGAGGTTGTATTTGCGCAGCAGCGGATTCTGTTCCGGATCGACGTCGGGCGCCGGCTTGTAGGGCGAATTGTCGCGCTCGGCGTGCGCGAACTTCACGCTCAGGTCCAGGTTCTCCTTGGCGCGCTTGGACAGCTTGCCCCAGACGGTGTTTTCGCGCGTGGTGTTGACCTCCTGGCGGGTGCGCTCGTGCCTGTCGTGGTCAAAACCGGCGCTGACTTTGGTGGACTTGTCGATGCGGTAGTCGCCGCTCAGCTTGAGCTCGCTCTGCGTGAAGCTGTAGGGCTGGTTGGTGCGCGGCGTCGCCACGAAGCTGTCCGTGGTAACCCAGCTGTAGGTCGACTGCGGCGTGTCGTTGTCGCGATCGTTGTAGGTATAAGCGCCGTTGAGGCGCAATTTGTCGGTGACGGCAGAGACGAGTCTGAAGTTTGCGGTCAGGGTGTCGACCTCGGCGTCAGCCGAGCTGCGCGGCAGCGACGGGACCAGCAGGCTGGTGTTCACGGTAGCCGGCAGAAAGTCTTCGTCCTGTTCCATGCGCCCCACCGCTACGTCGGCGCTGGCCTGGGTGCGCTGGCTGAGCTGGTAGGCGCCGGACAGCACGATCTGGTGAAACTGATTATCCGGGGCCAACGCAAGCTGGCCTTCATCGGCGCCGGCGACCAGCGGCGTGTAGGCATTCTGCCACAGCAGCGACTGGTCCTTGTTGTCGAACATGGAGCCGTAGTAAGCCAGTTTGGCCTGCCAGTTACTTGCGCTGTAGGAAACGGATGCGTCCACCTGGTCGGTAACGTAATCGACCGGCTCGACCAGCTGCGCGGCGTTGAAGAAGAAGGAGCCGGCTGTGGCCATCTTGCCTTCCTTCTCTTCATGACGGTACTGCACCGCCGTTTGCCAGTTGGATCGCGGCACGAACGCGACCCCGACACCGACCCGTTCGCGTTTGGTGTGCAGGTCGACGTCGCGCAGGCTGCCCCCCAGCGCGCTCATCCCGGCGGTACTGCCGGCTTCCGCCCAGCCCGCCGGCAGGCTCAGTGTTTCGCTGCCGGTACCGCGGTAAGGGGTCGCCGTGCTATCCGAGATGTAGTGCGGAATTTCATCGTACTCGAGAAACAGCTTGTACTTGCCCTGCTTGCCACCCTCGACGCGCAGGGAACGCGAATCGAGCCCCAGGTCATAGAACAGCAGGTCCAGGTAGGTCGCATCTTCGGCGCGGTAGCGCGCCGTGGCGTTGCCGACGAAGAAGCCGCCCTCTTCTTCCAGGCCGTTGTATTCACCGAACTTGAAGGAGTCCCCGGACACGTGCCCGGCGCCGACCTCGACTTCGCCGCTGAAGCCTTCCTCGAACGCGCAGTACTTGCATTTCCAGTTCGAGGTATCGACCGTGGGCGGCTCCGCGCGCGCGGCCGATACTGGCTGCAGGGATATCAGGGCCAGCGCGAGCAGTCTGACCCCCGTTGTTGCGTGCGGCTCTGGTTTCATTGTTCTCGCCCCTCCATTGCGCCGTTCTCTGCCCGGTCAGCAGCCAGTGTCGCGGTGCGGCACTAGCGCATCAGTTTCACGCCGGACGGATGATTCGAACCGTGAACCTGCGAGTGGCAGTTCAGGCAGGCGCCGGCCAGCATGAACCCCGACGCGCTCCCGCTCGGCAGACCGGCGCCCGTATAGGCGACACTCGGGTGCCCGGCCTGTGAATGACACTGCTGGCAAAGCAACGGCGCAGTCTTGTTCAGCAACGCCTTGTGAATGGAGCCGTGCGGGTTGTGACACAGGGTGCAATCCTCGGGAACCGGTGCGTGCTCCCATAAAAACGGTCCGCGTTTTTCCGCATGGCAGGTGTAACAGGTTTCGTTGAGCGTCGGCCTGACCAGCAGGCTGGCGGAGATGGCGCCGTGCGGGTTATGGCATTCGGTACAGGCGATCTGGCCGAAGCGCACCGGGTGATTGGACGGTTTGTAGAAGTCGGCGCGCTGCCTGGTGTGGCACTTGAAGCACACATCGGGCTGCGTCATCCTGGTCAGCACCGGGTCCTGGGCCGCGTGGATGGTGTGGCAATTGGCGCAGGCAACGTCGCTGCCTTCATGCTTGGTGCCCATCCAGGCGATGTGACTGTCGCTCTGGTGACAGGTGAGGCACATGCGGTTCTGTTCCTTCACCGATTCGTCCGACTTGTCGCCGAAATTGAATATCGGCGGACGCTTCTGACCCGGCCGCACCTTGCCGACGTGTCCGCCGCGGTCGAGTGCTTCCTGCATCGCTTTGGCGCCGGCTACACCGGGGCCGTGACAGGCCTCGCATTGCAGTCCGGCAAAAGGCGCGCGCTTGTCGCCCCGCGTTCCGTGTTTGGTTTTGAAGATATCGAATACCGGGTAATCCGCGTCCTCGTCGTGACACTTGATACAGGTGTCGGCGCCCTTCTCGGTATAAACACCCTCCTGTACCGTCCTGGCGACCTGCTCTGCATCGGCGGGCGTAGCGGCCTGCTCCGCCTGCGCCGTGCTACTGAAGGAAACACACCACAGCAGCAACAGCAGGGTGACGGGCGAGTAGTTATGGTTCATGTCTGTGGCCGATGGCGTGTTGTCTGTTTTGTTGTGATGCGGCGCCGTGCCCGCAGCGCAAGCTGCGGGCACATTAGCGCGGCTGTGATTGCTACCGCTCGGCGTGGACCTCCTCCACGTCGGCATCCCGTCCAGGCCCATGGCACACGGCGCAGGTCTCGAAGTTACCGTCGACCATATTGCTGATGTCGGCCTGTGTCTTGTCAAAGACGGCGCCACCCGGCACTTTCATGTGTCCCTCGGCCACGGCGCTGTCATGGCAGGCCGAGCAGGCGGCTGCCGTCGGGCTGATCTTGAGGTCGTCGTCCTGGTCGATCAGGGCGGCAGCGTAGACGGCCGGGTCCAGGTTGGTGTCGTCGACCTGCGGTGTGGTTTTCACCGCGGTCGACTGGAGTCCGCTCAGGGTCGGAGTTTCCAGGCTGCCCTCCAGTTCGTAGGTACCTGGCAGGTGGCAGGTCTCGCAGTCCTGCAGGATGCCCGGGAAGCGCACATGACTGAAGTCGTCACGTCGCACCTGGAGAACCGTTGTCCGGAAGGCTGCGGCATGGATGCCGTGGATCAGGCGCTTCAAGTCGGCGGAGGCTTCGGTCTTGCCATCCAGCGGGCTGGGCAGCGGGTAGAGGATATTGCCGTCGACGTCCTCGAACTTGGGTCGGGCCGGTGTCCCGGCAAACGGGCTGTCATCGCCGAAATCACGGCTGTAGCTGATGTCGGTCAGGCTGGGATTGTGGCACATGACACACAGCTGCGGCTCGTCGGTGCGATTGCCGCCATGCAGGCTGAGCTGGTCGTGGCACATATTGCACTTGTCGATATCCACTATCTCGCGCCGCGACACCGGCGTGGCATCGGTGATGGCGAAATCCTTGACCACGCTGCGCAGGATCATGCGGCCACCCTGGGGAAGTCCCGGGTGCCCTTCAAAACCGACGCGCCCCGTTCCGGCCGCGCCGGCAGGCAGCGGCGTCTGCTTGGTAAGTGTGTAGATTCCGGAAGCCGAGGTACACACCCAGTCAGCGTCATCGGAGATGCCGTCTTCGCAGGCCTCGACCGGGTTCACCGAAATCGGCTGGCCCGGTGTGATTGGATCAGTTCCGCCGCTGCCGGCATTGTTGTAATCGATGTTTTCACCGCCCCCGAACATGCTCCATGCGACCATGATACTCAGGCGAGCGTCACTCGACCTGAAGACCGGATTGGTGACGGCATCGCCGGCGGTGATATCGTAGGGCGCATCTCCATTGGTCGGGTCGGTTACGGAAATCTGGATAACCGGCGTGGCGCCACCCGTCACGTCGACGATATTGAATTGATATTTCTCGGCCTCCGCCCTGCCTGGAATGACATGGGATGCCTCGACACTCCCGGCGATACGCCCTTCAGCGTGACAGGTGAGACACTCGCTGTTGTCGTTGACAACGCCGCCCGGGTGCCCGTCCGGGTCTACGGTCCCGTCCTTGGAGAAGTCAATGTCGTCGTGGCAGGATCCGCACGCCTCCATGCTCACCTGGCTGTTCCAGTTCGCGCCCTGGGGCGTATCGGGATCGTCGCCATCATGACACTTGGTGCAGTTGCGGATGTCCTGCGGCAGCCCAACGTCCGAGTAATCGTGTTTGCTGTCCCGGAAACCCCAGATGGCATATTCGCCGCCTGCCTCCACGCTCGGTAACTCCGCGCCGCGGTGGATCTTGTGGATCATCACCTTGAAGTCGACGGTGTTGCCGCTGTTTGCGTCTGTGCTGCCCGGGTTGTGGCAGGTCACACAGTACTGCGTCTCGATACGCGCATCGTGCAGCTCGAGTGCGTTGTGACACTCGTTGCACGATTCAGTTTTCACTATGTCTCGGGTAAAGATCCCCTGTGTGGCACCGTCCGACGGCCTGAAGGTATACACCGCGTTGACGGCCGGCAAGGCCCCCCGCGTCTGGATGGCGAGACGATGGGTCAGAGTGGCATCGTAGGGCACTGCAATCGGGCTGGTCACATTGACGATGTCGGTAGCGAACGTATAGGTGTAAGTGCCGTCGCCGTGGTCAACCAGGGTGCCGTCGTTCTCGCGGGTCGCCTGGATTGCGGTATTACCCGCGCCCGGCCCGACCGTGGCGGTCTCTTCTCGATTGATGTAGTTTTGCCAGCTGCTCGGGTTACCCAGCGAGCCCGGCATCAGTTTGGCGACTGTGAAACGCAGATCGTCAGTGGTGAGTCCGGTGAAGGGGAAGCCGTCCTGGTTGGTGACGCTGAAGTCGACTTCCGGAGGACTCTGGATGGTAACGCCCGTGATCTGCATGTCGAGGGAAGTCGC
>CP070738.1:2273398-2278480 GCA_020347685.1 Gammaproteobacteria bacterium | reverse complement strand
TCTGGAACCGGGTCGAAATGAGTTTTCCTTTGTCGTGCTGTGAGGTCGTTTGGTGTGCTGGATCGGCGCAATCAGAGTGGCTCAGAACCTTTGGAGGTTCTCGGCATCTTCACCGGCGTCCGGCCTTCCTTTAACCCGGCAGGCACCTTCTTGCGTGTCTTACCTGACTGGATCCCGCATCGGATGCTCGGCGCGCCAGGCCATGAGCGCGGCGGTGGCGGTGAGTACCGTATGGCGTACCTTGTTGGGGCGCGATGTGGTGGCCGAGGCGCCCCAGGAGCCGTCCGGTTGCTGGTTGGCCACCAGGTCCTCGACAGCGGCCTGGACTCCGGCATCCGGTGGTTGACCGAGAAAATAGAGCGTTACAACCAGTTCGGCGGTCAGGTCCCAGTTGTGTTGCGCGCTGGCCCAGGGTAGCGCGGCCAGCAGGATTTCGGCGACCGCGTCGCGCCGCTCGTCAAACCAGGACGATGGCGCAAGCCGGCCGAAATCGGTCAGCGCCACCACTTCGTGTACCAGCGCGTAGAGCAGCCAGGTCACGTTGCGCTGCTGCTGCGCCGTGGCGTTGGCCCCGGGCAGCGCGATGAGCCGCCGGTTGCGGCCCAGTTGCCCGATCAGGGAGTTTGCCAGCATGGATTCGACGTCTACGGTCGGGCCCCCGGCAAGCTGCGAGAGAAACACGGCGGTCGTCAGCCGCACAGTGGGAGGTTCGAGTGTTGCGGCTCCGAGGGCCTGTTGAGCCTGCCGCATGATTATCGGGGCCAGCGGAGTGCGCAATCCGGCGCTTTCCATCAGGTAGGCTGCGAGCACCAGGTGATAGTGCTCGATTAATGGCTTATGCGGGCGCTGGGCCCAGCGCTGAAACTCGCTGAGCGTATTCAGTCTGGCAAGCTGCGCGTCCAACAGGCGCGCAAATCGCCCGGACTCCGCAACTGTGGGTGCGAGATCCCGGAATACGCGCAACGACACGGCCTCATCGATCATGTCAGCCAGACCGCCGTCGTCGGGGGTGGCACGGTGGTGCTCGATCCAGTCCAAGGCCCGAACACTGGCCGCCCGGATGTCCTGTGCCGACACACGGGCGGCACCCGCTGCGGGGTGCCCGGCACCGGCTGTCGCTATGGTGAGCAGCGATAACAGCCAATAGTGCGGCGCCCGGCCAGCCAATTGCCTCAGTAAGGGGATCATCACGGCGCCTGGGTCACTGGCAGGCCGCGAACGCGCGACGTGGAAAGGATCCTGTTCCCACGGCCGGGTACCTTCTTCGTTCGTGACCGAACGGCGCGAGGAGCGGACCGGCTGCCTCGCGCCGGTGACGGCGTAGAACTACTGCGGGTACTCCTCCGCTGCCGGTTCACCGGTCGGCGATTCGGCGCCTTCGGCATAATCCTCTGTGGGGTTCTCTTCAGGCTGTTCCGTGACTGTGTAGCCGCCGCGCGAGGCGATGCAGCCGGCCACATAATCGGCGCGCTGTTCCTGCGGTATTTCGTAGAGGGTGGCTTCGCTCTGACACTCGCTGTCCAGGCTATCGGCGGCCTGGGCCGGCGAGCTGAACCAGACCGCTGTTACCAGCAGGCACGAGACAGCGACTGTGAAATGGGGTGTTGCGATCATACCGTATCTCCTGCGCCAAGTACCGAATCGACAGGCAGTGCACACCGCTTTACGACAGTCGTAAATGTCATAGGGGCACCCGCCGAGGATATTGTCAGACGTCCTGCCACCTTGCGCCTTGCGGGCGCGTCCCTGTGCGACAAAATTATCAGAACCCGGGGTCGGGCGGAACTGGGGAGGGTCAAAAAAACACAGCCGCCAGGGGCGGCCCAAGGAACGTGAGGCGGTTATACCTGCTTCGGTGATTCCGAACGCCGGTAAATGACGCCTGAGTGAAGGCGGGATTTTCACCCGCTTGCGAATTCGGCGACCGGAACTACCCCGGTGCTTTACACGGCCCTAGTCTCCGCTGGCCGTTGGCCTTTAGACGCGCCATTCACTCAGGTGGTGCACCCGGCATTGCACGGAACGGCTGGTGGTACTGCCCCACCTATTCCTGCGGGTATCAGGCTTTCCTGATTCCTCTCGCGCATTCCCGTGTTACTGGGGCACATATACAGTATAGCCCACTATTCGGCGTGTGCAGGGCACACGGCCACTTAGCGGGTCACCGCTGCAGTTGCCTGTCGCCTCAGACCCGGACCGGTATCAGTTCAGGCCCCAATCCTCATAGCGGGCAGTATCAAATTTCTGACTGAACACCTCGTAGACCTCGTTCACCGTTCGCGGTTTGCAGGTCTTGGGGTGAAAAATGCTTTCGTTGCTTGCCGCCGCTGTCGGGAATATGTCGGCGGCGAAGCTGTCTGGCGTTTCATTCAGGGCCTGGAGGAACGAAACCGCACCGTCAGGGCCAAGGAAGTGGCTCAAATACAGCTCCGTGCGCCCCGGTTGCTGGTCAAAATGAAACGACAGTTTCATGACGTTATCCCTGACCGATTCGGCCGCCATCATGGCCGACACCCTGGGGTTCTTGCGCAGATCAAGCAGGTGCTGATAGACGGCCTGGTCAGGGACGCGTGGCCGGCGGTTGCCGCGGCGGTCCACCGTATACTCGATCTGGGAGGCATAACGCCCCAGCCCGTATTTTTCGCCATGTGCCTTGACGATGTTCAGCCAGGTATCGTGGGTAAACTGATACAGCCCGGTGGCGGACGAGCCGGGTGCCTGGGCTACGGGATCAAAGGCGCTCTCCACCGCAGCGAGCTCCATGAGGTAGGAGAACTCTATACCGGTGCGCACACTGCTCAGGCGGATGGCTGCGACCACGCCACGGTCGACATTGAACTTTTTCGCGTCCTGCCGGGCGAGGTCCGCATACACGCCGATGAGGAAAGCCAGCTCGGCCTCTCCGAGTACCTGCTTGGGATCGGCGGCGGAAAGATACAGCGAGCGGAATTCATTGAGTGCCTGTTGGGTGCGGGGTCCTTTCAGGCCGTCGGCGCTGGCCTGACCAAGGTCAAAGCCCAGATCAAGCAGGTCTTGCTGCTGCTGTTTGACCACGGGATCAAACGCGGAGCGTCGGATTACGGATCTGCCGGCCTGCGGATCGGCTAGCAGTAGCGGCGGACCCCATTGTCGATGCGTCGGCGGGGTGGACGAGCGGCGCCCGAGCTCGCGAATGCCGGCGCGCAGCGTCGGCGAGGCGTTCTGCCCGGCGGCAGCCGCACTGCTGTCGGCAACAGGCGCAGTGTCGAGCATGGTGTCCTGCCGTGCTGTGCTCGCCAGCAGCGCGGATGGGCGCTCCGCCTGCACCGCACTCTGATTGTCCAGAAAGGTGGTCGCGCTCGCCAGCGCACCCAGCAGCAGAACCATACTGATGGTTGTTACCCCGAGGTGCAGCGGCCTTACCCGTTTGCGCAGCGGCCGGGTGTCAGCTAAAGCAGGCGGGGGCGTCCCGGCCCCGGGTGCTGCGCATGGAGTCAGGGGCGCTGCTTGTGCGAGCGAGGTTTGCAGTGCCTCGAGCCGGTTACAGGCCGCATCGCGTTCCGATTCAGCCGCGGCAACGCGTTGCCTGAGGCTGTGCAGTTCCGCGAGCAGGCTGGCCTCGCGCTGTTTCTGCGATGCGCCATGACAGGGATACCGCTGATGCGTGCGCCGCAAGGCACGTCGGATTCTATTGTTTAAGGCGTTTCGCCATTCTTGTTTTCCGGTACGCAACGGCTTAACCCTCGCAAGCGGCTGCAACTCATCACAGCATGATCGTTATGACTTGTACCCTCTCCGTGTAGGCGGACCTCGTTTCCGCATTCCGTGGCCACCCAGGCTATGCTGAGCTGTGGCTCAGGTGGCTTTCCTCGATGCAAGTGTAAAAGATAAAGCAATTTCCGTACTTAAAAAATAAATCTACATAAATATTAACTGGTTATAAAAATATACCGGGTTGATGGCTCCAAATAAGTGTAAAGTTTGCCAGACAGGTTTCTGGTTTTTCTTACACGCCGGCCTCGCGGGCGGGGCTTGGCGATGGCTCACGGGGCCAGCGCGGGGCGCAGAAACCTGGTGAGCCGACGCGGACGGTGTGCCCGACTGGAGTGGGGTAGGCCCCTGTGTGTCGAGCTGTTACTGCAGTTTGAACGTCGGCCGCGGTTCCTTGCTCTGGTAATAAGGCATCATTTGCGGCACCAGTGCGGTGAGGGTCTGCTGGCGGTTTTGCGGGGCGGGGTGGGTGCTCAAGAACTGGGGCATCCGGCCTCCACCTACCTTTGCCATCTTCTGCCACAGTGTCACCGCGGCGCGCGGATCGTACCCCGCCTTGGCGGCCAGCTCGATTCCGATACGGTCGGCCTCGGTTTCCGCGGTACGGCTGTTGGGTAATTTGATCGCCAGCGCTGCGGCCAGCGCCGCGCCCGACATGGCGACCCCGGGGCGGTCAGAGGCGGCGCCCACCGCGATCACCCCCACGCTGCTGGCCATGGCGACCGACATTTTTTCAGCCTGGTGGTTGGCGAGTGCGTGTGAGATTTCGTGTCCCATGACCTGCGCGATCTCGTCATCGGTAGCCTGGAGCTGTTCAATCAGGCCGGTGTAGATGGCCATTTTGCCGCCGGCCATGCACCATGCGTTGACCACTTCGGGATCATCGATCACCTTGATACTCCACTCCCACCTGGCCGTCGCAGGGCGCATTTTGACCGCCTGGGCGACCAGGCGTTCCGTAATAACGGTGACGCGCTTCTTCAGCACCGGGTCGTTGTCGACCTTGCCCTCTTCGGAAAGCGGCTTGAGGGTCTGCGCATACGCTTCCTTGGAGGCGCTGATGGCGGTTTCCTCAGAGACCAGCATCAGCTGCCGGCGCCCCGTGGGGCTGGTGGCGCAGGCGACAAGGAGCAGACTGACAAGCGAGAGAATCGCGTAACGTTTCATGGCAATGCGCTTAGAGTACCGTGACATACTTCACCAGCTGTGCTGCACGCTTCAGCGTACATTCTTTTTCCAGTCGGGGACCCGGGCGTTTTTTGCCTTCGACAAATTGGCGAACGTCAGGGCGACGTAAAACAGATCCACATCGGCGAAGTCGGCATCGGTGAC
>CP070738.1:2255448-2273298 GCA_020347685.1 Gammaproteobacteria bacterium | reverse complement strand
CTCGTCGAAACACCAGGCATGACCGGGAATTGCACAGTTTCTAAAACTCTACTGAGCGGGTTTGCCCTTGGGGCCTCGCTGTTTGGGGCTACGGCCGCCGCCCATCTGCAGCGCTTCGAGGCGAGTTGGGAGGCTTCCCGCTGGCAAGTCGAAGCGACTCATGGGCGCTGTGCGCTGGTACACGACATCCCGCGCTTCGGGCAGGCGCGCTTCGAGCAGCGCGCCGGGCGTCGCCTGGAGTTCGCTCTGCACGTACAACAGCCGCCGGTCCTGGCGCAGCGCGCGCAACTGCAATCGGTAGCGCCTGCGTGGAAAAAACCGCCGGTTGAACAGCGGCTGCTTGGCGAGTTCATGCTGGAACCGGGCCGGACACCGCTGCGTGTTCCCCGCCAGCAGGCGTTGCGCATCTATTACGAACTCGAGCAAGGCATGAAACCTGTTATTGCGTTCAGTGACTGGGGTGACGGCGCGGATCAGGTCCAGGTGGCTTTTATGCCGGTGCGTTTCCGCGAGGCGCTGCCGCGTTTCCTGGAGTGCACTGCCGGCCTGCTGTACCTGGACTTCGAACCGCTCAGCGAACAAGCCGTCTACTTCAGCACCGGTAGCGACCGGCTGAGCCGGGCGGCGCAGCGGGTGCTGGAACAGATCGCGCGCGACGTGCGTGGCAATCGAGAGCGGCGCATCGTGCTGGGTGGGCACGCCGATGAGCGAGGCGACCCCGATTACAACCTGGATCTGTCGCGGCGCCGTGCTGCAATGGTTGCCCGTTATCTTCGCTCGCGCGGCGTGCCGCGTACGGTGATCGAATCGCGCTATTTCGGCGAAGACCAGCCTGAGGATCCGGCCAACAGCGCAGACGCCTGGGCCCGAAACCGGCGCGTCACCGTCTGGCTGGCCAACAAATAGGCCGCGCTGCTAGTCCCTGGCTGGCCGCTTGGCCAGTTTTCTCTGCAGGGTGCGGCGGTGCATGCGCAGTTTGCGCGCTGCGGCCGAAATGTTGTTGTCGCATTCCGCCAGCACCTTCTGAAGGTGCTCCCATTCCAGTCGTCTGACGGTGAGCGGGGTGTCCGCCAGGGGTATGCTGGGATCGCCCTCGTCCTTGTGCAGGGAAGCCAGAATTTCATCCGCATCGGCCGGCTTGGCGAGATAGTGAACGGCGCCGAGTTTGATGGCTTCCACAGCGGTGGCAATGCTGGCGTAACCGGTAAGAATAACGATGCGGGTATTTTCATCCATGGCACGCAGTCGTTCGGCGAGAGTCAGACCCGACTCCCGGCCGATTCTCAGATCAACAACAGCATATTCGGGTTCCAGCTTCTGCGCCTCGCGAAGGCCGTCGTCGACCGTGTGGGCCGTCACTACCTGGTAGCCGCGCGCGCGGAAGGCGTCGCCCAGTACTGCGCAGAACACCTCGTCATCGTCGACGATCAGTATGCACGGGCGTGAATCTTCACAATCGCTCATGAGGTTCCTGAAAGATCTGTCAGTGGTAACGTGATACGGGTGCAGGTGCCGCCGGATTCGCGATCGAACAAAGCGATCTCCCCTCCCAGTCGCTGAACGGTGGCGTGGGTCAGAAACAGTCCCAGTCCCATGCCGTACTCCTTGTCAGTGGCCTTATGCTGTTCGATGCGCGATGCAACGCCGGGATGCAGGCCCGGCCCGTTATCCAGGATATCGATGCGCAGCTCGCGCTGATCCCAGCTGGCTTTCAGGGTCACGGATTGTGACGAGACATCGGCGGCGTTGTTGAGCAGGTTAATAAGCGACTGGTGCAGGGTGTATTCGTTAATAATTCGGGGCGCAGCTGAACCGGGCCGGAAATCGGTCACGATCGCCGCATTGACGCGTTGTCTGCGCCACTCGTCGACGACCTGATCGAGAAAAGTCTGTACCGGAACCAGGCTACCGCTCTCGGCGCGCACCTCGCCGGCGGAGGCGGATATAACCGACAGTGCCCGCTTGCAGCGTCCGAGCTGCTCGCGCAGGATGCCCAGTTTGCGTGTTACGGATTCCTCCAGCGCCATGCGCTGCAGTTCTCCCGTGATTACCGCCATGGTCGCGAGCGGCGTCCCCAGTTCGTGTGCGGCGCCGGTGGCCAGCGTACCGAGCGCCACCAGCTGCTCGTCCCGCAATGCCTGTTCGCGCGCCTCGGCGAGCGCGATATCCCGTTCTCTCAGGGTGCGTGCCATGCCGGTAACAAACCAGGAAATAAGCGCCGCACTCAGGACGAAGCCGAACCACATTCCGAACACATGTTGCGCGAAATTGTCGTTATGGCGCAGGTGATCCCCGCCGTCCAGGGGCAGGAAGAAAAACATCAGCAGCGTATAGCAGAGCGTAGTCAGCGCGGCCATCAGCCAGGTGGCGATGGCCGGGAGTACCGTTGCTGCAATAATCAGCGGGATAAGAAAAAACCAGGCGAAGGGGTTGGAGGCGCCGCCGGTAAAGTAGAGCAATCCGGCGATGGCAAACACGTCGACAGTCAGCTGCAGCAGAAATTCATGGTCGCGGATGTAGGCGCCGCTGCGAACCCGCTTCCAGGTCCACAGGTTGATCAGGCCCAGCAAAGCGCTGATCGCCAGCAGCGGCAGGGGCCGGAGGCTGAGGCCGCCAAACCAGTGCGCGCCGGTCAGAGCCAACAGAACGCCGGCAATGACCAGGCTGCGCAGCACAAAAAGCCGCTTCAGGTTGTGCGTGCTGCTTGCCCGCGTGGGGCCCAGAATTTCCATGCGGCGATTCTAGCAGTTCATCGCCGGCGGAGATGCGGCAATTTGCCGCACGCCAGTGCGCCGGGCCTGCGGTACATTGGCGCTGAGTGGCGGTACCCCAAAACAAGCTCAAACAGCGGATCGGAGGAGTAGCAATGAAGAAGCCGATAATAGCCGCGGCGCTTGCCGTTTTCGGTGCCCCGGTGCAGGCCGACGTGCATCGCAATCACGGTTCTCATCATGAGCATTTGAGTCAGGCTCCCGCCGGTGTGATGGGCGATCACGTGCACCGCAGAGGTGACTGGATGTTTTCGTACAGTTACATGCGCATGCACATGGACGGCATGCGCGACGGCAGCGACGGTCTCAGTGACGGCGAGGTGCTTGCTGACTACATGGTGGCCCCGCTGCGCATGGACATGGAAATGCACATGTTGGGCGCCATGTATGCCGTGAACGACAGCTTCACCGTGATGGCGATGCTGCCATACGTGAAAAAGGATATGGACCACATCACGCGCATGGGTGCGAGGTTCACCACGCGCAGTGAGGGCGTCGGAGACGTCAGGCTCAGCGGTCTGTATGGGTTGTCTCGGACGGAGCAACGCAACATTCTAGTCAGTCTCGGTGTCAGTATGCCGAGCGGCGACATCGATGAAAGCGACGATACTCCGGCCATGAACGATGCTCAGTTACCCTATCCCATGCAGCTCGGTTCCGGAACCTGGGACCTGCTGCCCGGAGTGACCTATACAGACGGGTTCGGTGCCTGGTCCTGGGGTGGGCAGGTTGTGGCAACGCTGCGTCTCGGCGATAACGACAACGACTATTCGCTGGGTGACCGTCTGGAGCTGAGCGGCTGGGCGAGCTACCGGTTGGCACCGGCGTGGAGCGCATCGCTGCGCCTGGCAGGGCAAACCTGGGGCGACGTCGACGGCGAGGATCCGCAGCTCAATCCCGCGCTGGTCCCCACCGCCGACCCGGAACTGCAGGGCGGGAGGCGTCTGGATTTGCTGGCCGGTGTGAACCTTTTCGTTCCTGGCAATGGCTTTGGCGCAAACCGTGTCGCGCTGGAAGCCGGCCTGCCGGTCTACGAACATCTGGACGGGCCGCAAATGAGTGCCGACTGGTCGCTGAGCGCGAGCTGGCAGGTGTTGTTCTGAACGCGACCTGTTAGCGCGGTATTCCCTGACCCCGGTAGCGTCAGGGGGTGGCTGCTGCGCGACTGGGTTGCTGCGGGGTGCGGGTCGCACGCCTATACTCTGCATAGTCTAGATCGGAAAAGTCACGAGGTATGCCATGATCAATGTGTGCGGGGTGGATCGGGGTCTGCGAATTGTCGTTGGTGCAGCGCTGCTGTTGCTGACATTTGTCGGGCCGGTGGCGGAAACGCTGTATCCCTGGGGTCTGATCGGCATAGTGCCGCTGGTGACCGGACTGATCGGGTGGTGTCCGGCGTACTCGATATTCCGATTCAAGACCTGCCGTTAGCCCCGATTACCCGGCAGCCGCCGCCTGTCAGCCGCGCAAAGCAGCATCAATCGGGCGGCTGCTCCGGGCTCGGCGGCCGGGGCGTCGCCAGCCCCGGCAGGCGTGCTGCATTGGAGCCCGCGAGCCGGGCGGGTACAATGTCGGATTTGGTGACTCCCGCAGATCCGTACCCCGAGGCAGCAACATGTCCGACAAACTGAATCGATTCAGCTCCCGCATCACCGAACCCCGTTCGCAGGGTGCCTCCCAGGCCATGCTGTACGGCGCCGGGCTCAAGTCCGAGGACATGGGCAAGGCCGAAGTCGGCATTTCCAGCGTCTGGTGGGAGGGTAACACCTGCAATATGCACCTGAACGATCTGGCCGCCAAGGTCAAGGAAGGTGTGCACGCTGCCGGCCTGGTCGGACTGCGCTTCAACACCATCGGCGTGAGCGACGGTATTTCCATGGGTACCGACGGCATGAGTTATTCGCTGCAATCGCGCGACATCATCGCGGACTCTATCGAAACCGTCATGAGCGCCCAGTGGTACGACGCCAATATTTCCATTCCGGGCTGCGACAAGAACATGCCCGGTGTCATGATCGCCATGGGACGCCTCAACCGGCCCGCACTGATGATCTATGGCGGCACCATCAAGCCGGGGCGCTGGAAGGGCCAGACCCTGGATGTGGTATCGGCATTCCAGAGTTACGGGCAGTTCATCGCCGGCAGCATCGACGACCGCGAGCGCGAGCAGATTGTGTCCCATTCCTGCCCCGGCGCAGGCGCCTGCGGCGGCATGTACACCGCCAACACCATGGCGTCCGCCATAGAGGCCATGGGCATGAGTTTGCCCTACAGTTCTTCCATCCCGGCCGTGGATCCAGGCAAGCTCGAGGAGTGCCTGCAGGCGGGTCAGGCGATTCGTCTCCTGCTCGAGCGGGACATCAAACCGCGTGACATCATGACCCGCGAAGCGTTCGAAAATGCCATGGTCATGGTGATGGCGCTGGGTGGATCCACCAACGCTGTACTGCACCTGATCGCCATGGCGCGGGCCGTCGAAGTACCGCTCTCTATCGACGATTTCCAGGCGGTCAGTGACCGCGTGCCGTTCCTGGCGGACCTCAAACCGTCCGGCAAGTATGTCATGGAAGACCTGCACGACGTAGGAGGTACGCCGGCGGTAATGAAGTATCTGCTGGAGCAGGGGTTGATCAACGGCGATTGCCTCACCGTGACCGGCAAGACGGTGGCCGAAAATCTGAAGGATTTACCCGCTCTCAAACAAGGGCAGGATGTGCTGATGCCTGTTGAACGGCCTATCAAGAAAACCGCACATATCCAGATTTTGAAGGGCAATCTGGCCCCGGGTGGCTCGGTGGCGAAGATCACCGGCAAGGAAGGGCTGCACTTTTCGGGTCCTGCCCGGGTGTTCGATTGCGAAGAGGACATGCTGGCGGGTCTGGAGAAGGGTGAAATCCGTAAAGGCGAAGTGGTGGTGATCCGCTACGAGGGCCCCAAAGGCGGGCCGGGCATGCCCGAGATGCTGACGCCGACCTCGGCGATTATGGGTGCCGGACTGGGCCAGGACGTGGCACTGATTACCGATGGCCGCTTCTCGGGGGGGTCGCACGGCTTCATCATCGGCCATGTGGTGCCCGAAGCGCAGGAGGGTGGTCCGATCGGTTTGATCCGCGACGGCGACGTCATCACCATCGATGCGCAAACCAAACGCCTGGATGTGGACGTCAGTGACGAGGAGTTCGCGCGACGCCGGGCCGCGTGGCAGATGCCGCCCTACAAGGCCACCCGCGGCACGCTCTACAAGTACATCAAGAACGTGAAGGACGCCTCGCAAGGTTGCGTGACCGACGAATAGGCGAGTGGGAATTTAGCCACGGAAAACACGGACAGATCTATTGCGGGTCCGTGTCGGCCTAAGATGGCGCAGTGGAATCGCTGCGCGTCTGTTTCGCCTCAATCCCCGCCCCGGCACATGGAAGATACGGCGGGGACACCCGTCCTGCAAAGTGGCCGCGGACCTCGCGGAGAGCACGGAAACGAATGTTTTAAGTCCGTGCTTTCCGTGTTTTCCGTGGCTAACCCCTACAAGCTGTCCCAGCTGGATTTCTTGCGCCAGCGGATGCGCGGGATGATCAGGCCGATGATCATGCCGAGGATCACCACGCCGGCACCGACCATGAACCAGTCGCGCGCGGTACGGTCTTTCAGGCCTTCGTTTTCCTGCTGCAGGCTTTGCGCCTGGCGCTCGTAGGCCACGATGCGGCTCTTGAGTTCCTTGTTCTCGGCATCGATGGCCAGGGCGCTGGAAGCGGCGCGGCGGATTTCCTCCAGTTCCTGGCTGAGTTTACGGTTTTCCTTTACCAGTTGTTCGCGCTCGGTGTCGATACTGCCCTTGGTTTTCTGCAGGTCTTCCAGTGATGCGCTCAGCTTGCGATTTTCCAGTTCCAGTCGAGCCAGTTTTTTCTCCGCGTCGGCGAGCTGATCGCGTGCCGCCCGACCCTGCATCAGGAAACGGCTCAGCACCCAGCCTTCGACACCGCTGGGCGTGCGCACCCGCGAGTACCCGTTTTCCTGATCCACCTCCAGTATCTCCAGCGCGGTGCCGCTCGGCAGCATGCGCAGGATGCGGAACTGGGTGCCTTTGCCGGTACGCATCTGGATTTCCAGGCGATCGCTGACATAGCGGGTTTCTGCCATCGCGGTGCTGACCAGGCCCAGAACGAGGGCGAGAACAATGGGTATCGATTTCACGCAGGCTCCTTGTGATACTGTAACGCGACCGGTTAGTGGCCGCATTGTAACGGAAGAGGGTGTCACTCCATAATTGCTTCGGGTCCTGAGCAGGAAAATTCGATGAAGCTGTCCGACGATGGTGCCTGGCTGCTGAATGCGCGCCGTGTTCTGTCGCCGAATTGCGACGACCGTCCGGACGGGTGTGTCGTATCTCTCATTGTGGTGCACGGTATCAGTCTGCCGCCGGGTGAGTACGGGGGGCACTGGATCGACGACCTGTTCACCAACCGGCTCGACCCCGAAGCGCATCCCTACTTCGCCGAAATTTGCGCTTTGCGTGTTTCCTCGCACGTGCTGATCCGCCGCAGCGGGGAGCTGGTCCAGTACGTGCCCTTCAATCGCCGTGCGTGGCATGCGGGTCAGTCCTGCTACGGCACACAGCAGGCGTGTAATGACTTCGCAGTGGGTATCGAGCTGGAAGGACAGGACGAGGAGCCCTACGAGGCGGTACAGTATCGGCAGCTGGCGGCCTTGATCCGGGTATTGCGCGAACGCTTTCCGGCCATCGGCGCGCGCAACATTGTCGGGCACAGCGACATTGCGCCGGGCCGCAAGACCGATCCCGGTCCGGCATTCGACTGGGACCGGCTGCACACCCTTCTGGCTTGACAGCCTGCTTGCACACGCGTTAGCGTGCCAACGGTTTTTCTTTTTGACACAAGGCCATGACGCTCATATCAGCACTGTTGGGGATTGCGGCAGACCGTCTGTTGCCGCATCTGCACGAGTACCGCCGCTACGAGCCGTTTCTGGCCTATGTCGACTGGGTGCGAGAGCGTCTCAGTGGGCCGGCGTGGGACCATATCGGTGGCCTGCTATTGCTGTTGCTGCCGCTGTGGGCCAGCGTTGTAGTGGTCCAGAACTGGACCAGCGACTGGCTGTTCGGGCTCATCGGCCTGCTGTTTTATGTCGCCGTGCTGGTGTACTGCCTGGGGCCGCGTGATCTTGGTGCCGATGTCGATACCTACTGCCAGGCCCACGAATCGGGTGACACCGCATTGCACCAGCGGGCGGCCGCTCTTCTGCTGCACGGCGACGCAGTTCCCGATGACCCTGCCCAGTGCGCGCAGCAGGTGAGCACGGCGGTCCTGGTCGAAGCCAACGACCGGCTGTTTGCAGTGTTGTTCTGGTTCGCGCTGCTAGGGCCGCTCGGCGCCGTCCTGTATCGCAGCGTTGCAGTGCTGTATCAGCAGCGTCGCGAGCCGGGCGAGTTCGGCGACAGCATAGCCTGGCTGAACTCGGCTCTGGTGTGGCTGCCGGGGCGGCTGGCGGCCTTTGGCTACGCGCTCAGCGGTCATT
The DNA here is from genome assembly GCA_020347685.1 of Gammaproteobacteria bacterium. GTDB lineage: Bacteria > Pseudomonadota > Gammaproteobacteria > DSM-19610 > DSM-19610 > Thiogranum. Next base: position 2,264,995 of record CP070738.1, on the reverse strand, counting down.
TCGATGCGGCTGTCGAAGGGTGGCGCAACGCCCACCACAGTCAGCCACAGGGTAGCGAAGGTACGCTTGAGGTGTTGGCGGTGACCGGGGCCGGTGCTCTGGGGTCGGACAGCGGAACCGCCGGCCAGGATGGGGTACAGCGCGTTCGTGCCGCGATGCGGCTGGTGTGGCGCACGCTGGCGATATGGCTGGTGGTGATTGCGCTGCTTACGCTGGCTGGCTGGGCGAGCTGAACCCGGCAGATTTCCCTGTTCGTGAAGCGGCTGCGCATCGGCGTTGATCTCGGCGGCAGCAAGATAGAGGTGCTGGCGATGGACGAGCGCGGCGCAGAGCTGTTGCGCACGCGCGTTGCTACCCCGCAGGGTGACTATGTCGCGACCGTTGCGGCGGTTGCAGCGCTGGTCACCGATGTTGAGCAACAGGTGGGTGGCCAGGGGACTATCGGTGTCGGTACACCTGGTGCCGTCTCGCCCGCAAACGGTGTCATCAAGAACGCCAACTCCGTGTGTCTGAACGGCAGACCGCTGCGCGATGACCTGCAGACTGCACTGCGGCGTCCGGTGCGTATCGCCAACGATGCGGACTGCTTTGTGCTCTCGGAAGCCAGCGACGGCGCTGCAGCCGGGGCGGCCAGTGTATTCGGCGTTATTGTCGGCACCGGGACTGGCGGCGGTATCGTGATAGGCGGCAAACTGCTGGGTGGGCCAAACGCGATTGCCGGCGAGTGGGGACATAATCCCTTGCCCTGGCCACGCGATGAGGAGCGCCCCGGTGCGGCCTGCTATTGCGGCAGGCAGGGCTGTATCGAAACCTGGCTGTCGGGTCCGGCGCTGGAGCGCGAGTACCGGCGGATGACGGGTATCGATATGGCGGCTGTCCGTATCGCGCAGCGGGACCGCGACGCCGAGCCGGCCGCAGTCGAGGTGCTGGACCAGTACAGCGACCGCATGGCGCGCGCCCTGGCGACGATCATCAACATCCTCGATCCCGAATGTATTGTGCTCGGCGGCGGGGTGGGCAACATCGAACGCCTGTACCGGGAGGTGCCGCGGCGGTGGGGTCGCTACGTTTTTTCCGACCGGGTGGATACCCGTCTGCTGAAACCGAGGTTCGGTGATTCCAGCGGGGTGCGGGGTGCGGCACGCCTGTGGGACGAGTCGCTATACTCAGACTAGGCGCGAGTCGCGCTCCGCGTAGTTTTTACCTGCCGGGCAAGGGAGGAAAGTGCCATGGCTGCAAGCCCTGATAGACCTCGTTGCATCGTTCTGATTGGCGTGCTCCTGTTGCTGCCGGCACTGTGGCCGACAGTCGGCCAGGCCATGCCGGAATTCGCCCGCAAGTACAGCATGAGCTGCGCGGCCTGTCATGCTGCATTCCCGCGCCTGAATCAGTTCGGGGAGTATTTCCGCGACAACAACATGCGACTGCCGAACTGGCGTGACACCACGCTGGATACCGGCGACGAACAGCTCGCCCTGCCGCCCTACCCGCCGCTGGCCGTACGTGCCCAGGCCTACGCCCAGGCCAGAACCGGCAAATCCATAGACCCGATCAGCGGGGAGACGCTGGACTCAAGCAGTGATTTTCAGTCCCCCTATCTGGTCAAGCTGCTGTCCAGCGCGCCGCTCAGCGACCACATCACCTATTACTTTTACGGCATTTTCGCGGAGAAGGGCGGCAACGGCGAGACGGTTATCGAGGACGCCTGGTTCCGGCACGATGATTTGTTCGGCAGCGGCATCGGCATGCAGCTCGGCCAGTTTCAGATCTCCGACCTGATGTTCGCGCGCGAAACGCGGCTGCCGTTTCAGGACTATATGGTCTACCGCATGGCCGGCATCACTTACGATCGCGGTGTGCTGTTCGACCGCTCTGTGGGGCGTTTCGATCTTGGCCTGGGACTGGTCAACGGCAACGGAATCGAGCAGAACTTCGACATCAACAGCCCCGGCTACCGGCGCCCCGACAAGATGTTCGATAACAACAGTGACAAATCCGTTTTCGGGCGTATCGGTACTGATCTGGGCCCGGTAAACGTTGGCCTGTTCGGTCTCTCCGGGGAACAGAAGAATGCCACCGGGCCCGCGGGCACCGAATCTGGCGACCGGGATACGGACAAGTGGATTGCCGGTGTCGATGTCTCCGGTGACGTCAACGGCAAGACCTACTGGTACGCCCAGTACCTGTGGAATTCGTGGCAAGACTTCCTGGACGACGGCAAGGACTACAACTGGTGGGGCGGTTTTGTCGGGGTCGACCACATTCTCAATGAGCGCTGGGTGCTCTCGGCGCTCTACAATCTGGCCGATGCCGATGACCTGGACAACACGGACACTATCTACGAGGGCATCGATATCAACAGCCTGTCCCTGACCGCCTCCTATTATTTCATGCGCAATGTCAAAGCGGTTGCCGAGGCCAACATCGATTTTCTCGGCGAGGACGATCAGTCGGGGACCTATTACACGGGCCACCTGGATAAGGAGTACTACATACTGCTGGGCTTTGACGCGGCCTTCTAGGCCGCTTCCCGGCCCGACACGCCGTTATGCGTCGAACTGCTACAGCGACGCGCGCGGCTGATGGGCCGGGCAGCGGCGGCGTTGCCGTCGGTTGTGTTGCTCTGGTCTGCGCTGTTGCGGCCGGTATCGCCGGCGCGGAGCCTGAATCCGGCTACCTGGTTATCGATTCGCAGCCGCCCGCCGCAAGTGTGGAGACGGTTACCGGTCACCGCGGTGTTACACCGCTGAGTGTTGCGCGGCGGGACCTGTATCCCAACCGTTATCCCCAGCAGCGCGCCGACCTGTATGGCAAGGTGGTTATTCGCAAACCCGGTTGTGCCGATGTGGTGCGGCGCGTGACGCTCGATGACATCCACGACGGCCTGCATGTACGCCTTGAATGTTCGACGCCGATACCTGCCGGGTCCGCTGCAGCTGACGGCGCGCGGCCGTCCGAGGTTGTGGAGCGGGTTTCAGAGCGCCGCCTGCGGCAACTGAAAGTCCTGCAGGAACTCCTCGACGAAGGCATTATCTCTGCGCAGCAGGAAGCCGGGATACGCAGACGCATCCTGGAGCGGCAGTAGGGTCCTGCGTGCGCGGCCGGCAGCCGACCGGGCGGTGTCCGCGCCCCGGCCTGCGCGTAGAATGCGCTGATGCGAAACACGGTGTGGTTGTTGACGGTGCTCCTGGCCGGCGGGCTTGCGCTTGCCGGCCAGCCTCTGGTGGTGGTTGATGATGCCGGTCGCGAGGTGCGCCTTGCCGCACCCGCGCAGCGTATTGTCAGTCTCGCGCCGCATCTTACTGAATTGCTGTTTGCGGCGGGTGCCGGTGCGCGGGTTGTCGGGGTCTCCGAGCACAGCAGCTACCCGCCCGAGGCCCAGCGGCTGCCTAGCGTGGGCGGTGGTGCCGGGCTGGACCTGGAGGCCATTATCGCCTTGCGGCCTGATCTGGTGGTGGCCTGGCAGAGCGGCAACTCGGCAGGGCAGCTGGCACAACTCGAGCGTTTTGGTCTGGTGCTGTTTTATTCCGAGCCTGGCCAGATAGACACCATCGCGACGACATTGGAGCGGCTCGGAACGCTGGCAGGAACGGCTGGTCAGGGCAGCGAAGCGGCGCAGGCGTATCGCGACGGCGTGGCACGACTGGCAGAGCGTTTTGCGGGCCGGGAACCGGTGAGTGTGTTTTACCAGATCTGGGAGAGACCGCTGATGACCATCAGCGGCGCGCACATGATCAGCGCCTGGCTACGTCTGTGCGGTGCCGCGAATGTGTTTGCGGATCTGCCGCAACTTGCACCGGCGGTAAGCGTGGAAGCGGTGCTGGCCGCCGACCCCGAGGTGATCATAGCAGGTCGCTATGCCGGCAAGGGCAGCGAATGGCAGCAGGTCTGGCGGGCCTGGCCGCAGCTTCGCGCTGTGGCCGGCAATCATCTCTATACCGTGCCTGCCGAGATGATGGAACGTCACACGCCCAGGGCGCTGGTGGCCGCAGAGGAACTGTGCGAACACATCGAGCGCGCGCGGCCCGATTAGTCGCGTCGCCAAAGTACGTCCGGCTGTTGCTCGGCCCGGTTCAGGGTTCTGGCCATCACGAACAGCAGATCGGAGAGCCGGTTCAGATACTGTATACACACCGGGCTGATTTCTTCCTGGCCGGCCAGGGTAATAAGGCGCCTTTCGGCGCGCCGGCACAGCGTGCGGGCCAGATGGCAGAGCGCCGCGGCCTCGCAGCCGCCTGGCAGGATGAATTCCTCGAGCATGGGGAGTTCGGCATTCATCTCGTCCAGCCGTTGCTCCAGGTATTCCACGTGAGCCGGACCGAGCAGGCTGTACCCGGGGATCGACAGTTCGCCGCCCAGGTCGAACAGGCGGTGCTGGATCTCGGTGAGAACGACACGTGCTGGATCCGGTACCGGTTTGCTCAACACGACGCCCAGCGCACTGTTGAGTTCGTCAACAGTGCCAAAGGCTTCGATGCGCGGGGCATCCTTGCCGATGCGCGAACCGTCGCCGAGACCGGTTTGCCCCTGATCTCCGGTGCGTGTATAAATTTTGCTTAGTCTGTGACCCATCGCTGTAAACGCCTGGCTGTCAGCTAACCGGTATCGAAGCGGATTCATCAGCTGAAGCGACCGGCCGACGGCCGATGCGGGGAGCAGCTTGATCTGCTGCGCGCAAGCGAGCGCAGAGCGATCCAGTAATCATACCAGCGGAATAGATGTCGAACGGGTGTCCCGGCCGCGCTGTCGTCGCGTTGCTGGAATCGAGCCGAACTGTAGGATCACTGTACCCCTCCTGTCAAGTCGAAGCATGCATAAATTGTTGAGTGAAAAAGAAGTTATTAGAGTTGCACCAGCGCTTCTGCAGGCTCTCTCGGGTGCGGCAGCGGCGGCAAAACCCGCTTGCCCCGGATCGTCAGGTCCCGGCTTTGTGGAGCGAAACTGCGCAATCCTGCACCGCCGGCGTAAGTTGTATGCTGCACATGCCGTCAACAGCGGCTGGCACGGTGGGACTGCAAGGCGGTTAGAATGCCGGTTGACAGAGGCCTGCGAGCGCCGCTTGTTGCGGCAGCCGCACGACCCGAACGCTGGCCGCAGCCTGCAAGAGGTAACCATGTGAATAACGAGCAGATCGATTTTCGCAGCGCATTCAAGGGCAGTTTCAGCGGTATCCTGCGCTGGCCCCAGCTGGATGCCTTATGGGAGCGTATCCGCGCGGACGTGCAAGGCGGCTGGTACCTTTATGCGGTGGGTGAAGCGCCGCCCGCGCAGTGCGTGGCGCCGGAGGATTTGCTGCGCTTCATCGAACAGATCGACGAACTCCTGCGCAGGGAACACGCTGAGGACTACTGCGGTATTGTCTATGTCGACGATACCGATGCGCCTAGCTTCGTAAAAATCTTTGACCCCAATAACCTGGGTGTTTCGTGCGGCTACAGTGATAACCCGCCTTTGCCCGGCTGGATTCTTTCCAAGCTGCCGCCAGTCGATTTGCAAGCGCCGATGCCGCTGCCGGGGAACCGGCGTCGTTGGTGGCAGCGACTGTTTGCCAGCTGAATTTGTGCGTCATGCTATTGCTCCCAGTAACACCAGTTCATAGACAATCAACAGACCATAAACGGGCACCATGAATTGCAGCATGCGTCTTCCGCTGGTGATGCCCAGAATGTGGAAATTGGCGTGCATCAGCAGGAACATCACGCTCGCGGCAGTAATGGCGACCTTGCCCCACACAAACGCCTCGATACTCATTTCCAGCAGCTGCGCCATGAAGTAGTTGGCTTCGTACGCCCCCTTGCTCAGCAGGGTCAGGGTGAACAGCGCATCCATTGAGCTCATGAAAAGCACCGCCAGCCCGGTGAACACCAGTGCCGGGTCGTACCAGTCGAGGTAGTAGTTGTGGCCCTGGCGGCGCACGTGCCGTCGGCGCCCGCGCCCGTGCAGGCCACAGTATGTCAGGGTGCGCCAACTGTGGCGTCGGCGGTCGTGGCCGTTCCTGCGCTCGCTATCAAGGGTTCCATCCGCGGTGATCGTGGTGATTTCTGAATTCTGGTTCATGTCCGATTCCCGGGGGGCTTCAGTTGAGTATCCCAGCAAATCGTGTGCCCGGAAAATAGACCGCTTTAAACTCAACCAGTTAGTGACGCAAGCGTCGGTCAGGGAGTCGAGATCGTAAATTATTTCGACGTTTTTGGGGCGCGCCGTTCCGGGTCGCCCACAAAATAATCCATAAAAACAATAAATAAATGAGACCAGCGAAATCTGGTGGGGAAAAACAAGCGTAAGAAATGCCGACGTCAGCCGTTCTGCAACAGTCGATTATCCTGGCAGCCAGGCCGGCCCTGCAGGTGTCGCGACACGCACCAGCGGGTGGCCGTAAAGCGCCTCCAGCACTGCAGTTTCCATGATCTGGCGTTTCTCCCCGAGGCGCACCTCCCCGCCGCCCAGCAGCAGAAGCACGTGATCCGCAAAACGGGCCGCGAGATTGACGTCGTGCAGTACCATGACGATCGCACGGCGGTGTTCCCGGCACAGCGCTAACAGGGTTCGGAGCACGCTGAGCTGGTGGTGCAGGTCAAGGTGATTGGTGGGCTCGTCGAGCAGCAGCAAGCGCGGTTGCTGGGTCAGCAGGGTGGCAACCGCCACCCGTTGCCGCTCACCGCCGGACAGAGTCTGAATATCGCGACCTTCGAAACCGGTCAGTCCTACCTTGGACAACGCCTGTCGTGCCAGGGCATGGTCGGCGGCGCTCTCCCATTGCCAACTGTGCAAGTGCGGGTGGCGTCCCTGCAGCACGGTTTCGAGTACGGTTGCCGGGAATGCGTCATCCTGGTTCTGGAACAGCACGCCCACACGCTGTGCCACGCGCCGCCGCTGCTGCTCTTCGAGCGGCTTGCCGTCCAGTTCGATCCGGCCGGCCGCCGGGCGGCGCAGTCCGGCCAAGGTGTGCAACAGGGTGGTCTTGCCGCTGCCATTGCGCCCGAGAATGCACCAGCATTGGCCCGCCTGGACATTCAGCTGCAGACCACGGGTAACCGAGACATCGGCCACATCGGTATCGACCTCGATACAACGGAGCAGGGCGGGCGCGGCACTACGGGTGTCACCCATGACGGCTAATCCGTGACCGGTAGAGCAGAAACAGAAACAGCGGAATGCCGATCAGTGCGGTCAGAACGCCGACCGGCAGCTGACGCGGGGCGATCACAGAACGTGCCAGGGCATCCGCCAGCAGCAGCAGGGTTCCGCCCAGCAGCGTCACCCCGGGTACCAGCACGCGGTAATCGCGGCCGCCCCCGAGCCGCAGCATGTGCGGGGCCAGCAGCCCGATAAAGCCGATATTGCCGGCCTGGGTTACGGCCACCGCGGTGGCCAGCGAGGCCGAGACATAGATCAAGATCCGCATCCGCGTAACCTGGACTCCGAGCGCAGCCGCGTGCAGGGCGCCGCCGCCCATCAGGTTCAGTGCCGACGAGAAGCGCAACGCGGTTGCCGCCAGCAGCACCAGCACCGCGCCCCCGACCGCCGGCAGTTGTGCATAGCTGAGATCGCCCATCAGCCAGAACAGCATGCCCTGAATCTGGGCCGCAGGGCTGACTGCCAGCAGCAGGCTGATCAGTGCGCCCCAGCCGGACGCCAGCACCACGCCGGTAAGCAGGAGCCGGGTGGTATCCCAGCTGCCCCGGCCATGCGCGAGTGAAAACACCAGCAGGGTCGAAAAAAGCGCACCCGAGAAGGCCCAGCACGGCACCCAGAACGCGCCTGCCCCGAGCAGCAGTGCCAGCAGGGCGCCGACCGATGCCCCACCGGAAACGCCCAGCACGTAGGGATCGGCCAGCGGGTTGCGCAACAGTACCTGCATCAGCGCGCCGGCAAGCCCCAGCAATGCGCCGGTAACGAAAGCGCTGAGGGTACGAGGCAGGCGCAGCTGCCATAGGATTCGCGCCTCGGGCGTGGCGGGATCGCGCAAGGCCTCTGCCACCGTAATGGTGGCGCTGCCGGTATCGAGGCTGAACCAGGTGGCCAGCAGGGCGAGTCCGGCCAGGCCGAGCAGCAACGTGACAGGGGGTATGCGTGACAAGGCGGTCAACGCAAGCTGATGACCGGCCAGTTTCGCTGCGTAGCGTGCGCCCGCAGCCTGTCGTCGGGATCAACGGCGACCGGGTGATCGACCTGTTCCAGCAACGGCAAGTCGTTGTGCGAATCACTGTAAAACCAGCTGTGCTCCAGGGACTGCTGGTGTTGTTGCAGCCAGTCATGCAGGCGTGTCACCTTCCCGTCCTGGAAACAGGGCGTGCCGGCGACGTTTCCGGTGTACTCGCCGGCGACCATTTCGGGTTCTGTCGCGATGAGATGGGCGACGCCAAAGCGCCGCGCAATCGGCTCGGTAATGAAACGGTTGGTTGCGGTAATGATAATCAGCTCGTCTCCCCGGGAGCGGTGTCGCTCCAGCAGGTCTCTGGCCTTGGACAACATAATCGGATCGATCTTGCTGGCCACGTACTGCTCGCGCCAGCTTTCCAGCTGGGCACGCCGGTGGGTTGCCAGCGGTTTTAGCTGAAAGCGCAAAAACTCGAGAATATCGAGCGAACCTTCGAGATACTGGTCATAAAATCGCTGATTTTCGGATTCGTAAACCTCCCGGTCAACGATCCCGTGTTCCATGAGGAAACAGCCCCACAAATAATCGCTGTCACCGTCGAGCAGGGTGTTATCCAGGTCAAAAAGCGCTAACGTCATGAGATATAGCCAGTTATTCAGCTCGGCCCGGTCCGCCGCGGGGCACTGACAGGGGAGGATAGACGTCCGGCCGGTAAAGGTAAATCAGCATTCGCTGATTTGCGCCTTTTCCCGCCGTGTGTAAAATGGAGATATTCATATACCTGTGCCAATAGAGCTTGCAAGTGATTGATTCAGATGGTTATAGGCCAAATGTCGGCATTATCCTGACGAACCGGGACGGCAAGCTTTTATGGGCACGCCGGATTCGCCAGGATGCCTGGCAGTTCCCGCAAGGGGGGATTCGCCGCCGCGAGACGCCGGAACAGGCCATGTACCGCGAACTGGCCGAAGAGATCGGGCTCGAGCCGCAACACGTCAGCGTGCTGGGTGTGACGCGCGGCTGGTTGCGCTACCGGCTGCCGGAACGCTTTGTCCGCAGGCACCAGAAACCGGTTTGCATCGGGCAGAAGCAACGCTGGTACATGCTCCGGCTGATCGGAGAGGAGCGCTACGTACGCCTTGACCGGTGCGAAAAACCCGAGTTCGACAACTGGCGCTGGGTCGATTACTGGCAACCGGTGCGCGAAGTTGTGGCGTTCAAACGCACGGTGTACAAAAAGGCGCTCAATGAACTGGCGCCGCTGATATTTGCAGACGGCGAGACGCCGGATACGGCCGCACCTTAGTCCCGGGTTTGCCCCGCCTGGCCCCCTTCTTCAATTAAACCGGAAGCCCCGCTTTGCTGGATACGCTGCGCAGAACCATCCAGGAAGTAAATAGCGCGCCCGATTTGCAGCGCGCGCTTGCCATCATTGTCAGCCGGGTC
>CP070738.1:2248248-2255348 GCA_020347685.1 Gammaproteobacteria bacterium | reverse complement strand
CTCGGCCATGGACGTGTGTCTCAACCAGGTCCACGATATTGTCCACGAGCTGATGGTGGAACGCGGCATTTTCCACGCCAAACTCCACTACAGCAGCTCGCGCGCCACGCTGTGGCTGAACAGCGATCCGCGCCGTTACCGGGTGCACGTGCTGGAGGAAATCATCGACCCTTCGGTGTGTCTCGCGTACCCGGGAGAGCGTTACCCCGACGATGCCCTGATCGATGCGCCGCAGTTGCGGCAGGTCCTGGACAGCCTGGTGAATCTGCGCCTCGCTGACCCCACGGTGTATCTGCGTGCCGCCTCGGTGAACCTGATCAACGGGCTGGTATGTCTGAATTTCTCCTGCGACGGCACGCACTACATGCCGGCGCAGGAGTTTCTCGCCAAAGACCCCGGGTTCTGGTTCGGGGCTGATTTCGCTGAGCGCTAGGGGTCGATACAGCCTTGCGGTTCCGGCAGACCGGCAATACGCGATCCCTGGCGCGACGGACCGCCCGGGAACAGGGCGTAGAGGTGTTCCTTCGACGCCTGTTCGGGTCCGATCTCGTGCGCCAGGTGCTTCTGCAGGATTTTGACCATCGGCGCAATGCCGTACTCGAAATAGAACTTGCGCAGGAAATTGAGGATTTCCCAATGCTCGTCGGTCAAGGTAATGCCTTCCTTGCTGGCCATGAATTCAGCCACCTTATCGTTCCACAGGTGCAGGTCAAGCAGGTTGCCGAGGTGGGTGACGGGGTACTGTTTGCCCTCGAATTCGAAGCTTTCGGTGAAGTGCGTGGCTTCGGCCCGGGCCGGTTTGGCCTTCAGGGTAGAGCGCTCCAGTTCCACGTCCAGGTAGGGCAGCGGAACGCCGGCGATCTTGGAACCCTGGGTCAACACACCGTGCGGAAACAGGCTGTCGAGCAGTTTGTCATCGAAGCGGTCGGACTTGCTGTGTTCCTTGAGGCTGCGTTTGAGCAGCTTCTTGACCGGCGAGACGTTGAATTCGCGGTAGTAGTCGCGCATGGCGTTGATGACCTGCCAGTGGTCTTCGCCCAGTTTGATGCCGTCTTTGGCGGCCAGTTGGTTTGCGACGTCTTCGTTCCAGCTGTCCAGATCTGCGAGACGTCCGTCAGAGAGTAGCTCCGGGTTGGCTTTGGAGGCTGCGTTGGTCATTTTCCTGTTCCCTCGAATGGCTGACTGTTGCGCGATGCGCGCTTGCCTGTACCGAACTTAACAGTGTCCGGCGCGATCTTCTCGATGTTGTTGCACGCATTGCGTCGGAGTTAACAACCCTTAGTTTAATCCAGGAAGCAGCCCGAGGGTATGGTTTCGCTTGCAGCGAAAAATCCCTTTATTTCAAGCAAAGAAAGCATTATTAATACATAAGTATATTTTTGCCTTCGGGAGTCCCGAAAACGTGCCGCCTTTGCCGTCCACGTCGGTCTGGATCTGGTTGCTGACCTTTGTTGCTGTCCTGGTCTGGTCGGCCATTGAACCCAAGGACTATTTCACCTGGATTCTGGAGGTGACACCGGCGCTGGTGGCGTTGCCCGTGCTGGTGGCGACCCGCCGCCAGTTTCCGCTCACGCCGCTGGTCTATGTCCTGATTTTGTTTCACGCCATCATCCTGATGGTCGGCGGTCATTATACCTACGCGGAAGTGCCGCTGTTCGACTGGCTCAGAGAGCCCATGGGCTGGCAGCGCAATAACTTCGACAAGCTGGGGCACCTGGCGCAGGGCCTGGTGCCGGCCATGGTGGCGCGCGAACTCCTGGTGCGCCTGGCAGTTGTCAACGGGGCCGCGTGGCGGAATTTCTTTATCGTGTGTTTCTGCCTGGCACTCAGCGCCTTCTACGAGCTGGTGGAGTGGTGGGCGGCGCTGGCCACGGGCGATTCCGCAGAGGCCTTCCTGGGCATTCAGGGCTACACCTGGGATACCCAGTCCGACATGCTGTACGCCCTGATCGGCACCGTCGCAGGCCTGGTGTTGTTGTCCCGACTGCACGACGCACAGATGCACAGGCTGCTGGGGTCGCGCGGCGGGCGGGCGCGGGCTAACGGCGCTCCAGCCTGAGATAATTGGCTCCTTCGATATCCGGCAGTACGAAGCGCTGCTGGTGGTAGTCCACCTCCAGCACCGCAGGCACGGTGCGAAACGGTCCTACCGGGTCGGTCGCGTGGGACAGCCGGTATGTTCCCGGGTGCAGCACGCGGGTGGTCAGCAGCAGCCGGTCTCCCTCGCGTTCCAGCCGGTAGCCGTCGTAGGGTGCCGCCAGGGGGTCGCCGATAAAAATGCCTTCGCCGGGCTGCTGCACGCTCTGCCAGTACGCTTCCAGCAGGGTGCGACCGGCGCCGTAGGCTTCCATCAGCAGCCCGGGATGGGGGAATTTACCCGGCACGTTGCAGGGTTCCACCACGGTGCCGTAGCTGCCGGTGGCGCCCGCTTCCAGCCAGCGCAGGGCGCTCATCTGCCGGCTGTCGGTCAGGCGCCCGCCGGCAGAGGTGAGGTGGTCTGCGATCGCGCCCGGTACAAACTGCAGTGTATCGAGGTGCGGCACATGCACTTTCCCGGTGAAGTAGAACAGCACGTCGGTCGCGTCTCTGAGGCCATCGCCCGTTACGATCTCGGTGTCGATCCAGCTCACCATGCGCTGCGCAATGCCGGGGTAATAAACGGCCCGCACGTTGCGGGCCTTGTCAGCGGTGCTCACCAGGTAGGCGGTGCCGGCGGGCTGCGTCGCGTCGGATTGAATGCCGCGATCTATCAATGCCTTTGCCTGGTCGAAACCGGTGGCGGCAAGCGCCATGCTGGGGCGCACCCCGTAGTCGTCCCACGGCGCGGTACTGGCCCTGGCGAAGTAGGGGTTGGGACGGGTGCTGGCGCAGCGTCGGGGCGAGCAATAAGCCTTGTCGAAGCCGAAGCTGATCGCCGCCGTGATCGACATGCATCCGACGCGATAGGGCGCGGCCCAGGTAATCGCATAGGCCTGAATGCCCTCGGGTGTTTCGCGTTGCAGGGTTGCATAGAGCTCGCGGAATTCCGACTGCGACATCCGTGACCGCCCCGGCTTGAAGCGCACGTGCAGCAGGTTGCGGGCGGGGATGGCGCGGGCGCGTTGATAATAGTCGCCGATCTGCACACTGAGCGGATCGGCGTCATTGACAACGATGGCCAGCTCGCCGGGGTGCAGGCGGTGTCGGGGCAGGATGAGCTCGGGCGTTTCCGCAGCGCGAGCGAGGGTGTTGGCTCCGCACAGCAGCACAGCAAGCAAAGCTGCCGGGAACAGTCTGGCGTAGCGGATGGGTGGGCTCAAAACTGCGCACCTGTGTGTTGCCTGTGCTGGTGGCACATGCTACGTGCGCGACGCGGCAAAGCAAACGTAAAGCTAGCTTTCGTTGCTGAGCTTGTGCGGCTGGTCACCCAGGATCTGCTGGATCCGGGTGACCCGGTCGAGCTGTGACAGAAACGCTTCGAGGCACGCGGGGTCGAAGATGCGACCGCGCTGGCTGTTGAGAAACTCGATGGTTTTTTCCAGCGGCCACTTGGGCTTGTAGGGACGCGCCGAAGTCAGGGCGTCGTAGGCATCGGCGATACTGACGATACGGGCGGCGAGCGGAATGTCCTGGCCGCCGAGGCGGTGCGGGTAACCGGTGCCGTTGAAGCGTTCGTGGTGGCTGAGCGCGATGACGGCACCCATCTGCAGGAACTCGGACGGACTGTCCTTGAGGATCTCATACCCGATCTGGGTATGTTTTTTCATGATTTCGAATTCACAATGCGAAAGGCGGCCGGGTTTGCGCAGGATGTCATCGGGGATGCCGATTTTGCCGATGTCGTGCATCGGCGCCGCGAGTTCGATGGTGTCACAGTCGCTTTTCGAGAGGCCCATCTGTTCGGCGATCAGGCGTGCATACTTGGCCATGCGAATAACGTGGTTACCGGTTTCCTCGTCGCGGTATTCGCCGGCCTTCGCCAGCCGTAGCAGGGTTTCGTGTTCGCGGCGGCGGATTTCGCTGGTCGCTTCGGAGACCCGTTGTTCCAGCCAGCAGGCGCGCTCGTGGATGATGCGCTGCTGGCGGCGCTGGGTGAGCAGGTTGTTGCAGCGGGCGCGAAATTCGAGATCGTCGACCGGCGTGGCGAGCAGGTCGGTGGCGCCCGCGTCGAGCACCTGGCGGCGGCGCTCCTTGTTGCCCCACGGCGCCATCATCAGCAGCGGCAGGTCGGAGCAGCTCGGTACGGCTCTGATGCGCTGGATCAGGTCCGCGGCATCCATACTGGGGAACAGGCTGTCGGCAACCACCAGGTCGGCAACCTGCCAGGCAAGCCACGACAGCGCCGGTTCCGGTTTAATGAAGGCTTCGATGTGGATGCTGGGGTCGAGGCGTTTGATGAGTTCGACCAGACGTTGTCTCCGGGATGACTCCCGGTCCAGCAGTAGTACCGTCGGCATTCGTTGCCCCTTGTCCCCGATCTGTCACTGCACAACGGCCTCCCTGCGGCAGGTCCTTGCCGAGCGCATGACCGAGGATGTATTATTCCTCTAACGTACTGAAAAATAGTAAGTTTGATTTTTCCCTGCACGCTGCTTGTAGCTAACGGCATTATTAGTTCAAACTTAAACGCAGCAATTGATTTGGATTCGTCAGAGCATGGGCCAGTGCATTGATTCAGCTCTGATATCAAAAAGGGGTTCGCATGTCGCAAGCGGAGAAAACGCCCCCAGGGCGTCGTCAGTCCCTGCTCAGCGTGTTTGGCAGCGTGTTCGCGTCCATGTTCGGGGTGCAGAGCAGCAAGAAGCACAAAGAGGATTTCGGTCACGGCAAGGCATCCACCTATATCGCGGTCGGGCTCATCGCCACGATCCTGTTCGTGTTGACGGTATGGGGCGTGGTGCAGCTGGTGGTGCGCGTAGCGCAGCCCGGCTGAGGCGGTCCCGCGGGCATGCATCAGTCACTCAGGGCACTGGCCAAGGCGCTGCTCGGCAGCATGCGGGATCTGCTGCCGGTGGTGGTGGTCGTGGTGTTCTTCCAGCTGGCGGTGCTCCAGCAGCCGCTGCCCAACGTGGCGCAGCTGCTCGGTGGCCTGCTGATGGTGGTGCTGGGCCTGACCTTTTTCATCAACGGTCTGGAGATTGGCCTGTTCCCCATCGGGGAATCGCTCGCGCACGCACTGGCGCGCAAGGGCAGCCTGTTCTGGCTAATCGTGTTTGCCTTCGCCCTGGGTTTCGGCACCACCGTGGCCGAGCCGGCCCTGATTGCGGTCGCTGATGAGGCGGCGGCGATGGCGGCGCAGGCCGGGGTGATCGGCGTGGGTGAGGAGGCGCAGAGGGGCTACGCCCACGGGCTGCGCCTCACGGTTGCGCTCTCTGTGGGCTGCGCAATCGTGCTCGGCGTGCTGCGCATCCTCAAGGGCTGGCCGATTCACTGGATGATTATCACCGGTTACCTGCTGGTGGTGATCATGACCGCATTCGCGCCGCGCGAGATCATCGGCATCGCATACGACTCCGGCGGCGTCACGACCTCGACCATCACGGTGCCGCTGGTGACCGCCCTGGGCGTCGGCCTGGCCTCATCGATTCGCGGCCGCAATCCCATGACGGACGGCTTCGGTCTGATCGCCTTCGCCTCGCTGACACCGATGATCTTCGTGATGGTTTTCGGAATGGTGGCGCACTGATGCCCTGGAACGAGGTATGGCAGACGCTGCTGGGAACTCTGCGCGACGTACTGCCCATTGTGGCGATCGTGGGAGGGTTCCAGGTGCTGGTGATTCGCCGCCCGGTGGCCAACCTGAGGCGGGTGCTGGTAGGCGTCGCCTATGTCGTGGTCGGCCTGGCGCTGTTTCTCCTCGGCCTGGAGCAGGCGCTGTTTCCTCTCGGGCGGCTGATGGCTGCGCAGCTGACCGACCCGGCCTTCATCTACGCCGGGTTGCAGCAGGCGGCCGGTGCCTTTCACTGGTCAGACTACTACTGGGTGTACGCCTTCGCGGCCGCCACCGGATTCGCCACCACCATCGCGGAGCCGTCGCTGCTCGCGGTTGCGCTCAAGGCCCAGAAGGTGTCCGGTGGCGCTATCGGCATGTGGGGCCTGCGCATCGCGGTGGCCATCGGCGTCGCCGTGGGCGTCTCGCTCGGCACCTACCGCATTGTGACGGGCTTGCCGCTGCACTATTTCATTATCGCCGCCTACATCGTGGTGGTCGTTCAGACCGCTTTCGCGCCACGGCTCATTATCCCGCTGGCCTATGACTCCGGCGGCGTGACCACTTCGACCGTCACAGTGCCGCTGATTGCCGCACTGGGTCTCGGCTTGGCAGAAACGGTACCGGGGCGTAATGTGTTGATCGACGGGTTCGGGCTTATCGCCTTCGCCTGCCTGTTCCCGATCATGAGCGTGATGGGCTACGCCCAGCTTTCCGAGTACCGGGCCCGCCGCCAGCGCACCAGCGCCGAGCACTAACCTGAAGCGAGAGCAAGACCATGCATTTCAAGCTGATTATCGCCTTTGTAGAAGACAGCAAGACCGCCAAGGTTATGGACGCGGCGCGCCAAGCCGGCGCGACCGGTGCCACCGTGATCAGCAACGCGCGCGGCGAGGGCATGGAGAAAACCAAAACCTTTCTCGGGCTGTCGCTGGAGACCCAGCGCGATGTGCTCATGTTCCTGGTGGAGGAACACCTGAGCCGGCAGATCCTGGAGACGGTGTGCGAGATGGGCGAGCTGGACGAAACGCCGGGCACGGGCATCGCCTTCCAGGTCGATGTGGAGGACGCAGTGGGCGTGGCGCACCAGGTCAAGAAGCTGGTCGAGCGTGTGGAGGAAGAAATATGACCGACAAGAAGAAGCTGATACGGGTGCGCGACGTCATGAAGCCCGATTACGACATGATTGATGGCAAGCTTACAGTGGAGGATGCCCTGCGCGCCATGCGTCATGTGGAGACCAAGACGCTGATCGTGGACAAGCGCGACGAGGACGATGAGTACGGCGTGGTGCTGATATCGGATATCGCCAAGCAGGTGCTGGCCAAGGACCGCTCGCCGAAGCGGGTGAATGTCTACGAGATCATGTCCAAGCCGGTGGTCGCGGTGCGCCCTGATATGGATATCCGCT
>CP070738.1:2235944-2248148 GCA_020347685.1 Gammaproteobacteria bacterium | reverse complement strand
ATCCGCGATTACCGCAAGGAGCAGGGACTGGAGGAGTACGATGAGAAGGGGCGTGGCTGGCGCCAGCTGGTACTGAAAATGAAATCCGCCGGTCCGGCCATCGGCAAGCCTTCCCAGGCTAGCCTGCAGTTTTTCTTCATGGCCAGTTACGATCTCGACCGGTTTCGCGAATTCGTCAAGAGCGAAGGATTTGCCGCCACCTTCGACATCGATGCCGCGACCCGTAAGGCGTTGTACGAAGACGATGTCGCCCTGCTGGATTTCGGTGTACGCATGATCAAGCAGATCATGTTTGGCGAAGAGACCATTCCGCGCAAGGCGGACGCCTACCAGCAGCATATCGCCCGGCGCAAGGAAGTCGAGCAGCTGCGCGCAGAGGCGGAAGAGGAGCTCGAGCGCGACGACGACACCGGCGCCTAGCGGAACGGCTCAAGCTGGCTGGCGAGGACCTAACTCATTCAATAGATTTACGGGCTAACAGGGCTGCCGGTGCCGGCGCCCGCAAGCCCGTGACGGTGGGTAAAGGGGCGGCGTATGCAACTGAGTTTTGAACGCGGCGATGAGCTCGCGCGGGAGGCCCGCCAGCTGCCGGCTGGGCACTACAACAAGATCCGCCTGCTGTATTCGCGTAACGACGGCAGGCCCCTGTTCGTGCCGTTGCGCGGCATGCAGTATCTCGCCATCGTCGACAGAGAGGAAGTCGTGTTCGTGGACGGGCAGGGACCGCGGGTCATCGAAGTGTCGTGGCAGGAATTCCGGCCCCATGAGCGCGAAGACCTGCGCGACCCCGTCAACTACACCTGCATTTACTATCACGACAAGGGTGTACAGGCGATGTCGCGCCTGCACGGCGAGTTTCTCACGGCGCTCGGGCTGCTAGAGGCGCGGCAACCGAAAACCGCCGGACAGGCGACTGTTACCCGCCTCGACCGTGATTGAGCGCACATGAAGGAAACGCTGGTCGATTTTATCCGTCACGGCGAGCCTGTCGGCGGCCGGCGCTATCGCGGTGACGGCGTGGACGATCCGCTGAGCGAAACGGGCTGGGCGCAGATGTGGGCTGCAGTCGGCGATCAGGCGCCCTGGCAGCGCGTGGTCAGCTCGCCGTTGCAGCGCTGCCAGGCCTTTGCGCTCGCGCTGGCGGAAAAACACCGGCTGCCGCTCAGTGTCGAGCAGCGCTTCCGGGAAGTGGGGCAGGGCGTCTGGGAGGGCCTCACTCCAGACGAGATTGTGCAACGCGATCCGGCTGCCTATGCCGCGTTTCATCATGATCCCCGCCGCAACCGGCCGCCCGGCGCGGAACCGCTCGATGCGTTCGGGCAGCGCGTCGCCGAGGCCCTCGAGGAGCTGTTTTCCGACTGCCCCGGCGAGCACGTGCTGGTGGTAGCGCACGCCGGGGTGATTCGTGCGGCCCTGGGCTATGTGCTGCAATCGGATCCGGTTGCCTGGTACCGCACCCGGATAGACAATGCGGCGTTGACCCGCTTCCGGCGCGGACCGTACGGAAACAAGCTTGAGTTCCATAACCGGCCGTCGCTCGGCTGAGGTGGGACTGCTTTTACTCACATCGAGGCCGCGGAGTACACAGAGATAAGTTCATTCCAGGCCTTCGAGCAGCCTTGAGACCTCCGCGTCCTCTGTTGCCTCGATGTGAGGTGATGGTCTCTAATCGGTGTACATCCGCGGGTATTCGAAGCGCGTCAGGCGCCCCGCGTCCGGGTGCACTGCCTGCCAGGTATCCAGCTCGAACTCGATCACTGCGACTGCACAGGTGGGGAGGTTGTCGATACCGGCACCGCTCAGGTCGTTGCACAGCTGGGTGAGGCCCGGGTTGTGCGCCACCAGCGCAACGCTGCGCCAGCTGTCATCCAGTGACTGAACACTGTGCAGCAACTGCCCGGCGCTGGCGTCATACAGCTCGTCGAGGGTCTGAATCTGCTGTTCGGGGTAGCCGAGCTGCGCGGCGATCAGCCGTGCCGTGGTGATGGCACGCTCCGCCGGGCTGCTCACCATGCGGTCGAAGCTCAGACCGCTGTCCTGGATGACCCTGCCCATCAGCGGCGCGTTGTGGCGCCCCCGCTTGTTCAGCGGGCGTTCGAAATCTTTCAGGGTCGTATCTTTCCAGCTCGATTTGGCGTGACGAATCAGGGTGAGCTGCAACATGCCGTGCTCCTCTGCTTTGACCAACTATTGTACCGCCTGCCGTGTCGTCCCGGGTGGCGCGGCAAGGCTGGCAAAATAATAAGAAACGGTTATCATAAAAACTCGCATCATAAGAGAAGCGTTTGTGAATCTGACCCTCCGGCAGTTGAAAATCTTTCAGGCCGTGGCGAGACACCTGAGTTTTACCCGTGCCTCGGAAGAATTGCACCTGACCCAGCCGGCCGTTTCCATGCAGGTCAAGCAGCTCGAGGAAACCGTTGGCCTGCCCCTGTTCGAGCAAGTCGGTAAGCGGGTGTACCCCACCGAGGCCGGCGAAGAGCTGGAACGCTATTCGCGTTCCGTACTGGCCATTCTGGACGAGGCCAGCCTGGTATTCGACGAAATGAAGGGACTGGAGCGGGGGCGGCTGCGCATCACGGTCGCAAGCACCGCCAACTATTTCGTGCCGCAGCTGCTGGCGGCGTTCTGCCAGCGCCATCCGGGCGTCAAGGTCAGCCTGGACGTGACCAACCGTGAGCGACTTCTGCAGGCGCTGCAGGATAACGATACCGATCTGGTCATCATGGGCAAGCCGCCCGACAGCATCGAACTGGCGGCCGAGAGCTTTATGGACAACCCGCTGGTCGCCATCGCGCCGCCTTTTCATCCGCTGGCGGGGCAGAAGAACATTCCGCTGCAACGCCTGCAGCGCGAAACCTTTCTGATCCGCGAGAAGGGGTCCGGTACCCGCTCGGCGACTGAGCGTTTCTTTGTCGAACACGGGCTGTCGCTGTCATCTACCATGGAGATGAGCAGTTCCGAGGCCATCAAGCAGGGCGTGGAGGCCGGACTCGGCCTGGGGTTGTTGTCGCTGCATACCCTGGAGATGGAACTGGCGCTCAAGCGGCTGGTGATTCTGGATGTGTGCGAGCTGCCGATCCTGCGCAAGTGGTACGTCATGCACCGCACCGGCAAACGCCTGTCGGCGGTGGCGCAGAGCTTCAAGGAGTTCGTGCTCAAGGAATCCGGGCAGATTCTGCACCTGCCGACGTTGGAGCAGCGCTAGGCGGTTGCGGCCGAGCGACAGGGGCTGAAAAACTTTTTACCACAAATACCCGAAGGGCATAAAGGAACACGAAGGCGCACGAAGCAACATCGATGTCGTCTTCGTGTGCGTTTGTGTCGCTTTTTGGTTTCGGTCGTCCGGTCAGCGCCGCCGGAAAATCTTTCTCGCCACGAAGGCGGACCAGGGCGCAAGAAGGGAAATGTTGTTTTCCTTGGTGTGCCTTCGTGTTCCTCAGTGGTTCAACGGGTTTGGTCGACCTGCTGGCCGTGCCCCTGCAGCGCGCTGCGGATCTGCTCGGCCGTGGCGATAGCCGTATCCAGATCTTCGGCCAGGCAGTTGTAGTGGCCCATTTTGCGGCCCGGGCGCGCGTGGCGCTTGCCGTACAGGTGCAGCTTGGCCTGTGGATGGCTGAGCAGCTGTTCCCAGGGCGGGCTGACCGGCTCCCACAGGTCGCCGAGAATATTGACCATCACCACGGGCGACAGCAGAGTTGTCGCGCCCGGCGGCAGCCCGCACAGGGTGCGCACCTGCTGCTCGAACTGTGACGTGAGGCAGGCATCGACAGTGTAGTGCCCACTGTTGTGCGGCCGCGGCGCCATTTCGTTGATCAGCAGCTCGCCGTCGCGGGTCAGAAACAATTCCACCGCCAGCACGCCGCAATAGTCCATGGCATCCGCCAGCACCTGCGCCATACCGGTGGCCTGTTCGGCGAGGCGGGACGGGACCCGCGCCGGGACGAACGTGGTGTCGAGTATACCGCCCACGTGCACGTTCTCGCCCAACGGGAACAGCGCGGTTTCCCCGCTGGCGCTGCGCGCCAGGATCACCGACAGTTCCAGCGCCAGCTCCACGCGCTGTTCCAGCACGCAGGGCGCTTCCTGCAGCTGGGCGAAACCCTGTTGTGCCTCAGCCAGGCTGGTGACCGGCACCTGGCCTTTGCCGTCGTAACCCAGCTGAGCGGTCTTCAGCAGTGCCGGCATGCTCAGCTGCGCACAGGCCTGTTCCAGGTCGTCGCGCTGCCGTATGGCGAAAAAGGGCGCGGTAGCCAGTCCCTGTTCGCGAATGAAGGTTTTCTCGCGGATGCGGTCGCGTGCGATCGCCACCGCGGCGGAGCCCGGTCGTACCGGCAGCCTGGCTTCGAGAAATTCCAGCGTTTCGGCGGGCACGTTTTCGAATTCGGTGGTTACCGCCGCGCAGCCGGCGCCCATCTCCGCGAGCGCCGCCGGGTCCCGGTAGCCGGCCTGAATGTGGCGGTCGGCCATCGACCCCGCGGGACTGTGCGGGTCCGGGTCGAGTACCCAGACCCGATAACCCATGCTGCGCGCGGCAATGGTGAACATGCGGCCCAACTGGCCGCCGCCCAGCACGCCGAGTACGGAATCGGGGAGGATCACGGTTTCGGTGGCAGTTCCATGTGCAGCGCCATGTCGGTCTGGGCGGCGCGGAATTCATCCAGCTTACCGGCCAGTTCCGGGTCCTGCAGGGCCAGCAGGCTGACGGCGTACAGGGCGGCGTTGGCTGCCCCGGCGGCGCCGATGGCGAAGGTCGCGACCGGTATGCCCTTGGGCATCTGCACAATAGACAGCAGCGAGTCCATGCCTTTTAAATGCCGCGACGGCACCGGGACGCCCAGCACGGGCAGCGTGGTCTTGGCGGCCAGCATCCCCGGCAGGTGGGCCGCGCCGCCAGCGCCGGCGATGATACAGGCCAGGCCACGCTGGCGTGCGCCAGCGGCGTATTCGAACAGCAGATCGGGGGTGCGGTGGGCCGATACGACCCGCGCCTCGAAGTCGATGCCGAAATGCTCCAGCTGTTCGGCGGCGGCGCGCATCACCTCCCAGTCGCTGTTGCTGCCCATCACCAAACCGACTTTTGTGGCGCCCATGGTCTGCCCCGGAAATGAAGAAAACCGGCATTGTACCATCGCGGCAAGCGCCCGCCACTTGAGGTCCATTTCTCGGCGCACCCGCTGCCGGTACAATGGCGCGGTTTGCGGGAGACCAAAATGCGCGATGTGCTGTTCGAGACTGATCTGAAGAGCCTGCCGCTGGTGGGGCGGGGCAAGGTACGCGATATCTATGCGGTGGGTGACGACCATCTGTTGATCGTCACTACCGACCGCCTGTCGGCCTTCGATGTGGTGCTGCCCGATCCGATTCCGGGCAAGGGCGCGGTGCTGACCGCGGTGTCGAATTTCTGGTTTGACTGGAGCCGCGAGCTGGTGCCCAACCACCTGGCCGATATCCCGCTCGAGACCGTGCTGCCGGATGCTGCGGAGCGCGCGCAGGTCGAGGGCCGCGCCATCGTGGTGCGCAGGCTCAAGGCGCTGCCGGTGGAAGCGATCGTGCGCGGCTACCTGATCGGGTCCGGCTGGAAGGACTACCAGCAGAGCGGTGCAGTGTGCGGTATCCGGCTCCCGCAGGGACTGCGCCTGGCCGACGCTCTGCCCGAAGCGATCTTTACCCCCTCGACCAAGGCCGAGGTCGGCGGTCACGACGTGAACATCGATTTCGCGCGCGCCGAGGCCCTGCTGGGAAAGTCGGTGGCGGCGCAGGTGCGCGAGGTCAGCCTGCAGGTCTACACTCGGGCGGCCCGCTATGCGAGGCAGCGCGGCATCATCATCGCCGACACCAAGTTCGAGTTCGGCCTGGACGGCGACGGGCGGCTGGTGTTGATCGACGAAGTGCTGACGCCCGACTCGTCACGGTTCTGGCCGGTCGAGGAATACCGCGTCGGCATCAGCCCGCCCAGTTTCGACAAGCAGTATGTGCGCGACTACCTGGAAACGCTGGACTGGAACAAGACGGCGCCCGGGCCACGCCTGCCCGAGGAGGTGATCCGGCGCACCGCCGAGAAATACCGGGAAGCGCTGCAACGGCTCACCGGGCAGGCGGCCCCAGGCGGCTGAGCGGAACCGGGCGTTGAACAACCCGGATCGGGCCGGGCTGTTGGCTCGGCCCGGCACCTACCTGCTCTGGATGCAGCTGGGCATGAGCCTGAGGGTGCGTGTGGGCGGGCTGGGGCCTGTCGGGTTCCCGGCGGGGAACTATGGCTACGTCGGCAGCGCCTTTGGTCCCGGGGGGATTGCGGCGCGACTCGGTCGCCACTTGCGGTTGAATAAAAGTCAGCGCTGGCACGTCGATTACCTGAGCGGTGCCGCCAAACCGCGCGCGGTATGGGTCAGCTACGACGAAGCCCGCTACGAGCACCGCTGGGCCGCCACGCTGGCAGCCCTGCCCGGGGCGCGAGTCCCGGTCGCCGGTTTCGGGTCCTCGGACTGCGGTTGCCCGACTCACCTGGTGTGGTTCCGGCGGCCGCCATCGCTGCAGGTGTTCCGCGCGGCCTGCACTCCCGAGGCGCCGGGGATCGAGGTCATAAGCAGGATTTGTGGCTGAATTCATTAATTTTTTGCGGAAGCCGCCGCTAACGCTGACAGATGGGAGGTTGGGGCTTCTGTTGTGGGAAAAAATGCCCGCAAGGGTGGTCCGGATCCCTTATAATCGTGTTCAAACCCGGGACAGTCTTCGACAGGAGGTACGAGTCATGCGGATGATCCCCAAAAAACTGACAAGTTATCTAATGGCTGGCGCATTAACGGCAACGTCCCTGGGTGTTCCCGTGGTCGGTAATGCCACCACCTTTTCGTACGGGTACGACAGTGCCGAACCGACGGGTGGCGAAATGCTGGCCGACGCATTCCTGGTGCGGCCCTTCATGCTGGTAGGAACGGTGCTGACCACCGCGACCTTCATTGTGACGCTGCCTTTCAGCGCCCTGGGCGGTAATGTCAACGAGGCGGCGACCAAGCTGGTGGCCGAACCGGCGAGCTACACTTTCGTGCGGCCGCTGGGTGAAATGTAGCGTTGCAGGACAGTCAGTTCGGATAAAAAACGGGGCCACAGGCCCCGTTTTTTATTGTCCGAACAGCCAGAAATAACCGCTGTTGTAAAACACGTGCAGCACGATGGGGGCCGCCAGTTTCCCGGTGCGGTCCTTGAAAAATCCGAATACCAGCGAGGGGAAGAACACCGCAGCGGCCCACAGCGGAGCATGATTGATGAAGTGCAGCGCCGTGAACAGCACAGAGGTGATGAGATTGGCGTGGCTCAGTGGACCCAGGCGCCAGGGCCGGATATGACGCTGGGCAAGATCCTGGACCAGGCCGCGAAACAGCAGTTCCTCGACAACCGGGTACAACAGTGCCGGGTACAGGAAACGCAACGGTTCACGCAATGGCCAGCCGGGCTCCGGTGTCACCTGGGTGACCAGGTA
Organism: Gammaproteobacteria bacterium; assembly: GCA_020347685.1. GTDB lineage: Bacteria > Pseudomonadota > Gammaproteobacteria > DSM-19610 > DSM-19610 > Thiogranum. The sequence goes on along the minus strand of CP070738.1, from coordinate 2,240,668 downwards.
CAGCCCCAGCCAGTAACCCAGCGCTGCCGCCAGGGCGGCAAAAAACAGGGGATCGAGCCAGAAGCGGGATCTCATGATAGGCATTCGCGCAAGTCTACAGGCATTGCCGCGATCCGGTACAATCGCACCCCTGACTGACACGAGGAGTGGATCGATGTACGGATTTAGTGTGCAGATGTCGTGCGGGTTTGACGAAGCAGTCGAGCGGGTGACCGAAGCACTCAAAACGGAAGGCTTCGGGGTACTCACGGAAATCGATGTCAAGGCAACGCTCAAGAAGAAACTGGACGTCGATCGCAACCCCTACAAGATACTCGGCGCCTGCAATCCGCAGCTGGCCAACCAGGCGCTCAACGCCGATCCCGATATCGGCCTGTTGCTGCCCTGCAATGTGGTGGTGCGGCAGGAAGACGACGGAGTCATCACGGTGGCCTTCATGGATCCCAACGCGGTGCTGGCGCTGGTCGACAAGAGTGGCGTGGAGCAGCTGGCGGGCCAGGTGCGGGCCAAGCTGGAAAAAGTGCGCGACCAGCTGGCCGGGTAGTAAGCTGGCGGCCGGGCACAGGTCGGAACCGCCCCGCGCCATCGGGCTGCGTGACGGTGTGGCAAATTTACGGGCGCCGGCACAGTTGCGACAATCATCGGCACCCGCCGCTTCGATTTACCGGGAGAACGTTATGAAGAGCTGTCTGGCTGTTGCACTCGGCGCTATGTTGCTGACGGGCGGCGCGGCCGTAGCGGGCGACATCGCCGCCGGTAAGACCAAAGCGGCGAGCTGCGCCGGTTGCCACGGGCCCGACGGCATCAGTGCCAATCCGCTGTGGCCGAATCTCGCCGGCCAGAAAGCGCCCTACCTGGTGAAGCAACTGAAGGCCTTCAGGGACGGGGCGCGTCAGGATCCGATGATGTCCGCCATGGCAAGACCGCTGAGCGATGCGGATATCGAGAACCTGGCCGCCTACTATTCCAGCCTGAAATAAGCTGTCGTCGCGCCGTGGCTGGGCTAGCCCTTGTGCAGACGATGAACCACGAACAGCGCAGCACTCAGCAGCACCAGCGCGCCGGCCTGGTGAGCGGCCGCCAGGGCAACCGGGACGTGCAGCAGCAAGGTGCCAATGCCCATGCTGACCTGAACGATTGCGACCAGTAGCAGCAGGTGGACGCCAACGCGCGCCGGGCGCGCCATGGAGCTCCCCCTGGCATACAGCCAGAATGTCACGATCGATGCCAGGGTCAGCATCGCCAGCAGCCGATGATCGAACTGCACTGTGGCGATGTTCTCGAATAAATTGCGCCACCCGGGCTGCAGCATCCAGCCCGCGGGTGGCAGCCACTGGTCGCCCATTTTCGGGAACGTGTTGTAGGCGAAGCCCGCTTTCAGCCCCGCGACGAAACCGCCCGATACGATAGTCAGCGCAACCAGGCCGAGCACCGCTGGGGCCGCTCGGCGTACGCCGGCTGCCGCGGGCATGCTGGCCCGCGCCGGAAACAGCAGATCGAACAGCAGCCACAGCAGGTAGGCATAGATCAGCAATGCCAGACTGAGGTGGGCGGTGAGGCGATACTGGCTGACATGAGGCCGATCGACCAGCCCGCTCTTGACCATGTACCAGCCGAGCACGCCCTGCAGCCCGCCCAGCACGAACGCCGCCGCCAGCCGCACCAGCAGTGGCCGGCCGAGCATGCGCCGCACCGCAAAGTACAGCAGCGGCAGCAGGAATGCCACGCCGATGGAGCGGCCCAGCAGACGGTGCGCGAACTCGAACCAGTAAATGGACTTGAACCCGTGCAGATCCATGCCGATGTTGACTTTCTGGTACTCGGGCGACGCGCGGTATTTTGTGAACACCTCTTCCCACTGCTGCTCGTTCAGTGGCGGCACCACCCCGAAGATAGGATCCCATTCCACCATCGACAGGCCGGATCCGGTCAGTCGTGTGACGCCGCCCAGAACAACCATGGCAAAAATCATGGCGCAGCACAGCATCAGCCAGGCGGCTATCTGTCTGCGTGCGGGGTCGTCCATGTGCGCGGAATAGTCTGGCATCATCGTTTCGCTGCCCGGTTGGAGGGCAGCATTGTAGCGGATAAGCCTGTGCTATGCTGCCCTGTACACCCCCGTTTCGAACCCGCAATGGACCGTATCGATGCTGCGACAGGTTGTTATTCTGACAGTGGCCGCCCTGCTTTTGTGGGTAACTGCGGACCTCGTGCTGGTGAAGCCCCGCGACGCGGGTCCGGCACCGCAAAGCGGGGCGCCGGATCCGCAGCCGGAAACCCGGGTGCCGTCGCGCACCGAAGCGCAACCCGGTTTCGTCGCCGACATCAGTGTGCACAGCGAAGCGGAGCTGGAAACGCTGCTGGACCGCGTCGAACAGCTGCTGGAACGGCCGCGCAAGTCCGGTGAAGCCCCGCTGGTATCGCTGGTGCTGCACGGACCGGAAGTCGAGTTCTTTGCGCTGAAAAACTATGCGCGGTACCGCGAGGTGGTGGACCACGCCGCCAAGCTGGCCGCGCTGGGTGCCGTGGATATCAGTATCTGCCAGACCCAGATGCGCAATCGGGGTATTGCCGAAGACGAGGTCCCCGCGTTCCTGCGCCAGGTCCCTTACGGTCCGGAAGAGGTGCAACGGCTCCTGGACAGCGGCTATGTCTACATGTAGGCAGCGCCTCTAGCCCGGATATCTCACCCGGCTAGAGGCGTCCGCGTTTCTGCAGGGCGGCCAGCAAGGGGCCCACCAGTGGCGACTGCACGAACAGCGAAAACAGCACGACCCCGTAGGCGATGGATTGCACCGTCCACCAGCCTTCCAGTTCTACCGGCAGGGACAGGGCGAGCGCCAGTGTCACGGCGCCCCTGATGCCGCCGAGGGTCATCATCAGGCGATAGGCCGTGGGGATGGATTCCTGGGCCGGAATGAGCGATGTCAGCCCGCCGGCAGCCCATACGCCCAACAGCCGGGTGAGCAGTGCCGCGGCGATGCCGAGCAGCATGGCCAGCCAGCGCTGCTCGAACATCGACAGCGTGATGGTGGCGCCGGCGAGCAGGAACAGCGCGCTGTTGGCGATCCAGCCCAGCTGCTTCCACCACAGGTCGAGTTGCTGCCGCTGCTGTGCCCCGGCGCCGCGCACGCTGCGGCTGATGATCAAGCCGCAGGCGAGGCTGGCCATGACGCCCGACACGCCGATGCGGGTTTCCGCTATCAGGTAGCCGGCGTAGGCGGCCAGCAGCGTGATAATGCTGGCGCGCGCTCCGAGCCAGCGCAGCAACAGGCTGGCCAGCACGCCCGCCAGGGCGCCGACTGCGGCGCCGCCCAGCACCAGCCGTGTGAACTCTGCGGCTGCGGCGCCGGGATCCAGTGCGGCTTCGGAGCCAGGCGTTGCGGCGATCGCCAGCAGCAGCATGAACAGCACAACGGTGGTTGCGTCGTTGAACAGGCTTTCGCCTTCCATGAGGGTGATCAGACGCCGCGGCACCGGCAAGCGTCGCGCGACCTCGGTCACTGCAACCGGGTCGGTGGCCGACAGCAGGGCCCCGCATACCAGTGCGGTAAGCCAGGGAAAGCCCTGCGGGCTGGCAATAGTGAGAAACAGAAGACCGGCTGTCAGCAGGGTCGCCAGCAGCAGCATCGGCAGTGCCAGCAGCAGGATCGGCACCAGGTTGCGCAGCAATACCCGGGCGTCCAGGCTGAACGCGGACTGGAAGATCAGCGCCGGCAGAAACACGTAAAATACCAGGTCGTGGAAATGGTGCCAGCGCAGGCCGGTGTCGATTCCCAGGCCGACCATGAGCTCGGAACCCGCGAAACCGCCGGCCACCAGGGCTGCGCTCAGCGGCAGCCGTAACCGCCGTGCCAGCGGCTCCAGTAGCAGGGCCGCCAGCAGCATGGCCATGAAGAGCAGCACGACTGCGCTCAGTGGCATAAGCGCTCCGGTTGAGGATTCGGTTATGCGGGTCCGCTGTGCCGCCCGGCGGTCACAGCAGCTCGGCGTGGCTGACCTGTCCGTAGCGGTCGAGTGTCAGGCGCAGGCGCCCCTGGCAGGGCACACGGGCGGCGGCAGATCCCGCGCCCTGGGTCAGCACTTCCTCGAACTGTACCAGCGCGATGACGTACTGGTCGTTCTGTTCGATGATTTCGTAGTAGAGGGATGTCGTGTCTATCCACCCGTTCTGGGAGCAGAACGCGGTCAGCTCCCGGCACGACATCAGGTAGCGTTCAATGTCTTGCATCAGGTAGTGCATAATCAGGGGAGAAACCGCGACACGATGTTATAGATCCTTGTTTGCTTCGCTGCTGCCAGGGCGCCATCCGCGCTCCGCCCGGCGCCGACGATATCTGCCAAAGTATAGATCGGGTGAAAGCGATGGCAAGGCAACGCAACGCGCGCCGTGGTTGGCGGCTGGAACCGGGCTCAAGACACCGCAGCAGGGTTCGCGCCACCACGTGCGTGGTCGGGACGCGATTCGCGGCAGGTCCTAGGCAAACAGGGCCAGTACGCCGGTATAGCCATACAGGCGCTGGTTGGAAATCTCGCCGTTGGCAAAGAAACCGACCAGCGGGAAATCTCCCAGCGCCTGGCGAATCATTTCCAGTTCCGCCGACTCTTCGCCGAACAGTTCACGTCCCCGGCCCAGGCAGGAGAAATACAGGCCGCCGGACGGTGGCCCGGACAGCCGCTTCTTGAGCGCTTCAAGCATGCGCTGCATGTCCTCGAGGGCAGTC
>CP070738.1:2231124-2235844 GCA_020347685.1 Gammaproteobacteria bacterium | reverse complement strand
CTGGTCACAAACGCCGTCTGTGACAGGCCGTTCAGGAACTGTTCCATCTGCAGACCGCGCCGGGTATCGTATTCGAAACCGGCCGGGGTCTGGCCCTGCTGATATAGCAGCCGCTGGTAACGCTGTTCGGAAAAGCTGCCGGCTTCCTGAAATACCTGCGCCGAATGGATGTGGGCGGCGAGCAGCTGGTCACTGACGGCCATGCCGGCGTCTTGTGATGCCTGAAACACGAGCTGCCTGCTGATCAACGCGTCCAGCGCACGCTGCCGAAGTACCTTATCGTTCAGCAGCGCCGGGTCGTAGGCATCACCGAGCATCTCCTGCATCTGGTCGCGCTGCTGCTGGTAGGCCATCTGCAATTCGCGCGGCGTGATCTCCGCGTCGTTGACCTTGGCCGCAAACACTCGCGACTTGTCCTGGATATAGGACCCCAGACCAAACAGTGCAAAGGTAATGATAATCAGGCCGATAACGATCCAGCCCAGAACACCCATGACCTTATCGCGCATTGCTTGCAACATGATAGCTTGTCTCGCGTTTAGGTTGCTTGGAATCGACGATGCCCGAAAGCAAAACGGGCGCCCTCGCTGGGCGCCCGTTTCTTCAGGTGGCGGAGTGGACGGGACTCGAACCCGCGACCCCCGGCGTGACAGGCCGGTATTCTAACCAGCTGAACTACCACTCCATAACCTTGGTGGGTGCTGAGGGGATCGAACCCCCGACATTCGCCTTGTAAGGGCGACGCTCTCCCAGCTGAGCTAAGCACCCCGGGAAGGCGCGCTAGTTTACGGCATCCTTGAATGCTTTACCAGCCTTAAAAGCAGGCGCCTTCGAAGCCTTGATCTGGATAGTCTCGCCCGTCTGGGGATTGCGGCCGGCACGCGCTGCACGCTCGCGCACTTCAAAGGTTCCAAACCCGACCAGGGTCACTGAATCGCCTTTACGAAGAGATTCCGTTACGGTGTCGATCATGGCGTCGACAGCTCTGGTCGCATCCGCTTTGGAAAGGTCCGCGGAACTTGCGACGGCGTCAATAAATTCGGCTTTATTCATGTGATCCTCACATTCGATTAGATAATTTATCCAAGACAGCTTACGTGGTTCGGCGTACCGAAGACGAACCCTGAATCAAAAACAGTGATTGATTTGGAGCCCCCAAAACGTAAGGGCGAATTTATACCAAGCGGCTTGCCGGGCCGTCAAATAAAAAGCCTGCACACCTGCGCGGGGCAATGCCGAGCGCGCAGGTGTGCAGGCCGTTAAGGGTGTCTCAGTGCGTTCTCACTGATTTGCTTTTGCTACCCGGCTTGCTCTTTTCCTTGACTTTTTCTTCCGGCTTTGCGACGCCCTTGTCAGTCACGGGCACCGGCGGATGCTGCAGAGCGACCTGCAATACCTCATCGATCCATTTGACCGGCCGGATGTCGAGCTTGTCCTTGACATTTTTGGGAATTTCCGCGAGATCCTTGCGATTCTCTTCCGGAATCAGCACCGTGGTAATCCCCCCGCGGTGAGCCGCCAACAGTTTTTCCTTCAGACCGCCGATCGGTAACACTTCCCCGCGCAGCGTGATTTCACCCGTCATGGCCACATCCGCGCGCACCGGAATCCTGGTCAAAGCGGATACCAGCGCGGTACACATCCCGACGCCGGCGCTGGGGCCGTCCTTGGGCGTGGCGCCTTCGGGCACGTGCACATGGATGTCGTACTTCTGGTAAAAATCCTCTTCGACGCCCAGCGCTTCGGCGCGGCTGCGCACCACGGTAGTCGCCGCCTGAATCGATTCCTGCATCACGTCGCCCAGCTGGCCGGTGTGGATCAGTCGTCCCTTGCCGGGGACGATAGTGGATTCGATGCTGAGCAATTCTCCACCCACCTCGGTCCAGGCCAGACCCGTTACCTGCCCGATCTGGTCGTGCTCTTCGGCACGACCGTACCGGAACCGTTTTACGCCCAGGTACTTCTCGAGGTTACGCGGCGACACCGTAATCTTGTCGCCGCTCTTTTCGAGCAGCAGCTCCTTGACCACCTTGCGGCAGATCTTGGCGATTTCGCGCTCCAGGCTGCGCACTCCGGCCTCTCGTGTGTAGAAACGAATCACGTCGCGGATGGCGTTTTCGCTGATCTGCAGCTCGCTCTCCTTGAGACCGTTGTTCTTGATCTGTTTAGCCAGCAGATAGCGGGTCGCAATATTGATCTTTTCGTCTTCGGTATATCCCGGGATGCGGATAACCTCCATACGATCCAGCAACGGGCCGGGGATGTTCAGCGAATTGGCGGTGGCGACAAACATGGTATCCGGAAAGGTCGAAATCTACTTCCAGATAATGATCACCAAATGTGCTGTTCTGTTCCGGGTCCAGCACTTCGAGCAGTGCGGAAGACGGATCGCCGCGAAAATCCATCGACATCTTGTCGATTTCATCCAGCAGGAACAGCGGGTTTCTCACGCCCACCTTTGACAGATTCTGGACGATCTTGCCCGGCAGTGAGCCGATATACGTGCGCCGATGGCCACGAATCTCGGCCTCGTCGCGAACACCACCCAGGGACATGCGCGTGAACTTTCGATTGGTCGCGCGCGCAATGGAACGACCCAACGAGGTCTTGCCGACCCCCGGAGGCCCTACCAGGCAGAGGATCGGCCCTTTCAGCTTGCGCACACGCTGCTGTACCGCGAGGTACTCCAGGATCCGTTCCTTGACCTTCTCCAGGCCGTAGTGATCTTCGTCGAGCACGGTTTCGGCGAGAGCCAGATCGTGGCGGATCTTGGTACGTTTCTTCCACGGCACACTAACCAGCCAGTCGATGTAATTTCGCACCACCGTCGCTTCCGCCGACATGGGCGACATCATTTTCAGTTTGTTGAGCTCTGCGTTGGCCTTGGTCTTGGCCTCCTTGCTCATGCCCGCCTTATCGATCTTTTCCTGCAGTTCGTCGACTTCGTTGGGCACATCGTCCATCTCACCCAGTTCTTTCTGGATGGCTTTCATCTGTTCGTTGAGATAGTACTCGCGCTGGCTCTTCTCCATCTGCTGCTTGACGCGCCCGCGGATGCGTTTCTCGATCTGCAGCACATCGATTTCGGCCTCGATGATACCCATCAGGTGCTCGAGGCGCTGACGCACATCCTCGATCTCGAGGATACGCTGCTTCTCGTCCAGCTTGAGCGCCATGTGCGCGGCGATGGTGTCGGCCAGCCGCCCCGGTTCGTCGATGCCGGACAGCGAGGTGAGAATCTCGGGCGGCACTTTCTTGTTGAGCTTGACGTACTGATCGAACAGCGTCAGGAGCGAGCGCATCAGAACTTCCGTTTCGCGCTCGCCCGCATGCTCACCGCCGTCCTTGACTTCAATCGCTGCAGAGAAGAATTCGTCGGTTGTTTCAAACCCTATGACGACAGCGCGCTGGGCACCCTCGACCAGAACTTTCACGGTTCCATCGGGCAATTTGAGCAATTGCAGGATGGTCGACAGGGTTCCGATTTCGTGAATATCGCTGACCTGCGGGTCGTCAACTTCGGCGCTCTTTTGCGCCACCAGCAGGATTCTCTTGTCGTCATCCATGGCTGATTCCAGCGCACGAATGGATTTCTCACGCCCCACAAACAGCGGAATGACCATGTGCGGGTAGACAACGACATCCCGCAACGGTAAGACGGGTACCACGGCCGTTGATGTTCCTTGTTCTACAGGGGTGTTTTCACTCTGCTCCATCGGAGAATACCTCGTGTCCGGTTCTGATCGGGGAGCTCGCGTACAGCGTACGGCTCCCTGGCATGATATGGGGACAACCATAAGCCATTTCAATGGCGTTTTTCATCCCCAAGGAACGTTTTGCAAAAAATGAGCCACGTCGTGGCGAAACAGCGGGCAGTGCGCGCGGAATCGGCGAATTCGGGAAATACGGCTCGCTGCGGCGCCTGTCCACACAGGCACGCAACGACCCTGGGCCGGGCACAGAAAGCGGGATGAATGACGTTAGTCTGACGCTGCGCGCTGCTCAGGCTCGGAGTCGTAAACCAGGTAGGGCTCCGACTCACCGGCAATGGCCCGTTCGTCGATGACGACCTTCTGGACGTTCTCCAGAGAGGGCAACTCGTACATGGTATCCAGCAGCACGTGCTCGAGGATGGTTCGCAGGCCGCGGGCGCCCGTTTTGCGAGCCATGGCCTTTCTCGCAACCGACCGCAGCGCATCTTCACGGAACTCGATCTCTACACCTTCCATCTCGAACAGCTTGGCGTACTGTTTGGTCAGTGCATTCTTGGGTTCGGTCAGGATGGATACCAGCGCTTCCTCATCCAGCTCTTCCAGGGTTGCCACCACCGGCAGGCGGCCGACAAACTCCGGAATGAGTCCGAACTTGATCAGGTCTTCCGGTTCGACGTCGTAGAGGATTTCCCCGACATTGACGTTTTCGTCTTTGGTCTTCACCTGCGCGGAAAAGCCGATACCACCCTTTTCCGACCGGTTCTTGATGATCTTTTCCAGCCCCGCGAAAGCCCCGCCGACGATGAACAGGATATTCGACGTATCAACCTGCAGGAACTCCTGCTGAGGGTGCTTGCGGCCGCCCTGCGGGGGCACCGAAGCTACCGTCCCCTCGATGAGCTTGAGCAGTGCCTGCTGCACACCCTCGCCTGATACGTCTCGGGTGATCGACGGATTGTCGGACTTGCGCGAAATCTTGTCGATTTCGTCGATGTAGACGATACCGG
>CP070738.1:2225892-2231024 GCA_020347685.1 Gammaproteobacteria bacterium | reverse complement strand
GTGAACAGGTAACAGGCTGTTTCCTTACTGGTTCTGTCTGGGTTTCAGTATTTTCAGGCAAGCATTTTTTTCATGACTTCGATGCGCCGCGCGCGTATCGCCGCGCCGAGGTCCGGTCCGATCAGGCCGGGAGTCTGGACATCCGCCGCGCTGATGCGCGCCGCCGCCGCGCGCGCCTGTTCGAGGCGCTCGGCGCGCGCTTTGTCGATCAGGCCGGCGGCCAGGTAGACTTCGAGCAGCTGCCGCCAGCGTCTGCCGTGGCGGAACGCGCTTGCCGACTCCATCAGTGTCAGGAGCTGCTGCGGACTGTCACTCAGCACGTCGTTTTCGTGCCGGATGGCGTGCGTGGCCAGCCAGGTGTAGTCGTTCGGTGCGCGGTAGCGGCTGCACAGTGCCTCGGCCTGCGCGAGGCGCTGTTTCCGACCGAGATCCTGACCCAGGGCGCGCAGCAGCACGGCGAAGCGTACCTGCGGGTCGGCGCTGCGCGGCACGCTGTCCTTGAGCGCCTGCAGCGGCCCGACAAGTTGTTTGCCGGTGTGCGCCTGTTCGGCGTGGTACTCGCGTGCGATTTCGGGGAACAGCACCGCCAGTGCGCCGCAGCCGGCCAGCACCGTGAAGAAGCGGTGCGGGGTGTCGCTGGCGAGCGCCCGGGCGAGTTCGCCCCAGACTCGTTCCGGCACCAGGTGATCTACCTCACCGCTGTCCACCATGTTGCGCATCAGCGCATTGGTGCCGTGCGCTACCTTGAAGCCCCACTTGCCGAACTGGGCGGCGAATCGCGCCACGCGCAGTATGCGCACCGGGTCCTCGGCGAAGGCCGGGCTGACGTGGCGCAGCAGGCCGTTGTCCAGGTCTTCGCGGCCGTGGTAGGGGTCGATGAGCCTGCCGTCGGCGTCCTCCGCCATGGCGTTGATGGTCAGGTCACGGCGCTGCAGGTCCTGTTCCAGGCTGACCTCGGGGCTGGCGTGAAAGGCGAAGCCCTTGTAACCGGGGCCGGTCTTGCGCTCGGTGCGCGCCAGGGCGTATTCGTCGCCGGTTTGCGGGTGCAGGAACACCGGGAAATCCTTGCCAACCTGTTTGAAGCCCTGGTCGAGCAGTTCCTGCGGCGAGGCCCCCACCACCACCCAGTCCTTTTCCCGGATCGGCAGGCCGAGCAGTTTGTCCCGCACCGCACCGCCGACCAGATAGATCCGCATCAGCCCTCGCGCCGCGAGGTGGCCCGGTAGCGCGTGAACTGGGCGCGGGATCGCTTGTCGCTCAGATAGGTCGGCACAATGGCTTCAACGGAGCGGGGTTTGATGCCCAGACCGATCAGTGCCGGGGTGCTGCACACACTGTCTTTCTGCAGCGAATAGTAGTTGTCGATGGTGAAGGGCTTGCCAGGCACCAGCCCCAGCACATGACCCTGCAGGCGGGCGGCGAAATCGGGCAGGCCGATCACCAGGGTGTTCCTGCCGATCTGCCCGGCGGTGTACTGCACCAGCTTCTGCAGGGTGTAGACCTCGGGCCCGCACAGTTCCAGACGCTGGCCGGCCAGTTTGTCGTCTTCCAGCGCCCTGACCATGGCCTCCACCACGTCGCCGACATACACCGGTGCAAAGCGCGCCCCTGCACAGGCGAGCGGAAACAGCGGTGGCGACAGGCGCAGCAGTGTGGCGAAGCGGTTGAAGAAGCTGTCGCCCGGACCGAACACCACCGAGGGGCGGAAGCTGGTGACCGCCAGCCCCGGTGCGTGGTGCACCAGGTCCTCGCCCTCGCCCTTGGTCTTGAGGTAGCGGCTGTTGGGTTCGTTGACGTTGGCATTCAGGGCGCTCATGTGCAGCAGGCGGGTCACGCCGGCTTCGCGCATCGCCTTGACCACGGCGCGCGGCAGTTCCACGTGTGCGGTCTGAAAACGGCTGCTGCCGCTCTCGTTGAGAATTCCGACCAGGTTGATGACAGCGTCACTGTCCTGGAACAGCGCGCGCAGGGCCTCGCCGTCAAACGGGGCCGCCTGGACCAGCTTTACCGAGGTGTCTATGCGCAGATCGCGATGACGTTCGGGGCGGCGCGTGATCACGGTCACGGAATGCCCCAGGCCGGCGAGGCGGTGTACCAGGTGCGAGCCGATGAAACCGGTGCCGCCCAGTACGCAGATGCGTAATGCTTTCATGGTTGTCCCTTGTCTGGTTTCCGCAGCCGATTGTAAATCCGTTCGGCGCCGCTGGTCGAGAAATGCGGCTCAATAGCGCTGCTGGACCGCGGGCATGCGCCGGGTTAGGGGGGTGACGGGGCGTTGCAGACGCCACTCGAACACCGTGGCGTAGGCCAGCACCCGGCGCACATAACTGCGCGTTTCCGGGTAGGGGATGAGTTCCATCCACAGGTCGGCCTGCATCGACCGGTCGGTCGGCAGCCAGCGACTGACCCGGTGCGGCCCGGCGTTGTAGGCCGCCGCCGCCAGCACCGGCGAGCCGTTATAGCGGTCCAGCAGCTTGCGGAAATAGCCGCTGCCGAGGCGGATGTTCTGGTCCGACTGCAGCAGCGCGTCGGTACCGCCGTAGCGGATATTCAGGGCGCGCGCGGTCTGCTTCCCGGTGGCCGGCATCAGCTGCATCAGGCCCAGCGCGCCGACCGGCGAGCGGGCGTCCTCCATGAAGGCGCTTTCCTGCCGGATCACACCGTAGATGAGCGCCGGGTCCAGCTTGTAGCGGCGCGCGTTGGCGAGGATGGACTCACGGTGCGGCAGCGGAAAGCGCAGCGTCAGGTCGGACCAGTATTTGGCCTGTGAGGCGGTGACGATGGCGCGGTCGTGCCAGCCCCAGCGGTGCGCCAGCAGGGCGGCGAGTTTCAGCTCGTCCGGCGACAGGTTCGCGGTCGCGTAATACCACTCGCGGCGTGCCTCAAGGCGCTTGCCGGTGCGGTACAGTTCGTGTGCCCGCTCGATGCCCGGCAGCTGCTCGATTGCCTCGAGCTGCTGCTGGTCATGGCTGACGCGTGCGTCGTTCATCTGGTAGGGGCGTTTCAATCGGTCGGAGGCCATGAAGCCGTAGTAGCTGCGCTCGTCACTGAGTCGCGCGTACTCGGTCAGGGCATCGCCGCTGGCGCCGCTCTCATCCAGGGCGCGGGCGCGCCAGTACAGCCAGGTCTCGGCGTTGCGTTCCTCGGCGTCCAGCCGGTCCAGCCAGCGCAGGGCACTGCCCCAGTCGCCGTTCGCCAGCGCCACCCGCACCCGCCACTGGCGGATGCTGGCGTCGGCGTGGCTGTCGGGTATCTTCTCCAGCCACTCCGCGGCCCGCGGATGGTCGTCGAGTGCCGCGTGCAGGCCGATATCGTGCAACACCTCGCCTTCCTGCTGCGGCGTGAACGCGTGGGTTGCGGCGATTTCCTGCCAGTGTTTCCAGGCCTGTTCCGGCTTGTGGCGCGCCAGCCGACCGATGGCGTGTACCAGGATGTCCCGCACCAGCGCGCTGTCTTCGCCTGCCCAGGGTTCTTTCAATGCCGCGGTAGGGCGGCGGTGTGCGTACTGCCAGCGTTTTACCCATGCGCGGTCTTCAGACGACAGGCGCTTGGCCAGGTAGCCCGCCAGGCTGGATTTCTGCTCAGCGAAGGCCAGCCGGATGCGCTGCCAGATATGCTGGCTGGTGATCAGGTTGCTGGCGTAGAGCTGGTCGAAGGCAGGGTCGCAGGCGTCGGGCTGGGAATGGCCGACCAGCCATAGCTTGAGGGCATCCTGCAAGGCGGCCTCCGGGTCTTCGCCCTTCGCCAGCCGGGCGCGCACCTGGTAGCACTGCAGGGTGACCGAGCTCTGCGGCTCGTAAAAGCGCAGATACGTGTCCCAGTCGCGTTGTTTACCCAGCCGGTGCAGCCAGCTGATACGCAGGCGCGCCGCAACCGGCTGATCGGCATACAGCTTCAGGAAGGCGTAAACCTCACCTGGTTTTGCCTTGCTCAGGCGCCGTCGCAGCTCCTCGTATTCCAGGTAACTGTACAGCGGGTAATTCACCAGCCGGCGCTTGAGATCGCTGAACGTCGCGCTGTCACCGGCTTTGAGCGCCGCTTCGGCCTTGATGAAAAGCTTGCGCTGATCCTTGTATTCATCTGCCAGGCTGTTGCCGGTCAGTTGCAGGGCGAATACCAGGGCTATGCCCGAAAGCAGTTTGCGCATGTCCGTCAGTGGGGTGTCCGTTGCCGGTTGCTCCGGCCAGCGCCCAAAATAAAAGAGTCGCTGCAAAGGTACAATCCCGCGCATGGAAATATTTTCGTTGTTGGCCAGCTATGCCCTGCTGGGTGTCTTCGCTGGCGTGATCGCAGGGCTGCTGGGGGTGGGCGGGGGCCTCGTTGTGGTGCCTATCCTGGTGGCGCTGTATGCCCTGCAGGGTTTCGCTGCCGAACTGACCATGCAGTTGGCGGTCGGTACCTCGCTGGCGACCATTGTGTTCACCTCGCTGTCTTCCATGCGCGCACACCATCGGCGCGGCGCCGTCGACTGGCCCATCACGGCGCAGCTGTCGGCGGGCATCATGCTGGGTGCCTGGCTGGGCGGGGTGCTGGCGCAGTGGCTGGGGGGCGTGTTGCTGGCGCTCCTGTTCGGGCTGTTCGAACTGGCGGTGGCCGTGCAGATGGGCTTCGGACGCGCGCCGGCCGCGCACCGCGATACACCGGGCCGGGCGCGTAATGCCCTGGCTGGTGTGGTGATCGGCGCCTTGTCGGCGTTGCTCGGTATCGGTGGCGGTACCCTTAGCGTGCCGTACCTGGTGTGGCACAACGTCGGCATGCGGCGGGCGGTGGGTACTTCGTCGGCCTGCGGCTTGCCGATTGCCCTGGTCGGCGCGCTCGGCTTTGTGCTGGTGGGCTGGGGCCTGGACGGGCTGCCCTCCGGCAGCAGCGGCTTCGTATACTGGCCTGCTGTGGCCGCCATCGGTGTCACCAGCGTCGCCAGTGCGCCGCTCGGCGCCCGGCTGGCGCACCGCCTCGACCAGGCCACCCTGAAGCGAGTGTTCGCGCTATTCATAGGTCTGCTCGGGATCTGGATGATCGTCAAGAATCTGCCGGCACTCTAGTCCTGGCAAACGTCACAAGCTCATGTTTTTCCCACACAAAGTCAGTCAGATGGCGTCGCGTCTACACTTGATATTGATCAATGCGCACGG
>CP070738.1:2217734-2225792 GCA_020347685.1 Gammaproteobacteria bacterium | reverse complement strand
CCCGGCGCTCGACTCCTTCCCGACCCGTTACCTCGGCCCCGGTGCTGCCGGCGGGTTGCCCCTGTACCTGCAGACCTCGCCCGAGTTCTTCATGAAGCGGTTGCTGGCGGCGGGCAGTGGCCCCGTCTATCAGCTGGGCCACGTGTTTCGCAACGGCGAGTACGGACGCAGGCACAATCCCGAGTTCATGATGCTGGAATGGTACCGGCCGGGTATGGACCACCACGCACTGATGGACGAGGTCGATGCCTTGCTGGCGTTCGCCTTGCTGGGCATTCTGGACTACCGGCCGGCGCGGCGCGTTGCCTATCGAGACTGGTTTCAGGATCATACCGGCCTCGATGCCTGGTCAAGCGACGTATCCGCGTTGCGCGGTTTCGTGGAACGGAATATCGGGCCGGTCCCCGCGGGAATGGATGAAACACGGCTTAGCCCGTGGCTCGATCTAGTGGTGACACACTGGATCGAGCCGCAAATCGGGGCTGAGGCGCTTTTCGTGTATGACTTTCCTGCCGCTCAGGCGGCGCTGGCCAGGGTGCGCAACGATCCGGTGCCGGTTGCGGAACGCTTCGAGCTTTACTTCGGCGGTGTCGAACTCGCCAACGGTTTCCACGAGCTGGGTGATGCCGCCGAGCAACGCTTGCGTTTCGAAGCTGACAACAGCCTGCGCCAGCGATCTGGCCTCCCGGCAATGCCGCTCGATGAGCACCTGCTGGCGGCACTGGGGGCCGGCTTGCCGGACAGTTCCGGCGTCGCGCTCGGTTTCGACCGCCTGGTGATGCTGGCCGCCGACGTGGCGGAGATCAGCGCGGCGATGCCGTTTTCCCTGCAGCGCGTTTAGCTGCGCGGGTGAAACTATCGGTCCGGCAGACAGGGTAATGGCAAGCGGCATGAAACAGCCCCGCATTGTGCTGGTAAACACCAGCCACCCCGGCAATATCGGCGCCGCCGCGCGCGCCATGAAAAACATGGGGCTGGAGCAGCTGTGTCTGGTCAGCCCGCAACAATATCCCAGCGCCGAGGCGACGGCGCGCGCCTCGGGCGCCGATGACCTGCTCGCCGCTGCCAGCTGTCACCAGACCCTGGATGAAGCGATTGTCGACGCGACGCTGGTGATTGGGGCCAGTGCACGTTGCCGCACGCTACCACTGCCGATGCTCGACCCACGTGACTGCGCCGAGCTGACCATGGCGCAGGCTGACAGGGGGCGTGTGGCGATTCTTTTCGGCCGCGAGCGCACCGGCCTGACCAATGAGGAGCTGGATCGCTGCCACTATCTGGTGCAGATTCCGAGCAATCCCGACTATCCGTCGCTGAATCTTGCCGCTGCGGTGCAGGTGATTGCCTACGAACTGCGTGTGGCTGCGGGAACAGCCGGGCCCGCGCCGGAGGCGCAGCGGGACTACGCCGGTGCCGGTCAACTCGAACAGTTTTACGCCCATCTGGAACAGACCCTGATAGAGCTCGAGTTTCTTGATCCCGAAAATCCGCGGCAGCTGATGCGGCGTCTGCGGCGCCTGTTCGGTCGCGCCAGACCAGACCAGAACGAGATCAATATCCTGCGTGGAATTCTCACCGCGGCCGGCAAGGCGGCGCGCTGATTTGCGGGCCGGGGCGCGCGGCCTATAATGAGCCCCTTTTTACCAATCGTTTCTGTGTGAAACGGCACATCCGGGTGGGCTATGTGGGAGCGAATACGGGAAGATCTGGACTGCGTATTTGACCGTGACCCGGCGGCGCGCACCCGCTTCGAGGTGGTCACCACCTATCCGGGCTTTCATGCCGTGCTGGTGCACCGTGCCAGTCACGTGCTGTGGCGTAATGGATTCATGTGGCTGGCGCGGGTGCTGTCCAATGTGGCGCGCTGGCTTACCGGCATCGAGATTCACCCCGGGGCGACAATCGGACGTCGATTCTTTATCGATCACGGCATGGGCGTGGTTGTGGGTGAAACCGCAGAAATCGGCGATGATTGCACCCTCTACCACGGGGTTACACTGGGCGGTACGAGCTGGGAAAAAGGCAAACGTCATCCGACGCTTGGAAACGATGTCGTGATCGGCGCCGGGGCCAAGGTGCTGGGCCCTATCCTGATCGGAGACGACGTGCGCATCGGGTCCAATGCAGTGGTCCTGAAAGACGTGCCCGCCGGCGCTACCGTAGTGGGAGTGCCGGGTCGCGTGGTCGGCGGCGGCAAAGACGAGCAGCACAAGCGCCGCGAAGCGATTGCCAAGAAGATGGGCTTCGATGCCTACGGAAGCACCCAGGACATGCCCGATCCGGTCGCCAACGCGATCAACAGCATGCTGGACCACATCCATGTCATGGACCAGCGACTCGAAGAGATGTCTCGGGGACTCCAGAGTCTCGGCGCGGAAGTCGCCGATCTGCAGCTGCCGGATCTGGAATCCTGCGAACTGGACAGCCCGGCAAGTACCGACGCCGGTCAGGACGCGGAGCAACCGCAGCAGGCCGGCAGTGACGCTTCGCCGGCCAAGGCTGACGGAGGCCGGACGCCTGACGGTCCGGGTTCCGAAGGGGCTGCATAAATACCACTGCAAACAGTGTGGGTACCTTGTCTGTGGCTATTACCCGACCTGCATCAAGCCCTTGGATTTGAAAGCGAGATGGGGGGTGTTACAGCCTGCTCCGCAATTCTTGACTGTTTTACTCAGTTATGGCACTTTAGCGCTGTTTTTCCAGAGTTGAATCAGGGCGGGTCGGCATGAAATTGACCAGCAAAGGCCGTTATGCGGTCACCGCGATGTTGGACCTTGCGTTGCACGCTGAACAAGGTCCGGTGACGCTGGCGGGTATATCGGAGCGCCAGGGTATTTCCCTGTCCTATCTCGAGCAGCTGTTCACGCGGCTGCGCAAGCAGGGCCTGGTCGCCAGCACCCGGGGGCCTGGCGGTGGGTACACGCTCAGTCGTGCAGCCCACGATATCGCTGTTGCTGATGTGGTGACCGCGGTAGACGAGAGCGTCGATGCCACCCGTTGTGGAGGGCGAGGCGATTGTCAGGGCGGCAAACGCTGTCTCACTCACGACTTGTGGACGGAGCTCAGCGAACAGATTTACGGCTTCTTGAGTGGCATCACGCTTGGGAAGTTGGTCGACCAGGGTGCCGAGCGCGAGGCTGCTCGCAAGGACGCCGCCCGCAACGGTGTTGCGGTGAACGTGGACCCGGTTCAGCGTACTGCTGACACGGTGTAATCCCCGCTGTTTCCCGGTTCGGGAACCAGCCGCTGAGGGCCCCGCGACGCGGCCCGTTGGGCGGCAGGAAAACGGACCTTGCGCGCGGCCCGAACAGTACGGACGCCGCCACGGTCCGGGGGCGTATCGCGGACAATCAGTAATTACAGTTGACCGGATGTAGTGGACATGAGTGTAAAAACGCCGATCTATCTAGACTATTCAGCAACCACGCCGGTTGATCCGCGCGTTGCGGAAACGATGTGCAGCTATCTGACGCCCGACGGGCAGTTCGGAAACCCGGCGTCCCGCTCACACGCGTTTGGCTGGAATGCCGAGGCGGCGGTCGAGGAAGCACGTGGCAATGTCGCCGCGCTGGTGAACGCCGATCCGAGGGAGATTGTATGGACCAGCGGTGCAACCGAATCGGACAACCTTGCGATCAAGGGTGCAGCCCACTTCTACAAACAGAAGGGAAAGCACATCGTCACAGTGAAAACCGAACACAAGGCGGTGCTGGATTCCTGTCGTCAGCTCGAGCGTGAAGGTTTTGAAGTCACGTACCTGGATCCGCAACCGGACGGTCTTCTCGATCTGGATACATTCAGGCAGGCGTTGCGCGATGACACGGTTGTTGCCAGCGTGATGCACGTCAACAATGAAATCGGTGTTATTCAGGATATTGCGGCACTCGGCGAAATCTGCCGGGAGCGCAAAGTCGTTTTCCACGTGGATGCGGCACAGAGTCCCGGGAAAGTGCCGATTGACCTGCAGCAATTGAAAGTGGACCTGATGTCTTTCTCCGCCCACAAGATCTACGGGCCCAAGGGTATCGGGGCGCTCTACGTGCGCCGCAAACCCCGGGTGCGGCTGGAGGCACAGATGCACGGTGGCGGGCACGAGCGCGGCATGCGCTCGGGTACGCTTCCGGTCCACCAGATTGTCGGGATGGGTGAGGCGTTCCGCATCGCGAAACAGGAGATGGCCGCCGAGAACGCGCGCATACTGGCGCTGCGCAACCGGCTCTACGAAGGGCTCAAGGACATCGAAGAAGTCTATGTGAATGGCGACCTGGAGCATCGCACGGCCGGCAACCTCAACGTCAGTTTCAACTTTGTCGAGGGTGAAAGCCTGATCATGGCGTTGAAGGATCTGGCGGTTTCCTCCGGGTCAGCCTGCACCAGTGCAAGCCTGGAACCCTCTTACGTGCTGCGCGCGCTGGGCCGGAGCGACGAGCTGGCGCACAGTTCGATCCGTTTTACCATCGGACGTTTCACCACCGAACAGGAAATCGACTACGCGATTGAGCTGGTGAAGCGCAAGATCGGTAAGCTGCGTGATCTCTCGCCGCTTTGGGAAATGTACCAGGACGGCATAGACCTCAACTCGGTGCAGTGGGCGGCGCATTAGGCCGGGACATGTTATGGCAATTACCTTGACGGATGCGGCCGCAGCCCGTGTAAAACAGTTTCTTGATCAGCGCGGCAAGGGTGTCGGGCTGCGCCTGGGGGTGAGGACTTCGGGCTGTTCCGGGATGGCCTACGTGCTGGAATTCGCCGATGAAATCGGCGACGGCGATGTGGTGTTCGAGGACCGCGGTGTCAAGGTGATCGTCGACCCCAAGAGCCTTGTCTACATTGACGGCACCGAACTGGATTTCGCCAAAGAAGGGTTGAACGAAGGTTTCAAGTTCAATAATCCCAATGTGAAGGATGAGTGCGGTTGCGGCGAAAGCTTCAACGTGTAGTTGCCAGGCTGGGCCGTGTGCTGTTATGTCGTCCGTTCTGACGCAAAATTACTTTGACATTTTTTCCCTGCCCCAGCGCTACGCTCTGGACCGCGGCGGTCTGGATACGCGCTATCGGGATCTGCAGCGCTCGGTGCATCCGGATCGCTTTGCCAGTGGCAGTGATCAGGAGCGGCGTGTATCCATGCAGCAGGCTGCGCGGATCAACGAGGCCTATCAGGTGCTCAGGGACCCTCTCAAGCGCGGGCGTTACCTGCTGGAACTGCGCGGGATTCACCTGGATGACCGGCAGGGCGCGCACCAGGACGCGGGTTTCCTGATGCAGCAAATGGAGCTGCGCGAAAGCCTGGCCGAGGTGCGGCAGCAGGACGATCCGCTCAGCGCCCTGGATCGGCTGGGGGAAGATATTCAGGCCCGGTTCCGGGAACTGGAGACGCGCCTGGGCGAGGTTCTCGATGCCGAGGCGGGCAATGCTGCAGAGGCGGCCGCGCTGGTGCAGAAGATGCAATTTTTCACCCGCCTGCGCGACGAGCTCCAGCAGCTGGAAGCCGATCTCGAAGACGAGCTGCTGTGAGCAACAAGACGCCAGCCGGCCGGTTACCGCAAGCGTCCGGGATATAATGGGCAAACTGGGTGAGCAACGGCCCGGATGCGGGATGCTGTCAGATGCACTGCAGTTGGTCGAGCCGGCGCGCGTTGCGCCTGACGCCGATACCCGATCCGAACCGCTGCTGCTGCCTTTCCGGACACCTGTTAAACGGCCACTGTAGGGTTAACCATGGCATTACTGCAAATTTCCGAGCCGGGCCAATCCACGGCGCCGCACCAGCACCGCGTTGCAGCGGGCATCGATCTGGGCACCACGAATTCGCTGGTGGCCACCGTGCGCAGCGGTACGGCCGATACGCTGCCCGATGAGGAGGGCCGGCACCTGCTGCCCTCGGTGGTTCGCTACCGGGCCGACGCTGCCCCTGAAGTCGGTGCCACGGCAAAGGCCGCGGCTGCCAGCGATCCACTCAACACGGTTAGTTCCGTGAAGCGTTTCATGGGGCGCGGCGTCGGCGACGTCACGCGCCTGGGAGCGGTACTGCCCTACCACTTCGTGGCGGGCGAGTCGGGCATGCCGCTGATCCGCACTGCGGCGGGCGATCGCAGCCCGGTGCAGGTTTCCGCGGACATTCTGCGGGCTCTGAAGAGCCGCGCCGAGAACACCCTCGGCGGCGAGCTGAACGGTGTCGTCATCACGGTACCCGCGTACTTCGACGATGCGCAGCGCCAGGCCACCAAGGATGCGGGCACGCTGGCGGGTCTCAAGGTGCTGCGCCTGCTCAATGAGCCTACGGCGGCCGCGGTGGCCTACGGGCTGGACCGCGGCGCGGACGAGGTAATTGTCGTCTACGACCTGGGCGGGGGTACCTTCGATGTGTCCGTCCTGCGCCTGCACCAGGGCGTGTTCGAGGTACTCGCGACCGCTGGTGATACAGCGCTCGGGGGGGATGACATGGACCGCCTCATCGCCACCTGGATGATGCAGCAGGCGGGTCTCGGCGACGACCTCGGCCAGGCGCAGCAACGCCGCCTGATGCAGGTCGCCTGTGCCGCCAAGGAAGCGCTTACCGATGCCGAGCAGACCGAACTCGCGCTGGAACTCGATGACGGCAGCCACTGGCAGGGGCAGCTGACCCGCACGCAGATGAATGCGCTGATCGAACCCCTGGTGCGCAAGACACTGGCGCCGTGCCGGCGCGCACTGCGCGATTCCGGAGTCGGCGTGGAGGATATCCAGGAAGTCGTGATGGTGGGCGGATCGACGCGGGTGCCCAAGGTGCGCGAACTGGTGGCCGAATTCTTCCGCCGCCAGCCGCTGGTGGATATCGATCCGGACAAGGTGGTGGCCATCGGTGCGGCGGTGCAGGCGGACATCCTGGTCGGCAACAAGCCCGACGACGAAATGCTGCTGCTGGACGTGATCCCGCTGTCCCTGGGTATCGAGACCATGGGTGGCCTGACCGAAAAAATTGTGCCGCGCAATACCACCATTCCGGTGGCGCGCGCGCAGGAATTCACCACCTTCAAGGATGGGCAGACCGCCATGGCACTGCACGTGGTGCAGGGCGAACGTGAGCTGGTCGATGACTGCCGTTCACTGGCACGCTTCGAACTGCGCGATATACCGCCCATGACCGCAGGTGCGGCGCGTATCCGGGTGACCTTCCAGGTGGATGCCGACGGGTTGCTGAGCGTCACCGCGGAGGAGACCACCAGCGGTGTACAGGCGCACATCGAGGTCAAGCCGTCCTACGGTCTCAGCGACGGCCAGATCGAGACCATGTTGCGCGACTCCATGGACCATGCCCAGGAGGACCTGGAGGCGCGGCGCCTACGCGAACAGCAGGTGGAGGCCGACCGGGTGCTCGAGGCACTGGGGGCCGCGCTGCACCAGGACGGCGATAACTTTCTCAGTCCCGAGGAGCTCGGCGCGATCCAGGACGCCGCCCGGCAGTTGGGCGAGGCGCGCAACGGCCGCGACTATCGCGCCATCAGGCAGGCGATGGAAAGGCTGGAAGCCGTCAGCACCGAATACGTCGACCGTCGCATGAATGCGAATATCCAGAAAGCCATGGCTGGCCACGCCGTGGACGAATTCAAATAGCAGGGTTTGTTATGCCGCAGGTGATTTTTCTGCCACACGAAGAGATCTGTCCGGAGGGCGCTGTCATCGAGGTCGAACCGGGCACTACCATATGCGATGCTGCGTTGGCGAACGGGATCGAGATCGAGCACGCCTGTGAGAAATCCTGTGCCTGCACTACCTGCCATGTTTATGTGCGCGAGGGGTTGGATTCGCTGGAGCCCTCGGACGAGGATGAAGACGACATGCTGGACAAGGCGTGGGGGCTGGAACCGGATTCCCGCCTCAGCTGCCAGGCGCGCGTGGCCGGCGAAGACCTGGTGGTCGAGATCCCCAAGTACACCATCAATATGGTTAGCGAGCATCACTGAGGAGGATTGCGGTGGGACTGAAATGGACCGACTCGCTGGACATCGCCATCGAGCTGGATGAAAACTATCCGGATGTCGATCCGCGCCAGGTCCGCTTTACCGAGCTGCGCGAGTG
>CP070738.1:2198224-2217634 GCA_020347685.1 Gammaproteobacteria bacterium | reverse complement strand
TATTAACCGCGAAGGGCGCGAGGGACGCGAAGTACAATCTCGTTATTGCCTTCGCGACCTTAGCGTCCTTCGCGGTTAGCTTTAATTCAGGTTGAGTTTTATGACAAAGAAAATTCTGGTATTGCCCGGTGACGGCATTGGTCCCGAGATTGTCGCCGAGGCGCTCAAGGTGCTGAACAGGCTGATCGCTACCGGCCTGGACGTGGAACTCGAGCACGGTCTGGTGGGCGGTGCGGCGTACGACGCCGAAGGACATCCGCTGCCACCGAAAACCCTCGAACAAGCGCGTGCCGCCGATGCCATCCTGCTCGGGGCGGTAGGCGGCCCCCAGTATGAATCCCTGGACCGCCCGTTACGTCCCGAGCAGGGCTTGCTGGGTCTGCGCGCCGGCTTGAACCTGTTTTCCAATCTGCGACCGGCTATCCTGTATCCCCAACTGGCAGAGGCTTCCACGCTGAAACGGGAAGTGGTGTCGGGCCTTGATATCATGATCGTGCGCGAGTTGACCGGCGGGATCTATTTTGGCCAGCCGCGCGGCGTACGCACCCTCGAGAACGGCGAAAAGGAGGGTTTCAATACCCTCGTTTACCGCGAATCGGAAATCGAGCGCATCGGTCGTTCCGCATTCGAAATTGCGCGCAAGCGTAACAAGAGGGTATGTTCCGTGGACAAGGCCAACGTGCTCGAGGTCACCGAGCTGTGGCGCCAAGTCATGATTCGTGTTGGTAAGGACTATCCGGATGTGGAACTGAGCCATATGTATGTCGACAACGCTGCAATGCAGCTGGTGCGGGCACCGAAACAGTTCGACGTCATGGTTACCACCAACATGTTCGGCGACATTCTGTCGGACGCCGCCGCCATGCTGACGGGATCCATAGGCATGTTGCCGTCGGCATCGCTGGACGCAGCGGGGAAAGGCATGTATGAACCCATCCACGGCTCAGCCCCGGACATCGCCGGACGCGGGGTGGCCAATCCGCTGGCGACAATTTTGTCGGTTGCCATGATGTTGCGGTACAGTCTCGGGCTGACCGAACAGGCGGATCGGATCGAAGCCGCGGTAGGGGCAGTCCTGGACCAGGGGCTGCGCACGGCGGATATTGCGGCGCAGGGACAGGCCAGCGTCGGCACCGCCGAAATGGGCGATGCCGTCGTCGCCGCGTTGGGCTGAGTATTGGTTACCACGAAGAAACACGAATACCCAAAGGGCACAAGCGAAACGAAGGAAAAGGAGCAGCCAACTATTTTTGCTGTGTGAAAAAGCCCGGTGATACGCTCCAATCGGCGGGTGGGTCTATCGATCCGTCGCGGCGTTTGTGTTCCTTCGTGGTTAAAAGGCTTTTATCTCTTCAGGAGTTGTCATGAGTCGCACGTTTGATGTTGCCGTGGTGGGTGCCACCGGTGCTGTCGGCGAAGTTATGCTGGAAATTCTCGCGCAGCGCGATTTTCCCGTCGGGCAGGTCTATCCGCTCGCCAGTGAGCGCTCGGCGGGGAGCAAGGTGAGCTTCAAGGGCAAACGGCTGACGGTGCAAAACCTGGCCGAGTTCGATTTTTCCAAGACGCCGATCGGCCTGTTTTCGGCCGGTGCCTCGGTATCCGAGATCTACGCGCCCAAGGCGGCGCAAGCCGGCTGCGTGGTAATCGATAATACCTCTCAGTTCCGTTACGATGCCGATATTCCTCTGGTGGTGCCCGAGGTGAATCCGGACAGAATCGCCGACTACAAGACCCGTGGGATCATCGCCAATCCTAACTGCTCGACGATACAGATGCTGGTGGCACTGAAACCGATTTATGATGCTGTGGGTATCGAACGCATCAACGTCTGCACCTACCAGGCGGTGTCGGGAACCGGTAAGGAGGCCATCGAGGAGCTCGCCCAGCAGACTGCTAACTTATTGAATGCAAAGCCGATTGAGAAAAAGGTCTACCCCAAGCAGATCGCCTTCAACGTGTTGCCGCATATTGATGTGTTCCAGGACAACGGGTACACCAAGGAAGAAATGAAAATGGTGTGGGAGACGCGCAAGATCATGGGTGATGACGCGATTCAGGTGAACCCGACCGCGGTTCGCGTGCCGGTGTTCTTCGGGCATTCGGAGGCGGTGCACATCGAGACCCGGGACAAGATGACGGCGGCGCAGTGTCGCGAACTGCTGGCCAGGGCGTCGGGCGTGGTGGTGCTGGATGAACACAAGGATGGCGGCTATCCGACAGCGGTGACGGAGGGTGCGAATAACGATCCGGTGTACGTGGGTCGCATTCGTGAAGATATCTCGCACCCGCGAGGTTTAGATTTATGGGTGGTCGCCGATAATGTGCGCAAAGGAGCAGCCCTGAACAGTATTCAGATCGCTGAAATGCTGGTAAAAAACTACCTCTAGATACTGCCATCGGGGGATGGGTTTCAGGGCTTCCGGTTGGGTGGAAGGTCCGGCAGGAACAATGGACCGGATTTGTTGCATGGGTGCGAACAAGGGATAAAAGGGGAGCTTTATGTTCAGGAAATCGGCCTTGGCAATGGCAATGCTGAGCGCATTGACCACGGCAGACGTGGTTGCTCTGGGACTCGGAGAAATCGAACTCAAATCGGCTTTGAACCAGCCACTTATTGCGGAAGTCGAATTGCTCTCCGCGACGCCGGAAGAGCTGCAGGAACTCAAGGTCGAAGTCGGCTCACCCCAGGCATTCGCCAGCGCGGGTATCGAACGCACCCTGTTTCTTAACAAGCTCAAGTTTGACGTAAAAACCAATGCCGACGGCAGACCGGTGGTAAAAATCACCAGCCGCGACGCCGTTCGGGAGCCGTTCCTGGATTTCCTGCTGGAGATTTCCTGGAGCAAAGGCCGCCTGCTGCGTGAGTACACAGTGCTGGTCGACCCCCCTGTCACCATGCCCGCCGCGGCGCCCGCACCCCAGGTTCCATCCGCGCGCCCGGAAACTGGCAGCGCGCCCGCTGCAGCGGCCGGTCGGGTTACCCACACCGCCCAGTTACCCCCGCTCTCCACAGTTCCTGGCGAGTACCGGACGCAGCGTAACGACACCCTTTGGCAGGTCGCGCAGCAAGTACGACCGGATGCCGGCGTGAGCATCGAGCAAACCATGCTGGGCTTGCTGCGCACCAATCCCGATGCATTTTACAATAATAATATCAATGAGTTGAAAGCTGGCTACATTCTTCGTGTGCCGGACCGGGAGGAACTGACGCGCATCAGTCAGACGGAAGCCGCGCGCGAGGCCCGCAGGCAGTATGCCGAGTGGCGTGAGGCCCGGAATCTGGTGGCGCCGACCGAAGCGACCGCTCAGGCCGCAGCGCCGCAGGCGCAGGGCGCCGTTGAGTCGAGTCTCCAGCTGGTGGCGCCCGATCTGTCAGAAGGCGGTGCACAGGGCGGCAGCGCTGAGGATGGTGCCGGGCTTGAGGCGCTGCAGCACGACCTGATGATCGCCAACGAGGCGCTGGAAGCGCAGCGCCGTCAGGGCGAGGAGATGTCCACCCGGCTGTCGGTGCTGGAGGAACAGATCCAGAACATGCAACGCCTGATCCAGCTCAAGGATGACGAACTGGCGCGACTGCAGGCGCAGGTGGGCGAGGAAATGCCCGAAGCCACCGCGGGTGAGGCGGAACCGGTCACGGCGGAGACGGAAGCCGCTGAGCCGCTTGCCGGTCCGGACGCTGTCGAGGATCAGCCGGCTGCTGAAGCGGAAGCGGTCGCTGAGGCAACAGTCGCGGAGGAGGCGGTCTCGGAACCGGCCCCCGGGGCGGACGTTGCTGGGGCTGGTGTCGACAGCCCGGTTGACGCGGTGCTGCCTGAGGGCGAACTTGCCGGTGAGGGTGTCCCGGTCACCGACAGTCTGCCGGCTGAAGAAAGCCTTGGCGATGCGCCCAGGGGAGCTGCGCCGGAGCAGGGTGCCGCGGAGCCGGTGCCGGCTCCCGAGCCTTTGGAAGCGGCAGCAGAACCTGCGCTGCCGGACACATTCACGTCACCGGGATTTGTTGACAAACTGCTGGCCAATCCGCTGTGGCTGGGCGCCGGTGCCGTGTTGCTGGCCATAGCGGGTTTCCTTGGCCTGCGCAGGAAGCGCGGGTCAGAGACCGAGTTCCAGGAGAGTATTCTCCAGGCTGCCCGGGAGAAGACCGTCGCCGGTTCGGACAGCGAGATTATCCGGAGCGAGCCGGAGTCGGGACACTCTACCACTACGGCTTCATCCCTGCTGTCGGAGTTCGCGGTCAGCGATATGGGTGCGATGAAGCACGACGGAGAAGCCGATCCGTTGGCCGAGGCGGATGTCTACCTGGCCTACGGGCGTTTCCAGCAGGCTGAAGACCTGATCAAGGACGCGTTGCAGAGTAAACCCGAGCAGGAAGATCTGAACCTGAAACTCTTGGAAGTGTATCTGGCTGCCAGGAATTCCACCGCGTTCGATGCGCATGCGCAGGAGGTGCTCGGACGGCTGGAGGACAGCGAAGATCCGGTGTGGGAAAAGATTGCCGAAATGGGTCGGGAGCTCAGCCCGCAAAACCCGCTTTATCAGCCGGGAGGGCGCGCAGCCCCTGAAGCACCGGAACAGGAGCAGTTGGCTTCCCTCGACATGGCCATGGACGCGCCTGCCAGCGAGGAACACGAAACGCAGGGATCCGCTGAAGAGGCGCTGGACCTGGGCGAGGGGCTGGATTTTGACACGGAGCTTGCCTTCGACTCTGGGGAAGTTGCCGATGAGTCGAAGCCCGACAGCGTTGAGTTTACGCCGCCAGAGCCGGTTGCCGAGAATCCGCAGCCAGCGGAGGCGGACGTCGCGGAAATGGACAGCGGCGAGCCCGCTACGGTCGACCTGGAAGCGGACAATGCGCTGGAATTCGATCTGGAAGGTCTGGATCTGGGGGGCGACGAGGAGCTGGAGCCGCCGGGTGACGGTGAACTGACGGATCTCGATGAAGTTTCCACCAAGCTGGATCTGGCGCGTGCCTATCTCGATATGGGCGATCCCGACGGTGCTCGCAGCATTCTGGGCGAAGTTATCGAAGAGGGTAGCGACGACCAGAAGAGCGAAGCACAGGAGATCCTGGAAAAGATCGCCTGACCTTCAGCAGCCGGTCAGCTGTTCGATTGGTGCCAAAATCCCCGCGATCGCGGGGATTTTTGTATGCGGCACATTCATCTGCCGGTGTTCAAAGCAGCTATAATCGCCGAAGAGCGTGGTTGCTCGGATACTGTGGCAGGTTGGCGCGTGGATTTCCCCGCATCGTTGTTCCCCGCCGGGATCTTGTGGCCGGCAAATGCGCTGCTGATTTTTGTGCTCGCAGCGGCACTTCGTCACCTTCCGCTTGGCCGATTGCGCAGCAACGAGTTTATGCATGTGTACTTCGCCGCCTGCGTGGTCCTGCTGCTGCTTTGGAACACCCGGGTCGGCGTGTTGCCAGCACTGAATTTTCACCTGCTCGGCGTCACAGCGATTACCCTGATGTTCGGCTGGGCCTACGCGGTGTTTGCGGTTCTACTGGTATGCGCAGGTACGCTGATCAACCAGGGCGGCGGCTGGGAAGGCCTCGGCCTCAATGTGCTGGTCGTGGGCTGTGTGCCTGTCCTACTGACCCAGGCCTTGCTGCGCTTTGCGCAGCGCAGGCTCCCGCACAACTTCTTTGTCTATATCTATATCAACGGGTTCCTCGCGGCAGGTTTGTCTACCCTGGCGGTGGGCCTGGTCGGCGCCCTTCTGGTGCTGATGGCCGATGGCCGCAGTAGCGAGTGGCTGAGCTACCAGTATTATCCTTTTTTCCCGCTGATCTTCTTCTCCGAGGCATTCGTGAACGGAATGATCATGACTGCCTTGGTGGCGCTCAGGCCGCGCTGGGTCAGCAGTTTCGATGACAACCTCTATATCAACAATAAATAAGAACTTCGATCGATGCGTTTTGCCTGTGCAGTGGAATACGACGGTAGCGGATTTTCGGGATGGCAGCGTCAGTCTCACGCCCGATCGGTGCAAGCGCATATCGAGGCCGCCCTGGCAAAAGTAGCCGACCATCCCGTGCAGACAGCGTGCGCCGGCCGCACCGATGCGGGCGTGCATGCGACCTGGCAGGTTATCCATTTCGAAACGCATGCAGAACGCAGTGAACGCTCCTGGATGCTGGGCACCAACTCCAATCTGCCTGAGGATGTGAGACTGCTGTCGATCACGCCGGTTGCCGACGAGTTTCATGCCCGATTTTCCGCCCAGGCACGTCGCTATCGTTACGTGATCCTGAATCGGCCCGTGGCGAGCGCGCTGCTGCGGCAACGGGTGACCTGGACGCACCAGCCGCTGGACGCAGGGCGTGTAAGCGCTGCGGCGGCTTATCTGCTCGGAGAGCATGACTTTTCGTCATTCCGCGCGGTGGCCTGCCAGGCGAAAAGCCCGGTCAAAACGGTGCATCGCCTGGATGTGACTCGCAGCGGGGACTTTCTGTATCTGGACGTCGAAGCAAACGCATTTCTCCATCACATGGTGCGTAACATTGCCGGCGTGCTGATGGCGGTCGGGCGCGGAGAGCGTGAGCCGGATTGGGTCGGTGATGTTCTGGACGCGCGGGATCGTACCCAGGGGGGAGTGACGGCGCCGGCGGACGGGCTGTACCTGGTCGGGGTGCGTTACCCCCAAAGCCATGGCATCGCGCCACTGGGTGTGCTGCCCGAGTTTGGATAACCCCTGGATCAGCGCTTAAAATCCCCGAAATTACGGTGTTTCTGCTAGTCTACGCACTTTAGCCCCATTTTCTGCTGATCGTCATGCGAACCCGTGTCAAAATATGCGGAATTACACGACCGGAGGACGGACGAGCGGCAGCACGGGCCGGGGC
Source organism: Gammaproteobacteria bacterium (assembly GCA_020347685.1). Lineage (GTDB taxonomy): Bacteria > Pseudomonadota > Gammaproteobacteria > DSM-19610 > DSM-19610 > Thiogranum. The sequence goes on along the minus strand of CP070738.1, from coordinate 2,210,793 downwards.
CGACGCGATCGGGCTGGTGTTTTACGAGCAGAGCCCGCGCTGCGTGGATATCCTCGAGGCGCGGGCGATCTGCAGCGTGTTGCCGCCGTTCGTCACCGTGGTCGCCCTGTTTGTAAATGCCGGGCGCGAGCGGGTGTCAGCGGTGCTGGATGCCGTGCCGGTTGACCTGCTGCAGTTTCATGGCGCGGAATCCGCTCAGGACTGCGAGGGGTTTGGCCGGCCGTACCTCAAGGCCATCGCCATGCAGGCCGGTGTCGATCCCGTGCAGACCATGCGGGCGTACCCCGGCGCCGCCGGGTTCCTGCTGGACGCGTATCAGCCCGACACCCACGGCGGTGGTGGCGTCGCCTTTGATTGGCGCAGGATGCCGGAGCGCACTGAAAAGCCGGCGATACTGGCCGGTGGCCTGACCCCGGACAACGTGGCGCAGGCTGTGGTGCTGACCCGACCCTATGCGGTGGACGTCAGCAGCGGGGTTGAAGTGGCGAAAGGAATCAAGTCTGCGGACAAGATTGAAGCATTCATACGAGGTGTTGAACGTGGTGATGCAAGCGAAGCACGCGGCTGAATCCGTGTCATTGAAAGATCTGCCCGATGCGAACGGTCATTTCGGGCCGTACGGTGGCCGCTTTGTGGCCGAAACCCTCATGGGGCCGCTGGAGGAGCTGCGCCTTGCCTACCAGAAGTATGCCAAGGACCCCGATTTTCAGGCGGAGCTGGATGCCGACCTGGCGCGCTTTGTGGGGCGGCCATCACCGCTTTATCACGCTGAACGCTGGAGCCGTAAGCTGGGTGGCGCGCAGATCTACCTCAAGCGCGAGGACCTCAATCACACCGGTGCGCACAAGATAAATAACACCGTGGGCCAGGCCTTGCTGGCCAGACGCATGGGCAAGAAGCGGGTGATCGCAGAAACCGGCGCCGGCCAGCACGGTGTCGCGACCGCCACGGTCGCGGCGCGCTTTGGCATGGAGTGCGTGGTCTATATGGGTGCTGAGGATATTCAGCGCCAGGCCATCAATGTGTATCGCATGCGTCTGCTCGGCGCCCGGGTGGTAGCGGTCGAATCAGGGTCGAAAACACTCAAGGACGCGTTGAACGAAGCCATGCGGGACTGGGTCACCAATGTGGATGACACTTTCTACATCATCGGCACGGTGGCGGGGCCGCATCCCTATCCGGCAATGGTGCGCGATTTCCAGGCAGTGATCGGTCGCGAAGCCCGAGCGCAGATCCTGGAACAGGCAGGACGTCTGCCGGACGCGCTGATCGCCTGCGTCGGCGGCGGCTCCAATGCCATTGGCCTGTTCTATCCGTTCCTGGAGGACAGCGACGTTGCAATGTACGGTGTCGAGGGCGGTGGTGAAGGTGTCGAGACCGGCAGGCATGCTGCACCCCTGTGCGCCGGCAGTCCCGGTGTGCTGCACGGCAACCGCACCTACCTGATGGAAGATCGTGACGGGCAGATTATCGAGACGCATTCGGTGTCTGCCGGACTCGATTACCCGGGTGTCGGTCCGGAACACGCGTGGCTGAAGGATTCCGGTCGGGCCCGCTATGTTGCGGTGACCGACAGCCAGGCGCTGGAAGCATTCCATGAACTCACCCGCACGGAAGGCATCATGCCCGCGCTGGAGTCAAGCCACGCCCTGGCATATGCCAGCCAGCTGGCCCCGACCATGGACAAGGACCAGATTGTGGTGATCAACCTGTCCGGTCGCGGCGACAAGGACATCCATACGGTGGCCGCACTGGAAGGAATCGAGGTATGAGCCGCATTGCTGCCCGATTCGGGGCGCTGCGCGAACAGGGCCGCAAGGCCCTGATTCCCTACATCACGGCAGGCGACCCGCAGCCCGATGTGACGGTTCCGCTGATGCACGCTCTGGTCGAGGCGGGTGCGGATCTGCTCGAACTCGGTGTGCCTTTTTCTGATCCTATGGCCGATGGGCCGGTGATCCAGGCCGCCTGCGAACGCGCGCTCAAGCATCATGTCAGCCTGACCCAGGTGCTGGGTATGGTGCGCCGCTTCAGGGAAACGGACGACCAGACACCGGTCGTGCTGATGGGATATCTCAATCCCATCGAGGTCATGGGCTACGCGAAGTTTGCCAGCGCCGCGCATGATGCCGGGGTGGATGGCGTGCTGACGGTCGATCTGCCGCCGGAAGAGGCCCACGAGCTGGTCGACAGCCTCAAGGCGAGCCAGCTGGATCCGATTTTTCTTGCCGCGCCCACCAGCGATGACGAGCGTCTCCGGCGCATGGCCGAATGCGGTAGCGGATTTCTCTACTACGTTTCTTTCAAGGGCGTTACCGGTGCCAACCGGCTGGACATAAAATCGGTGCAGCAGAAGCTTGCCCAGATCCGCGCCAACACGAACCTGCCGGTGGGCGTTGGTTTTGGTATCAGTGATGCCGAGTCTGCGGCGCAGGTCGCCGAGTTTGCCGACGCCGTCGTTGTGGGCAGCGCTCTGGTCAAGCGCATAGCGGCGCTGGCGAACCGGCCCGAGGACATTGCAGGCCAGGCACCCGCAATTATTGCCGAGATGCGTCGCGCGATGGATGACGTCGCGGTCACCGCAGTGCGCTGACAGGGTATGAATAATATCGATTCAGGAAATACCTCATGAGCTGGTTTGAAAAGCTGATGCCGTCGCGCATCAGGACCGAGGGCAAATCCAAGCGTACGGTTCCGGAGGGCTTGTGGACCAAGTGCCCCGCCTGTGACGCGGTGCTTTACCGCACCGAGCTGGAACGCAACCAGGACGTATGTCCCAAGTGTGATCACCATATGCGCATCGGTGCGCGGCGCCGGCTGGACCTGTTTCTCGATGCCGAGCCGCGCGAAGAAATCGGCGCCGAGGTACAGCCGACCGATCCGCTCAAGTTCAAGGACAGCAAGAAATACAGTGACCGACTCAAGCAGGCACAAAAGGGCACTTCCGAGACCGATGCGCTGGTGGTGATGCGCGGGCAGGTGGAGGGTATTCCTCTGGTTGCTGCGGCATTCGAGTTCGCCTTTATGGGCGGCTCGATGGGCTCGGTGGTCGGTGAGCGTTTCGTGCGTGCGGTCAACGCCAGCATTGAGCACAATGTGGCCCTGGTCTGCTTCTCGGCGAGCGGGGGCGCGCGCATGCAGGAATCCCTGTTCTCACTGATGCAGATGTCCAAGACCAGCGCCGCCCTGGCGCGCATGTCCAGAGCCGGTATCCCGTTCTTTTCCGTGCTGACCGATCCCACCATGGGGGGTGTTTCCGCCAGTCTCGCCATGCTGGGCGATATCAATATCGCCGAACCGAAGGCACTGATCGGTTTTGCCGGGCCGCGTGTCATCGAACAGACGGTTCGCGAAACGCTGCCGGAAGGGTTTCAGCGCAGTGAGTTCCTGCTCGATCACGGTGCCATCGATATGATCGTAGATCGCCGCGAAATGCGCGAGCGTATCGCGACTCTGCTGGCGATGCTGATCCACCACGCGCCGCTCGATTGAATCTTGCGCAAGCAACCGGCGGCAGCGCCCCGTGGGTGATGACAGCGGAACCTGATGCAAGCGGGTACGCAGGCTTGGCCTTTGTCATGCAATCGGGCCCCGTGCGGTGACCACAACACAGTGTATGTCTGAAGGCTCTCCCCGCTTCGATTCCCTGGACGACTGGCTGCGGTGGCAGGAGACCCTGCATCCGTCCAGTATCGATCTCGGCCTGGAGCGCGTAGCCGCGGTAGCCGACCGCCTGCAATGCCGTTCGCCTGGCGGCGTGGTGATCAGCGTGGCGGGAACCAACGGCAAAGGTTCCTGCGTGGCTTTGCTGGAGGCAATCCTGCTGCGGGCCGGCTATCGGGTGGGCTGTTATACCTCTCCGCACCTGTTTCGTTACAACGAAAGGCTTCGGCTGCAGGGGCAGGCGGTTTCCGATCAGGCGCTGGTCGACGCCTTTGATCGTGTTGACCGGGCCCGGCACGGCCAGACGTTGACCTATTTCGAGTTCGGCACCCTGGCGGCGCTGGACATCATGGGTGCCGAACAGCTCGATGTGGCGATACTGGAAGTCGGTCTCGGCGGGCGTCTGGATGCCGTGAACATTGTCGACGCGGACGTTGCCCTGTTGTCCAGCGTCGGGGTCGATCACACCGACTGGCTGGGTTGTGACCGGGAATCCATCGGCCGGGAGAAGGCGGGCATTTTCCGGCCGGCAAGACCTGCGGTTTGCGGAGATCCGGCACCGCCGTCGAGCGTGCGGGAAGAAGCCGGGCGCATAGGTGCGGGGCTTCGTGTCCTGGGGCGCGATTTCACGCTGCAGCAGGCCGGGCGTGGCTGGCACTGGCAGGGACAGCGCGGTCGCCAGCGTGATCTGCCTTTGCCATCGCTGGCAGGCGCGCACCAGCTGGCCAACGCCGCCAGTGTGCTGATGGTGCTGGAGCTGCTGACGGACCGGCTGCCGGTGACGCGCAAAGCGATCGACGCCGGGCTGCGCTGGGCACGCTTGCCCGGGCGCATCGAGACCATCGCGGGTAGAGTGGAACAGGTGCTGGATGTGTCCCATAATGCGCAGGCGGCCGAAGCGCTGGTCGACGCGCTCAGGCGCATGCCGCTGGCAGGCAGGACCCATGCGGTGCTGGGCATGATGCGGGACAAGGACGCGGAGTCGTTCGTCCGCGTGCTGCAGCCACTGGTGGACCGCTGGTATACGGTCGGCCTGCACATCGCGCGGGCCAGCCCGCCGGAGGAACTCGCGGCGCGCGTTACCGCAGTCGTCGGAAGCGCACAGGCGGTAAGCTGTTGCGCTACGGTAGCCGAGGCCCTGGCCGCTATCCAGCGCCGCATCGGGACGGGGGATCGGGTTCTGGTATGCGGGTCGTTCCACACCGTGGCGGAATGGGCCGGTATGAAGCCTTGCTTTGACTAGGGCCTGTTAACGCTATGCCGGCGTCAGCGTTGCTGCCCCAAAGCGGGCCAGGCACCAACAGTAGGCGCTTCAGGCGAGGCCAGAGGAGAGAAGTTTGGTGATCCCAAATGAACGACGAGGAACGCAGGCTGGCCGGCTTTGGGGGGCAACCCGAAGGGACGGGGCCATTCTTGCGCGGTGCTGCGTTGCCGCTCGCTTGTGTAAGGCAGGTACACGGCGCTCCCGGCGCCTTGTGCTGCACAAAAACGGCCGCCGTCGCTGCCGCCGGCACAGCGTTGACAGGCCCTAGTGAGATGATATGGACTTTGTGTTGAAACAGCGACTGGTTGGTGCCGTGGTGCTGGTGGCCCTCGGCGTGATCTTTATCCCCATGCTGCTGGAAGGCCCGGACGACACGCTGGTACCCGAGCTCGATCAGTTGCCGGAACTGGTGGATCCGGCGCCCAGTCGCCCCCTGGATGCGTTTCCCACCATGGATACCCTGCCGGTCAGCCCGGACACATCGGTGCTGGCGGCGGATGCTGCGCCGGAAGCCGACTCTGAACCTCTACCCGAACCGGAACCGCTGCCGGAGCCCGAGGCTGAACCCGAGGTCCAGGCTGGCCCAGCCGCTACAGAATCCGGCGTGCAGCCGGCGCCGGTGGCAGAACAGGCGGCGCCGGAGCAGCCCCCGGCGCCCGCTCCGCAAGTGCCTGCCGCCGAACCCGAAGCGGGGCCGCTGGGCAGCTGGGTAGTGCAGGTAGGCAGTTTCTCCAGTCAACAGAACGCCGTGGGGTTGCGCGACAAGTTGCGCCAGGGTGGATTTACCACCCAGGTGGAAAAGGTCCGGGTCGCTGGCAAGACCCATTACCGGGTGCGCGTCGGGCCGTTTCTGGAGCGTGACGAGGCGGAGCAGAAACGCAAGCAGCTGGCAGGCAAGTTCAAGCTCAGCGGGCGCGTGCTGTCCTATCCCTGAGGCTGACCCGGAAATGGGTGCCGCGCAGCGCCAGCCGAGCGCTGGTTCGCGCTTTTGGGGCGCTGCCAGAGTTGGTATCCGTGGGCTGCCGGTCGCATCGTGCGCCGCCGTCTTTTGGCTTGCGAGCCTAATTTCCGGTCGCCATGCGCGCGATGCTTCGAGTAAAATAGGGCGATGAATTTCCCCGCCAGGACGGATGCCGCAGGGCGACACGAGTTTTTCGGGTGATCTGGGTAGGATTACTTCCTGCTGGCGATTATTACGATTTCCGCACTGCTCAGCCTGTGGCGGGGATTCGTCAGAGAAGCTTTGTCGCTGGCCAGCTGGATAGTCGCGCTGTGGGTGGCAATACTGTTCTTCGAGCGCCTGGGCGGCTGGCTGGCGCGCTGGATCGATACGCCTTCGATCAGTGATGTGGTCGCTTTTACCATTCTGTTTGTCAGCACGGTGGTGCTGGGGGGGCTGGTTAATCTGCTCGCCGGACAGCTGGTCGCAAGAACGGGATTGACCGCCACGGATCGGGCGCTGGGCATGGTGTTCGGTATAGCGCGCGGGGTGGTTATCGTGGCGGTACTGGTGTTGCTGGCGGGATTAACCACGTTACCTGAGGATCCCTGGTGGAGCGAATCCATGCTGCTCCGTCATTTCCAGGACTTGGCGTTATGGCTGCGCAGTTTTCTGCCGCCCGATGTCGCCGGGAATATTCATTACTAGTGCGCGAAGGGTAAAGCTGTGTGCGGCATTGTCGGTATCGTTTCCAATGACCCGGTCAATCAATCGATTTACGATGCGCTGACCGTTCTTCAGCACCGCGGCCAGGATGCCGCCGGCATCATGACCTGCGACGGGAGCCAGCTGTACCTGCGCAAGAGCAACGGTCTGGTGCGCGACGTGTTCCATACCCGGCACATGCTGCGCCTGCGCGGCAACATGGGTATAGGTCATGTGCGTTACCCGACCGCGGGTTGCGAGAGTTCGGCCGAGGCGCAGCCGTTCTATGTCAATTCTCCTTACGGCATCACGCTGGCCCATAACGGCAATCTGATTAATGCCGGGGAGCTGAAGGAAAACCTGTTCCGCGAGGATCTGCGTCATATCAACACCGACTCGGATTCCGAAGTGCTGCTGAATGTGTTTGCCCACGAGTTGCAGGTGCGCGGCAAGCTGCAGGTAGAGGTCGATGACGTGTTTGCGGCCGTGGCCGGTGTGCACAAGCGTTGCCGCGGTGCTTACGCCGCGGTGGCCATGATAACCGGCTACGGAGTAGTTGCGTTCCGGGATCCGCACGGTATTCGCCCGCTGGTCTACGGGCGCAGGGACACCGACACGGGGCCGGAATTCATGGCGGCCTCGGAGAGCGTCGCGCTCGACTCGCTCGGATTCGAGTTGATCGGCGATGTGCGTCCCGGTGAAGCCGTGTTCATGAGCCAGGACGGTACCCTGGTGACACGTCAGTGCGATGAAGATCCGCATTGTTCGCCGTGCATCTTCGAGCACGTGTACCTGGCCCGGCCCGACTCGATCATGGACAACGTTTCGGTGTACAAGGCGCGGCTGCGCATGGGCGAGAAACTGGCCGAGAAGATCCGGCGTGAACGTCCGGATCACGACATCGACGTGGTGATTCCGATTCCCGATACCAGTCGCACTGCCGCGTTGCAGCTGGCCAATAATCTCGGCGTGAAATACCGCGAGGGTTTCATAAAGAATCGCTACATCGGGCGTACCTTCATTATGCCGGGGCAGCAGCAGCGCAAGAAGTCGGTGCGCCAGAAACTGAATGCCATTGACCTGGAGTTCCGCGACAAGACCGTCATGCTGGTCGACGATTCCATTGTGCGCGGTACCACCTCGGAGCAGATTATCCAGATGGCACGTGACGCCGGCGCCAGAAAAGTCTATTTCGCCTCGGCGGCACCCCCGGTGCGCTATCCGAATGTATACGGCATCGACATGCCGACCAAGGATGAGTTGATCGCGCACGGGCGCAGCGTGGACCAGATCGCCAGCGAGATCGGTGCGGACTGGCTGGTATTCCAGGATCTGGACGACCTGGTCGAAGCGGTGCGACGTGGTAACCGCGCAATTACCAACTTTGACTGCTCGGTGTTTACCGGAGAGTATGTGTCGGGCGGGGTTACGGTAGATTATCTCGAGCGGTTGGAGCGGTCGCGCAGCGATTCCGCCAAGGAACAACGGCGCACCTCGGAACGCGCAGTTATCGACCTCTACAACAGTGCCTGACGTCCGGGGGTTGGGTCAGCAAGTGCGGCGAAACAGTGTGGCTGGCTGCTTTCGCCTCGGGTCGCATGCGGAGCTGTCTATGCCCGCTGTGTGATGGCAGCTTCGGGGAGGGCGCATGCCCGATAAGCAGAATAAATCGTTGGGGTTCGAAACGCTGGCGGTGCGTGCCGGCCAGCATCGCACCGCTGAATCGGAACACGCCGAACCTATCTTTCCGACCTCCAGCTATGTCTTCGAGAGCGCTGCGGCTGCCGCTGCCCGCTTCTCGGGCGAACAGCCCGGCAACATCTACTCCCGTTTCACAAACCCCACCGTGCGCACCTTCGAGGAGCGCCTGGCCGCGCTCGAGGGCGGTGAATGCTGTGTCGCGACGGCATCGGGCATGTCGGCCATCTATGCCTGCTGCGCGGGCCTGTTGAAGGCGGGGGATCATATTGTCTCGTCGCGCAGCATTTTCGGCAGCACCACGCTGCTGTTCACCAACTACCTGCAGAAATTCGGGATCGAAACCAGTTTCGTGGCCTTGCACGATCTGCAGGCGTGGGAGGCTGCGATTCGGCCCGAGACCCGTCTGTTGTTTCTCGAAACACCGTCCAACCCGCTAACCGAGGTTGCGGATATCGAGGCACTGGCGAAGCTGGCGCACGCCCGCAATTGTGTTCTGGTGGTGGACAACTGTTTCTGTACGCCGGCGCTGCAGCAGCCGCTGCGGCTTGGCGCCGACATTGTGATTCATTCTGCCACCAAGTATCTGGACGGCCAGGGGCGCTGCGTCGGCGGCGCTGTGGTCGGTTCCGCGGCCGTGGTCGGGCAGGATGTGTACGGTTTTCTGCGCACCTGCGGGCCGACCATGAGTGCCTTCAATGCGTGGGTGTTTCTGAAGGGACTGGAAACGCTCTCGATACGCATGCAGGCGCATTGCGCGTCGGCGCACAAACTCGCGCTGTGGCTGCAGCAGCAGTCCGCCGTCAGCAGGGTGTTCTATCCGGGCTTGCCTTCGCACCCGCAGCATGAGCTGGCGGCGCGGCAGCAGAGCGGCTTCGGGGGTATCGTGGCATTTGAAGTGGCGGGCGGGCGGGACGCGGCCTGGAAGCTGATCGATGCAACGCAGATCTGCTCCATTACGGCCAACCTGGGCGACACCAAAACCACCATCACCCATCCGGCTAGCACGACGCACGGGCGGTTGACACCGGAGCAGCGAGACGAGGCGGGCATCTCTGAAGGGCTGATCCGGGTCGCAGTGGGGTTGGAGAATATCGAGGATCTGATTGCGGATCTGGGGCGCGGCCTTGGCTAGTGTACCTCGTGACTCATATTGCCCCATTCAGAGCGCCCCCACGAGGGTAGTGCACCAACCGTAGGCGCTTTAGGCGAGGCGCACCCCAAGGGCACTTCCTTCGGGCGCGATTCCGCCGGGAATGCCCAAGACGCTTCGCGGGGCAGGCTCTGGCATGTCCTTGCCAAGGATCGTAACGCAGCAATGGCCTCGTGGGGTGCTCCCTGCGGGCGAGCCAGAAAGTGCTCATCCGCTGCGTTACGCCGCTTGGAAAGGGAGCGGCCATTCCCTGCGCGGCAAGCCTCGCCTAAAGCGCCTACTCTTGGTGCGGCTAACCGCTTCCTGGCTCGCTGAATGGAGCAATATGAGTCACGAGGTACACGAGGAGCAAATCATGACGAAAGTGAGAACATTGCGCGTACTGCTGGCGTGCTGTCTGTTTGTGCTGCTGCCGGGCATGGCGGTGGCCGACAAGGATCAGGTTACCGACCAGGTCAGCTTTCAGGTCGGGGTAAGCCGTGAAGTCGACAACGATCGTGTGGTTGCACTACTGACGGTCGACGCCGAGGACCGCGATCCGGCGCAGCTCGCCGACAGCGTCAACCAGTCCATGGCCTGGGCGCTGGAGCGCGCGCGCGCCGATAAGCTGGTCAGTGTGAGAACCGGGGGCTACCAGACCTACCCCGTCTACGATGAGAGAAAAATTGTGCGCTGGCGTGCGCGTCAGGAACTGTACCTCGAATCGGGCGACGTGGACCGGCTGAGCCAGCTGACCGGGCTGTTGCAGGAGCAGCTGCAGGTGCAGTCGCTGCAGTTTTCGGTGTCGCAGGACCGGCGCAAGGAAGTCGAAGCACGGCTGGTTGAGCAGGTGCTGGCGGATTATCAGCAGCGTGCCGACCTGATTGCCAGGGCGCTGGGCGCGAAAAGCTACCAGCTGGTCGAGGTCGCGGTTCACACCGCAGACCGTGACCACCCGGTTCCGCTGCGCGCCGAAGCGATGTCGATAGCAAGCCGGGCGGCGGTTACACCGCCCGCGATGGAGAGCGGTACCAGCCGTATAACGGTTCAGGCCAGCGGTTCAATACGCCTGGTCCGCTGATCTGCGCTAGTGTCCCGGGCAGGGGCTGATTTTGCCTACCCCCCAGCGCAGAAAATCCTCGAAAGTGACCCTGGTTTTGCCGTCCAGACTGGCGCCGGTCGGCACCCGGGCGATGTTCACGGTGCATGCGCTGGATACCGCACGATCTATTTTGTCACCGTTGTAACGCGGTACCACCAGCACCTGTTCAATGACTTCCTGTTCAAACTGAAACGGATTCTCGAGCTGCAGCAGGTAGTAGTTTTCCCGTGACGGGCCCAGTAGCACGGCTATACCCTCAACGCTCAAGGGATTGGGCCCGGTGTACTCGTAGGGTTCGTATATTTCGAGGACGTGTTGTTGGCTCATGGCTAAAGCCCTCAGGCTGCGACAATTGCAGCATGCGCCCCGTCCGCCGAGCTGTCAAAGACCTCAAAAGTTTAATGTAATTAAATACTTTAATAATAGTTTATATAGTCATGATTAATGGATAATAACTGTAGAGCTCTGGTGCTCGATGTGGCCCATTGCGCGATCGATTCCGTACGCGGCGATCGACTGGTCGAACAGGCCCTGGGGCGTACGCCCATCGATGAGGCTGTGGATGTCGTGGCCATCGGTAAGGCCGCTGCGGCAATGGAAGTGGGGGCCTGCAGGGCTCTGGGGGACAGGCTTCAGCGTGCTTTGGTGATCACCAAGACAGGCCATGCGCTGCCGGAACTGGCGCATTACCCGGGCGTCGAAACACTTGAAGCTGGTCATCCTGTGCCCACCCCGGCCAGCCTGCTGGCAGGGGCGAGGCTGCTGGAGTGGGTGCGCGAAGCGCCTGCAGACCGGCGGATGTTGTTTCTGATCTCCGGCGGGGCGTCGAGTCTGGTCGAGGCGCCGGTGGCAGGGGTCGACCTGGATGACCTGGTGAGGATCAATACCTGGTTGTTGGCCAGTGGTCTGGGTATCGATCAGATCAACGCCATCCGGCGGCGGGTTTCCCTGATCAAGGGGGGGAATCTGCTGCGCGTTACGGGCCGCCGGCAACTGGAGGCGTGGTTGCTGTCGGACGTCGCCGGTGACAATCCGGCGGTGATCGGCTCGGGGCCTCTGTATCCCGGTCGGGTTCCACAGGCGACGCCCGTTGACTGCCCCGCCTGGTTGGCCCGGCTCCTGGACCGGATACCGGAAACCGAACCTGCCGCTGTGACTGCGCCCCCACACCGTGTGCTGGCGAATTTGCAGACTGCCTGTGAGGCCGCCGCGCGGCGGGTGCGGCGCGACGGGCTGGTGGCGCATGAGCATAGCGTCGAGCTGGATGGCGATGCTGCCGCTACCGGCACGGAGCTGGCACGCCGGTTGTTGAGCGATCTGCCCCCGGGTATGCACATCTGGGGTGGGGAGACCACCGTGACGTTGCCCGACGCGCCGGGCCGCGGGGGTCGTAACCAGCATCTGGCGCTGGCCGCAGCCAGCGTGCTGGCGGGGCAGACCGGCGTTTGTCTGCTGGCGATCGGAACGGATGGCAGCGACGGCCCTACCGAGGATGCCGGTGCACTGGTCGATGGCGGTACAATACGCCGTGGCGAGCTGAGTGGTCTGGATGCTGCCGAGCACCTGCGGCGGGCCGATTCGGGCGTCTTCCTGGAGGCCAGTGGAGACCTGATTTCAACCGGACCAACCGGAACCAATGTGCGCGATCTGGTGATCGCATGGAAGGGCTGATGAGCCCTGGAAATAGCCTATGTCCGAGCCTGTTCGACGACTGACCACGGGCAACCTGTTTGAGGCGGCGCGGCAGTGTCTCGACTGCGCAGATCCGGCGGCCAAGTGCGCCTTGACAGACCTTGCGTACGCCGCCCTGAGGTCTGGCGCGCTTGTTTGCGATTCGCGCGCTGAACCGGCAGCGATCACCTCGCCGGGCCGTCCGGACCGACCCAGGCTGGTAGCGCCGCGTCAATTGCCGCGCCGCCGACCCGGCTCACTGGAGGGCCGCGTGTCGCTGCTGCACGCGCTTGCGCACATTGAGTTCAACGCAATCAATCTGGCCTGGGATGCCGTCTATCGATTCCGCGGGATGCCGCAACAGTTCTATACTGATTGGGCACGCGTGGCATAC
>CP070738.1:2183855-2198124 GCA_020347685.1 Gammaproteobacteria bacterium | reverse complement strand
ACTCAAATTCAGGCTGGTGTATTCCAGATCCGCGCCTGCCAGACGCGCGCTCACCAATTGAGCGGCATCCAGTCTGGCGTTGCGCATGCGGGCGCCAAGCAGATCCGCCTGCTCCGAGCGCAGCCCCGAAAGATTGCAGTTATTCCAGTTCACCCCCGGGTGCGGCTGCGCCGCGCAGTCCGCCGGCGCGACCTCCGGTTGCGCCTGCTTCAGCACGTAGCTGAATGAAAAACCCAGCAGCACCAGGGCGACGAAGGTAAGCGGATAACGATACAGCTTGGCATCGCCTGGCCTGGCATGCGAGACCTGGTACTTGAGTTCCCGGTGCCGCAACAGTTCGGGGGCTTCGACACGCCTGCGTTCGGGTCGGCTGCGGCGTTCCTGCAGCTTTGCTGCGCCCGCGGCCTGGCCGCGGCGGTCACCAGGTCGACGCTCGTCTTCGTGCATACGTGCAATTAGCAGTTTTTGACGGTTTTCTTCCGTGGGCGGCAGTTTCATGACTTCCGGGATCAGATCCGGACAATCGGAAACCCGTTTCCAGTCGCCGCCCTCGGGCCGCAGTTCATCCGTGTCCCTGATACGGCCGAGCAGAATATAACGGCTGACCTGTTTCGCCGGGTACGGCCCGCGCACCACACCGTCGCGCTGGGTGTACCAGAGTGTTCTTTTCGCCTTTACTTCGGTCATAGCCTGCCTGGTGTTGTGTTGCCAACCCCGCGTGAAGCGCGCTGACGCGCGACCACAAGCGTCAACGTTTCCTTCTGATGCTGAATCCTGCAGTATAGATGCCAGGTTCCGACATCAGGGGAGCTGTCATGGAAACCTCGGGACCCACTTCCGGTATCCCGCTCCGACTCGGCCCTGCCGCCAGCACCGCAACCGCAGCCTGGCGAGCCGGTCAGTTGTTGCACGCCACTGTCACCCAGGGCGGTGCAGGCCGAGTGCTGCTCGCTATCGGTCATCGGCAGGTCAGCGCAGAGACTTCACTGCGCCTGGAAAAAGGCCAGCAACTGACCCTGCAGGTCCAGAGCCTGGGACAGCAACCGGTGTTGCGGGTACTCTCCCCGAGCGCAGATCTGACGCTGACCGCCGCGCTGCGCCTGCTGCTTCCCAGTCAGGGTCCGATGACCCCCCTGCTGTCATCGCTGAGCCAACTGGCCACGGCACCCCAGGCGGCGGTGCCCGGGCTGATACAGCAACTGATTCGGTCCGTGGTCAGGCAGATGCCGACGGTCGAAGCGGCAGCGACGCCGCGCGGCCTGAAGCAGGCCCTGGGAGACTCGGGTGTATTTCTGGAACGTCATCTGCTGCAGGGTCCCGCACAGAGCGCCAGCGTTGCAACACTCGGGGCAGACCTCAAGGCCAATCTGCTACGCCTGCTGCAACTGCTGCGCAACTGGCCGCCCGGCGACCGCCACGGCCAGCCGGTCAAGGTGCAGAAACCCGGCACAGCGAACACGTCGGATACGGCGCCCCCCGCGCCCGGGGCGAGTGCCCCGGCATCATCCAGCGCGCGAGATCAGGTCCAGCGCGCCGTCCAGTCCAGGCTGGCGTTTGGAGGACCAGGCGACCCCGCGACCTCGCGGCCGTCACAGCCTACGCCTGGACCGGCTGCGAGCCCCGGCTCGACAAACCGTGCCGCAGTTCCTCCACCCCCGACACATCCGGGCGCATCGGCGCCACCGCCGCTACGCGGTTCAGCGCCTTCGGCCCAGGCTCCCGCACAGGTCAGCCTGGACCTGTCGAACCGTTTCGGACACTTGCGTACCGACCTGTTGCAGCAGACCGAAGCCGCACTGGCGCGGTTACAGATGAACCAGCTCGCGGCGCTGCCACGCGACGCTGAACGCGGTTTGCTGGAATGGCTGTTCGAGCTGCCGATACGGCGCGGCGACGAGCTGGACCTGTGGTCGATGCGGCTGTTCCGCGACCCGCGTGGGCATGCACAACGAGGCGTTCCCGCGCCCCCCGCATGGTCGGTACAGCTCGCCTTTGACCTGCCGGGGCTGGGTCCGATGCAGGCCCAGGTGCAGATCACGGGACAACAGGTCTCGACACAATTCTGGGTGGAACATGCGGCCACCCTGCCGCTGCTGCGCGAGCACCTGCACGAGTTGCGCCAGGCATTGCTGCACGTCGGCCTGGAGGTCGGCGAGCTGGACTGCCGGCCGGGGCCCATGCAGCCCGGAACGCCTGGCGGCCACGAACCTTTGATCAGTGAAAAAGCATGAGTGAAAAAAACCAACCGGCGCCGCTCGCAGTCGCGCTCCAGTACGACGGCGAACACGCACCGCGGGTGACCGCCAAGGGCAGGAACGAAGTTGCAGAACGCATCATGAGCCTGGCACGTGAGCATGGCATTCCGATGCAGGAAAACGAGCCTCTGGCTTCACTGCTCGCGCGGGTGGAACTCGGTGACGAAATCCCCGAACAGCTGTACCTGGCCGTCGCCCAGGTGATCGCGTTCGCCTATCACCTCTCGTGCAAGGTTCCGCCCGAGGGAGAAGACAGTATTAACCGCGAAGGACGCTAAGGACGCGAAGCAATCATTAAGCCCAGCCAGTTCCACTGGCTCCACCGGTCCACGAGTGTCGCATAACGTCAGCAGCACACAGACAACAGGCGAAACTGCCGTTACGCTGTGGACCTTTGCTGCAACCATTTCGGCATGGGAATGTGCTAACTGTACCGCTTCGAAAACAGTTCCTTCGCGACCTTAGCGTCCTTCGCGGTTAAGACGTCTAGGCGCTGCCGCGCTGCATCATCACCAGCAGCTCGGCCTCGCCGCGGGTCAGACCGCAGGCTTCCATCAGTTCTTCTATGTCAGCGCCCTTGTGTACCAGCTCGCTGGCCTGGGCGTAGGGGCGGTCACCGACGGAGCGCATCTCCAGAACATTCTGTCGCTCGTTAATGCGCCGGACCTGTTGTTCCAGCCGCATCAGATGATCACCGGCGCCGACCGAGGCGCTGCACAGTGCACCCAGCTCCTGCTCCATCTGCTTCACACGATCCTGCGCCAGCCGTAAGCTGTCGGCCAGCTCCGAGGCGTTGCGCTTGATACGATCGAGTGCCCGGTACTGAAGCGCCAGGCCCGCCGACAGGGCCATTACCAGAAGGATAAGGATTACGCTGATCACCGTTTCACCTCACGCATATTCATCGATATGGGAGGGATCATCGTCGCGGTCTTTGCGCTGGCGGCGCCGGTCAGGATTGTGTTCACCGGATTCCGGTTTGCGCTCCGGCGCCTTGTTGCCCTCCCCGGCGCCCGAACCTGGACGGGTGGGAGGTATGCGGTAAGCTGGAGGCAACTGTCCGATTTGTGCCATGACCGCATCTCGGCTGTCCGCACACGGAACGACCGCTCAGAGAGCGGACAACTCGTCCCACTCCTCATCCGTGAGCAGTTTGTTGAGGTCCACCAGGATCAGGAGTTCGTCATCGTGACTTGCCACACCCTGGATGTAGCGGACGCTTTCATCACTACCCACATTGGGGGGCGACTCGACCTCCGACATGCGCAAGTCGACCACCTCGGCAACACAGTCGACCAGGATACCGACCACGTGCTTGCCACTCTCGATAATCACGATACGGGTCGCGTCGGTCACCTCGCTGGTGGGCAGACTCAGGCGCATGCGGGTATCGATGACCGTCACGACATTGCCGCGCAGGTTGATGATACCCAGCACATAATGCGGTGCGCCTGGCACCGGGGCGATCTCCGATACACGCAGGACTTCCTGCACCTGCATCACGTTGATGCCGTAGATCTCGTCCGCGAGGCGGAAGGTAACCCATTGAACTACGGACTCATTGTTCTTCACACTGGCTGCCACTTTGGACATATCCGGACCTCGGTCTGTTGACTCCAGGGCGCAGGCTCCGCGTCAAAAATCGGACACCTGCTCCATTAACTACAGAAAAAGGCATTTATCATGCCACCTTCTCGGCCAGCAGGCCGATCAGGGCGTCGATATCGAGCAGAGCACACATCTGTTTGAGCACCGTCCCGGCCAGCCAGGGTCGCTTGCCCGCCGCAGTACGCCAGCTGACGTCACTGTGCTGCAGCTCGATGACATCACCGATACGGTTGCACGCCAGCGCCCAGTGGCCCGCGTCGAGAACAAGGTACTGCCCGGCTTGCGGGCCCGGACTTACGCCCGGCCGCATGCCGCGGTCATGCGGCAATATCAGGCGTGCGGTATCCACAACCCTGGACTCGCCCGCCGGCGATGACAGTAGCCCCAGCAGCAGCGGCACAGGTTCGGACGGTGGCAAGAGATTGGGCTGGCTGGTGACAACGTCTTTCACTCTGGAAAGTGGTACCGCCAGGGTGAGTCCCGCGACCTCGAAAACCCGCACCTGGATAGGGCCCTGAGCCGGCACAGGCGCGGGCGACCGCGCTGCCGGTGAAGCAACCGAGTCGGACGTTCCGGTTTGCGACGGCTGCGCCCGCGCACCGACAGCCGTCGTCCCGGCGGTCACCACCCCTTCGCTGAGTAGTTCCTCCAGGTAGGTCCCCAGGGCCAGTCGCTGCTCCAGCAGCTGTGGGCGTGAGGAAGCCGAGCTCATTGCGATACCGCTCGCGACAGTGGCTGCTGATCCTGTTGCAGCCAGCGCAGCAGGGAAGCATAGGCGGCGCTGCCGCGCGCCTCCTGATTATGCACATTGATGGGAACACCGGCCTTGCTGGCTTCACGAAACTGGGTGTCGACCGGAATGACGCGCGGCCACAGATGTTCGGGGTACTGGTCACGCAGCGCGCGCAAGGCATCCGTGGACGCGCGAGTGCGGCGATCAAAAAAAGTCGGAATGATGCTGTAGGGCAGCGTATCCCCGCGCGACCGGGCAATCATCTGCAGGGTACGCAGCATGCGCTCCAGCCCCTTGAGCGCCAGAAATTCGGTCTGCACGGGAATCAGCAGCTGCTGGCAGGCTGCCAGCGCGTTGACCATCAACACACCCAGCATCGGCGGGCAATCCATGAGCACCGTATCGAAACGGCCCTGCAGGCGTTGCAGTGCCCCGCTGATCACCAGCCCCATGCCATCGCGCGCCCCGAGTTGGCGGTCCAGCGTCGCCATCGCGGTTGATGCCGGCATCAGGGTGATGCCCTCGATGCACGTCGGGTGCAGCAGGGGTTGCAGCAGCTCGATGGGACTTGCGTTGGCCTGCGCCTGGAAAAGCGAGTATACGCTGTGCTCCACAGCGTCCGGGTTCAAGCCAAAATAACAGCTCATTGAACCCTGCGGGTCCAGGTCGAGCAACAGCACTCGCTTGCCCTGCTGCGCCAGCAATCCGCCCAGGCTCACCGCGGTGGTGGTCTTGCCGACGCCGCCCTTCTGATTGGAGATGGCCCAGCTGATCATAGGGTTGCTCCCGCCAGTCCTGCCGCAGACCCGTCCCGCAGAGCACCCTGCGCCGATTGCGGCGGTAACAGCTCGCCTTCGCGGGTGGTTTGCAGGTGATTCAGCCGTTCGCTGACGCGCGCGTCTGCGCCCGACATGATGACCAGCACCACCCGGCGGTTCCTGGCCCTGCCCTCGGGCGTGTCGTTGCTGGCCACTGGCCGATACTCCCCGTAGCCAACCGCCGCCAGTCGCTGCGGATCGATGCCGAGACGGGTAAACAGGTGCACCACACTGGCGGCGCGCGCCGCCGACAGCTCCCAGTTGGAAATGAACTCGTAGTTGTTGATCGGAACGTTGTCGGTGAAACCTTCCACATGAATGATGTTGCTGAGCGGCTGCAGTTTGCCGGCCAGCTCACGCAGAACCGGTTGCGCCTGACCGGACAATTGGGCGCTGCCGGAAGTGAACAGAATACTGGTATTGATTTCGACTTCGATCCAGCGCTTGTCGCGGCGTACCTGAATCAGCCCGTCGTCCACCAGCTCCGCCATGGCCGCCTCGATGGAATCCGCCAGATCCTGGGAGGCCTGGTCGATACCCGACTGCTGCGCCGCGTCCCGGTGGGACTCCGGTAGCGGCTGCGAACCATTCATTCCCGATTGTTCCTCGGGCTCGATCGGCAACGGTATGTTGAACAATTCGATTACCGGTCGGCTGCGATCGATAACCGCGTCGGAATGCGCCGGGGTGCGCGCCAGATCGCCAACCTGAATCGGCTGCAGGCTGCGCGCAGGATCGCGAAACGCGGCGACTATCGAATCGGACAGAACGCGATACTTGCCTTCATTGACCGAGGATATCGAATACATCACCACGAAAAAGGCAAACAGCAGTGTAATGAAGTCGGCGTAGGATACCAGCCAACGCTCGTGGTTCTCGTGTTCTTCGCTGCGCTTCTTTCTGGACATAGCGGTTCGCTCGCGGTGCATATACAGGGATCGCGGTTGCATGCTTCAGTCACCACCGGACTACTGATAATACCCCTGCAATTTGGTTTCGATATTGCGCGGGTTCTCACCCTCGGCAATTGAAATCACACCTTCAACGATCATTTCCCTGAACTGGGTCTGACTGTGAACCTGGCTCTTGAGCTTGTTCGCCACGGGCAGGAACAGCAGGTTGGCAAAACCGACACCGTATATGGTCGCCACAAACGCCGTGGCAATGCCGCTGCCGAGCTTGGATGGATCGGCGAGATTATTCATCACGTGTATCAGTCCCATGACCGCACCGATGATACCGATAGTAGGACTGTAGCCGCCCATGCCGTCATAGACTTTGGCTGCCTGGATGTCCTGGTGTTCCTTGTTGTCGATTTCGACCTCGAGTATCGCGCGGATAATATCCGGTTCACTGCCGTCGACCAGCAGCTGCAGTCCCTTGCGCGCGAACTGGTCGGGCTCCTCCTCGGCGATAGCTTCGAGTCCGAGCAGACCTTCCCGACGCGCTATATTGCTCCAGCTCACAATCTTCTCCGCCACCTCTTCCGGGTGCAGCTTGACCGGCACCAGGACCCAGACAGCTATTTTCATGGCGCGCACAAAGGTGCGAATCGGTGTCTGCACCATAACCGCACCGAGAGTCCCGCCGCCGACTATCAAGAATGCCGTCATCTGCACCAGCGAAGCGGTATGGCCACCCTCGAGGATGTTACCGCCCAAAATCGCCACCAGCGCAAGCATCATTCCGGTCATGCTGAGTATATCCACACTCAACCTCCGCCCACCTGCGCCAGCGCCGGGCCGAGTTCGCGCAGCGACAGCACCTGGTCACTGAGGCCCGCCTCGGCAACCGCCATCGGCATGCCATAGATCACACTGCTGGCTTCATCCTGGGTCCAGATCAGCCCACCATGCTGTTTCAGCGCGCGAGCGCCTTCCCGACCGTCAGCACCCATGCCCGTCAGCACCATTGCCAGGGTCTTGCCACCGAATACCGCAGCGACGGACTCAAAGGTGACATCTGCACAGGGCTTGTAATGCAGGGCAGGATTACCGTCGCTGATTGTCACCTGCACCTTGCCGTTGCGTTGCTGTACGGTCATCTGGCGTCCGCCGGGGGCGAGCAGCACCTGGCCTGCCTGCAGGGCGTCTCCGTCCTGCGCTTCCTTGACCCGTAGCGCGCACTGCTGGTCCAACCGCGCGGCGAACGCGGGCGTAAAGCTGGCCGGCATGTGCTGCACAACCAGCACCGGCAGGCGAAAAGCGGCGGGCAATTTGCTCAGGATCTGAGCCAGCGCGACCGGTCCGCCGGTGGAGCTGGCAATTGCCACCACCTGCAGCTGGCCGCTGCGAACCGTGACCGGCGCACGCGGCGCGCGCGCCACAACGCGCTGGGGCGCTGGCGCCGCGCCGACCACCGGCTTTTGTCGGGCCACAGCGTGGATACGACGACGCAGCACAAACTTGGCCTGCTCGCGATCCGTGGCGATGTCTTCAAATTGCTTGGGGAGAAAATCGACCGCACCGGCTTCGAGCGCGTCCAGTGTCGCCTGCGCACCTTCCTTGGTGAGGGACGAAAACATCAACACCGGGGTCGGTGTGGCGGCCATAATCTGCCGCACCGCGGTGATACCGTCCATGACCGGCATTTCGATATCCATGGTCACCACATCGGGCTTCAGGCTGGCGACCTGATCCACGGCTTCCTTGCCGTTGGCGGCGGTGCCGATGACTTTGATACGCGCATCGGCTTCCAGAATCTCCACTATACGCCGGCGGAAGAAGCCGGAATCATCTACGACCAGTACACGCGTTACCATGGATCCTGTCCCTTGAATCCGGCACACCAACCGAATGCCTGGAGTTCTAGTCTGTATTCAACCTCGCGGTGCAAGCGCGACTGGACGGTCTCGCAAATCCGGTTGCCAGTCACAAACCAACCCTCACCCGTGATGTGCGTACGCTTTCATCAGGCTTGGCACGTCGAGAATCAACGCAATCCTGCCATCGCCGGTAATGGTCGCTCCGGCGAACCCTGCCAGTCCCTGCAGGAAGGCACCGAGCGGCTTGATCACCACCTCTTCCTGGCCGACCAGCTGCTCAACTACAAAGCCGACCCGCTGGTTACCGACGTGCACGACCACCACATGGTTGACGGTCTGCTCGCTAGCCGCCGAGCGATCGGTAACCAGCCACTCGCGCAGGTAAAACAGCGGCAGCGCCTTGTCACGGACCATGACCACCAGCTGGCCGTCCACGGTATTGGTGCGCGTCTCGTCCAGGTCGAAAATTTCGCTGACACTGCCCAGAGGCAGTGCAAACGGCTGATCGCCCAGTTTGACCATCAGGGTCGGCATGATCGCCAGGGTCAGCGGCACGCGGATCATGAGGCGACTGCCCTTGCCCAGCTGCGAGTCGATTTCCACCGTACCGTTAAGCTGGCCGATGCGGGTCTTCACCACATCCATACCGACACCGCGGCCGGAAACGTCGGAAATCTGCTCCTTGGTGGAGAACCCGGCAGCAAAGATCAGGTTGTAGCACTCCTTGTCGTCCAGGCGCGCGGCCGAATCCTGGTCCATCAATCCTTTTTCTACCGCTTTGCGCCGCAAACGGTTCGGATCCATTCCCGCGCCGTCGTCTTCGATCGACAGGAGGATATGATCACCCTCCTGTTCAGCAGCCAGGATTACCGTACCGGCGCGTGGTTTGCCCGCCGCAACGCGGTCCTCCGGGCTCTCGATACCGTGGTCTACAGCGTTGCGCACCAGGTGCACAAGCGGATCTGCCAGCGCCTCGACAAGATTCTTGTCGAGATCGGTCTCCTCGCCCTGCAGTTCCAGGTTGACTTCCTTGTTCAGGCTGCGCGCCAGGTCACGGACCACCCGCGGGAAGCGCCCGAACACCTTCTTGATAGGCTGCATGCGGGTTTTCATCACCGCGTTCTGCAGGTCTGCAGTCACAACGTCAAGATTGGCAATGGCCTTGGACATGTCTTCGTTGGCCATCGTCTCCTTGAGAGTCGCGAGGCGATTGCGTGCCAGCACCAGTTCTCCCACCATATTCATGATGGCATCCAGGCGTTTGGTGTCCACGCGTACCGTCGCCTCGGAGGCAGACGGTGTCGCCGTTGCCTTGGGTTTCGCCACCTCTGCCCGTTCAGCGGCTGCCGGGCGCGGTGCCTCGGGACTCTTAACCTGCGCGGTGGCCTGCGGCGCCGGCGCGGCCTTGTGCTCCGCTGAGCCGGGGCTAGGCGCCTGGCCCTTGCCGTGCAGTGTATCCAGCAGAGCTTCGAACTCTTCTTCGCTGATATCGTCCGTGGCCGGTTCCGCGTCCGCAACGGGGCCAGCGCCCGCTTCAGGCGCTGTGGCGTCATGGCTTGCGGCGGTAGGCGCCTTACCGGCGCCGTGCAGCTGGTCGAGCAGCGCTTCGAATTCATCTTCCGTGATGTCGTCGCCACCAGCGACCACGGTCTCGGCCTCCGCGGCAGCGCCTTCAGGCTCCGGGTTGCTGTTCGCGGCCTGAAGCATGGCTTCGAACTCGCTGTCGGTGGCGTCACCGTCTGCGGTCGGAGCCGCCTGCGCAGACGTATCCACGGACTGCTGCACCGCTGGCTCGGCCGCCGCACCGCCACCCGGTACGGCAAGCTGCTCAAGTGTCTCCAGCAGCGCCGGGTCCGCGGGTGTAGGCATCTCACCCTGCCGGACTTCAGCGAACATCGCGTTGACGATGTCCAGTACCTGCAGCACGGTATCCATCAGCGCGGTGTCGACACCACGTTCGCCGTTGCGCAGCACATTGAACACGTCTTCGGCACGATGACACACCTCAACCAGCCCCTCGAGGCCGAGGAAGCTTGCGCCACCCTTTATGGTATGGAACCCGCGAAATACCGCGTTCAGCATGTCGACGTCATCCGGTCGCTGCTCCAGCTCGACCAGTTCCTCGTTGAGCCGTTCCAGTATTTCGCCAGCTTCGATCAGGAAGTCCTGCAAAATCTCATCGTCGGCATCAATAGTCATCGTTCCTGCCCCTCAAAATCCCAGACTCGATAGCAGATCGTCGACTTCATCCTGATCTGAAACAGCGCCGCCGGCATCAACACCGGGCACCTGGGGACCGACGCCGCGCATGACATCCGCCTCCTGGCGCGGCTCCTTCGCACCTTCCCCGCGCTCGACACGCGCCCCCCCTGACAGGCGGATCAATTCCACCAGGTTATCCTCCACTTCC
This sequence comes from Gammaproteobacteria bacterium, assembly GCA_020347685.1. GTDB lineage: Bacteria > Pseudomonadota > Gammaproteobacteria > DSM-19610 > DSM-19610 > Thiogranum. Next base: position 2,187,536 of record CP070738.1, on the reverse strand, counting down.
TGAACCAGGGTGATCACACGGCGTATGATCTGCCCGGTCAGATCCTGAAAGCCCTGCGCCATCATGACTTCCGAAAGGTTGCTGTGAATCTGTCCCGCCTGACCTTTGGTGAGACGGAGAAAGTCGTCGATTTCCTTACTCATGTCGCGGAATTCCGTTACCCGCATATCCTTATTGCAGAAACGCTCCCACTTCTGGTGCAGCGTGCTGGCCTGTTCCTGTAGCTGCTCTGCAATCGGCAAGGTGCCTTCCACAGCGGTGAGGGTGCGGTTGGCCGACTCTTCGGTCATGTCGATGACATGATTCAGCCTGGCCTTGGCATCCGGTATGTCGGACTCAGCGAGCGACACCATACGCGAATCCACGGCAAAACTGTTCAGCGCGTCGTGCAGCTGACGAGTCATCTTGCCGAGTTCGCGGAACAGGTTCTGTTCGCGCATGCGCCCCAGCTCGTCAATCAGGTTCTCCGCGGCATTGGTATTACCTGATTCCAGCTCCGCGACCAGCGCCCGCGCCTGGTCCAGTATGGCGCTGCCATCGAATTTGCTTGCCGGCTCCATTACATCACCCCGCGGTCGCTTCCAGGCGTTCGAATATCTTCTCTATCTTTTCCTTCAGCGTTACCGCGGTAAACGGTTTTACAATGTAACCGTTTACGCCGGCCTGCGCGGCTTCTATGATCTGTTCGCGTTTGGATTCCGCCGTCACCATCAGGACCGGTAGCGAGGCCAGTTTGGCGTCCGCACGCACCGCTTTGAGCAGGTCGATACCGCTCATACCCGGCATATTCCAGTCGGTAACCAGGAAATCGAAATTTCCGTTCTGCAGCATCGGCAGGGCGGAATTTCCGTCGTCCGCCTCCTGGGTGTTGTTGAATCCAAGGTCACGCAACAGATTTTTTATGATGCGTCTCATCGTCGAGAAGTCGTCCACGATGAGGATTTTCATGTCAGTGTCCACGGATGACCTCCCGTTATACCGTGCTTATCCATTCCCATTGTCGGCACACAAGTGCTGTTCTTTGGCATCACTCGCCGATCCATTCCCCCATGCGCGCGCGCAGGCGGATCAGGGCCTGTCCGTGAATCTGGCAGACGCGTGATTCGCTTACACCCAGCACTTCACCGATCTCGCGCAGATTCAGTTCCTCGTCGTAATACATAGCCATTACCAGGCGTTCGCGCTCCGGCAGGTTTGAGATTGCCTCTGCCAGCGCCGACTTGAAGTCCGAATGCTGAAGACTGTCGAGCGGCTCGTTGCGCGGCGCGTCCGCAACCGGCTGGTGCTGCAGCTCGTCGCCGTTGACGCCGGTGTCGTCGATACTGAATACCCGGCAACCGGTTGCATCCTGAAGGATGCGATGGTACTCGTTCAGCTCGATGCCCATTTTTTGCGCGACTTCGACATCCCGTGCGTCGCGGCCTTCCTGGTTCTCTATCGCCCGCACCGCCTCGGCAACCTGCCGCGCCTTGCGGTGCACCGAGCGCGGCGTCCAGTCGGTGCGGCGGATCTCGTCCAACATGGCGCCGCGGATGCGTATGCCGGCGTAGGTTTCGAAGCTAGCGCCCTGGGAGGCATCATAGTTTCTGGACGCCTCCAGCAAACCTATCATTCCTGCCTGGATCAGGTCATCGGCCTGGACACTGGGGGGCAAGCGGCTCATCAGGTGGTAGGCGATCCGTTTCACCAGCGCCGCATGTTTAGTAACCAAATCATCACTTTGAGAATCGGGGGTAACAACGTACATAGCGGCTCCATTCATGCAGGCATCTCCATGTGTCCTCGGCGCGACTGAATAAGACGTTCCACGAAAAACTCCAGATGTCCACCAGCCGCGCTCGGCACCGGCCATTTATCGGTTTTCTGGGCAAGATTCTTGAACGCCAGGGAGGATCGGCTGCGCGGATAGGCCTGCACCACCGGCCGCTGTTTCCGCACCGCCTTGCGCAGATAGTCGTCGTGCGGCACGACGCCCATAAATTCCAGTGTGACGTCCAGGTAACGGTCAGTCACCCGTGAAATTTTGTTAAACAAATCCCTTCCCTCCTGTGCGCTCTGTGCCTGGTTGGCAAGCACCCGAAAATGATGCAGGCCGTATTCCGTACTCAGCACCTTGATCAGTGCGTAGGCATCGGTAATCGATGCCGGCTCGTCACACACCACCACAACGACCTCCTGGGCGGCGCGACTGAAACTGGTGACGCTTTCATTGATCCCGGCAGCGGTATCGATGATGAGCGTGTCGATGTTGTGGTTCAGCTCGCTGAAGGCGCGTATCAACCCGGCGTTCTCCATGCTCGAGAGTTCCGCCAGGCGTTTAACACCGGATGCGGCGGGAACCACCATGATTCCGGACGGTCCTCTTACAATCACTTCTTCCAGGGTACGTTTGCCGTCGATGACGTGCGAGAGATTGCTTTCCGGGCGCAGACCCAGCAGTACATCGACATTGGCAAGACCTAGGTCTGCGTCGAGCAGCATCACCCGCTTGCCTGCGTCCGACAGGGCCACGGATAGATTTACCGACACGTTGGTCTTGCCAACGCCACCCTTGCCGCTGGTTATTGCGATTACCCTTACTGGTTGAGGTTGCGCCATGCGTCTTAGTCCGGCCGCCTGATCCACCCGCATCTCAGACATGAACATTCGCCCGGACCCCCCCGAATCTTTCGGCCATGGCTGACTCGCCAGGCAGCTCGTTGCTCTCTGCCAGTTGTGCTGCCTGCTGCACCAGTTTCGCGGCACGAGCCGGGTGCATGTCCTCGGGCACACGCTGACCATTGGCGATGAACATCAACGGCAGCTGCTGCCTGATGACTGCCGACAGCACCCCGCCGAGGCTGGCGGCCTCGTCAACCTTGGTGAGGATGGCGCCGTCCAGAGATACACCCGAAAAAGCCCGTATCGTTTCATCCACTACCGAGCGGTGACCGGTGGCAGACAGGACCAGCAGGGTACGCAGCGGAATGCCGCTGCCCGCCAGGGTCGAGAATTGTTCGCTCAGACGCACGTCGCGTTGACTCATTCCTGCCGTGTCGATCAGTACCAGACGCTTATCGGCGAGGCTGTTTAGCGCCGAACGCAGCCCCTTGTGGTCAGACGCCACCTGCACAGGAATTCCCAGAAGTCGGCCATAGGTCATCAACTGCTCGTGCGCTCCGATGCGATAGCTGTCGGTGGTCACCAGCGCCACGTGGCGCTGGCCGTGGCGCAGCACGTAGCGTGCCGCCAGCTTGGCAACACTGGTAGTTTTCCCCACCCCGGTGGAGCCCAGCAGGGCCACGATGCCGCCTTCGTCCAGGAAATCGTGGTCGGCGACCGGCAGTCCCGCGGAAAGTTCCTCGAGCGCCAGTTGCCAGGCGTGATCCTCATTGCGTGCATCTGCCGTGGCTATTGAAATTCTGTCGATCAGGGATGAGTCGAGTTCCATGCCGCTCAGGCGACGCATCACCGCGGTGGACAGGGGCTGACGACGCTTCAGGTCGGCCCATGCCAGGTGGGCCAGCTGGTTTTCCAGCAGGCCGCGTAACTGCCTGATCTCCTCGCGCATCGAAACGATGGCGGGATCCTGAACCCAGTCCAGCGGCTGCGCGCGCGCCGACCCACGCCGTGCAGGTGCAGCCGCCGTGGCGCTGTCATCCTCTGGCACGTCCGCTGCAGCGGGCGCGGCCGGCTGCAATT
>CP070738.1:2177100-2183755 GCA_020347685.1 Gammaproteobacteria bacterium | reverse complement strand
TCCGTGCCCCGCTGCGCCATCCCGTAGCCGAACCCGGGCCTCGCCCCGGTAAATGGACTTCGCATGGCACACCGGCCAGGCCGTGGCGTGGCACAACCTGCGTCGTTCAGCGCCCCCGGTAGCCGTACATCCAGTGGTTACGGGTTCGCCCTATGTTGATCACGGTGTGCGCCGCCCCGGCGGGGATGAGGACCTCCTCGCCCGGCGCCGGGCGCAGCACCCGGCCGGCGAAATGCAGTTCGATTTCGCCATCGATCAACATCACCAGTTCATCACTCGCGTGCACGAAGTCCGCCCACACCTGGCCTGGCGGGTCGCTCCAGATGTCGCAGCTGAAGCCGCGCGCACGCCAGTCACGCTCGATGTCCGCGCTGTGCCGATTACCTGTCTCCGTTCCCATGCGCCCAGCTTAACCAATCGAGCAGTCGGCGTCAGCCATGCAAAGCGCCAACCGCCCGCCCATTGCCGTGCCCGCCTGACTCGGCTAATGTCTATCGTACCCCGCTTGCTTGAAGCTGATCACAAGGTAGCGATCGACCTATGCAGAATTACGCACCAAACGCAATTACCCCCCACCCCAAACTCACCGAACTGCCGCCCCTGGGCATGGACAGGGAGACCATTGACGAGGATTTCCTGCGCTACTACAACCGCACCCTGGGCCGGGACAAGCAGCATTGCACCGATCACTACCTGTACGAGGCGCTCGCTTATACCGTGCGCGACCGTCTCATGGAGCGCTGGAAGGAAACCCGCATCACCTACGAGACACAGGATGCACGGCGCACCTGCTACCTGTCGCTGGAATTCCTGATGGGCAGGGCCTTGAGTAATGCCATGCTCAACCTCGGCATCACCGACGCGGTCACACGGGTCCTGTACGACTACGGCATCGAGCTGGAGGAGCTCGAGGCCGCCGAACACGACGCCGGGCTGGGCAACGGCGGTCTGGGACGGCTGGCGGCCTGTTTCCTGGACAGTTGCGCCACGCTGCAGCTGCCGGTGCTGGGTTATGGTCTGCGCTACGAATACGGCATGTTCCGCCAGGAACTGGTCAATGGCCACCAGATCGAGGAGCCCGATCACTGGTTACGCGACGGCAATCCCTGGGAACTGGAGCGTCCGGAATACACCCAGCGCATCCAGTTCGGCGGTCGCACCGAGTTCTACAGGGGTGACAACGGCGAGCTGCGGGTGCGCTGGGTGGACAGCCACGATGTGCTGGCGGTGCCCTACGACATTCCGGTGCCCGGTTATCGCAACAACACGGTCAACAGCCTGCGCCTGTGGAAGGCCACCGCCACCGACGAGTTCGATCTGGACGAGTTCAACGCCGGCGACTATGCCGAGGCGGTTGAAGCCAAGAACAATGCCGAGCACATCACCATGGTGTTGTACCCCAACGACGCCAGCGAGAACGGCAAGGAGCTGCGTCTCAGGCAACAGTATTTCCTGGCATCTGCCAGCCTCAAGGACGTGCTGCGCCGCTGGATGCGGCTGCACGGCGGCAATTTCGACACCCTGGCGGACAAGCACTGCTTCCAGCTCAACGACACCCATCCCAGCATCGCGGTAGCCGAACTGATGCGCCTGCTGGTCGATGAGCACCGCGTCGACTGGGAGCGCGCCTGGGACACCGTCACTCGCTCCACGGCCTATACCAACCACACCTTGTTGCCCGAGGCACTGGAGAAATGGCCGGTGCAGATGTTCGCAAGCCTGCTGCCACGGCTGCTGGAAATCATCTATGAGATCAACGCGCGCTTCCTCGCCGAGGTTTCACTGCGCTGGCCCGGCGATACCGAGCGCCTGCGCCGCATGTCGATTATCGAGGAAGGCGATACCCCCATGGTGCGCATGGCTTATCTGGCCATTGTCGGCAGTTTCTCGGTGAACGGCGTGGCGGAGCTGCATTCGCGCCTGCTCAAAGAAGGCCTGTTCCACGATTTCTACCAGCTGTGGCCGCACAAATTCAACAACAAGACCAACGGCGTCACCCAGCGCCGCTGGCTGACACTGTGCAACCCGGCTCTGTCCGGGCTGATCAGCGATCGGATCGGCGACGGCTGGGTCACAAAGCTGGAGGAGCTGCACAAACTGGCGCCGCATGCCGAGGATGCAGACTTCCGGCAACGCTGGCGCGAGGTCAAGCTGGCCAATAAGCAGCGCCTGGCGGACATGGTGGAGCGCGAGTGCGGCGTAAAAATCGCCACGTCTGCGCTGTTCGATGTGCAGGTGAAGCGTATCCATGAGTACAAACGTCAGTTGCTGAACGCGCTGCATGTCATCCACCTCTATAATCGCATCAAGCGCGGCGACGTGAGTGACTGGACCGAGCGTTGCGTGCTGGTGGGCGGCAAGGCGGCACCCGGTTACGCCATGGCCAAGAATATCATCAAGCTGGTCAGCAACATCGCCAAGGTGGTCAACAGCGATCCCGAGGTCGGCGATCTGCTCAAAGTGGTGTTTGTCCCCAACTACCGGGTATCCGCGATGGAGGCCATCTGCCCCGGCGCGGATCTGTCCGAGCAGATCTCCACGGCCGGAAAAGAGGCCTCAGGCACCGGCAACATGAAATTCATGATGAACGGTGCCGTCACCATCGGCACCCTGGACGGCGCCAATATCGAAATCCTGGAAGAAGTCGGCGCCGACAATTTCTTCCTGTTCGGCCTGAATGCCGAACAGGTGACCGAAGCGCGCCGCGACTACCGGCCCTGGGAAATCATTGCCGCCGACCCGGACCTCGATGCGGTCATGCAGCTGCTGGAAAGCGGGCATTTCAACCGCTTCGAAAAGGGTCTGTTCGACGGCATCATCGCTGCCATCACCAGCGCCCACGACCCGTGGCTGACGGCGGCCGATTTCCGCAGTTTCGTCGACGCCCAGGAGCGCGTCGCCGAGGCCTACCGCGATCCGGAACGCTGGACCCGCATGAGCATCCTCAACACGGCGAGCAGCGGCAAGTTTTCCACCGACCGGACCATGCTCGACTACAACCGGGAGATCTGGCAGCTGTCGCCGGTAGCGCCCGGGCCGTTGTGAGGCGCCGACGCACGCCCCGGCGAGACATGTCAATACATTGACACGACCTCCGGGTAACCTATGCCAGGCGTAGCCCTGCACCAGGCACCGGCGCGCGCCCCCTGTAAAACCGGGCCTCAATGCTGCACAATACGCGCCCGGTTCAGTCACCGAAAAGACCTCTTGTCGGTGTCGATTACGCCGGCTGTGTTAGCGCCTGTTAGCCCTATCCGCGCCATGGCGCGGATAGGGCTAACAGGCCCTAGAAACCTGACCTGATTTCCCGTGATGCTGTTCCTGATACACCGATACCGATTACTCGCCGTCTTCCTGATTGCCGTTCTGGTCGCGGGCCTGTCCGCTTGCTCGCTGCCGGGCATTTCGCGCGACGCGTCCCCGGAAGCCGCGCCACAACCGCGCCAGGTCGATATCTTTTTCGCCACCGATCGGGCGCCCGATCCTCAAAGCGGCCAATATTTCGGTACCGAGCGGGGCGAGATGAGCTTCGGCATCACCCACGTCGGCATACCCCCGGGGCACGTCATGGGTCGCAAGGAGCAGCCCTCGGTGTTCAAGTTCCAGTGGTCACCTGATGAGCACAAGCACATCAAGGTGCGCGACGTGTTGCGCCTGACCCGGGATGATTTTTTCCGGCGCCTCACCCGTGCGGTGGCCGAATCGCCTGACGGCAAGATCATGATTTTCGTGCACGGCTACAACATGGAGTTCGCTCAAGCCAGCCGGGACGTGGCGCAGTTCGCCAATGACCTGAAGTTCAGCGGTCCGGTGCTGCTGTTCAGCTGGCCGTCACAGGGCAGCCTGACCGGCTACACGGTGGACGAAACCAACGCCGAGTGGGCGCAGGCCGACTTTGTGGAGCTGTTGAACTCAATGCTGGAAACTGTCGCGGCACAGAACGTCTACCTGGTCGCGCACAGCATGGGTAACCGCATCCTGGGCCGCGGCATGACCGCCCTGGCCGGCGACCGCCTGCCCGGCGATCTCATTGTGTTCCGCGAAATCGTCATGATCGCGCCGGATATCGATGCCGACGTATTCCGCCTGGACATTGCGCCGCGGCTGGCGCGTACCGGCATTCATACCACCGTTTATGCCTCGTCCAACGATCGTGCGCTGATGGCCTCCAAGGCCTTCCACGGCTATGCACGCGCCGGCGACGCGGGCGAGGGCCTGCTGGTGGTCGACGGTGTGGAGACGATCGACGCCAGCAGTGTTTCGGGGGGGCTGCTAGGGCACTCCTACTTCGCCGAGGACCGGCGCATCATGGAAGATATTTTTTCGCTGCTGCAGACCAGCCAGCGCGCCGACAAGCGGTTCGGACTGGAAGCGGTGGACAGCCCTGCCGGGCGCCACTGGACGTTCCGCAAATAGCCGCCTAGGACCAGGGCCTACGAGTTGCCCTGCCGGCGCCCCCGCCTGGCGCCAGCGTCTTCACCGCGATCCCGCCTCGTCCAGCGCCGCGTCGGCCTCCCGCAACACACGCTGCCAGCGCTTGTCGCCCAGGTAGGCCCAGCTGGCGGGATCGTCCAGGATGTGCCGTTCGAAGAACGCGATGTAGCGCTGCACCACGGTGTCGACCTCGGCGGCCAGGATCGGCTCACCGAACAGCACCTGGATGCGCGCCCCCCGCGAGCTGAAATACGCCGGCACCACCGGTATGCCGCGCCGTACCGCGACTTTGGCGGCCCAGCGCGCAAAACCGACCGGCTGCCCGAACAGGGTTGCGCTGCAGGCGGTGCCGCTGCCGTCGACGTTGTCCAGCGTTGCCGCTGCCACCCGTCCCGAGCCGAGCACCCGGAACAGGGCCCGCGACAGTTCGAAGGCGTTGCCGCCTCGCACCATCAAGACCTGCACCTGCATGCGCTCGAACATGTCCAGGGCGACCCGGGTGCGCGCAATGGTCGATGAGTTTTTCGCCACCACCAGCAGCGGGAAGGCATGGTTGAGAGCCAGCCCCGAAAAGGCGCTGGCGATGTTGTGCGGTACCGCGAGCACCACGCCACCGTGTTCGCGCAACAGGGCGTGCATCATCCCGACCGCTGCGGCGGGGAGTTCGACGCGCTCCAGCACCGCCTCGATACCCTCGCGATACAGACGAAAATAATTCTCTGCCACACCGGTGAAGTTGGACAGATACTGGTGGTAGACCCACTTGGGATCGTGCTCGCGCCCGCGCTGCGCGGCAACGCGGCACAGCCGTTCACAGGCCAGGCGCAGGGGCGTGCGCGGACGCCGGTACAGCAGCCGCATCACACCGACCATCAGGCGCACCTGCGCCATCGCCAGCGCCACCGGCGCGTGGCACAGCGACCAGTGCAGCATCGGGATGGCCAGCGACTTGAGGCGCGTACCGCTCAGCCAGGCCCTGCCGCGGCTGCGCTCGCCCTCCACCACCTCGAGCGCACCCAGGTAAAGCGCCGGCGAGCGAAGCGTCGCCGAGCGTGTGGAGGGATCAGGGTCGCGAGCTGCCATACCTGCAATACAGTTGATTCACCGGAGCCGGAGGCGGCAGACTACTGGAAACCCGGCGTGGCTGGCTAGGCCTGGCGCCCTGAAAGCCGACCGAAACCGCGCGGTTTCTTGATTTCGCGCAATTCATTCGCAGACGCAGGGTCTACACTGAGCGGTACAGGAAACCCGAATCACGGCCGCCGCCCGGTTTGGGTACCGGTCCGTGCAGCGGCACCGGAACCCGCGGGCAAAGCCGGTTGTCCTAGAGACTGAGGGCGATTACCGAGTCGGAACCGAGCGGTCCAACCGCACAGGTCTAACCATGACAGCACAAGCGCAATTTTCCATTGGACAGGTCGTTCACCACCTGAAGTTCGACTATCGCGGCGTGATCGTCGACGTAGACGCCGAATTCGAGGGCAGTGACAGCTGGTACGATGAAGTTGCGCGCAGCTGCCCACCCAAGGACAAGCCCTGGTACCACATCCTGGTCGACGACTCGGACCGCATTACCTACGTGGCGGAACGCCACCTGGAGGCGGACGATTCCAGCGAACCGGTCACCCACCCCGCCATTGGCGCTTTCTTCACCGCTTTCGAGGACGGCAGTTACCGGCTCCGGCAGCGCGCCAACTAGCTCGCGCTGGCGCCGGCCTCAACAGGTCAGGTGGAGCGCCGCCACGACACGTGCCGCGTCCCGCTGCAGGCGGTTGAAGCGCCTGACCGCATCCGCGGTGGTCGCGACCTCCACCCTGACGCCCTTGTGTTCCAGAAACGACCGGGTCGCCGCCGGCACCTGCATGCGGCCGTAATAGCCGCAGCCGATGATCAGCGTGTCAGGCCTGGCGCTCAGCACCGCGTCCAGATCAGCGACGGCCAGGTTGTGCCCTGTGCGCCGCCACCAGCCGCCCACAACGCTCTCAGGGGTGATAATCACATCCGAGCTGTAGATTTCGCCATCGATCTCGATGCGGCCGAACCGATAGTCCGTGATTTGCACTGTTTACCACACCCCGCCGCGCCAGCCCGCTCGGGCACCCGCCTGCAACCATAGTCCAGCGCGGTGCCCTCGTCACGCGGTCGGGGAGCCACGCCTATACTTTTGCCCGGTAAGGGGGTAAAACTGCACCCAACGAGTCACAGGGAATTCGAGGACCAG
>CP070738.1:2159500-2177000 GCA_020347685.1 Gammaproteobacteria bacterium | reverse complement strand
TGCTGAACCGGCGACCGACTTATCTGCGGAAGACAGCGGGATGATGCTCCCGGAACCGGACGCAGCTGAAGCGCCGCAGAACCCGATACGGCAGACAGACACGGAAAGCGGTTTGGAACAGCTGTCTGATGGAACGCATGACACGGCGCTGGCGCCAACACAGCCCGCTGTCGAGCCCGTGGCGGCGCAACCCCTCACTAGCGCGCCACACACACCCTGAGTTCGGAATCCGCACCTCGCGCAGACGAGCAGGACATGGAGGTTACCGAACCGGCCCCTCAGGCAGGCCAGCCGGATGAGGGCGATGCGCGGCTAGCCAAGCCGCCTCTATTCTAGCGGCTTCACACCCTCAACCGACGCATTTGCGCCGGCCTGCGCCGGCTCGAAACGAAACAGCTCGGTATACAGGGGCCAGCCACTGCCGTCGGTCACGGTCACCGACCAGTCACCGAACTGGTACGGTTCCAGGCGCACTTTCGAATACACTCGCCAGCGCGGTCCTTCGACGTCAAAACTGACCTGGGAAATCAGCTCGCCACGATAACGCCAGCTGTGAGTCGCCGTATCGCCTTCCATATGACGCAGGTCGGTAAAAAAGAACACTTCTTCTACTGGCGGCGATACGACAAGTACTCGGTCGACCGGTTCGCGATTTACAATCTTGGTCGTGAACTGGGCGCGCGCGATGCGCCCGTCCGCTGTAGCCGGGTCCGAAACCTGATCCTGGGCCGTTATCGGCGCCGACCACAAGCAGAACGTCACCAAACCAAAATAAACAAGACGTTTCATCCCGTTAACCTCCTTCCTCCCACCACAACCACCTGCAGTCCAACAGCACGCCGGTTCAGTCAGGCCGATGCGGCCGCGCCAGATAACTCGCACGTGACATCTCTGTCAAGCGACTTGCGGTACGCTCGAACGCCTTCTCGAGCCGACCACCTTGATACAAACGTTCCGGCAAGTCGTCCGCCACGATAATGCACTTCACTCTGTGATCGTAGAGAGCATCGATCAGGTGCATGAAGCGTAGCGCAGCTTCGTCGTGATCTTGGTTAAAATGCGGCACCCCATTCAGCAGCACGGTGTGGAACTCGCGCGCGATTTCCAGGTAGTCGCGCGCAGATCTCGGCTTGAGACACAGCTCTTCGAATTCAAACCAGACGATATCATCAGCGATAGCCCGCGCCTGCAAATCTCTGCCGAGAAACCGGATCACGCTATCCCAGCTCGGTTCCACCGTTGCCAGCTCGCGCAAATGAGCGCACATCCAGCTACGATCCGATGCGCCGTCGGCAACCCGGTAGGTGCCGCTGTCCTGCAACAATTCCAGCCGAAAATCCCGCCCGCCCTCCAGGTGATGGACCCTGGTGTGCGTCTTTAACAGGCCAATGGCCGGCAGGAAGCGCTCACGCTGCAAGCCATCCCTGTAGAGATCATCGGGCGCGGTATTCGACGTCGCGACCACGGTAACCAGGCGGGCAAACAGGGACTCCAGAAGTCCGCCGAGCAACATGGCATCCGCAACATCGCTGACGTGGAACTCATCCAGGCACAGCACCCTGCTATGTTCAGCCAACCGCGCCGCCACAATCGGCAGCGGGTTCGGCGTTTTGGGCAACGTCTCTAGCGCTGCGTGAATCTCCAGCATCAGGCGGTGAAAATGTACCCGCCGCTTTTCAGAAAATGGCAGACTCTCAAAAAAACAGTCCATCAAATAGGTTTTACCCCGTCCCGGGCCACCCCAGACATACAGTCCCTGAACGGCAGCCGCTCTTGCGCCGAAAAGCCTCGCCCACCGAGCCGGCGTCGGTGCGGGTGTGACCAGCCGCTCGTAGAGATCCTGAAAACAGCCAAGCGCCCGTTGCTGATCAGGATCGTCGTGAAAGCCGGCCCGGCCCAGATCGGCAAGGTATCGATCGCGCGGGCTCATCAATGATTCCCGATACCCTGTATCGCACCTCAGAGATGTTTTACCTCGAGACCGATATCCGCACAGGCCGCCTCTGCCGCCGGGCTGGTGATCACTGCAATGCTGGCACGTTCCGGCCTGAGGTAGCTGGCACCGACGCGCTGCAGATCCTCCAGAGTCACCCCGAGCACACGTTTGCGGGTACGCTGGCGCTGTTCCGGGGTGCGCCCGTAAAGGCTGTTGTAAAACGCGTCCTTGGCCTCGCCCGCCGGAGATCCGGGTTTATCCAAACTGGCAACGACACCCAGGATGGCCTCCTCCACCAGCCGCCAGTCGTGCTTTTCCTCCAGCAGCCAGGCAATCGCCCGATCGAAATCGTCGAGGGTGTCCTGAAGACGCGGATCGCGGTAGGAGTAGAAGCGGAACACTGCATTGTCGGAGTCATGGCTGGCGCCCCCGCCGTAGGCGCCACCCTGTTCGCGAACGGCGCGGTGCAGATATCCATTGCGCAGAAAGCCGGCGAGCACGGCCAAAGGCGCCGCGTCCGGATGTTCGACTGGCACGGTTGCATAGGCCTTGGCACAGAAATTCACTTCCGTGTTGGTCACCCACGCGTCCCGCACCTGCCCGTGCACGGGCACCGGGCTGAACCGTGAAAAGGCCTCTGTGACCTGGCCAGCCTGCGACCAGACCTGCTCCATCTCCTGCCTGGCCTGCGCCTGTCGCTCGGCCTCTGCGATCAACAGGAACTGTCGCGGCGCCGAACGGACCAGGTCGTGAAGCTGGGCAAATCGCTCCGCCAGCTCACCGACCCGAGCCTTATCGGCGAGGCTGTCGTCGAGACGCTTCAGATACTGGATGCCAGCCAGCCCGCGCAGGCGGTGTGCCAGCGCGGCACCGGCCGCCAACCCGGAAGACGCGGCCAGCATGGCCAGGCCGTGGCCGTTCCCGGTGACGCTCTGTTCGCGCTGCGCGCGCTGCTGTGCAAGCAGCTCCCGTATGCGGCCCAGTTCGTCGAAGCGCGGGGACTCGAAGGTTTCGAACATCAGCTGGCTCAGCGCGGCGTGGTTGCGTACCAGCGCCTTTCCGGACAGCACGAAGTGACCACGCAGCGTCTGTACGTCGTCCACGGCACTGCGCAAGGTGCTGCTGGCGTGCACGCCACCCGATACGCTGCTCTGCAGCGCCTGGGTTTCAAGATAATCGCGCCCTGCACAACCCAGCTGCGCCAGATTGTGCGTGTAGTACGGGAGGGTATCCAGCAGCTCGCCCTCGACATGCGCAAGATCGACTACCAGCTGCTGGTAGATAAGACCGTTGGTACCCTGGGCATAAAAACTGGCCGGCCGGCCGCTTATCGACACGGTGTCACCCGCGGCGATATGCATTTCCGCCGGAACATCCTCCAGACCGACTTTCGGCAATATGTCCGGATCATCAAGCTGTTTCTGGCGCTCGAGCAGGGCCTCGGCCTGTTGCGCGATGGTCTGTTTCTCCTGCTCGTCGAGCGCGGCCTTGAGCTTCGCAAGCCGGCTTTTTTCCGCCAGTTTGCGTCGTTCCGACAGCTTCTTGTCCGGGACCATGGTGAGGCGCACGCGATGCAGATTTTCCAGCAGGCGTTCACGCACCAGGGTACGGATGTAGTCCGGATCCTGGATGCTGCTGCGCAGTTCCTCCAGCACCGGGTCCAGGTTCAGCAGGGCCATCGGGTCACCGCGATGGATGGCGCAGGAAAGCCCACTCAGAATCAGTTGCAGACCATAGGGATAGCCATCACCCGAAATCTCGCGTTGACTCAATTCCAGCTGGTGCAATACCGCCTCGACGCGTTCCTTCGGAATACCCCTGTCCGCAACCTCCTGCAGCACGCCGAGCACCAGGGTTTCCAGCGCATCGGCATTCTCGGCGCTGCTGCCCTCGAGGCCACAGACGAAACTCATCTCCCGGTTGGACGCCTCGAGCCCGCACAGAGGTGACGGAGCACTGCCAAGCTCACTGGTCTCCAGCGCATGACGCAGGGGCGACGCGCTGTCATCCAGCAATACACCTTCTAGCAGGTATGCCTCGAGCTGTTCTTTCAGGTTGGTGGTGTTGCCGAGCAACCAGCCCATGACGACGTGGGTCTTGTTGACCGCCTCGGTTTTTTCGTCAAAAGCATAGCTCTCCTCGATGCGCACCGGCGCGTGATAACGCTTCTCGTCAGGAACGGAGATATCCACGTCGAGACGGTCGAAGTGCTGCAGGGCCTTGTCGTGCATACGCGCCTGATGTTGCGCAGCCGGGATATCACCATAGGTCATGAATACTGCATTGGAGGGGTGATAATGGGTTCGATAAAACTCTTTCAGCGCCGCGTAACTCAGGTCCGGAATATGCTCCGGATCACCGCCGCTGTTGTAATGATAGGTGGTGGTGGGGAACAGATAGCGGGTCAGGGTCTGCCACAAGGTATTGACCGCCGAACTCATTGCACCCTTCATTTCATTGAAAACCACGCCCTTGAACAGCAGCTCAGACTCCGGATTGTCCGCCTCTGCAAACTCCAGCCTATGACCCTCCTGGGCGAAATCCAGTTCGTGCAGACGCGCGAAAAACACCGCGTCCAGATACACGTCCATCAGATTGTTGAAATCTTTTCTGTTCTGGCTCGCAAACGGGTATGCGGTCCAGTCACTGCTGGTGAACGCGTTCATGAAGGTGTTGAGCGAACGGCGAATCATCATGAAGAACGGATCACGCACCGGATAATGTTCGCTGCCACACAACACCGTGTGTTCCAGGACATGGGCCACACCGGTCGAGTCCTCCGGGACGGTGCGCAGCCCCACCAGAAAGACGTTCTCAGGGTTGTCCGTTGCCAGGTGATAATGAGCAGCGCCGGTAACCCGATGGCGGTATTCTTCCACGATCAGATTCAGCGATTCGATGCGCTCGCTGCGCAGCCACTCAAAGGCCTCGTGTACCTCGGACGGCACGCCCGCTGGCGCTGAAGGGTTCGCCACTGCACTGCTCATAAATTCGGCTACCTGTTGATTTGCAAATTATTCCGGGCCGTGATTGTAACGCGGGCGGGACCTCTGGCGCCACGCTGCGTTGCCGCTACAGACCTCGCTCGCTAGAATGCGATCCTCTACCTGGCCAATGTCCCCCTATGAAAATTGTGTCTTTCAACACCAATGGTATTCGTGCCAGGGCCCACCAGCTCGACAGCCTGGTGGACGAACATCAGCCCGACATCATCGGTATTCAGGAGACCAAGGTCCAGGACCCTGAGTTTCCGCTCGAGATGATCGAGAACCTCGGCTATCACGCCGTTTTCCATGGTCAGAAAGGGCATTACGGGGTTGCGCTGCTGTCGCGGCAGGCACCGGTAGAGGTCCACAGGGGCTTTCCACACGACGACGGTGACGCGCAGCGGCGCCTCATCGCGGCGACTTACCCTCTGCCCGATGGGCGCAAACTCAGCGTGCTGAACGGCTATTTCCCGCAGGGCGAGAGTCGCGACCACGAGATCAAATTTACTTCCAAACGAGACTTCTACCAGAATTTACTGACACACTTACAACAAGACCATGACCCCCGACAGCTGCTGGTTCTGCTCGGCGACATGAACGTCGCACCCCTGGACCTGGACGTTGGAATCGGTGCGGAAAACGCCAAACGCTGGCTGCGCACCGGCAAATGCAGTTTTCTGCCCGAGGAGCGCGAGTGGCTGCAGCGCTTGCTCGATTGGGGGCTGGTCGACACCTACCGTATCCTGCATCCCGAAATCGACAATAGATTCAGCTGGTTCGACTATCGCAGCCGCGGGTTCGAGCGCGAACCGAAACGCGGCTTGCGCATAGACCTGCTACTCGCGACCGCGCCGCTGGCGGAACTTTGTGTCGACGCGGGCATCTCTTACAGTATCCGGAGCCTGGAACGGCCGTCAGATCATTGCCCGGTGTGGGCGACTTTCGACCTGCAGTGAGGACCGCCCGGCAACTCTTGCTTCACCGACACCCCGGGGTACAATCGCCGCTATGATGATGACTGCACCGATAATACGGATTGGCTTCTTGTCCGCAGTACTGGCTCTGCTGTCGCCCTTCGCCCAGGTTGCGCTCGCCGAGACCAGCCCCGGCGAGGACCCGCAGCGACTGGTCGCCGACACTATCGACCAGCTCGTCGACCGTCTCAAGGCGAACTCCGACCGAATTCATCAGGACAGCAGCGTTGCCTACCAGATCAGCGACGAACTGGTCGCACCTCACATCGACTTCCCGCGCGTGACCCGCCTGGTGATCGGAAAATACTGGCAGAGCGCCAGCGAACAGCAGCGCCAGGCGCTGATCACCGAAGTCCAGTCGCTGCTGATACGCTCCTATGTCACCGCAATGACCAGCTACGCGGATCAGATCGTGGCCAAGAAGGATCGTATCAACTATCTGCCGTCGCGCTACAAATCCGGCGACAAAAAGGCCTCCGTGCGCGCTAATATCACGCTCGACAGCGGACAGGCAGTCGAGGTCCAGTACCAGCTCTACAACGGTGGCGGTAAATGGCGCATCTACGACATTGTCATCGAGGGCGTCAGCCTCGCCATCACCTACCGCACCAGCTTCGGCGAGCAGATAAAAAGGGACGGGCTCGACAGCCTGATTGCCCAGCTCTCCGAGCGCAACCGCAAGGGTGAGGTGGAACTGCCACCGTCTGCGGTCACCAAGCCAGTCGCGGAGAAAAACGCTCTTTGATACCTGCCGCCGGAATCCGCTCCGGCACGTTATTTTTGGCCCGAAACCTGCATATTACTGGTCCGAAGACTCGGTTTCTGACACGGACAGGCATATGCGTATTGTCGAACGTTGCCGCGGGCCCTACGGAAGACTGTCTGATCGCCGCAGGGCGTTGCTGGAACAACTGCTGCAGCGGCCCAGCCAGCGCAGCTGGGAGCGCGCTCGCGGCCTGATTATCCGCGACGCACCCATCATCACCCTGGAGATGGCGGTCAAGTCGGTACGCAGGAACGCGGATGGCTATCGTGCTCCCGACCCCTTTACCCTGTACCGCGCGTTGCGGCACGCCATGGGCGAGCAGGAATAACCTGCAGGCAGCGGTCATGCGACCGGTATATCGACACCGGTGCGCGGCGGCATCTGCAAATAGTAACCCCGTTCCTCGATCTGACGCAGGACTTCCTCCACGTCGGCCTGCGCCAGTGTTCGACCGCTACCGAGTTCCAGCTCCAGCACCTTCTGCAATCTGCCCAGCAGCCGCTTCAGTCCGTCCGGGACCCGTTGCAACTCTTCATCTTTGTTTACATACAGATAGTAATCGAACTGTTTCAGGCTCTTGTAGACCAGGCACTGCATATCATTGACCACTCATGAGGGGGGACGTGGAACGAAATCCACCGTGATTTCCTCTACATAGGGCTTGTCGAATACCAGTTCGACCGAAAAGCCTGCGGTAAGCAGCCGGGCCTTTATCTGTTTGAGCTCGGGCAGGCGGTTGGCAAGGTAGGTGCAGCAGGCGGCGATCAGCCCCTCGTCATCGCGCTGCAGGGCATCGACCAGCTGTGCTGCCACAAAGCTCGCCCGCTGCGCCGGCCGCGGCTGTTCGACCCAGTCCGTGCCCAGACGTATACCGGAATCCATTTGCCGGTCCATGCGATCCAGGTAGACCCGCTGACGCTCGGAAAGCTCCTTGCTGCGATCGTATTCCAGTCGCGACTCACCGTTGACCAGCACGACCAGCGGCGCAGTATTCCCGTTGAACGACAAGTCAGTCATGGTCACGCATTATCCGCAAATCGTGGCCCCGGTAAACCGCGTATCAGGCACCGGGCTGAGCAAAATCCGTGCATGCCGCCAGCGCCAGCTCGCGGGTGATCCGGGCTTCACTCAATGACGCGAAGGCCTCGCGGTTGAAGGTGATCATGCCGCCGCACAGTTCGTACCAGGAAAAACCGTTGGACCATTCTGCCAGCGCGAATTCCCCCTGCTTCTTGCGTGGCAGGCAATACACGCGACCGGGTGTGTACAGCAGGTTATAGGCGCGGTTCTGCTCGTGCAGCCGATCGATGAGCGACCAGGCCCGGTCGCTGCTGTCGCACACCAGGCAGTCAACCGGGTATGCACTCGCGCCACCGTTATGGCGCCAGTGCCGGTGTTCGACCGGCAGCGGCTGCTGTCTTACGAACAACTGCAGGTGCAGATGGTTGACCGACGCAAAGGCCCCCAGCGCGTTATATCCCACCCTCACGCCTGGCAGGACCTTGCCCAGATGCTGGACCAGACGCCAGGTATATTCGTGCACTTCCCACACCAGGTACTGGGGCAGGCAACGCTGCCGGTCCGGAACGAGCAGGCCGTGCAGGTCAACAAACGGGTACTTGTTGTAAAACAGATCGACAGTTTCGCCCAGCAGTTGACCGGACCAGATAATCTCCTGTTGCAGGAACGGTTTGTTGAAATGAAAGCCCTGTTCGTCGAAAGGCATGTGAATGGTATGCAGCACGCGCTGGCTGTCGCGCAGCGGCCGGAACGAACGCAGCTGGTTGAACTGCACTTCCCAGCAGCCCGCAGCGCGCTGTTCGGTTACCTCCAGCTGGTCCAGGCCGAGGCTGGCAATTTTCAGGAATACCAGCAGATCATCGTCGGCTTCATCAATGCGATGACCCAACTGCAGTGCGGCGCGCAGCGAGCCATGCAGAACCTGGTACTGTGCCCACAGGCGCTCACGCAGCGCGGCGAACAACGGCGCGCCGAAACTCGCGTTGGCAAGCACCAGAATAAAATGGTTGAGTCCACCGATATCGAGCAGTTTTCCGAGCCCGTGCTCGAATGCACTGCGCAGGCTCGGCTCGGAACCGAACAGGGGAGGATCAGACAAGTTGCTCACGCTGTGTGCCCCGTCGCCCCGTCACGCGCCTCGACCGCGACGCCCAGCGCCGAACCGACCGGCTGCAGATACGGTTGCAGCACCGCTGCGGCCTGTTCCACGCCCGTGGGCTCACAGCGTATCACCCTTAGGGTCCTGGCAGCCGCCACGATGTCGCGAAGAGCCCCGCTTGCCAGCTTCGCGGGAGGTACTTCGACCGCGGCCTGGTGGTCGCGCAGCCAACCCAGCAGGCTCGGCTCCTCGGGCCAGCCGGGCCGTGGAATGTAGAGCAGCGGTGTACCGTTGACGACGCACTCGGTCACGGTCCCGTAGCCGCATTTTCCGAGCACCGCGTCGCAGGAGACAACCAGATCGGAAAATGCCATACCGGTGGGCTCGAATGCAGTTGCACAGGGATGCTGCACCCGCCAGTCGTCGCTCACCAGCCAGTGGATATTCCGGTCGGCCGGCCAGCGCTCCATGGCGAAGCGGGTCTTCACTCCCCCCGGGGCCACCAGCACCAGCGACGTGTCGGAATCCAGCCCGAGCCGTTCATTCAATGCCTCGCGCCGATTCTGCCCGCGCGCGGCAATCGGACCGATGGTCAACGTGTTTTTCAGCCTGTTCATCGGCATGCACGGCTCGGGACACAGGAACACGCCTGCAGCGCTGTAAGCCGCCTCCATCTGTTCGAGGATGCGCGAAGCTTCGCGGCGGTGCGCGAAATAACAGCGGTAGATGTCCGCCCAGTTGAGCGAACACAGCGCCAGCGCCGGAAGCGCCGCGGTCCGTGCCGCGGCGAGGGTTAGGTAAGGCACGTCCGCAAGCACCAGGTCCGGCGCCAGCGCCCGCAGCCGGCATGCCTCGTCGCTCACCCGCGCCTCCCAGGACCGGTGCAGATCTGTATACGCTTTGGCACTGGATTCCAGATCGATGTCCAGGCCTGAATTCATCATCAGACCGAAATCCGTCGACCTTTCAACCAGCTGAAATTCGGCGTGAATGCGCTGGCGCAGAAACCAGGCGGGAATGGTCGACTGGATGGTCACCCGAAGCGCGGGCAGGCGTTGCGCCAGGGCATTGATGAGCGGCGCAACCTGGGCTGCATGACCAAACCCGTGGGGCGTGATAGCGACCAGAAGATGCATGACAGCTGGCGGGATCCAGGGTTAGCGACACCGGAATGAGAGCGCACCAGCAAGCTGTCGCCGTGACTGCGCGCGACACCTCAACATGGCGCGCTCACACCAGCCCTGCGGCCTGCTGGTCCGCATGATAGGACGAGCGCACCATCGGACCGCTTGCCACCTGGCTGAAACCCATGGCTTGCCCGGCGACACGCAGCTGCTCGAACTCATCGGGGTGCAGGAAGCGCTCGACCGGGAGATGATGCTTGCTCGGCTGCAGATACTGGCCCAGGGTCAGCATATCCACTTGGTGGTCACGCAGATCCTGCATCACCTGCAGGACTTCATCGAGCGTCTCGCCGACCCCGAGCATGAGACCGGACTTGGAAGGAACGCCTGCGTGCTGGGCCCGGAAGCGCTGCAGCAACTGCAGTGACCAGGCGTAATCGGAACCGGGACGCACCTTCCTGTACAGCCGCGGCACGGTTTCCAGGTTGTGATTGAACACGTCGGGTGGTGCCTGTTGAAGAATCTCCAGCGCGCGGTCCATGCGGCCACGGAAATCGGGCACCAGCACCTCGATGCGGGTACGCGGAGTGTGCGCGCGAATCGCCTGGATACAAGCCACAAAATGCGCGGCGCCACCGTCCCGGAGATCGTCGCGGTCCACCGAGGTCACCACCACATAACGCAGACCCATGGCGCTGATAGTTTCGGCAAGATGGGCCGGTTCCTGCGGATCGAGCGCGTCCGGACGGCCGTGCGCGACGTCGCAGAACGGGCAGCGGCGTGTGCAGATATCGCCCATGATCATGAACGTAGCGGTGCCGTGCCCGAAGCACTCGCCCAGGTTGGGGCACGACGCCTCCTCGCACACGGTGTGCAGACGCTTGTCGCGCAGCACCTTTTTCAGCCGCTGGACTTCCGGTCCGGCAGGTGACCGGGCGCGGATCCAGGCCGGCTTGCGCAACGGCATCGCGGTCGGCTCAACCTTGATTGGAATGCGCGCGGTCTTCGCTTCCCCGCGCTGACGTTTTATGGATTTGTCTGACATTGCTGACTCTGCTTCGGCCCGGAATACTCACCCGGGCGTTTGCCGTACTCAAGCCGGGACACCAGTCCGGGCAACCAGTCGTCCGCGACCCGCGACACCGAAAGCCCAATACCGAGGTCGCGCAGCTGGGTTACGGCTAACCCCCGATACCCGCACGGATTGATGCGAGAAAAAGGCTCCAGGTCCATGTCCACATTGAAACTGATCCCGTGGTAACTGCAACCGCCTCGGACCCGCAAGCCGAGCGCCGCAATTTTTGCACCGTCCACATAGACGCCCGGGGCATCGCGGCGCGCATACGCCACCACCCCGCGTTCCGCGAGCCAGTCGATCAGGGACTGCTCGAGGATCTCGACCAGTCGCCTGACCCCGATGCCCAGTCTGCGCAAATCCAGCATCAGGTAGGCCACCAGCTGACCGGGTCCGTGGTAGGTCACCTGGCCACCGCGGTCGATGGCTACCACCGGGATGTCACCGGGCGCCAGCAAATGCTCGGGTTTGCCGTTCATCCCCAGGGTGAATACCGGCCGGTGTTCCAGCAACCATACCTCATCCAGAGTGTCGCGGCTGCGCCTGGTGGTAAATGCCTGCATGTCGCGCCACACCGGGGTGTATTCACAAAGCCCGAGCTTTTTCACCCTGACGGGCGCTGAAATCGTATCGGTCATGGCCTAGAGCACCATCAACAGCTCGTCACAGCTGCTCAGCTCCCGGTACAACGCGTCCAGCTGCGCTCGGCTGGTGGCACGGATCACGAAGGTGTAAGACAGGTAATTGCCCTGTCGACTCGCGGCGCTGCGCATAGATTCCACTGAAAAATCAGGCACATGGCGCCGCACAATTTCGAGCGCCCGGACTTCGAAACCGGAATCGGACCGTCCCATTGCCTTGATGGGAAAGTCGCACGGGAATACCAGCAGGGCTTGCTCCTCTTGCATGCCACAATGATAAAGCAAGCGGGGGCGATTTACCCCCGCTCGCTGATCAGGGAATCAACGCGGTTCAGGCCGACGGCCGCGCTGCGCGCGGCAAACGCACATCGATTGCGGCACTCTGCGTACACCCGGCCCGCGTCATAACAAAGGGCACCGGGTATTGCTCCAGATACTCTTCCGGGAGCGCCATCAGCTGTTCCTTGAACGCGTCCGGGGCGAACAGCATGGGAATGATATTGTTGTAGTAGCAGGCTTTACCGGTCATGGATATCTCGTCCCCATGACGCTGCAGGTACCCGTGCGTTAGCAAGGCCTTCATCAGGTCTCCAAACACATAGTCCAGGTCGACACCGTACTTGCGCTGGATGGCACCGACATCGAGCCGTGTGAAGCGCAGACGACTGGCTACTTCACGTATCAGTTCCAGCTCCGGCGTCAGGTAATCGACCGTCGCGATCGGCAGCTTGCCCTGGTCCAGCAACTGATAATATGGCTTGATTGCACCCACATTGTGGTAGGCAGCGCGCGGAGCATAGCCCTGCGCGGACAAGCCCAGCGACACCAGCGGCAGGTTATCCCAGCGTCGCACCTGGTGTCGATACGACGCCTTGCCTGGCATCAGGTAGACATTCTGCAGTACGGGTTCATAGCCGAGCCCGCCGAGAATTTCTGTGGCTTCCGTGAACAGCCTGATCTTGCGCTGGTACTGCTCATCGCGCGGCGGCCCGAACAGCGATTTGCCTTTCACACTGCGTTGCATATCGAGCGCATAGATCGAGAGGCTCGGAATCCCCAGAGCATGAAAACGCTCCAGGGTATTGCGCAGCGCGTGGTCGGGTTCGCCATCGAAACCGTACATGGTGTCGACGTTGACGTTGCCAATCACCTCCAGTGCGTGGTCCAGTTCCCGCTCCGCCTCGGCGACACGATAATGCCGATTCATGGTGGCCAGCAGTTCTTCATCGAGGGTCTGGATTCCGTAGCTGAGCCGATTGATGCCCAGTTCGCCGAGCAGGCTGACCTTGCTGCGGCTCAGGGTACTTGGAGCCGCCTCCATGGTGATCTCGGCACCCTCGATCAAATTGAAATGTCCTCGTATTGCCTCCAGCAATCGGGCGATCAGCGCCTCATCCAGGTAACTTGGCGTGCCACCGCCGATGTACACCGACTCGCACCACTGATCACGCACCACCGGCGCATAGAGCGCCATTTCTTTGAGCAGATAGTCCACGTAGGACTGCGACTGCTCGATGCCGCGCCCCGGCAACACGGTGTAGTAACAGAAGCTGCACAAGGTCTTGCAGAACGGTATATGCAGGTACAGGCTGTAGTAGCCCGGTTCAACCGAGGGTCTGGAGAACAGTTCTGCTGCAGTCTCTGGCGGCTCGCAGCGGTTCAGCAGGGGTGGCGGGAAAGCCCAGTCAAAACACGGAAAGAAATCGTTCTGCACCTGCAGCACCTTGTCCAGATGCTCAGCCAGAGTATCTGGCTGCAGAGGTTTCAGGCGCCCCGTGGGGGATTCCGAGAGTGCGGGCGCCTGTAACAGGCGGGATCGTTTATTAAAGCTTCCACTATAGTGTTTCATGGCTCCTCCTGATTGGCCGGTTGGCTACATTATTGTTTCGTTGCTGGACCACCGCAGAAACTTCTGTGGCTTTATTGATCAGTAAAGTCGCGCAGATATTTCCTCCTGTACCAGTTGTGCAAACAGAATTTGTTACCCGAGCAGCTGAACTCCAGCACCGATCTGGCAGAGCAGGCGGCTGCTTCGCAACAGCTGACGGCCATACCCCTGGCCAGCGTCACCCGATCAGCCTGTTGCGCCTGATATTCGCCGGATGCAACCAAGCCGGCATAGGCCCGCAGGGGGCCCTGGTGCGCAGTGATCTGTCTATGCTGGCGGTGCATCCGGCGTGAACTGGAACTCCAGCGGATAGGCGATCCGTGCGCTTCCGTCATCTCCCAGCCAGACACGCGGGACTGAATGCATCCACTCCCGGTTGAAATCCTTTAATGGTGGCCAGACCGCCCCATGCTGTCGACGACTGGCCGGCAAACATCGATTGCCTGCCGGCAACGGCGACGGCACGGTACGGAGTGCGGCAAGCCATGCTGGTTCGAAGCGCCCCCGACGCCTCGCATTGGGAAAAAAGTATACACCAGATTCGGAAATTCGCTGCGCGGCAGGGTGAATGACACGCTGCCCCCACGGAGACACGACTTCCCTTCCTACGGCGCGGCACTTATACTGTATATATTTACAGTATAGGTATGACATGTCCCGCAGCTTACCCAGCGACTATGCCGAACTGTATTGCATCAGCAATTTCACCTTTTTGCGCGGCGCCTCCCATCCCGAAGAACTGGTCAGACAGGCCGCAAAACTGGGCTACAGGGCTCTCGCGCTTACCGATGAATGCTCTCTGGCAGGTGCCGTGCGCGCCTTCCTGGCCGCCAGGGAAGCACGTCTGCCCCTGATTCTCGGCAGCGAACTCCGGCTTTCCGACCAGCTGCAGCTGGTAGTGCTGGCCACCGACAGGACCGGCTACGGCAATCTGTCCGAGCTGATCAGCGTTGCGCGCCGCCAGGCGCCCAAGGGTCGATACCGGCTGCAGCTGAATGATCTGGTCCGCTACCGGAGCAACTGCCTGCTGCTGTGGGCAAACGCCGAGCGCTGCGGTGCAGCTGTCGCACAAAACACCGCAACCTGGATTCGGACTCACTTCGCGGGGCGCTGCTGGCTTGGAGTAAGCCGGCAACTGGACGGGCACGACAGACAACGGCTGCAGACCCTGACCGCCCTGGGAAAGCAATTTGACCTGCCCCTGGTTGCCTGTGGCGGAGTCCATATGCACACACGCCAGCGGCGTTTGCTGAGAGACACCCTCACCGCGATTCGCCATGGCGTCCGAATCCAGGATGCCGGGCATACCCTGGCAGCCAACGCCGAACCTTGTCTGCGCAGCCGCAGTAGGCTGAGCCGGCTTTATCCGCACAGTTTGCTGGAAGAAACATTGCGTATCGCCGAGCGTTGCCGTTTTTCGCTCGACGAACTGCGTTACGAATACCCCGAAGAACTGGTACCCGAAGGCCTGTCAGCGGACGCTTACCTGCGTCAGCTCACCGAAGCGGGGCTGCGCCAGCGCTGGCCGCAGGGCGCGCCGGACAAGGTGCGCGACCTGATCGAGCACGAACTGGCGCTCATCAGCGAACTGCGCTATGAGCCCTATTTTCTCACGGTTTATGACATTGTGCGGTTTGCCCGCTCGCGCAACATCCTGTGTCAGGGTCGCGGCTCAGCCGCCAATTCCGCAGTCTGCTACTGCCTGGGCATCACCGAAGTCGATCCCTCGCGTATCGAAACCCTGTTCGAGCGCTTCATCTCCAGACAGCGCAATGAACCACCGGATATCGACGTGGACTTCGAACACCAGCGGCGCGAGGAGGTGATTCAGTATATTTACGAAAAATACGGCCGCGAGCGCGCTGCACTGGCGGCCACCGTCATCAGCTACCGGCCCAAAAGTGCGCTGCGCGACGTCGGCAAGGCGCTGGGGTTCAGCCCCGACCAGCTCGAGCGGTTGAGCAGAACCCTGCACTGGTCGGATGGCCGCAAAATTGCCGAACAGCGTTTTCGCGAAGCCGGTTTCGACCCCGCCAATCCCCTCATCCGGCGCCTGCTGCAACTGGTAAACGAGCTGATCGGCTTCCCCCGCCATCTGTCACAGCACGTTGGCGGCTTCGTTATCGCCCGTGATGCGCTCAACCGTATGGTACCCATCGAAAACGCCGCCATGCCGGATCGAACCGTAATCCAGTGGGACAAGGACGATCTCGATGCCCTCGGTCTGCTCAAGGTCGACTGCTTGGCGCTGGGCATGCTGAGCGCCATCCACCGGTGCTTTGATCTGCTGCAACGTCACTACGGTGTACGGATGGACATGGACAGGGTGCCCGCTGAAGATCCGCGGGTCTACGGCATGATTTCGCATGCCGACACCATGGGGGTATTCCAGATCGAGTCACGCGCGCAGATGTCCATGCTGCCGCGTTTGCGGCCGGCGTGCTTTTATGATCTTGTCATTGAAGTTGCGATCGTACGGCCCGGCCCTATCCAGGGCAACATGGTGCACCCTTATCTGCGCAGGCGACAGGGGCTGGAACCGGTAAGCTACCCGTCCGAAGCCGTGCGCGGTGTACTGGAACGCACCCTGGGCATTCCGATTTTTCAGGAACAGGTCATCAAACTCGCCATGGTAGCCGCGGGCTTCACGCCCGGCGAGGCAGACCGCCTGCGTCGCTCCATGGCTGCCTGGCGCAGACACGGCCAGATACTGGAATTCGAGCAACGCCTGGTCGATGGTATGCGGGCACGCGGCTACCAGGAACAGTTCGCCCGGCAGCTGTTCAAACAGATTCTGGGATTCGGCGAGTACGGTTTTCCGGAATCGCACGCCGCCAGTTTCGCCCTGCTGGTGTACGTCTCTGCATGGCTCAAATGTTATTACCCGGCAGCCTTCACCTGTGCGTTGCTCAACAGCCAGCCGATGGGCTTTTACACCCCGCGGCAACTGGTAGACGACTTGCGCCGCCATGGGGGCGATGTGCAGCCGGTGGACGTAACTCGCAGCGACTGGGAATGCACGCTGGAGAAATCCGGGCTTTCCCTGCGGCTCGGACTGCAAATGGTCAAGGGCCTGTCCCGACGGGGTGCAGAACGCCTGATAACGGCGCGTTCCCGACTGCCGTTCAGCGACATCGCCGACCTCACACACCGCGCCCGACTCGACCGTGGCGATCTGGAGGCGCTGGCGGCTGCCAACGCCCTGGCTTCTCTGGCCGGGCACCGGCATCGGGCACGCTGGGCCTGCGCCGGTATCGAGCCGGAACGCCCGCTGCTGGAGAGGATTCCCCTGGCCGAGCCGTCACCACTTCTGAGAGTTCCGGACGAAGGCGAAGAGCTGATCGCCGATCATGCCAGCACCGGACTCAGTCTGGGCAGGCATCCGCTGGCACTGTTGCGTGCCAAGCTGACCGGCCTGGGTCTGCGGCCGGCGCGGCAGATTCGCGATTGCGCCCACGGCAGCTTCACCCGCACAGCCGGCATCGTAACCACCCGGCAAAGCCCCGGCAGCGCCTCCGGAGTCATGTTTATTACCCTGGAAGATGAAACCGGCATGACCCAGGTCATTGTCTGGCCCGGGCTGGTACAACAACAACGCGCCGTTTTGCTGCAGGCCCGACTGCTGGTTGTGGCAGGCGAGGTGCAACGCGAAGGAGCCGTCATACACCTGATTGCGAAACGGCTGCGGGACTACAGTCATTTACTGGGCAGGCTGGTAACACAGTCCCGGGATTTCCACTGAAGCGACGGGGTCAACCGCGAATACCCGAAGGGCATAAAGGACGCGACGCAAGAACAGCCTCTTGCACCCGGATGCCCTTGGGCACTGGCAGGCCAAGCCCTGACCTTTGCGGGACTTGCATGAACACAGACGCGGGTAAAACGGACGCTAACGGCGTGCTTGGACTGGCTCCGACGCGCTGAAATGCCGGCTCGCAATCAGAGAGGAACTTTAACCGCAAACACCTTCGCGGCCTTAGCGTACTTTAT
>CP070738.1:2154241-2159400 GCA_020347685.1 Gammaproteobacteria bacterium | reverse complement strand
GAGGGCTACGAGGTCAGCGGTGGCGAAGTGCGCTTCGAGGGTCACGATCTGTTGGGGCTGAACACCGAGCAGCGCGCGCACCAGGGTCTGTTCCTGGCCCTGCAATACCCGCTCGAGCTGCCCGGCGTCAACAATACGGTGTTTCTCAGGACGGCGCTCAATGCCATCCGCAGGGCGCGCGGGGAGGCGGAGCTCGATGCTGTCGCCTTCCTCAAGCTGCTGCGCGAGAAGCTCAAGGTGGTGCACATGGGTGAAGACCTGCTCAAGCGCTCGGTAAACGCCGGCTTCTCCGGCGGTGAAAAGAAACGCAATGAGATATTCCAGATGGCCTTGCTGGAGCCGAAACTTGCGATCCTGGACGAAACCGATTCGGGCCTGGACATCGATGCCCTGCGCATCGTCGCCGACGGCGTCAACGCGTTGCGCAGTCCGGAACGCGCCATGATCGTGGTAACCCACTATCAGCGGCTGCTCGATTACATCGAGCCGGATTTCGTGCACGTGCTGGCCGGCGGACGCATCGTGCGCTCCGGCGACAAGAGCCTGGCGCTGGAGCTGGAAGAGAAGGGCTACGGCTGGATCGGGGGCGAGGAGGCGGCATGAATACCGTTGCGCAACCCGCGGAACGTTACCGCGAGCTGATCGAACAGGTGCGTGCGCGCCTGCCCGGCCGCGAGCTCGACTGGCTGGAGAGCCAGCGCGGCCGCGCCGCGGCGCAGTTCGCGCAACTCGGGTTTCCCACCCGCAAGGACGAGGCCTGGCGCTATACCAGCCTGGAAGGCCTGCTCGGGCAGACATTCGTGCCGGTCAGCGAGCCGTTCACGGCGCTGGACGAAGCTGACATTGGCGACTTCGTCGCGCCGCAACACGAAAGTTACCGCCTGGTGATCGCCAACGGTCGCCTGGTGCCGGGCCTGTCGAGGCTCAACGGACTGCCGCCCGGGATCCGCGTGCAGAGCCTGCACGAAGCGCTGGCCGCGACACCCGAGCGGCTTTCCGGTTGGCTGGGCCGGGCAGCCGGGGAGGGTACCCATGCCTTCAGCGCGCTGAACAGCGCGCTGGTCAACGACGGTCTGTTCGTCCACGTCGAGGCCGGCTGCACGGTCGACAAGCCGATCGAGGTGCTGTTCCTGAGTCTGGCACTGGATGATTCGATCCTGGCGCAGCCGCGTAACCTCGTGGTGCTGGAGTCGGGCGCCAGTGCCACGCTGGTGGAACGTTACGCGAGCCCCGGCAAGTCGGTGTACTTCAACAATGCGCTGGTGGAAGTACTGCTGGAAGACGAAGCGCGCCTGCAGCACTACCGGGTGCAGGAAGAGAGTATCAATGCGTATCACATCAGCAGTCTGTACGTCCGCCAGGCGGGCGACAGCCACTACGCGGGCACCTGCCTGGCACTGGGCGGCGCCTGGTCGCGCACCGACTGCAATGTCGCGTTCAGCGCCGGCGGAGCGCGCTCGGAGCTGAACGGACTTTACGTGGTGGGCGACCGGCGCTTCGCCGATTTCCACCTGGACGTGCGCCACAGCGTCCCCGATTGTGCCAGTCGGGAGAATTTCAAGGGTATTGTGCTGGGTCGCGGTCGCGCCGTGTTCGACGGCCGCATACTGGTCGACAAGGACGCACAGCGCAGCGATGCGCACCTGTCCAACGCCAACCTGTTGCTGTCGCGTAACGCCGAGGTGGATACCAAGCCGCAACTGGAAATCTACGCCGACGACGTGAAATGCAGTCACGGCACCAGCGTCGGGCAGCTGGACCCGCAGCAGGTGTTCTACCTGCGCTCGCGCGGCATCCCGGAAGCGGAAGCACGTAAGATGCTGTGCCTGGGATTCGCCGGGGAAATCCTGGAGGGTTGCACGGTCGGCGGACTGCAGGAACAGGTGCAGGCGCGGCTGCGCGAGCGTCTCGACAGCACGGTGTCCGGCGAAGCGGATGCCGGCGCGGCTTGAGCGGACAGCGACGGGGTGATGCCATGCAGACAGCGGTAATTCGGTTTATGGACAGACAGGATGAAGCGCCGCAGGACCGCGAGGTCGAGTCCGCGACGGTGCAACTCGACAGCAGTGACACGGCGCTGGAACAGCTGGTGGTCGCCGCGCTGCGCAGCGTGTACGACCCGGAGATTCCGGTCAATATCTACGATCTGGGTCTGATCTATGTGGTGCACATCGATGAGCACAGCGTGGTCAATGTGCAGATGACCCTGACCGCACCGGCCTGCCCGGTAGCGGGAACGCTGCCCGGGCAGGTGGAAAACGTGCTGCGCCAGGTCGAGGGGGTGCGCGACGCCAGTGTCGAACTGGTGTGGGATCCGCCCTGGGACCAGGAGCGCATGTCCGAAGAAGCCCGGCTGACACTGGGAATGCTATAGGGTTTGAACAACAGAGGTACACACAATGCCAGTACAGTTGACTGAAGCCGCCGCGCGGCATGTACAGAAAATGCTCGACAAAAGGGGTTCCGGCCTGGGTTTGCGTCTGGGCACCCGGGTCAGCGGCTGCACCGGCTTTGCCTACGTGGTCGATTACGCCGATGCGCTTCAGGACGGTGACGCGGTGTTCGAGAGTTTCGGCGTCAAGGTGATCGTGGACCCGAAAAGTCTGGGCAACCTGGACGGCACCGTGGTCGATTATCAGAAGACCAACGCCATCAATTCGGGGTTCGAGTTTAACAACCCGAACATCGCCGACACCTGCGGCTGTGGCGAATCCTTCAGCGTGCGCAACACCGGCTGAAATGCGCGATAGAGCAACGGAAAAGCGGAGACGCCGATGACCAGCCTGCAAGACATCGTAGAGACCTTTGAATTGCTCGGCGACTGGGATCAGCGCTACCAGTACCTGGTGGAGGTCGGGGAACAGCTGCCGCCACTGCCCGAGGCCGCGCGCAGCGAGGAAAACCGGGTCAAGGCCTGCATGAGCCGCGTGTGGGTGTGCGCCTACCCGGACCCGCAGCAGGACGGACGCATCGCGTTTCACGGCGACTGCGATACGGCCATCATCAAGGGCGTGCTGGCGCTGCTGATCCAGCTGTGCTCCGGCCAGACGGCGCAGGAGATCCAGGCGCTGGATATGGACGAAGTGTTCCGGCGTCTGCAGCTCGATGAACACCTGTCGCCCAACCGGCACGTCGGTGTCTACGCCATTTTCGAACTGATGAAATCACAGGCTGCCGCGCTGGCGGAAAAAAAACAGTGCGTGGCCTGACGATCGGGTAACTGTCACATTAGCGTGGCGTCATCAGCGGGTGTCACAAGCGAGGAGGGAAACAGCATGCGAGGGACAGAACCTGCCTTCGGCGCATTTGATCTGAACGCTCTGGGTGTAGATCAGGAGAGACTCGCCTTCGCGCAGCGTCAGCGTGTCACGGCGTTTCTGGCCGATTCGGCTCACTACCTGGGCCTGACTGCCGCGGGTGGTGAGCGGCGCCAGGACGGCAGTCGCGCCCGACTGGCCCCGCCGAGCGAGGCTGCCCGGATCAGCGCAGGGGTGCAGGGCTGCTGAATCACCGGCGCGCGCTTGTCATGGCGCCATGAGGACTCGGGGCTGCTGGGTGTTGCGCCACTGCTGAAAAGTCGGGTACTCGAGGTAGGCGCCGCTCAACACGTAATCGAGCACGTTGCGCAGGCGGTAAAACTGCACCACCGAATCCAGACGCAGGATTTCTTCGCCCTGCTCGTCGAAGAACAGCAGCGTGGGCGTATAGAACAGGCCCAGCTGGTCCGCCCAGCGACGCGCCGTGGTGCGTTGTCCCGACGGCGTAACCACAGGCGTATCGTCCCACACACCCAGCTGGGCGGCATCCATTTGCGCGAAGCGCACGCGAATATCGTCCTGGCGCAATGGCCCGGTGTGCAGCACGTCGCAGGCGTGGCAGTCGCCCTGTTCGAAAAATACCACCAGCGGGCGCTGGCCCGGCCAGTGGCTGCGGTCCAGGGCGTGCGGTGGTGGCAGGAAGAAATCCTCCTGGCTCATTTCCCCGGCCTCGAAAATCAGCGGTACGTCGGCGCGCGCCAGGTAGCTGCGGAAATCTTCCCCGCGGTAATGACCGTCGGCCACATATTCCAGCGCGGCGCGGAACTTGTACGGCGGGTAGTAGCCTGACAGCCGCAGGGCTTCGCGCTGTTCCCGGTCGTAGAAAATCAGCGTGGGCGTGAAGTTGACGCCCTGATCGACCGAGTAGCTGTGTTCGAACCACTCCCGGCCGTTCAGGTCGGTTACTTCGCGCTGGCCGTGGATATCGATGCCCACGGCGTCGAAGTGGCGTTGCGTGTAGGCCAGGATATCCAGTTTGCCGAAATTGCCTTCCAGCAGCTTCTTGCAGTAGGCGCAGTATTTCTGGCCGAAATACACCATCAGGCCCTGCTTGCCGTTGGCGACCGCCTGCTGCAGGTCATCGCTGATATCGAGAAAACTCAGTTTGAACCAGTCCGGATAATCGAGCGGTTCGTCCAGCGCCCGGTCGTCGAATGACTCGAATTCATCGGTGCTGGGTTCAGCGTGGGCCAAGGCTGCGGGAGAAAGCCCCAGCAGCAGGACGAGCAGCGGGCCGCGGGCGCGCCGCTGCAGCTGCCTCAGGTCCGAGGTCAGGGCCGCTGCTGTCATGCGGGGCAGTTTCTGCAAGGTGGTCTTAATGATTCTCGCCATCGCGGTGCCAGGTCATGATCCAGATCAAGGATACCTCTCGCCTCACCTGCAATAGTCCGCATTCGTCGGTCCGACCGCAAGTCAGTGGTCGGACGCTGTCGTTTATCGCCCGCAGCGGGCTGAAGGAGAGAGCTATGTGCAAGCTGTGTTGGGTGCTGGTGCTGGTGCTGCTGGTCGGCGCATCCGTCATCGGCTACAAAGTGTTTGTCGGCCCGCCAATGGAGAGCTCAGCCGATGGCAGGCGGGTTATCCGCCTCTCCGAACAGGAGCGCGGTCTGGTGCTGATCGAAATGCGTGGATTTCTGGCCAGCGTGCAGCAGATCACGGCGGCGCTGGCCGCGAATGACATGCCGCTGGTGGCCGAGCAGGCGCGCCGCTCAGGGCGCGCGGCTCAGCACGCGGTGCCGCCGTTGCTGATCGCGAAACTGCCGGCACCGTTTAAAAAGATGGGTTTCGATACCCACGCCGGTTTCGACCAGCTGGCGCTCGATGCCGAGGAGCTCGGCGACC
>CP070738.1:2139471-2154141 GCA_020347685.1 Gammaproteobacteria bacterium | reverse complement strand
AGCTTGTTGATCGTCTCGATCATGTGCACCGGGATGCGGATGGTGCGCGCCTGGTCGGCGATGGAGCGCGTGATGGCCTGGCGTATCCACCAGGTCGCATAGGTCGAGAACTTGTAGCCGCGGCGATATTCGAACTTGTCCACCGCCTTCATCAGACCGATGTTGCCTTCCTGTATCAGGTCCAGGAACTGCAGTCCGCGATTGGTGTATTTCTTGGCAATCGAAATCACCAGGCGCAGATTGGCTTCCACCATTTCTTTCTTGGCGCGGCGTGCCTTGGCCTCGCCGATCGACATGCGGCGATTGATGTCCTTGATCTCGCTGATGCTCAGGCCGGCGTCTTTCTGAATGCTCACCAGCTTGTTCTGGGCGCGCAGTATCTCGTCCTTGTGCTGTTCCAGCACCGGCGAATACTTGTGGCCGCCCTTGATCTGCTTGTCCAGCCATTTCAGGTCGGTTTCGTTGTCCGGGAACGAGGTGATGAAGTCCTTGCGCGGCATATGGGCGCTGTGCACGCAGATGTTCATGATCACGCGCTCGTGTGACCGTATGCGCTCCACGGATCTGCGCAGGTTACTGGTCAGCAGTTCCACCATGCGCGGCGCCAGCTTCAGGCGCATCAGGTGCTCGACGGTCTCGTCGCGCAGCTTGTTGACGCGGGTCTGGTTCCTGCCCTTGCCGGCCAGGGCAGCCTGCAAGTCTTCGTGCAGTTTGCGCAGCTCGGCAAAGAACAGGCGCGTTTCTTCCGGGTCCGGACCGGTGTCAGCCGTCGAGGTGTCACCGTCGTCGTCATCGTCGTCATCATCGTCATCCGAAGTGCTCGCTGCCTGCACGGCCGCGGGCGGCGGCAGCGGCTCGTCGAGTGCATTCGGATCGATGAAACCACTAAACAGGTCGGCCAGCCGGCCTTCGCCGGTTTCCACCTTGGCATACTCGTCCAGCAGCAGGGCAGACGATGCGGGATAACTGGCCAGCGCCGAGTAGACCTGGGCCAGGCCGTCTTCGATGCGCTTGGCGATCTCGATTTCGCCTTCGCGGGTGAGCAGCTCGACGGTGCCCATTTCGCGCATGTACATACGCACCGGATCGGTGGTGCGGCCGAACTCGCTGTCCACCGTGGCGAGCGCAGCCGCGGCTTCCTCGGCGGCATCTTCGTCGGTGGTGACAGCGTCATTGGAAAGCAGCAGGGCATCGGCATCCGGTGCAGTTTCGTACACCTGGATTCCCATGTCGTTGATCATGCCGATGATGTCCTCGATCTGTTCCGGATCGACGATCTCGTTCGGCAGATGGTCGTTGACTTCGGCGTAGGTCAGGAAACCCTGCTCCTTGCCTTTTGCAATCAACAACTTGAGTTGTGACTGTTGGTCCTGGTTCATCACCTGATGGTGTCCCCGTGTATGTCCGTTTCGACTGGCGAAAAACAAACGACCATTGTAGCCGAGTCCGAGTATATTAGCCAGTTCTGTTGCTCTTTAACGCGCTTACCCCGGCCCCGGGTGACGCATTGCAAGAAGCTGTTTCAATTCGCTTTTCTCGGATTCGCTGAGGGCCTGACGGCGGTCTTTGAAAAGCAGTTGTTCGGTACGCTGCGCGGTCCGCTGTTCGACCAGACGCTGGATGGCGTCACGAAATTCCTTTTCGTAGCCTGTCTCCGGGATGACCAGTGGCAGGGAAGCGAGTCTGGCGAGATGCTGTCCTTCGGGTTTGCCGCGCCAGTGTTCCAGCAGGTGGCCCGCAGATAGATGTGGGTCGTGCCACAACATTTCAAGCAGCTCGTTCAGCAAGCCGACGCCCGGCAGCTCCAGATCCTCGAAGCCGGTCGGGGGTGTCACCCAGCGGCTCAGTTGCGGTTGCTCCAGCAGCAGGCGGATGGCGCTGCGGACCGGGCTGCGGCCCGACTCCCCGGGCCGCGCTTTGACTGCACCGGTGGGCGTTGGTTCCCGTTTTCCGAACAGGCGCTGCGCGAGTTTTTCCGGGCCGAGTCCGCTCAGGTCGGCAAGCCGCTCCAGCATCAGGTCACGGAACACCGAGTCCGGCAGCTTCTGCAGCAGCGGGCGCGCCAGCTCCACCAGATGCGCGCGCCCATCCACACTGCGGGTATCGACCTGCTGGGCGAGCGATTCAAAGAAAAACTGTGAAAGTGGGATTGAATCGGCAGTTTGTTTCTGGAACGCCTCGCAGCCGATGCGCCGGATCAGGCTGTCCGGGTCCTCGCCCTCGGGCAGGAACAGAAAACGCGCCTCGCGGCCGTCGCGCATGATCGGCAGGACATTCTCGAGTGCCCGCCAGGCGGCGCGGCGCCCGGCCGCATCGCCATCGAAGCAGAACACGACTTCGTGCACGACCCGGTACAGGCGCTCCAGGTGTTCAGGTGTGGTGGCGGTCCCCAGGGTGGCGACCGCGTTGCTCAGGCCGAACTGGGCCAGCGCCACCACGTCCATGTAGCCCTCCACCACCAGCAGGCGTTCCAGTTTCTGGTTTGCCTTGCGCGCCTCGAAAAGCCCGTACAGTTCCTGGCCCTTGTGGAACACCGGGCTTTCCGGGCTATTCATATACTTGGGTTTTTCGTCACCCAGCACGCGCCCGCCGAAGCCGATGGTGCGCCCGCGCCGGTCGCGGATCGGGAACATGATGCGGTCGCGGAAGCGATCGTAGACGCGCCCGTCGTCGCGACGCACCAGCAGGCCCAGCTCCAGCGCCAGCGTCTGCGCGTGCGTGTCGGAGCCGAGGTGGTTGAGCAGGGCGTCCCAGCCCGGGGGCGCGTAGCCGAGCCCGAACCGGGCCGCTATCTCGCCGCTCAGTCCGCGATTTTTGAGGTAGTCCACGGCGCGCGCTGCCTGCGCGTGTTCGCGCAGTTGTGTCCGGTAAAACCGGTCGGCGCGTTCCAGCAGCGAAAAGTGATCGTCTCGGCGCTCGCCGCGCTGTGCGGGCTTTGCGGCGCCGGCCTCACGCGGAACTTCCAGGCCCAGCGAACGCGCCAGCTCTTCGATTGCCTCGGGAAACTCCAGGTGCTCGTAGTCCATCAGGAAGCCGATCGCGCTGCCGTGCGCGCCGCAGCCGAAGCAGTGATAGAACTGCTTGCCGGGGCTGACGGTGAACGACGGGGTTTTCTCGTTGTGGAACGGGCAGCAGGCCTGGTACTCGCGGCCGGCCTTCTTCAGCGGTACGCGCGCGTCGATGACTTCCACGATATCAACGCGGTTGAGGATCTCATCGATAAAGCTTTGCGGGATGCGGCCGGACATGCGGCTATGGTAAGAGAACGAAGGTTCGCCGTCAGCGGATGGTAGTGATGGGATGATTGCGTCTGACGTCTCGATTTAACCGCACGGGCGCGCCAGGGCGAATAAGATTTTCGGCACTTCTATCTTCGCGCGACTGCTTGTTCGCCTTCGCGGTAAAGGTGTTTTTCCGCTTCAGGGGTCTCGGGCCGCTCAGCCCGACAGCCGGGCTTTGATCCGGGCACTGACCGCGCCCATGTCGGCGCGCCCCTGCAGCTTGGGTTTAAGCTGGCCCATGACCTTGCCCATGTCCTTGACGCTGGCGGCGCCGGTCGTCTGGATGGTCGCCTCGATCATGGCGTCGATCTCGGCCTCGCCGAGCTGTTCGGGCAGGTAGCTTTTGAGTACCTCGAGTTCGAAGTTCTCCTGGTCGACCAGGTCGTCGCGGCCGGCCTTGCTGTACTGAGCAACGGACTCGCGGCGCTGCTTGGCCATTTTGTCCAGCACCGCGGTGATACCGGCGTCATCAAGCTCGATGCGCTCGTCAACCTCGCGCTGCTTGATCGCGGCCATCACCAGGCGAATCACGCCGAGGCGGCGCTTGTCGCCGCCGCGCATGGCCTCTTTCATGTCCTGCTGGATCTGCTCCTTGAGCGACACGATGGGCTGGGATCGGTAGGGCTTAGTAAAGGCGGGTGCGGCGAGCGTGCTCGCGCGAAACCTTCTTCATGTGGCGCTTGACCGCGGCGGCCTGCTTGCGCTTGCGTTCCTGGGTGGGCTTTTCGTAGAACTCCCGGCGGCGT
Organism: Gammaproteobacteria bacterium; assembly: GCA_020347685.1. Taxonomy (GTDB): domain Bacteria; phylum Pseudomonadota; class Gammaproteobacteria; order DSM-19610; family DSM-19610; genus Thiogranum. The sequence goes on along the minus strand of CP070738.1, from coordinate 2,150,114 downwards.
ACTTCCGACAGGATGCCGGCCTTTTCACAGGAGCGCTTGAAGCGACGCAGCGCAACCTCGAAAGGCTCGTTTTCGCGAACTCTTACTTGTGGCAAAGCCGTTTCCTCTAATCTCGGCAAAAAGGGTCGCGTATTGTAGCAGCGCCCGCAGCCAAGGTAAAACCCTGACTTCGGGCTGGAAGCGGCGCTTGAGCGGGTGGCGGCAAGCGGTACCATAGCGGCCATGCGGGTACTGGGAATCGAATCGTCCTGTGACGAAACCGGCGTCGCGCTGTTCGATACCGGGCAGGGGCTGCTGGCGCACGCGCTGCACAGCCAGATCGGCCTGCACGCCGAATACGGCGGTGTGGTGCCGGAGCTGGCTTCCCGCGATCACGTCCGCAAGACCCTGCCGCTGGTGCGCGCAGTGCTCGATGAGGCCGGCTCAAAAGTGAGCGATATCAACGGCGTGGCCTACACTGCAGGGCCTGGCCTGGTGGGCGCCCTGCTGGTCGGAGCGAGCATAGGCCGCAGCCTGGCGTGGAGCTGGGGGGTGCCGGCGATCGGTATCCATCACATGGAAGGTCACCTGCTGGCGCCGATGCTGGAGCGGCCCGCCCCCGAGTTTCCCTTCATCGCACTGCTGGTCTCGGGCGGACACAGCATGCTGGTGCAGGTGGAGGGCATCGGCGCCTACCGGATTCTCGGCGACACGCTGGACGACGCGGCCGGCGAGGCGTTCGACAAGACGGCCAAACTGCTCGGCCTGGACTATCCCGGTGGCCCGGCGCTGGCAAAACTTGCCGAGCAGGGCGATCCGTCCCGCTTCCGGTTCCCGCGCCCCATGACCGACCGGCCCGGGCTGGACTTCAGTTTCAGCGGCCTGAAGACTTTTGCGCTGACCACCTGCCAGGCGCATGGCGACGACCCGCAGGCGCGCGCCGACATTGCGCGCGCCTTTCAGGATGCCGTGGTGGATACCATGGTGATCAAGTGTCGGCGCGCCCTGCAGCAGGCCGGGGTCGGGCGGCTGGTGGTGGCGGGCGGGGTGGGCGCCAATCAGGCCCTGCGCGCGGCTCTGAGCGACCTGGCCGGCACGCTGGGCGCCGAGGTGTTCTATCCGCGGCTGGAATTCTGTACCGATAACGGCGCCATGATCGCCTACGCCGGTGCCTGCCGCCTGCAGGCCGGACAGCGCCAGGACCTCGAGGTGCAGGTCTATCCGCGCTGGTCGCTGGAAGAGCTGCAGGCGCTGTAGCGGACCCGATGGCTCAGTCAGCCGCCACTATTCGGCTGGCCCCTGCGATTTGTCCCCGATGTGGCCCTCGGTGCCCTTGAGCAGGTTTTGAATATTGGAGCGGTGCCGCCAGAACAGCAGCGCAGCCATGAAAAGCATCGCGGCCAGCAGCGCCGGCTCCGGAATCAGCCACCAGATATACAGCGGCGTGAGCAGAATCGCGATCAGCGCCGCCAGCGAGGAAATCCTGAACACTGCGGCCACCACCAGCCAGGTGGCGATGGTCATCAGCCCTACCGGCCAGTGCAGGCCGAGCAGCACCCCCAGCGCAGTGGCCACACCCTTGCCACCCTTGAAGGCGAAGAACACCGGGTACAGATGTCCCAGAAAGGCCGCGACCGCGACGCCCGACTGCACCGCGATATCGGCCTGCAGGGCGCGCGCTATTAACACCGGAATCAGACCCTTGAGCATGTCTCCCGCCAGGGTGGCGGCGGCGGCCTTTTTGCCGCCCACGCGCAACACATTGGTGGCGCCGGGATTGCCCGAGCCCTGGCTGCGTGGATCGGGCAGGCCGAGCAGGCGGCAGATGATGATCGCCGAGGACAGCGAACCCAGCAGGTATCCGCCCGCGATCAGGAACAGGTCGATTAGCATGCGCGCTATTGGATAGCTTTAGCGCTGCCCGGTCAAGCGACTGTGACCGGGCGGCGCAACTGGAGCAGCATGGCGAATCTGTTTATAGTGCGCCACTGGCGTGGCGCCGGGACCGGACGGCAATGGATATCATTTTTATACGCGATCTGCGCATCGATACCGTGATCGGTATTTACGACTGGGAAAGGTCCATCAGGCAGACGATTCGCCTGGACCTTGAAATGGCCACCGACATCGCGCGTGCGGCCGCCAGTGACCGCATCGAGGATACACTCAATTACAAGGCGGTCGCCAAGCGGGTGATCGCCTTTGTGGAGCAGAGCGAATTCCAGCTGGTGGAGACCCTCGCGGAGCGCATCGCGGAACTGGTGCGCAGCGAGTTCCCGGTACCCTGGCTGCGCCTGACAGTTAACAAGGGCGGCGCGGTGCGTGGCGCGCAGGGTGTGGGCGTGATCATCGAACGCGGCAACAGGGGTTGAACCGGTGGCACGCGTGTACGTCAGCGTCGGCAGTAATATCGACCGGGACCGCAACGTCGCTGCGGCGCTCACCAGCTTGCAGCGCGAGTTTGGTGAGCTGCAGCAATCCACGATGTATGAAACCGCGGCGGTGGGCTTCGAGGGCGACCCGTTCTATAACCTGGTGGTTGGATTCGATACCGAATTGGGTCCGCGCGAAGTCGCCGCGCTGCTGCACCGCATCGAGGACCAGCAGGGGCGCCAGCGGCGGGCCGCCAAGTTCAGCGCCCGGACCCTGGACCTCGATCTGCTGCTGTACGACCAGCTGGTACTGGACGAGGATGATTTGAAGCTTCCGCGCCCGGAAATCCTGGAATACGCGTTCGTGTTGCGACCGCTGGCCGAAATCGCCGGTGACCTCAGACATCCGCTCGCCGGTTCCAGTCTCGCAGCGCTGTGGGACGCCTTTGATGCGGCCGCGCAACCCATGTGGCCGGTCAAGAAGTAAACCGCCGGGGTCATGTCCACCGATCTGCCGCTTCCCGACGCCGAAGCGCGCGCCGTCAGCGCGAGGCTGCTGGAGGTGTTGCGTGACCGTATCGATGCCGCCGGCGGCTGCCTGCCGTTCGATGCCTTCATGGAAGCGGCGCTGTACGAGCCGGGACTGGGTTATTACAGCAACGGTTTGACACCCTTCGGTGAGCGGGGCGATTTCATCACCGCGCCTGAGTCCGGCAGCCTGTTCGCACGCTGCCTGGCGCGCAGCGTGGCGGCGGTGTTGCAACAGCTGAACGGTGGCAAGGTACTGGAGCTGGGGGCCGGCAGCGGCACGCTGGCGGTGGACCTGTTGCGCGAGCTGCAGGCGCTCGAGGCGCTCCCGGAACGCTACTGGATCCTGGAGCGCAGCGCCGCCATGCGCGCCCTGCAGCAGGAGCGCATCGCGCGCTGGCTGCCGGAACTGGCGGGGCGGGTTGAGTGGCTCGCGGCCCCGCCGCCAACGGCCTTTTCCGGTGTTGTGTTCGGCAACGAAGTCGCCGATGCGCTGCCGGTGAAGCGGTTCTGTTGGCGCGACGGCGAGGCGCTGGAACTGGGCGTGGCCTGGCGCGAGGGCGGGCTGGTGGAATGCCTGCGCCCCGGCGATGCCGCATTGCAGGACCGGGTCGCGGCACTGGCGCGCGCCGGGCGCTGGGAGAACGACTACCGCTCCGAATACTGTCCGGCGCTGCAGCGCTGGACCGGCGAGCTGGCGGGCTGCCTGGAACGCGGGCTGCTGTTGCTGATCGACTATGGCTACGGACGCCCCGAGTACTACCACCCGCAGCGCGCCATGGGGACGCTGATGTGTCATTACCGGCACCAGGCGCACGGCGACCCGCTGTGGTTTCCGGGTCTGCAGGACATTACCGCTTTTGTCGATTTCACGGCGATTGCAGAGGCTGCCAGTGACGCCGGCTTGCGCCTGGAAGGGTTCAGCAGCCAGGCGCAGTTCCTGCTGGCGTGCGGCATCGACCGGCTGCTGGCGCAGGTCGACCCGGGTGACGTGCAGCGCTTCCTCAGCCTCAGCAACGAGGCCAAGCGCCTGCTGCTGCCGGGTGACATGGGCGAGCGCTTCAAGGCGATCGGGTTTTCCCGCCAGCTCGATCGGCCGCTCACCGGTTTCGGTTCACAGGATCTTCGCAGTCGGTTATAAACCGACCAACCCATAACAAGAGCAAACCCATGGATAACGTTCAGGCAGTGATTCTCGCGCTGGTCCAGGGGCTGACCGAGTTTCTGCCCATCTCGAGTTCTGCGCACCTGATCCTGGTACCGGTGCTGGTCGACTGGCCAGACCAGGGACTGGCCTTTGATGTCGCCGTGCATTTCGGCACCCTGAGCGCGGTGGTGCTGTATTTCCGCCACCAGCTGTCGGCCATGGCGCGCGCCTGGTTCGGTTCGCTGGGTTCGCGCTATCCGGACCAGGAGGCCAGGTTGGCCTGGGCCGTGCTGCTGGGCACCGTCCCGCTGGGGCTGTCCGGCCTGCTGCTGCACGATGTGGTGGAAACCTACCTGCGTTCACCGCTGGTGATCGCCGCCGCCACCATCCTGTTCGGCCTGCTGCTGTGGTATTCGGACGCGCGCGGTCCGCAGACCCGCTGCGAATACCGGCTGAGCGCCGGGCGGGTTGCAGTTATTGCCTTTGCTCAGGCGCTGGCGCTGATTCCGGGCACCTCGCGTTCCGGTATCACCATTACCGCGGGGCTGCTGGTCGGCCTGGACCGCAAGGCCGCGGCGCGCTTCTCGTTCCTGCTGTCCATTCCGGCCATCCTGATGGCGGCAGGCTACGAGGGCAGCAAACTCCTGGGTGGCGAACACCCGGTCCAATGGACGCCGATTCTGCTCGGTGTCAGTGTCTCGGCCATCAGTGCCTATGCCTGCATTCATTATTTTCTCAAGCTGCTCGACCGCATCGGCATGCTGCCCTTTGTCGGGTACCGTCTGGTGCTGGGCGCCGTATTGCTGTGGCTGTACTGGTAGCTGCGCCGTGCGCCCGGCTGGTGGCTCGCCGCCTGGCCGGGCGCTCAGCGTGAGTTGATATGGTGCGGCTTTCGGATAGAATGCACCAGCGGACGGCGTAAGCGGGTCCTGGTGACGCTCCCTGAGCCGTCATCTTCCTGAATAATAAGGCCTGCAGCATTTGGCCCCGGGATTGCTAATCACTTTTTGTATCTGGAGCAAGGGGAACAATCATGGGATGCAAAGGGCGCCATTTGATGGCGGGCGTGGTGGCGTGCGGCCTCGCGGCGCCGGCGGGTGCGAGCGTGTTGGAGCCCGCCGACGGCAAACTGCTGGCCTCCGCCGACGACCTGGTCGGAATCGGGCTCGGTGCCCAGCCGCTACCGGGTTCCTTCCCGGCTGCCGGGCAGGCAGCTGCCCAGCTCAAAATCACCGAAATCGCCTCGCTTGTGGTTTCTGATCGGAGTGCCGGCGCATCCGGGGAGGCCTCCGGACGGGCGTTGTTCTGGGTGTTCGGTAGTGGCCTGCTCGGCGCCGCCTTTATCGCGCGCCGACGCAAACCGGTGCGGCGCAAGGCTTGACACCCGATACAACCACCGGAGTCTGTGATCCGCCAGCCGGTTGGCCCGAATTCCGGATTTAGCGGCCTTTCTGGTAATGGCCCACCAGCTCGGTCTGGGCGATAATGTGGCCCTGCATCGCCGCCTCGACCGCTGCCTTGGTCGGTCGCTTCAACCCTTCCAACCGCGTGTCCAGGGCATAAAGCTTGTGAAAGTAGCGGTGCCGGCCGACCGGCGGGCAGGGCCCGCCGTAGCCAGGGCGTTTCCAGTCATTCACACCTTCCTCGCTGCCGGCCGGCAGGTCAGCGCTGCTGACGCCCGCGGGCAGGCCGCCGGCGGTGGCCGGCAGGTTGTAAAGCACCCAGTGTACCCAGGTCATGCGCGGCGCCGCCGGGTCCGGTGCATCCGGGTCGTCCACAATCAGCACCAGGCTGCGGGCCTGTTCCGGCACGCCGCTCCACTGCAGCGGTGGGGAGCTGTCGTCTCCCTGGCAGGTGTACTGCGACGGAATTTCACCGCCAGCGGTGAAGGCTTCAGAGGTGAGTGTCAGTGTCATATTGTCCTCCGCGTGCAGCCCGCCGGACAGCGGGAAAAGAATACAACCGATCAGCGCCGCAACCCGGGTTTGCAGCCGGAGCCGGGCACAGATTCTGTATTGCGCATGTCTTTTCATACCTCTGGCCTGCATCGACGGGCTACCAGCCGCGCAACGGCGTGGCGACGGGTGCTGTTCTCCGGTCATGTGGTGTCGCTTGTGTTGAGCTTAGTCAACGCGGCGCGGGTGCGCGAGTGGGCCACTAGGGCTGGCCAGTCGTCCCCAAGCAGATGCAAATGTGGCGCGCACCGATCTGTATCAAGTCCACAGTCAGTTCCTTGTGATGGAGGGAAATGATGATCCTGAACCGACAGGATCGCGTTCGCCCGGTGCAGGAAGTACAGAACCATGGCTCACATAGTGGTGCTCGGCGCTGGCGGACGTCGGGCGGCTCATGACTCGCGCGGCCCCCGGTCAGGGAGCCGCCCGTCATGGTCAGGGAAATCCGGCAACGCCGGGGCTTCCCAGTCCAGCAGTTGCTGCTTGATGTCGGGTCCGGCCCGATACCCGCCGATGCCGCCGTCGGCGCGCAGCACCCGGTGGCAGGGAATCAGATAGTTGACCGGATTGGCGGCGACGGCGTTGGCCACGGCGCGCACCGCGGCCGGCCGCCCGACGCCCTCCGCCAGCTGGCCGTAGGACACCACTGTGCCGCGCGGGATGCGCAGCAGGGCGCGCCAGACGCTGACCTGGAAGTTGGTGCCGTGAACCGCAAGGTGGATAGCGCGCGCCGGTGCGTCGCGGCGGGTGAAAACCGCATTCGCGGTTGCTTGTGCCGCGGTGCTGTCCTCCCGCAATACGGCGAGGCTGTACAGGCGCTGCAATCGATCCAGTTCCCGCGCCCGGGTCTGATCATCGACAAACGACAGCAGGCATATGCCGCGTCGCGTCTGCGCCAGCAACATGTCACCGAACGGCCCCGGCACCAGGCCGTAACGAATCTCCACACCACGCCAGTTGCGCTTGTATTCCCCGGGACTGCTCGCTTCTACTGCGACGAACTGGTCGTGTAGCCGTGCAGGGCTGGTCAAGCCGAGCTCATCCCCTGCGGCCAGCACGCTGAATGACTGCCTGAGCAGCGGTTTTGCCTGCTCGACGGTCAGATATTCCAGGTAGCGTTTGGGGCTCAGGCCCGCCCAGCGGCGGAACAGGCGCTGAAAATAATGTGGACTGAGCCCGACATGGGCGGCGATCTCATCCAGCCCCGGCTGTTTCGCCAGGTTGTCGCGTATGAAGCGGATTGCCGCTGCAACCCGCGCGTGGTCCGCATTCATGTCCGGTTTCCATGGTGTCGAGGTGATGCTGAAGTAATACACCACCAGACCTCGCAGGGCCACCCGGATCTTGCCCTCCCGCGCCAGGTGCGCCGCCCAGGGATGCCCGGCTGCGTTCAGCCTGGGTCCCGGTGGTCAGACCAGCCGGCGCGCCCTGGCTGCCAGCCAGGGCGCCAGGCCGGCAACAAGCAGCGCCACCAGAAACAGGTTGCCTCGCGCAACATTGAATACCTGGCAGACCTCACTCCAGGACTTCCCGGCCACGTAGTGGCCAAACAGGAATTCGAACGCCAGGGTGAGTGCCACCCACAACAGCCCGATGCACCAGTAGACGCGCGCTCTGCGGATTGCGACCAGCGGCATGGACAGAAACGCGACCAGCAGGATCAGCAGTGACAGAAGAATGCCGCTCAGCGGCAGCGCCACCGCCGGGGTGGACACCCGGACGAGGACAGCGTCGCGGAATATCCCGTTGCCGATCGCCACGGCAACCAGCAGCAGCCAGATAACTGCGCCTTTGAGCAGGGCGAGGGTCACGGTGTGTTAGTTACTGAAAACTACTCTGACAAGGTAAGCCTGGTGCTCGGGCAGCGCGCATTCGGCTCAGCGCCAGGCCGCCGTCGCCTGCAGACGCCGGTGGTCAGGCATCGTCGCCCGGACTTCCGCTTTTCAGCGCTGCCATCGCGTCCTTGAGTTGTTCTATCTCCGCTTGCAGCTCGTTGACACGCTGTTCCAGCCGGGCGAGGCGTTCGCTATCGGAGCTTGCGCGTTGTTCCGCGCCCGCCGTTGTCGCGGGATAGTCCAGGTCCTGCGTTGCAGCGCTGAAACAGTGCATGTAGCGGGCCTCCCGTTTGCCGGCCTCGCGCGGCAGTCGCCTGACCAGGGGGCCGTCGTCGCGCACCATCAGTTGCTCGAGCACGGCTTCCACCTCCTGCACATCGCTGAACTCGCACAGCCGCTGGGTGCGGGTGCGCAGTTCTCCGGGGGTCTGCGCGCCGCGCAGCAGCAGCACGCAGATGATGCCGCGTTCCTGTGGCGAGAACTGCAGGCTGCCGAACTCGGTGTTGCAGAAGCGGTGCCGGTATTTCGCAACGCGGCTGCCGAAGCCGGTCTTTTCCATCACCAGGCGCTTCTTGCCGAGTGCGTCGATGGTCTGTTGCACGCTGGCCTCGTCGAGATCCAGCACCGGGTCGCGATTGCTTTTCTGGTTACAGGCGTTGGTGAGCGCATTGAGCGACAGCGGATACTGTTCCGGCGTGGTGATCTCCTTTTCGATCAGGCAGCCGATGACGCGCGCTTCGTAGGGCGAGAGTTCAATGTCCACAGTAAGGCTCCCTTGCAGACCGATGGTGCGTTGATCCAGTCACCTGCTGGAGCGGGCATTCGAGCGGCCTGAGCTTCACCAGGCGGCCTGCATCAGGTTAATCTCGTGATCGGCCACCAGCGGCGGCAGCGCCGAGCGCAGTGCCTGCCATTCGACGTGGTCGCCGAGCTGTTCCAGCGCCTGCTCGATCATCTCGACCTTACGCGGGGCGAGCAGGCGTTCGGGCGCCACCGGCTGACCGGCGCGCAGCAGCCGCAGCAGCTGATCGGCGGCTTCCGGAAGCCGCAGGCCGCGCCGGCTGGCGATTGCGTCCAGGTCCAACCCTTCCTGGTAGGCGAGCCAGGTGGCGCGCAGCGCCGGGTCCAGGTCGACCGTCCGATCGCGGCTGCCGACGCAGTAGTCGGCAATGGCATCGAGAAAGGGCTGACCGTATTTATCCAGCTTGGACTGCCCGACGCCGCTCACCGCGAGCAGCTGGTCCTCGTCCAGGGGTTTGTCGCGCGCCATCTGGATCAGAGTGGCGTCGCCGAACACGATATAGGGCGGCACGCCCTGCGCATCGGCAAGCTGTTTGCGCAGCGCGCGCAGCTGTTCGAACAGTGTCTCGTCGTAGGGGCCCTGGGCGGCGGCCGCCGCTGGTGCCTTTTTCTTCACCACCGCCTTGATGCGCGGCCGCGCCAGTTCCAGGGGCTGCTCTCCGCGCAGCAGCGGGCGCGCCGCGGGGGTCAGCTTGAGCACCGAGTAATTGGCGATGTCCTGGACCAGATAGCCGTGGTGAATCAGCTGGCGGATGACGGAGGTCCATTCCTGCTCGCCCTTGTCCGACCCGATGCCGTAGGTGGACAGGCGCGCGTGCCCGAGGCTGCGGATGCGCTCGTTGTCGGCGCCGCGCAGCACGTCCAGCACGTGCTTGAGGCCGAAGCGCTGCCCCACCCGGTAGACGCACGACAGCGCTTTCTGCGCATCCACGGTCGCGTCGTAGCGTTGCGGCGGGTTGAGACACACATCGCAGTTACCGCAGTCGGCCTCCAGACGTTCCCCGAAGTAACCCAGCAGCACCCGGCGCCGGCAGGTAACGCTCTCGGCGAACGCGATCATGGCATTGAGTTTGTGCAGCTCGATACGCCGTTGTTCGGGGTTGCTGTTGTTTTCCACCAGGCGGCGCGCGGTCACCACGTCCTGGGCGCCGTACAGCAGTAGCGCCTCGGAGGGCAGACCATCGCGCCCGGCACGGCCGGTCTCCTGGTAGTAACCCTCGATGTGTTTGGGCAGGTCGTAGTGCACCACGAAGCGCACATTGGGCTTGTCGATGCCCATGCCGAACGCCACCGTCGCCACCACCACGCGCAGCTCGTCGCGCAGGAAGCGTTCCTGCACCTCGGCGCGCTGCGCGGCCGGCAGGCCGGCGTGATAGGCTTCGGCGCGTACGCCCTGGGCGCGCAGCTTGTCGGCGATTTCCTCTACCCGCTTGCGCGACAGCGCGTAGATGATGCCGGAGTCGTTCTCGCGGCCGGCGAGAAAACGCTGCAGCTGGTCGAACGGCTTGTGCTTTTCCAGCAGGGTGTAGCGGATATTGGGGCGGTCGAAGCTGGTGACATAGCGATGCGCCTGTTCCAGGCCCAGGACCCTGACTATGTCCTCGCGGGTCTGCGGATCGGCGGTGGCGGTGAGCGCCACCAGCGGCACGCTGGGAAAGTGGCGGCGCAGCTGACCGAGCTGCACGTACTCGGGGCGAAAATCGTGGCCCCACTGGGACACGCAGTGCGCCTCGTCGATGGCGAACAGGGCGATATCGATGTCCGCCAGCCGTTCCAGGAAGGCCGGGGTCATGAGGCGTTCCGGCGCGATGTAGAGCAGGTCCAGCTCATGGGCGTGCAGGCGTGCCAGTACCTGACGCGCCGCGGCGCTGCCCAGTGCCGAATTGTAGAACGCCGCCCGCACCCCGTTGGCCTGCAGCGCGTCGACCTGGTCTTTCATCAACGAGATCAGCGGCGACACCACGATGGCAACGCCCGCCCGGTGCAGAGCAGGCAGCTGGTAGCACAAGGACTTGCCGCCGCCGGT
>CP070738.1:2134537-2139371 GCA_020347685.1 Gammaproteobacteria bacterium | reverse complement strand
CTGCCAGCAGACCGCTCGGGATCAACACCTGCGGCCCATGGCAGATGGCGGCCACCGGCTTGCCGGCGGCCAGGAAGTCACCCGCGATGGCCACCGCCAGCGGATTTTTCTGCAGTTCCGCGGGTGCCGTACCGCCGGGCAGCAACAACAGGTCGTAGCGCTCCGGCCGCACCTCATCCAGCGCCAGTTCGGCTGCAGCCTGGTGACCGTGCTTTCCCCTGATGACCCCTTTTCTCGGCGCAGCCAGATCCACCGTAACCCCCTTTGCCTGCAGCTGTCGCAGCGGCGCGCTGAGCTCGCTGTCTTCAAAATGATCGGCGCTGATGATAAGGGCCCGCATGGCCGCATTTTAGCCAAACACTGCCACAGGGGGTTGATCACGCCCTCCTCTGTCCTCATATTAAAAGCTCGCATCTTGAGCCGGGGCGCTGACCCGGTAGCTTGTGATGACATCACATCCCTATATTGACGACCTTCAACTGCTGATCCAGACGCTGCCGCATCATCTTCAGGATGCCCTGGGCAATATTCCTGGCGAGGAGCTGCTGGAGGTCGTTCTGGACCTGGGACGCCGGCCCCAGGCACGCCTGCCCGGTCGGGCCGTCGATCTGGCCGACCCGGGGGTCAGCCGCGCCGATCTGGATCAGATCATCCGGGCCGTGGGTGCCTTCGGGGCCGACAACAGAGCCGGCATCGAGGGTACGCTGCACCGCATCTCGGCCATCCGCAACCGCCGCGGCGACATCATCGGGCTCACACTACGCGTCGGCCGGGCCATGTTCGGTACCATCGACCTGATTCGCGATCTCATCGAGGACAACAGCAGTGTGCTGCTACTGGGCCGCCCCGGAGTCGGTAAGACCACAAAGCTGCGTGAGATCGCACGGATACTGGCGGATGAGTTCAACAAGCGCGTGATTGTCATTGACACCTCGAACGAGATAGCCGGCGACGGAGACATCCCGCACCGCGCCATCGGCTCGGCCCGGCGCATGCAGGTGGCCCACCCCGATCAGCAGCATGCCGTGATGATCGAGGCCGTCGAGAACCACATGCCCGAGGTGATTATCGTCGATGAGATCGGAACGGCCGCCGAGGCGCTGGCGGCACGCACCATCGCCGAACGAGGTGTCCAGCTGATCGGCACCGCGCACGGTAATACACTGGAAAATCTGTTACGCAACCCCACGCTGGCCGATCTGGTAGGTGGTGTGCAGGTTGTCACCCTGGGCGACGAAGAGGCCCGCCACCGTGGCACCCAAAAGACCATCAGCGAACGCAAGGCGGCACCGACTTTCAACGCCGTTGTTGAAATCGTGGAGCACGATGAGGTGATCGTGCATGCGGACACCGCTAACGCGGTCGACCGGCTGCTGCGGGGACGTGGCGCCGGCGGCGTGCGCCGCACCCGGGCTGGCGAGGTAGCGGTGGAGCCGGAAGCCGAACAGGCTTCTGAACCCGACGCACATCTGACGCCGCTCTCGATCAACAACGTGGAAGGAACGGTGCGCATTTACCCCTACGCCATCAGCCGCGATTCGCTGGAACGCGTGATCCGCGACCTGCGGCTGGATGCGCGCACCATCAACAGGCCCGAGCGCGCGCACCTGATCGTCGCCCTGCGGGCACGCGCCGACGACACACGCCTGCGACGCATCGTACAGGCCACCGGCCTGCCGGTGCACGCGGTAAAGAAAAACTCGACCGCCCAGATGCGACGCCTGCTGCAAAACCTCTTCAACCTGATACAAGGAGTCGAGGAGAGCGAAGTCGATGCTGCCGTGCATGAGATGGAAACCGGCCTGCGCCGCGCGCTCGAAGAAGGCGTGACCGTCGAACTCGCCCCGCGCCCTGCCTCACTGCGTCAGCTGCAACACAGAGTAGCGAGCCGTCACCATGTGGTGGCCGAGAGCATCGGCAGCGAACCGATGAGGCATCTCGTGATCTATCCCCACGCCTTTGCGGCGCTATCCGAGGACGACATCCTCTAGGGCCTATTAACACCATGCAGGCCCTCGGACACACCGTAGATCCCGCGCAAATAGACATACAGCACCTGGCAGACAATCTGCGTGCTGACACCCGCTGCGGTCTTTTCGCGAACAACCAGGTTTTGCACATCTCCCTCGATAACGGGCGCGATCAGCTTGCCGCCCGTGGCGAGCTGTTCCAGCAGTGGGGCGGGTATCTCTGTGCATGCCGCCGTGATGGCGATCCTGTCGTAAGGCTTGTGGTCGGGACAGCCGAGCCCGCCGTCGCCCTGGACGAGAATAACATCCGTATAGCCGGCCTTACGGAGATTTTCCCTGGCATACGCGAAGGTCAGCGGATCGATGTCAATGGCAACCACCAGGCCATCATCGCCAACCACTTCGCGGGCGAGCGCCGTACCATACCCCGAGCCCAGACCCACCTCGAGAAATCTGTGACCCTGATCCAGGCCCAATGACTCATAGAACAGCGGGTAGCTGTGCGGACAGGAGATCGTGGCCATCTCGCCGGGTAGCGGTAGCGGCACTTCCTGGTAGGCATAGTCCCGGTATAGCTCTGGAATGAAATCCTCGCGCGGCACCTTCAACAGGGCCTGCCTGATACGCGCGGACTTGAGCAAGCCCTGCCCGATCAGCCAGTCGACTTTGTCACGACGCTCCTGTTCGAACGCCTGTTTGTTTTTTTCCGGTTTTCGGGGTGGAGGAACGCGCCAGCCGTACATGTTCCTTGCCCCTGTCCCGATGCCTTCAAGGCCTTAACGCAACAGGCCCATGATAATAACGTCCACCGCCTGTTCCGGTGTGAGACCGTGTGCCATCAGGGTTTCCAGCTGTTTCTGGTCCACCGTACCCACCGCCGCTTCGTGGGTGACCTTGGCCAGCGGGTGTTCGACACTCACGATCGGTTCCGCCCTGGCGACCGCGCGATCACGTACCAGCTCGGTGCAATCCATGTGACCACGCGCGCCTTCGGCATTGCCGTGAGTGATGCCGATGACCTCGCTGCGGGCGTCGTCCTCCACGGCGATGCGGGTCTTGACCAGCCCGCGCGAGTACTTGCCCGACAGCACCAGTTCGTCCTCGAGCCTGATGTCGTCCGTGGCATGACCGAATATCCGCGCACTGATCTCCGCCACCGCATTATCCGCGGTCTCGACCTTATAGTAGACACGCAGCTTACCGACCCGCCCCAACGTCAGCGAGAAATCGGAAAAGTAACGCCCGCCAGGGTGGACATTCACGATTGCATGGGGAGTCACCTCGATGCCGCCATAGGGGCCATGAAAGTGCCCCTCTGAATGGCGCAGCTCGGCACCTTCGCCGACCTCTACCTCTGCCTCCATCGCATGCCGGACCTGTTCGGCATTGGGGAACATGCAGTGGGCGAGCAGTTCGGCGCAGGATCCCGGTTCGAGCCTGACCTGCAGGCGGATGCGCTGCGAGCCGTGCGGCGCCATCACACCGATACAGCTGTGAATCGGGTTCTGCACCCGCACACCTTCGGCCACGGTAATGCGGGCGACCAGAGCGTCATCGGTCACCTCGGTGCGTATGTCAACGCCCGGAATCGCCTGTTGACTCATCAGGCGATGCCCCTCCACCACCATGTGTGCGGTGCGAGGGTTCATGAGGATCGTCGCCTCCGGGTAGACGTTGTAAAGTGCCGTTAGAATGTCGGGCTGTTGGTCAGGCACGACACGCCTCCCCATCACACATCAGGCAGCGCCGAGCGCGGTATTGTTCGGCCACCGCGTCGGGCGCACCGGTCAACACTATTCTGCCACCACAAAGTAACGAGGCACGGTCGGCTATGTGCGCAATCTCCTGGCGATGGGTAATCAGCAACACCGTGGTCTGCATTTTGTTCAAAAACTGAATAACATCGACGATTTCCTGCAGGGACAGCATGTCGATGCCGGAGGCCGGTTCGTCCAGGATCGCGAGCCGCGGCTGTAGTGCAAGCACCGACGCCAGCTCGATACGCTTACGCTCGCCGCCACTCAGGGTCTTGTCCACGGCACGCTGCAAATAGCGATCCGGTTCCAGTCCCACACGCCGCAGGCAGTCGGCCGGGTCGCTTGCGCTTTTCAGTGCCAGGTAATCCTCAACCCGCAGCCCCTCGAAACGCGCCGGCTCCTGCCAGGCCATGGTGATACCGAGCTTTGCGCGCTCATGCAGCGGCAGCGCGTCAATGGGCTGGCCTGCAAAACGGATTTCCCCGGCGCTCCCGACATAGCCAGAGCAGCCCATAATCAAATATGCCAATGTGCTCTTGCCGGTGCCGTTGGCGCCGAGCAAGGCGTGAATCTCCTGCTCGGCGAGCGCAAGGTTCAGACCGTCGAGGATCGTCCTGTCGCCTGCGGCGAACGAAAGCCCGTTAATGTTCAACAGCGCCATAGGAAGCTGCGCTCATACCGAGGCCGTCGATCGGTGCTCCGCACGCCGGGCAGGCATTGTGGCGGATGCGATTCTGCGTCACGGCGAAGCCGTAGCGCTCGATGAGCAGCGCCTGGCACCGGTAGCACCAGGTGTTTTCCCCGCCCTCACCGGGGACATTGCCCTCGTACACGTAACGCAGGCCCGCGCCCAGACCGATCTCGCGGGCCCGGCGCAGGGTCGCAAGCTCGGTGGACGGCCGGTCGAGCAGCCGATAGGCAGGGTAAAAACGCGTCACGTGCCAGGGGATCTCGGCACCGACCGAGCAGATGAACTCGGCGATCTGTGTCAGTTCCTGTTCCGAATCATTGAGCCCGGGGATTACCAGGGTGGTGACTTCCACCCACACACCCAGGTCATGGTAGAGGCGTATCGCGTCCAGCACCGGCTGCAGGCGGGCTCGGCTG
>CP070738.1:2129400-2134437 GCA_020347685.1 Gammaproteobacteria bacterium | reverse complement strand
ACCAGCGGCTGCCGCTGTTCGGACCCTTCCAGGACGCGATGTGGGACGGCGAGCCGTTCCTGTACCACTCGCTGCTGGCCTCGGCACTGAACCTCAAGCTGCTTGACCCGCGCGCGGCCCTGGGCCAGACCGAACAGGCCTGGCGCGAGGGCCACGCACCCATCCCGTCGGCAGAAGGCTTCGTGCGCCAGATCCTGGGCTGGCGCGAGTACGTGCGCGGCGTCTACTGGGCACGGATGCCGGAGTACCTGGAACAAAATGCACTAGACGCGCACCAGCCGTTACCGGAGTTTTTCTGGAGTGCCGATACCGATATGGCCTGCCTGCACGCCGCCCTCACCCAGACCCTGCAGTACGGCTACGCGCACCACATCCAGCGCCTGATGGTGACCGGCCTGTTCTGCCTGCTGCTGGGTGTCGAGCCCCGCGCGGTACACGAATGGTACCTGGCGGTGTACGTCGATGCCGTGGAGTGGGTGGAACTGCCTAACACCCTGGGCATGTCGCAGTATGCCGATGGCGGCTGGCTGGCGTCCAAGCCCTACGTGGCCTCGGGGCGTTACATTTCACGCATGAGCAACTACTGCGACGGCTGCCGCTTCAATCCCGGGAAGGCCACCGGCGCCGACGCCTGCCCCTTCACCACCCTGTACTGGGATTTCCTGCAGCGCCACCGTGCGCGCTTCGAACGTCACCCGCGCACCGCGCTGCAGTGGAAGCATCTGCAACGCATCGATCAACGCGAACTCGAACGCATCCGCGCAGCAGCCGAAACCCTGCGCCGCCGCCTCGCCTAGCCACAGCGTACCGACGAGCCTGCTTCAAAGAGTTCGGGTTCGGACTCCGGTTCAACCGTAATCAAGCTGCCATCTTGCTCTTGTATCTTGGCGCCACGTTGAAGTCGCGCCGCTAAAAGCGTTGATCCAGGACGCGCTTTCCACGCTGTCCTTCGCGCCATAGCTCCTCGAGCGATTTAATTCGGCACACCAGGTCGGTGGTCCCGGCGCACCAGAGCGAAAAACCTGCGGATCTCATAACGGCCATCGACGGCGATGATCAGGGCCAGCGGCACCCTGGACTCGCCGACGCTGG
Organism: Gammaproteobacteria bacterium; assembly: GCA_020347685.1. Taxonomy (GTDB): domain Bacteria; phylum Pseudomonadota; class Gammaproteobacteria; order DSM-19610; family DSM-19610; genus Thiogranum. The sequence continues at coordinate 2,133,345 of CP070738.1, read as the reverse complement.
CATCGGCAAGGTACGCGGCGCGCAGCAGGACGGCCACTGTTTACTGATCTGGATCAATGTCTTTCCGTTTACCCTTGGATAGCGTGATGCATCCGTGTAACCGGTGGCGAGTCCAGATGGCGGACAGCACCGGTTGCGTCTGCAAACGGGTAATACATTTTTTCCGCGCGCGTTGCGCTTGTTTTGCCTCCGCGCCAGATCATCGAAGGACGCAATGAATATGGATCTGAGCACGACCTATATGGGGCTGGAGCTGAAACACCCGGTTGTCGCGTCACCCTCGCCGCTGTCAGGGACACTGGACGGCATACTGCGCCTGGAAGACGCCGGCGCCGCCGCGGTTGTCATGCTGTCGCTGTTCGAGGAACAGGTGCAGCAACAGACCGACACCATGATGCGTATCATGGGGTCGGGTGAAGACGGTTTCGCCGAGTCGCTCAGCTATTTCCCCGACTACGATGACTATCCGCTGGATCCGGACCAGTACCTGGAAACGCTGCGCCGGGCTTCGGAACGCTGCGACGTCCCGGTGATCGCCAGTATCAACGGGGTCACCAACCAGGGCTGGATCGATATTGCCCGGATGATGCAGCAGGCCGGCGCCAGCGGGCTGGAACTGAACATCTACTATATCCCCACCGAAATCACCCTCTCCGGCCGTGCGGTCGAGGATCTGTACCTGGACGTCGTCAGGGCGGTGCGGGATGCCGTATCCGTTCCCCTGGCGCTGAAACTCAGCCCCTATTTCAGCTCGGTCGGCGACATGGCGAAGCAGTTCGATGCCGCGGGCGCCGATGCGCTGGTGCTGTTCAACCGCTTGTACCGGCCCGACTTCGACCTGGAGCGCCTGCAGGTGGTGCCGCGCATCAGTCTCAGCACGCCGGCGGAAATTCGCCTTCCGCTGCTGTGGATCTCGCTGTTGCACGACCGTATCAAGGCGTCGCTGGGCGCCTCTCACGGCGTGGACAGCGCCGCCGAGGTCGTCAAGTACATCCTGGCAGGCGCCGATGCCGTGATGACCACCTCGGCACTGCTGCGCCACGGCGTCGAGCACCTTGCGACACTGGTGGACGGACTGCAACAGTGGATGCAGGTTAAGGGCTACAGCTCGGTCCGGCAGCTGAAGGGCCTGATGAGTCAACGGCGCATATCCGACCCCGACGCCTTCGAACGCGCCGTTTACATTCGCACACTGGAGCACTACGACAGCAATTCAGCTGTGGCAAAGACGGCCGGAACCGCAGTCACCTGAGTCACTGGAACCTATCTCATAATCCTGCGTGAGGCGAACTGGTGTCTCCCGGGTTATCCGGCTGTCTCGAGGGGCGCATCCACTCCGACAACAGCGCGTAGCCGATGGCCAGGATCACCGGTCCCAGGAACACCCCGATGAAGCCGAACGCCATCAGGCCACCCAGCACCCCCATGAACACCAGCAGCAGTGGCAATGCGCCGCCGCGGCTGATCAGGTAGGGTTTGACCAAATTGTCGATGCTGCTGATAACGACCACGCCGTAAACCGCCAGAAAAATCGCCCAGGCGGTCTGGCCCTGGGCATACAGCCAGATCGCCGCCGGCAGCCAAACCAGCGGTGGCCCCATCGGGATGATGGACAGAAAGAAGGTCAACAGCCCCAGCAGCATGGCGCCGGGAACCCCGGCGATCCAGAAGCCGATTAGCGCCAGGACCGATTGCGCCAGCGCGGTACCGAGTATTCCGTTCACCACCCGCGACACAGTGCCGGCGGTCACCTCGATGAGGTCCTTGGCACGGTAACCTGCCAGGTGCTCCATCACGGCGTGCACGCGCGCCGTGATGGCCGGGCCGTCGCGGTAGAAGAAGAAACAGATCAGCACGCTGAAGGTGATCAGCACCACACCCTGGCCGAGTGCGCCACCGGCCGTGATAGCCCAGCTCTTGAGCGGCAGTTGCAACAGATATTGTTTGAGCTGCAGCAGCAGCGCGCCCTCTTCTTCCTGCATCAGCGCCAGCCATTTGCCTTCGAGATAGGCGCCGGCCAGCGGGATGGACGCCAGCCAGCCCGGGGGTGCCGGCAACGGCCGGCTCAGCGCCTCGCGCAGCAGCCGCAACAATTCCAGCGCATTGTCCACCAGGCTGACGGCCATAATCGCAAACGGCGTTACCAGCGTCAGCAGAAGCAGCAGGGTCATGGCCGTCGCCGCGGCACCGGAACGCTCGCGTAGCCGCGCCAGCAGCCATTCGTAGACCGGCCAGCTGGCGTAGGCCAGCACGGCGGCCAGAATCAGCGAAATGATGAAAGGACGCAGCACCAGCACCGTGCCGACAATCAGCAGCGTCAGCAAGGCCACGCCTGCCATCGTTTCTACGCGGCGGGTCGAATACACGCTGGTCCCTCCAAAAATATTTCACATCGAAAACGCAGAGAGCACAGAGAGTACATGAGCAATTAAAACTCTGCGTCCTCTGCGTACTCGATGTGAACCCGCAAAAGGATCACAACCGCTTTTCGCCTACAGCCGTTCCACCCTCAGCCGGATGATAGCGCGATCGGTGGTCTGCTCTACGGTGAAGCGCCAGCCCGACTCGACCACCGACTCGCCGCTGGCCGGTATGTGCCGCAGGCGCGACTCGACAAAACCGCCCACGGTATGAAACTCGGTCGAAGGCAGCTGGATATCGAGCAGCTCGTTGATCTCGGCGACCGACACCCTGGAATCCACGACGTAGATGCCCTCCTCGACTTGTTTGTAGGAGCGTCGGCGGCGCGGCTGGATTTCATCGAAGTCGTACCCGACCTGGATTTCGCCCACCACCTCTTCGAGGATGTCTTCCATACGGATCATGCCGATGGCCGAACCGAATTCATCGACGACGATCGCCATGTGGTCCTCGCGCTCGCGCAGCATCGGCAACACCTCGTCGATGTTCTGCAACGGCGACACGTACAGCGCCGGCTTGATCAGTTCATCCAGGGGGCGCTCCTCGAGCTCGCGATCCATCAGGTCCCACACCGTCAGGGTTACTACTCCCACCACGTTGCCGGTGTTGCGCTCGTACACCGGCAGGCGGTTATAGCCGTGCCGGCGCACCAGCCCGAGCGCGGTGCGCGTGTCGTAGCGCCGGTCGATGGCGATGATCTCCGCGAGCGGCACCATCGCCTCCCCCACGCTGGTATCGGCAAAGCGGGCGGCACGACGGATGCGCGCCTGGTCGAACACATCGACGTGTGCCCCGCGATCGGCCATTTCCACCACGGTGCGGATCTGCTGGCGGGTGATGAACAGGTTATGCGCCGCCCCGCGTCCGCCGCCGAGCCGCGCCGCCAGGCGCGCGAACAGTGAAAAGATCGCGATAACGGGATACAGCAGCAGCTTGAACAGCCGCAGCGGGTGGATCACCACCGGGGCCAGGCGGTTGGCGTTCTGCTGGTACACGCTCTTGGGCACAATCTCGCCCAGCGTCAGCAGCAGCGGCGTGAAAATCAGGAACGCGTACAGGTCGCCGTACTCCCCAAACAGCCGAATCATTACCAGCGTACCCAGAGTGGTCAGCACCACCACCGAAATATTGGTACCCACCAGCGTGGTGGTGAGCAGCACGTCCGGCCGTTCCAGCATGTTCAGTACCAGCCGCGCGCCCTTGTGTCCCTGATTCGCCTTGGCGTGCAGCCGGATCTTGTCGGCATTGACCAGCGCCATCTCGGAGCCGGAGAAAAACCCCTCCAGCAACAGGAGAACGACCATGGCCAGAATAATCAATACTGCATCCATCACCTATCCCTCCCGCGCCGGGCGGTCCGCCGCGTTGCCGTTGTCCGGTGTAGCCTCCTCAGCGGACACCTCTGCCTGTTGCACCGCTTCCTGGTCCGCTTCGGTCGCGCCCTCGGCAGGTGCTTCCCGCTCGCGCCAGGCATCGCCGAGGGCGACCCGCACCCGGGTGATGCGCTGATGCTCCACTTCCAGC
>CP070738.1:2105826-2129300 GCA_020347685.1 Gammaproteobacteria bacterium | reverse complement strand
GTGCGCTGGCCCGGCAAGATCAAGCCTGCTCAATGGAACAATGAGGTCGTCCACCACATGGACTGGATGCCGACTTTCCTGGCGGCTGCCGGAAACCCGAACGTCAAGGAGCAACTGCTCAAGGGTGTTAGTGCCAACGGGCGCAGCTACAAGGTGCACCTGGACGGCTACAACATCCTGCCCATGCTGAGCGGCGAGACTGACAAGAGCGGGCGCCATGAGATTTTCTACTTCTCCGATGACGGCGACCTGACGGCGTTGCGCTACGATGACTGGAAGCTGATCTTCATGGAACAGAAGGCCACCGGTACCTTCCGCGTCTGGATGGAGCCCTTCGTACCCCTGCGCGTGCCGTTGATCGAGAACCTGCGACGCGACCCTTACGAGCGGGCGGAGATCACATCCAACACCTACTACGACTGGCTGCTGGACCGTGCCTTCCTGCTGGTTCCGGCCCAGGCCTACGTGGGCAACTTCCTGGCGACCTTCAAGGACTACCCGCCGCGTCAGAAGGCCGCCAGCTTCAGCCTCGACCAGGTCATGGAGAAGATGACCCAGGGCGGTACGCACTAGTCACCGGTGAATGCCGGTATAGGTGACAGCAGCGGCGGGAGGATACCCTCCCGCCGTTTTCTACAGGTATTCAGGACCGAGGTGCGGTTTCATGCAACGCGTGCTTTTTGGGCTGCTCGCAGTCTTCTTTTCAACCGTGGCCCTGGCCCAGGCGGATCCTCTACCAACCTGGAACCAGAGTCCCAGCAAGACAGCAATCCTGGAATTCGTCAGCAAGGTGACGCAAGACGGTGGTCCGGACTACGTGCCGGCAGCCGAGCGTATTGCCGTATTCGACAACGACGGCACCCTCTGGTCGGAGAAGCCTTTCTACTTCCAGCTTGCCTTCGCCTTTGATCGCGTGAAGACGCTTGCCCCGCAGCACCCGGAGTGGAAAAACAAACAGCCGTTCAAGGGTGTGCTGGAGAATGATATCGACGCGGTGCTCGCCGGGGGCGAGAAGGCGCTGATCGAACTGGTCATGGCCACGCACGCGGGTATGACGACCGAAGAATTCGAACGTATCGTCAAGGACTGGATCACCACCGCCAGACATTCCGGCACCGGTCAGCTCTATACCGCAATGGTGTTCGCGCCCATGCTGGAGCTGCTGGAATACCTGCGTGCCAACGACTTCAAGATCTATATCGTCTCGGGCGGCGGCATCGAATTCATGCGTCCGTGGGTCGAGGCCGTGTACGGCGTTCCACCGGAGCAGGTGATTGGCAGCAGCATCAAGGTGAAGTACGAGCTGCGTGACGGCGAGCCGGTGCTGCAGCGCCTGCCGGAGATCGATTTTATCGATGACAAGGCGGGCAAGCCGGTAGGCATACACAAGTTCATTGGGCGCCGCCCGCTTGCCGCTTTCGGTAATTCCGACGGCGACCTGCAGATGCTGCAGTGGACCGCGGCGGGAGACGGCAGCCGCTTCATGCTGCTGGTGCACCATACCGATGCGGAGCGCGAATATGCCTATGATCGCAAGTCGCATGTCGGTAAATTGGACCAGGCCCTGGACGAGGCCAACCGGCGCGGCTGGACGGTGGTGGACATGACGCGTGACTGGAAAGCGATTTACCCATCCGAGTGACCCTGATCAGTCGCCTTTCACAGGGTGGCCTGCGCTCCAGGGTCCAGACTATACTTCGTTGCAATGAAAAGCCGTGGAGATTTGTTATGAACAAGATCCGGCCAGCACTGATGGGGAGTGACGCGATTAAAGGCACCGTCTGCAGACTCGCGTTAGCTGTCAGTGCGGGGCTGCTCGCCCAGCATGCTTCGGCTGCCGGCTTCTACCTCTCGGAAGTCGGCTCGCCGGCCAGTCTCGGTACCGGCGGCGTGGCGAACCCGACCAATACCTTTGGCGCCGATGCCGCGTGGACCAACCCGGCTGGAATGACCGGCCTGGACGAGGACCAGATATTCGCAGGCTTTCAGGCCGTGATTCCCAAGGTAGAGTTTGACTCATCTGCAGCGGCGGCAGGCGGCAGTGACGGCGGTAACGCAGGGAACACGGCGTTCATCCCAAGTTTCTTTTATGTCAATCGATTCAATGACCGCACCCGTCTGGGAATTTCCCTGGTGGCACCCCAGGGCGGTGGTGTGAATTACGGCGATGATTTCGTCGGCCGTTACCAGACCAGCAAAGCGGAACTGGCCGCCGTTGGCATCTCACCGTCCGTTGGGTTCAAGGTTAATGATCGTCTGTCTGTCGGGGCCGGTGTGTCGATTATCTACACCAAGTATGAGCAGAACATCGCCATCAATCAGGCCGCCCTGGCCGGGCCAGGCACACCCGATGGCAAGGTGCGGATCGAGGATGCCACCGACTGGGGCTACCAGCCTTTCCTGGGGATAACCTACCAGGCCACCGATCGTGCCTTGCTGGGTGTGGTCTACCGGGCCGAGGCGGACGTGGATCTGGAAGGGGATGTGAATTTCCGTAACCTGGTGATACCGAAACCGGCTCTTAATGAGGTCGACATCAGCTGGAACAACCCGCAGTGGCTGGAGGCCGGACTGAAGTACCGGCTGACCGACAAAGACTTTCTGTTCCTGAATGGCGGCTGGCAGGACTGCTCGGAATTCAGCAAAAACGAGCTGGCGTTTGAGGCCGGCAACGTAGCCACTCTCGATCGGCAATGGGACGATACCTGGCATGCCGGGGTCGCATACCTGCGCCTTGAGGGGCAAGAGCGCGGTTACAGTGTCGGCTTTTCCTATGACAGTTCGCCGGTCGAAGACGAGCACCGCACCTTCGATCTTCCCGTCGACGAGATCTACAAGCTGTCGGGGGCATATTTCTGGAAGGGCGGCAAGCAGCTCGATTATTCCGTTGGCGCAACGCTGTACATGATCGGTGATGCGGAAATCGATGTGGTTTCACAGGGTGTACGCGCGGCTGGTGAGTTCGACAGCAACTATATCCTGTTCCTCGGCGGAACGGTGCGGTATATGTTCTGAAGCCTGCCGTTCGCTGGCGGTTGCGGGTGCGCGGTGAAACGCTCTATGCTCTGCGCGAGCCGACAACAGACAGAACCGCGCCATGCCAAAGACGTCACGGATAGTGTTCGCCCTGCTCATGATGAGCTTCTCGCTGCTCGCGCAGGGCCAGACCGGGAGCGGTCCGGAGTTGGGCTGCCAGTTTCCCGACTCGGTACGTCATGCCCGGCCCGGCGCCGGGCAGGGTGCCACCGAGATCCGGGTCGGCGTCTACCTGTTAGATATCCCGAAGATAGACGACGTCGAGCAGAGTTACGTCGCCGATATTTTCCTGCGCTACGATTGGAATGACGAACGCCTGGCAAACGGACGGGACACGCCCTGCACGGTGCTCGCAGCGGATGTCTGGAATCCCGACGTGCTGGTGGTCAACCGGCGCACTGTGGAGCGCCAGATGAACGAAGTGGTGGAAGTGCAGCCCGACGGTGCGGTGCGCTATGTGCAGCGCTTTTATGGCACCTTCTCCCTGCCGCTCGATCTGAGTCGCTTTCCCTTCGACAAGCAGCAGCTGCCGGTCACTCTGGTCGCGCGCTACACACCCGAAGAGCTGAAGCTGGTTCCCGATGATGAGCTGGTCGCGGTGGCAGAAAAGCTGTCCAACCCGAACTGGTCGATCGGCGAGCCCGTGCTGTCCAGTGGAACCTATAAAGTGGTTCCGGGCAGGGCGATTGCACAGCTGGAAATCCTGTTTCCGGCCGAGCGCCGCTCTGCATATTACGTCTGGAAACTCATTGTGCCCATGTCGTTCGTGGTGTTCATGTCCTGGGCGGCGTTCTGGATCAGTCCCCAGAACATTCCGTCACGTATCGGACTTTCGGCTACATCCATGCTCACTCTGATAGCGTTTCGTCTCGCGCTCGGTTCCAGTTTGCCGCCGATTCCCTATCTGACAGAGTTCGACGTGTTTACCGTCGGCGCGACCATGCTGGTGTTTGCGGCGCTGATGCAGGCGGTGGTGACTACGGCGCTGTGGGACAGGGAGCGGAAGCAGTTGGCGCATCGCCTGAACCATGTATCCAAACTGCTGTTTCCGGTCGCATTCACGGTCGTGGTGGTGTTTTCCTTCAGCCGTTTCGCGATTCCGGTGTGAGGACCGGGGTCGGCCCGGTGCTGGGCAGAGGCATGCGAATCAGTTAGGCTACGTGCCGGAGCACATCGTTGCGGCCCGGTGCGTGGCGGCGGCGTGGTTTTCGCTTCATCCGCTTCGCTATGCCGGTGTCGCCGGCGCTAGCGGGTATTGCATGGTCGGGGCAGCGCGGCTGGCAGATCGCTGAACGCCGGTGGTTCGGTCCGCGTTGGCGCGAAATGGCAAGAAATCGGCACCGGCTTCGCCGAGAATCCGAGTCGCCTGGCCGCGATTGAGCGGAGACGGAATTGCGTGTGCCTGACCGAAATCGGGCTGGGCTGGGAAAGTGCTGGCCCATGGTCTAAATTAGCCGGTAAAGGGCAATAAAGTATGCTGGAGCGATACCCGCAATGATAATAAGAATTCCGCTTGTGCTCCTCGCCGCATGGTGGTTTGCCACGACGGCCTGGGCAGCCAGCGAAAGTTACGGTTTCCCTTTCGACGACGCCTTCGTGGCGACGGTGGTCGGCACCCCCGAGGAGTACCGGGCCGATCTGCCGGAAAAGATACCCTTGAAACAGGCACGGCTGACGGTTTTCGAGGATCGGGTGGTGCCCGACTATCTCTGGTACGAGGGAGACCTGCGCTACTCGTATGCCTTGCAACGGCGGGCGGCTCCGCTGGTGTTCCTGATCGCGGGAACCGGAGCGTCGCACATCGGCGCCAAGAATCAAATGATGGCGCGGGCTTTTTACCAGGCTGGCTTTCACGTCGTCTCCCTTTCTTCCCCGACCTTGCCCAACTTCGTGGTGTCCGCTTCCAAGACATCGGTCACCGGCCATGCCGTGCACGATGCGGAGGACCTGTACCGTGTCATGGAACTGGTTTGGGCACAGCTGAAAAAGAGAATAGAGGTTACGGATTTCTTCGTCACCGGATACAGCCTGGGCGGTTTCAACACCGCCTTCGTGACCTGGCTGGACGAGAAGCGCCAGGTGTTCAATTTCAAGAAGGCGCTGCTGATCAATCCGCCGGTGAGCCTGTACAACTCGATTTCGCTGCTCGACCGCATGCTGGAGAACATTCCCGGTGGCATAGATAATTTCAACGCCTACTACAACAGCATCGTTGCGAAATTCAGCGAGGTCTACAGGCGCGCGGACCGACTCGAATTTGGCGAAGACTTCCTGTACAAGGTCTACGAAGCGCTGCAACCCAAGGACGAAGAGCTGGCGGCGCTGATTGGGTTGTCATTCCGTTTTTCCTCTGCGCATCTGGTCTTCACCTCCGATGTCATGACCGACTTCGGTTATGTCAAACCCAAGAATGTCCGCCTCACCCGCAACAGTTCGCCCGGCGAACTCATCCCGGTTACTTTCCGCCTGGGGTTCACCGACTATTTCCATGAATACTTCTTTCCCTATTACCGGGCGCAGGATTCCTCCATTACCCGCGATGGCATAGTCGAGGAAATGAGCCTCACCCATATTGAAGACTATCTGCGCAGCGCCGAGAAGATAGAGGTCATGCACAATGTCGACGACCTGATCCTGGAAACCGGAGAGATTGATTTTTTCCCGCGCGTTTTCGGGGACCGAGCCAAGCTCTATCCCAGGGGCGGGCACTGCGGAAATATGGAATATCGCGACAACGTTGCGCACATGGTAAACGTCTTCAGGCAGTGAGCACAGACGCATGACTACAATATCAAGAATCGTTTCGCGCCTGCGCCCGTTTGCATTGATTGCCGCGCTGGGATTGGCGGGTTGCAGTACCGCCCCGGTGCAGAAGGGCGAAATCGTCGAGCCGGCGTTCGCCGCCGATCGAATACTCCAGGAAGACGTCGTCTACCAGGCGGAGGCGACCATTTCCGATCCCTGGCAGGGCTTCAACCGTACCATGTACCGGTTCAACTATCACTTCGACAGGTACCTGTTTTTGCCGGTGGTGCGCGGTTACCAGTGGATCACCCCGGACATCGTCGAGACGGGCATCCACAACTTTTTCCGCAATCTCGGCGATGTCACCACCCTGATCAACAGCATCCTGCAGCTGAACCTGGAAAAGACCATGAACACCACGACGCGGCTGGCCCTCAACAGCACCGTCGGGCTGCTGGGTTTCATCGAGATCGCCAGTGATGTGCCGCGCAGCGACGAGGACTTCGGCCAGACGCTCGGCTACTGGGGCGTGGGTACGGGGCCCTACCTGGTGTTGCCGATCCTGGGGCCGTCATCGCTGCGCGATGGCGTAGGGCAGGGTGTTGACTGGTATGCGCGATCCGTGATCCGTGACGAGCTGACCGATTTCGAAACCTGGCAGGACCTGGCCATCGATCTGCTGTGGTCCATCGATATACGCGCCAATACTGCCTTCCGCTACTACGAGACCGGTTCGCCGTTCGAGTATGAACTGGTGCGGATGCTCTACACCACCAAACGCCAACTGGATGTCGAGAGATAACACGTGAACGTCTTGCGCAACACACAATGGATTCTCACGCTGGCCCGAAGCTGGGTCCTGGTGGCGATGGTGGTCGCCGTATCCGGGGTTGGAAGCGCGCTCGCTGCCGAGCCCATACGGGTGGGTGTGACAGCATCTCTCAGCGGCCCGCTGGCGGCACCCGGGCGCGAGCAGCTGGAAGGCATACAGATGTGGGTGGACGATATCAATGGCCGCGGTGCACTGCTGGGTCGCGGGGTCGAGCTGGTCTATTACGACGACAAGTCGGACCCGGCGACCAGTGCGCGCCTCTATGAGAAGCTGATCAGCCAGGACAGGGTCGACCTGCTGCTGGGGCCCTATTCGTCCGATCTCACCCTGGCAGCCAGCAGTGTCGCCGAGCGGCACGACTTCCCCATGCTGGCGACAGGGGCGGCGTCCACCAGGATCTGGTCGCGCGGCTACCGCAACATCTTCGGCGTGGACGCGCCCGCCAACACCTACATGGACCTGGTGCTCGATTCCGCGCACGGGGCCGGGCTGAAAACTGTTGCCCTGATCTACGTTGACACGGAGTTTACCCGCGAGGTCGCCGAAGGCGTGCGATCCCGGGCTGCCAGTCTGGGCATGGAGATTGTGTTCGATCAAAGCTACGCGCCGGGCAGCATGAATGTCGACGGCGCAGTGCAGCGCATGCGCGCAGCGGCTCCGGAGGTGGTGATCGGCGCGACTTACCTGCCGGGCTCGATTGCACTCATACGCGCGGCCAAGCGCTACCAGTTGTCGCCGAAGGCCTTTGTTTTGACCGTGGGGCCGGCACTCGCGGAGTTCGGTGAGGCGCTGGGCGCCGACGCCGACGGCGTCATGGGTGTCGTATCCTGGTTGCGCAGCGTGCGTAAACCCCAGGCACAGGACTTCTCGTTTCGCTACAAGCGACAATACGGGCGCAATGCCAGCCAGTACGCTGCTTACGGATATGGCGCCGGCCAGGTGCTGGAAGCCGCGGTGCGACTGGCCGGTTCGCTGGACAAGGATGCTGTCCGCAAGCAGCTCGGCGAGATGATCTTCCGCTCATTGCTGGGGCGCTATCGGGTGGATGAAACCGGCAAGCAGATCGCCAAGTCGATCTATGTCATGCAGTGGCTGGACGGGGAGCGGCGCCTGGTGCTGCCCAAAGACCTCAGGGAGCGTCCTATCCAGTACCCGTTCAAGCCCTGGTCGGAGCGCTAGCGAGTTATTTCTGTAAAGCGGCCCCGGTGGCAGTGCGGCCGACCGGGGCGAAGTTTTTGCGGGATCAGAAGCGCCAGGCTACGCCGGCAAACACATTGGCGTAGTCGTCTTCTTCCACAATCGGGCTGTCCTGGAGCTCGTCCCCGAGCACGGTGTAAGAGAAGCCGCCCATCGCCAGCCAGCTTGGATTGATGATGTAGGTCGCCACCAGGCTGACCGAGGTGTTCCATTCCTCATCCGGGGAATAGGCGGGTCGTATGGGGGTTGCTTCGTCCGCCGGTACGCCGAAGTAGTAATCGGTCACATCGTCATCCAGGTATTCGAAACCCAGCTGTCCGGCCAGATTCCACGTGGAAGACTGCATCAGTGCATAGCGCAGCTTGATATACGCCGAGTCACCGTCGGACTCGTCGGAGACGTCGGTGAGGTAGCCGCCTTCGGCTTCGAAGCGATCATAGCGCCACGCCAGGTTGACGCCGAGCTCGACGGAATCACCGCGCGTGTCCATGCCGCTGAGGCGATTGCCGTCATTGCGTCGCCAGCCCCGCCGCGGTTGCGCCACGGCGCCGATGCGGAAGCCCTCCTGACCCTGTTTCCAGAACCATACGCCGAGCCGGTTGAGCTTGAAGTAGACAATGTCCCGGTAGTCGACGCTGATCAGGGGCACGGGTTTGGTCTCGGTGGTATCACCGCCGATGTATTCCGGCCGCCACAGGGCGCCCAGACCCAGAAAACCGCTGAGTTCCTTTTCGCTTTTCACGTCCGTCGCCGGGACATCGGAGACATCGCCCAGGCTGCCGGCAACTGCCGCCGAACTGGCAAACATCAGGCCAGCCACTGTAATAAGTCTTTTCATCACTACTCTCCTTTGTCTCTGTGTTGTACCGGTATCCGTCAGTGCGCAGGGCGGGGCGGAAGCATGCGCGCCAGCAGTAGCTTCCCTGCCTCCCGTGGTCGGTCTTAAACAACCAGTTTAACAGGGTCTGCGGCTGCGTCGCTTGCCATTTGGCGCCAGTCGGCGGGCCGTTCTGCCCCGGGGCCGACAGTGGCCATGCGGGCCCTCCACCTGATGCGGATTTAACTCCGCGGTGGCCGAAATGGCAACTCCCGGGGTCGACTCGCGGCAACAAACGGGTGCGTGACAAGTGCTCAGGTCGCTGTTAACGTTCGGCTTCGATGAACCAGTCAGCGCCGCTTGACGCAAATCCGCTCGAGCTCATCGCCTGTCATGAGTGCGACACTCTGCACCGGATACCGGAGCTGGCGCCCGGTCGATCGGCGCACTGCAGTTGTTGTGGGGCGCTGTTGCTGCACAATCCAAAAGGCGGTCTGGACCGACCCATCGCGCTGAATATCGCGGCGCTGCTCCTGCTGGTACTGGCCAATGCATTTCCCTTCATGACGCTGCAGATCTCGGGGCGCGAACAGACCACCACCATTATCGGCGCCTCGCAGGCGCTCTACGAAGCGGGCATGGCGCCGCTCGCGGTGGTGGTTATTATCACCACGCTCATCGGGCCGGCACTGGTGGTCATCAGCAGCCTGTATGTGCTGCTGGGGGTGCGGTTTCGCCTTCCACTGCCCATGCTGCGCTCGATGCTGTCCTGGATCAGTCATCTGCAGCCCTGGGGTATGCTGGACGTGTTCATGCTGGGGGTGTTGGTGTCGTTCGTGAAGCTCGCCGGTATGGCGGACATGGTGATGGGGCCCGCGCTGTACGCGTTTGCCGCGCTCATCGTGATTTCGGCGGCGGCGATGTCGGCGCTGGAACCGCATCTCCTGTGGCAACGCCTGGGCCTGCCGGGAGGACAGCCGCATGCGCGCTAGGGACCTGGGGCTGGCGAGCTGTCATACCTGCAGCCTGCTGGTGCGGATGCCGGCAAGCGGACACGTCCACTGCCCGCGCTGCGGGTCGCCGGTGCACCTGCGCAAGCCCAACAGTATCGGCACCACCTGGGCGCTGTTGATCGCGGCCATGATCATGTATCTGCCGGCCAACCTGTTGCCGGTAATGGCGACTACCTACCTCGGCAACACCCAGGCGGATACCATCATGAGCGGCGTGATCTATCTGCTGCACCACGACTGGCCGCTGGCGGTGATCGTGTTCGTGGCCAGCGTGCTGGTGCCGTTGCTAAAGATTCTGGCACTGCTGTACCTGTTAATATCGGTGCAGCGCCGGTCACCGCTGCGCAAGGCGCAGCGTACCCGGCTGTACCGGGTGACCGAACTGGTGGGGCGCTGGTCGATGGTGGACGTGTTCGTGGTAGCCCTGATGGCCGCCCTGGTGCAGGTCGGGGCCCTCGCCACCATCGAACCGGGCGGCGGGGCGCTGGCATTCGCCACGGTAGTTATTCTCACCATGCTTGCCGCCATGAGTTTCGATGCACGACTGATCTGGGATGAATACGGAGAACACTATGGAACCGCCCAACAAGCCCGATAATCTCGACCAGCTGCCCGAGGCGGTGGTGGATACCGAGCACAAGGGCTTCCCGGTCGTGTGGCTGTTGCCGATCGTGGCGCTGGCTGTGGGTGGCTGGCTGCTGTACAAGACGTTTTCCGAAAAAGGCCCGGAAGTGATGATCAGTTTCCAGACCGCCGAGGGTATCGAGGAAGGCAAGACCAAGATCAAGTACCGCGACGTGACCATCGGTCAGGTGCTGACGGTGCGCTTTGCCGATGACCTGTCGCGCGTGTTGCTGACCGCCGAACTGGTGCCGGGCATGGAACGGCATCTGTCCGACACCACCAAGTTCTGGGTGGTGCGACCGCGCGTCGGCGGCGGGCAGATTACGGGGCTCGGCACCCTGATCAGTGGGGCCTACATCGCGATGGACCCGGGAGAGGGGGGCAAGTCGGAACGCAGCTTCAGAGGACTGGAAAAACCGCCCATCGTGACCTCGGATGTGGAGGGTAGCAGCTATCGGCTGCGCGCCAGCAAGCTCGGCTCCCTGTCGGTCGGTTCGCCGGTGTATTTTCGCCAGTTCGTGGTGGGCGAGGTGACCGAGTATCAGCTCGCCGAGAACCACGAGCACGTCGATATCGGCATTTTCGTGCGCAGTCCCCACGACCAGTTCGTTCGTCGGGGCTCACGCTTTTGGAATGTGGGTGGGGTGGATCTGTCGCTGGATGCCTCCGGCGTCAAGGTGGAAATGGAGTCGCTGGTGGCACTGATGACCGGCGGGATTGCCTTCGAGACACCGCCCGAGCTTTCCGACTCCGGCAAGGCGCCGGACAGCAAACTGTTCCCGCTCTATGAAAGTTACGCCAAGTCGGTGGAAGAACCCATCACTGCCGGTTTTCCCTTCGTGCTGCATTTCAACGAGAGTCTGCGCGGGCTGAGTCTCGGCGCGCCGGTGGAGTTCCGCGGCATCCGCGTCGGGACGGTCACTGCGATCGAGGCGCGACTCGATATAGACGCCGAGGGAGCGCGGATACCGGTGCGTATTGACCTGGAGCCGGAGCGCACGCTGTCTGCCGAGGAACAGGAGGGCCTCGACGAGGCAGGGATGAAACAACGGCTCTATGAGCGCGCGGCATCAATGGTGGAGCGCGGGCTGCGCGCCCGGCTGCAGACCGGCAACCTGCTTACCGGGCAACTGTTCGTTGAGCTCGATCTGTTCCCGGACGCCAAACCGGCGCAGGTGGATTTCAGCGGCGAGTACCCCGAGGTGCCGACCCTGCCACGGCCGCTGACCGGCATCACGACCAGCGTCAGCAGGCTGCTCGAACAGCTCGAGCAGTTGCCGCTGAAACAGACGGTGAAGGACCTGGACGCGCTGGTGGTCTCGGTCAACACGCTGGTTGAGCGTATGGACAAGGAGATGCCGGGGCTGGCGCAGGAGTCGCGCGCTACGCTGCAGGCCGCCGCCGATACCTTGAACGCACTGGAGGGCCTCGCCTCCAAGGACGGCGAGATCGGTAACCAACTCTACAATGCGCTGAGCGAACTGCAGGCGGCGGCGCGCTCCATCCGCGTTATGTCGGAGTACCTGGAGCGCCACCCGGAGGCGTTGCTGAAAGGCAAGGATGCGACCCGATGAAAGGAACCAAGCCCATGAATCGAATCAATCTGCTGGTGGTCCTGCTGAGCCTGCTGGTGGCTGGGTGCATCGGCACGCCGACGCGCCCTTCGACCTTTTACGTATTGAGTACCGAGGCCGGCACGCCGGTAGTGGGGCGCGAGTCACCGGCGGCGCCCTTGTCGCTCGGACTCGGGCCGGTCGAGCTTCCCGATGTGCTCGATCGCCCGCAGATCGTCACCCGTCCCGACCCCAATCGCATCGATCTCGCCGAGTACGACCGCTGGGGCGGCGATCTCGGCAAGGACCTGAGCCGGGTGCTGGCGCAGAACCTCATGGAGCGGCTGAACACCGACGCCGTGCTGCTATACCCCTGGTCCAGCAGTCGCAGACCGGATTTTGAGGTCAGTATCCAGTTTTTCCGCTTCGACGGCGAGCTCGGCAAGCTGGCCGAGCTGGAGGGTGTCTGGCGACTCAGCGATACGCGGCGCGACTGTGCGCCGGTCAGCCGCCGTTTCCGCATTGCCGAAACACCGCCGTCATCCGGCTATGCCGGTCTGGTCGCCGCCATCAGCCGCGGCGTGGCAAAACTCAGCGACGAGGTTGCCGCGGCGATCGCGGCGGCCGGTGCAGGCTGCTGACCCTGCACCTGCTTGGTTCGCTGAATTTCGGAGTGTGATTGCTGATGCCCGCAAACGAGGCATTGCGCCGCTAATCCGGGTCACCTGCTGGTTTGGCCTGTGTGTCGACATCTGTAGCGCCGGTTCGCTGCGCATGAGCAACGAGTACGCCTGGTTTACCACCGACCCGGACGAATTTCGCTTCGTCGCCGGGATGGAAAACAAGAGCTGGGATGGCCGCAGGGGGGGCTACCACCGCCACCCCGACTATCACCTGTTTCCACCCAAAACGCATCGAGATGGAAATGCTCGGGCCCGAGGAGAGCGTCGAGTCCTTCACCGAAGTGGTCAAGGGTTACAGCGAGGAACAAGCCCGACTGGAAGCCGATCGCTGTGTGGAGTGCGGCATCTGTGTGGCCACCTGTCCGGCACACATGGACGTTCCCGACTACATCCGCAGCATCCGCGACGGCGACTACGCGAAGGGCCTGAAGCTGATGTACCGCACCAATCCGTTTCCGGCGACCTGCGGGCGCATCTGCACGCGCCGCTGCGAGTCGGTGTGCCCGGTCGGTATCCAGGGCGAGCCGGTCGCCATCCGCTGGCTGAAGCGGTTCATCGCCGACCAGGTTCCGGCAGACGAGTACCAGCGCATCCTGAACGACCAGCCGGGGTCCAGCGGCAGGCAGGTGGCCGTGATCGGCGCCGGACCGGGCGGCATGAGCGCCGCCTATTATCTGCGCCGCAAGGGTCACGCGGTCACCGTGTTCGAGGCCGAGGACAAGGCCGGCGGCATGCTGCGCTACGGTGTGCCCAGCTACCGGCTGCCCGATGCGGCGCTGGACAAGGACCTCGATTACATCCGCTCGCTGGGCGTGGAGATGAAGTTCAACACCCGCGTCGGCAGGGACATCCAGATGGCGGAACTGCTGGACGGCTACGATGCCGTGTTTATTTCCACCGGCCTGTGGGTGCCCTCAAGCATGCGCATCCAGGGCGAGGAGCATCCGCGCGTCATGGCGGGACTGCGGGTGCTGGACGAGGTCGCCAACGGCCGCGACCCGGGCATCGGCAAATCGGTTGCCGTGATCGGCGGTGGCAACGTCGCCATGGACGCGGCGCGCGTTTCGCGGCGGCTCGGCGCCGAGGTCACGATCCTGTACCGGCGCCGCATCGAAGACATGCCCGCCGACCCGGAGGAAATCCACGAGGCGCAGGCCGAGGGCGTGCGTATCGTGATCCAGGCGATCCCTGTGGAGGTCATGGACGCCGAGCAGCCCGGCCGGGTGGCCATCAAGTGGGGCGAAGCGGAGATGGTGCCCGATCCCAACGGCGGCCGGCCGCGGCCGGTGCTGCAGGAAGAGCGCATGCACACCGACAGCTTCGACACCATTATCTCGGCCATCGGCCAGGGCAGCGACCTGGATTTCATCTCCAAGGAAGATCAGGAACAGCTCGAGGTCAAGTGGGGCAAGTTCATCGCCGGTGATTACCAGGCGACCCGCATGCAGAAGCTCTTCGTCGGCGGCGATGTCGCCAACCGCACCGCCGACGCTATCAGCGCCATCGAGGATGGCCACCACGCCGCCCGCGGTATCGACCGCTTCCTTTCCGGCGCTGCCGGCAGCGGCGCAGTCTGAACCCGTGACGAGGTGACACGACATGAACACAGTGGATGAAGTACTCGACTATGCCATCGGCCAGGAAGAGGAGGTCGCCGCCTTCTATGCCAGCCTCGCGCAGCGCGCCGAAAAAGCCGGTATGAAAGACGTGCTGATGGATTTCTCGCGCGAGGAGCAGCGCCACAAGGAACGGCTGCTGGCCGTCAAACAGGGCGAGCATGAACTCACGCCCGAGCAGAATGTGGTGGATCTGAAAATCACAGATTACCTGGTGGACGTCGATGCCAGCGACGACATCTCCTACCAGGACGCCCTGATCGTGGCCATGAAACGCGAACGCGCCGCCTACCGCCTGTACTCCGATATGGCCGGGAAGGTCCCCGAAGGCGAGCTCAAGGAGGTGTTCGTCGGCCTGGCCAAAGAGGAAGCCAAGCACAAGCTGTTCTTCGAGTCCCAATACGATGAACGCGTGCTGAGCGATAACTGAGGCCGCTGCACGCTCAGGTCACAGCGCTTTGCGGCAGCGGCCTCTTGGCCGCGATTGCTTTTCCCAGGCCACACGAAACCTGTCACCTGCCTTCCCGGCTCAGCTCGGTCGCAGATAACAAACACCGCGAGTCATACATCTCGCATCTTTATCAGCTCCAATATGGCGGCGTTCCCCGACTTCGTGTCGCGAAACAGCACGAAAGCGCGCCGTGTTTGCAGGGCGAAAACGCGTGCTATGCGGCGTCGGCCGCCTTGTCGTGAAAAATACGGTTATTGCGGCGAACGCCGCTCGATCGCAAAGCGTTTGCGCGTTTGCAGAATATTCGGTAAAAGATCAGTAAGCTGCGTTGCCGCAGCCAGTGGATGAAGAGGTGGGATACTCGGCCTATGCAGTTCCATACACCGAATCAGGGTGCTATGCGGCAGACGCGGCGTTTTTTGGTGTTATAAGGCGTTCGCCGCCTAACTGTAGTTATGTTTCGTAGAGCGCTGTGACGAGTCAGAAGAGCAACAACGAGCGGCTAAGGGAGAGCCGGTTGCTTAGAGCAAAAGCTCTTGTGTCGATTAATACCACCGACCCGTCTGTGGATCCTCCTGCAGGGGCAGTGCTTGCTGACGAAGCGCAGTTGGGGCACAACAATACATACGGGCTTCTGCCCCGGTTCTATGTGGACAAGGTTGTTGTCTGCCGACACTGTGGTGCCGAAGAAGTCTGGCCGGCGGAGCGCCAGAAGTGGTGGTATGAGGTGGCGAAAGGGAATATCAATACGACCGCAGTATTGTGCCGGGCTTGCCGCGACGACGAGAAGCGGCGTAAGGAAGAAGCGCGACGCACGCACTTCGCTGGACGGAAGGAAAAGCAACAGGCAGATGAAACATAACCAGTCATTCCAGCCGACCGGCACAGCCGTCACTTGGTCTGCGAAGCGAGCCGCGTGCCCGCCTGGTGCCGGCAGCTGAATTCAATCGTTATGCGCTTTAGGGAGATCGGTATGCGAATATGGAAAGATATATTCTGGGCTTGCGTATTATTGTTTATTGCCCAGTTGGCCACTACTCCGTTTAGTTCTGCCGGTACGCTATGGGATGCGGCGAGATTGGTAACCAGTGGCCTTTCCTTGGTCCCCCTCTATGGTTATGCGTATCAAGTAGCAATAGGAAACAAAGCGACAGCGTTTTTAATATTTAGCTATAACGCGATATTGTTAACTATTGCGGCGCTGCTTGCGGTCTACGTGCTTATCACCGACGGGAGCTTGTTTATTCTATTCTTGGTATCCCTTTTGTTGGTCGTATCGTTCGGTTTTCTGTATCCGCAGTATAAATATGCGTTTGATTCAGATGATCTTTGGGTTCCGGCCGCATAACGATTGCGCCCGGTTAGGCCCTGCGGGGCCGGGACGCGGCGAACAGCGACGCGCCCGTGGCGCAGCACGATAGGTTGCCCGTGAAGTGTGACAATGAGTAGTTGCTGTGATGACAATTGCGCTATTGATGCCCTTCAGGATAGGCAGCGAGGCACTCTGCGGATTGTGCTGGGCATAAATGGGGTAATGTTCCTGGTTATTATGGTGGCTGCGCTCTATGGAAAGTCCGCGGCACTACTTGCCGACAGCCTTGATAACCTAGGCGATGCTTTGACATATGGGCTTAGCCTGTTTGCTGTTTCCAGAGGCGCGGCTGTGAAGGCCAAGGTTGCACTGTTCAAAGGCGGCTTGATTTTCTTGGCAGCTTGTGTCGTTGTGGGCCAAATTGCCTACAAAGTCTTCGTTCCAAGCGTCCCTGTATTTGAGGTTATGGGGGCGTTCAGTCTTCTTGGCCTTGCCGCAAACTCGCTGTGTCTTTACTTGCTTTGGCGGCATCGCCATGAAGATGTAAATATGAGCTCAGTATGGGAGTGTTCACGAAACGATATCGCATCAAACCTTGCGGTTTTTGTGGCGGCCGGTGCTGTCTGGCTAACCAATTCGGGTTGGCCCGATATTTTGATCGCAATCGGACTCGTATGGTTGTTGATACGTTCTTCGATGCGGGTCGTTTCATCAGCCGTGGCAGAACTTCGTGCAGCAACCTAGCAACACCATAAACTCGGGCAGCAGAAAGCGTCGCTCCGCCGCCGCGCTGCTTTTTGTTGCCGGTTATGCGAGACCATAGCGATCAAGGGTTACCGGTTTTGAATTTGCGCGTGCGCAAGGCAGTCGAATCAGATCAGCAAGCGATCTCCGATGTTGTGATTGCCGCATTTGGTCGCGTGCAAGGACAGGAAATCCGAGATCTTATTACCCATTTAGTCGCAGATCCGAGTGCGCAGCCACTGTTATCGCTTGTTGCCACTACCGATGATCATGTGGTTGGACATATTCTTTTCACGAACGCACGAATTAAGAACCCACAGCGGATGGTTCCTTCAGCGCTTCTCGCGCCTCTGTCAGTACACCCGGAATATCAAAATCAGGGAATCGGAGGCCGACTTATCAAGGAAGGACTAGAATATCTGAGGGCGGCGGGTTTTGAACTGGTGTTTGTGCTCGGCCATCCGGGCTATTACCCGAAGTATGGCTTTTCTCCCGCTGGGGCAAAGGGATTTGAGGCAACGTATCCAATCCCGCCTGAAAATTCTTGTGCCTGGATGGTGCAGGAACTCCAGCCGGGGGTTATAGGGCATGTTAGTGGGAAAGTGATATGCGCTGATGCGCTCAATGATCCAAAGCATTGGCAAGAGTGAACATGGATATAATCGCCGCCGCGTTGCGCCACTTCGCAGTCGAACTGCAGCGTTATCTGGTTAAGGAGAAGGCACAACATGATTCGAATCAGGGAGCTTGATCATGTCGTTCTTCGCGCGCATCCGGCGCGCTTCGGTGTTCGTGCGTGAATAATATATTCGAGGCAATACCGGTAGATCTGAAAGATGAAAAATGCGAAGCCCTTGTCGAAACTGGTCGGGTACGAATCGAGCGCATTATATCGAAGGGTCATAGGTCCCCGGAAACGGGTTGGTATGACCAGGAACAAAACGAATGGGTGATGGTGTTAAAAGGCGCAGCCATTCTGGCATTTGAAGATGAAGCATCTGTCACTCTGGAGGCAGGCGATTTCGTCGCCATTCCTGCACACAAGAAGCACAAAGTAGACTGGACCGCTCCCGACGTGGAAACAATATGGTTGGCGGTTCACTATTGAGCTCAACACAATTCAACCCGGCGTTATCGTAACCTGCGCACTGCGCACAACCTCTTGACGCATAGACCATTTACCGTTCATGCTTCGACCTATGGATGGAACCAGGTCAATGCACAAGGGACGTTCATGGAGCGCCGCGGCCGCGGCTTTCCTGACATTAACTTACCTGTCCGGTTGTGCCAGCCTCAGCGACTGGCGTGGCGCACGTGCTCCGGCGCCCAGCGACAGGTTCCCGCTGCCGCCGCAAGGCACCGATGTGGTCGGACAGGTGCAGGTCACCACGGCGCGCCACGAGGACACGCTGCTCGACATCGCGCGCGGCTACGACCTGGGATACGAAGAGATCGTCGCCGCCAATCCCGGGGTTGATCCCTGGCTGCCGGGCGAGGGCACGCGCGTGGTGCTGCCCACCCAGTTCGTGCTACCGGGCGGCGCACGCGAGGGGCTGGTGTTGAACCTCGCCTCCATGCGGCTGTTTTATTTCCCTGAATCCGCGCCGGGTGAACCCGCCGAGGTCATCACCCACCCCATCGGGATCGGTCGGGAAGGGTGGCTCACCCCGCAGGGCAGCATGCACATCATTCAGAAAAAGGAGCAGCCCGCCTGGACGGTGCCCGAATCGGTGCGCGCGGAGCACGCGGAGCAGGGTAAGCCGCTGCCGAAAATCGTGCCGCCGGGGCCCGATAACCCGCTCGGTGAGTTCGCCATGCGCCTGAGCAACCCGACCTACCTGATTCACGGAACCAACCAGCCGTACGGTGTGGGGCTTCGGGTCAGCCACGGTTGTGTGCGGCTCTATCCCGAGGACATCGCCAGGCTGTTCCCGATGGTGCCCATGGGAACGCCGGTGCGCATTATCAATGAACCCTACGTGGCCGGATGGCGCGACGGTCAGCTGTACCTCGAGGCGCACCAGCCGCTCGCCGAGGATGCCGAGCGCTGGAACGGCAGCCTGAAACCCATGGAACAGGCCGTCGCGTCAAGAGCGGCCGGTCAGTCCGTTGAAGTGAGCTGGGACAGGGCCAGAGCAGTTGCCCGCGAGGCGCGGGGTCTGCCGCTGCCCATCGGACCCGGGAGCCCGGAACTCGACGAACTGCTGGCAAAAGCGCCGCAGGTGCCCAGCGTTCCGCCCTGGGCGGTGCCGGTAGACGAGGGCGAAGAGGCCGTTCAGGGCGCGTCTTCCCCAGACGAACTTGCAGACAACCAGAGCAGTCTGCCGCCGTCGTAAACCGCTTCGCTAGACGGCGTCCGGCTGAGCTCCCGTGCCGCGATGAATACGGATATCCAGCGGCTTGCTGGTATCCAGGTGCACATCGCGCTGGGGGAAGGCGATCACCAGGCCGGCGTCGTTGAATTTCTTGTTGATGGCCTCGTGCAGCGCGCTGAACACGAAGATCCGGATGTCCATCGACGGTACGAAGCAGCGCAGCTTGAGTGACAGGGCGTTGTCACCGAACTCGTCGAAAATCACCGAGGGCGCGGGATCGGTCAGCACCTCGGGGTGTTCCCTGGCGGCCTCCAACATCAGCGCCATGGCCTTGGTGACGTCGCCGCCATAGACCAGGCCGACCGGGATCACAATGCGGGTGATCGGGTCGGACAGCGTCCAGTTGAGCAGGCGAGCGGTGATGAACTCCTTGTTCGGTACCAGCAGCTCCTGTCCCTCCCAGTTACGGATGGTGGTGGCGCGAATGCGGATACGTGTGACCACCCCGGTGGTATCCGCGACCGTCACGGTATCGCCGACCCGGATGGGTCGTTCGAACAGGATTATCAGGCCGCTGATGAAGTTGGCGACGATTTCCTGCAGACCGAAGCCGATACCGACACCCAGGGCGGCGACCAGCCACTGGATCTGTGACCAGCTGGCGCCGAGAGTGCCGAACACGAAAATGGTGCCGATGGCGGCGATGCTATAGCGTGCCAGCGTGGTGGCGGCGTAGCGCCCCCCGGGTGACATGGCCAGGCGCTGCAGCAGGCCGATTTCCAGTACCGCGGGAAAGCGTTTGGTCGCCACAATGGTGACCACCAGGACCAGCAAGGCCAGCCCGGCGTCGGCCACCGTCACCGGGATGCGGCGTTCTTCACCGTCCACCATGCTCGGGTAGTCCCACAGCGTAATGGTGTCCATGACGCCGAAAGCCGGCAACACGGGGGACCAGATCAGCCAGATGCCGATGATGCCGGCGATGTCCAGGGCGATGTTGAGCAGCTTGCGACTGTCTTCGCTCAGCGAATCCAGGTTGTAGGCCTGTTCCTCGATCTGGGGTATGTCATCGCCGGCGGCAGGGTTTGTGCCATCGGCTGCCTGCGCCGCCGTCCGTGCTGCCTCGCGTTTCTGTACCGCTGCCTTGAAGGCGAGGCGGCGATGTACCAGCACCAGCCAGCGTATGCCGAGTTGCTGAATGACCACTAGCACCAGCACAAACCACATGGTGTCGATCAAGGTGCCGGTCAGGGTGCCCGCGGTGTACAGGTAGCCCGCGACGCCGAGGATCGCCAGTGCCAGCGGTACCAGTACGCCGAGTGCCAGCCACAGGTGCCGCAGGCGGTACAGGAGGCTCTTGGGGTGGTTGCCCATAACCGGAGCCAAAACGCCCCTGCGTGGATCGAACAGGCGGTAGAAGAACAGCGCGATCGAAACCAGCACGATGATGAAGCCGAGGCGCCCCAGGCCACCGCCCATGGTCGGCGTGTCGATGGTAACGATGGTGCGGGCCACGAAAGCGGTCGGCAGGAATACGATCATCAGCCGGAACAGACTGCGGCGCAGCGCCTTCAGTGCCGGTTCGGGCCAGCGGAAATGTCTGGCGGCCAGGCCGTCCGGATAGCAAATCAGGCGAAACGACGCCAGGTAGAAGTAGGCATTGGCCACCCAGGTCAGACCGCCTGCCACCGCCTTGGAAAACACCGTGGCGTCCAGGGCCGCGGCCAGTTCCCAGCCGCTGGCGCCCAGTAACACGGGCCAACGGGCGGCCAGCAGCAGCGTGAGTCCCAGTGCCTGCAGGGTAGAAACGAAGGTGTCGGTTCTGAGCTTGCCGACCTCTTTGCCGGTTGCCCTCAGCATGGCACGCAGCGTTCGTGCCTTCCAGGTCAGCAGGCCGAAAATGATCACCGCCAGTAGCAGGATGGGCGAACGCGTGGCCTGCCCGCCGAGTGACGCTACAACTTCGATCCAGGCGCGCGGTGACAGGAGTTCCATGGCCTGCGCCGGCATGTCGGTGAGCATCTCGAGATTGGGCGGCGGAGAGCTTCGAATCCACAGCAGGCGCTCGGCGAGAAAGCCGCTGTAGGCTTTCACGGTGTCCAGCAGTTGTCGTTGTTCGAAGTCGAGCTCGCCCAGCGCCCGCAACAGGGCCTGTTCGGTTTCGATCGCCTTGCCGAGCAGTTCGAGGCGGGTTTTCGCCAGCACCTTGAGCTCAGGGCGGATGGTCTGCGCCTCTGTCGGCGGCACGCCAACGAGCAGCTCGGACACGTAGACATCGGTATCGCGCAGCTTGCGCCGTTCTTCTTCGTGCTGGAT
The DNA here is from genome assembly GCA_020347685.1 of Gammaproteobacteria bacterium. Classification (GTDB taxonomy): domain Bacteria; phylum Pseudomonadota; class Gammaproteobacteria; order DSM-19610; family DSM-19610; genus Thiogranum. Next base: position 2,108,046 of record CP070738.1, on the reverse strand, counting down.
CTGGGCCAGGCTGATCTCGGAGATTTTTGTTTCGCGCTGCTCCGCCTTGGCCTGGTACAGGCGCGGGTTGGGCAGGGTGCGGCGCTGCTCGAGCAGCAGGCGCCCGAGCGCCTGGCTCATCCCGGCCACTTCCACTTTCTGCTGGGTATTGCGCAGCTCTTCGGCGAGCCGTTTGGCCACCTTGCTCGCCGCGGCCTCTTCCCCGGCTATCTGTTCCAGCTGGGCGGCGGTGGAACCCACGTCGGCGCTCAGGGCGGCGTTCTGCTCTGCCAGTTGCTGCACCAGGCGATGCTTGCCCATGGCCTCGCGTTTCGCGGTTTCCGCTTCGGCGATGGCCTGCTGGGCCTCCGCCAGGCGCTTGCCGCCCAGCATGGTCTCCATTACCTGGACGCGTGCATCGATGCGCTCCAAGGACAGGGCATCTTTGTCGCGCCTGGCCTTGAGCAGCTCGATGCGCACCGGCTGGCTCAGCAATTCCTGGTCGAGCATCCTGATCTCGGCCTCCAGCATGGCGTCCTCGCTGGCGAGCACCCATCGCCTGGCTTCGGTCACCTCGGCCGCCTCGTTGGCCGGTGCTGCCAGCTCCAGTTCGGTTACCAGGGCATCGCGGCGCTGCGCGGCCTTGCTGATGCGGTCGCGCGCGGCGGTAGGGCGGTTGGATTCCTTGGCCAGTTGCTCGTCGGTGCCACTGAGTTTGGCCTGCACCGCGGTGCGGTTGGCCTTTTCCTTGATCACCAGCTGCTCGATGTCAGACAGCGGGGTCGTGTCAGACAGCCGCAGTTCATCGGTCGGGTCCGTTTGCCGCGTTTTCTCCAGCTTGTCGCGAATGGCGGCGGTTTCGGCCGGCGCATTTTGCAGCGCATCCTGAAAGGTGTCGGCACTTGCCTTGAAATAGGCCGCCTTCTCCAGATGGCTCAGCGTCTTGCGATACAGGTCCGTGAGTTTGGCTTTGGCGGCCTCGTCGACCTCGGGGCTTGCCTCTACCTCATTGAGTTTTGCCTTCACCATGTCGGTTGTCACCGACAGGTCGACGGAAAGAGCCTGTCCGGCCAGTGCGAGCAGACACAGCAGAGTGGTGAGTCGGATCAGGTGACGCAATGGTTTCATGCCCGAAATTCCTGGTGGACGTCGAGCATCAGGTCTCGACAGCGTTAATCGCGACATAGTAATCCGAATCGGGATCGCTTATCGAGTGCAAAGGGGCGCCTGCGGAGCGTGTCTGCGGACAAGGGCTGGTTTTCACTTCAGCAGTGCGATCAGTGCGCCGGCGGCGTTCGACAAGGTGCGTTCCCGGTGGTACACGATACCGAGGGAGCGCTGCAGCACAATTTCGGGTGCCGCGAGTTTCCTGAGCTGTGCGTCGAGCATGGTCAGTGGCAGCAGGCTCCAGCCGATGCCGACGGACACCAGCATTTTAATGGTCTCCAGGTAATTGGTTGACAGCGCGACATCCAGCGTCAGGCCGAGCTGGCGGAAGGCCTGCTCGGCGATCTGGCGGGTATAGGTGGTGGGCGCCGGCAGGATGGCAGGGTGCTGAGCCAGGTCGCTGAGCCTGACGCTGCGCCTGGCGGCCAGCGGGTGGTCGGGCGACACGACGATGCCCAGCGGGTCCGGCCAGATGGTCCGGGTAGTCAGGCTGACGGAGGGCCGCGGCGGCAGGGTGACAATGCCGAGTTCCAGTTCGCCCTGTTCCACGGCGTGGCAGGCGGCTTCCGAGTCCATGAAGCGGATGTCCAGGCGTACCTGCGGGTTGCGCCGGGTAAAATGCTGCAGCGCCGGCGGCAGCCGGTGCAGGCCGATATGGTGGCTGGTGCCAAAGCGCAGGGTGCCGTGAATCTTGCCGCTGAGGTTGGCGATCGCCCGCGCGCTGTCTTCCAGCTCGACCAGAATGCGTTGTGCCCGCGGCAGCAGGGCGCGGCCGCTTTCGGTGAGCGTTACGGTTCGGCCGATGCGGTCGAACAGGCGGGTGTCGAGCTCACCCTCCAGGCTGGCGATGCGTTTGCTCACGGCGGGTTGCGTCACGAACAGCCGTTCGGCGGCGAGCGAGAACGAACCCGCTTTCGCGACCGTGATGAAAGCCTTCAATGCAACGATATCCATACCGTCCTCGGGGCCAGAAAGTATATTCTATCTGGTTATTCAAACCATGAAAAATATGAATTTGAGTTATGCGTAGCCTGGGTCTAGGATGCTTTGCAAGCAGGAGGTAAGAACATGAGC
>CP070738.1:2085026-2105726 GCA_020347685.1 Gammaproteobacteria bacterium | reverse complement strand
TGCACCAGCTGGGCAAGCTGGCCGGACACCTGAGCCTGGACCGCATCCATGTCAGTCTGAAATCGCGCATCCTGCTGCTGGCTGGCCTGGTACCGCTGCTGTCCTACTCGGTGCTGGTGGAATACCACTGGCTGCATACCGGCACGCTCGATGTCGGCTACCTGGCCACCTGGCTGGGGCTGGCCTCGATCACCACGGTCATCAGCCTGCTGTCCATCCGCAGCATGCAGCAGGCCCTGCGCCCGTTCGAGCAGCTGTTCAGCCGCAGCGGCGCCTCCACCCACCACGAGCTGGCCAACCTGCGCGCCGCGTCCACCGATGAAATCGGCCATCTCACCCAGACCCTGGGCAAGGTGTTCCAGCGCCTCGGCGACCAGGAAACGCACATGCGCGCCATCGTCGACACCGCCGCGGAAGGCATTATCGTGGTCGACGAAAAAGGCCTCATCGACACCTTCAATCCGGCCGCGGAACGCCTGTTTGGCTACCTGGCGCTGGAAATCCGCGGCCATCACCTGGCCTCGCTGCTGCCCGAGGTATTCGAAGTCCGCACCTGTGTCGACGCCCACAGCGAGGAACGCGAAGTCGAAGGCATGCACCGCAACGGCTCACGCATACCGATTTCACTGCGCGTCTCGGCGATGGAAATCAGCGGCACACGGATGTTCACCTGCCTGGTCGCCGACATCAGCCAGCGCAAGGCCGCGGAGTGCGAGCTGCTGGCGGCAGAGGCCCGCTACCGCGCACTGGTGGAAACGGCCCACGACCTGGTATGGAGCGTGGATCCGGACGGTCGCTGGAGCTATCTGAACTCAGCCTCGCGCATGGTCTACGGTCTGGAACCGGAGGACATGATCGGGCGCCCCATCGCCGAGTTCTGCCTGGCCGCCAACAGCGCCGCCGATCAGCGTGCTTTCGAAGAACTGCTGGCCGGGCGCGACCTGTACCAGTACGAGACCGTGCACCTGCACAACAACGGCGGCCAGCGCCACCTGAGCTTCAACGCCAAGGCGCACATGGATGCGCACGGCAAGCTGGTACAGATCAGCGGCACGGCGCGTGACATCACCGAGCAGAAAGCCTTCCATCAGCAACTCACCTACCAGGCGGAACACGATTCGTTGACCAAGCTGTTTAACCGCCACTACTTCCAGGAGGAGCTGGAGCGCACCGTGGCGCGCGTCGGGCGCAACCCGGAAGGCACCTGCGCGCTGTTCTACATCGATCTGGATCAGTTCAAATACATCAATGACACCCTGGGGCACGCCGCCGGCGACCGCCTGCTGGTGGAAATCACCCAGCTGCTGCTCAAGCACGTGCGCGACGGTGACCTGCTGGCGCGCTTCGGTGGCGACGAGTTCACTCTGCTGCTGTACAACATCCGCCCGGCCGACATTCTGCTGGCGGCCGAGAACTTCCGCGAGCTGTTCGAGAATTACACCTTCCTGCAGGACGGCAAGAGCTTCAACATCAGCTGCAGCATCGGCGCCTCGGTGATCGACAACCTGGTGCAGTCGGCCGAGGAAGCGCTATCGCACGCCGACCTGGCCTGCAACATGGCCAAGGCTCAGGGCCGCAACCGCGCCAACCTGTACGACCCCAGCGACCGCAACAAGGCCGGCATGGCCGAGGACATGGGCTGGGCGTCGCGGGTACGCGAAATGCTGGAACACGATCGCTTCCAGCTGGTCTACCAGCCGATCATGTCGCTCGGCGATGACCAGGTGCAGGACTACGAAGTGCTGGTGCGCATGATCTGCGATGACGGTCAGATCATTCTGCCCGGCGGCTTCATGCCGGCCGCCGAGCGTTTCGGGCTGATCCACAGCGTGGACCGCTGGATCGTGCGGCGCGCCCTCACCCATCTGGCACGCCTGCACCAGCAGGGCGAAGGCGTGCGCTTCTCCATCAACCTGTCGGGCAAGGCGTTCGAGGACAAGGCCCTGCTGCCGATGATCGAGGAGCTGCTGGAGAACTCCGCCATCGACCCCTCGCGGGTATGTTTCGAAATCACCGAGACCGCGGCCATTGCCAAGCTGTCCGAAGCCGAGAAGTTCATCGGCGCGCTGAAGGGCATGGGCTGCCAGTTTGCACTGGACGATTTCGGTGCCGGCTTCTCCTCATTCGCCTATCTTAAGCACCTGCCGGTGGACAAGCTTAAGATCGACGGCGCCTTCGTGCAGGGCATGGCCAGCAGCCAGATCGATCAGGCCATGGTGCAGTCCATGAACCAGGTTGCCCACGCGCTGGGCAAGCTGACCATCGCCGAGTACGTGCAGGACGCCGCGACACTGGAACTGTTGCGGGAGTACGGCGTCGACTATGCGCAGGGCAACTACATCGGTAAGCCGCGCGAAGCATTGATGAGCATCACCCGCCCGTCGGTCTCGCGACTGCAGGGGCTGCGCCGCGCGGAGTAACCTAGCCACTGTTTACGGGTTACGGGTCAGGCGGGCGTAGTATCATGCGCGCATGATCAGCTCGATTCGCGACTTCCTCAAACAGGAGAGCGCCGGTGGTATCCTGCTGGTAGTCGCATCGGTGTTTGCGCTGCTGTTCGCCAATTCGCCGCTGTCCGGCCTGTACGCGAACCTGCTCAACATTCCCGTCGAGATTCGCTTCGGCGCATTAGAAATCGCCAAACCGCTGCTGCTGTGGATCAACGATGGCCTGATGGCCGTCTTTTTTTTCCTGGTCGGACTGGAACTGAAACGCGAGTTTGTCGAAGGCGAGCTGTCGGACCTGCAGAAGATCAGCCTGCCGGCGCTGGGCGCAATCGGGGGCATGGTGGTGCCGTCAGGGATTTACCTGCTGTTAAACGCGGGTGACCCGCAGGCGGTCAGCGGCTGGGCTATTCCCGCCGCAACCGACATTGCCTTTGCGCTCGGCATACTGGCGCTGCTGGGTGACCGGGTGCCGACTCAGCTGAAGATTTTCCTGGTGTCGCTGGCCATTTTCGACGATATGGGCGCCATTATCATCATCGCCCTGTTCTATACCAGCGGCCTGTCCCTGACCGCGCTGGCAATTGCGGGCGGTTGCATCCTGCTGCTAGCACTGCTCAATCGGCGCGGCAGCATGCGTCTCAGTCTGTACCTTATCGTGGGGCTGGTGATGTGGGCGTCGGTACTGAAATCCGGGGTTCACGCCACCCTGGCCGGGGTGATACTGGCGTTTTTCATCCCGATTCGAGAGGACCCGAAAACCGGGCGTTCACCGCTGCGCGACATGGAGCAGGACCTGCATGGCAGCGTCGCCTTCGTGATTTTGCCGTTGTTCGCCTTTGCCAACGCCGGGGTATCACTGCAGGGTCTGAGCCTGTCCGCACTCACCGCGCCGGTGCCACTGGGCATCGCGGCGGGCCTGTTTATCGGCAAACAGCTCGGGGTATTCGGCCTGTGCTGGCTCGGCATCAAGCTGGGCATCGCCAAACTTCCTCAGCAGGTCAACTGGAGCCAGCTTTACGGGGTGGCCATCCTGTGCGGGGTCGGCTTTACCATGAGCCTGTTCATCGGCTCGCTGGCCTTCGAGGACGCGGACTCGCCGTATCTCTACCAGGATCGCCTCGGCATCATCAGTGGATCACTGCTGTCCGCAGCGTTCGGCTACCTGTGGCTGCGCCGCACGCTGCAACCTGCAGCCAGGTCGGGTACCTAGCCCGGCTATCTCACCAGCCGCCGCGTCCAGTCCGCGCCGCATCAGGCCGAGGCTGGAAACGCCTTGGCCATCGGCTGTCATGTGACTTCCCTGCCCCCGGTGGTGAGAAACGCTGACTAGGCCGGCTGCAGATTGGCGTAGGCCACCACCAGCCACTTGGAACCGGCGGATTCGAAGTTCACCTGTACCCGTGCATGGGCACCCTGCCCTTCGTAATTCAGTACCACACCCTCGCCGAACTTGGCGTGCTGCACACGCTGCCCCAGACTCAGACCCTCGGGCTGCGGCGCAAAGCTGCGGCTGCTCGGCTGGTCCGCAAACGGGCGGCTGAGCTGGATGCGCGGGCGCAGCTCCTGAATCAATTCGGCCGGTATCTCGTTAATGAAGCGTGACGGCACACAGTAGGATTCGCTGCCGTGCAGACGCCGGTGCTCGGCGTACGACAGGTGCAGGTGTTTGCGCGCCCGGGTAATGCCCACGTAGCACAGGCGCCGCTCCTCTTCCAGACGCCCCGGCTCCTCCACCGACAGCTGATGCGGGAACAGCCCCTCCTCCAGGCCACACAGATACACGGTATCGAACTCGAGGCCCTTGGCGGAATGCAGCGTCATGAGCTGCACGCAGTCTTCCCAGCCCTGCCCCTGCCCTTCCCCGGCCTCCAGGGCCGCGTGCGACAGGAAGGCCGCCAGTGGCTCGAGATTCTCATCTTCCAGATCATCGAACTCATACTCGCGGGCCGCGTTCACCAGTTCGTCCAGGTTCTCGGTGCGCGCCTGACCCTTTTCGCCCTTCTCCTTGAGGTAGTGCTCCTTGAGGCCGCTGCACTGCACGATGTGCTCTACCTGCTCACCGAGCGGCAGGCCCGCCAGGCCCGCCGCATGGCCCTCGACAAGCTCGACAAAGGCGGCCAACGCGTTGCGGGCGCGCGCATTCAGCTCGCTGCCTTCCAGTACCCGGTGTGCAGCCGCCCACAGAGAAATCTTGTCGAGCCGGGCACGGTCGCGCACCACGCCAAGGGTGCGCTCGCCGATACCCCGCGGCGGCTGGTTGACGATCCGATCGAACGATGCATCGTCCTCGCGGTTTTCACACAAACGCAGATAGGCCAGCGCATCCTTGATTTCCTGACGCTCGAAAAAGCGCAGCCCGCCGTATACCCGGTAGGCAATACCCGCCTGCAACAGGCGTTCCTCGAACACCCGTGACTGGGCATTGGAGCGATACAGAATGGCGATATCGCTGCGCGCCTGCCCCTGTTCGATCTGGCCCTGAATGCGTTCCACCACGAACCGCGCCTCGTCCTGCTCATTGATGGCGCTGTACAGCTGAATGGATTCTCCGTCCTCGCCGGCGGTCCACAGGTTCTTGCCGAAGCGTCCCTCGTTGTGCGCGATCAACGCGTTAGCCGCCTTGAGGATGGCGCCGGTGGAGCGGTAATTCTGTTCGAGGCGCAGAGTGCGCGCGCCGGGGAAATCGCGCTCGAAGCGCTGCAGGTTTTCAATCCTGGCGCCGCGCCAGCCGTAGATGGACTGGTCATCGTCACCGACGATGGTGATGCGCCCGCTGTTGCCGGCCAGCACCCGCAACCAGGCGTACTGAATGGTGTTGGTGTCCTGAAACTCGTCAACCAGAATGTGCTGAAATCGCTGCTGGTAGTGCGCCAGCAGTTCCGGGTGTTGGAGCCACAACTCGTGAGCACGTAATAACAGCTCGGCGAAATCCACCAGGCCGGAGCGCTGACACAGCGCCTCATAGGCCTGGTAAATGGCGATCTGCTGGCGCTGGTAGGGATCGCCCTTGTGTTCGATGTGCTGGGGCCGCAGCCCCTCGTCCTTGCGCGCATTGATGAACCACTGCACCTGGCGCGGCGGCCAGCGGCTCTCGTCCAGCTCCAGTGCCTTGAGCACCCGGCGGATGATGCGGTACTGATCGTCGGAATCCAGCACCTGGAAACCCTGCGCCAGCCCGGCCTCTTGCCAGTGTGCGCGCAGCAGGCGATGCGCCAGGCCGTGAAAAGTCCCGACCCACATGCCGCGGGTCGGCACGCCGATGAGCTGCTCGATGCGCGAGCGCATTTCCCCCGCGGCCTTGTTGGTGAACGTTACCGCCAGGATGCCGTAAGGCGACACCCCATCGACCTGGATCAGCCAGGCGACGCGGTGCACCAGCACGCGGGTCTTACCGCTGCCCGCGCCGGCCAGCACCAGCAGCGGGTTCTGGTCGGCGGTGACCGCCTCGCGCTGCGCGTCGTTCAGCGGATCGATGATAAATGACACGTCCATCCGCGCATTTTAACAAAGCCGGGACGGCGATCCGGAAATAATGTCCGGCTACTGTTTGTGCTTTAGACCCGCTGCCGATGCTGCTGCGAGCCGCCAGGGTGTAAACTGGCGGGATGCTCCAGACCGCACACCCTGTCAGCCCACACCCGGTTGGCCTGCTGATGGATGCCAGGGCGCCGAGTGCGCGGCTGGCGGAGCTGCACCAGCGGTTCGGTTTTCAGCCGCTGAGCAGCCCACCCCGCTCCGGCTTCTACCTGGCGCTGGCGGCCAGTGGTCTGCAGCTTCAGCAGGCGGGCCCGGGCGCCCCGGGGCCGATTCGCGTCGATTTCCTGGCTGGTTCCCTCGCCCACCGGCTGCGCTATGGGGGCGGCCGGAATCAGCCGCTGGCACGTGCCGTCGGCATGAAAGCCGGCAGCACTCCAAGCATCTGGGACGCGACTGCAGGTCTTGGGCGCGATGCGTTTGTGCTGGCAAGCCTCGGCAGCCATGTCACGTTGTGTGAGCGCGTGCCTGTACTGGCGGCGTTGCTCGAAGATGCGCTGCGGCGGGCGGCCGGTGACGACGAGATTGGCGCCTGGATACAGGCACGCATGCGACTGGTGTTCGCGGACTCGGTCCGAGCCCTGACCGCGCTTGATGACGGCGAACCACCCGACGTGGTCTACCTCGACCCCATGTATCCGCCCGGCAAATGCAGCGTGCTGGTGAAAAAGGAAATGCGCGCCCTGCAGCTGCTGCTCGGCGGCGACTCGGACTCGGGCGCCCTGCTGGAGGCCGCACTCGCCCGCGCGGCGCGCCGGGTCGTGGTGAAACGCCCGCGCCGCGCCGGCTGGCTGGCGGACGCGCAGCCCACCACCTGCGTGGAGAGCAAGAACACCCGCTACGATATCTATGTCACCCTGTAGGTCCACCCGCATGCCGAACGACCGGTTCTGGGAAAACAAGACGCTGGACGACCTGAACAGCGAGGAATGGGAAGCCCTGTGCGACGGCTGTGGGCGCTGCTGCCTGGTGAAAATCGAGGACCAAGACAGCGGGGAGCTGTTCTATACCAATGTGGTGTGCCGCTTTCACGACAGCGAACGCTGCCGCTGCAGCCGTTACGGCGAGCGCTCGACCCTGGTACCGGACTGCATCAAGGTGACACCCCGGGTGGCACGCGAGGAGAAGTGGCTGCCCGATACCTGCGCCTATCGGCTGCTGGCCGAAGGCAAAGCCCTTTACGACTGGCATCCGCTGATCAGCCGCGATCCCGACAGCGTCCACCGGGCACATATTTCGGTGCGCGGGCGGGTGATTTCCGAACGTTTTGTGCACCCCGAAGAACTCGCCGAACATCTGGTTCACTGGTTCGACTGATGGCTGTTGCATCTGAGACCGGCAGCACAGCGACTGTCGGCAAGATTATGAACACCGTTCACTATTTTAGGCACAGCGCTATTATACATGCGGTTGCATGACCATATCTTATTGATTTATGTCGGTCTATACGGCTTATTGGATAATTATGAACGCTGTTCATAATTATCCAATACCGGGTCTTTTCCACCTGTTATGATGTTCGCCCTGCCGCAAACCTGTGATTGACCCGCGGCCCCTGGCAAATTAATCTCCGCAATCAACTGAACAATGTTCAGAATAATAGTACGCAGACAAGGGGCAGGCTCAGGAACCGGTCAAATGGCACGACGCAACGACCACTCCAGGGAAGAACTCCGGCAGATGGCGCTGGACGCGGCGCAGTTCATTATTGAGGCACAGGGACTGACAGCCCTGTCGGCGCGCAAGGTCGCAAGCCGCATGGGCTACACGGTGGGAACCCTGTACCGGCTGTTCGAGCACCTCGATGACCTGATTGTACAGGTCAATGCGCGGACCCTGGCCGAGCTCAACGCGACGCTGGAGCGCGCTGCTGCCGATTGCCCGGATGCGGAGCGCTGCGTGCACGCCGCGACCCACGCCTACATCGACTTCGCCAGCCGCCATACACGGCGCTGGAGCGCGCTGTACGAACATGGCATCGAAGCAGACATCCAGCTGCCGCGCCATTTCACCGAGCAGATCGCCAGCATGTATGACCAGGTCGAAGCCCTGCTGCAGTCCGTGACCCCGCAGCGCTCGGCCGAGGACATTGCCCGTGCCGCGCGCGCCCTGTGGGGCGGGGTGCAGGGTATTTGCGTGCTGGCGCTGAGCGACAAGCTGGATATCGACCGCATCGAAACCCTGTCGGAGGTTGCAGACAGCCTGGTTGGCACCTATCTCGCGGGGTTAGGCGCCCGGCATTAGCGGAGGCAAGTTTGGCCATCAACGCAGCTGCAAATCCGCCGCGGGGCAGGGCGGCGCGGTGAAACGACGCACGTTCCTGGCGACGCTGGCGCTGGCCGGCACCGGGACGGGGGTGTGGAAGTTCTGGCCCGAGGACGGAGTGCTCAATCCCTGTAGCGAGCAGCCGCTGCCCGAGTCGTTATCCAGCCATCCGCTGGTGAGGGCCGCCTGGCACGGCATCGAACCGGACAAGCTGTGGGACTGCCACGTGCACCTGATCGGGGCTGGCGACAGCGACAGCGGCCTGTGGATCAACCCCGACCTGCTCAGTCTCGCGCACCCGGTCCAGTGGATACAGCGCTATTTTTACCTCAACGCCAGCTGTCCCGCGCACTCAGGGTCGATGGACGCGGGTTTTCTGACCCGCCTGATGCGCCTGCAGGATGACTTTCCGCGCGGCTCCAAGCTGATGCTGCTGGCCTTTGACTGGTTCCACGATGCGAAAGGACAATCGGTGCCGGCGGCCAGTTCCTTCTATACTCCCAATGACTACGCCCGGCGGGTGGCGGCGCGGTATCCGCACCGGTTCGAATGGATCGCCTCGATCCACCCGTACCGGCCGGACGCCCTCGATGCGCTGCTGCAGGCAGTGGAGCAGGGCGCGCGCGCGGTGAAGTGGTTGCCGGCCGCCCAGGGCATGGACCCGGCATCGCGTCGCTGCGACGCGTTCTACCGCGCGTTGTCGCAACAGGGCATACCACTGCTGACGCACGCCGGCACCGAACTGGCGGTAAAGGGCGGCAACAGGGAGGACTTCGGCAACCCGCTGCGCCTGCGCCGGCCACTGGAGCAGGGCGTGCGGGTGCTGGTAGCGCATTGCGCCTCGCTGGGCAGCGGCCTGGACCTCGACGCCGGGTCGCGAGCGCGCCGGGTTGACAACTTCGATCTGTTTGCGCGCCTGATGGAGGAGCCGCACTACCAGGGACTGTTGTTCGGCGAGATCTCGGGCATCACCCAGATAAACCGCGTACAGGACCGTCTGGAAACCCTGCTGCGCCGGGCCGACTGGCAGACACGTCTGATCAACGGCTCGGACTATCCATTACCCGGAATACTGCCGCTGTTTTCCATCAAGCAGATGCTGCGCCGCGGCTATCTGCAACCGGACGCGGGCGCCGCACTGTCGGACATCCGTCGGCACAATCCGCTGCTGTTCGACCTGGTGCTGAAGCGCAGCCTGCGCATCGATGCCACCGGCTTTGCACCCCGGGTATTCGAAAGCCGGCGGGCATTTCAAGCCACGAGCGGCGACGACACTAGCCGCGCTGCTTGAGCAGAAAACGGTCCAGCTGGTTGGCAAACGCCTGGCGGTCCTTTTGACTCAGGGATGAGGGTCCGCCGGTGTCGACGCCGCTGCTGCGCAACTCCTCCATGAAATTGCGCAGCGTCAGACGTTGCCGGATGTTGTCTTCGCTGTAGAGCTCACCGCGCGGGTCGAGCGCCTGGCAACCGTTGGCTATGACCGCTGCGGCGAGCGGAATGTCCGCGGTAATGACCAGATCGCCCGCCTGTGCCTGATTAACGATGTGGTTGTCCGCGACATCGAAGCCCCCCGGCACCTGCACCGAGCGGATATGGCGCGATGGCGGGGTTGTCAGCGGATGGTTAGCCACCAACGTGAGCTGAACGGCGCAGCGTTGTGCGGCCCGATACAGGATCTCCTTGATCACTTTCGGACAGGCATCCGCATCGACCCAGATCTGCACCGGTCTATCCACCGCGGGACCGACACACCCGAGTCACGGATCCGCGCTCTCAGCTGCGTGCATGCCCTCGGTCAGAAGCGTCTCCATGCGCTCCTCCTGCACCGGGAAGGTCAACACCGCGTGCAGCGGAAACAGCTGATTGAGCGCTTCGACATAGCGAAATTCGGATTTATCCACCATCACAATCACACGCGCCCGCGGCGCATATTTCTGCAGGCTGGACAACAACACGTCGAGGTTGGAGATATTCACGCCGGCGTAGTTGTTCCCGTAACCATAGAAAAACTCCGCGACCACGAAATCCGGCGCCTGCTTTTTCAGCTGAGCGATAGCCTTGCGGATCGAATTCAGCCTGACCTCGTGCAGATTCAGTCGCCGGTACAGGGCAGCGAAATTGGGGTGAGCGGACGATTCGATGACCGAGAACAGGGTGGTGTCGGACATGGGCGTATCTATGGACTCAAGCCGGTCTGGTGCGGGGAAGGGCGGTCATGCAACGATACTCCACGCAAAGCTCCCAATCGGATCGCTGGCGATTTCGACCCGGTCACCGATACGCAGCGGGCCGACCCCTGCGGGTGTGCCGGTGAACAGCAGGTCGCCCGGCTGCAGCGTCCAGATACGGCTCAGCTCGACCAGCAAGCGGGCCACCGGGAATATCATGTCGCGGCTGTTACCGGCCTGTCTCTGCACCCCGTTCACGCTGCAGCGAAACGCGATATCGCCGAGATCGATCGAGGCGTCACAGGCGACGAACTCGCCGATCGGAGCGCTCTGATCGAATGCCTTTGCCACCTCCCACGGCAGCCCTTTCTGCTTGAGCTGCTGCTGCAGGTCCCGGAGCGTCAGATCCAGTCCCAGCGAGATGCCTGCCACATAGGAGAGCGCCTGATCCAGTGCGCCAACCCTGCCGGCACGCCCGATTTTCACTACCAGCTCGACCTCGTGGTGAAGCTCCTGTCCGTGGTGCGGGAAATGAATGGGCTGTCCCGCCCTGACCAGCGAGGAGGGCGGCTTCATGAAAATGACCGGCGCCGCGGGCAGCGGGTTGGCGAGCTCCGCGGCGTGTTCGGCATAATTGCGGCCGATGCAGAAGATCCGCGCGTCTGCTGATACCGTACCTGGCACGACGGAATTCGTCACCACAACAGGTGGTCCGCCGAGAACGAGTCCAGCCAGCCGTCCAGCGCCGGCACGGCAAAGCCTGCAGCGCCGGTGGGCCTGTACCGGTCATCGAGCGGTGAACAACTGCACACAGGTTTCACGGCTGGCGGTCGCCCTCGCAGGGGAAGGCGCTGGTCAGCGCATCCAGTGCCAGCTCCGCAGCAGGTTTTTCCAGCATCGATTCATGCTGCCCCGCGTAGCGGGTATAGATGTCCGCCAGGCGCCGCGAGCTCACGTCGAGCGGCAGACAGATGCTGGCGCTACCCGCGCCCCCGTGTTCCGCCTGCAGCAGACGCGCCACCTCTTCCACGCCGCTGATAAAACCGGCGCAATAACGCCGGCGCTCGCGTCCTACCTGGGTTATGGTGCTGGAGTTACAGGCGTACAGCAGCTCACGTGCGCTGAGTCGCTGCGGGAAAACGACATCCGCGTCAGCCGGCTGCTGTTCGCCAGGCGCAACGGTTGGCGCAAGCAACGCTAATAGCAGGAGTGAAAGTCTGCGTTTCATGGTTCGCTGGCCCGGTTCAAGTTATACCCGCGCAGTGCGACAGTTTGTCGCCCGCAGCTCAGGATACAGGCAGATCCGGATCGGTGTAATCCCATGGCTGGCGGCTGGCACTCCACACCACCTTCTCGGGTTTGAACAGGGCCGGATTGTCCAGGCTCGCGGCGGCAAACAGCATGATATCGGGATGACCGGAGCTCTTTCCCACCACCGGACTGCCGCACACCGGACAAAAACCCCGGCTGACCGTATTACCGTCGTCGGCGGTCTGCTCGTAGAAACGCAACTCGCCGCTAAGCGATACGGCATCGACCGGAACCACAAACAGAGAAGCGTGCCCGGTACCGGTGGCCTGTTGACATTGGCGGCATTGACAGTGAAACGAAAAACGCGGCGTTACGCTGGCTCGGTAACGAACCGCCCCGCACGAACAACCGCCCGAGTATTCTGTCGCATGCATACCCCTGACTCCGTAATACGGTTATGAAAAGGCGTCGCGCCTACGCCAACACGCCTTTGGTCACCGCCAGCGCGCCCGCACGCCTATTTCAGCGCCACCGCGGTGCCGCTCACGCTGACCATCAGCATCCCGCCCTGGGCGCCGACCGTCTCATAATCGATGTCGATTCCCACTATCGCGTTGGCACCGAGATCTGCCGCTTTCTGCGACATTTCCTCGAAGGCGATTTCACGCGCCTTCTGCAACTCCTGCTCATAGGCCGCGGAACGCCCGCCGACAATGTCGCGGATGCCGGCAAAGAAATCCTTGAATATATTGGCACCCAGAATCGCCTCGCCCGTTACGACACCATAGTAGCGGGCGATGGTTTTTCCCTCCAGTGTCGGGGTGGTGGAATGGATCATGTCTGCTCCTCAATGCCAACAGCATAGCAGTTCGGGGATCTTGTAAGGGCGTCAGCTGACAGGCCGGCGCAAGGTGAGAACCTCGCTCACGGCGGTTCAGGATGCATTCATCAGCTTGGCGCTGACCAGCGCGACCTCGATGGCCTCTTCGTCGATGATCTCCGGAATCAGTGCATAGGAGGCGAGCAGGCTTTGCGGTCGTTTGCAGGCCGCCTTCTCGAGCCGCTCGCGGGTCTGGCGACTGAGGTTCTGGTGGGCAAGCAGCAGCGCCGCATACCAGTTGTGATAATCCTCGACCAGTCCGCGCTGCAGCTCGTCATCCCATTCGGTGCTGATCAGCAGTTCCGGGAAGTCGTCGCGCGCCAGGGTGCGCCCCACTTCGTCGGCTCCGATACGCAAACCCTGGCGGCCTATGCCGCTGCCGTCTGCATTGCGCTCGAACCACTGCGCAGCGGGCAGCGGCCGGGAGGCGACGTTGACCTGGCGCTCCAGCTGGTCCCGGTGCGGTGTCGGCCAGCCGCGCTGCGGCTGGCGTTCTTCTCTCTGCCGCAGCGTCGGAGACATGAATTCGGTGTCGGTCATAAGGAACGGCCGCCAATGCGGGTCGCTGACCTCTTCCATTTCGCGCGCCTTGTAACGCGTTCTCAGCAGCGCCAGCGGCCTGCGGGTTTTCTTGTTGAGCAACCACAACTCGTAGCGGTCACGGATGGGGAAGGGTACCGGCGGGCGGTTCTGCAGCGCCTTGACCAGGTTATCCGCGTTGACGATGCGCACCTGGTCGACGTCTTCGTCACTTACCTGGGTAACGCCCCAGCGAAAATGCCCCGATGCGGTTTGCTGGCGAACCCGCCAGGTCTGGCCGTTGCTTGAATACGCGCAGGCGTCACCGACGTCGATCACCTGGATCACGCCCAGGTAGGGGCCGAGCCGCCTGACGCCGTAATAGGGATTCATGTTGCGTTGCGCAGCCTCTCCAGCCGGTGATTCAGCTGCGCGATCAGGCCCTCGGCGATATCGCGGTCGATGTCACTGAGCGCATCGTAGAGAAACTCCAACTCGTCGACGGCCTCGTGCAACTCGGCCTCGCTGGCGGTATCGATGTTCTTGATGATGTCGTAAATCCAGGGATTCATTGACACGCTGAGCCCACCGCGATCCTGACGTCGGCTCAGTATAGCGGCATTCGGTCGGGCGCGGGAACTGCGGCAACCCGGCCCGGAAAAGAGTCAGCAATGTGTCCGTCCCAGGTGCTCCCTGGCGGGCACCGGCCGCGGGTGCGGAGAGCCCGTTACTTGGCGACGCTGGCCGCTTGCATGATTTTCTTGTTGGCAGCCGCCTGCAGGTTGGCAATCCTGGGTTTGCTGCCGCCCAGGTAGTCCACCAGGCTGACGGTTGGTACTTTCTCTTTGTCGACAAGGGGATACATTGTGCATTTTTCGCATGCGCGCAACATCGGCTGGGCCCCCGCGGGCGCCTTCCCGGCCGGCCGCTTGCGCAGGTTGGTACAGTTTTCGGTACGCATGTAGGCCTGCTGGGGAATGCAATAGAACATCAGATCCTTACTCACCGATGGCTCCTTTGGTTTGATTTGCACGGTATGGAAAGCGTGGAAGTGTACCATTTTCGCGACAAATCTTCCATATTTCCGCGTTTTCAAACGGTTATGTCGCCGTTGCCATGGCCACGGGAGGCGCCCAGTGTGCCTGTACCCGGATGCCGGCCGTCCCCCTGCTGACTCGCAAAGTCTTCGACTTATCAGGCACCTGCAGTCTGGTGGCGAGTTAAAGAGTAGCGCATGCCAGCCGATCAGTTGGAGCGCCATAACGCGCAAATGGGCAAGTTTTTACCGGACGCGCGGATTACCACGCTTCCGCTTGGGCACGCGAAGGGTCGGAAGGGCGCGGCAAAGTACCCACGGAATCAGACTGGAGTTGAAGGACCATGAAGATCAATACCCCGGTAAACACTACCGAGATCAGTTTCCCCGAGCATTACAATATTCTGTCCACCACCAATCTGAAAGGCGCAATCACCTACTGTAACGATGATTTCATCGAGGTGAGCGGATTCACCAGCGAAGAACTCATCGGGCGTAACCACAACCTGGTGCGCCATCCCGATATGCCGCCGGCGGCCTTTGCCGACCTGTGGGGAAACCTGAAAAGTGGCGTACCCTGGATGGGGATCGTCAAGAACCGCTGCAAGGACGGCAGCTACTACTGGGTGGACGCTTACGTGACACCGATCAGGGAGAACGGCGAAACGACCGAGTATCAGTCGGTTCGCACCAAACCCGACCGCACCATCGTGCAGCGGGCCGAAGCGATCTACCGTGACCTGATGCAGAACAGGAAACCGCGTGCCCTGCGGCTGCCACGCCCAAGCGTCCGCAGCAAGCTCATCGCCGGGTTTGCTGCCGCCACCCTGCCACCGCTCGGGGTGCTGTTCGCCGGCGGTGCCCCGGGCGGCGTCGCCACCGGCGCCATCGCGGGTCTGAGTTTCGCTGCCGCCGCCCTGACCACCTGGCTGGTGTCGCGCCGGATAGCCGCGAGGGTACACCTCGCACGCAAGGTGGTGGACAACCCGCAGATGCATTTGATCTACACCGGTTCTACGGACGAAATCGGCGCCATGACGCTGGCCATGAAAATGCAGGCGTCCGAGCTGCGCGCGGTGGTCGGCCGCATCAGCGATTCCGGGCTGCAGCTGAAAAGTTCCGCGGAATCGCTGGCTGGCACCATCGAGCAGACCAATATCCGGGTGCACGAACAGCAGTCGCAGACCGGCCAGGTGGCAACCGCCATGCACGAGATGTCGGCCACCGTGCAGGAGGTGGCGCGCAACGCCGCCTATGCGGCGGACGGCACAGCGGAAGCGCAGCGGTCGACCGCCGAAGGGCGCCAGGTCGTCAATGACACCATCGCCTCGATCCGGCAGGTCGCCGCGGGCGTGCAGCAGGCCGCGCAGGTCATCAATGAACTCAACAGCAATGCCGCCGACATCGGCACCGTGGTCGACGTCATTCGCGGCATTGCCGAGCAGACCAACCTGCTGGCACTGAACGCCGCCATCGAGGCTGCACGCGCCGGCGAGCAGGGCCGCGGCTTTGCGGTGGTGGCCGACGAGGTGCGCACCCTGGCGCAACGCACCCAGCAGTCCACGCAGGAGATCCAGGGCATGGTCGAGCGCCTGCAGTCAGGTGCCGGCCAGGCGGTCGAGGCGATGGAGCAGGGCAGGGAGAAAACCGAAGTCAGCGTGCAAAAGGCGACGGCAGCCGGCGGTGCGCTGGAAGATATCGCCAAACAGATCGGCAGAATCAGCGACATGAGCACCCAGATCGCCACCGCCGCGGAGCAACAGAGTGCGGTCGCCGAGGAGATCAACAGTAACGTGGTGCGGATCAGCGAACTGGGCCAGAGTACCGCCGAGGACGCCTACCGGAATGGCGAAATCAGTCAACGACTGATCCACGAAGCCAGGCGCCAGCATCAACTGGTAGAGCAGTTCCAGCGCGATCACTGAACAGCCGGCCTTCTCGCACCCTGTACCGACATCAGACCGGGAGCAGGCGGATTCCGCCTGTAACCGGGCAGGGGCGCTATTCCACGGTGACCGATTTGGCCAGATTGCGCGGCTGGTCCACATCGGTACCCTTGAGGACCGCGACGTGGTAAGCGAGCAGCTGCAGCGGGACGGTGAACACAATGGGCGCGACACAGTCATCGGTGGGCGCCACCGGCAACACGATGCTGGTGTCGTCCGATGCCATACCGGCGTGCTGATCGGCAAACACCAGCATTTCACCGCCACGTGCATTCACTTCCTGCAGATTCGATTTCAGTTTTTCCAGCAGTTCGTTGTTGGGCGCCACCGCGACCACCGGCATGGCGGCATCCACCAGCGCCAGCGGCCCGTGCTTGAGTTCACCCGCGGGATAGGCTTCGGCGTGGATATAGGAAATTTCCTTCAGCTTCAGCGCGCCCTCCAGGGCCACCGGGTACTGGGCGCCGCGCCCCAGGAACAGGGCGTGCTGCTTGTCGGCGAAGCGTTCGGACAGCTGCCGGATCTTGTCGTCGAGCTGCAGCACGTCCTCGATTTCGCGCGGCAAATGCAGCAGCTGCTGCACCAGCTGGCGTTCGGTTTCCTCGCTGAGTGAGAAACGCCGTCCCAGCACAATGGTCAGCAGCATCAGAGCGACCAGCTGGGTGGTAAAGGCCTTGGTCGAGGCCACGCCGATCTCCGGCCCGGCTCGCGTCATCAGCACCAGGTCCGATTCGCGGGTCAGCGAGCTCTCCGGCACATTGCAGATTGCCAGAGACTGGCCGAAGCCCAGACGCTTGGCTTCCTGCAGACCGGCCAGGGTGTCGGCGGTCTCGCCCGACTGGGAGATGGTCACGATCAGCGAACTGTTGCGCACGACTGGCCGACGGTAGCGGAACTCGCTGGCCACCTCGACGCTGCAGGGGATGCCCGCCAGCGACTCCATCCAGTAACGCCCGATCAGTCCGGCGTGAAAGCTGGTGCCGCAGGCAATGATGTGCACCCCCTGCACCTTGTCTAGCACCTCGCCGGCGCCGACGCCAAACGCGGCTTCCAGCACCCGCCCCTGGTAGATACGGCCTTCCAGCGTATCGGCGATGGCACGCGGCTGCTCGTAGATTTCCTTGAGCATGTAGTGGCGGTATTTACCGCGCTCCACGGCGTCCGCCGACAATTCGGAGCGGGTTTCCGGGCGTTCGACCGCTTCGCCCCGTTCGTTGTATATGACCATGCCGTGGCCGGTCAGATCGGCGATGTCGCCGTCGTGCAGGAACACGAAGCGCTGGGTAACCGGGAGCAGGGCGGCCACGTCCGAGGCGATGAAATATTCTCCGATGCCGATGCCGATCACCAGCGGGCTGCCGCGCCGCGCCGCGACCAGCCGGCCCGGTTCGGACGTGCTCACCACACCGAGCGCGTAGGCGCCCTCCAGTTCCTGGCAGGCGTGCTGCACGGCTTCGAGCAGATTGTCACCCTGGTCCAAGTGGTGATAGATTTGATGGGCTATCACTTCCGAGTCGGTTTCGGAAGTAAACTGAAAACCGGCCATTTTCTGCTCAACGCGCAACGTCTCATGGTTTTCAATGATGCCGTTGTGCACCACCGCAACTTTGTTGCGGCAGATGTGCGGGTGCGCGTTGGACTCGGTGGGGCGACCGTGGGTCGCCCAGCGCGTGTGGGCGATGCCTGCCACCCCGTCCAGCGGGTGACGATCCATGGCCCGGGCGAGTTCGGCAACCTTGCCGGTGGTTCTGAGGCGATCCAGCTCGCCATCGCTGTTGAGCACCGCCATGCCGGCGGAGTCATAACCGCGGTATTCCAGTCGTCTGAGTCCTTCCAGGAGAATGGCCGCCACTTCACGCTGGGCGATGGCACCTACAATTCCGCACATAAAGACTGTCGTATCCTGTTTGACTCATGCTCTGTTAACGGCCGCAACCGTGTCAGTCTGAGCCGCTTCTACTTGTTGCGCTTGACCGGCCGCTTCCAGCCTGGCCGGGTCTGCTGGGGAGCGCGGCTCAGGGTCAGCTCCCCTGGGGGCACCTCGCGGGTGATGGTCGAACCGGCGCCGATGGTGGCACCGTCCCCCACTTTCACCGGCGCTACCAGCTGGGTATCGGAGCCGATGAACACATCGTTACCGATCTCGGTCAGATGCTTGTTGGCACCGTCGTAGTTGCACACGATAGTGCCCGCCCCGACATTCACCCCCGAACCCATATGGGTATCGCCGATGTAGCTGAGATGATTGATTTTGGAACCGGCTGCAATACGCGATTTCTTTATTTCGACGAAATTGCCGATTCGAACCCGATCAGCCAGCTCCGTCTCAGGGCGGATACGCGCGAAAGGACCAATGCGTGAACCATTGCCGGTTATGCAGTCCTCAATAACGCAATTGGCCAGGATCTCCACATCGTCGCCAATGGAGGTATTCCGAATAACACAGTTCGGTCCCACACGCACCCGATCGCCCAAACGCACCTCACCCTCAAAGACCACGTTGACGTCAAATTCACAGTCACTGCCAACCTGCAGCTCGCCACGCACATCCAGGCGCTCCGGGTCGGCGATGGTCACCCCGTTGCGCATCAGACGCTGTGCCTGGTCACGCTGGTACACGCGTTCCAGGACAGACAGTTGCTCGCGATCGTTGACGCCCAGGATCTCGAATGAATTGGGCGGGCTCGCCGTTTCAATAGCAACTCTCTCAGCGGCGGCGAGTGCGATGACATCGGTCAGGTAGTATTCACGTTTTGCGTTGTTGTTGTCGAGTTGGCCCAGCCACCTGCGCAGGCTCGCGGCGGGCGCCGCGAGAAAGCCAGTATTAATTTCCCTGATTTCGAGTTGCGCGGCACTGGCATCCTTTTGCTCGACAATGCCGACCAGTTTGCCGCTGCTGTCGCGCAGCATACGCCCATAGCCGTGCGGCTCATCCAGCACGGCGGTCAGCACCGCGAGCGCGTCGTGCCTGGCTTTTTCAATCAGTCCCGACAGGGTGGCGGCACGAATCAGCGGCACATCGCCGTACAGGACCAGCACCGTGTCTGCGTCGGAGACCCTGGACATGGCCAGCTCGACAGCGTGCCCGGTGCCCAGCTGCCGATCCTGCAAGACCCAGTCGACGTTTTCACCGGCGAGCACTTCGCGCACCTGCTCACCGCCATGACCGTACACGACGTGGATGCCGTCGGGGTCGAGTTGCCGGGCGGTACGGATCACGTGCTGTAGCAGGGGTATCCCACCCAGCTTGTGCAAAACCTTGGGCAGGGCGGAGCGCATGCGCGTGCCCTGGCCGGCGGCGAGAATAACAACGCTGATATTCATGGCGAGAAACGGTGCAATACGGTCAAGGGAGATTAGCCTTTATCCTGATGGCACCATCATAATGCAGCTGCCGCGGAAAAAGGAGCTCATCGCGCTCAGGACACCGTTCGCCTGGGCGCGGTGACCCGCGAATGGGGGAGGGCAGATCGGCAACGTGCTTGGGCCGTGCGCGGCCGGCCACCCGACCTCAATGGATAATCGGCATGGAAACGCCGTTTCGCTCTTCCTGCTCTGACGCGTCTCTGATATCAACGACTGTGACCGCATAGGTGAGCGTTTTGCCGGCAAACGGGTGGTTGCCGTCCAGGGTCAGCTTACCGTCTTCGATCCGGGAGACAAAAAACGACCGCACCTCACCGCGATCGTTCTGCATCTCTACCTCGGCGCCCACGCGGCGGAACTGGGGAGGTACATTGTCTATATCGTCGGTAAAGGTGAGAGCCGGATCATGATAGCCAAAGGCTTTTTCCGGTGGAATCACGACTTCCACCGAATCGCCGGGGCTGCAGCCATCGAGTGCCGCCTCGACTTCTTTGAACATTTCATTGGGACCGCCGTGCACGTAATACATCGGCAGATCTGACTGCTCGAGAATCGCGCCCGACTCGTCGATGATCGCGTAGGTGATGCCTACCACTTTGTTCTTGCTGACCAGTTCATCCGTCATGATGCTCGATGTGCCTCTGGTTGCGTGCGTGCGGTAGCGAGGGCGTGGTGTTCACTGACCGGGTTGCAGATGTACAAGCGTGTCTCGGCGTGTCGCCCGGGAGCAGGGCCTGGCGCCCTGCCGGCAGGTCGCACTATGCGCGACCCTGTCAGCCGCTGTGCTGGGCTTTTTCGCGAATCTTCTTGAGCGCGCGCAGCTGGGCAACCGCTTCGGCCAGTTCCGCCTCGGCGCGGGCGAAGTCGAAATCGGTTTTCCTGTCGGCCATGGCTTTTTCGGCGCGCTCCTTGGCTTTGAGCGCCGCCGCCTCGTCGATATCCCTGGCGCGCAGAGCCACGTCGGCCAAAACGGTAACCACGTGTGGCTGGACTTCCAGCATCCCGCCGGACACGTAGAAGAACTGCTCTTCCTGGCCTTCGATCTGTACCCGCACTTCACCGGGTTTCAGGCGCGTCAGCAGTGGCGTGTGGCGAGGCGCAATACCGACCTCACCCATTTCCGCCGGCGCGAACACCATGTTGGCGGTGCCGGAGAAAATCTCCGCCTCGGCGCTGACGATATCAACGTGAAGGGTCATTGCCATAGTATAGATCTCGCTCTGCCTGCTCCCGGTTACAGCTTCTTGGCTTTCTCGACTGCTTCGTCGATGGTGCCGACCATGTAGAA
>CP070738.1:2038985-2084926 GCA_020347685.1 Gammaproteobacteria bacterium | reverse complement strand
GATAGCGCTTGCCGAGCAGATAGTCATCGATCGACTGCAACACCAGCGGGCTGCGCAAGCGGTCCGCACGCGCCCTGATGTCGTCCGCCGTCAACCAGTGCGCGGCGATGATATCTGTATCCAGGCGGCGCCCGGTGTCCTGCTCCAGGCAGCGACCCGAGAAAGTCGCACGCAGAAACGTAGCGTCGCTGTCGGGTTTGCGCCAGCGGTAAATACCGACCAGCGCCTGCGGCTCGAAACGCCAGGCGGTTTCCTCCAGGCATTCCCTGACCACGGCATCGATAAGACTTTCCCGGTCTTCCAGATGCCCGGCCGGCTGGTTGAAACGGATCTGACCGTCGGCGTGTTCCTCGACCATGAGGAATCGGCCGCGCTGTTCGGCGATGGCAGCCACCGTGACTCTCGGTTTCCAGCTCATGCTTCAGGCGTACCCCAGGTTGGCAATTGAAACAGCGTATTAACAGATAGTTATTTATTATAATTGATGCATTTGTGAAAAAAACGGGCCTGAATGGGCGTCATAGACTTGACATTGTGCGAGGGGGCAATAAAGTAGCGGTTATGACCTTGCGCCGCTTAGCGCGGGTTCGCCTCCGGTTCCTTCGGCACTGTTGCAGTGATACGGGTCCGGGGAACCGGCAAAGGGTAAAAGGCCATAATAATAACGCTGGGATTGCCCGCGCAGATTCCGGCTTTACTAACAAATCACGACTGAACGTGAGGAGGAGACATCATGCTAAAGGTCGTTAAGCAATTATTCCTTTCCAGTGCCTTGCTGGCACTTTCCATGGGTAGCTCTTTCGCAGATGACGCGATCAAGCCGTTCGTGCTGGGTTACAAGACCAACGGTGACATCCAGGCGGTGGCCGACGAGGTGAAAGGCAAGGTTCAGGCTGCCGGTTTCGAAGTCGCCGGTTCCTATACGCCGTATGACGGCGCCATCGTCATTGCGATCACCAACGATGCCCTGAAGCAGGACGCTGCCAGTTCCGAATTCGGCGGTTATGCAGCAGGCCAGCGCGTCACCGTGACCCAGGTGGGCGACGAAATCCAGGTAAGCTACACCAACCCGATGTATCTCGCCAACGCCTATCGGCTCGAGAACACCTCGGGAGCCGCTGCCGCGCTGCAGAGCCTGCAGTCCGCACTGGGTAACGATCAGGCCTATGGCACCGGTGACAAACAGCTGACTGCCAATGATCTGCGCAAGTACCACTACATGTTCGGCATGGAATACTTTGATGACCCCAGCGAACTCGCCGAGTACGACAGCTATGAAGATGCTCTTGCTGCCGTCGAGGAAGGCCTGGCCGCGGGTCGCGGCGGCGCCACCAAGGTGTATCGCATCGACATCCCGGGCCGCAATGAAACCGTATTTGGCGTGGGTCTCTCCGACACCGGCTGCAGCGGTGACGAGTACATCATGAGCCGCATCGACAAGGACACCATCCGTTCCACGCCTCATCTGCCGTATGAGATCCTGGTCTCTGACGGCGATGTCTACGCTCTGTATGCGCGCTTCCGCATCGCCATCAGCATGCCGCATCTGCCGATGATCCAGAGCGACACCGGCGCGACCTTCTTCAACATCATGTGCGCACCCAATGCCATCGAAGAAGCGCTGATCAAGACTGCCGGCGGCGAAATCTAAGCCACCCGGTCTGGTAAACCGAAACAGGCCCCCGCGACCGTCCGGTTGCGGGGGTTTTTTGTTGGGCCACGTTAAACACGGAAGGCACGGAACGACTGAAAGCAAAAGCCCTGCCGGGGCGCAGATGCCCCGGCCGCAGTGACTTTCCGTGCTTTCCGTGTCTTCCGTGGCTAACGCCCCATGGAGTGCGGATTATCTCTACCGCCTTTGGTACAATCCCGCGATCTTTTTTGCCGAGCTAGGAAATCACATGGATTATCAGAAGATTGTCGTGCCACAACAGGGCGAAAAAATTACCGTCAATGCGGATCTGTCGCTGAATGTGCCGGATCAGCCGATCGTGCCGTGTATCGAGGGCGATGGCATCGGTGTCGACATTACACCGGTGATGCGCACAGTTGTCGATGCAGCGGTGGAAAAGGCGTTCGGCGGCAAGCGCAAGATTGTATGGATGGAGATTTTTGCCGGGGAAAAGGCCAACGAGGTCTACGGCGCCGACACCTGGCTGCCGGATGAGACGCTGGCGGCGATCAAGGAATTTTCGGTAGCGATCAAGGGCCCCCTGACCACGCCGGTCGGCGGCGGTATCCGGTCACTGAATGTGGCACTGCGCCAGGAACTCGATCTGTACGTGTGTCAGCGTCCGGTGCGTTACTACGACGGGACACCCAGCCCGCTCAAGGAACCGGAGAAGACCGACATGGTGATTTTCCGCGAGAACTCGGAAGATATCTATGCGGGTATCGAGTGGGAGGCGGGCAGCCCGGAAGCGAAGAAAGTAATCGATTTCCTGCAGCAGGAAATGGGCGTCACCAAGATACGTTTTCCCGCCACCTCGGGCATCGGGGTAAAACCGGTATCCTCCGACGGCACCAAGCGACTGGTGCGCCGCGCCCTGCAATACGCCATCGACCAGGACCGCGATTCGGTGACCCTGGTGCACAAGGGCAATATCATGAAATTCACCGAGGGCGCGTTCAAGAACTGGGGCTACGAACTGGCCAGAGAGGAGTTCGGTGCCAAGGAAATCGGCGCGGGCCCCTGGTGTTCATTCAACAATCCCAGGACCGGCAAACAGATTACCGTCAAGGATGTCATTGCCGACGCGTTCCTGCAGCAGATCCTGACACGCCCGGCAGAGTACAGCGTGATCGCCACCCTGAATCTCAACGGTGACTACATTTCCGACGCACTGGCGGCGCAGGTGGGCGGTATCGGTATGGCGCCTGGCGCCAACCTGTCGGACCACGTGGCACTGTTCGAGGCGACGCACGGCACCGCGCCCAAGTACGCGGGCAAGGACCAGGTCAATCCGAGTTCACTGATCCTGTCGGCGGAGATGATGTTACGCCATCTGGGATGGAACGAGGCGGCTGACCTGATCGTGAATGGATTGTCCGGGGCGATCGCTGCCAAGACCGTGACGTATGATCTGGAGCGACTGATGCAGGGAGCAACCAAACTGAGTTGTTCCGCGTTTGGCGAGGCGATCATCGCCCATATGAAATAGCGGCGGCCCGCAATCACCCTGCCTGCCCGATTGGCGGGCAGGGTGTGTAGCCGCCAGCCCGGCTGAACGCTACTGCACCGCGTTCGCGAGCATTATTTTGTTGGCCTGTAATCCTTTGGGGCCGTTGGATACGTCGAACTCGACGCGCTGGCCTTCCTTTAAGCTCTTGTAGCCTTCCATCTCAATCGCGGAAAAATGCGCGAAAATGTCATCACCGCCTTCATCCGGAGAGATAAAACCGTAACCCTTTGCGTTACTGAACCATTTAACAATTCCTGTTGCCATGATTGTACGATCCTCACTGCTTTGTCCGGCGGCTATGCCGCCTGTTTCTTATTGAAATTGCGCCGCCTCACGCTCTGCGGCATGAGAACGACTCCTCCTTTGGCCGCGTCGGGCCATCCATTATTTTTAGACCCTGAGCCCCATTAGTCAAGTCGCCGCTGCTGCCGAAAAGCTTCGGGGATCACGGGCTTAAGCCTGGTGTTTGCTTGAACCCAAAGCCGGTGTATGCTGTTCAACATAGACCGGGATTTCAGCGTTTTGCAGTTGAATCGGGTACAATCGGGCCATGGGAAAGGATACAGGACAGTCCCCGGATCATGGGCTTTCGGTGCTGGAGGCGCGCCCGAAGGTAAAGCGCCCGCGCCTCTACAAGGTAGTTCTGCACAACGATGACTACACGCCCATGGAGTTCGTAGTCATGTTGCTGGAGCAGTTTTTTGGCATGTCGAGAGAGAAAGCAACGCAGGTAATGCTACACGTGCATACCAGGGGGAAGGGTGTATGCGGCGTTTTTACCCGCGAAATTGCCGAGACGAAGGTGGCACAGGTAAACGAATATTCACGACAAAACAAACACCCCTTACTGTGCGCCATGGAGGAGGCCTAGAAGAGCAATGAGGTAGTCACACATGTTAAGCAAGGAACTGGAGTTCACCCTGAACCTCGCCTTTAAAGAGGCCAGGGAAAAACGTCACGAATTCATGACAGTCGAGCACTTACTGCTCGCATTACTGGATAATCCCACTGCGGCCGAGGTATTGAAATCCTGCGGCGCCGATCTGGAAAAGCTGAAGCAAGAGCTCAGCGCATTTCTCAGCGAGACAACACCGCTTCTCCCTGCCAGCGACAACCGGGAAACCCAGCCGACGCTCGGCTTTCAACGCGTACTGCAGCGTGCCGTGTTCTATGTGCAGTACTCCGGCAAGAAGGAAGTCACCGGCGCCAACGTGCTGGTAGCGATATTCAGCGAGCAGGAATCTCAGGCGGCTTATTTCCTGAACAAGCAGGACATCACCCGCCTCGACGTGGTCAATTATATTTCGCACGGCATCTCCAAGCTGGCGGGCGACCAGCCCGAGAGCGAGCCGAGCGCCGAGTCCGAGGGCGTCGGCAGTGCCGACAACAGCCAGAAGAAACCGCTCGAGGTCTTCGCGACCAATCTCCACGAAATGGCGATGCGCGGCAAGATCGATCCGCTCATCGGCCGCCGTTCCGAGGTGGAACGGACCATTCAGATTCTGTGCCGACGGCGCAAGAACAACCCGCTGTATGTCGGCGAGGCAGGGGTAGGCAAGACCGCCCTGGCGGAGGGGCTCGCCAAGCTGATAGTGGACGGCGACGTTCCGGAAGTGCTCCTGAACAGCACCATCTACTCGCTCGATCTCGGCGCGCTGGTGGCCGGCACCAAGTATCGCGGCGATTTTGAAAAACGCCTCAAGAGCGTCCTCAGTCAACTGCGCAAGGAACCCGGTGCCATCCTGTTTATCGACGAAATCCACACTATCATCGGCGCCGGCGCTGCCTCGGGCGGGGTGATGGATGCATCCAATCTGATCAAGCCGATGCTGGCTTCGGGGGACCTGAAGTGCATCGGCTCGACGACCTACCACGAATACCGTGGCATTTTCGAGAAAGACCGCGCACTGGCGCGGCGTTTCCAGAAAATCGATGTGGTGGAACCGACCATCGATGAAGCTGTCAGCATCCTCAAGGGACTCAAGTCGCGCTTCGAGGAGCATCACGACGTGAAATACTCGGCCAAGGCGCTGCGCGCCGCGGTGGAGCTTTCGTCACGTTATATCAATGACCGTTTCCTGCCCGACAAGGCAATCGATGTGATCGATGAGGCCGGCGCCAACCAGCGCCTGTTGCCGCCTTCGCGGCGTAAGAAAACCATCGGCGTTGCGGATATCGAGGCAATCATCTCCAAGATCGCCCGCATACCGCCGAAGACCGTGTCCGCCTCGGACAAGGATTCGCTGCGCACCCTCGAGCGTGACCTCAAAATGGTGGTGTACGGACAGGATGAAGCGATCGACACGCTGGCCGGTGCAATCAAGATGTCGCGTTCCGGGCTCGGCAACGAACAGAAACCCATCGGCTCTTTCCTGTTCGCCGGACCCACCGGGGTCGGAAAGACGGAGGTCACGCGCCAGCTGGCCCTGATCATGGGGATCGAGCTCATCCGGTTCGACATGTCGGAGTATATGGAGCGCCACACCGTGTCGCGCCTCATCGGCGCTCCGCCCGGCTATGTCGGGTTTGACCAGGGCGGCCTGCTCACCGAGGCGATCACCAAGCATCCCCACTCTGTGCTGCTGCTGGATGAGGTGGAAAAGGCACACCCGGATGTCTTCAACCTGCTACTGCAGGTCATGGACCACGGTACCCTCACCGACAACAACGGACGCAAGGCGGATTTCCGCAATGTTGTTATCGTGATGACCACCAATGCGGGTGCCAGCGAGATCAGCCGACCCTCTATCGGCTTCACGCACCAGGATCACTCCAGCGACGGAATGGAAGCGATCCGCAAGCTGTTCAGTCCCGAGTTCCGCAACCGGCTCGACGCCATCATTCAGTTCCGGTCACTGGACCCGGCCGTGATCACCCGGGTGGTCGACAAGTTCATCTATGAGCTCGAAGCCCAGTTGCAGGAAAAAGGCGTTACGCTCGATGTCGAGGATTCTGCCCGCGAGTGGCTGGCTGAGCATGGTTTCGATGCCAAGATGGGTGCCCGTCCCATGGCCCGCGTGATCCAGGAACACATCAAGAAACCGCTGGCGGAGGAATTGCTGTTCGGCCGCCTGGCGAACGGCGGCCACCTGATTATCCGCGCCGAGGACGACCGGCTGGTTCAGGATATCAGGCTGGAGGAAGAGGTTCTGTAGCGGGCCGGGCTGTGCGGCCGCTGGCTGCAGGTGTCAGCGGGCGCGGTAGGTAATGCGGCCCTTGCTGAGGTCGTAAGGCGTGAGCTGCACTGTGACTTTGTCTCCGGTAAGGATCCGGATGTAGTGCTTGCGCATCTTGCCGGAGATGTGCGCCGTTACCACGTGGCCGTTCTCGAGCTCGACGCGGAACATTGTGTTGGGGAGGGTCTCCACGACCGTGCCCTCCATTTCAATGTGATCTTCTTTTGCCATTCCTCACTCGTAGCATTGCTGGCGTTAGCCGCGCATTATAGCGGATCGAGCCATGACTGCCCGCGGCCTACCCCATTGTGGATAGACGGGCCGCCGTCCCCGGCTCGACCTTGTCCCGACACTGCCCGGGCGCGAACCGCGCTCCAGGCCACCCGTGGATGTACCACATCCTGTTGCAGGACCACCGCCATGTCGAGATTGCGCAGCAGTGCTGCGCTGTCGCGCAGTCCGCTCAGCGCCTGTTCCAGTTGTTCGAAATGCGCGTGATTAAGATATAGCAGGTTCGGCATCACACCGTGGCGGTGCTCGAATTCTGCCGCGATTCGATACAGATGACTCAACACAAGCCGCTTCCCGTTCGCCAATACGCGCGGTTTAGCGGCAGCCCGCCGTAATCGCTTGACCCTCAATCAGCTCCGGTCGGATTACGACTCGCCGGCGGGGCGGGTGCCCAGCGAGATCCAGTTGCCATTCTGATACGCCTGCAGCGGCCGGAAACGGTTCTTGTAGTCCATCTTCCCGCAGCCGGGGATCCAGTAACCCAGGTAGTGCCAGTCACAGGCAAGTTCACGCCCAAGCTGGATCTGGCGCAGCACCGAGTAAGTCCCCAGGCTGCGCCGGGACAGCGCCGGATCGAAGAAGGTGTACACAGCCGACAGCGCATTGCCCAGGCGATCGGTGACTGCAACGGCAACCGGCGTATCTGCGAGCCGGAATTCAAGGAACAGCGTTTCACACCAGTTACTGGTCAGGAAGTTCATGTAATCGTCGGGTGTGGGCTGATCCATCCCGCCGCCGGGGTGCCGGCGGCTGAGATAGCGCGCATACAGCTCGAAGTGCTCATCGCGGTACTGAGCGGGAAGCACAGTAAATTCGAGGTCGAGGTTGCGGTTCCAGATTTTCTGCTGATTGCGGCTGCGTTTGAACTGCTTCACCGGTATTCGGACCGGGATGCATTCCGAGCAGCCCGGACAGGCCGGCACATAAAGATCGTTGCCGCTGCGGCGGAAGCCGAAGCCGGCAAGCTGCTGGTACACGGCGGTAGACAGCCGTGCGTCGGGGTCGGCGAACACCGAAATTGCGCTGCGATCCGCGAGATAGGAACAATCCCTCGGTGCCGTGGCAAAAAACCGCAGCTCCTGTTCGCGTAACGGGTTGTCGTCGTGCATGACAGTAACCCTTACCAGGGCCCGCTGGCCAGCGCAGGCTGCAGCCGCCACGCAGGGTTGTCATGCGCCACCGGGCACCAGGCATCCAGGTAGTTGATGAATTCCCGGCGCGAAATCTGCTCGGCGCCAAGGCTGGCAAGGTGTGGCGAATGAACCTGGCAATCAATCAGCGCGAAGCCCCAGGCGCGCAACTGTCTTGTCAGGACCGCGAATGCCACTTTCGACGCGTCCGTTGCGCGACTGAACATGGATTCCCCGAAAAAAATCTTGCCGATCGCCACACCGTAGATCCCGCCCGCCAGCTGGTCATCGAGCCAGCATTCCACGGAGTGCGCATACCCGCTGTGGTGCAGAGCGGTGTACGCCGCCGCCATTTCACGGGTGATCCAGGTGCCGGTGCCGGCACGCCGTGGCGCGGCACAGGCACGGATGACGTCTTCGAAAGCGCGGTCCATGGTGACCCGGAATCGTCCCTTGCGCAGGGTTTTGCGCAGGCTTCGGGAAACTTTGAAACGCGCCGGGAATAGCACTGTGCGCGGGTCCGGTGACCACCACAGGATTGGCTGATCGTCACCGTACCAGGGAAAGATACCCTTGCGATAGCCGGCCAGGATTCTGTCCGGGGCCAGGTCGCCACCGACCGCCAGCAGGCCATCGGGCTCGCGCAACGCCAGGCTGACATCGGGGAAAGCCAGACTGGTATCGCTGGGATGAATCCAGAACGGGCCCTCGGCGCTCATGCCGCCTGGTTCTCCTTGAACGGTGACTGCCCGGATAAATCCTCCATATAGTCGCGCATGGCACCGGTTTCCTGTTGCAGGAAACGACCAATGATCTCCCGGAAGCCCTGGTGTGCAATCCAGTGTGCCGACCAGGTCGGAGTGGGCAGAAAACCGCGGCTGATTTTGTGCTCGCCCTGTGCACCGGGTTCAAAAGTCTTCAGCCCGTGGCTGATGCAATAGTCGATGCCCTGGTAATAGCAGGCCTCGAAATGCAGGCTGTGGTAGTCCTGGTAGCAGCCCCAGTGTCGCCCGTACAGGGTATCGGCGCTGCGCAGGCAAATGGCGCCGGCAACGATCGTTTGCTGCTTGTAGGCGATAAAAAACACCAGCTGGTCTCCCATGTTCGCGGCAAGGTCACGGAAGAAGGCCAGATTCAAAGTAGGGTAACCCCACTTCTTCTCGAAAGTCGTGCGGTAGAAATCGGACATGACCTGCAATTGCTCATCGCTGGCCTGGTGCCCGTGCACCACGCGCAACTCGATATCCTGTTCACTCACGTAGCGCCGTTCGCGGCGCACCTTCTTCCGTTTTCGCGAGCTGAAACTGTCCAGGTAATCGTCAAAGTCCCGGTAACCCTGGTTGCGCCAGTGGAACTGACAGCCCAGCCTCAGCATAAGGCCCGACTGCTCCAGCGTCTGTGTGTCGAGCGGATCGGTAAACAGCCAGTGCAGGGACGAGAGCCGCTCGGCTCTGGACCATTCCTGCGCCAGCTGGATGAGCTGTGCCGACAGGAACTGGCGATCGGCGTTTTCGGCAATCAGCAGCCGGGGGCCGGTTGCGGGCGTGTAGGGGACCGCGACCACGGCTTTCGGGTAATAGGACAGGCCATTCCGCTGGTAGGCGTCCGCCCATGCCCAGTCGAACACGAATTCGCCATAGGAATTGTCCTTGAGATAGAGCGGTACCGCACCGAGCAGCTGCCCGCGTTCGCCGATCGCGGCCAGATGGCGGGGAATCCAGCCGTGTTGTTCGCCGACACAGCCATTGCGTTCCAGGGCGGCGAGGAACTCATGGCGCAGAAACGGGTTGCCGGTACCCGCCAGCGCGTTCCACTGTCCGGCCTCGACATCTGCAATGGCCGTGAGGATCTTCAGTTCCATGCCGCTATTTTAACCAAGCCGGCGGCAGGCAGAAATGATTCCCGGTCCGCCCCGGCGAGGGGTATTTATTTGTATGGGAATCAATACGTTTTGCTATACAATGGTGCCCATGACCCATTCCGATCTGAAACTCCACGTGGGCGAGCCACTGCAACTCCAGCCACGCGATGGTGGCGAGCGCAGCCGGCGCGTACAAGTGAAAGTGATCGGTTATCTACCCGGGCACAGCCTGCTGGTCACCACGCCGCGAGTCAAGGACAAGGTGATGATCATCCGGGAGGGGCAGCCCTTCGTGGCGCGCGTGATGATCGGTAACCGGATCGTCGGTTTTGCCACCACCGTGCTGCGCAGCTGTGCCGTTCCTTATCCCTACCTGCATCTGTCCTATCCCGAGGAAATGGAACAGATCACGGTGCGCAAGGCACAGCGGGTGCGGGTAAAGTTGTTCGCATCGGCAAAGAACAGCAACCCGGAGTACCAGTCCGAGAAACCTCAGCCGGTCACCGTGGTCGATATCAGCACATCCGGCGCCCAGGTCATTGCCGGCGAGGCGCTTGGCGATGTGGGCGACCGGCTCGAGCTGAACTGCCTGGTAAAGGTCGGCAAGAGCGAAAAGCTGCTGAAAATACCGGCGTTGCTGCGCAACGTGCACCTGGAAGATGAAAGCGGGTCGGACGACTACTCGCACGGACTGGAGTTCGAACTGACCGACCAGCAGGACATCTTCGCCCTGCACGGCTTCGTCTACGAACAGATCGTCAACTAGCACTCGGAATAAGCAGCGACTGCCAGCCAGGCGTGCCCCGCTGAGACCGGGCGGCTAGCCCTCGCGTTCCAGCGCATCCAGGTAACGTTCGGCATCCAGGGCCGCCATGCAGCCCGAACCGGCCGAAGTCACTGCCTGGCGGTATATGTGGTCGGCAACGTCTCCGGCCGCGAAAACCCCCGCCACACTGCAGGCCGTGGCATCGCCGGCGACGCCGCTCTTGACCTTGATATAGCCATTCTGGTGCATGTCCAGTTGCCCCTTGAATAATTCGGTATTCGGCTTGTGGCCGATGGCGATGAACACGCCGTCTGCCGTCAGGTCGCGGGTGCTGCCGTCCTTGACGTTTTTGATACGCAGGCCCGTGACCCCGGTCTGATCACCCAGAACCTCGTCCAGCACGTGGTCCCAGGCGATGGAAACCTTGCCTGCCTTTTCGCGCTCGAACAGCCGCCCCTGCAGTATTTTTTCGGCGCGCAGCTCGTCGCGACGATGCACAACGGTTACGTGCGACGCAATGTTGGAAAGGTAGAGCGCTTCCTCAACGGCGGTATTGCCACCGCCGATGACTGCCACCGGTTTTTCGCGGTAAAAAAAGCCATCACAGGTTGCACAGGCCGAAACGCCCTTGCCCTTGAAGGCTTCTTCGGAGGGAAGGCCGAGGTACTGTGCGGAAGCGCCGGTGCAAATGATCAGGGCATCACAGGTATAGGCCGAGGAATCGCCCTGCAGCCACATGGGCCGCTGGCTGAGATCGACCTTGTTGATGTGATCGAAAATGATTTCGGTATTGAAACGTTCGGCGTGGGCACGCATATCTTCCATCAGCCCCGGCCCCTGCAGCCCTTCCGCACCGCCCGGCCAGTTTTCCACGTCTGTTGTTGTCATCAACTGGCCACCCTGTTCCATACCGGTAACCAGCACCGGATCCAGGTTCGCCCGCGCTGCGTAAACGGCGGCGGTGTAGCCGGCGGGACCCGAGCCCAGGATGAGAATGCGACAGAGCTTGGTTTCGCTCATGTATAATGACTCCGAACAAAGCTGTGATGACGTTGTAAAATCCGTCAACAGCCGACAGGTACGCTGTTGGTGAGCGCGGATTTTGACGAGCGGCTAATGGTACGGAATGTCCCACAACCGGTAAAGGAGTAGCGATGCGCATCGGAGTTCCGCGCGAACTAAAGCCGATGGAAGGGCGGGTGGGGCTGATCCCGGCCGCGTGCTCGGAACTGAGTGCGGCGGGACACCAGGTGTTTGTCGAATCCGGCGCGGGCGTGCAGAGCGGTTACAGCGACGCGGATTTCAGCGCCGCCGGCGCTACCCTGACAGCCGATGCGGCCAGCCTGTACGGAAGCGCAGAACTCATCGTCAAGGTGAAGGAACCCGTGGACGGGGACTTGCGCTATCTGCACGGCGAGCATCTTCTTTTCAGCTACCTGCATCTGGCGGCGAACCCGCAACTGACCGAGAGGCTGTGCGACCTGGGTTTGACCGCGATCGCATTCGAAACCGTCCAGGAAGATTCGGGGGACCTGCCTCTGCTGGCACCGATGAGTGATATCGCCGGCCGGCTTTCCGTGCAGATTGGCGCCAACCTGCTGCACCACCCGCAAGGCGGCAAGGGGTTGTTGCTGGGCGGACTGGCTGCCGCGGAGCGCGGTCGGGTCACGGTTATCGGTGCCGGTTGCGCCGGTGGCAACGCGGCGCGTCTGGCCGCTGCCATGGGGGCCCAGGTGACCGTGTTTGACCGCAAGCGCAGCAGGCTGGATGCGATGCGCGAACTGGGCGCCAACGTGACCGCGCTGCACCCCTATCCCGACAGCCTGGAAAGCGCTGTGGTCGAAGCCGACCTGGTGATCGGCGCGGTGCTGATTCCCGGGGCGCGGGCACCCCGTCTGGTAACCGCGCGGCAGGTTGGTATGATGCAGCCCGGCAGCGTCGTTGTGGATATCTCGGTCGACCAGGGTGGCTGCATCGAGACAACCCGACCCACGACTTACCAGTCACCGACCTACCTCATCGACGGTGTGGTACATTTGGCGGTTACCAACATGCCCGGGGCGGTCCCGCGCACCGCCTCCCAGGCGCTTTCTGCCGCGCTGATCCCCTATGTGCTGGCGCTGGCGGACGGTGGCCTGGAAGCAAATACCCAGTTGCAGCGCGGGCTTAACGTGCGGGGCGGGGAGATTTGTCACCCGGCCTTGCTATCGAGCGAAAGCTCAACTTAAAATACTCGTACTATTAATTATTTAAGCAACATAGTTAGTTAAATTCCTCATCTTGGCTCAAGCGCGTAGAAAAAAGGCGGACAATCAGACCATCCATCCGCATGTCACCAAGGGTCTGCGCGAAGGCACGCTGTTCGTGCTGTCGGCGCTGGCCGCCTATCTGTTGCTGTCACTGTCCAGTTACCACGCGCAGGATCCGGGCTGGTCGCACCGGGGACCGGCCCACGCCATCCACAACTACGGCGGCGTGGTGGGCGCCTGGTTCGCGGATGTGTTCCTGTATCTGTTCGGGTATCTCGCCTACCTGTTTCCCTTGATGGTCGGTTTTAGTGGCTGGCTGGTGTTCCGCGGACGCACCACGCCCAGCGGCAAGATCGACCTGCATGTGCTGGCCGTGCGCTGGGCCGGCTTCCTGCTGACGGTGGCCTCGGGCTGCGGGCTGGCGACCCTGCATTTCGGCGTAGCTCCGGGTGACCTGCCGCTGGACGCGGGTGGCGTATTTGGCAACCTGGTCGGAGAACAGCTGGCCGCGCTGTTCAGTTTCATGGGGGCAACGCTGTTTCTGCTGGCGCTGTTTCTGACCGGCGTGACCCTGTTTACCGGACTTTCCTGGCTCAGTGTCATGGACTGGACCGGCAAGATGACACTGCTGGCAATGGACTGGCTGACGGAACGTTTCCTGGAACTGAAGACCAGTTTCGACAGCTACCGGGCGCGGCGCCAGCGCGAGGAACAGGTGGCGGAGAAAAAAGAAAAGCAGAAAGTCTTCAAACGCAAACCGGTGCGCATCGAACCGGTGATCAAGAAGGTGGAAACCAGCGAGCGGGTTGAGCGGGAACGCCAGGTAAAGCTGTTTGATGCCCCGCCCAACACCGAACTGCCGCCGCTGTCGTTGCTGGACGAAGCGCGCGAGTACAGCGAAGGCTATTCGGAATCAGCACTGGAAGCCATGTCGCGGCTGGTCGAAATGAAACTGCTGGATTTCGGTATCGAAGTCGAGGTGGTTGCGGTGCAGCCGGGCCCTGTCATCACGCGCTTCGAACTGCAGCCGGGCGCGGGCGTCAAGGTCAGCCAGATCAGCAACCTGGCCAAAGACCTGGCGCGTGCTTTGTCAGCGATCAGCGTGCGGGTCGTCGAGGTCATCCCGGGCAAATCGGTGATCGGCCTGGAAATCCCCAACGAGAGCCGCGAAATCGTGGCGCTCAGCGAAATCCTCGAATCGTCAGACTACGACGAGGCCGGCTCACCGTTGACACTCGCCCTGGGCAAGGACATCGGCGGCCAACCGGTGGTGGTGGACCTGGCGCGCATGCCGCACCTGCTGGTTGCCGGCACCACCGGTTCGGGCAAATCGGTTGCGGTCAACGCCATGATACTCAGCCTGCTCTACAAGTCGCTGCCCGGCGACGTGCGGCTTATCATGATCGACCCGAAGATGCTGGAACTCTCGGTGTACGAAGGCATACCGCATCTGCTGACCCCGGTGGTCACCGACATGAAGGAGGCGGCCAACGCGCTGCGCTGGTGCGTCGGTGAGATGGAACGCCGCTACCAGCTGATGGCGGCGCTCGGGGTACGCAACATCGGTGGCTATAACCGCAAGGTGCAGGAAGCCATCGATGCCGGTGAGCCGATACCGGATCCGTTGTTCAAACCGGACGAACTGCTGGAAGAGGAGCCGGAGCCGCCCGATCTCGAGCCGTTGCCGTTCATCGTGGTCATCATCGACGAGCTCGCCGACCTCATGATGGTGGTGGGCAAGAAGGTCGAGGAACTGATCGCACGCCTGGCGCAGAAAGCGCGCGCTGCCGGTATCCACCTGATCCTCGCGACACAGCGTCCGTCGGTCGATGTTATAACCGGCCTCATCAAGGCGAATATTCCGACCCGTATCGCCTTCCAGGTTTCGGCCAAAGTCGATTCGAGAACCATCCTGGACCAGGGCGGCGCCGATCAGCTGCTCGGTCACGGCGACATGCTGTACCTGGCACCCGGCACGGGGGTGCCGACCCGGGTGCACGGGGCCTACGTGGACGATGCGGAGGTGCACCGCGTTGTGGATCACCTCAAGGGGCGCGGCGAGCCGGACTATATCGAGGGTATTCTGCAGACCACCACGGATTTCCTGCCCGGTAGCAGCGGGCAGTCCGGCGCCGAGGACCCGGAGGCCGATCCGCTGTATGACGATGCCGTGCGCATTGTCACCGAAACCCGGCGCGCATCGATTTCCGGCGTACAGCGACGCCTGAAGATCGGCTACAATCGGGCCGCCCGCATGATCGAGCAGATGGAAACGGCCGGAATCGTCGGCCCGCAGCAGTCCAACGGCAATCGTGAGGTGCTGGCGCCGCCGCCACCCGAACTCTAATGCTGCTACAAGAGCGCAGGCCCCTGATGAAGAAACCCTGGTACGCGGGTATTGCTCTGCTGGTGCTGAGCCTCTGCACACACACCAGTTCTGCCGCCGACCTGATCGCCGATTATTTCTCCGGTCTCGATACCTTCCAGTCCAGCTTTTCCCAGACGGTTACGGACAGCAACGGCGAGCTGGTGCAGGACGCGCAGGGCAGGGTATGGATTCAACGACCGGGACGTTTCCGCTGGGATTACGAGACACCCTACCGGCAGCTCATTGTTGCCGACGGTGAGCGGCTGTGGACCTACGATGAAGACCTGGAACAGGCGACGGTAGAGCCAGTGGACGAGGCACTGAGCAGCACCCCCGCCATGTTGCTGAGCGGATTCAGACCACTGGAAGCGGTGATGCGCTGGGCTGAAACCGGTAGCCGCGATGGCAAGACCTGGTACCGGCTGGACCCGAAACAGGAGGATGCCGCGGTAGAGGAGGTGCAGATCGCCTTCGAGGGTGGACAGCTTGCCATCATCGAAGTCCGCGACGGCTTCGGTAACCATACCCGCATCCGTTTTTCCGACATCACGCGCAATCAGGCCATCGATCCGGGCCGTTTCCGGATCCAGCTGCCGCCGGGTACCGATATTATCGGCGACACACCATGACAGCGGCGCCGCCGCGCCCCGAGTTCCGCCCGCTGGCAGACCGCATGCGGCCACGTAACCTGGACGAATTCATCGGCCAGCCGCATCTGCTGGGCCGCGGCAAACCGCTGCGCCAGGCGGTCGAAAGGGGCCAGCTCCACTCCATGGTGTTCTGGGGGCCGCCCGGAACCGGCAAGACCACCCTGGCGCACCTGCTGGCGGACACCTCCGGGGCGGAATTCGTGCCCTTGTCCGCGGTGCTGGCGGGGGTCAAGGACGTACGCCACGCCGTGGAGCTGGCGCAGCAGCGCCAGCAGGTCGAGGGCCGCGGCACGCTGCTGTTCGTGGACGAAGTGCACCGCTTCAACAAGGCGCAGCAGGACGCGTTTCTGCCCTTCGTGGAAAACGGCACCGTGGTGTTTGTCGGTGCCACTACCGAAAACCCTTCCTTCGAATTGAACAACGCGCTGCTGTCGCGCGCGCGCACCTACGTGCTCAAGCGGCTCAGCGAGGAGGAACTGGTCGCGGTCCTGGAACAGGCACTGCGCGACGCGGAACGCGGGCTGGCGGCACTCGGCATCGGTATCGAGCACGCCGAGCTCGAGACCATTGCAAAGGCGGCTGACGGTGATGCGCGCCGCGCATTGAGTCTGCTGGAAATTGCCTTTGACCTGGCCGACGCCGGACAAAACGTAAACGCCGATACCGTCGCCGAGGTCATCAGCGGGGGCGTGCGCCGTTTCGACAAGGGCGGGGAGGCGTTCTACGACCAGATATCGGCGCTGCACAAGTCGGTGCGCGGTTCCTCGCCCGATGCAGCACTGTACTGGCTGGCGCGTATGCTGGACGGGGGCTGCGATGCGCTGTATATCGCGCGCCGGGTGGTGCGTATGGCGTCGGAAGACATCGGCAACGCCGATCCGCGCGCCTTGACACTGGCGCTGAACGCCTGGGATGTACAGGAGCGCCTGGGCAGCCCCGAAGGCGAACTGGCGATTGCCCAGGCAGTCGTGTACATGGCGTGCGCGCCCAAGAGCAATGCCGTGTACACGGCGTTCGGCGCGGCGCGGCGCGACGCCAGCAGCCACGGCTCACTGGAGGTGCCGGTGCACCTCAGGAACGCACCCACCCGGTTGATGAAGGAACTCGGCTACGGCAAGCGCTACCGTTACGCGCACGATGAACCCGAAGCCTATGCGGCCGGTGAAAACTACCTGCCCGAGGAGCTGGAGGGCGTGCACTACTATCAGCCCGTGGAGCGGGGTCTGGAAATCCGCATCCGCGAAAAGCTTCAACACCTGCGAGAGCTCGACAAGCGCGCGCAGAAGTCCGACAAATAAATGCGTATGCGCCGGGCTTTCGGTACCATTGGCCGCCATGAATCAGCTGCTCGCGATTGCCGGGGGCGGGGCGCTAGGGGCCTTGCTGCGCTACTGGGTATCGAACGCCACTTATGCATTGACGGGGAGCGCGTTTCCCTACGGAACGCTGCTGGTCAACGTCGCCGGCAGCCTGGTCATGGGCTTTCTGTACATATGGCTGCTGGAACGCATGCTGGCAGGCGG
Organism: Gammaproteobacteria bacterium; assembly: GCA_020347685.1. Classification (GTDB taxonomy): domain Bacteria; phylum Pseudomonadota; class Gammaproteobacteria; order DSM-19610; family DSM-19610; genus Thiogranum. The sequence goes on along the minus strand of CP070738.1, from coordinate 2,067,730 downwards.
CGCCCTGCGCGCGTTCCTGCTGATCGGCTTGCTGGGCGCATTCACGACGTTTTCCACGTTTTCGATTGAGACCCTTAACCTGATGGAAAGCGGACAGCTTATGCGGGCCGCAAGCAACGCGGTACTGAGTGTAGTGCTGTGCATCGGCGCAGCGGCCCTGGGAGTTGCCATAGCGAGGCAGTTATGAAATGGGAGCGTGTCACCTTTGTGCGAGTCTACCTGACCGAAGCAGACAGGACCCTGGCGCCATTGCTGAAGCGCCTGCACGACGAAGAACGAGTCCGCGGTGTGAGCGTGTTTCGCGCCGTGTCCGGCTTTGGTGGCAGCGGGGTGATGCATACCGGCTCACTGCTGGACCTGTCTCTGGATCTGCCGGTGACGGTCGAATTTTTTGACCGACCCGAGAAGGTGGCGGGCATACTGGAACATCTGTCGGACCTGCTCGAAAGCGGCCATATCGTGCGCTGGCAGGCTGAAATGAACAACGCATAGACAACTGGGCAACACTGATGCTGGACCCGAAATTACTCAGAAACCAACTAGGGGAGGTTGCCGCTCAGCTGCGCAGACGCGGCTTTGAGCTGGATACGACATCCATCCAGGGGCTGGAAACGAAGCGCAAGGAACTCCAGGTCCGCACCGAGGAGTTACAGGCCGAGAGAAACCGCAGTGCCAAATCCATCGGCCAGGCCAAGGCATCAGGGCAGGATATCCAGCCCCTGCTGGAACAGGTGGCCGGGCTGGGGCAGCAACTCGATGGCGCCAAGCAGGAGCTCGACGCGGTCCAGCAGCAGCTCGATGAAATCCTGATGGGCATCCCGAACATTCCGCACCCATCGGTGCCCGACGGACGGGATGAGACCCAGAACCGCGAAGAGCGGCGCTGGGGCGAGCCGACCCGCTTTGAGTTCGAGCCGCGCGACCATGTGGACCTCGGCGAGGCGCTCGGTGGCATGGAGTTCGGTTCGGCGGTGAAGATATCGGGCACGCGTTTTGCCGTGCTGCGCGGACCGCTGGCGCGGCTGCATCGCGCGCTGATCCAGTTCATGCTGGATACACATACGCTGGAACACGGTTACCAGGAGTGTTACGTCCCGTACCTGGTGAACGCCGACAGTCTGCGCGGTACCGGGCAATTGCCGAAGTTCGAAGCCGAGCTGTTCGCAACCCGGGGTGAGGACCGCTTTTACCTGATCCCCACCGCCGAGGTACCGGTGACCAACCTGGTGCGCGGCGACATCATAGACGCCGAACGCATACCGTTGCGCATGACTGCCCATACACCGTGCTTCAGATCCGAGGCCGGCTCCTACGGCAAGGATACGCGCGGCCTGATCCGCCAGCATCAGTTCGAAAAAGTCGAACTGGTCCAGATCGTCAGGCCGGAGGATTCCTACCAGGCGCTTGAGGAGCTGACCGGGCATGCGGAGACCATTCTGCAGCGCCTCGGTCTACCGTATCGTGTGGTATCCCTGTGTAGCGGGGATCTCGGTTTTTCGGCGGCAAAGACCTACGATCTGGAAGTATGGCTTCCCGCTCAGCAGACCTACCGGGAAATCTCATCGTGCAGCAATTTTGAGGATTTCCAGGCGCGGCGCATGCAGGCGCGCTACCGCAGTGGTACCAGCGGCAAACCCGAGCTGGTGCATACCCTGAACGGCTCCGGTCTGGCGGTTGGACGCACCCTGGTGGCGGTGCTGGAGAACTACCAGCAGGCCGACGGCTCGATCGAGATCCCGGTCGTGCTGCGGCCCTATCTGGGTGGACTGGGGGCAATTACAGCAGCGACCTAGTGTCACGCGGTCGCGGCCAAAGATAGGCCTTTACCGTTGCGCGCGCTGTTTGGCGATGGTTGAGGTTTCGTCGAAGATGGCCGCGTCGTGCTTCATTTCGGCTATGAGCGCCTCAAGCCGGTTTGCGTAGCCGGCCACTTCCTCCAGAACCGCGGCCTCGATGGCAGACTCGACCATCAGGGACAGCTCCTCGAAGTGGGTTTCAGTAACCGCCTTGCGGCCCGACGGACTCAGCACCTGCTTGAAGTGCTCTACCACTTTCTGCGCGCGCGTGGATTGCATTTTTGTCATAACGTTTCCATCCTCCCCTCAAAGCTACTTGTCGTCGCCCGATGATACCTGGTCCTCAGAGGTCAGGACATGCTCACCTTCTTCATAAATCACCGCCGCCGAACCGACGATCAGGGGATCGGGAACCAGGTTGATGTCAGGGTTCTTGTTGGGGTAGGGCACCTGGCTCAGGACATAGCGCATGGCGTTGATGCGAGCCCTTTTCTTGTCGTCCGATTTGATCACCGTCCAGGGCGCATCTGCGGTGTCGGTGTAAAAGAACATCGCCTCTTTTGCTTCGGTGTAATCCTCCCATTTGTCCAGCGAAGCCATATCGATGGGACTCAGTTTCCACTGTTTGAGCGGATCCTTGCGGCGCGCCTGGAAACGGCGGAACTGCTCCTGACGGCTCACGGAAAACCAGAATTTGAACAGCCGTATGCCGCTGCGTACCAGCATGCGCTCGAGCTCGGGGGCCTGCCGCATGAACTCCAGGTATTCGGCGGAAGTGCAGAACTTCATCACTCTCTCGACACCGGCACGGTTGTACCAGGACCGGTCGAACATGACGATTTCGCCGGCGGTCGGCAAATGTTGTATGTAGCGCTGGAAATACCACTGTCCCCGCTCGGCATCCGAGGGTTTTTCCAGTGCCACCACGCTGGCACCGCGCGGGTTCAGGTGTTCCATGAAACGCTTGATGGTACCGCCCTTGCCGGCCGCGTCTCGGCCCTCGAAAAGAAACAGGAGGCGTTGCCCGCTTTCCTTGACCCAGTTCTGCATCTTGAGCAACTCGATCTGCAGCTGCGCCTTTTTTTCTTCGTATTCGGCACGCGACATCTTCTGGCTGTAAGGGTAAGTGCCCTTCTTGAAGATGTCATGTTTACTCAAATTCTTCGGGTTCTTGTGAGCGGACTTGGCGGTTTTCGCCACGTCTGGTTGGTCGCTGATCTCTTTCACGGGCTTTTCCAGCATGTTGAACCTCCCAAGGCATAATTTCCCTTTATAATCGGTTTCGGCGCCTGCCGCGTTGACCCAGGTCAACGTCAGGACCCATGGTCCGGACGCGGCAGCCGTTCTATGTCCCCGTACGGCCCGTTTTCGGGCTCTACTCGAACTCCTCGGTGTCTAGCAGCAGCGTGTCGCCGACCGGCTCGCCAGGGCAGGCGAGCTGTTCCGGGATGGGCCGGGCGATAAAGAACCCCTGCACCTGATCGACACCGCATTCAGACAGCAATTTCAGGATTTCGCCGCTCTCCACGTATTCGGCCACGGTCGTCTGACCGAGGAAGTGGGCGATGTCGTTCATCGAGATCACCATTGCGTGGTCAGTGGGATCCTTGGTCATACCGCGCACAAACAGACCGTCGATCTTTACGCAGTCCACGTTCAGATGTTTGAGGTGAGCGAAGGAACTGAAACCGGTACCGAAATCGTCCAGCGAAAACTGACAGCCAAGCGCTGCCAGCTCGTTGATGACGCGCTGGGCGGCAGGCAGATTCGCAATCGCCGATGTTTCCGTAATCTCGAATGCAATGCTCCCCGGGGCGACCTCGTATTGCGCCAGCAGAGCGCGAATGCGCCCAACCAGATCGGGCTTGATGAGGGTCTGGCCGGCGAGGTTGATGGCGAACACGACCGCTTTCCAGACTCTTTGAAATGCCCCCAGCGCCCTGATTGCCCGGTGCAAAACCCAGAGGTCGATTTCCGGCATGAGATGGAAGCGCTCGGCGCTGGGCAGGAATGCGCCGGGCATGATCAGCGAACTGTCCGGAGCACGCAGTCTCAGCAGCACCTCAAAGCATATTTTTACTTTCGCAGGATCGCTGGCGATCTGGCTCCAGATAACCCCGGACTCGTCGGGCAGATTTTCCATATCGATCGCCGCTATGGGGACGATGGGATGGAAATGAAGCTCGAACAGATCCTGGTCAATGGCCTCTCTAAGTCTTGCTGACCAGCCCAGATCGGCGCCCATCTCTGAACGGTAATCGTTGGCCTCTACATACAGGTGTACCTGGTTACCGCCCGCCGTCTTGGCGACGTGGCAGGCCATGTCAGCGCGCGCCAGGATGTCGCCAGGCGATGCACAGCTGCCGTCGAATGTGGCGACACCCACGCTGCCCTGGACGCTGTAGGACTTGCCCTCGTAATGGAAACAGACCTGGCCCACCGTGGCGCGGAACGCATCGGCCACGCTGTGCAGGAAGCTGTTGTCGACATTGCGAAGCAGCACCACAAACTCGTCGCCGCCGAGACGGGCGAGGGTGTCGGTGCTGCGCAAACGCGCCCGCAGCCGTTCACCGACATGCACCAGCAGTCGGTCACCGGCATCGTGGCTCGCCGTGTCATTGATGTATTTGAACCGGTCCAGATCGATATACAGCAGCGCGCTGATCTCACTGCTGCGCGTCAAACGTTCGAATTCCTTATCCAGCGCGTCTTCGAAATAGCGGCGATTGAACAATTCCGTGAGCGGATCGTGGCTCGCCTGCCAGCGCAGTTTCTCCTCGAAACTCTTGCGTTCCGAGATATCCCGAAATGCCACCACCGAGCCTTCCAGCCCACCATCCAGATACATCGGGTAGACGGTACACTCGACCGGTACCTGCACACCGATGCAGTTGCTGAAAACCGTCTCCCACCCGCGCAGAATAGCGGACCGGCCGTAGGCACGCTGCAATCGACAGGCCCGGCGCGCAACAGGCTGTCCGTCCGCATCGGTACCGTGGAAACACTCTACGGGGCTGCGGCCGAGAACCTCACGCTCGTGCTTGTAACCGAGGATGCGTAGCGCGGCAGGATTGACGAAACAGACCAAGCCACGCGAGTCCACGCCGTACACTCCGTCACCCACCGAATGCAGTATGCTCTGCAGGCGCTGGCGCTCGGCCTCGATGAAACTCCTGCTGCGGATGGAGCGGCTCATGGCCGCTACCCGCGTCAGGAACAGGGCATCGACCTCATTCTTGAACATGCATTCCGTGGCGCCCGCATCCAGGGCATCCTTGATGACCTTCTCGACATAGCTGCCCGTGAACATGGCCACGCTGATGTCGCGGGTGCCAGGGTCATTGTGCAGGCGCCGGCACAGCACGTCGCCGTTGCCGTCGGGCATAAAGTAGTCGACGATGGCGATATCGAAATGCTCCTGTTGAGCCTTGCGGAAACCATCGGCGACGCTGGCAGCAACTTCCACCAGGTAGCCGTGCCCGATAAGCAGTTTCCGGTAATGGGAGCGCACGCTGGGCGAATCGTCGACCAGCAGGACCCGGATCGAATCCGGTTCGGGAGCAATCACGGCTTGCGCCAGCGAAGGCAGGCTGCTCACGGCGATCAGGGTTTCGAGTGTTGCACCGACGCGGCTTCGGTTGCGCCATTCCAGCACAGTCCTGTTTGAGCGTTCCGAGCACCAGTTATTGAGTGCGATGTCCGGCTCCGGACACAGCACCAGGACCGGAATGTGGCAACACACTTCACTGCCGAGCAGTAGCAACAGATCGCTCGCCGCAGGCAGCGTCTGCGCCGGCCAGTCGAGCACTACGGCTTCGGTTACAAAGCCTGGCTGGCCGGCGTTCGCCAGTAGCCCTACAGCGACTTCGAGCGTCTCGGCGATCGCAACACTGTGGCCCGCAGCCCGCAGAGTTTGCTCCAGCACATAGCGTTGCGTCGCCGAGGGTTCGATAAGCAGAACGTTGTGGCTGTTTGCGACCATGGAAACACCCTTGAGCGTCGCGCTGCTCTGTCCGGATTGGGCTGCCGAACAAGCCGCTCGCGTTAATTCGTTATTTGTAAAGGAGAGTTGCCTGCGGCGGGAAACGGGCAAACCGGTCGGCGCGTCACTCCATAAGACAGGGATCGGCGCAGCAGGTTGAATCTTTAAACGGCGATAAATTAGGAATCGCTATGAAAATCAGGCAGTAATCTCGATCAGGGTCTCGTCGGGGTTGACGCTGTCTCCCTTCGCGACGTGTATCGCTTTGACAGTACCGGCGATGGGGGCCTGGATCTCGGTCTCCATTTTCATCGCCTCGGTGACCAGCACCGGGTCACCTGCCTGCACGGACTGGCCGACCTCCACCAGTACCTCTATAACGGTGCCCGGCATCGATGCGGTGACGTCGCCGGGACCGGTCGCCCGCGGCCGCTTGCTGCCTTTGACCGGGGTCGCGACAGTGCCCTCCTGGGTTTCTTCCAGTTCCGAGAGTGTCTCGACCAGGACCTCTTCAGGAACGCCGTCAACCGTCATGTAGAACGGCCTGTTCTGCTGGGTGTGATGGCCGGTGCCGGTGATCTGGATATGATAGGTCTCGCCGTGCAGGGCAACATTGAATTCGGACGGTTTGGCGCAGCGTTCCCCGGGGCTCGGGACCGGCTCCAGCGGCTCCGGGGTCAACGTACCCGTGTTGCGTTTGTCCAGAAAGTCGCGGCCCAGCTCTGGGAACATGGCATAGCTGAGCACGTCCTCTTCGCTTTTTGCCAGCTCCCCGATTTCCTGTCGCAAATTGTCCATCTCGGCTTTGAGCAGGTCGGCCGGGCGGACATCGATCACGTCTTCATTGCCGATGGCCTGCTGCCTGACGATCCCGTTAACGGAACCCGGAGCGCGTCCGTAGCGGCCCTGCAGGTAGAGCTTTACTTCGTTGCTGATGGTCTTGTAGCGGTCTCCGGTCAGCACATTCAGAACTGCCTGTGCTCCGACAATCTGTGAGGTCGGCGTTACCAGCGGCGGGTAACCGAGATCTTCCCGAACGCGCGGAATTTCCTGCAGCACTTCTTCGATACGGTTCAGTGCAGCCTGTTCGCGCAGTTGCGTGTACAGATTGGAAATCATGCCGCCGGGAACCTGGTAGACCTGGACCCGCGTATCCAGTCCGGTCATATCGCTTTCGAACTGGTGATACTTCTTGCGGATTTCGCGGAAATAGAAGCCGATCTCCTGCAGCGCCTTCAGGTCGAGGCCCGTGTCGTAGTCGGTGTTACGCAGTGCCGCGACCATGCTCTCGGTGGGTGGATGTGAGGCGCCGCCTGCGAAGGAGGAAATCGCTGTATCGATATGACAGCAACCGTTCTCAATCGCCTTGAGGTGGCACATTTCCGCGATACCCGCGGTTGCGTGCGAGTGGACATGGATGGGAACAGCGACCGCCCTGACCAGCTCTGAGACCAGTTCCGCGGTCACCATGGGCGTAAGCAGGCCGGCCATGTCCTTGATGGCGATGCTGTCACAGCCCATGGTCTCAAGCTGCTTTGCCATGCTGACAAACTGGGCGATGCCGTGTACCGGGCTGACCGTATAGCAGATCGCGCCCTGCGCATGCTTGTCCGCTGCCTTGACCGCGGCAATCGCGGTTTCGAGGTTGCGGATGTCGTTCAGGGCATCGAAAATCCGGAATACATCGATGCCGGCTTCGGCAGACTTGGCAACAAAGGCTTTCACCACGTCATCGGAGTAGTGGCGATAACCCAGCAGGTTTTGTCCGCGCAGCAGCATTTGCAGTCGGGTATTGGGAAGCGCCTGGCGGAGTCGTTTCAGTCGTTCCCAGGGGTCTTCCTTGAGGTAGCGCAGGCACGCGTCAAAGGTCGCGCCACCCCAGACCTCCAGCGACCAGTAACCGATCTGGTCTAGCTTTGCGCATATGGGCAACATGTCCTCGGTGCGCATGCGGGTCGCGATCAGCGACTGGTGGGCGTCGCGCAGAATAACATCGGTAACGTGGACCTTGGGCATGGGTTTTCGGTTTCCCTCAGTGGAACATCGATCGGCTGTCAGTAACCCGCGTGGGCGGCCAGAGACGCTGCGATCACCGCCGCCAGTTCACGCGTCGGACGACTGGTCTTGTAGTTGACCAGCTCCGGATGATCCTCGACAAAGCCGGTATGAAACCTGCCGGAACGAAATTCCGGCACTTTCAGGACCTCCAGATAATACGGAATGGTCGTTTTCACCCCGTACACGCCGGTGTCCAATAGCGCGCGTCTGGCGCGGTTAAGCAGTTCGTCCCACTCCAGCGCCCATACGGTTATTTTTGCACACATGGAATCGTAATAGGGCGGGATCGTATAGCCGGTGTAGATCGCGGCATCGGTCCGGACCCCCGGACCACCCGGCGCGAAATAGCGCGTAATTCTGCCAAAGCTGGGTAAGAAATCGTTCTTCGGGTCTTCCGCATTGATACGGAACTGCATGGCAAAACCTCGCCGCCGGACATCCTCCTGCCCGAACGACAAAGGAAGGCCATCGGCGATGCGGATCTGCTCGCGGACGATATCGATGCCCGTGATGGCCTCGGTCACCGTATGTTCGACCTGCAGGCGGGTGTTCATTTCCATGAAATAGAACTGTTCGTCCTGGTCCATCAGAAACTCCACCGTCCCGGCGTTCTGGTAGCCAACCGCTCGGGCGGCCCTGACCGCATAATCGCCTATCGTGGCTCGCTGGCTGTCGCTTAGCTGGGGCGAGGGCGCAATCTCGATCAGCTTCTGGTGACGACGCTGTATGGAACAGTCGCGCTCGAACAGATGCACGACGTTGCCTTGCGCATCGGCCAGCACCTGGACCTCGATGTGGCGCGGGTTGGGAACGCACTTCTCCAGGAAGATCTCCGCACTGCCGAACGCCTTGCTGGCTTCCGAAAGAACACGGTCGTAGTTGCGGCGCAATTCGATTTCGTTGTTACAGCGCCGGATTCCGCGTCCACCGCCACCGGACGTTGCCTTCAGCATTACCGGATAGCCGATATTGGTGGCCAGAGCAACGGCTTCGGTGACGCTGCCGAGGTTGGCGTCACTGCCGGGCACCACAGGAATCCCCGCCGCCTGCATGCTGCGCCGGGCCTCGATCTTGTTACCCATACCGCGGATCACCTCCGCGCCGGGGCCGATGAACTTGATGCCACGGCGCTCGCAGATACGCGCCAGTTCCGGGTTCTCGGACAGAAAACCGTAACCGGGGTGCAGCGCGTCGCAGCCGGTCGCCGCAGCGAGGTTCACGATACGGTGGGCGTTCAGATAGCCCGCCACCGGGTCAGCCCCGATATTGTAGGCTTCCGTGGCTTTTTTGACGTGCAGGGCGTGGCGGTCGGCATCGGCATAAATCGCCACCGACTCTATGTCGGTTTCCTGGCAGGCGCGAACGATCCGAACGGCGATTTCGCCCCGGTTCGCAATGAGTATTTTTCTGATCAAGGGCCACCCGCTGTGACGTTGCTGCCGCGCAGAGTCCCGTCCCGCACTGACAAGGACCCGAGGACTGTTCCAACATTCAACCAAAGAGCTTGTTTTTCTACGCAAAACCTGCTCGTCTGTCAACTCTGGGCAGAGCCGAGCGCGGTTGCTGAACATCCCGATTTTTCAGCGTGTTAGCTTTGACAGCTGGACTGGATAGCGCGTATTATGGCGCGCTTATGCTGGATTGTCTGCCGGAGCGCGTGGAGCCCCTGGGACTTGCCGATGTCGGTCGTTCCTTTCGCGGCAAGCTGCCGGTGCGCTGCTTCGAGCGCCTGGCGCCGTTGCTGCACTCAAACGAGGGCGAACTGGCGGTGCGCCTGGAGTTCCGCCTCGATGAGAGACGTATCCGGACAGTGAAGGGAACCGTCGAAGGTGAGCTGAACCTGGTGTGTCAGCGTTGTCTGAACCGGCTGCGGTTCCCGGTGGATTTGAAATTCAGCCTGGGCGTGGTATCGAGCGAAGCGGAAATAGACCGGCTTCCCGATGGTTATGAGCCTTTGCTGGTTTCAGGAGAGCCTATACCAACCCGCGCACTCGTCGAGGATGAGGTGCTGCTGGCTATCCCGGCAATCCCGGTCCACGAAGACGGCATGGGCGGCTGTGAGACGGGTTATCGGAATCCCGAGATACCGGAAAAAGAAAATCCGTTCGCAGTATTGAAAAAGTTGAAATCTTAGACGAGTACAGTTGCAGGAGATATCGTCAATGGCTGTTCAGCAGAACCGTAAAACCCCCTCCAAGCGCGGCATGCGTCGTTCCCACGACAGCCTGAAAGGGCCGACCCTTTCGGTCGAGCAGACCACAGGAGAAACCCACCTTCGTCATCATGTCAGCCCCGATGGTTACTACCGCGGCCGCAAGGTCATCGACAAGGATCTTGACTGATCTGCGCCGCGGCATTTCTGCCTCGGTAACTCATTTAGATCCACGCTGCTTCACCCGATCCGGGGGAGCAGCGTGTGTTTTTATAGCATGACTGAACGTATTACCATTGCGCTGGACGTCATGGGCGGCGACCACGGCGCGGATGTCGTCCTGCCAGCGGCCCTGCGCGCGCTTTCCCGACATGATGAGCTGGACCTGTTGCTGGTCGGTGACCGGGAAATCATCGAAGCCGGCCTGCAGCGCCTGCGCGCGGCTGACAATAAGCGCATCTCGATTCAGCATGCATCAGAACGGGTCGAGATGGACGAGGCCGCGTCCCACGCACTGCGGTTCAAGAAGGACTCATCCATGCGCGTGGCACTGAACCTGGTCAAGGAGGGTCGCGCGCAGGCGTGCGTGAGCGCGGGTAATACCGGCGCTCTCATGGCTACGGCCCGCTACGTCCTGAAAACGCTGCCCGGCATCGATCGGCCCGCTATCTGCACATCCTTACCGACCATGTCCGGACATACCTGGATGCTCGACCTCGGTGCCAATGTGGACAGCTCACCCGAGCACCTGTTTCAGTTCGGCCTGATGGGATCCGTGCTGGCCAAGGCGGTCGATAGCAATCACAATCCCAGGGTCGGGCTTCTCAACATCGGCGAAGAAGAGATCAAAGGCAACGAAACGGTCAAGGAGGCTGCCACACTGCTGGCATCGGGTTCCATGAACTACATCGGTTTCGTTGAAGGGAACGACGTCTACGGGGGGAATGTCGATGTTGTGGTGTGCGACGGGTTTGTGGGCAATATCGCGCTTAAGACCAGCGAAGGTGTAGCCCGCATGATTTCGCATTTCATCAAGCAGAGCTTCAACAGAAACCTGTTCACGCGTATCGCGGCGCTGTTTGCGCTGCCGGTACTGAAAGCATTTCGCAGGCAGATCGACCCGCGACGCTATAACGGCGCCAGCCTGCTTGGTTTACGCGGAACGGTTATCAAGAGTCACGGCAGCGCGGATGCGCTGGCCTTTGCCAACGCCATCGAGGTTGCCGCGGTAGTCGTCAGGCAACAGGTGCCGGAACGCATCAGCTCCCAGTTACAGACGATTCTCGCGGAGAGGCAAGCGGTTTGACCTACGCACGCATTACGGGGACGGGTGGTTACCTTCCTGACAAGGTATTGACCAACCACGACCTGGAAAAAATGGTCGATACGACCGACCAGTGGATTCGGGAACGCACCGGCATCAGCAAACGCCATATCGCGCGCGACGGACAATACACGGTGGATCTCGCCGAGCACGCGGCACGCCGCGCCCTCGAAGCGGCGGGACGGGATGCCCAGGACGTCGACCTGATCATCGTTGCCACCACCACCCCCGACCGCGTTTTTCCGAGCACCGCGTGTTTGCTGCAGAAACGGCTGGATCGTCACGGTTGTGCCGCCTTTGATATCCAGGCCGTGTGTACCGGTTTCGTTTACGCGTTAAGCGTGGCAGACAAGTTTGTGCGCACCGGAAGCGCAAAATGCGCTCTGGTGGTCGGCGCCGAAACGCTGTCACGCGTGCTTGACTGGAACGATCGCAGCACCTGTGTGCTGTTTGGCGACGGCGCGGGCGCGGTACTGCTGGAGGCCAGTGACGAGCCCGGCATCCTCTCAACACACCTGCACGCCGATGGCGCCTATGAGCACCTGTTGAGTGTGCCCGGCGGCGTCAGTCAGGGATACGACAGCCTGAACGATGGCAAGGGATACGTCACCATGAAGGGCAATGAAGTCTTCAAGGTTGCGGTCAACACACTGGGCCGTATCGTCGACGAGACCCTAGAGGCAAACAATCTCGATAAGTCCGCCATCGACTGGCTGATCCCGCATCAGGCAAACATACGCATCATTCAGGCAACTGCCAAGAAACTCAAAATGTCCATGGACCACGTGGTGGTTACGGTGGACGAACACGGTAATACCTCGGGGGCTTCGGTCCCGCTGGCGCTCGATGTTGCGGTACGTGACGGGCGTATCAAACGCGGCGAAACCTTGCTGATGGAAGCGTTCGGGGGCGGCTTCACCTGGGGATCCATTTTGCTCAAGTACTGACCCGGATTTCAACAATGAACCGTTCTACGCAATCAGCGCACCTCGCCATGGTCTTCCCCGGCCAGGGATCCCAGTCTGTCGGCATGCTGGCAGAGCTCGCGGCAGCATTTCCGGCGGTGGAGAAGACCTTTGCCGAAGCATCGGCGGTGCTTGACTACGATCTCTGGGAGCGGGTACAGCAGGGCCCGGCGGAATTGCTCAACCAGACCGCGTGCACCCAGCCCGCCATGCTGACCGCCGGTGTCGCCACCTGGCGTTGCTGGCAAAGCCGCAGCGAGCTTGTGCCGGCGCTTATGGCCGGCCACAGTCTCGGCGAATACACCGCACTGGTGTGCGCGGGCGCACTTGAGTTCGCCGATGCGGTGCGCCTGGTTGCAAAACGCGGGCAATACATGCAGGGCGCGGTGCCGGAGGGAAGCGGGGCGATGGCCGCCATCCTCGGTCTTGAAGACGACCAGATCATCGCCATTTGCGAGCGTGCCGCCGAGGGGGATGTTGTAAGCGCGGTCAATTTCAATTCCCCCGGTCAAGTGGTAATCGCGGGCCACACGGCTGCCGTACAGCGGGCCATGGAGCTCGCCAAGCAAGCCGGCGCCAAGCGCGCACTGCCCTTGCCGGTCTCGGTGCCCTCGCATTGCGCTCTGATGCGGCCCGCCGCCGAACGCTTTGCAGACGATATCGCTTCGGTCGTCATCCAGGCGCCGCTCGTACCGGTACTGCACAACGTCGATGTCGAGGCACACCAAAGCGCAGAGGCCATACGCGACGCCCTGGTACGCCAGCTCTACAGCCCGGTACGCTGGGTAGAGACCGTCCGCACCATGCAAGCGGGCGGGGTTACGACGGTGTTGGAGATGGGACCCGGCAAAGTGCTGGCCGGCCTGAACAAACGCATCGAGAAGTCCATGGCGGCGATCCCGGTGCAGAATCCTGGCGACCTGGAACAGGCCCTGGCAGCTTGCCCGGGTACACCCGATATTCGGCCCGAAGGAGGATAGATCAATGTCATTGTCGCAGGAAATCGCCCTGGTAACCGGCGCCAGCCGCGGTATCGGACAGGCCATTGCACTGGCCCTGGGCACGCAGGGCGCCACCGTCATCGGGACCGCCACCACCGAGCAAGGCGCAGCTGCGATTCAGACCACCTTTGGCGAGCAGGGCATCAAGGGCATGGGATTGGCACTCGATGTGACTGAGGCCAGTTCCATCGAGTCCGGGCTGAAGGCGATACAGGATGCGTTCGGCGCGCCTACAATTCTGGTCAACAATGCGGGCATCACGCGTGACAACCTGCTGATGCGCATGAAGGACGATGAATGGAACGCGGTGATCGATACCAATCTCGGTTCCGTGTATCGACTGAGCAAAGCCTGTATACGCGGCATGATGAAGGCCAAGCGTGGCCGCATAATTAACATTGGCTCGGTTGTGGGTGCCACGGGCAATCCGGGGCAGGCCAATTACTGCGCCGCCAAGGCGGGTATGATCGGCTTCACCAAATCGCTGGCGCGTGAACTCGGTTCGCGCGGCATCACCGTCAATGCGGTGGCGCCGGGTTTCATCGACACCGATATGACGCGCGCGTTACCCGCCGAGCAACGCGAGGCGCTGATCAAGCAGGTGCCCGCCGGCCGGCTCGGCACGCCCGATGACATCGCCGCGGCGGTGGTTTTCCTGGCCTCGGCCTCGGCCTCGTACATTACCGGCGACACGCTGCACGTCAATGGCGGCATGCACATGGCCTAGGCAAAACAGGTTTGAACGCCCTTTTTGTAATATGTTGTTTACATGAGATAAAAAAGTTGCGAACGTGTGCGCCACCCGTGGAGCTGGCGGAAAAGCCCTAACCATCGCGATCAAGTCCTTGATTACTGGATTGGAACTACGCTTTTCACTAAAATACGCGCGCAGCTCGGACTGTTCATATAAATCAGCGAGGACTTTTCAGCGATGAGTAATGTCGAAGAACGCGTCAAGAAGATTGTCGTGGAACAATTGGATGTCAGCGAAGATTCTGTCACCAACGAAGCTTCTTTCGTTGATGACCTGGGCGCGGATTCTCTGGATACGGTAGAACTGGTGATGGCGCTGGAAGAAGAATTCGAGTGCGAAATTCCGGACGAAGAGGCGGAGAAGATCACCACCGTCCAGCAAGCGATTGATTACGTCCAAGCGCACCTCGGTTAACAATCGTCTCTTCACAACCGGGACGTCAGGGCCGAGCGGTAACGGCGTCCCGGTTTTTCTCCATGTTCAGCCTATTTCTAGGGATTGGGGTACTCTCCTGTGTTGAACCGTCGAGTCGTGGTGACTGGCCTGGGAATCATCAGTCCGGTGGGCCTGTCCATAGCAGAAGCCTGGCGTAACATCCTCGCGGGCAACAGTGGTGTTCGTCCTATAACGGCTTTCGATGTATCGGAGTTTCCGGTGCGTTTCGGCGGAACCATCGAAGGGTTCGAGGTTACCGACTACATCTCGAAGAAAGACGCGCGCAAAATGGACACCTTCATTCACTACGGTGTGGCGGCGGGTATCCAGGCCATCCGTGATGCGGGCCTGGAAATAAACGAGCAAAATGCCGAGCGCATCGGAGTCTCGATTGGCTCCGGTATTGGCGGCCTTCCGGGAATAGAACGTAATTACCACGCTTACCTGCAGGGTGGTCCGCGCAAGATCTCGCCGTTTTTCGTCCCCGGCAACATCATCAACATGATCTCCGGCAACCTCTCCATCATGTACGGTCTGAAGGGCCCGAACATCGCGATGGTCACAGCCTGCACCACCGGGACTCACAGCATAGGTGAGGCGGCGCGCATCATTACCTACGGGGACGCCGACGTGATGGTTGCGGGTGGCGCCGAAATGGCCACCACGCCTACCGGTCTGGGGGGATTCGCGGCGGTCAAGGCCTTGTCGACCCGCAACGACGATCCGGAAACCGCCAGCCGGCCCTGGGACAAGGACCGCGACGGCTTTGTGCTGGGCGATGGTGCAGGGGTTATGGTGCTGGAGGAATACGAGTATGCCAGGGCACGCGGCGCTACGATTTATGCCGAGCTGGTTGGCTATGGGATGAGCGGTGACGCTCATCATATGACGCAGCCTTCCGAAAACGGGGAGGGTGCCGCGCGCTGTATGCGCAATGCCCTGCGTGATGCCGGGCTGAACCCCGACCAGGTCGACTACGTAAACGCCCACGGCACCTCGACACCCGCCGGCGATGTCGCCGAAGTGCGCGCCATAAAGACAGCGCTCGGAGAGCACGCCGGCAAGATTGCAGTCAGCTCGACAAAGTCGATGACAGGTCATCTGCTGGGTGCCGCGGGTGGCGTGGAGGCGATATTTTCGGTGCTCGCCATACGCGACCAGGTTGCGCCACCCACTATAAACCAGTTCACCGCCGACCCGGCGTGTGATCTGGATTTCGTGCCCAATCAGGCGCGTAATATGAAGATCGATGTCGCCATATCCAACTCCTTCGGGTTTGGCGGAACCAACGGTACAGTTGTGTTCAAGAAGCCGAGCTAATCCCGTCCCCGAAGCCCGGACTACAGCACCGGTGCGCTATCTGCTGTCAGTGCGAAAACCTTTCGAGCTCTGCGCCGTTGATTTATCAGGTAACCATAGATACGCCATGCGACCTGCTTGACCTGCATGTTCTTGAGCCGGGTCGCTACCCGCACCTTCTGGAGAGTCCCGCATCCGGTCCACAGGGGCGCTACGATATTCTGTTCGCATGCCCCGGTGAATCGATTGTACTGCGAGATATCCATAGCTTCGACTTTCTCGCTGCGTTGGAGGATGTCTGGAAGGCAGAGAGCTGTGCGGATGTCCCGGCAACTCCGCTACCTTTCTATGGTGGCTGGTTTCTTTACCTCGGCTATGAGCTTGCAGGGCAGATTGAACCCACATTGAGGCTGCCCGCCGACACCTCGGGTTTGCCGATCGCCTGCGCCACACGCTTCCCGGCTGCAGTGGTTGTCGATCGCCACCGCAGGCGAGGCTGGATCGTGTCAGAACAGCGGGAGCTGATTGACACGATAGCCGCGGACATCGCGCGGCTGCCAGGTGACAAACATCAAAACGGACTCGCGCCAGTCCCGGTCAACGAAGACGACCCGGAACAGTTTATCAGCGCTGCCGCGCGCATACTGGGCTTTATCCGCGACGGAGACGTATTCCAGGTCAATCTTTCGCGTCAGTGGTGTGCCGACTGGCCACCAACGGCCCGACCCGCCGACCTTTACCGCCGATTGCGCGCTAGCAACCCGGGCCCTTTCAGTGGTCTGGCCACCTGGGGTGACCATGCTCTCCTGTGTTCTTCTCCGGAACGCCTGGTTGAAGTCCGCGGGCGCGAGGTGCAGACCAGACCGATCGCAGGGACTCGCCCCAGGAGTACACTGAGCGAAACCGACCACGCCTTTTCCAGTGAGCTCCTCGCCCACCCCAAGGAGCGTGCAGAACACATCATGCTCATCGATCTGGAGCGCAATGACCTGGGGCGCATTGCCGTTCCGGGCAGCGTCAGAGTCAGCGAATTAATGGTGCTGGAATCGTATGCGACGGTGCACCACATCGTTTCCAATGTCCGTGCACTCAGACGTGCAGACACCACGCCAGCCGACATTGTGCGGGCAGTATTCCCGGGCGGAACCATTACCGGTTGTCCCAAGGTCCGCTGCATGGAGATAATCGCCGAACTCGAAACGACAGGGCGGGGCGCATACACCGGATCGATGGGATATCTCA
Organism: Gammaproteobacteria bacterium; assembly: GCA_020347685.1. Classification (GTDB taxonomy): domain Bacteria; phylum Pseudomonadota; class Gammaproteobacteria; order DSM-19610; family DSM-19610; genus Thiogranum. Next base: position 2,050,722 of record CP070738.1, on the reverse strand, counting down.
ACCGGGACGGAAGCATGGATCTGAACATCCTAATCCGCACCATGGTACGAAGCGGTGAAAAGTTACGCTGGCGTGCCGGCGCCGGTATTGTGGCCGATTCGGTCCCCGGTCTGGAGCTGGAAGAGACGCGCGCCAAAGCGCGCGGAATAATTGCAGCCGTGCACGGGCAGCCGGCATGAAGTTCAGAGTGAACGGGATTGCCCGGGATTCAATTCCGGCCCTGGACAGAGCGGTCCAGTATGGTGACGGATTATTCGAAACCGTGCGGGTGCGCGGGGCCAGGCCGGAGTTTCTGGCGCGGCACCTGAAACGGCTGGGTAGCGGCTGCCAGCGGTTACGGTTTCCCGCCATCCCGTGGGCCAGTCTGGTGCAGGAAGTCACCGAACTCGCCGGCCAGGCACCGGACGCGGTGTTGAAAATCATTCTGACACGCGGGCAGGGCGAACGGGGTTATCGCTTTGACCCGGATCAGGACGCGACACGGCTGCTGACGCTTTCGCCCTTGCCAGAGTGGCCTGCGGATATTGCGCGACACGGCATCCGGGTAACGATCTGTGATACCCGCCTCTGTGTGCAGCCGGTGCTGGCGGGTATCAAGCATCTGAATCGTCTGGAGCAGGTGCTGGCACGCGCGGAATGGGACAATCCGGGCATTCATGAGGGTTTGATGCTGGACCATACCGATCACGTGATCGAAGGGACCATGAGCAATGTCTTTCTGGTCTGCGAGGGTACGCTTGTCACTCCGACACTGACAGCCTGTGGCGTAGCGGGCATAATGCGCTCTGTCGTTCTGGACCTTGCCCGGCAGTTTGATCTCCCGACCGAGATCCGGCCGGTCACGCTGCAGCAGGTGCGGAACGCGAGCGAGATATTTGTCTGTAACAGTTTGATCGGGATCTGGCCGGTACGCGTGATAGACGGGCTCGCCGATTATCCAATCGGCCCGTTAACCCCGGCACTTGCAGATGCCTTGATCAGCTACCGTGACTCCGACGAGGGTAACTGGTATCCATCGTGAACGAGCGCAAAAAGCACCCGCTCAACCCCGGCGACATAGGATTTCGCGTGCTTGGTCTGGCCGTGGTTGTGGTCAGTTTCCTCGCTGCCTGGCTGTTAATGGAGTTTCAGTCATTCCGGCAGAATCCCCTCGCGGTTCCAGGGAGCGGATTTGACCTGGTGGTGAAACCGGGAAGTTCGCTCAGATCCGTGGCGAAGCAGCTCGCCGACCGGGAAGTCCTCGAACACCCCCTGTATCTTGTGGTGCTGGGCAGATATCTTGACCTGGATTCCCGTATCAAGGCGGGTGAGTATCAGCTCGCGCCCGGACTGACACCGGAACAGCTCCTGCACCAGCTGAGCGAAGGAAAAGTGCTGCAGCATGGTATTACCCTGATCGAGGGCGAGACCTTCAGGCAGATGATGGAGCGTCTGCGCCTGGATCCGGTGCTGGAACATACGCTGGTGTCGACTCAGCCGGAAGATGTGATGAAAGAGATAGGCTACCCCGGCCTGCACCCCGAAGGGCGCTTCCTTCCCGAAACCTATTACTTCCCGCGCGGCACCACCGATGTTCAGCTGCTGCGGCGCGCCTACCTCGATATGGAAAATTTCCTGCAGCAGGCCTGGCCGGAACGTGACGAGGGTTTACCTTTCGAAACCCCCTACGAAGCCCTGATCCTGGCATCGATTGTCGAGAAGGAAACGGCCGTACCCGAGGAACGTCCTCGGATTGCAGGCGTTTTTGTGCGGCGGCTGGAAAAAGGTATGAAGCTGCAGACCGATCCTACGGTTATTTACGGTATGGGTGACAGCTATGACGGGGATATCCGTTTTCGCGACCTGCGTCAGGACACACCCTACAACACCTATACCCGTTCGGGCTTGACACCGACGCCCATTGCCATGCCGGGCAAGGAGGCAGTGCTTGCCGTATTACATCCTGCCGACGGAAAGGAACTGTATTTCGTTGCACGTGGCGACGGCAGCCACCATTTCTCCGCGACTCTGAAAGAACACAACAGGGCAGTCGATCGATACCAGAGAAAACGCTGACATGGCACCGGAAGACAAATCGACAGGCTGTTTCTTGACCTTCGAAGGCGGCGAGGGTGCCGGCAAATCGACCAATCTTGACTATGTCCGTGACCGGCTGGAGGCCGCCGGCATCCCCTTGTTGCTCAGCCGGGAGCCGGGCGGCACTGCCCTGGGCGAGCAGATTCGCGCCTTGCTGCTGACCCCTGAAAACAAGGGTATGAGTTCCGATGCCGAACTGCTGCTGATGTTTGCAGCACGGGCGGAACATCTGCACAAGGTGATTATTCCCGCTCTGCAACGGGGCACCTGGGTGCTGTGCGACCGGTTCACCGACGCGACCTATGCCTACCAGGGCGGCGGGCGCGGGATTCCGAGCGAGCGCATTGCGGTACTGGAAGACTGGGTACAGGGCGGATTTCAACCGGACATGACGATTCTGTTCGATCTGCCGATCGACGTTGGCATGCAACGCGCCGGACAGCGCGGCGAACTCGACCGCTTCGAGCAGGAAGACGTATCCTTTTTTGAGGCCGTACGGGCTAGCTATCGCGAGCGTGCCCGCCAGCACCCGCGCCGCTTTCGCGTCGTCGACGCAAGTCTGGAACTCGACGCCGTACGGCAGCAGCTCGACGAAATCCTCGACGAGCTGCTGGCCGGCACACACGTCGGACCTTAACGCCAATGAGTGAGGTACACCAAATGCTGGAGTGGCTTGACGCCACGTGGCACCAACTCAACCAGGTCCGCAACCAGGGCCGCTTGCCGCACGCGTTGCTGATCATCGGGGCAGAGGGCGTCGGCAAACAGGTATTCGCATCGCAGCTCGCGCATTCCCTGTTGTGCGAGACACCGCTGGTCGATGGACAGGCGTGCGGCCGCTGTGCCGCGTGTGCGTGGCTGCAGGCCGGTACCCATCCCGATCTGCTGCAACTGAGCCCCGAAGAAGCCGGCAAAGCGATCAAGGTCGACCAGGTCCGCTCCCTGTGCACGGAACTGGGCATGACCAGTCATGCTGGTGGTCACAAGGTGGCTATTATCCATCCCGCCGACGCCATGAACACCAACGCCGCCAACAGCCTGCTGAAAACGCTGGAGGAACCGACTCACAACACCTTGCTGATACTGTTGACCGCGTTACCGGGCAAGCTGCCGGCGACCATACGCAGCCGTTGCCAGCAGCTGCGGCTGATACTGCCGCAGCAATCGGTTGCGCAGCGTTGGCTCGAATCGAGCGGTGTGCCCGCGGACGTCGCTACCCGATGCTTACAGATGGCCGGCGGCGCGCCGTTAAAGGCACTGGAATTGGCCGGCTCAGATCTGGGCGAACTGCGCGAGCAGCGCCTCGAGGAGTTGTGGCAGGTATTCTCCGGGCGACTGGATCCGGTACTGCTGGCGGGGCAATGGCTGGGAAAGCAGGAATCACAGACCCTGCACTGGTGGCTGCGATGGCTACGGGACCTGATCAGCTGGCAAATGGGCCGGCGGCAGCCCGCCGACGTGGAAGCGGTCCAGAAATTGCAAAAAATCTCAGAATCGGTAGACTCGCGGCAGATATGCAATCTTGCCGACCAGGTAATCAGGGCGCTGAACGGTCTGGGATCGGGCCTCAACCGGCAACTGATTCTGGAGGACCTCCTGATCAACTGGGCCGGAATGGGTGCGATGGGCAAAAACGGTAGCAGGGCAGGCAACGGGTAACAGGTGTTATGTCGATGAAACCTGGTGGCGCAGCCCGACAGGGCATCTTGTCACTAACCATTAAGGATAAAAGCGCGCTGTACGCCGCCTATATGCCGTATGTGAAAAACGGCGGTCTGTTTATCCCCACCAACAAAACCTATCAGCTGGGGGATGAAGTATTCATGCTGCTTACCCTCATGGATGAACCGGAGAAAATCCCGGTGGCGGGTAAGATCATCTGGATAACGCCCAAGGGCGCCCAGGGTTCGCGTGCGGCCGGTATCGGCGTCCAGTTCAGTGATTCCGACGGTGGCACGGCACAGAAAAAGATTGAGACGTACCTCGCCGGGGCATTAACAGCGGATCGCCCGACCCATACAATGTAATCCCGCTGGGGGCACCTCCTTCAAGGTCTGATCGGTTCTTGGTTCTTTTGGCTGCCGCCAGACTGGCCGATTACCTGTGGTGCGCTGTCTCCGCTATCGATGTTGATGATCCCGTCTGAGTTTATCCCGGGGAAATGCCATGCTCGTCGACTCCCACTGTCATCTGGACCTGCTGCGACTCGATCAGGAACCACTCTCTCGCGTGCTGGATGAAGCCAGTGAAGCCGGCATCGAGCACATGCTTTGCGTTTCGGTCAGCCTCGAGCGTTTTCCGGCCATGATGCAGTTGATTGAACCGCATCGGCAGGTATCTGCATCAGTAGGTGTACATCCCGATGGTATCGACGTAGAGGATCCCGATGAAGAGCGTCTCCTCGAGCTGGCAAAACATCCTCGCATCGTTGCCATCGGGGAAACCGGCCTCGACTACTATCGAACCGAGGGGGACACGGGGTGGCAACGCGAGCGCTTCCGGCGCCACATCCGGGCCGCGCGCGCCGCCGAAAAGCCGCTGATTGTGCATACCCGGGAAGCGCGCGATGACACCCTGCGGATTCTTCAGGAGGAGCAGGCAGCCGATGTCGGGGGCGTGCTGCATTGCTTTACGGAGGACTGGGAAATGGCGCGCGCGGCCATGGACCTTAATTTCCGTATTTCTTTCTCCGGGATAGTGACATTCAAGAATGCTCTGCAGATCAAGGAGGTCGCACAAAAAATGCCGGCTGACCTGATGCTGGTGGAGACCGATTCCCCGTATCTCGCCCCGGTCCCCAAACGTGGTAAAAGCAACCGCCCCGCTTACGTTCGTTATGTTGCTGAATATATCGCCGAATTGCGCAACGAATCGTTTGCTCAGATCGCACAGACGACCACGGATAATTTTTACCGGTTGTTTCCCGGCGCCAAGAATAATTAAAACTATAAAACAATGTATTAGAGATTATTGTTAATAAATACTCTCACAACAAATACGCTGTTCAAGTCCTCTGTTTCGCTATAAAGCCGCGCCTTTTCTGGCCGTTAACGGTGAACCAGGACACAGTTTTTCTGGTGAGTCACAACATTCCGCAGGTAATGGACATTCTGTCCAACCACGACCAGGTGAAATGCCCGGGGCGCGTCAGGACGATGCAGGGAAGGGGCCAGGAGTCTGCCCTTATTGCGTGTTGCTTTGCCGCCATGGTGAAGCCATACCTGACCAAACACCAGCAGGCCCAACAGTGGAACGAAGAAAAGCGCAACGCAACCGTATCCAGGTCGATATCGAAATCGCACACCCTGGATTTGGCCGCTGCCGCGGTTACGCGGAAAACATCAGCACGACCGGCATATCTCTGACCTTATGGGAAGGCGAAGTACCACGACAACAGCGGTCGGTGATCCTGAATTTCAAAATCTGGACCGGCAACGAGACCCTGTATCGAAAAATCTACGCGCGGGTGATCCGTTTCGAGCAGGAAAAAGTAGCGCTTGAATTCGCGGAGCATGATTTTGTTGCCGAGGCTATCATTCAGGACCTGATGTTCTACCAGAGGCGCGAACGACGGCGGCTGGCGCGCACGCCCCTGTCGCCGGCAGCCTCACTCAGCCACAGCGCAGCAGCCGCAAAGACGAGCTGATCAGCGGCTGCTGTACATGGCGTCAATCTCCGCTTGGAAACGCTGGTAGACCTTGTCGCGTTTCAGCTTGAGTGTGGGCGTAATCAGCCCGTCTTCGATGGTCCAGGGCTCCAGCATGCACTTAACCCTGTGGATTCTGGCGTAGCCGGGAAACGAGCTTATCCGCTTCGCCACCCTTTCCAGCACGAACTGATTGACACGCGAACTGGCACACGCGCTCGAATCGCAGGGTGCCAGCCCGAGCTCCCTGCAGATGAAATCGAACTGCTCCGGATTAATGACCAGCAGGGCGGTCAGATAGGGTCGGTTGTCGCCCACAACCATCGCCTGATCAATCAGCGGGTCCATGCAGATGGTCATTTCCATGTCCGCCGGAGGCACTTTCTCGCCGTTGGCCAGCACGATTATTTCTTTTAACCTGCCGGTAATATAGATCTGGTTGTTTTCGATACGCGCCTTGTCCCCGGTGTGCAACCAACCCTCCTGGTCGATGACTTCGCGGGTCGCCTTTTCATTGGCCCAGTAGCCGAGCATCACGCCCGGACTACGCATTAACAGCTCCTCGTTGTCCCCGATACGGGCTTCCACATCCTGCAGCAGACAACCCACACTGGCCGGGTCATTATTCTCCAGTGGATTCACGCTGATGACCGGGCTGGTCTCCGTCAGACCGTAGCCCTGGACCATTGGCAGGCCCAGCCCGATGAACATTTGCGCCACGCCCAGGGACAGAGGCGCACCCCCAACCACGGCCAGACGCATGCGTCCGCCCAGCTTGGCCATAACCTTGCGGCCAACAATGCTGTACAGAAGTGGCCACAGTAGCAGCCGGGGACTCCAGCCGGCGCGCCCCTGCTGGTGTTCGAACCGCTGCCAGCCGGTATCGACAGCAAGCCGGAAAAGGGCGCGCGCCAGTGGCGACTTTTCCTCCAGCCCGGTCTGGATCTTGTTGTAGACCCGCTCGAAGATACGCGGAACGGACATGAGCACCGTTGGTCTGACCGCCAGCAGGTCGTCGGCCAGAAGCGTGATAGCGCGGTTGTAGGCAACCGCCGCACCCGCCATCATCGGCAAATAATATCCGGCGGTACGCTCCAGGGTATGCGATAACGGCAGGAACGAGAGAAACAGGTCATCGGGGTGGCAACTCACTACCTGTAGACTGCGATGGGCATTCCAGAGAATATTATGGTGGCTGAGCATCACCCCTTTGGGACGCCCGGTGGTACCCGAGGTGTAGACTATGGTTGCCAGGCTGTCCTTATCCCATGCGACACGCACCAGCTCCGCCGTATCGGGCAGCCACGCGCCGGCAGTCTTGAGCCGCCTGTCCGCATGCCCTGCGGTGTCGATGTGTCTGAGACTGACAATTCTGCCAAGGAACCCAAGCTCAGCCATCACAGGTTGCAGGCTGTCCCAGTGTTCCTGGTTCCCTATGACCAGCAGTTTGGCGCCCGAGTTCTGCAGAATATAGGCCGCGTTTTCGGCCCGATCCTGAGTATACAGCGGTACCACCACCAGCCCATTGGCAAGCGCCGCCTGGTCGAACATCACCCATTCGGGACAATTCTGCATCATCACCGCTACGCGGTCACCGGGTTGCAGATCCTCGCCGGCCAGCGCTGCCTGCCAGCGCGCGACCTGGCGGCCCATTTCGGCCCAGCTCAAGTCTGACCAGCGCTCGCGCTGTTCGTCATAGAAGCGGTACGCCAGTGCGTCGGGGCTGCGCTTTACCCGCTCATAGAAAAGGCCCGCAAGGGTGCCTGCTTGCTCGGGACTGATAATATGCTGGTTCGGTTCTTCGCTCATTTCCGTCACCCGCCGCTGGTCTCCCGTTTGGCAAAACCCGACACGACATCCCAGCCCGCATCCGGCTTGAATCGTTGCCCAAAACGCTGCTCCAGATCCTGCAGGCGCTGTAGCAGGGTATCCGCTCCTAGCGTTTCGATATACCGCAAGGGACCGCCCCTGAATGGCGCGAATCCGGTTCCGTACACCATGCCGGCATCCAGGTGATCCGGTTCCTGGACCACCTCCTCGCGCAGGCAAGCGACCACTTCATTCAACATACGCAACACCATTCGGTCGGTTACCGTTGGGTCGGAGCGATAGCCCTTGGGCAGTCTGGGCTTGATCGGCCTGCCTCTCTTGTAGCGGTAGAAGCCCTGACCGGACTTTCGGCCCAAACGTCCTTGCAACACCAGATCACGCAATCGTTGCGGAACGGCAACGTCCAGATGTTGCCCCAGGATCTCCGCGACGTGCAGACAGATATCGAGCCCGACCGTATCAGCCAGTTCAATGGGGCCCATAGGCATACCGAAACCAACTGCCTGGGCGTCGATTTCTCGCGGGGGCACCCCTTCATGCTCCAGTTCCACCGCTTCCAGAAGATAAGGCATCAGTATGCGGTTGACCAGGAATCCAGGCGCGCTGGAAACAGGCAGTGGCAGCCGGTCGATTTGACGCGCGAATTTAATCGCCCTGATAACCACTTCGGGATCACTGCTGACATCACGCACCACTTCCACCAGCTGCATGCTGGCAACCGGGTTGAAGAAGTGCAGGCCAACCAGACGGGAAGGCTGATCGAGAACCGCGCTGATTTCCTTCAACGGGATGCTGGACGTGTTGGTCGCAAGTATGGTGTCAGCGCGAACGCGGGGTTCAATACTCTGGAACAGGGATCGTTTTGCCTCGGCATCCTCGAATATCGCTTCGATAACCACGTCTGCGCGTTCCACCCCGAGACCCTGGTGATCCGGCATCAGCCGATCCATCGCTTGCTGGATCAGCCTGGGCTGCTTCAGGCGGCGTCTAAACAGCTTGTAGGCTCGCTTGATGGCCGGCGCGATTCGCTCCGGCGATTGATCCGCCAGTGTGACCTTTATGCCGCGTAGCGCACACCACGCGGCAATATCACCTCCCATGGTGCCGGCACCCACAACGTGCACGTGTTCAGCGTGAAAAACTGCATCCCGGCCCAGTGCCTTGAGCTGTTCTTGCAGAAGAAACACCCGAATCAGGTTCTGTGCCGCCGGGCCGACGATCAGGTTGGCCACCGATTCGGCCTCGGCGTGCATCATGGCGCGTTCCTGATCGGCATGCTGCAGCCACAGCTCGATCAGGGCATGAGGCGCCGGATAGTGATCAGGGCGCGCTTTTGCCGCGACACGACGGTGCAACAGCTTCGCAACCAGCGGCCGTACCCAGGCGTGGCTGCTGAGCGCCTGTAACCTGCCGGGCCGGTGCGGAAACGGCGGGTCGAGAACCAGGGCCCGCGCTGCCGTTTTCAGGTGCCGTTGCGGAACCGCATGATCGACCAACCCCATGCGCCGCGCTGTTCGTGCATCCACTGTGCGTCCCGACAGCATCAGATCCATGGCGCCGAGGGCGCCGACCAGTGTGGTCAGACGCACCGAGCCACCAAAGCCCGGGTGAATACCCAGCCTGACCTCGGGAAGACCGAGTCGCGTTGCACTGTCGTCGCGCGCAACCCGGTAGCGACACGCCAGGGCGAGCTCCAGTCCTCCGCCAAGGCAGAAGCCGTGCATCACGGCAACAGTTGGGAACGGCAATGCCGCCAGGCGGTCGAACACCGCTTGGCCGCGCTGGATGGCATCCAGTGCCTGGGCGCGGTTTTCCAGTCGTGTAAACTCGCGCACGTCGGCCCCGGCGATGAACCCGTTCGGCTTGTCCGATACGATCACCAGGCCACGTGGTGACCGTGCTTCCATGTCGAGCAGTTGCTTGTAGAAATCTTCCAGCACCGCGGCCGAGAGCACGTTCGTGCCGCTGCCCTGGGTATCGAAATGCAGCCAGGCGATATTGTCCTGATCAATCTCCGCGTACAGATTCGAACCTGCTTTCGTGGTCGTCATGAGTCGACTCTCTCCAGCAGCATGGCGCCACCTTGTCCACCGCCGATGCACAGGCTGGCAATCCCGCGCCGGCTATCGGTCCGCTGCAGCGTCTTGAGCAGGTGCAGGACAATGCGTGCACCGCTGGCGCCGACGGGGTGACCGATCGCGATGGCACCACCATCCGTGTTCAGGCGTTCCTCGTCGATAGCACGGAATGCGCCATCCATGCCCAGCACGTCGGTACAGAATCGCTCGTCCTGCCATGCCATCAGGCAGGCCTGCACCTGGGCAGCAAACGCCTCATTGATTTCCCAGTAATCAATATCGCCGCTGTCGTAATGGTTGCGTGCCAGGATCGGGGCCATCGCATGGACGGGGCCGAGCCCCATTTCCTCGGGATTCAGTCCGGCCCACGCGCTGTCCTTGAGCTGGCCCATTACCGCCAGCCCGTATTCGCGCACCGCCTCTTCGGATGCCATGAGCAAGCATGCAGCCCCGTCGGTGATCTGCGCACTGTTGCCAGCCGTGACGTTACCGAACGGCCGATCGAATGCGGGCTTGAGTTTGGCCAGTTTTTCCATGCTACTGTCATCGCGCAAGCCGTCGTCGGCATCATGAAAGCGCCCATCGTGAGCATAAATCACCTCGATTTCGTCGAGATGCCCGTCGCGCATCGCGTCGGATAGGCGCTGATGGCTGCGCAGCGCAAACGCATCCATTTGTTCCCGACCGATGTCGAAGCGATGCGCCAGCACTTCCGCGGTCTGCCCCATGCTGAGCCCTACGATCGGATCGGTCAGCCCGCGCAACAGACTGATGACCGGTTTCAGGTACGCCGGACGGAATGCAGCCATCGCTTGCAGCTTCTTGATCGGGCTACGGGCGTTGCGCAGTGCACCCAGCCAACCGGTCATGGCATTGCCGAACAGCAAGGGGGCGTGGCTCATGGCTTCGACGCCGCCCGCCAGCACCAGATCCGAGCGCCCGGCCGCAATATCATGGGCTGCACAGTCGATCGACTGCATACCGGAAGCGCAGTTTCGCTGTACCGTCCACGCGGGAACCTTGTCACCACAGCCCAGACGCAGCGCGACTACGCGCGCAATGTTGGCCTCGTCCGGCCCCGGCATCACACAGCCAAGGATAACCTGGTCCAATACGGAGGCGGAAAACGGTTGACGAAACAGCAGCGCGCGCCCCGCCTGGAAAGCGAGGTCAGCTGCATGAAAGGGCCCCGGTTTGCCGCGCGCGCGCAGGAATGGCGTGCGGCTGCCGTCGATTATGTAGACCGGGCGGCCCTTGGCGATGGTACTGGTTTGTGCTGACATGAATCGGGCTCCTCTGCCCAGTAGCCGGCCGGAAATTCGTCTACATCAATCACCCGACGACGTGCGGTAACAGCCGCACTCACAAGCGCCGCTTCGGTCTCGTTGATGACGCCGGCTGAAATCCCCTCCATCAGACACTGCTCAGGATCTCCGCCTGCAAGTTGACCACTGCGCATGGCATTTCGCAACTGCGCCAGGACCGGTTGCGCGCTCGTCGCAGCCCGAAGGGCCACCTCCAGCTGCGCCAACGGCTCCGATGATTCATCGGGCAGGTACAGACCGTCGGTAAGGCGCTCGCGAGCCTCGCCGGAACGCAGGATAACATCGGCAGCATGCGCTACCAGCGTATCTTCCGGCGGACGATGGACCGCCCCATAAGGAAACAGAGTCCACCGCAACACGCGGCCCAGCCACGGTATGGGGAAATTGTCATAGACTTCGAACACCGCCTGCTGCGCGCGGTACAAGGCGTCGCGCACTACCCAGGCGACTAAGGGCCGGTCCGCTGGCTGCCGTCCCTGATCGGCAAAGCGTTTCAGGGCGGCGGAGGCGATATACAGGCAACTCAGGGCGTCACCAAGGCGGGCCGACAAAGACTCCCTGCGTTTCAGCTCTCCGCCCAGCGTCAGCAGCGCTGCTTCCGAAGAAACCGCAAGCACGGCGCTCATGCGCGTAAGCTCCCGATAGTGGATCGCTTCTTGCCCCTCAACCGGCGCCTGCGCCCAGTGCGAGCCGCTCAGGCCATGAAACAGCGCACGCGCAAGGTTGCTCATCAACAGCCTGGCATGTCCGCGCACAGCCGAGTCAAATGCGCTGACATCGCT
>CP070738.1:2035068-2038885 GCA_020347685.1 Gammaproteobacteria bacterium | reverse complement strand
CGGTGGCGGCCGTCATCGAGCAGAGCATGCGCCTGGTGGGTGACCGTGAAAAGCTCTCGACCCATCTGCGCAGTATCGCCGACCTGCTCAGCGAAGCCAGCTTCTGGGCCGGGGAGGCGCAGCAGAACGTGGTGCGCAGCGAGGACGTGCAGCGCGCCGTCGATTACCAGATTGAACGCATCGACCGGGTGCGCGACCGCATGCACGAGGCGATACTGCGCGACACCGTCATGATCGATACCGCTGGTGCGACGGTCGGTCAGGTGAACGGGCTTTCGATAATCCAGCTCGGTGACGCCGCCTTCGGTATCCCCTCGCGCATTACGGCCACTACCAGGCTCGGTGAGGGCGAGCTGGTCGACATCGAACGCGAGGTGGATCTGGCGGGCCCGATCCACTCCAAGGGCGTGTTTATCCTGTCCAACTACCTGGGTGCACGCTATGCGCAGGACTATCCGCTGTCACTCAGCGCCAGTCTCACCTTCGAGCAGTCCTACAGCCAGGTGGAAGGGGACAGCGCATCGCTTGCCGAGCTGTGCGCCCTGTTGTCTTCGCTCGCTGGCCTGCCGGTGCGACAGTCACTTGCGGTGACCGGCTCGGTGAACCAGCACGGCCAGGTGCAGGCCATCGGCGGGGTCAACGAAAAGATCGAAGGCTTTTTCAATGTCTGCCGCGAGCGTGGCCTCAACGGCGAACAGGGCGTGCTGGTACCGAAGAGCAACATGAAGCATCTGATGCTGCGCAACGAAGTCGTGCAGGCGGTGCGCGACGGGAAGTTCAGTATCTACGCGGTGGAACACGCCGATGAGGCCATCAGCCTGCTGACCGGAGTCGGCGCCGGGGCGGCGGACGAAGAAGGGGTTTTCCCCGAAGACAGCGTCAACGGCCGCGTGCAGGCGCGCTTGCAGAACCTGGCGGCGTTGCGGCTCCAGTACGCGGCAGCGGCCCGCGAGGGGTCTGTCGCGGCTGCAGTAAAGGAGCAGGGAGAGCAGCACGGTTTCAACGAAGAAGACTAGCGCCACGCAACGTATTCTCTGTTATCCCGTTGACTTCCAATGGGCTTTGAGAAGACCTTTGAGGTGACCGGTGGCTGCCGCCCCGGCACCCTTGGCGGCGCCCGGCTGGCAGGGTATAGTCTCCCCTCAATCTCGCGCTGCTGCGGGAGAGCGCCAGCCTCTGGTTGGCCGCCGAAGGCGCAACTCGCCCGGAATCGCTCAGGCAAATGGACCGTAGCAGCTGGCGCAATCGCGTCTGTGCTGGTGCCGGGGATGAAGCCCGCCAGCGGAACAGACACAGCCGGATTGACTCTGGAGAGCGGCCTGGCGGTTTCGAACCGCGGCCCACCGAAGGGGAAGGCGTCTGCGTGGCGTCCACACTCTCAGGTTACCGGACAGAGGGGCGACGGTTTCTTTACAGGCCGTCGCCCTGCGTTGATTCCAAGGCGGCTTGAAACACAACGCTTTTCGGTGCACAGAGTCACGATGGGAAACAAGACCCCCCTGTATCAGGCACACCAGGCCATGGGCGCCAAGCTGGTCGATTTCGCCGGCTGGGACATGCCCATTCACTACGGATCCCAGATCGAAGAACACCATGCGGTGCGGCGCGCTGCCGGCATGTTCGACGTGTCGCATATGACGGTGGTTGACCTGCACGGCGATAACACGCGGCGGTTTCTGCGCTTTCTGCTCGCCAACGATGTCGACAAGCTGAAGAAAACCGGCAAGGCCTTGTACAGCTGCATGCTCAATGACAGCGGCAAGGTGCTGGACGATCTCATTGTCTATTACTTCAGCGAGAATCATTTCCGCCTGGTGGTCAATTCGGCCACCCGGGAGAAGGACCTGGACTGGATCGTGCGCCAGGCCGGGCCATTCGAGGTGCAGGTCAGCGAGCGGCCGGAACTGGCCATGATCGCGGTGCAGGGTCCCCAGGCGCGCGACAAGGTGCTGGGGTTGCTGGACGATGCGCAGCGCACGGTCGCGGCCGGACTGGGTCTGTTTTACGGGGCTGCACTGGGCGACTGGTTTATCGCCCGCACCGGTTACACCGGCGAAGACGGTTTCGAGATCATGCTGCCCGGGGATACAGCGGCCGACTTGTGGAATGCCCTGCAGGCGGCTGGCGTGCAGCCCTGTGGTCTCGGCTGCCGTGACACACTGCGCCTGGAGGCCGGCATGAATCTGTACGGTTCCGACATGGACGAGACGGTCAGCCCGCTGGTATCGGGTCTGGGCTGGACGGTGGCTTGGGAGCCGCAGGCACGCGATTTCATCGGCCGCGCGGCGCTGGAGCAGGAGCGCGCGGCCGGGCCGGCGCAGAAGCTGGTCGGGCTGCTGTTGCAGGACAAGGGTGTGTTGCGCAACCACCAGCGCGTGCTGGTGCAGGGTGTCGGTGACGGCGAAATCACCAGCGGCAGCTTCTCGCCGACACTGGGCCGTTCCATTGCGCTGGCGCGGGTTCCTGCCGCGGCCGGTGACCGCTGCCAGGTGGAGATCCGCGGCAGGCTGCTGGAGGCGAAAGTGGTCAAGCCGCCGTTCGTGCGCAACGGCAAGGCGCAGATCGAACTGGACTGAGGATGGTTTTAGCCACGGGAAACACGGAAAAAATTCAGGTAGAGATGGGTGGCGTTTCTGTGGTGCAGTGAATTCCCGGGACCAGGATGGTAACGGGACGCCATAGCGATAGCTTTCGCAGCGCTGGTGGGTTGGGTTGCACCGGCGCCATTGCGGGATTCTATTAAGGTTTTGTCCGTGTTTTCCGTGGCTGATGAAGATTTGTTTTTGACTTAGAACGGAGTTGAATGATGAGCGAAGCTCCTAGTGAACTGAAGTACAGCAAGAGCCATGAGTGGGTACGCCTGAACGACGATGGCACGGTCACGGTAGGCATTACCGACCACGCCCAGGAACTGCTCGGTGACCTGGTCTACGTTGAGGTGCCCGAACCGGGCAGTGAACTGGATGCAGAGCAGGCCTGCGCGGTGGTCGAATCGGTGAAAGCCGCCTCCGACGTCTATGCGCCGCTGGCCGGAACAGTGCTCGCGGTAAACGAGAGTCTCGCCGACAGTCCGGAAGCCGTGAACCGCGACGCCTACGGCGACGGCTGGATCATGCAGCTGAAGCCCGCCGACAGCGACGCAGTGAATGACCTGATGGATGCCGGCGAATACCAGAAATTTATCGAAACCGAGTAATGCCGGGCCCTGGTGGGCCGGTTGACTGAAGTAGACTATGCCGTTTATACCTCACACCGAACAAGATATCCGCGACATGCTGGGCACGGTCGGCGTGTCGGACATCGAGCAGCTGTTCGATGAAATTCCGGCCAATCTGCGCAGCCGGCCGCTCGCGCAGATTCCGCCCGCCATGAGCGAGCAGGAAATCAGCCGGCTGATGATGCAGCGCGCCGAGCAGGACGGCCGCCCACTGTGTTTTATCGGCGCGGGCGCCTACGAGCACCACATCCCGGCGGCGGTATGGCAGATCGTGACGCGCGGCGAATTCTACAGCGCCTACACGCCCTACCAGGCCGAGGCCAGCCAGGGCACGCTGCAGCTCATCTACGAGTTCCAGAGCATGATGACCGCGCTGATGGCCATGGACGTCTCCAACGCCTCGCTGTACGACGGGGGCTCGGCGCTGGCCGAGGCGCTGTTGATGGCGATTCGCGCCAACCGTAAATCGAAATCGCAGCGGGTTCTGGTGCCGACCACGGTGCACCCCGCCTACCGCGACACGGCGCGCAGCATTGTCGGCAACCAGCGGATCGAACTGCTGGAGTTGCCCTATGACGATCAGGGCGGGCATGTCAGCAT
>CP070738.1:2025290-2034968 GCA_020347685.1 Gammaproteobacteria bacterium | reverse complement strand
CCGGCAGCTGGAAGGACCAGATCGGCGCGGATATTCGCACACAGAACGTTGGACGGACAGCTGCAGCTATCTATCGCAGTCACGCGCGTTAGTGAGCCGACACCCATCCAGGTGCGGTGCGTTAAAATTCAATAACTTCATGCGGTTAGTAGCTTAATGCCGATCTGCAGCCTGCGCCTCGGGCGTACCCGGTGCCAGAGCATTATAAAAATACGCCTATAATCAGTTTGTTGGCTTCTGCACGGCTGCAAATCAAAATTACGACAAAATTTTGACAATCTCCCTCAAGAGTGCTTAACTTTGGCTTGGTAACGTTTTTCCGGTGACGCGAACAAGGCCAAATTCCCGGGATTACTCAGGTCGATGGGGGAAACTCAGGTGGCAATCAGCGAGCCAAAGGTGCTTATTATTGAAGCCGACGCAGATCGTGGTCGGGAACTGGAATCGGTGTTGCGCTTCATCAATTACGAGCCGGTATTGACGGCCGACTGCGGGCGTTGGAATGACAGTGTCGATGACGCTCAGGATATCCTCGCGGTACTCGTCGGCTCGTGCAAGAGCGACAAGGCATTAGAAAAACTTCTCAAGGAGGTGCACGACTTTGACGAGCACCTGCCGATCTTCCTGCTCGCGGAAAAACACAGAGAGCCGACGGTTGCTATTGAACCCAGTTCCTGCATTCTCGGTCGGGTCGAACTGCCCGCACACTACACCCAGTTGACCAGCGCCCTGCACCAGGCGGAGGTCTATCGCGAAAGCCAGTCCGATGGCTCTCAACAGCGGCCGGTGGATCTGTTCCGCAGCCTGGTTGGTACCAGTCGAGCCGTTCAGACGGTTCGCAAAATGATTCAGCAGGTGGCGAATTCAGATGCTAACGTGTTGATTCTGGGTGAATCCGGGACAGGTAAAGAGGTTGTCGCCCGGAACCTGCACTACTACTCATCGCGCCGCGACAAGGCCTTCGTGCCGGTCAACTGCGGGGCAATTCCCGGTGACCTGCTGGAATCGGAACTGTTCGGCCATGAGAAGGGTGCTTTTACGGGGGCCATCAGTGCTCGCCAGGGCCGCTTCGAACTCGCCGAAGGCGGCACACTGTTTCTGGATGAAATCGGTGACATGAGTCTGAACATGCAGGTCAAGTTGCTGCGCGTGCTGCAGGAGCGTACTTTCGAGCGCGTGGGCAGCAACAAGAGCATCGAAGCCGATGTGCGAATCATCGCTGCCACACACCGTGATCTTGAAGAAGCGATTACGGAAGGCAAGTTCCGCGAGGATCTGTTCTACCGCCTGAATGTATTTCCCATCGAAATGCCGCCCTTGCGCGACCGCGTCGAAGATATTCCGCTGCTGGTCAACGAGTTGATCAGACGCATCGAGCACGAAAAACGTGGCTCAGTGAGGCTGACCCAGGCCGCCATCCTGGCTCTATGTCAGTACAACTGGCCCGGTAACGTCCGCGAACTCGCCAACCTGATCGAGCGCCTGGCTATTCTGTACCCGTTTGGCGTGGTGAATGCGACTGATCTACCTGACAAGTTTCAGACGGATACGGTGCGTGCCCAAGCCACCACCATGGACGAGGAATTGCTTGCGCCCCAGCCGATGCAGTACGCTCTCGATTCGGAGCCGCGCTTGCCACGGGGTGGACTCGATCTCAAGGAACATCTCAGCAATCTTGAGGTCGGCTACATCAAACAGGCGCTGGACGATGCCAATGGAGTGGTGGCACAGGCTGCCAAGCGGCTGGGTATGCGCCGAACTACGCTGGTCGAGAAACTCCGCAAATACGGTCTGCAACGTTCCGACAGCGCGTCGGGAGTTTGACGGCAAGATTTTCTCAAGCCTGTAACTCGCTGATCCAAAAGAAAACCTGTCTGTAGGCATACTCCTTGCTTTCTGAACCGTGGGCAATAAAGCCCGGGTAAACAGCGATCAGGAGTAGGCCCACACATGAGCCAGACCGGTGCCGCCAAGCAACAGCTGAGGGATGCGTTCGAGCTGTTCAATCAGATCTCTGAACAGCTCGCCGGGTCTTACCAGACGTTGCAGCAGCAGGTCGTGATGCTTAACCAGAAGCTCGAATCGGCCCGCGCGGAGCGCCAACAGCTACTCTCCGAGATACAGGTACTGCAGCAACAGGTCAGCCGGTCGCGGCGCCTGTCCAGCATGGGGCAGATGACCGCCCGCCTCGCGCATCAAATCCGCACCCCTCTCGCCACAGCATTGCTCTATGCGTCACAACTCAAACAGGTGCACTTGCGTCGCGATCAGCACGACTGCTTCGTCGACCGGCTACTGGCTGGTCTTCGTCACCTGGACCACATGGTCAACGACATGCTGGTATTCGCGCGCGGCGGCCAGGAAGGCGAGGAAACCGTCGTTCTTGTTGAAGTTCTCGAACAGGTCCGCCAGACCCTATTGCCTCAGCTGACCCAGCAGGCGGCTCGCTGGTCTGTGCATGCTTCGGACCCCAGGTTGTCGATACGCGGCCAGCGTGATGTGCTGATCAGTGTGCTGACTAATCTTGCCAGCAACGCGCTGAATGCCGGTGGTCGGGCTGCGCGACTTGACTGGAACCTGGAGGTGCGTGGCGAAACGATCAGTCTGACGCTGGAGGATGACGGCCCCGGGGTTCCCGAGGAGCTGCAGGATAAAATCTTTGAGCCCTTCTTTACCACCCGCGCGAACGGAACCGGTCTTGGGCTTGCGGTCGTACGCGCGGTTATCGATGCGCATCGCGGGACAATAGAACTCGACCCCGATTACCGGGAGGGCGCGCGGTTCATGCTGCGATTGCCGCTAATGGACAACGATCAGCAACTTCCGAGCAGGATGTTGCGGAACCAGCAAAAGGCTAGCGTGGCCGATTCGAGGTGTGTGTAATGAGTGAACCCATAGTGCTGATTGTTGAAGATGACCCGGCGCTGCGTGATGCTCTCGCCGCGACCGTTGAGCTGGCGGGATTCGCTGTCAAATCGGCATCCGACGGGACCCAGGCAATGCAGGTGCTGGAAAATCAGCCTGTGCAGCTGGTGGTGAGCGATGTCCAGATGGACGGGATGGACGGGTACACCCTGCTTCAGAAAGTCAAAGCGAGTATACCGCAGTTGCCGGTGGTGCTGATGACGGCCTACGGCACTATCCAGAAGGCGGTAGAAGCGATGCGCGCCGGCGCGGCTGACTATCTGGTCAAGCCGTTCGACGCCGAGGCACTGGTGGAAATGTTGCGACACTATTTACCTGATGTTGGTGATGACCCCGAGGTGGTCGCCGAGGATCCAGGTACGCGCAAGCTTGCAACCCTCGCCAGGCGCGTAGCCGGCACCGATGCCACCGTGATGATCAGCGGCGAATCTGGCACCGGGAAAGAAGTGTTTGCGCAGATGATCCACCGCCATTCTGCTCGCAAACAGGGTCCGTTCGTTGCCATCAATTGTGCAGCCATACCCGAGAATATGCTTGAAGCGTCATTGTTCGGCTATGAGAAAGGCGCATTTACCGGTGCGTATCAGGCTCGAGCCGGGAAATTCGAGCAGGCCCAGGGCGGAACCCTGCTGCTGGACGAAATTTCAGAAATGGATCTCGGCCTGCAGGCCAAGTTGCTGCGTGTCCTGCAGGAGCGAGAGGTGGAACGACTGGGGGGACGGGAGATTATTCCGCTCGATGTTCGAGTGCTCGCAACCACCAACCGCAACATGCGCGAGGAAGTCGCTGCAGGCAGGTTCCGCGAAGATCTGTTTTACCGTCTCAATGTGTTCCCGCTGCATCTGTCGCCCTTGCGCCAGCGCCGCGCCGACATTCTGCCTCTGGCGAACCGTTTGATCCGCAGGTATTGCCCGGAAGGGCGCCGACTGCCGCATCTGTCGAAACTGGCCCAGCAGGCGCTACTGGAGCATCGCTGGTCGGGCAATGTAAGGGAACTGGATAACGTCATCCAGCGCGCTCTCATATTGCTGTGCGGCGACCAGATCGAAGTGGCCGACCTTTGTTTCGAATCGGACGTTCCACTCGCCGCGGCGCTGCCGCCTGATCAGAAGCCTTCAGCAGCACACCCGCCGGAAAGTCTCGGGGGGGACCTGAAATCGCGTGAGTGTGAACTGATTTTGGACGCTCTGCGTGCCGACAACGGTAGCCGCAAGGCGGCAGCCGAACGCCTCGGTATCAGCCCGCGCACTCTGCGCTACAAGTTGGCGCGTATGCGTGAACAGGGTATTTCAATTCCGGCCTAAGGGGATCACATATGAGTACTATCAGTAATGTCGATCAGGTGCTGGCGGAAATGCGGCGAATCGCATCCGCGGCACAAGGCAGCGGTATCGAAACCGGAACGACGCAGAAGGGCGATGCTGATTTTGCATCGCTGCTGAAGCAGTCCGTTAACCAGGTCAACGACATGCAGCAGTCGGCAAGCAAGTTGTCCAGCGCCCTGAGTGCCGGCGATCCGAACGTGGATGTAGCGCAAGTGATGGTTGCCCTGCAAAAAGCCGGTGTCGCATTCCAGGCTATGACCGAGGTTCGTAACCGCCTGGTCAGCGCCTACCAGGACATCATGAGCATGCAGGTCTGATCGCTAGCAGAGTATAACCATGGCACTTGTAAAAGCAGAAACAGTCGAAGGATTTCAGCGTCTGCCCGCACTGCGCCAGCTCGGCCTCATGATAGGTTTGGCCGCCAGTGTGGCTCTGGGCGTAGCCGTAGTGCTCTGGTCGCAAAAGCCCAGCTACACGGTGCTGTACGGCAACCTCAGCAGCAAGGACGCGGGCGAGGTCATCGAAGCCCTGCAGAAGTCGGGTATCAAGTTCGAGGTTGACCAGTCGAACGGGGCTGTGATGGTGCCCGGTAGCGAGCTGCACAATGCCCGCATGCAACTCGCCAAGGAGGGGCTGCCGGAGGGTAATGCGATGGGTTTCGAGATGCTGCAGAAAGAGCAGGGTTTCGGCACCAGCCAGTTTATCGAAACAGCGCGTTTTCAGCGCGCCCTTGAGGGCGAACTGAGCCGAACCATCGCCACCTTGCGCAACGTCGACAGTGCGCGAGTGCATCTGGCGATTCCGAAGCGCTCGGTGTTTCTGCGTGACCGTGCCGAGCCTACCGCATCCGTGATGGTTGATCTGTACTCCGGGCGCAGCCTCGACGATGAACAGATCGCGGCTATTGTGCACCTGGTTTCTTCAAGCGTGCCGCACCTGGCGCCCGAAAACGTGACCGTGGTAGACCAGCGCGGCAACCTGCTCAGCAGCGGTGAGACCAACAACGGTCTCGGGCGCACTTCAGGTCAGTTTTCCTATAAGAGCAAACTCGAACTGAACTACTCGGACCGTATTCGGGAGTTGCTGGAACCGATCGTGGGGGCCGGGCGTGTGCGTGCCACAGTAAACGCGGACCTGGATTTTACGGTCACCGAACGGACCCAGGAGACCTACAATCCCGACCTGCCGGCGCTGCGTAGCGAACAGGTGAGTGAGGACCGGTCGACCAATGCAGCCGGTCCCTCCGGAGTGCCGGGTGCGCTTTCCAATCAGCCTCCGGAAGCCGGCGTTCTGCGGGATCCGAACGGGGCTCGCGCAGCAGCCGACGGCACCGCATCCGCGGTTCCGCGCAACAGCAGCAAGCGCAGCGTACGCAATTATGAACTGGACAAGACTATCAGCCATACCAAGCTCGCGACGGGAAACATCCGTCGGCTCTCGATCGCTGTTGTCATAGACAACAAACAGGAGCTTACTGACGCGGGTGAACTGGTGAGCAAACCCTGGGCTGACGATGAGTTGACCCGCTTCACGACTTTGGTCAAGGAAGCGGTGGGCTTTGAAATCCAGCGCGGCGACTCGGTAAACGTTATCAATTCCTCTTTTGTCCCCCTGCCCGAGCCGGAGGCTGTGCCTGAACCGTCGCTGATGGAACAGCCCTGGATCTGGGACGTTGCCAAACAGGCGGTGGGCGCAATTGGACTGTTGATCGTGGTGTTCGGGGTATTGAAACCGGTGATGCGCAGTCTGGCGGAAAAAGGAGCTCAATCAATGCGCAGCGCCGCACTCGTGCCCGCGGCGGCCGGCGCTGCGGATACGGGCGCGGGTAGCGGCGAGGATCAGCTCAGTCTGTCAGGCGCAAACCCGCGCCAGGCGCAGCTGCAGGCGCCCGGAATGGGCTACGAACAGCAGCTGAGTACAGCGCGAGGAGTTGTGAAGGAAGATCCGAAACGGGTAGCGCAGGTGGTGAAGAACTGGGTGGCTGAAGATGGCTGAGGCGAAACCAAAACTTGGCGGAACTGCCCGGGCCGCGGTGCTGCTGCTAACGCTCGGTGAGGAGAGTGCCGCGGAGGTTCTTAAGCACATGGGACCGAAAGAGGTCCAGAAAGTGGGTTCGGCCATGGCCGGTATGACCAATGTGCCGCGCGAGCAGGTCATGCACGTGCTGGAGAATTTTTCCGCCTCGGTTGAGGAACAGACCGCGCTTGGGGTGGGATCCGAGGACTTCATCCGTACAGTAATGGTTGAAGCGCTGGGCGAGGACAAGGCCAAAGGGCTGATGGATCGCATTCTGCTGGGCAGCAGCACCAAGGGACTGGAAGCGCTGAAGTGGATGGACGCGCGCGCCGTGGCGGAGCTGATTCGGCTGGAACATCCGCAGATCCAGGCCATTGTGCTGTCCTATCTGGACAACGATCACGCAGCCGAAATTATCAAGTTCTTTCCCGAGCGCACCCGTCACGATGTGTTGCTGCGAATCGCAACGCTGGATGGTGTTCAGCCCTCTGCGTTGCAGGAGCTGGATGAGATTCTCGAACGCCAGTTCGCCGGTAACCAGAACGTGCAGTCCTCCAGTGTCGGTGGCGTGAAGGCTGCAGCCGACATCCTCAACTTTGTCGACAGCTCGCTGGAAGGCGAGATCATCGACGCGATAAAGGATGTGGACGCCGAGCTTGGCCAGCAGATCCAGGACCTGATGTTCGTGTTCGATAACCTCATCGACGTCGACGATCGCGGTATTCAGTCACTATTGCGCGAGGTGTCGTCCGAAACCCTGATCCTCGCGCTCAAGGGTGCAGATGAGGCGATGAAGGAAAAGATTTTCACCAACATGTCCAAGCGTGCCGCCGAGATGATGCGTGATGACTTGGAAAACAAGGGGCCGGTTCGTTTGAGCGAAGTCGAGGGAGCTCAGAAGGAGATTCTGGCGATTGCCCGCCGCATGGCCGATTCGGGCGAGCTGGCATTGGGCGGCAAGGGGGCCGAGCAGTTTGTCTAAGGTTATCCGCAGCGAAGATATTGCTGACTGCCAGGCGTGGTCGGTGCCGGAAGTGCGCTCGGGCGCGGACGCCGGCAGACGACCGATGACCGCGCGCGAGCTTGAGGAAATCCATAATCAAGCCCGCCGCGAGGGCTTTGAGCAGGGTCTCAAGCAGGGCCGCGAGGCCGGTGGCCAGGAATTCATGCAGCGACTTCAATTGCTCGACAGTGCGATGCAGAAGCTCGCCAGGCCGTTCGAACAACTGGATGAATCGGTCGAACAGCAACTGGTACAGCTGGCGATGCTTGTCGCGCGGCAGCTGGTGCGACGGGAGCTGAAAGCGGATCCCGGCCAGGTGGTAGGTGTGGTGCGCGAGGCGCTGGCGGCGCTGCCGGTAGGTGCGCGTGATGTGCGCCTGGCGCTGAATCCCGAAGACGCCGCAATGATTCGCGAAGTATTGTCGTTGCACGAAGGTGATCATGCGATCCGGGTTGTGGAGGATCCGGTGCAAAGTCGCGGGGGGTGCCGGGTCTTGACCGAGACTTCGCAGATCGATGCAACGGTCGAGTCGCGGCTCAATGCCGTGATTGCGAACACGCTGGGCGGACTGAGAAGTACCGACGGTACGGAAAGCTGATGCTGGATACCAATCGTAATCCTATCTGGGAACAGCGTTTGGCGCCCTATCTGCAGCGTGCCGGCGAAAACCTGCCGTTGGTTGTGGCGGGTAAACTCACCCGTATGGTCGGCTTGACGCTGGAGGCGGTGGGTTGCCAGGCGACTATCGGCGGCCGGTGTGTAATCGAGTCGGCGCACGCACAGCCGATTGAGGCAGAGGTGGTTGGTTTCCACGACGACAGGCTGTACCTGATGCCGATCGGAGAATTGCAGGGGCTTGGTCCCAATGCGAAGGTGGTGCCGACCCACAGTGTGTGCGATGTCCCGGTTGGTCCGCAGCTGCTGGGCCGTGTGCTGGACGGCGCCGGCCAGCCGCTGGACGGCCGTGGACCGATACAGGCGGAACGCCGCGTGGCCCTGACCGGGCGTCCCATTAACCCGCTGGCGCGGGCGCCGATCCGCGAACCTCTCGACGTGGGTGTCGGGGCGATCAATGCCTTGCTGAGCGTCGGCCGGGGTCAGCGCATGGGACTGTTTGCCGGCAGCGGTGTCGGCAAGAGCGTATTGCTCGGTATGATGACGCGCTACACCAATGCCGATGTCATCGTGGTGGGGCTCATTGGCGAGCGTGGCCGCGAGGTGAAAGAATTCGTCCAGAACATCCTTGGCGAGGAGGGCTTGTCGCGCGCGGTCGTGGTGGCAACACCGGCAGATAATTCGCCACTGATGCGCATGCACGGAGCGATGCTGGCGACCAGTGTTGCGGAATATTTCAGAGACCAGGGGAAACAGGTGCTGCTGCTGATGGATTCCCTGACCCGCTTCGCCCAGGCGCAGCGTGAAATCGCGCTCGCCATCGGCGAGCCGCCGGCGACCAAAGGCTATCCTCCATCGGTATTTGCCAAGTTGCCGCAGCTGGTGGAGCGCGCCGGTACCGGTGATCGCGGAGGTTCCATCACTGCGTTTTATACCGTGCTGGCAGAAGGCGATGATCAGAATGACCCCATTGCGGATGCGGCACGCGCGATTCTCGACGGGCATATTGTGTTGTCGCGTGAGCTCGCCGACGCCGGTCATTATCCCGCTATCGATGTAGAGGCGTCGATCAGCCGCGTCATGGTGGACATCGTGGCGCCCGAGCATGAACGTGCGGCGCGCCGCTTCAAGCAGGTGTATTCCGGCTATCGCCAGAACAGAGACCTAATCAGTGTCGGCGCCTATCAGCGCGGCAGCGATGCGCGCATCGACGAAGCGATCGCCATGTACCCGCGCCTGAGTGGATTCCTGCAACAAAACATGCGCGAACGGCAGAGCTGGAATGACAGCCTGGCTGGCTTGGCGGCTGCGCTTGGTGCGGTCCCGGGCGCCGATGCTAGCGCCGAGGCGCGGATGAACGGTGCTTCGATATCGAGAGGGTAATGGTCTTGTATCCCATGACGCGCTCCAAACGCATGCAATCGGTCCAGCATCTCGCGCACAACCGCGAACAGGTCGCAGTAAAGAAACTCGGCGAAAGCCAGCAGTATCTCGACGCCCAACAGGCCAAGTTGCAGGAACTGCGCGCTTACCGTGACCAATACGCAAAGGCGTTCGAAAGCACCGGCGGCGAAGGACTCGACGCGCTTCGGATACAGGAGTACCGGGTTTTCCTTGGCCGCCTCAACGAAGCCATTCAGCAGCAGGAGGCTGTTATTGCCCAGTGTTCAGCGAGACACGAGCAGACCCGTCAGCAATGGCTGGAAACGCACGGCCACAGCCAGGCAATCGACAAAGTTCTCGAGCGTTACCGCCAACAGGAGCGCAAACAACAGGAGCGCAAGGAACAACAGG
>CP070738.1:2018423-2025190 GCA_020347685.1 Gammaproteobacteria bacterium | reverse complement strand
GTAGCACTCCAGTTGCATAAGTCAGCTGGGCCGACCCCGGGACGCGGGTCGCTCCGTCAGAACTCCGGTCATAGTTTGCCGGCGTGACCCAAATATACGTGCGGGGCCCGAAATGCTGCAACCGCTGCGTTCTATCCCGCTGCCGCCAGGTAGCTGGTGACCGCGTCCGCTGTCCGGACCGCGTTCTGTGTGCAATCGTTCAGCGCCACACCACGATACGAGTTGCCGGTGAGAAAGACACCGGGCAGGGCCGACAGGCGGGCCTCGACCTGCTGCAGCCGCTCGCGGTGACCGACCGTATACTGGCAGATGGCACGCGGCCACTGGAACACCTGCACGAATACCGGTTCCGCGGCGATCCCGAGGATCTGGCGCAGCTCGGTGCGTGCCAGCTCGATCAGCTGTGCCTCCGGCAGCAGGGCGAGCTCCGGGTTGCGGGCGCCGCCGATCAGGGTCCGCAGCAGCACGCAGCCATCGGGAGCCCGGTGGGCGAAAATGCTCGACGTCCACAGGCTGCCGAGGATACGACGCCGTTCCTCACCGGGTACCAGAAAACCGAACCCGTCCAGTCGGGTCTGCAGCGCCGCCTGCTCGAAACCCAGCCCGACTACGGCCACCGGCGCGTATTCGAACTGCTCCAGTACCCCGGCAAGTCTGGTGTCCAGCGATTGCAGCGGCGCCACGGCGTCGGCGGCCTGCAGTGCCAGTACCGCCACATCGCAGTCATAGGTCTGCCGGTCGGGACCGAGATACAGCCGGTAACCCTGCGCAGTGCGTTCCATGGCGGTCAGGGGCGCCGCACAGGCGACCCTGTCGGCCAGTGCCTGCGCCAGGGTATCCGGCAGTACCGACAGGCCGCCGGCAAACGAAGTCAGGGTACCGCCGGGCCCTGCCGGCCCGCCGCCGGAGCGGCGGCCGCGCTTCAACTGCAGCGCGAGCAGGGCGCGAATCAGGCTCCTGTAATCGCGTTCCAGCTCGGCGATACGCGGGAAGCAGCTGCCCAGGCTGAGGCGTTCGGGATCACCGGCGAACACACCGGCCACCATGGGGTCGAGCAGGCGCGCGGCGGCTTCGCGCCCCAGGCGCCGGCGCCCGAATTCGGCCACCGTGGGATCGCTTCCCGGTGGGCTGACCGGCGCCCACAGTTCGGCGACCATGCGCAGACGGGCCGGCAGGGACAGCAGCCTGGAGCGGAAAAACGCCGGTGGCGAGCCCGGCAGCTGATGCAGTTCGCCGCGCGAAAAAATAAAGCGCCGCGCGGCGGCATCCCGGCTGCGCAGCAGCTGATCCTCGATGCCGAGTTCGCGGCACAAGTTCAGGGTGGAAGGTTTGGAGTCGAGAAAGCCGTTCGGCCCCGCCTCGCACAGGAAGCCATCGCGCCTGGCGGCACCGATCTTACCGCCCACACGCGCTTCGGCCTCGAACAGGCGCAACTCGCAGTGCCCGCCCGCGGCGCGCAGGCGCTTGTCGATTTCGTAAGCCGTGGCCAGGCCCGAAATTCCACCTCCCACCACCGCAACTTTTTTCATGCGCTTTCCCCCTGCGGGCGAGTGTCTCCGGACCGGGATGGTAACCCGCCGCCGGTGCCTTTGGCGAAAACTACCGGTGGCTGCCGCGCGGGCCGGCTGCAGCTGCATTGCGCCGCACGGGGACGATCTGCTATTAAGGCCGCATGGGTGCGGACAACATCAGGGTGCTGGTGCTCGGCTATGGTGAGATGGGCCACGCCATGGAATTCCTGCTGGGTCAGCGGGTGCTGCTGGACATCTGGGAGAAGTTTCCGCAACCGGGCTTCGAGTCCGTGCGCCTCGAAGCGGCCGCGCCACACGCAGACATTGTGCTGTTCTGCCTGCCGGTCAATCCGCACCGCGAAGTGGTCGAGGCCATTGCCCCGCTGCTGAAGCCGGACTGCATCTGTCTCAGCATCGCCAAGGGGCTGGACGAAGCGGGGCAGACCGCGGCGCAGATCTTCGCCGCTGTGCTCGGTGAGCGCCAGCCCTGCGCGCTGTTGTACGGCCCGATGATTTCCGAGGAAATTCGCGCCGGGCACTATGCCTTCGGCCAGGTCGGATGCCGCAGTGAGAAGCTGTACGCGCGGGTGCGCGAGCTGTTCGCCGGCACGCGCCTGTTCACCGAATACACAGCGGATATCGCCGGCATCAGCTGGTCGGTGATCCTGAAAAATGTCTACGCCATGGTGTTCGGCATGGCCGACGAGCTGAGTCTGGGGGACAATATGCGCGGTTATCTTGCCGTGGCCTCGCTGCACGAGCTTGACCAGATCGTACGCGGCATGGGCGGGCGCAGCGGCAGCCCGTTTCACCTCGCGGGGCTCGGTGACCTGATCGCCACCGCCACCAGCGAGGAGTCGCATCACCACGAGCTGGGGCGTATGCTGGCGCGCGGTGAGACCGCGGGTATCGAGGGAGAAGGGGTGCACACGCTCGCCATGGTGAGCAAGCACCGGCTGCTGCAGGAGGGACAGTACCCGCTGTTTCATCTGGTGCACGAGATGGTCAGGGACCCGCGCGATGCGGCGGCACGCATCGACGCCTTCCTGCAGCGCCGCTACGCCGGACCGTTCCAGTAGACAACCGTCAGCGGGGTATACCATGCAATGGCTCGACCGAATTTCACTGTCCCTGCTGCTGCCGGTGGCGCTGCTGCTGGCGCTGGCGCCCTTTGCCCCCGAACCGCATTTGTGGGAAAAACTGAAACTGCTGTTTGCCGGGACCCTGACCCGCCCGATCGATATCTTCGACCTGGTGCTGCACGGGGGACCGCTGGTGCTGCTGGTGCTGAAGCTGATCCGCATGCGCAGTCAACGCTAGCCCGTGGCTGTGAGTGAGCTAGCCGGTCCTGTGGTGTTTGCCGTTGCGGGTCGAGACAGCGCGCGTGGCGTCCCTGCTCGCGCGTAGTCTGCAACGCTTCGCGCGCGTCGAGCCGCGCGAAGTGAGCGCCCTGTTGTGGGCGTTCAGTTATTTTTTCGCGCTGCTGTGCAGCTACTACATCGTCCGGCCGATGCGTGACGAAATGGGGGTGGCCGGCGGTGTCGACAACCTGCAGTGGCTGTTCACCGGCACCTTCGCGGCGATGCTGGCTGCCGTGCCGCTGTTCGGCTGGGTAAGTTCGCGCTATGCGCGCCGGCGTTTCGTTCCGCTGGTGTATTACTTCTTCATCGCCAACCTGCTGCTGTTCTTTGTGCTGTTCAGGAGCGACCTGACGCATGCCTGGGTCGCGCGCGCCTTTTTCATCTGGGCCAGCGTGTTCAACCTGTTCGTGGTGTCGGTGTTCTGGAGCCTGATGGCCGATATCTTCAGCAACGAGCAGGCCAGACGCCTGTTCGCCTTCATTGCCGCGGGCGGCACCTGCGGTGCGCTGGCCGGACCGGTGATCACCACCAGCCTGGCCGTGCCCCTGGGTGCCACCAACCTGTTGCCCTTGTCGGCCCTGTTCCTGCTGTGGGCGGTGCTGTGTGTTCAGCGGCTGGCCGCCTGGAGTGAACGCGTGTCTGCTGCAGCGCCTGCCACGCAGGACTCCGCGAGCGCGGAACAGCCGATGGGCGGCGGGCTGTTCGACGGCATCCGGCTGGTGCTGGGCTCGCCCTATCTGCTGGGTATCTGCGTGCTGATGCTTCTGTTCACGACGCTGGCCACGTTTCTGTATTTTCAGCAGGCGCAGATCATCGCCGAGCATTTCGCCGACGCCGCACAGCGCACCGCAGTGTTCGCGGCCATCGACCTGGCGGTGAACAGCTTGACTATACTTATGCAGGTGTTCCTGACCGGCCGCCTGGTCAGGTGGCTGGGGCTCCCCGCCACCCTGGCGCTGGTTCCTCTGTTGCTGGCGGTCGGCTTTGCGGCGCTCGGTTTTGCCCCGGTGCTCGCCGTGCTGGTGGTGGTGCAGGTGATCCGTCGTGCCGGCAATTACGCCATCATGCGACCGGGGCGCGAAATGCTCTATGTGGTGCTGGGCAGACAGGAAAAATACAAGGCCAAGAATTTCATCGATACGGTGGTCTATCGGGGCGGCGACGTGGTGAGCGCCTGGCTGTATGCCGGCTTGCGCGGCCTGGGTCTGGGGCTGGGCGAGATCGCCTGGCTGGCGGTGCCGCTGGCCGGGCTGTGGGGCTGGCTGGCTTTTGTACTGGGCAGGCGCCAGACGCGGCTGGCACAGGCGCACAGGAGAGCAACATGAGCAATCGGGTCTACCGGCAGGGGCGCCGGGGCTTTATCAAGCGAATCTGCGGTCTGGGATTGGCGCTGACCTGCCGCCCCGCCTGGGGTGGTGGCGAAACAGCAGGAGTTGATCCGCAAACCGATTCCGTCCAGCGGCGAGCAGCTGCCGGTGATCGGTATGGGTACCTCGCGGACCTTCGATGTTGGCGACGACGCCGAGGCCAGGGCCGCGCTGCTGCCGGTGTTGCAGGCGTTTTTCGATCAGGGCGGCGCGCTGATCGATTCCTCGCCCATGTACGGATCCAGCGAGCAGGTCACCGGTGACCTGCTGCGCCAGATCGGCAACAAGGACGCCCTGTTTGCCGCGACCAAGGTGTGGACCTACGGCAAACAGGACGGCATCGAGCAGATGCAGCGCTCCATGCAGCGCATGGGCGTCGAGGTGTTCGACCTGATGCAGATTCACAACCTGCGCGACTGGCAGGTGCACCTCGAGACCCTGCAGGAGTGGAAGCGGCAGGGGCGGGTGCGCTACATCGGCATTACGACGTCGCACGGCCGCTTTCATGAAGAGCTGGAGAGCATCCTCGACATCGAGCCGTTCGATTTCGTGCAGTTCAGTTACAGCATCGGCAACCGCACGGTGGAACAGCGCCTGTTACCGCTGGCGGCGGAGCGCGGCATGGCGACGCTCATCAACCGTCCCTTCCAGCGTGGCGAGCTGTTTGCCAAGGTGAAAGGCAAGCCGCCGCCGGACTGGGCCGCGGAGTTCGATTGCGCGAGCTGGGCACAGTTCTTTCTCAAGTTCGTGGTGTCCCACCCGGCCGTGAGCTGCGCGATCCCGGCCACCTCCAAGCTGCACCACATGCAGGACAACATGGCTGCGGGTTTCGGCCGCCTCCCCGATGCCGCGCTGCGCAAACGGATGATCAGCTACTTCGAGGCGCTGTGACTCGGCCAAGTGCCGAGGGGGCATCCGGTGCCGGTGCATAACGAGGACATTGCAGTCATTTTCGAGGAAATGGCCGATCTGCTCGAGGTCGAGGACGCCAACCCCTTCCGGGTGCGCGCTTACCGCAACGCGGCGCGCACCGTGCGCGCGCTGGGCCGCGAACTCAGCGAGATGCTCGCCGAGGGCAGGGATCTTACCGAGCTGTCTGGCATCGGCAAGGACCTGGCCGCCAAGATCGCCGAGATCATCGCCACCGGGCACGCCGAGGCGCTGGACAAGCTGCACAAGGAGGTCCCGGCCGGCCTGGAGGCGCTGCTGCGGATACCGGGGCTGGGTCCCAAACGCGTCAAGGCGCTGTACCACGATCTTCACATCAAGAGCGTGAAGCAGCTGGAAAGTGCCGCAAAGCGCGGCCGTATCAGGGACCTGCCGGGTTTCGGCGCCAAAACCGAACAGCGTATTCTGGAAGCGGTGGCAGCCGATCGCAGTAGCGAAAAACGCTTTCTGCACTCCACGGCGCGCCAGTACGCCGAACCGCTGCTGGCGTATCTGCAGTCGGTGTCCGGCGTCAAGGAGGCGATGCTCGCCGGCAGTTACCGGCGCGGCAAGGAAACGGTGGGTGACCTGGATATCCTGGTGACCGCCGGTGCGAAAAGCCCGGTGATGCAGCGCTTTGTCGAGTACGACGAGGTGAGCGACGTGGTATCGCAGGGCAGCACCCGCGCCACGGTGTTCCTGCGCAGCGGCCTGCAGGTCGATTTGCGCGTCGTGGAGCAACAGAGTTTCGGTGCGGCGCTGCACTATTTTACCGGCAGCAAGGCGCATAACATCCAGATTCGCCGCCTCGGTCAGCAGCGCGGCCTCAAGATCAACGAGTACGGCGTGTTCAAGGGTGAGGATCGGGTCGGCGGTAACACCGAAGCCTCGGTATTCAAGGCTGTGGGTCTGCCTTTGATCCCGCCGGAGCTGCGCGAGGGCGGTGACGAGGTCGAAGCGGCGAAGAAGGGTGAGCTTCCCAGGCTCATTACGCGCGAGGATCTCCAGGGTGACCTGCACATGCACAGCCAGGCGACCGACGGCAACGCGACAATCGAGGAGATGGCGCACGCCGCGAAACAGGCCGGCCTGAAGTACATCGCCATCACCGATCACTCCCGGCACCTGACCGTGGCGCACGGTCTGGACGAAAAGCGCCTCGCCGAACAGATCGAGCACATCGAGCGTCTCAACGAGAAGCTGAGCGGAATCACGGTTCTGAAGGGCATCGAGGTGGACATCCTCGAAGACGGGCGCCTCGACCTGCCGGACAGCATTCTCTCGCAGCTGGATCTGGTGATCGGCGCCGTGCACAGCCAGTTCCGCCTGTCGCGCGCCCGCCAGACCCGGCGCATCCTGCGCGCCATGGAGGCGCAATACTTCACGCTGCTGGCACACCCGAGTGGACGGCTGCTCGGAAGCCGCCCAGCCTATGAACTGGACATGGCGGCTGTTATTGCCGCGGCGCGTGAGCGCGGCTGTTACCTGGAACTGAACAGCCAGCCGCAGCGCCTGGATCTCACCGACAGCTACTGCCGGCTCGCCAGGGAGCAGGGCGTGCTTATGAGCATCAACAGCGACGGGCACCGCAGCGGCGATTT
>CP070738.1:2009030-2018323 GCA_020347685.1 Gammaproteobacteria bacterium | reverse complement strand
AAAACACTGCATTTCCAAACCGCTATCTCCAGCCTCGCCCGCAGAGCATGCCCCTCGCGCGGCCGCAGGGCTGCCAGCGGTCAGCGAGCCGGCAGTCGGGTGCTTCACTATATTTCCGATTGTCGGGGACTTGGCGCGCAGTTTTTACAATTCGATTTAAATTTCTCGCTGGATGTTATGCCCCGGGTTCCAACACTGGCAGCTAGTTATCGATTGTTATCCCCATGGCTCCGGCGCGCTTTTTCCACAGGCGACGTGCAAGCGCCTGCATATCCTCAGTCGCGTCACTCTCATCCACAATCTCCAGCCCGAGCAGCGTCTCGAGGATATCCTCGAGCGTGAGAATCCCTTTCAAGGTACCGTACTCGTCCACAACCATCATGATGTGCGCACGCTGGCGCAGAAACTCGTCGAAGGCGCGTGCCAGTGATGTCGTCGAGGGCAATGCCGACATCTGGCGGCGATAGGTCGACAGCCTGGAGTCGGTATTGCCGCGCGCCTGCGCCAGCAGCAGGTCACTGCGCAGCACGAAACCGTTCAGGCGATCGGGTGCTTCGGCGTAGATCGGAATGCGCGAAAAGCGCTCGCTGCCGTACTTCCAGAAAAACTCCTCCACGGTAAGATTCTCGGACAGGGAGAATATGACGGTGCGTGGGGTCATGGCATCGGTGACACGCGTCTCGCGCAGCCGCAACAGGTTCTGCAGGATGCGTATTTCCTGCCGTTCCAGGTGGCCTTCACTGGCGCTGAGTTCCGCCATGACCGCCAGTTCTTCGCGGTTGAAACCGGTCAGACCGGGGCCGTGCGACAGCCCCCGGGTCAGCGCCTCGGAAAGCTTGACGAACGGATACAGAATCCAGATCAGGCCCTGCAGCAAGTAGGCGGTCAGCGGCGCCAGCTGTTTCCAGTAATGCGCACCGAGCGTCTTGGGGATGATCTCGGAAAACACCAGAATGAGAAGCGTCAGCACGCCCGACGCGACCCCCAGATAGGCGTTGCCGAACACCTTGGCCGCCTGTGCGCCTGCGCCCGCGGCACCGACGGTATGGGCGATGGTGTTCAGGGTGAGTATCGCCGCCAGCGAGCTGTTGATCTCCTGTTTCAGCTTTGCCAGCAGCACGCCTGCACTGCGGCCCTGCTGCTGCATCAACGCGATATAAGGTGTGGTGACACTGAGAATAACCGCCTCGGCGATCGAGCATAAGAATGAAAAGCCAAGTGCGATCATGGCATAAGTAAATAGCAGCAACATCGCAATACCCGTGTTGTGGTGTGAATTTGAGCGACAATATACCGCGTATTACCGTCAACTGGAGGACGGCAGGCACCGATCCGCGCGGCGTCGCCGCCAGGCTCAGGAGCGAAAACCCGCTTCTCGCGAGCGGCCCTGCTGCGCCGTGACATCCTGCGCAGCGCGGTTGCCCCACCTGCTCTCGGGCATGTACAGCACCGTTGCGGCGCCTTAGAATCAGCCTCTCATGCAGGGCAGAATATACTGTCCGATCAGTCTGGAGGATTCGAGCATGCGCGCATGCTCGACACCTGACGCCACACAGAAACAGGATATTTGATGCCATGTTGCCGACCCTCCAGCTTTGGTGGAGTGCCACGCCTCACCAGTGCGTAACAAGCCCGTGACGACCGACACGAGCACCACACAGGCCGGTGTCAATGGCGTCGACCAGCGGCGTCTGACACTGGTCGGCCTGAGCGCTTTTCTGTCGGTCTTCGCAATCGGTAATTACGCCCTGCCGTTCAGTCAGCTGCAGGCGCACTGGTGGTCAAACCTGTTCTGGACCGTCGCGGCGCTTGCGGCCGCCCTGAGGTGCTTAGCCGCCTCGCGCGCCTCGGCCGGGACGCTGCGCCGCGCCTGGCAACTGTTCGCGCTGGCGTGCTTCAGCTGGTTCCTGGGCATGCTGATCTGGGACTATCAGGAACTGGTACTGCACCAGTTCACCCCGTTTCCAGCCTGGTCGGATGCCTTCTATTTCCTGTTCGCGGTGTTTATGGCGTTGGGCGTGTTCTTTTATCGCGACGGCACCCCGGGTCTTTCGCTCACCCTGCTGGAAGTCAGCCAGTTGGGTGTCTTCGTGTCCTGCATAGTGATCGCCCATCTGGCCGTATTCGCCCAGCCGCTGCGCATGGTCGACCAGAACACGCTCTATGTCGCCACGGCCTTGAGCTATCCGATCGTATTTATGTCGCTGCTGGTGTACGCCGTCGGCACACTGTGGCTGCGGGTGCACGAAGCCGCCTGCCGCCCCCTGGTCTACGTCGTGGCCGGCATCGCCGCGCACGCCATCAGCGATTTCTTTTACGCCTACACCCTGCTGGGCGGCACCTACCAGGCCGGCCATCATCTGGACATCGTATGGCTGATCGGTTTCGCACTGATCTTCTGGGGTGCCAGCATCCACGCACCCGGCGCGGCCCCGAACCAGCCGAGCGGTGAGCTGGACCTGCAGCGGCTGCGCACCGGTCGTATGCTGCCGGTCGCCGCGCTGACCCTGGCGACGCTGGCCGTGTTCGCCTTCCGCCATTCCCTGCAGGCGGATGATTACCACCGGCTCCTGTACCCGGTTCTGTTTCTGGTCGCGTTCAGTGCCCTGCGCGAACGCGCCAGCAGTTCGCTGGAAGCGCGTTACTCGAGCGAGCTGCAGGCATCGGAGTCGCGCCTGCGGCAACTGTTCTTCGCCACCCCCGCACTGACCTCCATCACCCGCCTCTCGGATGGCACCTTTCTGGAAGTCAACAACGGCTATCTGGACGCTACCGGCTACCGTCGCGAAGAGATGATAGGACACACCTCGGTGGAACTCGGCCTGTGGGCCGATCCGGATGACCGGGCGCGCGTGCTGGCGCGACTACAGGACCGACAGCCGGTGCGCGGGATCGACATCCGGATACGAACCAGGAGCGGAGCCATTCGTGAAGTGCTGGCCTCGTTCGAACCCATGCGCATCGGCGACGAGGAGTGCCTGCTCGGCGTCGCCCTGGATGTCACCGAGCGCAAACTGGCCGAGGCCGAGATGCGCAAGCTTTCCGGGGCTCTGGAGCAGGCTGCCGATACCGTCATGATCACCAGTCCGGAAGGTCTGATCGAGTACGTCAATCCGGCCTTCGAAGAGATCACCGGATTCAGTCGCGCCGAGGTGCTGGGAAAGAACCCCAGGCTGCTCAACGGCGGTTTGCAGGGCCCCGAGTTCTACCAGGCCTTATGGGAGACCCTCGAAAGGGGCGAGGTCTTCAGCGAGGTCTTCATCAACCGGCGCAAAAATGGCGCGCTGTTTTACGAGCAGAAGACCATCACGCCACTGCGCGACGCCTCCGGCGCCGTCACCCATTTCGTAGCCACCGGCCGCGACATCACCGATCGGATCCGGGTCGAGGAACGGCTGCGGTTTCTGGCCCACCACGACACCCTCACGGAATTGCCCAACCGGGCGCTGCTGCTGGAGCGCTTGCAGCGCGACCTCGCCGCGGCCCGTAGCGCCAACCGCAAGCTGGGGGTGCTGTTTCTCGACCTCGACCGCTTCAAGATCATCAACGACACGCTGGGACACGACACCGGCGATGCCATGCTGCGTCAGCTGAGCGAACGCCTGCTGCACCGGTTGCGCCCCAATGACAGTATTGCGCGCTTCGGTGGCGACGAATTCGTGCTGCTGATCAACGACATCAAGTCGATAGACGAGCTGGCCGCGCTGGCAGAGCGCATGCTAATCGCGCTGCTGCCGCCATTCGATATTCAGGCCACCGCGCTACACGTGACGGCCAGCGTCGGCATCAGCGTATATCCCGACGACGGCGAGGATTCAGGCACCCTGCTCAAGCATGCCGACGCGGCCATGTATCGCGCCAAGGAGATGGGCGGCAACACCTTCCAGTTCTATTCCGCGGAACTAGGCAGCCACGCCATGAAGCGTCTGACGCTCGAAAATGACCTGCGCATGGCGCTGGACCGCGGTGAATTCGTGCTGCATTACCAGCCGCAGATCGATATAGAAAGCGGTCGCACGGTCGGCGTGGAAGCCCTGCTGCGTTGGAATCATGGCGAGCGCGGACTGATTGGGCCGATCGATTTCATTCCCCTGCTGGAGGAAACCGGGCTGATTGTGCCGGTCGGCCGCTGGGTACTGGAAGCCGCGCTGGCGCAGCTTGCCGAGTGGCACCGGGCCGGCTGGCAGTCGCTTGCCATCGCGGTAAACCTGAGCAGTCGCCAGTTCCACGAACCGGAACTGGCGGAGCGTCTGGCGGAGTGCCTGCAGATACACGCGCTGCCGGCGCGCTGCGTCGAACTGGAGATAACCGAAAGCACCCTGCTGCAACATATTCCGGCAACCACGGCAACGCTGGAAAAACTGTCCGAACTCGGATTTGGCGTTGCGCTTGACGATTTCGGTACCGGCTACTCGTCGCTCAGTTATCTGCGCCGCTTTCCCATCGACACATTGAAAATCGATCGGTCGTTCATACGCGATATCCCGGACGACAGCAACGATGCAGCCATTACCCGCGCTATCGTGGTGATGGCGCAAAGTCTGCAGCTGCGCCTGGTAGCAGAAGGCGTCGAGCTCGAGCAGCAGCGCGATTTCCTGAGCTCGCTCGGCTGCAGGACCATGCAGGGTTACCTTTTCAGCCGGCCACTCGATGCGCCCGCCATGACCCGTTACCTGCAAAGCACGCAGGCGTAACCAACCGCTCCTCGCCAGGCCCGACGCACACGCGCCGGCGCGTACCGGACAACCGCTCACAACACACCCCGCCCCAGCGGATCCCTGTACTGGAAAGACCCCGCGGATCTAAAGACTTTGTAAGCCGCGATCGATACATGGGCAGACAAGCGTATGCAGAACAGGGCCCTGCGTACACGGAACGAAGCAATACAGCGGTCGGCCAGCGACTATTCGCACCGGCCCTTGCCTGTGGCCCGTGGCAGTCTGGGAGAAAACTGCATGAATTTCCGCAAATTACGCAACCTGGGGCGTCTCGACCAGGTCCTGCGCATTGGGATCGGCTGCGCGCTGATCTACGCAGGTCTCATCGATACCGATTTCATTCAGGACCCGCTCAGCTCTTACCTGGTCGGCGCCTTCGGGGCGGTCAATATCGTGGCCGCGCTGGCGCGCTACTGCCCGCTATACGCTCTGGTCGGCATCAATACCGCCCGGATTGACTAAGGCCGGATTCCGGTGCGGATATCAACGCAACTGCTGTCCGCCTTCGTAGGGATCACGGTCATTGCGCTGGTGGTTTTTGGCAGCGTGGCCTACTGGATTACGCTGGATATCAATTACGACAACCAGCGTGATTTTCTGCGACTTTCCAGTGACAGGATGGTTGGCGAACTCGCTGCTAAGCTGTCGGTCAGCGGCGTGTCCGAGCAGACCCTGGAAACCGTCCGCCGGCAACTCGCTCCGAGCAGCTCGCTGGCTGTCGTGTACGACAGCAATGGCACTCTCATGGCGGTGGCCGGCGACATCCCCGGGCGCGAAACGCTCGCTGCAAGTATGCTCGCCCGGCGCCCGGACGAATCGGATGGTGTCTATCAAACCGGCCGGCTGCCGGAGCGGGAAAACCAGGGCGTCTGGCTATCCGCGCCGATTCCCGAGACGCCGGCGCGATTGCTGCTGGCACAGCTTGACGACCAGGCCATCAGCCGCTTTTCCGTGACCCTGGCGACCCGGCTGCTCAGTACCGGAATGGGGATCGTCTGGGCCTCCATCTGGGTCGCTCTGCTGTTGTCTTCGGTCATCGCGAGGCGCCTGCATGAGAAAAATGTGGCGCTGGAATATCAGGCCACGCACGATACCCTGACCGACTTGCCCAACCGTGCTCTGCTGTTCGATCGCATTTCCCGTTTGCAGCATACAGCGCATGGCGATGGCACCACCTTTGCGCTGCTGCTCATGGACCTGGACCGGTTCAAGGAAATCAATGACACCCTGGGCCACCACTTTGGCGATCAACTGCTCCAGCAGGTCGGCAACCGCATCGGCCAGTCCCTGCGCGAAGGCGATACTATCGCCCGCCTGGGGGGCGACGAGTTCGCTCTGCTGATGCCCGCGACCCGGCAGGCACAGCCGGTGCGCTGCGCGGAACGGGTAATGCAACAGCTGGATGACTCGTTTCTGATCGACAACATCCCCGTCCAGGTGAAAGTCAGCATCGGCATTGCGGTGTTCCCCGAACACGGTGACAGCGCAGAGTCCTTGCTGCAGCACGCCGATGTGGCGATGTACAAGGCCAAACACAGCAACACCGGCTACGCGATTTACGATCCGAGCCAGGATGAACACAGCGTGCGTCGTCTTACCCTGATGGGGGAACTGCGCAGTGCCATCGCCGATCGCCGCCTCACTGTTCACTACCAGCCGAAAATCGACCTTCACACCGGTCTGACCACCGGCGTCGAAGCGCTGGCCCGCTGGG
This sequence comes from Gammaproteobacteria bacterium, assembly GCA_020347685.1. GTDB lineage: Bacteria > Pseudomonadota > Gammaproteobacteria > DSM-19610 > DSM-19610 > Thiogranum. The sequence goes on along the minus strand of CP070738.1, from coordinate 2,011,891 downwards.
TGCACCCGGAACTGGGATTTGTCCCTCCTGACGAATTCATTCCGCTGGCCGAACAGATGGGCGCCATCCGCGATCTTACCGACTGCGTGTTTGCCCAGGCCATGCAGGAGAGCCGGCAGTGGAGCCGCCGGGGCCAGTCTCTGACCGTGGCCGTTAACCTGTCGACCCACTGCCTGCAGGACTCCTCGCTACCGGAGCGGCTGGCGCAACTGATGCGGACGGTTGATTTCCCGGCCAGTCGGCTCGAGCTGGAGATCACCGAGAGCGCCCTGATGCACGACCTGGACACCGCCCGCGCGATACTGAACAAACTCAATGCCATGGGCCTGAAGCTGTCGATCGATGACTTCGGCACCGGGTTCTCCTCGCTGTCCTACCTGACGCGGCTTCCGGTCGATGCATTGAAGATCGACAAGTCCTTCGTCATCGACATGCACAACAATGAGGGCAATGCTGCAATAGTCCGTTCCGTGATTGACATGGCTCACCATATGGGCCTGAAAGTGGTCGCCGAAGGCATCGAAACCCAGGAAGCGGTCGAACTGCTCGCCGGTCTGGGCTGCGATCTGGCCCAAGGCTACTTCATCAGCAGGCCTCTACCGGGTGACCAGTTCGAAACCTGGCTGGCCAGCTCGCGTTCAAGCTCTGCAGACGAAGCCCGGGCCAGTGCGCGGCCGCGCGACCAGGCCGTGGTCTGACTGCACTGCGTACAGCCTCTCTCGGGTCTCCCAGCTGCAAAAGAGCTGCGCTCCGCGGAACGCCGCGGCGTGCGCGACCGGCAGCTTCTCATTGTGGCTGGCCGTGCCTACACTTGGACTGACCGCCAGATCGCATAGCAACCGAGGCATCCATGTCACAGGTTAGGCCCACAACCCGCGTGCTCATCATGGGCGCGGCCGGACGTGATTTTCACAACTTCAACGTCGTGTACCGTGACCAGCCCGGCAGCCGGGTAGTGGCCTTTACCGCCAGCCAGATACCGGAGATCGCCGGACGCCGTTACCCCGCGGCGCTGGCGGGCGCGCAGTATCCGGACGGCATCCCGATCGTCGACGAGGCGGAACTGGCGTCCCTGTGCCGGCGCGAACGCATCGACCAGGTGGTGTTCGCCTACAGCGACATCAGCCACGCGAGCGTCATGCACACGGCCTCCATCGCCCTGGCTGCAGGCGCCGATTTTGTGCTGCTGGGCCCGGACCGCACCATGCTCGGCGCGGCCGTGCCGGTGATCGCCATCTGCGCGGTAAGAACCGGCTGCGGCAAGTCGCAGACGGCGCGCTGGTTGTCACGGCTGCTGAAACAGCGCGGCCTGCGCGTCGCGGTGATACGTCACCCCATGCCCTACGGCGACCTGGAACGCCAGGCGGTGCAGCGTTTTGCATGTCCCGAGGATCTGGACGCCGCAAACTGTACGGTAGAGGAGCGCGAGGAATACGAGCCGCACCTTGCGCTGGGTAACCTGGTCTATGCGGGCGTGGACTATGCGGAAATCGTAGCCCGGGCTTCGGCAGAGGCCGATGTCATTGTGTGGGACGGGGGCAACAATGACTTTCCCTTCGTCAGGCCGGACCTGCACATTGTGCTGGTCGACCCGCTGCGGCCCGGCCACGAGACCAGCCACCACCCCGGCGAAGCCGTGTTGCGCATGGCCGACGTTGTGCTGGTGGCGAAAGTGAACTCGGCCTCGGATGCCGATGTGCAGCAGGTGAGCGAAACCGCGCACCGGATCAACCCGGCGGCGAACCTGGTGCGCGGCGCCTCGCTGGTACAGCTGGACGACCCCGAAGCGGTGCGCGCCAGACGCGTGCTGGTGGTCGAGGATGGCCCGACCGTCACCCACGGCGGCATGCCTTACGGGGCGGGCTACGTGGCGGCCACCCAGGCCCAGGCGGGCGAGATCGTCGATCCGCGCAGCGCCGCCGCGGCACCCATCGCTGCACTCTACGCCCAGTATCCGCACATCGGCGCCGTGCTGCCGGCGGTGGGCTATCATGCGAAGCAACTGCAGGCGCTGGAGCAGACCATCAATGCCACCCCGGCCGATGTGGTGGTCTCCGCGACCCCCTGCGATCTGGCTGCACTGATCGACATCGACAAGCCCGTGGTGCGCGCCCGCTACGAGTTCGCCGAGGTCGGCGAACCCTCGCTCGGCAGCCTGGTGGAAGCTTTTCTGAAGCAACGCGGGCTCGGCAGTTAGACGCTGAACGCTGGTCGCCGCCCCCGGGCTTCGCTGCGCACTGTTACGGCGCGTACCACTCGATGCCCACGGCATCCGGCCTGATAATGGTACCCGCCTCGCCGCGCAGGATCGCCTGCGCATCCTCCAGCCGGCCGATGGCAGCCATGGCGCCGGTCTGGTCGACGAACTCGCAGGCCGCCTCCGCCTTCGGCGCCATGGAACCGGGTGCAAACACCAGTTCGCGCAGCGAACCCGGCGACGCGTGACGAATGGCGCGCGCCGACGCTGTTGCCCAGTCGCTGTACACTGCATCGACATCGGTCAACATCAGAAACACCTCGGCGCGCAGCTCGCGGGCCAGCAAGGCGCTGGCCAGGTCCTTGTCGATCACCGCCTCGACACCCATCAGGCTGCCGTCGGCGCGGCACACTACGGGAATGCCGCCACCGCCGGCACAGATGACAATCACGCCCTGCGACACCAGCAGTTCGATCACCGCCAGCTCGAAAATCCGTTTTGGCCGGGGCGAGGCCACGACGCGGCGGTAACGCCCGGCGTCGCGCGCGATAGCCCAGCCGCGCTCGCGGGCCAGCCGACGCGCCTGCGCTTCGTCGTAGAGCGGGCCGATCGGCTTGCTCGGATGGCGGAACGCGGGGTCGTTAGCGTCCACCTCGATCTGGGT
>CP070738.1:1993754-2008930 GCA_020347685.1 Gammaproteobacteria bacterium | reverse complement strand
GATCATCTTTCGCAGCCTGGCGCCGGACAGCGACGAGGGACAGTTCGCCAGCCACGCCACGGCCTTTTTTCTGCTCGAAAACCTGCTGGTCACAGTACGTCCTGCCGAGAGCCGTTCCATCCCGGCCGTCAAAGCGCGCCTCCTGAACAAGCAGGGCCGCGTGTCGCGCCGCACATTCGGGCTGATGCACCAGATCATGAGCGCCATGGTGGACCGCTTTCTGGCCATGCGCGAGCCGTTCACCGAACAGCTGCAGCGCTGGCGGCACGATCTGCTGGATCCGCACCACCCGTACAGCGACTGGATGGCGCTGATGGACTACCAGAGCCAGTTGCGCACGCTGTCGCTGTTGTGCGAAGGCCAGGAGGACGCCATCATCCAGTGGCGCGAGGAAACCAGCGTCGAAATGGACGAACACATGACGGTGCGTTTCAACGATCTGATCGAGCACATCGGTCGTATTACCCGCTTTGCCGGCGAACAGCAGAAAGACGTCGAGGCGCTGGTGCAGCTGCACTTCTCCGCCGTGGCGCACCGCACCAACGACATCGTGCGGGTGCTGACGGTGGTCTCGGCGATCTTTCTTCCGCTCACCCTGGTGGCCGGCATCTTCGGTATGAATTTCCAGTATATGCCCGAGCTCGGTTATCGCTACGGCTATTTTGTCGCGCTGGGCGGCATGCTGGCGCTGGCAGTGGTACTGCTGATCATCTTCCGCATCAAGCGCTGGATCTGACGCGCTGCGTGGCGGCCGGTGCGATAGGAGCGACGACTCGGAAAGGCTCCCAGCGCGGTTCAGCGGCTGACATCCACCGTGGCACGAAATCGCAGCAGCGCGGCGGCGAAAAAAACCGCCCCGATGGCTGCAATGGCGACGAGCTCGAGCCACACCAGCTCCAGGCCGGCGCCGCGGTACAGGATCGCCTGGGCAAAACTGACGAAGTGGGTCGAGGGCGCCAGCTGCATGACCCCCTGAAGAAGCTCCGGCATGCTGTCCAGCGGCGTGGTGCCGCCGGACAGCAGGTTCATGACCATGAATACCGGAAAGGCGAGTAGCCCGAACTGAGGCATGGTGCGGGCCAGGGTAGCCAGGAAGATCCCCAGTGCGGTGACCGAGAACAGGTACACCGCGGTTCCGCTAACGAACAAGGCGACCGAGCCTGCCACCGGGACCGCAAGTACGCCCTGTACCAGCAGGTACAGCGACAGGGTCGCCGCGACCACAATGACCAGGCCGTTCGCCCACACCTTGGCGAGCATGATCTCGGCCGGGCGCAGCGGCATCACCAACAGGTGTTCAATGGTGCCGTGCTCGCGCTCGCGGATCAGCGCGGCGCCGGTGAGAATAACCGCCATCAGGGTGATCATGTTGATGAGTTGCATCACCGCGAGAAACCAGCGCGACTGCAGGTTGGGGTTGAAGCGCGCCCTCACCACCAGCTCCACCGGTGGCTGCGCCGCATTACTTGCCCCGCCCACAAAGGCGCTGACCTCGCGATTGACCACGTTCTGAATGTAGCTGGCGCCGTGGCCGGCCTGGGTCATGGCAGTGGCGTCGATGTTCACCTGCAGGGCCGTGTTCCGCCCCGCCAGCAGGTCGGCTTCGAAGTCGGGCGGAATGTCGATCACAAACGTATAGCGCCCCGCATCCATGACGGCGTCGATGTCCCGCGCACTCAGCGTTACCGGGCGCTGGAAGTATGGCGGAAGCAGGCCATCACGAATGCGATTGGAGAGCTGCGAGCGGTCTTCGTCGACGACGGCAACCGCTGCATTGCGCAATTCGGTCTGGGCGTGCTGGGCGGGCGTGTAGATGGCATAGGTGAAGGTGTAGAAAATCAGCACCACCATGACCAGGTCGTTGCGCAGGCTGTACAGCTCCTTCACGCCGAGGCGGAACACGTTCCGGAGGTTCAGGCCCACCCTCAGTTCTCCTGCAGGCGCAGCAGTGCCAGGCTGAGCGCCAGGATGACCACAATGAAGGCGGCCAGTGCCAGGTAGTTGACCAGCAGATCGGAAAAGCCCAGCGCCTTGGTGAAGGTGCCCACGCTGATCTGCTGGAAGTAGCCGGCGGGAAAACCATACCCCACCGCCTTGCCGCCGCCGGCAAGCGAAGATACCGGCGACAGGAAGCCGGAAAAATTGATGGTCGGCATTATGGACAGGATGGCGGCGGCGAAAATGGCGGCGATCTGCGTCTTGACGAAACTCGATACCAGCAGGCCGAAACCGGTGCTGGCCATGACATAAAGCAGGGCACCGACGCTGAGCGCGGCCACACTGCCCGCCACCGGCACCCGGAACAGAAACAGCGCCATGGCGAGCAGGCTGATGAAGCTGATCATGGCAATGACAATGTACGGCAGCTGTTTGCCGAGCAGGAATTCGAGGCGCGTCACCGGCGTGGCATACAGATTGGTGATAGAGCCGAGCTCTTTTTCGCGCACCACGCCGACGGCAGTCATCATGGAAGGTATCAGCATCAGCAGCAGCATGATGACGCCGGGTACCATGGCGTACACACTCTTGAAGTTCTGGTTATAGCGGTAGCGGGTTTCGATCCTGAGCGGCGCGACCTGGCTGGCGGAAACCCGCTCCCGGTGCGCCAGCTGGCGCAGGTATTCGCGGTGCACGCCCTGCACGTAACCGCGGCTGGTTTCGGCCCGAAACGGAATCGCACCGTCCAGCCACAGCGCGACCTGAGGGCGGCGTTCGCGTTTCAGATCGCGGCCGAAATCGGGCGGTATTTCGATGACGAAAGCAAGCTCGCCGCTGCGCAGGCGCCGCTCCAGGTCGGCATGATCGGCCAGCGGCGTGCGCTGGTGGAAATAACGCGACCCCGCAAAGTTTTCCAGGTAGGCGCGGCTCTGCGGCGTCTGGTCGCGGTCCAATACGGCGTAGGCAAGATCCTCGACGTCGAAAGAGATGCCGTAACCGAACACAACCATCAGGATCAGGGGGCCGAGCAAGGCAAAGGCGAGCCGGATGGGGTCACGCAGCAGCTCCATGGTTTCGCGCCGGGCGTAGCCGAGCAGGCGCATCGGGCTGAAAATTCCGGAACGTGACACACTGGCCGGGCCCGGGGCGGGCCGCGCAACTGCACTGCCCGCCTCCGCCTGCTCCGCAGCGCCCTCGGCCTCCTCCAGGTAGGCAATGAAAGCCGCGTCCAGGCTGTCGGCGGCGCGCGCTGCCTGGAGCGCGTGCGGCGTATCGCTGGCCAGCACCCGGCCGGCATGCATGAAGGAGATACGGTCGCAGCGCTCCGCTTCGTTCATGAAATGGGTGGAAATGAAGATCGTCACCCCCTGGTTCCGCGACAGGTCGACGAGCAATTCCCAGAAGCGGTCCCGCGCCACCGGATCGACGCCCGAAGTCGGCTCGTCGAGAATCAGCATGTCGGGTTCGTGTACCACGGCAACCGCCAGCGACAGGCGCTGGCGGATACCCAGCGGCAGATCGGCGGCCAGATCTTCGCTGTGTTCCTGCAGCTCGAAGCGCTGGGTAAGGGTTTGCAGCCGCGCCTGGCGTTGCGCGGCGGGCAGCTGGAACAGCTGGGCGTGCAGTTCCAGGTTGTGTCTTACCGTCAGCTCGCCATACAGGGAAAAGGACTGCGACATATAACCCACCCGTTTGCGGGTCGCCAGGTCGCGCGCATCGACGCGCTGGCCGAACAGTTCGGCCTCGCCGGCGCTGGCCGGCAGCAGTCCTGTCAGCATTTTCATGGTGGTGGTCTTGCCGCAGCCATTCGATCCCAGAAAACCGAAAATCTCGCCGCGATGAATTTCAAAGCTGACCTGGTCCACGGCGGTGAAATCCCCGAACTTGCGCGTCAGACCCCGGGCGCGGATAGCCGGCGTGGCCTCGCGTTCGTGTCGCCGCGGCGGCACGACCAGGGCTTCGTGTCCGCGCCGCTTTTGCTCGGGCAACAGGCTGATGAAGGCGGCATCCAGGTCCCGTTTGCCCGCCTGCGCCTTGATTTCCCGCGGGCTGCCGGTCGCCAGCACGCGCCCGTCGTCCATGGCCACCAGCCAGTCGAACTGTTCGGCCTCTTCCATATAGGCCGTGGCGATCAACACGCTCATCCCGGACCGGCGTGCGCGCATGCGGTCGATCAGGCGCCAGAACTGGCGGCGCGACAGGGGGTCCACGCCGGTGGTGGGTTCATCGAGTATCAGCAGGTCCGGGTCGTGGATCAGGGCGCAGCACAACCCCAGCTTCTGCTTCATGCCGCCGGAGAGTTTGCCGGCCGCGCGGCCGGCGAACGGTGCCAGACCGGTGGCCTGCAGCAGCTCGTTGATGCGCCACTCGCGTTCCGCGCGCCGCTGCCCGAACAGGCGTGCGAAAAAATCGATGTTTTCGAATACCGAGAGCGTCATGTACAGGTTACGCCCCAGACCCTGCGGCATATAGGCGATGCGCGGGCACAGCGCGGTGCGGTGGCGATGATTGCGCAGGTCGCCACCGAGCACCTGTACACTGCCGGTCTGGATCCTGCGCACGCCGGCCAGAATGCCGAGCAAGGTGGACTTGCCGACGCCATCGGGGCCGATGAACCCGACCCTGCGGCCGGCCGGGATTTCCAGCTCGATGTTGTCGAGTGCCAGCGTGGTCCGGTAGCGGTGGCTGACAGCGCTGACCCGGGCAACGCCCGCCGTTGCCTGCGTCATTGCGGCAGGCGGACGTGCAAAAATTCAGGCCACGGCAGGTCCCCGTCCAGGCGAACATAGGCTACGCCCGGGACGCCCGTCTTGACCTTTTCGATATGCTGGCGCAGCAGAGCCGGATCGATGCGGGCCTTGACCCGGAACATCAGCTTGTCGCGCTCGTCGCGGGTCTCGACTTCCTTGGGGGTGAACTGGGCCTCCGGTGCGACGAAGGATATGGTGGCAGGTATCACCAGCTGGGGTGCCGCGTCGAAGATGATGCGCGCCTCGGCGCCGATGCTGACGCGCCCGGCCTGATCGGTGGGCAGAAACAGGGTCATGTAGACGTCGGTCAGGTCGAGCACGGTGAGGATCTTGCCGCCAGCCGCCAGCACTTCGCCCGGTTCTGCCAGCCGGTACAGCACCCGGCCGCTGCGCGGCGCTTTCAATGTGCTGTCGTCGATGTCCGCGCTGATGCGCTCCACTTCGGCGGCAGCGGCCTCGATGGCGGCGTCCGTATTGGCGAGCTGGGCTTCGGCGGCAGCGCAGGCCGCGCGCGCCGTCTCGACCGCGGTGACATCGTGGTCAATCTGCTCCTGGGAAATGGCGCCTGGATCACGGCGGCGCATGGCCCGCGAGCGGGCCAGCTGTTTTTCCGCCAGGGAACACTCGCTTTTGCGCTGGCGCACAATCGCGACGGCGTGGTCACGCTCCCGCTGCGCCTGCCGGACCCTGGCCTGGGCGGTCCGGAGCTGGGCGCCGAGCGATTTCGTATCCATGCGCGCAACCACCTGCCCTGCTTCGACCATATCGCCTTCCTCGGCGAGCACCGATTCCAGGCGGCCGGCCAGTTTGGTCGCGATGTCGATTTCGATGGCTTCGATGCGGCCGTTACCGGACGCAAAACCATCCGGTAATTCGGAGCTGTTCAGGAACTTCCACAAAGCTAAGCTACCCAGTGCGGCACCCAGTAACAGCAGGACGGCCAGCCATGTGAGTGACCTTGCGTTTTTCCCAACCATTAGTTGACACTCCGATAGCGACTCGCGCCAGGTAGGGCACGCCTGGCAGCAGCGGACTGCCTGTGATGATACTACGCGAGTCGCTTGGGTCGTATCGCTGTTGCTACGCGGTCAAACCGGGTTTTATCGCCTCAATGGTCGCCGACAGAACATAGTCCTCGACCCCGGCGCCTGGCACCCAGTCCTTGATGAAATGCCGGGATTCGTCTTTGGGTCGGATGCGTATGTCCACGAAGCCCGCGTCTGCAAGCCAGGTTTCCAGTTCCTCTGTCAGTGAAGCGCCGGCCACGCAGGCCGCGTGCAGGTAGGGATCGTCTTGCATGGAAGCGGGCAGCTCGGTGCTGGCGACCACGTCCGAAATTGCCAGCCGGCCACCCGGTTTGAGGACTCGCCAGGCTTCGCGGAACACCCGCGGCTTGTCGGGTGAAAGGTTGATTACGCAGTTGGAGATGATGACATCGACACTGGCGTCGGCGAGCGGCAGATTTTCGATTTCTCCGAGCCTGAATTCGACGTTGCTGAACTGTCCCTGCTCGGCATTGCGCCGTGCCTTGCTGATCATTTCCGGGGTCATGTCGACACCGATAACCCGGCCGCTCTCGCCCACTTCGCGTGCCGCGAGGAAAGCGTCGAAACCGCCCCCGCTACCCAGGTCCAGTACCACCTCCCCCGCCTTGAGGCCGGCGATGGCGCGCGGGTTACCGCAACCCAGCCCCATATCCGCGCCCTTGGGCGCACCGGCCAGGTCCTGGTGTGAATAACCCAGGCGGCTGGATATCAGAGCGTTGATCTGCACCTCCTGCGATACCCCGCAACAGGAGCTGGCTTCGCCGCAACAGCCACCGTTGTCGCTTGCTTCCGCGACTCTTGCATAGCTGTCCCGGACGTTCTGGCGGATGCTATCGGATTTGGTCGGGTTCATGGCGGTTACTCCATCGGGCTGAGTGGTTACTATCTGTGACGGCTGCCGGGCGCGGGCGTTGCTGCGTGTGCCAGCGCGCGAGGTCTGCAGGCGTATCCAGGTCCCAGAGCGCGCCAAGCTCAGCGTAGCGCAGTCCGAGCGATTCTGCACGCTCCCGCGTCGCCTGCAGCACCTCGGCGCTACCCCAGGGCACGGAGTCGAACAGCTCTCTGTATGCGCGTCGTGCTCCGATCAGCACATAGCCGCCGTCTTCGGTGGGACCCACAACCAGGTCCTTGCCGGCCTCCAGCTGGCGGCACGCCTGGTGCAGATAAGTCGCTGTCATCACCGGGCAGTCGGTGCCGATGAGCAGTGCGAATTCACTGGTCCGGAGCGTATCCTGCAGGGCGTTGTACATGCGCTCGCCCAGATCCACGCCCTGCTGCTGTAGGGCGGTAATGGGCAGGCGCTGTGCCAGGGAGCGGATAAACGGATGCGTCGTATTCGGCGTTACATACAGGTCCACCGGCGCAAGCCCTGCCTGCAGCACGGTATCGAGCGTGCCCTGCACCAGCTGTCGGTACAATCGCGCCGCTGCCGCGGCGCCGATGCTGGCGGCAAGGCGTGTCTTCACTGCGCCTGCCACCGGTGCGCGGGCGAATATCAGCAGCCGGCCGGCAGGATAACGGTAGCTCGCCAGGTCAGTCATAACGCACCGCCAGGCGTTCCGCCGGTACGCCGAGAAAATACGCCAGCCTGAGAACCCACATCAGGCCAATGGTGCGAACAATGCCCCGTTCCTCCCAGCGCCGGCTGGAGGTAACAACCTGCTGGCGCAGGCACAGCGGGCGGTGCACCGCTCGCAGGCGTTTGCTCAGCTCGATGTCCTCCATCAGCGGCAGGTCGGGAAAACCGCCCACACGGTCGAACAGGGCACGGGTCACGAACATGCCCTGGTCGCCGGTGGCGATGCCTGTCAGTCTCGACCGCAGGTTCATCAAGTGTTCCACCAGCCGCAACAGCGGCCGCCGCCCGGACAGGCGCACGTCGAAACGGCCCCAGCAGTCCGCGGCGCCGCAGGCGGCTAAAATGACCTGATCGGATGCGGGCGCTACGCGCGTGTCGGCGTGCAGGAACCAGAGGATGTCGCCGCTGGCGCTGATTGCGCCGGCATTCATTTGACCTGCCCGCCCGGCCGGTGCAGTGAGACAGCGATCCACCAGCGCTGCGGCCACGTCCAGGGTGTCGTCGTCGCTGCCGCCGTCGACCAGAATGACTTCGTGACCGCGGGCGCGCAGGCTCTGCAGCGGCTGCAGCGTGTCGCGGATGGATTCGGCTTCGTTGCGGGCCGGAATAACAATCGACAACTGCATGGTTGCCTACTCCAGTGCACCGCCGCAGCTGCTGCCCTGCCCCGCGGTGCAGCCATAGCAGTGGTCGGCAATCGCAATCGCACCGGCCTCGAGTTCCGCTGCCTGCAGGTCGCTGATGTGCAGGCGCTCAGCGTCCCGGGATCCGAGCGGCAAGCCCAGCATCTGGTTGAAATCGCAGTCGTAGACAAAGCCCTGCCAGTCCACACTGATGAGCGATCGGCACATGACCGTGTCCAGGTTGGCGTCCTGGTGCGCCGATTTGAGCAGTTTCAGGTAGTCGTTGAACTGGCCCTTCGATATCAGGGTGCTGCCGAAGCGCTGGATCGGCATGTTGGCGAGCACATAGAGCCGGTTGAACAGCACGCCTGCTCGCTTGTGCAGCTCGCGTTTGTAATCGGCCTCGAGTTGCTCCTGTGCCGGCGGCAGTACCGGACCGATGGGGTTGTACATCAGATTCAGCTGCAGATCGCTGCCCGGCTTTCCATAACCGAGCGCATTGAGCTTTCTCAACGCCTGCAGACTGGAATCATACACGCCTGTGCCGCGCTGGGCGGTAACGTTCTCCTCCAGGTAGCACGGCAGCGAAGCCACGATTTCTACGTGGTGCCGTGCCAGGAACGCGGCCAGATCTTCCATACCGGGCTCGTTCAGCACCGTGAGGTTACAGCGGTCGATGACGTGCATGCCCAGATCGCGCCCCGCTTCCACCAGCGAACGGAAATTGGCGTTGAGTTCCGGCGCGCCGCCGGTGACATCCAGCCGTGTCACGCCGGAGCGCTGCATGAACGCAATGACCGCGTCGACCGTCGCGCGGCTCATTTCTTCCTTGCGCGTCGGGCCGGCGTTGACGTGGCAGTGCAGGCACGCCTGGTTACAGCGGTAGCCCAAATTGACTTGAAGAGTTTCCAGGTGCCCGCGCCGCAGCGGCGGAAAATCTGTGTTCAGCAGTAACGGCAGTGTTGCATGCATCTAGGTTAAATCCGTCGAGCTGTCGGTGTGCCCGGATTTCCGGATAGCTACCGCAAGAAACCCGCCCCAGCCGGGCCGTCGCGGCATGTACGCCTCGAGGTGGCGCGACAGGCGCCCGCCATGCGGAAACCATACCGCGGTGTCGGCTTGCACGGAAAGCCCTTCATCGAGATGCGTCAGCCACGCCCGCGCTGCGCCGATTGTATCCCAACGCGCGCCCTGGTACCCGCCCCGGCCGTGCTTCAGGGCGTACAGCAGGCTGTGACGGTTGAGCAGACCGAGCACGATGCCCCGGCGGCTCACCCGCCACATTTCCTGGACGGCGTGCTGCGGCGCAGCGACAAAACACAGGCTGGTTACCGCCGCACAAAAATCAAATGTGCCCGGCCCGAAAGGCAGTTGCCGTACGCTGCCCTGCACATACTCAATGCTGTCGCCCTGATGGCGCGCGTAACCGAGCATGGCCGCGTCGGGGTCGATGCCCGTCACTTCCAGGCCCGCCTGGCGGAAGCGCCGGCTGAACTGGCCGGTGCCACTGCCGGCATCCAGCAGCGATTGTCCCGGGCGTGGCCGCAGCAGCTGCATCAGCAGCACAAACTCGCGCTCTGCGACCCAGGCGCCACGCGGCGTGTGGTACCAGGCTTCGTATTCTGCCGGTTGCATGGGCTGTCAGGGTATCAGCCGGTTGATCCAGCGCACCAGGCGACGGGTTGCGGGGCTGAACAGCTTCGTGCCGTAGAAGGTGTTGACGGTTCGGCGGTGCACCTGTGCCAGGGTCGGATAGGCATGAATGGTTGTCGAGATGTCGCCGATGCTGGCACCGGTTTTCATCGCCAGAACGACTTCATGCAGCAGCTCGCCGGCGTGCGGGCCCAGGATCGAGGCGCCCAGAATCTTCTTCTTGTGGGTCACCAGTTTCACGAAACCGTGAGGTTCCACTTCCGCTATTGCACGGTCGATGTCCTTGAACGGAAAGCGCAGCACTACGGGGTCCAAGCCTTTGTCTGCCGCCTGTTTCGCGGTGAGGCCGACCCGCGCGAGTTCGGGATCGGTATAGGTCACCCAGGGCACCACGCTGTAATCGGCCTGTTTCGGAAACCGGAACACCGCGTTGCTGATCACGATGCCGGCCTGGTATTCGGCCATATGGGTAAAGGGATAGGGGCCGCACACATCGCCGCAGGCGAAGATGTGTTTCTTCGACGTGCGCATGCGGCTGTCGACGCCGATGCCGCGGCGGTCGTACTCGACGCCCGCCGCCTCGAGGTTCAGCCCTTCCAGTGACGGCCTGCGTCCCACCGCGACCAGCAGCTGGTCGGCTTCCAGGTTCAGATCGCCGCTGCATTCCAGCACCCGCGTGTCGTTCGAGACGCGCACACGCTCCGCGCTGGTATCGGTATGGATCCGAATGCCTTCAGCGATCAGAAGGTCGCGCAGGGCATCGGCGAGTTCCGGGTCCTCCTGTGGCAGTAAATGGGGCAGCCGTTCCACAAGGGTGACCTGACTGCCCAGTCGCGCAAACGCCTGTGCCATTTCCACACCGATGGGGCCACCACCGAGCACTACCAGACGCCCGGGCAGCTCCCGGAGTGAGAACAGGTTTTCATTGGTGGCGAAACCGGCCTCCTCCAGACCGGCTATCGGCGGGATAAAGGGTCGCGAACCGGTGGCAATCACAATGCGCCGGCCACGCACCACCTCATCGTTCACGCGCACCCGGTGAGCATCGACAAATTCGGCTTTGCCGAACAGCACCTCGCAGCCATAACCGCGGAAACGCTCCGGGTCATCGTGTTTCTGAATCCGGTCTATGACCGACTGCACGTGGTCGTTGACGCGGCCAAGATCGACCTGCGGCTCGAATGCATCGAGTCCGAACTCGGCGCCGCGGCGCATCAGCGCCGCGACCTTGGCGGCCTGAATCAGCGTCTTGCTGGGAACACAGCCGGTGTGCAGACAGTCGCCGCCGAGTTTGTCGCTTTTCTCGATCAGCGTGACCTTGAGACCCAGCTGTGCCGCGACGCTGGCGATAACCAGCCCCGCCGGACCACCGCCTATGATAACCAGATTACGCCGTTTCAAACCCTGCCCTCATCGCTCAAAGTCAGCTGAAAACAATAATGATTAATGCGCCATTGTGCCCCGAGGGCTCTCGTGACCTTTGGATGCTCGCGATGACGGGGTAGCAAACATGAGAATTTCCCGCGAAGTACCCGACCGCTATCCGCAACCCGCTCAAGCTCGGCTGACCGGATAGCCGTTACGGATCCAGTCGGTCATGCCCCCTCTGGCGACATGGACATCCGCAAAGCCCCGCTCTGCCAGCAACAGGGCGGCCTTGGCGGAACGTTTGTCGGTACGGCACACAATGTATACCGGACGCTCCTGGTAGTCGCTGATATCCTCCAGGCGTGCCGACAGCTCCTCCAGGGCAATATTGGTCGCTCCCGCGATATGCCCCTGCTCGCCGACGAAATCCGCGCCGGTGCGAACATCGAGCAACAGCGCGTCGGCGCCGGAATCCAGGCGTTGTTTGAGTTCAGTGATACTCAACATCGGCCCTTCGCGCAGCCGGCCGATCAGACGCGGCAGAAAGGCCACCACCGCCAGCAGCGCCAGCGCCAGCAGTGCTTTCTGGATCAGTCCCTCACCGCCGCCGACAGCCTCACGTCCCGCATAGCCGAGGTAAGTATAGGCGATGGCACCCGGCAGCATGCAGACACAGGTCGCGAGCAGGTAGTGCGAAAAACGTATCCGGGTGAGCCCCAGGGCGTAGTTGAGCAGGTTGAAGGGAAACAGTGGAACCAGCCGGACAAAAGCCACAAAACGCCAACCCTCCGCCTCGACCCCATTGATGAGTTGTTTGAGGCGTCCGCCGCTCCTGGCCGCAACCCAGTCGGACGCCAGGTAGCGTGCCACCAGGAACGCCAGCGTTGCACCGAGCGTCGCTCCGGTCAGGTTATACACCGTGCCGAGCAGTGGTCCGAACAGCGCTCCGCCCGCCAGGGTCAACACCGAGCCGGGCAGAAACAATACCGCCGCAACTGCGTATATCAGCATGAACAGCAGCGGCGCCCAGGCGCCCGCGTCCTGCACCCAGGCCTGCAACGCGGCGGCGTCGAAACGATCGCGATACACAATGGCCAGTGAAATGGTACCTGCCAGTAACACAAACAGGGTCAGGCGTGCCACGCGGGTCTGCATTCTTCCTCCTGTGATCGCTGTTGCGGGGCGCGGGACGTTGCTACTCCTGTGACCCGCTTCCCGTGTCCCAGTTCCGTCGGTTGATCGCGTAGCTGGAGATCCTGCCGAGGAACGGCAGCACCAGCATGCCGGGAAGCCAGGCCACCTGTCGCGGCGAATTGTACTTGTGGATGCCGATGGTCATGGCCTCGTGACCGCCGCGCGGCTGGTCGCGGTAGGTACCGAACAGACGATCCCACCAGGGCAGGTTGAAGCCGAAATTGCTGTTGGCTTCATCGTCCTCGACCGAGTGATGCACGCGGTGCATGTCGGGGGTCACAACCAGCCAGCGCAGCACCCGGTCGAGGGCGCGGGGCATGCGCACGTTGCTGTGATTGAACATGGCCGTGCCATTGAGCAACACCTCGAAAATAATGACTGCGACCACCGGCGGCCCCAGCACCATGATGGTGGCGAACTTGATCAGCATGGAGAGAATAATCTCCAGCGGATGGAAACGCGCGCCGGTGGTGACATCAAAATCAACGTCGGCGTGATGCACCCGGTGCAGGCGCCAGAGGGCCGGAACAGCGTGCACCATGATGTGCTGCAAATAAATGACGAAATCCAGCGCAATCACCGACACTACGACGGCGACCGCTGCGGGAACCGCAAGGTAGTTGAAAATACCCCAGCCCTGATCGGCGGCAAACACGGCCATGCCCACCGCTGCGGCGGGGAACAGCAGTCGCAGCAGAAGACTGTTGAGAAACACCAGAGCGAGGTTGTTGCTCCAGCGCACCAGTTTCGAAACCCGCAGCGCGCGACGCGGTGCGCGCACTTCCCAGCCAGCCATGATCGCGAGCACGCCAAAGAAGAAACCCAGCCGGATCTGAACCTCGTAGGTTGTAAGGAATGTGTTGAAATCCATGAATCGCTCGCTCGAGTCAGGAAAGGCATCAAAGCGGCATGGTGCCCGCTTTTTCACGATTTTGACAGTGTTGCAGGTCTACAGTTCGCGCCCCGTTGTGGACGCTGCCAAGGACCCCTCAAAAAACTTGCGCAACCGGCGATATAAGCTTAAATTCTGGAGATATATGTCTAAGCTGCTGAAAAATCTGTTGTCACTCTGGATGGTCTGGGCGATCGCGCTGCTGCCCTTGCAGGCCTTCAGTGCGCTCCCCGTGCCCGCCAACAGCGAGCCGTGCCCGATGCACACAACAGCAGCTGAGCATCAGCACGGTGGGCAGCATGCCGGCCACCGTGACGCGAGCCAGACACCCTGCTCCACCTGTCAGTCTTGTGATCAGCATGACTGCGATGGTGACGATTGTGCTGCCGGCAGCTGTTCAGGCATGCATTTGCAGCCTGCGATGCTGTCAATACGGCTGGCTGAACTGTATCCAGCAGCCGGGAACGGTGACGGTCTGCCCTGGAGCGGTATGGCGTCGCGAACTGATCCACCTCCCCTACCCCCGCCGGTCTGATTCCGTAGAGAGGCGACCAGCGCCTCATGCCAGGTGACTTCCGGTCGTCCCGCAAGTCAGCCACGTCCTTTGTGCCCGGTGCAGAAACCGGCCCATACCACGGAGTCAAGATATGTCCGCTTCACTATTCGATAGCCGGCGACGTCCACGCCCGAGCAGGCTGCTGTGCTGGGCGCTGCTGAGCGTTTCTCTGGGCGCGCGGGCGGAGCTGACCCTCGGTGAAGCCGAACGCCTCGCGCTGGCGGCGGACCCGGCCGTGGTCGGCGCCCATGCAAGGGCAAATGCGCTGCAGAACCAGGCCGTCGCCGACGGCCAGCTGCCGGATCCGAAACTGGGCTTCGGAGCTTACAACCTGCCACTGTACGATTTCAGCCTCGACCAGGAAGCAATGACGCAACTGTATACCCGTGTGCAACAGACGTTCCCGCGCGGCCATACCCTGCGTTACCAGCGCCAGCACACCGAGTGGCTGGGCAAGGCGGAACTGGCCCGGGCCGAGCTGGCCGGGCGTGAAATCCAGCGCGACGTTCGGACCACGTTCCTGGAACTCTATTACCAGCAGCGGGCCGCCGGCGTTGTCGCGCAGAGTCGCGATCTGTTCGAGCAGCTGGTCGAGATCACCCGCTCTCATTTTGCCACCGGACGTGTCAGCCAGCAGGACGTGCTGCAGGCGCAGCTGGAACTGTCCCGTTTGGACGACCGGGCCACCCGTATCGAGGGCGAGATCGAGGAACAGCGTGCCCAGTTGGCGCGTTGGCTGGGGGATAGTGCCTGGCAGTCCGTCAGCGAGATGTTTCCGGTACTGCCTGCCCTGCCGGCGTTGACCGAACTCGAAGCGGGGCTGGCGCAGCACCCCTCGGTGCAGACCGCCAGCGCCCAGTTGCAGGCCAACCAGCAGATGGTCAAGGCTGCACGCGAACAGTATAAGCCGGGCTGGGATGTGGGGCTTGAATACCGCAAACGGTTCGCCGAAGACGCAAGCGGGGATGATCTGCCCGACATGATGGCTGCCATGGTGACCATGGACCTGCCCCTGTTCACCGGCAAGCGCCAGGACAAACGCCTTGCCGCCAGCCAGCAGAACGCCGAAGCGGCACACCAGATGCGAGAACAGCGCCTGCGCGAACTGCGCCGCACGCTGCAAACCGAATACGCGCGCTGGAGACGCCTGGACGAGCAGGCAACGCTGTACCGGGACCGGCTTATCAGCGAGGCAACCGACAACAGCGCGGCCGCCCTGCACGCTTACCGGAGTGGTATCAGCGAATTCACCACCCTGATGCGGGCGCGCATCACCGAGCTGGACGTGCGGCTGCAGGACCTGCGCCTGCGTGTGGACCGAGCCAAGGCACAGGCCGCTCTGCTGTTCCTGCTCCCTGATCGAAATGTGCAGTTGGTGCCGGACGAAGGAGCGAACTCATGAAGCATGCGATCCTGGTTTGCTGGCTGGTGGCCATGGCCGCGGTCGGGCCACTTTTGCCTGCCGCCGCTGTTTCAGCTGAGGACGGCGAGCGCGAGATTCTTTACTGGGTTGCGCCTATGGACCCGAATTACCGCCGCGACAAACCCGGCAAGTCACCCATGGGCATGGACCTTGT
>CP070738.1:1980965-1993654 GCA_020347685.1 Gammaproteobacteria bacterium | reverse complement strand
TGTGCTTCGCGCTGCGCCTTGCCGGCACGCATCTCGGACAGCAACGCGGCTCCCGGGGAATTATGAGATGGGTTCTACACAGTCTGTAAGGTGTTTTTGGCACTGACCGGAGACAGCTTGCGGCACAACCTTCGGCCTCGCGACTGAAGGCGCTCGCAATGACCGGTCGAGTAGTTTGTTCAGACCTTCCCTGGCATTTTCCGGTTCTTCGAGTCCTCGGCGCACTCCGATGTGACAAGAGCCAGCTAGTCCATAAGGTCCACGTGTATCCCCTGCGCTTCCAGGGCATCGGCGCGGGCCTGCACAAAACGCTGGAAGCTGGGCTGGTCCCGGTAAGCGCCGGACAACACGTAATCCAGAGATGACTGGATATGGAACGCCTTCAGGTAGGCCTCGGCGCGAAACACCTCGCGACCACCGTGATCAAACAACACCAGCGTGGGCGCATACTGTATGCCCAGCTGCTTCGCCCACTCGGCGGCGGTGGTATCGCTCCCGTCCGGCGTCTGCACCGCGGTTGCCGACCACATATCCAGCAGCACCACATCGAACCCGTGCAGCAACTCGGCACTCTCCTTGCGCTTGAGGATGTCCAGATGCAATTCGTCGCAGGCCGCACAGTCCTTCTGCTCGAACAGCACCAGCAGCGGTTTCGGCGCGGAACGCTGTGACAGCCGGTACGGGGGTTGCAGGTAGCTCGGGTTCCTGTGCAGGGTTCCGGTCGCGGCTGGCGGCGCCTGCTGCTCCCAGTAGTCGCGGAATGCGAGCTGTTTTTCCATGCGCTCGCCAACGTAATCCAGCACCGCGGAAAACTTGTGTGGCGGATAGTAGCCATTCAACCGCATCACCACGTCACCCTGCTCATCGAGAAACAGCATGGTCGGGGTAAACATCACCTTCAGGTCAGCCGCGAACTGTTTTTCCGTGGTCGCTTCGCCGTCGAAGCCGGTCACTTCCCGGTCACCCCATAGGTTGATGGCGACGACCTCCAGGGTCGCGCGGGTACGCTCCACGATGTCGCGCAGGGCAAAGTTTGTTTCCAGCAGTTTTTTGCAATACGGGCAGCCGTCCTGGTAGAAATACAGCAGCACCCGTTTGTCGTTCGACGCCGCCTCCTGGACGTCTTCACGGATATCGAGGAACGACTGTTTGAACCACGCCGGCTGCTCGTGGTACCCGGGGTTTACCATGCCCTCCAGCAGCCCCTCCTCCTGCTCGGCGGCTCCGGCCGACCAGGCGGGCGCCGCCGCCAGCAACAACAGGATAGCCACGAATCTTTGCTTCACCATGGCGACTGCCTCCTCGATCGATGTCCCAGCGTTTGACGCTGCAGGCGAGCGATTTGTTTCCTCTGCAGGGGCGGCGCCGAGCGCCTGCAACCCGGGCAGCGGGTTAGACCGCCACAATGCGGCAGACAGTTGCCGACGGCAAGCGCGCGGCAAAGTCTGCTGCCGGTATTTTGACGATTTCATGACGCCAAGGCTCAACTTAGAGCACAGGTCATTGTTTTTGAATGATGTGTTATACACGGCAGCACGCTGGCACAGTTTTCGCATTAGCTTCGGCATGCAAGTGATCAACCCGGATTCAGACATGAGTAAACCCCTGTACCATATCGCAGATACGCCACGCGGCCGGCCAACGGCGAGTGACAACTCCCCGCTGCAGCAGCTGACTGCGAACAGCGCAATGGCAATGACCCGGAGTCTCCAGACCAGTCTCGATCCGACACGCCTGATCGAGCTTTTCAGCCTGGAAGCCGGCGCCCTGATCGTGCACCAGGGTATTCGGTACCGCAATGACGCCTTGGACCTCGACGTGAAGCTGGGGACCCAGGCACGCCACAGCTGCACCTACCGATTGAAACTCGGCGACGAGGCGCTCGGCAAGCTCACGCTGCGGCGCAACCAGAAATTTACCGAATCCGAGACCGAGGCACTCGAGCAGCTGCTGTGTACCCTGCTGTACCCGTTGCGCAATGCACTGCTGTACCAGGATGCCCTGCGGCTGGCACAGCGCGATCCGCTGACCGGCATCTGTAACCGTACCGCGCTGGACGACAGCCTGCAACGCGAGCTGAGCCATGCCCGGCGCCAGGGTTCCAGCTGCGCGTTGATGATCATCGATATCGATCACTTCAAGGCCGTCAACGACAAGTACGGACACATCATCGGAGACTGTGCTCTCAAAGCAATCGCGCAGCGCGCGGACAAATGCAAACGCGATGGCGACCTGTTGTTTCGCTACGGGGGCGAGGAATTCGTCATCCTGCTGCGTGACACCGATCTGGAAGGCGCGCAGCTGCTGGCCGAACGTATTCGCGCCTGTATAGCCTCGGCGCCGTGCCACTGCGCCGGCATCGACCTCGATATCACCGTCAGCATTGGTGTGAGCAGTCTGCGCAAGCACGACAGCCCGGTATCGTTGTTCGCGCGCGCCGATCAGGCACTCTACAGTGCCAAGAGAAGCGGTCGCAACCAGGTCTGCATCGCAGCCAGGGCAGCTTGAGACCGCCTCGCGCCGTTCATCGGCATATTGCGCCGACAGACCGGGTTACATGCCGTTCTTGAATTTACTCAGGTCGGTGGCCCCGCTGGCGCGCACCTGCGCCAGCGCCTTTGCATATTCAACCAGAATATCCAGCGCGTAGCGGATACGTTCGCGGAAATAGCCGTCCGCATCCGGATTATTCTGCGCCGGGTCATCGTTCAGGACCCGCTCCACATTACGCACGATGACGTGCTCGGGCAGATAGCAGATGCGGTTGTTCTTGTAACTGCTCATGCGCAGCTCGGCAACCGGGTAGGCGCCGCCGTCGGCGGAGGACACCGTGACAATCAGCGCCGGCTTGTGCGCCAGTTCGCCCTTGCTCCACATCAGGAAGAAATTCTTCAGGCCGGCCGGCACCTGGCCGTGCCACTCGGGTGCAACCACCACGAACCCGTCGCTGGACGCCAACTGATCGGAAAGCGGCCCCAGACGCGCCTGCCAGTCCGGGTTACCCTCCCAGATGCTTTCGTCCCACAGCGGCAAGGGATTGCCGGCCAGCTTGAACAGCCAGGTGGCATCGCACAGTTTCTGCGACTCGAGCACACTCTGAATGAAACGCGCGACCTTTTCGCTTTGCGAGGCCTGTCTATGGCTGCCGCTGATGATGCTGATTTTCATGTTCGCTGCCTTGAAGTCGTCGAAATGTATGCGAATTACGGAATGGCGACCTACTCTAGCGAGTCACTACCCTGAACACAATGCGCAACAGCGCACCGGGCCATGCCGGCCACGAAAGGTTCACTTCGGGCGCCGCCAGCCCGCCCAGGTTGCCGCTTCACCGGCCAATCAGATAAACTTTCCGATTCGATCATCAGATTAGAGAACACTTTCCGCGCGGTTGTTGCGGTTATCCCTTATATGCTTCCCGACACGCCGGCATTGGTCGCCGAGGACCTCACCTGCATTCGCAATGACCGGACTTTGTTTTCGGGATTGTCATTCAAGTTGCGCGCGTCCCAGGCGCTGCTCCTGGAAGGCCGCAACGGCAGTGGCAAGACCTCGCTGTTACACATTCTGTGCGGAACCCGGCGCCCGGAACAGGGGCGGATCAGGTGGGGCGGAGAGGATATCGGCGAGCTTGGCTCACAATACCACGCCGCCCTGGCTTATCTGGGACACAAGGACGGCGTGAAACTCGATCTCACCCTGATGGAAAACCTGAACATCGCGAAGCACCTGGGCAACTCCGATGCCAGCGCCCTGCCGGCACAGGCGCTTGAGGAACTGGAGCTGTCCGGTTACGAAGACATACCTGCGCGTCATCTGTCGGCTGGCCAGCGCCGCCGCGTGGCACTGTCGCGTCTGGTATTGTCCCGGGCGCCGTTGTGGATTCTCGATGAACCCTTTACCTCTCTGGACCGCCACGGCATCAGGATAGTGGAAACTTTGGTCAAACGGCACTTGTCCAATGGCGGTATGCTGGCGATGACTTCGCACCACGCCGTTGATTTCGAACCCCATACCGTGCAGCGCATCAACCTATCCGCATGAGCACCTCATCCAGCCCCCAGGCTATGCTGGTCCTGCTGCGCCGCGACCTGACGCTGGCATTTCGCCACCGTTCGGAAATGTTCACCCCGCTGTTCTTCTTCATTCTGGTGACGGCTCTGTTTCCCATGAGCATCGGTGCGGAACAGAGCCTGCTGCAGAGTATCGGACCGGGGGTCATCTGGGTCGCTGCCCTGCTTGCCGCGCTGCTGTCGCTGGAAAGCATGTTCCGCTCCGACTACGAAGACGGCTCCCTGGAGCAGATGCTGCTGACCCCGCAGCCGCTGTCACTGCTGGTCCTGGGCAAGGTCCTCGCCCACTGGTTGCGCACCGGTCTGCCGCTGGTGGTTCTGGCACCGCTGGTCGGCTTTCAGTATTACCTGGCAGAAGATACCCTGCTGACCATGATGCTGGCGCTGTTGCTGGGCACGCCGGTGCTGAGCCTGCTGGGAGCCATTGGCGCGGCCCTGACGCTGGGTGTGCGCGGTGGCGGTATGTTACTGTCGCTCCTGATATTACCGCTGTATATACCGATTCTGATCTACGGCGCGGGCGCGGTTGCAGCCAGCGCGACGCAGAGTCTCCCGGCACAGCCTTTTCTGCTGCTGCTGGGCGCATTCCTCATTCTTGCCATGGTATTAACGCCGGTCGCGACCGCAGCCGCATTGCGGATCTCGCTCGGATAGTGTTAAAGGTATCGCTGTGAACTGGTTCAGATATGCATCACCGGTAGAGTTCTACCCGCTGGCCGGGCGTATGATCCCCTGGTTTGCCATCGCCGCCGTGCTGACGACGGCATTCGGCCTGTACTGGGGATTTTTCCAGACGCCGGACATTCTCAGCCAGCAGAAAGAGTACTACCGCATCATTTTCGTCCACGTCCCGGCGGCCTGGATGTCGATGTGGCTGTATCTGGTGCTGGTTGGCTGGGCCGTGCTGGGGCTGATCTACAACACCCGGCTGTCGTTCATGATGGCCGCGGCGGTGGCGCCAACCGGGGCGCTGTTTACCGGTATCGCGCTGCTCACCGGTGTGCTGTGGGGCAAGACCAGCTGGGGCACCTGGTGGGACTGGGATCCGCGTCTCACCTCCGAGCTGATCCTGTTCTTCATCTACGCCGGCTACATGGCTCTGCAGTCGGCGATCGAGGATTCCTATCGTGCCGACCGCGCTTCCGCCCTGCTCGCAATTGTCGGCCTGTTCTGTATTCCGCTCATCTACTGGTCGATCAACTGCCCCGATCCGACCCAGTGCGCCGCCCTGCACGCCCGCTCTTCCATGTCCGCCATCGAAACCAATATACTTGCCGCGATGTGGACCATGGTGTTCGCATTCTGGATGTATTCCTTTGCCGTGATTTTTGTGCGCGTTCGCAACATTATCCTGGAGCGGGAACGCAACAGCACCTGGGTTTCAAGGCTGATCGGAGGAGACCCGTCATGATCGCGGAATTTTTCTCCATGGGCGGTTTTGGATTCTATATCTGGACCTCGTTCGGACTGACCTTTTTGCTCATGCTCGCTGAGGTCCTGTATCTCAGACAGCAACGCAGGACCAACCTGAAACGCATTCAGCGCATACGCAAAATGAATGCCGGGAGCGACTCATGAAAGCCAGACAGAAACGTTTCCTGTTCATCCTCGTCGCACTCGCCGCAGTTGCGGTTGCCAGCGTACTGGTGGTGAAGGCACTGCGCAGTAACATCACCTATTTCTACAGTCCCAGCCAGGTCGTGGCCGGCGAAGCGCCCGCGGATCAGCCGTTCCGCATCGGCGGCATGGTGGTGCGCGACAGCCTGCAGCGCGATCCCAACAGTGTGCGCGTGCGCTTTCTGGTCACCGATAACGCGGAACAGTTCGAGGTGGTGTACGACGGCATACTCCCCGACCTGTTCAGCGAGGGCCAGGGGGCGGTGGCACGCGGTCGACTGGAAAACGGCGTATTCGTCGCCGAAGAGGTACTCGCCAAGCACGACGAGTCCTATATGCCACCGGAAGTGGCCGACGCAATGAAACCAGGGGAGTACCAGGCGCCATGATTCCAGAACTCGGACATTTCGCACTCATTCTGGCGCTGTGTCTGGCGCTGGTTCAGGCCGCCTTCCCGCTGATCGGCAGCCTCAACCGCACCCCGTCATGGGTGGCACTGGCGCGGCCGCTGGCCTGGGGACAGTTCGCGTTTCTTGCCCTGTCTTTCGCGGCTCTGGTCCAGGCTTTCCTCGGCGATGACTTCTCGGTGCTGTACGTGGCGCAGCACGGTAACACCCAGCTGCCGCTGATTTACAAGATATCCGCAGTATGGGGTGCCCACGAGGGTTCACTGCTGCTGTGGGCCCTGATTCTGGCCGGCTGGATGGTCGCCGTTGCGACCTTCAGCCGCAACCTGCCCCGCGAGATGGTGGCCCGCGTGCTGTCGGTAATGGGAATGATCAGCATCGGGTTCCTGTCTTTCATGCTGTTCACTTCCAACCCCTTCGACCGCGTGTTTCCCGCGCCCCTAGAAGGCGGCGAATTGAATCCCCTGCTGCAGGATCCGGGGCTCGCCATCCACCCGCCCATGCTCTACATGGGCTACGTGGGCATGTCGGTAGCGTTCAGCTTCGCCATCGCTGCGCTGCTCGGCGGCAAGATGGATGCAGCGTGGGCGCGCTGGTCGCGCCCCTGGACGCTGGTGGCATGGGTATTCCTGACCATCGGTATTACGCTGGGCAGCTGGTGGGCCTACTACGAACTCGGCTGGGGCGGCTGGTGGTTCTGGGATCCGGTCGAGAACGCCTCCTTCATGCCCTGGCTGGCCGGCACCGCGCTGGTACATTCGCTGGCCGTGACCGAGAAACGCGGGGCTTTCAAACGCTGGACGGTGCTGCTCGCCCTGCTGGCGTTTTCCCTCAGCCTGCTCGGCACTTTCCTGGTACGCTCCGGGGTGCTGACCTCGGTGCACGCATTTGCCACCGATCCTGAGCGTGGTCTGTTCATCCTGATGTTCCTGTGCCTGGTCATCGGCGGATCGCTGTCGCTGTATGCCTGGCGCGCGCCCAGCATATCGCGCGGCGGGGGTTTCGATCTGGTGTCGCGCGAAAGCCTGCTGCTGGGTAACAACCTGTTGCTGGTCCTTATCACGGCGCTGGTTCTGCTCGGCACCCTGGCACCGCTGCTTTATGACGCCATGGGCTGGGGCAAGATCTCGGTCGGCTTCCCCTGGTTCAATGCCATGTTCGTGTTGTTCTCACCCCTGATGATCCTGTTGATGGGAGCCGGTCCGCTGACCCGCTGGAAACACCATAGTCCACCGGAGCTGCTGCGCACACTGCGGGTTGCCTTTGTCGTGAGCGTAGCTGCCGGAATTGCCGCGGCTCTGCCGCTGCTTACCGGCTCGATCTCGGCGGGCATCGCGGTGGCACTGTCGGTATGGCTGCTCAGCACTCTGCTCGCCGGGCTGCGCCAGCGCCTGCAGCGCCGCTCGGGTATCAAAGGCCTGCTCGCGGATTGGAAGGCACAGGGTGGACGCGCCTACCACGGAATGTGGCTTGCCCACCTGGGCATCGCCACTTTTATCATCGGCGTCACGTTCGTTACCCAGTTTGATATTGAAAAAGATGTGCGCATGGCGCCGGGAGATGAAATCGAATTGAACCAGTACCTGTTCCGCTTCGAGGGCGCCGCCCCGCACCAGGGACCGAACTACCGCGCACAGCGCGGAACCGTCCGGGTATTCAAAGACGAGCGCGAAGTCGCGCTTCTGCACCCCGAGAAGCGGGTCTATCAGGTACAGACCAAACCCATGACCGAGGCGGGCATCGATGCCGGGTTTATGCGCGACATCTATGTTTCGCTGGGCGAACCGCTCGGCGGCGGCGCCTGGAGTGTGCGGCTCTATTACAAACCCTTTGTGCGCTGGATCTGGCTGGGCGGCATCTTTATAGCCCTGGGTGGCCTGCTGGCCGCCAGTGACCCACGCTACCGCATGCGCCTGCGCGAGAAGGTCGGCGCGCGGGCGGCCGGAAAACGGTTTGGTGCGGAGAGCACGGCATGATGCCGTCGTTTGTGCGCTACCTGACGCCGCTGGTGCTGTTTCTGGCGCTGGCGGCATTGCTCTACAAGGGCCTGGCCCTGAATCCGCGCGAAGTCCCATCGCCGCTGATCGGGAAACCGGCCCCCGAGTTCACCCTTCCGGAATTGAAAGACACCAGCAGACAGTTGTCGCATACCGACTTTCAGGGCAAAGTGAGCCTGCTGAATGTGTGGGCCACCTGGTGTGTGTCATGCCGTGCCGAACACCCGCTGTTGATGCAGCTCGCACGGCAGGGCGTCACCATCTACGGTCTGGACTACAAGGACAGCCGCGAGGACGCACAACGCTGGCTGCAGCGTTTCGGTGACCCCTATGTGGCCAATGCGTTTGATGCCGACGGGCGGGTGGGCATCGACTGGGGCGTATACGGCACGCCCGAAACCTTTGTGATCGATCAGCAGGGTATTATCCGCCACAAACATATCGGGCCCTTGACCGAAGAAGCGATTCAGCGGGAGATTCTGCCCCTGATACAGCAGCTGAAAGGGGATAAAGGATGATGTTGCGCAACACGCTGGCAGCGATTTTTCTGGCCAGCTGTCTGAACCTCGCCTGGGCGGGACTCGAATCGTTCGATTTCAGCGGTAACGTGGAAGAACAGCGCTACAAGGACCTGCTGGCCGAACTGCGCTGCCTGGTGTGCCAGAACCAGTCACTGGTCGACTCCGACGCCGAGCTTGCACACGATCTGCGCCTCGAGGTTTACGAGTTGATGGCGCAGGGGCGCGACGATACGCAAATCCGCGATTTCCTGGTGGCCCGCTACGGTGAGTTCGTACTCTACGACCCGCCCCTCAAGCCCTCCACCTATTTGCTCTGGGCCGGACCCTTCGTGTTGCTGGCGCTCGGCATCATCATGCTGTTTCGTACCATCCGGCAGCGGCGCCAGCTGCACGAGTCCGAGTTCTCCGCTGAGGAGCAGGAGCGTCTCAGGCAGCTGCTCGGAAATAACCCAAGCGAGCAAGAGGATCGCCAATGACCACCGTTTTCTGGCTGTCTGCGGCCAGCATGTCTGTGATCGCGCTGCTGTTTGCGATCGTGCCTCTGCTGCGCAGAGACGCTGGCGCGACCGTCAGCCGACAACTGCTCAATACCGCGCTCATCAAAGAACAGCTGAACGAGCTGCAGGCCGACCTGGAAGCAGGCAAGCTGGAACCGGATGCCTATCAGGCCGCGCGGCACGACCTCGAGCGGGAACTGCTGAACGACACGCAAGCCGCGCCTGAGGCCGGGCAGCAAGAGGAGCGCAGTGGCCGTTGGGCTATCGGGATATTCGGCTTGCTGATTCCGGCACTGGCCGTGTTTCTCTATCTCCAGCTCGGTGCAGCTCCGCTGCTGGAGCAACCCGCGCGCCCGCCGGTTGCGCAAAAACCCGCGCAGGACACCGCTCATCCCCTGGAAGACATGGTGCAACAGCTGGCCATCCGCCTGCAGGAAGACCCGGACAATGCCGAAGGCTGGGTTATGCTGGGTCGCAGCTACGCCGCCCTGGATCGCTATCAGGAGGCGGCCAATGCCTACGCCCAGGCACGCCGTATTGCCGGCGATCATCCGCAGCTGCTGGTCGACTCGGCCGACATCATGGTGATGGCCAGCGGCGGTCGTTTTACCCCCGAGGCCGGTGAACTGCTGGAGCGCGCGCTACAGGTTCAGCCCGAGAATGCCAAAGGCTTATGGCTGATGGGGCACTACAAGTACCAGGGCGAGGATCTCCAGGGCGCGGTGGACTACTGGCAACGCGCGGCGGCCCAGCTGCCGCCCGACAGCGAAGACACACGCGCCATCCGCCAGCAGATCGAACAGGCCGAAAGCAGGCTGGTGGCTGCAGGCGGGACCCTCGCACCCGCGGCCGAGACACCGGCCAGCCCGGCACCAGCCGCGGAGGCCAAGGCGGTCGAGGTAAGCGTGCGCCTGGACCCCGCCCTGAGCGCGCAGGCCTCGGCCCAGGATACGGTTTTCATTTTTGCACGTGCCGCACAGGGGCCCCGTATGCCACTGGCCATTGTGCGAAAACGGGTGTCGGAATTGCCGGTCACAGTAACGCTGGATGATTCGCTGGCCATGTCACCGGCCATGGTGATGTCGAATTTCAGCGAGGTGACCGTCGGTGCCCGCGTATCCAAATCCGGAAATGCCATGCCGCAAAGCGGCGACCTCCAGGGCAGCGTGACTCCGGTACAGGTACAGGCCGGCGCTTCGGTAGAGGTGGTCATAAACGAAGTCATGCCCTAGTCGGGCGCAACCATTCCGTCCTGGCGCCAGCCAGACGCATCCCCCCTTGCCCGCCGCACCCTATCAGGGGGACGGCGCAGCCACCCAATCCTGCTTGGCGGTCTGCCAGGGCACTCGGCCTGTCGTGCTCTTGCTGCTGTGAACTGCTTTGCAGTTCCGCCGCCGCCCTGATCCCCCACCTCAAGTTTTCCCGCCTTGCCACCGACAAGCTGGGTTAACCGACGACCCCCGCCGGCAACTCCCGGAAACGCTGCCAGCTGGTTCGGCCGCCGACCCGGCCTGCTTCGAATCGTGCCCCCAAGGGCATCGAAAGCACACTACAAGCTTTCGACCTGAATAGGCAGTAGCCGGAAACGCGACTCGTGCGTGGCGACCAGATCCGGGGCGCCAGGGGGGAGTTTCAAGGTTTGGGAAGCCACACCCCCAACCCGCCACGAACACCAGGGTGGACGCGTTACGGGAACGACTGAGATATGGCCGCTGCTCCGATTTCTCGCATGATTTGTCTATTGGCCCTGGGTCTGGGAGGCTCGCTTGTTTCCTCCCACGCCCCGGCCATACCTAACAGCGCCGGCCCCGCCATCGCGGCAACAAACCCGATCAGTACAGCGCCGGACAGCAACCAGCAGTCTGCGGTTCCGGCCCACACCGGCACGGATCAGGGCAACGAAGACACCGTGGCGTTGCTGACGACCGACGTTTCCGCGGCCGACCCCGCACCGCAACAGGGAACCGACGCCGTTGCCTCCCCCCCAAGCACGCCCTGCCTCACCTACTTCGTCAGCGACAAGAACCTTGGCGCCGACTCCGACACCTGTGCCGAGCCCAGCGCTGCGGGTCAGCGCTTCTCGCTCCAGTTCGGCCGTGGCTTCGCCACCCGCAGCGGTGTCATGGGCCACTTTGACGGGTTGCTGGTCGACTATCGTCTAAGCGGCGGCATAACTCTGAATGCCGTGGCCGGCCGCCCGGTAGTTGCCGGCCAGGATGTGTCGGATTTGAGCAAACAGGTGTTCGGCCTCAGCGCCACCACCGGCAAGTTTGCCCGCGCCTGGGACCTCAACGGCTATATCGCCCAGCAGCAGACTAATGGACGCATGGAAAACAGGGCCGTAGGTGGCGCCCTGCGCTATCTGCGGCCAACACATTCGTTACTGGTTTCGATGGACTACGACATGGACGAACATTCGCTGAGCACCTTCATGGTGTCCGGTGCCTGGAAGCTCCTGCGCGCCACCACGCTCAGCGCGACCTTCGATATTCGCCACAGCTACATGCACACGCCTCAGGCAGGCTACCTGCAACAGACCATGGCCGCCACGGAAGGGTGGAAATGGGCGCTGCCCATGGACCGTATAAAGCAGCTGGCCGGAAAACGCTCCACCGAGGTCAGCACCCTGGGCCTGGGCTTATCGCATGCTTTTTCGCAGCGCATCAAGCTGAGCGGGGATTTCGCCGTGCTTGACGTCTGGAAGGAGGCGGCTGCCGACGACCCGAACGGAGTGGCTGCACAGTCGAACGAGTATTTCTATCGTGTCAAACTCACCGGCAAAGATCTGGTGCTCTCCGGCGACAACAGCACGCTCGACCTGCGTCACAGTGTAACGCCGTCATCTCGCGTCTCCTCGGCGTTGTTTGATACCCGATACGCCATCAACCGCTTGTGGCAAATCCGCCCCCAACTGCGCACCAACTACCGCGACAACGAACAGGACAGCTCGGTTCAGTGGGTAACCTCCCCGCTGGTAAAAATGGAGTACCGCTGGCGCGAGCAGTACGGCATCGACATCGAGGCAGGCGGAGAATGGTCGGCACGCAAGCTGCCGTCCGAGGACCAGGTTCGTTCCTCCTACTTCCTGAGCCTGGGATACCGCGCCAATTTCTAGTCGGCGCAGCGGCCGGTTCGCCGCATCAGAATCCTTTCAACAGCCACAGCCCGCTACGGTCCTGCGCGTTCAGCAGTTCGGCAATGTCATTGTGCCCTGCCGCCAATGCGAGCGTCGCGGCCTGCTCCCGCTTGCGGTTCCTCAGCGTTGCATCCGCGTCAGCCGCCAGCAGCCGTTCGACCGTCGCTCTGTTCCCCGCCTGGGCGGCAAGCATCAGGGCGGTGTTGCCTTCCCGGTTCTTGCCGTTGACCGACGCACCGGCCTCGAGCAGCAATGAAATGACGTGCTGGTGCCCGGCAATGGCGGCAAGCATCAGGGCCGTGTTGCCGCTACCGGTGGCGGCATTGACATCTGCGTCGGCCTGCAGCAGCCGTGCGGCGACCTGCACATGGCCGCCGGCCGCCGCCCGGTGCAGTGCGCCAAAGCCCTCATGATCATCACCGGAGAGCGACGCCCGGGCCCGCA
>CP070738.1:1972837-1980865 GCA_020347685.1 Gammaproteobacteria bacterium | reverse complement strand
CCAAGGTCGAGCTGTGGGGCGAGCGTACCGAATCCGTTTATGTGGTCCCGGACCGCGACCGCATGTCCCAGCTTGGGGTCAAGCCGGCACAGATCATCCGCAACCTGCGCGACAAAAATGTCGTGGTCGACGCCGGACACGCCGACATCGGGAGCAGTTTCATCGCCATCGCGCCCACCGGCACATTCACCTCGGTCAAGGAGTTCGAGAACCTGCTCATCAGCGGGGACGACAGCGACCGGCAGATCTACCTGCGCGACGTCGCGATCGTAAAGCGCGGCTACGTCGAGCCGCAGCGCGAAGTGCTGCGCTACGACGGCAACCTGGCCATCGGCCTAGGCATCTCCACCGTCAGTGGCGGCAACGTAGTGACCATGGGCGAGGCCATTTCCAAACGCATGCGCGAGCTCGCACCGCAGATTCCGCTCGGCATAGAGTTCGGCATCATCTCGCTGCAGTCGGAGGCCGTGGTCACCGCCATCGACGGGTTTCTGAACAGCCTGATGCAGGCGGTGGCCATCGTGGTAGCGGTACTGCTGGTTTTCATGGGCCTGCGCAGCGGGCTCATTATCGGCTTCATCCTGGCGCTGACCATCATCGGCACCTTCATTTTCATGGGCTCCTGGGCCGTCGCACTGGAACGCATCTCCCTGGGCGCGCTGATCATCGCCCTGGGCATGCTGGTGGATAATGCCATCGTGGTCATAGACGGGATGCTGGTGCGCATCCAGCAGGGCGAAAAGGCGGAGGACGCCGCGCAGAGTGTGGTCGCCCAGACCGCCCTGCCGCTGCTCGGTGCCACCGCGGTGGCCATCATGGCATTTGGCGCCATCGGCCTTTCCGACGATTCCACCGGTGAGTTCTGCAAGTCGCTGTTCCAGGTGGTACTGATATCGCTGTCGCTGAGCTGGGTCACCGCGGTGACAGTCACGCCATTGCTCGGTGTCATGTTCCTGAAACCACCGAAACCGGGAGAGGAGCAGTCGGACGCTTATGCGGGCGGCCTGTACCGCTTCTATCGCAGCCTGCTGCGCGGCGCCATTCGCGCGCGCTGGGTGACGATAACGATGGTGCTGGTGGCCTTCGGCGCTGCACTTTGGGGCTTTCGCTATGTCGATCAGAGCTTCTTCCCCAACTCGACCCGGCCGCAGTTCATGGTCGACTTCTGGCTGCCCCAGGGGACGCACATCGACGACTCCGTGCAGGCCGCCGAATCGGTCGAGCAATACCTGCTCGGCGTCGAGGGGGTCACGCACGTGACAACCCTTGCCGGCGCCGGCGGGCTGCGCTTTCTGCTCACCTATGCGCCCGAAAAGGTTAACAGCGCCTATGTGCAGTTTCTGGTCGATGTGGATGATTACCGCAACATCGACAGCCTGATTGCGACCATCGAACAGCACCTGGCGGACAACTACCCGAATGCTCTCTCCTACGGCAAGAAGTTTCTGCTCGGCCCCGGCGAGGGCGGCAAGATCCAGATCCGCTTCAGCGGCCCGGATACCGCAGTGCTGCGCGAACTGGCCGGCCAGGCCGAGCACATCCTGCGCCACGACGGCAGCGCCAAGGCGATCCGCATCGACTGGCGCGAACCCGTGCCGGTAGTCGAGCCGGTACTGGCCGAGGCGGAAGCGAACCTGGCGGGTATTACCCGCGAGGATATCGCCACGACCATACGCGCCGGCTTCGAAGGCCAGGCCACCGGCGTTTACCGCGAAGCCGACGAGCTGCTACCCATCATCTTCCGGGCCACGCAAGCCGAGCGCAGCGACATCGCCAGCATCCAGAACCTGCAGGTGTGGGCGCCGGCAGCCGGTCAGTATGTCCCCTTGCGCCAGGTGGTGTCAGATTTCGACACCGTATTCGAGGACGCCATTATCCAGCGCCTCAACCGCAAGCCCACCATCACGATCCACGCCGATCCGGCGAGCGGCCAGGCCAGTACTCTGTTGGAGCGCATCCGGCCCCAGGTCGAGGCGCTGCCGCTCGGCGCCGACTACGAACTGCAGTGGTGGGGCGAGTACAAGAGCTCCAAGGAAGGCAAGCAAGGCATCGCCGCCAGCGTGCCGTTCTTCTTTGTCTCCATGGTGCTGATCGTGATCGCCCTGTTCAACGCCCTGCGCCAGCCGCTGATCATCTGGCTGACCGTGCCGCTGGCGCTGATCGGTGTCACCGCCGGGCTGCTGCTGACCAAACAGCCATTCGGGTTCATGGCCCTGCTCGGTTTCATGAGCCTGTCCGGCATGCTGATAAAGAACGCCGTGGTGCTGATCGACGAAATCGAGTTACAGAAACGCAGTGACAAGAGCCTGTTCGACGCCATCGTCGATTCCGGCATGAGCCGTCTGCGGCCGGTCAGCATGGCCGCGCTGACCACGGCGCTGGGCCTGATCCCGCTGCTGCTGGACGCCTTCTTCGTGTCGATGGCGGTCACCATCATTTTCGGTCTGATGGTCGCAACGGTGCTCACCATGGTGGTGGTGCCGGTGCTGTATGCCATCTTTTTCCGCGTGCCCTTCCCGCGCGCGTAACTGCCCCGCGAACCAGGTGCCGAATACAGGCGCCGTGCTGATGCCGTACGCAAAAGGCCTCGAAAAACTTGTTCAATTCCGCTACAATTGTTGTACATCCGAACAAGAGCACACTGAAAATGGCAACGGCAACCGAGAGACACCCGGCGGCAGCTGAGGAAGCCGTCTACCCGATACGCACCATTTCCAACCTCACCGGCGTCAATGCCGTCACCCTGCGGGCCTGGGAACGCCGTTACGGCCTGATCCGGCCCAAGCGCACGCCCAAGGGTCATCGGCTGTATACCGAACAGGATCTGGAGCGCATCAGGCAGGTACTGCAGCTGCTCGAGCAGGGCATTGCGATCAGCCAGGCCGGCCAGCTGCTGGACCAGCCAGCCCGCCCGCAGGCCAGGGGCGGCGAAGTCAGCCAGCCCGACGTCTGGGAGCAGTACCAGAACCGCATGCTGAACGCCCTGGAACAGTTTGATGAAGCGGCGCTGGACAGCGCCTACAACGACGCCCTGTCCCTGTATCCGGTGGAACTGGTCAACACCCGCCTCATCGCCCCGCTGTTGCGGCTGCTGGGCCAGCGCTGGAAAACCACCCCGGGTGGCGTCGCCGAGGAACATTTCTTCTCCGTGTATCTGCGCAACAAGCTGGGCGCGCGCATTCATCACCTCAACGCGCGCCGTAAAGGCCACTTGCTGCTGATCGCCTGTCTGCCCGGTGAACAGCACGAAGTCGGGATGCTGATGTTCGCGCTGGCCGCGGTCAGCCACGGTTACCAGGTGCTGGTGCTGGGCGCCAACCTGCCGCTCGACCAGATCCCCGTGGTGCTGCAGCGGCGCCGCTGCGACGCGGTGGTGCTGTCGGGGTCGGCGCGTCCGGCGCGCGGCCTGTTTCCCGACCAGCTCGGGGCGCTGGTGCGGCAGGCCGGAGTGCCGGTGTTCGTGGGCGGCGCGGTTGCCGAACGCCACAAGGATGATGTCGAGGCGGCGCACGCCGTTGCGCTCGGCCAGACCGTGCAGCCGGCACTGCAGCGCATCGCCGCCACGCTGTCCACGCGCAGCGCCTGAGACGCGGCCGTGGGCAACGCGCTGGTCTGGTTTCGCAGGGATCTGCGCCTGGCGGATAACCCCGCCCTGTGCGCGGCGCTGGACGCCGGACTGACGCCGGTCCCGGTGTACATACACGACGAACCCGCCGGCGACTGGCCGCTCGGCGCCGCCAGTGCCTGGTGGCTGCACCACAGCCTGATGGAACTCGACGGCAATCTGCGTGCACTCGGCAGCAGGCTTTGCATCGCACGCGGCGACAGCGAGGCCGAACTGCTGCGCCTGCGCGAGCTGTTTGATGCCAGCCACGTGTTCTGGAATCGCGTATACGAGCCGCACAGCATGCAACGCGATGCGCGCATCAAGACCGGTCTGCGCAACCGCGGCCTGGCCGCGAGCAGTTTCAACGGCCAGCTGCTGCGCGAACCGCGCGAGCTGTTAAAAGCTGACGGCACCCCCTACCGCGTGTTCACACCGTTCTGGAAGGCATTGCAGAAGAGCGGTCCGGTGCGCAGCCCGCTGCCCGCACCCCGATCACTGCCCGCCCCGCCACCTGCCGAAAGCGACGGACCCGGGCCAGAACAGCTGGCGCTGCTGCCGGCAATCCCCTGGTACCGGGCCTTTCCCGACCACTGGCAGCCAGGCGAAACGGGCGCCGGGGACGCTCTGCAACAATTCTGCGCTGACCGCCTGTCCGACTACCCGGATGACCGCGACCTGCCGGCACTGCCGGGCACCTCGCGACTGTCGGCGCACCTGCATTTCGGCGAACTGAGCCCGCAGCAGGCTTGGCACGCGGTACAACAGGAGGCGGCGACACGCACGCAGCCGGGCCTGCTGGCAGCGTCCGAGTCCTGGCTGCGCCAACTTGCCTGGCGCGAGTTCGGTCATCACCTGCTGTACCACTTTCCCGATACCACTGACCAGCCTATGGATGCGCGTTTCGCCGCGTTTCCCTGGCGCACCGGCTATGACGCCGATCTGCAACGCTGGCAGCGCGGTCAGACCGGAATACCGATTGTCGACGCCGGTATGCGCGAGCTGTGGGAAAGCGGCTGGATGCACAACCGGGTCCGCATGATCACCGCCTCGCTGTTGACCAAGAACCTGCTGATTCCCTGGCAGGAAGGTGCGCGCTGGTTCTGGGATACGCTGGTGGACGCCGATCTGGCCAACAATACCCTCGGCTGGCAGTGGACCGCGGGCTGCGGGGTGGACGCCGCGCCCTATTTCCGTATTTTCAACCCGGTGCGTCAGGGCGAGCGTTTCGACCCCGACGGCAGCTACATTCGCCGCTGGGTACCGGAGCTGAGCGGCCTGCCCGCCGAGTGGATACACCGGCCCTGGTCAGCACCGCGCGAGGTCCTGGACGGCGCAGCTGTAGTGTTAGGTGATAATTATCCAGAACCGATAGTGGACCTGCAGCAAAGTCGAGCACACGCCCTGACCATCTGGGATAGCGTCAAGAACGCAGCGCGCTGAGTCAGGCAGCCGAGGCGAGTTCGAAACTCAGCGAACGCCTGTTCAGTTCCGCGACCAGATCGTCGAAGGCACGCTGCACCACGCTTTGCCGACCGCGAAAGCCCAGCTCGATGCTGCTGGTTTCACCCAGGTGCGGCAGGCTGAACAGCCTGGCATCCGTATAACGCTGCGCCAGTGACTCCATCATGTCCAGCAGTTCTGACTCGCGCACACCGAATACCCGCAGCGCGCACTCGACCATCGGTTCACCGGCCGCGGGGTAGTACCGGTCCAGCACCCAGTCCAGCATCGGCCAGGCCATTTGCGGAAAACCCGGCAGGAAGTGGTGTTCGTACAGGGTGAAACCGGGGATGCGGTTGACGGGGTTGGGTATCAACAGGGCGTCTTCCGGAAGGTCGGCCATGCGGATGCGGTTGGGATGGGCGTCGGCACCGAATTGCGCTTCGATCAGGCTGGCAGCCTCGGCGTGCCGCACCAGGGGGCAGCCGAACGCCGCCGCAGCCGCAGCGCGGGTCTGGTCGTCCGGGGTCGCGCCGATACCGCCGAAGCAGACCACCGGGACTTCATCCTGCTGGGTCTGGCGCAGCTCTTCGGTGAGCCGCGTCCGGTCATCGCCGACATATCGGCACCACACCAGCTGCATGGCGCGTGGCCGCA
Source organism: Gammaproteobacteria bacterium (assembly GCA_020347685.1). Lineage (GTDB taxonomy): Bacteria > Pseudomonadota > Gammaproteobacteria > DSM-19610 > DSM-19610 > Thiogranum. The sequence goes on along the minus strand of CP070738.1, from coordinate 1,975,161 downwards.
GCGTTTCGATTACGTGTTGCAGGTGGCGATCGTGGCGCCTGCCGAGCAGCAGTTCGTCTCCAATAATCACCACACCCAGCGCCGCCTGCTTCATGGCCGCAAGTATACCTTGGCCTACACCGCGTTGTGCAGCATCAGCTCGCGCGGGTGCGGCTGCAGGTACACCTGTTGGCTGACCCAGGCATGCGGATTCCTGCGAAAATGGTGCCGCAACAGCGACAGCGGCACCACCAGGGGATACTCGCCGTTGCGATAGGCTTCGATGGTATCGAGCAACTCGGCACGGTCTCCGGCGTCGAGGTGACGGCGCAGATAACCGAGCAGGTGTTGCATCACGTTCGCGTGCCGTTTACGCGGCGCCCGCTCGGCGAGTAACTGCATGAGGCGCTCGATGTATTGCTGCCCGAGTGGCGCGAGCGGCTCACTGCCAACCCGTGCCACCAGCCGACCCAGTTCGCGATACCCGGCAGGACTGTGCGCCAGAATGATGAGCTTGTGGCGGGCGTGAAAATCGATCAGCCCGGCCTTGCTCAACCCCTGCCGCTCGAGTTCGCGCCAACGTGCATAGGTGAACACGCGCGCGATGAAATTCTCCCGCAACACCGGATCCTGCAGGCGGCCCTCCTCTTCCACCGGCAGCAGGGGCTGCGACTGCATCAGTGCTGAGGTAAAGGCACCGCGGCTGCTGGCGTACGGCATGCCCTGGTCGCTGTACACCTTGACGCGCTCCAGCCCACAGCTGGGCGAACCCTGTTTGACGATCATCCCGCACAGGTCGGTGTGCTGCTGCGCCACCGTACGCCCGTAGTTGTGCAGGTCGTCGGTCACATCGAGTTGCGGATCACGGGTACCGACCACGCGTGGAGCGTCCTTCGTTCCCACCAGCCGGATGGGCTGACGCGGCGTACCGAGCCCGACCGCCACCTCGGGGCAGAACGGTACGAATTCGAAGTAGTCGCGCAGCACTTCGTCGACGTAGCGATTGCGCTTGTGCCCGCCGTCAAAGCGCACCTTGGCGCCGAGCAGGCAGGCACTGACACCCACGCGGATCTTTGTTACAGGCAGTGCATTGCTGGTCTGATTCATGCCGTTTTCTCCTTCACGCGTTGACAGCGGCGAACGCGGCGCCGGTCAACAGACACACCACCGCCGTAGCGCTCAAATGCAGGCGCAGCCGCTGGAACCAGGGGTGAGCACGCCAGGCGCGGCGGTCGAACAGGTACATGACCGCGAACCCGGCGGCCACCAGCAAACCACCCTCGGGCCAGGGCAGCAACAGGCCAAGCCATCCCAGCAACGCCGGCAGCACCGACACCAGCAGCAGCCGGCTACCGGTCCCCGCCGCGTCGGCATGCAGCCCGCGCGTCCAGTGCAGCGCCCCGACAAAGCTCAGAATCACCGCGCCATAGCCAAGCAAGGCCTGCAGGGCCATAGCCTGCACCCTGTTGTCGGCGAGCAGGGCAAGCAGGGCGCAAGCCACGAACGGCAGCGCTCCGAGGTAACCGAGCCACTGTGCCGTGCGCCTCACCTGCCCCCGGCTTTGGACGCCGTTAGCCCCTGACACCTCAGGGTGGGCGAAAAACTCCTCGATGCCGCCGACGAACTCGCCATCGAAAAAGATCTGTGGCAGCCCGCGCCAGCCGGTTGCCGCCTGCAACTGGTGAAACTCTGCGCGGCTCTGCGCGCTCGCCATGCTCAGCTCGACCTGCTCAAAAGCGACGCCATGCCGGTTCAGCCAGCCCGTAACCGGCCGCGCGTCAGTAAGCGGCGAAACGAATAACAGGACGCGGGCGCCCTGCACAGCCGCCTGCAAACGCTGCGGTAACACACGCACCCGTTCCACCACGGCGTTCACAGCAGCGCCTCGATGGCCTCTACGAGCCGCGGGTCATCGGGACGTACATGACTGGGAAAACTGCCCACCACGCGGCCGTCCCGGTCGAGTAGATACTTGTGAAAGTTCCAGCGCGGCGTATCACCGGTCACAGTAACCAGGTGCCGATAGAGGGGATCGGCATCCGGACCCAGCACCCGGGTTTTGGCAAACATGGGAAACTCGACACTGTAGGTGAGACGGCAGAAATCGCGGATCTGTTTTTCGGTACCCGGCTCCTGGGCACCGAAGTCGTTGGACGGGAAGCCGCTCACCACCAGTCCGCGACTGCGGTAGCGAGCGTAGAGCTGCTCCAGCCCTTCGTATTGCGGCGTGAACGCACACTTGCTGGCGGTATTCACAATCAGCACCACCTGCCCGCGCCACAGCTCGCACAGGTGCTGGTCCTGCTCGCCCAGCAACGGTCGCTTGTAAAAATCGAGTGCGGCCG
>CP070738.1:1965981-1972737 GCA_020347685.1 Gammaproteobacteria bacterium | reverse complement strand
TCTGCATGGAGCCGGTCCCGGTAACGGTTGCCCGTCTAACGACGGAAAGTCACTGTCTCGACCGCCAGCAACATTACCGACGTCAGGTTAGCGAGCAGCGCGCCCCCGGACAGTGAAACGATGGTCGCCATGATCGCAGGGGTCATGTCGATCTGGAGCACATACAGCGTATAGCCCCATACCACAGCGGCGGTGATCAGGTGCAGGTCGGCCACCAGACTGGTGGCCAGCAGCAGTGCGCCGATGTGAGCGCGGTCACCGAATTTCATAATGGTGGCGATCAGGCTCACTACCAGAGCCGCGAACAGCTCGTAGGCGTTGTGATGTGCGGGGTCGTCGAGCTCGCCGATAAAGAAGCCGAAATTCAGCGTCAGGGCGAGAATCGTAAAAAAGGCAAAAACGACTTTTTCCAGGTTCATGGGTCGGGCTCCGCTGTTCTTTCTGTTGTTCTCCTACAGTGTAGCCGAAAAAGTCTCATGACTTTAATCGCTTAGGGGTTTTTGTGGCAACAAGCCCCTAAATTGCGCGACCACCCGCCGGTGGCGGCGCGCAGGCCGCACGCTGCCTGGCACCAGACGGGTAAATTGTGAGCTATCGCGGCCGATTACCCCACAAGCAGCCGGCGTCGGGAAAAGCCGGACGACAGCAGGTAAATTCACAACATGCCCCAGTACGAAAAGAAAGTCAGTGTAGACGACCTGAAAGTCGGCATGTACGTGTGCCGGCTGGACCGCCCGTGGATCGAAACGCATTTCCTGTTCCAGGGGTTTCATATCAGCAGTGATGCGGACATGCAGGAGCTGCGCCGCACCTGCGAGTACGTGTTCGTCGACCCCGAGCGTGGTGCAGAACCCGAGAACGACTCATTGCAGCCGGTGGCGCGGCGAACAAAGTCGATCAGCGAGGAACTCTTTCACAGCGCCCCCAAGCAGGACGTGTATCCCGTGGTGACCACCATGGACGAGGAACTGCAGGCGGCGCGCGACAGCCGGGCCATGACCCTGGCAGAAGTCAGTAACATCCTGGATGAATTAAAGGCCGGCCGCAAAATTCAGATTGAATCGGTGCGGCAGGCCGTCACCGGCATGATCGCCAGCATCGTACGCAACCCCGATGCCTTTCTGTGGCTGACGCGGCTGAAGGACAAGGACAGCTACGCCTTTGCCCACTGCGTGGACGCCAGCAGTCTGGCGGTGGCGTTCGGACGTCACCTCGGCTTTGCCCAGCCGGAGCTGGAGGATCTGGCGATCGGCACGCTGCTGTTTGACATCGGCAAGCTGCAGTTGCCCGACGACATCCTGAAGAAACCCGGCCGCCTCACGGAAAAGGAATTCGCGCTGATCCGCCGGCACGTTGAGTTCGGCGTGCAGATCGTCGAGGAGATGAAGGGCAGCAGCAAGAATATCGTGTCCACGGTCAGATATCACCACGAACGGCACGATGGCAAGGGTTATCCGCGCGGCGTGGCAGGCAAACGGATTCCGGTGTTCGGGCGTATTGCCGCCCTGGTGGATTGCTACGACGCCATCACCAGCGAGCGCCCCTACAGCCACGCCATGTCCGCCTACGATGCCGTGCAGCTGATCTACGAGTGGCGCGACAAGGATTTCCAGGCCGACATGGTGGAACAGTTCATCCAGTGCATCGGCGTTTTTCCGGCCGGCACCCTGGTGGAGCTCAGCACCGGCGAGGTGGGTATCGTGATAGCGCAGAATCGCGTGCGTCGCCTCAAGCCCAGGATCATGCTGGTGCTGGACAGCAGCAAGGTCGCCCTGGAGTTCAACCCGATACTGGATCTGATCGAAAACCCCCTGGACAGCGAGGGCAGGCCGGTCGAAATACGCCAGCCACTGGTACCGGGCTCCTATGGCATTCAGGCCAGTGACTTCTACCTTTAGTCCGCTGTAGCCGATGAACCAGCCGCAATTCCAGTGCAACCAGCGCGACCAGTTGCTGGAGCAGTTGGACCGGCAGCTGCTGCGGTCGCGTGGCAGCGGCGAACGGGTAGCGCTGCTGGTATTCAACCTGCGCGGTTTCCGCGAGATCAATATGACCTGCGGCCACGCGGCCGGCGACACGGTGTTGCGGCTGGTTGCCGAACGCATTCGCAGTGCCCTGCGTCCCTGCGACGGCTTGTTTCACATCGGCAACGACGAATTTGCCGTAGTGCTCACCACGTTGAAATCTCCACAGGTGGTCAGTCTGGCCGCACAAAAGATACTCCACTCTATCGACACGGACTATGAACTGCCGGCGGAGGTGGTGGCGGCCAGCGCGGTTGCCGGCGGGGCGGTGTTTCCGGATCACGCCGGGGACCGCGACGGGCTGTTGCGCAGCGCCGATACCGCCTTGCACCTGGCGCGCGAGCAGGAACAGGATTTTCTCATCTACGATGCCTCGCTGGTGTCCAGGGAACAGCAGCTCGCCAACCTCAAGCGCAGTCTGAGCAAGGCCCTGGACAACAACGACCTGATGTTGCACTACCAGCCGCAGATCGACCTGCAGCGCGGACAACTCAGTGGCTGCGAGGCGCTGGTGCGCTGGAACCACGCGGAGCAGGGCTGGATCCGGCCCGATGTCTTCATTCCGGTGGCGGAGAAAAGCGAGCTGATCGATACGCTCACCTACTGGTCGATCAATGTGGCACTGCGCGAGTGGCTGGAGTTCTGCGTGCAGTGCCGGGACGGGGCGATTGCAGTGAACCTGTCGGCACGACTGCTGCAGTCGACGGAAATCGTGGATCTGGTCAGCCGTGCCCTGAATATCTGGGGAGCAGATCCCGGTGCCCTGATTCTCGAGGTGACCGAGAGTGCGATGATGTCGGATCCCGAAACCGCCCTGCGGGTGCTGACCCGGCTGCACGAGATGGGCGTGACGCTGTCGATCGACGACTTCGGAACCGGTTATTCCTCGCTCGCCTACCTGCAGAAACTGCCGGTCAGCGAACTGAAAATCGACAGAAGTTTCGTGCAGCACATGGCCGACCGGCCACAGGATCGCAAGATCGTGCGTTCCATTATCGATCTGGCCCACAACCTGGACATGCGCGTGGTGGCCGAGGGCATCGAGGATCAGCGCTCTCTGGATATGCTGGTCAGTATGGGCTGCGACTACGGCCAGGGTTTCTATATCGCCCGCCCGATGCCGGCCGGGCAGTTGAGCGACTGGCTGCATCAGGCGCCGTGGCGTAAACCGGCGGCCTGATTCAGCGGACTAGTGTACCCCGCCACTGATATTGACCCATTCAGAGCGCCCCCACCAGGTCAGGGCACCAACAGTAGGCGCCTTAGGCGAGGCGCGATCCGCAGTCAATGCCCAAAGCGCTTCGCGGGGCAGGCTCTGGCGTCGCCCTTGGCAAGGATCGCAACGCCGCAATGGCCTGGTGGGAGCGCTCCCTGCGGGCGGGCCAGGAAGCGCTCATCCGCTGCGTTACGCCTCTTGGAAAGGGAATGGCCATTCCCGGCGAGGCAGCCTCGCCTAAAGCGCCTACTCTTGGTGCGGCTAAGCGCTTCCTGGCCCGCTGAATGGGTCGATATCAGCGGCGGGGTACACTCGGAGTGAACGGCGAAATGGCCCTGTTGCTGTTCGCAGCCGTGTTCGTGCTGCTGCTGGCAGGTTATCCGGTCGCTTTCACCCTGGCGGGCACCGCGCTCGGCTTTGCCTTTGTGGGGGAATGGATAGGCGTATTCGATGCCGCCTTCCTGCAGGCGCTGCCCAACCGTCTGTACGGCATCATGACCAATGAGACCCTGGTCGCGGTACCGCTGTTCGTGTTCATGGGCGTAACCCTGGAGCGCTCGCGGGTGGCCGAAAACCTGCTCGAAACGATGAGCGGCCTGTTCGGGGCGCTGCGCGGCGGCCTGGGGCTATCGGTGACGCTGGTTGGCATGCTGCTGGCTGCGAGCACCGGTATTGTGGGCGCCACGGTGGTCACCATGGGCCTGTTGTCACTGCCTACCATGCTGCGGCGCGGCTATGACCCGCGCGTGGCGACCGGCACCATCTGCGCCTCCGGCACCCTGGGACAGATCATTCCGCCGTCCATTGTGCTGGTGCTGCTCGGCGATGTGCTGTCTGCGGCCTATCAACAGGCGCAGCTCGATCAGGGAATCTTCTCGCCGAAGACCGTTTCTGTCGGCGATCTGTTCGCAGGCGCACTGATTCCGGGCCTGCTGCTGGTGGCACTGTACGTGGTCTACCTGCTCGCTGTCGCGCTGCTGCGGCCCCACACCATGCCGGCGCACGACCCCGACGAGCGGGCCGCCCGCGGCAGCCTGCACGTGGCGCGCGCCCTGCTGCCGCCGCTGGCGCTGATCATCGCGGTGCTCGGCTCCATCCTGGGCGGTTTCGCCACGCCCACCGAAGCCGCATCGGTCGGCGCGGTGGGCGCCCTGCTGCTGGCCTGGACTCGACGCCAGCTCAAGCTCGCGGTGCTGCGCGACGTGGTGCGCAGCACCATGGAAGTGTCCAGTATGGTCTTCCTGATCCTGATCGGCGCCTCGCTGTTCTCGCTGGTATTCCGCGGCTTCGGCGGCGATGAGCTGGTGGAGGAACTGCTCGGTCAGCTGCCTGGGGGCGTGTTTGCGGCCGTGCTGGTGGTGATGCTGGTGATGTTCCTGCTCGGCTTCGTGCTCGATTTCATCGAAATCACCTTCGTGGTGGTACCCATCGTGGGGCCCATACTGCTCGCCATGGGATTGGACCCGGTGTGGCTGGGCATCATGATCGCTATCAATCTGCAGACTTCGTTCCTGACGCCCCCATTCGGTTTTGCGCTGTTCTACCTGCGGGGCGTGGCCCCGGAAAGCATCAGGACCGCCGACATCTATCGCGGCGTGATGCCCTTCATCGCGATCCAGCTCGGCATGCTGGGTATGTTGGCGCTGTGGCCGGCGCTGGCCACCTGGCTGCCCGGCGTAATTTACCAGTAGTCCGGTACTGTCGGCCGGAATCCCGCGCCGCACCACATCAGGCCGAACGCGCGTTCAGGTAGGCGCGCTGCGAGATATTGCTCCACTGGGTGGCCTGCTGGCGGAAGCGCTGGAACGACTCATAGACCCGTTTCGACAGCGCGTCCTTCGCAGCGATTTCCTCCACCACCTGGGCTGACAGGTCGCGCAGCCGCGCCAGCACCGGGTCCGGGAGTTTGCGCACCTCGACCTGGTGCTCCTCCACCAGGGTCTGCAGCGCCTGGTTGTTGCGGGCAATGTACTCGGCGTACATATCCTGGTTGGCGACTCGCGCGGCATTGCTGACGATGATCTGCAGCTCGCCAGGCAGCGCGTCGAAGGCCTGCTTGTTGACCATGCACTCCAGCGTGGTGCCCGGCTCATGCCAGCCGGGGTAGTAATAGTACTTGGCCGCCTTGTACAGCCCAAAGGCCAGATCGTTGTAAGGCCCCACCCACTCGGTCGCGTCGATGGCGCCGGACTGCAGCGAGGTAAACAGCTCGCCTCCGGGCAGGCTCACCGGCGTGCCCCCGGCACGCGCCAGCACCTCTCCGCCCAGTCCCGGAATGCGCATTTTCAAGCCCTGCAGGTCCTCCAGCGAGTTGATTTCGCGGTTGAACCAGCCGGCCATCTGCACGCCGGTGTTGCCGGCCGCCAGCGGCACCAGGCCGAAGGGCGCGTAGGTTTCGGCCCAAAGCTCCATGCCGCCGCCGTGGTACAGCCAGGCGTTCATCTCCTCGGCGGTCAGGCCGAACGGCACCGCGGAGAAGAACTGCGCGGCTTCACTCTTGCCCTTCCAGTAATAGGAGGCGCCATGCCCGAGTTCGGCGGTGCCCGCCGATACCGCGCCGAACACCTCGAAAGCCGGCACCAGCTCGTTGGCTCCGTACACCTTGACCTCGATGCGACCGCCACTCATGGCAGTGATCAGCTCGGCCAGATAATTGGCCCCGGTGCCCAGGCCCGGAAAGTTCTTGGGCCAGGTCGTCACCATTTTCCATTTGACCGGTTTGAAGGAAGCCGCCCCGGCACCCTGCGGCTGGGGTCCGGGTGCGTTCCTGTCTGCCTTGCAGCCCGCCCCCAGGGCGGCACCGGCCAGCACCGCGCCGCTGCCGAGGCGGCGTAAAAACCTTCTCCTGTCCATCATCCCCTCTGAAACGCTGCTGGTATCGAAGCGCGCTATTGTACGGCTTTGCCCCGCCGGCGGTGCGCCAAAAAATTACTCTTGCATTTTTGGTATCTTATGCCATTATGCTATTTAAGTTATGCGAAAGTATTCATAGTGCCCTGCAATATAAAGAAATTCTTAGGATTGGGCATAACAAGTTCGGAACAATAGGCAGACTGATAACTGCACCTCCGGAGGGCACAAAATGCTTGATGCACCCGAGCGCGTCGGCGCCAGATTTTCGATTCTTCTGTTTCTGGGTTTCTTGCTGGCACCGCTCGGCGGGTTCGGCACCGCCATCCTGTTCGGTGTCATAGAGCCCTGGCAGGTACAACAGCTGCTGGCCGGGGGGGTGGTGCCGGCATTTTCGGTTTCCCTGATCTTCTTCGCACTGTTCCAGCTGCAGCGACTGATCACCCCGCTCATCACCTGGGCGCTGCAGAATCCGGCGGGCGGCAATGCGCCCACCCATCTGCACCGCCAGCTGCACCGCTTCAGCCGCGATTTCTGGAGCCTGATGGCCGTTCACGCGCTGGTCAGCCCGGTGCTGGTGTTCTGGAGCCTGGACGGCGGCATCGACCAGAGCAATGTCACCGCCTTCCTGCACCTGCTGCTGCTGCAGACCCTGGCGTCGGCGCT
>CP070738.1:1962192-1965881 GCA_020347685.1 Gammaproteobacteria bacterium | reverse complement strand
TGTGCAGGTCGGTACCCCTGACATCGCGTTTCATGCCCAGCGGAATCTCGTAGGTCATGACGAATTTCGGCGCAAAGGCTTACAGCCCGAACAGGGTGAGCACGTTTTCCTCGAGCCCGTTCTCGAGTTCTGTGTAACGGTAATAGGGCATGAATTTTGGCGCGAAATCACGCGGGTCGGTACCCGTTTCACCCAGCCCCTCGACGCCCGGTTCCGCCTGCAGCACGGGCCCGGTGCCCAGGGCGATCAGGGTCAGCAGCGAACCACATAGATGAACGCGGATCGTCTTCGATCGGGCCATAATGCACTCCTGTTGAAAGAAAACTGTCAAGATTCCGCCGAGAATAATTCGAAACTCGGGTCTCGAAGGACAAGCTGTATACCTGCATCATGGAAAATTCCTTACCGGGTAGCTATCCTTTTTGGGACAAGCCGCGCGAAAAAGTCGAGCATGACGATGGAAAGCGATTCCCGTTTTACAACGACAGATGCCGAACAGGTGCAGGAATACCTGTCGCCGCTCGTAGGCCCGTTCCGGGTGCGGCCTGCCAGGGGTACCGGGTTTCAGGTCGCGATCATGGCGAGGGCGCTGACACAGCTGGGGATTTTCACCGTCACGGCGGATTCGATACGCGTCGACATTGAACCACCGCTGCGGTTTCTTGGCATAAACCTGCCGCTTGGCAAACCGTTTTCTGCTAACGAAGGTAAGCAGCTCCTGCCATTCCGAAACGACGTTCACCTGGTATCGCCGGACAGACCCATGGCACTCGAAACGAACACGGCTTGCCGCGTCCTGGCCGTTTGCGCGCCTTATCAGTCCATGCGCGACTATGCAGCGAGACTGAGTGGAAACGGCAGCGCACTGGAATCAGAGATGACAGCGAGGCTTCCCGTTTCGGCTCCACGTGGTCTCGCTCTGGGAAGCTCTCTTGCCCGCCTGTGGTCTGAGCTTGGGCGGCGTGATGACGGCACTGGCTCGGAACTGTCTGTTGCAGAACTGGAAGACGAAGTCATAGCGAATCTGGCCCTCGCTGCAACCGGTGCCGGCGAGACTCCCCGTTGCGGACCCGACGCACAGCTGCCCAGACGAGGTCTCGCGCAGGCGGAGGACTACCTCTGTGCGCACCTCCGGAGTCCCATCTCGCGTGCGGAGCTGGCGGCCCGGAGCGGCGTATCCATCCGCACCCTGTCACGCTGGTTTGTGAGGCGCCATGGGGTCGGGCCCATGGCGTTTCTGAGAGCACGGCGGCTGAACGCCGCGTATCGCGAGTTGCTGGGGTCGGAACCCAATGCGACAACGGTTACCGAGACCGCCACTCGCTATGGATTTCTGCACCTCGGCAAGTTTGCGATGGAATACAGACGGGTCTTCGGCGAATCGCCTTCAGAAACTTTAGCTCACTGATTTTCGCGGGGCATAACGCTTAGCGCAGCATGCCGTCTAGCAGCGCGGCCCGAAATTAATATACTGTCCGCCGAGTCACTCCAGCCGATACGTTACCGGCAGGATGACGTCCAGGTTACGCCCGTTGAGCCATCGGCCTGCGGCGGGTACGTTGCGCAGCTGGCTGACGTTCTTGATGGCGGCCTTGTCCAGCAAGGCATACCCGGAAGATTCGATCAGGTGAACGCCGCTCAGGTCTCCGTCGGCCTTGACCAGCAGGCCGATCCTGACGCGTCCCTGCCAGCCACGGCGGCGGGCAAGCGGCGGATAGTCGAAATGGGGCAACAGCGCCTGCAACAGCTCGTCCCGCACCCGGTGGTATCGCGCAGCACTCGTAAGTTCATCCGCACCATCGCTCGTCGACCCGCTCGCTGCGCTCATATGCCCCGGCTCCAGGGCCGCGAGATCGCTGGTGGCCCCGGCTTTCACCGCTTGCGGTATCTCGTTCACAGCGCTGCGAAGGTGCTCGGGCGGGTGACGCTGCGCGTGCTGAGTTCTGTCCGGGTTGCGGACAGTAGGTTGCGGTGTTACTGGCGGGAACGGTGGTTTGTTATTCTCGGTTGCCCTTGGCGGCTCGCCGGACGCGACAAGGGTGTTATCCGGCTGGCCCGCTTCGTTCGCTCTTCCCGGCTGCCGCTGCCCTGCAGCGGGTTGTTGCGGCGTGTCGCCGTGCCGCGCAACCAGGGTAACCTGAAACGTACTCTGCCCCACCGGACCGGCGGGTGGCTCTCCACGCCACAGTGCCACCAGCAGCACATGCAGCAGGAGCGAACCGAGCACAAACCAGATCAACCGGCGACGCTGGCTGGCTACGCTTCTGTGTTCGACACTTGGCAGAGATAGGGTCATGCGCATGCGCTATAGACTCAGCTCAGCACCGGCGAACACACCGCGGTCCGACGCCTGAAACCCGTCGGCGGGCTCGTAGTGTGCGTCGGTGAGGTTCTCGATACGCCCGAAAACACGCCACTGTTTGTTGATGTTGTAGCCAGCCGCGAGATCCAGCACCACATAATCGTCCCCATTGATGATGCCCGACGTTTCGCGCGAGATATCCTTGTAATCCGCGACATAATTGACCGTCAGGTTGATGCTGGCTCTGGATGTCGGCTGGAATTCCACATCCACATCCACTTTGTGTTTCGGGCGACGCAGCAACGGCTCGCCGGTGTCGTCATCTTCGGCATCGGTCCAGGTGTAATCGAGGCGTACCGCCAGCAGCTCGAGTGGCTGCGAGTGTATGAAAGCTTCGACACCCCGGATGTCGGCTTGGTCTATATTCTCGTAGGTACTGTTGAAGGACGGGTCGAAGACCACCTGCATCAGGTCATCGATATCGCTCTTGAACCAGGTCGCGCCGAGGTTGAGACGCTCATTCCACAACGCCTGCTCGACACCGATCTCCCAACCGAAACTCTTTTCCGGGTCCAGGTCCGGATTGCCACGGTAGAACGATCCGAAAATATTCGGTGAGAAACCATCGGTCTGAAACAGGGTGGGCGCCTTAAAGCCGGTACCCACACTGCCCTTCAGACGGGTGCCGGTTTTCGGGTGCACGTAGACGGGCGCCACCCGGTAAGTAAACTCCGAACCAAAATCATCATTATCGTCATAGCGCAGCCCGATGGTACCGAACAGGCTGTCATTGTAACTGAACTGGTCCTGCGCATAGGCGGCGTTGTTGCGCGCATCGGCTTCGCTCTCTTCGCCGACGATAAAACCGCCGAAATCGGAAAAGCCGCCGGCGTTCATGTTCTCCTTCTCGGTTTCCAGCCCCAGCGTCAGAATGTGAGCATCCACTGGATAGAAATCGTTCTTGAGCTCGAACTTCAGCTTGTCACCGTCGAAGTCGGTACGGGTCAGGGTTTCCGTCGGCGACTGGCGGTCATTGCGGTTGTGGCGATCGTAGTCGGTATAGGACGTCGAGAAGGTCGCCTCCCACAGGCCGTCCAGCAGTTGCGCCCTGGCTTCACCGCGCAACAGGTACTCGGTCTGGTCCAGCCTGGCATCGCGGTCTTCGGTGGTGCCGCCCCCGAACGCGGGGTCGAACAGCTCCGGGTCCAGATCCGTTTCACTGTCGATGTAACGGCCGAAGAAATTGACCTCCAGCGTGTCGCTGAGCGCTATTCCCAGCCGTGCCGATGTGGTCCAGTTTTCGTAGTTATCGTCTTCCGCGGAAACGCCGTTGCGCAGCCTTGACGGCGTTACCGAGTCACCATCGGTGTCGATATGCGTGACGCCA
>CP070738.1:1945691-1962092 GCA_020347685.1 Gammaproteobacteria bacterium | reverse complement strand
AAAGGCAAGTAGCTATGACAGGAGCTTTGCGGCTGGATGCCGTATTTGCTTCGCCGCTGGGCCGGTTGGGTATCGTCATCCAGGGGGGCGCGCTCAGCCGCGTGGCGTTTTTGCCCCGTGACCACGCTCTCATCCGGCCAGTTGAACCGCTCGCCACGCTGGTGGTGGAACGGCTCAGGGCCTTTTTCGACGACCCCTGCGCCGATCTGGACATGGAGCTGCATTTGTCCGGTACCGCATTCCAGCAGCGAGTCTGGCGCGCGCTGGAGCGCATCGATGTGGGAACGGTATGCACCTATGGCGCGCTGGCACGGCGCCTCGCTACCAGCGCCCAGGCCGTTGGCAACGCCTGTCGGGCCAACCCGGTTCCGATTGTCGTTCCTTGCCACCGGGTTGTAGCGAGCCGCGGCGTTGGTGGCTTTGCGGGTCACAGCTCGGGCAGGCTGATAAGCATAAAAAGGCAACTGCTTCGCCACGAAGGGGTTGAAATATGATCTGGGTGCCCCGATTTGTCTTATTTGACTGTTTTCGGGGTAATTGCTCGCGAATTGCGCATGCCGGCGACCAGTGCGGGCACGATGTGAATTGCTTGAAGAGGGTATCTGTTAATCATGGCAGTAGAAACCGGTAAAGAAACGCTGGAATTCCAGACCGAGGTTCGGCAACTGTTGAACCTGATGATTCACTCCTTGTACTCCAACAAGGAAATCTTTCTGCGTGAACTCGTATCCAATGCGTCCGATGCCTGCGACAAATTGCGCTTCGAGGCGCTGTCCGACGAGGCGCTGTACCAGGGCGACAGCGAACTGAAAATTCGCGTTACTTTTGACAAAGATAACCGAACCATTACGGTGACTGATAACGGCATCGGGATGTCACGCGAAGAGGTGATCGAGAACATCGGCACCATAGCCAAGTCCGGCACCCGACAGTTCTTCGAAGCATTGACCGGTGATCAGCGCAAGGATATGGAACTTATCGGCCAGTTCGGAGTGGGCTTCTACTCCGCGTTTATTGTGGCCGATGAAGTGACCCTGACCACGCGGCGAGCCGGCGTACCTGCGGAGGAGGCGGTGCGCTGGACATCCAACGGCGAAGGCAGCTACACCCTGGAGACCGTTGAGAAAGACGGCCGTGGCACGCAGGTAACATTGCACCTGCGCGAGGGTGAAGACGAATTTCTGGAGAACTACCGGCTGCGCTCCATCGTCACCCGGTACTCGGACCATATCGGCTTGCCGATCGAAATGGCATCGCTCGAAGAAGGTAAACAGGACCAGTTCGAGCCTGTAAATGATGCGTCGGCGCTCTGGAAACGGCCGCGGCGTGACATCTCGGAGCAGGAATACAAGGAATTCTACAAACACGTAGCGCACGATTTCGGGGAGCCGCTGGCGTGGACGCATAACCAGGTCGAGGGTACTCAGTCCTACACGACGCTGCTGTATATACCCAAGCAGGCGCCGTTTGACCTGTGGGACCGCGACAGGCGCCACGGTATCAAACTCTATGTGCGTCGGGTGTTCATCATGGACGACGCGGAACACCTGATGCCACAGTACCTACGTTTTATCCGCGGTCTGGTGGATTCGGACGATCTTCCTCTGAACGTGTCCAGAGAGATCCTGCAGCAGAACCGATTTATCGACAGCATAAAAACGGCGTCGGTCAAGAAGATTCTCGGCATGCTAGAAACCATGGCCAAGGACGAGCCGGACAAGTACGCTGAGTTCTGGGCGCAATTTGGTCAAGTGCTTAAGGAAGGGCCGGCAGAGGACTATGCCAACCGGGAGCGAATTGCCGGCTTGTTACGTTTCGCTTCCACCCACAGTGGCGGCGACGAGCAGAATGTCTCCCTGCAGGATTACATCGGTCGTATGAAGCCGGAACAGGAAAACATCTATTACCTGACTGCCGACAGTTTTGCGGCGGCAAGCAACAGTCCGCACCTTGAGGTGTTCCGCAAGAAGGGAATCGAAGTCCTGTTGCTGCACGACCGGGTGGATGAATGGCTGGTTTCGCACCTGAACGAGTTTGACGGCAAGAAACTGATCTCAGTGGCCAAGGGGGATCTGGATCTTGGCAAGCTGCAGGACGAGGAGGAGCAGAAGGCGGCCAAGCAGGCAGAGGATGAAAACAAGGATCTGGTAGAGAAGGTTCAGGATGCGCTTGAGGGATTGGTGAGCGAGGTGCGCATCAGCCACCGGTTGACCGATTCTCCGTCCTGCCTGGTCCAGGGTGAGCACGAAATGGCAATGCACATGCAGAGGCTGATGAAACAGGCCGGTCATGATGTTCCGCTCAGCAAGCCGAGTCTCGAAATCAATCCCGAGCACGCGCTGGTAAAACGGCTTCGCGGTGAGCAGGACAGCGAACGCTTTGCGGCTTGGTCGCGGTTGTTGTTCGAACAGGCAATGCTGACTCAGGGCGCGCAACTCGATGATCCAACGGCGTTCGTCAAGCGATTGAATCGCATCCTGGTTGAATTGTCAGAGAACTAGAGTAGTGGAGGCGAATCCGGGCGGACATCGGCGAGGCGTCCTCAGTGTGCGGAACGGGCTTCTCACCTGCGGGGGCGGGTTGCGCTAGTGAGTTTGGAACAGTCAAATCCGGAGTTGAAGGTCACTGTCTTCAGCGATTATATCTGTCCATTCTGTTACCTGGGAGCTGCCCGGCTGGCGCGGCTGCGTGAACGCTATGACCTGCGGGTGAACTGGTGTTTTCTCGAAATTCACCCTGAAACCTCGCCGGCGGGTGAGCCTGTCGCATCCCTCGACTATAGTTCGCAGACCTGGCAGCGGATGATGACCACTGTGCGGGAACTCGCCCGCGAGGAAGAGCTCTTGTTGCGGGAGCATGATTTCACCACCAACTCACGCTCTGCACTGCAGCTGGCAGAGTTTGCCAAGTTTGTCGACCGCGATGTGTTCTACCATCTCCACGAAAGCCTGTTCGAGGCATTCTTTCGGCGCGGCGAAAATATCGGCGACCGCGCAGTGCTGCAACGGCTTGGCTGTGAGGCGGGTATGTCTGCGCAACAGGTAGAGCAGGCTTGGATGGACGAGGCGGCCGCCGTGCGCCTGCGCCAGTACCAGATGGCGGCCCGTGAACTGGGCGTGCGTGCAACGCCGACCTTCTTTGTGGGCGAGAAGCGCCTGGATGGCGTGGTTCCCGTGGCGCAGCTCATCGAGGCCGCGCGGGCCGCTGTATAAGGCGCCGGGCCGCGGGCGGGATACTGTCTGTGGATTGGTTTGCTGCCGAGTTGGAAACACGTATGGCCGAAACGGTTCGTATCGACAAGTGGTTGTGGGCGGCGCGATTTTTCAAGACGCGCAGTCTGGCCGCGCAGGCGGTCAGCGGTGGCAGGGTGCAGCTCAACGGCCTGCGTGTAAAGCCGGCGAGAAGCGTGAAACCGGGCGATGAACTTGAGATCCACAAAAGCGGCTTTGAGTACCAGGTGCACATCCTGTGTGTTTCCGAGCGCAGGGGGCCGGCCGCGGTTGCGCAGACTTTGTACCAGGAGTCCGAACAAAGTATTCGCCGGCGCGAGGCTCTGCGCGAGCAACATAGGCTGGCGGGTGGCAGCGCTCCACACCCGCAACACAGACCTGACAAGAAAGCCCGGCGTCAGTTGCGTGATATGAAACGCTAGACCCATGGCAGCCCCGCTTACCCCATTGCTCACCGTGGACACCGTCATCGAAATGATCGACCGGCCGGGACGCCCCATTGTATTGATAGAACGCAAGCATCCACCTCACGGATGGGCGTTGCCCGGTGGTTTCGTGGATGTGGGAGAGCGCCTGGAGCAGGCGGCGGTGCGTGAGGCCAGGGAGGAGACATCGCTGAATGTCCGCCTGGTGGCTCTGCTGGGCTGCTATTCGGATCCTGCGCGCGACCGGCGTGGTCACACAGTGAGCGCTGTGTATGTGGCGACGGCTTCAGGGGAGCCGCACGCGCGGGACGATGCCAGGAATGTGGTGCTTTGCGATCCGGCCGACTGCCCCGAACTCGCTTTTGATCATGCAACAATAATCGCGGATTACCTGCGCTATCGCGAAAGCGGTGCGCTTGCGCCGCTACGTTGCTAGTTGTGCTGCTAGCAGTAGGCGGGCTGGTGCACGAAGGGGTTGCGACGCAGGTTGTTCAGAATCGTCACTACCGGGTCAGTAACGCTCCCCGTGTCGATGCACAGGGGCGACTTGGTGGAGTAAGTTGCGGCAAAACTATCATCGGTTTCAGTGATCGAGGCACGGATCAGCGCCAGGTCGTAATGGCGCAGTGCCATCGCGATACGCGCTTCCTGGGCGGTGCGGGCGCGGAACAAATGTGTTTGTCTGCCAATCGTATTCTGCACCAGAGAGGCCAGACTGTCGTCGTCTTCCACATGCAGTATTCGCGGTGCGCGCCCGGCGGAACGCTGTCCGGCCTGCTTCAGTGCGAAAATCAGGCGTGCATAATCGCTGGAGCGTGCCAACCAGTCAGGTCCGCTGTCCAGACGCTCCCCATTCGTGGTTGTAGAAATCACCAGAACCGGTAGCCAGGGGTGCTCCTCACGCAACTCGAGCGCAAAGGAAATTCCGTCACGATCGGCAAGGAGCAGGTCGATGGCTACGCCGCCGTAGTGCTGTTTCCACATCAATTCGGACGCCTCTTCGGCTCCGGTGGCGCAATCGACTTGGATACCGGCAGCGTTGAACCGCTGTCGCAGTGGTTCGAGTTTCCCTGTGTCCGAGGAGCACAGTAGCAGGCGGGTCATTGGCGCTTGATCAGGTGACATTTACGAGCTTGCTTGGGAGTCGGCGAATTACCGATACATAACGGCGTCACAGCGGATTTATTGAGCAAACTGCGCCGCCTCAGGGCAGCTTGCCAGGCACTCTGTTTAACCCTTTGTGTTCTGGTGATTTTCGAACCGTACCATGCATTTCGCTGCGTATTTGCGTACCATGATCCGGTTGCTTGGGAAGTGGTAGGGTTCGCTCAGGTTGCGGAGGAAAAATGCGTCCAGCCCAGTTGTTAACTATCCTCGAGACCGAATTTCAGAGTGTGCAGCACGGTCAGCACACGCCGGTGATGCTGTGGGGGCCACCGGGTGTAGGGAAGTCCCAGATTGTTGCCCAGATTGCGCAACGTCACGAGGTACCTGTAATTGATATCCGGCTCTCGCAAATGGAACCCACTGATCTTCGCGGCATTCCGTTTCGCGTCGGCGACCAGGTGGAATGGGCGGTACCGGCCATGCTGCCGGATACCGAGCGGCACGGTCGGCACGGCATCCTGTTCCTGGATGAAATCACCTCGGTGCCGCCCAGTGTCTCGGCGGCCGCCTATCAGCTGATTCTGGATCGCAGGCTGGGGGCTTATGAAGTACCGGATGGCTGGGCAATTTTCGCGGCCGGTAACCGACAGGGTGATCGTGGCGTCACCTACAGCATGCCGGCACCGCTCGCGAACCGGTTCTCCCACTATGAGCTGGACGTCAATCTGGATGACTGGGTGGCCTGGGCGTATGCCAACGGTATCGACGAACGCCTGATCGCCTTTCTGCGCTTTCGTCCCGAGTTGCTGTTTGAGTTTGACCCCGCGCATAACCCGGTCGCTTTCCCCTCGCCACGGTCGTGGGAGTTCGCGCACCGTGCGCTACAGAAATTCGCCGGAAATTCGGGCGTTCTGGTCGAGGCGCTGCAGGCGTGTGTCGGTCCGGCAGCCGGCATCGAGTTGCATGCATTCGTCGATAATCTCGACAAGTTGCCGGACATTGATGCCATTACACGTGGAGAATCCGTGCCGGTACCGCGGGAGACCGACCTCCAGTATGCCGTGGCCTCGGCCCTGGTTGGCCGTGCCATACGCGCCCGCAATGACAGTGACGCTCAGACGGTTTTCGGGCACATTATCGATTATGCCGGGGCCTTTCCACAACGTGAGATGGGTGTCATGTTGATTTCGGATATGCACCGCGCCATAGGTCAGGATCTTTTCCAGGTGCCTCAGTTCGCCAAGTGGGCGAAAGCGGTCGCGGATGTCATGCTGTTTGATATGTAACGGAACCGGAGCGATTCGGGCCTCCTGATGTCAGACGAAATCGAAACCAAACTCAGCGCAGCGCGCACCCGCCTGATCCTGGACCGGCCTTTCCTCGGCGCGCTGGTGCTGCGCCTGCCCATGCAAGCGACCAAACCGGAGCGCTGCAAGACCATTGGCACCGACGTCCGGGCGCTCTACTACAATCCCGAGTACATCGGGAAACTGACACTGGAGCAAACGCAGTTTGTGCTCGCTCACGAAGCTCTGCATTGCGCCTTGTCTCACTTCGCGCGTCGCCAGAATCGCGTCAAGCACCGATGGGATATTGCCTGCGATCTGGCGATCAACCCGCTACTGCTGAAAGATGGCCTCAAGCCGCCTCCCGGCGTGCTCCTGAAAAGCGGCTTCGAGGGCATGATGGCCGAGGAAATCTACCCCTATATCGATGACGATATGGAGGATCAGACCCACGACGATCATTTCTACAACGAGGAGCAGAAATCGCGAGGAGGCGCAGGCGCTAAGCCGCTCGATCAGCAGCACCGCGAGAGCGGCGGTAGCGGTGACGGCGAAAGTGGCGTCGGGGAACAGGGCGACGGGCCGCGTCCGCTGTCTGAGACGGAGCGCGAGCAGCTGGCGGTACAGTGGCGCCAGCGCCTGGCCGGTGCCGCGCAACAGGCCATGCAGGCGGGCAAGCTTGGCGCCACCATGGCGCGTCTGGTCGAACACTTGCTCCAGCCGCAGCTGCCCTGGCGCATGCTTCTGGCGCGCTACATGACCGCAGTGGCCCGCGACGACTACAGCTACCAGCGTCCGTCGCGCCGCGAGGGCGATGCCATACTGCCGACGCTTAAAAGCACCCAGATCGATGTGATGGTCGTGCTTGATACCAGTGGCTCGGTGACCGATGCGGAAATGCAGGAATTCGTTTCCGAAATCAATGCCATCAAAGGGCAGATGCGGGCACGCCTCACGCTGCACGCCTGTGACGCAGAACTTTGCAGGAACGGGCCCTGGGTGTTCGAGCCCTGGGAGGATTTCACTATGCCAGCAGATGTGTACGGGCGCGGCGGTACCAGTTTCAGGCCCGTGTTCGAGTGGCTGGATCGCGAAGCATGCAGGCCGGACCTCCTGGTCTATTTTACCGATGCTGACGGGGAGTTTCCGAGCACGGAGCCCAGTTTTCCCGTCATCTGGCTGGTAAAGGGGCGCGCAAAAGTGCCCTGGGGGCAGCGCATCCAGCTCAATTAGCAGCACCGTGTTCAGAAATCGCTAAATCGGGTCGATATCCTTATGCTTCTGGGCCGTTTGGTGTCCGGGGCGCGGATGGAAAACGGTATTGCTGCACGGAGGCGAACACGGCGTAACGCTGTCACGAAAACGCATCCGGCAGGTGAAAGACCCGATGGTGACTATTCTCGATGCGGACCAGATACGCGCGATTGAGAAGCGGATCGAGCAGGTCTACGAGTTACCGCTCATGCCAGAGCTGGCACGGCGCATTCTGCAGCTGCAGTCCGATCCCAATGCCGGCGCATTGCAGCTGGCAAACATCGTTCAGCTTGATCCCAGCCTTGCGGCGCAAGTGATTCGTTATGCGAGTTCGCCTTTCTATGGCTATCGCGGACGCATCAGCAATATTCAGGACGCCATCAGCCGGGTACTCGGCTATGATCTGGTGCTCAACCTGGCTCTGGGGCTGGCTGCGGCGCGTTCGTTCCGGATTCCGGATGAGGGGCCATTGGGTCTGTCGCGCTTCTGGGAGCATGCCATACTGAGTGCCGTGCTGATGCAAAAAATCGGCGCCTGCATGCCCGCTGCACGGCGTCCGCAACCCGGTTTCAGCTACCTGTGCGGCCTGTTGCACGATTTCGGTGTGCTGTTACTCGGGCATCTTTTCCTGCCGGAATTCTGCCTGCTGAACAAGTTTGCCGCGGCCAACCCGGACAAAACGCTGACCGAACTCGAAGGGCGACTGCTGGGTATGGGCGGAGCCAGGGACCTGCTGGCGATGGGGCATGCGCGCATCGGGGCCTGGCTGATGGAAGCCTGGAACATGCCGGAGGCAATCGCGATTACGCTGCTGGAACATCACAATCCTGATTATCGGGGCGAACACGAGGTGTCGGTGCATTTGGTTCAGTTGTCGGATCTACTGCTGTCTCGCGCCTCCGATCTGCCGGAGCCGGGTAGTCTGCCGCACGTGCATCTCGGTATCCTGGAGGTAGCCCCGGACCAGGTTCTGGAACTGGCCGCACAGGTGTTCGAGCAAAGAGCCGAATTGCTGACCTTGTCAGCACTCGCCGCCAGGGCTTCATAAATCAACCGCATCCCCTCATATATTCTATTCGGTTTTCTTTCCGCGCTGTGCCGGAGATAATCCCACAGATTTTTTGCGGCTCTGCTATGTGGCGCCGTGCCAGGTTGTTGCGGATCTGCAGCCGTAACCGGATCCGCTCTGAGAAAGGAGAATTCAGATGCGCATCATTCTGCTCGGTGGTCCGGGTGCCGGAAAGGGTACCCAGGCCAACTTCATCAAGGATAAATACAAGATTCCCCAGATTTCGACCGGCGACATGCTGCGCGCAGCGGTCAAGCAGGGCACCCCGTTAGGCCTGGAGGCGAAAAAGGTGATGGATGCCGGCGGACTGGTGTCGGACGATATTATCCTGGGCCTGGTGCGGGAACGAATCGCACAGCAAGACTGCGCCAACGGGTTTCTTTTCGATGGTTTCCCGCGCACGCTGGCGCAGGCCGAAGCACTGAAAGATCAGGGCGTTAGCATCGATGCGGTGGTCGAGATCGACGTCGATGACGAGGAAATCATTAAGCGCATGAGTGGCCGCCGTGTGCATCCCGCGTCGGGACGGACCTACCACGTGGTGTTCAACCCGCCAAAACAGGAAGGCAAGGATGACGCAACCGGGGAACCGCTGGTGCAGCGCGATGACGACAAGGAAGAGACCGTACGCCAGCGGCTCAAGGTGTATCACGATCAGACCAAGCCCTTGATTGGCTATTACTCGCGCTGGGCCGAACAGGGTGGCGAGGCGGCACCGCGCTATATCCGGATTCCGGGTATCGGTAAGGTCGAGGAGATCCGCGACGCGGTATTTGCCGCGCTCGGCTGAAACGGGTGATTTTGATGCTGTGCCAAGGCCGGCCTCGAAGCCGGCCTTTTTGTCGGAAAATATTACATCATCGTGGCCAATCGGCATCAAAGCATCGGATAATGGTGCCGTGCCGTCAAGAATGTGTCGTCGTTCGGAGACGCTATGCGCGGAAAGGCCGTCGAAAACAACACCTGAGCCGTTACGAAATTGGGCGGTAGCTGTGTAAGAAAATAGCCCGATTATCCTTCGCGCTGCTGCCAGCGCTGCCGCGATCAGGCTCTTTTATCGTTATCTTATTGTTATATTAATTAAAAAACTGCCGTTCCGCCCAGCGACGCAGTGTCTGGCCACCCAGCTGTTGCTGATGTCCGACCCTGCAGTTGGTTCGAGCAAGCCTGAGCGGAGAATCGGCCTGTTTGTTCTTTTTACGGAACCGGAGTAACTTTCTAATTGAACCATACCCGTTGTCCGGACTGGAGCCGGAGCAATAACTGATAACAAGAAATTTGCGCATAACAATAACGTCGATAATCGTCCTGTGGGTCAGCGTTGTCGCGGGAGTTAATTCGAAGCATGGGTTCACTTAATCTGGATAGGGCAGAAGGGGCCGGCGCACAGAAAATCCTGTGCCTGCTGGATGCGTTGCGGGGGTCGCAGACGGGGAGCGCGATCTATCGCCAGGTAGAGCGAATGCTGGATGACGTGGTCAGCAGCCGGCAGACCGCGGAACGTGCTTACATCGCGCTCATCAATCAGTTACTGGATGCCTATCTCGCTCATCTTCGCGGCGGCTCCCCGCTGCAGGTCCAGATCCGCCTGCTCAAAGCCCGTCTGCAGCCGCCCTTGACGGCGGCCGATCTGGCCGCGCTGGCGGATTATGTCGAGCGGTATTCCGGTCAGATTGAGGCGCTCCAGCAGCTGGACGTGGGCCTGGTCGAGGACGCGGTGGGTCCGTTACTGCAGTCATTCGGAATCATCGATACGCCAGCGCTAAAACCGGAGCCGAGGGTGGCGCCGGTCGCGGAGGACATTGCAGCGCCAGAGAGCCCGGCCGAGGTGCAGCCGGCGCGCGCCGCCAGGCCGGAGCCAGAGCCCCTGTACGAATCCGAACCCGAACCCGAGCCACCCGCCGCTGTCGAGGCCCTGCAGCCCGAGCAAGCCCAGACGGAGCCCCAGACGGCAGAAGAAATCCAACCGCCGCCCATGCCCGAGGGTATGGTTACCGGTACGCCGATCAGAGGCGAAAGCGCTGGTGCAGAGATTGGTCATGTCTCGGAGACTCAGGTGGACACCGCCTATCGCAGTCATCTCGATTCCAAGCGTCGCGATATCCAGAAACTGCAGGCTACGCTTGCCAAACAGGTGCTGGAGACTATCGCGCAGAATGAGGAGTTCGGTGTGCTGCTGGAAGTGGTGCTGGGTGAGCTGCGACAGGCGGGTGACGGCAGAGAAATGGAGGACCTGCGCTGGACATTGATCCGCGAGATCGAGAAGCTGACCAAGGGGCATCATGAGCTGGCCGAGAAGCTCGATAGCACCCACCATTATCTGCAGCTGATCGAATCCGACAGCCGACAGCTCAGTGATGAGCTCACCCGGGTGCGCTTACTGAGCCTTACCGACGAACTTACCGGACTGCCGAACCGCCGCGCGTTCCTGCGCCGTATCGAGGATGAAGTGGCGCGCGTTCAGCGCTACGGATTTCCGCTGTCTCTGGCGCTGATTGACCTGGATCATTTCAAGCAGATCAATGACAAGCACGGCCATGCGGGCGGCGACGAGGTCTTGCAGATCTATTCCAAGAATATCCTTTCCATTTTCCGTCATCACGATCTCGTGGCACGTTACGGCGGTGAGGAGTTCGCGGTCCTGCTGCCGAATACCGATGCTGAAGGGTCAATGCGCGCCCTGACCAAGGTAAGGAACCGGGCGCTGGAAACCCGCTGGCAGGCAAACGGCGAAATGATTCCGGTTCCGACCTTTTCCGCCGGCGTTTCGCTTTACAAGCCGGGTGAAACCGCCAGCGCATTCATTGAGCGGGCCGACAAGGCACTGTACCGCGCCAAGCGTCTGGGGAGAAATCGCGTTGAGGAGGATGCAACCTACAAGGAACCGGAGACGCCGGGCAAGGAGCCTGAGCGCAAACAACGCGGCGAATCCTGAACCGCGCTGATCGCACCCATTTGAGTACATCGTTTTCTGTGGTTTTGCCCGGCACCGTGACCTTGTTAAACTGTGCGCCGTTTTGCACAACCGGATGACAGGCACGCTGACATGGCCACGATCGAAATGACCCGCGAGAATTTCCAGGCAACCATAGAAAACAATGATATCGTGCTGATCGATTTCTGGGCCTCGTGGTGCGGGCCGTGCCAGAGTTTCGGACCGGTTTTCGAACAGGCTTCTGAAGCGAACCCGGATATGGTGTTTGCGAAAGTGAATACCGAGGAGCAGATGGAACTGGCTGCGCACTTCCAGGTGCGATCCATTCCCATGCTGGCGATATTCAGGGAGCAGATCCTGATTTTTGCACAACCGGGGGCGCTGCCCGCCTCAGCCTTCACTCAGCTGATCGAGCAGGCGAGGGCGCTGGACATGGACAAGGTTCGTGCCGATATCGCCGCGCAGCAACAGCAAAACGGCTAACCGCGGCGCCCCTGGGCAGCCAGCCTGCGCTTCTGTCCGGTCGGCGGGGCGCGCTCTGCAAATGCGGTCTCGATCTGCTGCTCGCTTCAACAGTGACAATGCGGGCAGCTGGCCCGTCTGACAGTCAGCGGCCGGACGCCAGGCCTGAAGGCGCCGGCCGCCGCCCCTGATGCTCCCTGTCGCACCCGCCTAGCAGCGGAAATCCTGGAACGGTTGCACCGTAACAAGATCACCTTCGGCTGCGCCGGTGCCCTCCGCAGGCAGTAGAATAAAACAGTTCGCTTTGCTCATAGAGCTGAGCACATGCGATCCTTGCAGCCCGGTGGTGGAAACGTGCCACTGCCCGTCAGCACCCGCCTGCAGGATACCTCTCTGAAACTCCGTGCGCCCCGGTGCCTTTTTCAGGTCGCGGGTGCTGCGCGCCTGGATCAGGAGCGGCTCGCGCGCCTGCTCTCCGGTCATCTTGCGGACCGCAGGCAGCACGAACTGGTAGAACGTCGCCATGACGGACACGGGGTTGCCCGGTAGCCCGAAGAACACGGCCTCGCCCAAACGCCCGAACGCCAGCGGTTTGCCGGGCTTCATGGCCATACGCCAGAAGCTGATTTCCCCCAGCTCCCCGAGCGTCTCGGTCACGTAATCGGCTTCTCCGACCGACACGCCCCCGGAGGTGAGCACCAGATCGGCCACGGCACCGGCTTCCCGGAATGCGGCCCGTACCGCCTCGCGCTGGTCGGGAATGACTCCGAGGTCGAAACACTCAATTTCCGGTCTCGATAGCAGACCAAACAGGGTATAGCGATTGCTGTCGTAGATCTGGCCCCTGCCGAGAGGTGTTCCTATGCTTGCCAGTTCGTCGCCGGTGGAGAAAAATGCCACCCGCAACCTGCGTGTGACACGCACCTCGCCGACCCCGACGGAGGCCAGCAGGCCGAGTTCAGCGGCGCCCAGCCGCTGGCCTGCATGCAGGACGGTATCGCCACAGCGTGTGTCTTCGCCCGCATAGCGCACGTTCTGACCGCACTGCACGATTCTGTTCTCGCAACGAACCTGCCCCGCATCACGGCTGACGTGTTCCTGCATCAATACCGCATCGGCACCGTCGGGCATAGCCGCTCCGGTCATGATTCGGACACACTGGCCTGCGCCCACCTGGCCCGCGAACGGTGCGCCGGCAAAGGAAGAACCGATGATTTCCAGTGTCACAGCCTGTGAGTCGGGGCAATCCTGGCTACGTACCGCATAACCGTCCATTGCAGAGTTGGCGAATGGCGGAACGTCAACCCTGGAGACAACCGGCGTGCAGAGGATACGGCCCAGTGCTGCCCTGAGGTGTAGTTGCTCAGCGGATTGGATGGCGGGTACCGCAGCGAGGATACGAGCGCGGCCCTGCTCCACGCTTAGCAGTTTCTGTCCGGGATCGGCGCAACAGTCTGTCGGGGTATTGTTCATTCGGGCGCTCCAGTCCGCGCGGTGTCAATGAAATCGAGAATAAACCTGAGGATCTGGCGCGGCTGGTTCAGATCCAGCTGTGGCAATCCAGTTCCGGTTAACGGCTGGTCACTGGCAAGCGCAATGATAGAGTCATCCTGCCGATGCAGAAAGGGCTTTCCCTGTGCTCGCCGGTGCAGTTCTATTTTGGGGAAACGTTCGTGGCGGAATCCCTCCACGAGGATCAGGTCGAGCTTGCTGCGCTCCAGTTTTAGCAGTAAAGGTTCCAGGCGGGGTTCCCGCGGCGGACACTGTTCTTCAATTACAGCGGTTCGGAGACTGGAGGCGATCAGCATTTGCTGCGCACCCGCTTTTCTGAGCCGGAAGCTGTCCTTTCCCGCGTGATCGACCTCAAAATCATGGTGCGAATGCTTGATTACGCCAACGCGAAGATTGTGTTCCTGGAGCATTGGCAGCAAGGCCTCCAGCAACGTGGTTTTGCCGGTGCCGCTGAAGGCGGCAAAACCCAGCACCGGCGGTTTGCTGAACAGTGAATCCATGACAATCCGGTACGGCTCAGCGGCGCAGCAGTGTTTCCAGCCTGCGCTGGTCGCGTGCCCGGTTGAGATTGACAAACTGTTCCGGAACATCGGAAAAATTGACGCGCGTTGCTCCGATTCCGTTCAGCCACCCTTGCACGGAACGGTGTCCTGCCGCCAGATACGTCTCCAGAGCCCTCGATGTGCCGTGTTCCGCAAGGCAGAAAACCGGCTCCAGCTGTCCTTCGAATTCCGCGACACAGGCCGGTTTGTCACTGTGCTCCAGAGACCGTTTCATCCGCTCCAGGTAGTCGGCACTTACCAGCGGCGCATCGACCGGCAAGGTCAGCATAAAAGCAGTATCACAGGCGGAAAACCCGGCCAGGATACCCGCCAGCGGACCGGCGAACCCACCCATTGTGTCGCGAACCACCGGGTAGCCGTAGCGCGCATACTGTTCGAGGTTGCGATTGGCGCTGATTATTATCCGCTGTGACTGAACGCCTATTCGCTTCAGCAGGTGATCGATCGTCGGCTTGCCAAGAACAGGAACCAACCCCTTGTCACAGCCGCCCATGCGGCTGCCACGGCCTCCGGCAAGAATGAGCACCGTGATTTCCTCAGTAGAAATATGGGTTTGCTTGCGCATTCAGTCACTGCGTTTCCGGTCGGGGCTGGAGTCTAGCACGAGCGCGCTGAGGCGGCTTTATTGTGATAGGGTTGCAGGCTGGTGAACATGCGCAGATTGTTGACGAATGCCCTCCGGTTCCTCGCCTGAAATGTCGCTGTCGTCCGCCGGGCGGTGCGCAGCGGGAGATATGACGCTGATCGAGCGGTTTGCCGATTCGCTCTGGATGGAAAGCGGTTTGAGCGAGAACACGCTGGCTGCCTATCGCAGGGATCTGTGCGGCCTCGCGGTGTGGTTGGGTACGAGAGGTGTTGCGCTGGGGGATGCCGTTGCCGCTGATCTGTTGAGTTATATGGCGCGGCAATACCGGAACGGGCGGGCCCTGCGCAGTAACGCGCGCCTGTTATCCAGCCTGCGGCGTTTCTTCCGGTACCTGGTGAGAGAGGGGCGCCGCGCGGATGATCCGACCGCGAATATCGAGGCGCCCAAAATGGATCGGCCGTTACCGCATTCACTGAGCGAGGCGGAGGTTGAGTCGCTGCTGCAGGCGCCGGATACCGACACAACGCTGGGTTTGCGCGATCGCGCCATGCTCGAACTGCTGTATGCCACCGGGCTGCGGGTTTCGGAACTGGTGGAACTCAGCGTCGACAGAATAAACCTGAGTCAGGGCGTGGTGCGGGTGATCGGAAAGGGCAACAAGGAAAGGCTGGTTCCAGTCGGTGACGAAGCCCTGATCTGGGTGCGCCGGTATCTCGACGGCCCGCGCGTAGCACTGTTACGCGGTGCAGCCAGTGACCGACTGTTTGTTTCCCGCAAGGCGGCGGGGATAACGCGACAGGCGTTCTGGTACCGGGTTCGCCAGTATGCCGGCCACGCCGGGATCAGGAGCCACCTGTCCCCACACACGTTGCGCCACGCATTTGCCACCCATCTGGTGAATCACGGTGCCGACCTGCGCGTGGTACAGATGCTGCTTGGACACAGTGACCTGTCCACTACCCAGATCTATACGCACGTGGCGAGAGAGCGGCTCAAGCGGCTCCACCAGGCGCATCACCCGCGCGGCTGAGTTGTCGGTTAGAATGGTGAACCCAGGGCAGGAGCCAAGGTCATACTTATTTTCTATTCATTCAAAGTCAAGGTAAAAGCACGTGAAAGCAACGCAAACAGCATTATTTGTTCTCGGGCTCCTGTTCTTGAGCGCTTCCGCCCTTGCCGATCAGAGCGCCGATCAGGCCGCCATACGCAAGGCCTTGCCAGGGCTGCAGATTGATGCCATAGAGCCGGCGCCGATCGCAGGGTTCTACCAGGTGGTGGTCGGCTCGCACGTGGTGTATGTCAGCGCCGACGGACGCTACATGCTGCAGGGTGATCTTATCGATTTGAAAACGCGTGTGAGCCTGACCGAACCGCGTCGACGTGCGGCGCAGCGAGCGGCGATCGAAGCGGTGGGTGAGGACAAGATGATTGTGTTCAAGCCCGAGAAAGTGAAGCACAAGGTAACCGTGTTTACCGATATCGAGTGCGGCTATTGCCGCAAGCTGCACGGCGAAATGGATCAGTACCTGGATGCCGGGATCGAAGTGCGCTACCTGATGTACCCGCGTGCCGGCGTCGGCTCGAGCGCATACAAAAAGGCTGTTGCAGTCTGGTGCGCCGAAGACCGCAACAGTGCCCTGACAGACGCCAAGGCCGGCAAGAGCATCGAAATGAAGACCTGCGACAATCCGGTTGACGAACACATGGAGCTCGCCGTGGCCCTGGGGCTGCGTGGCACGCCGTTCATCGTTCTCGAAAGCGGTGAGGTGCAGCCAGGTTACGTACCGGCCAAACGACTCGCCCGCCTGTTGGATGGTGGTGCGCAGCCGTAGCACCGCTGGCCGCTGAGCGGGAGAGGGAGCACAGGTCCCCCAACTGCATCGCGCCCGAGCCGGCGTCCCGGGTTGTTCTATGGCCGCTTGTCTCCTGTTCTTGCTCCCATCGAGCCGGGTCCGGCAAGCGCGGTCGCTGC
>CP070738.1:1941326-1945591 GCA_020347685.1 Gammaproteobacteria bacterium | reverse complement strand
CATCGCCGTGATGGTGGGCATGGGCCGCGCCGCCCAGCTCGGCATCCTGATCCGCAATGCGGACGCCCTGCAGGCGGCGGCGGGCATCAGCCACCTGGTGGTGGACAAGACCGGCACACTGACCGAGGGCCGGCCGCGGGTGATCGATATCCACTGCGCCGACGGGGTCGATGAAGCCAGCGTGCTGCAGTGGGCCGCCAGCCTGGAACACGGCTCCGAGCACCCGCTGGCGCGCGCCGTGGTTGAGTCGGCGCAGCTGCGCGACCTGGAACTGTTGCCGGTGACGTCGTTCCAGGCCGAGGCCGGTCACGGGGTGAGCGGGCGGGTGTCCGAACGGCTGCTGTCGGTGGGCAGCCAGGAATGGCTGGAGTCACGCGCTATCCGCATCGATGAGCGGCTGGCGTCCCGGGCCGACGACATGGCCGCGCGTGCAGCCACGCCGGTGTGGGTCGCCGATGAAACGGGCACTCTGGCGGTGCTGGGACTGCGTGATCCGGTGCGCGCCGACACCGACGCAGCCATCCGCACGCTGCGCGCCCAGGGCATCGAAGTGGTAATGTGCACCGGCGATCACCCGGCCACCGCGCAGGCAGTCGCCGAGGAACTGCACATTACCGCCGTGCACAGCCGCGTGCTGCCTCAGGACAAGGCCACGGTGGTGCAGACCCTGCAACAGCAGGGACATACCGTGGGCATGGTGGGAGACGGGATTAACGACGCCCCGGCGCTGGCACAGGCGCACGTGGGCTTTGCCATCGGCAGCGGCACGGATGTGGCGATCGAGAGCGCCGACATCACCCTGACCGGCAATTCGCTGGCGAGCATCGCCAATGCCATTTCGCTGTCCAGGGCGACGCTGCGCAACATCAGGCAGAACCTGCTCGGCGCTTTTATCTATAATACCTTCGGCATTCCGCTGGCGGCCGGGCTGCTATACCCCCTCACCGGCTGGCTGCTGAGCCCGGTGTTCGCCAGCGCGGCGATGGCGCTGTCTTCGGTTACGGTGGTCAGCAACGCCAATCGTCTGCGACTGTTCCGCCCCCTGGAGTGAGAGATGAGCGATTTGATCAAGCTGGATGTGCAGGGTATGAGCTGTAACCACTGCGTCGCCACGGTGCAGCAAGCGCTCGCCGCCGTGCCCGGTGTCGAGGAAGTGGTGGAGGTGGTGCTGCAACCGGGCAGTGCCACGGTCAGGGGCAGTGCAAAACCTGAAAGCCTGATCGCCGCCGTGCAACAGGCCGGTTACCAGGCCAGCGTGTCCCGAGCCCGGGAAAATAACAGCTGAATCCCGTCCCGGTCCGGGCAACAATAACAACCCGCTACGGGTCCGAGTCTGACAGGAGGCGATATGCAAGTAGGCATGATTGGTTTGGGACGCATGGGTGCCAACATGGTCCGGCGGCTGATGAAAGCCGGTCACGAATGCGTGGCCTACAACCGCAGCCCCGGCCCCGTCCAGGAGCTGCAGAAGGAAGGCGCCATTGGCGCCACGGACCTGGATGATTTCGTCAGCAAACTGAGCAAACCGCGCACCGTATGGCTGATGGTGCCCGCCGCGGTGGTAGATCAGCAGATCAACGATCTGAGCGAACGCCTCGAGGCGGGCGACATCATCATCGACGGCGGGAACTCCTACTACAAGGACGACATTGCGCGCGCCGCGCGGCTGAAGGAGCGCGGCATCCACTACTTGGATGTCGGCACCAGCGGCGGCGTGTGGGGCCTGGAGCGCGGCTATTGCCTGATGATCGGCGGCGACGACAGTTCGGTCGGCCATCTGCAGCCGGCCTTCGCAGCACTGGCGCCGGGGCTCGGCGACATCCCGCGCACCAACGATCGCAGCGCGGAGCCGAAACCCTCGGAACAGGGCTATCTGCACTGCGGGCCGGCGGGCGCCGGGCACTTCGTCAAGATGGTGCACAACGGCATCGAGTACGCCCTGATGGCGGCCTATGCGGAAGGTTTCAACCTTCTCAAGCACGCCGGCATCGGCAGGCACAGCCACGACGTCGACGCCGAGACCTCGCCTTTGAGCAACCCGGAGCACTACCAGTACGATATCGATGTCGCCGAGGTCGCGGAACTGTGGCGGCGCGGCAGCGTGGTGGCGTCCTGGCTGCTGGACCTCACCGCGGCCTCCCTGCAGGACGATCCGGAGCTGGGCGCCTTCGGCGGCCGGGTCTCCGACTCCGGCGAAGGACGCTGGACCAGCATTGCGGCCATCGAAACCGGGACCCCTGCCCCGCTGCTCACCACCGCGCTTTACGAGCGCTTCACGTCACGCGGCGAAGCGGATTTCGCCAACAAGATACTCTCGGCCATGCGTTTCCAGTTCGGTGGTCACCACGAAAAACCGAAGACCTGACAGGATCAACCTGCCATGGAAATCGAGATCTACCAGCTGTTGCACGACAACTGGCTGCTGCTGTTGTTCCTGGTCATCGGCCTCGGCTACCTGGTTGGCAACATCCGCATCGCCGGCACACCCGTGGGTCCGACCATCGGTGTGTTGCTGGCCGGCCTGCTGTTCGGTCACTACGGACTCACCGTCAGTCCCGCGGTCGGCAGCTTCGGTTTCGCGCTGTTCATCTTCTCCATCGGTCTCCAGGCGGGCCCGAGCTTTTTCAGCGCGTTCCGCGAAGACGGCCCCAAATACATCGCGCTGGCCGCGCTGGTCGCCACCACCGGCTTCCTGCTGGCGTGGTCGGTGTCCCGCCTGCTTGGCTTCGAGAACGGCTTCGATGCCGGGCTGCTCGCCGGCGCGCTGACCAGCACCCCGACCCTGGCCGGCGCCCAGGACGCGATTCAGAGCGGGCTCGCGCTGATTCCCGAGGGTATGGACGAGCAGAAAGTAATGGAGAACGTCGGTGTCGGCTATGCGCTGACCTACCTCATCGGCACCGTGGTCATGATACTCATGGTGCGCTACCTGCCCCGCCTGCTCGGCCTCGACCTGGAGGCAATGGCCAGGACCTATGCGAAGCACAAGGGCCTGTTACGCGCGCGTGGCGCGCGCGAGGCCAGTGCGGATACTCTGCCGGTGATACGTGCCTACCGCGTCGGTCCGGATGGATTCGGAAAGACCCTGGGTCAGCGCAAGGCGGAGCTGAACCAGCCTTTCGAAGCACTGCGGGTACGACGCGGCAAGGAGTTTCTGGACCCGACACCGGACCTCGAGCTGCGCGAGGGCGACGTCGTTTCCATGATCGCCAGCCTGCGCGTGCATCAGCTGGCGCAGGAAACGCTCGGTGCGGAGGTGCTGGATGCCGAACTGCTCAACTACCGCATAGACGCCCACGAAATCGTGGTGTTGAGCAACTATGCGGTCGGCAAGACACTCAGAGCGCTCGACCTGCCGCGCAGTCATGGCTGCTGGGCGAACGGGCTGGTGCGGGCAGGTATCGAGCTGCCGGTCAGCGACGACGTGGTGCTGCTGAAAGGCGACCGGCTGCACCTGGTCGGGGAGAACACCCGGCTGCGCAAACTGGCCGAACTGATCGGCTACCTGGAGCAGGAAGTCGAGGAAACCGACCTGGTCACCTTCTCCTTCGGGATCGCCGCCGGTGTCCTGCTCGGCTTGATCGTGTTCAAGGCCGGTGCGGTCGCCATCGGGCTGGGCACCGCGGGCGGGCTGCTGGTCACGGGCATACTGGTCGGCTACCTGAGCTCGATCAACCCGACCTTCGGGCGGGTGCCGGCCGCGGCACGCTATCTGCTCAAGGAACTCGGCCTGATGTTGCTGATGGCGTCGATCGGCCTCAATGCCGGGGGAGGCATTGTCGAGGGACTGCTGAGCGTGGGACCGGCCATTGTGGTCGGTGCGCTGCTGGTGGCCACCCTGCCCATCGGCATAGGCTACCTGGTGGGCCGCAAGCTGCTGCACCTCAACCCCGCGCTGCTGCTCGGCTCGCTCACCGGAGCGATGACCAGTACACCCGCGCTCGGCGTAGTCACCGACGCCGCCCGCAGCAGTGTGCCGGCAATCGGCTACGCGGGCACCTACACGTTCGCCAACGTGCTGCTGACCTTCGCGGGCAGTTACATGATGATGATTTGAGCACCAACAAGCGTGCCGGTCATCGAATGATGATCGCACTCAGCGCGGTCCGCGCGGCCGGGTTCAGAAATAGCGCGACAGCCGAAACGTCAGGTGGCTGTCCTTCTTGAAAGCGGACAACACGCCGCTGTCGCCGCTGTTCAGAAACCAGCGTCCTTCGAGTTCGGTGGTCCAGCGGTCACCCAGACGGCGACTGGCTTCCAGCGAC
>CP070738.1:1931142-1941226 GCA_020347685.1 Gammaproteobacteria bacterium | reverse complement strand
GGGCGAAAGGCCGGTTTCTGTTAATTTTGAACTCGTGACATGGCCCGCGATGGTGTCCAGCCCCCTATATTTTAAAGGGGTGTTGCGCGGCTGGACAATGCGATTGAAACCGATAAGGCCGGGCGCTACTCGGATGAGACACACAAGCATAACACCGCATCGTTGTACCGCACCGGCCCGTTACTCAAACAGGGCCAGCTGCCCGCCGCCGTCACCTGGCGCACGAAACCGACCGAGGTCGTAGTCCGGCAGTTCGGCGAAGCCCAGCCGCCTGTGCGCGGTGTGAAAACGTTTTGCGATCAGCTCGGCATACACGCCGTTGCCACGCATGCGGTGCCCGAAGCGGCTGTCGTTGTCGCGCCCGCCGCGGGTATCCCGGACCCGATTCATGACGCGCTCGGCCTTCAGGGGCTGGTGTTGTTGCAGCCAGTCCCGGAACAGGTCCTTCACTTCGTGGGGAAGCCGCAACATGACGTAGCCGGCGCTGATAGCACCGGCCTCGCGCACCGCGTGCAGGATGGTCTCGATCTCGCTGTCGTTCAGCGCCGGTATTACCGGGGCTATCAGCACAGCCACCGGAATTCCCGCTTGCTGCAAGGCGCGGATAGTCTGCAGACGCCGTTGCGGCGCAGCCGCACGCGGCTCCAGGCTGCGCGCCAGCGCCCGGTCCAGGGTGGTCACCGACACCGTCACGTGCACCAGTCTCTGTTGTGCCATCTGGGTCAGCAGGTCCAGGTCGCGCTCCACCAGCGCCGACTTGGTGACGATGCCCACGGGATGCCTGAACTCCAGCAGCACCTGCAGAATCTCGCGGGTGATGTTCAGATCGCGCTCGGCCGGCTGATAGGCGTCGGTGTTTACGCCCAGCGCGATGGGCTGGCAGCGATAGGCGGGCCGGGCCAGCTCCGCGCGCAACAGCGCCGCGGCGTTCGGCTTGTGGAAAATCTTCGTTTCGAAGTCCAGGCCCGGCGAGCAGTCCAGGTAGGCGTGGGAGGGCCGTGCATAGCAATACACGCAGCCGTGTTCACAGCCGCGATAGGGATTGATGGAACGGTCAAACGGAACATCCGGCGACCGATTATAGACCAGCAGCGAGCGGCTGCTGTCGGCCAGCAGGGTGGTGCGCGGCCGCTGCGGCTCGCCCTCGCCCGTATCCCAGCCGTCGTCAAACGGTTCGACGTGCCGTTCGTGAAAACGGTTGGCCGGGTTGGTCGCGGTGCCGCGCCCCTTGAGAACAGTTCGTGAGGAACTCATTGGCAACCATCGACCCACGGACGCACGCTGGCGGCCGTGCGCACCTGCGCCACTAAGGATTGTCCCTGTCGGGCACCTTCAGCACACAGTGCTTGGCGAAATCGGCAGCCTGGTTGGCCGTCCAGTCGCCGGTGGGCTTGTCGCGCATCGCCTCGCACCAGGCATCGCTGCCGACCTCGGGCGCGCAGGCGACGACCAGGCCGCCGACCAGCAACACGGCAGTACGTGCCACACCTCGTTTCATTGCGGTTTCCTTTGCGTGTGTCCGGGAAAAGCGCATTGTAGCCTGGCCGAGGCGGGGCCGACAGCCGGTCAGCGCGACGGCGGCGGCCCGCTTTGGTCGCTGCAGCCGCCGCGGCGCTACGCTCAGTCGATCTCGGGGAGCTTGGCGTGTTCCGGCCAGGCTCCGGCCTCGATGGTGTCGCGGTAGCCGTGCCAGGTAGCATAGCCGATCACCGGCA
The DNA here is from genome assembly GCA_020347685.1 of Gammaproteobacteria bacterium. Classification (GTDB taxonomy): domain Bacteria; phylum Pseudomonadota; class Gammaproteobacteria; order DSM-19610; family DSM-19610; genus Thiogranum. Next base: position 1,939,511 of record CP070738.1, on the reverse strand, counting down.
TGAGCACTGCCAGGCCCAGGAAAGCCGTCGCGAAGCTGATGGCGATGGAGGCCAGGATGATCATCACCCACACCAGCATGGCGCCCTTGTTGCGCAACACGGCATTGACGCTGGTGATTACCGCCGTGACCGTGTCCACCTTGCGGTCCAGCATCATCGGCAGGGAGAAGGCGCTGGCGCTGAACACCAGCGCCGCGAACAGCGAGCCAACAGCGGAACCGATGGTGAGGAAAATCGCCAGGTCGGCGAAATCAGGCTGCGCTTCCACGGGGAAAAATACGTGCACCATGGAGGCGGCGCGCGCCCAAACCAGGAAAATCACCAGCAGCATCACGGAGTACACCAGCTCGTCGCCGAGATGGCGCCGCCCCTCTCGCAGGCAGTAACCGATCTGCGGTTTCAGGCCGCGCTGCAGCTGGCAGCTGATAGAGTACAGACCGATGGCGAGCACCGGGGCGATGAACACGAAGCCCGACATGACACTGAGGATCAACACGTAGCCACCCAGCTTCCAGGTGACAAACGCCAGCGCGTAACTGATCAGCACCAGCACCCCCCCGTACCAGAGACTCGGGCCCGGGGCGCGCCTGAAATCCTCCCAGCCCAGTTTCACCCAGTTCAGGGGGGCGGTAAGTTCGAGCTGCCGGCAGGGCGCCACGAAAGGCAGCGTGTCGGGATCGACGCGTGCCTGGTTCTGATCGAGTTGCGACTCGGTCATCGGTTTCTCCTCCTCCACTCATTACAAGTGAACCGCCGGGGCGCTTTGCTGCGTCCGGTTCGGTGGTATATCCATGCGTTTTTTAATAATTTGCATTTACTCTAGACGATTCTTCGCAACGCGCAAGGCGCAGGCTACATGCTACTGTTTTTACGCTTGTTTTTTTGTCTTATCCACAGCATCCCGTAAACTGCGAAGTTGACGGCCAGCACCAGCAGCCCCAGCAGGAGCTGCAGCTCGCGGGTCAGTTCCGCCGGGTAGATCACCGGCAGAAGGTAACGTTCGATAAAGCTGCCCGGGTAGCCATTTTCACCCGCGGCCTGGCGGAACCGGTTTTCCAGCGGCGTGAGCGGGCAGATCCCGCCGCTGAATTCGATCAGCGCACCCCACAGCACCGCCGGCAGGTGCAGCCAGGGCATCCACGGCCATTTCCACGCCAGAACACCGCCCAGCAGCACGAAAAGGATGAAGCCGAAGTGGATCAGCACTACCGCGTCAGCGCCTGCCTGGTACAGCATTCAGCGCCACCGGAGTGCAATAAACGTTTTGTTTTTCAACAAATTGAAGCCCCGTCACCCAATCGCCCGGCGCCGCGCCAGCCGCTGCGGCAAGGCGACCGACCCTTGCGGGTCGACACAATCAACAAAACCGGCCAGCTGCCGACAAAGCGACTGGGCCCGCCCCGATTTTGCGCATCTTATAGCAGCAGAGCCGGGAGCCCCGCAGCACAACCATATTCGGACTGTTAAGAGCATAGGGACAGACAGGGATGACATCCAATAAGGATATCTACGCTTCCATTTTCAACAATGCCATCCAGGCGATTATTCTGATCGACCGGCACGGCATCATCCGTGACGTCAACCCGGCGAGCGAGGAGATCTTCGGTTACAGCCAGGAACAGCTGTTGGGCCAGAACGTGTCGCTGCTCATGGCCCCGCCCTACCTCCACGAACACGACGGCTATATAGAACATTTCCTCGCCACCGGCGAAGCCAGGGTCATCGGCACCGGCAGGGAACTCCTAGCCCGGCACCGCGACGGCAGTCCGATCCCGATCGAGCTGGCGGTAAGCGAGGTCGTGGTCGGTGAGGAAACATTATTCGTCGGCATGGTCAACGACATCAGCGCACGCAAGGAATCCGAACGCCTGCTCTACCTCAACAACAAGGTAATGCGCGCCATCAATGCCGCGCTGGGCGGCTTCATCAACGCCAACATGGCGCGAAAAGAAATTTTCGACAATCTGCTGGAGAAACTGCTAGACATCACCGACAGCGAGTACGGCTTTATCGGCGAGATCCTGCACAAGGATGACCACACGCCCTACCTGAAGACCTACGCCATCACCAACATCGCCTGGAACCACGATACGCGCAAGCTGTACAAGGAAAATGTGCGCAACGGCCTGGAGTTTCACAATCTGGATACGCTGTTCGGCATCACCATCCGCACCGGCGAAGTGGTGATCTCCAATAACCCGGGCGACGACCCGCGCAGTGGCGGACTGCCCAAGGACCACCCCTCCCTCGACGCCTACCTCGGGTTGCCACTCTATTCAGGCAACAAGCTGATCGGCATGGCCGGCATCTCCAACCGGCCGGGGGGCTACGACGAGGAGCTGGCAGACCTGCTTAAACCCCTGCTCGGCACCATCGGCAGCCTGATTGCCGGCTACCAGAACCTGCACTCGCGCCGCAAGGCCGAGCAGGCACTGTATCGCGCCCAGGCCAAACTGCGGCAGTTGGCGACCCAGGACGCGCTGACCGGTATCGCAAACCGCAGTTCTCTTATCGACCAGTTGTCCGACGTATTCGAACGCAGCAAGCAGCAGGGTGACAATTTCTCACTGCTGTTCCTCGACATCGATCACTTCAAGAGCATCAACGACAACTACGGACACCAGGTCGGCGACAAAGCGCTGCAACATGCTGTGGCCGTGGTTCAGGAGCACATGCGGCCATCGGATATCTTCGGCCGCTACGGGGGCGAGGAATTCGTGCTCGGTCTGCTGGACTGCGACGCGGAAAACGCCCTCCACTGCGCGGAGCGCTTCCGCGCAGCCATGCAGAGCTCCAGCGTTGCCGCGGATAGCGGCGGTACGGTGATCAGTATGACGATCAGCGTCGGCGTCGCCACCCTGGACGACGAGACGACCGATATCGATGCGTTCATCAACAATGCCGACCAAGCCGTCTATGCCGCCAAACGGGCCGGACGTAACTGCGTGCGCAGCTTCAGCCGCGACAGCACCGAAGCACTCGAAGCCGAACCTGTCTGAGGCCGGGGCGCCGACAGCCGGGAAACGGGTCAGCCGAACGCCTGAACCAGGGCGGCTGAGCGCGCAGGGTCCAACCTCGACAGTTTCCTAGCTCCGTGGTTCATCCGGGCCGTATTCTTCCTGCTCGGCGAGATCGAACTCGAACCCGCCGATGAAACTGAAAAAGAAGTTGTAGATCGCGCACACGATCGCGACCGTAATGTATCCGAAAATCAGGTAGAAAAACGGCAGCACCACAAACATGAAGATCGGGAATGCGGGGGCAGTGCCATGCTGACTCACCTGCGGTCCGCCAAACCACATCACCAGCGCCATCAACACGAACAGCGGCAGGCTGACCACCACCATCAACACCGCGACCACCTTGCCGTTCTGGTGTGGCGATAATCTCTGAATCTGCACTTTCACGGGTGTCTCCCTGGTGAATCTATCCGGTTGGCGGGGCGTCGCTGCCGGCTAGCGCCGGCCCGCTCCGGCGTCCGTCACGGGGACAGGGAAAGCGGGCAATTGGCCCGAGCACGGCCGGTTTTGGCTACAGCCGGTTCAATTGCACAAGCTTACCAGCGCCGTCGAGGTAACAGGAATATTCTACCGCCTGCTCGGCACCCCCCGCCCCCATTTCGCCAACTACCAGTCTGTCCACGTACACTCCCTCACTGGTCCTGTGCACCTGGCCAGGTTTGATGATACGCGCAAACGCCGGATTACTGGCACCGCTGAGCGCGGCCTTCTGGCACTGCTGCTTCGCTTCCCAGTCCCGCGGCGTAAGCAGTTTCTCCCACCAATCAGCGAACGCCGGGATCTCGTTGTGGGCAATGATGACGCCGAACACCACCAGGAACAGCAGCGGAATCAGCTTGCCGGGCAACCTGCTGCTGCGCTTGCGCCGGTAGGGGGCCGTGCGCAGCGGGTTTTCGGCCCGGTCCTGCGCGAGCACCGGCCGCCTGCCGGTGCCCCGGATATCCTCATTATCGGGATCGTTCATCGTCCGCCGCACCTGCTGCCGGAGCCGCCTGATACCAGTCCTGCAGCTGACGCTGCAACTGCTCGTAGCTTCGCCCCAGTTCCTGCAGCCGCTCCAACTCGACACGGGAAGCCGGCTGCCGGCTTCCCGCTATGTAACGCTGGATCTTCTGTAGGCGCCCGATCACCTGTTCGATCTGCATCTGCAACTCCGCTTCGCGGTTTTTCATGTCATACCTCCGGACCGGCGATTGCAATCAGACTCTGTCGTCACTGCGCAGACACCTGCGCAACATCGAGCCCGGTTGCACTCAGGGTGCCGGCGATCCCGACTGCACTATTATCACAGTCACGCCGTTTTTTCGATCGGGGCAGCGGCATAATACACTAAAGTCACAGGCGCCCTGGCACTGGGGGCAAACGACAGGAGCAACCGGGCTGACACCACAGGCGCCACAGAAAGCTGGACGCAGTGCGCGGCCACAACGCGGAACTACGCGCCGCAGTTCCATGAAGCTGGTGATGCTGCGCGCCGTGCTGCGTCTGCTTGCGTCAGTGTCGCCGCGACTGGCCGGGCGCTGGCTGTATCGATTGTGGTTTGTAACCCATCGCTTTGCCGAACCGGGACGCGAAGCGCGCTGGCGGCATGAGGGCACGGCGTTCACCGTTGCCGGGCAGAGTGGTCCGCTCAGCCTGTACCGCTGGGGTGAAGGTCCGTGCGTGTTGCTGCTGCACGGCTGGAACGGGCGTGGCACACAGATGGGCGGCTTTGCCGCGTCCCTGGTGAAGGCCGGTTATTGTGCCGTGGCGCTGGATGCGCCCGGCCATGGGCGCAGCCCCGGCAACAGCACCACCATTTTCCAGATTATCGACGCCGTTGAGCGAGTGGCCGCCGCAGTCGGGCCGCTGGACGGCGTCATCACTCACTCGTTCGGGGCCATGGTGATCGCGCGCGCCCTGCGCTACGGACTGCGCGCCGACCGGGTGGTGTGCATCGCCCCGCCGGCGCGGCTGGCCTTCCTGGTCGACAGCTTTTGTCGCACCGTACGCGCACCGGCGCGGGCACGCGCGGACCTGGTGCGGCGCCTGGAGCGCAGGTTCGGCAATGATATCGAGGGCCAGATCGCAGCCGATAGCAACGCGGCTGGCCTTTCGGTGCCGGCGCTCATTATCCATGACCAGGACGATACTGATGTACCCTGGCAACAGGGTGAGCTGCTCGCCAACGCATGGCCCGGTGCCCGCCTGATGCTCACGCGGGGTCTCGGGCACACCCGTATTCTGCGCAACCGCCGCGTCATTCAGGCCAGCGTGGATTTTATCGCCGGCAAGCCGGGCTAACAGTACTGGCCCAGGACCGCGGACATTCAACACAGCTCCCTATCGACCGCGAAGTACGCTAAGTCAGTCGAGACTACGGCGTCGCAGTGTTTACTCGCATTCGGGAAGAGCGCATGCTGCGCTATCTAACCGGAGGACGTCAGCGCGTACCGTAGCCGGCGCGTACCAGCACCCGACCACGGTTGCTCGAGTTGGCCGAGCCCAGGAGTCGCTCTTGCCTTGTATCCCTTCGCGTACTTAGCGTCCTTCGCGGTCTAATCTGTCCCTGTGTTTGGGTCACAGCTCGGCGACCTCGAAGGTATTGCAGGATTCCAGCGTGCCGCTGTGGACACCGCGCTGAAACCAGCGCACCCGCTGCTCGGAACTGCCGTGGGTGAAGGATTCCGGCACCACGCGGCCGCGTGACTGGCGCTGCAGACGATCGTCGCCGATACTGCTGGCGGCACGCAGCGCTTCCTCGATATCGCCCTCCTCCAACAGCTGGCGCGAGCGGTCGGCATGGTAACCCCATACGCCGGCGAGACAGTCCGCCTGCAGCTCCAGCCGCACCGACAGCTGGTTGCCTTCGGCCTCGCCGACGCGACGGCGCGCCGACTGGACCTTGTCGCTGATACCTAGCAGGTTCTGCACGTGATGTCCCACCTCGTGCGCGATCACATAGGCCTGCGCGAAATCGCCGGGGGCCCCGTGACGCTGCTTGAGATCGTGGTAGAAACTCAGGTCGATATACAGCTTCTGGTCAAGCGGACAGTAAAACGGCCCCATGGTCGACTGCGCCGTGCCGCAGCCGGATTGGACCACGTCGCTGAACAGCACCAGTTTCGGTTCCCGGTAAGTCTGGTCCATGGCGCCGAACAGGGCATGCCAGGTGTCCTCGGTGTCGGCCAGCACCACCGAAACGAAATCGGCCAGTTCCTGTTCCTGCGGCGAGCGGGCGGCGGGCGCGGCGCCGCTATCGGCGCCCGGAACACCGCTGCCCGGCCCCACACTGATGCTGTCCGACTGCAGCAGCAGGCGCGGGTCTACGCCGAGAAAATACAGCCCGAGCAGAATGAGCACCGTCACCACCAGGCTGCCGCGCCCGCGCGGTCGCCCGGATGCCGTTCCGCCCAGGCGACCCGGAAACAGATTGGGCAGCCCGGTGCGCGGGCGCGCTCCGCGCCGGTCCTCGATGTTGCTGCTGCGTCGACCGCGTTTCCACCGCATCGCCAATCTCCCGCTGGTTCACTCGCTGCCCGGGAGTTTAGCAAACACCGGCACGGCGTCGCTGCACAGCCTGGTTGCCGCTGCGTCGCTCAGCCGTCCTGGCCGTCGATGCGCGGCCGTGTGAGGATAGGAAAATAGACCAGGAAATAGACCAGGAACGCCCCTATCCAAAGCCATTGCGACAAACCGACCCAGACGACATAGTGCGCCTCTACCAGCAGCGGCGGCAGTACCCGCACCAGCCCTGCCGCAAGCAGCAGTGCGAACACCAGTTTCAGCACCGGCGGTGGATCGAACACATTGCGCCCGGTGTGCCCCAGCGCCACACGGGTCATCATGCCGAGCGTCATCATACCGATGCCGCCGACCGCGAAGGCGTGCAGGGCCAGAAACGGCGAAAACCCGAACAGGTACACGCCGGACTTGAGCGCAAAACCGGCCACCATGGCGGCATAGGCGAGGTACAGGATCCACAACAAAGGCTTGTTCCAGATACCGGGGTTATACCAGCCCAGCAGCCGCACCAGGTGCAGCACAAACAGCAGCCCGGCCAGCACCGCCACAACCGGGCCGTTGGGGCGCACCAGCTCGCCAATCCAGAATGCGACAAACAGCACCAGGCTGGCGATGTCGATCCACTTGTTGTTGTACAACTCGATTTTTTCATCGACGCCGCGCTCGATGAAAAACGGCAGCACCCGACGACTGAGGGTGAAAATCAGTGCGACCAGCAGGTACAGACCGGAATACAGGCCCCAGTACACGCCTTGCTCCAGGGTGCCCGCGACACCGAGATAGAACACCAGGTTGCTGACCACCAGCAGGACGATCTTTCCCACGATAGCAAGGTTATTCCATAGCCTCTTGCGCACAATCGGCACGCTGATCGCCGCCACCAGCACGGCGCCGAACAGCAGATCGAAGCTGGCCGCTGCGCTCAGGTAGCGCCCGCCCCCGAACAGCAGCAACAGGCGCGCCAGTAGCCAGAACAAAAACAGCGACAGCAAGGGTACGCCGCGCAGTGTCGGGATGTCGGTCCAGTTGCGCACCGCGGTGAGCAAAAAGCCCGTTACCACGGCCATGCCGTAGCCAAAAATCATTTCGTGCGCGTGCCAGGTCATTGCCCCGAGCCCGGCGAACGGCAGCGCCTGCCCGCCCACATAGGCGGCGAACCAGACCAGCATGGCGATGACCGCGAATCCCCCCGCGGCGAGAAAGAACGGCCGGAACCCCAGGCGCAGCCAGGCTGGCCCGCGAGGAGCCGATCGATCGAGAATTTGCATGACAGGCGGCAAACGGATCCCGGCGGCGGCTCAGTCGAGCCAGCGCACCAGGTAGTACAACTGCTGGCTTTCTGACGAGGTAGACGGACCGGCCACCAGCGCGGCGTGGCGGTGGCGCGGCGGATCGGCCGCCGCGCGCGCCGCCTGTTCAGATTCCATCACCTGCACACAGTTGGCCGACAGGCGTTTCTTCTTCTTGGGCGCGTAGACCACGGCGAAGCGCTCTTTGACCACTTCGCCGGCCCGGTCCATCATCAGTCCACGAATGGAAACGCCCATGGTGAGCCCGCTAGCCGCCGAAACCGCACATGCCGCCGCCGCAACAGGGGCCGGCTGCACAAGACGGTGCGGATTCACCCAGGCTGGAACTCTTGACCACCTGGCCGCCGGTGGCGAGGCGCTGCACCGGCGCATCCTGCGGGGTATCCCCACTGTCGATACCCGCCTGCCTGCACAGCTCGCCCCAGGTCGACAGGGACTCGCTCATGCGGTGTTTAACTTCAACCACGCGGCCATTGCTTTCACACAGATAATCGTAGGTTGGCACTTTTCACCTCTTTCCAACTAGCCAAACAGA
>CP070738.1:1916080-1931042 GCA_020347685.1 Gammaproteobacteria bacterium | reverse complement strand
TTCAGATTGAAATCAAACGTGGGCAGTTTGAAATAGTCGAAGGACGTGGGTTTCTGGAAAAAACTCGACTGGTAGCTCGGGATAGCGCTGAGCCGTTGGCGGCTTGAACCACCGGTGATTTCGCGCATTGCCTTCCTATCCAGCTCCACGCTTTCCTTGAGGTCTTTGATAACGATTCTCGCCATCGTCGTTCTCCAGAGTCTACCGTCCGCCGGCGGGGCGGCGTTTCCGCTATTGGCCCAAGTATAGACGCGTTCGTAGCGAAAAACTTGGCGTGCCGGTTTGTTTACGTCTCATTGAGCTCGCAGAAGACCCACTAAGCTGTGAAACGGGTCTGACCGGGAGCGCTGTAGCCTGGATTTGACGAACTCGAATGCAATACAAGAAGTGACATTAATAATGCGATATAAGACATTAATAAAAAGATAGAAAAGCATAATGCAAGGCGGCCAGAAATGCGCCGCTGATCGCCCCGTGACGAGCCTCGCGACCGGGTCGCGGCTGAATGCGGACAAAATCCGCCGCATTGCACTAAACTTGATAAAAACCAGGGGGATCGATGGACGCGCCGTACCCGCAGGCAGGGCCCGCGGTGAAGCCTCGGATTTCCCCTTCGAACAATGATAACCCTGGTACGCCGTTCACGCCGACTGCGGTCGGTCAGGATCCGGCACAGGGCTGATGGCATCAGAGCGCCCGGTTCTGTGTCGCAGCGCCGAAGGAGGTCGCACCATGAGTTACCGCTGGTGGTCGTGCTGTCGTACCACGACAGGAAGGCAACGTAGCGTCAATGAGGATGCCTATCTGAGTCTGGACGAGCAGGGCCTGTGGCTGGTGGCTGACGGCATGGGAGGGCACGCGCGCGGCGACGTCGCAAGCCGTTTGATTGTGGAGGCCTTCGAAGGCCTGGTCAGGCCGCCATCCCTTGACGCATTCGCGCAGGAGGTCCGGGCGAGACTGGCGCTGGCCAACCAGCGCATGCGCGAGGAAGCGCGTCGCGCCGGCTCCGACCAGCTGATGGGCAGCACCGTGGTCGCATTCCTGACTTACAAGCGCGAGTGGTTGTGCCTGTGGGCGGGTGACAGCCGCGCCTATTTGTTGCGCGACGGCCGTCTGACCCAGATCACCCGCGACCACAGCGTGGCCGAGGAGCTGGTACAGCGCGGCGAGCTGCGCCGCGAGGAGGCCGCGTCGCATCCATCCGCCAACCGTATCACCCGCGCGGTAGGTACACAGGATCAACTGGTGGTGGATCAGTACCGTTCGGTGCTGCGCGACGGTGACGCAGTACTGCTGTGCAGCGATGGTTTGAACAAGGAGGTCGGAGATGACGAGGTCGCGACCATCCTGGATGACTACGATTGCGATGAGGCCAGCCGCGAGCTGGTGGAACTGACGCTGGAGCGCGGCGCGCGCGACAACGTTACGGTGGCGGTGATCCGTTTCGAAGCCACTACCGGATTTGGCGATCATCGCCCCGACGATACAGCGGTCAACCACGGATTTACTCAGCAGATACGTCTAGCGCCGGCCCCTGCGCGGAGCACGCGCGCGGGGGCGCGGCATGAATGCCTCAGTGAAAGGGTATAACGGGCTATGGCAAGTTTTTCGCACGCATTGAGATCGTTCCGAAGCGGGGCCCTGTCGCAGGAACAGCTGTTCGCGGAAGTGGATCGCATACTCGAGGACGGCCGCGGCGACGAAGCCTGGCTGCTGCAGACGCTCGATGAAGAAAACACCAAGGTTCCGCTGCCCGCCGAAGTGCACCAGGCAGTCAGAAACCGCATCGAACAGGCCGCCGAGATCAAGCAGCGCGATCACAAGCAGGGGCCGGGCACAGCTGGCGACGCATTTGTCGATCCCGATGCCAGCCGGACACGCCTGGCTACACAGTTTTTCGCGGGCGGTTCCGATACGCCCCAGGCGGGCAACGTGGCGGCATTTTCCAGCGCCGCCGCAGCGGCGCCCGCTGCCGGCGCAGCGTCGCCGGAGGTCGAGCGGATCAAGGGGCTGGGAGATGTCCTCAATGACCGCTTTGTGTTGGAAGAACGGGTCGGTTCCGGGGGTATGAGCACGGTCTACAAGGCGCTGGATCGCCGCAAACTGGAAGCCGATGACCGCAACCCCTACGTGGCGGTCAAAGTGCTCAACCTGGAGTTTCGTTCGCACCCGCAGTCGCTGATGGCGCTGCAGCGCGAAGCCAAGAAGTCGCAGAGCCTTGCGCACCCCAATATCGTGCGTGTCTACGATTTCGACCGCGACGGTTCCACGGTGTACATGACCATGGAGTACCTGTCGGGCAAATCACTGGCCCAGGTGCTGCGCGCTCCGGATTTCAAGGGCATGGCCCAGGAGCAGGCAGTGGCTGTCCTGGAGCAGATCGCCGATGCGCTGAAGTTCGCCCACGACAACGGTATCGTGCACGCCGACTTCAAGCCCGCCAACGTGTTCCTGACCGACAGCGGCCAGGTCAAGGTTATCGACTTCGGTATCGCGCGCGCCTTCCAGCGGCCCGACCAGGTGGACATGGAAGCGACGCGTTTCGATCCCGGTTCGCTGGGCGCGCTGACGCCGACCTATGCGAGTCCTGAAATGCTGGAGCACAAGGAGGTCGATCCGCGTGATGACGTATATGCGCTCGGCTGCATTGCCTACGAAATGCTCACCGGTCGTCATCCCTTCGGCCGCATGCAGGCCACCGAGGCGCGCGACGGCGGATTGCAGCTGGAGCGCAGGAAAGGACTGACGCGCAGGCAATGGAAAGCGATCAGGTCGGCACTAGCGTTCGATCGCGAAAAGCGCACGCCCACGGTCAGGCAGTTCTGTGACGATGTGCGTTGCGATGGGGTCCTGTCCTCGCCGCTCACGCGCCTGGCCGGTGCCGCGGCGTCGGTGCTGGTGGTAGCGGGTGCCACGGTGTATTACTACAACACGGCGTCGGAACCGGCGCTGCAGGTTGCCGCGCTGAACGAACCAGCTGCGCCCGATAGCGATTTCGGCACCGTGGAGATTCCCGAGCCGGAGCAGGCTGCGGCAGAGGAAAAACCTACCGGCGACGCGGCACCGGTATCGGCCAACATCGCCGTAGCCGCGGTGGAGAAACGGCCGGCCGGTGACCCGGACGATCCGCTTGCCAGAGCAACGCAGCCGGCGCCGGTCGAACCCGCGGCGGCCGATTTGCGCGAACTGTCGCTCGGCGCGGTCCTGCCGGTGCTCGACCGGGTGCCCTGTGCCGCCCTCAATGCCACGCTCAGTGATGGAAATCTGAAGGTGCAGGGTTACGTTTCGTCGCAGTTCGATGTGAAGCGCCTGGAGCGCGAGTTGCAAGCCCTGCCGGGTGCCCGGGGGGTGGATGCAGACCTGAGCCGGGTCAGTGAAGAAAAGTGCGGGGTGATCGACCTGTACGAACCGTACTGGCGGATCAACAAAGCGGGCAGACAGGGTACCTCGATACGCACCCGTGCCGAGAGCGGTGAACTCACCGAAGGCGATCCGCTGGTGGTCCAGATTACCACGCCGCCGTACGAATCCTATGTCAATGTCGATTACTATTCGCTGGACGGTGGCGTGGTACACCTGGTACCCGGGCCACGCGTGCAGGCTAACCAGGCTCCGGCCAACTACGCCGCCACCATCGGTGACCTGGGAGAGTGGATTATCGCCGAACCCTTCGGAACCGAACTGGTGGTGGTGCTGACCACGCCGCGACCGCTGTTCGAGGAGTTGCGCGAAGAAGCCGAACCCGGCGCCGATTACCTGTTGGCGTTGCGCGAACAGCTGGAGCGGATGGGCAGGGAAGCGGGCGCGGACAAGATCACGGCTGATTTCGTGATGATCAATACGCAATCCAAACCGCTGCTGGAGCGCATTCGCGACAAGGCGCTGGGGCAGTGAGAAAAGCCTTCACATGAGAGTGCGCCGAGCCCGCAGAGAAACGCAACGGCTTTCGGGTTTCGTTCAAAAATGAAGTTCTCTGTGGGCTCTGTGCACTCGATGTGCGTAACGCCTCCTGTTATTCATCCGGAAGTCCGCAGATCAGGCACAGAACCGAAGACATTTAAGGTTTTTGTTCGAGAGTGAATTACTCCGCGTGCTCTGCGTGCTCGATGTGAGTGCACAGCTCCGGCGCAACGGTCGACATCCGTGCGGAGCGACACCCTCGGTGCCCCGGTTAATCCGCGAACTCCAGCTCCTCCCGAACGGCTTCGACGCCGGCGCGCGCGCAGGCCTCGTCGAGGTCACCGCCCGGGGCACCGCTGACACCGACTGCACCGACCAGCGAGCCGGCCACCTGCACCGGTACGCCGCCGGCCAGCACCATGACCCCATCGAGCAGGTTCAGTTCGTTGACCATGTCAGGACGGTTCCGACGCAGTTCCGCGGAGGTCGTGTTGGCCATGATGACGGCGTTGGTCTTGCCAAGTGCCAGTTGGGTGAAATAGCGGTTGGAGTAGATATCCCGCATCACCACCAGCGGTTCGCCACTGCGGTCCGTTACTACCACGGATACCTGGTATCCGTCCTTGCGGCAGGCCTCGAGCGCCGCTCCGGCAATGGTCCGGGCCATGTCCAGCGACAGCAGCTTAACCTTCACCAGGCCCGCCGCGCACGCCGGACCAGCCGTTGTCAGTAGCAGCCCGGCTACCATAGCTGGGAGTGTTCTCATTGCATTGCCTCCTGCAGTCACTTACCTGAGCGACTTGGCCACCCGGAAGCCGTTCAGGATATAGCGCACGCCGGTGTCGTAGGTGAAACGGCTGGCCGCGTGTGCGTAGGTCTTGTCATTGCGCCAGGAACCGCCGCGGATGACATTTTCGCGGCAATCGGATTGGGTCCACACACTGCCATCCTTCGGTGCGCCGGCGTAGGACTTGTTCCAGCAGTCGGCCACCCACTCCCACACGCCGCCGCTGGTGCCGTAGATACCGAACGGGTTGGCGGGAAAGGCATCGACGTCGGCCGGTGCTTCGTTGCTCCAGTCGCCGCCGCAACCCTTGCAGTTGGCCTTGCCGCTCTGCATGTTGTCGCCCCACCAGTAACGCGAGCTGGTGCCGGCGCGTGCGGCGTATTCCCACTCCGCTTCGCTGGGCAGGCGGTAGTTCTGCCCGGTCAACTTGGACAGCCAGCGCACATATTGCTGGGCATCGTTCCAGCTCAGGTCCTTGGCCGGCGAGCTCTCGGACAGTCCCGCGGCGTTGGCGATGGCCCGGCAGCTACCCGCCTCCACGCAGGCGTTCCATTGTCCCAAGGTAACCTCGTACTTGCCGATGGCGAACGCATGGGCAATGCTGACCCGGTGCGCGGGGCGTTCACTGCGGTCGCCGCGATCATCGCCCATCACAAAGGATCCCGGTTGCAGCACCACCATTTCCGGACAGTTGTCGCAGTCCTTGCTGCCGGGGGCGGCTGCTGCCGGTGTTGGTCGCGACACTGGCGGTGGCGTGACAACCGGGGCTGGGGGCGCTTCTGGTTTCGGCTTCGGCGTCGGCGTCGGCGTCGGTTTCGGCGTCGGTTTCGGTGCTGGCGGGGCGGTCTTGCGCGGCTCGCGCAGCAGTTCTCCGAACACGAACCCGCTGGCGCCACCGGCCAGCTCGACGCGGTACCAGTTCTTGTCACGCACCCGGCCGGTGACGTGCACACGTTGCCCTTTATCGAGCTCGCCGACCCGTCCGGAGCGCGGCGACGGCTGGCTACGGACATTGGCTTTGGTCACAACATCGTAATAGACGTCCATGTCGTCGACGCTCGCTGCGGGCGCCGGCGCCGGTTCCGGACCGGTGTCTTTATAGCGGGCCGCGCGCGCGCGGGCGAGCGGGGCAAAGCGACCGTCCGGATAGGCCTCCAGATAGGCCTCGTAATCCTCCGCATGGGTGCTGTTCTTGATGGACTCCCAGAATTCCAGCTCGTACTGGGCCTCGCCGTCTTTCGGCAGTATCCCGGCGGTTGCCGTGCCCATGCCCGAGAGGCCCAGCGACAAGCTCAATACACACACTGCAAGGATTGCTTTTATCATGACTTCGGTCCGGGACTGGAGTTTTGTTATCAGATTAGTTTAGCAACTCTGGCCAACAGGCTAGACGAGAGGGCAGATATGTGCAAGCCGCGCGGCTCTGGCCGCATCACTTGATTTAGCGAATCGGTCATCTATGCTTGGTGTTGCGAGCCGAGCGTACAGGGGTACCTGGTCGCCGGTTTTCGCTCGAGCGAATAGCGAACGGGCTCAGTAACACCAGCGAGCCGCTTTTCAGACACGGGTCCCGGCACAAAATCAACGGCGCACAGTTGCAGCTTCAGGGCCGGCAGAAGGGACACGCAGGAGGACTTGGACATGCTGATACGAGCAGTTGCGACCGTGGCCATGCTAATGGTCTTCGGTGGGATAGCGGTTTCGGGAGAACGCACACCGGCGCCCAAAGATGCGCGGGTCTACATCATCTGGCCGCCGGACGGGGCCGTCATCAGGGGTGGCAAGCTTTGGGTGCGCATGGGTATACGCAATGCCGGCGTGGCGCCGAAGGGTGTCGATATGGCGAATGTCGGGCACCATCACCTGCTGATCGATACCGATCTGCCGCCGTTCGATCAGGAAATCCCCTCCGACCGCAATCATCTGCATTTCGGCGGCGGACAGACCGAGGCGCGTCTGGAAGACCTGGCGCCCGGCGAGCACACCCTGCAGCTGCTGATGGGTGATCATAACCACATGCCGCACGACCCCCCGCTGTACTCGGAGAAGATCACGATTATCGTGCCACCGTACTAGCCGCGGCCCGGTTTCCGGATAACGATGAATGAGGAAGGGAAGAGACCATGACGACCATGATCAGACAGCTGGCGGCCTGCCTTGTCGCCATGACGCTGTTCTCCGGTATCGCAGCCGCGGCCGGGGCAACGGCACCGGATAATGCCTATTTGTACATCGGCTGGCCAAACGACGGTGAGGTGCTGCCGGCCAACCGTCCGTTCCGGGTCTGGTTCGGTTTGCGCAACATGGGTGTGGCGCCCAAGGGTACGCCCAAACCGAACACCGGGCATCATCACCTGCTGATCGACACCGATCTGCCGCCACTCGATCAGGAAATCCCCTCGGACCGTAACCATATTCACTTCGGTGCGGGACAGACCGAGACCATGATCGAGTTGCCGCCGGGAACGCACACCCTGCAGCTGCTGATGGGCGACGATAAGCACATGCCGCACAACCCGCCGGTGTATTCCAGGAAGATCACCGTTTATGTGAAGTAATGGCGCCGTGACCTCGTGCCAGGCGTCAGGGTTGCGTGCGGCTGGCCAGCGCGATGGACGTCGCTGTGCCCGAGGTGCGCGCCTGCTGGTAGACCGCGCCGAGAAACTCGCTGACGAACCGTTTCTTGTACGGGCGCGTTAGAGCGTCTGGAAAACCGACGTCGATGACCGCCCGGTAATCGATGTGCGCAGCGCCGTCGCGCATAGCGAAGGCAATGCGGCCGCGGTTCGCTTTCAGGCTGCCTTCAATCTGGTGCCATTCGATCGCGCTGTCGTCGTGGCGGCGAACCTCCACCCGTGACCACTGCTTTCCCACCGGCCAGGGAAACTCGAACTCGACCAGGAACTGTTCGCCGCGCGCGGTTCTGCCCAGCGGCCGGGTGGTGCGAATCCAGTCGTGCAGTTCGGGATAGGCGCTGATGGCGGCGAACACCCGCTGGATGTCGGCGCCCCGGGCGGGGAACAGGGCCTCGGCATGGATCAGCCTGTGAGCAGAGGTGCCGTCGCGCTCAAAGCTCACTTCGATATCCGGCTCGGCCAGCACGGGCCGGACCGTGCCGGCCAGGCTGACCGCTAGCGCGACGAGTGACAGCAGGCGCCGCAGCGGTCTCACGTCAGCTCACCGGGGACGATGTCTTCGAAGTCGGACAGCGACCAGGACTCGATCGGTTCCGGTAACTCGTGGTCGGCCAGGTCGAAGCTTGCCCTCACAACGGCGTCGCTGTGGCTGTCCTGTTCGATGCGGGTTGTGATGCTGTACATGGTTGTGCCTCCGGCTGTGTGCGTCTGGTTGACTGGTGCTTTTGGGAGGGCTATCGCATCAGTCGTGCCAGTTGCGCGAGAACACGCGGATGCATGAGGCAAGCAATTGAAAGCAAGATGGTTTTTTCTGTGCTGCGGCGCGATGACGAGCCCCGCGGGAGGCGCATTCAAAGCGAAATGTTTCGCGACCACCAACAGAAAACGCTTTCAGGTTCGATCGCAGACAACAGCTGTATCCGGCCCGCCCAGCTATGCCTCGCAGTGCTTGCCCAGGGCAGGGCGCGGCGGACCGACGCATCTCGCCTCGCGCGGGCCGGGCCGCTAGCCCGCATATCTCACCAGTCGGCGCGTATATCGCGCAGCAGATTTGTTTTCACGAGGAGTTTTCTGACGGAGCGGAATACCAGTGTGTATTTCCGAGGCAAGAAAAGTCTTTGTGGGAACAAAGATCAAGCGAGATCGTGTCGATCTGGTGAGATATGCGGGCTAGAATGGCGCCGACCCGAACCGATGCAGAGGCCGCTTGGCGCGTGGCGACACCAGAGCAAACCATCCTGCAGCTGCAGGGCATTTCCAAATCCTTCGATGACAAGCGCGTGGTTTGCCCGCTCGACCTCGACGTCCGCCACGGAGAGTTTCTCACCCTGCTGGGTCCCTCGGGGTGTGGCAAAACCACGTTGCTGCGACTGATCGGCGGCTTCGAACGCCCCGACGGCGGCACCATCCTGCTGGCCGGCCGGGACATCACCCGCCTGCCGCCCAACCAGCGCCCGGTCAACACTGTGTTCCAGAGTTACGCCCTGTTTCCGCACATGAGCGTGTTCGACAACGTCGCCTACGGCCTGCGTGCCGAACGGCGCCCGCGCGCCGAGGTGGAGTCACGGGTGCGCGAGGTGCTGAATATGGTGCAGCTGGAGGAGCTTGCCGGGCGCCGGCCGGACCAGCTCTCCGGCGGCCAGCAGCAGCGCGTGGCCATTGCACGCGCGGTGATCAAGAAACCGCGCCTGCTGCTGCTCGACGAGCCGTTGAGCGCCCTCGACTACAAGCTGCGCAAGCAGATGCAGATCGAGCTCAAGCGCATCCAGCGCGAACTCGGCATCACCTTCCTGTTCGTGACCCACGACCAGGAGGAGGCGCTGTCGATGTCGGACCGGGTTGTAGTGATGCGCGAAGGTCATGTGGAGCAGATCGGTACGCCGCGCGACGTGTACGAGAATCCCAGCAACCTGTTCGTGGCGCGCTTCGTCGGCGAGATCAATGTGTTCGATGCCGAGGTGGCCGAGGTGCTCGGCGACGGCCGGCTGGTGGGGCAGATCGAGGGCCGGCGTATCACGCTGCCGGCACGTAATGGCGGCTTCGCGGTCGGCGATGCGTTGCACGTGCTGCTGCGCCCGGAAGACCTGCGGCTGTTGCCACCGGAGCGCGAGGAGGGGTTCAGCGGTGAGGTGGTGGAACGCAACTACAAGGGTATGACGCTGGAATCGGTGATCCGCCTCGAGTCCGGGCTCCAGTTGCTGGCCAGCGAGTTCTTCGATGAAGACGACCCGGACTTCGATTACCGGCTGGGGGAAAGAATCAAGGTCACCTGGGTGCCCAACTGGGAAATTCTGCTGCCCCGTGAAACTGCGCGCGCCGTTTAGAACCGCTGTTGTGGCCCTGATCTGGGCCTGGATGCTGCTGTTCGTGTTTCTGCCCAACCTGCTGGTGATCGTGGCCAGCTTCCTGGTGCGCGACGATGTACACTTCGTGCGCCCGGAAGCATCGCTGGAGAGTTACGCGCGCCTGCTCGACCCTGTGTACGCGGGCGTGTTCCTGGACTCGCTGGGCATGGCCGTGACCACTACCCTGGTGTGCCTGCTGATCGGCTACCCGTTCGCCTATGCGGTGAGCCGGTTGCCGGCGCGGGTCAAACCGCTGCTGATCTTCCTGGTGATCCTGCCGTTCTGGACCAACTCGCTGGTGCGCACCTATGCCATGAAGCTGCTGCTGGCTACTAACGGGCTGACCAACCAGGCGCTGCTCGGCCTGGGCATCGTCGACGCGCCGCTGCGCATGCTGTACACCGAGGGAGCGGTGATCGCCGGACTGGTATACGTGCTGCTGCCGTTCATGATTCTGCCGCTGTACGCGGTGTTCGAACAGTTGCGCGAAGACCTGCTGGAAGTGTCCAGCGACCTGGGCGCCGAGCGCTGGCGCACGTTTCGCTACGTGGTGCTGCCGCTGACCATGCCGGGCGTGCTGGCCGGCTGCCTGCTGGTGCTGATCCCGGCGGTGGGGATGTTCTATGTCGCCGATGTGCTGGGCGGCGCCCGGCACCTGCTGATCGGCAACGTCATCAAGAACCAGTTTCTGGACGCGCGCGACTGGCCGTTCGGGGCCGCCGCCAGCATCCTGCTGACCCTGGCCATGGCGCTGCTGCTGTACGCCTATTATCTCAGTGCCCGCATGGTGCGCAGGCGGAGCGCCGACGATGCGCTGGCTTAAGCACGGCTACCTCGGCCTGGTGTACCTGCTGCTGTACCTGCCCATCGCGGTGCTGGTGGTGTTTTCCTTCAATGCATCGCGCAACCCCTACCGCTGGCAGGGACTGAGTCTGGAGTGGTACGCCCGGCTGTGGGACAACGACGCGCTGATCCAGGCCGCTGCCAACTCGCTGTTGCTGGCCACCACTGCGGCCACGCTGTCCACCCTGATCGGCACACTCACGGCGATCGCGCTGCACCGCTACCGGTTTCGCGGCAAGCGCCTGCTCAACGGCATGCTGTTCGTAGTGATGATGTCTCCCGACATCGTGCTGGCGATCTCGCTGCTGGTGCTGTTCATTCTGCTGGGCGTAAAGCTGGGTTACCTGTCGCTGCTGCTGGCGCACGTGACCTTCTGTCTGCCGTTCGTGGTGGTGACCGTGTACGCACGGCTGAGCGGTTTCAATGCCCAGATCATCGAGGCGGCGCGCGACCTCGGTGCCAGCGAGTGGCAGATGCTGCGCACCGTTCTGGTGCCGATTATTTTTCCGGCCGTAATGGCCGGCTGGCTGCTGGGTTTCACGCTGTCGCTTGACGACGTGGTGGTGAGCATTTTCGTCACCGGCCCAACCTTCGAAGTGCTGCCGTTGCGTATCTATTCCATGGTACGCTTGGGCGTCAAACCGGAGGTCAATGCGCTCGCCACGGTATTGCTGATGCTGTCGCTGCTGGCCCTGCTGGCGTCGCAGTATTTTCTCGCCAGAAAGTAAGCAAGAGGAGTCGGAAAACCATGAAACTGCTTCGAACCGCACTGCGGGTGTGGCTGCTCGGTTTGTGCGCGACGGCTGCAACCGCCGCCGACAAGGTGCTGTATGTCTACAACTGGTCCGAGTACATGCCGGAGGCGGTGCTGGAGCAGTTTGAGGACGAGACCGGCATCGAGGTCGTGTATGCCACTTTCGACAGCAACGAGGCGATGTACGCCAAACTCAGGCTGGTGGACGACAAGAACAGCTACGATGTCGCCGTGCCATCGACCTATTACGTCAGCAAGATGCGCCGCGAGGGCCTGCTGGCCCCGATCGACAAGAGCCGGCTGAAGAATTTCAAGTATCTCGATACCAAGCTGGTCAACCAGCCGTTCGATCCCGACAACCAGTACAGCGTCCCCTACCTGTGGGGCAGCACCGGCATCGCGGTCAACACCGATACGGTCAAGCCCGACGCGCTCAGCAAATGGGCGGATCTGTGGAAGCCGGAATTCAAGGACCGGCTGATGATGACCAACGACATGCGCGAAGTTTTTCATGTCGGTCTGCGCGTGCTCGGCTACTCGGGCAACGACACCGATGCGGCGCACCTCGAGGCGGCCTATGAAAAGCTCAAGGACCTGATGCCCAACGTGCGGGTGTTCAACTCCGAGGCACCGCGCATGCCCTACCTGGAAGGAGAGACCGATGCCGGCATGATCTGGAACGGCGAGGCCTATGTCGCCCAGGAAGAGAATGCGGCCATCGTGTACATCTACCCGGAGGAGGGCGTCGCTCTGTGGATGGATAACCTGGTGATCCCGAAGACCGCGCGTAACGTAGACAACGCGCACCTGTTCATTGACTTCCTGCTGCGCCCCGAGATCGGCAGGCTGATCAGCGAAGAGATCGGCTACGCTTCGCCCAACGCCGAGGCGGTCACATTGCTGGACGAGGAGGTGCGCTCCAACCGCACCGTGTATCCCATCGATGCGGATCTGAAAAACGCCGAATTCCAGACCGATGTCGGCGACGCCATCACGGTATATGAAAAATACTGGGAGCTGCTCAAGGCCGGGCGGGATTGACCCGCGACACGATGGCCGGGACAGAATCCCGATGGTTGTCCGTTAGCGCTGCGAGCAACTGTCCGGGTGCATCGAACCTGACCTCGATGCCGGGCGGTTCCAGTTCATCGATCAGCTGGTCCCACAGGGCTTCGGCGCCATCCTCGAATACCACCTCGGCGTTGCCGGTAACCAGGTGCCAGCTGCCGCGCGCCAGTTCGTGTGCCAGCTGACCAGACATCCAGCTGGCGTAGCCGATGTAGAAATGCAGTTCGTTACCCGGGGTCTGTTTCTGCAGTGCGTGGTCGAGCACCTCGCGCTCGGCGCTGAAATAGATATCCGCCGCAATATGCCGTGTCTGCGGTACCGGTTTGTCGTTGCGCAACAGCATGAACACCTGGTGGGAGCCGAGCGGGCCGCCGAAAAACACCGGGTGCCTGTCGGCCTCCGGTTGCTCGAGGTCGGGAATCGCGTCGGACAGCGTGGCCTGAAAGCGGCGGTTGACGATCAGACCGAGACTGCCGCCGTCATCGTGGTCCAGCAGCAGCACCACCGATTGTCCGAACCAGGGATCCATCAGATCGCGCGTCGCGACCAGAAACATGCCGGGCGCCGGTTCGCCGTCCAGCTGCTGCGGGGCGAGCGCCGGAATCAGCAGTCCCGTATCGCCGGGCGTGCTATCGCTCATGCCGCGCAGCGCGACTATCAACAGCAGCGCGCTGACAAACCCCAACGCGAATACCTGAATACGACTCATCCGCCCGCCTCCTGTGGCCGCGACAGCCAGGCCTGAAGCTTTCCTAGACTATAGCAGCTGCGGGAGGTGCCCGACGGCCGCGTCCTGAGGGCGCGGGGCCGGAAGGCGGGGCGCTACGGTACGCGCTTCGCACCCGCCGTCCCGGCGCGCGCGATAACGGGCCCGCGCCGCGGTCGCTGAATCGGTGTAAGGCTGCTATAGATAACTTACCCACCGGGTTTCGCCGTCGACCGTCGCCGCGGATACCCGGGCAACGTCATCCGGACCGACGAGTGGAGGGCGCAACTCATGGTGGATTCGCGTGACCATTCTCTCGGCAGCGACGAACCTGGCAGGCCGGCCGCCGAGGCGCCGGCGCGCAGGTCCAAGAGCATGCACGACGGCATCGCGGTGTGGTGCGACTGCTGTTCCTGCGCAGCCGAACCCTACTGGCTTGCCGTGGCGGAAGAAATGGGAGTCGACCTCGGCAGTGACTACGAGGAGTAAGGGTCAGAAAAAGGGCGCAACGGCTCTGACCTCTTTTAAGTTTTCCCTCAGTGCTCGCCTTTGGTGCGCAGCAGCCCCGCCAGGCGGTTGCCCTGTTTCTGTGGGCCGCCGCGTGGAAACAAGCGGTGCAGGTAGCGATTGCTGCCCCTGTCCGCGCCCCAGATGCGGCGGAAATGCCGGATCATGTCGCGCACGCTCGCCTGTGCGCCGTGCTGCGCATAGTAGGCGCGTTGATAGCGTATCAGCTCCCAGTGCTCAGCGTTGAGGGTGAGTCCCTCGCGACGCGCCTGGCTTCGGGCGAATCCTTCTGACCAGTCGGCGGGGTCCACCAGGTAGCCCTCGCTGTCGGTGACGATCTCCTGACCGTCGACCATCAGACTGCGGGTGGCCATCCCCGGATAGGCATTGCTGCCCGCCGGAAACTGCCCGGGCGTGCCCCTGGAGTCGTTGCTGGCCTCGGTGATCGACCACAGTTCGATGCGAATCTCCTCGTCCAGGCGTCCGTGGTAGCGCTCGATACCCGATACCAGCACCTTGCCGCTCGCCGGGTCCAGGTCGAAGCGTGCCACGCCGGCGCGGTCGGTCGGCACCGGTGCGGTCTCGCGGCCGTCAGCGTCGAGCTGCAGGACCACGGGGCTACGCTTCAGCGGTTCCCGGGTGAACTTCATGCAGACCTTGACGGTAATCATCTCTTCACCTCCCGCTCAGCCGTGTGGCGGTATTACCCGGTTCGTTTGCCGCCGCTACCGGTGGCTGGTCGAGCAGCCGGCTCGGCTGCGACTGTGGTAACAAAATATAAGCAACAGTTAATAAAAGGCAAACGATATTTATTGGACTTTAATATCGAAAATAGCGATATTAAAGTCCGTGGACATTGAACATGTCAGGACGTTTCTGGCGGTTGCCGCCAATGGCAGTTTTGTCGAGGCGGCCAGCCGGCTGTATGTCACCCAGTCGACTGTCAGCGCCCGCATCCAGACGTTGGAGACCTACCTCGGGAACAAACTGTTCGTGCGCAATCGGGCCGGCGCGGCGCTGACTCCGGCGGGCCGGCGCTTCCTGCGTCATGCCAAGAATCTTGTCCTGACGCTCGAGCAGGCGCGTCACGACGTCGGTCTGCCGAGCCGCTTTCGCGCCAGCATCACAGTCGGCGCGCGCATCGCCCTGTGGGAGGGTTTCCTGCCCAAGTGGGTAGGCAGCATGCGGCAGACCGCGCCGGATATTTCCATCCGCAGCGAAATCGGTTTCGAGGAAGACCTGATGCGACGGCTGGTGGAGGGCACCCTGGACATCGGGTTGATGTACACGCCGCAGCACAGTCCCGGTCTGCACGTCGAACACCTGTTCGACGAGACCCTGGTGCTGGTCAGTACCGATGACGGACAACGTCAGCCGGATGACCGTTATGTCTATGTCGACTGGGGACCCGCCTTC
>CP070738.1:1911812-1915980 GCA_020347685.1 Gammaproteobacteria bacterium | reverse complement strand
TAGACTGATCCGCGGCGGTGTTCAGTGCCAGTCACTACTGGCCATTGACACCTATCCCGTTTGCTCCGCCGATGGCGTTACCGAGATGGTTATCGAGATTGCGCGCGACGTCACAAAGCGAATCGAAAACGACATGCGCCATCAGCATCAGGAAAAAATGGCGGCTCTGGGCATGCTCGCAGCGGGCTTCGCCCATGATCTCGGAAACCCACTGGCATCGTTGTCGAGCGAACTGCAGTTAATGCGCCGTGAAACTGATAGCGATCGCATCCGTGAGTCGCTTTCGGTCCTCGACAAACATGTGGATCGGATCTCGCGCATCCTTCGTGACGTCCTGAACTTTGCGCGCCGACGCACCGGGCGGGTAGAAAATATCGCTCTTGCGCAGGCTGTGCACGACGCCTTGCGGCTGCTGGAGCACGATCCACGCGCAAAAAACATTTCCATTCACGTCGATCTAACGGATACGCTCCCGTCCGTCCTGATAAGCGAAGACGATATTTTACTGCTGCTTCTCAATCTGATTGTCAATGCGTTCGATGCAATGCCCAAGGGCGGGAAGCTGTCAGTCGAGGGGAAGCGTACGGCTTCCGGCAGCGTCCAGCTCACCTTAAGTGACACGGGGATCGGCATGAACGATGCGCTGGTGAGGGACGCCACACACACACTGTACACGACCAAGGAAGAACACGGGGGTACCGGACTCGGCTTACCCCTTTGTGTCGACATCATGCGGGCCGCTGGGGGGCGGCTCGACATCCAGAGTAAGCCGGGTCAGGGCACCCGGATTACGCTGGAATTCCCACCCACAGCAGGTTCGAACAAGGAGGATCAAGTAAATGGCGGAGAACATTCTGATCGTTGAGGACGAGGAAACATTACGCAGCAACCTTGCCAGATACCTCGCTGGACTGGGGCACAACGTAAGACAAACTGACTCCAGGCAGGAAGCGATGAGCCTGCTCGACATGGAGTCCTTCGACATCGTTTTGACCGATATGCGCCTCGGCGATGGCAGTGGACTCGATCTCCTTCAGGAGATAACCAGGCTGGCTCCGTTCGCGGTAACCCTGGTCATGACCGCCTACAGCTCGACCGAGTCTGCCGTCGAAGCATTCCGCAGGGGCGCCCATGACTATCTGGTCAAGCCAATCTCTCTCGACGAGTTGTCGGAAAGAATAAACAATATCGCAAAATACCGGGGCCTGGTTCGCCAGAACACCGTTCTTCGCCAGGAAATACAGCGGCGACATAACCCGCTGAACATCGTGTCGCGGAGCAGGATCATGGCAGATCTGCTGCAAATGGTGCGAAAGGTGGCCCAATCAGCCAGCAATATCCTGGTTACCGGCGAAAGCGGCACCGGCAAGGAACTCGTTGCACGCGCAATTCATAATCTATCGCCGAATCGCGATGCGGCGTACATCCCCCTCAACGTCGCTGCCATCCCCGATACTCTGGTGGAAAACTACCTGTTCGGGCATCGACGCGGCGCATTCACGGGTGCGGACCGTGCGCGAGAAGGTGCTTTTCGGGCCGCAGCCGATGGCACGCTGTTTCTGGACGAAATCGGCGATCTCCCGATACACGTACAGCCGAAACTGTTGCGGGCACTTGAAGAGAAGGAGATCCTGCCGGTGGGCAGTGACAGGCCGATTCACGTCAACACGCGAGTGGTGGCCGCCACACACCGGGATCTCGACAAGATGGTTACGGAAGGGGCATTCCGCCATGACCTTCTGATGCGACTCAATGTAGTCGAAATCCACATACCGTCACTTCGCGAACGCCCGGAAGACATTCCCCTGCTTGTTAACCATTTCATCCGTGAGCACTGTAACGAGATGGGCATCCCGATAAGGCTCATTGACGAAGAGGCACTGAAGTGTCTGATATCGCACGAGTGGCGAAAGGGTAATGTTCGCGAGCTTTCCAACGTTCTTGAAAGAGCGGTACTCCTCTGTGAGGACGAGACAATACAGGCATCGGATCTTCCAGCGGACATCATGGAGCGCGAACAACACACTCCTCTGGCGCTTAAGGATGCAGTGCGCAAGTTCGAATTCCACCACGTAACATCTGTGCTGGAAACTGTGGACGGTAACCGCGAAGCTGCGGCCCAGCTGCTCGGCGTTTCTCCGGCAACGCTGTATCGGCATATGGAAAGACTCGGACTAAAAGGGTTTCAAGCGCACACGCGTTGACGCGCTAGAACACCTGGTAGCTGGCCCGGCGTTGCGATCGGTCTGTCCAGCCCCTTAGCCCGATCCAAAACGACGCCTAGTCGATCTTGACCGTCTTTTTCTTCGCTTTCTCGACCTTGGGCAGGGTCAGTTCCAGCACACCGTCGCTGAACTTCGCCTTCGCCTGGTCCGCATCCACATCGCTCGGCAGCAACACCGTGCGTGCGAACGAGCCGCGCGTCATCTCGGAACGGTAATAGTCGCCCTTTTCCTCTTTCTCTTCGTGCCTGGTCTCGCCGCGGATGGTGACCGTATTGTCCGAAACGGTTACGTCCAGGTCGTCCTTGCTCACACCCGGCACCTCGGCGCGCACCACGACTTCCTCTTCGCGGTCGATGACATCCACCTTGGGCATACGCTCCTCGAACGCCGACATCATTTCACCCCAGCGCGGGCGTTCCCAGCCGAACGGACGCAGCCAGCCGCGCGAGAAAACGTTGTCGAAAAACCGCTCCATGTCCTCGAACGGCGTAACCACCCGTGCCGGTTCGACCTTCTGGAGTTTACCTTCTTGCTTCTTGCTCTGTTTCGCCATGGTAGTTCTCCTGTTCCCCAATCATTGTCTGCTTGAGCTTGCGCCCTTTCCTTACTTAAAGATAGTGTCGGCCGGGTGGTCTTTCAATGGCTGACAGCGCTTCAGGGCGCCGTTTTCGGCCTCAGTCCGGTGACCAGATCCGCCTTGCCCCCTCGGGAAACTCTCCGACCGGGCGCGCAGGCAACCGTCCGCCGGGTTGGCTAAAACCGGCTCGGTTCGCATCAGGCCGCCGGCGGGCAGCACTGTTCGTGCGGCACCACGCCGGGGGCCCGCTCGTACCAGCCGCGTGTGGCATTCACCACCCGCACCGCGGCCAGCATCACCGGCACCTCGATCAGCACACCCACCACCGTCGCCAGCGCGGCGCCGGAATCGAAACCGAACAACACAATGGCGGTCGCCACTGCCAGTTCGAAGAAATTGCTGGCGCCGATCAGCGCCGAGGGTCCGGCCACGCAGTGTGGGGAGCGCACCCGGCGATTGAGCAGATAGGCCAGGCCCGAGTTGAAGAACACCTGTAGCAGAATCGGCACGGCGAGCAGCAGGATGACCAGTGGCTGGGCGATGATCTGGTCGCCCTGGAAGGCGAACAGCAGCACCAGGGTCGAGAGCAGCGCCAGCAGCGACCAGGGATGCAGCGACCGGATGAGCCGCGCCAGCCGTGCGGTCCCCTGCTCCCCGCGCAGCAGCGCGCGGCGCCACAGCTGGGAAATCAGCACCGGGATCACAATGTACAGCAGCACCGAGAGAAACAGCGTGCCCCAGGGCACCGCGATGGACGACAGCCCCAGCAGCAGCCCGACAATGGGCGCAAAGGCGAAAATCATGATGATGTCGTTGAGTGCCACCTGGGTGAGCGTGAAATGCGGCTCGCCCTGGCTCAGGTGACTCCACACGAACACCATCGCCGTGCAGGGCGCCGCGGCCAGCAGGATCAGCCCGGCGATATAGGAATCGATCTGCTCCGCGGGCAGCCAGTCTGCGAACAGTCCGCGGATGAACAGCCAGGCCAGCAGCGCCATGGAAAAGGGTTTTACCGCCCAGTTGACGAACAGGGTGACAGCGATACCGCGCCAGTGCTCGCTGACCCGGCGCAGGGCGTGGAAATCGATTTTCAGCAGCATGGGTATGATCATCAGCCAGATCAGTACCGCCACCGGCAGGTTGACCTGCGCGATCTCCATGCGGCCGATCACCTGAAAGGCTTCGGGCAGCCCGTGCCCGAGCGCAATCCCCGCTACTATGCACAGCAACACCCAAAGGGTCAGATAGCGTTCGAACCAGCCCAGCGGTACGCCCGCAGCCTTTTTTGCAGTGACTTCACATTGCGCGCTCATCGCCCACCTCGACACTCATGCCACGCGGCAGGCGCATCGACAGCAGCGCCGCC
>CP070738.1:1903954-1911712 GCA_020347685.1 Gammaproteobacteria bacterium | reverse complement strand
TTTAGCCACGGAAGACACGGAAAGCGCGGAAATTTTATTTCCGGGTCCCAGCGGCCTTGCCCTGGCATCTGTCGATTTGTTCAGTTCAGCTGACTCGATCTGCTCACAGACTGGTTACTGCATAGCGGAACCGCCGACCAGCAAAACGTGGACGTTCGCCCGATCAAACGGGAAGAGATTCTGTGTCTTCCGTGGCTAAGCACTATTAAGCCCAACCTGCCACCGGCCTTGCGTACACTGACACATGCCATGACAACGCTGCTGCTGCCGAAAACATAAAATTTCCGTGCTTTCCGTGTCTTCCGTGGCCAATAATCGCTTTTCCCTGTTTTCCCTGGCTAGCTAAGCCTTGTTGACCCCAACGTCCTGCGTTTTCAGCGACTGCAGCTTGTCCAGCAACTTGCCGTGTATGCCGCCGAACCCGCCGTTGCTCATCACCACAACCCGGTCACCCGGGCGCGCATAGTCGACGACCGCGGCCACCAGTTCGTCTATGTCTGCGGCCACCAGCGCCGGCCGGATCAGTGTCGCGGCGACCTCGCGCAGGTCCCAGTCCAGCTCGCCGGGCTGATACAGCCAGACGGCGTCCGCCTCGGCGAGCGAGGCGGCGAGCTCGCCGCGGTGCACCCCCATGCGCATGGTGTTGGAACGCGGCTCCAACACCGCCAGCAGCCGCGAGTCGCGCCGGTTGTCGCGCAGCCCGCGCAGGGTCGTGGCAATGGCCGTCGGGTGGTGGGCGAAATCGTCGTATACCCTTATGCCATTGACCTCGCCGCGCACCTCCAGGCGCCGTTTCACGCCGCTGAAGGCGCACAGCGCCTCGATGGCGCGGGCCACCGGCACGCCCGCATGCCGGGCCGCGGCGATCGCCGACAGTGCATTGTGCATGTTGTGGGCGCCGAGTTGATTCCAGGCCACTTCGCCCTGGCTGTTGCCGTCCAGCAGCACCGCGAAGCGGCTGCCGTCCTCGGTCAGCGCACGCGCCTGCCACTGGCCCGGAAAAGTGCCCACGGAAACCGTCTCCACCGGTGTCCAGCAGCCCATATCGAGCACATCCGATAGATTGGCATCATTGGCGTTCACCAGCAGTCGGCCGCTCCCGGGCACGGTGCGGATCAGGTGATGAAACTGGCGTTGGATGGCCGCCAGGTCGGTAAAAATATCCGCATGATCGAACTCGAGATTGTTCAGCACCAGGGTGCGCGGTCGGTAGTGCACGAACTTGGAACGCTTGTCGAAAAACGCCGTATCGTATTCGTCCGCTTCCACGACGAAAAACGGTGCCTCGCCCAGACGCGCCGAGACACCGAAATTATTGGGCACCCCGCCGATCAGGAAACCCGGTTTCAACCCGGCGGCTTCCAGAATCCACGCCAGCATGCTGGCCGTGGTGGTCTTGCCGTGGGTGCCCGCGACCGCCAGCACCCAGCGCTCCTGTAACAGGTGCTCGGCCAGCCACTGGGGCCCCGAGGTGTAGCGCAGTCCCTGGTCCAGAATGTATTCGACCGCCGGGTTACCCCGGCTCATGGCATTGCCGATCACCACCTGGTCGGGCGCCGGATCGAGGTGTTCGGCGCGATACCCCTGCATCAGCTGGATACCCTGCTCTTCGAGCTGGGTACTCATGGGTGGATACACGTTGGCATCCGAACCCTGGACCTCGAAACCGGCTTCGCGCGCCAGAATCGCCACGCCACCCATAAAGGTCCCGCACACCCCCAGTATGTGAATTTTCATTGCACCCGCTTCCCTTTCATCCCACCGCCGGTGGGAAAAAATAATCCAGCAATACGATCGCCACGACGGTATGCAGGCCCGCCACCAGCAGGCCGATACCGTAGCGGCTCGACAAGGCGTGGCGAAAAATATGTGCCTGCACGGTAACATTCCATATCAGCAGTACCAGCCATCCCATCACCAGCGCCGCGCCCGGGTCGCCGCTC
Source organism: Gammaproteobacteria bacterium (assembly GCA_020347685.1). Classification (GTDB taxonomy): domain Bacteria; phylum Pseudomonadota; class Gammaproteobacteria; order DSM-19610; family DSM-19610; genus Thiogranum. The sequence continues at coordinate 1,909,769 of CP070738.1, read as the reverse complement.
TGCTGCACACGGCTGGCGTGCAGCATCAGCGGCATGCCCAGCAAGCCCAGCAGGGCACCGGTGCCCGCCAGCGCCGTCAGTGTCTGCACCAGGCGTGCCGGCTGCTTGGCAACCAACAGCACCAGCCAGGTGAACACTATCACGATCAGGGTGTCGGTGACGCTCATGCCAAGCGACACCGACCAGCCGGACGCGGTGCGCGCCTGCATCACATCCACCAGCGCGTAGGCCAGCAGCGCGGCGGCGAGTACCAGCGGCGAGTACGGATCATCCTGAGGCGCCCGCCGCAACAGGCATTGCTGCAACCAGGAGGTCGCCCAGCCGGCTGTGGGGTCGGCTTTCATGTGCCTGCAACGTCTCCTTTACAAGCCCTGAGCGCCGGACTATGGTTTAGACGAGATAGCGTCTGGAGAATAACGATAACTGTCAGGTCAACCTGCATGGACTTGAGCACGCTAGAAGAACGCGCAAAAAACATCCAGCTGAAGATCTATCAGCCTGATGATACGCTGTATTGTATCGGACATGGTGGCCCGCTGGTCGAATGGCATGTGCACAAACCGGAAGCACTGCCAGCCATTGTAAAACATCCTGAATTCAATCTCGGCGCCAGCTATGTGCGCGGTGACTGGGACATGGACACGCGCCAGTTGCCCAGGCTGGTCCAGACTCTGCTGCCCAAAATAGCGAAACCCGGACTGTTACACAATCGTCCGCTGGTACGGCGGCTGCTGGCGCGCGTTTCGCGCACCCGCAGCCGGAATCTTCAGCCGCGCTGGCAGGATATCAGCCTGGCCGCATCCCGGGCCTGCCTCGGCGAGGACCTGTTCCAGGCGTGCGGCTGGTTCTCGGAACCCGGCGTCACCCTGGAACAGGCCCAGCGCACCCAGTGCCGGAGACTGATTGCCAAACTGCGGCTCGAAAGCGGTCAGCGCGTTCTGGATCTGGACGCCGGCTGGGGCGCGCTGACGCTGTTCGTTGCGCAGCACGCAAATCTCAGGGTAACCGCCTTCTGCAAGACCCCGGAGCAGCTCTATCACCTGCAGGCGGAAGCGCGCCGTCGTGGCCTGCAGGGCCGGGTGCACGCGCGCGCCGGCAGCCTCAAACACTGCCGCGGCCCCTTCGACCGCATCCTGGCCGGGGGGCTGCTGGAACATTGCCCACCCTCGGGCTATGCGGCGCTGTTCCGGCGCCTGGGCAACCTGCTGCGCGACGACGGTTTTGCCTGGCTGCAGATGAGCGGTCGCAGCAGGGGTGTCACGCTCAGTAACCGCTGGCTGCAGAACCAGTTACCGTCCTGGCACGCCCTGCCCCTGCTGTCCGATCTGGGCGCCGCGCTGGAATGTACCGGCCTGCGCATATTGCAGCTGGAAGACTGTTCGGCGCATTGGCAGAAAAACCTCGAGAGCTGGGGGCAGCGCTTCTGCCGCCATCGCGCCGCCATCAACCGCCAGTTCGGTGAAAAACTGACCCGCCACTGGGAATTCATGCTGGCCAGCCAGCAAACCGCCGCCGGCTGGGGCCAGCTGGGCTGCTACGAAATTGTGCTGGGGAACCGCCGCAGCGCCTGGCTGCCGGGGGAGGAGATAGCGCACGGTTTCCTCGATGACCTGCCCCTGGATCTGGGCCGCGGCATACCGGGGCTGGCCGGAGAGATGTGATGCAGGCAGACCGCTTGTGACGGGTAACCTGGGCGATCAATCGGGCTCTTAAGCGGCGCCGCATTCACCGCACCGCGCTTCTCGTTTGTGACCTCAAGGTCACTCGTGCACTCTGGACGCAACGACGAATTGAACCGCTTCCCTAGCGTTTCTTGACCGCTTTTTTCCCGGCTTTCTTTTTCGCCACCACCTTGCGGGTCGCAGCTTTCTTCCTCGCCGGCGCCTTCTTGCTTGCCGGCTTTGCCGGACGGGCTTTCCTCGCAGCAACCTTCTTTTTCGCCGTCGCCCCTGATACCGGTTTCTTCTTTGCAGCCACTTTCTTCTTGACGGCGGCTTTCTTCTTCAGCGGCACCTTATTCTTGGCAACGACTTTCTTTTTCACCGTCACCTTCTTCTTCGCAGCGACTTTCTTTTTCACTACCACCTTCTTTTGGGCAGCGGTTTTCTTTGTCACCGAAGTTTTCTTCTTCTGAGCGGCTTTCTTTTTCACCGCCATCTTCTTTTTGGCAGCGGCTTTCTTTTTCGCTGCGGCGGGCGCCCTCCCGGTAGCGACACGCGTGGTGCCGGCCGCAGCCTTTTGCTTCGACGCTGGCGGTGTCGTCTCTTCACCCTGCAGTTGCGGCGCGGTCTGCTCCGGCTGCACCTCCACTTCGCGCTGTTCGAGCAACTTGCGCACCACGGCGCGGCGGATCGCCGCAGAGCGATCCCGGCTGTGGAAAGACGGCCGCGCCTCCTCGATCACCTTGACGACGGCCTTGAACACATCCTCGATATCGCCGGTACCCTGCACCACGCGCAGACGGCCCTGCTCCCGGTAACGCTCGATAACCGGCGAAGTCTGCATCTCGTAAGTGCGCAAACGGTTACCGATGATCTCCTCGTTGTCGTCAGAACGCTGCTTGAGCCGTCCACCACATTCATCGCAGCGGTCGTCCATTTTCGGGGGAGCGAAGAAAATATTGTAGGAAGCACCACAGCTCAGGCAGCTGCGCCGACCCAACAGCCGCTGCATGATCCGATCGACGTCCACATCGATCAGCACCGCCAGGTCAATGGGCTGACCGAGCTGATCGAGCAGCTCGTCGAGCTGTTCGGCCTGCACCGCGTTACGCGGATAACCATCCAGGACAAACCCCTTGCGCGCATCGGAGCGCATCAGCCGTTCGCGGATGACGCCCAGGACAATTTCGTCGGAAACCAGTTGCCCGGCGTCCATGACGGCCTTGGCGGCCCGCCCCAGGGGGGTGCCCGCGGCGACCGCCTCGCGCAGCAGGTCACCGGTGGAGATTTCCGGGATTTTGTAGTGCTTGGACAGACGGTGACCCTGTGTGCCCTTTCCGCACCCGGGGGCTCCGAGAAGAACGATCCTCATGGCGTTACTACACTCGCTTTGTCATTGATATTATTAAAATTTCCCGGCCATCTCGCGACATCCGGGAAAGCCCCCCATTCAAGCTTTTTTCATAGGGATATTCAATATTTTGTCTAGCTGTGGCCGAGCCCAGTGATTAAGCTACCGCCTGCGTTAGGCTCAAGTCAAACAAAGCACCTGAATTCCATTGCTTTTTGCTCTATCATTGGGCGCCTTTTTTCGAACCTGCAAGGGACCACGGGTACCAGCATGAGCAGCATTCCCGACTTTTCCGACAGCGAGATGTGGATTATCAACTCCACCCTGACAGAACGCTATGGCACGCCGCGCGACATCCAGCTGGCGGAAAGCGAGTTGCGCCTGGACAAGGGTTCCACACAGCTGGTGCCCTGCCCGACCGTTTACTGGGAAGACGGCGACTGCCATTTCATCGTGTGCAAGACCGGTGACAGACGCTACCGCTGCCAGTTCTTCTACCGGCTGCACCAGATGTACGGCACCGGGGTGGAGGAATACGACGACCTTTCGGAATGCGTCGTGTCGCTGCTGCAGGTACAGGCCGACCACCATGCCCGGGAACACGCCGGGCAGGACGCGAATTGATTCAACGGAACTAGGGCCGGTTGCCAGGCCCTTATCAACCAGTAGGAGTACCAGTCTGATGGCGAAATCCACAGGAAAGAAGAACGCGTTCTACGCGCAGTCAGGCGGCGTCACCGCCGTCATCAACGCCAGCGCCTGCGGCGTAATCGAGACCGCGCGCAAGAACAAGGACAGAATCGGTAAAGTACTGGCCGGCCGTAACGGTATCATCGGGGCCCTGACCGAAGATCTGATCGACACCAGCAAGGAGTCGGCCGCCGCCATTGCCGCGCTGCGCCATACCCCGTCCGGCGCATTCGGTTCCTGTCGCTACAAGATGAAGAGCCTGGAAGCCAACCGGCGCGAGTACGAGCGCCTGATCGAGGTGTTCGAGGCCCACAACATCGGTTACTTCTTCTACAACGGCGGCGGTGACTCCGCGGATACCTGCCTGAAGGTATCGCAGCTGTCGAAGAGCCTGGGCTATCCCATCCAGGCCATCCACGTACCCAAGACGGTCGACAATGACCTGCCGATCACCGACAACTGCCCGGGTTTCGGCTCGGTCGCAAAGTACATCGCCGTGTCCACCCGCGAAGCCAGTTTCGACGTCGCCTCGATGGCCAAGACCTCGACCAAGATCTTCGTGCTCGAGGTCATGGGACGTCACGCGGGCTGGATCGCGGCTGCCGGCGGCATGGCCTCCACCGAAGACACCGAGCTGCCCATCGTCATCCTGTTCCCGGAAGTGGTGTTCAACCAGGCCAAGTTCCTCAAGGCGGTAAAGGACAAAGTCAACAAGTTCGGTTACTGCTCGATCGTGGTGTCCGAGGGCGTGCACGACCGTTCCGGCAAGTTCCTCGCCGACCAGGGTCTCAAGGATGCGTTCGGCCATGCCCAGCTGGGCGGCGTGGCGCCGGTGATCGCCAACATGATCCGCGACAAGCTGGGCTACAAGTACCACTGGGCGGTGGCCGACTACCTGCAGCGCGCCGCGCGCCACATCGCCTCCAAGAGCGACGTCGAGCAGGCCTACGCCATGGGCAAGGCGGCGGTGGAACTGGCGCTGGCCGGCAAGAACTCGGTCATGCCCACCATCGTGCGCACCTCCAACAGCCCTTACCGGTGGAAAGTCGGCGAGGCCAGACTGTCCCGGGTAGCCAATGTCGAGAAAATGATGCCCAAGACCTTCATAAGCAAGGACGGCTTCGGCATCACCAAGAAATGCCGCGACTACCTGGAGCCGCTGATGCGCGGTGAGGACTACCCGCCCTATGGCAAGGACGGCATGCCGAAATACGTGCAGCTCAAGAACGTGGCGGTCAACAAGAAACTGACCGATTTCAAACTCAAGTAACTGCTGACGGCGGGGCGCCTCGAGCGCCCCTTTTTGTTTTCCAGGAGACTGAAATGACACTGGAAAAAGCACGCGAATACCTCGGCGTCCAGGCCAGTATGGGCGGCGGTTACAACCGCAACGGCGCCCGCCTGGTTTTGGCCGAGGTGCAGCGGGAGCACGGGCAGGAAGCAGTGGATCAACTGATTCGGGAACTCGATCTGGAACAGATTTTCGGTTTCAAAGCCGGTACAAAATTCACCGGACCTTGATATATGTCAACGCAGTCCGCGCAGATGCGGGCAAAATTCAGCCTGAATAACCAATATTAGGGAGCACTAATATTATGTCTGTGGAGATACTATTCGCCTTACTGTGTGCGGCCGCAGCCCTGGTCTACGGGGGGGTGTCGGTCAAATGGATCCTCGGCAAGCCGGCGGGCAGCGAACGCATGCAGGAGATCGCCGCCGCCATCCAGGAAGGCGCCATGGCCTACCTCAACCGGCAGTACACCACCATCGGCATCGTCGGCCTGGTGCTGCTTGTCCTGGTCGGTATCTTCATCGGCTGGGCCACTGCCATCGGTTTTGCCATCGGCGCGGTGTTCTCGGGGCTGGCCGGCTACATCGGCATGAATATCTCGGTGCGTTCCAACGTGCGCACCGCCCAGGCGGCCGACTCCGGCCTCAATGCAGCCATGCAGATCGCTTTCCGCGGCGGCGCCATCACCGGGATGCTGGTGGTGGGACTGGGGCTGCTGGGCGTGGCCGGTTACTACGCGATTCTGCAGATGATGGGCGTTGAGGACACGCTGCACCCACTGGTCGGACTGGCGTTCGGTGGCTCCCTGATCTCCATTTTCGC
>CP070738.1:1896578-1903854 GCA_020347685.1 Gammaproteobacteria bacterium | reverse complement strand
TGCCTGCCGATTTATCTCACTTGAGCCATATACCGTTTAAATCCGGATAACACCACCTCGGATCCGCAGCATTGAGAATTGTCAAAACGGCCCCGAGCATGGCGATAAACAGTCGGTCTAAGTAGTGATACCTCGGAATCCGCGTTATTCTCTGCGGGGCCATGCCTGCCATGCGGCGGCGCGCGGCGCCCTGATGGCGCCTGCGCTCAGACGCACGAATCCCGGAGGACAGAATATGAACAGGAAACACCTGCTGGCGATTGCGCTGCCCATGCTGAGCAGTGCGGCCCTTGCGACCGATTACACCGTGGATTTCTCGCGCGTGGATAACCTGGAAAGCATTCGCCCGCTGGTCAGGGGTTGTGCCGATTTCGATGCCATGGAGCTGTACCGAAGCAAGATGGAATCCATCGCCAATCTCGAGGATATGCGCCCCACCCTCTCCGCAATCGGGCTGGGCATGTTCAATGAATGTCCGGAGGGTATCTCGGGCGCCGGCATTGCAGCGATCAAGACGCACGTCGCAGCGGCTGCGCCCGGTTATTCGGTTGATTTCACCCGGGTCGAGGACTTCGAAAGCCTGCGCCCGCTGGTCACCGGCTGCGCCGATTTCGGCGGGCTGGAACATTTCCGCCCCCGGCTGGAAGCCGCCGAAGACCTCAATGACATGGCGAGCACGCTCAAGGGCCTCGGCTACGGCATGTTCGACGAGTGTCCCGCCGGTATTTCAGGCGCCGGCATTTCACCGGTTGAATAAGTTCAGCGGTAGCTGCGCAGCAGGCCCACCAGCACGCCCTGGATCTTCACTTCGCCGGGGGCGTATACCATGGGTGACATCGCGGCGTTGGCGGGGTGCAGGATGACCTTGCCGGGTTGCTGCTCGATACGTTTCAGGGTGGCTTCTTCGTTGCCGATCAGGGCCACCACGATTTCGTGGTTCGCGGCGCTGTCGCGCTGCTCGATCACCACGTAGTCGCCGTCGAGGATGCCTTCCTCGATCATCGAATCACCGCGTACCCGCAGCACGTAGCTGGGCCGGTTACCCAGCAGCTCCGGCGGCACCTGCATGTATTCGGGTTGTGGCAGCGCTTCGATGGGACGGCCGGCGGCAATGGTTCCCAGAAACGGAATGCCCTCCTCTGCCGGCCCCGGCTCGGCCAGGCGGATGCCGCGGTGCATCCCGTCCATGGGCTCCACCACCCCGGCCTGGATGAGCGCCTGGATGTGCTTGTGCAGCGAACCGCGCGAGCTCAGGCCCAGCACCCGGCACAGCTCGTCATAGCTGGGCGGGTGATCGAAAGCGTCGGCGTTGTCGCGCAGATATTCGTAGATTTCCTGTTGGCGTCGGGTCAGTTTCATGGCGGCACTTGATTTGTTCTCCCTTTGTTCTCTATTCTACACCCGCCGAGCCGAGAGTAAATACGCAGGGCCCGGTTGCCGGGACCGGGCAGGCCGATCTAGGGGAATCCCCTATGGCTGACTCTGAAATCTCTGCCATGCTTGTCTGAAATCCGGCTGCTCGCCGCACAACAAGAACGCGTCCATTCGGGGTCCGCCCTGACTGGAACGCCAAAATCGTCTTTCTGGGAGGTTACGCATGCATTACCGGTTCGACACTCGCACGAAAATACACATGGACGTCGAGCTGCGGCTGAACGGCTTCAGCCTGGGCTGTTTCCAGACCCGGGACATCGACTCCATGGGTGTGTTCATCGAGGCGCCGCAGACCGGCCTGCACCTGCACGATGTGATCGAAATCGACTTCCTGTTCGATGCAACCGGGAGGGATACCCATACCCAGCGCGGCGTGGTGGTGCGCTGTGCCGAGGACGGCGTGGCGGTGATGTTCGTCGCCGAGAGTGTCGCCCTGTGCGAGGCCTTGGGTGACCAGCTGTTCAACCGTTATCCGCCCGGCTACACGACACTGGCTTCCTGAACGACAACCGAATGCCGGCGCAGGAGTCCACCTGCATCCTGAATGTTTCCAACACGACCTGGTGTAAGCAAGGGCTGGATAAAGGGCGATTTACCGGGCGCGCAATGAAGGCCCGGGCAGCGCACGCCGTTACGCCACCATCGGACTGTTGAATGCGCGCGCGGCTCGACACACTCGAACCGTTTTCGTGCTTAAGCGGGTGTTTACGCGGCACGGCGTGATCTGATAGTGCAACGGCCGGCACTGTTGGCATATGACGACATTTGAAATGCCGCGCTCAAGTTCTTATGCTCGGGCGCGGAGTTGGATGGCGCGGGTACATAACAAGCGGTTTCCTGCCACTATGCCAACGTAAATCAGATGCCCATTCCGAAGGGGGAGTTCCATGCGAATCAAGTTTTCTACGTTGATGCTGTCGGCAGGACTAATGATGCCCGGTTTCACCACGGTGGCCGAGCCGGTCGACAACACCAACACGCTGCCGCCCGCCAAGCCAGGCCAGTGCTATGCCAAAGTAATGGTGCCGGCGCAGTACGAAACCAAGGAAGAGAAAGTGCTGGTACGCGAAGCGGCGGAGAAGATCGACACCATCCCCGCCAAGTACGAATGGGTGGAAGAGAAAGTCACCATCACCCCGGCACAGAGCAAACTGGTTCCGGTGCCGGCGGTATACGAAGAAGTTACCGAGAAGGTTGAAGTGAGCCCCAGCCAGCGGCAGTGGATCACCAGCATGGGCAAGAAGGCCCTGCCCGTGAGCCCTGCCCTGCTGAGCGCGGCCAAGGCAGGCGGAGTGCCCATCAATGAAGCCGAGCCGGGCATGTGTTTCAAGGAATACTACCAGCCGGCCCAGTACAAGACCGAAATGAAAGAGGTGCTGGTCAAGCAGGCGGCCGAAAAGGTCGAGACCATCCCGGCCACCTACGAGGTGGTGGAAGAGAAGGTGCTGGTGAAAGAAGCGTCGAAGAAGATCGTCGAGGTCCCCGCCACCTACGAGACCATGACCACGGAGGTGCTGGTCGAACCCGCCAAGACGATCTGGAAAAAGGGCGGCGGCGTGATCGAGAAAATCGACAACACGACCGGTGAGGTGATGTGTCTGGTCGAGGTGCCGGCCAAGTACAAGACCATCGAAAAGCAGGTGGTCAAGACACCGGCCACGACCCGCGAAGAGGTGATCCCCGCGGTGTACAAGACCGTCAAGGTCGAGAAGCTGGTGACCCCGCCGCAGGAAAAGCGCACCCCGATTCCGGCCGAGCACAAGCAGGTCGCGCTGCGCATCAAGGTATCGGATGCCGCCTTCTCCTGGGTGGCGACCCACGAGGAGACCAAGCCCGTCGGCGAACCCACCGGCAACCAGATCTGCCTGTCCGAGATTCCGGCCAAGTTCGAGACGGTGAAGAAGCGTGTGGTCAAGACTCCGGCGAGCTTTGTCAAAGAAGAAGTGCCCGCCGTGGTCGAGACGGTGAAGGTACGCAAGCTGGTGGCCAAGGCCGAGGAAAAGCGCACCAAGATCCCGGCCGAGTTCAAGATGGTTACCAAGCGCAGCAAGGTCAGCGACGAGCGGCTGGAGTGGCGCCAGGTGCTGTGTGAAACCAACATGACCCGGGACGTGATCGTGCGGCTGCAGGAAGCGCTGGACAAGGCCGGCTACAAGCCCGGCCCCGCGGACGGTGTCATGGGCGGTGCGACCCTGCGTGCGGTGGATGCCTTTCAGCAGGACAAGGGCTTGCCGCGCGGTGGTCTGACCATCCTTACGCTGGAAACGCTGGGCGTCAAGATCTAGCGGATAGCCGGCGCAATACCAGGTTCCATGGGGACAGGGACGTCTCCACCCTGGCTTATTCCGCTCTCACCATCATCACCGAGCCCTGGATTTTCTGCGCCAGGTCCTCGAGATCCTTCCCGCCGCGGGCCAGTTCGGCGATCGAACGCGCCGGCCGCGGCGCCTCCAGCAGCAGTGCCATGACCCGATCGACTTTCAGCGCGTAGCTGATGTTTGCGAACGGCTGCGCCTCACCACCGGCGGCATTCACCCGTCCCAGCATGGAGGTAACCAGCCCGACCACTTCGCCGCGCATGTTGACCAGCGGCCCGCCGCTGTTGCCCGGCTGAATGGGTACCGAAATCTGGTAGCTGGCCGGGTCGTCGTACATGCCGTTGACACTGCTGATGATGCCGAGGCTGAGCTTGGGCGTGGTGCCCATGACATCGACACGCGGAAAACCGATGGTAAACACGCTGGCGCCGAGCCGCGCGCCGGCGGTGGCGATCGGCAGGGCGGGCGGCAGTTGTTCGGGGTTGTCCACCGCCAGCAGCGCAATGTCGTTAGCCGCGTCGCTGCTGATCACGCGCGCCGGGATTTCCCTGCCACGATGATCGACCAGCACCAGCGACTCCTTGCCGGCAACGATGTGATGGTTGGTGACCGCGAACCCGGCGGCGATCGGCCAGGCGGTGCCGGTTGCGGTGCGCGAGACGGAAGTCGAGGTCTCGGCCTCTGCGGCCGGCTCGGACCAGCCCGCCAGGCGCGCCTCCAGGTCACGCGCCAGCGGCGTGCCGGCGTCGACACGGTGCAGTGCGGCCACCGCGGAGTCGACGCCGGCGGTGTCACGGTCGGACAGATAAGCAAGCCCCGCCTGGTATAGCCAGGCCGGTGCAGCGGCGACGCGCGCCTCACCCGCCATGCCCTTCGCATACATCAGGCCGACCTGGAACTGCGCATCGGCAAAGCCCTGGTCAGCGGCTTTGCCCAGCCAGTAGAGCGCGTCCTGCTCGGCGGGGATGGCGCCGCTGTGTTCTGCCAGGAACAGACCCAGGTTGTACTGCCCGATAGCGCTGTCCTGGCGGGCTGCGGCCAGGTACCAGGTGGCGGCCGTCTGCAGATCCCGGTCCACACCGTAGCCGTGCTCGTACATCACCGCCAGGTTGATCTGGGCGTTGACGTGGCCGCCCTCGGCCAGCGGTCGCCACAGCTGGGCGGCCTGCGCGAAATCGCCCCGCTCATAGGCGCTCCAGCCGCCCTCAAAGCTGTCCGGCGACACCGGCGCCGCCGCCTGCGCCGGCAGCCACAGCAGCAGCGCCACGCACGGCAGCAGCAGTTTCAACAGGGTTGGCAGCGGGCGCACACAACGCACAACAATAAAGACCTTTTCGAGCACATGTCACCAGAAAGACAACCTGTGCCGGGCAAAAAATCCCGGCGGATGAAACAGCTAGCGGCAGCAGGCGTGGTGGACTTCAGCTGCGGGGCTGGGGCTCAGGGGCTGGCGCGGCGTTATTCTTCCTCGTCGTTGGCACCCTCGCGCTGCAAATCCAGGGGGGAAAGTTTGCAGCGCACCAGGGTTCCCGACTCGGGTGTGGATTCGATGCTCAGTTCCGCGCCGACAATGGCGGCGCGATAACGCATGATGCGCAGCCCGAATCCTTCCCCGCCGTCGTTATCGGCTCTGAAGCCCGTGCCGTCGTCGCTGACCTGCAGTTCCGCAAAGCGGCCGGTGCTCGCCAGGCGGATGGTGATGTTGCGCGGCTTGCCGTGCTTGATGGCGTTGTGCACCGCTTCCTGGACGATGCGGTACAGCTGCATGGCCGTGGTGCGATTCCGCACTTCGACGGGGTAACGGGGATCGCTCTCGAAACGGCAGGCAATCCCGGTGGCTGCCTGCATGTCTTCGGCCAGCCGGTGCAGTGCCGCCGCGAGTCCCTGTTCGGTCAGCGGCACCGGGGCCAGGCCGCGCGACAGGGCACGCGCCTCCTCGGTGGCCTGGCGCAGGTGCTCGATCAGTTCGTTCAGGGTCGTGCTCTCGGGCACGTTTTGTCTGGCAAGGTCGCGTTTCAGACTCGCCGCCATCATCGACAGGGCGGTCAGTTTCTGGCCCAGGCCATCGTGAATCTCCTGCCCGATGCGCTCCTGCTCGAACGTGCTGGCCCGCGCCACCTCTTTCTCCAGCCGCCGCTGGGCGCTGAGGTCGCGCGTAATGCCGACGAACAGCCCGGCGTCGTCGACCTCGGTGACCGTCACCTCGAGCGGGAACTCCGAACCATCTTTGCGACGCCCGCGCAGCTCGCGACGCTGGCCGATCATGTGCCGCTCGCCGGTGCGGTGATAGCGGGCCAGGTAGTCATCGTGTTCGTCGCAATAGGGCGCCGGCATTAACAAGCGCACGTTGGTGCCGACCGCCTCGGCGGCGGCATAACCGAACATGGTTTCCGCCGCGCGGTTGAAATTCTTGATGATACCCTGGTGATCGATGGTGATCACGGCATCCGGCGCCGTATCCATGATGGCGCGCAGCCGGCACTCGCGTTCCCGCAGGCCATGTTCGGCCCGCGTGAGCGACGTGATGTCGTCCACCAGTGTGAAGAAACCGTGCACCTTGCCGCGCTCGTCCACATCCGGAACGTAACTGACCTGCATGGTGTGCGGACCGTCGGCGAACTGAAACTCGGCCTGGTAGGTGACCTGTTCACCCGACAGCACCCGCTCGATGTGCGGGCGTGCCGCCGCGTAGCCCTGCTCCCCGAGCAACTGTGCCGCTGTCTTGCCGACGATCTCGGCCGCCGGCTGCCCCCAGTGTTTTTCGTAGCGCCGGTTGACATAGCGGTAGCGCTGGTCGGCATCGAGGTAGGAAAACAACGCCGGTACGTTGTCGGCCAGGGTACGGAATTCGCGCTCGCGCCGTTCCAGCTCCGCGCTGCGTTGCTCCAGCGCTTCGTTCAGACGGCGCAGCTCGTCAGCCGTGGTTGCGGGGTCCGCCCCAGACGCCGAATCCCTCTGGCGCTCGCCCCGCTCGGGTAACGGATTGTGCTCATCGCTGGACATGGCCGCGCATGCGCCGGGAGGCGGGTCAGTGGCCCTCCAGCGACCACTGTATGGCGCTGCGCGACAGCTCGGCGGCCGTCTTCAATCTGAGTTTCTTCTTGATGTTGGCCCGGTAGGTCTCGATGGTCTTGACGCTGAGGTGCAGCCGCTCGGCGATGTCGCCCGTGCCCAGGCCGCGACCGATGAGATCGAACACTTCCAGCTCGCGATTGGAAAGGAATTCGACCGGAGAGTGTTGGAGATCGCCACCATGGTCTGCGACACCGCGCAGCAGCCGTTCCGTGACACCCTCACTCACGTAGATTCTGCCTTTCAGTATCTGGCGTATGGCCCCGATCACCTGCTCTGCGGCTTCCTGCTTGTTGATATAGCCCATCGCTCCGGCGCGCAGGGCGCGTTCGGCGAGCAGGTCTTCATCGTGCATCGAGGCAACCAGGACCCGCATATGCGGCGCGCGCGCGCGCATGCGTTTGACCAGGTCAAGGCCGTTTCCGTCCGGCAGCGAGATGTCGACAATGGCC
>CP070738.1:1884628-1896478 GCA_020347685.1 Gammaproteobacteria bacterium | reverse complement strand
TCTGGCGCTCAAGCTGTGGCTGGCACAGCGGCAGATCCGTCACGTCAGCGAGCATCGCGCCAATGTACCCCAGGCCTTCGCCGATCGCATCGCACTCGCCGATCATCAGAAAGCCGCCGACTATACGCTGGCCAACGCGCGCCAGGGTCGACTGGAACTGATTTACAGCGCGCTGCTGCTGCTCGGCTGGACGCTGGGTGGCGGTCTGCAATGGCTCGACGACAGCTGGCAACGGCTGGCCTGGGATACAGTTCCGAGCGGTGTCGCCGTACTGGTCAGCACCTTCCTGATCATCGGCATGCTGGAACTGCCGTTCTCCGTCTATCACACGTTCGTGATCGAGCAGCGTTTCGGCTTCAACCGCACCACCGTCGCAACCTTCGTCGGCGACCTGTTCAAGCAGACGCTGTTGATGCTGGTACTGGGTATTCCACTGGCCTGGGCTGCGCTGTGGCTGATGCAGGAATCCGGCCGCCTGTGGTGGCTGTATCTGTGGCTGTTGTGGGCCAGCTTCAGCCTGCTGATGCTGTGGGCATATCCGGCGCTTATCGCTCCGCTGTTCAACAAGTTCACGCCGCTCGAGAACCAAGGCCTGCGGCAACGCATCCAGTCGTTGCTGGATCGCTGCGGTTTCAGGAGCCAGGGCATTTTCGTCATGGACGGCTCGCGACGCAGCGGTCATGGCAATGCCTATTTCACCGGCCTGGGCAAGAACAAGCGCATCGTGTTCTTCGACACCCTGCTGAACACCCTCGAAGCAGCTGAAATCGAAGCGGTGCTGGCGCACGAACTGGGCCACTTCAAGCGCAGACATGTACAGAAACGCATCGCGACCATGATGCTGATAAGTCTGGCCGGCCTCGCCTTGCTGGGCTGGCTGAGTGCACAGACCTGGTTCTATCAGGGGCTCGGCGTCCAGCAACCTTCCAACCATCTCGCCCTGTTGCTGTTCCTGATGGTTGCGCCGATTTTCACGGTATTTCTGCAACCGCTGACTTCCTGGTTCTCGCGCAAACACGAGTTCGAAGCCGATGACTATGCGGCCGAGCAGGCCAGCGCGGCTGATCTGGTGCGGGCACTGGTAAAGATGTACAAGGAAAACGCGAGTACCCTGACGCCTGATCCGTTGTATTCGGCTTTCCACGACTCGCACCCCCCTGCTCCGGTACGGGTAGCGCACCTGTCGTCTAAAATGACCATGTAGGAGGTTCACCATGAAACGACTGATACTGCTCGGGGTAATGGTTGCCACAAGCCCCGCCGTTGTTGCCGATGCGGCGCGCGGCAAGACTCTGCACGACGAGCACTGCATGAAATGCCACGATACCGGCGTGTACAGCCGGGACAACCGTTTCATCAAGAACAGCGAAGCTCTCGCAAAACAGGTGCAACGCTGTCAGCTCAGTGCCGGGGCCCAGTGGTTTGACGAGGACGTCAGCGACGTCGTTGAATACCTGAACACCACGTTCTACAAGTTCGAGTAACACGTCAATGGCCGCCATTCCGCTGCTCGACCGACACTGCCAGCGCGATACCACGCGACTGAACGCAGAGGCTGTACGAGAACTGATGCAGCAACTTCACGGCGACTGGTCGGCAGACGACGACACTCAGCATATCCGCCGCAGTTTCCGTTTCAAAAACTATTACCAGACCATTGCCTTCGTGAATGCGCTGGCCTGGATAGCGCACCAGGAAGATCATCACCCGGACCTGGAGGTGGGCTACAACCGCTGTGCGGTGAACTTCAGCACCCACTCGGTGGGGGGGCTGTCGGAAAACGATTTCATCTGTGCGGCCAGGATCGACCTGCTGGTTCCGCCATCGGACTGAGTCCGCGTGGGAACCCTCCGCCACCAGAAACGCCCCGCCAGAGAAGCCGATGATTCCAGCAGCCAGCCGGGTCTGGTGCTGGCACACTATGGGCAGATCAGCCTGGTAGAGGCCGAATCCGGCGACCCGATACGCTGCGCGACGCGCAGGAACCTGCCCCGAACCGTTTGCGGCGACAGAGTCATGTGGCAGCCCGGCAGCAACGCGCGTGAAGGCGTCATTACCCGGGTGCTGGAGCGCAAAACGACACTGGTGCGCCCCGACCGCAACAACCGCGGCCGTCCGGTCGCGGCGAACCTGGACCAGGTCGTGGTGGTGCTCGCCAGCAAGCCAAGCTTTGAACCCGGCATGCTGGACCGCTACCTGGTTGCGGCGGAACTGATGGGCGCCACACCGGTGATCGTGGTGAACAAACTGGACCTGCTCGATGCTGAAAGCCGGTCCAGGCTGGAACAGCGCCTGGCGATTTACCGGCAAATCGGCTACGCACTGCTGTTTACCAGTACACGCACCACAGACGGACTGAAAGATCTGCACAGGCAGCTCAGACCCCACACCAGCATCCTGGTCGGCCAATCCGGCGTAGGCAAATCATCGCTGGTCGGAGCCCTGGTGCCGGATCTCGAGGTGCGCGTGGGCGCCCTGTCACAGGTTACTGGCCTGGGCCGCCACACCACCACCGCGGCACAGCTGTACCATCTACCCGACGGTGGCAACCTGATAGATTCCCCGGGTGTACGCGACTTTTCGCTGTGTCCGGTGCCGGTCGAGGAACTGGCGCGCGGTTTTGTCGAGTTTCGGCCGTATCTGGGACACTGCCGATTTCATAACTGCCGGCACCTCAAGGAGCCAGGATGCGCTGTCCAGGCCGCGGCACGCGATGGTGCGATCAGCCAGCAGCGTCTGGAAAATTACCAGGCGCTGGTGGAAACCATGAGCCGCCACGAGTGATCGATTCGCGGCCCGCAGGCCGCCGCTTCCGTCATCCGGGTGGCCAGCCCATAACCCGACCGCCCAGCAGGTGTAAGTGAATGTGAAACACTGTCTGACCGCCATCTGCATTGCAGTTCATGATGGTACGGTAGCCCTGCTCGGCAAAGCCCTCGCGCCTGGCCACCTCGGCCGCCGCCAGCACCATCTTCCCTACCAGACCCGCGCTCTCGCCGTCCAGCTCGTTGAGAGTCGCAACGTGACGCTTCGGGACCACCAGCACATGCGTGGGGGCCTGCGGACTGATATCGCGAAATGCCAGCACATCGTCGTCTTCGAAAACCTTGTCAGGGGCTATCTCGCCCGACACCATTTTGCAGAACAGACAATCGGTCATGGGAACCCCCGGTGTGGAAACCTGCGTATCGCTTGCGCTCCTGCGCAAGCCTAACGTCCGGCGACGCCGCGAGCAAACGCGGGCGCGCGTCACACGATCAGATTGACCGAGCGGCCCCGGGTCAGCTCCGGGACGGATTCGGGGCGGCTGTGATTCAGGTAGCGCGCAATGGCGGGACGGGTCTGATACAGGGATGCGGGTTGCCGCTCTGCGGGCTGCGCGCGTTCCACGCTGCGCTCGATGAGAAAGGCGCGGGTCGACTGGTAGCGCGTCGTCCCCTCCCGCTCCAGCAGTTCACCTTGGACAATGGGTTCGAAGGCGCCAGGCGCGCGCGCACGATCGCCGGATACCCCAGAGCGGCCGCCACCCTCCACCGCGTGGGGCTGTTGCACGTGCCTCGATGAAGAGCTTGCCGGACGCGGCGGCGGCGCTACCGGCAATCTGACGATATCCATTTTCGTCAACCAATCCTTTCTATCCGATCCACCAGAACGGCGGCACAAAGCGAAAGTTTACATAAAAAACACGCACTTGCACCGCGACAAAAAAACGTCACAATAGCGCCCCAAGCGCCGGTCGTTTCCTGATCCAATTCAGTACGTTGCAGAGACTCCGCGATTTCGCCTCAAAACCGGTGCCCGACACAGGGAACGGTGGGTTCAGCTACGGGTCGGCGGTGACGACATCCCGGGGCAGGCAAATCGCAGGATACCCCCGAGAAAGGAGAGGCTATGGGCAAACCGACCGAACAGGAACTGGAGAGGGCACTGAACGAGGCCAAGCGGCTGCGCGAATCAGGCCAGGACACTGACTTCGTGGGCAAGGCGTTACTCAACTGTAACTACCAGAACAGCCTTCTGCTGGAGGTGCTGCACGCCGCGGAACACTACCTGCGCAGCGGCATGGCAGAAGCCGAACACACACGTTTGGTGCGCGCCATCGACAAGGCACGTCAGGCGGATGATCGCAGCGCACAGCGGGAACAGGAGACGATCGGCCTGTAAACTCGCGCCGCGGTAGCAAGCGACGCCCGTGCGTCTCACCAACTGCATCGTTGATTAACCGCTAAGGACGCAAAGGCCGCGAAGGAAACACGACCAAGTCAGGGCAATAATCGATTGTCCTTTTGTGCCCTTCGTGTCTTTAGCGGTAAATATTTTCTGCGACGAAATCTCAGGAAAGATCATGTCGCCCGGCAAACGCATGGGACAAAGTGCCACTGTCGATATATTCGAGTTCACCGCCCATCGGCACGCCGTGTGCGATGCGCGTGGCGCGGATACCGTGCTGGTGCGCCAGATCGCTGATGTACTGGGCCGTGGCTTCGCCTTCCACCGTGGTATTGGTGGCCAGAATGACTTCTTTCAGCTCGCCGCTTGCGAACCGGGTCTCGAGCTGGTCGAGCCCCAGTTGCTCGGGACCGATACCGTCCAGCGGCGACAAATGCCCCATCAACACGAAATAGCGCCCGCGGAAATCGGTGGCCTGTTCCAGCACCTCCACGTCCACCGGTGTCTCCACAACACACAGCGTCGCGGCATCGCGTCCCTCGTTGGCGCACAGCGCGCAGCGCTCGCTCTCACACAGGGTGCGACAGTCGCGGCAGCGTCCCACTTCCTGCATGGCTCTCGCCAGCACCTGCGCCAGCTGCCGTCCGCCCTCCCTGTCGCGCTCCAGCAGGTGATACGCCATGCGCTGCGCGGTTTTGTTTCCCACACCGGGCAGGCAGCGCAATGCATCCATCAACTGGCGTATCAGCGGCGACACGGGATTGCTAAAAAGGTAATTTGAAACCGGCCGGCAGGTTGAGGCCGGACGTCATCCCGGCCATGCGTTCCTGGGTGACGGCTTCCACCTTGTGGGCCGCATCGTTGATGGCCGCAGCCACAAGGTCCTCCAGCATTTCCTTGTCGTCACTCAGCAGGCTCGGATCGATTTCGACCCGGCGCGCTTCGTGGCGACCGGTCATGGTTACCTTGACCATGCCGCCACCGGATTCACCGGTTACTTCCAGGCTGGCGATCTCTTCCTGGGCCTTCTGCATATTGGCCTGCATCTGCTGGGCCTGTTTCATCAGGTTTCCAAGTCCACCTTTCATACTCGATTTACCTCGGTCAAAGTATCACTGGCTGTCCAGGGGACGAATCGACTCTGTATGCACGGTCGCATCGAAGGCTTTCTGGATAGCCTGTACGTTGGGGTCCGATTCAATGGCATTAACGGCCGCCGCCTGGCGCGATTCGGCCTCCTGCTGCTGCTGTTGCGCCGGAGTGTTCTCGGGCCCACCCTGGATCTCGATCTCCAGGTGGATACTGCGCTGCACACAGGCGCACAGCTGCTTTTCCAGCCGCTGCTGACGCTCCTTGTTGAGCAGTTGCTGGTGGCCCGGATCGAGCACCAGGGACCAGCGATCGCCGTCCTGCCCCCTGATGGCACAGTTCATCGCCAGTTCGCGCAGTACGCCCCTGAGCTGCATGGTCTCAATCAGCGCACGCCAGTCCTCACTGCCCGCCGGCTGGCTGGGCGCGGACTGCAAAGGCCGCGGCGCCGACCCGCGCCCGGCCTGGGGCGCAGGACTCTTGGCCTGTGCTGGCGGTGCCCCGACCGCTGTAACCGACTGCTCGACAGAGGCCGGCCGAAAAGCCAGCATCCGCAACAAGGTCATCTCCAGCCCGCCACGCAAATCAGGCGCCAGTTGCAGGTCGCGCCGCCCTATCAGACCGATCTGGTAGTACAGCTGCACGTCCTCGGCCTGCATCTGTTGCGCCAGCTCCAGCACCGCCTCGCGCTGATCCAGGTGTTCGTCCACCGCAGCGGGCAACTCCTGCGCAATGGCTATCTGCTGCAGATAGCCCAGCAACTCGGCCAGCACACCTTCATAGTCCGGCGTCTGCTGCGAGAGTCGCTCGACAGTTTCCAGCACGGCGGCACCGTCGGCCGCCGCCAGGGCGCGCAGCAGCTCCACCACGTATCCGTGTTCGATGGTGCCCAGCATGGTGCGCACCTCGGTTTCGTCAACCCGGCCGCCGCCGTAGGCAATAGCCTGATCCAGCAAGCTGAGCGCGTCCCGCATGCTGCCGTCGGCAGCCCGTGCCAGCAGACGCAAAGCGGTCGGTTCGGAAGCAATACCTTCGGCCTCCAACAGGTGTTCGAGATGGCCGACGATCAGGCTCAGCGGCATGCGCTTGAGGTTGAACTGCAGACAACGCGACAGGACAGTTGCCGGCAGTTTCTGCGGATCGGTGGTCGCCAGCAGAAACTTCACGTGCGGCGGCGGCTCTTCGAGGGTTTTCAGCAGCGCATTGAAACTGTGCGCCGACAGCATGTGCACTTCGTCGATGAGATACACCTTGTAGCGACCCCGGGTCGGCGCGTACTGCACGTTGTCGAGCAGATCGCGGGTGTCCTCGACCTTGGTGCGCGATGCCGCATCGACCTCGATCAGATCGACGAAACGCCCCTGATCGATTTCCTGACAGCTGGAACACTGCCCGCAGGGTTCCGCGCTGACACCCGACTCGCAGTTGAGCGATTTGGCAAAGATCCTTGCCACCGTGGTCTTGCCCACGCCGCGCGTGCCGGTGAACAGGTAAGCATGGTGCAGGCGGTCGTTGTCCAGCGCGTTGATCAGGGCGCGCAGCACGTGCTCCTGCCCTACCATCTCGGCGAATTTTCGTGGCCGCCACTTGCGTGCCAGGACCTGGTAACTCATGACTGATCCGGTGGATTTCCTGATTCAGGCGTGATTATACAGCAGCCGCACCCGGGCATCGCTGGTCGATAGGGTGGCGACCCGTACCAGCCACACCCCGGCGCCCAAGTCCACTGCTGCGGCTGCTCCCTTCCGGGCCTGACCGGGTTAACAGTTTATTGTCGCGAGGGGACCGACACGGGCCACCATTGACTGTTTCGGATGTTCCGGACCGAAAACCGGTAAACTCGCCTATTGTACCAACATCGCCCGTACACAGCCACGCTCGCCGAGCGCCCGGCGCTACGGGCGACAACGGTAGCCCCGCCCCGCCAAACTCAGAGACGGTATGGACTTATGCTGGGCGAATATTATGCTAGCCACACTGAAACGCGACCGCTTCGCGAACGTCCCGGAGACCGGAGCCACCTCTTCCCTATGGTCCTGCCTGATCCCAGACGCCTGTTGTTCCTGGCTGTGCTGCTATGCGCCTGGCCGTGGCCCGGCAACAGCGCGCCCGCCGATCAGGCACGCGTGGAAGTCGTCGTGTCCGGCCTGGAAAAACCGCTGCGGGAAAATGTTCTCGCGGTGCTATCAATTGATCAGGAAAAAAAAGCAGCAGACTTGACAGAATCGCGCGTCCTGCGTCTCCACAAGCTGGCGCGCAAGGAGATCCAGACGGCGCTGCAGCCGTTCGGCTACTACCAGCCAGTGGTCGAATCGGAGCTCACCGCCACGGAGCAGGGCTGGAAAGCCACCTATCGTGTCGAGCCAGGCGAACCCGTGCGGGTCGCCGCACTGAACATCAGCATTGTCGGCGAAGGCGCCGATGATCCCGTCCTGACCGAGCTGATAGACAGATTCCCGCTCCAGCAGGACGATATCCTGGTCCACAGCCACTACGAGGACGGCAAGACACGGTTGTTGCGCGCCGCCCTCAACCGGGGCTATCTGAAGGCCAACCTCGCCGAACACCGAATCCGCGTGTATCCGGAAAAACACCGCGCGGACATCGATCTGACGCTGGCCAGCGGTATCCGCTATGAGTTCGGGGAGGTCAATTTTAGTGATTTCGTCATCAACCGGGACCTGCTGGAGCGCTATTCGGACATCGAAACCGGGGAACCCTATGCGGGCGAAAAACTGCTGGAACTGCAAAACGCCTTGTTCGACAGCGACTACTTTTCGCGTGTGGAGGTGTCACCGCAACTGGACCAGACCGATGGCCGCCAGGTTCCCATCGAGGTCGCGACCACCCCGGGAAAGCGCCACCGTTACAGCTTCGGCGTCGGCTACGGCACGGATACCGGCGCGCGCGGCACTGTGGGCTACAAAAACCGCCGCATCAACCGACGCGGCCACCGGTTTTTCTCAACGCTGCGCCTCTCCGAGCTGCAGGAAAACCTGACCGCGGGCTACGTTATACCGTTCCGGAATCCGCGCACCGATCAGTGGGAAATCAGTGCATCACTGATCAACGATCATCCCGACAGCGACCGTGAGGAAGAGACTTCCATTCTGGGCGTCAGCCGCCGTATCAGCCCGCGACCCAACTGGGTCGAGACCCTCTACCTGACCTATCGCCAGGACTCTTACCAGATCGGCACCGACAAGGGACAGACGCTGCAGCTGGTTCCCGGTGCCATCGTGGAGCGCATCAAGGGCCGCCTCAAGGACGGCCAGCGCACCGGCAACCGCTTCTCCCTGGAAGTGCGCGGCGGCCACGACGGCTTTGTTTCCGATGTATCCTTTTTCCAGCCGATACTGACCGCCAAGGTGATCCACGGGCTCACCCGCAAGAGCCGGGTACTGCTGCGCGGTGAAGTTGCCGGCACGCTGATCGACGGCTTCGATGACCTGCCCCTGTCGCTGCGTTACTACGCCGGTGGTGACAACAGCGTGCGCGGTTACGGCTACCAGCGCCTCAGCCCGCGCAATGCGGAGGGTGACATTCTCGGCGGCAAGCAAAAGCTGGTGGGCAGCATCGAGTTCGACTACATGTTCAGGGACAAATGGAGCGCCGCGGCTTTTTTCGACACCGGCAACGCGTTTGACGACTGGAACGATATCGGCCTGGAACAGGGTGTCGGTGTGGGCATCCGCTGGTACTCGCCGGTAGGGCCGCTGCGCATCGACCTGGCCAAGGGCATCAGCGAGCCAGACAGCGAGCTGCGCCTGCACATCGTGTTCGGACCCGAGCTATGAAACTGCTGCGCTGGCTGCTGGCCTCGTTACTGCTGCTGTCATTGCTTGGCGCCGCGCTACTGGCGTTTACGATCTACACCCAAACCGGGCTGCGCTGGACGCTGGCTGCGCTTCAGGCGGTCCTGCCGGTCACACTCGAGGTCGGCGCCATCGACGGTCGCCTGGCAGGGCCGCTGACTGTCACGGACCTCGATTACCAGGATGAGAGTTTTCAGCTCCGCATCTCCCGGATCACCATCGACTGGCAACCCGCAAAGCTGCTGGAACGCGAGCTACAGATTTCCGTACTGCAGCTTGGAAACGTCGGGGTGGTGACTGCGGCAGCGCCTCAAGCAGCGCCACCGCCTGCCACTGAGCCTGTTACGCTACCCGACATCCGCCTGCCCTTGGCCATCAGAATAGTCGAGGCAAGCCTGGACCAGCTGACCATCCGCGACACCGATGCAGCAGAACTGTTCAGCGCCGCCAATATCAGGACCGCACTGAGCTTCGATAGCCAGACGCTTACACTGCACCAGCTGGAAGCGAAAACCAGCGGCGTCTCGCTTGCCGTGCAGGGCCAAGTGACACCTGCGGCAAACTATCCGCTGACACTCTCTGGCCACTATTCTTTCGGTGCAGAGGGATTCCCGACGCTGACCGGCGAGCTGGCAATATCCGGCAATCTGGAGCGCCTGCAGCTCCAACACCACACCCTGGCCCCGGTCAGCACCGAACTGGTCGCGACCCTGACCACGCTGCTGGACAAGCCGGCCTGGGATGCCAGCCTTCAGGTTCAGCCGTTCGATACCACGACAATCAATCCGGACTGGGAACCGGTGACATTGCAGGGCTCCGTGCGCAGCCAGGGTTCGCTTGACGAGTACCGGTTTGAACTCGAAACACGCCTCGGCGGCGCCCGGATTCCCGCGGGAAGCTGGTCTCTCAGCGGCACCGGAACACCGCAGACCATCGATGTGCAGACCCTGCACGGAGAGACCCCGGCAGGCGTCATCTCCGGCCGGCTGCGCGTCGAGGACCTGCTGGCCAAACCACGCTGGGACGCTGCCCTGCAAATCGGGCAACTCGACACCACCAAGCTCGATCCGGAGTGGGAGGCGCTGACCCTGGACGGCTCGCTGCGCAGCCAGGGTTCGCTGGATGCCTACGGGTTCGAACTGGACGCCCGCATTAACGGTGACCGCATTCCCGACGGCCAGTGGTCCGTTGCCGGCACCGGCAACGCCCAGGCGGTGGAGGTGCAGAGCCTGCGCGGCGAAACCCTGGCGGGCGTCATCGCCGGCAACCTGCAGGTGCAGTGGTCTCCCCACCTGGAGTGGCATTTCGCCACCCAGGCGACCGGCATCGATCCTGGCCTGTACTGGCCCGACTGGCCCGGGCGGGTGGACTTCGCCCTGCGCGGCAACGGATTGCGTCAACAGGATCGCTACCGCGCCGAAACCGAACTGACCCGACTGTCCGGGACTCTGGCGCAGCAACCGGTCAGCGCCAGCGGCAAACTGACTGCCGACCACCAGGGCTTCGCCATCTCAGAACTGGACGTCAACGCAGCCGGCGCACACCTGTTCGCCAGCGGAGAACTCACCGATCGCTGGGCACTGCGCTGGAGCCTCGAGGCACCGGATCTGGCCGCACTCTACCCCGCTTCCCGCGGCGCGCTGACAGCGAGCGGAGACCTGACCGGCCCGCGCAACAACCCGGGTATCAGCATGAACGTTCGGGGCAACCAGCTTGCCTTCCAGCAACACCGGACGGAAAGCCTGGTGCTGGTCCTCGACTGGAGTCCCGATGACAGCAGGGCCTCGCGGCTCGACCTGCAGGCTTTCGACCTGCTGCTGGACGGACAACAGGTCTCGCAACTGGACATCAGGGGAACAGGGCTTGCCAGTAACCATAAAGTCAATCTCGCGATCGATGCGGACGCATTGCAGTTCTCCGGCCGGATCACGGGCGGTTACAGGGCGCACAGCTGGCAGGGGCTGCTTTCGGCAGCAAGTCTGACACTGCCACCGAGCGGTGACTGGCTGCTCGAAAACCCGGCTCAGCTGCAACTTTCGGCGCAGCGTGCCGCGGTCTCCGCGCTATGCCTGGCTAACCGCAGTGAGGGGCACGCCTGTGTCGAAGGTTCCTGGGCAGCCGAAGCCGGCTGGCACGCGAAGCTGCGCGCGCAAGCCCTGCCCCTGACACTGCTGGAGCCGTTTCTGCCGGACGACATGAGCACCCGTGGCGAGCTACAGCTCACGGCACAGGCACAACAGACCCAAGCCGGCAAACCGCAAGCCGAACTCGAACTCAGCAGCGCCGGCGGCGCCCTGCTGTATCAAGCCGCAAACCAGGAACAGCTCAGCTTCGACTACCGGGATTTCCAGATCACCGGCAGCATGCAGGAAGGCGTGGCGCGCCTCGCCACCAGCGCCGAGCTGGGCGATACGGGACACATGAGCGGACGGCTGGAGTTGCCTGTGAGCGCTTTCGATCCGCCCTCGCAACGCATCGAGGGAACGCTTACGGCGCGCCTGGCCGACATGAGCTTCCTGCCGGCGCTGATTCCCGCGATTGATCAGGTGAAGGGCGACCTTGCTGTTGAGCTGGCCGCGCGCGGCACCCTGCAGGAACCGGATATTGACCTCGACCTGGCCCTGAAGGAAGGCGCGGTGTCGCTGCCGACACAGGGCATTACGCTGCGCGACATCAGTCTGCACGCCGAACCGGAAACGGGGGGCATCATCCTGTTTCGCGGTCAAGCCGCATCGGGAGACGGCAAGGTCGATCTGACCGGGAAGTTCACACCCGG
>CP070738.1:1880648-1884528 GCA_020347685.1 Gammaproteobacteria bacterium | reverse complement strand
TGCGCGAAGGCGTGCGGGCTAGCCGCCCGCATAGCCGAGCTCGCTCATGATCTGCACGAACAGCCGTTTTGCTTCCTGGTACGTCATGGCGGTTCTCCTGGTTACGGGGGGCTCTAATCGTCAGGACGCGTTCGCGTGCCTGATGGAACAAGCCTAGGGGAGAGGGGGCCGCGAAAATACTCCCGTTTGTGTAGTATCCAACTACACAAAATGGAGTAACGCACTACACTAAGGGGAGTCTGGTGAGGCGAGCTTTCAGCACTTCGAATTCATTCATCTTTCCGGACCGAGCAGTGCGGCTATCACGTATAGGTAATCGATTCCGTCCCCATCAATGGTCATACCCGGTTAATCCGCTTGCCCACGGCGCGGATGCCGCTCCCGCATGAAGATCTCCCGGGTCGGGGCGATTGCATCGCTACACCCGCAATGACGACGGAAACAGCCTCGGATAGCCTCAAGACGCTTATAATGTTCCCGTGATAGGGGAGCAAAGAAAATCTGCATCCGGCCCTGAGTCTTCGCCCCGGCCCGCCTGGCGCGAGCTGTTCAGGACGACCGAGGGACGTATTCTCTGGCTGGGTATAGCGGTCGCGCTGGCCGGTTTCATTGCCATGGGGGTGGTGGCGTTCTGGTCGCCACAGGCCCTGCACATGTTCGGCGTCATGAGCTTTACCAACATCATTTTCGGCCGGGCCGTGTCCATGTCCATCGGGTATGCCGGTGGTTACGATCACGCCCTCGTGGTGCCGGTGAATATGTGGGTGGAGAGCGTGCTGGTGTTGTTGTTCTATCCGCTGTTCGTTTTCAGCATGCGCAAGCTGGTGGTGTTTCCCAGGCTGAAGCGCTTTCTCGAACGCACCCGCGAGGCCGCCGAGCGCCATCACGACAAGGTGCGTCGCTACGGCATCGCCGGGCTGTTTATCTTCGTCTGGTTCCCTTTCTGGATGACCGGGCCGGTGGTTGGCGCCGCTATCGGTTACCTGCTTGGTTTCCCTGCCTGGCTGACAGTGTCGATCGTGCTCGCCGGCACCTACATCGCCATGTCAGCGTGGGCCTGGCTGTTGTTCGGTCTCCAAACCCACGTTGCCGTCTTCGGTCCCTGGGCCACGGCACTGATCGTTGCGATTTTTGTTCTGATCTTCCTCGCCGGCTACGGGCTCAATCGGCGCAGGAGAGGCTGAGTGCTAGATAAAGAGAGAAAACGGGACATCGTTCGCACAGGTGCCGCGATCATCACGACGCTCGCCGGTTGGGGGCTGATCCGGTTTGTTTTCTTCGATTATTTTCCGCCCGAGAGCCTGATCCGCGATCTTCAACGCAGTGAGTTCGTTAGCGCCGGAATGCGCAAGCCGGCAATCGCGTGCTACGCCACGGTGGCGCTCATTATGATGGCGGTGTTTTTCAATATTGTGCAGGTGCGCTGGCCGGGACGCGGCGGCGTGAAAGGCTTGGCATTCGGAGCGTCGCTCGGTGTCGTGTGGTCGTTTGGATTTCTCACCGGCTGGGCGTTTCTGGGGACGACACTTCGGGCCGAACTCTTGAACAGCGTCGTGGATCTGATTGCCTTGGCGGTGGCCGGGCTGCTGATTGGACTGGTGGCGGGACGCGATGTCCCGAGGTCTGAGCGCGGGATGTGGAAGCCCTGGCTGGCCGTTCTTCTCGTGGCCCTCGGCTTCGTGGCGGTTCACGCAGGTGGGAACCAGGCTCGTCGCCGACCTCGTGGCTTCGGCCACGGATTTGTTGCTCGTTCCGGTGACGCTACCGCAGATCGCGCTGCTATTCGGGCTCGGGGTGTGGGTCGGAGGAATGTTCGTGGTGCTGCGCGCAGGGTTACCTTTCGACAACGCTTTGGCGCGGGTTGCCTTCTTTGCTTTTGGTGTTTTCGGACACAGCTGGACGTGGTTCCACCTGTTCTTCGTGATTGAGTTCGCCGGCGTCCTGCCTGCGGTTCTGCTCGTCGGCCTGATAGGCGCGGTCGGGGTATTCGCGGGCGCACTCGCCTACGAAGGATTCGCTGCCGGGAGACGGCAAGCCGATTGACCCATTCCCACCGGGGCGTCTAGAAAAGAGCCCAGAAAAGGGGACAGCAGCTATGCAGATGAGTGCGGACGCCGGTATACCGTATGCGTGAGTTCGCCGGCCAGGCCCCTGGCCACGCGGACCATGACGCTGTGAACGGTTTCAGCCAGCGAATCGCGGGCGGAGTCGAATATCCGGGGAATGTGCACCGAACGGCTCAGCATCCTGGTTTCAGCACAGTACAGTTCCAGTATTTCGCACAACAGGGATTCGAACTCCGCGCGGGAATACAGCCGGGCGACCGCGGTGCGAAACCGCGGCGTCACCTCCCATTGCGAAAGAAGCTGTCCGGCCAGTTCGAGCAGTCGCTCGATTCGGCGCGCGCGCAACTGGTCGATATCGCGGTATTCGATGTGAATGTTGATGGGAAACGGCGCCGCCTGCTGCAGAAACTTCCGATCTATATCTCGCGCCTGTTGCAGAAGCCACTGGATATCGCCTTCCTGCGGGGTGCGGCGCCCGCGCTGCGCAACGCCGGCGTGCCTGATCACGAGACGATTCTTCTCCACTTCCTTCCTGACATTGATATCGAGAAACGCCTGGAATGGCGGCAGCATCAACCTGAACAGGGTGTAATCGCCCAGCCGCACGGCGGTGCGCGTGCTGAACTCCTGCATCATCGCACCACTCATGGCGCACAAGACACGGACCTTATCCACGGTTGTCGCTCGGCAAGGTGGAACTAAGGCTTCATTGCCTTGTGGATTCCGACCATTCCGCCCAGCAGGGTTTTGCTCGAAACGTTTTCATAGCCCAAATGCCGCAGCAGTTGCGACAGCTCCTCGGCCGAGTAGAACAGGCTCAGCGCGTCGATAAAGTATTTCTTGTAGTTGCGCACCGTCGCGCCGCTCTGAAACAGCACCGCCGTCACCGACAAACTGACCCGGAGATAGGCGTAATACAGGTGCTCGACCAGCCGGGTGCCGGGGCGCAGCATATCGCATTGATAAAAGTATCCACCCGGCTTCAGCACCCGCCGGATCTCCTGATACAGCTCCATGACGCGCAGATGCCGGGACGCCCATTGGAGCGTAACTACATCGAAATGGTTGTCGGGGAACGGCAGCTTGTGCGCATCGCCGATGATGCTTTCGATATGCAAACCTTCCCGTGCCGCCCGTTGGCGGCCGACTTCCTGCATCGCCGCGCTGCGATCGATGGCGAAGACGTTGAGATCGGGTTGCTTGCGCAGCATGGCAATGCCGACCGCGTTGGTGCCGGCACAGACATCCAACTGGTCTTGACCGCTGTGCAGTTTGATGGTCGCGAGAAAGCTGTTGCGGAACACGTACCACAACCCCAGGCTCGCGACATAGTTTGCGCGGTCGTAATACCTGGCCACGTCGGCGAACACGTCGTTTAATTCCTGGGTCCATACCCGCCTGAAAGAGTTTTCCCGGACTTCTTCCCGGCCCGAAAAATGCAGTGCCACGTCCGAGGCGCGTTCACCGTTTGCCATATTGACCTCGCGTCTTCACTGGCAGTTATTGTCACGAACAGCCTCTTCATTTCTTACAGCGGAAGATGCAGCTGCGCAACAGTGCTCCCTATCAAGCTTACACCATCCGGAACGGGAAAATGCCCGCGAATATACCGGCTACGGGTCGGTCGCGGTATTTCCGATCATGCAAGCGAGTGAGGCTGGATATGATCCGACGCGGCCCGTCTGAGCAAGTGCTGAGCCGTACAGCTCAACGGCCGCCCGGTGGCGTGGTGGTTTCCATTCCCCAGTTCCAGGCGCGTATCACCGGGTTTCCGGACAGCGGGATTACCGTGCACTCCATTTCCGGCAGGCTGA
>CP070738.1:1877575-1880548 GCA_020347685.1 Gammaproteobacteria bacterium | reverse complement strand
TTCCTTTATCTCGTCAAACGCAGCGTGACCTACCAGGCAGACATGCGGCGGGCGGCGCGCAGGGTGGTGCCGCTGCTGGTGGCCGCCATGGCCTGGGCGTTCAGCACCTATCTGATCATCAAGGGTCTGAAGAAAATCTGGGCGGTGCAGTTAGGTCAGGCCACGCTGCTCGGTCTGGTTGTTGCAGTCATCGTCTACCTGCTGGTGAGACCGAGGATCGCGCGGCGCGCAGACGCTCTGGAGAACAACAAGGACAGTATCAATCGTCTTTTTACCGTGCCGCTCATCTTCGCCGCCGCCATGCTCAGTTTTGCCCATGGCGCCAACGACGTCGCCAACGCCGTAGGGCCACTGGCGGCGATCAGCGACGCGATACTGAGCGGCGTGGTAGCCACCAAGGCCGCCATCCCGCTCTGGGTGATGGTGATCGGCGGGCTCGGTATCGCGGCCGGATTGACCCTGTACGGGCCAAGGCTCATTCGTACCGTCGGTTCCGAGATCACGCAACTCGATCAGAGCCGCGCCTTCTGCATTGCCATGGCCGCCGCCATTACGGTGATTTTCGCTACCCAGTTCGGCTTGCCGGTGAGTTCCACTCACATCGCCGTGGGCGCGGTGTTCGGGGTCGGCTTCCTGAGGGAATACCTGAAGACCAGCTACGCGGCCATGATCGAGGAGATCAAGCACCACCACGCCGGCCAGGATGCGGCGACCCTCGACGGGTTCCTGACGCGCTTTGAGGCTGCGGAGATTGTCGAAAAGGGCCGCATGCTCAAGGAGCTGAAGCGCAAAGCCGCGCTGCCGGAACTGCTCACCAAGAAGGAGCGCAAGGGGCTGCGCAGACTGTACCGGCGCGAACTGGTCAAGCGCTCCCTGTTCATGCGCATTGTGGCGGCCTGGCTCATCACGGTGCCGGCCTCGGCGCTGATGGGGGCGCTGCTGTATTTCACCATTCGCGGCATGCTGCTGCCCTGAGCAGCATAATCGCCGCGAGCGGCGCCACGCGGCGGGTGCCGTTGTTTCCCGGCCGTTTCTCGTGGCGTGTGCTCGGCCGAGTGCGATCCACTGCCGGCTTGTCGCCGCTTTCCGATGGGGTAACATGCGGTTTGCCGACCCGGCAAAAGCATTGACAGGATCTATCCCCTAACGTGGCCAAGGAATCGATTCGTGTTCGCGGCGCCCGCCAGAACAACCTGAAGAACCTTGATCTCGACCTGCCGCTCGGCGAGCTGATCGTGGTGACCGGGGTGAGCGGGTCGGGCAAGTCGTCGCTGGCCTTCGACACCGTCTATGCGGAAGGGCAGCGTCGCTATGTCGAGACCTTCTCGCCCTATGCCCGGCAGTTCCTGGATCGGATGGATGCGCCCAGCGTGGACCGCATCGACGGCATCCCGCCGGCCATCGCCATCGATCAGACCAACCCGGTGCGTACCTCGCGCTCCACAGTCGGCACCATGACCGAGCTCAACGACCACCTGAAGCTGCTGTTCGCGCGCGCGACCGAGCTGTATTGTCGCGGCTGCGGTGCACCGGTCAGGCGCGACAGTCCGGACAGTATTGCCGACGCGCTGCTGGAGCGCGCCGGCCGCGAGGCGCCGCGCGCCCTGATCAGCTTTACCATCGAGGTACCGGATAACTTCAGCAGTCAGGAAGTCGAGCGCCTGCTGGCGCAGCAGGGTTACACGCGCATCCACGCGCGCCGCGGCACACGCCTGGAGGTGACCCAGGACCGCGTGCGCCTGGCGCCGGAGCGCCGCGCGCGCATCGTCGAGGCGCTGGAAACGGCGCTCAAACACGGCCGCGGACATGTCAGCGTCTACCGACTGGACGACGACGGCAATACGCAGCCGGCCTGGCGTTTTTCCAGCGAACTGCACTGCGCCGACTGCGACATCGATTACCAACAACCGACACCCAATCACTTTTCCTTCAACTCGCCCATCGGCGCCTGTGAGACCTGCCGCGGCTTCGGCCGCACCCAGGGCATCGACTACGCGCTGGTGGTGCCGGATGAAAACAAGACGCTGGCGGGCGGCGCCATCAAACCCTGGCAGACCGAGGCCTATCTGGAATGCCAGGGTGATCTGATGCGCTTCGCGCAGCGGCGCGGCATCCCCACCGACGTGCCGTGGAAAAAGCTCAACGCCGCGCAACGCCGCTGGGTAATCGAAGGCGAGGGCGACTGGGACGACGGTGTCTGGTACGGCACACGACGCTTCTTCGACTGGCTGGAAACCAAGGCCTACAAGATGCACATCCGCGTGCTGCTGTCGCGCTACCGCTCCTACGATGAATGCCCGGCCTGCGCCGGCGCACGCCTGAAAGGCGATGCGCTGCTGTGGCGGCTGGGCAGCAAGCCCGATGCCGACGCTGTGCTGGCGCCGCGACAGCGTTTCAAACCGGCGGGCCTGGCGCTTGCCGACACGACCTGGCAGCGGCTACCCGGGCTCACGGTTCATGACGTCATGCGCCTGCCCATCGAGCGCTGCCTGCAGTTTTTCGCTGCGCTGACATTGCCGCGTGGACTGGACGAAGCCACCGAGCTGCTGCTGGCGGAAATCCGTGCACGCCTGAAATACCTGGTCGATGTCGGCCTGGGTTATCTCACCCTGGATCGTCAGTCGCGTACCCTGAGCGGTGGCGAGGTGCAGCGCATCAATCTCACCACCTCGCTCGGCACCTCGCTGGTCAATACCCTGTTCGTGCTGGACGAGCCGAGCATCGGCCTGCACCCGCGCGATATGCAGCGTGTTATCGGCGTGCTGCAGCGGCTGCGCGATGTGGGCAACTCGTTGCTGGTGGTCGAGCACGATCCTCAGATCATGCTGGCCGCCGACCGTATCCTCGATATGGGGCCGGGCCCCGGCGAGCGCGGCGGCCAGCGGGTGTTCTTCGGCACCCCGAAACAGCTGCTGCGTTCGAAACGGTCGCTCACCGCGCAGTATCTGCGCGGGGATAAAACGGTGGTTTCAA
>CP070738.1:1867217-1877475 GCA_020347685.1 Gammaproteobacteria bacterium | reverse complement strand
TTCGCAGGCTCAGCCCAACCTGCGGGATCTTGTAAATGCTTTCCCTTCGCGTCCTTCGCGTCCTTAGCGGTTAATGCTTGCGAAGGCGAATCTAGCCATCACGCAGTGTTTTCAGCTGCAACGCACGGTTGTACAGGTCGCGCTTGTTGAGACCGGTGATACGCGCGGCCAGCTTGGCGGCCAGCTTCACCGGAAGCTCGTCCAGCAGTATCGCCAGCAACTGTTCGGCCTCCGCGCTCACCTGGTCTTTCTCCGGCTGCGGACACCCCGCCACCAGCAGCACGATCTCACCTTTCTGCTGGTTGCGGTCGGCGGCCACCCAGTCCGCCAGCTCTTCGAGGCTGGCGTCGCGGATGGTTTCGAACTGCTTGGTGAGCTCGCGCGCCAGCACCGCGTGGCGCCCGCCCCCGAACAGCTCCGCCAGATCCTGCAGACACTCGACAATGCGGTGGCTGGACTCGTACAGGATCAGGGTACGGCTGTCGTGGTGCAGCTCAGCGAGTCTGGCGCGCCGCGCCACCCGCTTGGCGGGCAGGAAGCCTTCGAAAACGAACCTGTCGGTGGCCAGTCCCGACGCGGACAGGGCGCACACCAGCGCACTGGGCCCGGGCACCGGGATCACCCTGACTCCGGCTTCGCGCGCCAGCCGTACCAGATTGAAGCCCGGATCGCTGATCAGCGGCGTCCCGGCATCGGAGATCAGTGCCAGCGAGGCGCCGGCGCGCAGCTGCTCGACCAGGCGCGGCGCAAGCTCGCGCTCGTTGTGCTCGTGCACTGCGACCAGCGGGGTCTGGATGGCGAAATGCTGCAGCAGTTTTCTGCTGTGGCGGGTATCTTCGGCGGCGATACGCTCGACCGAGCGCAACACCTCGACCGCGCGCGGACTCAGGTCACCCAGGTTGCCGATCGGCGTCGCCACCACATAAAGACTGCCCGGCTGTGGTGAATCCTGTCGCGAATCTGTCATGTCTGTTTCTCAACCGCACGGCGCCAGCGCCGCGCTCGCGAAAGCGCATGCATCTGCCGGCATTCCTCTTTAAAATACACCGCTTCCCGACCCGACAGGCCCCGGACATCCGTGAAGCGACTCCAATTACTGCTGTGTATCGTTGTGCTGGCGCTGGCGGGTTGCGCCGCGCCGCCGCCGCGCGGCCAACCGACGGTGGCCGACACACTGCGCGATTCCGCCCAACAGCATGCCGCACAGGGCGACTATCTTGCCGCAGCACAACTGTATCTCAGCGCATCCCGAACGGCACCCGAAACACAGCGACCCGGCTTACGCCTGGAAGCAGGCGGCTTCCTGGCACAGGGTGAACTCTGGGAACAGCTGGCCGGGCTGCTGGAAGGCATGGATCCCGGGCGTCTCGACCCCGCTCAGCGGGCGCGCTACCGGCTGCTGCAGGCGGAACTCGCCCTGTCGCGACGCGACCCGGGGCAGGCGCTCGAAGAACTGCGCGCCATCAGCAATCCCGATGCACTGCCGGATTACGGACAGCGCTACTACGAGCTGCGCGCCAGCGCCTACGCCATGGACGGCAATGCGCTGGAAGCAGCGCGCCAGTTCATCTGGCTGGACGGCCTGGTGCGCAATCAGCAGCAGCGGCTCGACAACCAGTATCGCATCTGGGAACAGCTGTCCAGCCTCACCAGTCCGGCGCTGAAACAACTGCAGACCAGTCCGCCGCCCGATGCACTCAGCGGCTGGATCGAGCTGGTGTTGATCAGTCGTGCCACGCGCGGCGACCAGCAGCGCTGGAGCGAGGCGCTGTACAGCTGGCGGACGCGCTACCCCGGCCACGCCGCCGAGGCCGCCCTGCTGCCGGAACTGTTCAACCGGCTCGCACAGGCCGGCGAGCGCGCGCAGCACATCGGGGTACTGCTGCCGCTGTCGGGACGCGCGGCTGAATCCGCCGCGGCGATCCGGGACGGCATGCTGGCCGCCTATTACCAGCTTGGCAGCGAACGCCCCGAATTGCGTTTCTATGATACCGGGCAAGACAGCCGCATGGTGTGGGCTACCTACCAGCAGGCGCTGGACAATGGCGCTAATTTCATCATCGGCCCGTTGCTCAAGGAGAACGTGGAACAGCTGGCGCGATCCGGCGAGCTGACGGTGCCGGTGCTGGCACTCAACCAGATCGACAGCGCTGAGCCGATCGATCTGCCTATGTACCAGTTTGGCCTGGCGCCCGAGGACGAGGCACGTCAGGTGGCCGAACGGCTGGTTGCCGACGGTCGCGACCAGGTTATCGCGCTGGTCCCCGACACCGCCTGGGGCGCCAGGGTTATGGCTGCCTTCGCCGAGCATTTCAGGGCACTGGGTGGAACGCTGCTCACTACCGGGCGCTACGCACCGGACAGCGTAGACTTCAAGGGCCCGATACAGGAGACGCTCAACCTCGATGACAGCAAGAACCGTCACCGTGCACTGGAACGCCTGCTGGGGCAGAAGCTGCAGTACGAAGTGCGACGCCGCCAGGACGTGGACGCGTTCTTTCTGCTCGCGTACCCCGAACAGGCCCGCCTGATTCGGCCGCAGCTGCGCTTCTATCGCGCTGCTGATATCCCGGTATTCAGTACCTCCCATGTATTCAGCGCCAACCCCAACGCGGCGCTGGACCGGGATATGGACGGGCTGATTTTCTGTGACATACCCTGGGTGTTGGATAATGCCGGCGACTGGTCTGCGCAGCGCGAGCGCCTGGCCGCGCTGTGGCCGGAACGGAGCAACCGTTACCAGCGCCTGTTCGCGCTCGGCTTCGACGCCTACGAGGTGCTTCCCTGGCTTCACACGCTGACGCTGCCCGGTTTCGGTTATTTTCCCGGTGCAACCGGGGTGCTGACGCTGGATCACACCAGGACCCTGCATCGCACCCTGGAGTGGGCGCAGTTCAGGCGCGGCGTACCGCAGCAACTGCAGGATCAAGCGCAAACCATGTCCATGGAGGGACAAAATGAACCGCAAGACGACGGGGGACTACGCTGAACAACTGGCGTGTGGATTCCTCCAGCGGCAGGGCCTGCGACTGTTAACGCGCAATTACCGCTGCCGACGCGGTGAAATCGACATCATCATGCGCGATGGCGACAGCCTGGTGTTTGTTGAGGTACGATACCGGCACCGCACGGCGTTCGGAACGGCTGCCGAAACCGTGTCAACGATCAAGCAGGCCCGTATCATACATTGCGCGAATTGCTACCTGACCCAACACCGGGCATGGAACGAGCCTGCACGTTTTGATGTGGTATGCATCGAAGGTACTCCCCAACAGCGCCGCATCGAATGGCTGCAAAACGCCTTTTGCCTCGACAGCCGATGACCGGAACCTGTGTCAAGACAGTGGATCGGGTGTCCGGGCAGGACGCGAACCCCGCGAGGAGCGCAGTTTGCAGCTGCTAAACGCGCACCGGAGCGGGGATTGCAGCGCCGTATGGGCGGCCAAAAAGCATTATGAGATGGATTCCACACTGAGTTTGAACGGGAGAATATTGCTATGAAAAGGCTTGGGTTAATGCTCGGCACATTGCTGGCGTCCCACTTCGTGCTGACGGGCTGCGCCCCGGTGGTAGTGGGCGGCGCCGCCACTACGGTAGGCGTCGCGCACGACCGGCGCACCAGCGGCAGCGTGATCGAGGATCAGGCCATTGAAATGCGTATCTACAACAGGCTCAGCGAGGACGAAGATATCAACACGCAGGCGCATATCAATGTCACCAGCTACGACGGTATCGTGCTGCTGTCAGGCGAGACACCCAGCGAGGCGCTGCGCACACGGGCCGGACAGATCGCCCGTGAGGCAGAAAAAGTCCGGCGCGTGCACAACGAAATCCAGATTGCCGCCCCCAGTTCCATGATGACGCGCTCCAGCGATTCCTGGATCACCGCCAAGGTCAAATCATCCCTGTTCGGTGTAAAAATAGAGGGCTTCGACCCGACACGCGTCAAAGTGGTCACCGAGAACGGTACCGTCTACCTGATGGGCCTGGTCACCCAGCCCGAGGCTGCGGCCGCCACCGACCAGGCCAGGGGAGTCAGCGGTGTGCAGCGCATCGTGAAGCTGTTCGAGTACCTCGACTAGCCCGCCCTGCCGTGCCTCGCGCCGATGCAGCCCGAGTTCCTCGATAAACTGAAAGCGATCCTCGGTGAGCGGCAGCTGCTCACCGACGCGGCCGAATGCCGCAGCTATGGCTACGACAACAGCACCCTGCAGGGACAGCCGCTGGCGGTGGCCCTGCCCGACTCGCACGATCAGGTCGCCGCCATCGTCAGTGCCTGCTACGCGCACCAGATTCATGTACTGGCACGCGGCCAGGGCACCGGCACCACCGGGGCAACAGTACCGCTGGACGACCGCTCCCTGATCGTCTCGCTGCAACGCATGAACCGCATCCTGGAACTGGATCGCAACAACCGCCTGATGGTGGTCGAACCGGGCGTGACCAACCAGGCAGTACAGGACGCCGCCGCGGCCGAAGGCTTCTTCTGGCCACCCGACCCCACCAGTGCGGCGGTCTGTACCGTGGGCGGCAATCTCGCCTACAACTCGGCGGGGCCGCGCGCGGTGAAATACGGCACGCCGCGCGACAACACCCTGGGCCTGAAAGCGGTAACCGGCACCGGCACGACCATCCGCACCGGAACCCGGACCAGCAAGGGCGTGGTGGGATACGACCTGACCCGGCTGCTGATCGGCTCGGAGGGGACGCTGGCCATCATCACCGAAGCGACCCTGAAACTGACGCCCCTGCAGCCGGCGCGGCGCATGCTGCGTGCCGAATACCGCGACATGCACGCCGCCGCCGCCGCGGTCGCCAATATCATGGCCCGGCCGGTAACACCCTGCGCCCTGGAATTCATGGACGGCAATGCCATCCAGATGGTGCGCAGCGAGGTACCCTCGGATCTGCACCCTGATGCCGGCGCACTGCTGATCATCGAGATGGACGGCATGGAATCGCAGCTCGATGACATCAGCGCTGAAATCGCGCAGGCGGCGCAGGTCGAAGGCACCCTGAGCATCCGCCAGGCACAGACGCCGCAGGATGCCGCGGCACTGTGGGACGTGCGCAAGGCGTTGTCGCCCGCGCTGCGTCGAGTCGCCCCCAAGAAGATCAACGAGGACGTCGTGGTTCCGGTTTCGCGCATGCCGGATCTGGTCGACCGGCTGGCCGATCTGTCACAACGACACAGCATCCGCATCGTTAATTTCGGTCACGCCGGCAACGGCAATCTGCACGTCAACCTGCTCTACGATCCGCACGATCCGGCGCAGAAACAGCGTGCCGATGCCTGCCTGGAAGACGTTTTCGCCACGGTACTGGAGATGGATGGCACCATTTCGGGCGAGCACGGCATCGGACTGGTCAAGCGCGACTGGGTGGCCAGAGAACTCGACGCGACCAGCCTGGCACTGATGCACGCCATCAAGCGCCAGTTCGACCCCGCCGGCATACTCAACCCGGGCAAGGCGCTGCCGCCGGCTGCTTAGCCGGCCCAGGAACAAAGCCTTAAAGTTCACATCGAGGTCGCAGAGGACGCCGAGAATGCTCGTGGCGTGAAAGCCTGCGTTTTTCAAATCTCAGCGTCCTCTGCGAGCTCGATGTGAATGGCCCTGCCGAACGCAGATTCATCAACCGCGGTCGATCGGCCGGCACCAGCCGGGGGTGCGGCGCAGGCCCTCTTCGAGCTGCGCTTCGGGCTGCCAGTCGAGCACTTTCTGTATGGCGTCGTTATTACACACCCAGTCCGGGTGACGCAGCTCGCGCAGCTTTTCGGGTGTCAGCATCGGTGCGTAGCCGAACCATCCGCCCAGGCTGCGATTGAGCCAGGCTGGAACATCCAGCACGCCGGCGGGGATCGGGATACGCCGCACCCTGCGCCGGCACAGCTTCGCCACAACATCGCACACGTCGGTCCAGTCATAACCGCCGCGCCGCCCGTCGTGCAGGCTGTACACGCCGCTCGGCACCGCGTTCTGCTGCAGCCAGGCCAGGATCGCCGCCGCGATATCGTCGACAAAGATCATGGAAAAGCGCGCGTCGACACGGCCAGGCAAGGGAGCAAGACCCCTCGCCATCACCTTGAACAGTGGCAACAGCTCGCGGTCGCCCGGACCGTACACCGCCGGCGGCCGCAGCGCCATCCAATCCAATCCGCCGGCCAGCTGTTCGAGCACCTGCTCGCCGCGGCGCTTGCTGCTGGCATAAAAGGACAGATGGGGCTCGCGCGCCGCCAGCGAGGAGAGACACAACAGGCGCGGCGGTGTGTCGACGGTGCCGAGCGCCGCGAGCAGATTGCGCACCCCGTCGACGTTGACGCGGTCGAACGCCTGCTGGTCAGCGCCCCGCACGGCGCCGGCGCAGTGCACCACGGCAACAGCATCGCTGACCAGGCGCGCGAGGGCCGCGCGGTCCTCCAGCCCGCCCTGCAGCGGCTCGTCGATACACGACGAGTGCAGCACTTGAGCACGCGCCGGCGAACGCAACAGCGCCCGCACCCGCCAGCCACGTTGGTGCAACAGGCTGCAGACCCGTTGGCCGATGAAGCCGGTGGCTCCGGTGATTGCAACGCAGTTAGACATAGCCAGCCCGTTCGGGGGAGTGAAAAAAAATAACCGGCCGAAGCCGGTCATTTCCTGGTACGGCCGGGTGGTCTATACCGAGCCCTGTTTCAGCTCCAGTTCGTCGACCATCTGTTCCGCCAGGCGCGCGATATCGTGCGCCTGGATGAAGTTCTGGCGCGCCTTGGAGCGCGACAACTTGCCCGACGAGGTTCGCGGCAGGGTGTGCAACGGCACCAGCTCGACAAACACATCGATACCCAGTTCCATGTGCACCAGCCGGTTCAGACGGTCGATGAGATTGGTCCGCTTGGCGGGATCGGATTCACGGCACTGCACCACCAGCACGCAGATCTCGTCACCCTTGGGATTCGGCACCGAGAACGCCAGCGCATCACCGATACGCACTTCCGGCTGATGCTCGGCAAGGTACTCCAGGTCCTGCGGCCAGATGTTGCGACCGTTGATGATAATGAGGTCCTTCTTGCGTCCGGTCACAATAAGGCTGCCGTCGACGCGGTAACCGACGTCACCGGTATTCAGCCAGCCATCCTCCGACAGGGCGGCAGCAGTTTCATCGGGCGCATTGAAATAGCCGGACATAACGCTGGGTCCGCGCACGAAAATGGAACCGCTCAGGCGGTCCGGCAGCACGCTGCCGTCGTCGCCGCGGATTTCCACTTCGTACTCGGGTA
Source organism: Gammaproteobacteria bacterium (assembly GCA_020347685.1). Lineage (GTDB taxonomy): Bacteria > Pseudomonadota > Gammaproteobacteria > DSM-19610 > DSM-19610 > Thiogranum. The sequence goes on along the minus strand of CP070738.1, from coordinate 1,870,217 downwards.
GCGGCGTGCCGCAATCGACGAAGCAACGCGCACGCCCCGGATTCTCGGACAGGTGGATCGGCAGCGCTTCCTGAAAGTCGGAGTGATAATCCCCGTCCACACAATCGGTGGAGTGGCCCTGGAACAACGGCGCAAAACTGATCGCCAGCGAACACTCGGCCATGCCGTAGCAGGCCAGAAAGGCTTTTTCATTGAAGCCCGCCGGCTTGAGCGCCTGCGCGAAACGGGTCAGGGTTTCGGAGCGAATCATTTCCGCGCCGACACCGGCAACCCGCCAGTTGCTCAGATCGTACTTGGTCGCCTCACCGGGACGCAGACGGCGGGTACAGAGTTCGTAGCCAAACGGCGGCCCGAAGGAAATGGTCGCCTTGGTCTGGGTCATGAGGTTCAGCCATTGGCGCGGGCGCATGGCGAACTCACGGGTATCCAGGTAATCCACCGACACCTGCGACGCAACCGGCACCAGCACCAGCCCGACCAGACCCATGTCGTGATAAAAGGGCAGCCACGAGAAGCAGCGATCGCCGGGGCCGATCCTGACGCCGTGCCGGATGATACCGGCCAGGTTACTCATCACCGCGCACTGCTCGATTACCACGCCGCGCGGGAAGCGCGTGCTGCCCGAGGTGTACTGGATATAGGCCACGTCATCGGCAGCGGATTCCGGCAGCGCCACATCGGCCTCGGGCAGGCTGTCAAAGGTCGCCGGCGCAGCGATCATGCGCAGGCCAAGCCCTTCCCCGGCCTCCTCCAGATACGTGAGATAGCCTTCCGGCGCCATGGCAATAACGGCCTGACTGCTCTTCAGCAGGCCGCCCAGCTGCTTGACGTATGCCGTGTGACCGCCGAGCTTGATTGATGCGGGCAGGGCGACCGGCACCAGACCGGCATACTGGCAGGCAAAGAAGAATTGCAGAAATTCAGGATTGGTTTCGGCTATCAGCGCAACATGATCACCCTTCACCAGACCCATGCCCAGCAGCTTGCGGGCAAGCACACGCGCACGGTGGCGCAGCTCCCTGTACGGTAGCACCGCATACAGCATGCCCCTGCCGGTGTAGAAGTTTGCGCCGGTTTCACCCTGGGCGGCGTAGTCCAGCGCCTCGGCCAGGGTGGAAAAATCGGCGGCACGAAACGGCAGGTCGTGCACTGTTGGTGTCGATTGCTTATCCAAAACGTAAGGTGTCCCTTATTGGATGTTCAAGACCGTTCAGCTGCCATGCAGGGCATGGTCTCAATCCGATTCAGTTACGAAAGGTGCCTTATTAAGCCAGTCAAGCCGTTAATCAAGCAGGAGGCCACACCCCCCGCGGTTCTCAAAGCGACCTTCCTTGCCTTCCCGCGCCGTGGTCAATTAACAACGTTTCCAGGCTGAGGCCGACAATTCCGGTACGTTAGGGTGCGAATTATTGCCTGAAAAACATGAAAACACAATACCTTCAGACTGATTATTAGCCATGTCGCATTTTCCGCCCAACATGTAGCTAATCCACAACACCTCGTCACCAGTCCCGTGCCCGGCCGAAAACTGACTGAAGCTAACGGCACGCGGACGTGAAACCTTACACATCCCATGACATACAACAGCATCTTCCATGCCAACAAAACAAACCCCCAATTCAGCAAGTTAAGGCTGTCAAGGCACGATATCGGCACCCAGGCAATGCACCGATTTGGTGCGCGCTGCCTGATACTGGTGCCAGACCGTTATGCCAGCATCGCAGCCATATCCTGTATCATGGGCAGCGTTTGCACTCGCCCGGAAGCCGCCAGCCCCTCCATGGACAGCAACCGCACAGACACCATGCAGATCACCGCCGTTGGCCGCAAACGGCAGCTGGACGCGTTCATCCCGGCCCCGGCTGCCAGCGACCCTGATGACCCGAACGGGGTCGCACCACTGCGTTTCGAACAGAAACAGCAACTTGCCGAAAAGAACCCGTTTTTCCCGCATACCCGCCGGATCACAGGGACGGCACCACACCGGAGGCGGATTATCGGGCGCATCAGCGACCGGGTAGATGACCTGTATCAAGAACAGCACGATACGAGAACCGGTTATTTCGGCATGCCGGAGGCCGATAACGACCCGGAACTGTTTCGCAGCCTGCTGGCGACGGCGAAAAACTGGTTGCGCGATCAGGGCATTCGCACCATCCGCGGCCCCTTCCATCTCACGATCAACGAGGCGTGTGGCCTGCTGGTCGAGGGCTTCAAGCCCCCGCCCTGCTTCTTGATGGGGCATGCCCGGCCCTGGTACGGCGAACCTGTGCAGGCTACCGGCTACCCCGGGGCCAGGGTGATCGACGCCCTCGCGTCAACGGCATGAGAATGCGCCCCGTCGAGAAAGTCGAGATGTCGTGGATACTCGAAGCAACACCCGTATGCGCAACATCATTGAGACCCGTGGCGGACAACAGACCAGGCGCTACCGTGTCTACGTGAAAAGCCCCGGACCGGCATGAACGACATGGACCCGCACTGCGACTTCCTGGCACTGGTTCTGGCCGGCGATCGCGGGCCCGCTGACCCGCTCATTGCGCAGTCGAATGCCTGCTGCAAGGCCATGGTCGAGATCGACGGCAGCCCCATGCTCCTGCACGTACTGGCCGCGCTGCAGGCGGCCGAGTGCGTCGGCGACCGGCTGCTGTCCGGTCCCTCACGGGAACAACTCGCCATCGACCCCGAGCTGCAGCGGCTGGTGGAGAACGGCGAGGTCGCCTGGTGCGCGCCTCGCGAGACGCCCAGCACCAGCGCCAGTCACGCCATGGAGAACATCGAGCGGGATACGCCCGTGCTCATCACCACGGCCGACCACCCGCTGCTCAGCGCCCGGATCATCGACCATTTCTGCCGCGAGAGTGCCGCGAGCGGTGCCGACCTGACCGTCGGCCTCGCACCACACCGCCTGGTGCTGGAGGCCTTTCCGGGCATGAAAAAGACCGTGCTGCGCTTCAGGGAAGGCAGCTACTGCGGCTGCAACCTGTTTGCCTTCCTGAC
>CP070738.1:1863857-1867117 GCA_020347685.1 Gammaproteobacteria bacterium | reverse complement strand
CGTGAGCGAAGCGCTGCAGCGTGCCGCCGCCGCGACCCCGGCGGCCGACTGTCACGGTCTGCTGTGCGGGCTGATCTGCGCCTCCGGTTTCGCCGATCCAAAGCTCTGGGTCGGCGAGCTGTTCGAGGATTTCGATCCCCGCGACCTGCCGCAGGCCGAGGCCTTCAGACTGCTGCAGGGCTTGTACGAGGACACCCTGGCGCGCCTCAACAGCCCGCAGCTGGATTTCGAGCTGCTGCTGCCGGAGCCGGGCTGTTCGCTGCGCGAACGCACCGAATCACTCGGTGCATGGTGCTCCGGATTCCTGTCCGGTCTGGGAATGGGCGGCCTGCCGGGCCGGGCCCAGTTGCCGGAGGAAGTCGCCGAACTGCTCGACGACCTGGGGCAGATCGCCAGGGTCGACTTCGAGCTCGATGACCCCAGCGAGGAAGATCAGGTCGCTTTCGAGGAAGTGGTGGAATATATTCGTGTCGGCACCCTGCTGATTCACGAGGAGCTGCAACCCGCTGTGCCACCGCAGCTGCTTTCCTGAACCCCCAGCGACAGCGTAGACACACACCTTTATGGAACAGAAAGAGTTCGCCCGCCGCCGCAAGCAGCTGATGCGCATGATGGGCGCCGATGCCATTGCCATCCTGCCGACCAACCCGGAACAGTCGCGCAACCGCGACGTCGATTTCCCGTTCCGGCCGCACAGCGATTTCTACTATCTGACCGGCTTTCCGGAACCCGAGGCGGTCGCGGTGCTGGTGCCGGGTCGCCCGCACGGCGAGTACCTGCTGTTCTGCCGCGACCGTGACCTGGAAATGGAGATCTGGAACGGCCGCCGTGCCGGGCCGGAGGGCGCTGTGGAAGCTTACGGCGCCGATGACGCTTTCCCGATCGGCGATATCGATGACATTCTGCCGGGCCTGCTGGAAAGCCGCGATCGGGTGTTCTACACCATGGGCGCGACACCCGAATTCGACAAACGCGTCATCGGCTGGGTGAATGCCATACGCAGCCAGTCGCGCGCCGGTAAACACGCGCCGGACGAGTTCGTGTCGCTGGAGCATTTCGTTCACGACATGCGCCTCTACAAGAGCCGTGCCGAGATCCGGGTAATGCGCGAGGCGGCCAATATCGCCGCGCACGCGCACAAGCGCGCCATGCAGGTGTGCCGACCCGGCATGATGGAATATGAGCTGGAGGCGGAGTTTCTGCACGAGTTCCGCAAGGCGGGCGGGGAGCCGGCCTATCCGGCTATCGTGGGTGGTGGCGAGAACGCCTGTATCCTGCACTACACGGAAAACAATGCGCCGCTGAACGACGGCGACCTGGTGCTCATCGACGCCGGCGTGGAGCACGATTGTTACGCGTCGGATATCACGCGCTGCTTTCCGGTCAACGGGCGTTTCAGCAAGGCGCAGCGATCCATCTATGAGCTGGTGCTGGATGCGCAGCTCGCCGCCCTGGAAGAAGTCTACCCCGGCAACGGCTGGGACGCGCCGCACCAGGCAGCGGTGAAGACGTTGACCAAGGGCCTGGTCAAGCTGGGACTGCTGAAAGGGCGGCCGGCGACCCTGATCAAGGAGCAGGCCTACCGGCGTTTCTATATGCACCGCACCGGTCACTGGCTGGGCATGGACGTGCACGATGTCGGTGACTACAAGGTCGGCGAGGAGTGGCGGGTGCTGGAACCCGGCATGGTGCTGACCGTCGAGCCGGGTCTGTATATCGCCGGTGGCAGCAAGGGGGTGGCGCGCAAATGGTGGAACATCGGCGTGCGCATCGAGGACGACGTGCTGGTGACCCGCGATGGCTACGACGTGCTCAGCAAGAACGTGCCCAAGAGCGTGGACGAGATCGAAGCGCTGATGGTGTGAACGGCGGAATAATAGCCACGGAAAGCACGGAAAACACGGAAAAGATCGGCCACGGAAAACACGGAAAACATGGAAAGCACGGACAAAAACCGCAGAAATTTCGTAATGGTTTCGTGTGCTGTGAAGGTTACGTGACGACTCAAGGCTTCGCGTTTCTGCGCAACTTTTCACGATGATTTAACACTTACCGGGCAGCTGGTAGGTTGGGCGGAACGACGTGAAGCCCAACAGAGGGGCAACGTCGGGGTTGGCAAGCTCAGCCCAACCTACGGCTTTGAGGTTTTCTAGGTTTGTCCGTGCCTTCCGTGTTTTCCGTGGCCAGTTTTAATTTGTTTATTTCCGTGCTTTCCGTGTTTTCCGTGGCTAAACTTCCTGCATGGACTACGACTCGGATGTTCTGATCGTCGGCGGCGGCCTGGTCGGTGCGAGCCTGGCGTTGGCGCTGGGCAAGGCCGGCCTGCGGGTCGCGGTGGTCGAGGCTCACGCCTTCCGAATCGACCAGCAGCCCAACTACGACGAGCGCAGCATCGCCCTGGCTCAGGGTTCGCAGCGCATTTTCTCCGGCCTGGGGCTGTGGGAGCAGCTGGCCGACCAGGTGTGCCCGATTCACACTATTCATGTTTCGGACCGCGGGCGCTTCGGTTTCACCCGACTGCGACGCGAGGAGGAGGGGGTGCCGGCGCTCGGTTATGTCGCCAGTGCGCGCGTGCTCGGCAATACCCTGATACGGGCACTCGACCCGTTGTCTACCGTGGAACTGCTGGCGCCGGCGCGGCTGCTGGATTTTCAGGTGAACGGCAGTGAAGTCGCCGCGGCGCTCGAGGTCGATGACCGGAGCGTGGCGCACCGCACGCGGCTGCTGGTGGCGGCCGACGGCGCCCATTCTTCGGTGCGTGAGCGGCTGGGTATCGCCACCCGGCAATGGGATTACGGCCAGACCGCGGTGATCGCCAATGTCACGCCCGAACGCGAGCACCATAACGTGGCCTACGAGCGTTTTACCGACACCGGTCCCATGGCCTTGCTGCCGATGCTGGGCGATCACTGTGCGCTGGTGTGGACGGTGCGCTCACAGCAGGCGGAAGAGATTCTGGCGTTGAGCGATACGGAATTCCTGGCGCGCCTGCAGCAACGCTTCGGCAACCGCCTGGGCCGTTTCCTGAACGTCGGTCAGCGTCACGCCTACCGCCTGCAACTGCTGCGCGCCCGGGAGTCGATACGCCCGCGCCTGGCGCTGATCGGTAATGCGGTGCACACCCTGCACCCGGTGGCAGGTCAGGGCTTCAATCTCGGGCTGCGCGATGTGGCGGCACTGGCCGAGGTGATCATCGACGCGCAGCGCAGCGGTGTGGATATCGGTGCCGCTGCGGTGCTGGAGCAGTATGCCGACTGGCG
>CP070738.1:1858030-1863757 GCA_020347685.1 Gammaproteobacteria bacterium | reverse complement strand
GCGAAATTGTTGGTGCCATCCAGCGGGTCGATACACCAGACCCCGGTGTCTTCGTGTTGCAATGCTCGCTGCTGGGTGGCTTCCTCCATTTCCTCGCCGAGTACATCGATGTCCGGCCAGCGTTGCGTCAGTGCCTCGGCCAGCGCCTCCTGCATGACCAGATCCGCCTCTGTAAGCAGGCTGCCATCCGGTTTGCGGGTAGTGGATGCAGCGGCGAAGCGTGGCGGCAGCTCGCGGTCGGCAATAACGCGAACAATGGAAGCTAACTCCTGTATGGATTCGGGAAGCATTGCGGGAATCGAGTTGGTATGATCAAGCGCCTGACCAGATTGTCGCACAAAGGGCGCCCATGAGCATAAAGAAAACTAAGCATAAAGATGTGAAAAAAGCCGGCAAGGGCAAGAAGGGTAAAAAGCCGCGCAAGGCCGACCTGGCCGACAGGCATGCGCTGTATGAACAGTCGGTGCAGTCTACCGAGTTCGAATACGAGTTCATCGATACGAATTTCCGCCGTATCCGCGGGCGCACCGCCACGCTGTTACGCGAGGATTTCTGCGGTACCGCGCAGATGTGTTGCGAGTGGGTGCGCGGACGGGCTGAGAACCATGCCGTCGGCGTCGATCTGGACGCCGAGGTGCTGGAGTGGGGGCGTCAGCATCACGTTGCGGGGCTGGAGCCCGCACAACGCGCACGTGTGACACTGTTGCAGGAAGATGTGCGCGAAGTGAAGACTGATCCCGTCGACATCGTGCTGGCAATGAATTTCAGCTGGCAGGTGTTCGAGCAGCGCGACATGCTGCGCGCCTACTTCGCCGCGGTGCGTAACAGCCTGGTCGACGACGGTGTCTTGTTTCTCGATGCCTTCGGTGGCTACGACGCCTTCAGGGAGCTGGAGGAGAAGACCAAGCACAAGGGCTTTACCTATGTCTGGGACCAGGCCAGCTACGACCCGATCACCGGTCACATGGTCTGTTACATCCACTTTCATTTCAGTGACGGTTCCAAGCTGAAAAAGGCATTTCACTACGAATGGCGCCTGTGGACCCTGCCAGAGGTCAAGGAGATCCTGCTGGAGGCGGGCTTCTCTAATGTGACCATCTACTGGCAGCAGTGGGATGAGGAAACCGACGAGCCGAGCGGTATCTTCGAGCCGGCGTCCCACGGAGAGGCGGATCCGGGCTGGATCTGCATCATCAGCGCCGAAAAGTAGACTTGCCGCGACCCCGGTGCGGGTCGCGGCCTGCGCGGCAGGCGGCGATATCTCCATGCTGGGCTGCTCGCCGCGCCCCTCCTTCACCCCAGTGCGAAATCGTCGACCGCCGCAGGGCAACAACCGGTGCTGCAATCTGTAACCTGCGGCGCGCAGCCGGTTGGTCCCCCGGGCAGTTCCGTCACCGATGACCCGGATCCGCGTCGCTCGGTATTGACAAACCAACTGGTATGTAATACAAAGTAAACGCTCACTAACATAGAGAGGTGCGACATGGCTGACTTTGACCTGGAACTCGATGCGCGCGGGCTGAACTGTCCTTTACCCATATTGCGCGCCAAGAAAAGCATCCAGACCCTCAGCACCGGGCAGGTTCTGCGTATTGTCGCGACCGATCCCGGCTCGGTGAAAGATTTCGAAGCCTTCTGTAAACAGACCGGTAACGCGCTGCTCGCGTCCGCCCAGCAGGGTGGTGAATACCACTTCCATATCCGCAAGGCTTGACGGCCTCAGCGCCGATCGCTGCCGGGAGCGGGCCCGCACTGCCGAATTGCGGGCTCGCTCCCCGGTGAGCAACCGAGTGTCTGCGCTGAAAACGGACGGTGCCGCAGGATCCTTGTGCGCATGCGCTATTACACGACCCGCATACTCTGAGACCGGGGTAGCGCGGGCGGGGGGTATGGTGGGTAAACGGCTGAAAGCCAGCGAGCGGCGCGCGACCATATTGGCGGTCGCCAAGGTACTGTTTTCCGACAAGGGCTACCACGGCGTTTCGGTCGACGAGATAGCCGGGCGGCTCGGCGTCAGCCCGGCCATTCTGTACCGTCATTTCGCCTCCAAGGAGGCCCTATACGAGGAGGTGTTGAACGAGATCGCCTGCAAGCGCGAGAGCTATGTCGAGGTCGTGGTTAACAGCGCGGGCGGCTTCGGTGACGTCCTCAGGGGCATCACACACATTTACGTCGCGAGCGTGTCCAAAGACCCGGATTACCTGCGCATGGAGCTGCAGAGCGCGCTGGAGGGCAGCGACGCGACGCGCCAATTCTTCGAAAACCGCTGGCGTCCGTTCACCGATCTGATCGAGTACAGCCTAAAGGAACTTGCCGGCCAGAACCGTATCGGCCCGGTCAATGGTGCGGTAGCGGCGCTGCTGTTTCAGGGCATGATACGCGAGGCCCTGTATGCCAAGTGTATCTACCGGTCACCCCGCTACCACGACATGGACCTGGGCGCGCTGGTCGATCACCTGATCGGGCTGTTTTTTCGCGCCGTCGGTTATGTCGAGTCGCTGGACCCCGGTACCCTACCCGGCTGAAGCGGCCAGCCGCCGGTCTCCGGCGGCAGGTTTGCTGTGTCAACATATTGGCGTTCTAGCGCGGAAGCACCTTGCCGATCAAAGACATTAGTGTTATCGAATAATCTAACTACGTGAAAACGCTGGCAAATTGGGATGGCCGCGGTATAATGCGGCGGGTCGCCTGGTTGGCACAGGCCATGCAAACGTTAAAGGGTTATGAGAGACAATAAGCTGATTGCACACCATCCCCGCGTCCCACATCCCGGCCGCCGCGGTTTCCTGCAGACCTGCCTGGGCACTACCGTTACGCTCGCCACCCCTTCGCTGTGGGCCTCAGTGCACCGGGAACCGGAACGCACGCTCAGCTTCAGGAACCTGCACACCGGCGAAAAGCTGCGTGCCACGTTCTGGGCGGAGGGCGATTACATCCGCGAAGAACTCAGGGCGGTCAACCAGGTGTTGAGGGATCACCGCTCCGGCGATGTGCACGCGATGGATCCCAAATTACTCGATTTACTGTACCTGTTGCAGCAGTCGGTCGCCGTCAAAGGGGCGTTCCACATCATTTCCGGCTATCGCTCCCCCGCCACCAACAAGAAACTCAGCGCGAAAAGCAGCGCTGTGGCCAAGAAAAGCCTGCACATGCAGGGCAAGGCCATCGACATCCGTCTGCCCGGTTGCGAGCTGAAACAGCTGCGCGACGCTGCGCTGGCGCTACAGGCCGGTGGCGTAGGCTACTATCCGAAATCCGATTTCATCCACGTCGATACCGGCCGCGTACGGCGCTGGTAGCTCGCGCAGCGACGCACGGGCCTTACCTTAATTCACCGCTAAGGACGCGAAGGGCGCGAAGGTCTTCGCTACTGATCGCGTTCTGTGTGGAGTTGCCTGCGTGTGCTGATGTGAGCGTAACAGCCCCGAGGCGGCGTTGGACTGGAGTCTTCGGCGTGCAGGCTAGCCATCCGTTGCATTCCGCTGGCACCTCGGTGCAAACCGGACAGGGGCGACCATCCTCGCCCACTACTCGGTTGCAATATCCGGGTTTCCTTCGCGGCCTTAGCGTGCTTCGCGGTTATTATTGAGCATCAGGCCCTGCCGAGCCACCTGGGGTCAGGTTTCAACCCGGTACTCGCCCGGCGGTATCCCGTTCAGCGTCCAGTCGCCGACCCGATAACGGATCAGGCGCAGCGTGGGATACCCGATATGTGCCGTCATGCGGCGCACCTGCCGGTTGCGGCCCTCCGAAATGGTCAGACTGAGCCAGGAGGTGGGGATATGTTTGCGTTGCCGGATCGGCGGCACCCGGTCCCACACTGGGGGTGGCTCGATCAGCCGCACGCGTGCTGGACGCGTCGGGCCGTCCTTCAGCGTGACCCCGGTACGCAAACGCTCCAGGTCGCCTTCCGCGGCAACGCCTTCCACCTGCACCCAGTATTCCTTTTCCTTGCTGTACCTGGGATTGGCGATGCGCTGTTGCAGTCGGCCGTCGTCGGTCAGTATCAGCAACCCCTCGCTGTCGTAGTCGAGGCGGCCGGCGGGATAGACGGTCCTGATGTCGATGAAGTCGGCCAGCGTTTGCTTGTCACCTTCGCGACTGAACTGTGACAGGACCCGAAACGGCTTGTTGAACAACACAATCATGCCGCCCGCCGCCGGTACACGAGCCGGTACGCCGCCAGCCCCAGCAGCCAGCCGGTCAACACATCCAGCAGGTGGTGCTGGTGCACCAGTAACACCGAGACCGACAGGAGCACGGCCCATAGCAACAGCCCCAGTTTGAGGGCGGGGCGCGGACCGGCGTGCAGCAGCGCGGCGACGCACAGCGCCGAACAGGCGACATGCAGGGACGGCACCAGGTTGTAGCGCTGGTCGAGTGCGTAGAGTGCCTGAAACACCGCATCGTAGCCCGGCACCTGTGCCGGGCGCTGAAAACCCGGCTCGGCGGGCAGCAGCAGGAAAGTTGCAGCTGCCACCAGAATGACTGCCACCATGGCCCGGGCCAGGGCCACGAACTCTTGGCGCTTCAGCAGCAGAGGCGGGAGCAGAAACAGGACCAGGATCGAAGCGTAGACGTAGATCATGGCCGGCACGAACGGGATGGCCAGTTCCCAGTCGAAATACAGCCGGTAGTGCACAGGGCGGCGCGCGGTAAGCCAGTTGACGGCGAAATAGACTACCGCGAACAGCAGCCCGACCGGGATCGCGAGGCGCAGATAGGCCGGGAAGCCGATCCTGCCGTGATCGCCGCGACGGTCGGGTGCCGGAGGACGCGGTGCCCCCGTGTCGACGCGGTGTCCTGCGCGGGTCACTTCTTGTCGAACAGCAGGGGCACCACGTCCGCGAACTGGCTGGCGAAATGCACCGTGACGCCTTCGCGGATGTAGTCGGGAATCTCCTCGAAATCGCCGCGATTGGCCTCCGGCAGGATCAACTCGCGAATGTTGGCGCGCCGCGCGGCAATGACTTTTTCACGGATGCCGCCGACCGGCAGCACCTGACCGGTTAAGGTCAGCTCGCCCGTCATGGCGATGTTGCGCACCGGCTTGCGGCGCCTGGCCAGTGACAGCAGGGCGCTGGCCATGGTGATACCGGCGCTGGGGCCGTCCTTGGGTGTGGCGCCAGCCGGCACGTGCAGGTGCAGCAGCGAGTTTTCGAAGAAATCCGGCGAAGCGCCCAGGCGCTCGGCGTTAGCCAGCACGTAGCTGTACGCAATCTCGGCCGATTCCTTCATCACGCCGCCGAGCTGGCCGGTCAGCTTGAAGCCGCGGCTGAAGCTGTGGATGCGGGTCGCCTCGATGCTCAGCGTCGCGCCGCCCATGGCGGTCCAGGCGAGACCGGTGACAACGCCGACTCCGGCCAGGCGTTTTTCCTTGGCGAAGACGGGTTTCCCCAGATACTCCTCCACATCTCTGGCGCGCACATGAATGGGCGTCTTTTCACCTTCCAGGATTTTCACCACCGCCTTGCGCGCAATGGTTCCAAGGTATTTCTCCAGCCGCCGCACCCCGGCTTCACGTGCATAGTCCTCGACAATGCGGCGCAGTGCCGCCTGGTCGATGCGCAACTGACCGCGCGGCTTCAGGCCGGCGCGTTCCAGTTGCCGCGGCAGCAGGTGGTTGCGGGCAATTTCCAGTTTCTCGCTGGCCAGGTAACCCGACAGCTGGATGACTTCCATACGGTCGAGCAGCGGGCCGGGGATGGTATCGAGCTGGTTGGCGGT
>CP070738.1:1850058-1857930 GCA_020347685.1 Gammaproteobacteria bacterium | reverse complement strand
GTCCGGCTTCACCCGTACACTATCAGTACGATCCCATCCAGACCACCAAGACCAGCGTGCTGGGTGCGATCAATATGCTGGGGCTGGCCAAGCGTACCCGGGCAAAAATCTTTCACGCCTCGACCAGCGAGGTGTACGGTGATCCGCATGTGCACCCGCAGCCGGAAAGCTACTGGGGATACGTGAATCCGAAAGGGCGCCGCGCCTGCTACGACGAAGGCAAGCGCTGTGCCGAGTCGCTGTTCTTCGATTACTCACGGCAACACGATCTGCTGATCAAGGTTGCCCGCATTTTCAATACCTACGGTCCGCGCATGCACCCCGAAGACGGACGCGTGGTATCCAATTTCGTGATTCAGGCGCTCAGGGGCGATCCCATCACGATCTACGGCGACGGTTCCCAGACGCGTTCATTCTGCTATGTGGACGATCTCATTGAAGGCTTCCTGCGCCTGATGCACAGCAGGGACGACCTGCAGGGTCCTGTGAACCTGGGAAATCCGACTGAATTCACCATCCTCGAACTGGCAGAAAAGGTTATCGACATTACCGGGTCGGCCTCGCGCCTGGAGTTCAGACCGCTTCCGTCCGATGATCCGCGTAAGCGGCAGCCGGATATTGGCCTGGCCAAGACCGAACTCGGGTGGCAACCGAAGGTGCAGCTGGAGGAAGGGCTCGAGAAAACCATTGAGTATTTCGACCGGCTGCTGAAGTTGTCCGCACGGGTGAGCAAGGTGGATTTTGCACGCTCTGACAGGCGGCAGCACGCGGGGGATAGGCGTCGTGCGGAACGGGAGGATTACAGGCTGATCGGTGACGGCAAATGCCGCCGCAGGGGGGTCAGGGACAGGCGTCGTGCAGCTGATAGCGATCCCGTGACAGCATTCGTCGCAGGGAAGTAGCAGCCGTGAAGTCGGTACTGGTCACAGGTGGCGCCGGCTACATCGGCAGCCACACCTGCAAGGCACTCGCTAACGCCGGGTTTACACCGGTCACGCTGGACAACCTGGTTTACGGTCATCGCGATGCGGTCAGGTGGGGGCCGTTCATCGAGGGTGACCTCGCCGACCGCGCGCTGCTCGAACGGGTGATGCGCGAGCATTCGGTGCAAGCGGTCGTTCACTTTGCCGCCTATGCATATGTTGGCGAGTCCATGCAGCAACCCGGCAAGTATTTCGCCAATAACGTGGTGAATACCCTCAATCTGCTCGATGCCATGCATAATGCCGGTGTCCAGCACATTGTCTTTTCCTCTACTTGCGCGACTTACGGGTTGCCCGAGCGAGTCCCCATTGACGAGCAGCATCCGCAGAAGCCGGTCAATCCCTATGGGGAATCCAAGCTGTTCGTCGAGCGCGCCCTGAAGTGGTATGAAGTCGCGCACGGACTGAAGTGGGCTGCGCTGCGCTATTTCAACGCTGCCGGCGCCGATGCGGATGGGGAGATCGGGGAAGATCATACCCCGGAGACCCACCTGATTCCTTTGATTATTCAGGCGGCACTGGGAATGCGCTCGCATGTAGAGGTATTCGGGACCGACTATGCCACCCCCGACGGGACGGCGATTCGTGACTACATACACGTGACCGATCTGGGCAACGCGCACGTGAAGGCCCTGGAATATCTGTTCGGGGGAGGTTCAAGTGTTGCGCTGAACCTGGGAACCGGCCGGGGCTATTCGGTCCGTGAGGTCATCTCGTCTGTGGAGCGCGTGAGCGGCAGGTCAGTGCCGACACGCAATGCGCCCCGGCGCCCCGGAGATCCGCCCGAGCTGGTGGCGGACGCCGCACAGGCAGGGCAGCAGCTGGGATGGTATCCGCAACATTCGAGTCTGGAAAACATCACCAGGACTGCCTGGGTCTGGCACCGGGCCGAGCGGGAAATGGCGACAGCACGCGACTTTGAGAGCACCGCGCAAGCGTAACGAACTGACTGTATAACAATTAGAAAATCGGCGTTCGCAATCGCGTTCGCAGCAGCCACTAGAATTATAAAGATGGAAAATCAGGCTACGCTTCAACTCCAATCCACCACTGGTACAGAACCGCTCCACCAGGCGGATGCAGCCCTTGGCCTGGCCCCGGTTGTGCGGCAGCGCCCAAGGGTGGCAGGAAAATTTCTGTTCGTCGGCGCGGAAAAGCTGTGGATCAGAGGGGTCACCTACGGGACCTTCAGGCCCGACGCAAACGGGCTGCAGTTCCCCGAGCCCCGGCAGGTCGCGCAGGATTTCGCGCAAATGGCTTCGCACGGGGTCAATGCGGTGCGCACCTACACCGTTCCGCCACGCTGGTTGCTCGATATCGCCCTTGAGAACGGCCTGCACGTCATGGTCGGGATCCCCTGGGAACAGCACATCGCGTTTCTCAATGAGAAGCGCCGGACGCGCTCTATCGAGGACGTGACCCGGTCAGCGGCGCGCGCCTGTGCCGGTCACCCGGCAGTCCTGTGCTTCGCGGTCGGCAATGAAATCCCGGCATCGATTGTGCGGTGGCACGGACGGCGGCGTATAGAACAGTTCATCGAGCGCCTGTACCGGATCGTCAAACAACAGGACCCGGAGGCGCTGGTTACCTACGTCAACTTCCCGACTACCGAATACCTGCAGTTGCCGTTTCTCGATTTCCTCTGTTTCAACGTCTACCTGGAGTCGCAGCAGAGCCTGGAGGCCTACCTGGCGCGTCTGCAGAATCTGGCCGATGAGCGTCCTGTGCTGATGGCCGAAATCGGCCTGGACAGCCGGCGCAACGGTGAGCAGTCACAGGCCGACAGCCTGAGGTGGCAGATCCAGAGCGTTTTCAAGTCCGGCTGTGTGGGGACTTTCGTGTTCGCCTGGACCGACGAATGGTACCGAGGCGGCTACGATATCGAGGACTGGGACTTCGGACTGACGACGCGGCAGCGCCAGCCGAAGCCGGCGCTGGTTAGCGTGGCGAAGGCGTTTGCCGACGCGCCCTTTCCCGTCGACACGGCCTGGCCTGCGATATCGGTGGTGGTGTGCAGTTATAACGGGGCCCGGACCATCCGCGACACACTGGAGGGCCTGAAACGGCTTTCCTACCCTGATTACGAAGTCATCGTCGTCAACGACGGTTCAACAGACGACACGCCGGCGATCGCTGCAGAGTACGATGTCAAGCTGATAAGCACCGAGAATCGCGGGCTGTCAAACGCACGTAACACGGGCTATCAGGCGGCGCGCGGTGAAATCGTGGCCTACATCGACGATGACGCCTACCCGGACCCCGATTGGGCGCACTATCTGGCATTGACTTATCTGGGTTCCGACTGCGCAGGTGTCGGAGGACCCAATCTGGCGCCGCCCGGGGACGGCTCCATTGCCGACTGTGTGGCGCACGCGCCTGGCGGTCCGGTCCACGTCCTGCTTTCGGATACCATCGCCGAACATATCCCGGGCTGCAATATGAGCTTCAAGAAATCGGCGCTCGAGGCGGTGGGCGGATTCGATCCCCGCTACCGTGCAGCCGGTGATGACGTAGACGTTTGCTGGCGGATACAGGATCAGGTTGGAACCATCGCCTTTCATCCCGCCGCCATGGTCTGGCATCACCGCCGTAATTGCATACGCATGTACTGGAAACAGCAGCAGGGCTATGGCAAGGCCGAGGCGCTGCTGGAAGAGAAATGGCCGGAACGCTACAACGTGTTCGGGCACACCAGTTGGGGTGGCCGGCTCTATGGCAAGGGTTTCACGCTGAATCTGGCTGCGTTACGCTCGCATGTCTATCAGGGGGTGTGGGGCAGTGCGCCGTTTCAGTCGCTGTATCAATCAGCGCCCACAACGCTCTCTTCTTTGCCGCTGATGCCCGAGTGGTACCTGTTGTTGCCACCGCTGCTGCTGCTGTCGCTGCTCGGGCTTGCCTGGGACCCGCTGCTGTACGTGGTGCCGGCACTCCTGCTTGCCGTGGTTTTGCCGGTCCTGCAGGCGGTGTTGAGCGCACGGCGCGCCCGGTTTACCAGCAAGCCCGAGACCCGCTGGCAACGCTACAAGCTGTTTTGGATCACGGCGTTCATGCACCTGCAGCAGCCCTTGGCGCGGCTGATCGGGCGCCTGCGGCATGGACTTTCACCCTGGCGCAGAGCCGCAGCCGGGACCCCGCGACTGCCGACCTGTCGCAGGCTTGCCTCGTGGCATGAACGGTGGGAAGCACCGAGCGATATACTCGAAAAACTGCGAAACGCATGCTCGGAATCCGGCATGGTCGTCACTACGGGAGGCAACTACGACGCCTGGGATCTGGAACTGCGCGGCGGTCTATTCGGTTCCGCTCGCCTGTTGATGGCGACCGAAGAACACGGCGGGGGCAGACAGATGATGCGCTTTCGGGTGTGGCCGAAGTGGAGCCGGTTTGCCCTGCTGCCGGCAGTACTATTTGCCGGTATTTCCATCTTCTCTGCTGCCGATGACGCATGGCTGGTGAGCACGCTGTGTGCTGTTGTGTTTGTGCTGATCGTCGCGCGTGCGCTGTTGGAAAGCGGAGCAGCAATCGGCGCTTTGTGTGACCACTTGCAGAAACTAAGCACCCTATGAGCTAGGCGGGAGAGCCATGAGTGCACCACGAAAAGCCGGCTATCTATATACCCGCATGCTGCCCTATATGCAGCGCCAGTGGCGAGCACTCGCAGTCATTTTGTTGCTTACGCTGGTGGCCGCGGCGATAACTGCACTCATGCCCTGGCCACTCAAGATTCTTGTGGACTACGCACTGGGCGATAATCCCCTGCCGCTGGTGGTCGATCGCGCTCTGGATAATTCGTGGCTGAGTCTATCACCGCTCGTGCTCATTGCTGCTGCCAGCGTCGCTAGCCTCGGAATGTTCGTACTCAACAGCGCTCTGGAGGCCGCTCTTACCTGGTACTGGTCCGCCACCGGACAGCGCATGGTTTACGACCTCGCCTCAGCACTGTTTCACCGCCTGCAGCGCCTGTCTTTGATCTTTCACGGCAAGCACGCGATAGGCGATTTGCTGAGCCGTCTGACGGCAGATACCTGGTGCGTGTACACGCTGGCACAGGCCCTGTTGATAGCCCCGGCCCAGAATCTGTTCACGCTCTTGATGATTGGAACCATAGCGTGGCAGATGGATCCTGAGTTAACGCTGCTCTCTCTCGTCGTTGCGCCAATCCTCGCTTTCTCGGCCGTGTTCTTTGGCGGCCGGCTGCGCAAACGCGCGCGGCAGAGCCGGGAAGCGCAGTCCAGCGTGATGGCTTTCGTGCACCAGATGCTCACCGCCTTGCCGGTGGTCCAGGCTTTTGGCACCGAGAAAAGCAACCAGAGCCATTACAGGCGCCTGTCCAAGAATGCGGTTGCCCGCTCACAGCGCAACGTTCTGCTGCGCAGCAGTTTCGGACTCATCAATGGGCTGACTATGACCGCCGGGGCGGCCATCGTGCTCTATGCGGGCGGACAAAGGGTGCTGTCAGGCACATTGTCCGTCGGCAGCCTTCTGGTTTTTGTCGCCTACCTCCAGTCCATGCAGCGAGCGGTGGAATCTCTTCTCAACACTTACGGAAACCTCAAATCCGCCGAAGCCAGCGCGGACCGGGTGCTGGAGGTGCTGGACGCCGACGAGCAGGTGAACGACAGGCCCGGTGCGGTGGCATTGCCCACGGGTCGTCGACCCGATGCCGGCTGCATCAGACTGGAGAAGGTCAGCTTTGGCTATCAAGCCGGGCGAACGGTGCTGCATGACATCAGCTTCGAGGTAAAACCGGGCGAGACTATCGCACTAGTAGGCCGAACGGGCGCCGGCAAGACGACGCTGGTATCTCTGATCCCGCGATTCTTTGACCCATGGCGGGGACGCGTGACGCTTGACGGCATGGATATCCGGGACATATCACTGGCGAGCCTGCGCAAACAGGTCTCTCTCGTCCTGCAGGACCCGTTCCTGCTGCCCCTGACAGTGGCCGAGAACATCGCCTACGGCCGACCGGATGCCAGCCGCGAGGAGGTCATCGCTGCAGCCAGAGCGGCCAATGCGGACCAATTTATACAGACACTGGCCCGAGGTTATGACACGCCTCTGGTTGAGCGGGGGGCGACATTGTCGGGTGGCCAGAAGCAACGCTTGTCCATTGCGAGGGCCTTGCTCAAGGACGCACCCATTCTGATACTCGATGAGCCGACATCGGCACTGGATGCCGATACCGAGAGCTTGCTGGTCGAAGCTCTGGAACGCCTGAGGCAGGGGCGCACTACATTCATCATCGCGCATCGCTTGTCCACGATCCGTCATGCGGACCGCATCCTGGTGCTGGACAACGGACGCATCGCCGAAGTCGGATCGCACCAGGAACTGATGGCGGCCAATGGGCACTACGCGCGGCTGCACGCATTGCAGCATTCGCACCCGGTTGAGGAGGTGGTCGCGTGAAAAGGTGGTGGTTGCGTCTGATGCACCATGTAGCGCCCCACCGGCTGCAGCTGGCTTTCCTGGTGTTGCTGATTCTGATCGGGGCCGGTCTTGGCGCGTTAATACCCTGGCCTATGAAGCTTATCGTGGACTACGTATTTCCCGGCGAGCCGTTGCCGCCTGCTGTGGCATGGATGAACACGATGCCTGGCACCGGCGATTCAAGCGGCTTACTGGCGTGGTTCGCCGCGGCCACGCTTCTTATCTTCATGGCCAACCGCGGTGTCCAGGTAATGAAAGCTTACATTCAAGACGGCATAGGCAACCGCATGATGTACAGCCTGGGTGGCGAATTGTTCGACCATCTGCAGCGACTGTCACTGCGATTTCATTACCAGCAGAGCAGTGGCGATCTCGTGAAACGGGTGACGACGGACAGCAGATGCGTAAGGGAACTGGCAATGGGAGTGATTGTGCCGGCACTGACATCCCTGGCCAGCCTGGTGATCATGTTCGCCGTTATGTGGCGTTTGAACCCGTTGCTGGCGGTAATTTCACTGCTGGCGGTTCTTCCGATACCTATGCTCATCAAGGTTCTTTCTCCGCGCATGGCGGAGCGCACCTACGTGCAGCAACAATTCGAAGGGCAAGTGATGGCACTTGCCGAGCAGACTTTGTCCGGGCTTCCCGTGGTACAGGCGTTTGGTCAGGAAGATCGCGAGGACGGGCGTTTCCTGGCGCTTGCCGGAAAAACCATACACGCTTACCTGCGGGCGATGATCTCCCAGTTACAATTCTCTGTGGGAGTGAATGCGTCCACGGCGGTGGGCACCGCAGTGTTGATGGCTGTGGGTGGTTTCCAGGTGCTGAATGGCGCGTTGTCGGTGGGCAGTCTGCTGGTCTTTCTCAGCTACGTTGCGGCCCTATACAGTCCTATGGAAACCCTTGCCTATCTCTCCGCCAGCTTTGCTGCGGCGAGTGCGCGGGCGCGAAGGGTTCTGGAAGTGCTCGATGCAGATCGGGAAGTGCGCAATCGGCCGGGTGCCGTTGTGCTCGCAGCCACTCGCCGGGCTGGGACCGGAGCTATACAGATTCAGAATGTCAGTTTCGGCTATGAGCCCGATCGCCCGGTGCTGCAAGAGATCAGCCTGGAGGTGCAGCCCGGCGAGACCATCGCGCTAGTGGGCCCGACGGGCGCCGGCAAGACGACTCTGGTATCGCTGATTCCGCGGTTTTTTGATCCCTGGGAGGGGCGGGTAACGCTGGACGGCAGGGACATCCGGGATATCGAACTGGAGAGCCTGCGCAGTCAGATCGCACTGGTACTGCAGGATCCTTTCCTGTTGCCGCTGACGGCAGCAGAAAACATAGCCTATGGTCGTCCCGAGGCCAGCCGCGACGAGATTGTGGCTGCAGCCGTGGCGGCCAACGCCGACGGGTTTATCCGGGAACTGCCGGAGGGCTATGACACGACATTGAGCGAGCGGGGTGCAACCCT
>CP070738.1:1843657-1849958 GCA_020347685.1 Gammaproteobacteria bacterium | reverse complement strand
TCAGGGTCGCCCGCCAGTCCTGCAGGAACAGAAACAACACCACGAACACCAGCGCCGTGGCCTCGAGCAGGGTGATGTACACCTGCTTGATGGAGGCGTCGACAAACATGGTGGTGTCGTAGGGTACCGAGTATTCCAGGCCTTCGGGGAAGTAGGCGCTCATTTCTTCCAGGGCAGCGCGTACCTGGTTCGATACCTCCAGGGCGTTGGAACCCGGCAGCTGATACACGGCGATACTGGCCGACGGTGCACCGTTCAGCCGCGAGGTGATGTCGTAGACCTTGGCACCGAGATCGATACGGGCGACATCCTTCAGGCGGGTGATGCGGCCCCCTTCGCCGGTCTTGACGATGATCTCCTCGAACTGCTGGATATCGCTGAGCCGGCCCAGCACGTTCACGGTGTACTGGAAATTCTGACCCTGGGGGGCAGGGGGCTGGCCGATCTGGCCGGCTGCCACCTGGACGTTCTGCTCGCGGATGGCGCCGATGACTTCCGCGGTGGTGAGGCGGCGCGACTTGAGCTGTTCGGGATCGAGCCAGATACGCATGCTGTAATCGCTTTCCGGGTAGATCCCCACGTCGCCTACGCCGGGTATGCGGCTCAGCGTGTCACGGATATTCAGCGTGGCGTAGTTGCTCATATAGAGCTCGTCGAAGCGCCCGTCGGAAGACGCCAGCGAGGCGATGAGGATGATGTTGGGCGATTTCTTCTTGGTGTTCACACCCTCGCGCTTGACCTCTTCCGGCAGCTTGGGTTCGGCCAGGGTGACACGGTTCTGCACCAGGATGTTGGCCATGTCCAGATCGGTACCGACTTCGAAGGTCACGGTCAGGGTGTAGGAGCCGTCGCCGGCGCTGACCGAGGACATGTAGATCATGTTCTCGACACCGATCACCTCCTGCTCGATGGGCGCGGCGACGGTTTCGGCGACCACCGCGGCGTTGGCGCCCGGGTAGACGGCCTTGACTTCGACGGTGGGCGGAACGATCTCGGGAAACTGGGCCACCGGCAGGGCCCCTACCGACACCGCGCCGGCGATGACGATCACGATGGATATGACGCTGGCGAAAATGGGGTGTTCTATAAAGAACTTGGAGAACATGATCGCCTGGCGCTCCGGTTACTGTTCCTGGACGGGCTGCTGCGGGGCGTCAGCGCCGCCTCCGGAAGGCTTTGCCCTGGCGGCGGCTTCCGCCTGTTCTGCGGCCGCTTGCATAGCGGACGTCGTGAGCGACGCCATCTCGACCTGCTCGGGATCAACCGTGCGGCCGGGGCGACCTCGCTGAACCCCTTTGACGATAACCCTGTCCTGCGGCTGCAGGCCTTGTTCGATCACAATCAATCCGTCGATACGCTGACCGGTCTTCACCGTGCGTCTCTCGACCACGTTGTCCGCGTTGACAACCAGCAGGTAGGTGCCTAGCTGATCGTTGCCGATGGCTCGCTCCGAGACCAGCGGCATGTCCGGGCGTGTACCCAGCGGCATGCGAACCCGGGCGAACAGGCCGGGCAGAAGGGGTGGCGGGTTGCCCGGGTTCTGGAACAGCCCGCGCAGCTGCAGGGTACCGGTGTCCGCTTCAACGCCGGACTCGGCGAAATCGTAGCGCCCCTGGTGCGGATAGCCTTCCTCGTTGGCCAGGCCCAGATACAGGGGGATATCGGGTTCTCTCATATTGCTGCGCTCTGCATCAATACCCTGTTCCCTCTGCTTGGCACGATACAAGTCCATCACCCGCAGCAGGTCGCGTTCGTTGAGATTGAAATAGACGTACATCGGATCGCTGTCGGTGACTTCGGTCAATACCGTCGCCTCACTCTCGCCGACCAGGTTGCCGATTTCCACCTGTTCGCGGCCCACGCGACCCTCGATGGGGGCCGACACCTGGGTATAGCCGAGATTCAGCTGCGCCCGGTCGACCTTGGCCTGGGCGCGCAGAATCTGGGCGCTGGCCACCTCACGCTCGACCCGCCATTTGACGACCTCGGCTTCGGCGCCGGCTTTTTCCTTGAACAGCTTCAAGGCCCTGGCGTGCTCGATTTTCGCCCTGTTGAACTGTGCCTGAGCAGCCGCCAGTTCCGCCTCGGCCGCCTGCAGGTCCGCCTGGTATTCTGCCGGGTCGATGCTGAACAGCAGATCGCCCTGTGCGACCCAGGTGCCGGGTTCGAAGTGCTGGCTCAGCAGAATACCGGAAACACGGGCACGCACCTCCGCCCATTCGGACGCGGCGGTGGTGCCGGTAAACTCCAGATAGTCGGTCACTTCCTGGATCTGGGGGAGGGCAACGGTCACCTTGGGTGCCGGCGGTGGTGCGTACTGGTTGGCCTGTTCACACCCGGCAAGCAGGAAAGCAGAGAGCAGCATCCAGAAGAGGCTTGTCTTATTGGGCATTCTATTCCTTCGTTTCACGGTAACGGCCGGGAGCGCACATGACCACAAGACGGCGGGACCACACACTGGAAGCATAGCATCCATACAAGTGATCGGGTAACAACCGGGAAGCGGTGTGGAACAACGGATATGTCACTGGGGACATGGTAAAATCCAGCGATTCGCGACAGTTTCAAGTCGAGGTAGCGGATGGATACCACCGGTTGCGCTGCGGGCGCGCCCGTTGCCCTAGTGCCTGAACCACGCCCATGATGAAGGGGTCGCGATCTCGGGTATGGACGCCATCCACGGCGTGGTGACCCAGAAAGCCGGCAAACGGCGCAAGGACCGCAAGCGCTACGATCGAACAACCGTATTACCCGCGAAGCGGGGCAAAGGAAAAATCTTTTACCAGCAAGGAACACGAAGGCGCACAAAGGAAGATCTGTTCTTCACTTTCCTGTGTACCTGGTGTTCCTTTGTGGTTAATGGGCTGAACATGGCTCGGGGGGCAAAGCCATGCGAGTGCCAACTACTTCTTGCCAAGCTGCTCCGGTCTCAGCTTGGGCGTGAAATAATCGATCGCCGTGTCTTCGTCCACGACCTGCCCGCTGGCATCTATCGGTGCGGGCGCGGACGTATCGGGGCCGTGCGTCGCGACAGTGAAAACGATGTATACGCATGGGTTACGCTGCAAACGCTGACTGCCACAGCAGGCGGCGGGGAGTCTCGAAGCCGGGTGCACAGGGCCGGGCTCGAGGCAGGCGCCTACTCGGAATCAATCCCCAGCTTCTTCAGTTTCCGCCATAACGACACCCGATCGATCCCGAGAATCTTGGCTGCCTGGGTGCGGTTGCCGTCCGCCATTTTCAACGCGTTCAGGATATGCTCTGTTTCCTGTTCTTTCAGCGTGGTCGGCGTGGACGCCATCTCCGGCTTGAACACGCGCACAGTCAGTGAGCCCAGGTTCTGCGGCAGATGTTCGATGTCCAGCGTGTGTTCGTGGGCCAGCGCGACACCACGCTCGATGAAGTTGGACAGTTCGCGCACATTGCCCGGATAGTCATAATCGACCAGCCGCTGCATGGCCTCGGTGCTGATTTCCTGAATATCGCGTTTCATCATGGTGGCGAACTTGCGCAGGAAGTAGTAGGCCAGCAGCGGAATGTCGTCGCGCCGCTCGCGCAGGGCGGGCAGGGTGAGTGTGACGACGTTGAGCCTGAAATACAGGTCGTTGCGCATGTGGCCTTCATCGACGGCGGCTTTCAGGTCGCGGTTACTGGCGGCGATGACGCGCACGTCTATGTCGATGGGCTGCGTGGAACCGACCCGCATCAGTTCGCGCTCCTGCAGTACGCGCAGCAGCTTTACCTGCATGAGCAGCGGCATTTCCGCGACCTCGTCGAGGAACAGGGTGCCGCCCTGTGCGGCCTCGAACCAGTCCGATCTTGGTGGCGTTGGCGCCGGTGAAGGCGCCTTTCTCGTGGCCGAACAGTTCGCTGGCAGCGATCTCCTCGTGCAGTGCGCCACAGTTGAAGGCCACGAAGGGGCCCTCCGCGCGCTGGCTGTGCTGGTGGATAAAACTGGCCAGCAGCTCTTTGCCGGTGCCCGACTCGCCGTGGATCACCACGCTGGTATCGGTGGCAGCGATCTGCCGCGCAGTGTCCAGCAGGCGTTGCATGCCCAGGTCCTGGGTGATAATGGAGCCTCGGCTGGAAATCTTTTCGATGCGCTCCTTGAGCTGGGTGTTCTCGCGTTTCAGGCGCCCGAAGTCCAGCGCGGACCGCACTACCTCTCGCGCTTCGTCGAGGCGGAACGGCTTGGCGATGTAGTGATGCGCGCCGGCTTTCATGGCCTCGACGGCGGAATCCAGCGTGGCGTGCCCGGTAATCATGATGACGGGCACGTCGGGCGTGGTCTCGCGGATGTGGTGCAGCACATCCATGCCGTCGATGCCGGGCATGCGCAGGTCGGTGAGTACCAGGTCGAACCGTGTGCTTTGCATCGCCGCCAGACCACTTTCGCCGTCCTGGCAGGCCGTTACCTGGTAGCCCTCGCGTTCCAGCACGTGGCTGAGGTTGGAAAGGGCGATGGCCTCGTCGTCAATCAGCAGGATATGCGGCTTGTCTTCTTCGCTCATGATTCCTCCTGTTCGCGTGGCGCCGCCTCCTCGAGCGGCAGCCAGATGGAGAACCGCGCACCTCCCTCGGGGCGGTTCTCGACCGCAATACAGCCGCGGTGTTCATTGATAATCTCTTCCACCAGGTACAGGCCGAGTCCGGTGCCTTCGCCACCGGCCTGGGTGGTGAAGAAGGGATCAAACAGTTTTGCCAGGTTATCCGGCGGGATACCCGGTCCGTCGTCGTCGACCTTTATCAGCATGACGTGGGTGAACCGGCTGATGCCAATGCTATCGCCGGCCAGGTTGTTGGTGTTGACCGGTTTGCATTCCTTCCAGGTACTTTGCTTGCCAGTGATCCAGATGTTGTTGGCGCCGGCGTGCGCCGCGTTTCTGATCAGGTTGATGAACACCTGCTGCATGCGGTCGCGATCCACCAGCAGCATGCCGTCGCTGATATCCTCGATGTGCAGGAACAGGTCCGGCCGCAGTTGCCGGTGAATCAGCAGCACCGCCGACTGCACCAGTTGTTGGGCGCCGATCAACTGCATCTGGTGGGTCGGGTGTTTTACCGTGTCGAGCAGCCGTCTGACAATGCGGCGGGCGCGCTCGGTCTCTCCGTCTATGTGCGACAGCCACTGTTTTTTCAGATCCTCGCGCGTTGTTCCGTCGTCCTCCATGATCAGCTGCACCGAGGTGGAGATATTGGACAGCGGGTTGTTCAGCTCATGGGCCACGCCCGACACCAGCACACCGAGTGCAGCGGCGCGTTCATGGCGGCGCATCTGGTTCTGCTGTTCGCGGATCTGTTCCAGCATGGCGTTGAAATGGAACACGAAGGACTGGATTTCCTTGTCGTTGGAGGGCAGAGCAAGTGTCTCGACCTTGCCCTCGGCGAGCTGATCAAGCTGGTTTTCCAGCTGTGACAGCGGGCGTACCACGCGACGCACCATGAACATGGCACTGACGAAGCCGATCAGGATCACGGTCGCCGAGGCTACCATCAGTGTTTTGGCCGCCACGCTGGTGGTCTCGGTGAGGATGGCGCGCTGACGCTGGGCGATATCCTGGGTCAGCAGGGAAAGCGCGTGCCCGCTGTTACGGATTTGCTCCTGCTTGGCAGAGCGCGCCGCATCGGAAAGACCGGTATATTCATGATGATTTGCATAATCATTCAGCTGGGCGCTGTAACGGTTCAGCGCCTGCTCCAGTTCCTCCAGTTCCTGCGGACCGGCGATGGCGGCAAACACCCGCGTCCCCTCGTCCAGCGCGCCTTGCGCAACCTCCAGTTGAACCCGCAGTTGTTCCAGGTCGCGCGGGTCGTGGTAGAGGAACAGATTCTTTTCATCACGGCGGATCTTCTGGCTCGCCACGTACAGGTCGTCGACGGCTTCGCCTTCCACGATGTGGGTCTGCAGGTAGTGCAGGTCGGCGATGACCACGGCGACAAAAATCAGCAGCGCGCCCTTGGAGAGCCCGTAGGAGGTGAGGATTTTGCTGCGCAGGCTGGTCACGGTTATGGGGATGTCGCTTGCCGGATTCGAGGGTGTTGCATATTACAACAGTGTTACAGCTGTTCACCAGCGTTACAGGGTAAGTTGTTACATTGTGAAACAGTCCTTGAGATGCGGAATTTACCAACTTGTTGTTTTTTCGAATAATGTAATTCTGGCACGCTCCCTGCTATAGGGGGTATAAGTTTTAGATTTTTGTTGCAACATCTTTGAATACACGGAGCGAGCCATGAAAAAGCTGACCGAAACCATGAAACAGATGCTGGATGCCCTGGCCTTTGCCGATGCCGGTGAATA
>CP070738.1:1821251-1843557 GCA_020347685.1 Gammaproteobacteria bacterium | reverse complement strand
TTCGAGCCCTACGCGGCGTGGTTGGACCAGCACGCGATTCCGCGCACCCATATCAAGGAGATGGCCGGCTGCTATACCGCGCAGGCTTTCATCACCACCGACCAGGATGACAACCAGATCACGGCGTTTCACCCCGGTGCGATGGATCTGGCCCACGAAGTCCAGGTGAGCGACGCCGAGGGCGTCACCCTGGGCATCGTTTCGCCGGACGGCCGCCAGGGCATGATCGACCACGCCGAGCAGTTCGCCGAAGCGGGCATTCCGTTCATCTTCGATCCCGGTCAGGCCATGCCGCTGTTCAACAAGGATGACTTCAGGACCTTCATCGAGCAGGCGACGTGGATCTGCGTCAACGACTACGAGTCACAGTTGCTGCAGGAGCGCACCGGCTGGTCGCCGCACGAAATCGCCGAGAAGGTTGACGCATTGATCGTGACGCGCGGTGGCAAGGGTTCCTATATCTACGCCAGCGACGACGGTCGCATCGAGATTCCGCCGGCCGCGGTCAAGGGCGTGGTCGATCCCACCGGCTGCGGCGATGCCTACCGCGGTGGTCTGCTGTACGGATTGATGAACGGCCTCGACTGGGAAGTCACCGGGCGCATCGCGGCGCTCATGGGGGCCATCAAGATCGAGCACCACGGCACCCAGAATCACAGCTTCACCATGGATGAATTCCGCAAGCGTTATCGGAACAGCTTCGACATGGACCCGGAAGTCATCTGAGCGCAGTGTTGATCCGCGAGCGGGCGTGATGGCGGAGGACGCGCAGCAGCACAAGGACCAGGTGCGGCGGGTGTTCGATACGCTGGCACCGGTGTACGACAGCCCGGCGACCCGCTTTTTCCCGTTCTGCGCCGATCGCCTGGTGAGCTACGTCAGGCCGCGCCCCGGCAGCAAGGTGCTGGACGTGGCGACCGGTACCGGGGTGGTGGCGATCGCCTTCGCCCAGGCGGTGCGGCCGGGCGGCCGGGTGACGGCGGTGGATATTTCCGCCGACATGCTCGACCGGGCCGCGGCCAATATCGGCAAGATGGCGCTGGACAATGTCGATCTGCACCAGATGGACGCCGAACGGCTGGATTTCCGTGCCGGCTATTTTCACAGCGTGGTGTGCTCCTACGGCCTGTTTTTCCTGCCTGACATGGCGGGGGCGCTGCGCGAATGGGTGCGGGTGCTGCGCCCCGGCGGCAAGCTGGCCTTCACCAGTTTCGAGACCACTGCTTTCCAGCCCATGCTGGATGATTTCGTCGCCCGCCTGCAGGCTTTCGGCGTGCAGCTCCCCGACGGTCCCTTCGGTTCGCAGCGCATCGCCTCGCCGGAGCACTGCCGCGAATTACTCGCCGAGGCCGGCCTGTCCAGCATCGACGTACAGAACCTGCAGCTCGGTTATCACCTGCGCGACGAGAACGACTGGTGGGAGGTGATCACCAGCACCGCCATGCGCGCGCTGTTCGAGCAGGTTCCGGTCGACCGCCAGGACGCTTTCCGGCAGGAACACCTGGGTTTTGTTGCCACGCAGAAAAACGAAAACGGGCTGTGGCTGGATGTGCAGACGCGTTTTGCGTCGGGCGTGAAAGCACTCTGATCGGTTTTCGCAACAAGCGCTGGTCGTGGCGCGCGAACGGTCTCGAACGTTATTCGGCTGCCAGCTGCTGTTTGACCTCCTCGACAGAAGTCATGGGCGGCAGGCAGCGGGTGCCCTGGCAGAGGTAGGCACCGCCGTCGCGGCGCGCGCTGCGCTCCGCGAGCAGGCCGGGCAGGTCGTCGATATCATTCGGGATGCAGAACACCAGGCGGGCCGGTGCGTAGTCCCGTGCCACGCTGTCCTGCCAGGCCTTGAGGTCATCCCCGGCCCTGACGATGAGTGTTTCCGGCGGATACAGATATTCCTCCAGCGCCAGCAGCAGCCCGGTATGCCCGTAGGGGCCCTGTTGCACGGGATTCCATGCGGCCTTCAGGGTGCGTTCCGCTGCGTCCAGGAAACGGGTCTCGCCGAGCAGGTGGCCGAGCCGGCCGAACACCTTGGCGGCGATGGCGTTGCCGGCCGGAAGCGCATCGTCGCTGAGCGGTTTGGGGCGCTGGATCAGATTCTCGTGGTCATCGGCGGTGAAGTAGAAGCCGCCGGCAGGGTCGGAAAAGTGTTCCAGAACCACCTCGCCCAGCTGCAGGGCGAACTCCAGGTCGGCCGTGTTCCAGCGCACCTGCAGCAGTTCCAGGATCGCATCCATGAGGAACACGTAGTCGTCCAGATAGGCCGACAGATGGGCTCGGCCGTCTTTATACGTGGCGAACAGGCGGCCGTTTTTCCACATGGTGTTACGGATGAAGCTCAGCGCGTGCTCCGCAGAGTCGAGGTACGATGGCTCATCGAAATGCCGCGCGGCCTGCGCCATGCCCTTGATCATGAGCGCATTCCAGGACACCAGTACCTTGTCGTCGCGACCCGGGCGCACGCGTTGCTCGCGGGCCTGGAACAGCTTGCGGCGGCCTGACTCGATGCGCGCCTGTACCTGTTCGGCATCGAGACCGAGACGCTCACCAAGCGAGTCGGTGCTGGCGAACACGTGCGCGTGCCAGTGGCTTTCGAAATTGGGCTCGCGGTCGAAACCGAAACGCGGCGCCAGCACCTGGTATTCCTCCGCGCTCAGCAGCTCCTGCACCTGCGCGGGCGTCCAGACATAGAACTTGCCTTCTTCCCCCTCGCTGTCGGCGTCGAGGCTGGAATAATAGCCGCCTTCGGGCGCCTGCATTTCGCGCGTCACCCACTCGACGGTCTGCGCGACGATGCGCCGGTACAGCGGCTTGCGGGTCGCCGCCCAGGCCTCGCTGTACAGGGACAGCAGCGGCCCGTTGTCGTACAGCATCTTTTCGAAGTGCGGAATCATCCAGCGATCGTCCACCGAGTAACGGCAGAAACCGCCGCCGAGCTGGTCATACATGCCGCCCAGCGCCATCCGGTCGAGGGTGAACAGCGCCATGTGCAGGGCCTGCTGGTCGGCCGCACCGCCTGCGCGGGTCGACGCCCAGTGGCGCAGCAGGCGCTCGATGCTGGTGGGGTGCGGGAACTTGGGGGCGCCCCCGAAGCCGCCGTGGGTGGCATCGAACTGTTGCTCGAGCTGCTGGCGTGCGACGTCCAGCGGCATGGCGTTGAGTTCGGCGCCGCTGTCTGCCGGCGCCTGGTTCATGGTGGCCATGAAGTCGACCAGGGAGCGGTTCTGCTGATCCAGTTCGTCGCGCCGTTCGCGGTAGAAGTCGGCCACCCGCTGGCACAGGTCGGTGAAGGCCGGCAGGCCGTGACGCGGCTGGCCGGGAAAATAGGTGCCGCCGAAAAACGGGATCTGCTCATCGGGTGTGAGAAACATGGTTAACGGCCAGCCGCCGCTGCGCTGGGTGAGCAGCGCGTGGGCGGTCTGGTAGATCTTGTCCAGGTCGGGCCGCTCTTCGCGGTCGACCTTGATGTTTACGAACAGCGCATTCATGACTTCCGCCGTGGCCGGATCCTCGAAGGACTCGTGCGCCATTACGTGGCACCAGTGGCAGGCGGAATAGCCGATCGAGAGCAGAATCGGCTTGTTTTCGCGGCGCGCCTTGTCCAGTGCCTCCGGACCCCACGGATACCAGTCGACCGGGTTATCCGCGTGCTGCAGCAGGTACGGGCTGGTTTCGCTGCCGAGGTGGTTGGTATAGTTGCCGGTGTTCTTCATGGGGTCACTTCCGGTGCGGGCGGGGTTGACCACTATAGCCCAGTGCGCTTCCCCCAAATACAGAAAAATACGAGGGTATTCATGCAGTTTTCCATTGTCATTCCGGTCTACAACGAAGCCGGAAATGTGCAACCGCTGGTGGCCGAGATCAGCCGGGCGATGGATGACGCGGGTGCCTTTGAGATCATCTGTGTCGATGATGGCAGTGACGACGCTACCCGATGCGAGTTGCGCGAGCTGCGCCGGCACTGCCCGGCTTTGCGCGTGTTGCGACATCACCGGCGCAACGGGCAGAGCGGGGCGCTGTTGAGCGGCGTGCGCGCGGCCCGCGCACCCTGGATCATCACGCTGGACGGTGACGGGCAGAACGATCCTGCGGACATTCCCCTGTTGATCGCACGGCTCGGTATACGCGGCCCGCTGACCCAGCGCCGTATGCTGATCGGCTACCGCACAGAACGGCGTGACAACGCTCTGCGGCGCTGGTCATCGCGGGTCGCCAATGCGGTGCGCAGCCGCCTGCTGCAGGATGCCACCCCGGACACGGGTTGCGGCCTGAAGCTTTTTCCCCGTGACGCTTTCCTGTCGCTGCCGGCTTTCGATCACATGCACCGCTTCATTCCGGCGCTGATGCAGCGCCAGGGCGTGACGGTGGAATCGATTCCGGTGCGGCACCGGCCGCGGCGCCGGGGAACATCCAAGTACGGGTTGCACGACCGCCTGTGGGCCGGCCTGGTGGATATGGCCGGAGTGATGTGGCTGCAGCGGCGCCGTCTGGACGCGCCGCTGGCAGCGGATGGCCGGCTGGCGCACCTCGGCGATGCATTGGGTGTGTACTGGCTGCAGCGCCGGCCCTGTGCGACCGTGCCGGAGGAGGAACTCTGATGTCTGATCAGGCGTGGGGCTGGCTGGCGCTGGGTTTTGCCGGCCAGGCGCTGTTTTCCGCCCGCTTTCTGGTGCAGTGGGTGTCCAGTGAACGTCACAAGCGTTCCGTGATTCCGCTGGCGTTCTGGTATTTCAGTCTCGCCGGCGGCGCGACCCTGTTCGCCTACGCGCTGCACATCGGCGATCCGGTGTTCATTCTCGGCCAGTCGATGGGCGTGCTGATCTACAGCCGCAACCTGTATTTCATCCATAAGGAGCGCCGCCAGCTGGCGCAGGCTGAATGAGCGCCGCCCGCCTCGACCGGCTGGCGTTGCTGGGCAGTGTGGCAGCGCTGGCGGCGTTGCAACTGTGGCTGCGGCCACTGCTGCCGGTCGATGAAACCCGCTATCTGGCGGTCGCCTGGGAAATGTGGTGGCGCGGCGATTTCCTGTTGCCCTGGCTCAACGGCGAACCCTACAGCCACAAACCGCCGCTGCTGTTCTGGCTGATCCACGCGCTGTGGGCAGTGTTCGGCGTGTCCGAACTCGCCGCCCGGCTGCTGCCGGTGTTTATCAGTCTGGTGGCACTGTGGGGATCGACGCGCCTCGCCGAACGCCTGTGGCCGGAGCAGGCGGCCGCAATCGGTGCGCTGGTTCCCTGGTTATTGCTGGGCGGGGTGTTCTGGAACAACTTCTTTTCCCTGCTGCAGTTCGACCTGTTGCTGCTATTGGCGGCCCTGCTGGCCTGGCACGGGCTGCTGACCGCGCTGCACAGCCCGCTGGGCGGCTGGTCGCTGGTCGCGCTGGGAATAGGGCTGGGTGTGCTTGCCAAGGGACCGGTGATCCTGGTGCCGGTGTTGCCCGCAGTGCTGCTGGCACCCTGGTGGGCAGGACAGAGCCCCAGGCCGGGCTGGCCGCGCTGGTATCTGCTCGGGCTGCTCGCGGTAGCGGCGGGCGCGGCGCTTGCGCTCGCCTGGGCGGTACCGGCGGGCCTGGCCGGGGGCGACGCCTACCGCCAGGCGATTTTCTGGGGACAGTCAGCCGGTCGGGTGCTGGATTCCTTTGCACACCGCAGCCCCTGGTGGAGTTACCTGCTGTGGCTGCCCCTCATGTGGTTGCCGTGGCTGCTGTGGCCTCAGCTATGGACCGCTGCCCGCCGTGCGCCGCCGAGTGATCTCGGTACGCGTTTCTGCGCCGCCGTCCTGGTGCCAGCGCTGCTGGTGTTCACTCTCATCAGCGGTAAACAGGGCAAGTACCTGGTGCCGCTGTTGCCGCTGATTGCCGCGCTGTTTGCCCACTGGCTGGTGATGGCCGAGCAGGACGGGCAGCGCTATCGAGCCGCGTTTGTGGCGGCGTTCCTGGTGCCGAGCGGTGGTTTGCTGGCGCTGCTGCCCTGGCTGCCGACCGGGCCCGAGTGGCTGGCCCGGGTCCAGCCGCTGTGGGGCGGTGCGCTGCTGGTGTGGGGCGGCCTGTTCCTGTTCCTGCGCCTGCCGCTGGCCGCGCTGGTGCGCGCCGCCGCGCTGGGCGCGCTGCTGTGGAGCGCGGTGGTGACGCTGGCACTGGTAGAACCGGCGCGGCCAGCCTATGACCTGGCAGCTATCAGTCAGACCCTGTCCGCCTTGCAGGCCGAGGGCCGTGCTATCGCCTGGCTGGGCAAGTATCACGGCCAGTTTCATTTTCTCGGGCGTCTGCAGCAGCGCATCGAGCCACTCCAGGCGCGCGCCCGGCTGCAGGCGTGGCTGGACGCAAACCCGGACGGCTACCTGCTGGTCAATTACAAGACCCCGCAGCCGCAGGTTCCCGCTGCCCTGCAGGTGCAGCCCTACCGCGGGGGCAGCCTGGTGCTGTGGCCGGTGGCCCGGCTGCGTGCGCAGCCGCACTGGGTCGACGCCCTGCCGGGGAACGCGTAAGCTTCGGGTTTTCGTGAGCCCGGGTCCAGGATAACCGCATTGACCGAGTCGTTGCCGCTTGCACCGTTGCAGCTGAAGAAGAATGAGGAACGGCGCATCCGCGCCGGCCATCTGTGGGTCTACAGCAACGAAGTGGACACCGCGGCCACGCCCCTGAAAGGTTTTCAGCCCGGTCAGCAGGTCCAGCTGCTGGCGCACAACGGCAAGAGTCTGGGTAACGGTTATGTAAATCCCAACTCGCTGATCTGCGCCCGGCTGGTGAGCCGGGATGCACGCTATGCGCTGGACCGCTCGTTGCTGGTACACCGCCTCAACATCGCCCTGGCGCTGCGGGAGCGGCTTTTCGAGGCCCCTTATTACCGTCTGGTCTACGGCGAGGCCGACCAGTTGCCGGGCCTGGTGATCGACCGCTACGGTGATGTGTGCGTAGTGCAGTGCACCACCGCGGGTATGGAAGCGGTCAGGGACCAGGTAGTGGAGGCGCTGCACAAGGCGCTGCAGCCGGCCGGTATTCTGCTGCGTGCCGACAGCGCGGTGCGCAAGCTGGAAGGGCTGGATCTGTACCAGGATAGTGTCGGACAGGTCCCGGAGCAGGTGTCTGTCGAGGAGCATGGACTGCGGTTTTCCGTGTCCCTGTCACAGGGGCAGAAGACCGGCTGGTTTTATGATCAGCGCATGAACCGCGCACGCCTGCGCAACTATGTGTCGGGCAAGCGGGTGCTGGACGTATTCAGCTATGTGGGGGCCTGGGGGCTGCAGGCGGCGGCGGGGGGCGCCGGCGAGGTGCTGTGCGTGGACGCGTCGGAAACCGCGCTCGCGCAGATCCATGCCAATGCGGCGGCCAACGGTGTCAGCGCACGGGTGGCGACGCTGCAGGGCGATGCTTTCGAGGCACTTGCGGAGCTGCGCAGTGCGCAGGAGAAGTTCGACGTGGTGGTGCTCGATCCGCCGGCGTTCATCAAGCGCAAGAAGGACGCGAAGGCCGGCGAGCAGGCTTACTATCGGCTCAACCAGCTGGGCATGCAGGTGCTGGGCCGCGACGGCATACTGGTGTCGTCCTCCTGCTCGCATCACCTGGCGGAGTCGCAGTTCCAGAAACTGTTGCTGCACTGCTCCCGACATCTGGATCGCCACCTGCAGTTGCTGGAGCGCGGTCATCAGGCACCCGATCACCCGGTGCACCCGGCCATCGCCGAAACCAGTTATCTGAAAGCCATGTTCTGCCGTGTATTGCCCGTCTGATGCTGACCTATCCCGATATTGACCCTGTCGCAGTTTCGCTCGGGCCGGTTGCTATCCACTGGTACGGTCTGATGTATCTGATCGGCTTTGTCGGCGGCTGGTGGGTGGGCGTGCTGCGTGCCCGCCGACCGGACTCGGGCTGGGAAACCAGCGAGATCGGTGATCTGCTGTTCTACGTCGCGCTGGGGGTGATTCTGGGCGGACGCGTCGGTTACATCCTGTTCTATAACTTCGGCCTG
Organism: Gammaproteobacteria bacterium; assembly: GCA_020347685.1. Classification (GTDB taxonomy): domain Bacteria; phylum Pseudomonadota; class Gammaproteobacteria; order DSM-19610; family DSM-19610; genus Thiogranum. The sequence goes on along the minus strand of CP070738.1, from coordinate 1,835,596 downwards.
TTTGTGGATGACCCGCTGATGCTGTTCCGCGTCTGGCAAGGCGGCATGTCGTTCCACGGTGGTCTGCTCGGTGTGTTGTTAGCCATGTGGCTGTATGGGCGCAAGACCGGGCGTACTTTTTTCCAGGTGACCGACTTCATGGCACCGTTCGTGCCGATCGGTCTGGGTGCCGGGCGTATCGGTAATTTCATCAACGGCGAGCTGTGGGGTGGGCCCACGGACCTGCCCTGGGGCATGGTGTTCCCGTTTGTCGACAATCAGCCGCGCCACCCGTCCATGCTCTACGAGGCGCTGCTCGAGGGCCTGGTCCTGTTTGTGGTGCTATGGATCTATTCGTCGAAACCGCGGCCGACACGCGCCGTTTCGGGAATGTTCCTGCTCTGCTACGGCGTATTCCGTTTCGGCGTCGAGTTTGTGCGCGAGCCGGATGCACATATCGGTTATCTTGCCATGCATTGGTTCACCATGGGGCACCTGCTGTCCGCCCCCATGATCGTATTCGGTGTGCTGCTGCTGGCGCTGGCCTACAGAAGACGAGGTGAGGAGTGAAGCAATATCTGGATCTGATGCGGCGTGTGCTGGACCAGGGGGTACGCAAGGAGGACCGCACCGGGACCGGCACTCTGAGTGTTTTCGGCCACCAGATGCGTTTCGATCTGGGCGAGGGTTTTCCGCTGGTCACTACCAAGAAGCTGCATCTGCGTTCCATCATTCACGAGCTTTTGTGGTTCCTCAGGGGAGACACCAATATCGCCTACCTGCGCGACAACGGTGTCAGCATCTGGGATGAATGGGCCGACGACAACGGTGATCTCGGTCCCATCTATGGCTACCAGTGGCGTTCCTGGCCCACCGCCGATGGCAGGCATGTCGACCAGATCAGCCAAGTGCTGGAGCAGCTCAGGAACAACCCCGATTCGCGGCGCATCATCGTCAGTGCCTGGAACGTGGGCGAGCTGGAAAACATGGCCCTGCCACCCTGCCATGCCTTCTTTCAGTTCTATGTGGCGAACGGGAAACTGTCCTGCCAGCTCTACCAGCGCAGCGCCGACATCTTTCTGGGCGTGCCCTTCAATATCGCCTCCTATGCCCTGTTGACCCTGATGATGGCGCAGGCCACCGGGCTCGAGCCGGGGGATCTGGTACACACGCTTGGCGACGCGCACCTGTACTCCAATCATCTCGAGCAGGCCCGCACCCAGCTGCAGCGTCAACCGCGCAGCCTCCCGCAGATGCGACTCAATCCCGCGGTGCAGGATCTCTTTGCATTCCGTTTCGAGGACTTCGAGCTGCTGGGTTATGAGCCGCATCCGCATATCAAGGCGCCGGTGGCGGTGTGACGCGCATTGCGCTCATTGCAGCGATGGCTGAAAACCGCGTCATCGGCCGCGAAAACCGGTTGCCCTGGCGGCTCTCGGCGGACCTCAGGCGCTTCAAATCCCTGACCATGGGCAAGCCGGTGATCATGGGGCGCAAGACTTACGAGTCGATCGGAAAACCGTTGCCGGGACGCAGCAACATAGTGGTCACGCGTGATCGCGACTATCGGGCGCAGGGATGCCGGGTGGTGCATTCGCTGGAACAGGCCCTGGAAGCGGCCGCGGGGCACGACGAGGTGATGGTCATCGGCGGTGCGCAACTGTACCGGCAAACGCTCGATCGGGCGGAGCGGATGTACCTCACGCTGGTCAAGACCGAGTTGGACGGGGACGCCCTGTTCCCGCAGATCGAAATGCGGCACTGGCGCGAGCTGGAGCGCGAATCGCACCGAGCGGATGAGAAAAACGAATACGACTACGATTTTGTGACGCTGGAGCGCGTGCTTGTCTGAGGCTAGTCGCGTCCCGGTTTGCGAACTCCCGGACACTCGATTTCGATACGCTGCGGTGGATCGCTGTCGATGCGCAATGCCGTGAGCGACCCGCCCCACAGGCACCCGGTATCCAGAGCGTGAACGCCGGGTGCGTCGTAGGGGCCGAGGGTCGACCAGTGGCCGAACAGGATCTTCATGTCGCGGCTTTTGCGGTGCGACCATTCAAACCAGGGATTCAGATGACGCGGCTGACTGTTGGGTGGTCCTTTCTGTTCCAGCGCCAGGTGTCCGTTGGTGTCGCAATATCGCAGGCGGGTGAAACAATTGGTGATAAATCGCAGCCGGTCCCAGCCCTCCAGAGACTCCGACCACAGGTTGGGGTGGTTGCCATACATCTCGCCCAGGAATTCCACATAGCGTTTGCCGCGTAACACTTTCTCGACTTCCGAGGCGCAGCGTTTTGCCGTCTCCAGATCCCACTGCGGTGGAAGGCCGGCGTGGATGAGGGTGTAGCCGCTGTGGTGATCGTGGTGAAGCAGGGGCTGATGGCGCAACCAGTCCAGCAGCTTCGCGCCATCGGGCGCGTGTATGACCTGGTGCAAGGTGTCCTTGTGCTTGCGGTACTTGGGAATATGCGCCGAAGCCAGCAGGTGCAGGTCGTGGTTGCCGAGCACCATGACCGCATTGATATGGTGAAGAAACTGAAGTGTTTCCAGTGACTTATGTCCACGATTCACCAGGTCGCCGGCAAACCAGAGAGTATCGTGGTGGGGGTCGAAGCTGATTTTGTCCAGCAGGATCTGCAACTCGTCGAAACAGCCCTGCACGTCGCCGATGGCGTATATCGCCATGGCCTTAGCCCGTATGTCTCGCCACTATAGGACTTGCCGGGAAACACGCTGGCTGTTGCGTTGTAAACATGATTGTCGTTACCTCAGTCGGCCATGCGGTGTTATCGCCGCCCGGTGAGAGATGCGGGCTAATGAAGGGTGCGCGGAATCGAAAGCGTGAACACCGGAATTTCGGCGTCGAACTCCACACCGTCGTCGGCGATCATCTGATAGGTGCCTTTCATGCTGCCGACCGGCGTTTCCAGCATGGTCCCGCTGGTATAGCGGAACTGCTCGCCCGGCTTGAGATGCGGCTGCTCGCCAACGACACCTTCGCCCTTGACTTCCTGTACCTTGTTATTGGCATCCGTGATGATCCAGTGGCGACTCAGCAGCTGCGCGGGGACACTGCCCTGATTACGAATCGTGATCGTGTAGGCGAATACGTAGCGGTCCTGCTGCGGTAAAGACTGCTCCTCAACGTACTGGGTTTCGACGTCGACCTTGATTTTGTAGCTGTCGCTGGCCATGGGGGATTGCTCTGCGGTAATGCCATTCACAATGGGCCTAAGGATACGTGGTTTGCCGTGGCAGGTATAGAGAACCCGCGTAAAGCTGACGGAAAGGCGCAGCCTCCTGTTTGGGTCTATATTTAGGCCAGGAACGTCGATTGTTTGGGAGAACGCCATGTACCTGAGAGACAAGAACAGCGGTGATCTGGTGGAAGTCCTGGATGTTGTGGCCATGGTGGACCCTTGCAGCGCCCAGTTGCAAGGCCGCTTTCATGCCGGAGAAGAGCTGCAGGATGCGGCGATATTCGACAAGGCTCAGCTGGAGTTCCCGTCCGGCGAGGCACTGCCGCGCTGCTGGGTGGATGCCAGTTACAGGAGTTCTGCACGCTGACGCCTTGCCGCCGGGCCTGAACCGGATTCCCATCCCCCGTTTATTCCCGGCCAGGGCGCCGATGCGTGGCCGGGGGCGTGTTTTTGCAGATTAAAATTAATAGCTGTCCTGTTTGTGGCTGCAATGCGGGCCAAGCGGGAAGGGCTGGCCGCGGTGTCTTCTGCTGCAGCTAAAGCTCTTTCCGGCGCTGCCGCTAACTCAATGTGCAGCAGGAGCTGTGGAGTGGGGAGGGAAAGCCCGATTCTGTGACGGGGATAACAGTCACGCCGCGTAAAAAGGAAAATTATAGGGGCGTACCGCAAGGTGCGTTCCATACCAACGAAGCGGTGGTCCTATGAGTAGCAAGACGAAGCGTAGCTGCAAGCCGAATTTGATGGTTTTGCTGTCGTTTTTCGTAGGATTGGGGATGCTCCTGACGAGTCTTGCACAAGCGGCGGAGCCCTCACGATCGGCGGTCCCGGACAAAGCGGGTTCCCAGCAGCGTTCATGGACCGAGCAGTGGCTGCGTTCGGTCTGGGGTCTCGATCTGGCCGCCAAAATCAAGAACTGGAAGCCAAGGGTTCGTGTCGACTCTGACGGAGAAGGCCTAAGGCTGTCCCATCCCTTCGGTAACCACGGCCCGGCCCTGCGCCTGTCCACTTCGATTCCCGAACGGGCCCAGCTCAGCCTGCGGGCCGGGGGTGATAACCAGGTGGGGAACTCCGGTGCCGATGAGCCTGGCCCTTACCTGTTTCTGCAAAAGCGCTGGTAACGCGCGCGCACTTATTCCGGCAATCTCGCGCCCCCTGCCCGCATCCGCAAGCTGCTTGCGAACTGCGGGCTAGTCTTTCACCCGCACTGCGAGCACGTCACAGGGCGCGCCGTGCAAAACCGCATTGGCTGTAGAGCCGAGCAACAACTGGATCCCTTGTCGGCCATGGCTGCCAAGCACGATCAAGTCGACCCCGTTTTCTTCCGCAACACGCAAGATCTCACGGCGGGTATTGCCCTGCACCACGGTACAGGGACACTCCTTTATGCCGAGCCGGGTGGCGAGTTCTTTGAGTCGCTGTTCGGCAAGCTGCAGCAGTTCCTGATCCATTTCGGGTGCCTGTGGCAGTACCAGTTCGTTGGAAAGGTCGACCGGTACGAATTCCACCACATGAATCAGGCTCAGTTTTGCTGCAAAGGCCTGGCTGAGCTGTAATGCTTTGCCGGCTACAGCCTCTGCGCTGGCGGAGAAATCGACGGCCAGCAGTATGTGCGAATAACCTGGCATGGTGCTCACTCCTCCACGGCGTGTTGTCTATTGGCGGCCAGCCGGTCAGCCAGCGCCACGTATTGGCGCAGGCTGATGGTTTCGGGTCGCGCCGCCGGGTCTGTTCCTGTGTGCGCGATTTCATCAGCCGTAAGCAGCCCCTTCAGGCTGTTGCGCAGCGTCTTGCGGCGCTGTGAGAACGCCTGTCGTACCAGCATCGCCAGGCAGGCGATATCTGTTGCCGCGACCGGTGGCCGGGCATGGGGGATCAGCCGCACGAACGCCGACTCCACTTTGGGAGCGGGGCGGAACGCGCCGGGCCCGACGCGAAACAGCGGCTCAACCCGGCAGTAGTACTGGATCATGACCGACAGCCGTCCGTAGTCGCTGCCGCCCGGTATGGCGGCGAGTCGATCGACAACCTCTTTCTGCAGCATGAAGTGCATGTCCTGAATATACTCAGACTGGTCTATCAAGTGAAATAATAACGGTGTGGAGATATTGTACGGCAGGTTGCCGACCACCCGGAGCCCGCCCTGATTGCCCAGCCCAGAGAAGTCGAAGCGCAGCGCATCCTGCTGGTGAATAACGATCTGCCCGATGTCCCGGGCCTTGTCCGCGAGTGGTTGAACCAGGTCGCGGTCCAGCTCGATGACGTGCAGTGTCCCGCAGGCCCTGAGCAGTGGCAGCGTGATGGCGCCCTGGCCGGGGCCGATTTCCACCAGTCGCTCGCCCGGCTTCGGATCTATTGCTCCGATAATACGGCGGACAATGACGGGGTCGTGCAGAAAGTTCTGGCCGAAGCGTTTTCGTGCCCGGTGCTTCATGCGGCCATTTCGATTGCCGCCTGAATCGCCGCTACCAGGCTGCCCGCATTGGCCGCGCCGGTAGCGGCCTTGTCCAGCGCCGTGCCGTGGTCAACCGATGTGCGCACAATGGGCAAGCCCAGGGTGATGTTGACGGAGCGGCCGAAGCCCATGTGTTTCAGCACCGGCAGCCCCTGGTCATGGTACATCGCGAGCACAGCATCGGCCTGCGCCAGACAGGGCGGCGTGAACAGGGTATCGGCCGGCAGCGGGCCCGACAGTCGCAGGCCCTGCTCACGCAGCGTGGCGAGGATCGGTTCAATGACATCGATCTCTTCGCGTCCCAGGTGGCCGCCTTCACCGGCGTGAGGATTGAGACCGGCGACCAGGATACGCGGGTCGGCAATGGAAAACTTGTTTCTGAGTTCTGCGTGCAGGCAGCGCAGCACGGCCTCCAGATGATCGCGCGTGATGGCTGCGGGCACCTGTGCCAGCGGCAGGTGGGTGGTGGCCAACGCCACGCGCAGGCCGGGCGCTGCCAGCATCATGACCACGGTTCCGGCGCCGGTCTTCTCCGCCAGATACTCGGTATGCCCGGTAAAGGCGATCCCCGCATCATTGATAATGCCCTTGTGCACCGGCGCCGTGACCATGGCCTGGAAGGAGTTGTCGTTACAGCCCCGTATCGCGCAGTCCAGGGTCTCCAGCACATAGGCGGCGTTTGCGCTATCCAGTTTGCCGGCATGAACCGGTGTCCGCAGCCTGACCGGCGCTACCGAAACCTGCCCGGCACGGGCCGCGGTTCCGGGTCGGTAAATTGGCAGGTCAAGGCTATGCTGCAGAAGCGCGGCGCGTTGCTGCAGCAGTTGCGGGTCAGCGATAATGACGAGTTCAGCGGTGAAACGCTGCTGCGCGACCGCAATACACAGATCAGGCCCGATCCCGGCGGGTTCCCCCGCGGTGATGGCGATTCTCGGAATCACGACTCGTCGACAATATACTCGACATACGATTCGTCGCGTAGCCGGCGCAGCCAGATTTCCAGTTCTTCATCGGTCTTGCGCTGACGAATCGATTCGCGCGCCCGGTTGCGCCGGTACTCGGCGGTGTCGTCGTGCTCGCGGCGCGCCAGCACCTGTATCAGATGCCAGCCGAAACGGCTCTGCACCGGCTGGCTGACTTCCCCGCCTCCCAGCTGATCCATGGCCTGTTCGAATTCCGGCACCATCTCACCGGGGGTGACCCAGCCGAGGTCGCCGCCTTCGCTGGCGGAGCCAGGGTCCTGGGAATGGGAACGCGCCAGGGTGGCGAAATCCTCGCCCTGCTCGATACGCTCACGCAGCTGCCGCAAGCGGGTTTCCGCTTCGGCTTCGGAGACCAGCGCATCCGGGCGCAACAGAATATGCCGGGCGTGCGTCTGCCTGATCAGATGCCGTTCCTCACCGCGAATGTCCATGATCTTGACCATATGGAAACCGCTGGGACTGCGAATCAGCTCGCTCACCTGGCCGCGCTTCAGCTGGCCGACGACGTTGGTGAAAAACGAAGGCAGCTGTCCGGTCTTGCGCCATCCCAGGTCGCCTCCGCTGAGCGCCTGCTGGCCGTCGGATTCGGCAATCGCGGTCTGCTCGAAGTCGGCTCCCGCGTTGAGCCGTGCCAGGATGTCTTCGGCGCGTTTGCGCGCCGCCTGCACCTGTTCCGGGCTCGCCGCTTCGGGCACGGAGACCAGAATATGGGCGAGCCGATACTCGCGATCCTGGTCGTTAAAGGATGCTGCGCTGGCCAGCAGCTGATCGACTTCCAGTTCGGTTACCTGAACGCGCTTGTCGACCATCTCCTGGCGAATGCGGTTCATGGTGATCTGGTCGCGAAACTCCTCGCGAAACGCGGCATAGTCGAAACCGTCCTTTTCCAGAACCCCGCGGAACTCGGTCAGGGTCATGCCGTTCTGCTTGGCGAGATTGCGCAGGTTGGAGTTCAGTGTCTCGTCGTCAACCCGGATACCGCTGCGCTCGGCCAGCTGCAGTTGCAGGTTCTCCAGCACCAGGCGATCCAGTACCTGTTTACGCAGCGTTGGCCGCGGCGGCAGCTGTGCCTGTTGCTGGCGTAACTGTTCCACAATCATGGTTTCGCGGCTGCTCAGCTCGCTCTCCAGAATGACGTCGTCATTGACCACCGCCACGACGCGATTCAGGCTCTCGGCCGGGACCGTGTTGGCGCTCATTAGTAAAACCAGGCCGGTCAGGAGGGATATCAATTTCATGATGTTTAATCTTCGGGTCTGTCGGTGTAGCCAAGGATACCATCTTCCAGCAGCGACTCGATGTCGCTGCCGATACGGGCGAGGCCTTTCAGCACGAACTGCAACAGGACAGCGCGGTTGGTCTCGTCGCGGTCGCCGTCCAGGTACTCGCGCCCGACCAGCCGCACGCCCCAGCAACAGCTGTCGTATTCGATACCCACCAGGGTTTCGAGTTTCTTGGTATCGTCGATATCGTAGTACCAGCGTCCCAGGACCTGCCACGCCGGTCCCAGCGGCCACAGGATGGAGGCGTCGATCTGGTCCTGCTCCTGTCTCAGGTAACGGTAGGACAGGTTGGCGATCTTTCTGAAGCCGGGGTTGTACTGTATGCGCGCGTTGGCGCGCTCGCTGTTCTGGTCGATGGGGTCCCAGACCAGGTCCGCGCGCCCCGACCAGGCGCGGCTGAGCATGACTTCCAGTTCCCCGGCGATATCCGAGCGGCTGCGCTGCTCCGGCTGCGTGTTGTCCAGCGTGACGGTGCGATCCCTGAGGTAGAACAACTCGCCGACCGACGCGCGCGCCCGCTGCGCCCCGGTGTTTGGATCCAGCAGACGGGTGGTCACTGCCAGCGCGACCTGGCTCGCGTCACCCATGCGATCGGCTCCGTTGAAACGGTTTTCCTCAAACAGTTCCCGATAGGTGAAGGTCGGCGTGCTGCTGTCAAACAGCGGGATATCGTCCTGGTTCTGGCGCTCCACGTACAGGTAAAACACCCTGGGTTCCAGGGTCTGGACATAGTCCCTGTTGCCCAGCTGAAACTCCCGCTCCAGAAACAGTACATTGTCGAGGCTGAAAACCGGCGTGGTGCGGCTGAGGTGCTGGCCCTGGCCCGGGTCCTGGTTGTCCAGCTGGTAGCTGGTGTGGCGCACGCCGGCTTTGGGCGTTATTTCGAATGCCGCGCGACGCAGCGGGTACGACACTGCCGGCTGCAGGTCGATGCGGTTGCCCACGACGCGTGAATCCTGGTCGAAGCGAACGAACTCGGTTCTGATGCTGGGTTCCAGATTTGCCGGGCGCAGCGGGGAAATCGCGTTGAAAGTCAGGCGCGGCAGCCGCTCGTAGGGACGGTCTTCCGGGGCGATTGTCGGGTCGACGGTCTGGTAGTCGTCGACGCGCAGCCCGGCATCCCACCAGCCGGTGTTGTAATCGGCGCGAAAGCTGCGTTGCAGATGGGTGATGCTGGCGAGGCTCAGCGAGTCACCCAGATCGGTCAGATAGTCGGGGTCGGATACCCGGTCGTAGTCGATGTTGGTGGTGAAGTGAGTGCCGAACCTGGTGGTGTCGCGCACGGTGATGCGGCTGCGGTTTTCCCCGCTAATGTCATCGTTGGGCAGGTACTCGACACTGACAATGCCTTCCTGATTGAGAGAGCCTTTCCGTGCGCTGTGCAGGTAGCGGAACTCGCCGTTCAGCTGGGTGCCGCGGTCCTGCAGGTAACGGGGCGCCAGGGTGGCGTCGTAATTGGGTGCCAGATTGAAGTAGTAGGGCACCCGGAATTCGAACCCGGAGTTGTCGGATGAGCCGAAGCTGGGAACCAGCAAGCCGCTCTTGCGCCGGTCATCGATGGGAAACGACAGATAGGGCGTGTACAGCACCGGCACATCCCTGATGTTCAGCCGCGCATTGCGCGCCACGCCCTCGCCTTCGTCCTCGTAGATGGTAACCGAGCTGGCGCGCAGACCCCACACGTTGCTGTCGTCGGCGCAGGTCGTATAAGTAGCCTGCTCGTAGCGCGATACGCCCGGCTGCAACAGGTATGCGTTGGCGGCGCCGCCGCGGGCGTGGCGTTCATAGAAGCGGAACCGGGTGTTGTGAAACTCGCCGCGATCTTCCTCCAGCCAGATCTTGCCGTCCGTGGCCAGCATGGTCATCTGCGGCTCGTCGTAGCGTACCTGGCCTTGCACATCAACGACCGCATCGCTTTCCGTGTACACCAGCCGGTCGGCCTTGATGCGCTGGTCGGCGCGTACCGCTTCGGCGTCTCCGATCAAGGTCAGCTCGCCATCGGTGTCGCGGCTGGCAATGTCGCCGGTCAGAAAGGTGAAGGCGTCTTCACGGCCGCCAGCGAACTCAGGCCTGAAATCCTGGACCGGTTGGGGTGGGCAGACGGCCCAGGCCGATGGCGGCCGGTAGGGGTCCACAGTCTCGGTCGGGGGTGCATTTGTGGCCGGAAGCGCCTCGGCAGCCGCTTCGGCGAACAGGTCAACGCCGTTGCAGCTACGGCCTGGTGTGGTTGCACAATCCGATCGGAATTCTGCCTGAACGTCTGCCAGTTGCGCCGCGATAATGCAGACCAGAAATAAATATCGAGCGTTCACAGCGGATTAGGGAGTCGAATCAGTTGCGTATTCTGCCGGATTCAGGATGATCGTGTTGTGGCTTGGCGAGCGGCGCTTAAAATCGCATAGAATAGCTTTATATTCAATGATTTCGTGAACTGGTGACCAGGTTGCCCCGGTCCATGCAGGTGCTGGTCCTGGTGCCCTTCACAACGCTGATGCCGTGGCTACTCCTGACTCGCCCAGGCGACGAGCCGGGACGGCGTGCTGCTGGCAGCGGTCACCTTGCCGGTTAATCATACCCGCGTTACAGATTTGCATCCGCAAGAATCGGTAACCGGCCATTTACAGCCGGCGTAGCGCCCCTGCGCAGTCGCCACCGGAGCGGAAAGCGGTGGCTGAAGTCGGTTCTCGCTGTCATCGTGTCCTGTTGGCGCTCCGGTGAGCGCCAGAATGCGCACGGCATTGCGGCGCTTAACTGCCTGCATGGCGCAGTGGCCATAAGCCCGGCAAGGTTCAGCCCGGCGCTGTCGGCGCCGCGGCTTTTGTTTTGCCAAGCCGGTATAATGCCGCGGTGCACCTCAATCTCAAGGGTTTCCGTGTTGTCTGATCGAATCGCAGCGATTCAGCATTGGGTCCGGCAGCGGCTCGACTGGCCCGATGCCGTGCTCGAGCCTGCATCCGCCGATGCCAGCTTCCGGCGCTATTTCCGTGTGCAGCAGGGCGGCGCAAGTTACATTGTGATGGATGCGCCTCCGGACAAGGAGGACTGCGGCCCGTTTATCCACGTCACCGAGCTGTTTCTGACAGTGGGTCTGCACGTGCCCGAAATTCTGGCCAAGGACCTGGATCAGGGTTTGCTGTTGCTGTCTGATCTGGGTAGTCGCCTGTACCTGGAAGCACTCAACGAGGACAGTGTCGATCGTCTGTACGGGGACGCGCTGGGGGCGCTGGCGACGCTGCAGAGCTGCTGCCCGCTTGACAGTGGACTGCCGGCCTACAGCCAGGATCTGCTGATGTTCGAGATGTCCCTGTTCCGGGACTGGCTGATCGGCACACACCTGAGGCTGGAACTCGATGCCCGCCAGCAGGATGCCCTGCAGTACAGCTTCGAGGCGTTGACGCGCAGCGCGTTGCAGCAGCCTTCCGTGTGTGTGCACCGTGACTACCATTCCAGGAACCTGATGGTCTCCGCTTACCACAATCCGGGGATCCTCGACTACCAGGACGCGGTGATCGGTCCCGTCACCTATGACCTGGTATCGCTGCTGCGCGATTGCTACATCGCCTGGCCGCGCGAGCGCGTCGAGGCCTGGGTGGCGGGGTATTTCGAGCTTGCCCAGCAGAGCGGTATCCTGCGCCCCGGGCAGCCTGATGAGCCGACTTTCCTGCAATGGTTTGACTGGATGGGAGTGCAGCGGCACCTGAAGGCCGCCGGTATCTTCGCCAGGCTGAAACACCGCGACGGCAAAAGTGGTTACCTGAAGGACATTCCGCGCACGCTTGGCTATGTAACCGACGTCTGTTCCCGCTACCCCAAGCTCGAAGCGCTGGGAGAGATTGTCGGGCGCGTGACCTCCGCGCTATGAAAGCGATGATTCTTGCCGCGGGGCGGGGCGAACGGATGCGGCCGTTGACCGACCGTGTGCCAAAACCGCTGCTGGAGGTGGCTGGCAAGCCGCTGATTCAGTATCACATTGAGGCGCTGCGCGAGGCGGGATTCGCGGAGCTGGTTGTCAACCACGCACATCTCGGCGAGCAGATCGTGGCCCGGCTCGGGGACGGCAGCGCGTTCGGCGTGCGTATCGACTACTCCCCGGAGCCGCCCGGTGCGCTGGAAACCGGCGGAGGTATCCGCCAGGCTCTGCGGTTGCTGGGGACGGACGCCTTCGTAGTGGTCAACGGCGACATCTGGACCGACTACCCTTACCGGCAACTGTACCGGGAGCCCGAAGGGCTTGCACACCTGGTGCTGGTGGATAATCCTCGACATCATCGGGACGGTGATTTCCAGCTGAACGGCGGGCGGGTCTCTGCCGAGGGTAATAGCCGTCTGACGTTCAGCGGTATCGGGCTGTACCGGCCGGAACTGTTTGCCGGTACGCCCCAGGGCCGTTTTCCGCTGGCGCCGCTGTTGCGCACAGCCATGCAGGCCGGCCGGGTGAGTGGAGAACGCTATCGAGGGAGATGGATGGACATAGGCACAGTTCAGCGCCTGGCAGAACTCGACCAGCAGTTGCGAGCCTGAGGCATGGGCGACGAGATTACCCACAGCCAGTTCCAGGCCGCGGACTTCGAAGTGTTCCAGGAACACCTCGGTCGCGAAACGCGCTTGCTGGGCGAGTGGTTTATGCAGGACGCGTTCTCCTCCGAGGTGCCGGTCTGCGGCCTGGAGATGGAGGCCTGGCTGATCGATGACAATGCACTGCCGGCACCCGTGAACCGGGCGTTTCTCGCCGCCATGAACGACCCGCTGGTGGTCCCGGAACTGGCCAAGTTTAATGTCGAGCTGAACGTCGATCCCCAGCCGCTGCACGGTCGGGCACTGCATGAGTTGCATCATGGCCTGCAACAGACCTGGCAGGGCTGCGTGCGGGTCGCTGCCGATCTGGATACGCGCCTGGTTATGATCGGAATCCTGCCCAGCGTTTCACAGCGTGATCTGACGCTGGCCAATATGTCCGAGATGAAGCGTTACCTGGCTTTGAACGACCAGGTGTTGCGGCTGCGCGGCGGCAAACCCCTGATGCTGGATATTCACGGACGCCAGCACCTGCAGCTGCGGCACCAGGACGTGATGCTGGAGTCGGCGGCTACTTCGTTGCAGCTGCACCTCAAGGTGGGCATGCGCCAGGCGGTGCGTTACTACAACGCCGCACAAATTGTCTCGGCGCCCATGGTTGCGGCATCGGTCAATTCGCCCTATCTGTTCGGCAAGGACTTATGGGATGAAACCCGCATCCCGTTGTTCGAACAGTCGGTGGAAGTGGGTGGCTTTGCCGGCGCCAGCCGCGGTCCGGTGCGACGCGTGAGCTTCGGCACCGGTTACGCTAAAGAGTCTCTTTACGAGTGTTTTGTAGAGAACCAGGAGCACTTCCCGGTGTTGTTGCCGATCGCGTTCGAAGCGCCCGACGCGCAGATGCGGCATCTGCGCCTGCACAACGGCACCATCTGGCGTTGGAATCGTCCCCTGATCGGCTTTGATGAGGACGGTACGCCGCACTTGCGCGTCGAGCACCGCGTGTTGCCGGCGGGCCCCACGGTAACCGACAGCATCGCTAATGCCGCGTTTTTCTACGGGCTGGTGCACGCGCTGGCGACGCGCGACGTTGCCCCCGAGTTCGAGCTGCCGTTTGCCACGGCGCGAGATAACTTTTACGCCGCCGCCCGTGACGGCCTGGACGCCCAGCTGATTTGGCTGGATGGCCGTAAGCGCCCGGTGAGCAGTCTGCTGCTGGATCAGTTGATTCCGCTGGCCCGCTATGGCCTTGGTCTACTGGAGATCGACGCTGCGGACCGCGACCTGTACCTGGGTATCGTCAAGGCACGGCTGCGCAATGGTTGCACCGGTGCCAGCTGGCAGCGCGCCTATGTTGCCCGTTACGGGAGCGATATGCAGGCCTTGACCGAGGCGTATTACCAGCGCCAGCAGAGCGGGCTGCCGGTACATGACTGGGATGCCTGAGATCTATGGGGAGTCTGTTACGCCAACACCATGAACTGCCGCCGGGGTTGCTGGATGCAGACCCCCGGCAGCTGGCCGAGTTGCTGGGTGGGCCAGCATTGATTCACCTGCCCGGTCGGCGCGAGCGACCGCTGTTCGTGTCGGTGCTGCTGCACGGCAATGAAACCACCGGCGTGTTTGCGATACAGGAACTGCTGCGGCAGTTTCAGGAACGGGAGCTGCCGCGTGCCCTGAGCCTGTTTATCGGCAACGTGGAGGCGGCCCGCGACGGGGTGCGCCGACTCGCCGGTCAGCCCGACTATAACCGTGTCTGGCCAGGCACGGAGCACTCCGACAGCCCCGAGCAGCGCCTGATGGCGGAGGTGTTCGACATCATGCAGGCACGCCAGCCCTTTGCCAGTGTCGATGTGCACAACAACACCGGCATCAATCCCCATTACGCCTGTATCAACCGGGTCGATAACCGCTTCCTGCACCTGGCCGCGCTGTT
>CP070738.1:1803584-1821151 GCA_020347685.1 Gammaproteobacteria bacterium | reverse complement strand
TAGGCACAGATGTAAGTGACAGAGCCAAGCGTTTCCACCGCGGGCAGGCGCCGGATCAGGGCATTGCGGCGGCTCATCTTGCGCGCCCCCAGCGCCAGCGATACCGTCACCACGGCGGGCAGCGCTTCGGGAATGGCGGCCACCGCCAGCGTGACCGCAGTGAGGAACATCAGGGCAAGCGGTTCGCCGCGCAGCAGGCCGATGGTGAAGATCATGGCGCACACCAGCAGCACCGCGATACTGAGGCGTTTGCCGAACTGGGCCAGACGCCGTTGCAAGGGGGTGCGCTGCGCGCCGCTCCCGGCGAGCAGACGCGCCACCTCGCCGAGCTGGGTTTTCATGCCGATAGCGACCACCACGCCACTGGCGCGCCCGCCGCTGATCAGGGTGCCCTTGAAGCCCATGTTGCGCCGATCGCCGAGCGGAACATCGCCCGCCTGCAGCGCCTCGGTATGCTTTTCCACCGCCTGTGATTCACCGGTCAGCGCCGCTTCGTCGACACGCAATTCCGCGACCTCGATGAGGCGCAGGTCGGCCGGGACCACGTTGCCGGCCTCCAGCAGCACAATGTCGCCTGGCACCAGCTGAATGGCCGGAACCTCGCGCACCTGCCCGTCGCGCCGCACCCGCGCCATGGGCGCCGCCAGGGCGCGCAGCGCCTTGACCGCGCGTTCGGCGCGATACTCCTGTACCGCTCCGATAATGGCGTTGAGCAGCACGATAACAATGATGGCCGCGGTGTCCTGGGGCTCACCGACCAGGCCGGAAATGATTGCAGCGACAATGAGCACGAAGATCATGAAGTCGGCGAACTGGCCGGCCAGCATGCGCAGCGGCCCGCGCCTGGCGGTCTCTTCAATCCGGTTCGGGCCGTGCCGTTTGCGGCGTTCTCTGACGCCGTGGCGGGAAAGCCCGTCGCGCGCGCTGACCTCCAGCTGGCTGAGCGTGTCGGCGACCGATTGCTGGTGCCAGTGCGGCTGTGGGGGCGATTGCTCGGGCATCGGTAGCGCGCGTCGGTTATCGGTTAACTGTGCTTCAGGTTTGCAGACCGTGCCGGGCGGGGGTTGTGCTGCCAATGCGTTCGTATTCGGCGATCACCTGCGCGCCCAGCAGCAGAATGGTGGCGGCGATTTCCAGACTGAGCAGGATAATGATGGCGGTGGCGAATGTCCCGTAAACCACGTTGACCAGTGACAGCGTGGAAAAATACCAGACCAGCAGGTGGCGGCTGATCTCCCACAGCAGCACCGCGGTGACGCCGCCCATCAGTGCGTGGCGCAGAGCCAGCCGCCCGACCGGCATCACCAGGTACAGGGAGGTGAGCAGCAGGGTTTCGCCCAGCACGCCGAGCAGGTAGATCAGCACCGTTTCGGCGCTGCTGAACGACCAGGCATGGCCCAGCAGGGTGAAAGTCTTGGGGGCCAGCGCGTGCAGGCTGCCGCTCACCACGCTGACCAGCAGCAGACCGGCGCCCAGCAGCACGATGTAGGCATAGGGAATGATGGCCGAAACCAGGAAATGGCGGCGCTTGATGGCGACGCGGTGGAAGAAGATCACCGACATGGCGTTTTCCAGCACGGTGAAAGCCAGCGAACTGAAAAACAGCAGGATCAGCAGCCCCACCCAGCCGATCACCTTGCGGTTTTCCATGAACACGCTGATCTGGGCGATCAGCGCTTCGGCCTGTCCCGGGGTGATCAGCACCAGGTAATCGCGCAGCGCTTCCAGTAGCGCCTGCTGCTCCTGTACGTGCGACAGCAGCACCAGGATCAGTGCCAGCATCGGTACAATCGACAGCAGTGTGTAGTAGGCTACCGCGCCCGCCAGCAGCAGGCCCTGGTTGGCGCGGAATCCGGCCAGCACCTGCCAGACGAAGCGCCAGGGGTTGTCGAGCACGAACCTGAACGGCGAGATCGGGGTACTCATGGGCTGCAGTGCGTCATGCCGGTCGCCCGCGGGCCGTGCCGGGGCACAGCGTCAACGCATCATGCTTTGTTGCGGCGGACTCTTGCCCTTAAGCGGCGAGGGCGGTATCACCGGGTAATCGAGGTTGCCCGGCCCGGCGTCGCCCTCCGGTGTGACCTGACAGACCCGCTCGTAGAGCGACAGATACTGCTGGGCGCTGTTCGACCAGCTGAAATCCTTTTTCATGCCGGTGATCACCAGTTTCCACCAGTCGACACGCGAGCCCTGGTAATAGGCCAGGGCGCGCTGGCAGGCATCCAGCAGTGCCGCCGGGGTGTCCGGCTCGAAGGTAAAACCGGTGGCGGTGTAATCGCGCGCCGTCATGTCGTTCAGGTCGATGACCGTATCGGCCAGGCCGCCGGTACTGTGTACGATGGGCACGGTTCCGTAGTGCAGGCTGTACATCTGGTTGAGTCCGCACGGCTCATAGCGCGACGGCATCAGGAAGCAGTCGCTGCCGGCCTCGATGCGGTGCGCGAGCGGCTCGTCGTAACCGATGTGTATCGCCAGCTGATGCGGGTAACGGGCGGCCGCTTCCTGGAGGCGGCTCTCCAGCAGCTCTTCGCCGTCGCCCAGGATCACCAGCTGTACCGGCAGCTGGAACAGCTCATCGAGGGTGTCGAGGATCAGGTCGACGCCTTTCTGCTCCACCAGTCGGCCGATATGTCCGAGCAGCAGCGATCCAGCGTCCGCCGGCAGGCCAAGTTCCTGTTGCAGGGCAGCCTTGTTGAGTGCCTTGTGCTGCAGGGTGTGCACGTCGTAGGTATGCTCCAGATGCGCATCGGTGGCGGGATTCCATACCTCGCAGTCCATGCCGTTGAGGATACCGGTCAGGTTTGCCGCCCGGTATTTCAGCAATCCCTCCAGCCCGTAGCCGAACTCGGCGGTGCAGATCTCCTGGGCGTAGGTGGGACTGACCGTGGTCAACCAGTCGGAGCAGGCGATTCCGCCCTTGAGAAAAGACAGCTTGTCGTGAAATTCCACGCCATCGATGGACCACAGCGTATCCGGGAGTTCCAGTGCCGTGAAGGCTGCTTTCGGGAACAGACCCTGGTAGGAAAGATTGTGAATGGTGAACAGGGTGGCCGGCCGGGTGCCATGCTGCGACAGCAGCGCCGGCACCAGGCCGGTCTGCCAGTCATTGCAGTGCACCAGATCCGGTGTCCAGTGCGGGTCCGCCTCGCCCAGTGCCAGTGCCACGATGGCGCGTGCAAAGGTGGCGAAGCGCGCCGCATTGTCCGGCCAGTCACTGCCGTCTTCCTGTACGTAGGGATTACCGGGACGCTGGAAATGCACCGGCGAGTCTACCAGGTACAGTTCCACGCGGCTGTGCGGAAACTGACCCTTGAGTATCTCTACCGGCTGGGGCGCGCCGCTGAGCGTGAGGCTCGCGATGGAACTGAGCGGTCCGGCGTGCTCGCGAACCTCCGGGTAGGCGGGCAGCACCAGGCGCACGTCGTTGCCCAGTTCCTGCAATGCGCCCGGCAGGCTTCCAGAGACATCACCCAGACCACCGGTCTTGATGAGGGGGTAAGCCTCGCTGCTGCAGTACAGAATATTCATGGGTGTGCTCTGGCTCCAACTCCCTTTATAAGCAAAGACTTATATGATCGCTGCTGCGGCTGCACGCCATTGTCAAACGATAACCGCCGCAAAATCAAGGGCCCGGTGAAAACGCCCGCGCCTGAGCAGCCAGGCGCGCGGATGCTTTCAGTCGAGCGCCGGCCCGAGTATGAAGTCCACCGGCTCAAAGCCGCGGTCTTCCAGCAATGCGGCGATATCCTCCCAAGTGTAGTCCGGATTGTCTTCCTCCACACTCGCGATCAGCCCGGTCACATGGCGATACACCTCGTGTTCCTCGATATCGTCCGGGACGGTTACCAGGCGAATCTTGGTGAATTCGCTGGCCGGCAGGATCATCACTTTCTTGTTCATTGCTTCCCCTTGAATCGGTATCGCTGAAAACCGTGCCGCGCAGCGGCGCTGACAACATAGCCCATTTGGCCTCTGTCACCAAGCGCGCGGCGTGCTTGTCTCAGGCGGGCGTGTCGGACCTGCGGATCATCCAGCAGTTGTGGATGCGCGGATTGCGCTCGAAGTCCCTGGGTAGCGTGGCGCGGCTGATGTCCTCGATGCTCAGTCCCTCCAGGGCGGCGCGTTCCATGTCGAAGCGGCGCCGGTTGTTGGAGAAAATCAGCACGCCATCCGGTTCCAGCAGGCGCACGGTTGCTTTGATCAGCCGCACGTGATCGCGCTGTACGTCGAAAGTGCCCTGCATTCGCTTGGAAGTGGAAAAGCTCGGCGGATCCAGAAAGATGAGCCCGAAGCGGCGCCGGTCGGCATTCTGCTCCAGCCATTCCAGGCAGTTGGCCTGCACCAGGCGGTGTTCGCGTCCGCCGAAACCGTTCAGTTCCATGTTGCGGCGTGCCCAGTCCAGATAGGTCCTGGACATGTCGACACTGGTGGTCGAGATGGCGCCGCCGCGCGCCGCGTACACCGTCGCGCTACCGGTATAGGCGAACAGGTTGAGGAAATGCCGGTCGCCGGCCAGTTCGCTCAGCATGCCGCGGGTGATGCGGTGGTCGAGGAACAGGCCGGTATCCAGGTAGTCGGTGAAATTCACCAGAAAACGGTTGCCGCCTTCCTCCACGGTATGGAACTGGCCGTGTGCGCCCAGTTTACGGTATTGCGCTTTGCCTTTCTGTTGGCGGCGTACTTTCAGGAACAGCTGCTGCTCGGGTATCTCCAGCGTTTCGCGGATGACAGCGACCGCTTCGCGCAGGCGTGCCTGAGCCTTGGCGGCGTCCACGTGCCGCGGCGCTTCGTATTCCTGGATGTGCACCCAGCGTTGCTCGCCCTGGTATACGTCCACCGCCACGGCATACTCGGGAATGTCCGCGTCGTAGAGGCGGTAGCAGTGGATGTGCTCGCGCTTCAGCCAGCGTCCCAGATGGCGCAGGTTCTTGTGCAGGCGATTGGCGAACATCTGCGCGCTGGCGCTGTGGGCCGGGTTGTGTGTCGGGGCAGTCAATAGGTCCAGGCTCGTTTGAGTTCCGATCTATGTTACGAGTCCCGCTCACAAATGAAAATCGGGTATAGTTGCACGTACCCCGTCCGGGTGCGCAGCCGGAGTCGCGCCTGGACTGAAACAGGCCGCAGCCGAGCCGATGTTGAAGATTTCCCAGACTGTCACCATACCCGCCAGCGAAATCGAGCTTAGCGCCATCCGCGCCCAGGGCGCAGGCGGGCAGAATGTGAATAAGGTGTCGAGCGCCGTGCACCTGCGTTTCGATATCCAGGCGTCGTCCTTGCCGGATTTCTACAAGGAGCGTCTGCTGAAGCTCAGTGACCGACGCATCAGCAGCGACGGCGTGATCATCATCAAGGCGCAACGCTACCGCAGCCAGGAAAAGAATCGCGAAGAGGCGCTGCAGCGCCTCGCCGAACTGGTGCGAAGCGCCGCCGTGGTGCGCAAAAAACGGGTTGCCACCAGACCGAGCGGTGCCGCCCGGGCAAAACGCCTGGATCGCAAAAGCAAACGTGGCGCGGCCAAGGCGCTGAGGCGCAAGGTGACCGATCGGGAGTGATCGGGGTGCGCCGCGCGTGACCGGTGCGTGCTACAGCACCAGGTTCGGGGACTGGGGAGCAAGGTCGTCTGGCTCCGAAATCATCTCGGCGCGCGGATAGCACACGATCACGACCACGCGTTTCAATACGTCAGTGACCTCTACTTCCGCCACTTCGACGGTATGCGCAGGCTCGCCGGAATCTGCATCCACCTTGACGCCCATTCGGGTCAGCTGGAGCGACACCCGCCGTAGGCGTATGAACGCTTGCGGTTGTTCCAGTATCGATTTTACCTCGTGCAGGTAATCGCGCGGCGCATCGCGGGTGGCCGGCGCCTGTTTGAGCCGTGCTTCGGCCTCGGCCAGTTTTTCCTCGATCTCCCCGATCCCGGCCTCATCGGGAGACGCAGCGGCCAGCAGGGTGTCAAGACCGCCATTGTAGGCCTGCCGCGCCCTGAGCCTGGCATACAGTATGCGGCGTTGATCCTGCAGTTCGCGCTTGTGCGCCTTGAGATCGGCGATGTGTTTCAGGGCATGCGACACCAGGGCGTTGAAAATACAGTTCTTGAGTCCCTGTCTGGCGTCCGCCTCGGTAATGCCGGGGGTAAGCACTTTGTGGTCAGAGAAATTGACCACCGTCTGGCTGACGTCGCGGCGAACGGCCCCGTGCGCAAGGTCCATGCCGAGCACGGTTTTCTCCTCCTCGACCATGCACAACAGGGCGCAGGCGGTGTCCAAGTCCGCGTTGTCGGGCTGGTCGAAAAATGCCTTCAGTTCGGCGCTTTGACCGAATACAGCGCGTACCTCCTGCGGTGTGGCGAAGAAAGCGTTGACATGCGGATCGCTGACAAAGGCTTTCGGGGTCATTGACAGCGGACCCGGAATCTTCTCGACCAGCGCGCCGATGTAGGCGCGCGCGGTTGCCACCGCCGGCTGCAGCTTCTTCTGGTAACCGCTGACCAGGCGCATCTTGGGCTCAATGCCGTCGACAACGCTTTCAACGTCCTGCTCAAGAGCGGCCCGCTGTTCCGGGCTGAGCTGCTGTGTCTCATGCCTGGCGAACATCGCGGCACCAAGGTCGAACAGCTTCAGGTGCAGCTTCATGTCAGGCCCGCACCTGGCGTACTCGCGAACGCAAACCGCATCGGCACGACCCCACCCCGAGGGTCGCTCCCGGTGGCAAACACGGCCGCTGCCGTGCCGCGACTAGCTCGGTGCGCCCCTGCGTGGGAACCTGTGTTGCGAATGTCGCGGCCGGTGCACGGCTGCGCTGTCGTGGCGCCGATCTTTTTACCGTAGTTTCCCATAACTTGGAGTATATAACCGATTCGGTCGTTAGGGGGGGCAGGAGCCGCTTTAGCTTATCACGGCGGCAGCCCCAGCCGACGCCGCCGCGGAGCTATCACGAGGTGCAGCCTGCAGTTTTCTGAGTTCCGGAACCGTAGCAGTCTGGTATGGCGTCTATAGCGCCTGCCGCATCGTCCCGGATTGGCGACGGCATCCGGGATCGGCTGCTCTTCGAGGGCACGGGCTGTTTTGGGGAACTGCTTCCGCACGACCCCACGGACTTGTGGATGCGGCTGCTGCTGGCCGCCGGGCTGTGGGTGTTCGGGGTGGTCGTGCCGGAGGATTGATTCAGGTCGCAACAATCACGCGCAGCGCATCGAGACGCAGACTGGCCTGATCCACGGCCGTACCAAGCGTTTCCAGCTGTTGCTCGAAAAACCGGATCTCTTCATCGCGTACATTGGGGTTCACCTGGCGCAACGCTTTCAGACGGTTGATTTCCGTCCGCAGGGTGTGTTCGCTGTGGCCGTGTGCCGCGGCGCGGATCTCGGGGATCTGTGCCTGTGCCAGCCGTTCAGCGGCGTCCAGCAGGGTGCGGATCACCTGCTCGCGTGCCGATACGATCTTGCCCGCCGTGGCCGCGTCGACCGGCATGCGGGTCTGGTTTATGAAGGTGTGGCTGAGGTCGGTTTCGTGGTTGCGGCCCTGTTCATCGACCACCACGCGGATGGTGGTGGGGGGCAGATAACGGTTGCTGCGCAGCCGTTCGCTGGAGGCGGTTTCGAGCAGGTACAGGCACTCCAGCAACAGCGAACCGCGCGCCACGGCCGCATACTTGACCGCGGTCACCGCGGTATTGCCCGGCTCACTGCTCAGTACCAGATCCATGGCTCCGGTGACCATGGGGTGCTCCCAGGTCAGGTACTGCACGTCCTCATGCGCCAGGGCGGTCTCCCTGTTGTACGTGACCGTCATGCCGTCTTCGCGCAGTCCCGGAAAACTGCCCATCATGTTGCCGCCGGGCCGGATGATGTAGCGCGATTCGCTGTGTTCCTCGCAGTCGATGTTGAAGCAGTCGAACACGGCATCCATGTAGGCATACAGGGTGGACTGCTGCTCCTGGGCCGCGGCGCGCCGGGTCAATGCCTGGGCCAAATGCGGCTGGCAGGAATTGTATTCCAGCAGCCGGTCGCGGCCCGCGTGCAAGGCCTGTTGCAGCTGTTGGTGCAGGGTGCGGGTGGTGCTGATCAGCGTATCCAGGTCTTCCAGTGCTTCGCCGGCCTGTTGCAACGCCTCCAGCAGTGCATCCTGCACCTGCTCGAAGACGCTTTGACCGGCGGGGCAGGTGTGTTCGAACGCGGCCAGTCCCTCGTGGTACCAGCGGAACAGAATGGCCTGCGCACTGTTGTCCAGGTACGGCACGTGGATGCGGATGGTCTCGGTCTGGCCGATACGGTCGAGCCGTCCGATGCGCTGTTCCAGCAGATCGGGGTTGAGCGGCAGGTCGAACAGAATCAGGTGGTGCGCGAACTGAAAATTGCGACCCTCGCTGCCGATTTCCGAACACAGCAGCACCTGGCTGCCCTTGTCGCGATCGGCGAAAAACGCCGCGGCGCGATCGCGTTCCACGATGCTCAGGCCTTCGTGGAATACGGCGGCCTGGATACCGGCGCGCACCCGCAGGGCTTCTGCCAGGTCCAGTGCGGTGCGCGCGCTGGCGGTGATCAACAGCACCTTGGCGGGTTTCAGCTGTCTGAGCCGCTCGCTTAGCCAGTCGACGCGCGGGTCGATCTGCGTCCAGTGCCCATGTCCGCCGCCCGCCATGCCCTGGTAGAGCTGTTCGGGGCACAGCAGGCGCTGTGTTCCGGCCATGCCGCCGCTTTGCGGCGTCGACAGGCATTCGGCGTAGGGCGCCGGCAAGGGCAGGGCGCAGCCTTCCACGCGCCGCGCGGGAAAGCCCTTTACCGCGGCACGGGTGTTGCGGAACAGCACCCGGCCGGTTCCGTGACGGTCGAGTAGGTGCTCCACCAGTTCCTGCCTGGCGGACTGGTTGGCCGCGTCGCCGGGCCGGGTCGCCTTGAGGATGTCGAGCAGACGCTGGTTGTCGCCTTCTGCAACGGTCGCCGCCAGGGTCTGGCAGGTGCCGTCGTCCAGCGCCGCAGTCCCAAGCAGCGCCTCCACGGCACGTGCTACCGGTGCGTAGCGTTGCTCCTCCTGGATAAAGCTGTGCAGGTCGGGAAAGCGGTCGGGGTCGAGCAAACACAGGCGCGCGAAGTGGCCGGCCTTGCCGAGTTGCTCGGGTGTGGCGGTGAGCAGCAGCACGCCCGGGGTTTGCGCGGCCAGCATGGCGATCATTTCGTATTCCGGGCTGGCCTGCTGCGGAGACCACTGCAAGTGGTGCGCCTCGTCCACCACCAGCAGGTCCCACTCGCCGGCCGCTGCCTGGTGTAAACGCTCGGGATGCGCCACCAGGAAGCCGAGGCTGCACAGCACCAGTTGCTCGCTATGGAAGGGGTTGTCAGCCGGCGTGCCGGCTTCCAAGGCCTGGCAGCGCTCCTGGTCGAAGATGCTGAAAAACAGGTTGAAACGGCGCAGCATTTCCACCAGCCACTGGTGCAGCAGGCTTTCGGGTACCACGATCAGTACCCGCCGCGCGCGCTCGCTGAGCAGCTGCTGGTGCAGGATCAGGCCGGCCTCGATGGTCTTGCCCAGTCCGACTTCGTCGGCCAGCAGCACGCGCGGCGCGTAGCGGTTGGCGACTTCGTGGGCGATGTAGAGCTGGTGCGGGATCAGGCTGGTGCGGCAGCCGATCAGTCCGTACAGGTCGGAATGGGCCAGCAGGTTACGCTTCTGCAGCGTCTGGTAGCGCAGCTCGAACCATTTGTCCCGGTCGATCTGGCCGCTGAACAGGCGGTCGCCCGGGCGGTTCAGTTGCAGAAAGTTGTCGAGTTGTCCTTCCTGCAGCTCGGCTGGAGAGCCGTGCTCGTCGCTACCGGTATAGGTCAGCAGCCCTTCGTGTTCCGTGACCGAAGCGATGGTCAGGGTGCGGCCGTCATGGCTGCGCACGCGGTCGCCCGCGGCAAAGGCGACGCGGTTCAGCGGCGCGCTCTGCTTGGCGTAGGTGCGGGTTTCGCCGCTGGCGAGAAACACAATAGTGACGGTGCGCGGCTCGACTGCCAGCACGGTGCCGAGGCCCATGTGGAGTTCGCTTGCGCAGATCCAGCGCTGACCCGGAACAAAATCCGTCACGCGCTAGGCCGCCGTTGCGACCAGTGCAGCCATTGCTGCGGGACACGCTGTCTGTTGCCGGGCAAACCGTGTTTTCATTGCCTCCATCCTTTAGCGGGTTGTGCCGCTGCATACCGATCCATGCCGGGGCGGGCGCGAGCGTTTGAACGGGGCGCTATGGTAGTGGAAAGCATGTGATCATGAAACGTTTGCTGATAAACTTGCGCGCCTTGATTGCGTCGCTGGGCGCGTGGTGTTGCATGAAGGCAAATGAACTGAAGAAAGGCGCGGTGTTCCAGCTGGACGGGCGCAATATCGTGGTCAGACAGATGCAGGTGCAGGCGCCGTCGTCGCGCAGCGGCAGCACCCTGTACAAGGTCAGGGGGCAGGACGTTGCCAACGGACAGAAGTTCGAGAAGAACTTCAAGGGTGATGAAGTACTGACGCCGGTGGACATCGCCCGGCGCCCGGTGCAGTTTCTGTATCGCGACGCGGACGGCTGCACGTTCATGGATAGCGAGAGTTACGAGCAGTACACCCTGGGTGAACAGGCCATCGAGGATGATCTTCCGTTTATCAGTGAAGGCATCGAGGGCGTGACGGCGCTGGTCTCCGATGGCGTGCTGCTCGGTATCGAGCTGCCCGCCACTGTGGCGCTGGAGATCGTCGACACCGCGCCCGGCATGAAGGCGGCGTCTTCGTCCGCGCGCACCAAGCCGGCCACGCTGACCACCGGGCTGGTGGTTCAGGTGCCCGAGTACCTGACGCCCGGCGAAAAGATCAAGATCAATACCGAGACCCGCGAGTTCATGTCGCGGGCATGATGTGGCGGCTCGCGGCGTAGCAGCGTCATGCGCTGCCGTGGGTGGCTGGTTCAAGGATTGGAGGCATCGGCCGCTACACCCTTCGGGAGTGACCGTTCGGACAAGGCGCCGAACTCGCGGAAAATTTTCGACGGTTTTCCGCTATCGGTCTTCGCCAGGGTGCGGTCAGGCGATAGATAAGGTATAACTCTTTTCCTCTAGCATGGAGGAACGACGCGGTGTCTGTACCAGCAGCACCTGTCACGAGTCGCCGGCTCCAGGGCCATATCCGTGGTGTTCCATGGTAGCGGCGAAGCGTTCTCTGCCGGTCGAGAGGCGCCTGAAAGGCGTCCCACTCTCTCCGGGCGTCGCGCTAGGGCGGGCCTGTTTCTACAAGCGCCAGCGAACCGCAGTCGATTCAACATCCCAACCGGATTCCCGGCAGGAAATCCAACGCCTTCACCATGCTTTGAGGTGGCTTGCGCGCCAGCGTTCGGTCCTGGCACGTAAAGCAGAGGCGGCGCTCGGCCACGAGCACGCGGAAATCTTCCAGGCGCATCGCCTGATGCTGGCTGACGAATCCTTTCAGTCACAGCTTGCGGGAAGTATCGAAAACAACGGTAACAGCGCGGAACACGCCGTCGAGACGGTGCTGAATCTCTACAAGCAACAATTCGCAGCAGCCGACTCGGAGTATCTGCAGCAGCGAGTTGCCGATATCAGCGAAATCCAGCGGGACCTGGTGGCTTACCTGAACCGGGAGGTCGGCTGCCGACGTTGCGCCGACGCGTTCGGTTGCGGTGTGAAGCGGTGCCGACTGAGCAATCACCATATTCTGATCGGCGAGGAACTGACCGCCAGCCTGCCGATTGAAACCGACCACCATACCATCGGTTTCATTGTGGAAAAGGGCGGGCCAAACAGTCATGCGGTGATCCTGGCACGCGCGTCGCGCTGCCCGGTGGTCGGCAACATCCAGAGCCCGTTTGCGTCCATCCCCGTGGAGGCGCAGATTCTCATCGATGGGGATAGCGGTGAAGTTATCGTCAACCCCAGCGAAGCAACCCGGGCACGCTATCAGGTCAAACGCGCGGGTTGCGGGCACGGCGTGGAGGTGTCCATGCCGGTGCCCGGTCTGAAGGTCATGGCTAATATAGGACAATCCGCGGATGTTGGCAGTGCGCTCGATGCCGGAGCGGAGGGGGTGGGTTTATACCGGACGGAGATGGAGATGCTGGTGGCGGGCCGATTGCTGAGCGAGGCAGAGCAGGCCGCGCGCTATAGCGAGGTGATCAGGTTCATGGCCGGCCGGCCGGTTTGTATCCGGCTGCTCGATCTCGGGAATGACAAGACCGCTCAGTGGATGGGTACAACGGCGCAAGGTGGCGCGGCTGCGGGACGGCGTGGTGCCGGTTTGCTGTTGGCGCATCCGGAGTTCCTGCGCGCGCAGGCGCGGGCGCTCGCCCGTGCCAGTGTTCATGGACCGATTCAGGTGCTCTATCCTATGATCAGCCACCTCGAACAGTTTCTTGAGCTGCGGACGTTGTTCGTGCAGGCGGTGACGGATCTGCAGCCGACCGGATTGCAGCATGGCGTACTGTTCGAGGTGCCGGCTGCATGCCTTGCGGCTCCGGAGCTTATGCAAGCGGCGGATTTCGGCTGTATTGGGACCAACGATCTGATTCAATACCTGTTTGCCGCGGATCGGAGCGACGGCGATGCGGCCAGTCATACCCGTTTCGAGACCGATGCCGTGCTATGGGACCTCATACAAACGCTGTCCCGGACTGCTACACAAGCGGGTAAACCCATGGCCATTTGTGGCGAACTGGCTGGTAACCCGAAGTTAACCGGAAGAATCATGGGGTCCGGCCTCACTGCAATCAGCACCAGTCCATCGCATATTGCAGGGGTTCGTCGGGCGGCGAGCGAGCGGGGGCCATAGAGCAGTTCTTTATCCTGCCGCGTGATCAGCATTGTTGAGAAAATTGCTCTCTGATCCCTATTGGTTATAGGTGTCGTCGAGGCGCTCGCCGGGGTCGTCGACTGGCTGGGCCGCAAGTGCAGTGTCGATCAGAGTCTGTTGCTGTGCCTGGTGCAGGCGCGGATACCCGCAGGCCGGCGAGGCCGACGGCGGGCGGCCCGCGTAGCCCAGTGACTGGTCGCCGTGCTTGAGGGCGCGCAGGTGGTGCTGGATCTGGTACCAGGCGCCCTGGTTACGCGGGTCTTCCTGGCACCAGACGATCTCCTGCGCATTGGTATATTGATCCAGCAGCTCCCTTAGGCGGCGGCGCGGAAACGGGTACAGCTGTTCCACGCGCAGGATGGCGATGTCCGCGACGCCGCGTTCCCGCCGGGCGGCCAGCAGATCGAAAAATACCTTCCCTGCGCACAGGACCACGCGCCGCACCCGCGCCGCTTCGAGCGCGTCGATCTCGGGCAACACCACGGCCAGGGCGCCGTCGGTGAGCGCCTCGAGGCTGGAGTTGGACAGGCGGTGGCGCAGCAGGCTTTTCGGCGTCATTACGATCAGCGGACGGCGGAACCGCCGCTTGATCTGATCACGCAGCAGGTGGAAGAACTGCGCCGGCGTGGTGGGCACCCACACGCGCATGTTGAGCTCGGCGCATAACTGCAGAAAACGCTCCAGGCGCGCTGAGGAATGCTCCGGGCCCAGACCTTCGAA
This sequence comes from Gammaproteobacteria bacterium, assembly GCA_020347685.1. Taxonomy (GTDB): domain Bacteria; phylum Pseudomonadota; class Gammaproteobacteria; order DSM-19610; family DSM-19610; genus Thiogranum. The sequence goes on along the minus strand of CP070738.1, from coordinate 1,807,616 downwards.
ACCATGCGGCAGCAACAGGGTGAGCTGGCACAGGCGGCCCCATTTCAAATAGCCGCTGGCGATGAACTGGTCGATCACTACCTGTGCGCAGTTGGCGAAGTCGCCGAACTGTGCCTCCCAGATAACCAGGGTCTCGGGGCTGGAGGTGGCGTAGCCGTATTCGAATGCCAGCACCGCGAGCTCGGAGAGCAGCGAGTTGATGGCCTCGAAACGCGGCTGGCCATCGAACAGCTGCGCGAGCGGCACATAACTGGTCCGATCGTCCTGGTGATGCAGTACGGCGTGACGGTGCGCGAAGGTGCCGCGCCCCGAGTCCTGCCCGGACAGGCGGATCGCGTAGCCCTCTTCCAGCAGGGTGGCGTAGGCCAGCGTCTCCGCCATGCCCCAGTCGAGCGCCAGCTCGCCGGCCAGCATACGCCGGCGAGCGTCAAGCACCCGCGCTACGCCGCGGTGCAGCACGAAGCCGTCGGGCAGTTCGAGCGTCCTGCCGCCCAGCCGGGCGAGCGTTGCCAGCGGCACCCGGGTAGCGACGCTCTCGCCGGCTTTGGCTGACAGGTAATCTTCCCAGTGGGCCTCGTAACCGGTCGCCGAGCCGTGCAGGAACTCGCGCACCACCACCTTGCCGTCTTCCAGCGCGGCGCGGTAGCTTTCCACCATGGCTTCGGCCTCACCCGGCCGGATCACACCGTCGCGCTCCAGGCGGGCTGCGTACAGCACGCGCGCGGTGTCCATGTCGCGGATGCGGCGGTACATGAACGGCTGGGTCATCATCGGTTCGTCGGCTTCGTTGTGGCCGTGGCGGCGGTAGCAGACCAGATCGATTACCACATCATTCTGGAACGTAAGGCGGTAATCCAGGGCTAACTGGGTGACGAACAACACCGCATCCGGATCGTCGCCATTGACGTGGAAGATCGGCGCCTGGACGGGCTTGGCCACCTCGGTACAGTAGAGCGTCGAACGTGCTTCGTGCGGATGGCTGGTGGTAAAGCCGATCTGGTTGTTGACCACCACGTGAATGGTGCCGCCGGTGCTGTAGGCCGGCAGCTTGGACAGATTGAGTGTCTCGGTCACCACACCCTGACCGATGAATGCCGCATCCCCGTGTACCAGCACCGGCAGCACCAGGTCGGTCCCGTTGTCGCCGTGGCGGTCCTGTCGTGCCCGCACGCCGCCTTCCACCACCGGTCCCACGATTTCCAGATGCGAGGGGTTGAAGGCCAGCGCCACGTGCACCGGCCCGCCCGGCGTCTGGATGTTGGAGTAGAAACCCTGGTGATATTTCACGTCGCCGGAGCCAATACGCTCGTCGAGTTCGCCGTGGTGCTCGAATTCCGAGAACAGTTCCCCGGGCGCTTTGCCGAGCAGGTTGACCAGCACATTCAGGCGGCCGCGGTGTGCCATGCCCAGTACCACATCGGTGAGGCCGCGCGCGCCGGCTCCCTGTACCAGCTCGTCGAGCAGCGGGATTAGCGCGTCCCCGCCTTCCAGCGAAAAGCGTTTCTGGCCGGTGTAACGGCTGTGCAGATAGCGCTCCAGTCCCTCGGCCGCCGTCAGGTCGCCGAGCAGTTCGCGGCGCATCTGCGGGCTGTGCTGTGCCGCCCAGTCGCCGTGACTGGATTCCAGCCGCTGCTCGATCCAGCGCCGCTCGTCGGAGGCCGAGATGTGCATGTGCTCGCAGGCCACGGTGCCGCAGTACACTCGCTCCAGGATATCGATGATTTCGCGTGCCGGGCGCGTGCTGACCGGGTCGATGGATACCACGGAGACCGGCTGCTCGAGGCTTGCCGCGTCCAGTGCGTAGTATTGCGGGGTGAGTTCGGGCGGGCGGTCCCGCTCCCGCAGCTGCAGCGGGTCGGTGTCCGCTATCAGGTGGCCAAGCATGCGGTAGGCCATGATCAGCCGCTCGGCACCGCTGTGCGGGTCCTGCAGTGGCCCGGCCAGGCTCGGCACCTGACCGTCGGCGCCGTGCTCGAAGCCGTAGAAATAGTGGCGCCACTCGGGAGACACATTGTCGGGCGACGCCTTGAAAGCTTCGTAGAGCTGATCAATGTATTCGGCGTTGACGGCGTTCATTCCCGAGGAGCGCCGGAGACCGCGAAGGGTCCGTGTCATGGCGTTACCAAATGTGCGAGTCCTGCAGCATCAGAGCGTAACACAAACAAAGCAGCGCGCGGTTTGCGCAGAAGAATTCTAGCATCATGTTGCGATCAAGTGTCTGATCTGCAGCAAACAGCGGCGGCCACAAGACCCGCCGTGCGGGTTCCATGCAGTGACCTGCGGCAGATCTTCAGCGGAGGGTCAGACCGTTCCGGCGTGGGCGAGACAGGAGACGTTTAGGACAGCGCGGCGCACGAAACATCAATTGAATCCGACTCCATCGGGTACAGCCCCGCTCAGGGGTAGTTCAATGTAGAAAGTGGAGCCGGCGCCGGTTTCGGTGTCGAACCCGGCCTTGCCGCCGTGTGCCTCTGTGATGAGTTTGACAATGCTCAGGCCCAGTCCGGTTCCGCCGACCTTGCGGGTGTCGGAACTGTCTACCTGCTCGAACTTCTGGAACAGACGGTGTCGTGCGGCTTCAGGAATGCCGGGTCCGTGGTCGGTGACATTGACCCGGACGAATCGACCGTTGACAGCGATGGCAACCTCTATGGTATCCCGTTCGGCTCCATACTTGGCGGCGTTGGACAGCAGGTTGGACATGACCTGGCCGATCCGGCCCTCGTCGACATTGACAACAATACCGGATGGGGCGTCGGTAAGGACATAGCTGCTGGAATGCTGTTCGCCATAACTGCGGTTGTCAACAATACAGCGTTCTACCAGCGGCGTCAGTTCAACCGGGCGCTTCCGGAACTCCATCTTCCCGGCACTGATCTTCTGCACGTCCAGTATATCGTTGACCAGCGTCTCGAGCCGCAAGGCATTGTTCAGAGCAATCGTTGTCAGCGATTTGGCCTTGGGTTCCAGCTTGCCGGTTGCCTCACTGTTGATCAGTGTCAGGGCGCCACGGATGGATGTCAGCGGGGTGCGTAACTCATGGCTGACGACAGACACAAACTCGTCCTTGCGTTTTTCCGCTTTGCGGCGGCGGACTTCCTCACGCCGCACGTAGAACAACATTACAGTGCTCACCAGAATAAAGGGCAGCAAAATGAAAGCCGACTGCCTCAACAGGCTGGCCATGAAACTGGTGAAAAGGTCGGGCGCATGCAGGTCGACGGCATCCCACACGCTACCGGGTACCGCCTGCCGGGACAGGATGCGATGCTGCTCATCGGCTGACAGCCGGTAGTCATCACGCTCCCAGTTGATGCGGGCTCCGTCGGCGGTAACTTCGATGAGTTGCGATGCGTCCGGATAAACCAGCATGGTCTGGTGCTGCGGGGTTTGCGCGCTCTTCAGTGCGCCACCCAAAATGTCAGCGTGAAAGCTGACTAACAGAATTCCCGCCGCGGCCCCGGATCCGAACGGCGCCAGTATGTCGAAATGATACACCTCGGAATGTGGATGTATACGCGGGTGCTGTGTGCCCGTGCTCAGGGAGGTATTGATGTCCTGTCTGCACAGCTCGCCGATCAGGCCGTCAAAATCCTCCAGCTGAGGAGTTCCCGCCGGATCGGTAACGGTAAAGGCAAAATGAGCCGGGAAATAGGCGCTGACGCGTTCCTGCAGTCGCCGCTTCAGGGCCTCGTCCTCCGGGTTGTCGGCCAACTCTTGAATCAGCTGCAGATGCTCAGCGGCAAACAGGTCAACGAGCCGTTTTTTCTCGGCGATAAAGCGCGCCGCCTCGCTGGCGACACCGGCGGTTGACTCCTGTGCAATGGCGGTATGGTAGGCCTTGAAGTCCTGAAAGCGCGTTTGCACGATCAACGCCAGCATCCCGACGACGAGAATGGCTATTATCAGCATGAAGGCGGTATAGTTTTTCATGGCTGTTCTATCGGCGCTGGGAGGAAAAATAAAAGCCCAGGCGGTGGAAAATGGGCGGCATACAGGCGCCGCTGGCGCCCGATGTCGCAGTTTCATGCC
>CP070738.1:1762136-1803484 GCA_020347685.1 Gammaproteobacteria bacterium | reverse complement strand
ATCAGCGTCATACCGCCTACCAGAGCGGTTCCCTTGACGAGTTTACGGCTCATTGCCGCGCCCCTGACCGCGCCACCGGATTGACAAATCGGCGCCAAATCCGCATAGTATCGCGCTCTTCGGAACCCGGAACAGGAGATAAATTTTGGCAAACTCGGCTCAAGCGCGTAAGCGCGCCCGTCAGGCGGAAGCCCGCCGTCAGCGCAATGCCAGCCAGCGCTCCATGCTGCGCACGTATATAAAGAATGTTGTCAAGGCAGTTGCCACCGGTGATGCCCAAGCCGCCCAGACCGCCTACCAGAACGCGGTCCCGGTTATCGACAAGTCGGTAGACAAGGGCCTGATCCACAAGAACAAAGCCGCGCGCCACAAGAGCCGGCTGGCGCACCACGTGCGGGCCCTGCAAGGCTGAGCACAGACAACATCCAGGTTCCCGAAAAAGCCGGTCCCTGACCGGCTTTTTTGTTGCCCGCGCCGGACTCAAAGCAACACCAGATTATCGCGGTGAATCAGTTCCGGCTCGTCCACATAACCCAGTAACTGTTCGATCTTCTCACTAGGCTGACCGATGATTCTGCGCGCTTCATCGGCGCTGTAATTGACCAGGCCCCGGGCGATGGCGACCCCATCCGGGCCGTGACAGCTGACCACTTCACCGCGGCGGAAGGTCCCTTCTACCGCAGTCACGCCGACCGGGAGCAGACTGCGCCCAGACTCCTTCAGCACCCGTACCGCACCCTGATCCAGGGTCAGGCGCCCCTTGGCCTGCAACTGGCCGGCCAGCCACTGCTTACGCGATACCAGTCGACCACTGGCGGGGTGCACCACCGTGCCCAACTGTTCGCCCGCCGCCATGCGGCGCAAGACCTGCGCGTCCCGGCCGGGCCCAATCCAGGTCGCTGCACCGGAGCGGGCCGCGAGCTCGGCGGCGCGCACCTTGGTCACCATGCCGCCCCGTCCCAGGCCGCTGCTGCTGTCACCACTGGCCACCTCGAACAGCCGTCGATCACCTGCCTGCGCATCCTCGATCAGACAGGCACCCGTGTCACAGCGTGGATCCCGGTCGTAGACCCCGTTCTGGTCGGTGAGGATGATCAGCAGGTCCGCTTCCACCAGGTTCGCCACCAGCGCAGCCAGGGTATCGTTGTCGCCGAAACGCAGCTCGTCACAGGCAACGGTGTCGTTCTCGTTGACCACAGGGACAACGCCCAGCGCCACCAGTTTGCGCAGTGTACTGCGGGCGTTCAGATAGCGGGTGCGATTGACCAGATCATCGTGGGTCAGCAGTACCTGCGCGGTGTGCAGACCGTGTTTCTGGAAATTCGATTCATAGGCCTGAATCAGGCCCATTTGTCCGACCGCGGCAGCGGCCTGCAGGGCAACCAGCTCATGAGGCCGCCGACTCCAGCCCAGGCGGCTCATCCCTGCCGCTACCGCACCGGATGACACCAGCACCAGTTCACGTCCCTGCCGATGCAGTTCGGCCATCTGCTCGACCCAGGCCTGAATAGCCTGCATATCCAGCCCGCGCCCATTATTGGTCAGCAGGGAACTGCCGATCTTGATCACCCAGCGCTGTGCGGCGCCAATCTGTGAACGGGTACGCATCGTGCTCATGACTCTACGCCGGCAGCCTGCTGTCCAGACTCGATGTAATCCATTATCGCAAACACCAGGGCCTTGGTACCCTCCCCCGACAGGGCGGAAATCTGAAATACCGGTCCCTGCCAGTCAAGCCGCTGCACAACGTCGCCGCAGCGCACCTCGCGTTCCTCGGCAGGCAACAGGTCCACCTTGTTCAGTACCAGCCACCTCTCGCGCTCTCCGAGTTCAGCGCTGAATTTTTCCAGTTCATGCACGATGGCCCGCACATCGGCAACAGGATCACTGCCGTCCAGCGGTGCCACATCAACCAGGTGCAGCAGCAAACCGGTGCGTGACAGGTGTTTGAGGAACTGCACGCCGAGACCGGCGCCCTCGGCGGCGCCCTCGATCAGACCCGGAATATCCGCTACCACGAAACTGCGGTGCGGTCCTGCCCGCACCACGCCCAGACTGGGATACAGCGTGGTAAAGGGATAATCGGCCACCTTGGGACGCGCCGCGGAAATCGCGCGAATCAGAGTGGATTTACCGGCATTCGGTTTACCCAGCAATCCGACATCGGCGAGTAGCTTCAGTTCAAGCCGCAGACTGCGCTGCTCACCCGGCGTTCCGGGCTTGGACTGGCGTGGCGCCCGATTGGTGGAACTCTTGTAGCGCAGATTGCCCAGGCCATGAAAACCGCCACGCGCAACCAGCAACCGCTGACCGTCCTCGACCAGATCGCCCATCAGTTCATCGGTATCATCCTGGTAAACCAGCGTGCCGACCGGCACCCGCACTTCGCAATCATCACCGCTTTTTCCGGTACAGTTGCGGCCGCGGCCGTTTTCGCCCCGTTGCGCCTGGAAGCGTCGTTCAAAACGAAAATCCGCGAGCGTATTCAGGTTGCTGTCTGCAACCAGATAGACACTGCCACCGTCACCACCGTCGCCACCGTCCGGGCCTCCGAACGGAATGTATTTCTCGCGCCGGAAACTGACGCAGCCGTTGCCCCCGTCACCGGCCTTGACATCGATGCTGGCTTCGTCGACGAATTTCATATCAGGGGTCTGCGAAACATGAATAAAGGATAAACCGCAAAGGACGCGAAGGACACACAGGGCCCGCGAAACACGGTTCTACGACAGTTGGCTGCGCGCGATCAGGGCCGTTACGCGGGATACTGATCGAATCCAATCGTGCGGCCGGTGCTGGCTTCGGCACCCTTGACCTTCGCGCTGCGGAGATCTGCGAGTGTTGCCTGCCACAAAAAAGCCCCGTACGGTGACGGGGCTTCTCGGCGTGATCCAGAGCGGCTCAGGACGAAACCACGTCCACGAATTTGCGGCTCTTCGGCCCACGGGTGACATACCTGACAGTACCGTCCGCCTTGGCGAACAGGGTGTGGTCCTTTCCGCATCCGACATTCACGCCGGCGTGGAAACGGGTACCGCGCTGACGCACGATGATGTTACCGGCAAGCACGTCTTCGCCGCCGAAACACTTGATACCCAGACGTTTGGATTCGGAATCGCGCCCGTTGCGCGTACTACCACCGGCCTTTTTATGTGCCATTGATGCTTACCTCAACTCAGGCAGAAATGCCCGTAATTTCCAGTTCAGTGTAGGCCTGGCGATGGCCCTGCCGCTTCATATGGTGCTTGCGACGGCGGAACTTGATGATTTCCACCTTGTCTCCCCGACCGTGCGCCTTGACCTGCGCAGTCACTTTGCCGCCGTCCAGAACCGGTGCACCGATTTTGATATCGTCGCCGTCCACGACCATCAGCACCTTGTCGAGCTCGATTGAATCACCTTCGGCAGCGTCGAGTTTCTCAACGCGAACCTTGTCACCCTGGCTGACACGGTACTGTTTGCCGCCAGTCATGATTACCGCATACATGGCCGAATCTCCAAATACAGCGTACGAAAGAGGCGCAATTCTATAGATTCCCGGTGGTTGGGTCAAACCGTTTGCTTTCTGGTACCATGCCCGCCGCGCGGTTAGACTAAGCTATTGACAGACGCCGGATTCAGAATTTTCGAGCCGTTCGGGTCCTATGCAGGAAATTCTTCAAAAACATAGAGTAAACCTCGATATCGACGATATCCGGGCACTCGTCAGCGCTGATGCCGAAGGCGTCGACCGGCTGATCCTCACGCGTCTGCGCTCGGAAGTGGCCCTGATAAACGAGCTCGGCCGCTACATCATCAACAGCGGCGGCAAACGGCTGCGCCCCCTGCTGGTGCTGCTGGCGGCACGCGCCTGCGGCTACCAGGGCAAACAGCATCTGGAACTGGCCGCGGTGATCGAATTCATTCATACCGCGACCCTGCTGCACGACGACGTGGTGGATGCTTCCGAACTGCGCCGCAGCGCCCAGACCGCCAACGCCATCTGGGGCAACGAGGCGGCGGTGCTGGTGGGTGATTTTCTGTATTCGCGCTCCTTCGAAATGATGGTGGGCATCGGCAGCATGCGGGTCATGGAAATCCTGTCTACTACCACCAACATCATCGCCGAGGGCGAAGTCCTGCAACTGCTGAACTGTCACGACCCCGATACCAGCGAAGAACGCTACCGGGATGTCATCCGGTACAAGACCGCCAAGCTGTTCGAGGCATCCGCGCAGCTGGGAGCGGTACTGGGCAAGCAATCGCAGACGATAGAACACGCCATGGCGCGTTACGGAATGCACCTTGGCACTGCTTTCCAGTTGATCGACGATGCGCTGGACTACGGTTCCTCGGGCACCGACATCGGCAAGAACATCGGTGACGACCTGGCCGAGGGTAAGCCCACCCTGCCGCTGATCCACGCCATGCGCCATGGCACCCCCGAGCAGGTCGAGGCGATTCGCCAGGCGATCGAAACCGGCGGCCGGGCCCACATCGACACGGTGCTGGCAGCCATTGAATCGACCAATGCCATCGCGTACACTGCGCAATCCGCGCAGCAGGAGGCGGACCTCGCCATCGAGGCGCTGGCGGAATTACCTGCAAGTCCTTATAAAGAGGCCTTGTACGGGCTGGCCGAATTTTCGGTTAGCCGCAGTTACTGATTCGGGGCGTAGCGCAGCCTGGTAGCGCACTTCGTTCGGGACGAAGGGGTCGGAGGTTCAAATCCTCTCGCCCCGACCAATTCAAACCTGCAGACACGGGCTTCGGCTAGTTCCCGACAGAAGCCCGCTGTTCCCCTCCCCTTCAGAAAGCAGCTCACGAGTAGCCATCTGCTCGCCGCGTCCGTGGCGCAACCGTTCAACGCGCTCCGTTCTGCCGGAACGCGTGCGGGGACGTGCCCGTCCAGCGCCGGAACGCACGAGTGAAATTGCTCGGCTCGGAAAAGCCCAACAGGTAGGTAATCTCGCCGAGAGGACGGTGCGCCTGCCGAACATACTGCACCGCCAGTTCCCGCCGCGTTTCGTCCAGCAACTGTTTGAAGCTGGTGCCCTCGGCCTGCAAGCGGCGCTGCAGATTGCGCACGCTCATGTTCAGCGCGTCGGCCACCTGCGCCTGGGTCGGCTGGCCGCTCGGCAACATGTCGATCAGCCGGGCACGCACCTGCATGGAGAGCGTTTCGCGATCGAAGCGATTCAGATAGTCGATCACCACCCGGTCATTGGCGCGTGCCAGCTCCGGATTGGCGCTCGGCAGTGGCTGATCCAGCAAGCCCGCATCGAGGTAGATCGCATTCAATGGCGCCGAGAATTCCACCGGGCACTGGAAAAAGGCACTGAAGCGGTCGGCACAGGACGGCTGTTCTCTCTGTAAGGCGACGCGAGTCGGCTGAAAGGAAACCTGCAACGCGAGACGGCACATGCGCACGATAATGGCCATGGCCGCGTCCAGGGTCACGGGATGAATATCCAGGCCGTGGCGATCCAGGTTCAGGGACAACTCGACAACGCCGTTGAGGGTTCGCAGCCGGTAGTCCGACAGAGTGGATATCACTCTCTGATAGCGCACCAGCCGTTTCACAGCGTCGAACAGGGTATCACTGGTCAGCCACGCAAATCCCAGGCCGTGCAGTCCCTGTGGCTCCATCTGCTCGGCGACCGACAGGCCGAAACAGGGATCGCCGGTGTATTGGACGGCCAGGCGCCATACCACCTGCAGCCTTGCAACCGGGTAACGTACATCAAGTGGCTGCGCCGGCGCCGGACCCAGTCCCGCCTGGGCGAAGACATCGCCTGCATCACAACCGTATGTCTGCAGTGTGCGCGCCAGCAGCGTAGCGGCCGAACCAATGGTGGTAAGTCGGTCAGCTGGCGCAGATAACGTCATTCGAGTCGTGCCCCTGCGGCTTCATCCATCAGCACATCGACACCCGACGCACAGCGCAGACGGCTGACCGGCAACGCTGCTCCCTCACGCCAGTCCTCCAGCGCCGCCTGCTTCGCGGCGCCCGTCACCATCAGCAGCAGCGAGCGGCACTGCTCGAGTGCGGTGTAGTTGAGACTGACGCGCTCGGGAGGCGGCTTGGGCGCCTGGAACACCGGCACTACCAGCCGTTCTGGATCATGTGTCTGGCCGGGAAACAGGCTCGCGGTATGGCCGTCTTCCCCCATGCCGAGCAGCACCAGATCGAAGGGCAGCACAGCGCGTATGACGCTCTCGTACTCCCCAGCCGCCGGCTGGGCTCCCCGCTCGGCTGCAATCCAGTGTATTTGCTGCATAGGGACCTGCCCCTGGCCGAGCCAGGCGCGCTCAATCATGACACTGTTACGCTCGGGATCATCGCGCGGCAGACAACGCTCATCGCCGAGATAAATATGCCAGTGCGACCAGTCGGCGTTCTGCTCCACCAGCGACTCATAAGCTTTCTGTGGCGTGCCGCCGCCGGCCAACACGATGCGAAATTCACCGTGGTCTGCGATTGCGGCACCGGCCGCGTCCAGAATTCGTCTGACCGCCTCCGCGGCAACGGCCTCGCTATCGGGAAACCGATGCCAGCGGATCTCCCGGCTCATTTGTGCGCGTTCATCTTGTCCACCCAGGCCATGCCGATGGCAGACAGTACGAAGGTCAAATGAATAATGACATACCACATGAGCTTGTCATTGGGCGTGTGCTGGGCGTTCATGAACGCCTTCAACAGGTGGATGGACGAAATGGCGACGATGGAAGCCGCCACCTTCTGTTTCAGGGAGCCGAATTCGAGCTTACCCAGCCAGGAAAGTTTTTCGGCGTCTTCCGCTACGTCGATTCGCGACACAAAATTTTCATAGCCGCTCAACATCACCATGACCAGCAGGCCACCGACCAGGGCGATGTCCACCAGCGACAGGACCAGCAACACCAGGTCCGATTCTTTCATTTCCACAACCAGTGGAATGGTGTGCAGAACCTCCTGGAAAAACTTCACGCCCAGCAGGAACAGCGCGGCACTGAGCCCCACGTAGATAGGCGCCAGCACCCAGCGACTGGCGTAGAGCAGATTCTCAACGATCTTTTCCATAATCCCACTCAGGGCAGTCATTAACAGGGAGGCAGTATTGTAGCCTGTGCCACCCGTTTATGAAGCACTGCCCGGTCAGCACACAGGTGAGGACGGGGCCGGCGTACGCCCCCGCGCGCCGCTGGCGGCCAATACCCACGTCACTCAGACAGTACGCGATCGTAATCGGGGCTCGCCGCAATACGATGAATGCTCAGATCGGCCCCCTGGAATTCCTGTTCCTCACTGAGACGCAGACCGACCACGGCCTTGATGATGCCGTACACCAGCACACCGCCGATCAGCGCAATGGCTATACCCAGCACGGTCCCTACCAGCTGCGCAGCGAACGAAATACCGCCCAGTCCGCCGAGGGCGGTGGAGCCGAAAATGCCGCAAGCGATGCCGCCCCAGGCCCCGCACAGACCGTGCAGCGGCCAGACACCGAGCACATCGTCAATCTTCCAGCGATTCTGAGTCAGGGTGAACAGCCACACGAACAGGGCACCGGCGACCGCACCGGTTGCGAGAGCACCGAGGGGATGCATTACATCCGAGCCGGCACACACGGCGACCAGACCCGCGAGCGGACCATTGTGCACGAAACCCGGATCGTTCCTGCCGACGAACAACGCCGCCAGAATGCCGCCGACCATGGCCATCAGGGAGTTGGCGGCGACCAGGCCGCTCACCGCATCGATGGTTTGCGCAGACATGACATTAAAACCGAACCAGCCGACCGAGAGCACCCAGGCGCCGAGCGCCAGGAACGGGATGCTGGACGGTGGATGCGCCGTTATGCCCCCGCCCATCTTGTAGCGCCCGTGGCGCGGACCGAGCAACAACACCGCGGCCAACGCGATCCAGCCACCCATGGCGTGAACCACAACCGACCCCGCGAAGTCATGGAACGGGGCGCCAAGAGTCTCGGCAATCCAGTCCTGGATACCGAAGTTACCGTTCCAGGTGATACCTTCGAACAGCGGGTAGACCAGGGCAACCAGGAAAAAGGTGGCCAGCAGCTGCGGATTGAAGCGGGCACGCTCGGCGATGCCGCCTGAGACAATGGCCGGTATGGCGGCGGCGAAGGTCAGCAGGAAGAAAAACTTCACCAGTTCGTAGCCGTGCTTCTCGCTGAGCACCTCGGCACCGGAGAAAAAATCCACCCCATAGGCGATGCTGAAACCGATAAAGAAGTAGGCAATGGTCGACATGGCAAAATCACTGATGATCTTTACCAGCGCATTGACCTGGTTCTTGGCGCGCACCGTGCCGACTTCCAGAAACGCAAAGCCCGAATGCATGGCCAGTACCATGATGGCACCCAGGAGAATGAACAGCACATCGCTGCCCGCTTGATAATCGTCCATTTTGGAACCCTCGATTGTTTGACCGCCAGCTCAGCGCCGGTCCCGCGTGAGGGCAATACCTTAATGATTTTCATGCCTTTTACAAACCTCTCTGCGATCAGGAGAGGCTGAGAGGGGCGATACCCGCGGCAACTGCCGGCAGGCGCGGGCGCCGCGCCGCCCTGGTTCAGCTGGCACGACTCATGCATCCATTCCACGAAAGGACGGATTTTCGACGCATGGATGCGTCTACCTACCCAGCCCTCGCATGAGGAGGTCGCGATGAACCAACCGGCCCAGCATATCTCGACCGAGGGGGCCAGCGAGCCACCGGCCACGGATACGCCCAGCCTGTACCTGATTGACGGCGCATCGGACTGCCTCGGCGGGACGGCACCGCTGCGAGGTCCGCAGAACGCCCACTGTCTGGTCTGCGTGGTTCCCCTGAAACGACCGAAAGTGCGTTCCACACCCGAGCGCCGGATACACTTGCGCGACAGCCTGGTCGGCGGCAGCGCCAGTCACAACGCCGCCGTGCTGGCCAAGGATCCGCATTTCTGGGACTACCTGCAGCAGATCAACCTGACGTCCTATGAAGCAGAGATCGACGCGGCGCGCGCGCGCCACTTTATCAACCAGGTGTGCGGGGTAAGCGGGCGCCACGCGCTGGATCGTGAACCCGGGATCGTGCAACGCTTCTACACTTTCGTGCAGCAGCCGTTCCTGGACTGGCTGCTGTCGGAGGTCCCGGCCTAACCGCCCTGCCGCTTGGCCTGCTGCCAGAAACTTTCCAGTTCTTCCAGACTGCAGTTGCGCAGCTCGCGCCGGCGCTCCTGCGCCAGCGCTTCGACAACGCGAAACCGCACTTCGAACTTGTGGTTGGCGTCGCGCACCAGGCTTTCCGCATCGGCATCCAGAAAGCGGGCCAGATTCACGCAGGTAAACAGCAGATCACCCAGTTCCTCCTGCAGGCGCTCGCCTGACTCACGCGCGCGCAGCGCGTCCTTGAGCTCGGACAGTTCCTCATCGAGCTTGTCGACCACGTCTTCCATGCGTGGCCAATCGAAGCCCACCCGCGCCGCGCGCCGCTGAATTTTCTGCGCACGCACCAGGGCCGGCAGGCTGACCGGCACCCCGGCCAGCGCGCTGTCGCCCGCAATGCCCTTGCTTGCGCGTTCGCTCGCCTTGTGTTTCTCCCAAGCCTCGCTCTGCGCCCTGGCATCGGCAACCGCTTCGTCACCGAAGACATGCGGGTGACGCCGCACCATTTTGCGGTTGATGGCCGCGACCACGTCGGCGAACCGGAACAGGCCCTGCTCAGCAGCCAGCTGCGCGTGAAACACCACCTGAAACAGCAGATCGCCGAGTTCCTCGCACAGATCCTCGACGTCACCGCGCTGAATCGCGTCGGCGACCTCGTAGGCCTCTTCCAGGGTGTAGGGGGCGATGCTGGCGAAGTCCTGCTCCAGATCCCAGGGGCAACCCTGTTCGGGATTACGCAAGCGCGCCATGATCGCCAGCAACTCGCCGATCGCTCCGGCATCAGATTCGGGACGTGTAAAGTTCACTGTTTCAGTCTCGCGAGCAGCCAAAAGCCGGACAGAGCATACACCCTGTCCGGCCGCCGCGACGAGCCGATCGCGGTTCAGGCAACCTTTCAGTCACCTCCACCGTCACCTTCGCGCTAACAGGTCGCCTCGCGCGAACCGAGCACCACCGGTACGCGCTGGTGCAAGCCCGCGAGCGGGATGGCGAGCATTTGCTCACGCCCGGTGCTGCTGGCAAGGTCGTGAGTCTATCGTGCATCTGTTTATATTCGGAAGCAGGCATGTAGCAGCAGCCTCAGGAGGCTAGACTTGGGCCATGACAACCGCCACCCACCTTGTGTTGCTTGCCACCGGCTGGGCACTGTATGGCCTGATCCATTCCGGTCTGGCCTGCCCCGCCAGCAAGGCCTGGTTCAGGAGACGCTTCCCGCAACGCTACCGGGCTTATCGCCTGCTGTTTAACCTGGTCGCCGGGCTGCTCCTGGTGCCGCCCCTGTGGCTGCTGTTCAGCTACTCCGGCGCCGCATTGTGGCAGTGGCCGCGGGTCGCGGGCTGGATCGCCGATGCGGCGGCACTTGCCGCCGTAGCCGGGTTCCTGTGGAGCATGAAAATCTACGACAGTGGGGAATTTCTCGGTGTGCGGCAACTCCGCCAGGCAGCATCAGATCCGGACCGGCCTGCACCGCTGCGCCTGTCCTGGGCGCACCGACTGGTGCGACACCCCTGGTATTTCTTTGGGCTGGTGATTCTCTGGACGCGGGAAATGAATGCCGCGCTGCTGGTAACCGCGGTAATGCTCACGCTCTACATCGCGATCGGTTCGCGCCGGGAAGAAAACGACCTGATTGCACGCTACGGGGAGCAATACCGCGAGTACCGCAGGCGGGTTCCTGGACTCATCCCGTTACCCTGGCGCTATCTTTCCGCCCGCCAGGCACAGGATATTCTGGACATGGCGGACAAAGGCTGAGGCTACGGCGGCCAGCTCGTGGGGCTTCACCCCAGGCGCCGCCGGCGGATGCTCAGTGGGTTTGGCCTGTCATGGCGCCGATGACCTGATCCTCGAGCTGAATGCGTTCCGCCAGCGTTTCGCCCAGCTGGGACAGGTCGGAATCCAGCAGGGTGAGAATTTCGTTATTGCCGTTGATCAGGTCGACGGCTTCGTACTTGTCATTGAAGCGCAGAATCAGGTCTGTGGTGCGGACGATCTTGGGATACACCTTGTCGGCCACCTCCAGCACCGGTGTTCTGCGCTCGATCCGGTCGGAGATAAAACGGTACAGCTGAAAATGCGCACTCGCCGCGTAGTCGATCAGGGCCTGACAAAATTCCTGCAGTGCCTCGCTGGTGATTTCGTCGGCTTCGAAAGGTCGCTGGTTCGCCAGCTCGGTGAAAAGCGAGAGCGTTTCTTTTCGTGTCTGTACCAGGGTGGCCAGCTTCTCTCGTGACCGGCTTCGCCGATCCTTGCCGGCGCTGAAATCGCTTACCATGAAGTCACTCCGCGTGATCTTTTCGTCAGAAAATTGTAACAAACTGTTCCCGCTACCCCGGGCTTCAGGCGTCGATCCTTTGTCGCTGTTTGCCCCGCGCATTCACCAGGCGCTGTCAGGATACTGAATTCTATAATTTTTTCAATGGTGGTGCAGATCTTGCTGTCGCTGAACCAGATCAACCACAGATTGGGGAACCTAAGGATGGGAATACCGGCCAGTATCCGCGACCTGCTCGAACGCGAGCATGCACACTACCAGGTCTTGCCGCACCGCAAAACCACCACCCTGACGCAAGCCGCCGAGGCATGCGATCTGGCGCTTGGCCAACTGGTCCGGGCTGTGATCCTGGTGGACGGGAGGGGCCTGCTGATGGCCGTACTGCCCGCCGACCACGTGATCGATTTCGATACGCTGTGCCGTCAGCTCCACCGCGACCTGGAACTGGTTCCCGGCAATCGCCTCAACTCCGTTTTCAGTGACTGCGAGCCAGGCTCCTATCCACCCCTGGCGCCGGCCTACAATCTGGACGTGGTGCTGGACGCCGCGCTGGAGGGGATGGATCTGGTGACCTTCGAACCGGGAACCCACACCTCGCTGGTTCAGATGCCCTACTTCCAGTTCCGCAGTCTTCTGGGTGGCAGCGTCCTGAGCGTCCCGTTTTCGCGCCCTGCGGCAACCTTGAGTGGCGATGAGCAGAGTCTGTCCGAGGCGGTCGAGCAGTTTACCCCGGCGCGGGTCAAACGCGACGTTGAAGAATTCCACGAATTACCCGCGCTGCCTGCGACGGCCGCCCAGATTCTCCAGTTGGCGGCTGACCCGCGCGCCAACGCCCGTCAGCTGGCACAGATCATCGAGCAGGACCCCGCCCTGTCCGCACAGGTGCTGCGCTATGCCAACTCATCGCTGTACGGGTACGCAGGCAAGATAAACAATCTGCAGACGGCCATCGCGCGAGTGCTGGGATTCGATTACGTAATGAACCTTGCGCTCGGTTTTTCCATTGGCAAGGCGTTACGCGTCCCTAAGGACGGCCCGTTCGGCATGGACGCCTTCTGGCAGCATTCGGTCTGTTGTGCGCGGCTGGTCGAGGTGCTTTCTCAATACCTGCCGCGCGCCCAGCGACCGCCGCGTGGCACCGCGTACCTGGCTGGCCTGTTGCAGAACCTCGGCAGGCTGGTCCTGGGTCACACGTTTGAGGCGGAATTCTTCCTGCTCAACCGCTTCGCCGAAGCAAACCCGGAGATGCCGAGTTGCGAACTGGAACGCCAGGTGCTCGGCGTGACCCACGATCAGATCGGCGCCTGGCTCATGGAGGCCTGGGGCCTGCCCGCGGAGCTGGTCACCGCCGTCAGATACCATCATGACGAGGGATACTGGGACCAACACGCGGTGTATCCGCAACTGGTGTTAATTGCCAACCGCGCCCTGGCGCTGCACGGAATCGGAGAGGCGGACACCCTTGGATTACCCGCCTTCGCGCTCCAAATGCTCGAGCTGGACCAACAGCTTGTACTCGATGCAGCGACACAAATCGCTGAAAATATGACTATTTTTGACGACATCGCGCGCCGCTTGGCGGCTTGACTCGACGCCACCCACTGGGGTTAAATAACCCGGCTTCACCATGGGATTACGAACGTCGGCGGCTCCCGCCGGCGGCGGCTCCCTGTCCAGCACGATTTATTCTTGACTAAAAGACTCAAGTATTATTATCATTGTAATCGTTCTGGAAACGGAGACGCGCATCTTGAGTGTTGCGCCTGAAAGCAAATGAGGCGAATCATGAAATTATCAACGAAAGGTCGTCACGCGATTACGGCGATGATGGAACTGGCATTACGGGACAGCAAAGGTCCGGTGACGCTGGCAGACATCTCGGTGGAACAGTCCATTTCGGTATCTTACCTCGAGCAATTGTTCGCACGTCTGCGTAACCATGGCCTGGTTACGGGAATGCGCGGCCCGGGTGGCGGGTATTGCCTACGCCGACCGGCATCCGAAATCACGATCGCTGAAATACTCAGTGCGGTCGATGATGCGATGCCCGCACGCCGCGAGCGTATACCGGGCGAGGAATGGCCACAGAGCGTTATCATGTGGAACAAGCTGAGCGCACGCATTTACGACTACCTCGACGGATTGACTCTGGCCGAGGCTGTAGCCCAGAACAGCGAGGCGGGGGAAGACGAGCAGGGCGGCGTCCGCTTCGGCTCGGGATTTCAACAGTCGGCGGCATGAAGCCGGCCGTGCTTGCGACGACTACGGGAGTTAGTTAGATGGCATACAGTGACAAGGTTCTGGATCATTACGAGAACCCCCGCAACGTGGGCTCGTTCGACAAGAGCGACACCAGTGTGGGCACAGGCATGGTGGGCGCGCCCGCGTGTGGTGACGTAATGAAGCTGCAGATAAAGGTCAACGATAATGGCATTATCGAGGACGCTCGCTTCAAGACTTACGGCTGCGGCTCGGCAATTGCGTCCAGCTCCCTGTTGACCGAATGGGTCAAGGGCAAGAGCCTGGAAGAAGCCAGCCAGATCAAGAACAGCCAGATTGCGGAAGAGCTGGCCTTGCCGCCGGTCAAGGTGCACTGTTCGGTACTGGCCGAAGATGCCATCAAGGCGGCAATCTCAGACTTCAAAGAGAAGAACCAGCGCGAGGAAGTGGCCTAGCTGATAACAGCGACGGGTTCCGGTGAGAATAAGGCCGCCGTGCAAACACCGCGGCCTTTTTTCTGCCGGGCGCAACCGCTCAGGATTCCTCCATGGACCAAGACGTTCTGGAACTCTATCCCGATTCAGGGAACAAACATGCGCTGCAGGGCCTGTATATGGGACAGGTGCTGGAGCATCCGCGACGCACGCAAATCCCTTTCATCTACAGCAACTTCATTTCCAGCCTGGACGGACGTATTGCTGTCCCCGGACCCGACCGCAACAGCCATCAGGTACCGGAGGCGATCGCCAACCCGCGCGACTGGCGACTGTTCCAGGAACTGGCCGCCCAGGCCGACCTGCTGATCACCAGCGCCCGTTATTTCCGCCAGGCGGCCGAGCAGGAGGCCCAGGCCGAGCTGCCGGTGGGATCCGGGCCGGAGTTCGATGACCTGCGAGAATGGCGCATCCGCCAGGGCCTGTCGCCACAGCCGGATATCGCGGTGTTCAGCGCCAGCCTCGACATACCGGTCGAATCGATCCGGCTATACGAGGACAGAACCCTATACCTTATCACGGGTGCGATGGCCGATACGGAGAGACTGCGGCACCTGGTGGATTCCTCCCATGCGCAGGCGATCACCTGCGGACAGAACGGACACGTCGATGCGAGCGTGCTGCGCGCGACGCTGGCCGAGCTCGGTTACCGGCGGGTTTACGCTATCGCCGGGCCGGCGGTTCTGCATACCCTGATCCAGGGAAACGCTCTGGATCGGCTCTATCACACAACCGCGCATTGCCTGCTGGGCGGTACCCGATTCGACACCTTTGTGTGGGGCGCGCCCCTAGAGCCGGCTTTCTGCATGCCTCTGCGGGCCATGTATTTCGATCCGCACGCGCCTCAGGGGGCGGGCCAGACCCTGGCAATCTATGACCGATAAGTCCGCGCTGAAAGACCGCACGACACTGTATAGGGGCGAGGTCGTTGACCTGGGCCTCGAGACGGTCACGCTACCCAACCGCCAAACACTGCAGCTGGAAGTGGTGCGGCACCCGGGCGGTGCCGCCGTCGTTGCCATCGATAACCACAACCGGGTGTGCCTGTTACGTCAGTACCGCCACGCGGCCGGCGGCTGGCTGTGGGAACTGCCGGCCGGGAAAATAGACCGTCCCGAATCACCGCAGCAGACCGCGCAACGAGAACTCCAGGAGGAAGCCGGACTCGCCGCTCACGACTGGCGTTCACTGGGCAGTTTTCTCAGCACGCCGGGTTTCTGTGACGAACGCATCCACCTTTATCTGGCCCGCACACTCACTCCGGTCCCTGCCGACCAGCACGCCCACGAAGTTATCGAGGTTCACTGGCTCGACTACCGCCAGGCACTGGAAAAGGCACAGAATGGTGAAATTGAGGACGGTAAGACGCTCATTGGCCTGTTGCGCACCGCTCCGTTGCTGGCGTAGCCCTGCACCGGGGCTTCGTTTCCCGCCATGCTGTGTCTGACTGAACAGCAACGGCCCTGTGGTAGTATTGGTTGCCTCATCAGACAGGAGTGACGGTGAAATTCTGCAGCAGTTGTGGAGCGCCGGTGGCCTTGCGCATCCCCCAGGGCGACGATCGCGAACGGTTTGTGTGCGACGACTGTCAGACGATCCACTATCAGAATCCGAAAATCGTAGCGGGCTGTATCCCTGAGTGGCAGGGGCGCATCCTGCTGTGCAAGCGCGCCATCGAACCGCGCTACGGGCTATGGACGCTGCCGGCCGGGTTCATGGAAAACGGCGAGACCACCGAACAGGCAGCAATGCGCGAGACCTGGGAGGAAGCCCGCGCGCGGGTGGAAATTACCAATCTTTACACCCTGTTCAGTATTCCGCACATAAACCAGGTCTATATGCTGTTTCGGGGCAGCCTCGTCGACGGCAGCTACACGCCGGGTCCGGAAAGCCTGGAATGCGGGCTGTTCACGGAGCTGGATATTCCGTGGGAACAACTGGCTTTTCCGGTGGTGAAAGAAACGCTGCAGCGTTATTACAGCGACAAGAACAGGGGCAACGGTTTTCCGCTGCACCGCGGAGAAATCATCAAACACCCGGCCCGCCCCGTTTAGCGGAGCGGGCCTGTTTCGCTCAGGCAACGGCGCGCGAGCCGCTCACCACAGAGTTGTCTGTTGCCGGTGATTCCCGGTCATGCTCGGTGCTGAACAGCATTACGCGTAATTCGCGTCGCTGCTCGCTGCTGATGCCATCGAACATCAAACCCACTCCCCGCGCCGACTGATGCACCACCACTGCCGGTAAGCGCATCCCGGCCTTTCCGCAACCGAGAAATTCGACTTCCAGACACTCGTTTTTCCGCCACGCGCTGGTGCCGGCTTTTATAAACACACCCCCAAGCCCAAGGTTTCGGCTGACACTGCTCTGTACGGGCAATCCATTCTTATAGATGAGCAGCTGAAACTCGTAGGGCTTACGAACACTGCATCGGTGTTCCATTCCATCCTCCTCTGATAACCAGGTTGATCCATCGTGGTTTTATCGTCCTCCTGAGGCATTACTTTAAAACTTAATGTATTACTTTAACTGTTAACACTAACTCAGCATTTGACTCAGATCAATGTTCAGTAACTGAAATGTACGCTTGTCTGTTTCCGGCAGCCGTCAGCTGTCGGGCAACGACAACAGGCTGGCATTGCCACCCATTGCAGCGGTGTTAGCACTGCAGGTGCGCTCCGTTGCGAAACGGTACAAATAAAATGGACCACCGGCTTTGGGTCCGGTTCCCGACAGGCCTTCCCCGCCAAACGGCTGCACCCCCACCACCGCGCCTATCATGTTCCGGTTAATATAGAGATTGCCAACCCTGGCACGTGCCTTGACGCGCTGCCAGGTGTCTTCGATGCGGCTGTGCACCCCCAGCGTTAGCCCGTATCCGGTACCATTGACCGCGTCGACCACGGCATCCAGGCGGTCACCGCGGTAGCGTATGACGTGCAGGATGGGGCCGAACACCTCTTTCTCCAGCAAGTCCAGCGACTCCAGTTCAAAAGCCTGCAGCGGAAAGAAACTGCCTCCCGCCAGATGTGCACCGGGGCGGACGAGTTGCAGCAGCCGCGCCTGCCGCTGCATGCGCTCGACGTGTGGCTGCAGGCCCTCTACCGCCTGGGCGTCGATCAACGGCCCGACGTCGGTTGCCAGTGAGCCGGGGTCGCCGATGAGAATCTCCTCCATGGCGCCGCGCAACAGCTCGATCACCCGCTCGGCGATCTCACTTTGTACAAATAGAACCCGCAGTGCCGAACAGCGCTGTCCGGCACTGTTGAAAGCGGACTGCACGACGTCAGCCACCAGCTGTTCCGGCAGAGCGGAACTGTCGGCGATCATCACGTTCTGGCCACCGGTCTCGGCTATCAGCGGCAGGATGGGACCGCGCCGTTCCGCCAGGGCGCGCTGAATTACCCAGGCGGTATCTGTCGAGCCGGTCAAAGCGACCCCGCTCAGGGCGGCACTGGAGAACACCCGGCTGCCTATCCCGGCTCCGCTCCCGGGTAACAAGTGCAGCACCCGTCCCGGTATTCCTGCTCGCTCCAGAATG
The DNA here is from genome assembly GCA_020347685.1 of Gammaproteobacteria bacterium. GTDB lineage: Bacteria > Pseudomonadota > Gammaproteobacteria > DSM-19610 > DSM-19610 > Thiogranum. Next base: position 1,785,825 of record CP070738.1, on the reverse strand, counting down.
CGAACCGCTGCGTACCCGGTAATCGGGGTCTGGCGCGCCGGCTTGGCCACCACCGTGTTACCAGCGGCCAGCGCCGCGGCAATCTGCCCCACAAAGATCGCCAGGGGAAAATTCCACGGGCTGATGCAGGCAAAAACACCGCGCCCGTGCAGCTGCAGCTCGTTTTGTTCACCGGTCGGTCCGGGCAGCACTCTGGGGCGCTCGAATTCGCGCTGCGCCTGCCGGGCGTAGTAGCGGCAGTAATCGACCGCCTCCCGCAGTTCGGCCACCGCATCGGCAATGGTACGACCGCCTTCACGAACCACACGTGCAATCAGCTGCGGCGCGTCCTGCTCGAAAAGTTCCGCCGCCCGCAGCAGGTACTCGCCACGCCGTTCGCCACCCAGCGCATCCCAGTCCGGCGCAGCCGCAGCGGCCAGCCCCATGGCGCGATCAACCAGCTCCGCACCGGCCTCAGCCACATAACCGACAATTTGCCCGCGGTCCGCCGGGCTCGGCAGCGCGCGCACCTCGCCGTCGCAGTCCTCACCACCGACGCGGCTGCCGACACGCCAGGTTTCGTGGCACGCCTTCCGCAGCTGCTCCTCGAGTCGGGCAACCACTAGCGGATCGCTGAGGTCCCAGCCGGAAGCATTGCGGCGTTCAGCGCCGTAAAGATCCCGCGGTAGCGGTATATGGGGATGCGGCTGGCATTCCAGCGCCCGCATGCGCTCGCAAGGGTTCTCGACCAGCTGATCGAGGTCCAGCCCCTCGTCGCTCAGCTGGTTGATGAAAGAGCTGTTGGCGCCGTTCTCCAGCAAGCGCCGCACCAGGTAAGGCAGCAGTTCGTCGTGGCTGCCCACCGGAGCGTAGACACGCACCGGCGGCGGCCGCTCGAGACAGTCCGCGAGCACAGCATAGAGGCTTTCCGCCATCCCGTGCAGGCGTTGCAGTTCATAGTCGCATCCCTGGGCCAGTTCGTGCACCCAGGCCAGGGTCATGGCATTGTGGCTGGCAATCTGCGCATAGAAACAGTCGGGATGGCGCAGCACGAAACCGGCACACGCCAGGTAGGAAACGTCGGTCGCGGCTTTGCGCGTGAACACCGGGTAACCATCCAGGCCGCGTTCCTGCGCCCGCTTGATTTCGCTGTCCCAGTAGGCGCCCTTGACCAGTCGCACCGGGATACAACACCCCTGCAAGCGAGCCAGCTGCTCGAGCCACTGCAACACAGGCCAGGCGCGCTTCTGGTAAGCCTGTACTGCCAGGCCGAGCCCCTGCCACGCGTCGCCGGTCCGCTCCCGCAGCAGCACTTCGAAAATATCCAGCAACAACTCCAGCCGATCCGCCTCTTCGGCGTCCAGCGTCAATCCGATACCGACCGAGGCGGCCTGCTCGATCAAGACCCGCAGCCTCGGTACCAGTTCCCGCAGCACACGTTGCCGCTGTGCGTATTCATAGCGCGGATGCAGGGCCGAGAGCTTGATCGAGACACCCGGCTGCTCGAACAGCGCGCGCCCCGGCTGGACACGCTCACCGATAGCGGTTATCGCGCAACGGTAGGCCTGGAAATAACGTTCCACGTCCTCGGCACTGCGGGCAGCCTCGCCCAGGCAGTCATAGGAATAACGCACAGCGCCCCGCGTTGACGCACGCCTGAGCGCCTCGCTAATGTCACGCCCGGTCACGAACTGCTCGGCAAGAACCCGCATCGCTCCGTGCAGGGCCAGCCTGACAACCGGTTCCCCGAGGCGCGTCGCCAGCTGTTTAAGGGACTGCTCCGCGGCACTGCCGGCCAGACCCTGAGCACCGACCAGCCTGCCCGTCAGCAGCAGTCCCCAGGTGGAGGCGTTCACCAGCAGAGACGCACTGCCACCGAGATGTTCGTCCCAGTGTCCTTTCGCGAGACGATCGCGAATCAGACGATCGGCGGTGGCAGCATCGGGGATGCGCAACAGTGCTTCTGCGAGGCACATCAGCAGCACCCCTTCGCGCGAGGAAAGGTCGTATTCCTGCAGAAAAGCTTCGATTCCGATCTGTTCCGAGGCGCGCTTGCGCGCCGCCGCGGCGAGTGTACGGGCGTTGTCCTGAACCGCCTGTTCACGCTCCGGTGCCAGCCGGGCGCTTTGCAGCCGTTCCCGGAGACAGGCAGTTTCATCGCCCCGGTAGGCCTGCCTGATCGCCAGGCGTAGCGCTTCGAGCTGTACCTGTCCCGACCCGCTCACCATTGCAGCATTACGCCCTTGTTGTGGAACTACATGCTAGTATCAGACGGCAAGCCCCTGCAGTTATGGTTACCAGGAGTCCTGGCGATGGCATGCACACTGCGTACCCTTTTTTATATTAGTCTGCTGCTGGCGGCTGCGCTAACCCGGGCCGAACCCGCAGCGGCCGGCATCGGTCTTTCCGACAGCTGCCCGCTGGCTTGCCGGTCCCAGTTCCTGAACGGCGCGGGCGCGCGCAGCGGGTCGTTCGTCGATGTCTTTTTCGGCGCGCTCTGTCCGGGCCGCCTCGGTGAGTGTCCCGCAGATCCGAACCTCAAGCAGGGTTTGCCGGGACAGAACTAGTCATGCAGGGCGTGTTCCTCGATCTCGACAGCGTGCACCCGTCCGACCTCGATCTGGCGCAGTTGCAGGATAGCCTGCCCCACTGGCAGTTTCACCACCATACCGGCCCCGATGAAGTGCTGCCACGTATTCAGGCTGCTCAGGTGGTGGTGACGAACAAAGTCCCGCTTACCGCTTCGAGTATCCAGGCAAGCGGCAACCTGCAATTGATCTGTGTCGCTGCCACAGGCACCAACAACATTGACCTTGCGGCAGCCAGCGCCGCCGGCGTCGTGGTCAGCAATGCCCGGGATTACGCGACCGCATCGGTTGTCGAACACGTTTTTTCCCTGTTGCTGACGCTCACCCGCCGACTCGATGCGTATCGCCGACGGGTCCGCGATGGTGACTGGACACGCAGCCCGCATTTCTGCCTGTTCGACGAGACCATAGAGGAACTGGCGGGGAAACAGCTGGGTATTATCGGTTATGGTGTTCTGGGTCGCGCCGTGGCCGATCTGGCGCGCGCTTTCTCCATGCAGGTCAATATCGCCCAGCGCGTCCACGACAGCCCTCTCCCTGACCGCCTGCCACTCCCGCAACTACTGGAAAGCTGCGATGTTATCAGCCTGCATTGCCCGCTCACCGAGCAGACCCGCGGTCTGATCGGTGAGACTGAGCTGCGTCAGATGAAAGACACTGCGCTACTGATAAACACCGCGCGCGGCGGCATAGTCGATGAACAGGCCCTGCTGCGCGGCCTGCAGCAAGGGTGGATCGCAGGCGCCGGTATCGATGTACTGGCCGAGGAACCGCCGGCGACCACCACTGCCTTGCTCCAGTACAACTCACCGCGCTTGATCGTGACACCGCATATCGCCTGGGCCAGTCGTGCCGCCCGGCAGCGGCTGATAGGTGAAATCACCGCAAACATTCTCGCCTTCGGCAACGGGAGTCCGCGCAACAGGGTGTGCTGACAATCCTTGCCCTTACCGGAAACCCGGCTCGGCGGGAGGCCGCCAACCTGTGCTGAACACGCGTGACTAATGGCGCGGTCGGCGCATGCGCCATACACCCCTTGGCTTCGCCAGGTTGACCTTCAGATTACGGCCCTCGAATTCCAACCCGTCCGTGGCGCTGATAGCCGTCTCGGCAGACTCGTCATCCATTTCCACAAATGCGAAGCCGCGCGGTTTGCCGGTGTAGCGGTCGTTGATCAGCTTGACCGACTTGACCTCACCATGCGCCGCAAACAGCTCACGCAACTTTTCCGACGTGATGTCAAAGGAAATATTGCCCACATAGATGGATTTCATTCTTCTTCCCAACCTCCTATTGGACTCCTGATAGCCGGCACAGGAGCGCGTTCCCTTGGTATGCGGAAAAACGCATCATCTCTCGTGTACCGCAGCGCCTGGGTATGCGTTTGCAAAGCTCGAGCCGCCCTTGCACGCGACGAGAACGCTGCAAAAACACGGTGTTGCCTGCGGCACGAAAAGTATAGACCATCAACAGCAACAATAAAGGCCCGACGCTTGTGCAGTTCACGCTTAACCCCGGTATACTCGCGCAACAGCCTGGAGCGTGTCTGGAGTGGCTAATGGAAAGCGGTATCGATTTGAGTTGGAGCTGGGGAATGGGCTTGATCGGGTTCGCCTTTGGCGTCGCCTGTGGCGTGGGCATAGGCTATCTGACCTTGTGCAACAGTCGTCGCAGCCAGGCACTGCAGGAAAAATGCGACGCCCTGCAGCGCGAGTTCGATGCTTACCGCGGTCAGGTTGGACAGCATTTCCAACGCACATCGGAACTGGTACAGAAAATGACGGACAGCTATCGCGAGGTGTACGAGCACCTGGCGACCGGCTCGCAGGCGCTGTGCCAGAATCCGGTCAGCACCCCGCGCCTGGATATTCCGGACCAGCCGGTGCTGGAGTCCGCTAAGACCGGCCCGGCGCCAGAGGGCTTCTCGGATGCCGAAACCAACGGCCTGAACGAAACCGACACCGACGACTACCTGGGTGACTCACCGCATGTGCCGACTCTGGACATGCAGGACCAGGAACCGGCGACTACTCGCCGTACACCGTAACCGAGACTTGGCGCCGGTGCGCCGCGCGCCGGTGCTCCCACAGGTAAATGCCTTGCCAGACGCCGAGGTCGCAACGGCCACCGGACACGGGCACGCCGAGCGAACTGGACGTCAGAATGCTGCGCACATGCGCGGGCATGTCATCCGAACCTTCATCCACGTGACGAAATATCGGGTCGCCGTCGGGCACGAGCCGGGCCATAAAGCGTTCCAGATCCGACCGCACCTCGGGATCGGCGTTCTCGCACAGCATCAGCGAGGCACTGGTGTGGTGCAGGAAAACGAGACAAATACCGGTTTGTATTCCGGATTCGGCCACACGCGCCTGCACCTCATCGCCGACCGGGTAACTCCCCCTGCCCCGGGTGCGCAGCTGAAAAGAAGATTGAAAAACCATTTTATCCTGCCCTTTGGTTGACGCTTCCAGTATAATTCCTGATCTTTTTTGCTGTGAGTACACCTCGTGATCGAACGCCTCCGCAATATTGCCATAATCGCCCACGTTGACCATGGGAAAACCACCCTGGTTGACAAGCTGCTGTCGCAGTCCGGCACCCTGGGTGAACGCGCCGCGGCACCCGAGCGAGTCATGGACTCCAACGCGCTGGAACGCGAACGCGGCATCACGATCCTGGCCAAGAATACAGCCATAAAGTGGCAGGACTACCGCATCAACATCGTCGACACCCCGGGTCACGCCGACTTCGGCGGCGAGGTGGAACGGGTGTTGTCAATGGTTGATTCGGTGCTGCTGCTGGTGGATGCCGTGGACGGCCCCATGCCACAGACCCGCTTCGTGACCCAGAAAGCTCTGGCGCGCGGTCTGCACCCCATCGTGGTCATCAACAAGATCGATCGCCCGGGCGCACGCCCCGCCTGGGTGCTGGACCAGACCTTTGACCTGTTTGACCGGCTGGGCGCCACCGATGAGCAACTGGACTTCCCTGTGGTGTATGCATCTGCGCTGAATGGCTATGCCAGCCTCAGTGACACGGTACGCGAAGGCAACATGGAACCGCTGTTCCAGACCATCGCCGACAAGGTGCACCCGCCGCAGGTGGAACTGGAAGACCCTTTTCAGCTTCAGGTCTCGCAGCTGGACTACAACAGTTATGTCGGTGTCATCGGCATCGGTCGGATCGCGCGGGGCCGCGTCAGGACCAACACACCGGTGACCATCGTCGGCCACGACGGCCAGCGCCGGAACGGTCGTATCCTGCAGATTTTCGGCTTCCTGGGACTTGAACGCGTGGAGGTTCCCGAAGCCAGCGCCGGCGACATCATTGCGTTTACCGGTATCGATAAGCTGTATATTTCCGACACCCTGTGCGATCCCAATGCAGTTGAGGCGCTCGCGCCGCTGACGGTTGATGAACCGACCGTCAGCATGACCTTTCAGGTCAACAATTCACCCTTCGCCGGCAAGGACGGCAAGTTTGTCACCTCGCGTCAGATCAAGGAACGCCTGGAGCGTGAGTTGTTGCATAACGTCGCCCTGCGCGTGCAGGAAACCGAGGATCCCGACAAGTTCCGCGTTTCCGGGCGCGGCGAGCTGCACCTGTCGGTGCTGATCGAAAATATGCGCCGCGAGGGTTACGAGTTGGGCGTGTCTCGTCCCGAAGTTATTGTGCGCGAAATCGACGGACAGAAGCAGGAGCCCTACGAGCAGGTCACCGTAGATGTCGAAGAGCAGCACCAGGGCACCTTGATGGAAAAGCTTGGCCAGCGCGGCGGTGACCTGCGGGATATGGTTCCGGACGGCAAGGGCCGCGTGCGGCTGGATTACATTCTGCCATCGCGCGGCCTGATCGGGTTTCGTACCGAATTTCTCACCGCTACCCAGGGCACCGGACTGCTGTACAGCGTGTTCGATCACTACGGCGCGCTGAAGAAAGGCGATTTCGGCAGCCGCAACAATGGCGTACTGATTGCCAACGGTCCGGGCAAGGCGCTGGCTTATGCCCTGTTCAACCTGCAGGAGCGTGGGCGCCTGTTCATTGGCCACGGCGAAGAAGTGTACGAGGGCATGATCATCGGCATCCATTCGCGCAGCAATGACCTGGTGGTCAACCCGCTCAAGGCCAAACAGCTGACCAATATCCGCGCGGCCGGCAGCGATGAAAATATTCTGCTCACCCCGCCGATCCGCATGTCACTGGAACAGGCGCTCGAATTTATCGATGAGGATGAGCTGGTCGAGGTGACGCCTAATCATATTCGTCTGCGCAAGAAGCTGCTCGCAGAGCACGAACGCAAGCGTGCGGCGCGGGCCAGCTAACCCGGCGCAGCGGCGCTTCCCCTACCTTTCGTCATACACCGCCATGATAGACTGCAGCTCGCGCAGCAGGCTGGCGCGTTGTTGCGGGTCAAGCGACTGGTACTCGGGCCGCGACTGCGCCTGCTGAAGCGCCCTAATGTAGTCACTCACCACGGTGCAGCCCAACGCACAGATGGCGTCGACCGCCTGTTCGACTTCGGGCTGCAGACTGTTCATGAATCGACCCACCACAGACGTAAACGTAACCCCGCCTCGCTAGTGTATCCCACCTCGACAAAACGGATCTCCCCGCGCGCATCGATAACCACGCTGGTCGGCACCCCGCGTACGCCGAACCGACCGGCAATCCGTCCCTGCGCATCATGTAGCACGGGATAGGCGACACCCCTGCTCCGCATCCATTCGCGTATCTCTTCCGTAGCGGCATCATCCAGCGCGACCGTCAATACCGCGTGATCCCGGGCGATTCGATCGATACTGGCCTGCTGCAGGGCGCACACCGGGCACCAGCTCGCCCAGAAATGCAGCAACACAGGCCGTCCACGAAAAGCCTGCATGGAAACCGGTTGCCCGTCCAGCAGCCGGCCTTGGAACTCGGGCGCCAGCCCACGGGCGACGCCGCGAGTCTGGTATCCGTGCAGGGCGAGAAGCAGCCCGGCCAGCAGCACTCCTGTCACAATCCAGCGCAGCAGGTGTCGCTTTGCTGGGTGTTTGTTTTGTGGTTCGGGCCGGCTCATGGGAGTGATCTGCCTACTGGTTCACGGTTTCTAGCGGCACGGCACCCTAATCTGTTAGACAGCCGAGGACCCAAACATCATGGCGCCACTTCTGTTACGCGGTATCCACTGCATCCTGCTGGTCCTGCCGGCGGGTTCTGCCGTTTGCGCCGATACCGCCCCGCCAGCCACTGCAGCGACGGCAACCGCCCTGGAGCAGCCTGTTGCCGACAGCAACCGGTGGCCCAGTCAACAGGACTACGACGAAGTGATTGCGATGGTACCGCGAGAGCAGGCGCCGCTCGCCTCCGTAGTACTCGCCGAGGTCAATATCGCGCTGCATGACGCGAGACGACGCACGCAACAGGCGCTTTGCGCCGGTCAGTGGACCCCCAACGGCACGCTGTTGCTTCAGTACGGGCCACAACTCGAGGTGCCCGAACCCGCCACACCACAGGCTCGATCCTGGATCTACCGGGCCATCAGGCAGCCGAACAACATAGCCTGCGACCAGGTGACACGGGCCGGCTTCTTCCTGGAGATGAGCCGGCATCTGCCGGACTGGATAACCATCAGGCCGGCCGGACAGCCGATCGCCTACCGACAGGGTCAGGGCATATTACCGCCGCAACAGGCACGCATCGCCGCTAGGTAACCGCGGTCTCTTGCACCACCAGATCCCTCAGGGTTCGCGCGCCCAGCTGCTGCTGTACCGCGCGCCTTACCGATTCCATCGCATCCTCGACCTGATCCTGGTGAGGCAGGCTTTTCACTGTTAACAGGCGGCTCTCGCCCGCGCTGCGCACCACGTCGAGCAAGTCTGCGAGGGCAATCGTCTCGATGTCCCGTCTTGGCAGGTAAGCAGGCGGCTCGTCATTGGTCTCGGCAACGAAGCCGGTATCCATCATCAGCCGCAACACCTGGTTGACTGGCTGCATGGGGAGCCCGAGATGCTGCGCGAAGGCATCCAGCGTCCAGGGTTCCCGACCGTTGAGATGGTGGTCCGCCACCATGAACATCAGCTGCAGGGCGAGTCGTTCGCGCAATCGATTGCTCAGATCGAAACGTACCGGCTCCCGGGTCACATATTGGGGATGCTGCACATAAAACGCGACCTGTGCTCCCAGCAGGAGAATCATCCAGCTGAGGTAAAGCCATATCAGCAGCAGGATCAGGATGGCGAAACCGGAATAGATCGCCGCGTAATTGGTGGATGTAGCGACAAAGGCCGCAAACGCCCAGCCACTGGTCTGCCAGAGCACACCGGCCACTACACCGCCGACGACAGCCGGAAGCAGCTTCACCCGGGTATTGGGAATGAACATATAGATAAAGGTGAACGCAGCGATTACCAGCAAATAGGGAATCAGCCTGCTACCCAGCACAATAACCTCGCCGAGAGGTTTCACACTGATCAGATATTGAACCAGGCTTGTGTTCATGACCGTAGCCGTTACACCAAGGGCTGTGAACATGAGCACCGGGCCCACCAGAATCACGGTCAGGTAGCTGGAAAACCGCTGCGCCAGTGCTCGCAGCCGCTCAACCTGCCACACGAAATTGAATGAGGATTCAACTTTTTGTGTAAGAGAAACAACAGTATAAAGAAGGAACACCAGGCCCAGAGAGCCAAGCACGCCTACCTTCACGTTCTCAACAAAACCGATGATGTTGTTCGAGACCTCAACACCCTTGGCACCCAGCGGGGCGAGAAAGTTAAGCAGTACCGGTTCCAGTTGATTATGCACACCGAAGCCCTTCAAGACCGAGAAGCTGACGGCGAGCAACGGAACAACCGATAGCAGGGTGGTGTAAACCAGACTCATGGCACGCAGGTTGAGTTGTCCGCCGAGCAACTGCCTTGCCAGCACAACGAGCACACGAACTGAAGCAATGACCGACCTGCGCGGAGCGGACAAGGTGCGCAGTTCGTCCTTCCACAACCACTGTGCAGCCTGTTCATAGAGGTCCAGAATTGCATTATTCATAGCATGAAGTCCCGTCTTCATTTGTTGCGCACATGCAACGATCGTTACGTGCATTATCAGCCTCGAAGCAGAATTTTTTCATCTTTTTGAAAAATTTTTTACTCTCTGTTGGCAGACTAAAACCTGCTCGGCAGGGTCCAGAACAACCCCCCAGCGGCACCCTAACAGACAACGCATCATGTTCACGAAACACTGCTATTTAGCTGCGAAATGCATGTATGAAAATTCTGTGCGCCGAAACGAAACGATGCCGACCAGTGATGCACGGCTCGCCGGCAGCATGCACTTACACAGGAATCATAGAGCGAAACGTAACCTAGGTGTTGTAATTTATTCTTTTTTGTTTAAAGTTCTGTTTGCAAACGCCGTTACGTTGCGCGAACCATAGTACTTGAAGGAGGTATCCTCATGGCAGTAAGGAAGAAGACAGTTAAGCGTAAGACTACCGCGAAGAAGAAGGCGGTAGCGAAGAAGAAAGCAGCTCCGAAGAGAAAGGTAGCAAAGAAGAAAGCAGCTCCGAAGAGAAAGGTAGCGAAGAAAAAAGTTACCAAGAAAAAGGTAACCAAGAAGAAGGCAGCTCCGAAGAGAAAAGTTACCAAGAAAAAGGTAACCAAGAAGAAGGCAGCTCCGAAGAGAAAAGTTGCCAAGAAAAAAGTTACCAAGAAAAAGGTAGCGAAGAAGAAGGCCACGAAGAAGAAAGCACGTCGCTAACCGACTTCATGGCCATACAAAAGGCCTGCGCAAGCAGGCCTTTTTTTGCCTTCGCGTACCTTATATGCCATTGATTTATAAATATATTTCTATAGCGCACCAAAGGTCAGACAAGGCTGTATCAGGCCCGGCGCCGGCCACGCCGGGGTTACTCACGGCGGGCGTGGATCGCTGCCGCGCGGCGGCTTCGGATGCGCGCGGCCTGCGTTGCGAGAAGCTTGCTAAGGACTCGCTGTGCATATCCTAAACCGGCCGCCCCATCGCTAGCGCAGTTTCCGCGCTTCCCCCGACAGTATTCGGGCACAGCCGTGTTCGACTGCCTGTCGATAACGCCTGCACAAAACAGGTCACCGGCAAGGCATGCCCCGGTGCTGGTCTGCCTAACGCTGAATCGGCCGCCACGCTGATACGCTTTGTCGGGCGAGCCCCAGACGCAGCGTGGCAGGCCCGCCAGGCACTGAAAAGACAGGCTCCGGAGCATGCCTTGCGCGCTCGCGCAGCGCACCCCGGCGAGCTGGTTTGACGCGACGCGAGGCTTGTGCCCGCTGACGATCGGAACAACCGTGACCAACCTCACCACAACGTGGGACGCGCATTGACCGCGTGCAGCACGACTTCATAGCGTGCTTCCGCGAGGTGGTGCGCATCAGGCCACAAGGCAGCTTGCCGGTCCGCCAGTTGCAGTGCTGTGTTTCAGGCCTCACCGCGAAGCGCGCTGCTCAGCACCTCGAGGGGCAAGGGTGAAAAGACTGTTCATCGGGGCACGGCCGCGACGGTCGTATAGGATCTGCACTGAACCCCGGCCACGGCGCTGCCGGGGACGTTGCAGCGCAGCCCGGCCCCAGTAACGCGTGCGCGTCGGGCCGACAACCCGAACGGCCAACGCACCTTCCGTTATCGACCCGGGCTTCGCGCCCAAATTCCCTGTTCAAACAACACATTGTTAAAGATTGGACAAGGCGCGCCGACACTCCTTATTAATGTAAACCCCAGGTCAGGTGCCGCTGATGACCGACGCAATGACAGACAAACCCATCATTCTGGTCGTGGACGACTCGCGACTCATGCGGGTAGCCGCACGGAAAATCCTTAAAAATGATTTCGAGGTACTGGAAGCCGAGGACGGAGAGATCGCCTGGGAGATGCTCCAGAACGAGTCCCGCATCGGCCTGGTGATGTCCGACCTGTCGATGCCGAACCTTGACGGCCTCGGACTTGTAAAGCAGATCCGGCAGTCAGCAGAGCCGCGCATCAGTAACATCCCGGTGATCATCGTGACCGGGGCCGAAGATGACGACGGCAGCAGAGAATCCGCGCTGTCTGCCGGCGCAAGTGACTTCATCACCAAACCGTTCGACTCCGTGCAGCTGCTCGCGCGAGCCCAGACTCAAGCCAGACAACAGCGTACCCAGCAGGCGCTGCAGGACAGCGAAGAGAGAAAGCAACAGCTCGAAGAGCAGAACAGCCTCGACGCACTGACCGGCCTTGCCAATAAACACGCCTTTCTCGAACATCTGGAAGAAGGGCTTTCCTATGCCGTCAGGCACCGAACCGAGCTTGCCGTACTGGCGGTACAGATCGACAGGTACAAAGTACTGTTCCTGCGCCGGGGCAAGGAGGCAGCTGAAAGCGCTATGAGCCAGCTGGCGAAAATACTGTGCGCAGACAGAAGGCGCGAGGACACTGTTGCACGTATCGGACTTGACACCTTCGCCATTCTGCTTCCGTGCGCTAATCCGGTCGGGGCCCGGCGGGTTGCCGAACAGTTGCGAGCCACCGTCGAGAGCCAGACTTTCGATAACGCCGGCGATACGTTTTCGATTACCACCAGCATTGCAGTATCGTGCCCGTTAATTCACCCCGACATAAAACCCCAGGAACTGCTGTTCGATGCCAGTGAAAAACTAAGCAGCGCCCAGCACGCCGGCGGCAACTGCGTAGTGCACAAACGCGCCGCAACAGCACCGGCATCGCTGCCGGCAGACCCGGGCAGCAAGTCCGCGGCGCTCGCGCGCCAGCCCCCACCCCCGCAGGTGGCCAGTATCGCCGCTGTCCAGCATGCGCTCGAGGCGCTGTCCATGGGCCGCCAACCGGACGGGCGCATGACGGCATTGATCCGGGCAACGCTGCCGCTGTTCGAGGAATGGAACCGCGCGCAAGATAACCGGCACCGCGCGCTCCTCGAGCAACTGCAGACCGCCCTGCAGGGTGACGAAGCAGAGCGATCTGCAGCGGACCTCGCAACCGGTGCGGCTCAGAGCCTGCATTCCCGCTGACATCGCTCGGCCGAGCAGGCATCGATCCTGTTCCGCGCCGGTTCGCTGCCCGCCGCTGCCGCACGCCGACCTGAAATTCCAAGCGGCGTTCTGGATTGGCCCGCTGCGTCTGAAGTACTATAAGCCCGGTCCGGGAAAGGCCGGGGTACTACGGGAGCAGCAGCGGGGAATTCTAGACCATGCCGTCGTTCGATACTGTTTCGGAAGTCGATCTGCACGAGGTTAGCAATGCGGTTGACCAGGCCAACCGCGAAATCGGCAACCGCTATGACTTCAAGGGGTCCAGTGCCAGGGTGGTTCAGTCCGAGGACCAGCTCACCATCCAGGCGGATAATGAATTTCAGCTCGATCAGGTGAGGGATATTCTGCACCTCAAGCTCGCCAAACGCGGCATTGATCTTGGATCGATCGAGGAAGGCAAGCGGGAAACCACCATCAACCAGGCACGCCAGACCTTGCGGGTACAACAGGGCATTCCGCAGGATATCGCCAAGAAAATCGTAAAGCTGGTTAAAGACGCCAAGCTCAAGGTTCAGGCCAGCGTGCAGGCCGACAAGGTGCGCGTCAGCGGCAAGAACCGGGATGACCTCCAGAAGGTTATTGCCTTGCTCAAGGGCGCCGCGATTGACCTGCCCCTGCAGTACATCAATTTCCGCGATTAGACGTAAACCGGTCTGCTCCCGTTTGATCCAGGTCAGGGGAAACCGAATTTCCTGCCCCTGCACCATGAAAAATTCCATCCAACCGGCTAGAATACGCGCCTTCGGCAATTGGCCATGACGCCCATGGCCAAGCACATGACAACGGCAGATATTTTGACCCAGCAAGCACAAAACCAGTTTTCCTACCAGGAACTCCTCCAGTGTGGCCACGGTGAGCTGTTTGGCCCCGGCAACGCCAGGCTGCCCCTCCCACCCATGCTCATGTTTGACCGCATCGCGCACATCAGCGGCGAAGGCGGCGCGCACGGCAAGGGCGAGATCATCGCCGAACTCGATATCAAACCTGATCTCTGGTTCTTCAGCTGCCATTTCGAGTCGGATCCCGTTATGCCCGGCTGCCTCGGCCTGGATGCCATGTGGCAGCTGATCGGCTTCCACCTCGGCTGGCTGGGAGGCCCGGGACGCGGCCGCGCGCTGGGCGCCGGGGAAGTGAAATACTCGGGCCAGGTTACCCCGGAGAACAAACTGGTGACCTATCGGATAGATATCAAACGTGTCATCCAGCGCAAACTGTTTATGGGCATCGGGGACGGCCTGATGCAGGTCGACGGCAAGGATATCTATCACGCCAAGAGCCTGCGGGTTGGTCTGTTTACTTCTACTGAGAGCTTCTAGGAATCAAGGCATGCGGCGCGTCGTAGTTACCGGAATAGGCATTACTGCCAGTATCGGAATCAACAAGCAACAGGTGCTCGAGTCCCTGCAGCAGGGCAAATCAGGCATTGTGTTCTGCCCGGAGTACCAGGAACTGGGATTTCGCAGCCATGTTCACGGGTCTGTCGATATCGACCTGGACAGCCTGATCGACCGCAAGCTGCGCCGTTTCATGGGCGACAGCGCTGCATATAATTACATTGCGATGCAGGAGGCGATCAAGGATGCCGGCCTGAGCGAAGAGGAAATCTCCAATCCGCGCACCGGCCTGATCGCGGGTTCCGGCGGCACCTCGACGCAGAACGTTACGCTGGCTGTCGACCTGCTGCGTGAAAAAGGTGCCAAGAAAGTCGGTCCGTTCATGGTGCCGCGCACCATGGGCAGCACCAATTCCGCCTGCCTGTCCACGGCCTACAAAATCAAGGGTGTGAACTACTCCATAAGTTCCGCCTGTTCGACCAGTGCCCACTGCATCGGCAATGCCTGCGAACTGATCCAGTATGGAAAACAGGACCGGGTCTTCGCCGGCGGCGGGGAAGAATTGCACTGGAGCCTTACCCTGCTGTTCGATGCCATGGGAGCGCTGTCGTCCAAGTACAATGATTCCCCCACCACCGCCTCACGGGCCTACGACGCGACGCGCGATGGCTTCGTCATTGCCGGTGGCGGGGGCATGCTGGTGCTCGAGGAACTGGAGCAGGCCAGAGCGCGGGGCGCGAAAATCTACGCCGAGATCGTTGGCTATGGCGCAACCTCGGACGGCTATGACATGGTTCAGCCGTCCGGCGAAGGCGCGGTGCGTTGCATGCAGCAGGCCATGGCGACCGTCGACGCATCCATCGATTACATCAACGCCCACGGTACCAGCACCCCGGTGGGCGATGTGCGCGAACTGGAAGCCGTCAAACAGGTGTTCGGCGATAGCATACCGCCAGTGAGTTCGACCAAGTCGCTGTCCGGCCACTCGCTGGGGGCTGCCGGCGTTCATGAAGCAATCTACTCTCTTCTGATGCTGGAAAACGATTTTATCTGCGCATCCGCCAATATCCAGCAGCTCGACCCCGCGGCTGAGGATTTTCCCATTCAGCGCGAACGCCGGGACAACGCCGGCCTGCGCACTGTGATGTCAAACAGTTTCGGCTTTGGCGGCACCAATGCAACGCTGATCTTCCAGCGCTTCGAGGACTGAGACCCAACTCATCCCGCTACAATTCGGCGACGTTTCCGCCGGCAGCCCGGGGCGAATTTCAGCTTCCTGCCGGTGGCACCGCTACCCTGGAGCACGACTCGACCGCGCTGTACTGGCCCCGGCGCAGCGGACAGCGCGGCAAAGTTCAGGCCGGATGCCCTGCGTTAGTCGCCAGACAGCTCCGCCCACAGGCGATCGAGCCGCTCCGCAGATACCTTTTCGGCCGTGCCCAGTTCCTGGGCAAACAGTGACACGCGCAGCTCCTCGATCATCCAGCGCAATTCTGCAAGCCCCGCCTGTTGCTGATGTGTGGCAGCAGCCTGTCGGTAGCGCTGCTGGTAGCGCGCGACAATCGCGGCGTTTTTTCGCTCCCGTTGCACATTCCCGGGAAGTTTTTCAAGGCGCAGTTGCGCGGCGCGGATATAACGACCCAGGTGCGGCAAGCGGCGCAGCGGTGTCGCCGCCACAAAGCCGGGATAGATCAGCCCACCGACCTGCTCGCGCACCTCGTTGACGGCGGCGATCATCTGGGGTGAAACCGAGCCCTTCAGCACGCGGTTCAGATCGTGCCAGGCCTGCAGCGCCTCGAAACTCCAGCGGCCTATGTCTGTGGCCAGGGCCACCAGGCGTGGCGTGCCGCTGGCAAGGTTGCGCCGGAAGGATTCCGCGTCCCTGACCTCCGCATCGTCAGGAAGAAACGCGGCCTGCAGCACCGCGCGCTCCAGATCAGCCTGCAGTACCTCGCCGCTCGCGACGCTACTGAACCACAGCATCTGTTTCTGCAGCTCGGGTACCGCGCGCCTGATCTCCTTGATCGCGCGCCCGGCTTTGTTGCGGAACAGAGCCAGAAGCCCTTCGCGATGGGAGCGCAGCGCCTGTTGCGGGTCGTCGAACAGGCGCAGCTGGATCTGGTCGCCGCTGACTGCGAGCGCCGGGTAACCACGCAGCCCCACACCGGCCTGCTGCAGCTCGACGAACTCCGGTAACGCACCGAAATCCCAGTCCCGTATCTCGCTGCGCTCATAGCGGGTATCGACGACACCGGCAAAACGCTGCTGCGCGCGCGCACCAAAGCGGGTCTGCAGCTCGTCAATGTCGCGCCCGGAACCGATCAGGTTTGCGTGCTCGTCATACAATTCGAAAAAAGCGAACAGATGCTGCGGCAACAGCTCCGGACGCCACAGCGCGGCAGGCACCGCCACACCGCTGATGCGCTGCAGTTGTTCGCCGAGCGCGTCGAGCAGACCGCTTTCACTATCCTGTATGGCTGAAATACAGGCTTCAGCGTAGTCGGGCGCCGGCACGAAATGGCGCCGCAGCTGTTTTGGCAGCGACTTTATCAGCAGCGTGACTTTCTCTCTCAATAGCCCCGGGACCAGCCGGTCAAAATCGCTTGCACGCAGCTGGTTGAGTGCCGCCAGCGGCAACTGCACACACAGGCCATCGTCGACCTCACCCGGCGCGAAGCGATATCGAACCGGCAGCTTCATGCCGCGAACCTGCACGCTGTCAGGGAATTGTTCCCGGGTCACGCCCTCGGCGGCGTGCAACATTATCTGGTCGCGGTCGAGATGCAGCAGGTGCGGCTGGTCCTGGCGTACGCGTTTCCACCAGCGTTCGAAGTGCGGACCGTCGAACACCTGCGCCGGCAGGCGTTGGTCGAAGAACCGGTACAGGTCCTGTTCATCGACCAGCAGGTCGCGCCGCCGTGAGCGGGCTTCAAGCTGCTCGAGTTCGGCCAACAACTGGCGGTTGTGTTCTGCAAAAGCGGCATGGGTATTGAATTCGCCTCTGACCAGCGCGTGGCGGATGAACAGCTCGCGGGAAGTCTCCGGGTCGAGCGGCCCGAAGTTGACCCGGCGCCTACTGACCAGAGCAAGTCCGTAGAGCGTGACACGTTCGAACGCAACCACCTGGGCGCGTTTCTTCTCCCAGTGCGGTTCTGAATAGCTGCGCCGCACCAGGTGTTGGGCCAGCGGTTCCACCCAGGCCGGCTCAATGGCTGCGGCAGTGCGCAGATAACGCCGCCCGGTCTCCACCAGCTCAGCCGCGACCAGCCATTTGGGTTTGTGCTTTGCCAGCGACGAACCAGGAAACAGCGCAAATTTCACATTGCGTGCGCCAAGATATTCGTTCGGTTGCACCTGAAACGCCAGGTTGCCGAGCAGCCCTGACAGCAGCGCGCAATGGACCGACCGGTAGTCGGCCTGCGCCTGGTTACAGGACATCCCCTGCGCCTTCACCTGTGACAGCAACTGGCGGTGCACATCGATCCACTCGCGCATGCGCAGGAACGACAGAAAGTGTTCCCGGCACCATTTGCGCAGCTTGTTCTGCGACAGCTGCCGTGCTTGCTCCTGAAACACATTCCAGAGGTTCAGATAAGCCAGAAAATCGGACTTGTCGTGCCTGAACAGGGCGTGTTTCTCGTCAGCCGCCTGTGCATGATCCAGCGGTCGCTCACGCGGGTCGACCACTTCCAGCGCCGACACGATAATCAGCACTTCGGTGAGACAGTGACCCTCCCGCGCTGCCAGCACCATGCGGGCCAGACGCGGGTCCAGCGACAGCCGCGCGATCTCGCGTCCGAGTGCCGTCAAATGCTGTGCATCATCCACCGCGCCCAGTTCGTGGAGCAACTTGTAACCATCGCGAATCAGGCGTGCATCGGGCGGGTCGACAAACGGAAACTGTTCGATCTTGCCCAGACCCAGTGCGACCATCTGCAGGATCACCGCGGCAAGATTGGTGCGCTGGATTTCCGGCTCCGTGAACTCGGCCCTGGCCTGCCAGTCGTCCTCGCCATACAGCCTGATACAAACGCCCGCCGCGACCCGGCCACAACGCCCGGCACGCTGGCTGGCCGAAGCCTGAGACACCGCTTCGATCGGCAGTCGCTGTACCTTGGTGCGATAGCAGTAACGACTCAACCGCGCCAGACCGGTGTCGACCACGTAGCGAATACCGGGAACGGTAAGCGAGGTTTCCGCGACATTGGTCGCCAGTACGATACGCCTGCCGCGGTGTGGCCGGAACACCTGACTCTGTTGCGCAGCCGACAGACGCGCGTACAAGGGCAGGATTTCGGTAGCGGGTGGATGGTGCTTGCGCAACAGTTCTGCTGTATCACGGATAGCACGCTCGCCGGGCAGAAACACCAGCACGTCGCCCGGCCCCTCTGCGGCGAGTTCGTCGACGGCATCGAGGATGGCCTGGCCGCGCCCCCTGTCTTTCTGGTCTTCGTCCTCGCCCTGCAGAGGCCGGTAACGGATCTCGACCGGATAGGTGCGTCCCGACACCTCGATAATCGGCGCTGCACCAAAATGTTCCGAGAAGCGCTCGGGATTAATTGTCGCTGAAGTGATGATGATCTTCAGGTCGGGGCGCCGCGGTAACAGGCGGTGCAGGTACCCGAGCAGGAAATCGATATTCAGGCTGCGCTCATGCGCTTCGTCGATAATCAGCGTGTCATACTCGAGCAGGTCGGGATCGGACTGCACCTCGGCCAGCAGCATGCCGTCGGTCATCACCTTGATATAGCTGCTGTCCTGGACACGGTCCTGAAAACGCACCTTGTATCCGACCTGCTCGCCAAGCACGCTGCCAAGCTCTTCGGCGATGCGTGCCGCAAGACTGCGCGCGGCAATTCGGCGTGGCTGGGTATGACCGATTTTCCCGCGCGCACCGCGCCCCAGATCGAGGCAGATCTTCGGCAGCTGGGTGGTTTTGCCGGAGCCGGTCTCCCCACACACGATGACAACCGGGTTGTCGCGTATGCTTGCCATGATGGATTCGCGCCGTTCCACGACGGGCAGGGCAAGCGGATACTCGGGGGAGGGCGCGCCGGCCAGGCGCCGCTCGACACACTGGCGGGACAGCGCAATCCGCGCCGCGAGACGCTCGACACCGCGGCCGACCGCCTGCCGGTCGCGACAACGCCGCTGCAGTCTGTATAGCTGCTTATGCAGGTCTGGAATATCCCGCAGCAGGCAGGCGTCAATCGACTGTTGCAGCTGCGGCAGCTGCCCGCATTCAGGCAAATCGGCGGCTTGACTCATAGCGACAGGGGCAACCCCGTTTATGGCGGGGCGTCAAATGGGGTATTGTACACTGGCGACGGAAATCCGCCGCTCCCGAACCTCCGGAAGCGGATTATTGTCTGACCTCACAACCTCCAGTTACGGAGTAGCCTATGAATACCAACACTCAGCATCGCCGCCGTCTGGAGTGGTTGGCCACTGCAGCCACTATCGCCGCCCTGTCCGGCAGCGCCACAGCCGAGCTCATCGACCGGGAGCTGCTGGGAGAACCCGACCACAAACTGGTGTACCAGTTCAACAAGGCGGACCCTGACTATATGCAGGGCGTGCTGTTCTCGGTCGGCGAGATGCTGCGCAAGCACGGCGACGACATACACATCGTTGTGACGGCAATCGGGCCGGGCATCCACATTCTGGCGAAACAGCCGCTGCGCCCGGTGCCGGAACTCGTCCGCGAGCGCGTATCCAGCCTGGCCGCCTACGGGGTGTCTTTCCACGTCTGCGGCAACACCATGAAGACACTCGACTGGAGCGAGTCCGATATGCTGGATTTCGCCGAGATCGTGGACATCGGGGCGGATGACCTGATGCAGCTGCAGGAACAGGGTTACAGCTATATTAGCTGGTGAGCTTTGTTATAATCCCGCCGTCCGATCGCCACAAGACGCGGCACGCGCATATTCGGACACCGTCGCATACCCCCAACGGGTAGCGTCGATTTACAGCCAACCACGAGAGCGAGGACTATGAAGACAACTTATCTATCCAGCCTGACACTGCTGGTGTGCGCGGCAACCCTGTCGGCAGGCGCGATGGCAGCCGGCGACGCAGCCGCAGGCAAAATCAAATCCTTCACCTGCATGGGCTGCCACGGGGTGCCCAGCTACAACAATGTCTATCCGACCTACAAGGTGCCCAAGCTGGGCGGACAGCACGCCCAGTACCTGGCGGCCGCGCTGCAGGCCTACAAGGACGGCCAGCGTTCGCACAAAACCATGCAGGCCCAGGCGCAGACACTCAGCGAGCAGGACATGCAGGATATCGCTGCCTTCTTCGCCCAGAGCGGCGAGTAATAGCAGTTCAACCAGGAGGAGCGAATCATGAAACGCTTGACGAATATTTTTCTGTTTACGCTTTTTGCCGGGCTGATCTCCGGCGCGCACGCGGCCGGTGACGCCGCTGCCGGCCAGGCGCTTTCCAGCGAACGATGCCAGGCCTGCCACGGCGCGGACGGCAACAGCGGGGATCCCCAGTATCCGCGCCTCGCGGGACAGCACGCCGATTATCTGGTGCGCGCCCTGACCGATTACAAGAGCGGCGCCCGCAACAATGCCATTATGAGCGGATTCGCCGCCGGCCTCTCGGAGCAGGATATGGACAACCTGGCTGCCTGGTTCGCCAGTCAGTCCGGCGTTGTCACCCCGACCGGCGCTCAGAGCGCTGCCAAATAGACCCCGCCCGGGGCAGCGAGGCCGCTGTCCCGGGCGGTGTTCCTGGAATACTCTCTCCCCAGCCTCATTGCCGTCGAGCGCCCGCCATCGGTTGCGATCCGCTGGCGGTGTACTCTGCCGCCGCCGTTCCCACAGCGAAACTGATGTATCGGCTGGTGCAGGCAGGCTGTTTCGTTTTGGAGACCAAAAAAGGACAAAAAAACCTTTTTTTGTCTCTTTCCTCTTGACATTCATCCAGACCCTGCGAGACTCTCGCTAATCACGAAACGCCCGGGCAGGGGGTGAACGTGAAACAGAATTCCTACAGCCGCCAGCAGGCGGCCGCCATCAGCGGTCTGACCACACGCCAGCTGGGCTACTGGCGAAAAACAGGGCTGGTCGTCCCGCAGCACCATACCGACGGCGGTCACGCCCGCTATTCTTTCGCAGACCTCATCGCGCTGCGCACTGCGAAACGGCTGCTTGACGCCGGGGTGTCGCTGCAGCGTATTCGCCATTGCCTTCAATCACTCACCCGATTTTTGCCAACCGCGGGCCAGCCTCTGGCCGAACTGTCACTGGTGGTGACTGGCGATGTCGTGCTGGTTTTTCACGGGCAACGCGCTTTCGACGCATTGACCGGACAGGAATGGGTATTCGCTGTTGCGGAACTGGCCCGCGAAGTGGAACAACTTCGTGAGCAGCTACCACAGCAGGGTGAATTGTTTCCCATTGACGCGCAACAAACGGAGGCTTCAGCCTGAAAAAACCCGCAGTTCACACAGACAAGCATCAAACCGGCAAACGAACCGGCGTCGTAGCGTTGCATAACAAGCTCGAAACCAGAGACGAGAGATACCGCGAGGAGACAGCGATGAATCACGCCAAGGCCAAGGCCATGCGACAGATGGTGGTGCTAACCTTCACCGAAATCGAGTGCCGCCGTTTGCAGCTGGCAGGCGACTTCAACAACTGGATTCCGGACCGTGATGTTGAGACCCGCAACGTCAATGGTCACTGGCAGAAGATATTTACAGCAGAGCCTGGAGTGTACGAATACCGGCTGATCATCGACGGCAAGTGGCAACACGACCCCACCAACCCTGCTGAAATACCCAACGAACTCGGGACTATCAATTCACTGCTCCAGGTACCGGTGCACCACTGATGGTCAGTCGGCTCAACCCTGCATGGCAGCGAAAATCGACTTCCTCCAGTCGTCTGGCAGAGATCAGCGCCCGCTTTCTGGGCACTACCCAGGCCGCGACACACCGCGATGATTTCTGCCGGGCGATTCCTTTTTTGCTGGATACGCCCGCACAGCACTGGATCACCGACGAGCTGGGGCAGATTCTGACGCAGCGCGGACACCCGTGCACACTGTGCCACCCCGGCGAGGCAAACCCGATGGAGCACAGCTTCCGACAAGCGCAGGCCGCCGAGGCACCAGGAAGCGACGAATACTGTCTACTGGCCGTTACCTGTCCGGCCACCCTGCTGAAGTATGGCGTCGACCACGTGGTGTTGCTGGTACCGGCGAGTCTTGACGGGATTCGTGACGCCTACCAGCGCATCAAGCTGTTGTCACAACACGGCGCGCCGGATGTCGGTATCGTCCTGGTGGGACCGCGGGACCAGCATGCGGCGTGGCGTTACTTCCGCAAGCTGGCGGTCGGAACGCTGCGCTATCTCGATGTGCCACTGCTCAACCTCGGATTCCTGCCCGAGCAGATCGGTCCCGGGCAGGATGCAGAAGCCAGCCATCGCCATAACTTTCTGGCCCGCATCAGCGAGCGCCTCTTGCACAGCGGGTTCTACAGCACACTAACCATGACCACGCCGCGGAGAAACGCATGAAGCTGAAAATCGAAAGCGCAGAAACTCCCGACCGCGAGCAGCTACGCAGCCTGCTGACTGAGGCCGCCGAACAGCTTACCGGCACCGGCACCAACATCCTCGAAACCCGATTACGCTGGGACGGGCAACCGCTACTGCTGGCCGACGCCAACCTGCACCCGGTGCTGGTCAGCTTCGAACCCGAACACAGCGAGGCCGCCCTGCTCAACGGGCTGCGCGGCGTCGAGCAGCTGTGCAACGCCCTGCCCTGGATCAATCAGGTCTACGAACCGCTGCAACAGCAGCAGCAACCGCCAAAGCTGGTGGTGGTCGCCAGGGAATTCCCGCCCGGCGCAAGCGCGGTGCTACGCCTCTGTCCGGGTCTCAGTCTGTATCGCTACCGGCTGTTCAGCGTAAACGGCGAAATCGCGCTGTGGCTCGAGCATCTGAATCCCCCTCCCGCGATGCCCGCCGCGCAGGAATCAGCGCCGCGACAAGACGCCGCGGCGCTGCCGCAGGAGGCCAGCAACGACATTCTCCCTCCCCTCAGTGACGCCGAGAGCGCCTATTTCCAGCAGTTATGACGCGCGGGTTTGCGAGCCCGCCGAGTGCGGTGAAACCGCGACGGCCGTCGCACACCCGAACCGGTGGGAGAGCAAGCCAAAACGCCCGAACACAATCAGCGCGTTATCGTGCGGTACAGGTCGACGTCGGCGGAGGAAAAACAGCAGGCGATAATTCGCTGGAAACGCAGCTCGTGTTGTTTCATCACGGCCACCGCGATGCGGGCGGCCTGTTCCCCTGGATAGCCATACGCGCCGGTGCTGATAGCGGGAAATGCAATGCTGCCCAGCTGTTTCTCCAGCGCCAGACGGAAACTGTTGCGGTAACAGCTTTCCAGGAGCGCGGCCTCACCGTAATCACCTCCCCTCCACACTGGACCGACGGTGTGAATGATCCAGCGCGCCGGCAAACGGAAGCCCGGAGTAATGCGAGCCCCTCCGGTGGGGCAGCCCCCGAGGCGGCGACAATGTTGCCTTAGCTGCGGACCGGCAGCGCGATGAATCGCCCCATCGACACCACCCCCGCCCAACAGAGACGTATTTGCTGCATTCACAATCGCATCCACATCGAGCAGGGTGATGTCCTGCTGGACCACCTCGATCACCATTTCAGCCCCCATTGGCATAGCTTATGCAAGCATTTTTATGTGCGTATTAATTTGATCGATCACG
>CP070738.1:1752460-1762036 GCA_020347685.1 Gammaproteobacteria bacterium | reverse complement strand
CAGGCACAACAGCAACGCTTCAGATAGTGTTAACAGGCCCTAGCGAAGCAGGGAGTCGACGCCCAGCACTTCGCCGAGCCCGCGGCCCAGCGCCGTACCCAGTCGCTTGCTGAATTTTTCCAGCAGATCTTCGCTCGGCGTGTAGTCGACAATGGTTTCTGCGCCGATGACTTCCCGCGCGACATGACTGGAGCTGGCCAGCTCGTCCACCAGCCCGAGATCCACAGCCTGCTCTCCGGTCCAGACAAAGCCGCTGAAAATGGCCGGGTCATCCTTGAGCTTGTCGCCACGCCCGGTCTTGACCACGGCGATGAACTGGTCGTGGATATCGTCCAGCAGTTCCTGCACGTGCGTGACATCCGCCTCGTTGATCGGCTTGAAGGGGTCCAGAAAGCCCTTGTGCTCGCCGGCGGTCAGCAGGCGGCGCTCGATACCGAGTTTTTCCATCGCCTCGACAAATCCAAAACCATCCATGCGCACCCCGATGGAACCGACGATACTGGCCTTGTCGGCGTAGATCTTGTCGGCAGCCACAGCCGCGTAATAGCCGCCCGAGGCACACATATCGCTGACCACCGCGTACAGGGGCGTATCCGGATATTTCTTGCGCAGGCGGCGAATCTCGTCGTTGATATAACCGGCCTGAACCGGACTGCCGCCGGGGCTGTTGATTCTCAGGATGACACCCTTGGCTTTGTCGTTTTCGAATGCGGCGCGCAAGCCCGCGATGACGTTGTCGGCGCTGCCTTCCTTATCCGGCGCAATCACGCCCTTCAGTTCCACCAGCGCGGTATGCTTGTCGCTTGCCGCCTGGTCGAAGTCCATGCTCGGCGTATACAGGAACAGAATCCCGACCAGGTAGGCAAACACCAGAAACTTGAAAAAAATACTCCAGCGGCGCGCGCGCCGCTGCTCGTTCAGGGCCGCAAAGGCCAGGCGGGTGATGGTCTCCCGCTCCCACCCGGCATCGCCGTCACGCTTTGACATCTTGGACTCCTGACCTTGATTTGATTCCATCGTGCAACTTTCCTCATTCTAGAACCGCGAGCGACTGGCGCGCCGTGGCATCGGTGTCG
The DNA here is from genome assembly GCA_020347685.1 of Gammaproteobacteria bacterium. Classification (GTDB taxonomy): domain Bacteria; phylum Pseudomonadota; class Gammaproteobacteria; order DSM-19610; family DSM-19610; genus Thiogranum. The sequence continues at coordinate 1,760,960 of CP070738.1, read as the reverse complement.
AACAAACTTTGTTCCGCGAGCCAGTCGACCAGCTCGGTAATCTGGTCCAGGCAGACCAGCGGTTGATGCTGTAGCAGGCGCTCTCGCGCGTGCACCCCGTAGCTGGCGGCCACCGGACCCACGCCGGCCCGGTTGGCCATCTGCAGATCATATTCGGTATCGCCGACCATCAGTGCCTGCTGTGAGGCGATCTGCAGTTCCTGCAGGATCTCGTTGAGCATGCGCGGATGCGGCTTCGAGCACGTCTCGTCGGAACAACGGGTCGCTGAAAACAGCCCGCTCAGGCCGGTCTGGCGCAACGCCTTGTCCAGCCCGGCACGCCCCTTACCGGTAGCGACAGCCAGTGTGAAGCCGGATTCTTTCAGCAGTTCCAGGGTCTCCCTGGCACCCGCAAAAAGCTCGGATGCGTGACTATCGGAAAACCAGTGGTCCCGGTAACGCGCGACGAAGGTCTGTCTGAAATCCTCGCCGCGGCCCGGATAAAGTGCATCCACCGCTTCCTGTAGACCCAGGCCGATAATGTTACGGCACGCCTCGGCACTGCGCGCTTCCAGCTGCAGATCGGCAATCGCCGACTGTATCGCGTGCACGATCTGGGTCTCCGAATCCATCAGGGTACCGTCCCAGTCGAAGACGATCAGCCGAACTGCGTCGGGGGCATGTTTGGTTTTGCTATTCATTGATACGGATCAGGTGTTCTGCCCTGTATCGGGTCCTGCCTCCAATTGCTGAATGACATTTCTCAGATCCGCGCTCATTGGCGCACTCACCGCCACAGCTCGCCCGCGTTCTGCATCTCTGAAAGCGACGTAATGCGCGTGCAGGAACAGGCGCTTGAGCCCCAGTGCCCGCATCTGCCGGTTGAACCCGGCATCACCGTATTTGTCATCGCCTGCCAGCGGGTGCCCGGCGTGCGCCGCGTGAACCCGGATCTGGTGCGTGCGGCCGGTCTTCAGCTCGGCTTCCAGGAGGCTTGCCCCCGGATAAGATTCCAGCAGGCGGAAGCGGGTCACCGCATCCTTGCCCTCGGGGTCGATCTGCACCAGCCTTTCCCCCCCGCGCAACAGGTTTTTCTTCAGCGCCGCCCTGACCTCGCGCTGGCCCTGCCGCCACTCGCCCTGCACCAGCAGCAGGTAGCGCTTTTCCACCTCTCCGTTACGCAACAGCTCGTGCAGGGTCCGGAGTTCGCTGCGCCGCTTGGCAATCAGCAGGCACCCTGAGGTGTCGCGATCCAGGCGATGCACCAGTTCCAGGAAGGGCGCCGCGGGTCGCAGCGCCCGCAGTGCCTCGATCACCCCGAAACTGAGACCACTGCCGCCGTGCACCGCCATACCGGCAGGTTTGTTCAGTACCAGCAGGCGCTCATCCTCGTACAGCACTGCATCCAACAGCCGGTCGGCCTCCTTGACGGAGGGCGCTGGACTGCCCACGGCAGCCATGCGCACCGGCGGAATTCGCACCTGGTCGCCGCGCTGTATCCGGTACTCGGGTTTGGTCCGCCCCTTGTTGACCCGCACCTCGCCCTTGCGCAATAAACGGTAGATGCGGCTCTTGGGGACACCTTTCAAGCAGCGCTGCAGGAAATTGTCGATTCGCTGCCCGGCTTCTTCAGCCGAAATTTCCACCCACTGCACGGCTGGTCTGTCCAGTTTTTCCATGCCCGCGGATTCTACCAGCCCCAGCTGGAAACTGCTTGTGATTAATCCTTTAAGTTATTTAAATCTGACCCGAATCAGAACCGTTTCAGGGCATTGGAATGGATCATAAGCGTTTGATATCACGGGTTTGGACTGTTATAGTCCGAGCCGGTGTCGTAGTCACTCCGCCTTCGCTTCGCGGGCGGTGTGCCGGGCGACATCGGCAAGGCAATGGAACAGCGTTTATTCCACGGTCTGCGCCGAAACCCTATTCGTTTCCATCGGAAAACCCGGGCTAGCGGGCCCCGGTGGATCGAGGAGAGGCCCGCAAGGCCTCTGCGTGTTACACAGTCATGAATTAACTGGTTGCTCCCGTGCCATTAGCACTTTTCTTGATGATCGATCTGATTTCCGGGCTGGCATCCTGGCTCCCGCGCTGCTGCGGTGTGCCCGGCTTCCGGCACGGCAGATACCCGGCTGCCGCCGGCATCGTTGAATGGTCTGGCGGGACGGTCGAGCACATGAGAGAAAAACCTGATGAAACGTATGCTTATCAACGCCACGCAGCCCGAAGAGTTGCGTGTCGCTCTGGTCGACGGCCAGAAACTCTACGATCTGGACATTGAGGTACCCGCCCGCGGCCAGAGAAAATCCAATGTATACAAGGGTAAGATAACCCGCGTCGAGCCCAGCCTCGAGGCCGCCTTTGTCGACTACGGCGCCGAACGGCACGGCTTCCTGCCGCTGAAAGAAGTGGCCAGGATCTATTTTCGCGAAGGCGCCGGCGAAGGCGGCGGTCGGGTAACCATCAAGGAAGCCCTGCGCGAGGGACAGGAAGTCATCGTTCAGGTCGAAAAGGAAGAACGCGGCAACAAGGGCGCTGCGCTCACCACCTTTATCAGCCTCGCCGGGCGTTATCTGGTCCTGATGCCCAGTAATCCACGTGCCGGCGGCGTGTCGCGGCGTATCGAAGGCGAAGACCGCAACATTGTGCGTGACGCCATGTCGGAGCTGGACTATCCGCCCGATATGGGTTTGATCGTCCGAACCGCCGGGGTCGGGCGCAACGCCGAGGAACTGCAATGGGACCTCGACTACCTGCTGCACCTGTGGAGTTCCATCGAAACCGCCGCCGGGCAGCGCTCCGCCCCGTTCCTGATCTACCAGGAAAGCAACGTCATTATCCGTGCCCTGCGCGACCACCTGCGCGGAGACATCGGCGAGATCCTGATCGACGATGCGCAGGTGTTCCAGCGCGCCCAGGAATTCATGACCCAGGTCATGCCCCACAACCTGAACAAGCTGAAGCGCTACGACGATCCGGTACCGCTGTTCTCCCGCTACCAGATTGAAAGCCAGATCGAGTCGGCATTCCAGCGCGAGGTGACACTGCCATCGGGCGGCGCGATTGTCATCGATCACACCGAAGCCCTGATCTCCATCGATATCAACTCCGCGCGCGCTACCAAGGGCAGCGATATCGAGGAAACCGCGCTGCACACCAATCTCGAGGCGGCCGATGAAATCGCGCGCCAGCTGCGGCTGCGTGACATGGGCGGCCTGATCGTCATCGACTTCATTGATATGCAGCCCACCAAACACCAGCGCGAGGTCGAAAATCGCCTGCGTGACGCACTCCGGGTGGATCGTGCCCGGGTACAGGTAGGACGCATCTCGCGCTTCGGCTTGCTGGAAATGTCGCGTCAGCGGCTGCGCCCCTCACTGGGGGAGTCCAGTCAGATCGTGTGTCCGCGTTGCCGCGGCCAGGGCTCGGTGCGCGGCGTGGAGTCACTGGCATTGTCGATTTTGCGCATCGTCGAAGAAGAGGCCATGAAGGACAAGACCGGGCGCGTCATCGCACGCGTACCGGTCGAAGTTGGCACCTACCGGCTTAATGAAAAGCGCGAAATCCTGTTCAACCTGGAACAGCGCCACAAGCTCAGCGTCGCCCTGATTCCCAGCCCGAATCTGGAAACACCCCACTACGACATCACGCGGGTGCGCAGCGATGAACTGGGCGGCGAACAGGGGGCCAGCAGTCACAAGCTGCTCGCGGCCGACCTCGAAGCTGAAGAGCAGACGGCCGAGGGCTTGATCGCAGGCAAGGCCAAGGTTACCGAGGCGGAAACGCCCGCAGTTCAGTCCATTGCTCCGCAGGCGCCGGCGCCGGTGGTGATTCGCGAACCGGTTACCGCGCCAGTCGCGCCCGGCCTGATTCGACGCCTGTGGGTCTCGCTGTTCGGAAAAGGCGAGGAATCCCTGCCGAGCCAGGAGCAACCGGCGGCAGAGAGCGCTGAGCGCTCCAGATCGGCCGGTGCCGCCCGCGGCAGAGACCGCAGTCGTGCCGCCGGCGGCAACCGGCGTCGTGGAAGCTCGGCACGTCGGGGCGATACCGACAAGCGAGGCGGCCAGCGCCAGGCGCGCCGCCCATCCTCCAGCGCGGCCGGCGAAGCCAAAGACAGCAAGCCGGAAGCCAAGCAGGACACGGGCGAGCCCAAGGCCGCCGAACCGCAGGAAAGCGCTGAAAGCCGCGGTGGCCAGCGCCGCGAGGGCGAGCAGAGCCAACGCAGCGGTCAGCGTCGCGGCCGGCGTGGTGGCAGGCGCCGCGGCGGCCAGCGTCGCGGCGGCGAGCAGGGCCAGGCGCAGAAAGAATCAGCACCCGGGGAAGCAGCGGCAACATCGGAGTCCAAGGCAGCGCAGCATGGACCGCAGCCGGCAGCCGAGTCTGCCGCGCCCGCCCCCAAGGAAGCGAGCGTGACGCCGATGCCGGAACGCTCGCCCCCCACTCCGGAAAAGCCGAAAGGCAGCGAAGCAGCCGCCCGGCCGGCGGAATCGAAACCGACCAAAGCGCCGGATACCGCCGCCGACTCCAAGCCCACCGCTATCGGCGACGAATGAGCGATACACCGTTCCCGCTGTTGCGGGAACGGTTTCACGCATTGCCGTGCCGCTGTCTTGCTGGCAACGGGAATTCGCGCGTATCCTCCCGGGACGCGCTGATGGATCGACAACCGATGTTTGACACTGCTCGCAACCTGCTGCTCGCACTGCTGCTGGTGCTGGGTCAGGCCGGCCTGGTCCTGCACCAGGTCGATTTCGACCAGCATGCCGACAGCGGCGCCTGCCTCGTATGTCTGGCAGTGCATGGCCTCGATCACGCCATCCCCGCACACTTCGCACCGCTGCTGCCGTCGCCCGCTGCAGAATTGGCCGTGGCGGCTGTCACCGCCAGCCCGGTGTTTCCCGCCCCGGCCTTCCGCCTCGCCCGCGCTCCCCCTGCCCTCACCCCCCTGAGCTGAAATTTTCCAATCCGAGTTTTCGCAACGCGTGCCGCGCACTGGCGGCATGCACAGGCGTATGAGGTAGCCCCATGAGCAAGCGTATTATCGCGGCCGGCGTCAGCGCGGCACTGCTGCTCCCGAGCCTTGCGCTCGCTGAATCGAACCAGGAAATCCGTGCAATCCGGCGCGAACTGGAGAGTATGCGCGAAGCATACGAGATGCGCCTGCGCGAACTCGAGGCGCGTCTGGAACAGGCCGAGTCCCGCGCCCGCGAGCAGACCGTTGCCCCGGAGTCAGCCCCCGTACCGACCCCGCAGCAGCCGCTGCCGCAGACCGCGCACGCACATGCCCCCCGCAGTTTCAATCCGGCCCTCTCGGTGATACTGCAGGGTTCGCTGAACAGTTATTCCCAGAATCCTGAGGATTACGCCCTCCCGGGCTTCCAGCTCGGTGGTGAGGCCGGCCTGCCGGCCGAGGGCTTCACGCTCGACGAAACCGAGATCATCGCCTCGGCCAATGTCGATCACCTGTTTGCGGCGCAGACCACAATTGCCCTGCACGACGACGGCGATGAAACCGAAATCGAGCTGGAGGAAGCTTACGTTGACCCGCTCGCCCTTCCCGTTGGTCTCGGCGGGCGCTTCGGCCGCTTCTATTCCGACATCGGGTATCTCAACCGCTTTCATCCCCACGCCTGGGATTTCCGCGACACCCCCCTCGCCTACCGAGCCTTTCTTGGCCGCCAGTACGGTGACGACGGTGTGCGGCTGAGCTGGATCGCCCCGACCGACATCTATCTGTCGCTGGGCGCCGAGCGCTTCGCGGGCAACAATTTTCCCGCCGGCGAGTCACAGCGCACCCTCGGCGACGTGCAGAGCCTGTATCTGAAACTCGGCGGCGATGTGGGCGCCAGCCATGCCTGGCAGGCCGGCCTGTCGGGGCTGTGGGTCGATGCCCACGATCGCGCGGGGGACGGTCACGCCCACGCAGGCGAAGCCGACCCTGAGGCCAGCTTCAGCGGCGACTCGACGCTGGCCATAGCCGACGTTGTCTGGCGCTGGGCGCCACAGGGCAATCCGCGCCAGCGCAACTTGAAGCTGCAGAGTGAATTCTTTTACCGTGACGAATCCGGTGACGTTACGGTGAGCGAAGGGGCTGCATCTGGGCTGCTCGACTACGACGGAACGCAGAAAGGCTGGTATGCGCAGGCAGTCTACCAGTTTATCCCGCACTGGCGCCTGGGCCTGCGCTACGACTGGCTGAGCGCAGATAACGATTTGTCCGTGCTTGACCTCGGGGGCTTCGCAGATGCGGATGACGCTGTCGCTGCGTCCGGGCTAAACAGCGACGGTCATGACCCGCAGCGCTGGAGCGGCATGCTCGACTGGTCACCCAGCGAGTTCAGCCGTCTGCGCCTGCAGTACAACCGCGACGAGTCGCGTGCCGATGACACCGATCACCAGTGGACGCTGCAGTACCTCATGAGTATCGGCAGCCACGGCGCACACGAGTTCTAGAGGGACTGCACATGGGACGACGAATTGCAGCGCTGCTTGTCTGCCTGGCGGCATGGCTGCCGGTGGACTCGAACGCAAACCTGGAGGTGTTCGCCTGCGAACCGGAGTGGGCGGCGCTGGTAGAGGAAATCGGAGCACAACGCGTTGAGGTGTTCTCAGCCACCACCGCACAGCAGGATGTGCATCACATCCAGGCCAGACCCGGCCTGATCGCGCGGGTGCGGCGTGCGGATCTGGTGGTCTGCACCGGTGCCGAACTGGAGGCCGGCTGGCTGCCGGTGCTGTTGCGCCGCGCCGGTAATCCAGCCGTGCAGCCCGGTACCAGCGGTTATTTCGAAGCCGCCGATCATGTCACCATGCTGGAAAAGCCCGCCTCGCTGGATCGCGCCGAGGGTGACGTGCACGCCAGAGGCAATCCGCATATCCACCTGGACCCGCGCAATATCGAACACGTCGCCAGTGCCCTCGGCGATCGGCTTGCAGCACTGGATCCGGCCCACGCGACCAGCTACCGCGCGGCGCTGGCTGATTTCGAGCGGCGCTGGCAAGCGGCACGCGCACGTTGGGAACAGCAGGCGCAGCCGCTGCGCGGCATGCCTGTCGTGGTGCACCACCCCTCCTGGGTCTATCTCAACCAGTGGCTGGGTCTGCGGCAGGTCACCAGCCTGGAACCGAAACCAGGCGTTGCGCCGACCGCCCGGCAGCTGGCAGAGATTCTCAATCTCCTGCATGCCACACCCGCCAGGGTAGTGATCCGCACGCCCTACCAGGATCCGCGCCCTTCCGCGTGGCTGCACGAACGTGCTGGTTTACCCGTGCTGGAGCTCCCCTTTACCGTGGGAGGCAGTCAGCAGGCCAGCGATTTGTTCGGCTTGTTCGATTCGACCATCGCATTGTTACTGGAAGTGCAGCAATGAACAGCGGCGCACTGGACCCCGTCATACTCGGACCGGCCCTGCTGGCCGGCCTGCTGGTACTGTCCACCCACGTCCCGCTCGGCCGGCAGGTACTGCAGCGGGGCATCATTTTTATCGACCTGGCGGTCGCCCAGATCGCCGGACTCGGCGTGCTGGCCGCTCACGCGCTGGGCTGGGAAAGCGAAGGCCTGGCACTGCAGGCTACGGCTTTCAGCGCGGCCCTGTTGGGCGCCCTGGCGCTTTACCTGTGCGAAAAACGCTGGCCGGAAAGTCTGGAGGCGCTCATCGGTACCGCATTCGTGCTCGCAGCGAGCGCCGGCATCCTGTTGCTGGCCGGCAACCCCCACGCCGGAGAACACCTCCGGGAACTGCTGGTAGGACAGATTCTGTGGGTGGAGATGAGCCAGCTGTCGCCGGTGGCGCTGCTGTATGCGCTGATACTGCCGGTGTGGTTCGTGTTCAGAGGCGCGCGGCACCCGCTGCTGTTCTATACGCTGTTTGCCCTCGCAGTAACCGCATCGGTGCAACTGGTGGGCGTGTACCTCGTGTTTGCCAGCCTGATCATACCCGCGCTGGCGCTGCGCCGACGGCCACGCGGCTCGTTGCTGATCGCCTATGCGGTGGGCGTGTGCGGATATGCGGCAGGGCTGTTGGCAGCGGCCCTGTTGGACCTGCCCGCAGGCGCTATGATTGTGTGGATGCTGGCCGCCTTTGCCCTGCTTACGTCGCTGCTCATGAAACGCGCACCGGCTGCAGGCAGCGCCTAGGTGAGCCGGCGGCGGATATCGTCCAGCAAACCGCGCGCGCCCTCTTCCACCAGGTCGAGTACCCGCTCGAAGCCCTGCGCACCGCCGTAATATGGATCCGGCACATCCTGTTGCGAGAGGTGCTGGGCGAAATCGAGCAGCAGGCACAGTTTTTCCCTGTGCGCGTCGGGACAGATGCTATGCAGATCGTCCAGGTTGCTGCGATCCATCGCCACCACGTAGTCGAAGGACTCGAAATCGGCCGGGTCGACACGACGCGCGCGCTGCCGCCCCAGGTCAATGCCGCGTCGCGAAGCGGCCTCGCTGGCGCGCGCATCGGGTGGCTCACCGACGTGGTAGGCGTGGGTGCCGGCCGAGTCGATCTGGATGCGGTCCATCAGC
>CP070738.1:1738366-1752360 GCA_020347685.1 Gammaproteobacteria bacterium | reverse complement strand
TGTTCTGAGTCACGCGAACGCCTTTCGACTCAGCCGTAGCCACGAAACGATCGGCGGCTGCCTTGTCATACAGCGAAACCAGGTTGATCAGCCAAGGACCGTTGGCGGCGTCTGCCGGCGTATCCAGAACGGCTTCCACTTCACGGACGGCAGCCGCTGTCGCCGTTTGTTCGGGAACGGGCGGTGCAACCGGCTTATGGCTGGCAGAGGGGTCGTTATCCAGGTGCGGCGTTTTCTCCATGGCGGCCGCCTCGAACGACGCCCTGGGTGCAGCCGCGGCGAGCTTGCCATCCAGCGCCGCGACCGATACAGCCAGCGTCTCGACGCGCGCATTCAGATCCGCAAGCGCCTGTCCCGGTGCGCTGACAGCGGCAAATCGGTCGCGCATCTCGCTCAGTGCGTCGGCGTGATTACGGCTGCCCGCTTCCAGTGCGCTCAGACGGTGCTTGAGACGCGCGCTATCCGCACCGTCGATGATAAGTATGAGCGTTGCGCAGACCAGCGAAACCAGCCCGATATAGAACAGCCTCCGATCGGTCAGCAAAGCTGCGCCCGTTTCCGGCACCGGGCGTGCGGATGCGGTCCGGTTGCCGGTGTCAGCGGTCGGCCGGTCCGCATGGCCTGCGCCGCCGAACAGAGGGTTCGCGGCCCGGCCAGCGGGCCCACGGTGACGCGGGCGGGGCCTGATCAGCCGTGTAACCGTGCTTGCAGCGTCTCCATTCCCGATACTTGTGCGATCCGCCTCGAGCTCCGCCTCCTGCACCCGCGGCCTGTCGAGACGCCAGGGTTCGAGCAGGTCCATCAAACGCGCTTCGGGCTGCTGGAACTCTACGCCGATGCCGTTCTGCTCGACACGCCGCACAGTCGCAGGAAGGGTAACCACTTTGCGCTCATCGGCCTGGCGCAGCGACAACCGCACAGTGACAGTGTCGCCCTCGTTCAAGATCGTGTCATTGCCATCGTAATCATACTGCAGCAGCATGCCGCGCTGACTGAAATCCCGAACCCGGCATCCCCTGGGCAGGGTTCTGTCATTGAGCAGCGCTGCCTTGAGGCTGACCGATATCCTTTCGTCGCGACGGCGTTCCATAGTCTGTTCACCACCCCGGGCTGAGCGGATTGATTGGCGTTCCCGGCAAAGATACACAAGCCCCTGCCCAGCAACAAGCCGGTCGGGATCATTGTGGCTCAGATTGGATCTGGGCGTGACAGAAAACGGCGCGCCGGAGCGGCGCTGTGAGCGGCTGCCATCCCGGCCAGCTTTCAGCGTGCCTCGGCGCCGCACTCCCTGATGACTTTGGTTCTCAACTTCCTCTGCGCCCGCCGGTCTACCAGCTCGATGCAGGCATCACAGGCACCGCCAAGGTAGAAGCGCGCCGCGGTCACCGATAAGGCTTTCGGAAGCAGCGGCTTGCGGTGACCGATACAGTCCAGCCGCTCTACCAGACCTGGCCTTGCGGTGCGCGGGTTCCTGCCCCTGCTCTCGATACGCTTGAGCGTGGCCTGGAGCTGCTCCTCGGGCAGGCCGGCGGCGAACAGTCGCGCCATTTGCGCGTGTGGCAGCGCCTCCGGCTTGACTGATTGCTTGGCGGTCTGAATGACACCCGGCCAGAACGTCCGGGTCAGGTAGGCGTCGGTCAGTTCCTGACAGGTGATAGCGCGCGCGGTATCGTGATCATTCATCGCCTGGAGAGCGTAGCGGTCAGCGTCGAGTTCGCTGTTGCGCGCCAAAGGCACCGAGACGGCACGGTACAGCGGTACGTACCAGCGGAAAAAGCCGCACACCGGCCTGAGTCCCCGCCGACCGCGTGTGCCGCAGTCGGCGAGGTACTGGGCCCACATATCGCGCAGAAAATAAAGCCAGCTGTTCAGGCGGCTGTGCTGGCCGGCCAGCTGCCCGACGCGTCTCGCCAGCAGCACATGCACGTCCAGGGGCGACATGGTGATCAACACAGGCAGTCCGATCACCAGAGTCTGAGTAGTAGAGAACGCAAACCCGTTAGCGGGTTTTTTCAAGACCCGCACGTCGAAGCGGTCACGCAGGACCACTCGGTCGATGCGGGGATTACCGTACTCCTGGCTCAGCTCCGCCAGCAACTCGAACAGGCGCGGAAAATCCTGCTGCTTCAGCTCCAGCCCGGAAGGCTGTGCAAATCGCATGTTGAAAATGACGTAGCTCATGACGGCGCCGAGTGCCAGCAACAGCACTTCGACGGTGACGACAAACCAGTCCTGGGCAGACATCAGCGGCTCGATGGCATGGAAGAGCACGAATGGCATGCTGACGACCAGAGCCGGGAACAGCAGCAGAAACAGATAACCGCATAACCCGAGTGACAAGGTTAGCGCCAGGTAAACGCGCGGATGACGAGCTGCAAGCCGCAGCACACCTCGACGACCGAAGGGGTGGGATAGTTTTTCAAACAGTACCAGTCTATTTCGGAGTTCCAGCAACATCGGAGCACTTGCCTCGCCACACCAGGGATTTCTACCTGTATCGGCGCCGCAGGCAAAAACCAAACGCTGGCAGAAGTGGGATTTTAAGTGACCGCATGGCGGCACTGGCGTCGAGCGCCGGCGATCGCCTGACACGACCGGCGCACGTCGGCCCTGAGAACTGGGTCACATTCCGGGCACCATATGGCCGGCCCCCCGGCCCGCCGAAACTATTCGGGAACCGTGGGCGCCGACCAGAGCCGGCGCAGGGCTGTGAGTGCCGGTTTGGCCTCAGCGTCACGGCTGTAGAGACCCCAGAAGGCCTCTTCGGGACGAAAACCGAATTCCGGCGCGGCATTTTCCACCTTCCAGGGATGATCAAAGGCCTCGAAATACACCACCGCACGCCCCGGCCTGTCAGGCAGGCGCTGTGTCAGGGCCAGCCAGAACCCGGCCTGACGCGCCGGTGTAAAACCACGCTCCGGCGGTCCGCTCGGCAGCCCGGTCTCCTTGACCAACAGCGGCTTGTCGGTCAGAGCCGCAAGCTGTTCAACGACCTGAACCACAAAATCGACCGCCTGCTGATCGCTCGCCTGAGCGAACCAGGGCTCGTATAACGGGTGGATACTCGGCAACAGAAAGTCCTGCACGGCGAGAAAATCCGGCGGGTCCTGGTTCAGGTAGAAATAGAACGGCTCCGAGGTCGCGATCGCCACCTCCGGCAACGCGGTGCGCAACCGTTGTATCGCCGCGCGCAGGGTCGCCCAGTCATGGCGTTGCGCCAGCAGCGTCTCATTGCCGACCGCCACCCCCACTACCAGCTCGGGGAAAGCACGCGCCAGGCGCACCGCGTTGGCTGTTTCGCGTTCCGACAGCGGGTCCCAGATCCCCAGAATCAGAGCCCGGTAGCCGAGTTCGCTGGCGATCCCGGGCACCTTATCCACGCCGTCGGCACAGGAGTAGGTGACCAGGCCATCGAAATCCCGACGCAGGATTTCCAGGTCCACCCGCACAGCCTGTTGCGAAGCCGCGTGCACCTGTCCGGAAACAATGTTCAGATCGGTAGGCGTGTAGGCCACAAAGCGCACCGAGCCGAGCGCGGCGGCTATGCGAGACGACCCGCCGCCGGCCCCCGACTGCGCCGGCACACCCGCAGAGGCCAGCGTCAGCATCAACAGCAGGTGGAATATCAAAACGGTACGGAATAAGGGCTTAGCGGCCATGACTGAATTACCCGAACAGCGTCTCGTCTGTTTCGGCATGCTGCACCTGCCGGGCTGCGACGCTTGCGCCACAAGGTTGGCATCCGGTGGGTTAACTGCGCCGGCAGTTGCCGCATCCCCAGATCCCACACCAGCAGTGTTCCCGAGTTTGCACAGGCTGTCAAAGTGTCGCAGCCTTGCGACGCGACAGGACAGCCACCGCTGGCTGGTCTACCCTAACAGCAGGACTGGCGAGGTAATCAAACCCACTGTGCGCCGCATCCACATCGAACACAGCACCCTCCGGGGGCGGGTGACCATGCGTCCACCGATACAGGGTCGGAGGTGTACCTACCCGGCAGCGGCTGGCGCGGTTTCGATCCGACCGGCGGTGACTAGGTCGCAGTGGCGGCGCGCCGGCAGCCTGCGGCGATCCGACCGCTTGCAGCCCCCTTTACCGGACCAGCCAACCCGCAACCGGTGACGCAGGTGAAGGTCCGCGTCAAGCAACTCTGAAGACAAGGTGACAAGCGCAAGCTCAACAGTCATAAACCGCCTCGCCTGGTGCTGTGGCGTGGCTGTGTGGGTTGCGTTGTGCTGGCTCCCCCCCTACCCCACCGCGGTACGCGCAGCGGCTACCGGAGAGCCGCCAGGTTACCGTCTCGAGCAGCTCGCCGCGCAGCTTGGCGAGGCACCCCAAGCGCTGCGAGCTGACCTGGCCCGCATCGTGCTCTCCGAAATGGCTGCCGCCTACGCGGCTGAGGCGACGCATGCGCGCCGCGAAATACAGCGCGGCAGTGCAGATCCGGACCTGCGCCGATGGGCTGCCGCAGTGGATGGCGTGGCGCGCGAACTGGCAGCGCTTGCGGAGACCGTGACAGACAGTACGTCGATACGCGCGACTCTCAACCGCGACAACAGCGTAACACTGTTGGTGGATGGCAGGCCGGTCGAGGTGAACGGCCCCCGTATTGACGATCAGGCCGGCCTGGAACGGCGTGTTATCGAGCGCTTCTGCAACCTGCACCCCTGTGACACCTTTATCGCCCGCCCCCCAGACAAAGAACCGCCAGCGCTTGCCGCGGGGACCGCACCACACTGGAGTTTCGGCGGGGCAACGGGGCCGCTCTGCAGCACTAGTGACGGGCTGGAATTCCGTTTCCGCAACAGCGACGACCTGCGGCGCAAACGCGAAGCCTGCAGCCGTGTGGTGGGAGAGCTGCAAAGGCTCATTGCCGAGATCCAGCATTACAAGGCCAATGGCCCGCTCCTGGACTGGGATGCGCTGGCGATTCACACGCTGCCCGCAGGTGACCAGCAACGGGTTGAGCTGAGCAAGGCGGGCGACTCTATCCAGGCGCACCTGCCGGCGCTGGCAGCGGCGCCGGACCTGCTGACTCTGCTGCGCCCGTGGCTGGTCGCCAAAGTCAACGGTCTCGCGCCGCCGCAGGTGGTGATCGACGCCGAAACACTGTTGCCTCCGCTCGGTTTCCTGGGGCAATGAAAGCTGCCCCTGCCACACCGTCCGGCACCCGTTCGGGTCGGTTATTCCGTTCTGGTAACCGGAACTCCCGAGGCGCGCCCGCATAACCGCGTGACGGTCGAGCAACCGCAGGAAAATGCGCTACTATCGGCCCCCAGTTCAGCAGCGTGTTCTTGCCCCGTGCCACCGAGAAGGAAAAAGCGCAGATCTTCGCGAGCCCCCGTGCGCTGGCTCGGGTTCATGGTTCTGTTTGCGCTGCTGGCGAGCTGGTTGCCGGTACTGCTGATGCGCTGGCTGGAACCACCGGTGACAGCGTTCATGCTGCAGCACCGCGCCGAGACCGGCAGTAGTAATTATCACTACCAGTGGAAAGACTGGACCGAGCTGGGCTCGGCAGCCGCGCTGGCAGTCATGGCGGCGGAAGACCAGAAGTTTCCCGACCACCACGGCTTCGACATCACGGCCATACAGGGCGCCGTGGCAGACCGGCTGGATGGACAGGCTCTGCGGGGCGCCTCGACCATCAGCCAGCAGGTCGCCAAGAACCTGTTTCTGTGGCCTGGGCGCAGCCTGGTACGCAAGGCGATGGAGGCCTGGTTTACGACGCTTATCGAACTGAGCTGGCCAAAGCGGCGGATCCTGGAGGTGTATCTCAACATCGCCGAATTTGGCCCCGGCGTCTATGGCGTCCCGGCCGCCAGCCGCACCTACTTTGCCAAACAGGCATCGCAGCTGACTGACGCCGAAGCGGCGCTGCTCGCCGCCGTTCTGCCGAATCCGAAGGCGTTGCGGGTGGAACACCCCACCGCCTACATCCGCGAACGGCAACGCTGGATTATGCGCCACAGCGAGAGGCTGCGGCGCTACGGGTGGCTACAGCGCCTGAGCTGATCCGTTTATACGGTAGCTGCGCCCCACTCGGCACGCAAAAACCTGGTAACACTGCGCCTTGCTGCAACCGCCGGGCGGCGGCGTTCAATTAAAGAACCCCGACCGTCCGGACGCAAAACACCATCGTTGGGGTGCAAGAACGAAGCTGTCGCGTGCTGCGGCTCTGTGCAACACTGCTTCCGGCACCGGAGCGAGCCCTGACAGAGGCAAGGATTGCATTTACGGCAGGACTCAGGCAAAGTTCAATTCAAAGCTAACTATCGGCTCTTTGTATATGAAAAAGCTAATATTTGTAGCCTCGCTTTCGACTCTACTGTGGACAGGCGCCGGGCGCACAGAGGAACAGCCGATAGAAATCGCGATGCTCGACTCGAAGCATGCCGGGGCATCGCAAGCCTGGGAAGACCTGAATCCGCGCGACTTGAAACTGCGCTCCGCCTCAGCCCTGGTGCTGGATCAGTCCGGCAACGTGGTCTATGCCAAGGAGATGGACGAACCCCGCCCCATCGCATCGATAACCAAGCTGATGACCGCCATGGTCATAGTTGACGCATCCCTGCCGCTGGACGAACGTATCACCATTACCAAGGAAGATCGCGATCTGATCCGGCTGACCGGATCGCGACTGGGTTACGGTGCAACCCTGACCCGCGAACAGCTGGTAGGTCTGGCCCTGATGGCGTCTGAAAACCGTGCCTCCAATGCGCTCGCCCGCACCTACCCGGGGGGCAGAAAAGCCTTCGTCGAGGCCATGAACCGCAAGGCCCGGGAGCTGGGAATGAACGACAGCCGCTTTGCCGATCCGGCCGGCCTGGATGCCGGCAATGTAGCCTCCGCCCGCGATATCGCGAAAATGGTGCGAACCGCTTACGAGTATCCGTTGATCCGTAAAGCGACCACCACAGCGTCCATGACCGTGCGTCCCTACAAAGGACGCGGGCCGCTCAGGTTCGGCAACACCAACCGGTTGCTCAGAAACGACGCCTGGGATATTGAGTTGAGCAAGACCGGCTACATCAATGAAGCCGGGCGTTGCCTGGTGATGCAGGCCGAGATCGCTGACCGGCACATGGTAATCGTACTCCTCAACTCGTTCGGCAAACTGACGCCCTTCGGCGATTCCAACCGGATTCGCAAGTGGATCGAGCGCGGCATCGAAGGTTGACGCGGAGTGACGATGGTCCGGCCACCAGGGTGGTTGCGGCTATTTGAGCAGCGGATGATCCTTGGGTAGCTGCTTCGAGAACCAGATCGCCAGCTTGTGACGCATCGATTGCTGCGACACCTGGTCTTCCGGCAATGGCTGGATGACCTTGTCGTGCACCAGCAGCCGGTAAATATACTCGATTCGCTCGTTTACTGAATCGGTTGGTTCGAATTCGACCACGCCGCGCTCCTGTCCGTATTTCATGCCGGCCTGAAGCGCTTCTTTGACCAGTTCCGCTTCGTGTTTCAGTTTCTTCATCGCGACTCCTGTCGGCCTTCTCGCCGGTTGCATGGCGTTAACGATTGTGACGCGCGGCCGGCAGCGCACACAAGCGTTAATCCGAGCAGCAGTCGCTTGCCGCCCCGAGGACTAGCGCTCGACGCGGTAGCTGACCCACAGGCGGTGTTGCTCGCCGGGCGCAATATCCACCAGGTTGTCGGCCACATTGCCGCTCTCGACGCACAGCATATGGCGGTAACCCGCGTCGCCCAGATCTCCCATTTTGGCGGCCTTCTCGATCCAGGGATTCCACACCACCGTGGACTCGCTGCCGTGCTTGTCGATCAGAATGCGACGTTGCAGCACCGGGTCGCTGATGACACAGGCAGCGGGGTTGTTCACGTACACGCGATCGACTTCGCCGCTAATCACTACCGGCCCGGACTGCGTCTTGCGCCTGAAGCCCTCCACCTTGTCCAGGTACTCCCCATCCTCCAGGCCAAGCACCTGCACCCGCTCGACGTCGCCGACGTGAAAATAGGTATGCAACGCCTCGCCGATGGTTACCGGCTCGCGGCCGGCATTACGGGTCACCAGCTCCAGGTCGAGGGTTTCACCCAGCGTAATATGACACTCGACGGGTGTGTCGTGCGGCCACCAGGCTCGGGTCGCATCCGTTTCCACCAGACGCATCACCAGGCGCGTCTGTGTAGCGCTCGGGGCCTCGGTCGCCAGCACCTCCCAGGGTACGGTCCGCGCGTAGCCATGGGCCGGAAAACCGGCCTCGCTGGCATGTGCGCCGAACCAGGGCCAGCACACCGGCACACCGCCGCGGATTGACTTGCCGGGCGTGAACCGGGCCGCCCCGGACAGCCAGATAACCGGCTCTTCACCGCGCGGCGTCCAGCGCATCAGCTGTGCGCCCTGTAGCGCGATCAGAGCGGATGCTGCTTGATTCTCGACCTCGGCGACCACCAGTCCGCCCGGACCGGGCTTAAACACCAGAGCGTCCTGGATGGCAAAGCGCGCATTCAAACCGGCCAGATCCATCATGATCAGCTCCTTCTACAGGCTGGTGCCGGACTCAAACCCGGGCACAGATATGGCGACACGGCCACGACCGTGCCAGTCTTACGCTGCTGCAAAGGCGCTTCTGCCGCCCGCGATGCCGGTGCAACGGCGTCGAGCCAAGGTAGGCAATGGCGTCGCACCTGGCGACGCGTGCCGCACACAGCACCCCGGGCAACTTAATCCTCCTCGTCCCTGGGTCGCCACTGCGCGGCAAGCTCGCCCTGCAGCTTGTCGGGCGCCGGCTGATAATGGCTGAACTCCAGGGTAAAGGCGCCATGCCCCCCGGTCAGCGACTTCAGCTTGCCGGCATAGTCGCCGAGTTCTGCCAGCGGCGCCAGTCCCTTGATGGCCAGCCGCCCGCTCGGCAGCGCCCGGGTGCCCAGCACCTGGCCGCGGCGCGCAGTGAGGTCCCCGGTAACCGGGCCCACGTCCTCGTTCGGCACCACCAGGTCGAGACTGATCATGGGTTCGAGCAGCAGCGGCCGTGCCTTGCGCACGGCGACCAGGAACGCCTTCTTGCCGGCGGCAACGAAGGCCACTTCCTTGGAGTCGACCGAGTGGTGCTTGCCATCGTAGACGGTGACCTCGATGTCCTGCAGCGGATAGCCGGCTACCGCGCCACCCTGCATGGCCTGGCGCACGCCCTTCTCCACCGCAGGAATGAACTGGCCCGGGATGGTCCCGCCCTTCACTTCATCGACAAAGCGGAAGCCGGCGCCGCGCTGTAGCGGAGTCACGCGCAGGAACACCTCGCCGAACTGGCCGGCGCCGCCGGTCTGCTTCTTGTGCCGATAGTGGCCTTCGGCGGCCGCGGCAATGGTCTCGCGGTAAGGGATGCGCGGCGGGCGGGTCTGCGCCTCGACCTTGAAGCGGTCTTTCATCTGTTCCAGCGCTACCCGCAGGTGCAGTTCACCGAGGCCGCGCAGCACCAGCTCATTCTGTTCGCTATCGTGTTCCAGGTGCAGGCAGGGGTCCTCTTCCACCAGCCGCGACAATGCGCCGGACAGGCGCTGTTCGTCGCCGCGGCTCGGTGCATCCACGGCCAGGCCGAACACCGGCACCGGGAACGGCAAGGCTTTCAGGTGCAGGTAATCCTCCTCATGGGAATCATGCAGCACCGCATCGAAATGCAGTTCCTCGATCTTGGCCACCGCGCAGATATCACCGGGGATACCGGCGTCCACCTCGATCTGGGTATTGCCCTGCAGCTTGAACAGGTGACCCACCCTGAACGGTTTGCGTCCGTCACCGATGAACAGCTGGCTGTCTTTGGTAACGGTGCCCTGGTGGATCCGGAACACCCCCAGTTTGCCAACGTAGGGGTCTGCCATCACCTTGAACACATGCGCCACTACGTGCCGGTCGGGATCGGGCTCGGCGCTGAACGGCCTGGCCGCCTCGCCCTCGCCGATCAGGAAGGGACGCGGATTACCCTCCATGGGGTTGGGCATCAGACGTTCGAACACCTCCAGCAGCTCCGGTACGCCCGCACCGCTGCGCGCGGAAACGAAGCACACCGGCACGAGGTGGCCTTCGCGCAACGCCTGCTCGAACGGGGCATGCAGCTGCGTCGGGGCGAGTTCCTGGCCCTGTTCCAGGTAGAGCTCCATAAGCGCCTCGTCCACTTCCACCACCTGGTCGATAATGCGCCCGTGGGCATCGGCGACCGAGGAAAAATCGGCCTCACCGTCGGGGTTGAAGAAACAGTCCACGACCCGGGCGCCATCCTCGGCCGGCAGGTTGAGAGGCAGACATTCGGCCCCGAACTCGTCCCGAATCGCCTCCACCAGCGCTGCCAGGTCTGCGCCCTTGGCGTCGATGCGGTTGATAATGATCATGCGACACAACTTGCGCGCACCGGCCCATTCGAGCATGCGCCGGGTAACCGGCTCGATGCCGGCTACCGCATCGATCACCACCGCCACGGTCTCTACCGCCGGGAACGCAGCAATGGATTGACCGATGAAGTCCGGCATGCCGGGGGTGTCGATAAGATTGAGATGAATCTGGTCGTGGTCGAAACTCACCACGGTGGAGGACAGCGAATGACAATAGGCTTTCTCCAGCGGGCTGAAGTCGCACACGGTGTTGCCTTTCTCCACATCGCCGGGGGTGCCGATGACACCCGCCCGGTGCAGCAGCGCCTCGACCAGCGTGGTCTTGCCACTGCCGCTCTGACCCACCAGGGCGATGTTACGGATAGCGTCGGCTGTATAACGGGGCATGATGTTTTCCTTTGATTTTTCCGAAACCGGAGCTCACAGAGCAATAACCGGGAATATTAACCGATATTGTTCTCTGGCCGCATTCATGCGTCATTCCGGTTGAGTGGTACGCCGCTCAGGCAGGGCCCGCTGGGGCGGTGTTGCCCGAAACCAGGTTGCGAGGGTGATGCCGTCGCAGCTGCCCCCGCGCCCGGAAATCGCGCCGAACACCGCGCTACAGGGGTGTTTCCTGGAAGGGATGCGAGGCTCAGCCCCACAGGACAGACGGCATCCGTCGGCCGTGAGTCACCTCGGATAGCCCACCGTCTGTGCGAGGATGACGCGCTGATTGGGCGCAAGCTTCAGCGCCCGCGCGAGTGCGTCGCGATCGATCGAGCCACGCACCACCACGGCGAGTTCTGCCGAGGCGCAGTAGAGGTAAACGTTTTGCGCGACAAACCCGGTGTCGGTTGCGGAATACAGCCGTTTGTGCTCCGCATCGGCATCGCCCATCCGATTGAGGTCCGCCACGTAGACCAGGTTGAGCGGCGCGCTGGCGACAAAATCCTGATGCCCGGTCTGGGCGCGCAGGTCACCGGCCACGACGGGGGTCAGCACGTGGGCGTCCGCATCGTAGCGCCAGGTGCCCTCGGCGGTCACCACATAGATGTCAATCTCGCGCCAGTCGCGCGCCGATGGCGCGGTACGCTTGCCGGAGTCAGGCCGGTTGACTCCGCCCGCTGCCCAGAGCAGATCCGACAGTATCTGCACGGGCAGCGCCCGGGAGCTGAACTCGCGCGTCGAGCGCCGCTCACCGAGCGCCTCCATCAGCGGTTTGCCGCCCGTCGTTTGCGGCGCGGGAAGCGTGATCATCTCGAACTCCTCTGCCCGGGTGACGGTTGTCACCCCAAGTGCAATTACGAGCAGTGCCAGACATTGCAAGGCTCCCTGGACGCATTTCCAGGGGTGGATCACCCGCTCACCCGACACACGCAACTCACAACGACTTGCGCACGCGCTCGTATGCGTGCCTGAGTTCCTCGCCGAGCAGCTTCACCGCCGCGCCGACATCCTTCGAGGCCTCCGCGCCGGCTGTCCCGAGTTCCTCGGCCTTGGTCTGGAAGTGCTGCCAGTTTTGCTCGGCCTTTTCCCATTCTTCCCGGGCTTCCAGGTTCAGGAGATGCATTTTCAGCTGCAATTCATCGCGCTGCTGCTTCAGGCTTTCGGCCAGTTTTTCCAGGTCTCCGCGCAGTTCCATGGTTGCCCTCCTCGGTTGCGAGACACAGGGTGACGAAAAATATAAACCCGTTGTTAGCAATATTAGGACACTTTGTCGTTTCGCCCTGCGCGCGCCAACCCTGCGCTGTCAGGGGCCTGGCCAGGGTCTATGCCAGGATCTGCCAGATGGGGACGCGGCCGCTGCGGGTTTGTCTTATATCGAAGACCGGTCGCGGATCAACCCTAGTAGTGAGGGGGCGGCGTTTCCTCGGCGCGGTCCGCAACCAGGGACGGCGCCAGTTCCAGTAGCTGGAGCTTGAGGGTTTCGTAGCCCTGTGACAGGCGGTCGATCTCGGCCTGCTGGCGCGTGACCACCTCGTTGAGTTCCTGAATGGTCTGCTCCTGGAAGGCAACGCGTGTTTCCAGTTCGGCCAGACGCTCGTGCATGGCTGCATCCTCAGTGGAGTATTCAAATGGCGCATCACGGGTGCTGCGCCGGGTATTATTTCACACGCCGAGTGCCGCCAACACCACCGGCAGCGCTGCATAACGGCACCGCTCCCGACACATGCTTTCGGCTCAGCCCGCTGTCACCGGTACTTCGCTCCAGCCCAGTCTCTGTATCAAGTTTTGGAAATCCCCCTGCAACGGGGCCTCGATACGCAGGGCTGCCCCGGTCTGCGGATGGCTCAGCTCCAACCGGGTGGCGGCGAGCAACAGCCTGTGGCAATCAAGGCGGTCGCGAAACAAGCGGTTGTGCTTGCCGTCACCGTGTGTGGTGTCACCTACCACGGGATGAAAAATGTGTTTCAGATGACGGCGGATCTGGTGTTTGCGCCCCGTCTTCGGCTTGACCTCGAGCAGCGAATAGCGTGCGCCGGCATAGCGTCCCACCGGATAGGCCAGTTCGACCGTAGCCAGTCGCCGGTAGCCGGTCAGCGCCGGCTGCGCGGGTTTGTCCGGATCGGCGCGCGCATCCGTCATCCTGTCCTGCTGTTCCTGCAGCGGATAGTCGATCAACGCGGCTTCATCGGTGTAACCGCGCACCACCGCAAGGTAGGTCTTCCCTACCGCGCCAGCGCAGAACTGCCCGCTCACCTGCCGGGCCGTATCGGTATCGAGGGCGAACAGCAGCACACCGGAGGTCGGTCGGTCCAGGCGATGCACCGGATAGACGCGGCGGCCGATCTGGTCACGCACCAGCTGCATGGCAAAACGCGTCTCGCGCCGGTCGACGGCACTGCGGTGCACCAGCAGGCCCGCTGGTTTGTTGACAGCGACCAGACAGTCGTCGTGGAACAGGATCTGCATCGGCTTACTCGTGGGCACATTGGCGCGGTCGACTTGCGACCCGTTGCAGGCGTCGGCGACATCGGGAGGAGCAACCCGGCCGGTACAGACGGGGCCGGGATAAACCGGGCCGTTGCCGGCCTCTAGCCCAGGGCGTTGTTACTCGGCAGCCGATCCGAGCCGTACACGAACCGGATCAGCTGCTTCAGCTCGTGCAGGGCGCTGACCTCCTCGGCGAGCGGCTGCGAGGCCACCACTGCAGCAGCAATCCGCTCCCGCTCTTCCTGGAGCAGTTGTCCATCGATGTATGCATGCAGTTCGAGCTCTGAAACCGTCATGGTCATACTCCTTGCGGTTATTTCCGTACTGACTGCAGCCGTGGTAAAAGCTGAGGCCGGCACCCTGTTGCGGCCCGATTAGATTACACGCATCATCCGGGCCAGTTATGCGCGGCCGCGACAGCGCCTGCTTTAACAATAGCTTATAGGTTACCAGAATTTGGCCATCCGGCGCTGCATGCACAAAATGGTGGCAAGTGCACCCGAATCGGCCGCCAGAGCGCTGCGAAACGGGGAAACGGCACCGCCGCTGTGAGTTCGCTCAGCGATCCGAATGGCCCAGATCCTTTTCCGGCGCCACCCGATCGCGTACCAGCTGTTTCAGCTGTTTGGATTCCGGGAAGCGACCCTGTTCCTTTTTCGACCAGATCCGTTCGCCGTCTACGCGCACCTCGAAAATGCCGCCGCTGCCCGGTACCAGCGCCACCCCCCCCA
>CP070738.1:1733821-1738266 GCA_020347685.1 Gammaproteobacteria bacterium | reverse complement strand
CACCATCTGGGCATGGCGATCGAGAAATCCCGCCTCGACGAGGAGGCTAATCTGCTGTCGATCATGGAAGAGCGCACGCGGCTGGCAAACGAGTTGCACGATTCGCTGGCGCAGAGTCTGGCGAGCCTGAAATTTCAGGTACGCGTTCTGGACGAAACCCTGCACAGCGGCAAGGAGGCTGCCCTGTGGCAGGAGCTGGAGCGCATCGAGAACAGCCTCGACGAGGCCTACACCGAGCTGCGCGAGCTCATCGCGCACTTTCGCGCCCCGGTCGACAAGCGTGGCCTGATACCGGCCATTCAGCAGGCAGTGGAGCGCTTTCGGCGCAATTCGGGGATCAGCACCTTTCTGCAGCTGGAATGGGACGGTGCCCAGTTGCCGGCGGAGGTCGAGATCCAGGTGTTGCGCATTGTGCAGGAGGCGCTGGCCAATATCCGCAAGCACAGCGAAGCCAACACGGTGCGCGTTCTGATGCGTGCCGGTCGAAACGGCGGCGATTACATGGTGCTCGTCGAGGATGACGGTGTCGGCTTTCAGGATCAGGTTGTCACTGGCGGTCCCGGCGAGCATCTCGGCCTCAAGATTCTGCAGGAGCGCGCCGCGCGCATCGGCGGCAAGCTTAAGATCGAGACCGAAGCCGGCGAAGGCACCCGCGTGATCCTGTGTTTTCCGCAACCCAGGGAAGAACTTCCCATTAATGGAGCGGTCGCGGTCGACCTGCCCGAGCGCGCGACCAACTAGTGTACCCCGCTACTCATATTGACCCATTCAGAGCGCCCCCGCGAGGTCAGTGCAAGGCGCGGTCCGCAGGGAATGGCCCGCCCTTTGCCAGGATCGCAACGCGGCAATGGCCTCGTGGGGGCACTCCCTGCGGGCGAGTCAGGAAGCGGTCATCCGCTGCGTTATGCCTCTTGGAAAGGGAGCGGCCATTCCCTGCGAGGCAAGCCTTGCGGCTAACCGCTTCCTGGCTCGCTGAATGGGTCAATATCAGTGGCGGGGTACACTTGCTCCGCCACGCCACCGCGACGCTGATCGCCGCTGCACGCGAAGCCGTCCTGTCCCAGTGCCACGGCGTGCACACCGCCGAAGAACAGGTTCGCGCCGGGCCAGCAGCTGGTCTGCGCGAACTGTTGTCGCAGCGGTCCGTTGACGCTGTCCTCGAATCCTCCCTCGATATTGAGCAGACCGTTTTCGTAGTGGATGCGCGGGCGGGTGATAGCGTCCTCCAGGGGCAGCGCTTCGTCGACCAGCCTCAGCAACACCTGCAGCAGCGCCGAGCGGATGCGGTTGGACCCCCCCGAGCCGAGTGCCACGCAACCCGCGTGGTCGCAGTGCAGGATGCTGGGCGACATCATTGAGGTGAGGCGCCGATTTTCCTGCCACTGGTGGAAGCCATCGGGGTTGAGATCCTCCTCGCCCAGCATGTTGTTCAGCATGATGCCGGTGTCGCCGAGCAGATGGCCGCAACCCTCGCCGTTGCTGGTGGTGAGGGCTGCGATATTACCGGTCCGGTCAATGACGCTGATGTGCGTGGTGCCGCGCAGCGCAGGGGTGCGGTCCTGGACCTTTTCCAGGTACAGCTCGATCAGGTCCGGATCGAGCAGGCGTTCGTCCAGCAGGCCGCTGCCGGTTGCCTTCAGGCGCGCTTCATTGGTCAGGCGCATCACCTCTGCCAGCCGCGACAGCCCGGCGGGGCTGTCAATCGCCGTGCCGGCCGCATCGAGCCGCTCCAGCAGCTTGAGCGCAAAGGCGATAAGCAGACCCCCGGAGGACGGCGGCGGGTTGGTCAGCAGCCGTGCGTTGCGGTAGGTCACTTGCAGCGGTTTGCGCAGCTTGACCTGGTATGTTGCCAGGTCCTCGCGGCGCAGATAGCCGCCCTGGGTGCTGCAGGCCCGGTCGATGGCCGCCGCGATGTCGCCCTCGTAGAACAGGCGGTCACCTTCCTCCACCAGCCACTGTAGGGTATCGGCGAGTTCCGGCAGTCTTAGGATCTCGTTCTCGCCTAGCAGCCGCCCCGCGTCGCGGTGGCTGCCAAAACGTTGCGCGGCTGCAGGGCTGGCCAGGTAGATGGGGCGCACCACGTCCAGAATGTAAGCCTGCAGGGCGTTTACCTTCAGGCCTTCACGCGCCAGTTGTACCGCCGGAGCCGCCAGCACGGCCATCGGTAAGCGGGCGAGATCGCGATGAACGCTGAACAGCCCGCGCACCGTGCCCGGCGTAGCGATCGAGCCATAGCCGATGTGGAATTCCTGCAGCGTGGTGCCGAAATCGGCGTGAATGGGGTGGAAGTCGATGTCGCCGACCGGCCGCTTGTGACGCGGGGTGTGGGCAAAGAAATCGTATACTCGGGGCGCGCCGTCGTGCGGCTGGGCAATCAGGAAGCCGCCGCCCCCCAGCGAGGTCAGCACCGGTTCGGCGACGCAGGCGGTCCAGTGTGCCGCTATCGCGGCATCGAAGGCATTGCCCCCTTCACGCAGCGCGAAGGCGGCTGCATCCGCGGTTGCCCTGTGACCGGCGGCTACTGCACCGAGTATCCTCGCTGAACTCATTGTTGTGCTTTTTTCGCCAGTGACTAGATCAGCAAGTCCGTCCTGGGCTTGGCTTTTGCATCGTCGATTTCGAGCTGCGGCAGGCATCCAACCAGCCGACTGGCCGGCACCTTGTGTTTCTCGATAAGGAAATCCTTGACCGCGGCGGCACGCTGCTCCGCGATTTCCGACAACTGCGTTTCATCCACGACTGGTGCCTCCAGCGGCGAGCCACCCTGCGCCTGGGCCGGCGTTTTCGCGGCCTGTTGTTGCTGTTGTTGTTTCTGCTGTTGCTGCTGGAAAAACAACTGGTCCTGGGAAGCCGCCACGCCGCACAGCTTGATGGCGATCTTGGGACGATCCTTCAGGACCTTGGCCACCTTGTCCAGATACTCGCGGTCGCTGCCGTCCAGCACGCTCTGGCCTGGTTCGAATTCCACCGGGTTGAGCTGGACGCGGGTGGCTGCCTCGCCGGCATACTTGGCCGCCGTGATGAGGGTGCCATAGGGCTGCAGCGCAAGCGTCAGATAGCTCAGCGCGCCTTTCTGCACGCCCTTGGCCAGCGCCTGGCTGACGGCATCGTTGACGCTGAATTTCGGGTCGTTGACGTTGCCGGCGACCGGGATCTCCAGTTTGATGGTGTTGTTCTTGTCGCGCAGGGTGTCGAGCGCAGTGTCAAGCGGCACGGGTATCTTGCTCTGCAGGCTATTCTCTCCCGGTACGCTCTTGAGCTGCAGCTGGTGCAGCTCGAGCGTCGCCTTGCCGTCCAGCTGTTCGGCCTTGGTCTGCATGTTGAGCTTTGCATCGAGCGTGCCACTGTTCAGCAGCAGGCCGAGGCCGCCGCGCGTATACGACGACAGCTGGGGCAGGTCCATGGCGTCGATACTGCCTTTCAAATTCAGGCCGGGCGGCTGTCGGAAGGGTCGCAGTTCGCCTTGCAGGGCGAGGCGGGTGTGTTTACCGATCTTGCCGTCCAGTACCAGACTGGTGGGCTGCTCCGGCTGCCTGGAATCAATGTTTTCCAGCTTCAGCTGCTGGAAATCCAGCTTGGTCTTGAACACCGGCTTGACGCTTTCATCGACAAAGTTGAGCGTGCTGCCGCTGGCGACCTCGATGCGCTGTATCGCGAACTGCACGGGTTGCACGCCGGCTGCATCGTCCGCACCATCCGGTTCTGCCTCGCCACCTGCTTGCGCTTCGCCCTCTGCGGCCGGTTCCGGTCCCTGAGCGATTCGTTTGATGACATCGATGAGACGGACGACGGTCCACTGTCCTTCCTTGTTCCGGTGTGCCTGGCCGTGCCAGCCGTCGTATTCGATGCTGTCGATGGACAGCAGTCTGCCCGCATAGGCAGGCTTGTCGATCCGGGTGCGGGCGATGTGTAGGAACGCACCAGGTTCCTGACCGCCGTTCGCGTCAGGGTCGGCGCTCTGCGCCAGGTACAGCTCATCAGCCTCTATTGCATCGATAGCCAGCGCGTCCAGCGCCTCGACCTGCAGCCCGCTGACACGCAGGTCCTTTACATCGGCCAGCTTGAACTTGTGCTCCTCGGCTTCCATGCGCAGTCCCTGAAGACCGAGATCCGAACTGACTTTTACGCTCGGATCGGGGTCACCCTGGGCAAAGGAGAAACTGCCCTGATGTGAGAACTGCTGTTGTTCAACATAGATCGAGGGCTGCTGCAAATCGGCGCTGGTCTGTCCCACGACCAGAGCGCCCTCGGTCTCGAGCTTCAGCAGCGGGTCGGCTCCCACGAGCTGTACGGTGGTGGTCCCGTCCCACCGGGTGGACTGGTTATCGATCACGCCGGCGTCGCTGACCAGTTTCAGTTGTGCGAGCGCCAGGCCGCCGCTGTGTGAAACGCCCAGGCCCTCCGATGACTGGGTCAGACTGAGTTCACCCTTGAAGTTTCCGGTC
>CP070738.1:1717972-1733721 GCA_020347685.1 Gammaproteobacteria bacterium | reverse complement strand
AGAGCGCGCGCACCGACTCCAGGTAACGCGGGTTGGCCCGCTCTGTGCTCATGCAGCAATTCCTCCGCCCCGTCATCGTACGCGTGCGGGGCATCGGCGCTGAGTTTACGATCTTTGTACGGCGTGGCGCTACAGGAGCGTCGTGTGCGGCCCCTTCCCGAGCACGCTGACGACTTTCAGGGAGGCCGCAGCCGGCGACGCGCGCATGATGACCCTGCGCGGTTCAGCTGCGGTGGCTGGAAGCGCTATCCAGTGATGGCTGGTGAAACAAGGAATCCGGCGACGCTCAGCTGCCCACGGCGCGCGCCTTGGTGTACTTGCGGGTGGCGCAGAACCGCATACCAACGCCGTCCTGCTGCGACCGTGTGACGATGGCCGTTACCCGGCGCAGGCGTACCAGGTTGGATGAGTTGACGCGCAGCGCAAACATCAGCTTCAGGCACTTGTGCCTCGGTACATAAAGCGGGTTGGTCTTGAGAAAAATCCCGTTGGCACTGATATCCGTCGCGGTACACCGCGACGGGCGGTTGTCACCATCGGAAAGGTAAACACTTACCTCGACTGACTTTCTGTTACAGCATCGGCGTTCCATCATTACCACACCTTGTTATTGTTCTTATGAGGAACAAGCAATTTGCGTGCAGGAAAACCGTATACGATAACAATTAAAAAGATACAGGCGGTTTAGAGAATGCACATTAAGTGTACGTGTAAAGAAGGGCGGACAGATTTCCGGGATTCTTTACACAATCCGGAGGAGACGCCGCGGAATCGGGCAGTGTCGCCGACGGTGTCCCACGGGGCGAGCAGGGAACCCCCCCTGCAGCAGCCGAACCCAGGGCACGGTTTGCGGGCCCGCCAAGCGCGGGCCAAATACAGTTTGCGAGCCCGCGGACGGCCTGTTACTGCAACTTATACCACCGGCTCGAACAAGCGGGCGCTTTTCTTCTTTTTCTTGGCGTAAATGTAACTCACATCCGTTGCGATGTGGTGGGGGGTATACAGGGTGGTGCGGAGCAACCATCCGCCGCTCGGAACCGGCGCCTGTTCGGTCATGGTGCGAATGTGGGTAGTATCGTCATAAGAGTCTTCGATGACTTCATACTTCAGCTTCATCATTGTTCTCCTTGTTGCGTAGCAAGCGCCGGACTGGAGGTGCAGCATCGGCAAACGGTAGTAACAGAAAGCTTAGTCGAAAAAGCGCCGCCAGGGCCACGTTCGCCGTCGAGTGCCGTCCAGGCCATGGTCATTTGGAGCCGCTGACGCTAAGGTACGAGTCTTGGCCCCTGCATGGCGGCACTTGAACACACAGAGGATTGCACATGAAATACATTGTGCCGCTGGGTCTGGCGCTGGCTGGCCTGCTGGCGGGCGGCTGCACCGAAGAACAGCAGAACCGGCTTGCGCGGGTCGGCGTGACCTGGCTGGAGGGGAACTACAAGGTCACCTACGCCGATGGCGAACACGTCCGCAGTTGGACTGTGCTTGACGGCAAGGTCACCTCGGAACCCGCCAAGGGTTATTATTATTTCTGGGCGCGGGAAGGGGATCGCAAGTATTATGTGCAGACCCCCATCGCCAGAAGCTATATAGAGGAAATCGATTAGGGGCCCGGCTCGCGGAAGTACCCGATTTTCAGCACGGTACCCGTCGGGATCCGGCAACAGGAGTAACCATGGATGCGACACGGGCTCAGGAGCGGCTGCTTGCGAGCGTCAGAAAAAACGCCGACACCGGATGCTGGGAGTGGGCAGGACAGGTATCGAACAGCGGCTACGGGCGCACCATGATGCGCGATGCGGATGGCAGCACGCGCATGCAAAGCGCGCACCTTGCCAGCTACGAACTGTTCATCGGACCCATACCCCCGGACCGGCAGGTCAGGCAGAGCTGTGCCAACCGGTTGTGCATCAATCCCGATCACCTAGAATTGGTCGATCCGGCGGCAGGCGGCTGAGCCCGCGCCGCCTGTGACTCAACACCACCCGCTTGTTATGAACGATACCGACTGGCACCGGCACCACGCCGCTGCATCTCTCAAACGTCTGCTGCCGCGCCTGGAGGCACGCTTCGCCGGTCAGGTGGACGTGGACGAATGGCAGGGTTACCTGCAACGCCTGCAGGAACATTTTCCAGCCCTGTTCCGCTGTCTGCACCAGATCTACGGAGCGCATTACGATTTCTTTTATCACCTGGAGAGCATTCTCACCTCGGCGACCGAACTGTGGTGGGAACGCCCACCGGAGCTGAAGGCGCTGGATGCCCTGCGCGAGGCCGATCCGCACTGGTACCAGTCGCACCGCATGCTGGGTGCCATGTGCTACGCGGACCTGTTCGCCGGCGATCTGCAGGGCCTGCGCGAGCGGATTCCCTATCTGCTGGAATTGGGGGTGAACTACCTGCACCTGATGCCCCTGTTCAAGGTGCCGGAAGGCGATAACGATGGCGGCTACGCGGTGTCCAGTTACCGCGAGCTCAACGCGAAACTCGGTACCATGAGCGAGCTCGCGGACCTGGCTTCCGAGCTGCGTCACCACGGCATGTCCCTGTGTCTCGATTTCGTCTTCAACCACACCTCTGACGAGCACGAGTGGGCCCGGCAGGCGCTCGCCGGTGACGTTGAACACCAGGCTTATTACCGCATGTTCCCCGACCGCACCGCACCCGACGCCTACGAACGCACCATGGTGCCGGTGTTTCCGGATGAGCATCCCGGCTCCTTCACCTACCGCAACCGCATCAGGAAATGGGTCTGGACCAGCTTCCACAACTACCAGTGGGATCTCAATTACGAAAACCCCGTGGTTTTTAACCGCATGCTCGAGGAGATGCTGTTTCTCGCCAATCAGGGTGTCGAGATCCTGCGCCTCGATGCCGTCGCTTTCGTGTGGAAGCGTCTCGGCACCAGCTGCCAGAATCTGCCCGAGGCACACACCATCATCCAGGCCTTCAACGCACTGGTGCATATCGCGGCGCCCGCCATGGCGTTCAAGTCCGAGGCCATTGTGCATCCGGACGAGGTGCGCAAATACATCGACGAACAGGAATGCCAGCTGTCCTATAACCCGCAGCTCATGGCACTGCTGTGGAATTCCCTGGCCACCACCAAGGTGCGCATTCTCAGGCAGGGGCTGCAACGGCGCTTTGCAATTCCGTCCGGTTGCTCCTGGGTCAATTATGTGCGCTGTCACGACGATATCGGTTTCGCATTCTCCAACGACGATGTGAGCGATCTGGGCATGGATCCGGCGGCCCACCGGCGTTTCCTGACGGAGTTCTATACCGGTCGCTTCGAGGGCAGTTTCGCGCGCGGCATGCCTTTCCAGGAAGACCGCGTCACCGGTGAGGCGCGTATTTCCGGGACCTGCGCCTCGCTGGCGGGTCTGGAGCAGGCGCTGGCGCAGGGCGACGAGGGGGCGGTCGAACTCGCTATCCAGCGTATCCTGCTCATCCACGGCGTAATCCTGACCATCGGGGGCATACCGCTGATCTACCTCGGCGACGAGATCGGCATGCTCAATGACTACGCCTACGAGAGCGATCCCGACAAACTCGGCGATACCCGCTGGCTGCACCGTGCCGCGTTCGACTGGGCGCGCGCCGAACAACGCCGTAATGCCGGGACCGTGCAGGGGCGCATCTACCAGGGCCTGCTGCGGCTCATTCAGATCCGTCAGCAGAACCTGGCATTCAACCGGGCGGAAACCGAGATCGTCGATAGCGGCAA
Source organism: Gammaproteobacteria bacterium (assembly GCA_020347685.1). GTDB lineage: Bacteria > Pseudomonadota > Gammaproteobacteria > DSM-19610 > DSM-19610 > Thiogranum. The sequence goes on along the minus strand of CP070738.1, from coordinate 1,729,994 downwards.
CGAGCATGTGTTCGGCTATTTCTGTACCAATGGCGACCACAGCGTACTGGTACTGGCCAGTTTCTCGGCGCAGCCGCAGACCATCGCAGGCCGCCACCTGCGTCTGCTCGGCCTGCGCAAGAGCGTGGTGGACCTGGTGGCCGGGCGCACCATTGTGGCCGCACACTCGCTGGAACTCGAACCCTACGATTTTATGATCCTGACGCGGCCGGTGCGCTGATATCGGTGTGGACCGGCACTGATTGCCCGGGCGGCGGGTACCGGATTGCTGCGCGCGTTTGCAGGATGCGCTGTCAATTGCCCGCCGGTCTGAATACACTTGGCGCCGGTCGAAACTGCTGAATGTGAAGAGGCCAAGATGGAGGTCACGACAATGAAACGCTTGCCGGATGTCACCGCGGTTGTGGTTGTCATTGCGCTGCTGCAGGCCTGCGCCTGGGTAAAGCCCACTGCCTCGGGTGCCGAGGTCCGGGTAGCCAGCGCCGCAGAGGTGACCGGCTGTAGAGAAGCTGGCAGCACCCAGGTTTCGGTGCTGGACAAGGTCGCCGGTGTGCGGCGCGGCTACACCACGGTTGCAGAAGAACTCGCTACCCTGGCGCGCAACAGCGCCGCCCAACTGGGCGGTGACACGGTGGTGCCGACCTCGGAGATCGTGGACGGTACGCAGACTTTCGCGGTGTACAAGTGCGGGAACAGGAAATAGCCTGTCGTTCGTACTGCGACCCGGCTGCGGATCGCGCCTCGCCCAAAGCGCCTACGGTTGGTGCCTTACCTCGGGATGGCGCTCTGAATGGGTCAATATGAGTAACGAGGTACACTAGCCCCACACTTTCCACAACAGGGAAGCCCCGCTGACCAGCAGCAAGGCGCCGATCAGGCTCAGCGTCTGCCGGTTGCTGATGCCGAGGTGGACCTTGTTGCCGAGGTACAGACCGGCCGCCATAACCGGAATGGACAACGCGATGGAAGGCAACAGGTCGCTTGCCAGCAGACCGGTGCCCAGAAAAGCCAGGATGCGCAGCGCGCCGTCGAGCATGAACAGGCCCGAGAAGGTTGCCCGCAATGCGGATCGTTCAGTCGTGCGGTGCGACAGGTAGATGACGTAGGGCGGCCCGCCGGTGCCGAACAGTGCGCTGATCAGACCGCCGGCAAATCCGGCTGGCAACGCCCACAGGCGCGATATGCGCCGCTCGCCGTGAATGTTGAGCAGGTAACGCAGCGCAAAGAACAGAACGAATACGGCGAGACTGGTCAACAGCGGCTCGCGGGGCAGATTAACCAGTAGACTGACTCCCGCCACGATACCGATCAGGCTGGTGGGAAGCAGCGGCCGTATCTCGTCCCAGCGAACCTGTGCGCGGGTGTATCGGCTAAGCACCAGCGACGCGCTGAAGTCCAGCACCAGCACCAGCGGCACAACAGTCTGCAGTGGCAGAAAATGAGCGAGCAACGGGACAGCGATAAGCCCCGAGCCGAAGCCGGTGATGCCACGGAGGAAATAGGCGGCCAGGATAATGCCGAGCGCGGCCACATAGGTTTCCGCACTCATAGTTACTGATTGATATCCTTGACTCCCGCCTGCCGATCATGCCCTGGTCACCGCGGCATACGCGCGGGTTGCTCGGGCTTGATGCAGCGCATGGGGCGCCGCTGGCCCGGTCGCCGTCGGTCTGCACAGGTACCGGCCATAGTTTCGCGTATCTGCTTCGGCAGCTCAAGATGGCCGCTGGGCAGGTGTGCGGATGCGTGGATGCCGGCAGGTACGGGCGGTTTTGGCGGTCGCTGCTGCGGTGGCGCCGGGCGGGGAACAATCGCCCCTGACCGTGGTCTAGTTGAACGAGCCTGTTCCGGAAATACCATGCGTAGCGCGATGCGCGTCTGATTTGGGGAGGCGTCCGGTACAGGCAGCGGATGTCGCACTGGCCGGGAAGCGGCGGGGGGAAGTAACGATGCAGGGGTTCCGGGGCTGCGGCCCCATTCTGATCGCCGAAGACAACAGAAACATAGCAGCGCTGTTGAGCAAGTATCTGCAACGGGACGGCTTTGCCACCACCATCGCGCCGGACGGCAACGAAGCGTTGCGGAGGGTGAAAGCGCAGTCACCGAGCCTGGTTATTCTGGATCTGATGCTGCCGGCGATCGATGGCTGGGAGGTGTGTCGGCGGATCCGCGACTCGTCCGAAGTCCCCATCATGATGCTGACCGCGCTGGAACAGGAAGCGGACCGCATCCGGGGCTTTTCGCTCGGTGCGGATGATTACGTGGTAAAACCGTTCAGTCCCCGCGAGGTGGTGGAGCGTGTCAAGGCGATTTTGCGCCGCAGCGCGGTGCGCCAGGTTCCACAGCGGTCCACACTCACCTGCGGTTCGATTTCGCTGGAACCCGACAGGTACGAAGTCCGCATCGCCGACCAGCCGGTTTCGCTCACCGCGTCGGAATTTTCTCTTCTGTTTGCCTTGATGAAAGCGCCCGGACGGGTGTTCACCCGGGAAGAATTACTGAGTCGCCTATATCTTCGGGGCCCCGTGGTAGGTGACCGCGTGATCGATGTGCACATCGGTCATTTACGGCAAAAGATCGAGCCCGATCCATCCCGTCCCGAGTACATCCTGACCAAGCGGGGCATTGGCTACCACTTCAGCTCCGCGCACGGGGTCTGATTGCGCCTTGAAATATCCTCTGATCATCAAGCTCCTGGCAATCAACCTGGTGGTGATCACCATCGTCATTGTTTGCGTCTGGCTGGCCGTGGATTATCTGGCAGCGGACTACTTCAGCGCCCTGATGGAGCAGTACCACATTTCGCCGACCGACACCCACGGCATGTTCCTGGCATCGGTTCACCGCTACCTCGTTATTGCCAGTCTAATTGGCGTGATCGCTGCGATCGGCATGGGTTTTTTGCTCACCCGCAGGGTGCTCCGGCCACTGTCCGAAATGGGCGCTGTGATCACCACGTTCGCGGCCGGTGACTACACTACCCGGGTCGGGTACTGCGCAAATGATGAAATCGGGCGTCTCGGCCTCACGTTTAACCGCATGGCTGACAGTCTGCAGCGCCTGGAAGAACTGCGCCGCAATATGGTGGTTGATGTCGCGCACGAACTGCGCACGCCGCTCACCAATATCCGCGGTTACCTGGAAGCAATGCAGGACAGCGTAGTGTCGGTCTCGGCGGAGACGATCGAGCTGTTGCATGGCGAAGTCTTGCGGCTCATTCAGCTGGTCGAGGATCTGCAACGACTGGCGCGCGCCGATGCCGCCAAGGGGCATGTGAATCGCGCCGATGTCGATTTCGGGGAACTGGTGGAACAGGTCAGCCGGCTATACCAGCCGCAATTCAGCGACAAACGCATCCGCATCGAAACAGCTGTGGCGTCCGGTGCACCCACGGTGAAGGGAGACCCGGACAAGCTGTTGCAGGTTATCAGCAATCTGGTGCAGAACGCGTGCCGCTATGTTCCCCGTGGGGGAACGGTGCGCATCGCCACGCAAGCGGCCCGGGATGGGCTCGAGATCAGCGTGGAGAATAGCGGAGAAAAGATTCCCGAGCGCGAACTGTCGCTGATGTTCGAACGTTTCTACCGGCCCGACAAATCGCGTTCACGCGACAGCGGGGGTGCCGGCATCGGGCTCGCCATTGTAAAGCAGCTGGTGGAGGCGCACGGCGGCGAAGTGGGAGCCGAGAACAGCCCCAATGGCGTAAGGGTATGGTTCAGACTGCCGGGCTGAACGCAGGCGCTGTCTTCTTTACACAATCTTCATACTCTCCTTAACCGTTTGTTACACCGGCTCGCTAGAGTGGGTCCTCCGAATACCTTTGATAAACGTTAACACAGATGGGGCTTGCCCCGGGAGGATCAAACCATGATGGATTGGCGAAACGGACTGAACAGCGTGATTGTATCGGCACTGCTTTTAAGCGCCACGAATGCCGTTGCAGATGACGCTGGGGACAGGACATACGAGGTGACGGTAACAAACATCACCAAGGGTGAGATTTTTACACCGATCATGGTCGCTTCCCATGCCGCTGGAGTGAAGCTTTTTCAACTGGGAAGCGGCGCGAGCGCGGAGCTCGCGATGCTCGCCGAAGGCGGCGACACCGGCCCGCTGAGTCTAGCTCTGGAGGCCGGCGGTGCGCTCGAGGTGGTAACCGCAGCCGACGTGCTGCCACCCGGAGCGTCCGTTACCCTGGAAGTGGCCATGAATGGAAGGAACCGGCATGTCAGCGTCGCCGCCATGCTGGTGCCGACCAATGACGGATTCTTTGCGGTCAACGGCATTGCCGGACCTTCCGGTCGCGGATCGCTCAGCGTGGTGTCGCCGGCCTATGACGCCGGGACTGAGGACAACGACGAGCTCTGCGTGAGTATTCCGGGGCCTCCCTTCGTGTGCGCCGGGGAGGGTTACAATCCGGCGCCGGGTGAAGGCTACGTCTACATTCATCCGGGCATCCAGGGCGGTGGCGATCTGATCCCCTCCGCGCACGACTGGCGTAACCCGGTGGCGAAAATCACCATCCGCGCTTCGCGAAGGTAACTACTAGTCTGACGGGCAGACCAGAGGGACCGGGATACTACCGGTCCCTTGCGCTGGGTGCTACTTCGGGCTGCGTGGTCCGAATGCGATAGCGGGCAGATTGCAGGGTCCCGGAGCAACGCACGTTGCGTCAGTTGGTTTAGAACCCGTTGAAGCAGCCGTGCGCATTCAATCCCCTCTATCGAACACCATGTCGATGACGGTTTCGGCAAACAGCCAGTCCGCCTCAGGTCCAGCCGCGCCAGCATGACGTTTCAGGGAAATCAGATAAGCGGCCTCGCTGATCATGCGCTGACGCGCATCGCCGGACAGGGCGGGTTTCGACCCCGGATTGGTCTTGGGAACAGACGCCGCGGGCGCTACGCTGGCGGATGCCGTGGCCGCGGCAGCACCGCGGGGGGCCTTGCCGGCCGCTGGCGGTTTCTTCTCCCCTGCAGCGGCCTTTTTTCTGGTGACCCTCTTCTTTGCCGGGGCAGCGGCCTTTTTCTTCGCGGTTTTGCGGCTTGGCGCTTCCGGCGCCACGCCGGCGACATTGCGCTGCACGCTGTCCGCTTTGACGCTGGGGTGTTTGATTTCGGGCATACTGTCTACCTCCTTGTGGAGAAATCAGAAAAATCGAACAAAGTCAGAGTGAAACCGGCGGTCCCTGTTGCAGTGACCCCGCTCCAGCCGCATTTTCTCTCTTTCGCGTCCCGAACCAGAACGAGATATCTTTATTTAACAGCTCATCATAACGCATATAGTGCGAACCGTCGCATGAAAAAGTCAGGCTCACCATGCCGTTGAAGATATTGATGGATGCGGTCCGCAGATAGATCGTCTCGTCGGCCCCGCGCAGCGCCGCCATGGTGTGCAGCACACGGCCCACGTCCTGCTGCGGTATCGCGGCGTCGGGCGGATAGTCCCGTCCCGGGTACACCAGACAGATGTCAGGGTCGGTCAGCGCTTCGTGATCCAGTATTCGATAACGGAACGGATCGTCCACCATCCAGATCGTGGCCTGGCTGCTGGAAAAATGAATCTGACACTGGAAAATGCCGCGCTGGGTCAGTAATTCTTCCAGGATCGACAAAGCCCGGTCCAGATTGCGGTCCATGGGACTCTCGGCGCGCGTCTGCTGAAACAGGGTGCCGCGAATGGCCGGGTCGCCCTTGACCTGGCGCCACTCACCCGGCTCCTCGTACAGTTCCGAGGTCACCGGCAGGCTGCGCAGGTCGAAATCCGCGCCCAGGTAACCCAGCGGATGCTCGGCCGGACCAACGACCTGCAACGCGGTCAGGGACGGCCGGTTGGCCGACAGGCTGATATAGGCATCGGACAACAGGAACCCCCACACCGGCACCGGCTCCCGCATATAGGGGCGATCGGAGCGGTCGCGGCGGTAGTGCCCCTTCACCAGCCCCGCCTTGCCAACGTTGTCGCTGAGCTGCACGCCGTCGTTGTCAACCACGTACAGATAGGTGCAATAGGGGATGCTGGAGAAACCCTCGACCAGCACCGCATTGAGGGCCTCGCGTTTCGCCCAGGCCGGCGCGCAGCGTTCCGCCAGCCGCGCCAGGGGATCATGGAGCATCCGCGCCAGTTCCTCGCGCTGCCGGTAGATACTGTCTTTCCAGGATTCCTTCATCGTCGTGTCCGGAAATCGGCTGCTGTTGCCCGCACTCCTGAGGGTCGCCTTGCGGCGCGGCCAGCGGATGATACCTCAGAATACGGGCAAGCCAGAACCGACATTTTTTCAGCGCCGGCCGTGCCCAAAGCGGGTGTCACACCGGCGTTGTGCCGGTGCCGCAGGCGCCGGGTGTCGCTGGGTTTAGGCGCGGGGCCGCCGGGCCCGCGGCATCGCCCCCCACATCGGTTCAGCTTCGCTCCAGGAGTGCCGATAGGAGCCCTGATAGCAGGGAGCGTTTCCTGCATCACGGTCGCCTTGTACTAATGACCGGTTGCGACGGAGATTTTGTCATGCGAGCGAAAACCGCCACCCCTTATCGCCCTCAGGCGCTGGTCTCACTGGCGCTGGCAGTATTGATTACCGGCTGTGCCTCCGGCCTGTCGAAGGAAGAGTGTCAGCTCGCCGATTGGCGCACCATCGGCTACGAGGACGGCGTGCGGGGACTGCCACAGTCGCGCATCGCCGAGCACCGCAAGGATTGCGCCGAGCACAACGTGGCCCTGAACCTCGATGCGTACCGCAGCGGCTGGGAGCAGGGCGTGCAGAGCTACTGCCAACCCGGTAACGCCTACCGGCTGGGCCGCTCAGGCGGTAAGTACGGCGGTATCTGTCCTGCCGGGCTGGAGACAGTCTTCCTCCAGGCCTACGGCCATGGCCGTGAGATCCATGTCCTGGAGACCGAAGTCCGACGCCTGCAGCGTACGCTGAACTACAAGCACAAGCGTATCGCTGATATCGAAGTGGACCTGCGCGATACCGGTATCGACCTGGTAACCGGCGAGATGCCCACTGAACAGCGTGTGGTGCTGCTGGATGAACTGCGCAAGCTGGAGGAAGAGCGGGCCGCGACCAAAGCCGAGATCCCGTTCCTGGAGGCCGAGTTGGAAGATCAACGCCAGCGCCTGGCAACCGCCAGCGCAGGGCGCCCGTACTGAACAGCGGGAAACCCGGCAAGGAGAAGCCCGCTAATCAGTAACGGATCGCCGGGGTTTCGATTTTCAGTCCATTGCTGCGCGCGTTCATGAACACCTCCAGGGCGATGTATTCCTCCGAGCCTGGAGCAAAGGGTTCCGCGCGCAACTTCGAAAGACACTCCGTGAACCGTTCCTGCAGTCCGACCATCTGTCCTGCCGTGAAACGGTATACCGGAAAGCCGTTGCTCTGCCCCTGAGTGAGTACCTGGCCGCGGAACTGCTGGCCCGCGTGGTAGTCGTGGCACTGATGACAGGCGACATCCACCTGCCCGTAGCGGGTGCGGAACAGTTTTTCTCCCGCCGCATAGTAGGGCGCCAGCGCGCCGCTGACGTCCACGTTGACCGTTGCTCCCTGCGCCAGGTGACGAACGAAAGTCTCCAGTAGCAGCGCTGTCTCGCTCGCATACTCCAGGGGCGGACCGCCGAGCCGGCTGTTGCGGCACGCAATGATCTGCCCACGCAGGGTAACGGGTTGTTTCAGCTCGGCGCTGTACACCGGGTATCGGGCGATGCGCTGGACATCGAGCTTTTCGCCGTCGGCACCGTGACAGGAGGCGCAGGATTTTCCGTTCGCCGCGGGCGCGGCAAACAGTTCGGCACCCCCCTCGACGGCCATCATGCCCGGGTTGCCGAACGGATCGTCCTGCATGGCCTGCATTTCGGGTGTCAGATAGTCATAGCCGGATACCGGCTGCTGCGCCTCGACCGGGAGCTCGGCAACCAGCAACAAGGCAGAAAACAGAAAGGCTGGGGCGGACGGTGTTTTCATGGCAGCGGTGCCGGTTTCATTTCAGGGTCGCCAGGTAGGCAACGACATCCTCGATTTCCTGTGCCGTCAGAAACGTCCGACCCTCGAGTTCGCGTGCGACACGGTTGAGTTGCGCGGCCCGTCGGTAATAACCGGGCATCACGGTTTCGGGATTGAAGCGTGTCTGATCGACCACATGCAGACGCAGCATGCCCACCGTCTGGCGCGATGCGACGCCGGCCAGCGGCGGGCCGAGGTTGCCGTGAAAAGGCTGCTCGGGAATGGGCAGCTGGTGACACGCCACGCAGTTGCCGCGTAACTGGTCACCGGCGATCTCGCGGCCACGCGCGGCCACGCCCGTCAGTCCACCAAGGGGCTCATTGATTGCATAGTTGTCGACCTGCCAGTCGAAATAGCTTTCTTTCGGCTCTGCAACGTCGCCGGCGAAGCTGACGGTCAGCGGAAGAATCGTTGCAATCAGGCAGGTCGGCCAGAGCGCGCGCATCGCTCGCATGGTCCGGACCTCATCCCCGCGTTGTAAGTACTGCAGTTAACCCGCGAGGCACATCTTACCACTGCTGCGCCGCTCGGCCAGCCGGGCTGCCGGCAGCCGGATGGGTCGGCACGCCTCGGTCAGGGGGCCCGTTCGACCGTGTTGTCGCTGCGGCTTTCCGCGGCGGTACCGGTATCCCCCACGGCATCCTGGAATTTAACCAGGGAAAACAATAACAACGTTAGAATCGTGATCAGGGCCACATCGCTTTCGAGCAGTTTCATAATGTCTTCTGCCTCTTCTATCTCACGGTAGCAGGATAGACGCAGAAATCGGGCCAGGTCGGCATTTTCTCAGGGAATCAGTGAGTTAATCTGTCAAGGTCGGACTCGATCAACCTTATGTGTAAATATTACCGACGCACAGGTCGCTCGATATTTCAATTACAATAGGTTACGAGTCCGCAGAATTCTGTTGCTGCGAGAAAAATGTTAGAACACTCGACATTTGGCCGTTCCAGAAGCGAACTGCGCGGACCTTGCTGCGCGCCGCTGTCGGCGCGCGAAACAAACCGCACGGCCACATTGACGGCCGGGGACTGACAAAGCACGGCTGCACCTCCCTGTGCGCGTCGCCGGTCTGGACGCCGTGGCCCGGGGGCGAGAGCCTATTGTTGCTGCATCGCCTTGCGTTGCTCTTCCAGCTGTCTGTAGTAGTCCGCGGCGGCCTTCCTCTGGGCCTTGAAGGCTTCCTGCTGGCGCTGCATGGAGTCGTCCTGGGCTTTCTGCTGTGCCTGGAAAGCGTCCCGCTGCGACTTCTGCTGAGCCTCGAACGCCTCGCGCTGGGCTTTCTGATTGGCTTCGAAAGCCTCGCGCTCGGCCTTCTGCTGCGCCTGGAACGTGTTGCTCTGGTGCTGCATGGCTTCTTTGTGGGCTTTCAGCTGCAGATTGAAGGCCTCTTCCTGGCGTTTCATGGCCTCCTCCTGAACCTCTGCGGGGCTCGGCTGCTGTTGCATGGCCGCCTGCTGCGCCTCCTGTTGACGCTGCATCGCCTCCTGCTGGGCGCGCTGTTGTGCCTCGATGGCTTGCTGCTGGCGCTGCATCGCCTCCTGCTGAGCCTGCTGCTGGGCCTGAATCGCCTCCTGCTGGCGTTGCATCGCTTCCTGCTGAGCTTTCTGCATGGCCTCCTGGTGTGCCTGCTGTTGAGCCTGGAAGGCTTCCTGTTGTGCCTTCTGCTGCGCTTCGATGGCTTGTCGTTGCGCTTCGACTTGTTCGGGGGTAGCGCCGGGCGGCGGCACAGCCGGGGGGGGAGCGCCGGGCCCGGGAAGCGCTTGCGATGAAGCCAGCCCGGGCAGAACCGACAGGGAAATAAGACCTGCAACCACTAGTGTGTTACGCATTGTTAGTCTCCTTAGTGTTGTGCAACCAACCATGGGGGGTGCGGATGGGCGAGTCTCTCTCCGACGCCAAAACATCCGGTCCAAGTGCGGTACCGTGCTTCGGCCTGCGCCGCCGGCAGGGGCCAGGCCGCGAACGGGGTGTGCCCGCCTACTGTAGTCTGAGCGACGGGGCGACAGCAAGGTTTCACTTGGACGCCGATGCCATGCCGGTTCCCGTCAGCGCCCATGGGGGCGGCAATCGTGTTTGACAGGGGCGCATAGGAATATTAGAGTTCACTAATATATTAGAGGCCTCTGATATACAGCTGACGAGGAGCGGTCGAGGTGCGTATTCGGAGATGTTTTTCAGGCGCAGCAATGGCGGGAATCGCCATGCTGGGCCAGACGGCAAGCTGGGCCGGGGAACCGGACGACCTGTGCGCCCCGTTCAAGAACAGCAGTGTGGATCAATCACTGGTCGCCATGATGCTTGCGGCGGCGGAACAGGGCGGACTGTACCGAATCCAGTCCTCGACTTCCAGCGTCGGGTTCTGCGCCCACAGCGCTGTCGGGCGCATCGAGGCAGAATTCACCGCCTTCCAGGGCGGCGTTTCGCTGCTGGGCGCCAGTCAAGCCGGCTACGGCCAGGCGCTGGTGCGGGTCGATGTCGACAGCCTCAGCACCGAGCGCTCGCTGCTCGGGCACCTGCTCAAGAGCGAAAGTTTTTTCGACGTTGAAAACTTTCCGGAAATTCTGTTTGTGAGCACCGGTCTGCGCTGGAGCAGCCCCAGCCGCGGTATGCTGCACGGGGAACTCACCCTGCGCGGGGTCACGCGACCCGTCGTGTTCAGCGTGGAGCTGATCGGATCCGACGGCGCAGCCGTCGAGCATGCCGAGAAGGTGCAGGTCAAGGCGACCGCCACCGTCCGCCCGTCCGAGTTCGGCATGCAGGCGGTGCCGAAATTCGCTGACGATGCCGTCGACCTGTGCATGCGGGTCGACGCGGTGCGTTACTCCAGCTGAGGCACCGGTCCGACCGCCGCGGCAGGCGCGAGCGTGACTTTACAGGCGGTGCAAACCCGGCAGCCGGACCACATAGGTGGTCCAGTACGGGATGGTCGCGTTGCCGTCCACCGCATCGAGGCGCAAGCCCTCGCGATCTTCCTTGACTTCCCATACGTTGTCGAAATCATCCACCCAGCGCTCGTGCACATGGGCATCACCCTGGCTCAGTACTTCGGCCACATTGCCTTCCACGGAGTGAGTCATGACATATCCTCCCGAGGGTTCCGGACGCGCAAATCCGCCCCGATTTTGACCTGCCGGACAGCGATTGGTTCAGGGTCGGGCGCGGGCACCGCGGCGCTGCCGGCGCCTTAGCTCGTCGGCTGCAGCAGGGTTTTCCAGGCACGATGAGCCGCCACCAGACCCAATGCCTGTTGCAGCAGTGATCTACCGGGTTCGGTGCGGTGCCAGGTGGAAGCGCCGGACGGGTGAGGCAGCGGAATGACGTCCAGACTGCCGGTCTCCAGGTCCAGGCGGTACTCCCGGCCGATCACGGCATCGAGCTTCGCCACCGGCATGAACTGCTGAATGGCGAGTTTCCCGACCGGCAGCAGCAGCTGTGGCTGCAACAGGCGCAGTTCCCTTTGCAGCCAGTGGCGGCAGTGTGCGATTTCTTCGCGGTTCGGTACGCGGTCCCCGCCGCGCGGGTTCTTGCCGGGGAAGCAGCGGCACACGGCAGCCATGTAGACGCGGCTGCGGAATGCCTGTTCGTCGAGGCCGATCGCGCCGAACCAGCCGAACAGCGTCTTGCCCGCCGTCCAGGCAAACGGCCGGTGTACCTCGACTTCCCTGGCGCCGGGTGCCTGGCCGACCAGCAGGACCGGTGAGCGCACCGGCGCACCGGTGACCGGGCGTCCGACCATCGCGGGGCAGCGGGCGCATTCGCGCAGCGCGGTCTGGTGACGCTGGATGGCCAGCGTGGTGGCTACCATGCCTGCTGCCCGGCCGGGCGCCTGCCCGCCAGTGAACCCAGCACAACGATGGCGCTGGTAACCAGCACAATCGGAATAACCGGCAGGAAGCCCAGAGCGAATGCTGCGGGAATCGCTCCGGTGGCAAAACCGACCAGCAGCGCTTCTCCAGCCAGGATCGAAACCAGGCAGGCCCGCGGGCGGGTTCCGCGCCAGTACAGTGTTGCCACCGTGGTAGGGAA
>CP070738.1:1712829-1717872 GCA_020347685.1 Gammaproteobacteria bacterium | reverse complement strand
GCTGTTGGCGCCCTTGGCCTTGTGGCGGGTGAACGGCACACCGAGGTCGACCAGCCATTGCACCGCCTGGGGGCCGTGCTCCACGGTGTAGCGCACCACCTCCGGGTGGCACAGGCCGGCGCCGGCATCCATGGTATCGGCGATATGCGACTCGATGGAGTCCTCCCGGTCCAGCACCGCGGAAATGCCGCCCTGGGCGTAATAGGTGTTGCCTTCCTCAATCGGCCCCTTGGCCAGAACCGCGATACGGGTGCCCTTGGCCAGCCGCAGCGCCAGTGTCAGGCCGGCCGCGCCGCTGCCGATGATGAGCACATCATATTGGTGCTGAGTATGCATTGCTTGTGGCCGGTTCCCCGGATCGGGTATCGTTTAGCCCCGTTAACGTGTTCACGCTAAAGACCTTTGTCCGCTAAATCTACTCCAAACAGGCGCTGCTGGCGAACTCTCCGGGCATTTCCCGGTCTACTCCAGGTATGCACGCTCTCCGGGAAATCGAGGGGATAGCCCGGATGGGCGAGAGAAACCTGGACCAGGAGCTGGTCGAGCGCGTCCAGCGGGGGGAAAAGGGTGCCTTCGACATCCTGGTACGCCGCTATGAACACAAGCTGGTCAACGTAATCAGCCGCTACATTCGCGATCCAAGCGAAGTCCTCGACGTGGCCCAGGAGGCATTTATAAAGGCCTACCGCGCGCTGCCGAATTTCCGTGGTGACAGCGCGTTCTATACCTGGCTGTATCGCATCGCGATCAACACCGCCAAGAACCACCTGGTCGCTTCCAGCCGGCGACCCCCAGGCGACGACGTGGACGCGCAGGACGCGGAACAATTCGAAGCGGATTCGGGTCTGAAAGAATATGCAACGCCGGAACGCCTGGCGCTGAGCAGCGAGCTGGCAACAACCATACAGGCCGCCATCGACGAATTACCGGAGGAATTGCGCACCGCGATCGTGCTGCGGGAACTGGACGGCCTGAGTTACGACGAGATAGCCGCCGCCATGGAGTGCCCGATCGGCACGGTGCGATCGAGAATTTTCAGGGCCCGGGATGCGATTGAACGGCGCATTCGGCCCCTGCTGGATTAAACGGATACGGGTATGGACCAATGAGTGATGAGATCCGCGAACAGCTTTCCGCCCTGATCGACGACGAGCTGAGTGACCTGGAACGACCCCTGCTGTTGGGGCGCCTGCAGCGCGACGTTGAACTGCGTGAGTGCCTGGGGCGTTACCAGCTGATCGGTGAAGTGCTGCGTGGGGACGGAAAAATCAGCTCGCTCGATGTTGCCCGACGGGTAAGGGAAGTCGTCGAGCATGAAACCGTGATCGAGCCGCTGCCGGGCCGGTCGGCGCAGCGCAGCGCCCGCCACTGGAAGCCGCTTGCGGGTGTCGGCGTGGCAGCATCGGTTGCGTTGCTGGCCTTGCTCGGTATCACCACGCTGCGCGATTCCGGTACCGAGAGCGTGCCGGTGCTCGCCTCCGGTGACGCAGTGCGGCCCGTGGCGCCTGTCGGCGGCGCGCAGGACGGACAGTGGGACCGCATCGAGCCGCGCATCGACGAACGCTTGTCCGGCTACCTGGTGAACCACAGTGAGTACGCTGCCAACCGCGCTGTGCAGGGTGTGATGCCGTATGTGCGAATTGTAGGATTCGACAACGAGTAGTAATGACCCGCGCGCTTGTTTCCCTTATCGCTGCCCTGCTGAGTGCGCCGGCATGTGCCGGTGCGTTGGCGGAATCGAATGCCCGCGACTGGCTGGAGCGCATGTCCATGGCAGCCCGCTCGCTCAACTACTCCGGTACCTTTGTCTACCAGCACCAGGGGCGCCTGGAAGCCATGCACGTGGTACACGCCATGGACGCCGAGGGCGAACGCGAACGGCTGTTCTCGCTCACCGGCCCCAGGCGCGAAGTGCTGCGCGACAATCAGGAAGTTACCTGTATACTCGGGGACCGGCAGGCGGTGATGGTGAACAAGAGTCTTCCGCGCACCGCATTTCCGGTCAGTTTCCCGCGCGAGCTTATGCAGCTGGAGCAGAGCTACAGCTTCGAAGTGCTCGGCGAGGACCGGGTCGCCGGGCTGGCCTGCCGGCTGGTCGAGGTGAAACCGCGCGATGCCTTCCGTTACGGACGCCGGCTGTGTGTACACGAGGACAGCCACCTGTTGCTGAGCCTGGAGCTGACCGATCCGCGCGGCGAGGTCATCGAACAGGTCATGTTCACCTCCATCGAGTTTCCGGACCGCATCGACCCTGACGTTCTGCTGCCGGACCTCAGCGACGCGGGATTCACCTTAAGGCATCAGCCGGAGCAGCAGCCGGCGCGCAGCGACGGTGCGGTCAATTCGCGCTGGAAGGTGCTGCGGGTACCGGCCGGGTTCATGCTGACCGATCACAGCTGGCACCAGCTGTCCGCGCAGGACTCCGGGGTGGAACACTGGGTGTATAGCGATGGCCTGGCCAGCGTGTCTGTGTATATCGAGAAATCGCAGCAAGCGCAGGATAACTACAGCGGCGTAACACATCGCGGTGCACTCAACGCCTATGGCACCATGGTGTCCGGTCACTACGTCACCGTGGTCGGTGAAGTACCGCGCCAGACGGTCGAGCTGATCGGTGCATCGGTGCGGCAGCGCTGAGCGTCACACGATGCTGGAAGAGACCGCCCAGGTTGTCGCCGTGCAAGGCTCCGAGGTGTGGGTGGAGACCGAGCGCCGCTCGAGCTGTTCCTCCTGCGCGGTGAACAAGGGTTGTGGGAGTGCTGCCCTGGCAAAGGTGCTGGGCCAGCGCCGCAGCCGGGTGCGCGCCCTGAGTCATATTCCGCTCGGCGTGGGTGATCGCGTGGTGATCGGGATCCGCGAACAGGCGGTAGTGCGAGGCTCACTTGCGGTTTATGCGGTACCGGTCGCTATGCTGCTTTTGGGCGCCGTAATTGGCGAACTGGGTGCCAGGCAGTTCCTGTGGCAGAACGCGGAGCTCGCCAGCCTGCTGCTGGGGATCGCGGGCCTGGCGGGCGGGCTGTGGTGGTTGAGTGCTTTTTCGCGCCGCATCAGGCATAGCGCGGATTATCAGCCGGTAGTGCTGCGTCGGCTGGCGAAACCTGCGGCGTAATTGATGGAAATCGAGTAATCGGGAGTATCTATGAAGTCAGTAAAGAGAACGGGTTGGTTGTCGGCGTGCCTGGTGGTGCTGCTGGCGGTCGCTGTGCAGGTGCAGGCGCGCAGCCTGCCGGATTTCACTGACCTGGTGGAAAAGACCAGCGACGCGGTGGTCAACATCAGCACCACGCAAAAGGTCAGCACCGGATCCATGAACCTGCCGGAAGGCATGGAAATTCCGGATCTCCCCGAAGGGTCGCCGTTCGGTGACCTTTTCAAGCACTTCTTCGGCGAGCCGGGTGGCGGCATACCACGTGAGCGGGAAGCCAAGTCGCTGGGCTCCGGTTTCATTATTTCAGAAGATGGCTATGTGTTGACCAACAATCACGTGGTCAAGGATGCCGATGAAATCATCGTGCGTCTCGAGGACCGCCGCGAGCTGAAGGCCGAAGTGATCGGGCTGGACGAGCGCAGCGACATCGCGCTGCTGAAGATCGAGGCCGACGACCTTCCGGTGGCGCGCGTCGGGCGTTCCGACAAGTTGAAGGTGGGCGAATGGGTGCTGGCCATCGGCTCGCCGTTCGGATTCGAACTGTCGGCCACCGCCGGTATCGTCAGCGCCAAGGGCCGCGCGCTGCCGCGTGAGAACTATGTGCCGTTCATCCAGACCGACGTGGCGATCAATCCGGGCAACTCCGGCGGTCCGCTGTTCAATCTGGACGGCGAAGTGGTGGGCGTGAACTCGCAGATCTACAGCCGCACCGGCGGCTACATGGGGCTGTCGTTCTCGATTCCCATCGAGGTGGCGATGGATGTCGCCCAGCAGCTGAAGGAACACGGCAAGGTCAGCCGTGGCTGGCTGGGTGTGCTGATCCAGGACGTGACGCGCGAATTGGCGGAATCGTTCGGCATGAGCAAGCCGGAGGGAGCGCTGGTGGCGAAAGTGCTGCCGGAAAGCCCGGCCGAAGAAGGCAAACTGCAGGTCGGTGATGTGATTGTGTCTTTTAATGGCAAGCAGGTGCTCAGCTCCTCGGCGCTGCCGCCGGTGGTGGGCAGTACCCCGGTGGGCAAGCGCGTGCCGGTGGACGTCATGCGCGATGGACGGCGCCAAACCCTGTGGGTGATGCTGGGCGAACTGCCCGATCAGGACAAGCAGATCGCCAAGGCCGAGGAGAGCAAGACCACCAGCGATAACCGCCTCGGCGTCCAGGCGGCCGACCTCACCGCCGAGCAGCGCAAGGAGCTGGAGCTGGACGGCGGCGTTCTGGTTGAGCGTGTCGGCGAGGGCGTCGCCGGCGACGCCGGCATACGCGACGGCGATATCATCGTGCGCATCGACAACAAGCTGGTCAACAACGTCGATGAGCTGGAACAGCTGATCGACAAGCTGCCGGCAGGCAAATCGGTGGCGGTGCTGGTGCAGCGCCGTGGCGGGCCGATCTTCCTGGCGATGAAAATGCCCAAGAAGTAACGCATGTCGCAGCCCGAGCTGACGCTGTATTACCGCGAGGGCTGCCATTTGTGTGACGACATGCTGCAGGCCCTGCGGGGCCTGCAGCCGTGTCTGGGCTTCGAGCTGCGCGTGGTCGACGTGGACCGGGATCCCGACTTGCAGCGGCGCTATGACGAGTGGGTACCGGTGCTGAGCCACGACGAACGGGAAATCTGCCACTACCGGCTCGATGAAGACGCCCTGCGCGAGGCCCTGCAGCCACAGGTCATTGCCGGGGAATATAGCCACGGAAAACACGGAAAGCACGGAAAGCACGGAAAGTAAGAATTTCTATAAATTGCCTGCTGCGTGTGCTGACACGCGCCTGCCGCGCCAGGTTGCTGGCCTGCAGCTGCAGTTGCCGGAACGTCAGAATACTGGCCACGGAAGACACGGAAGCCTCGGAAAGTATTAAAGTAAACCTATAAATATTGCCGTGCTTTCCGTGTTTTCCG
>CP070738.1:1708827-1712729 GCA_020347685.1 Gammaproteobacteria bacterium | reverse complement strand
TAGCGTGCGCCGAACTCAATCTCGTCGACAAAATACTGTGACCATGGCGTGTCGATATTGTCCCGGTGGTGCATTGCGAAGGGCGCCACCCGCCAGCCCGTTTCCTCTAACAGGCGGTTCTGTTCGAGGAACACGATGTCGGCGCCGCCGCGACGGTAATAGTGGTTATTGATAGATAATAATGTCGGCAAGGGTGCACCTCCCGAACTGCCAGTGCTTTTCACGTGGCGCCCCTGAGCCCCGCGAACTGCGCGGTCAACAAATCACGTCGTTCCAGCTCGGCGACCAGTTCGCGGTAATTTCGCACATACTCGGCCGCACTCGCCTTTGACTGCCGTTGCAGACGGCGCGGCCGAACCGGTGTAGCGGTCGGGTCACACTTCAGGAAACGCAGGGCCATGGCCGCCACGCCGTCCGGATCCTGTGCCAGACCCTCATACCCGACTTGCAGATACGGGTTGCTGTGCGCCAGCGTTGCCAGGCGACCGTCGATCCAGTCCTTCGCGCGCAGCCGCGCGACCGCTTCGCTGAGCGGAATTTCCACTGTTGCCCCTTGCGGATAACTCCTGCCCCAGCGGATCCCGGTCGAGCGGGCCAGTACTCTTGACTTGATCCATTCCGCACCGTCGCGCCGCACAATATGGATGACATGGATATCAGGCCGACTGGCAAGCCAGCGCAGATGGGGCTCCAGCCGGTCCACCCACAAGGCAGGGCACAGACGGGGGTGAATCCACCACCTGTCAGAAGCACGAAACAGCCGGCGGAACCCAAGCCACATCTGCCGACCGTCGAACACCTCGGTCATGTAAGCGTGGTCAGCCTTCCCGAGGCAGGTAAAATCACCCTTGAGGGCGCGCTTTGCCACCTCGAGCTTGCGATGCCAGCGTACTCGCTGCGTCCACTCCCAGCCGCAGGCCACAAGCGGATGTACGCCAATGCATTCCGCCAGCGCACTGCTGCCCGTTCTCTGCGTTCCAACAATCAGAAAGTTCTTGACCATGCTATGGCACCTGACCGGCAGCGATCGACTCGCTAATGTCCACCAATTCGAAAAAAGTGGTTGGTCCGTGTTGCAGCCGCCCCGTGTCGAGGGTGAAACGTATCGCCTCCGCGCTCGTCTCCACGGGTATCTGCTCCGTGCGCTCCCCGTTCAGCGCGGTGGCATAGAGGCGAAGCTGCCCGGGACGCCGGTGTGAGAGACGCACGGTTGCGTTCTCAGCCCGCAGCAACACAGGCAGCCTGCCGAGTTTCAGCAGCGTCTTGCGCTCCGGCTCCTTGAATTGCATGCCGGAGTTCAGGGCATCGGTCGCGAACACCACCAGCATTCTGCGGCTGTCTTTCAGGGGCAGGCCATCCAGCGCAGACACCGCCACCAGCGCGGGCCCACTCGCCGACTCCACCCTGAGCGCAGACAGCGCTATCGGCAGCCCGCCATCAAACACGACGCCCTCCGTCTTCGGTGTCACCACCCGCATGCGCCGCTGCCTGGTCTCCAGCAGCAACTCGCCGGTGTCGCTCTCAAACACAGCCCGCGCGCCACTGGTGCGATTGTCAGCGGGCAGTATCCCGCCCTTTCTCAATACAGCGGTCCTCGTAGACCAGCCGCCCCGCGCCCCATTCCCCTCCGCGCTCAGGGAGTCGCCCGACGTGAACAGCTTCAATCCCGCTTCATCAGGCCGCATCAGAGCATCGGGTTGCCAGCCGGATGCACCGGACCGGCGCGACTTGTCGTCCTGCCACAGCAAGCCGACACCGGAAACGAGAGACAGATTACTCACCTCCTGCGGCATGCGTCCTACCCCTGCCGCGACGTCGAACACGTACTCCGGGGTCAACACCACGCCCACCCGTGAGCGTGCGGGCGCCACGTCGCGGCGCAGGAATAACAGTGCGGCCAGCGTCTCCGCTGCCCGGCCAATCGGATCCATACCGACGCTGAAAGGATAAACTGCATCCTTGCGTTTACCGCCAGTCTCGCCGTAGCCTAGCGCTATAGGGGCGGACGCCATGCGACAGATCATGTCCCAGTCCTGGAAACCGGCGTAGCTGGGAGCCGTCAGCCCGGACTCACGGCGCCAGGCGTTCCAAAACGGCTGCCCGTATTCGCTCACCGTGTAGGGGCGGCCGCCGAACCGGGATATGGCCAGCTGGCGCAGGTACCGGAGGTCTCCGGAGATCGAACTCGTCTGTAGACGCCTGGTGCCCGCCTTCACAAAGCCCTTCGGGTAGTCGTGATACCTGTGCATATCAACCCAGTCCAGTTGCGCGCGGGAGGCGTCCGCTTGCAGGGATACCCCACTATCGAAAGCCGTGATCAGGCCCTGATAGCCGAGCTTGCGAAGATGCTCGGTCATCCACTGCAGCGTTTCCTGTTCCAGCGCCAGGTAGAAACGCTGCAGATCCGCCATGCGCGGTGACTGCGCCTTGTTGCTCTCCGGCAGCGCGATTACACCCTTTTCCAGCGACTCGTCCTTCGCCAGACCGTCGGGCTTCCATGCGTTCGCCAGCGCTTTGCTGTCGCCATACCGTTCGCGCAGCCAGGCAACGAAGCGCGCCCTGAGTTCGGCCGGCACCTGGCTCTGCTTGCGCAACTGAAAGTTGAGCCCCCCCTCATTGACCAGAATGATGCCGGCCAGCGCCGGATCGTCGAGAGTGGTCAGCCCGGTATGGGGATTGATGGCGGTGAACAGCCGCGTGACCAATTCGCGCCAGTGCTGCTGGTGGGCCGGATTGTAATAAACGCCCCGTCTCACACTTTCGACCACGTCGCCCGCATAGGCACCTCGCGGGGTGGCCAGCCCGTACATCAGCCAGTAGATGCCTTCACGTTTCAGCGCTGCGAGCAAATACTGGAAACGGTCCAGTTGCTCCGGATCACAGTCAAAATCCTTTCCGCGATGCCGCATCAGGAGCTGTTCTATTCTCGGCAGGCGTGCCATGTTGTATCCGTGCATGCGCAACTGGCGCACATAGGCATCAATATATTCTTGCCCGGGGAGATCGCGCGCGGCGTACGGCCCGAGCGGCTGGGATGCACAAAGAAAACGCTGTGGCTGGTCCGCCTGGGTAGCGAAGGCCAGATGCCCGTTCCGGTTAACGACCACGCGTCCCAGCCGACCGGCCGGACCTTCGGAAACCAGGAAGGATAAATCCAGCACGCTGCCGGGCACAGTGGCGAGGTCCGTATACCTGACCGGCAACCAACTGTCCTCCGCCCAACCGATGGCCGTGGCCAGCGCCAGGAGCCACGCTGTCAGGGCCGAT
The DNA here is from genome assembly GCA_020347685.1 of Gammaproteobacteria bacterium. GTDB lineage: Bacteria > Pseudomonadota > Gammaproteobacteria > DSM-19610 > DSM-19610 > Thiogranum. Next base: position 1,709,462 of record CP070738.1, on the reverse strand, counting down.
CCGAATCGGCTTCGCCGCGCAGATTCCCTGCTCCCCGTCATCGGACTATCTCGATGCGTTTACCCGCCGGCAAATAACCATATTTGACCAACCGGGTGGCGAGGCTTGCCTCCAACTCCTGTAACTGCCGTGACGACAGATCACGCTCGAATGCACGACTTCGCGAGGTCACGACTCTTTGCCTGCGAAAGCGTTTCTCGAAGTCCGCCGTCCACGGCAGACCCAGAAACGACAGCGCCCTTTCCATTGTCTCCCGCGGCTCGGCCAGAAAATCCTCGTAACGCACCTCAAGATAGCGCTCCGGGGGCAGCTCCCGAGCGGCACTCTCATAGGAATCGAGTAACAGCTTCCAGGCGATGGCCGCCAAACGTACGTAGGAGCGCTCGTGCTCCAGCCACTCGGTCCGGTAGGGTTCCGTGAGCTCTCCCCACAGCCAGTTCTCAGGACCTCTGTAACCGCCCCACCAGGGCATCTGCAGCCAGGAGTTGGCAACCGCCCGCCCGTCCCGGACGATATGGATGAACTTAGCCTGCGGAAAGATACCGTTAAAGAACCTCATGCGTGACCAGCCGGTATACTTGTGCAAGAAAACAGGCTTGCCCTGTCTAGCGTGACGCTCTTCGAAAAACTCCGTG
>CP070738.1:1684627-1708727 GCA_020347685.1 Gammaproteobacteria bacterium | reverse complement strand
CAGGAATGACCTAAGCACGGCCGGACTCGTGCCTGCCGATGCGATAATCCAGCGGACGAACTGAACATGCAACTTTCCGTACCCAACCGAACAGCCCCGAAAAACGGATCTTTCAACAGCAAAGCGGCCAGCGTAAAGGAATGGATTGACCGTTTACCGATGGCCAACATCGGCGCAACCACCCGGCTGCTGTTCGAGGCCTTGACCGACCTCAACCACCAGGACATCCCCGCCCAGCAGCGTTTCAAGGCACTCGAGATGTTGCGCAAACCGGTCCAGTTCGTTACCGACCACATGAAGAAGCATTTCGTTGGCCAGCCGCTTCCGCTCGCCGACAAGAATCTGAAAGTCGCCCGTCTGAGCAGAGAAATCACCCATAGTCTGGCTACGGGATACAAGGTGCTGGTCATGGAGCAGCTTGCCGGCATCGGGCGTAGCGACAGGAAGCTTCTTATTACCTCCATACACCGGGCCACCAAGCTGCTGGGTTCGGTGCTCCTGAAGGCATACCAGGTATACGAGTCGTACCCCGATTCGGTTTGGCTGGAAATCCACTCCCTGTATCGTTATGCAGAAGCCAATGGCCTCCATAACACACCCGTCGCGGATGACCATACCCGCAGCCGGAAGGGCTCCACCATCGCGGATGCCTACAAACAGATGCTGCTGTTGGCGCTGGCCTGCCCGTATCGCTTGCGTCAGGCCGAAGTCGAGCAAATCTACCAGGCACTGGAGTTGTGGGCGCCTTTCGCCGAGCTGCAGCGAGTGGGCGAAAAAGGTTCTGCCCTGTTCTCGACCAATCTTGACTCTGATCAGCCGCCCAGTTACCTGGTCCTGAGGGAAGCGGGCGCCAACCGCAGCACCTGCAGAGCCCTGAACACCGTGCGGCTTGCAGACCAGGTACGCCAGACTCTCGCCGCTACGCGCAACCCGGACTCACGACCACCGGTCAATATCGGGGCACAGACCCTGCGCCACCTGATGCTGGTATGGGGGGTTATGCCGAAACGGCGTTACGCGCGGGTGAAAGACTCTGCCGACGTTGTAGTCTCGGTCGGACTCAGTTCCGTCCACTATTTCGTGAGTGGCGAAGCAGCCTTCAACAACACACCAGGCTCGCCAGAGTTTTGCCCACAACCGGATCACTCGCAGCCCGAAGGTGCTTTCACGGGACGCGCCCACTTTGCAGCGCACGAAGTGAAATCCCGCCGGGGTCAGTTGCCTGACGTCTGGGAGATGAACTACCGCATGGAAGGCGAGGCTGCGCCAAGCAGCATTGAGTTGGCCGTTGCCAGAGCCGCGGCCGGACCACTGATCGACACCACTCATCGCGTCCAGAACTGGAAGATGGTAAATGTCAGCGCCGGTGGGTACTGCCTGCTCTGGGACAACCCGGAAGCGACCCGGGCACAAGTCGGGGAATTACTCGGTATTCGCGAAGAATGCGACCCGGACACCTTCCATTGGCGACTGGGTGTGATTCGCTGGCTGAAGTGCGCTGACAAACCGGGGCTGGAGCTGGGCGTGCAAATGTTGTCGCCAGGAGCGGTAGCGATCGCTGCATGCCCGGACAAGGGCAAAGTGACTGCCGAAAACTACACGCGTGGGCTGTTGCTGCCCGAAATCGCCTCGATCCAGCAGCAGGCGACGCTGCTGTTGCCGTCTCCACCCTTCAGACGCGGTGACACCGCCATCGCGAACTGCCAGGGCAGGCTGGTTCGCGTCAGACTCACCAAGCTGGTGGAAAATACCGGCAGTTTTGCTCAGTTCCAGTTCACCTCACTGGGCGAGGTGGAACAGGCGCTGCCGAAACACACCTCCAAACGCCAGAAACCCGGTGATTTCAGCGATGTGTGGGATCTGCTCTGATTGCGGTGCTGAGCGAGCCAAACCTTCGCCACCGGCAGGAGAGCGAGTACGCTGGATGTCTTGCCGCATCAACGCACGGTACGCTGACGCAGCAACGCAGAATCGCGCCTAGAAAAGCGCCTTGAAAAGCTCCGGATACTCTACCTGGCCACCACCTGCCAGCGCACCCTTAACCAGTTCCATGGCGGTGAGCGCATCTTCCGGGATCGGCAGATTACAGGTCACGCCCCACTCCTTCGCCGGCCTGAACCCGAAACGCTGATAATAATCCGGGTGCCCCGCGACCACGATTGCGGAAAAACACAATGGCTTGGCGCGCGCCACGGCTGCCTCGATCAGCTCTGACCCGATTCCGCGATGAGACTGGGACGGAACCACGGACATCGGCCCCAACGCAAGAATTTCGCTGGTACCCTTGCTGGATTTGAGCTGCACCTTGGACAGGACAACGTGACCGACAATACGGTTGTTGAGTTCGGCGACCAGTGACAAATCCGGTATGAACACCGGCGACGAACGTAGTTCGCCAATCAACTGGGCTTCCGCCTCGCCCTCGAAGGCGCTCAGATTAACGACATCGATAGCACGAAAATCGTCCGGCGCTTCAGCGCGAACCTTGATCTGCTGCATAACCCGTCCCTACCTGCTGTCCCAACCGCGTCTGTCACGCTATTTCCCCTCATGCTAGCAGGAAATTCCTGCTCAGAAAAGCAGTTACATGTTGGGGCGCCAGTGCGCAAAAGACCCCGGCGTCGGTAAAGATTCCGGGCACAAGTGCCGAAAAGAAGGTAGCGCGCAGCCGGGCTTCGCCGGCAAATGGAATCAGTGAGGAGAACACCGGGCACATGGACACGGATCAAACGCTACGTTTGCTCATCGTAGAGGAATCACGCAACGACGCTGAATCTCTGGCCAATATTCTGCGTAATGCCGGCCAGGCTTCCCGGTTGAGCTATGCCGAAGACCAGGAAGATATCGAAAAATGCCTGGATCAGCAGGTTCCCGATCTGGTCCTGTGCGCGACCGGGCTGGAGACCATTTCGCTTGACGACGTCGTCCTTTTGCTGCAACAGCGTCAGCTCGGGATCCCGCTGATAGCGATTGGCGAGTCGGGGGATGAATCCTCTATCGTCGAAGCCATGCGTCTGGGCGCAACGGATCTGTGCTCCTACGACCAGCCCGAGCATCTGCAGCTGGTAGTGAAGCGCGAGATGTCCCAGCTCAAGGCCTGCCATAACGCGCAGAATTTCGAACTGAAATTCCACGAAAGCGAAAAGCGTGCGCGCATGCTGATGGAAAGCTCCCGCGACGCAATTTCCTACGTGCATGAAGGCATGCATATTTTTGCCAATAGCTCCTACCTGGAAATGTTCGGTTTCGAGAACCTGGACGAGATTGAAGGCACCCCGATTCTGGACATGGTTGCACCCGAGGATCACACGGAGTTCAAGGAGTTTTTGCGCAATTACAGTACCGGCGACGGCCAGGAGGGCAAGCTGGAAACACGCGGCCTGCTGCCGGATGGCAAGAAGTTCGATGCTGAAATGGAGTTCACGCCGGCCAGCATCGACGGCGAGCCCTGCACGCAGATCATCATTCGCAACCAGACCACCTCGAACAAGGAATTGGAACAGAAGCTGAAATACCTGAGCAAACAGGATGTGCTCACCGGGCTGTTCAACCGCCAGTACTTCATGGAAGAACTGGAGCTGGCGGTAACGGATGCTATCAGCGGTTCCAGCAGTGCGGCCGTTCTTTACCTGCTGGTCGACAACTTCAAGGACATCAAGGACAAATTCGGTATCGGCGTCGCCGACGTCGTAATCCGCGATATTGCAGAAGTGCTGCGCGAGCATACCGGCGACAGCGACATCGCCGCCCGCTTCGGGGATCATTCCTTCGTCGTGCTGCAGCGGGATTGCGACCCGGCCTCGATCCAGGCGCTGGGCGAAACACTGCGCCAGACAGTAGAGAACCACATCGCCGACGTGGAAGAACAGTCGATCACGACCACCTGCAGTATCGGCATGAGCATCGTGGCCGAAAGCACACCTTCTGCGCACGAAGTGATATCGCGGGCCGATCTGGCCTGCGAAGTCGCCCGCTCGTCCGGCGGCAACAGAATCCATCTGCACAACCCTGTGGTGGACGAGAAGATCGGCAAGGAACGTGACCAGCAAATGTACGCGCTGATCAAGGATGCCCTGGAACAGAACCAGTTCCAGCTTCTCTACCAGCCAATCGTCAGCCTGCAGGGCGATGAGGGCGAAAAATACGAAGTCCTGCTGCGCATGCTGAATGACGAGGGCGACCACATACTGCCGAGCCAGTTTCTATCCATTGCGGAACAAACCGGCCAGGTCGCGGAAATCGACCGCTGGGTTATCCGGAATGCTATCCCCGTGCTCGCGGAACACCGCGCCAGGGGCGCAAATACACAGTTTTTCATCAAGGTCTGCGCCGCGACGTTGCTGGATGATGAACTCACCGCGTTCATCCAGCAATCCATCCAGGAAGCGCGCCTGCCTGCTGATGCATTGATCTTCGAGATCGCCGAAAAACACGCCGCACAGCACCTGAAACACGCGAAAGCCTTTGTAAAGACCATTCACGAGCTCCACTGCAAGAGCGCACTGGAACACTTCGGCACCAGCCCCAACTCATTCCAGTTACTGAAACACCTGCCGGTGGATTTCCTCAAGATAGACAGCTCGTTTGTTCATAATCTGGCCACCGACAACAATAACCAGGCGATGGTCAAGTCGATCCTCGACACGGCCAGCTCCATGAACAAGCAATGTATTGCCGCACACGTGCAGGACGCGCACAGCCTGGCGGTGCTGTGGCAGAGCGGCATCAACTATATCCAGGGAAATTTCCTGCAGGAACCCAGCGAAGCGCTGAATTACGATTTCTCCGGCGAAATCGCCTGACAAACAGAGCCCGCCAGCGGAATAGCCACCCAACCTGGCGAGTAAGGCTGTGCCAGCCTGACGATCAGACCTCGAAACAACTAACAACATTGTTTCACTGGGTTACCGTTCCGGCGCTTGCGACGCGACTCCGGCCCTGCGCGGCCATAAATTAATCAAGCACGTGCGATACCAGTCCATCGGCCAGTTTTGGCTCGAACCAGGTCGACTTGGGAGGCATCACCTGGTTCGCATCCGCGACCGCCATGAGGTCTTCCATGCTGGTCGGAAACAGCGAAAAAGCCACTGCCATCTCGCCGCTGTCGACACGTTTCTCCAGTTCGCCCAGCCCACGGATACCGCCAACGAAATCGATGCGCGGATCGCGACGTGGATCACTTATTCCCAGTAGAGGCTCCAGCAGATTTTCGGCCAGCACACTGACATCCAGTCTCGCCACAGGGTCGTCCGGCACGCGCTCGGCATGAATGGAAAGCCGGTACCAGCGCCCATCCAGATACATGCCAAACTCACCCGCGCGGGCCGGAGCTACCGGCTCGTTTTGCCCCTCGACATCAAACGCTGCAGCAATTTTTTCCAGCAGCACAGTGGCCGACAGGCCGTTCAGATCCCTGACCACACGGTTGTAGTCGAGGATCTGCATCTGTTTGTGGGGAAAGATCACCGAGAGGAAATAACTGCTCATGGCCTCCGGTCCGCCGTTCAGCTTGGACGCCACTCTGGACGCCGCTGCTGAACGATGATGGCCGTCGGCGATGTACAACGCGTTCATTCGGTCAAACTCGCTACTCAGCCGCTCGATGACTGACTCATCGCTCACGACCCACAGGGTATGCCTGATTTCATCATCCGCCGTAAGGTCATATTCAGGCGCACCGACGGTGACTGCGTCGATCAGCCCGTCCACGACGGGATCCGAACGATAGGCCAGCAGCACCGGGCCGGTCTGGGCATTCAGCGCCTCGATCTGGCGCACGCGGTCGTCCTCCTTCGCCGGCCGGGTAAACTCGTGCTTGCGAATCCGGTTGCTGTCATAGTCCGCCACCGAGGCCGCAGCAACCAGACCGGTCTGGACATGGTCACCCATACTCAAGCGGTACACGTAATAGCAAGGTTTACTGTCTCTTTTCAGCACCCCCGCACTGATCATTTTTTCCAGGTTCTCTGCGGCCTTGGCATAGACCGCGGCAGCGTAGGGATCGGTGTCCTCGGGGAGGTCGATTTCCGCCTTGGAAATGTGCAGAAAACTCCAGGGGCGACCGGCGGCGCGCTGGCGCGCCTCTGCGCTGTTGAGGACATCGTAGGGCGGCGCCACCACCTCGTGAGCGCGTTCGGGCACCGGACGCAAACCGGCGAAGGGTCGAATCAGGGGCATGTCTTTGCTGTCCTGGGTTTATTCAATGAGCCGGCTATTCTACCTGCCGCCGATCTGCCGCGCACCGTCTATACTGCCCTTCAGGCCAGCGCATAAATCGGGAGGGCGCCGCCATGCAACACGTACTGCAACAACCGGAGTTCGACGAATACGGCCTCCTGAGAGATCCCGCGGACTGGACACCGGATCTGGCCCGGCATCTCGCCAGAGGCGAAGGCCTGATAGAACTGGGTCCTCAACACTGGGCATTTCTCAATGCGCTGCGGGACTACTATCAGCGCTTTCACGTTCCGCCACCCACCGCCAGGCTATGCCACGAACTGCACCTGAAACACGGTTGCGGCCACATGCTGTTTCCCAGCTGCCTGACAGCCTGGCGCATCGCCGGGCTACCCGACCCGGGCGAGGAGGCAAAATCCTACCTTTCCGCCGAATAGCTGCCGCCTGTGGAGTTCAGTCGAATCGGTAGTGTTTGCGGACCGCACGGCGGATATCCCAGGTGCACGACAGCCCGGCGGGAAAGGTGACCAGGTCGCCCTCACCCATTGCCAGGGGCTCGCCCCCCTCGGGGGTGACCACCACGTCTCCGGCGAGAAAATAGCAGGTCTCGTCGCAGTCGTAGGTCCAGGGAAACACCGATATCTCCTTGCTCCAGATGCCCCACTCGAAGACCCCCAGTTGTTCCAGGCGCTGCCGGGTCGGGTTCTTTTCAACTCTGATGCCTTGCATCAACGCCTCACGACGGTCGCGTCGGCCTGCAGCGCAGCAATACGCTCCTGAAGCGGCGGATGCGACAAAAACAGCCGCTTCAGCCCCTGGGCCATACCACCCGAGATCCCGAACGCCGCCAACTGGTCAGGCAGTGGTGCCTGGCCGGATGCTGTCTGCAGTCGCTGCAGGGCGGCAATCATTTTCTCCCGCCCGGCCAGCTGCGCGCCGCCGGCATCCGCCCGGAACTCCCGCCAGCGCGAAAACCACATCACGATGGCACTCGCCAGTATGCCGAGCAGCACCTGTGCGACAATGGTCGTTATCAGGAAAGCCGGACCATGGCCGCGCTCGGTCTTGAATACCACACGATCCACCACGTGCCCGATCACCCGGGACAGGAAGATGACGAAGGTATTGACAACACCCTGAATCAGTCCCAGCGTCACCATGTCGCCATTGGCGACATGACTGATCTCGTGCCCCAGCACTGCCTCCACTTCATCGCGGCGCATGTTACGCAGCAAGCCGGTACTGACCGCGACCAGCGCAGCGTTGCGCCGCATACCGGTGGCGAAGGCATTGAGTTCCGGCGCATCGTAAACGGCGACTTCCGGCATCTGAATGCCGGCCGCCTGCGCCTGACGCGACACGGTAGCGAGCAGCCATGCCTCACTCTCATTGCTCGGCTGCTCTATCACCTGTGCACCGGTCATGCGTTTGGCGGACCACTTCGACATGGCCAGCGAAATAAACGACCCACCCATACCCAGGACAGCGGAAAAAATCAGCAGCGCGCGGAGGTCCAGATCGACGCCCTGCTGATCCAGAATCCGCTCGATACCGAGCACCTGGAGAGCGATGCTGAGCACCAGCAGGATCGCCACGTTGGTGGCCAGAAACAGGAACACGCGTTTCATATGTTGCACAACTCCAGATTGAACCGACACAGGGTAATATTGCGGTTCAACGCGGCCTTTTCAAGCGCTATTCCACGCGCATCCGCTCGACGCGCTGGAAGCCGCGCGGCAGCTTCTTGCCCTTGCGACCGCGATCGCCGCGATACAGCTCGAGATCGGCAGCTTTGAGCCTCAGGTGCCGCTTGCCGGCATGCAGCACCAGACTGGCATCAGCCGCCACACTCACCACACCTACCATGTATTCTTCGCGGTTTGCCAGCTTCTTGAGGTTGATGCCCTGAATCTTGATGCCTTTGCCGCGATTCAGGCGCGGCACTTCTGCGCTCGGAATAACCAGCAGCTGTCCCTGCGCATTGACGGCGGCGACCCGGTCGGTTTCCGGATCGGTTACGCGCGCCGGCTCCAGAACCCGCGCGTTCTTCGGCACCGACAGCACCGATTTTCCGCCCTTGGTACGCGCCAGCAAATCGCCCAGTCTGGCAACAAAACCGTAACCGGCATCGGTAGCCAGCAGATACAGACTGTCCGGGTCGCCCGCCATCACAGCGACAAAATGCGCACCGTCGGGCGGCGCGAAACGCCCGGTCAGCGGCTCACCCTGCCCGCGCGCAGAGGGCAGGCTGTGTGCTGCAGCGGTATACGCGCGCCCGGTCGAATCCAGGAACACCACCTGCTGGTTGCTGCGCCCCAGCGCTGCCGCCAGGAACCTGTCTCCCGAGCGGTAGCTGAGCGCCTCCGCATCGATCTCGTGCCCCTTGGCAGCGCGCACCCAGCCTTTTTCCGAAAGCACGATGGTAACCGGTTCGCTTGCGATCAGGGCGGTTTCGTCCAGCGCCTGGGCGGCGGCACGTTCGACCAGCTGTGAGCGGCGCTGGTCGCCGAATTTCTCTGTATCCGCGACAATTTCCTTCTTTATCAGCGTGCGCAGCCGGCTCTTCGAGCCCAGCGTTTTCTGCAGCGCGTCGCGTTCCGCGCTGAGTTCGTCCTGCTCGCCGCGAATCTTCATTTCCTCGAGTTTGGCGAGATTGCGCAGTTTCAGGTTGAGCACTTCTTCAGCCTGCCGGTCACTGAGATTGAAGCGCTGCATAAGCACCGGCTTGGGCTCATCTTCGCTACGGATAATGGCAATGACTTCGTCGATATTGAGGTAGGCAATCAGCAGACCGTCGAGAATGTGCAGGCGATCCAGCACCTTGTCCAGGCGATACTGCAGGCGCCGGGTCACTGTCGCGGTGCGGAACTCCAGCCATTCCTTCAGAAGCGTGCGCAAATCCTTTACAGCCGGCCGACCGTCCAGACCGATCATGTTGAGGTTGATGCGGTAGCTTCGTTCCAGATCGGTGGTCGCGAACAGGTGCGACATCAGGGCCTCGGCATCGATACGGCCGGAACGCGGCACGATAACCAGGCGGGTGGGATTTTCGTGGTCGGATTCATCGCGCAGATCTGCAACCATCGGCAGTTTGCGGGCCGTCATCTGCGCGGCTATCTGCTCCAGCACTTTGGCTCCGGACACCTGGTAGGGTAATTCAGTGATGATGATATCGCCGTTGTCGCGCTCGTAACGGGCGCGGATTCGAAGGCTCCCGCTGCCGGCCTCATAGGCGCGGATCAGGTCCTCACGCGGCGTAACGATCTCCCCGCCGGTGGGATAATCCGGGCCCTGGATGTGCTCACACAGCTCGGTGACGTTCGCCTTGGGATTCTCCAGCAGGTGGATTGCTGCACTGGACACTTCGCGCAGGTTGTGCGGTGGAATGTCGGTGGCCATACCAACCGCAATACCGGTGGCCCCATTGAGCAGTACCGCCGGCAGACGCGCCGGCAGCAGAACGGGCTCCTTGAGGGTGCCATCGAAATTGGTGGTCCAGTCGACTGTCCCCTCACCCAGCTCCGCCAGCAGAACCTCGGCGAACGGGGCCAGTCGCGCCTCGGTATAGCGCATTGCCGCGAAGGATTTGGGGTCGTCGGGCGCCCCCCAGTTACCCTGCCCGTCGACGATCGGGTAACGGAAAGAGAAACTCTGGGCCATGTGAACCATGGCCTCGTAGCACGCCGTGTCGCCGTGCGGATGGTACTTGCCCAGCACATCGCCGACGGTACGCGCAGACTTCTTGTACTTGGCCCGGGCAGAAAGGCCCAGCTCCGACATGGCGTACACGATACGACGCTGCACCGGCTTCAGACCGTCGCCAAGGTGCGGAAGCGCGCGGTCGAGAATAACGTACATGGAGTAATCCAGATACGCCTTTTCGGTGAATTTCTGCAGGGGGAGCGTTTCAACGCTCTCGAGAGTGCTGTCAGTCGCCATGCCGGTTCCGGGTCGGTTACAAAACGACCGCTATTGTAACGGGCCCGTGCACGCCGCGTGAAGGAGTTTGAGATCAGAGCGCCATCAGGGCCCTGCGGCGCGCAGCGCCAGCCATTCCTCGCTGATGTCGACCAGTTCCCCGTATCCGACCAGGGAATGCACCAGGTCCGAAAACTTGATGGCACGGTGTTTTGACTGGGATCGAAACGGCTCGACCATACTGTCCAGGGTTTTTTCATCCAGCGCCTGGATGAAGGTCGCCACAACCTTGAGGCAACGCCAGTCGGCATATTCGGGCAGTTTATTCAGGAACGCGGCGCGTGCAACGTCACCGGAAAAATCCATTTCGGTGGCTGTATGGATGAATGCTTCGCCGCTGAGATCGTCGTATTCCTTGTACAGGTAGATCTCGAGTTCGAAAGGCGCGGGCCTCTGCTCTGCGCTCTTGTCCTGGCGGCACAGAATCTGGACGGCATCATACAGGGCGGTGACGACACGGGGCTCGTTCAGACAGCGGAAATCAATCCCCTCCCGCGCGGAAAAAAACTCCAGCAACGGGCTACCTGACTCCGGCACACCGACAAACTGGAGATGCGCCCCGCCCTCGGCATCGCGCGCCAGAAAGAAGGGTAGCGTGGGCGAGTTCGCGGCCAGCACCGCCTCATAGACCCTGGACGCGGTCGCGCCCCAGATATCGCCGATATCGACACCCAGTTTGTGCTGGTTCTTGGTGATCAACTCGACAAAGAATTCCTTCAGTCCTTCCTTGGTGCTGCCCAGAACGCGTTCCAGCATCAGAGTGCAGCTCTCCTCCTCCTGGCGCCAATTTACCACCCGGTAGGGTATATCCATGAGATTGGTGGTGGCCTTCTTCTGCTGCAGCGACACCAGTCCTACCTTGATCATCATGCCGGTTTTTACTTCGATTTGAGCGTCGATCTGAATACGCATGCCGCGCGTCGATATGTCCTTGGACATGCCCTCATAGCTGTCGGCGCCGATCTTGACATCTACGCGGGTCTCAGCCAGGTAGCGGTCCTCCCGGCGCCGCTCAACATAGCCGAAACGAATCAACTCCGGTCGCAGGCTCTCCGCAGACAAGGCCAGCTGTTCGACTATTGCGCCGCTTGTGATATCACGGCGTTCGCTACCCACCCATGCAGCAAGCTGGACAGCATCGCCCGTGGCCCCACCGGATCCGCTGAGACCGTTGCGGAACTCCTGGGTAACATCCGCCATGTAGGCCACAAAATTCAATCGCTCAAGACGTTCGCGCAGCTCGATCATCTGCGCCTCCGACTTGTACTGCAGACGCTGCGACACCTCCTCGACTTTCTTGCTGCATACCGCTACCGCTGGAACACGACTCACCTGCACCTTGACAATACTGTGCTCCGATTGGTCCAGGGCGTATCGCGTGAAGGCAGCGAATGCCTGCGTTGAGGAAAACTCGAAATCGGCGGCGGAATGAATGCGCATGCACTGGTCCCGCTCGCCGCGCTGGCGGTACATCGCCAGCACAAAAGACTGCTGCTGTTCCAGCCGTTGCAGGCGCTGCGGCAGACACAGGGGCGTAAAATTGTAATTATCCGCGTCGGTACAGAAAAAGCGCGCCAGGTGCGCATTTCCGGCGCTCATAGCAACCGCCTGAACACGCAACTCGCCGCCCTGATCGCATTCCACGAAGAACGGTATCTGTGTCGCGCTTTGCGCGTAACAGCGCTCGTAATACCAGCTAAGGGCGGACTGATACTCGTCTTCCACGTCGAGCTTGTACTTGCGCTGATAGCGTTCGATAACGGTTTCGATCAGCTGGCTGAAACCCCTGGGCCGTTCGAGATCGCAGCGGCGCAGACACAGAACGGTTTCTGCGTCCCGCTCCCGGGCACTCACGATCTTGTAGGCGATGCGCGTCACGTTGATCTTGCCGGCCTGATCCTGGAGTCCATTGAACGTGACGTTGATGTCCTCGCCGGTACGGAACGCCGTTAAGCCTTTGATGCGAACCTGGAGCCCGCAAACGGAGATGTCTCGAGTGATTCCGCTGCTCTTGATGTTGCCGCGCTCGAGGCTTACAGCGCACGCATATTGCAGGCGCGGGTGCGTGCGCTTGCGGAAGTAGCCTAGAGGCAGGACCTCGGGGTTGTCGGGCGGTGCTGCAAGTTCGCCGTAACTTACTTCGCCGTCCTGCTGGTTCAGGGCGGCCCGCTCCAGCGCCGCCGCGCGGGCCCGCTCGCGGCGGCGCTGCTCAATTTCTTCCTGCCTTCGTCTCGCCTCGTCGCGCGCGTCCTGCTGCGCCTTGATGGTGTGCGCGCCCCCGACGATGGCCTCAAAGGTGCCTACGGTGTACACACCGTTGTTTTCGTGCAGCCCCCGTTCGAACATCTGGAAGGACACGTCGTCGAGGTAGTGGATGCGGTCATTGAAAGCATAGGGGCGGCATTCGCCCGCCACGCGCCCGCGCATGTCGATGGTCTGAAAACAAGGCCGTGTGAGGCGGGATTCCTCCAGTCGCTGCAGAAACCGGCCGGTGTCGGAGCCGCCAACTACGATCTCGGTGATCAGTTCCTTCTCATCGGAGCTGACACTCGCGCGTCGAAAATGTTTGACAACGATTTCGCCCATAATCCCTTGGATGCCGCCACCCCATTGGCGCCAATGCTGTTGTTTTCAATGGCTTATTGAGGTGTCGGCCGATATGCTGACGACCTGGACTAGATATCGGCAAGATTGCCGTTTTTCTCCAGCCAGCCGCGGCGGTCAGCAGCGCGGCTCTTGGCGAGCAGCAGATCGAGCGTCTGCTGACTGTCATCACCCGGCTCAACCGTGAGTTGAACCAGCCGGCGGGTGTCCGGATCGATGGTCGTTTCGCGCAGTTGTATGGGGTTCATTTCCCCCAGCCCCTTGAAGCGCTGCACGTTCACCTTGCCCTTGATATCCTCGGCGGCGATGCGGTCCATGACGCCCTGCCGCTCGGCGTCGTCCAGCGCATAGAACACCTGCTTGCCCACATCGACCCGGTACAGCGGCGGCATGGCGGCATAGACGTGCCCTGCCTCCACCAGCGCGCGGAAATGACGCAGAAACAGCGCACAAAGCAGAGTGGCGATATGGGCCCCGTCCGAGTCGGCGTCGGCGAGGATGCAGATTTTGCCGTAACGCAGATCCTTCAGGTCGTTGGAACCGGGCTCCACCCCGATAGCCAGCGCGATATCGTGAACCGCCTGGGAAGCCAGCACCTCACCGGGGTCGACTTCCCAGGTATTGAGTATCTTGCCGCGCAACGGCATCACGGCCTGGTATTCACGATCGCGCGCCTGCTTGGCGGAACCGCCGGCGGAATCGCCCTCCACCAGGAAAAGCTCCGAGCGTCGCAGGTCGTTGCTGCTGCAATCAGCCAGCTTGCCCGGCAGTGCCGGACCGCTGGTCACTTTCTTGCGCACCACTTTCTTGCCCGCGCGCTGACGACTCTGCGCATGCTGGATAGCCAGTTGAGCAATCTGCTCTCCTGCCTCGGTGTGCTGGTTCAGCCACAGACTGAAGGCATCCTTGACAATACCGGAAACGAAGGTGGCACATTCGCGCGAAGACAAACGCTCCTTGGTCTGACCGGAAAACTGCGGATCGACCAGTTTGACCGAAAGAATATAGGCGCAACGTTCCCACACATCTTCGGGCGAAATCTTGACACCACGCGGCAGCAGATTGCGAAATTCGCAGAATTCGCGAATCGCTTCCGTCAGACCGGTACGCAGCCCGTTCACGTGCGTTCCGCCCTGGGCGGTGGGAATCAGGTTGACATAACTCTCGGCTGCCAGTTCGCCCGCCTCCGGCAGCCAAACCAGGGCCCACTCGGCAGCCTCGGAGTTACCTTCAAGACTCCCTGTGAACGGTTCGGGCGGCAGGCACACGGCGTTGTCCAGCGCATCCACCAGGTAGTCGCGCAGCCCGCCCTGGTACTGCCAGGACTCCTGCTCGCCGCTTTTTTCGTCGCTCAGCGTGACACTGAGACCGGGGCACAGGACCGCCTTGGCACGCAGCACGTGTTTCAGCGTAGCGAGTGAAAACTTGACCGAATCGAAAAACTGCGGGTCCGGCCAGAAGCGAACGGTGGTGCCGGTATTCTGTTTGCCGACCTTGCCGACTTCATCCAGTCCGGCAACCTTTTCGCCGTTCTTGAACGCCAGGTTGTATTCCTTACCGCCGCGTCGCACCCACACTTCCAGGTGTTTCGACAACGCATTCACGACCGAGACACCGACGCCGTGCAGACCACCCGAGAACCGGTAATTCTTATCCGAAAACTTGCCGCCCGCGTGCAGCCGCGTGAGTATCACCTCGGCGCCCGATAATCCCTCCTCGGGATGTATGTCCACCGGCATGCCGCGCCCGTTATCACTGACCTGCAGGGACCCATCCTTGAACAGGCTAACCTCGATCCTGGTGGCATAGCCGGCCAGCGCTTCGTCGACACTGTTGTCGATCACTTCCTGCGCCAGGTGATTGGGACGGGTCGTGTCGGTATACATTCCCGGGCGCTTGCGCACCGGGTCAAGACCGCTCAGGACTTCAATCGAAGCGGCATCGTATTTACTGGCCATCGCTATTCAGGGATCGTCTCGGGAACCGGCTGCGTATGCTACCGAAAGCCAGGCTGCGGTTCTATTCGTTCGTTCAGAAGTTTCGCCGCTTGCGCGCCTTCAACCGGTCGACGAGCTGCTGCTCCCGGTCATAGCCCGGCAGTGGGCACAGCAAACCGTCCATCAGCACCGCGCGGAACCGATCCTGGCCCACGGGGCGGATCCGGCGCCACTGCGGGCGTTGCAGCGGCTGAAACTCACCGCCGCTGCCGTAGGCATAGCGCTGGTACTCTTTCTTCGCGCAGCGGATTCCTTCGTAAAACACGTTTTCCGCGCCCGCTTCCGAGCGCAGAACGCCGGTGTAGCGGACCACACGGTCCTCGCCGACGTCCAGCGAGGCGGAATCGATCCAAAGCGTAAAGGGGAAATCGCGCAGCGACAGCGGAACCTCGATAAGGTTGTCGGCATGCGGGTAGGCCGGCAACACCACGTCCTGCTCCTGCCACTTCGGGCCTTCCTTGAACTTCGCCGAGCCCTCTTCGCCGTACACGTTCTCATCGAAAGCGCGTGCCACTGGGCCGCACACCAGCAGGACCAGGGTTACCAGAATCAATAGAGAGCGTTGCACAAACATGGACATCACCAGCGTTTGGCACAGTGTAGCGACTTGCAGTCGATCTATGAAGCCGTGGTTTCGCGCCGCGGATCGAACCGGAACTGCTCGGCCATGCGCTGGTAAAGCTCGCGGGCGCCGGCATCCTTGGCAGGGGGCGTCACCATGCGCAGCTCCACGTAGTGGTCCCCGCCCGGCTGGCCGGGCAGACCACGCCCCTTAAGGCGCAGTTTCTGCCCCGATTGCGCACCCGCCGGAACTGACACTTCGACCGCACCGCCGAGTGTCAGCACCGGGATCCTGGCACCAAGCGCGGCTTCCCAGGGCGTTACCGGCAAAATGGCGTAGATATCGCGCCCCTCGGCCCTGAAGCGACGATGCGGCTGAAACTCGATTTCCAGGTACAGATCGCCGGCCGGACCGCCGCCGAGTCCGGGCGCGCCCTGCCCGGTCAAGCGAATCTGCTGGCCCGCGACAATCCCTTTTGGAATGCTCACGTTGAGCGTCCGCTGTGTCAGTGCGACCTGCCCGTGGGTGTCGAGCTCCGGCATCTGCAGCCGCACGCTGCGGCTGCCACCGCGGTAGGCGTCCTCAAGCGAAATCAGAATCTTGGCGTGATGGTCCTCGCCCTTGGCGCGCAATTCGCTGCGCCCCGCGCCAGGCTGCCCGGCAGCCGCAAATGGACCGGCGCCACCGAACAGCGATTCAAAAAAATCGCTGAAGCCGGCCCCGCCCAGACCGCCGCGAAACTCGAAACCGGCATCCCAATCCGGGGGTGGTCGAAACTCCTGGCCCGCCTGCCACTGGCCGCCAAACTGGTCGTAGGCGGCCCGTTTCTCGGGATCCTTCAGAACCTCGTAAGCTTCACCGAGTTCTTTGAAACGCGCCTCGGCATCCGTCTCCTTGCTGACATCCGGATGGTACTTGCGCGCCAGCTTTCGGTAAGCACGCTTGATGTCGTCCTGGCCTGCGTCCCGGGACACACCCAGAACCTGGTAATAGTCCTTGAACTGCATAACTTTTACCCTTCTGCACGGTCAGGCTAAGGCGCTGAAACATGCCGGCACGGGGTTTCTCCACCGCTATCAGCCTTCGACCTGAATGCGCTTCGGTACCGGCTTGCGCTGCTTGGGAATGACAATTTCGAGCACCCCGTGCCGGGATGTCGCACTGATCGCATCGGCATCCGCGCTCTCCGGCAAACTGAAACGCCGCAGGAAACTGCCGCGCGCCCGCTCCATGCGCCTTAAGCTGCGGCGCTGTTCCTCGTCCTCCAGGCTGCGCTCGCCCTTTATCGACAGCACGCCCTCTTCCATGCTGACCTCGATTGCCGCCGGATCGATCCCAGGGACGTCCGCATGAATGACATAGCGGGTGTCTTCTTCGCGAATATCGACCGCGGGGACCCAGTCGCTGGCTGGCGCCGCCTGGCGATCCGCGCGGCGTGCTGCTGGGCCGCCCTCAAATACCCGACCGATGTCGCCCTGCAACCGGTTAAGCAGGGTCCAGGGTTCGTAACGCATGACAGACATTGCATACCTCCGTAAGTCCTGACCTGGGAGCACCGGCCGGTGCCCCCTGATACGGGGTAGATGGGAGCCGGGTTACGGTTTTTCAATAGCGGGGAAGAGAAAACCGGTTTCTGTTGCCAACGCCGCGCACGCGCGGCCAGGCGCTTGCGGGGAACAAGGTCGGAACCGATTTCGAACGGCGGCCGGTACGGCCGCCTGGTCAGTCGAGGTCGCCGAGCAGCGAGACGCGGATATTCTCGGGCAGTGGCTCCAGCTGCTGGGTGTACGCGTTGTGCGTGATGCCGACGCCCATCGCAGCGCCGTTCCTGGCCGCCTCGACCATGGCCGGCGTCAACTCGAAACGCAGGAAATGCACCGATGAGGTCTTTTCTGCATTCTCCCGCTCCAGGTCCTCATCGGCGATGGCAAACACCGGTTCAAAACCGTCGATCCGCACCCACACATCGTTCTCGATACCCCTGAGCTCGACCAGCTTGTCGCGCCGCTCATACTCGTCCGGCACCTCGATCATGAAGGTCGCCTTCAAGTTGCTGCCGTCCGGTATCAGCGGATTGTAGGCATCCAGCTCCTCCTGAATTCCTTGCGGCTCGAATATGCGCTCGGCGCGCAGCATCTCCTGAATCTGATAATGCATGGTCAGCCGGTCCTCGAAATAGAGCGCGGCAATGGGCCCCAGCGGCACGCGGCGATTCTTCTTGTGTTCGATCACCTGGGCACGAAAAGCGCTTCGGACTTCGGCATACTGTTCCAGCGGGTACAGGTCGGCACGCGTCAACTTATCCATTATCTCGGACCCTCAGATTCCGTATGCCAGCCGCAGCAGCTTGAGCGGGTGCTCCGGCTGTTTGCCGTTATCGAGACCGTTCTCGATCTGGTGGCCTGCCATCGGGCAGTCACTGCAATAATGATCAGCATCGGCCTGTTGCACCCGGTTCACCACCGGCTTGCACAGCTTCATGGAAATCTCGTGAAACTCTTTCTTCACGGCATAGGTGCCATCGTGGCCGGAGCAGCGCTCGATCGCCTGCACCCGTGTATCGGGAACCAGCTGTAACAGCTCCCGCGTCTTCATGCCGATGTTCTGTACGCGCAGATGACAGGCCACATGATAGGCAATGCTGCCGAGGGCGTTCTTGAAATCGGTTTTCAGCTGGCCGTGCTTGTGCCGCAACACCAGATACTCGAAGGGGTCGTAGATGTTGTCGCGCACTTTGGCGACGTCCTCGTCATCGGGAAACATCAGCGGCAGCTCCTGTTTGAACATCAGCACACAGGATGGTATTGGCGCCACGATATCCCAGCCCTTGTCCACCAGCTCCGCCAGTTGCGGAATGTTTGTTTCCTTGGCCCGGGCCACCGCCGGCAGGTCGCCAAGTTCCAGCTTGGGCATGCCGCAGCAGCGGCGCGCTTCGGCGAGGCGCACCGGAATATCGTTGTGCTCGAATACAGCAATCAGGTCCTCGCCAAGATCCGGCTCGTTGTAGTTTCCATAACAGGTCGCGAACAACGCCACCTTGCCGCGTGTGGGACCCGCCTGCGGCGCTGCCTCTGCATCCTGGTTGCGCGTCACGTCCAGTCGGCGGCGCAGCGTGTCACTGTGATAGTCGGGAAGATGTGCATCGGGATGCACTTCGAGCAGCTCCTCCAGCACCCTGCGGCCTGCCCTGTTGCGATTCACCGCATTGACCACGGCCGATACGACCGGTATACCCGCCAGGGTGCCAACCAGATCGGTGGAAGTCAGGATCCGGTCGCGCGCACGGGTGTTGCCCTGGCTGTGCTTCACCGCCTTGGCGCGCAGCATCAGGTGCGGGAAATCGACATTCCACTCATGCGGGGGCACGTACGGACACTTGGTCATGTAACACATGTCGCACAGGTAACAGTGGTCAACCACCTCCCAGTACACGCGCCGGCTCACGCCATCGAGCTCCATGGTGTCAGAGTCGTCGATGGCGTCAAACAGGGTGGGGAATGAGTTACACAGACTGAAGCAGCGGCGGCACCCGTGACATATATCAAATACCCGTTCCAGCTCCTGCAGCAACGACGCTTCGTCGTAGAAATCCGGGTTGCGCCAGTCGAGGGGGTGGCGGGTTGGCGCCTCCAGACTGCCTTCACGAACCGACATCAGATACTCCTGGTAACCGTAAAACCGTTGGATTGAGCGGCGTGAGCCCGGCTCGCCCGGGCCCACGTCTGGTTGCAGTTCGGCTTAGCTTTCCAGGGTATCCAGTGCTTTCTGGAAGCGGTTGGCGTGGGATCGCTCTGCCTTGGCCAGCGTTTCAAACCAGTCAGCGATTTCGTCGAAGCCTTCGTCGCGTGCCGACTTGGCCATGCCCGGGTACATGTCGGTGTACTCGTGGGTTTCGCCGGCGATAGCCGCCTTCAGGTTATCGGAGGTCCCTCCGATGGGCAGACCGGTAGCCGGATCCCCGACCGCCTCGAGATACTCCAGGTGACCGTGCGCATGGCCGGTCTCGCCTTCAGCGGTGGAACGGAACACCGCCGCGACATCGTTGTAGCCTTCAACATCTGCCTTGGCGGCGAAGTACAGATAGCGGCGGTTAGCCTGGGATTCACCGGCAAATGCGGCCTTGAGATTTTCTTCCGTCTTACTTCCTTTCAGGTCCATGACTGTCACCTCCCACTGGGTTTATGATAATACGTCCGAGATAATTTAGACTCAGTCTAAACAGGGGCACAAATCTAGCCCACTCGCGGTCAGCTGTCAATGCCGGGTGCCGGGTGTAGGGACACGAGTGCGGGTTTCGCAGCGAGCGTGGTTTTGAAACCACAATGAGGCGATTACCGAAGCCGAAACTGGTCCCGCTTGCATTCGGCGCGGCAGCGGCTATTATTGCGTGAGACGCGCATCGTCGCTAACAAACGGTCACTGCCACTCAGACACTTACCCGCGCAATCTGGTCTATAATATTAAATAATAAATCCTGTTGGACAATGCGAGCTGCCGGAGTGTGGCGAAAATGTTGTAATCCGTACGATTAGCGCGGGAGAAATAATGAAACGGCTAATCAGTTTTTGTATCGCAGCGATCCTTGGCGTTGCGACGGGGGTCGAGGGGGCTCAGGTCTATACGCCACCTGCGACGGGCGAACTGACCAGCACCACAGAAGTGGCTGTATCCCGCTGGCCAACAAACACCCTTTATGTCAGAGACGGAACAGGGCGCAACCAGGTTGCGCTGCGTGCCGACAAAGACGTTTCCCAGCTGGATATCGCCGACATCGCCGGAAAGCAGACCGAGTTGGCGGCGCTCGACATCGTGCGCCTGGACTCGCTGGGCGATCCGCTGATCGCTGAAAGCCTTGGCAAGCTGACGTTTGGCGCCCCGTCCAATCCCGGTCCCGGTAAGCAGTTGATGGCGATCGCCTGGCTGGTCGCCATCGGGCTGATCGGCATGGCCACCGTCGGACGCCGCAAGAAACTCTGAGGTTTCGCAGCCCCGCTTTTTGCCCCGTTGACCCAGCGGGACACCCTCGGTAACGTTACCGCCCCGTTTCACGCAGCATTGGGTACCATCTTGACCAAGCGACAGAAAAAGGCAGCGGATTTCGAAACCGCCCTGGCGGAACTCGAGGCCCTGGTGGAAAAAATGGAACAGGGTGACCTGACCCTGGATGAGTCCCTCAAGCAGTTCGAGCGCGGCGTTCAACTGACCCGTTCCTGCCAGCAGGCGCTGCAGGAAGCCGAACAGAAGGTACAGATTCTGCTCGAAAAAGGTGGCCAGCAAACGCTTGAGCCATTGGAAAGTGACGACCAGCCGTCCTGAGTTCAGGCGTTTCTCTACCGATTGTCAGCTCCGGGTCGAAACGGCGCTGGACCGGTTTCTTCCCTCTGAACAGACCCATCCCGCCGCGCTGCATGCTGCCATGCGTTATAGCGTGCTGGGAGGCGGAAAACGGGTACGTCCACTGCTCGTGTACGCCGCTGGCCAGGCCCTCGGTGCCGATGAGGCGGCACTGGACGCCGCGGCCTGCGCGGTGGAATGCGTGCACGCCTATTCTCTGATTCACGACGATCTGCCGGCCATGGACGACGACGCGCTACGGCGCGGCAAACCCACCTGCCACAAGGCGTTTGGCGAAGCCGCGGCGATCCTTGCCGGCGACGCGCTGCAGACACTCGCCTTCCAGATACTCGCGCACGCCGCAATGGGAGAACTCAGCGCCGAGCGCAGGGTGCAGATGATCGAGCTGCTGGCGCGGGCCGCGGGATCGCGCGGTATGGCGGGCGGACAGGCACTGGATCTGGCCGCGATAGGGAGTGATCTGGATATCGCGCAGCTGGAAGACATGCATATCCACAAGACAGGCGCGCTGATCCGTGCCTCGGTGTTGCTCGGGGCATTGTGCGCGCGCGACCTGCCGGAGGCGGCGTACGGCGCACTCGACCACTACGGCAAATACATCGGCCTGGCATTCCAGGTACAGGACGATATTCTCGATGTAACCGGCAGCACTGAGGAGCTGGGCAAGCGGGCGGGTGCCGACCGGGCCCTCAACAAGCCCACCTATCCTGCTCTGCTCGGCCTGAACGGTGCACGGCAACGCGCCGGCGAACTTCACCAGGCCGCGCTCGACTCCATCGCCGGTCTCGATCAGCACGCCGAGCCCTTGCGCTGGTTATCCGAGTACATCGTGGCGCGCGGCGCCTGAGCCAGTCGTGCTGCTTGCCTCGCAGGGGCCGAGCGCTGATAATAAGCGGTCTCGCAGTGACCGTTCCCCGATGACGACCCACACCCATTTTCCGCTGCTGGAACGCATTGATTCCCCTGCCGACCTGCGTAAGCTGCCGGCGGCACAACTCGCCTTGCTGGCAGCCGAGGCACGGCGCTTCCTGATCGAGTCGGTGGCGGAAACCGGTGGTCACCTGGCCGCCAACCTGGGCACCGTGGAACTCACCCTCGCACTGCACCACGTGTTCAATACACCCGACGATCGCCTGGTCTGGGACGTGGGGCACCAGAGTTATCTGCACAAGATACTGACCGGCCGACGCCAGCGCATGGACAGCCTGCGTCAGAAAGGCGGACTGGCGGGCTTCCCGAAGCGCGAGGAAAGCCCCTACGACAGCTTCGGCGTCGGCCACTCGAGTACCTCCATCAGCGCTGCACTGGGAATGGCCATTGCCGCCGCCCGGGCTGGCAGCAACCGCCGGGTGATAGCCGTCATCGGCGATGGGGCAATGACCGCAGGCCAGGCCTTCGAGGCACTCAACCATGCCGGGACGCTGGACGCCAACCTGCTGGTGGTGTTGAACGATAACGACATGTCGATTTCACCCAATGTCGGCGGCCTGTCCAACTACCTGGCGCGGGTGTTGTCCGGTCGCACCTACGCGACGGTGCGTGCGGGCAGCAAGAAAGTGCTCGCCAACATGCCCACGGTGTGGGAGCTGGCGCGCCGCGCCGAAGAGCACATGAAAGGCATGGTAGTGCCGGGGACCCTGTTTGAAGAGCTGGGCTTCAACTACATCGGCCCCATCGATGGCCACGACCTCGATGCCGTGGTGAAAACGCTGCGCAACCTGCGGGCCCTTAAGGGGCCGCAGCTGCTGCATGTCGTTACCCAGAAAGGCAAGGGATACCATCCGGCGGAAAAAAATCCCTGCAAGTTCCATGGCGTCGGCAAATTTGACCCGCAGACCGGTGATGCCGGCGGACCCGGCACCGACAGCAAGACCTACACCCAGGTGTTCGGCGACTGGATCTGCGACATGGCGGCGCAGGATGACAGGCTGGTGGCCATAACCCCGGCAATGCGCGAAGGTTCAGGGCTGGTGGAATTTTCCGAACGTTTCGCCACGCGTTATTTCGACGTCGGTATCGCGGAACAGCACAGCGTGACGCTGGCTGCGGGAATGGCCTGCGACGGGCTCAAGCCGGTAGTGGCCATATACTCGACCTTCCTGCAGCGCGCCTACGACCAGCTCGTCCACGACGTGGCACTGCAGAATCTCCCCGTCCTGTTCGCCATCGACCGTGGCGGGCTGGTGGGAGCCGACGGGCCCACGCACGCCGGCAGTTTCGATCTGAGCTACCTGCGTTGCATCCCCAATATGACCCTGATGGCCCCGGCCAACGAGGACGAATGCCGCAAAATGCTCTCCACCGGCTACCGGCTGGATGGGCCGGCCGCGGTCCGCTACCCGCGCGGCAGTGGACCCGGCGCTGCAATCGAAGCCGGCCTGGAGCCGCTGCCGGTTGGCAAGGCCGAGTTGTGCCGGGAAGGGCAGGATGTCGCCCTGCTGGTGTTCGGAAGCCCCTTGGCCGCGGCACTCGAAGCCGCGGAGCGGCTCAATGCCAGCGTGGTAAACATGCGCTTTATCAAGCCCCTGGACGAGGAGTGTGTGACCCGGCTGGCCGCAACCCACAGCCTGCTGGTCACCATCGAAGACAATGCAGTGGCCGGCGGTGCCGGTGCCGCGGTGGCTGAGCTGCTGGCCTGCTACGCTCAACCGGTAGCGCTGCTGATGCTGGGCATCCCCGACCGCTTCATCGAACACGCCACACGCGAGCAGCAGCTGGCCGAATGCGGGCTCGATGCCGACGGGATTTACCACCGTGTTCAAAGGGAATTAGCCGGTAGAATTGCATCGCTTCGCGCGGTCGATTAATATTTGACTCTTTCAGTCAGGAATTAATGTGGCTGCACGCTACACCCTGAAGATTCTTGCTGACTTCGCTTCGGCGCACACCTTGCGGGACTATCCGGGAGCCTGTGCGCGCATGCACGGACACAACTGGAAGGTCGAGGTCGAAGTGGTCGCCGCGCAACTCGATGAAGTCGGCATGGGGGTGGATTTCAAGGTCATCAAACAGGCAACCCGTGACATTGCCGGGCGCCTGGACCACCGTTACCTGAATGATCTGGAACCCTTCAGCCGGATCAACCCGACAGCCGAGAACATTGCAGCCTACTTACACAAGGAACTTTCCGCGCAGTTGAACAGTCCCGGGATCAGGGTTCACGCTGTCACACTCTGGGAAACCGAACGCGCCTGTGTGCGTTACGTCGAGGATGAATCATGACCAAGCAGCAAGCCGCGGCCAGCCAACTCGGGAAACCCATCGCGGACGTCCAGAACAGCGCCGATACGCGTCAGATTGCCATTGACAAGGTGGGCATAAAGGACATCCGTCACCCGGTACGGGTCAAGGACCGTACCGAAGGCGAGCAACACACCATCGCCTGCTTCAACATGTACGTGAACCTGCCGCACAATTTCAAGGGCAC
>CP070738.1:1678752-1684527 GCA_020347685.1 Gammaproteobacteria bacterium | reverse complement strand
CGATCTAGCCCTGCCATGGCTGTCCGGCGCGTGGGCTGAGCGGGAGCAAAGCCCGGGGCCCTTTCTACCGGCGTCATACACGCGCGGGCGATACCGTTCAGCATACATGCGCCCCGGCGGCGCGTTGCCGCCCTGTTCAGGCGCCGCGGTAACCCAACCGCGCGGAGACCTGCCGCCCGGCCTGCCTGACCAGCGCGATCCATTCGTCGCGGCGCCGTTCGATGGGCGCGGAGATCGACAGCCCAGCCACGATGGTGCCGCCGCTGTCGCGGATCAGCGTACCGATGCAGCCCACGCCCTCTTCGGCCTCCTCGTTGTCCAGCGCATATCCCTGCTGCATGGCGCGATGCACCTCCCGCAGCAGCGCTTGCGCTGTCCCGATGGTATGCGGCGTGTAGGAAGGCAGGCCCGTGCGCTGGGCATAGGCACTCACGAAGGCATCGCCCTGTTCCCCCAGCATCAGCTTGCCGACCGCGGTGACGTGCAGCGGCGCGCGGCTGCCGATCACCTGCTCGACCCGCATCATGCGTTTCGGGGTGACACGTTCGATATAGATCACCTCGTCGCCCTCACGCACGGTCAGGTTGACGGTCTCGCCGATCTGGTCGCGCAGGGCCTCCATCACGTCCCTGGCCTCCTCGCGGATATCGATGCCGCGGCGCACCCGGCCGGCCAGCTGCAGCAGCTTGCGTCCCAGCAAATAGTGCCCGGCGGAATCGCGTTCCACGAAACCGACCTCGCCCAGCGCCGCCAGAATGCGGAAGGCGGTGGACGGGTGCAGCCCCGTGTCAGCGGACAGGATCTTGAGGCTGAGCGGGTGCTCGGCAGCCGCGATGGCATCCAGAAGGCTGGCGGAACGGTCAATCACCTGAATAGAAGAAACACGCTTTGTCATTTCGCATTGTGAAAACGATTATGTATTGCGAAATGATAACCGGCGCGCTATGGTTTTGCCAAGCCCCGGTTGGGCGCAGGGCGGTAGCGGGACAGAAACCCGCACCGCCCTTGCTTCACCGATAATTTTTCACATCGTGAAATTGCTTGTACGGGATGAAATACCCGTCAGGACGAGAGGACTGCACCATGACCGCAAACACCGCCGAAAAACTTTCCCCCACGCCGTCCTTCTGCCAGGGTATCCAGCACTTCGGTGATGCCTGGCCCGACTTCGACCGTTTCGGCGACAGTGCAGTCATCGCCAGCGGCCAGTCCGCTATCCAGGACGCCGCCGATGAGAAAGCCGCCTACCAGACCCTGCTCGGCGCCGATGCGCTGCGCTACCTCACCCTGCAGGTGACCGGGTCCAAGGGTTCCGGCCACCCGGGCGGTTTCGCCTCCAGCGCCGAGGCGCACGCGGCCCTGATGATGCTAGGTCACACCAACATCGTCACCGAGGTGGGCCACCACGCCCCTGGCTTCTATTCGTCCATGTTCCTGGACAGCTCGCTGGAGGAGATGGGCATCCGCACCATGGACGACATGATGCAGCGCTTCCGTGAAAAGCACGGTCTGCTCGGCCACCTGTCCGGCGCCATCCCCGGCCTGCTCTCCCCCGCCGGTCCGCTCGGCCAGGGACAGCATTTCGCCATGGCGGGCGCCTACCTGCACCGCGACAAGCTGTTTCCGGTCACCATCGGCGACGGCGGTATGGGCGAACCCTATGTGTTGAACAGCATGATGCACTTCCACACTGCCTACCCCGATATCACCAACTTCCTGCCGGTGCTGATCTGGAACGGTTATTCGCAGGAACACCACTCCATGGTGTCGCTGCACAGCAATGCGCAGATGATCGATTACTGGAAGGGTCACGGCTTCGACGAGGTAATCCTGGTCGACGCCAGGGACTTCGATGACAGCGGCCAGCAGGGCACTTTCGTCGACAGCACCCACTTCTCGTTCGCCGGGCGCCTGGCGTTTGCCAAGGCCGTGCTGCAGGGCGTCGACCGGGCGGCGCGTTTGGCGCTGGGCGGCAAACTGACCGCCTTCATCATCAAGCAGCTGAAGGGCACCGGCGTGCACACCGTTGGCGCCAAATCGCACAACCTGTACCCGGCCGACACCCTCGACCAGCCGCACATCATCGAGGGCCTCAAACGCCGCGCTCTGTCCCCGGCCGCCTGGCAGATCGTGCGCGAAAACTTCAGCCGCGCCGGCGGCGGCCCGGCCGTGAAGACCGTGGTGACCGAACGGGAGCTGGATCTGACGCCGCTGCCGAAACTCGCCATGCAGGCGTTCGACAAGGGCGCCAAGGCCGTGCCCTCCACCGCCATGGGCGCACTGGTGGCGCAGGTCGGCCAGGCCGATGCGCGCTTCGTGGTGACCAACGCCGACGGCAACGAGGCTTCGGCGATGAAGAACATCAACGATGCGCTGAAGATCCGCCACCCGACGCAGGACCCGCTCTACAACCAGGAGCCGGCCGGCCAGGTGTACGAGCCGCTCAACGAGGACGCCTGCGCCGGCTTCGCCGCGGCGCTCGCACTGTTCGGCTCGCGCGCCCTGTGGCTGTCCTACGAATCGTTCGCCATCAACGGCTGGCCGATCGTGCAGACCGTGACCCAGGCGATGGCCGAGCTGCGCCGCAAGACGCCGTCCATTGTCACCATGTTCACCGCCGGCGCGCTGGAACAGGGCCGCAACGGCTGGACCCACCAGCGCCCGGAAATCGAGAACTATTTCGGTGCCATGATGCGTAACGGCAATATGTACCCGCTGTTCCCCTGTGACGCGAACTGCATCCAGGTGGCCTATGAATACGCCACCAGCAGTTTCAACAAGGGCATGGCCATCATCGCCTCCAAGAGCCCGCTGCCGGTATACCTGTCGCTGGACGAGGCCCGTCACGCCGTGGAAGAAGGCGCCGCAACCCTGTACGAATCAGAGTCCGGCGACAAGGGTACGGTGGTGTTCGCGGTGACCGGCGACATGATCCTGCTGCCGGTGTTCGAGGCCAAAGACAGGCTGGAAGCCGACGGTTACCGGGTGCGCATCGTGGCGGTGGTCAACCCGCGCCGCCTGTACCGGCCCACCGATATCGCCTGGGACACGGTTGCAGAGCCGGACAACAAGTTCATGGACGACGACCACTTCAACGCCCTGTTCGACGGCGATGTACTGCTGGCGGTGAGCGGCGGCCCGAGCGCTCCGCTGGAACCGGTGCTGCTGCGCACACGCGCCCCGCGGCGTGACACTATCTGCTGGAAGCGCGGTGAGACCACGGCCTCGGCGGCCGAAATCATGGCATTCAACGGCATAACCGCCGACGCCATGGTCGAGCGCGCCAGAGCGCTGCAGAGCTGAAAAGGGGTTCGCTAACGGCTAAGTACGCAAAGGTCGCGAAGGAATGAAAGCTGGTAACCGTTCTTCGGGCGTCACGCCGGGTCGCTTGGCACTGCGGATTGTGGCTCCTGAAGTTGTTACAACCCTTTTATCGCTTTTCCTTCGTGGCCTTCGCGTCCCTTCGCGGTTAATGACGCGCCCGTGGTTCTGCCCGTGCAGGGGTTGCGCTGAAGCTCTGCTCCCAGCGTGAAACTGCCATCGTGCCCCTGCACGGGCTTCTTTACACAGCAGCGACCGAGGGCCCTGCCCGCACCGGTAACCAACGAGACCAGGCATGAGCGAAACCAAGATCATCGTATTCGATGACGACCCGACCGGATCGCAGACAGTGCACAGCTGCCTGCTGCTGACCCGCTGGGATGTCGCCGCCCTCAAAGAGGGGCTGCAGGATGACGCAGCGCTGTTTTTTGTGCTCACCAATACACGCGGCATGAGTGCCGAACAGGCGGCGACTGTCACCCGCGAAGTGTGCGTCAATCTACGCCAGGCGCTGGAGGAACTGGCCCGGGCAGGAACACCGATCATCCCGCTGCTGGTGAGCCGCTCCGACTCCACCCTGCGCGGCCACTACCCGGTGGAGACCGATGTCATCGCCGAGCAGCTGGGGCCGTTCGATGCCCATTTCCTGGTACCGGCGTTTTTTGAAGGTGGACGCATCACCCGCGACAGCGTGCATTATCTGATGGTGAACGGCGCGCCGGTGCCGGTACACCAAACCGAATTCGCCCGCGACTCGGTGTTCGGCTACTCGCACAGTTATTTACCCGACTACGTGGAAGAGAAAACCCGCGGGCGCATCCATGCCGACCAGGTGGAACGGTTCCTGCTCGCGGATGTGCGCGGCGACAGCCGGCAGCGGCTGATGGAACTGCAGGGCAACGTCTGCTGCGTGGTGGACGGCGAAAGCCAGGACGATCTGAACCATTTCTGCAGCCAGCTGATGGCTGCCGCCACGCAGGGCAAACGCTTCCTGTTTCGCAGTGGCGCCAGCCTGCTGACAGCACTGGCTCAGCTCCCGCCTCAGCCGGTAGCGGCCGATGCCATGCACGCCTACGCGCGCGGCGGACGCGCAGGCGCTGTAGTGGTGGGCTCGCACGTCAGCAAAACCACGCAACAGCTGCAGCAGCTGCTCAAGATGCCCGCTGTGGCGGCAGTGGAAATCGACGTGGAGCGCATTGAGGCGCAGCGCGAACTCATGCTGCACACCATCAGCGACCGCGCCGCGCGCCTGCACGCCGACGGCATCACGCCGGTGATCTTCACCAGCCGCACCGAGAAGACCTTCGCCGACCAGGCCACCCGCCTGGCCTTCGGCGCCACGGTATCCGCGTTCCTGATGGACGTGGTACGCAGCCTGCCCGCCACGCTGGGCTTCCTGATCAGCAAGGGCGGCATTACGTCCAACGACGTGCTGAGCTCGGGTCTGGCGCTGCGCACCTCCCGGGTGCTGGGACAGATCCTGCCCGGCTGTTCGGTGGTGCGCTGCCCGGCCAATCATCCGCGCTTTCCCGATTTACCCGTGGTTATCTTCCCGGGCAACGTGGGCGACGAGCACGCCGTCGCGCGCGCCTATGCGCGCCTGGCCGGCATTGCCGAAGCCCCTGACAACGCCACTGCGACCCAGGCCTCGGCACTGAGGTAGAATCGGGTTTCAGACACAGACAAGTACGCGCAGCGGCGGATGCAACCGCTCAATCGCTGCAAACCCGGCGACGAGGATCAATGAACCAGGCACTGGAACAACGCAAGTTTCCTCCCATCGACCGCGAGCAGCTGGTGGAACGGCTGGGCACTATCCTTCCCGCGCCGTCGCTGCTGCACGCCGCCGAGGACCTGCGCCCTTACGAATGCGACGGCCTGTCCGCCTATCGCAAACTGCCGCTGGTGGTGGCCCTGCCAGACAGTATCGAACAGGTGCAGGCCATCCTGCGGCTGTGCCACGAGTTCGAGGTACCGGTGGTGGCGCGCGGCGCCGGCACCGGGCTTTCCGGTGGTGCCCTGCCGCACAGCAACGGTGTGCTGCTGAGCCTGGCCCGCTTCAACAATATTCTGGAAATCGATGCGCAGCGTCACATCGCACGGGTGCAACCCGGGGTGCGCAACCTGGCGATCTCGGAAGCCGTCGCCGCGCACGGGCTCTACTACGCCCCCGACCCGTCCTCGCAGATCGCCTGCACCATCGGCGGCAACGTCGCGGAAAACTCCGGCGGCGTGCACTGCCTCAAATACGGCCTCACCGTGCACAATATCCAGCAGTTGCGTATGGTCAGCATCGACGGTGAGCTGCTGACCATCGGCGGCAGCGGGCTGGACGCGCCCGGTTACGACCTGCTGGCGCTGATGACCGGCTCCGAAGGCATGCTGGGGGTGATAGTCGAAGTAACCGTAAAGCTGCTGCCGCAGCCGCAGCGCGCCCAGGTGGTGCTGGCGGCG
>CP070738.1:1665314-1678652 GCA_020347685.1 Gammaproteobacteria bacterium | reverse complement strand
CGATGTCGACGAAGGCGCCGAAGTTGGTCACGTTGGTCACCACCCCTTCCAGGATCAGGCCCGGCGTAAGGTCGTTGAGGGTCTCGACACCGTCCCTGAAGCTTGCGGTCCTGAACTCCGGGCGCGGGTCGCGGCCGGGTTTGTCCAGCTCGGCGATGATGTCGCGCACCGTCGGTTCGCCGAAGCGTTCATCGACATAGTCATTGGCGGCCAGGGTGTTGAGCAGCGGGGTATTGCCGATCAGTTCCGGCATGGACAAGCGCGTAGCGGAGAGAATCTTCTCCACCACCGGATAGGCTTCCGGGTGCACCGCCGAGGCATCGAGCGGATTGTCACCGTTGGCGATGCGCAGAAAGCCGGCCGCCTGCTCGAAGGCCTTGGGCCCCAGGCGCGGCACCTCGAGCAACTGCCGGCGGTTTCTGAAGGCACCCTGCTGTTCCCGGTAGCTGATGATGTTGCGCGCCAGCGATTCGGACATGCCGGCGACCCGTGTCAGCAGCGGAGCCGAGGCGGTGTTCACCTCGACACCCACGGCGTTGACGCAGTCTTCCACCACCGCGGACAACTTGCGCGCCAGGCGCGCCTGGTTGACGTCGTGCTGGTACTGGCCGACGCCGATGGACTTGGGTTCGATCTTCACCAGTTCGGCCAACGGGTCCTGCAGGCGGCGGGCAATGGAAACCGCGCCGCGCAAGGACACATCCAGGTCCGGGAACTCATTGGCGGCGAGCTGGGACGCCGAGTACACCGAGGCGCCCGCTTCGCTTACCACGATGCTGGTGAGCTTGAGCTCCGGGTGGCGTTGCATCAGCTCGCGCACCAGGCGGTCGGTTTCGCGCGAAGCGGTGCCGTTGCCGATGCTGACCAGCTGCACGCCGTGCCTGCTGGCCAGGGCGGCCAGCACGGCGATGGAGGCATCCCACTGTTTTTTCGGCACGTGCGGAAAGATGGTGGTGTGCTCCAGCAGTTTGCCGGTGGCGTCGACCACCACCACTTTGACGCCGGTGCGCAACCCCGGGTCCAGCGCCAGGGTCACACGCATGCCGGCCGGTGCCGCCAGCAACAGGTCGCGCAGGTTTTCACCGAACACCCGGATGGCCTCTTCCTCGGCCTGTTCGCGCACGCGCTGGAACAGTTCGCTCTCGATCTGCAGCGACAGCTTGGCGCGCCAGGCCAGTCGCACCGACATGGACAGCCAGGGGTCGGCCGGGCGGCCCTGGTCGCGGATGGCGAAGTGCGCCGCGATACGGCGGTCGCAGCTGCCGGTGTCATTGATGGCGGCGAGATCGTCCTGACCCGGGATCAGCAGCTTGAGACGCAGCACGCCTTCGCCGCGGCCGCGGAACAGCGCCAGGGCGCGGTGCGAGGGCACCTTGTGCAGGGCCTCGGAGAAGTCGAAATAATCGGCAAACTTGGCGCCGCTCTGCCGCTGTCCCTCGATGAGTTGCGAGACCAGCAGTCCCTGTTCCCAGGCGTGGTCGCGCAGCGCACCGACCAGGTCGGCCTGTTCGGCCGTCCGCTCCAGGAAGATCTGCCGCGCGCCGTCCAGTACCGCGGCCGCGTCGGCAAAACCGGCGTCGGGATTGAGATAGCCGGACGCCATGCTCTCGGGCTCCTGGCCGGGGTCGGCGAGCAGGCTGTCCAGCAGCGGCTCGAGGCCGGCTTCACGCGCGATCTGGGCCCGGGTGCGGCGCTTGGGCCGGTAGGGCGCGTACAGGTCTTCCAGCCGCGTCTTGGTGTCCGCGGCACGGATGGCCGCCTCCAGCTCCGGGCTCAGTTTGTCCTGTTCCGCGATGCTCTTCAGCACCGTGTCGCGCCGCTCCTCGAGTTCGCGCAGATAGATCAGGCGCTCCTCCAGACTACGCAGCTGGGTATCGTCCAGCCCCCCGGTGGCCTCCTTGCGGTAGCGTGCAATGAAGGGCACCGTGGCTCCTTCGTCCAGCAGTTTGACTGCTGCCTCAACCTGGCGGGCGTTGACGCCCAGCTCCTGTGCGATGCGCTCTGAAATCGTCATAAAACGGGAACAACCTGTGCTGCGATAAAGATACCGAAGGTGCCGCATGATACCCGAAACGCGACGCCGGGGTAGCCGGCTTCGGGGCGTTGAAATACCCGCAACCGGTCCCAATATTCTCTGGCAGACACCCCTGGCGGGGTGGGCAACAGTGAGGGGAGGTAGCGAAATGTTCTGGAATCTTGGCAGTATTGACGACCGCCTGTTCGATGACTTCCGACGCATACAACGGGAAATGGACGAGCTGTTCGGAACCGGACCGACGCGCAGCGGCATCCGTGCGGTGGCGCGCGGCACGTACCCGCCGATCAACATCGGCGCCACGCCCGAGCAGGTCGACGTGTATGTGTTTGCGGCCGGCATCGATCCGGGTAGCCTGGATATTTCCATCCAGCAGAATCTGCTCACCGTCGCCGGTGAACGCAAGGCCGCTGGCGAAGAGAGTGCGGAATACTATCGCCGGGAAAGGTTCGACGGCCCGTTTCGGCGGGTGCTGACGCTGCCGGAGGACGCGGATCCCGACCGTGTCAGCGCGCAGTATCGCGATGGCGTACTGCACATCAGCGTCAAGCGTCGCGAATCGACGCAGCCGCGACAGATCGAAGTCAAGTGACGGGCAGGAAGGTGCAACATGACTGAAACACAACAGGTCTCCAAACAGGAATCACGCCCGGTGCGGGCATCCAGCGACACTGAACGGCTCATACGGCCGGCGGTCGATATCTTCGAGGACCAGGCCGGGATCACGCTCAGGGCCGATATGCCTGGCGTGTCCAGGGACAGCCTGGATATCCGCATCGACCGTGACACGCTGTCGATCGAAGGCCAGGCCTCGATCAGCACCCCGGAGAAGATGGAGGCGTTGCACGCCGAAGTCCGCAGTACGCGCTACCAGCGCAGTTTTTCGCTGAGCGGCGAATTGGACACCGACAATGTCGAGGCCAACCTGAAAGACGGCGTGCTTACGCTGCGTATCCACAAGCGTGCCGAGCACCGGCCACGCAAAATCGAGGTGCAAAGCGCCTGAGGCCGCTGGCGTTGTAGGCCTCCATGCACACGCCCGGCCCCGCACGGGCCGGGCGTGTGCGGCCACACTGACCCCGTTGGCACCATCAGCCGCTTGCCGCCGGACGATGCCCCCGCCTTATGGGTTATCATGCGTGGCGATCGTGATGCATCCATAAGGGCAAGGCGACGGAGTTCGCATGGCGCAAAACCTCTACGTTTGCGGTGCCGAGCCGGGCAATGGCAAGTCAGCCATTGTACTGGCCATCATGGAACAGCTGAGCGGCTGCGCCGATCGGCCGGGATTTTTCCGCCCGGTAATCAACGACACCCCCGAAACCGATGCGCTGCTGCGGCTGATTACCAGCCGCTATGCGCTGGAGCTGCCGCTCGATGCCCTGTACGGCTGCACCCTCGAGACCGCCCGCCAGCTCATCGCCGCGCGGCGCTATGACGAGCTGCTGAAACGGATTCTGGACAAATACAGCCTGCTGAGCGCGCAGTGCGATTTCGTCCTCTGCGCCGGCACCGATTTTTCCGGCGCCGCCAACACTCTGGAATTCGATTTCAACGCCGATGTCGCCAACAACTTGAACTGCCCGGTGATCCCGGTGGTGCGTGGCAAGGACAGGAGCGCCGCACAGGCGGTCAACGCCGCGATTGCGTTTCTGACCTCCCTGCAGGAACGCGACTGCAGCGTGGTGGCGGCGGTCGTCAACCGCGTCCCAACCGACCAGCTGACCGGCATCAAGGCAGAACTCGAGCGGCATCTGGGCAGGCGCACGCCGGTTTACCTGGTCCCCGAGGAGCCGGCGCTGGCGCGACCCACCGTCGGGGATATCGCCAGAGCCCTCCACGCCGAGGCGGTTTACGCCGACCCCGAGAGCCTCACCCGCGAGGTGTCCAACTACAAGGTCGCCGCCATGGAACTGCCTGGCTTCCTGGACCACATCGAGGCCGGCAGCCTGATCATCACTCCCGGCGACCGCTCCGACATCATTCTGGGCAGCATGCTGTCCTACCCGTCCAGCGCCTACCCGCAGATCGCCGGGCTGCTGCTGAGCGGCGGTCTGCAGCCCGCCGCCCAGGTCAAGGCTCTGGTGGAGGGACTGGGCAACACGCCGGTTCCGGTGCTGAGCGTGAACACCGACACCTTTGCCACGGCCATGAACGCCGGCAGGGTACAGGCGGTGCTGACGCCCGACAACGAGCGCAGGATCGCCGCCGCGCTGGGCGTGGTGGAAAATGCCGTGGACCTCGGCGAATTGCAGCAGCTGGTCAGCGCCACCCCCTCCACCCGCGTAACGCCGCTGATGTTCGAGCAGCAACTGGTACAGCGTGCCAGGTCAGACCGCCGGCACATAGTATTGCCCGAAGGCAGCGAGGAGCGCATTCTGCGCGCCGCCGAAATCCTCAGCCTGCGCGGTGTGGCAGATCTGACCCTGCTCGGCGACCCGCAACAGATTCGCGCCAAGATCGACGCCCTGGGCCTGCACCTGGACGAAATAGCAATCATCGATCCCCAGCACTCGCCGCTGCGCGAACAGTTCGCGGACAGCTACTACGCCCTGCGCCAGCACAAGGGCATTTCCCGCCAGATGGCCTACGACACCCTCGCGGACGTAAGTTACTTCGGCACCATGCTGGTCCAGCACGGCCTGGTCGACGGGATGGTGTCGGGTTCGGTGCACACCACCCAGCACACGGTGCGGCCAGCGTTCGAGATTATCCGCACCCGCCCGGACTCGGCGCTGGTCTCCAGCGTGTTCTTTATGTGCCTGGAAGACCGGGTGCTGGTGTACGGCGACTGCGCCATCAACCCGAACCCGGACGCCGAGCAGCTGGCCGACATCGCCATCACCTCGGCGGACACTGCACGCATGTTCGGCATCGAACCGCGCGTGGCCATGCTGTCCTATTCGACCGGCGATTCCGGCAAGGGCGAGGCGGTCGACAAGGTGATCGAGGCAACCCGTATCGCCACGCGGCGGCGCCCCGACCTGAAACTCGAAGGTCCCATTCAATACGACGCGGCGGTGGACGCCAGCGTGGCAAAAACCAAGCTGCCCGGCAGCCAGGTTGCCGGGCAGGCCACCGTGTTCGTGTTCCCTGACCTCAACACCGGCAACAACACCTACAAGGCGGTGCAGCGCTCAGCCGATGCCGTGGCGATCGGGCCGGTGCTGCAGGGCCTCAACAAACCGGTCAACGACCTGAGCCGCGGCTGCACGGTCACCGATATCGTCAACACCGTGGCCATCACCGCCATACAGGCACAGACCGCCCTGGAACCGGCGTGAACATCCTGGTCATCAACTCGGGCAGCTCCTCGGTCAAGTACCAGCTGTTCGACATGCAGGACGGCAGGGTGCTCACCTCGGGGCTGGTGGAACGCATTGGCGAAGCGGAGAGCCGGCTGGTGCACCGCTGGCTGCAGGACGGCGACATGCAGGAACTGGTGCGCAGCGAGCCTAGCGCCGATCACCAGCACGCCTTCGAGGCGATCGGCGCGGCCATGCGCGACAGCGGCAGCCTCGCCGACGTCGCCCGACTGGACGGCATCGGACACCGCGTGGTGCACGGCGGCGAGGAGTTCACGCGACCGACCCTGATCGACGCGGCGGTGGTGGAACGTATCCGCGCACTGGGCCCGCTGGCACCCCTGCACAACCCGGCCAACCTCACCGGTATCGAGGTATGCCTGCAGCTGTTCCCCGACCTCCCCCAGGTGGCGGTGTTCGACACCGCTTTTCACCAGACCATGCCGGCGCACGTCTATCGCTATGCCTTGCCCGAGGCCTGGTACAACGAGCAACGCGTGCGCCGTTACGGCTTTCATGGCACCTCGCACCAGTATGTCGCCCGCCAGGCGGCGGCATTTCTGCAAACGCCGCTGGCATCACTGAACCTGATCACCCTGCACCTCGGCAACGGCGCCAGCGCCGCCGCGATACGCCAGGGCACCTGCCTCGACACCTCCATGGGTTTCACGCCGCTGGAGGGGCTGATGATGGGCACACGCTGCGGCGACATCGACCCGGCGATCCCGTTCTATATCGCCGCGGCGACCGGTGCGACGTCCGCCGACCTGGAGGCAGCGCTCAACAGGGACAGCGGCGTCAAGGGTATCTGCGGTGACAACGACATGCGCGAAGTGCAGCGGCGCGCCGGCGCGGGTGACGCCAGGGCCCGGCTCGCCATCGACATGTACTGCTATCGCATCAGAAAATATATCGGTGCCTACTGCGCGGTGCTGGGAGATGTCGACGCGCTGGTGTTCACCGCCGGGATCGGCGAAAACTCGCCGCTGATCCGGGAAACGGCCTGCGCCGGACTCGAAATGCTTGGCATTGCGCTCGACCCGGACAAGAACCACGCGCCCCGCAGCGGTACTGCCGCCATCCAACGCGCCGATGCCGGCGTCAGGGTGCTGGTGGTACCCACCAATGAAGAGATCGAAATCGCCCGGCAGACGCTGGACTGCATCAGCCGCTAGCCGGAATGTTGCACCGGGATCCTGCCAGGCAAGGAAGCGGTCTAAAGGGCGCGTCAGGCCCCGGAAGCTACTTGGGGACCGCTGGTCAGTCTGCTTGATCGATATCGCCGAGCCCGACGTTGTATCCCTTGCCCATGGCGTCGGCCTTGATGCTGCGTGTCACTTGCTCGAGGCGCTGCCACGCCGCCTGTGCGTCGCCCGAGCGCAGCTGCGCGGCGTCGAGCAGATCCTGAACGCGCGCTTCCAGCCATTCGTTCTTACGGCGCGATTCGAATATGGTCTGCGTCGATTCGGCGACTTCCTCCTCCAGCTCGCGCAGCGAGCGCCGCAAGGCAAAGATATGCGCCAGCGTCTGCCCCACCACCGCAAACCCGAACAGGGCCACCAGCAACCAGAGGGTTTCGTTCATAGCGCTGCCGCCCCCGGTTCGTTCATGCCGCTGCGGTGTTCCGGCGCCACGGTCATGCGCTCCCCCGCTCCTCGCGCCGTTCGGATCGCTGCGAGGCCTCCGCCATTTTCAGCGATTCCGCTATGCGCTTATAACCCTTCATCAGGGCAATGGTCATGGCCGACTCGCCGCGGTTGTTCTCGAGTCTGGGGTTGGCACCGTTCTGAATAAGGACCTGCACCATGTCGGCATAGCCTTTGGCTGCTGCGCGCATCAGCGGGGTCTGGCCGGCTTCGTTGCGCACGTTGATATCGGCCCCCATCGCAAGCAGCCGGTAGGTCCAGGCCAGATTGCCCTGCTCGACTGCGCGGAACAGCGTCTGGATGCTCTGCGTCGCCCCACCCTCCGGGACGCTGTCCTGTACACTCAGATTGAACAGGTGGGTGCCGAGCGACAGCAACAGCATCAGACCGGTAATGGCGAGGAAGCCCCAGTGCTCGACCTGGAAATAGTCCGCCAGCAGCCCGCTGGTCCCCGAACCGACGACAAGAATACTGATGGCGATGACTAGCGACAGCGGCGCATAGCGGACCAGGGCGAAGGTCAGCAGCACCAGCAATAGGATCTGCAGAGCGATCGGCGGCAGCTGCCCGACCATCTGCAATTCGGCCGGCAGGTTGGCAGCGACGCTTACCCCGAATATAAGGGCAATCAATAACCACTCGGCGCGTGAATACTGCATCGGGTATCTTCCCTGTCATACAAAAATGCCAGAACTGGTGAGGATCCCTGCCCTCGTGGCAGCCTCCGCCTGGCCGTTTCCACCGGCCGGGGTATCGGCACGCCTCCCGATTGCTTGACTGGCGAGCTGCAGGCCGGGGGCGGGATGGATGCCGTCCTTCGCAGTTGTCCCCCCATAGCGCTACAATTCAGGCAACTCGCCATCATCCGGGCGACCCTCGAAGGGAGCCGTCGGTCGTTGCATAACACCTGGTTGAACCTATGGATACAACGGATTTCGGTTTCTGGGCCATGATAATTTTCTGGGGCACCGCCATCGGCGGCATTGCCACGGCCATCACCTGGGCGCGCATGAAGGGCAGGAACCCGGTGGACCGTGAGTTGTTGGTCAAGTCGCTGCAGAGACGGCTGGAAGCCGGCGACATCAGCCAGGACGAATACGACAAAAGGCTGGCCGAACTGCCGCGCGACGGCGACTGAGTGCGAGTAGCGACTCGGAGCCTGGCATGCCGGTGCCAGATCAGGCGCCGCGCAGGTGCGGCGATTCAGATTCGATTCAGCTTCAGCGACTAGATTAGCGCCTGCAGGTTCCAAACTGTGCCAGGACCTCCTGGACAAGGAGATGATTCCCATGACAAACCGCAACAGCTTGCTGGCGGCAGCAACCGCCCTTATCAGTCTGGCTGCCGGCGCGGCGCTGGCCGCCGACAGCAATGTGCCTTCCCGGGGCCCAGTGCCCTTCGAGGTTTTCGACAGCAACGGTGACGGGTATATCGATGAGCAGGAGTTCAATCGCGTGCACAGTGAGCGCATACAGCAGCGTGCGAGCGAGGGTCGCATGATGCGCAACATGGGCAATGCGCCGGCGTTCAAGGATCTCGACAGCGATGGCGACGGCCGGGTGAGTCCGCAGGAACACCAGGCGCACCAGCAGCAGCGCCAGAAAATGCGCTGGGGTAACGGGCCGGGTCCGGACCGGTAAGCGCATGGCGGGCGTCCCGCGCACCGCTGGGCGCGTGACGCCCGTCAGTTACAGCTGCCTTGCCCCTGCGGCAGCGAGAGAACCCAGACGGGCCTCCACCCGCAAGCCCCCCAGTGCCGGGGAACGGGAGAAGCTGATGCTCCCGTTCAGCTCCTGTACCAGGCTTTTCACAATCGACAGGCCGATACCGTGCCCGGGCGCCGCTTCGTCCTGCCGCACGCCACGCTGCATGAGTGACTGCAGCAGCGTTTCGTCGACCCCGGGACCGTCGTCCTCCACCACGATCTCCAGGCCCGCATCGGCGCGGATGGTCAGATGCACCTGGCTGCGCGACCACTTCCAGGCGTTGTCCAACAGGTTACCCAGCAGCTCCATGCCATCCTGCTGTTCCAGCGGCAGCGTGGTCACGTTGTTCAGCTGTTGCTGGAAGTGCACAGCCTTATCCCGGTGCAGCCGGTTCAGGGTATCCACCAGCACCGGCAGGTCCCGTTGCAGCTGAAAATGGCTTGCACCCAGGCTGTCGCCGGCCAGCCGCGCCCGCCGCAGCGACTGATCGATCAACCCCGAGATCTGCCGACTGTAACGCTCCAGTTGCTGGCAGGCGACCTGGTCATCGGCGGCCACCTTGTCGCGGGCCAGCTGCTGCAGCAGCGTGAGCGGAGCCTTGATGGAGTGGGCCAGATTTCCGAGGGCTTCGCGGGAGCGCTGCAGCCGCTGGCGCTGGCGCTGCAACAGCAGGTTGATGGCATGCACCAGCGGCAGCACTTCATTCGGCACCTGCTCGCCCAGTTCGTGGATCTCGCCCTGCTCGAGGCGCTCCACATCGTGCGCGCACGCCGCCACCGGTCGCAGCGTGCGCACGACGATATAACGTTGAATCAGCAACAGCAGCAACACCACCGCCAGTGACCAGCCCAGCAGGCGCAGCTGCATGCGGCGCGTCCCGGCGCGCAAAGCGCGCAGATCTTCGGCTACCGCCAGTCCCACTACCCGCCCCTGCTTGCGGAACGCGCTGCTCCACAGCAGCAGCGGCTGCTGCTGTGGACCGGTGATGTAGCTGAGTCGGGTGTCGCCGACACCTAGCTGCGGCAACTGCAATGTCTCATCCCACAGGGAACGGGAGCGGATGACGTGGTCTTCCACCGCGACCAGAAAATAGTGTCCGGAGAACGGCTGGCTGTAGATACCCTGGATGCGCTGGGCGTCCAGCACAGCCTGTCCATCGGCGCTGATGTTCAGCCCACCCAGCAGGCTCTCGCCATCGTGAGCGAGACGCGAGGCGAGTTGCTCCTCCATGAGGCTGCGCACCGAGGCGCCGGTGATCAGCCACAACAGGCCCAGCATCAGGATCAGACTCGACAGCAGCCCCAGACCCAGGCGGGAGCGCAGTGAAGTCACGCACCGTCCCCGAACACATAGCCCTGGCCGCGCCGCGTCTGGATCACGTCGCTGCCCAGTTTCTGGCGCAGCCGGTTGACATAGACCTCGATCACGTTGCTGTCCTTGTCGGCATCCTGCTCGTAGACGTGCTCGGTGAGCCGCGATTTGGAGAGAATGTGCCCCGGGTACAGCATGAAATAACGCAGCAGACGGAACTCGGTCCCGGTGAGCTGCCAGCGCTGTTGGCCGCGGCTGACCGACTGCGTTTCCTGGTCCAGCACCCAGCCGGCGGCTGACAGCGTCGGGCCCACACTGCCCGTTTTTCGACGTATCAGCGCCTGCACGCGCGCCAGCAGTTCCTGTTCATGAAACGGTTTGGTCAGATAGTCGTCCGCGCCTGCCTGCAGGCCCTCCACCTTCTCCTGCCAGGTGTCACGGGCGGTGAGAATCAACACCGGCGTCTTGAGGCCGGCCCGGCGCCAGTTGCACAGCACCTCCAGGCCCGCGCGTTGCGGCAGGCCCAGATCCAGCACAATGGTGTCGTAGGGCGTCTCGCTGCCGTAGAATTCGGCATCCACGCCGTTATCGAAATGATCGACCGCGTAACCTTCCCGGTCGAGAAAACGCTTGAGTCGCGTGGCAAGCTCCGCGTCATCTTCTGCCAGCAACAGTCGCAACTCAGTTCTCCTGTTTCTCCTTGAGCAGCTCGCCGCTCGCGGCGTCGAACTTCAGCTCCCACACCTGACCCTGGTCGTCCACCAGCTCGATTTCGTAGATATAGCGCTCGCCCTTCTGCTCCAGTTCGGTCTCCAGCACCCTGCCTTCGTGGTAGCGCCGCGCCCGCTCCAGGATCTGCTGCAGAGGAAGGATAGCACCGCGCTGCTGCAGGCTCCGAGCCTCGTCGTATTCCCCGGAACTGTAGGCGCCGCCCCGATGTTCGCGTAATTCGCGTGCTTCGCGCTCCCGTTCACCGGCGCCTCCTTCCTCGCGACAGTGGCCGGCACCGGGCCAAGTCGCGGCCGCCAGCAACGCGCCCAGGGCAAAGCTCAGGGCCGTAGCGTTCATGACCGGCTGCTTCCCCAGTCGCCCGGCGCGCTCTTCACGCCAGTCAGCATCGATTTGACGAGGTTTTCATGGTGAATCAGGCTTTCCACCAGCACACCGACCACGTGTATCGCCACCATCAGCAGCGTCAGGTTGGCAAAGAACTCGTGCAACCCCTCCATCGGTCCTTCCGGCAGCGCGTGGGACTGTCCCAGCATGGCCAGCGGGCCAGCGGACTCCTCGATACCGTAGAGCGCCGCGCCGGTGATGCTGGTCAGCACCAGACTGGCGAGCATCAGCAGGATCATAGCGCCACCTGCAGGGTTGTGACCGATGTAGCGTTTTGCACGCAGTTGCACCGTGTCTTTGAGAAACGCTTTGACTTCGGCCGGGCGGTAGACAAAATCGCTGAAACGCGCATAGCGTGTACCGACAAAACCCCACAGCAGGCGCAGCGCGATCAGTCCGGCGACCGCGTAGCCGGCAAACACGTGCAGGGACAGCAACTCCTCTTCGGTTAGATAGGCGATAGTGAAAGTTGCCACCAGGCTCCAGTGGAACACTCGCACGAAAATGTCCCAAACCTTGATTTCATTCTGCGTCATGTTCCGCACTCCGAATTGGATTTCTGCCCCAGAGCATAGGGCGCGGACATGAATCCAGGCTTAAACACCCAACAAATCAGTGGTGGGGTGCACTAGGCGCGACTTCCAGCGTCCTCCGCGACGCCGATGCCCTGCCGCTGCAGGCTCTTTTCTATCACCCGAGCAACGGCAACAAAGCCCATGGTCGCCGTGACAAAACTCGCCGAGCCGTACCCCATGCTGCAGTCGAGGTGCACACCGTGAATGCCCGGTTTCTCGCAGCCGACACTGCCATCGGCCTTGGGGTAAACCTGGTGCTGGCTCGAGAACACGCATTCAACACCGAAGTAGCGTTTTGCATTGCGTGTGTATCCGTACTCATCGCGCAGCTTGGCGCGCACCCGCGCCGCCAGCGGATCGTTGAAGGTGCGGCTCAGATCCTTGACCATGATGCGGGCGGGATCGGTCAGGCCACCCGCCGCGCCGGTGGTAATGACAGGAATCTTGTTGCGCTTGCAGTGATATATGAGCGCCGCCTTGAACTTGATGCTGTCGATGGCGTCGATAACATAGTCGAAGGGCTGGTCGGGGGGCAGATAGTCGAACAGATTCCGGTCCGAGATGAAATCATCCACCAGCGTGCAGCGGCACGCGGGGTTGATCTGCTGTACCCGTTGCGCCATGGCGGCGATCTTCTTCTGCCCGACGCTGCCGTCCAGGGCATGCACCTGCCGGTTGATATTGGTCAGGCAGATTGCGTCGTAATCGATCAGCGTCAGGGCCTCGACGCCGGTGCGTGCCAGTGCTTCCACCGCCCAGGACCCGACACCACCCATCCCGATCACGCACACCCGCATGGCGCGGATGCGTGCGGCCGGCTGGCGGCCATACAGGCGCACCACACCACCGAAGCGGGTGTCGTAGTCGGCAGCGGTCACGGTTCGCCCGGGGTCTCGGCGAGGCGCAGCACGGCACAGGCGTTGCGAGTGGTTTGCGCGGCCAGCACCGCCGCGTCCGCGTCGCGCACCTCGGCCAGGGCCTGCAGGCAGTCGGGCAGGTACTCGGGGCTGTTGCGCTCGCCGCGATGCGCCGCCACCGGCATGTCCGGGGCGTCGGTCTCCAGCACAATGGCTTCCACGGGCAGCGCCTTCGCCAGGGCGCGAATCCTGCTCGAGCGCGGGTAGGTCAGGCTGCCGCCGAACCCGAGTTTGAAACCCAGCTCAAGGTACTGCCGGGCCTGTTGCAGGCTCCCGTTAAACGCGTGCGCGATACCACCGCGCACCCGCATGCGGCGCAAGGTCGCCAGTACCTGGTCGTGCGACTTGCGCGCGTGCAGGATCACCGGCAGGTCGGCATTACGGGCCACGGCGAGCTGGGCCTCGAACAGCCGTTGCTGGCGCTCGCGGTCCAGCCCGGCGACAAAAAAATCGAGCCCGATCTCCCCCACCGCGACCGGCCGGTGTTGCGCGACTGCGGCTTCCAGCGCGTCCACGTCCTCCTGGCGGTGCTGCTCTAGATATACGGGATGCAGGCCGAGGGCCGGGTACAGGCCCCCTTGCTCGCGGCACAGCGCCAGCAGTGGCCGCCAGTGAGGGGCATCCACCGCCGGAATCACCAGGCGCCGCACGCCGCTGGCGCGGGTTCGCGCCAGCACTTCGCCGCGGTCCGCATCGAAGTCCGCGACGTCCAGGTGACAATGGGTAT
>CP070738.1:1659858-1665214 GCA_020347685.1 Gammaproteobacteria bacterium | reverse complement strand
TATCCCGCGCCCATCGTCGAGCACGCCAGCGCGTATCGCGAGGCGCGCGAGCGCATCTACGCGGTCAAGCGCAGCGCCGAGGCGCGCCGGCTGGCCGGGCAGGTTTATGAGAAGCACGGCAGCCGGCGCCGCCCCGGGCGCCGCGCCCCAGGCCGCAGCAGTCGAACCGGGGTCACGCGCCAGCCTCGTGACGCTTTGTCCGCAAAAGATTGATTGTCAGTTGTGAGGAACAGCAGTGAGCAGCAATTCTATTTCCAGTGATGTGATCGAAGCTTTTCGCCATGAGCTCGACAACCACCCCATCTACCGGGCGGTGGACAGCATCGAGGCACTGCGCTGTTTCATGGAGCATCACGTCTACTCGGTGTGGGATTTCATGTCGCTGATCAAATCCGTGCAAGGCGTGGTCGCGCCGGCTGCCAGCCCCTGGACGCCGCTCGGCGATGCCGCCAGCCGGCGTTTCATCAACGAGCTGGTGCTGGAGGAGGAGTCCGACGAAGGGTTGCCGGATGCCGGCGGCCAGCCGAGCTTCGCCAGCCATTTCGAGCTGTACTGTGCCGCCATGAAGGAAATCGGGGCTGACCACGAGGCACCGCTGGCGTTCGTCGAGCGGGTCCGTCGCGACGGTGTGCAGCAGGCATTGCAAAGCCCGCTGGTGCCGGAGGCGGCCCGCGCCTTCACCCGCACTACGTTCCGATTCATCGACAGCGGCAGGCCGCACGTGGTGGCGGCGGCGCTGGCGCTGGGGCGCGAGCACATCATCCCCGACATGTTCCGCAGGCTGCTCGATCGCATGGCGGTCAGCCGGGAGCAGGCGCCGACCTTCTACTATTACATCGAGCGGCACGTTCATCTCGATGAAGGCAGCCACGCGCCCATGTCGCTGCGCCTGCTCGAGCAACTGTGTGGCGGGGATCGGCAGCGCAGCGATGAGGCGGTGGCGGCAGCGCGCGAGGCGGTACGCGCACGGCTGTTGTTCTGGGACGGGGTGCTGGCGGCGC
This sequence comes from Gammaproteobacteria bacterium, assembly GCA_020347685.1. Classification (GTDB taxonomy): domain Bacteria; phylum Pseudomonadota; class Gammaproteobacteria; order DSM-19610; family DSM-19610; genus Thiogranum. Next base: position 1,664,213 of record CP070738.1, on the reverse strand, counting down.
TGACCCGCAAGGTTGCCTGAACCCACGCCCGCGCCGGTGCCCGGCCGACGGTTGCCTGTGCGCACGGCGGCGCCCTATGATAGCGGCGTCGCTTGCTGCGGGTAGCTCCCATGGAACTTGAACAGTGGACCACGACACTGACCGAATCCGCGGTGCGGGTGGCGGTGCGGATCATGGAGTATCTGCCCAATATCCTCGGCGCGGCGCTGTTGCTGCTGGTCGGCTGGGGGGTGGCAAAGCTATTGCGCTATGCGACCCGGCAGTTGTTCGAGCGCATTGTGCACAAGCTGGCGCGCAGCCGACCGATGGATACGCGTGTCCAGCAGCCGCAGTCCTACAGCGCGGTGCCGGATATCGCCAGCAGCGTAATTTACTGGGCGGTGCTGGTGTTCTTCGTACTGGTCGCCGCCGAGGTATTGCAGTTTCATGTCATTTCGAGCCTGCTCGGTGAACTGACCGCCTATCTGCCGCGCCTGTTCGTCGGCCTGCTGATCCTGTTCGTCGGCCTGTGGCTGGCGGAATTCACCCGCGCGCTGCTCAGTCGCAGCGGCGCCCGCATCGGTGTCGACCAGGCGGAGGTTCTCGGACGACTGGGACAGGTACTGGTGTGGCTGATCATTTTCTCTATTGCAGCCGGCCAGATCGGGATCGACAACACCCTGATGGTGGCGCTGGTGGTGACGCTGTTCGGCGTAGCGCTGGGCGCGATTGCGCTGGCCTTTGCGCTGGGCGCACGCACCACGGTCAGCAACATTTTGGCGGCCCATTCGCTGGCCCAGACCTGCAGCAGCGGGGATGTGATCCGCATCGGGTCGCTGGAGGGACGTATTCTGCAGATCACGCGCACCCATGTGGTGCTGGAAACGAGCGAGGGAACCGCAACCGTTCCGGCGCGTCAGTTCAGTGAACAGGTCACGGTACACCTGTCCAAGACGCAGCTATGAACCTGCATACCCGTCTGGGTCTTGCGTTCGCCGACGCCCATCCGGCCGAAGCGGCCGCCGTGCTGCAAAAACTCCCGGTCGAAAAGGCAGCGCCGCTGCTGCTGTCGTTGCAGCCCCAGGCCATGGAGCGGCTGCTGGAACAGTTGCCGGCAGATTTTGCGGCCGAGTGCCTGCTGACGCTCGACCAGTCGGCCGCCTGCCGCCTGCTGGTGTCGCTGGACCTGGAACTCCAGGTGCGGGTGCTGCGCCGCCTAGACGCCGGGCAGCGCAATGCATTGTTGCTTGACCTGAAGCCGGAGCTGGCTGCCACGCTGCGGCGCATTCTGCGCTACCCGGATGATACCGCCGGGGCGCTGATGGAGGCGCCGCTCGCCAGTGTGCCGGACCACGTTTCGGTGCGCGAGGCGCTGAAGCGGGTGCGGCGGGTGCGGCGTGGGATAAAGTTCTATGTCTACGTGGTCAACAGCCAGGAGCAACTGATCGGCGTCGTGACGCTGCACGAACTCCTCAATGCCGCGGCTTCGCGCGCGGTCAGCGAAATCATGGTGCGCAAGGTGGTCAGTCTGCCTGCCGGAGAGTCGATGCCGGTGGTGGCGGAAAACCCGTACTGGCGCAAGTACAACGCGCTGCCGGTCACCGACCAGGACGGTGTGCTGGTCGGTGTGATTCGCCAGCGCAGCGTGCGCCGTTTTCTGGACAGCCGCCAGATCTTCAACGGGCCGGGCAGCGGGGTGGGTGTCATCCTGGACGTGGGCGAGCTGTTCTCAGTCACCGCCGGGCAGTTGCTGTCCACGCTGATGTCGGCGGTCATATCGCGCGGCAGTGCGGGTGCGGCCAGCGAAGGGCACAACGATGACCGGCGCCGATAACCGCGGCGTATCGCGGGCCCTGACCGAGGCCTACATCGACCAGTTTCCCCAGGAAGCCATGGATGTCCTGGAGGCGGCGCCGGTGGCCGAAATCGTGCAACTGCTGCAGTCGGAAGCGGTGGAGCGGTCGGCGCGGGTGTTGACGCGCATGTCATCCGGCCTGGCCGCGGAAGCCTTGCTGCGCATGAAGCCGGAGTTCGCGCGCCGCAGCCTGACCGCCATGGACCCGGGGCGCGCGGCGATCCTGCTCAGCAGCCTCGACGAGAGCAGCCGCAGCGCCCAGCTCGAGGCACTGGATGCGCCGCTGGCGCAGGAGCTGCGTGAACTGATGGCCTACCCCGAGGGCAGCGCCGGGCGGCTGATGGAACCGCGCGCGGCCAGCATGCCCGCGCGGCTCACTGTCAGGCAGACGCTGGGGCGGCTGCGGCGTTTTTCGGCACGCGACGCGGCGATGCTGGTCATCACCGACGATGCCGGCAGACTGGCCGGGCTGCTGGAACTGGCCGACGTGGTGCGCGCCGACCCGGGCCAGCGGCTCGCCGAGCTGATCAGTTTTTCACCCGCGCGCGTCAACGCGCTCACGCCGCGCGAAGAGATTGTGGAGTTGTTCGCTCGCCACCGGCTGCGCGTGTTGCCGGTGGTGGACCTCGAAGACCGGCTGCTGGGCGTGATCCGCCAGGCGGCGGTGATCCAGGCGGCGCAGGAAGAGGCCGCTGCCGACATGCAGGCGATGGTCGGTGTGGGACGCGACGAGCGCGCCCTGTCGCCGCCTCTGGTAGCGATGCGCAAGCGCCTGCCGTGGCTCAACATCAATCTGGTCACCGCTTTCCTCGCCGCGGCCGTAGTCGGGATTTTCGAAAACACGATTGCCCAGTTCACAGCGCTGGCGGTACTGCTGCCGGTGGTGGCGGGCCAGTCGGGCAACACCGGGGCGCAGGCGCTGGCGGTGATCATGCGCGGCCTGGCGTTGCGCGAAATACGCCTGCGCCACTGGCAGCGGGTGCTGTTCAAGGAAACCCTGGCCGGGCTGTTGAACGGTGTGGCGATTGCCGCGGTCACCGGTCTCGGTGTACTGCTGTGGAGCCAGTCGTGGGGACTGGCGTTCGTGATTGCACTTGCCATGGTGTTGTCGATGGCGCTGGCCAGCCTGTCCGGTGCAGCCATTCCGCTGCTGTTGACGCGGCTCGGCCAGGACCCTGCGCAGTCGGCCTCAATCATCCTGACCACTGTGACCGACGTGGTCGGGTTCTTCAGTTTCCTCGGCCTGGCGACCCTGTTCGCCCGGTTTCTGTAACCGCGGGGTATGGCGGCCCGGCAGGCTAGCCGCCCCTGAACACGCAAGGAGGATGTGATGTTGTTCAGACAGCTGTTCGAACCCGACTCGAGCACCTATACCTATCTGCTCAGTTGTCCCGAAACCGGCCAGACCGCCCTGATCGACCCGGTGCTGGACACCGCCGAGCGCGACGCGGCATTGCTGCAGGAGCTCGGTCTCGAACTTACCTACAGCATCGATACCCATATTCACGCCGATCACCTGACCGGGGCGCGGCGCCTCAAGCAGCTGACCGGCAGCCGCATTGTTTATCCCGCGATCGATGAGCTGCCGTGTGCCGACCTGGGGGTACGGGAGGGCGAGGTATTGCGCATCGGCAACATCGAACTGCAGCCACTGTTTACCCCGGGGCACACCGACCACCACCACGCCTACCTGATCGACAACGGCACCCAGTGCATGCTGTTCAGTGGCGATGCCCTGCTGATCGATGCCTGCGGGCGTACCGATTTCCAGTCCGGGGATGCGGCGATCCTGTACCGGAGTATCCACGACAAGTTTTTCACCCTGCCCGACGAGACGCTGGTGTACCCCTGTCACGATTACGAAGGCCGCCGGGTATCCAGCATCGGCCAGGAAAAGGCACGCAATCCGCGCCTGGGTCAGAACCGTTCGCTTGCCGAATTCACGTCGATTATGAATGGCTTGGACTTGCCGTATCCGCGCAAGATCGATTTCGCCGTGCCGGGCAACGAAAGCTGCGGTGCCTGCCCGGACAACGTGCCGGAACAGTACCGGCGGGTGTGCGAGCGCCACGAGCAGGGTTGAGGCTGCCCGGGACAGCGGCGAAGTCCACCGATTTCGATCGTGACGTTGAAAAAATATCGCGCTGGTAGGGGGGTGTCACTGATTTACAGGAGGCGAAAACTGGCCTATCTTTAATCGGGATTGTGCGCAGATCAGCATGATTATGGTATCAAAATAACGCAGCGGTGGATGCCGCTCGCGAGGCTAAGCGGAGACCGAGATGGCAAAATCTGATGAGAAAGACAAGGGGACCAGCAAGTCACGCCGGGGCTTTCTGAAGAAAGCAGGGACAGCGGCGGTGCTGTTGCCGCCGGCGATGGCGGTGCTATCCAAACCCAGCAGGGCGAAGATGGTGCGCTCCGCCACCGGCGGCGGTGACCACCATGACTACCCTAGCATGAATAAGAAGGTGGCCAAGAAGAAGGTGGCCAAGAAGAAGGTGGCCAAGAAGAAGGTGGC
>CP070738.1:1653805-1659758 GCA_020347685.1 Gammaproteobacteria bacterium | reverse complement strand
AAACCGCATGACAAAAACACTTCAAGTTGAACTCGGTGAGCGCAGTTACCCGATACATATCGGGGCAGGCCTGCTGCTGCGATCGGAGCTGTATCAACCGCATATTCGTGGTCGCCAGGTGATGATCGTCAGCAACGAGACAGTGGCGCCATTGTACCTGGACAAGGTGCGGGACGCGCTTTCCGACTATCAGCTTGAACAGGTCGTCCTGCCTGACGGTGAAGAATTCAAGAACCTGGAAGTTCTCAATCACATTTTCGACGCTCTTCTGGCAAACCGCTTCAACCGAAGCTGCTGCCTGGTCGCACTCGGAGGTGGTGTTGTCGGGGACATGACCGGGTTTGCAGCCGCAAGCTACCAGCGCGGTGTCGATTTCATACAGGTACCGACCACCCTTCTAGCACAGGTGGACTCCTCGGTAGGAGGCAAGACAGGAGTAAATCACCCGCTCGGGAAGAACATGATCGGCGCTTTCCACCAGCCGCGCTGTGTCTTGGCAGACACCGAGACTCTGGATACGCTCGATGACCGACAGCTTTCGGCGGGTATTGCAGAAGTCATCAAGTATGGCTTGATTCAGGATGCAGCGTTTTTCAGCTGGCTCGAGCGAAACATGGATCAGTTGCTGGCGCGCAACACCGAGGCACTGATCCACGCAATCGAGCAGTCATGCCAGAGCAAGGCAGAGATCGTAGCCGCCGATGAGCGTGAGAGCGGCAAACGTGCCTTGCTGAATCTGGGACACACCTTTGGCCACGCGATCGAAACCGGAACCGGCTACGGCACTTGGCTGCACGGCGAAGCGGTAGCCGTCGGAATGGCCATGGCAGCTGAGCTGTCGGCGTGCCATGGCTGGTTGACTGAGGCGGATGTTGAACGAATCCGCGCCTTGCTGACCCGGGCCCGACTGCCGGTTGCGCCCCCCGCGGAAATAGGCCGGGAGCGGTTTCTCGAGCTTATGTCGGTGGACAAGAAAGTCGATGACCGTGGTTTACGACTGGTTTTGATGGACGCTATTGGTGCGGCAAAAGTATGCGGCGACTTCGACCGCAACCTCCTGAACCAGACTTTGGATCGTGAACTGGGACTGACAGGTTCATGAGCACCGGGCTCTCCGCGGCGCTTCCCGGCAGCGGTCCTGAGCCATACGCGGTTAGCGATACGGTGTCCGGCGGCCGGCGCTTCCCCGAGCCATCACCAAACTACCGCAGCGAATTCCAGCGCGATCGGGATAGAATCATTCACGCCGCCGCATTTCGTCGCCTCGAATACAAGACCCAGGTGTTCGTCAATCACGAAGGAGACCTGTTCCGGACTCGCTTGACCCATTCGATTGAGGTTGCGCAAATCGCACGTTCAATTGCCCGCGCACTGAGTCTCAACGAGGATTTAACCGAAGCGATCGCGCTGGCCCACGATCTGGGACACACGCCTTTTGGGCATGCGGGACAGGACGCACTGAACGACTGCATGAAGGGGTACGGTGGATTCGAACACAACCTCCAGTCGCTGCGGGTGGTTGATGAACTGGAGGAGAAATACGCGGATTTTCCCGGCCTAAACCTCACCTTCGAGACGCGGGAAGGCATTCTCAAGCACTGCTCGCTAAAAAAGGCGGCCGAACTCGGTGATGTCGGCGAGCGCTTCCTGAAAAAGCGCCAACCAAGCCTGGAGGCGCAGCTCACCAACCTGGCAGATGAGATTGCCTATAACAGTCACGACGTTGACGACGGCCTGCGAGCCGGCCTTATAAGCGTCGCGCAGCTAAACAAGGTGCCACTATTCAATGATCAATTCGAAGAAGTGAGGCGTCACTATCCGAAGCTCTCCCAGCGTCGCGTCATTCATGAGGTGGTACGCAGACTGATCAATTGCCAGGTTGTGGATCTGGTACAGACCAGCGAGAACATGCTGCGACAACACCACCCCGCATCCCTTGAGGAGGTGCGCAACCGGAGCCACCCCCTGATCTCATTCAGCGAAGGGATGAAGGAACGCAATCTGCAACTCAAACGTTTCCTGCGTAACAGTCTATATCGCCACTACCGCGTCCACCGCATGACGGTAAAGGCAACACGCGTGATCAGGGAATTGTTTCAGGCATTCAATGAGGATCCACGTCTGATGCCTGATGAGGCACAGGAAAAAGTTCTCAGCCTCAGGGAGCGTTCGGGCCCCGCCGGCCAGGCACGTGCGGTAGCCGACTACATCGCGGGGATGACGGACCGTTATGCGATCGCCGAGCATGAGCGTGTCTACAACCCCCGGGAACTGACTTGAGGCCGATCCTGGCAGGCGGGGCGCTATTATGCGTATCTACATGCAGATCCCTCCCAGCGACGCTGGACCACCAAGATTCTATCATCTGCACCTCCAGGAGGACCTGCTCGAGGGCTGGACCCTGATACGTGAATGGGGCTTTCAGGGAGCGGGCGGGCGCGTCGTCAAGGATCATTACCCTGACCGCGAAAGCGCCCAGAATGCTATGCTCTCGGTGCGCGATGCGCAGATCAAGAAAGGCTATCAGGTTGTATTTATGCAGGCTCAATAACCATGACTACCAGTGAAACAGGACAGTTCACGCCACCCGATTATATGGAAGCACTCTCACTGTATTGCGCTCCCTATGAAGATCGCCTGGACCCCAAGTTCTTCTACGCCAGCACGGCTCTGATGCAGCGTCTGGATCTGCTCACCCACCTGACCCAGTTTGGGGACTCGGTAGTCGTGGTAACGGGCCCACCTGGTAGCGGAAAGACCACACTGATGAACCGCTTTGTCGGACAGGCCAACACCCAATGGCGCCTGTGCCTGATTGATGGTGGTGAAATAGAGCAATTGACTGCGCGCCTGTCTCAGGCGCTGCACATCGACGCTTCGGAACACGAGAACGATCTGTTATCCCGTTGGGCGGCCCAGACGGACGCGTCGCAGCTGCTGGTAGTTGTAATCGATAACGCCGAACGGCTAGATCAGGCGGCCTGCAACCGGCTGTGCGGCCTGCTGGGGCAAGCTCAGGGCGAGCGCGTAAGAATCATCCTGTTCGGCAACCAGGATATCCAGCAACGAGTGAAACAGGCCCTGGAGGAACGGGCCTGCTCTCGCACAACGCAAATGCTTGAAGTACCGCGACTGTCCGCCGAGGAAACGTCATCCTACCTAATGTACCGGCTCGCGGTGGCTGGATACAGCGGCGAGAGTCCGTTCACGGCCACGGAAGTGCGTGCCATCTGTAAAGCAGCCGACGGACGACCGGCAGAGATTAACAGGCTGGCCCACAATGCGCTTGCAGACCACCAGGCCCGCGCCGCAGGCAGACCGCCCATTGCGGCAAATAGATCCGGCAGACCTCGGGGCCCCCTGTGGCTGAGCGCATCGCTTGGTATCCTGGTAGTAGCCGCCTATGTCGGCTGGCAACGCCTGTCGTTGTCGCTCGACAGCGAGCAGCCATTGCCTGAACTGGCGAGAGTTACCCCGCAGCAGGAAATTCCCTTAAGCCTGCCGAAAGCGCCACGCAGCGGTGATCTTTTTCCCACCAGACACAACGGTAGCTCACCCGCTTCGCGGGGCCAAGATACGCTTGACACACCGCAACCACTTGTTAGCAAGGCAGAGCCTGACGCCTCGCAGCAAGCCGCAGCCACCCCGCCGGCTGCCGACACGCGGGCAGCCGAAGATGCCCCAGGTGAATTCGCTGCAGCTACGATCGTCGCCCTCCACGAACCTCCGGCCACCAGGGCGCAGACTACAGCTCAACAGGACGTCGAACAAACGCCGCTGGAGCAGTCGGTCGCCGACCTGGCGACGTCGGAACCGGAGCTGCCCGCCGGGCCGGAGCAGGTCGCCGCAGCGCCCACCAGCCAGGCCGAAGCGGGCAACGGCGCGGATGGCAGCGGCACCGCACCCCACCGCGAGGACTGGCTGCTGCAGCAGCCTCCCAAGTCATACAGCCTGCAGCTACTTGGCTCGCGCAGCGAGAAGTCTGTTATCCGTTTCATCAATGATAACGGGCTCGACCTCAGCCAAACCGCCTACTACCGCGGCAATTTCAAGGACAGCGAGTGGTTTGTCCTGCTATACGGTCTGTACCCGTCGCGTGACGCAGCGCTCGAGGCCAGGGAGCACCTGCCGGCAGGGATACGCAAGGGTAAACCCTGGCCGCGCAGCCTGGAATCGGTTCACAGCGCGATTCGTGAAATGAGCTCTCAACAGGCGGCTCCGGCAAAACCTTAGCGGTGACCTGTATTTCCTGGAGAAAACGCGGTTGCAACGCTAAAACACTGGCGCGAAACACGCTTCTCCTTTATTCTGTCCGGCCCAAATTTTAGCTTACGGGTTCGCCTGCCTCCCAACGGTGGGGCAGGTGGTTTCGTGCGCGCCCAGGGCACAAACCCGCTAGCTTACAAAGAGTTACAGAGGTCTGACATGAGTCACGGGGCTTTTCCGAAAAAGCATGGCCTGTACGATCCCCAGAATGAGCACGACGCCTGCGGCGTCGGCTTTGTAGCGCATATCAAAGGCCAGCAGAGTCACGCCATTGTCCGTCAAGGCCTGCAGATCCTGGAAAACCTCACCCACCGCGGCGCAGTTGGCGCTGACCCGCTCGCCGGTGACGGCGCGGGCATCCTGATTCAGATCCCTGACGGTTTCCTGCGCGCGGAATGCGCGGCTCTGGGCATTGAGCTGCCGGCTCCCGGGCGCTATGCGGCAGGCACGATATTCCTGCCCCGCCAGGCGCAGGCACGCGCGGAATGTGAAGCACTGATCGAGCGCCTCGTTGCCGAGGAAGGCCAGATTCTGCTGGGTTGGCGGGATGTCCCCACTGACAGCAGCGGCCTCGGCGAAAGTGTCAAGGCTGTCGAACCGCTGGTCCGCCAGCTGTTCATCGGCTGCGGCGAAACCTGCTCGACTCAGGACGACTTCGAACGCAAGCTGTTTGTCATCCGCAAGATGGTAGAGAACCGCGTGCGCGAGTCGGCCTGGGAAGGCCGTGAGAATTTCTATATTCCCTCGCTGTCCAGCCGCACACTGGTATATAAAGGTATGCTGCTGGCCAACCAGGTCGATGCCTACTACCAGGACCTCAAGGATGAACGCATGGTGTCGGCGCTGGCGCTGGTACACCAGCGTTTTTCGACCAATACGTTCCCGTCCTGGGACCTGGCGCATCCGTTCCGGATGATCGCCCATAATGGCGAAATCAACACGGTGCGCGGGAACGTCAACTGGATGCGTGCCCGGCGCCATTCCATGGCCTCGGAGCTGTTTGGCGAAGACCTGGAAAAGGTATGGCCGTTGATCGCCGAGGGCGAGTCCGATTCGGCCTGCTTTGACAACGCGCTGGAACTCTTGGTCGCGGGCGGATACTCCATGGCGCACGCCATGATGATGCTGATCCCGGAAGCCTGGGCCGGCAACCCGCTGATGGACGAACGGCGCCGCGCGTTCTATGAATATCACGCCGCACTGATGGAGCCCTGGGACGGGCCTGCCGCCGTTGCCTTTACCGACGGGCGGCAGATCGGCGCCACGCTCGACCGTAACGGACTGCGCCCGGCCCGTTATCTGATTACCGACGAAGACCTGGTGGTGATGGCGTCCGAGATGGGCGTGCTGCGCATCCCGAGCCACAAGATCGTCAAGAAATGGCGTCTGCAGCCGGGGAAGATGTTCCTCATCGACATGGAACAGGGGCGCATTATTGACGACGCCGAGCTTAAGGCCGACCTTGCCGGCAGCCACCCGTACCGGGAGTGGCTGGACAAGACCCAGATCCACCTCAAGAATCTGCCCGCCAACGTGAATGGCGGCGGCGGAGACCCTGGCACACTGCTGGATCGCCAGCAGGCCTTTGGCTACACCCAGGAGGACATCAAGCTCCTGATGACGCCGATGGCGGTCGCCGGTCAGGAAGCGATCGGTTCCATGGGTTCCGACAGCCCGGTTGCGGTGT
>CP070738.1:1643003-1653705 GCA_020347685.1 Gammaproteobacteria bacterium | reverse complement strand
CCGGACCGAGCCGGTGGTTTTCTTGAAACGCCATGCCTTCCGTTGCAATCATCGATTACGAAATGGGAAACCTGCATTCCATCGCCAAGGCGGTGGAACACGTTGCACCGCAGACCCGCGTGCGGGTGACGTCCGATCACGCAGAAATTCTGGCGGCCGACCGGGTTATTTTTCCGGGCGTCGGCGGTATCGGACACTGCATGGAGGCGCTGACCCGCAGCGGTCTCGACCAGGTAGTGCGCGAGGCTGCGGCCAGCCGACCGTTGCTGGGCATCTGCCTCGGTATGCAGGCGCTGCTGGATGCCAGCGAAGAGAGCGGCGGCACCCCGTGTCTCGGGCTGGTTCCCGGGGAGGTGCGGCGTTTCGCCGAGCCGCTGGCCGACCCGGCGACGGGAGAAAGACTCAAGGTCCCACACATGGGCTGGAACCAGGTGCACCACAACAGTCACCCGCTGTGGAACGGCATCGCCCAGGACAGCCGCTTCTATTTTGTGCACAGCTACTATGCTGCGCCGGCGCGTGACACTGACCGGGCCGCGAGCACCGATTATGGCGCTGCCTTTTGTTGCGCGCTGGCCCGGGAAAACCTGTTTGCGGTACAGTTCCACCCGGAAAAGAGCCAGCGTGCTGGCCTGACCCTGCTGCACAACTTCAGCCGCTGGGACGGCCAGACCTGAACACAAGACCATAACAGCCACACACCAGAGACACACCAGATGAGGAATGACGCATGCTGCTGATTCCTGCCATTGATCTCAAGGACGGAAAATGCGTTCGACTCCGTCAGGGGCGCATGGAGGACGAAACGATTTTCGCCGACGACCCGATGGAAATGGCGCAACGCTGGGTGGATGCCGGAGCCCGGCGCCTGCACCTGGTCGACCTCAACGGCGCCTTCGCCGGCAGGCCGGTCAACGCCGACGTGATCCGGCGTATCGCGGTGGCCTTTCCGGACGTGCCGATCCAGGTCGGCGGCGGCATCCGCGACGAGGATACCGTGCAGCTGTACCTGGATGCCGGGGTGCAGTATGTCATCATCGGGACCAAGGCGGTCAGCGCGCCGCACTTTGTCAATGACCTGTGCCTTGAATTCCCGGGGCATATCATCGTGGGCCTGGACGCCAAGGAGGGCAAGGTTGCCATCGACGGCTGGTCCAAGCTGTCCAACCACGATGTCATCGATCTCGCCCAGCGCTTCGAGCGCGACGGTGTCGAGGCGATCGTCTATACCGACATCAGCCGCGACGGCATGATGGAGGGCGTCAACGTGGAAGCCACGGCCAGACTGGCCGGGGAAATCAGCATTCCGGTGATCGCCTCTGGCGGGATCAGCAGCGTGGACGACATCAAGGCGTTACTGGCGGTGGCGGACGAGGGGATCATGGGCGCCATTATCGGGCGCGCCCTGTACGAGGGCAGCATCGATCTCGTTGAGGCGCAGAAGCTGGTCAATGGTGAATGAAACGCTCATGACGTCGCTGCGGCGCCGGCATGCCGGGCCTGCTTATCCCGGCCTGTGCCGGGCGACCCGCCTCCCGGTCTAGCGATGGCACTCGCCAAACGTATAATTCCCTGTCTGGATGTCGACGCCGGTCGCGTCGTCAAGGGCGTGCAGTTCGTCGATATCCGCGATGCCGGCGACCCGGTCGAAATCGCGCGCCGCTATGATCAAGAAGGCGCGGACGAACTGACGTTTCTCGACATCACCGCCAGTCACGAGCAGCGTGAAACCATGGTGCACGTGGTCGAGGAGGTGGCGGGCGAGGTGTTCATCCCGCTCACCGTGGGCGGCGGTATCCGCGAGCTCGCCGACATCCGGCGCATGCTCAATGCGGGTGCGGACAAGGTGGCGATCAACACCGCCGCGGTGTTCAACCCCGATTTCGTCAGGCAAGCGGCCGACAGGTTCGGCTCCCAGTGCATCGTGGTGGCGATCGACGCCAAACAGGTCGAGGTCGGCTCGGCAGAGCGGCCGCCGCGCTGGGAAATCTTTACCCACGGCGGGCGCAAACCCACCGGACTCGATGCCATCGCCTGGGCACGGAAAATGGTCGACTACGGCGCCGGCGAAATCCTGCTGACCAGCATGGACCGGGACGGTACCAAGAACGGTTTCGACCTGGTGCTGACGCGCAGCGTGTGCGAGGCGGTGGATGTCCCGGTAATTGCCTCCGGTGGTGTCGGTAACCTCGAGCACCTGGCCGCAGGCGTGCTGGAAGGCAAGGCCGACGCAGTGCTGGCAGCCAGCATCTTTCACTTCGGCGAGTACAGCATCGCCGAAGCCAAGCAGTACATGGCCAGCCGCGGTATCGAGGTCAGGTTGTGAGTAAACCGCTAATACCCGAAGGGCATAAAGGACGCGAAGGGTAATAACCTATGCTTTGCTGGGATAGGCGGTCGGCTTACCGCTGCTGCCACGCACTCTGATCAGTTCGGATAACTTCATGGACCTTCGCGTCCTTCGCGGTTAACGTTATGAATCACCAGTGGTTAGACGCAGTCAAATGGAATGAAGACGGGCTGGTGCCCGTCATTGCACAGGATGCCGCTGACGGCACGGTGCTGATGTTCGCCTGGATGAATCCTGAAGCTTTGCGCCTGACGGCCGAAACCGGGTATGCAGTGTACTGGTCACGCTCGCGGCAGAAACTGTGGCGCAAGGGCGAGGAATCGGGGCACCAGCAGGTCGTCAGGGATATCCGCATCGACTGCGACAACGATGTGCTGCTGCTCAAGATCGAACAAAAGGGCGGCATCGCCTGTCACACCGGGCGTCGCAGCTGTTTCTTCCAGCGTCTCGATAACGGTGCATGGCAGACGGTCGAGCCGGTGCTGAAAGATCCCTCCGAAATCTACGGGAAAGGCTGACATGTCTGATGACATCCTGCGGCGCCTGGCCGAGGTGCTGGAGCAACGCAAACAGGCCGATCCGGATTCCTCCTACGTGGCAGGGCTTTATGCCAAGGGTCTGGACACGATACTGAAAAAAATCGGGGAAGAGGCCACCGAGACCGTGATCGCCGCAAAAGGGGGGGACAGGGACCAGCTTGTTTATGAGACCGCGGATTTATGGTTTCATAGTCTGGTACTACTGGCCCACCAGGAGATCAGCCCCGATCGGGTGCTGGATGAACTGGAACGCCGCTTCGGCCTGTCCGGACTGGAAGAGAAGGCGGCGCGCAACAAAGGCTAGCGTGTTTCCAGTCTGAATTATTTCCGGGAGAGTTGTATGGGTATCAGTATTTGGCAACTGTTGATTATTCTCGCCATTGTGTTGGTGCTGTTTGGCGCCAAGCGTTTGCGCAATCTCGGCGGCGATCTGGGGAGCGCAATAAAGGGATTTCGCTCCGCCATGAAGGAAGACGACGAAGCCAAGGGTGGCGACAAGCTGGAAGACCAGGGCAGCGGGCACGTGATCAATGGCGAGGTCACATCCAAGAAGCATGACAAGGTCTGATTAGTGCCGTCCAGCGATTATGTTCGACATCGGTTTCTGGGAGCTTCTGGTCATCGGCGTAGTGGCGCTGCTGGTGATAGGTCCGGAACGCCTGCCCAAAGTGGCTCGCACCGCGGGGCTGTGGGTGGGGCGCGCGCGCCGTTTCGTGTCCACGGTCAAGGCCGATATCGACCGTGAGATCGCTGCCGACGAGCTGAAGAAAGTACTGCGCAAGCAGGCCGAATCGAGTGGCCTGCACGACATCATAGAAGAGACCAAGCAAAGCATCGGCTCCGAGCCGTCGCTATCCCGCAAGCCGGAACCACCCGGCCAGGCAAAGACCGGCGAGTCGAATGACGCAAGCGGATAACAGCGTTCCGCCCGAGGGTGGCGACGAACAGCCTTTCATTTCTCACCTTGTCGAACTGCGCGACCGGCTGCTGCGTGTGGTGCTGGTGGTGGTGGTCATCTTCCTCGGGCTCACGCCGTTCGCCAACTGGCTGTTCAGCCGCCTGGCCGGGCCGCTGACCAGGCATCTGCCGGAAGGCAGTTCCATGATCGCGATCGAGGTTGCCTCGCCGTTCTTTACCCCCTTCAAGCTGGCCATGGTGATCGCCATATTCGCCGCCATGCCCTACATCCTCTACCAGGCCTGGGCTTTCATCGCCCCCGGCCTGTACCGGCACGAACGCATGCGGGTATTCCCCCTGCTGGTTTCCAGCACGCTGCTGTTTTACCTGGGCGCGGCGTTCGCCTATTTCGTGGTGTTCCCGCTGGTGTTCGGCTTTCTCACCAACACGGCGCCGGAAGGCGTAGCCGTGATGACCGATATCAGCCGCTACCTGGATTTCGTGCTGACGCTGTTCTTTGCCTTCGGCATCGCTTTCGAAGTGCCGGTGGCGACCGTCCTGCTGGTATGGACCGGCGCCGTAACGCCCGAATCCCTGCGCGCCAAGCGCGCTTACATCATCGTCGGGGCGTTTGTGATCGGTATGCTGCTGACGCCGCCCGACATCATCTCCCAGACCCTGCTTGCGGTGCCCATGTGGCTGCTGTTCGAGGTCGGTGTGTTCATGTCCACCCGCTTCGCGCCCACACCGGAACAGCCACATGAGGAATATGAACCCATGTCGGAACAGGACATGGAGCGCGAACTGGATAATATCGAGCAAGAGGAAAACCGGCCGCCACAGCCGTGACGCAGCCTCTGCAACGGAATTTTCGGGCCCCTCCGGGTGTCTCTGAGGGGGACGGGCGGTGCAAAAGGCATATCCGGGCAATGGGCGAGACAACTGCGCAGCGCAGGCACGCTGCGAGGAATCGGGTTATGGTGCTGTTGGCCTGCTGGCTGTTGCCGGCCGGGCTGCCAGCGGCCGCGGCCCTCAGCAACCAGCTCGCCAACCACCCCTCCCCCTATCTCGCCATGCACGGCGAGGATCCGGTGCACTGGCAGCCGTGGAGCGAGGCGACCCTGCAGAAAGCCCGCCAGCTGAACCGGCCGCTGCTGATCTCCATCGGTTATTTTTCCTGCCACTGGTGCCATGTGATGCAGCGCGAGAGCTATCAGGATCCGGCGCTTGCCAAACTGATCAACGAGCATTTCGTCCCGGTCAAGGTGGATCGCGAGCTGGAGCCGGCACTGGACGCCCACCTGATCGAATTTGTTGAGCTGACGCGCGGCCAGGCGGGCTGGCCGCTGAACGTGTTCCTGACGCCGGACGGGTACCCGGTAGCCGGCATCGTCTATGCGCCGCGAGAACGCTTTTATGCCATTCTGGACGACCTGCGACGACGCTGGGAAAAGGATTCCGAACAACTGTCCGGGCTGGCGCACAAAGCCATGGACGAGTGGGCGGCAATACGCAGTGCCGCCGCACGCCAGCCCTCCACCGCGACTTCGTTTGCACACAGCTTCAAGACCCAGGCCGGTCTGCGGCAGGACGAGCTGGCTGGCGGGTTTGGTCACCAGACCAAGTTCCCCATGGTGCCGCAGCTACAGGCGCTGCTGTGGCTGAGTGCAAGCCGCGGCGAGAACTCGCTGGACGACTTTGTTCGCCTGACCCTGGACCAGATGGCCGAGCAGGGCCTGCACGATCTGCTGGGGGGCGGTTTCTTCCGCTACGTCACCGATCCCGCCTGGCAGGTGCCCCACTACGAAAAAATGCTCTATGACAATGCCCAGCTGGCGCTGCTCTACCTGCAGGCAGCCGATCTGTTCGAATCCCTGCGCTATCGGGAGATCGGTCTGGCTACGCTGGATTTCATGGTAGGTGCCATGCGCAGCAACGAGGGCTACTTCATGAGCAGCTTTTCAGCTGTCGATGAACAGGGGCGGGAGGGCTTCTATTACCTGTGGGACGAGGCGTCACTGCGCGACGCCCTGAGTGGCGACGAGCTGGGTGTGGTGCAGGCGGCCTGGTTCGGTAAGCACCCGGAAGCCAACGAGTACGGCAAGCTGCCGCGCTGGCAGAAGCCGCCGGCGCAGCTGGCCCGCGATCTGGGCCTGACGGAGCCCCGCTTTGAAGCCCTGCTGGGCTCCGCGCGCGCCAAGCTGCTAAAGGTGCGTTCCGGACGCTCTCTGCCGGCCGACGATAAGGGACTGGCGGCCTGGAACGGCCTGGCTCTCAGCGCCTTGGCGGCCGGCTACGCGGCGACAAAGGATGATCGTTATGCCCGGCAGGCCGAACAACTGGCCTCCTACCTCGCCACCCGGCTGTGGGACGGCGGGCAGCTGGTGCGCGCGCGCACCGGCAACCGGGTGCTGGCCGAGGCCAGTCTGGAGGACTACGCTCTGGTGGCGCGCGGCCTGTGGGACTGGAGTCGGCAGAAGCCCGCGGTCGAGCGCGACGATCTGGTGGAAAAGCTGGTGCGCAGTGCCTGGCAGCGTTACTTCAGGAACGGCCGCTGGGTGCAGAGCGACACCGCGCTGATTCCCATGCTGGAAGGCCGTATCGCGACCGAGGATAGTCCGCTGCCCTCAGCGACCGCCGCTATCAGCTATCTCAGCGTACATCATCGGGCGCTCCAAGAGGATGATCATATACAGGAAAAGCTCGCTGGCCACCTCGATGAAGTGCGCGACCACCTGGCCGACGCGGCATTCTGGTACGCGGGTTACCTGGAGCTGTTGGAACCGGCTCAGTCCTTGCCGTAGCGCATGCGTGTGCCGTGCGTGAGTGACAGCATGATTTCCTCGGCAGTGAGTTGGCGCGGGAAATAGGTTCCGGAAATCTTCGCTGCGTTGATGCTGGCACCCTCGAGGTTCGCTTCCGAGAGGTCGATGCCGCGCAGGTCCGCCTGGCGGAAATAGCAGTCGCGCAGGTCGAGGCCCTTGGCGTGCAGCTTGCGCAGGTCGATGGTACGGAAGTCGCAGCCGCGCAAAGCACAGCTCTCACCCGCCGCATGTCGAGCATTGAACTCCTCGATCTCCCCCTCGCGCAGCAGGCGGTACATGGGATCGTCTTTGATCTCGGGCTGGTTGGTGCTCATCAAATCGCTCCTCGTTTACAGATCTGCTTCAGGAATACCGTCGGGAACACCTGCTGGCCGAATAAACGGCCCGATAGCGCAGGGCGCGACGGTTGCGGGTCCTCACGGGCTCGTGCGCCCGCAATCCGTACGCGGACCGTGATTCATTGTCACTGGGCTGTACACAGGCGAAATCTCTGTGGCGAAACGGTGCTGACTGTACCTCTTCGACGGCCGATGTGCCAGCCGGCCCCGGGCCCTGTTCAAGCGGCGCTGTTGCTGTCCAGGCCTCGCCCGGAGCGCAGCAGCTCGCCTAGCTCCTCCGGTGGCACCGGGCGGCAGAAATAGTAGCCCTGTATTTCATCGCAGCCATGCGCCTTGAGGAATGCCAGTTGCTGTTGGCTCTCAACGCCTTCCGCATTCACAGTCAGGTTCAGATTGTGCCCCATGGCAAGGGTAGCGCTGACGATGGCGGCGTCATCCGGATCGGTGGCGAGGTCGCGTACGAATGACTGGTCGATCTTGAGCTTGTTGATCGGAAAGCGTTTCAGATAAGCCATCGACGAATAGCCGGTCCCAAAGTCGTCAATGGACAACTGCACACCCATGTTGCGCAGGGCGTGGAGTGTCTCGATGGTCTCCTTGACGTGTTCCATGATCATGCTCTCCGTCAGTTCGAGCTCCAGGAACTGGGGGTCAATCCCGGTGAGGTCCAGCGCCCGTTTCACCATCTTCACCAGGTCGTGACGCATGAACTGGCGGGCTGACAGATTTACCGCGACGCGTACCGGCGGTAACCCCTGCTGCAGCCACTGCACCTGCTGCTGGCAGGCCGTGTTCATGACCCACTCGCCGAGCGGCACGATGAGTCCGCTGTCTTCCGCGACCGGGATGAAACTACCCGGAGATATCAGGCCCTGCTCGGGGTGGTTCCAGCGTACCAGGGCTTCGCAGCCGACGACGTAACCCGTTGCCAGGCTGACCTGTGGCTGATAGTGGAGCAGAAATTCATCGCGCTCCAGGGCCTTGCGCATGGCGCTTTCCAGGCTCAGGCGTTCGAGTGCACGGGTGTTCATTTCGACGGTGTAGAACTGGAAATTGTTGCGACCGTTTTCCTTGGCACGGTACATGGCGGTGTCGGCGTTCTTGAGCAGTGTGGCGGCGTCCGAACCGTCGTTCGGGAAGGCGCTGATACCGATGCTTGCGGAGATAACGACCTCCGTATGGTCGAGTCGAAACGGCCTGGCGATCTCGTGCAGAATTTTCTCGGCCACGGTTGCGGCATCGTCGCTGGAGTCGATTTCGGACAGCAGCACGGTGAACTCATCTCCGCCCAGGCGTGCCACGGTGTCTTCCTTGCGAATCAGTTCCTTGAGGCGCACCGCCACCTGCTTGAGCAGTTCGTCGCCCGCCGGGTGTCCCGAGGCATCATTGATCAGTTTGAAGTGATCGAGGTCGAGAAACAGCAGGGCGATCTGCTCGCCATGCCGCTGGGCATGCAGCAGGGTGTGCTCCAACTGGTCGTGGAACGAGGCGCGGTTGGGCAGCCCGGTCAGCGCATCATAGTGCGCAAGGTGGAAGATGCGCTGTTCAGACATCTTCTTCTCGGTGATGTCGCTGAAGACGCTGATGTACTGCACGATCTCCCCGGAGCTGTCGCGTACCGCGGTTATGTTCTGCCAGGCGGGGAACACCCCCCCGTCGCTGCGCCGGTCCCAGACCTCACCCTGCCAGACGTCGTCGCGCAGCAGCGATTCCCACAGCTCCCGGTAGAATTCCTCGCCGTGCTGCCCGGATTTGAGCAGCCGGGGTGTCTTGCCGATCACCTCCGTCGCGCTGTAGCCCGTGATGCGGCTGAAGGCCGGGTTTACCCGCAGAATGCGGGTGTCAGGGTCGGTTATCATGATGGCTTCCGAACTGTGCTTAAAGACACCCGCCGCCAGCTTCAGCGCGTCCTCGGCCGTCTTGCGCTCCAGTTCGAGCGCCATACGGTTGGCGAAAATGCCCAGCACGGGTTTGATCCAGGATTGCGGCGACATCGGCCCGGTATCCATTACCGCCACCAGGCCCATCAGGCTGTTCGAGGGCGAGATCAGGGGCGCCCCGAAGTAGCTGTCCACACCCATCTGCACCAGCAATGCGTCGTCTGGATAACGCCGCGCGGCGTCCCGCGGTACCAGTTCGATCTCCAGGTTCAGCACATCCTGGCAGGGTGTGCCTTGCAGATCGTAGACAAAATTATCCGCAAAACTGTCTCCGGCCCGCACCGCCAGGGTGCGGATCGAGCGGCGCTCAGCGTCGGCGAATACGCCGACAAAGGCGAACTTGGCGCTATAGATCTGCGCAAGGTCCCGGGTGCAGCTGCGGAAGAATTCTTCGTCCGTGGAGAGCCCGGTCGCGGCGAGCAACGAGCGCAGCGCCTGTGCGCTTTGCTCGCGCTCACCGATCTCCGCTTCCAGTGCCAAATTGGCTTCACGCAAGGCCTCGGTGCGTTGTTGCACGCGCCGTTCCAGCTGCTGGTGAGCCTCCTGGGCGCGCGCGTCGGCCCTCCGCCGCTCTTCGATGCTGGCGACCAGAATCAGGCTGGTGATCGTCACCGTGCCCATAAAACCCTGTAACAGCAGCAGCGATTCGTTTGCCGAGGCGCGCACAAAGGGACCGAAGCCCTGCAGCGTGCCCAGGATCGCGATCACCGACAGCGCGAGGACGAACAGCGTGGCGCCGTGGCGCTGGAAACGGATCGCGCTCCAGATCACAAGCGGCAGGAAGATAAAGGCCAGCGGGTAGTGGGTCGCGCCAATAAACAGCCATTCGCTGAACAGCAGCGCGGCACAGGCGAACGAAGCCAGTATCAGTCCGAGCATTTCCATGCTGCGCTTTACTGTCCACGCCGGTCGTGGCAGCTCGGCCCAGGTCAGCAGCAGCGGCGTTATCACCAGGGCGCCCACGGCATCTCCCAGCCACCAGGTCGACCACAGCGACCAGAAACCCGCGTCGCCAGTGGCGCCGGCAAAAGCCAGGCTGGTGATGCCGATGGATGCGCTGATGGTGGTCGCAAACATGACCACAGCGACGAATTTGACAACCTGCGCTACGCTGCTGAAGGGGAACGCGTCGGCAAACCGCAGAATCAGGAAACCGGCCGTGACGGCTTCCAGCGCGTTACCGGTGGCGATCGCAACTGCAACGCCGAGCGATAGCCCGGTTGACAGGTTGACCAGAAAGGCGCCGGCAATGATGCCGGGCCAGGCGCGCAGGCCGAAATACAGAATCGCGGCAATCGCGATTCCGGTCGGCGGCCATACCGGGCTGGTGTTGGCCTGTTCAAACGCCAGCGAGAGGCTCAGGCGGGCGGCCAGGTAATAAACCGTAGCGAGCAGGAGCCAGGTTACTAGAAGTCTTGTTCGATGCTGCGACACAGGATCCCGGCCATGGTGTTGGTGAGCCCAGACTTTAACAGTCCATGTTCTGCATTGTCGCCGCGGGAACGGGTTTTATGCCCGCTTCGCTCGAGCCCCGGATCCGCGCGGCGATCTCAGCCAGTTCGCGCGCGCAGCCGCCGCCTTACTGCCCGGTCGGTATCCGGGCGATGTCGAGGGCGCTGAGGCAGCGTGACGCATTTGGAATGGTGGGCCCGCCAGGACTCGAACCTGGGACCAAGGGATTATGAGGAAGAGTAACAGATTGTTTCTGTGGCAGAAAGCCCAAGAATCCTAACGGATCTTCGGTTGTGCCTTTGGACGGACGGCCTCGACCGAGCATATACCGAACCTTTTCCGAACGTTTGACGCCGAAACC
>CP070738.1:1632911-1642903 GCA_020347685.1 Gammaproteobacteria bacterium | reverse complement strand
TGCTAACGATTCGACGCAATAAAGGCGCAGATTTCGGACGCCTCACGGTAGCCATTGTCGGCGATATCGCTCACTCCCGCGTTGCCCGCTCTCAGATTCATGCACTCAATTTGCTGAACACCGGCGAGGTGCGCGTTGTCGCACCACGCACCCTCCTCCCAGCCGATGTTGAATCACTGGGCGTCAAAGTGTTTCACGAACTGCGCGAAGGTCTGCGCGATGCAGACGTTGTAATGATGCTACGGCTTCAGCGTGAACGCATGCAGGGTGCCATGCTGCCAAGCGAGCACGAATACTTCCGTCTATACGGACTGACCGATGAAAAGCTCTCCATGGCCAAAACCGATGTAACCGTCATGCATCCCGGCCCTATCAATCGCGGGGTAGAGATGGACTCACGGGTCGCCGATGGCCCTCCTTCGGTGATTCTGGAACAGGTTGCGCATGGAATCGCCGCTCGCATGGCGGTAATGTCCATGGCAATGCAGCAGAACATACAGCAGCAGGTCAATGACTAGCCCGAGGATCAGAATTTTCGGTGGCCGGCTGATCGACCCGTCGAACCGCGTCGACGGACCGCTCGATCTCTACATTGCTGACGGGCGAGTCGCAGCAATCGGAGAGCCCCCTGATGGCTTTGCCGCAGATATACAGCTGGACGCCACCGGCATGTGTGTAACGCCAGGCCTGGTCGATCTTTGTGCGCGCTTACGTGAACCCGGACAGGAACACAAGGCCAGCATTGACAGCGAGTGCCGTGCCGCAGCGGCAAGCGGAATTACCACCCTGTGCTGTCCGCCCGATACGGATCCGGTTATCGACACCCCCGCGGTTGTTGAGTTAATCCGTCATCGGGCTCGACAGGTCGGTGCGGCACGCGTGGCCGTACTGGGTGCCTTGACTCCAGGTTTACAGGGTCTGCACCTAAGCGAAATGGCTGCCCTGCAACATGCGGGTTGTGTCGGCGTCAGCAACGCAGGCAACCCGTTGGGCTCAACCCTCATCGAGCGGCATGCGTTTGAGTATGCCGCCACATTCGGCTTAACGGTATTCCTGCATGCCGACGACGCTGCATTGTCAGCCGACGGCTGCCTGCACGAAGGCCGCGTATCTACACGACTTGGCCTGCCGGGCATACCGGAAGCAGCGGAAACGGTAGCGGTTGCCCGCGATCTTGCCCTGATCGAGCAGACCGGGGTACGCGCCCATTTCTGCCGCCTCACTACCCGGCGTGCCGTGCGCATGGTAGCACGCGCACAGTTCGATGGGGTCCCGGTCACGGCCGACGTGGCGATACCCTACCTGTACTTGACCGAAGTCGACGCCAGCCAGTTCGGGCCCGACTATCACTTCATCCCGCCGTTGCGAACAAGCGAAGACCGCGAAGGGCTATTGCAAAGCCTCAAGAGCGGGACTCTTGGCGCTCTCTGCTCGGACCACCAACCGCATGAGCCGGACGCAAAGCTTGCTCCATTTCCCGCCACTGAGCCGGGCGCATCGGGACTCGACTCGCTGTTACCCCTGACGCTAAAGCTCGTCGAGGAAGGCTACTTGTCACTGCCCGATGCAATTGCTCGCCTAACTTGTGGCCCGGCCCGGATACTCAATATACCCTGCGGGGAGCTGGCAGTTGGCCGTGTTGCCGACGTGTGCATTTTCGATTTACATGCTAACTGGCGCCTGAATCAGCAGACCATCAGCAGCCGCGGGAAGAATACACCGTTCATGGGTTGGGAAATGCGCGGCCGGGTCCGCTACACCTTGCGCGACGGTCACATCATATTCAACGGTAACTCGGCATGAACGGCAAAGCATGTCGCGAGACTATCTTCCTGGAATCAGCTGAAATTCTGGCCCACCAGGCTTTTGAAGGGGCTCAATATCTGCTGCGCGTGCAGGCACCCGAGTGTGCAAAGACTGCCAGAGCAGGCCAGTTTGCGCATCTGCAATGCGACCCCATGCTGGCGATGCGCAGGCCTCTGTCGATTATGCGCACCGACCCTCAGCAGGGGTGGGTGGAGTTTCTATACAAGGCAATCGGGCAAGGCACATCCTTGCTCAGCCACAGGAAGCCGGGTGACAGCATTAGCCTGCTTGGCCCGATCGGTGAGCCGTTCAGACCGGATCCGACTCGTCCTCGGGCTTTGCTCATGGGCGGGGGTGTCGGGATGCCTCCGATGGTGTTTCTTGCCGAACACCTGAAAAGCCGCGGTACGTATCAACCTGTCGCCCTGATGGGCTCCGAGGTTCCATTTCCGTTCCGCCTGCGGCCGTCGCAGATTCTCATGCCGGGCATCCCCGACGGAGTTATAGCCTCAATGCCGCTACTCGAGGATTGGGGTATCCCCAGCCGACTGGCCTCGCTACAGGGATACGCCGGCTGTTACGAAGGGTTTATCACAGACCTGGCACGCTGCTGGCTGGACAGCCTGACAGCCACCCAACGGCTGGAAGTTGAGATTTTTGCATGTGGTCCTCACCCGATGCTCGAGGCAACGGCGAGACTGGCCGCACAATACGGCCTGCCCTGTCAGGTTTCCCTGGAGGAGTTCATGGCCTGCGCGGTGGGCGGCTGTGCGGGCTGCGTGGTAGAAGTAAAGACCGGGCAAGGCCCGGCCATGAAACGGGTCTGTGTCGACGGACCTGTTTTTGATGCCTATTCTGTTTTCTAGACTAGCCCCGCCTGCCTGCGATCAGGGCGTTTCGACCAGAGAAATACCGTCCAGCGCATTAGCTGCGTCCATCTCACTGTCCTTGAGCTTGATCATCAGACGCACTTCGTTGGCGGAGTCAGCATAGTGCAACGCGTCTTCCTGGGTAATCTGGCCTTCCTTATAGAGATCGTATAGCGCCTGGTCGAAAGTCTTCATGCCCTGCTGGGTGGATCGTTTCATCAAATCCTTGAGCTTGTGCACCTCACCCTTGCGGATCAGATCAGCGGCCAGAGGCGTATTGATCAATACTTCGACGGCAACCCGGCGGCCCTTTCCGTCCGGCGTCGGGATCAGCTGCTGCGCCAGTATCGCCTTGAGATTCAAGGACAGATCCATCAACAACTGATCACGCCGGTCCTCCGGGAAAAAGTTGATAATTCGATCCATGGCCTGGTTTGCATTGTTGGCGTGCAGAGTCGCAAGGCACAAGTGGCCGGTTTCCGCGAACGCTATCGCATGGTCCATGGTCTCGCGTGTTCGTATCTCGCCAATCAGAATTACATCCGGCGCCTGACGCAGTGTATTCTGAAGCGCAATTTCGAACGAATCAGTATCAATACCCACCTCGCGCTGCGTAACAATACAGCCTGCATGCTGATGTACGAATTCGATGGGATCTTCGATCGTTATTATATGGCCGGTACTGTTCTGGTTACGGTAACCGATCATGGATGCAAGCGAGGTGGACTTACCGGTACCCGTCGCGCCGACGAATATAATCAGCCCGCGCTTGGTCATAGCCAGATTTTTGACAATCGGGGGAAGGGTCAGGTCTTCGACGGATGGAATCTTGGTTTCAATCCGCCTCAACACCATGCCACAGTGATTACGCTGGTAGAACGCGCTGACACGGAAGCGGCCGACTCCTGTGGCACTGATGGCAAAATTGCACTCGTGTTTCTTATCGAACTCCTGCCGTTGTTCCGTAGTCATCACGCTGAGAACCACCTCACGGGCCTGCTCAGGCGTAAGCGTGGATTCAGAAACCGGCTTGATACGGCCATTGACTTTCATGCTGGGCGGCATACCTGCTGTAATAAACAGATCCGATCCACCCTTGTGAACCATAAGCTTGAGAAGAGATGAAAAGTCCATCTGGGCCCCTGTTTTAGCGGAACAGTTCTTTGTTCATTGCCTTGGTACGGGCGTCGATCCGGCTGACCAGACCACGCTGGACCAAGTCCTGCAGGTTCTGATCCAGCGTCTGCATGCCGATCGCCTGCCCGGTCTGAATCGCCGAGTACATCTGCGCGACCTTGTCTTCGCGAATCAGATTGCGGATGGCCGGCGTTCCGATCATGATTTCGTGCGCCGCAATACGCCCCCCGCCGGTCTTCTTCAGCAGCGTCTGGGATATAACCGCACGCAGTGATTCAGACAACATGGAACGAACCATGGTCTTTTCCGCGGCCGGGAACACGTCGATAATACGGTCGATGGTCTTGGCAGCGGAGCTGGTATGCAAGGTCCCGAACACCAGGTGACCCGTTTCCGCCGCCGTCAAAGCAAGGCGAATGGTCTCCAGATCGCGCATTTCGCCAACCAGAATGATGTCAGGGTCTTCACGCAGCGCCGAACGCAGTGCCTCATTGAAGCCGTGGGTGTCGCGATGAACCTCACGCTGGTTCACCAGGCACTTCTTGCTTTCGTGAACGAACTCGATGGGATCTTCGACGGTCAGAATGTGCTCAAACTTTTCATTGTTGACATGATCAATCATGGCGGCCAGCGTGGTGGACTTACCAGAACCGGTCGGTCCCGTTACCAGAACCAGGCCACGCGGCTGGTCAGCGATCTCCTTGAAACTCCTGGGGCATCCCAGCTCTTCGAGAGTCAGAATAGTGGACGGGATAGTCCGGAATACCCCGCCTGCTCCGCGGTTATGGTTGAAAGCATTGACACGAAAACGCGCGAGGTTCGGAATCTCGAATGAGAAGTCCGTCTCCAGAAACTCCTCATAGTCTTTGCGCTGCTTGTCGTTCATGATGTCGTAGATGAGACCATGAACAGTCTTGTGGTCCAGCGCGGGCACATTAATGCGTCGAATATCGCCGTCCACCCGAATCATGGGCGGCAACCCCGCGGATATGTGCAGATCAGAGGCGTTATTCTTTACGCTGAAGGCGAGTAACTCAGCAATATCCATGCTCTTTCCCTTTGGTAGTTCTGGATTCCCTTATCGTCAACGCCGCGCAGAACTTGACCCTGCAACGGGGGCGCCAGAGGCAAGTATAGCCAGCAATCAGGCTCTCCTGTTTCGACGCTCTGAACCCTTGTACCTGACATTTAAGATCCTGTATTGTTTTCGTCATGAAAAAGACCCAACTAGCCTTTATCGGCGCCGGCAATATGGCGCGCAGCCTGGTGGGCGGACTGATCGCCGACGGCTGGGATGCGGCCCTAATTTCCGTTTCCGACCCGGATGAGGCGCAGCTTGCCGCCCTTCGAAGCCGTTTTCCGGTGCACACCGAAACTCGCAACCGTGAACTGGTCGAATCCAGCGAAGTGGTGGTTCTGGCGGTCAAACCACAGGTTATTCGTGAAGTGGCCCGAGATCTGGCCGAGGCGGTGCAAACCCGCCGGCCACTGGTTATTTCCGTCGCCGCCGGTGTCCGGGCAGCCGATCTGCAGCGTTGGCTGGGCGGTAATTGCGCTCTGGTACGCTGTATGCCGAACACCCCCGCGTTGGTCCAGAGTGGGGCTACCGCGCTGTTCGCAACAGAAACCGTGAGCGACAGTCAGAAAGACGTGGCCGAGAGCATCCTGCGCGCGGTCGGCCTGGCACTGTGGATTGAAAGCGAAGACCTCATGGACGCGGTAACGGCTCTGTCCGGCAGCGGCCCTGCTTATTTTCTTCTGGTTATGGAGGCCCTGCAGGAAGCGGGAGAAGCCTTGGGTCTGAGCCACAAGACGGCGCACCTGCTTTCGTTGCAGACCGCCTTCGGTGCAGCCAAAATGGCTCTCGAAAGCAGCGAGGATGTCGCCACCCTCAGGCAGCAGGTGACATCGCCCGGGGGCACAACAGAGCGAGCGCTTGCTGTGCTCGAAGACGGCGGACTCAGGGAGCTGTTCAATCAGGCCCTGACCGCCGCCCGGGATCGTTCCAGGGAACTCGCGGAACAGTTAGGTGCCGCGTGATGGGAAGCAGTTATGTCACCAATCCCCTCGAATTTCTGATCAATACCTTGTTCAGTCTCTATATTCTGGCGATCTTGCTGCGTTTCCTGCTGGCTCTGGTGCGCGCCGATTTCTATAACCCGGTCAGCCAATTCCTGGTAAAGGTCACCAACCCTCCTCTTATTCCTTTGCGTCGCATCATTCCCAGCGCCGGCAAGGTCGACACCAGCGCTCTGCTGCTGATGGTGGCGCTGCAGATGGCTGCGCTGGGACTGATCGCCTTGCTGCGTGGCAGCGAGATCTCGGTCGGTGCACTGCTTATACTCTCGGTTGCCGAGCTGCTCGGGCTGCTGCTGAACATTTTTCTGTTCGCCATCCTTATCCAGGTCATCATGAGCTGGATAAATCCCGGCGCGTACAATCCGGCCGTATCACTTTTGTACAGCCTTACCGAGCCCGTGCTGGGGCCCTGCCGCCGCCTGATACCACCTTTCTCAGGCATTGACCTCTCGCCACTGGTGGCCCTGATTGCCATCCAGGTAGCGAAAATGTTGCTGCTCCCCCCCCTTTACCAGCTTGCGAACTGAGCGAGGCGTGGTGTGCCGGGCCATGGTACTGCTGGCACGACCGGGCACTGGTTCTGCGCGTGCGCGTTCAGCCGCGCGCAAATCGAGATGAAATCGCCGGTCAGCACGGAAACCGGCTCAAAATCCGATTGCGTGCGCCTCCCATAGATGGCAAGGCCAACGAGTCCCTGATCCGGTTTGTTGCCGAACTTTGCGGCGTCACCAAGGCGGACGTCGAGATCATCTCCGGCACGTCGGGCCGTGACAAGCGCGTGCGAGTCGATGCCCCCCGATCCCTGCCCGACGGGGTCAAACCGACCGGATCGCGGCCCGGATAAACGCCCATGCCTTGGCAGTCCGCTGCAGCCTCGGGCAAGTCGCTAAGCATTTAAAATACAGACTAAAGACTACTTCCAGCCGGCCGCTAGGACTGGGAGGCAAGCCTGTCCTATGGACAGTGCTGATCCCCTATGGGCAAGAAATAAAAAGCGGGAACCGTTTGCATGCAGCAGGATAACCTAGACCGTCGCTTACACGCCTACTCGGAGTGGCGTACAAAGCTCATTCAGACCATCCAGAGTTTCCAGGCCTGGCTTGAGCAGCACGATCTTGCCTCCCCCGAGCAGGAGCTGCGGATATTCGAAACCATCGAAGCGCTACGCAAGGACCGTCTGACGATCGCTTTTGTCGCCGAATTTTCGCGTGGAAAAACCGAGCTCATCAACGCCCTGTTTTTCGCACACTACGGTAGACGACTGCTGCCCTCCGAAGCCGGCCGCACCACGATGTGCCCAACAGAGCTGTTCTACGATCATGACGAGCAGCACAGCTATGTGCGGTTGCTACCCATCGAAACCCGCCTGCAAGATCGCAGTATTGCCGATTTCAAACACGAGCCGATCCACTGGACCCAGATCCAGCTGGACACCGCAGACCCGCAACAGATTAGCCAGGCGTTCCACGAGATCATCAAGACAAAACAGGTGCCTCTTGAACGCGCAATTGAACTCGGTCTTTACGACGAGACCAATGACCCCTATTTCAGGGCGCACGGAAAACCGCCAGCCCAGGTAGAGGTTCCACACTGGCGCCATGCTCTGATCAGTTTCCCCCACGAGTTGCTGAAACGAGGGCTTGTGGTTCTTGACACACCCGGGCTCAACGCGCTGGGGAGCGAACCGGAACTGACCCTGAGCATGCTGCCCGCCGCCCAGGCCGTGCTGTTCCTGCTCGGCGCGGATACGGGCGTCACGCGCAGCGACATGGAAATGTGGGAGCATCACGTGCGCACAATGCGTGACCAGCCCAACAAGAATCTGGTCGTGGTCATGAACAAAATCGATACGCTTTGGGATGAGCTGAAGGACCCCGAGGCGGTCGATGCAACCATCGAGACGCAGCGCAAAGCAAGTGCGCAACAGCTGCATGTACCGATTGAACAGGTTTTTCCTCTCTCCGCGCAGAAAGCGCTTACCGCAAAAGTACGCGACGATGCACAGCTGCTCAGGAACAGCCGCCTGCCGGATCTGGAACGGTTCCTTTCCGACCAGGTTCTGCCCGCCAAACAGGAGATCGTACGTGGCAGCCTGGTTTCCAGTATCGGCAGCCTCGTCGAGCAAAACATCATGCTGCTGGAGAACCGCAAAGCGGAAACCACCAAACAGCTAGCCGAACTGCGCTCATTGCGGGGCAAGAACGCTGACGTCATCATGCATCTGATGACGAAATCCAGGGAAGAACAAGCCGCCTATCTGCGGAATGTCGAAAGTTTTCAGAACAGCCGACGGCTGCTGCAAAGCCAGGCCCGAAACATGCTGGATGCTTTAAGCATGGATGCGTTCGACCGCCTGATCAACAAGACCAGAGACACCATGACACACAGCTGGACTACAGCGGGAATGAAGCGCGGCATGGAAACGTTTTTTGAAGGTGCGCGCGACACCATGGAACAGGTGAGTAGCCATGCAGAGCAGACTCGCATGTTGATTCGGGCCACCTACAAGAAGTTCCACGCAGAACACGGCCTTCCACAGATCACGCCAAAGCAGTTTTCCGTGGCGGCGTTTGCAACCGAACTGGAACGCCTATACCAGGAGGCTGACGCCTTCCGCCGCAGCCCTGTTACCGCGATGACGGAACAGTCTTTTGTGATCAAGAAATTCTTCATCTCCCTGGTAAGCCATGCTCGCAGCCTGTTCTTTAAGGCCAACCAGGACGCTAACACCTGGCTGAAGGAAGTCATGAACCCCTTGGTGAAACAAATCAAGGAGCATAAAATCACCATGGAGAAGCGCCTTGAAACCCTGCGTCGTATCAGCGAGTCGAGGGATACCCTGGAGACCCGTATCAAGCAACTTGACGCGGGCCTGCGCGAAATCAAAAGGCAGCTGGACGCCCTGCAGACTATTCAGCACACCATCAGCGCCCCCTTACCGGCCACAGCCGAGCCTGCGCCTGACTTCGAGGCACCACAGGAAGCGATGGTCTAACAGCTCGAGCAGCCGCTGATACGGCACCGGGGAGGCGTTTTTTGCACCGCAACCTCCAGAGTTTGGTCTATAGTTCTACAAGAGCCATTGAACCATGCCAAGGAGGAAATAAGATGTACAAGAACAACCTGCTCTCGCTGCTGTTCGGCGCCCTGATCACACTTTCCTGGACAGCCCATGCGGAGAATTCACAGGACTTCGGCGATTATGTGGTCCACTTCATCGCCCTGAGCACCACGGACCTCTCACCCACGGTGACCCGTGAATATGACATCAAGCGCAGCAAGAACCGCGGCATGATTAACGTTGCCGTACTTCAGAAGGTGCTCGGAACGGCGGGCGCACCGGTTGCGGCGGACATCAGCGCGTCGGCAACCAATCTCACAGGTCAGAAGCGGGATATCGCACTGAGGGAAATACGGGAAGGAACTGCGATCTACTATATTGGGGAGTTCCCGATTACCCACGAGGAAACCCTGCGCTTCACTGTGCTGGTAAAACCGCAAGGTGAAACCGAAACGCAAAAGGTCAATTTTAAACAACAGTTCTTCACTGAGTAAACCACCTGACCAGCGCATAAACACCGAACAGGATTACCAGAAACCCGGCAGCATGGCGCGCGCGCGGGTCCCGTACCCGTATCAACACCATCGAAATAGCCGTGGTGATAAGCGTATTGGGTCACGAAGCGATTGCGACTGATTCGATCATAGCTCTCAACACGCTCGATTACATGCACAGGAAAGGGAATTCTACTACTCCACGGTTTTCCTGCCTCCTTATCAGCAAGGTAGAATTTTGTCGATGGCACATAGTGTATATGTGTTTCAGCGCCCAGATTGTTCACCGTTTTGATTAGCAAGTGGGGCTTTTGTCCGCCCATCAGGTCGATGTAACGCATGGGTTTGTGCACATGACCCGGTAATGGCGAAGACCAGACCAGGTAGGCGGTACCATTGCTGAGTAGGTCCACCGCCATGACTGATGACAGATTGTCGATGTGAGGAAATGATTCTAGTTTCTCAGCGTCAGCCCAGCGATTGCCAGATTCATTAAGGTAGATATAGACGCCATCGCCTTTTAAATAAATAATATCGGTTACACCA
>CP070738.1:1629003-1632811 GCA_020347685.1 Gammaproteobacteria bacterium | reverse complement strand
AAGCGGGCGCCGCGGCCAGGTCAGCGCAGTCTCAGGCGCAAGCCGCGCAGCAGGCACTGGAGGCGGCGCGCAGGGCGGCCGCCGATGACAAGCTGGCGGGTATGCTTGCCGACGCCGATCGCGCCCTGGAACTGGGCAAGCAGCAGCTCGCGGCGCTCGAACGTACGCTGGAAGCCGAGAGTCCGGAGTTGGTGACCCTTGAAGTCGAGCGCTGTGAAACGGCGCTCGACCAGGTGAAGGCCGACCTGGGTCGCCTGGAAAAAGAGGTTAACGACCTTGGCGTGGAGTTGACAGCGCTTGGACAGCGCGGGCTTGCAGAGGAGCTGGCGCAGGTCGAGGCCGACCACGCGGCGGTGCAGCGCGAGCTGAACCATACCGAAGCCCAGGCGCTGGCGGTCGACCTGCTGTATCGCACCCTGGACGAGGCGCTCAAGCGCGCCAAGGAAGCGCTCGCCCAGCCGGTCATCGCGAGGCTGCTGCCCTATCTGCGTCAGTTGATCCCCGGGGCCGAGCCATCGATCAGCGAGGATATGGTGCTTACCGGCATCCGGCGCGAGAACGCGACCGAGTCGTTTGCAGACCTGAGTATCGGCACTCGAGAGCAGCTGGCGGTGCTGGTGCGCCTCGCCTACGCGGATTTGTTAAGCGAGCAGGGCATGCCGGTGACGGTGATTCTCGATGACGCGCTGGTGAACTCCGACGATGAACGGCGCGACCGCATGAAAGCGATCCTGTACCAGGCGGCACAACGCTATCAGGTGCTGGTTCTGACCTGCCACGAGCGGGAATATCGGGATGCGGGAGGAAGCTTCATTCGCCTGGCGGATTGCAAGGCGGAGGACGATTAAAAAAAGGGGGCTCTGTGAGCCCCCTTCTTCCACACCGGTTGGCGTGCCGGTATTACCTGGTGGCTGCGGGAGCCGCCGGAGCCTGGGGAGCGCCATAAGGAGCCTGCGCGCCATAAGGAGCCTGCGCGCCGTAAGGGGCCGGGGCGCCGTAAGGGGCACCATAGCCAGCACCGTAAGGGGCGCCGCCGTAAGGCGCACCGTAACCGCCACCATAAGGAGCTCCGTAAGGGGCACCGTAGCCATAGCCCGGGTAACCGTAACCGCCGTAATAGCTGTCACGGCCGTAACCGTAGCCACGGCCATAACCGCGACCACGACCGCTGCCGCTGAAGTTCATATCGAAGTCGCTGTCGCCGAACATGTCGCCCATGCCGTCGCCGAAGCCGTTGTTACCCCAGCCATTGTTGAACGGTCCCCAGGCACTGGCCGAGGTAGATGCGGCGGCCAGTCCGATGGCAGCGATAACAGTTGTGAGTTTGATCATGACGTCTCTCTCCGAGCATTTTATGTAATGAGTTGTCCCGTCGTTATGACGGGGCGTGTCGTTATGACGGGGAGTGTCGTTATGACCGGTGGCGTCGCAATGACGTGGGGCTGTAATGACGGGTAGCGCCTTAAGGACAAGCATAGTATTTCAGAAGTTGGTAATATTCGCAAGAACTATTATTTTATTAGTGTATTCTTCTATTGTTCCTCAGGGCGACCGGGTTATTCGGCGCCGCCAGTTGAATTCCGGGGAATCTACTAAGGCAGACAGCGACAAAGCCCGCTTCTGTCAGGGAGAAGCGGTGCATACATCCCTGTAGGCTTGACGGCTGCGTTCGTGAGGCCCACACCGGGCGACAGACATGAGGCCTTGTCAATGTAGTGCGTAGGTTGGTGCTGAGCCCAGCTACGCCCAACACGAATCCGGCGAGTTGCTCATACAGTTTGCGCTGTATCGCATTGGTGTTGTTCTTCACGTCATCGTCGGCCGCGGGTTCGACAGCAGTACGCTTGCGTCGGGTCGCTGTGGGGTGAAGCCAGCATAGGGGCGCGTTGTTTTCAGGAATACGCTCCATTGTGTAGCATCCCACCATACAGTCTGTAGTAATCAACCAGAGTTTTGAAAGCCGCACAACGAGGTTGGCGCGTATGGAATACGGTCAGTTTTGCCCCATCGCAAAAGCGACGGAAATTCTCGGTGAAAAATGGACGCTGCTCATTATTCGCGAGCTTCTCATGGGCGGTTCCCGCTTTAACGAGTTACAGCGCGGACTGAGCCTGATTTCACCGACCATACTCTCCCGGCGGCTGGACTCACTGGCCGAACACGGGCTGGTGGTCAAGAAAAAAATTCCCGGCCAGAAGGGGTTCGAGTATTTTCCTACCGGGTCCTGCCAGGAACTGTTACCCATTGTCCGCAGCCTCGGAGACTGGGGTATGCGTTGGGCGCGTTCGAATCTGAGCGAGAAAGACTACGATGTGGAACTGCTGATGCTGTATCTGAAACGCAGCATCGTGCCGGAGAAACTCATCGGCAGGGAAACCGTCATTCGATTCAAGTTCACGGATATCGAGCAATTCCCGGACTGGTGGCTGGTGGCGAGCGGGGAAGAAGTCGATATCTGTGTCAAAGATCCGGGCAAGGATGTTGACGTGTATTTTACCTCGACCGTGAGAACCATGGCCGATATCTGGATGGGGGATAACAGCTACAAAAAAGCCATTGCGGACGGTTCTTTGAAAATAGTGGGTGACAAGGCGCTCACGCGCAATATTAGCTCATGGATGCAGAACAGCATCTTTGCAGGGCTGCCGCCGGCCAACGAAATCTGATGCCCGGTTCCGGTAATTCTGCGCACACAATACGTTGTATGTGACGGTCTTGGCGCTCGCCGGCATTGCAAGGGGAAAATTCGCTGCGGGAATTCGCTATGGTGTCTCCCGATCGCCGCTCTGATCGGTTCAGGCAGTATCTGGAAAATCTCGCCCGGGACATCGAGCCGGAGTCGGGTTTCTTCTCGCCCCACACGGTATTCTGGCGCGTCAGTCGCGAGCCGGCACTGCTGCTCGCCGGGATGCGGGCCCTGCTGCTGCAGATCGCACATCCGAAGATTGCACAGGGTGTGGCGGATCACAGCCGCTATCGGGAAGACCCCCTGGGGCGTGGCATTCGCACCTTCACCGCGGTCTACAGTCTTGTGTTCGGTCGCCGGGAGGAGGCGATCGCGGCCGCCCTGCGGGTGCGGGCGGTGCACGACCGTGTGCACGGTCAGGTCACCGATCCGTTACCGCCCGGGATGGATCCCGCATACGATGCCAACGATCCGGAGCTGCTGTTATGGGTGGCGGCGACGTTGCTGGATTCGTCTATCGTAGCCTACCAGCTGTTCGTCGAGCCCCTCAACGCTGCCGATCAAGAGCGGTTCTATCAGCAGGCCAGGCGATTCGGGCAGTTGTTCGGCATACCGCAACAACGCTACCCGGACAGCTGGGCGGAGTTCCAGAGCTGGTGGCAGCATATGCTGGCCAGCGACACGCTGACGGTGACAGACACGGCGCGTGGTATCTATCGGGGCCTGCTGACCGGGACATGGTTTACGCGGGTGCTTGCGCCGTTCAACTATGCGATGGCGGCCATGCTGCTGCCGGACCGGCTGGTGGACGGGTTTGGCATGCGGCGCAGGGCGCCGGTACGCATGACTTTCCGCGCTATTGTTTGGATCACGCGTGTGCTGGTGTGGCTGCTGCCGCGGCGGCTGCGTGGCGTACCTGCGGCGCGGCGTCGCGAATAGAAGGGGACAGATTTGAATCTGTCCCCTCGGTATTACCCTGCGCGGCGCTCCTGGGTTTCCTTGATCACGGCTTCTGCAACGTTCTTGGGGCAGGCCATATAGTGCAGGAATTCCATGGAGAACTGGCCACGGCCGGAGGTCATGGTGCGCAGGTCGCCGATGTAGCCGAACATGTCGCTCAAC
>CP070738.1:1624877-1628903 GCA_020347685.1 Gammaproteobacteria bacterium | reverse complement strand
GCTGCTGCCCCTGTTCCCCTACCGACCGCCCGGCGACTCACTGCACGCGACTCTGTCGGTGTCTGGGTAAGTAGGCGCCGTAGCACGGAATTCGGTATCATGACCGTTCATGGACATGACGTATTACTACGGCGCGACAGGGCTGCTGGTTGCCGCACTGGCGGGTCTGCTGGGCTGGATGCTGGGACGCAACCGGGCACAACAGGAGGTTGCCGAACTGCTGGAGGACAATGCCCGGCTGGAAACGCTGCTTGAGTCACAAGCCGAATCCATGCAGGAAAAGGCGCGCACCCTGTCAGAACTGCGCCGACACATTGAGACCACCTTCAAGTCGCTGGCCGGTGATGCGCTCAGGTCCAATAGCAGCGAATTTCTCAAACTCGCCGAAGTCAATTTCCGCACCCTGCAGATCAAGGCCAGCGGCGCTCTGGAACAGCGCGAGAAAGCGGTCGAAAGCATGGTAACGCCGATCCGCGAGGCGCTGGAGAAAACCGACGACCAGATCCGCAAAATGGAAAAAGAACGCCAGCAGGCGTTCGGCGCGCTTAACCAGCACCTGAGATTCATGGCCGAGGCACAGGAACAGCTGCGCGGTGAAACCCGCAACCTGGTCAAGGCACTGCGCCGCCCGGAAGTACGTGGTCAGTGGGGCGAGTTGACACTGAAACGACTCGCCGAACTCGCCGGCATGGCCGAGCATTGCGATTTCGAACAACAGCAGAGTATGGACACCGAGCAGGGCAAACAGCGGCCCGATATGGTGGTGAGAATGCCGGGAGAGCGAGAAATCATCGTCGATGCCAAGGCGCCCATGGACGCCTACCTCAGCGCCGTCGAGGCCAGCGATGATGCCGAACGCAAGCGCGAAATCCAGCGCCACACCCGCAACCTGCGCGACCGGGTACGCGAGCTGGCCAGCAAGGGTTACTGGAAAAATCGCAGCGAGTCACTGGATTTCGTTGTGCTGTTTGTACCCGGAGACCAGTTTCTCAGCGCCGCACTGGAGAGCGACCCGAAACTGCTCGAAGACGCGCTGGTCGACAAGGTGGTGCTGGCTACGCCATCCAGCCTGGTCGCCTTGTTGCGCGCCATTGCCTACGGCTGGCGTCAGGAGGCACTGGCCAAGAATGCCGAACATATCCGCAACATCGGCGAGGAGCTGTACGAACGCATGAGCGTGTTCGCAGGACACCTCGACCGGGTCGGCCGCAGTCTCGACCGCAGCGTGGAAAGCTACAACAGGGCGGTTGGGTCGTTTGACAGCCGCGTGCTTCCCGGTGTGCGCAAGTTCAGCGACATGGGTATCCAGGCAAAGCAGGAGATACCCGAGCTGCAACCCGTCGAGCGTCTGCCGCGCCAGGTGCAGAACGCATCCGACAACCCATCCGATGTGTGTTGAAAGCGCCGCGGCGATCGACCGCGGTTATCGGTGGTGCCGCGCCCTGGCACGCAGCCACTACGAAAATTTCCCGGTCGCGTCCTGGCTTCTACCGCGCCGGCTGCGCGACCCGGTCGCCGCCATCTATGCGTTTGCGCGCAGTGCCGACGACATCGCCGACGAAGGAAATCTGAGCAAACCACAGCGCCTCGAACGCCTGGCCGTAATGGAAACCATGCTGCAGGCCACCGGTGCCCCCCGGCCACCCCTGTACCTGGCGCTCGCTGACGCCATAGAGCGCCACCAGCTTGCGCTCGCGCCGTTCCACGATCTGCTGAGCGCCTGCCGCCGGGACCTGGAGACGACCCGCTACGCGAACTTCGGCGAACTGATGGACTACTGCCGGTGCTCGGCCAATCCGGTCGGCCGCCTGCTGCTGCAGCTCACCGGCAACGCCTCGGCACGCAATATCGCCCTGTCGGATGCGGTTTGCAGCGCTCTGCAACTGATCAATTTTCTGCAGGACATTGACCACGATTACCACCACAACGGCCGCATCTATCTCCCCCAGGATGAAATGCGGCGTTTTGGCGTTACCGAACGGGACATCGCCGAGTCGCGCAACAGCCCGCAACTGTCACGCCTGTTCCATTTCCAGCTGCAGCGTGCAGCGCAACTGCTGCGCAGCGGCAGTCCGCTGGGACGACGGCTCGGCGGCCGTTTCGGTTTCGAATTGCGCATCGTCATCCTGAGCGCGGCACGGGTCATCGAGAAACTGCACAAACAGCAGGACATTTTCTCCGCCCCGCGACTGCATGGCTTCGACCGCATCCGTATAATGGTGGCGGCTTGCAGACCCGGCATGCGGCACAGCCCGGATCGGCGCTGAGTTACCGCGCCGCTGCCACCCGACCGGCATCCATCAGTGGCGACTCCAACTCCATGACCCCCGAACAGTATTGCGAGGACAAGGCGACACACAGCGGCTCCAGCTTCTATTACAGCTTCCTGTTCCTGACGCCGGAAAAGCGCAACGCCATTGTTGCGCTGTACGCCTTCTGCAGGGAGGTCGATGATGTAGTGGACGACTGTGCGGATACCGACGTGGCGCGTGCCAAGCTCGACTGGTGGCGCAGGGAACTCGACCAGTGTTTCGCCGGGCAGCCCTCTCATCCCGTCACCCGCGCACTGCAGCAGCCGCTGGAGCGCATGAATCTGCCCGCCGAGTATTTCCACGAGATTCTGGACGGCATGGCCATGGACCTGGAACGCACCCGCTATGACTCGTTCCGTGATCTTGCCCTGTACTGCCACCGTGCGGCCGGTGTGGTCGGGCTGTTATCGGCGGAGATCTTCGGCTACCAGCACCGCGACACCCTGAAGTATGCAGAACAACTGGGAACAGCGCTTCAGCTCACCAACATTCTGCGCGACGTACGCGAGGACGCACAGCGCGGCCGTATCTATCTGCCCCTCGACGAACTGTCGGAGTACCGGGTGAATCCTCACGACCTGCTCAGGGGCGCAAAACCCGAGGGCTTGCGTGACCTGTTGCATTTTCAGGCGCAACGCGCGCGCGACTATTACCAGAGCGCCTTGCACCGGCTGCCGCCTCGGGACCGCTACCCGCAGCGCAGCGGCATCATCATGGCGGCCATATACCAGACCTTGCTGGACGAAATCGAATCAGACGGCTACCGGGTCATGGAACATCGCGTTCAGCTGACCCCGCTGCGCAAGCTGTGGATTGCCTGGAACACGGCGCGCAGAGAACGGCGCTGGCGGCGCAAATACGGCAAGCAACAGGCGCATGTCTCCTGACCCCTGCCCGCAACAGCCGGTGGTTGTGGTCGGCGGAGGCTGGGCGGGACTGACCGCCGCGGTCGAACTGTGCGCCGGCGGCCTGCCAGTGGTGCTGGTCGAATCGGCGCGCCAGCTGGGCGGGCGGGCGCGGAGCCTGCGCTTTGGCGCTACCGCGGTCGACAATGGGCAACACCTGGTGCTGGGGGCCTACCGGTCGCTGCTGGCACTGCTGGACAGGTTGGAGGTCGACACGGGACAGGCCTTTCTGCGCATGCCCCTGACACTGCATGCGTTCAGCGGACGGCACAGCAGCCTTGGCCTCACAACACCGCGTCTGCCCGCGCCGCTGCACCTGCTCGTGGCCTTACTGTTGGCGCGCGGACTTTCCCTGAGCGCGCGTCTAAAGGCGCTGCGCTTCGGTTCCCGGCTGGCAAAGCTGCACATCGATGCACAGGCAGATATCAGCGTACAGGCGCTGCTGCACAACGAGGGCCAGCCGGCGAAGCTGATCAGCGTCCTATGGGAACCCCTGTGTATCGCGATCCTAAATACCCCGATCGACCAGGCTTCCGCGCGCCTGTTCATCGTTGCGCTGCAACAGGCGTTGCTGTCCTCGCGCGACGCCTCCGACCTGCTCATCCCCAGAGTCGAACTCGGCAACATCCTGCCCCAGCCTTGCGCCCGCTATCTGGAAGACAACGCAGCGCGCGTGATTCTGGGCCAGCGCGTCACCGGGCTCGCGATCAGCGACAACGCCGTCCGTGCAATAGAGGTCCAGGGCCGGCAGCTGCAGGCCAGTCATGTGGTACTGGCTACTCCGCACCTGATCAGCCGCCGCATGATGT
>CP070738.1:1617536-1624777 GCA_020347685.1 Gammaproteobacteria bacterium | reverse complement strand
AAGCGGGCTGCGGCATTGGCTATGAATTCTCCACGCTGCGCCCCCGGGGTGCCTATGTGTCCGGCGCGGGCGCCTACACGTCCGGCCCGCTGTCGTTTATGGATATCTACGACAAGATGTGCTTTACGGTGTCTTCGGCCGGTGGTCGGCGTGGAGCGCAGATGGCTACTTTTGATGTCGGGCACCCGGATGTGATGGATTTCGTCCGCGCTAAGCGCGAAGACGGCCGCCTGCGCCAGTTCAACCTGTCGCTGCTGATCACCCAGGAATTCATGGACGCGGTGAACCGGGACGCGGACTGGAAACTGGCCTTTCCGCTGCAGGAACAGGAAGTCGAGGACGAGGGTCTGGACGTCCATGATCCGGACCAGGTGATCTGGCGCGAGTGGCCGAACAAGAAGGGGTACCTGACCAATGACACCGGCCTGGTGGCCTGCAAGGTCTATCGTACCATCCGCGCACAGCGTCTGTGGGACATGATCATGTCCTCTACCTATGATTTTGCCGAACCTGGCTTCATTCTCATCGACAAGGTCAATGAGATGAATAACAACTGGTTCGTCGAGACCGTTCGTGCCACCAATCCCTGCGGGGAACAGCCCCTGCCGCCGTACGGATCCTGCCTGCTCGGCTCGGTTAATCTGACTCGCTTTGCACGCAACGCGTTCACCGAGAACGCGTGTTTCGACTGGGAAGAGTTCCGCAAGGTGGTGGCGATCTTTACCCGTATGCTGGATAACGTGGTGGAGATCAATGGTCTGCCGCTGGATCAGCAGCGTCATGAAATTCTCAGCAAGCGTCGTCACGGCATGGGATTCCTGGGGCTGGGGTCGACCCTCACCATGCTGCGCATGAAATACGGCTCCAGGGAGTCGACCGAGTTCACCGAGAAGGTCAGCCGCGAGCTGGCCCTGACCGGCTGGCGGGTCGCCCTGGATCTGGCGCGCGAAAAGGGGCCGGCGCCGATCCTCGAGCAGGAGTTCGAAGTGACCGCCGAGATGCTGCGCAAGCGTCCCGAGATGCAGCGCGACGGCTATCGGACCGGCGACAAGGTCACGGGCAAGGTGCTGCACGCGAAATACAGTCGCTACATGCAGCAGGTGGCGGAGGTGGAGCCCGAGCTGGTGGAACAGCTGGCAGAAACCGGGGCCCGTTTTACCCATCATTCCTCGATCGCGCCGACCGGTACCATTTCGCTGTCGCTGGCCAACAATGCCAGTAACGGTATCGAACCCAGTTTTGCGCACCATTACTTCCGTAATGTGATCCGCGAGGGGCGCAAGACCAAGGAGAAGGTGGACGTGTATTCCTTTGAGCTGCTCGCCTATCGCGCCATCATCAATCCTGATGCCATGCCGCACAGCGAGGATGCTGACAAGGAACTCCCGGACTATTTTATTGCCGCCGACGACGTCACACCCAAGCAGCACGTTGATATCCAGGCCGCCGCCCAGAAGTGGGTGGATTCGTCCATTTCCAAAACGGCGAATGTGCCCACCGATTACCCGTTTGAGCAGTTCAAGGGGATCTACCAGTACGCCTACGAGCAGGGTCTGAAGGGCTGTACCACGTTCCGCTTCAACCCGGAAGCCTTCCAGGGCGTGCTGGTCAAGGAAAAGGATCTGGAGAGCACCACCTACCAGTTCAAGCTGGAAGACGGCAGTACTGTGCAGGTCAAGGGTGGCGAAGAAATCGAGTACGACGGAGAGATTCATACTGCAGCCAATCTGTATGACGCCCTGAAAGAAGGCTATTACGGTAAATTCTGACAAGGCCTGGCGGCTGCCGAGAGGAGCGAGACATGGTTAGGAAAATTGAACGGAAAATTGTGGGCTACAAGGTCCTGAAAGATGAGCCGGCCGAGCAGGTGGCCAGTGCGGCGCCAGAGACGCCGGAAGAAGACAAGGTGGTGCACCTGCACGAGAAGCTCGAGCGTCCGGAAATGCTGGTGGGTTCGACCTACAAGATAAAGACGCCGCTGTCCGAGCACGCCTTGTACGTGACTATCAATGACATTATCCTGAATGGCGGTACCCAGCATGAGTTGCGCAGGCCGTTCGAGATCTTCATCAATTCGAAGAACATGGACCACTTCCAGTGGATCGTGGCCCTGACGCGCATCATTTCAGCGGTATTCCGCAAGGGTGGCGACGTCACCTTTCTGGTCGAGGAGCTGCGCTCGGTGTTCGATCCGCGCGGCGGCTATTTCAAGAAGGGCGGCAAGTACATGCCTTCATTGGTGGCTGAAATCGGCGATGCCATCGAGTGCCACCTGCGCATGATAGGCATGTTGCGGGATGACGGCCTGGACGAGCACCAGAAGAAGCTGGTGGCGGAAAAACGCGCCCAGTACGAAAGTACTCTGCAGAGCAACACGGCGGACGATGCCGGCGACTTTCCCGATGGCGCGCAGCTGTGTCTGAAATGCAACACCAAGGCGGCTATTCAGATGGATGGCTGTTTGACCTGTCTCAATTGCGGCGAGTCAAAATGCGGCTAGGCTAACCAGGTTGAGCTTCGGCAACGGGGGAAACAGAATGAATTTTTTGGATGAAACCACACAGAGAAGAAAAATGCTGGTACATCAACCCATGCCCGGCTACTGGTATACCAATGTCGTCGGTCAGTTGCAGCAGGTTCGGGTGGTATTACACGAAGGCGAGCGCCAGACCCGGGTGGTTCTGGAGAACATCAATGGCAGGCGCCACAGTGTCGACCTGGACGGTTGGTACCGGCTGGACCTGACGCTGCATTCGCCGGGCATGGAGCGCCGCCGCCGGCGTGGACGCACGGACCCGACCGAGTACTCGTCCTGACGATCGCGGTGTGCATGCGGGGTTCGCAACGTTTTCCGGCTGATGGCTGGTAGCGAACACTCCATAGCAGGGCCCGCCGGGGACCTGCAGCTTGTCGAGGAACAGCCCGAACACGAAGTCAGGGCGGTTGCGGTTGTTTGTCACCCGCATCCCCTGCACGGCGGCACCTTGAAGAACAAAGTGGTACATCAACTGGCGCGCACTTTCGTGGAGCTGGGGGCGGTGAGTGTTCGCTTCAATTTTCGCGGTGTCGGGGCAAGCGAAGGCCAGTATGGTCACGGCCAAGGCGAACTCGAGGACCTGGGCGTCGTAGTCGATTGGGCCAGAGAACGTTGGCCCAACCGCCCGCTCTGGCTGGCCGGTTTTTCTTTTGGCGCTGCTGTGGTGCTCAGGGGTGCGGGGCGACTCGCTCCGGACTGGCTGGTCACGGCGGCCCCTGCCATCAATTATTTGCCTTCCGAGTCCCCGCTACCGGCGGGCGTCCCATGGCTGCTTATCCAGGGTGCCGAGGACGACGTCGTTCCCACGGCCCAGGTGTTGGAGTGGGTCGATGCCCTACCGGAACGACCGCGCCTTACCCTGCTGGAAGGCGCCGGCCATTTTTTCCACGGTCGCCTCAATGACCTGAGACACACGCTTCTGGATGCTGCGGGCGATCTAAATCCGTCTAGATGAGTGACGCGGTAAACTCAGTGATGCTTCACGTTC
Organism: Gammaproteobacteria bacterium; assembly: GCA_020347685.1. GTDB lineage: Bacteria > Pseudomonadota > Gammaproteobacteria > DSM-19610 > DSM-19610 > Thiogranum. The sequence continues at coordinate 1,621,253 of CP070738.1, read as the reverse complement.
TGCGCGAACCGGAACACGTCGGCTGCCGACTTGAACGTCTGCTGGATAACGTGTTCGTTGATGACGCATTCCCAGTAGGCGGGTAACAGGCCGCCCTTGAAAACAGGGGTCGCACTCACCGACAGGCCGTTGATCTTCTTTTCTACTTTTGAGTTCATTCGCCGCCCCGGTTTGTTGCTTTTTTAGGCTAACGTTCAGCAAGCGCTATGCCATCATATCTAGTTGATTGACTTTATTACATTTTATATTTATAAAAACTTCTATGTGCGAGCTCCAAGGCAAAAACGTTAAATTTTGCGACACGGGGCTCTGACCCGGTGGCCAGTACGTGTTGATGGAATAAGAAGAAACTGGATCGACATAGCCGGTAACCCGCGCGTGGTCGAAAGTAAGAAATTTCGACATATTGCGTCGGGCGCGCAATCGGATGGCTGCCCCTGCAGCCGGGCGCTATGACCGGCTTTCCAGTTACTGCGAATCGGTGGCTGCCTGCACCAGGATGCTGAACAACAGGACGCCCTGGGCCGTGGCGTGAAAATCCGAGACGGGGCTTCTTATTATCGTAAACCCTCGGCTGCCGAACGCCAGGTATCGCTCCGCGCCCAGGGGCAACAAGGGCTCGATGCCGCTCCAGCCTCCATCCGGGCGCTGCGCCTCCATGGCGTTTTGCACCCATATCGGCTTTATGGAACGCGCATCACCCGATTCAGCCAGCATCAGCACCCGCTGCAGGTATACGTCCACCACGCGCGGGTCCCAGGTCAGCTGCCGGTGGATGCGTTGCTGTAACTTCTCGACCGTGGCTTGTAGTTCATCGGGATTTCCGCATTCGGAACGCTGTAAGAAGCGTATGCCCATCAGCTGATGAGTTACGCAGGCCGGGCTTAGGGGGCGCGGGTCGCAGAAGCCGACCCGATTCTGGGCCGCGATACCGGGCACCTGTTCAAGTTCCTTGTCGCAGGTAATGGCATAAACAAAATGCTGGTTATAGTCGGGGAACGAGGCGATGTCTTCGAATTTCACCGGCGTCCAGGTGCCCGGGTAGAAAAGCGGCCGCCAGATGTTGCCATACGCTTTTCCGATGCGTTTTTCTTCATATCTCCCGAACAGCCGCTGCAGACGCGCATCAGCGCTGTGTTCCGCGGCCTGCTGGATCATCCACCACAGCACCTCGTTGGTGTTGGCCATGATGGTATCCTCATTATTTTCGAGCCAATCGATGCTGCGATCGAACGTGGACTTCAATTCCGCCTGATGGGGGGCTATAACCGTCCGGTTGTTCTGCCAGACGAGGTAAGCGTATCCGAGGCAAAATAGCAGAATAATTACCATCACGCTTTTCAGCAGCCTTCGCATAGACCCATCGCCCTGTTGTTGTCTTGGTTTTCGCTCCTCAGCCGTGAGGACGCCGACCCGCAGAACGGGCATAATACGGGTTCAGCCGGCTGGACGGCAATTCAGGCTATGTACGAAAAACACTTCGGACTGACAGAGCGGCCATTTTCCATCGCGCCGGATCCGCGCTTTCTCTATATGAGTCAGCAGCACCGTGAGGCGCTGGCGCACCTGTTGTACGGTGTCGGTGAGGGCGGCGGGTTCGTGCAGTTAACCGGGGAGGTGGGTACCGGCAAGACCACCGTCTGCCGCTGTCTGCTGGAACAGTTGCCGGACCATGTGGACGTTGCTCTGATCCTCAATCCCAGTGTGACGGCGCTGGAACTCCTGGCCAGCGTATGCCACGAACTGCGTATTCCCTATGCCCGGGAAGCCGCCAGCATCAAGTCTTTGACCGATGCGCTGAACGCCCATTTGCTGGAAGCGCATGCCAAAGGCCGACGTACTGTGTTGATCATCGATGAGGCGCAAAACCTCAGTGCCGAAGCGCTGGAAGAGGTGCGCCTCCTGACCAATCTGGAGACAACGCGGGAAAAGCTGTTGCAGATTATCCTGATCGGGCAACCGGAACTGCGCAGCTTGCTGGCACGCGAGGATCTCAGACAGTTGTCGCAACGCATAACCGCGCGCTACCACCTGGAGCCGATCCACCGTGCCGAAACGGCGGCCTATGTTCGCCATCGCCTGCAGGTGTGTGGCGCCAGTGAGACGGTGTTCACTGAAGCCGCCGTTGATGTAGTGCAGAAACTGTCCAAGGGAGTGCCGCGGCTGATCAATGTCATCTGCGACCGTGCCATGTTGGGCGGTTTCGTTGAGGGAAAGCGCCGCATAGACGTTGCCATCGTCGATAAGGCTGCCCGGGAAGTGCTGCCGCTGGAAGGTCTGGAGAAACCCAGGCGGCGGCTGTGGCCTTGGCTGGCGGGCGGGTCCCTGGCAGCGGCCGTCACGCTGATCGCCTATGTTTTGCTGTTGCCTTCCGGTATGGAGGTCTACACCAGGCAGCTTGTTGCGCGTATCAGCGAAACGCCTGGCGAAACCGGCGCCGTAGCGCCTGTCGCGCAGCTGCAGCAGCAGCGAACCGGCCAGGCTCAGGAACCCGAATTGTTGCCGCCGGAATCAGGAAATACGCCGGAGGCACAGGCTCGGGCGGAAGCTGTTGGCGGCGAAGCCGCAGTGGGTTCGATGGCGGTGCAGGTGGCGGCAGTGGCTCAGGATCAGAGCACGGCCTTGGCCGACGCTCTGGCTGAAGCCGGCCCCGATGCCGCTGCCAAGGCCTGGTCGACTCTGTATCGGCTGTGGGGTGTGCAGTCTTCCGCGGTCAACGATGAACAGGCGTGTGCCCAGGCTCCCGCCGCGGGTTTGCGCTGTCTGCAGGGTGGCGGCAGCTGGACGGTGTTAAGCCATTTCGACCGGCCAGCGATATTGCTTCTGGTGGCACCGGAAGGGCGCCGTGTGCCGGTGCTGCTGCAGGAAGTCAAAGGCCCGCAGGTTACCGTACAGGTTGCCGGCCGGCCACTCGATGTCGCGCTCGATACGCTGGGCCGGCACTGGTTTGGCGAGTACCGCCTGCTGTGGAAGATGCCGCCGCACGGCAGCGTGTCGCTGCGCCCCGGAGACCGCAGCAAGGACGTGCCGTGGTTGCGTGAACAGATCAAGGATGCAACCGGACTCACGGCGATTGCTCCCGACCCGCTTTATTTCGATGCTGCGCTGAGGGAACTGCTGGAGTCCTTCCAGCGCGAAAACGGGCTGCGCGTTGACGGTGTGGCCGGGCCCAGAACCATTATCCATCTGCACAATATGTCCCGACACCCTTCGGTCCCTCGTCTGGGGGTGATGTCCGGCAGCGGCTAGTTCCGGTCTTATCTTATGTCCTACATTCTTGAAGCATTGAAAAAGGCGGAACAGCAGCGTGGGCTGGGGCGGGTACCGGGTCTGGACAGCGTGCACGAGCAGGCGCGCGGAGGCGCTCGGCGGCGTTGGCTATGGGGTATCACCGGGCTGCTGATACTGAATGCGGCTGTGCTGCTGGTGATGTTCTGGCCTGACCAGCGGCGGGACATCAGGGTCGATGCGCCACCTGTGCAGCCGCCCCGTCAAGCGGCGGCCTACCATCCCGAGGGGATCTCCGAGCAACCGCGGTCCTCCCGAGCGGTGCAAGCCGAGGATCAGGAGCCGGCTCGTGACCTCGCTGTGCAGCCGCGGTCAGTTGCCCCGACGCCGGATCAACGCCGGCAGCAGAGGGCTCTCCACAGGCCGGTTGCGGTCGATGATGCGGAAATCCCCGCCCGGCCGCAGGAGACACGGGCGAGACCGGACGAG
>CP070738.1:1613628-1617436 GCA_020347685.1 Gammaproteobacteria bacterium | reverse complement strand
GCGCCCATAGAGGGAGTGATCCTGCGTCGTGACGTGCAGCCGGGCATGGCAACCGGCACTGAGCCGCTGTTCGTGATTGCCGATCTGTCGCAGGTCTGGGTCGAGCTGGATGTGTTCGCTCGCCATATCGGACAGGTGAAATCCGGTCAGTCGGTCACGATCGAGAGCCTGGATGGCACACGCTTCACGGGGCGCATCGACTGGGTGGCGCCGCTCACCCTGCACGCCAGCCAGAGCGTGCAGGCACGCGTGATCCTGGATAACGCCGCAGGGTTGTTGCGCCCCGGGCAGTTCGTGCGCGCTCGGGTGACGGTCGCGGAACACCCGGTGGAACTGGCCGTGCGCCAGTCGGCCATCCAGCGCTTTCGCGACTTCGAAGTAGTGTTTGCGCGCTTCGGCGAAACCTATGAAGTGCGCATGCTGGAGCTTGGCAGGCGGAACAGCGAATGGATCGAGGTACTTGGCGGCCTCAAACCCGGTAGCGAATACGTCACCGGTAACAGCTATCTGATCAAGGCGGACATCGAGAAATCGGGCGCCAGTCATGATCACTGAGGAGAGCCGTCATGCTTAACCGCATCATTGCCGCCTCGCTGGCACATCGCTGGCTGGTGCTGATCCTTACACTGGGCGTGGCGGCGCTGGGCGCCTACAACTTCGGTCAGCTGCCCATTGATGCCGTGCCCGACATCACCAATGTCCAGGTGCAGATCAATACCGAAGCCCCGGGCTATTCTCCGCTGGAAGCCGAGCAGCGCATCACATTTTCCGTCGAGACCGCCATGGCAGGTCTGCCGCGCCTGGCTGGGACGCGCTCGCTGTCACGCTACGGCTTGTCGCAGGTCACGGTGGTGTTTGAGGACGGAACCGACATCTACTGGGCGCGCCAGCTCATCAGTGAGCGCCTGGCGGAAGTCAAGGATCGCCTTCCGGAGGGTATCGAGCCGGCCATGGGGCCGATCGCCACGGGACTCGGTGAAATCTTCATGTACACGGTGACGGCCGCAGATCCCGCGATCTCGGCGATGGAGCTTCGCACCGTGCAGGACTGGATCGTGCGCCCGCAGTTGCGCCAGACACCCGGCGTTGTGGAGGTCAACACCATCGGTGGCTACACCAAACAGTTCCATGTGCTGCCCGATCCGGATCGCCTGCTGGCCTTCGATCTGACCCTGCAGAACCTGATGGTCGCACTGGCGCGTAACAACCTCAACACCGGCGCCGGCTACATTGAACGATTCGGTGCGCAGTACCTGATCCATTCGCCGGGCCAGCTCGCCGATCTGGAGGACATCCGTGACATCACCATCGCCAAGCGCGATGGTGTACCCATCCATTTGCACGACGTGGCGGAGGTCATGCTGGGCCATGAACTGCGCACCGGTGCGGCGACGCAGGATGGCAAAGAGGTGGTGCTGGGTACGGTGTTCATGCTGGTAGGGGAGAACAGCCGGATCGTCGCACGCGCCACTGCCGAACGGCTGGAGGCCATCAAGCCGTCACTGCCGGAAGGCGTGCAATTGAATCCGCTCTACGACCGCACGACCCTGGTCGACAAGACCATCGCTACGGTGCAGAAAAACCTTGCCGAGGGTGCGTTGCTGGTGATTGCGGTGCTGTTGCTGCTGCTTGGCAACTGGCGCGCGGCCCTGGTGACGGCGGCGGTGATTCCGGTGGCCATGCTGATGACCGTTACCGGCATGGTCGAAGCGCAGGTGTCCGGCAATCTGATGAGCCTGGGGGCGCTGGATTTCGGACTGATTGTCGACGGCGCCGTCATCATCGTCGAGAATTGTCTGCATCAGTTAGGCGTCTATCAGCGCATACACGGTTCATTGCCGGATCTGAAACAACGGCTGCACATCGTGCGCGATGCCACGGTTGAAGTAATCCGACCGAGTGTGTTCGGCGTGCTGATTATTCTCATTGTATACATTCCAATATTTTCGCTCACGGGTGTCGAAGGCAAGATGTTCCATCCCATGGCCTTTACCGTGGTCACCGCGCTCCTGGCGGCGCTGGTGTTGTCGGTGACCGCCGTACCGGCGGCGGTGGCGTTATTTGTCAGCGGCCGGGTGAAGAACAGGGACAATATCGTCATGGGTGGCCTGCGCCGCTTATACGAGCCGGTGCTGCGTGGTGTCCTGGCTTACCGCTGGCCCGTAGTCGCGTTCGCGGCAGTGCTGGTGTTGTTGTCAGGCATCTATTCCACACGCATGGGCACCGAGTTCGTACCCAATCTCGATGAAGGTGATATGGCCGTGCATGCGCTGCGCATTCCGGGCACGAGTCTGACCCAGGCGGTCGGCATGCAGGAAGCGCTGGAGACACGGCTGCGTGAAATTCCGGAAGTCTCGCATGTGTTCGCCAAGCTCGGCACGGCCGAGGTGGCCACCGATCCCATGCCGCCGAACGTCGCCGATACCTTCGTCATCATGAAGTCGCGGGAGCAGTGGCCGGATCCCGCCAAGCCCAAGGCGGATCTGGTGGCGGAGATTGAGGCTGTTGCGCGCGCCATTCCCGGCAACAACTACGAGTTCACGCAACCGATTCAGATGCGCTTCAATGAGCTCATCGCCGGGGTACGCGCCGATCTCGCGGTAAAGGTGTACGGCGACGACTTCGACACGCTGGTGGCCCAGGCCAAAAAGGTGGAAGGGGTCGTATCGCAGATACCGGGCGCAGCGGATGTCGGTACCGAACAGGCCACCGGACTACCGATGCTCAGCGTTATACCCGATCGGGAGCGCTTGTCCGACTACGGCCTGGATGTGGCTGCAGTGCAGGAGACGCTGCGCATCGCTATGGGCGGCGAACCGGTTGGCCAGGTTTTCGAAGGCGACCGCCGTTTCGATCTGGTGGTGCGGCTACCCGAGAAATTACGTACCGATCTGGAATCCCTCAAAGGCTTGCCCGTCACTTTGCCGCGAGATGCGAATCGTGAGGTTGAAAGCGACGCCGATGCACTGGGTATCGCGTCCAGCCAGCCACATACCATTCCTCTGAACGAAGTCGCGGAAATAACTTTCACCGAGGGCCCCAATCAGATCAGCCGCGAGAATGGCAAACGCCGCGTGGTGGTTACGGCCAATGTGCGTGACCGCGACCTAGGCAGTTTTGTCGCCGATGTACAGGCTGCGGTGAGTGAGCAGGTCGAGATACCGGCCGGCTACTGGGTGGATTATGGCGGCACCTTTGAGCAGCTTATATCGGCGAGCAAGCGACTCGCGGTGGTCGTACCCCTGACACTGCTGATCATCTTCGGACTGCTTTTTATGGCCTTCAACTCGGCCAAGGATGCGGCGTTGGTATTCACAGGCGTTCCACTTGCACTCACCGGAGGTGTGGCAGCCCTGGCCATGCGCGATCTGCCCCTGTCGATCTCGGCGGGGGTAGGGTTCATTGCGCTCTCCGGCGTGGCTGTGCTCAACGGCCTGGTCATGCTGTCGTTCATCCGCGATCTGCGCGCACAAGGCACGGCGCTGGAGCCGGCCATTATCCAGGGTGCGCTGCGCAGGCTGCGTCCGGTACTGATGACGGCGCTGGTGGCGAGTCTGGGTTTCGTACCCATGGCGTTGAATGTTGGTACCGGCGCCGAAGTGCAACGTCCGCTGGCCACGGTAGTGATCGGTGGGATCATTTCCTCGACACTGCTTACTCTGCTGGTACTGCCGGCGTTGTATCGACTGGTATATAGAGACGCCAGGTCTCGTTAAGAAGCAACGCGCGCGAATCATATCCGGCTCACAAACACCCGTTGATGTGCGCCCGGGTAATTCGGGTGCCCGTGGCGGCAATCTCCAGCATC
>CP070738.1:1604938-1613528 GCA_020347685.1 Gammaproteobacteria bacterium | reverse complement strand
CCCCCGCTCCCATGCCACCGAGCAGGTAGAACGGCAGCAGGCACGCCATACCCAGCACGAGCCCGCCCAATGCGAAACCGGCGCCCAGGGGACCGGAGATATACAGATGGCTGCAAATAGCGACGACTGCAGCAAACAGCGTAATCATGTTCGGTATGCGGTGATCACTAAGGTCACTGATGACCGCCGCAACCAGAAATATGACGAGCATAAATTCGAGGCTAGGTGTCAACGGCATGATTACGTGTCCTCGGAACTTCTACGTTGTTGTAGTTTCTTCGAGTGTGTGATCGGAGAGGGGTTGCCCCTCTCCTCACACACGAGCACTCCGGTTACGGTGCGGCGCCGATCTGGATATTTCCCAGTTCGCCGACGATACCGTTGATCACACGGCCGACCTCGTCTCCGAGATCGGAGAAGGCAACGATGACAGCTGCGCCGACCAGACCACCGGCAATCGCGTACTCGACCGTGGTCAGACCTTCTTCGTCACGCAGAAAGGCGGACAGTTTGTTGATGATTGAAGACATGTGGAGAACCCCCCATTTATATTCACTGTTGTTTATCGATAAACCGCGAACATCACGTGTTCACGGCAGGGTCCACTCTAGGCGAATTGCTAGCGGGAGCGTTAGGAGGGGATTGCTGAGGATTGGGAGTCTTTTGCTGTACTGCGATTCTCTTGCCGCAGCACGAGCCTCTGCGGACAAGTGCTGTTTAAACTAGCCTGCAGAGGCAGCCAAATCAAGCATATTCAGGCAGGAGGGTAGCGGTTACAGGGCGCGGCACGGGACCGCCAGGCGATGGTCAGCGCAGCGAGGTTCGCCGTCCTGGACGCAGGTGCCGGCACCTACGGGAAACCCGCGTCAGCGGCGCAGGCGCAACGTTAACTCGGCCTCCAGGACCGTGGTCGAGTCATCCACGACCTCGCCTGACTTGGCTTGCTGCGACCTCTTCTTTACCCAGCGGTCGCGATACTCGGAGGGCGTAATACCGGCATAGCGCTTGAAAATGCGGCCGAAATAGGACGGATCGCGAAAACCCACCTCGTAGCAGGCGCCCGTCACCGTGGCCCTGGGCTTGCTCAGCAGTTCGACGGCCTTCCTGACCCGAACCTCGAGCAGATAGTCGGAGAAGGTCACGCCACAGATACGCTTGAAACTCCGGCTGAAGTGGAACTGGCTCATGTTGCACAGCTCTGCCACTTCGCGGGCCGAGATCTTTTCTGCATAGTTCTTGGCGACGTAGGCCTTTGCCTTTGCAGCTGCACGCTCGGCCGAGTTGGCGGCAACATTCGCCGCGCTGCGGCGCTCCTCGTCGCGCTGTCGGGAGGAACCCGGAACCACAATGTGGCGCGCGATACCTCTCTGGCCGCCATTGCGCAACTGGTGCAGCTGTTGTATCGCGTGCAGGAACGCCTCGGTATCGAGCGGCTTGACGAAATAGTCCCACACCCGCGAGCGCAACGCCCACACCGTGAGTTCCTCGGAGTTGTGCTCGGTCAGCATAAGGATCGGAAGCGAGGGAAAATCCTTTTTGATCTGCCGCAGCCTGGCGAGACCGTCGATCTCCGGGTAGTCGTAATCGAAGCAAAGAACGTCCGGCTGGACGGCGACGATGTCCTCATAGAGGGAAGCTGTTGCCCGTACGCTGCGCAACTCAACCAGGCCACGCGCGTTCGCCGGCAGCGACAATAAGCAGCCGTCCCGCGTGAAGTCGATCCTCAACAGCATTGGCCGTTGCATACGTCCGTTACCTGTTCATCCAGATGCCAAACCGGGAACTGCGGATGGATTGCGGGTGCTGCACTGCAACGGCAATCAGGTCGGTGCCCGGCAGCCCTGCTTCCCCCCGGTGTGTCGTTCCTCTCGACGCGAAGATAAGGTGCTGTTTTGTTTTATATTTGTTTTCGAACCTCGCTCAGCGTAGCGGCGCCCGCGAGAAAAAATTTAATCAGAGCGGCAGGTTACCGGCGCGACCCGGCAGTCGGGCCGGTGCGTGGCGCGCAGTGCGGGGAAGGGTTGCCGCTGGCGGGTTGCACAGCGGGGGCGGGGCGGGGGGAGCTGGTGCTGGTCCGGGCGCTAATTGACGGGCTGAGCCAGGTTCGACTGGCGGCGTCTGGGGGATCGGGTGCAGGAAGGCAGCGGCGCGGCCGCGCCTACTTCCTTTTCAGCAGTCCGCTGCCACCCGCGCCCTGCGGGTGCTCGACCGGCCGCAGCCTGCGCGCCGCCTGGTCGAGTACCCCGTTAATATACTTGTGAGCCTGCTCGGCCCCGAACTTCTTGGCCAGATTGACCGCCTCGTTGATGACCACGCGATAGGGCACATCGATGCGCACCAGCAGTTCGTAGCCGGCCATCCGCAATACCGCGCGTTCCACCGGGTCGAGTTCGGCCACCGGCCTGTCGAGGTAGGACTGGAAAGCCGCCTCTACCTCATCCAGGCGTGCGGGCACCTGGTGCAGCAGCTCATGGAAATAGTCCCGGTCCACATTGGAAAAGTCCTCGTCCTCGTGAAACTGCACTTCGATGGCGGCCAGATCGCTGCCGGATAAATCCCACTGGTACAGCGCCTGCATGGCGAGGCGCCTGGCGCGGGTCCGGTGCGCCGCCTGAACTTTCAGTGAACTGCTCAACGGTTTACTTGCCGATTTCGCGCAACACGTTGATCATTTCGATCGCCGACATGGCCGCCTCTGCGCCCTTGTTTCCGGCCTTGGTGCCGGCGCGCTCGATGGCCTGCTCGATGCTGTCGACCGTCAGCACACCAAACGCCACCGGCAGGTCATACTGCATGGACACTATTGAAAGCCCCTTGGTGCATTCACCGGCCACATATTCGAAATGCGGCGTACCGCCGCGAATCACGGCGCCCAGGGCGATGATAGCCTCATAGCGCTGGCTGGCAGCCAGTCGCTTCGCCGCCAGCGGCATCTCGAACGCCCCCGGCACCCGCACGATCTGCAGGTCGTGGTCCTCTGCCCCGTGGCGCTTCAGCGTATCGATCGCACCGCTCAACAGGCTCTCGACAATGAAGCTGTTAAAACGGGCAACCAACAGTGCAATGCGTGCGCTGCGAATGTTCAGATTACCCTCGATTTCCTGTATGCCGCTCATGTATCAACACTCCGCATAATTTGCTTTGGATATCGGTCCGGGCGGCCGGCGAACTATTCCGCACTGCCACTGCGCGACAAGCGACTCTGGCCACCGCTTGGTTCGTCTCCGCCCACGTACTCGACCACTTCCAGGCCAAAACCCGACAGGCCGTGCACCACCATAGGCGCGCTCAACACCCGCATGCGTCGCACCCCCAGGTCGCTGAGAATCTGGGCGCCGATACCGTGGGTGCGCAGTTCGTGCCGCACTTCGCGGGTCAGCGGCTCGCCGCTCTTCTTGTGTTCGTTGTAGTTCTGGATGCGGTGCACGAGATCCTTGGGCGATTCGTGCTGGCCCAGCACCACAATAACGCCCTGACCATGTTCGGCCACCCGTCGCATGGCATCGCGCAATGGCCAGCCGGTATCTTCCATCTGCGCACCGAACAGGTCACTGAGTGCATTCTGCACCTGCACGCGTACCAGTGTCAGCTCATCCGGGCTCACCTCGCCCATTACCAGGGCCAGGTGCAGTCCCTCGTGGACGATATCCTGGTAGGCCAGCAGACGGAACTCGCCGTACTCCGTAGACAGGTCACACTCGGCGACACGCTCGACACTCTTTTCATTGGCAATACGATAATGAATCAGGTCGGCAATGGTACCGACTTTCAAATCATGCTCCTCGGCAAAGCGTTCCAGATCGGGGCGCCTTGCCATGGTGCCATCCTCGTTGAGGATCTCCACGATCACTGCCGCGGGCTCCAGCCCGGCCAGCCGCACCAGGTCGCAGCCGGCTTCGGTGTGACCGGCGCGCGTCAGGACACCGCCGGGCTGCGCCATGAGCGGAAAGATATGTCCCGGTTGCACCAGGTCCTGCGGTTTCGCATCGGGTTGAACCGCAGTAAGCACCGTGTGTGCGCGGTCGTGGGCGGAGATGCCGGTGGTGACCCCCTCGGCTGCCTCGATGGATACCGTAAAGGCGGTGCCCAGCTGCGCCTGGTTGTCATACACCATCAGCGGCAGGGACAGCTGACGGCAACGCTCCGGGGTCAGGGTGAGACAGATCAGACCGCGGCCGTGGGTGGCCATGAAGTTGATATCCTGCGGCCGCACCAGGCTGGCCGCCATCAGCAAATCGCCCTCGTTTTCGCGATCTTCATCGTCCATGATGACAACCATCTTGCCCTGGCGGATGTCCTCAATGATCTCTTCGATGCTGTTCAGTTCCATATCTGGCCTGTCTGTTTCGCCGGATGGCCGGCTGCTGCACTGCTCCCGCTAAGGTCCCGCGTTCCGCGTATCCCGGGGCCGCAGGCCGCCCGCTCAGTCCGCGCTGCCAATGAATCCGTGACGCTTCAGCAGCTCTTCGCTGACACCGGCGCCCTGGTGGCGGGCCGCCTGCTCACCGAGCAGCAGCCGCTCGAGGTAGCGGGCGATTATATCCACTTCCAGGTTAAATGCCCGTCCCGGCCTGAATTCGCCCATGGTGGTCTCCGCCAGGGTGTGAGGCACGATGTTCAACTCGAACTCCGCTCCCTCAACGGCGTTGACGGTAAGACTGATGCCGTCCACACACACCGATCCCTTGGCGGCAATGTAGCGCGCCAGTTGATCCGGCGCGCGCATGCGGAAACGCACCGAGCGGCCGTCCTCGCGCCGCGACACGACTTCGCCGATACCGTCCACGTGCCCGCTTACCAGATGCCCGCCCAGGGGGGTCGACAGCGTCAGAGCCTTCTCCAGGTTCACGCGGTCACCGATTTTCAACGCGCCGATCCGGGTACAGGCCAGGGTCTCGCCCGACACATCGGCCCAGAACCCGTCACCCGGCAGCTCCACCGCGGTCAGACACACCCCGCTGGTAGCGATACTGTCGCCGATCGCCACATCGCCCAGATCGAGCTTGCCGGTGCGGATGCGCAGGCGCAGATCCTCGCCTTTGGGCTGCAGCGCAGCGACCTCACCAACCGCCTGAATAATCCCGGTAAACATGAGTTCAGGCTCCTGTAGCGTTTAACCGCGAAGGACGCGATGTACACAAAGGAAAAACGATGAACAAGAATCTTTTCATGAAGGCTCGGTTTTCCGCAGGTTCAACACACGACACTGAAACACTATCCCAACAAGGTTTCCCTTCGCGTCCTTTATGCCCTTCGGGTATTTGCGTCCTTCGCGGTAAAAATTCCCTCAGACCGGCCGCGCGGTGATGCGCAGCTCGCTGCCCACCTGGCGCACATCCAGCCATTCCAGGGCGATACGCTCCTGCATACGCTCCAGGCCGGGCAGCCTGAACAAGCCGCGCGCGGAATCGCCCATCAGGTGCGGCGCCAGGTAGACGATCAGCTCATCCACCAGCCCGGCCTGCAAAAAAGCTCCCGCCAGGGTCGGGCCGCACTCCAGCAGAACTTCATTTATCTCACGCTCGGCGAGCTGCTCCAGCACCGCGGACAGATCCAGCTGTCCTGCAACGCCGGCGACCAGCGTCACTTCGGCTCCGCTCCGCTGCAGACCGCTGTACCGGCCCGGGTCGTTCACGGCAGTAAACACCAGGGTGTTCCCCGGCAGTGACAGCATCTGCGCCTGCACCGGCATAGCCAGATCGGGGTCCAGCACCACCCGCAGCGGCTGACGCAGCGGCTCCACGCCATGCAATTGCTCCGCATCCAGCCGTACGTTCAGCGCCGGATCGTCGGCCAGCACGGTGCCGATACCGGTCAGGATCGCTGAGCTGCGCGCCCGCAGGCGCTGTACGTCCTGGCGTGCCGCCGCGCCGCTGATCCACTTGCTCTCGCCGGAGGCCATGGCGGTACGGCCGTCCAGACTTGCAGCCAGTTTAACCCGAAGCCAGGGACGGCGGCGCTGCATGCGCGAAATAAAGCCGGGATTGAGTGCCCGCGCCTGAGCATCCAGAAGCCCGGACTGGACAGCAATACCGGCCTCCCTGAGCCGGTGCAGCCCGCGCCCGGCGACGCTCGGATTGGGGTCCTGCATGGCGACCAGCACGCGGCTCACGCCGGCAGCGACCAGCGCGTCGGCACAGGGCGGCGTGCGCCCGTGGTGGCTGCAGGGTTCCAGCGTCACATACACCGTGGCGCCACGGGCGCGCGCGCCGGCCTGCTGCAGGGCGAACACTTCGGCGTGAGGACCACCGGCCTGCCGGTGCCAGCCCTCGCCCGCCACCTCTCCGTCGTTGACGATAACGCAACCCACGTTGGGATTGGGGTGGGTACTGTAGATGCCGCGTGCGGCCAGGCGGATCGCTTGGGCCATGTAGTGCTGGTCGATCATGCTAGAGTCGAACGCAACGCGATCGTCACGCTTCGTCCGGCTCCTCTTCGTCGGGAAGCAGGCGCATCTGGTTGCGCCGTTCCTCGGGCGAAGGCTGTTTCTCCAGGCGCTCGATTTCGTCGCGGAACTCGCTGACGTCCTGAAAACTCCGGTACACCGAGGCGAAACGCACGTAGGCGACCTGATCCAGGTTGCGCAACTCCTGCATGACCCATTCGCCCAGCAGACGCGAGGGGATCTCGCGTTCACCGCAGGACTGCAGACGGTGCTGAATGCGGCTGATCGCGGCTTCCACGCTGTCGGTATCGACCGGACGCTTCTCCAGCGCGCGCAGTATACCGGTCAGCAGCTTGTCCTGGTTGAACGGTTCGCGGGTGCCATCGCTCTTGACAATGCGCGGCATCAACAGCTCGGCGGTTTCGTAGGTTGTGAAGCGGTCACCGCACTCCAGACACTCGCGGCGCCGGCGCACCTGGGTACCCTCGCCCGCCAGGCGCGAGTCGATCACCTTGGTGTCCATGCTTCCGCAAAACGGGCAGCGCATGCGCCGGTGCTCTCCGCCGGGCGCCTAGCCGTAGACGGGAAAACGCGCGCAGATGTCGAGCACCCTGGCCTTGACCTGCTCGATCACCCCCCCATCCTGGACATTGTCCAGCACGTCGCACATCCAGCCGGCCAGTTCCCGGACTTCCGCTGCATCGAAGCCGCGTGTGGTGACCGCCGGGGTGCCGATGCGAATACCGCTGGTGACAAACGGCGACTGGGGATCGTTCGGCACCGCATTCTTGTTGACGGTGATGTTGGCCGCACCCAGTGCGGCGTCGGCGTCCTTGCCGGTGATGCCCTTGTCGATCAGATCGACCAGGAACAGGTGGTCATCGGTGCCACCGGACACCACCTTGTAGCCGCGCTCCATGAACACCTCCGCCATGGCGCGCGCATTGGCCAGCACCCGACCCTGGTAGGCGCTGAAGTCGGGCTGCAGGGCCTCCTTGAACGCCACCGCCTTGGCGGCGATCACGTGCATCAGTGGCCCGCCCTGGGTGCCAGGGAACACCGCCGAATTCAGCTTTTTTTCGATATCCGGGTTGGACTTCGCCAGGATCAGCCCGCCGCGCGGTCCACGCAGTGTCTTGTGCGTGGTGGTGGTGGTGACATCGGCGATCTGCACCGGGCTCGGGTAGTGGCCAGTGGCGATCAGGCCCGCCACGTGCGCCATGTCCACGAATAGATAGGCGCCCACCGAATCGGCGATCTCCCGGCAGCGAGCCCAGTCCACCACCCGCGAATAGGCGGAAAACCCGGCCACCAGCATTTTCGGCTTGTGCTCGCGAGCCAACGCCTCCATCTGCTCGTAGTCGAGCTCGCCGGTATCGGGATGCACGCCGTACTGCACCGCCTTGAAAGTCTTGCCGGAAAAATTGACTTTCGACCCGTGGGTCAGGTGACCGCCGTCGGCCAGACTCATGCCGAGTATGGTGTCACCCGGCTGGCACAGGGCCAGATACACCGCGGCGTTGGCCTGGGAACCGGAGTGCGGCTGTACGTTGGCATAATCGGCCCCGAACAGCTGCCTGGCGCGCTCGATGGCCAGCTGTTCCGCCTGGTCCACGAATTCGCAACCACCGTAGTAGCGCTTGGCCGGATATCCCTCGGCGTACTTGTTGGTCAGCACCGACCCCTGCGCCTCCAGGACCCGGGGACTCGCATAGTTCTCCGAGGCGATCAGCTCGATGTGCTCTTCCTGGCGTCTGACTTCGCCTGCGATAGCTGCCGCGAGCTCGTCGTCAAATCCGGCGATGGTCATGTCTTTACTGAACATTCGACTTCTCCAGCGAGGCTGAAAAAAGCCGAATGATACTGGATTTAGCTGCTCTCGCCCAGCAAAGCCTCCACCACGGCGGTCCAGGCCCGGGCCAGATTGGGACGGTTGTAACCGCCTCCGCCCAGCGCCAGCAAGCGCCCCTGACAGTGCCGATCGGCCAGCATTTTGAGCCGCTGCGCAGCGTGACGGTGGGCCGCCTCTGAATACCGCAGATGGGTGATGGGATCCCCTGCCAGACTGTCGGCGCCACACTGCAGCAGCACGAACTCGGGCTTTGCCTGGTCGATGAAGCGCTCCACCGATTCCCATATCTTCAGAAAGGTTTCATCGCCGGCCTGTGGCGGCATGGGAATATTCAGCTTGGTTCCCCGCGCCGC
>CP070738.1:1593369-1604838 GCA_020347685.1 Gammaproteobacteria bacterium | reverse complement strand
GTTCCTTGAAGCTGCAGGACTGTTCCGACAACGCGCCAACGCTTTCGGGCATGCGCTTTTTTTCTTGCAGACGTGATAGCGTAGCGATTTGCACCGTCTGTACCACGGAGACGGAAAAGATCCGTCTCCGTGGTGATGATCAGGAGCCCTGCTCGACCATGTATGTTATGGCTGCGCGGAGCCCGTCCTCGCTGCAACTCATACAGCCACCCTTCGGTGGCATGGCGTTGAGCCCGTTTTTGACTGATGAAAACAGTGCGTCATTACCCTTCGCAATCCGCGGTGCCCAGGCTTCTTTATCACCCAGTTTCGGCGCGCCCGCCACCCCGACAGCGTGACAAGCCTGGCAGGATGCCTGATAGATTTTCTGCCCGTCCACAGTGGCCGCCTGGGCATCAGCCGGCTTATCGGCCGCCTGCGATTCGGCGGTAGCTTGCGGTGCCTCTGGCTCGGGGGCGGGTTCGGGTGCCTCAGCAGGCGGTGATGCCGCCGGTTCCGCGGTCTGCGGGGCGGGTGCCTGTGCCGGTGCAACTGCCTGGGTGGGCGTGGTTTCCTTGTCCGAGCATCCGGCGCCCAGCAGCATCAGTAGTACCAGCGCGGGAGCCAGCAGCTGTACGCCAAATTTCCTGTATTGAGCTGAATGAGTAGACATGAGTTCACCTCCGTGATGATGGGATTGGTATTCAGTTGTTGCGCAGTGTACGCGAAACTGCTTAGTTGAAAAAAGGGCTTACATGGACACTCTTACATGCAACATGAATGATGCCTTTGGGCCGGAACCGGTGCTTTGCCGCGTTCCAATATCAGAGCCGCTGAACACGCGGTTCGGTTCGACACTTCCCTCCCCGCGCAGTGTTCCAGAACAAGTCACAGTCGCCAGCCACAACTAACCTTGGTGTTTTTCGTGGTTGCGACGCGGCAATTAGCCGCCGGCTGCCTGCACACGCTCTAGTTCCGCGTGCTGTTCAGCCCAACGAAGCTGCCGTTGTTGTCCTCGGCCAGCTTGCGCATCAGGGCGGCGAAGCGCACCGCATTGATTGACAGGTCGGCGCGGGAAAACAGCACCGGAAAGCCGACCGCATGGATGCGCACGCGGCGCTGGCCGGACCGGTCGGCGCGGTTCAAGCGCGCGACGGTGTCGATCACGCCCTGGATGGAGCCGCGCGAGAAATCGTCACCGAACACATACAGGCTGATGCGCTTGTCGCTGGCATAAAAGCGCCGTATCGCCGCCTCGATGCCTTCCACCGGGCTGGAGTTGGAAAACGGCTGCCAGCCGGCCAGGCGCGTATTGATGGCCTTGCGCCGCGCCGGCGTATCCGGGATCCAGCGGCCCTGATA
This sequence comes from Gammaproteobacteria bacterium, assembly GCA_020347685.1. Taxonomy (GTDB): domain Bacteria; phylum Pseudomonadota; class Gammaproteobacteria; order DSM-19610; family DSM-19610; genus Thiogranum. The sequence goes on along the minus strand of CP070738.1, from coordinate 1,603,497 downwards.
CTGGGAAAACATGTAATCCCCCATGTCGTTCATCACCTGGATGCCCTTCACCTGCGGGTAGATGTCCAGCACCTCCCTGACCTTCTTCAGCACCAGTTGCCAGGCGTTCTGCTGCATGGAGCCGGAGGTGTCGATAATGAACACGATATACTCACTGTCCACCGGCACGCCGCCGATGCTGGCATTGGCGGTACGCCGGTAATCGGCGCCGAGCAGGCGCCGCATCTCCTCGGACAGCTGCTGTTTCGCCGTTGCAAGGCGGCCTTCGATAAGGGTCTGGGCGTCGTGCTCGCTGCGCGCAGCCCGGTATTCACCGCGCAGCGCCGACAGCTCGCCACTCAGGCGCGCCAGCGCAGTGCGGCTGTCTTCGAGCTGCTCCTGCTTCTCCGTCAGGTCGCGGTCCAGCACCGTGGTTTCGCCGCGCAGCTCGTGCAACTCCGCTTCCAGGCGCTGCACCAGGCCGCTCAGGTCGACGGCCAGTTTCTCGATGACCAGCGGCTCGGACACCTTGACGATCACCAGCAGCAGTATGATGGCGCCGAACCCGCACGAGACCACATCCAGAAACGACAGGTTGAAAATATCGACCGCGCGGCGGGTGCGTCGCGTCATGGCCAGTCTCGCGCCGGGGTGAGAAAGGAGCCGCCGGTGTCGACCCCGAGCTTCCAGTAGGCGGCCGCGGCGTAAGCGTCGCCTTCCATGGGCAGCAGAATGGTATTGACCGGAATACCGGCCGGCAGGCTGGCCACCGCCTTGCTGAAATGTGCCAGGCGTTGGTCGGCGCTCACCGTGGTGCCGCCCGGTTTCTTGCTACCCTGGGTCGGCAGGCCATCGGTGACCAGCAGGATGTTGTCGGGGCGCGGCGAAAGTGCCTTCGCAACCGCCAGCGCATGATATAGGCTGGTGCCGCCCTCCGGCACGCTGTCGCGCAGCGCGGTCAGGGTGCGTTCCAGGTCGTCGCGATTCGAGGCGGACAACCACTGCCCCTGGCTGTCCCTGCTGGCGGCGCGGGCAGCGGTATTGAACAGGTAGAGTTGAAACTGCGCCGTCGGCGGCAGGTTGCTGATCAGCCACTGCGTGGTGAGTAATGCGCGCCGCCACTTGGGGGCGCTGCGTTTCTGCGCCTCGTCCATGTTGCGACGCCGCACCACATTGATAATGGTCTCGTCGAGCATGCTGGCGGAGACATCCACCAGAATGAGAATCCGTTTGCCGCCCACGCGCAGACCGGTCAGATACTGCCGGTCGCCCTCGCCGCGGAACTGCAGCACCTTGTCGCCTGCCTCGGGGGCAGGCGCGGCTCCCAGCTGTTGCCTGTCGCTGTCGAGCTGCTTCAGGTCGGCGCTGAGCCGGTTGACGTGCTCGCGGCTGGCGACGGTTTCGCCACGCAGCACCGCGATCTGGCGGGTGAGCGCGCGGATTTCCTCCGCCGCACGTTCGGCCTGCCCCCGGGTGACCACCAGTTCGCGCTCGGTGGCCTCGAGACTGTTGCGCGCGGCAACCAGCTGCTCACGCCCCACCAGTGCCTGCTGCTCGCGTTTCACCACTTCGCCGCGCAGGTCGGCGAAGGTCTGGTTACGCGCCTTGACCGTGTCGGTGTTGAGAATCAGCACCAGCAGCACCACGGCGCCGAAACCGCAGAACATGATGTCGAGAAATGACAGCGAAAAGGGCGAAACCGGACGGCGTTTCATGGCGGGCGGCGGGGTTTTCGCTTCAGGTCTGCAGCCGCCGCACCAGCCAGCGGTCGACGTAGCGTTCGCTGTCCAGCACCAGGCGTTCCTGCATCAGCTGCAGCTGGTGGATGAAAAACATCAGCACAATGCTGATCACCAGGGCGATAAACGTGGAATTGAAAGCCACGCCAAGACTGGCGGTGACGCCGGTGATGTCCCCTTCCACGGCACGGTGTGCCTGCCCCAGTGCATCGCCGATGCCGCGCACTGTACCGATGAACCCGACCGAGGGAATGGCCCAGGCGATGTAGCGTATGGTGGACAGCTCCGATTCGAGGCGCTCGCCCTCGGAGTCGCACAGATCGCGCGCCGCCGTCGACACGTTCTGCACATTGCGGGTGGCGTTGAAGCGTTCCACCGCGCTCAGCAGCGCCCGCGGCAGCAGGTAGTCCTGCAGCGGCGCCGGCAGTGACTGCAGCCGGCCGATCAGGCCGCGGGTGTCTTCGGGGCCGACCGGAAGGTTGTCCGGCAACTGCAACAGGTCCTGCTCCAGGAGCTTCTGCTGCCGCCAGGCCGCGCGTCCCTTGTAACCCAGAATCGAGAACGCCCACAGCATCAGCACGAAGCAGGTCTCCTGTTCGTAGTCCTTGATCACCACATAGAAGGAGCGCTGCGGTACGTAGGCAGGATCGGCCTGCAGCTGGGCAGCCTCGCGCTCCAGGAAGACTTCCGCCTGGGGGCGAATCAGTGTCACGTACAGGGCGTGCACCAGAATAAAGGCGATCAGCAAGGAAAAGACCTGATACACGAATTCGGTTGGAAAGTGCTGTCTCATGGAAATGCCGCGTCCTCAGCGAGGTTCAGATATCGACCGGAAAGGAAACTGCGCTGTCGGCGCCGATCTTCTCCGACGGGGTGAAAGTTGGCGCCGGCGCTGACGGCTTGTGCCTGCCGTCCGCGCGCTCCGACGCAACCGCGGGCTTGTCGTGTGGCGCCTGTTGTTCGGGTTGCGGCGACTGCGCCGCAGCCGCCGCCAGCATCAGGCAGCCCGCCAGGGCCGACAAAAATATTTTCGTCATGGTTGCTCCTGTCATTCGGCAAAGCGGGCGACGCGGAAGCCGAGGTCGTTGCGCGCCGCGCGGCTGTAGTCACGGTAGCTCAGGCGCAGCTCGGTGATGCTGCCGTGGCGCCAGCTCGAATCCCGCACCACGTGGTGCTCGCCGCTGGCCGGTCCGCTCGGGTCTGTAACCAGCCGCTGCGCCTCACCCGGGTACAGCGCATAGTAATCGTTGTTCCATTCCGCCACGTTGCCGCCCAGATCGTAGAAGCCGGCGGGCCGCGGCGCAAAACTGCCCACCGGCGCGCTGGCCCGGTAGCCGTCATCATACCCGGGCACCACGTCGGCCAGGGTATCGGCAATGCGCGCGTCCGCGAAATTGCCGGCCTTTTGCCGCGGCGGATAGTCGCCTTCCCAGGGGTAGCGGGCCGGGGCGTCCTGTCCCAGTACGCGCGCCACGTAGACCCACTCCGCCTCGCTGGGCAGCCGATAGCCGCGCGTCGCCGGCTGTACCGGCTGCATCTGCCCGCCCTGCTCCCGGTAGGCGGCCGGCAGGCCGTCCTGCGCGCTCAGCCAGTTGCAATAGCGCGCCGCATCCTCCCAGCTGACGTTCACCACCGGCTGCTCGTCGCCATTGAGGGAAGCACCCTCGGCAACGCCCGAATCGTGCGCAGCACGAAAGCGACGGAACTCGGCATTGGTCACCTCTTTCTCGCCCAGGTAAAACGCCCGGGTGAGCTGCACCAGGCGCTGGCTCTCGTTGGCGCGGCGCCCCGCCTCGCGCCGCGAAGCCCCCATCTCGAAGCGGCCCTGCGGACGCACCAGCCGCAGCAGCTGGCCGGCGCCGGTAGTGACGGTGCTCGGGGTGGCAGCGACTTTGGCCTGCGCCTCGGTCACGAGCGTCACCTCCAGGTTCTGGCTGACCCCGGCGCGCGGTGTCACGGTCATACGCCGGGTCGCGTAGCCGGCCTTGCGGAACTCCAGCACGTGCGGCCGGGTCGGCAGGCGCAGGCGCCGGGTAGCGGTGCCGCTCGGCTTACCATCTATTAGCAGCTCGGCGTCGGCAGGACGCGCCGCGACAAACAGCACGCCATACTGCGGCGCCAGGGCCAGCGACAGCTCGCGTTCCTGCCCGGGGCTCAGGACGATGTCCTCTGCGACACCCTGGTAGCCGGCCTTGCTCAGGCGCAAGCGGTGCGTCTCGCCGGATGCAAGCGTCACGGCGACCGGGGTGGTGCCGTGGAACTCCCCGTCGACACTGACACTGGCGCCGCTCGGTTGACTTTTTACCTGCACCCGGCCGTCGGCGGGTTGCAGTCGGATATCGTCCAGCTGCAACGCCGTGCCTGCGATGACTTCGCGCTGCAGCGTGAGCGTCTTGTGCGCCGGCAGCGAAAATACAAAACTGCGCAGGCCCTGCATCACCTCGGTCTGCAGCGGTGTCACCCCCACCGGCTCGCCGTCGATGCTGACTTCGGCCCCGGCCGGCTCACTGGCAATGCGCAGCTCGGCCCAGCCGGGTTTCAGACTGAACGCCAGTCCCTGTGGCTGGTCCAGACCGATGATATCCACTGCGCGCGTTTCCGGCAGGTAACGCGCCGTTTCAACCCGCAGCCGCTGCCGGCCCCTTTCGATCAGCGCCACACCCGCGCTGTCGGTTTCCTGCTGGACATCGTCCAAGAACAGTTTGAACGGCACATCGGGATCGACTGCGATAGCGACGCGACCCGGCAGCGCCTGCATCTGGAAGCTGAACTCGCTGAAGCCACCCAGGGGGACATCGATACGCTGTTGCAACGGATGATAACCGGCGTAAGCGGCCGTGACGTTGTAGCTGCCCGGCAGCGCCAGCCAGCGTCCGCCCAGGCGCAGCGGGGGCGGAAAACCGTGCAGCGCGATTTGCGCCGCCTCGGGTGTGACGCGCACGCCGACCGGTGTGGCGATCAGCACGAAGGCCGCCGCCAGCACCAGCAGCAGGAACGCGGCCAGTGCCGTGCGGCGCAGGCCGTGATGCCTGTGAGGCAGCGCGGACGGTTGCGTAAGGGGCGGAGTCGGTGGCGACGCTGCGGCCTGTGGCGGTACAGGGTCCTGTGGCGGCGACGGTTGCACGCTGTCGGTGCGATGTCGCACGGTGACGAACACCTGGTCGCCCTGCACCCGCCAGTCGAGCAGCGCGTCGCCGAGTTGCAGGCGGTCGCCTGATTTGAGCCATCTGGATTCGGTCAGGCGCTCGTGATTGTGAAACAGCTGAGACGCATCATCGGCCGGCTGGATATAGGCGTGTCCGTCGGCCACCGCGATATAGGCTGCCACGGCGTCCGCAGACGCGTCGGGCAATACCACGTCACCGTGCTGAGCACCGCCCACGCACAGCGGCAGGTCCACCTCGCTGAAGCGGCGCTCACCCTGCGCATCGCTGACCAGATACAAGCGGCTCAAACCGGTTCCTCGCAGCGCAGCTGTACCGGTTGCGGCGGCGTACCGGGCTTGACGGTGAACACCGCGCGCACATCACGGTAACCGGTCCGTGAGCCGACCGCGGTGTAGGTCCCGGGACGCAGCTGCAGCTGGTGCGTCTGGAAACGTCCCAGGCGGCTGACGTGGTAGATCACCACCTCGGTTTCACCGTCCGAATGCAGAGTCACCGTGACCGGCGTGCTGGCCTGTTGTACGCGCGAGCGCAGCGTGGCGAGCTTCGCCGCCAGGCGTGGTTCGCCGGCCGGTGGCTCGGCGATGGCCGCCAGCAGCCGTTCGGCGCCGGCCAGCGGCTCGGGCGAGTGCAGGCGTGCCGGATCGGCCAGATAGTCGTCGAGCTGCGCGTGCAGGCGAACACGCTGTTCGGCGTGGCTGATGCCGCGGCGCGCAAAACCCGCATCGGATGCCAACGCCAGCGCCTGCTGGTACAGGCTCACTGCAGCATCCCAGTTCTCGCTGCGCACCCGGGCGGCGGCATCAGTGCGCAGGCGATCCAGCGTGGCACGCTGGCGGGCCTGCGCGAGGCGCTGGCGCGCGTCGCGCACGCTGCTGTCGTCGGGCTTCAGAGCGGCGGCCTGCTGCAGCGACTGCCCGGCGGCAGTCAGGCGACCCGCGTCCAGCGCGGCGAGGGTTTCACTCATGGCTAAACGAAACGCCGCATCGGCGAGCTGCCGTTCAACCCGCTGCAGAGCCGCGTCCGCCGGCGCATAGTGCGGATCCAGCTGTACGGCTTTCCGGTAGGCATCGCGGGCGCTTTCCAGTTCGCCGCTCTGCGCGGCCTGATCGCCCTCGCCCATCAGGCCTGTAAGCTGATCGCGCACCCGCGCGCGCTCCAGACCCTGCAGGGCCTGCGGATGGTCCGGCTCGATCAGCAACGCGAGTTGAAAACCGGCCTGCGCCGCAGCGCCATCGTCCGCCTCGAGCGCGCGCTGACCGGACTCGAGCGCTGCCGCGAGTCGCTGTTCACGGTCCGCTTCAAGCGTTTCGAGCGTCTGCAGCGCGGCTCCGTAGTGCTGCGCCGCGGCCGCGAAACGCCGCTGCGCAAACAGGTGATCACCCTCGACAGCCCGCCCGGCGGCACGGCTCCAGTCCGGCTCACCCCAGCGATGCGCGTTGGCCAGCTCCAGTCGCGCGCGCAGGCGCAGGAACTCCCGCAGGCTCTGTTCGGCGCTGCTGCGCGCGGCGCTGTCGTCCGACGGCGGCTGTGCCGGCTCGACAAGCGGCAGCGTCGGCGCCTCGCCGGCAGGAGGTTGGTCCGCGTCGCTGACCAGTTGCGGCAGTGCCACCACCACGGCCACGCCGAGCGCTACGGTCGCCGCCAGCGCCAGCCACAGCCGGCGGTAAGCGGATGTCATGGGTTCGCTGCGCCCCGGCCGGGTACCGGGCGGGCGCAGCGTCGGCGCAGCCGGCGTGGCGGTATCTCGAGCCGGCGACTTCGCGTCGTGTTGGTCGCCGGGAGCTGCACCGCGCCGCACTGCCGTCACCTCACTCGCCGCTAGTGACCAGACCGGTCTCGGAGGCATAGATCTGTTTCAGGAGCGCCCGCCACTTGGTGTACTGCTCCTCGGCGGAACCGGTCAGCTCGTGGGTTTCACCTTCCACGTCCACGACCAGCGGGCGCGTTTCGGAGGCAAACGAAGCGCCCAGTTCCTCGATGGCATCGCGGTGAATGGCTGTCTCCGAGTCTTTATCGAAACCCGTCTTGATGGCGTAGGCACCACCCACAATCATCACGTTGCGCAGACCACCGGTGGCACGCCGGGTACTGTTGCTGCCGGCGGCTTCGATGGCAATGGCGCCCAGCACGGCCAGGGCGCCGAGCACCTTGCGCTTGTTGGCTTCGGCGCGGATTTCGCGCATTGCGGCGGCTTCCTCGCTGCGTGTCCTGCGCCATTCGTTGTAGGGCTCCTGCACCTCGCGGTAGAAGTTGTCGAAATGCCCGTTGAGGGTATCGATGAGCAGAAAATCACGCTCGCGGATGGCATTGACCCGCCGGTACATGGGGTCGTCCTGCGCCGGCAGCCGCGCGACGGTATATATTTCGTCATCGTCCCGTTGCAGATGGCCGGCAAAGGCATCCGGCGCCAGGTCGGCAGCGAACCGCAGCGCCGCGGTGCGACGGATAGTCACAATATCTTCGCGACTCAGCCGCGCGCGGAAACGCGCCAGATCGTTTGCAATCGCGTTGTAGAGGGACTGAAACGCCTCCCGCTCGGGCTGCTCCGGCGGCGGATAGTCAGCGGCTGTAACCTCCGCCTCGTAACTGCCCCTGTGCCACTCCCGGCCACTCGCATCCAGCGCCGTGATCCTGAGTGCCAGCCGCTCACCGTCGGACGCCATAATGGTTCCACGCACCAGCACTTCGCTGCCGGCGGTACCGCGCGGCACCACCCGTACCGCACCCCAGTAACCGGTGCGCTCCATGGTCTCGCGCAGACGCTCCGGCATGTAGCGCGCCTCGGCGGCGCGGATGTCCATGGACAGACCGCTGGCGTCCTCCGGATCATCGGGCAGCTCACCCGGATCGAACAGTTCGATCCAGACGTCCAGCAACTGTGCTTCGGGAATTTCCGCCGCCGCTTTCTGTGCCGGCACCTCACCGTTGATGTCCCGGTGTGGACCGGTCACGGAACAACCGGCGAGCCACCCGATCGCCATCAGCAGAAACGGAAACCAGCGCCACCTCATGTCTGCTCGACCCACCTCAACGGATACCCTGTTTGTACCTGCGGTACTCTTCCCACAGCTTGTTGCGCAACTCCGGGTCGCTTTCCTGCTCGGCCGCCTCGCGCAGCTGGCGAGCGACAACGTCGTCGTCACTGCCGTCGGGAATACCGGGCGGCTGTCCCCGCGCGCCACTGCGGGCAACCGCGCCTTCGCCGCCCTCACCGGCCCCAGGTGGCCCGACAACGTCCTGACCCTGCTGTGCTTCGCTGCCGGCACTCCCCGCGGCAGCGCTGCCGGCCGCGCCTGCCAGGCCGCTGTCGCCCGCGCTCCCCGCCTGGCCGGTACCCGAACCGCCCTCACCGCCCGCTGCGCCGCCGTCTCGCCCTGAACGCGGTGCAGACGCCCTGATCCGTTCCTGCTCCCGCAGCAGCAGCTCGTCGAATTCGCCCAGGCCGGCCTCGAGTTCCGCATCCAGTTTGCCGGTACGCCCGGCGCGGTTGAGTGGTACGCCCTGGTCGAGGGGCAGCGGTTGAACCGCGGTCAGCGAAAACTCCGTACACGGCGAACCTGCCGGCAACACACCGCCGGCCTCAATCAGTGCCAGACAGTCCGCGGCAACACGACCGCGCAGAGTTTCCAGATAGGACGCGTAATCAGCCGTCGCAGCGGCACTCAGCTCACCGCCGTCGCGGCGCTGCCGGAAATCCCGCTCGGCTGCCGACAACGCGCTATGGTCGGCCTCCAGCTGATCCAGCAGTACATTGAAGCCGGCTGCCGCGCAGGCGACCGGCAAGGCCGCCAGAAGGCTCAGAATGGCTTTGGTAATACTCATGTCACATTTCGGACAACCCAGGGAACCGGCGCACCGATCTTAATCACAAGTATAACGTTTGAGCCCACGGCGGATGAAAGGTTTCTCAGGGACTCGAGCACTGCGCTGTACGCTCCGCGACAACCGCCGCGCGGATAGTTACCGGGTGAAAACGGTCTAATTAAAGCGACAGGCGCCGGAAGCGGCAGGTGGTGTTTGTATGCCGGTGGTGCCGACGGAGGTGTGATATGAGCGCCAATCCCATGCCGACTGAGATCGAGACCCTCAGCTGCGAACTGTGCTTGGAGGAAATCCCTGTTTCTGAAGCAAAAAGCGAGGAAGCAACAGATTACGTGGTGTATTTCTGCGGGCTGGACTGCTACCAGCAGTGGCTGAGGCAGGCTGCGGAGGAACGCGACTGAGGTAGCCGGGCCCTTCGCTACCGGGTGTCAGGGCTAAGCGCGGGGCACCCGGTACCCAGCCCGGCGTTGCCACGCACCCGCAGCGCGCAGGCGCTAGTAGCCGGTGAGCAGCACCACCGCGAGCACGGCGCACAGGACCATCACCAGCCAGACGACCTTTCGTTGACAGCAGTCGGGTTCCTTTTCCATCATTTTCACACGCTACTCTGTTTCGACTTCGATACGCCGTTTCAACGCGTTCTCGACCAGCGTTCTCAATGCCGCAACACCACCCACACTGCTGATTACGGCACTCAGGGTGCGCGCATCGTGACCGGGGAGGAAATCACCGCCGCGGGTCATCGCTCCACACCCGCAGGCGCATTTTCTGGGACGGATTTTTCTGGGCATGACCTAAACGCCGCCGACGCGCATCGCCCGGTCAACATGCTCGGCGATGCGTTTTTTCATGTGCTCGATCGCAAGGCCATGGTCGGCCGTCCCGTACTCGGCCACCCAGTTGAACACCTGCTTGAATTCGATCCCTTCCATCCTGCCATAGAGATCCATCAGTTCCGATTCCGGAAGCATGGAAAGGATCCACAACACCGGGTTATCCAGACGCGCACGCACCGGGGCGGCAGCCCCCAGTTGCACAAATCCGTAGCCCGAATTCCAAGTTTCGTGTTGCTCATTCATCGTGATCCGCCCTGTTGCTGCCCTGTACGCACAGGGTACGGGCGGGGCGTTTCCGGGGGTAATCCCGGCACGCCAAATCGTTGGCCGCAGAGACATGCGCCGCAACGGCTGCGCCAACTGCGTTGACACAGCGTCCATCGCCTTCCGATTGCCCCGCCCTGTGCTATCGTAGACACCAGCCATGTCGCGTATGTCCGGGCAATTGCTGTCGCGCGCCGCAACTACCGGCGTCAGCCACTGGAGTCTCAGGGGAATAACGTGAAAACAAAACCTGTCCTGCTGGCCATTTTCGATGGATTTGGGCTCAACCCCAGTCGGGCGCACAACGCCTGGGCACTGGCC
>CP070738.1:1589752-1593269 GCA_020347685.1 Gammaproteobacteria bacterium | reverse complement strand
CGGTGCGTTGTCCGGATACTTTCAGCATGTTGTTGTTCTCCTGCCGCGGTCGGCGCGCTGCAGGCGCCGCGCCGCTCCTGCGTTTCATTCGGATGAGAAAAAGATATCACCGTAATAAGAGACTGCGTGACCCGCACCATTATCGGTGTCGGTCATCAGCGCGACCGCGTCGATGTAGCGGATGTCGGTGCCATGCAGTGCTCTGAAATCCTCGCGCACATTACGCTTTTCGCTGTACCAGGTCCCGGTGCTGTCGGCGCCGGAGCGCAGCGCCAGCATCATGGCCTTGTCGCCGGCGAAGGCGTTAGGCCACGCTTCTCCCCTGTCTGACTGTCGGGCCCAAACGTAGTTCACCGCGCGGGTGTTCCAGAACACCAGTCCGCCGCTGGCGATAACATAAAGCCGCGCCGCATAGTCATCGCCCGACCGGGTCTTTTCGTCGCGACTGTCCAGCCGTTCCTCGATGCGCCAGCGCCAGTTCAGCCACGGATAGCGGTGCAGATCGATGCGGATTCTTCTCACCAGACCGGACGCGCTGCGCTTGCTTTCGGCCGCCAGCACCGTTGCGGCGTCCAGCTGCACCAGCCGGTAGCGGGTGGCATCGCTGAATTTCTTTTCCTGCCAGTCATCCAGATCCTGCGCGGAGAACTGGCCGATGAAAAGCGGTTCAGCCGCCATCACGGTGGTGCCCGCAGCCAGCTGGGTGACAGCGAGCACAGCCGCGCGCAGCACGGGCGCACGCCTGTCCCGGGCACGCAAGAGTGTGAACCAGTTCAAGAATTTGCTGTTCACCTTCAGTATCCCTCCCGCAACGGCGTTACTCTGCCGCACCGGTCTGCCGGACTGCGTAAAGCACTCGCTAACCATACCGATAGTTCAATTTGAACGCGACCGTGCGTCGGCTGTCGCCACGATGCCCGGCAAGCGGCGCCCAATCATGTACGCCGGAGACCGGCACTGGGGGAGGCCCGATTAAAGGTGAACACGCCGGCCTGGAACAGGTACCGCCTCACCGTTGCCGCGGCTGCGATGGTCGCCGTCATCGCCAGCTTCACGCCTCCTGCGTATCACCTGGAAACGCTGTTACTGGACTGGGCAAGCCGCTTCATGCCGGCGGCGCAAGCGCCCCGCTCTGTGGCGGTGGTGGGCATTGACCAGGCGACGCTGGACACGCACGGCAACTGGCCCTGGCCACGCGAGCGCATGGTCACGGTGCTGGAACGCTTGCAGCGTTTTCAGCCAGCGGTCATCGGCGTGGTGCTGCCGCTAAGCGATGCGGAAACGCCACCGCTGCTCGAGTCCCTGCGCGCGGACCTGGATTCACTGGAGCCACCACTGCGCGACAAAGCCGCTGCCTGGCTGGCGCGACTGGATGTCGACAGGCAGCTGGCACAGTCAATCGCAACCGCCGGTAACCTGGTACTCAGTACCGAAGCCTCGACCCAGCCGGCGCCGGCCATAACGCCGCGGCACCTGGAGCGATTTGCGCTTGCCGTGCCCCTCGAAGCCCCGTCCTGGCGCCGGTTCGTGCTGCAAGGCCTGCTGTCCCCGCCCGCGCCCCGGGATACCCGGCTGCAGGCTCCACTGCCAGCGTTGCTCGACGCCGCTGCCGGACTCGGTGTCACTCACCGCTACCGGGACCGTCAAAGCGTGCAGGGCGTGCCCACCCTGACCCGGGTATCGGAACGCTATGTTCCGGGTCTGGAGCTGGCGCTGCTGGCAGCCATGCAGGGTACTGACGCCAGCAAACTGAGTTTTACGCCCGGTGCGCCGCTGCGCATGGGCGCGGCCGGAGAGCTCGGTGGGCCGGATCTGGCTTACTATCCCCGCCCCGCCGCCGTACCGCCCGTGTACTCGCTGGGCGAAGTGCTGCAAGACGACGCGCTGGCAGGCCGCCTGCACAGCAAAGCGGTACTGCTGGGACTCACGGCACCCGGCCTGGTGCCACGGCTGCGAGGCCCGGCCGGCCAGCCGCACACCCCGGTCAGCTGGTCGGCGCAGGTGCTTGGCAGCATGCTGGAGGGTAACAGCATCGCGCTTCCTGCCTGGGCCTATGGCGCGCAACGCGCAGTGGTGATCCTGTTCGCACTCTACTTCGCGCTGTTGCCGACAACCTGGCACCGCTTGCGCGCACCACTGGTTTCGGGCCTGGCGGCCGTCGGGCTGCTGAACGCCGCATTGGTGACACTGATCGTGCACGCGCTCTGGCTGCCGGTCATGCTCCCGGCGCTATTTATTGTCAGCGTGCAGATGCTGCTGACGCTTGCCGCACGCAGGGCCGTGCTACTGGCAGGGCTGCAACAACAGACCACCCAGGCACGCCTGGAGCTGGGCAGGAACCTGCAGGCGCAGGGCCAGCTGGACACCGCCATGGAGCAGTTCGTGCGTTGCCTGCCGGCGCCCGCTGCGCTGGAACCGCTGTACGAGCTGGGTCTGGAATACGAACGCCGCCGCCAGGTGTCCAGGGCACAGACCATCTACGCGCACCTGGAGGCCACGGCTGGTGACTTTCGCGACGCCAGCCGCCGCCGCGAGCGGCTGGCGTCATTGTCGGACCGGTTTCCGAACGGCAACGGCTCAAGCGCGAACCGGACCCTGATACTGGACAATCCCGTGATGGAGCTGCCGGTGCTGGGGCGCTACCAACTGCAGCGCGAACTCGGCAGCGGCGCCATGGGTACCGTGTACCTGGCGGTGGATCCGAATATCGGCCGCGAGGTGGCGGTAAAAGCCCTGCCCTTGCTGGAAACCCCGGCAGGAGCCGAACAGGAAGCCGCGGCGGCACGTTTCTTCCACGAGGCCGAAGCGGTGGGGCGTCTGGATCACCCCAACATCGTTACGGTCCACGACGTCGGCAAGGAACACGACCTGGCCTATATGGCGATGGATTATGTGCCCGGCGAAAGCCTGGACGCCTGGACTCACCGCTCCACACTGTTGCCGGTGTGGGAGGTGCTGGAGGTGGCTGCGCAAGTCGCCGACGCGCTGGCGTACGCCCACGGTCGCAAGGTGGTGCACCGCGACATCAAGCCTTCCAACATCATCTATGACCGAGCCGGCGGGCTGGCGAAGATCACCGACTTCGGCGTTGCCCGTATGCTGGACAGCAACCGCACGCGTACCGGAACGATTCTCGGCAGCCCCTCCTACATGTCGCCGGAGCAGGTCGCGGGCAACAAGGTGGACGGTCGCTCGGACCTGTTTTCACTCGGCACCACCCTGTATCAGCTTCTGACCGGAAGCCTGCCGTTCGGCGGCGACTCGGTCGCAAATGTGATGTACCAGATAGCGAATGCAAAAACACCGCCGTTGCGCAAAGCGCGCCAGGGGCTTCCGGCGACCGTGACCCGGCTGGTCATGCGTGCGTTGCAGAAAGACCCGGGCAAGCGCTTCGCCAGCGGCGCGGAAATGGCGGCGGCGATCCGCAAGTGCCGGGCACAGCTTCGTGGCGGCCGTCGCAAGACAGCCTGACACAACACCGAGGGAGGTTTGAAATCATGTATAAATTACTGCAAAT
>CP070738.1:1586504-1589652 GCA_020347685.1 Gammaproteobacteria bacterium | reverse complement strand
CCTACTCGGATCAACGCAGACTGTTCATTATCCGCTTTGCCCGCCCCTACCGGGCGGCGGCGTTCGTCGAGACTCTGCAGCCCAGCTTCGGCGATATCCGCCTGGACTGGTTCCGGCGTCCGGATGGCGGGTTCGATGTCGTCATGCTGTACGCCAGCGAAACACAGCTGGGCCGCGGACAGCAGCTGCTCTCGGACATGGGGTTCTGAGCGCCATGCAACGAATACTGCAGACGCTGGTCCTGCTGTGTGCCTGGAGTCCCACAGACCTGGCGGCCGCCGGGACGTTCCGGGGCTACGCCGAGGTGCTGAACGTTGAGCCGATTGTTGAAACCTACTACGAGCCCGTCACACGCCAAGTGTGTGCAGATCCGGACGCCGCATCGCGCAAGTTTACACAGCTGTCCGCCAGCATCGGCGAGGACATCCGGCAGCAGCTGCGTCTGTGGCAGGCGCAGCGTTCCTGCAGCATGGTTACAGAACGACAGGCCCGGGAACGGGTGACCGCCTATCGGGTGACCTACCGTTATCGCGGCCACACATCCACCACGCGGCTGTCCCACCATCCCGGTGACCGGCTGCCGGTCAATGTCAGCCTGTCACCGCTGCCCTGACCGGCGCTGCAACCAATCGCGTGACATACACCACGTCATTGCACCCAACGGGCGCTTGTGACCTTCAGGTTATAAACGAGCGAACCAGCCTTTAGCCGCAAGGCCGAAGACGGTGGCGGGAGGCAATTTCCCGGGCGTACCGACGCGCTTCCGGGTTTCCGGCTCAAGGTCCCTGTATCCCCCCGGTGTCTCAGCCTGGGCCAGGAGCGCTGTTCCGGAGACGCGCGCGGTGATTCAGACTCAGGGAGGGACCGCGAGAGTTGCTTATTGCCCGGGACTTCCCAACATGGCTGCGGATTACGCTGCTTACGGGCCCCCTTCCATCGCGTCCAGCGCCTTCTGCGCACCCTTGTGTCTGGCCTTTGCCGCTTTGCGGAACCATTTCCTGGCTTCCTCGGGATCCTTCCGGGTGCCCTGCCCCTTCAGGTACATGTTGCCCAGGTTGTACTGCGCCAGAGGGTGACCACGCTCGGCGGCCTTTCGAAACCAGGCCAGGGCTTCGCCGTAGTCCTGGCTCACGCCCTGCCCTTTGCGATACATCAGGCCAAGGTTGTTCTGGGCGTCGGGGTGACCGTGTTTGGCAGCCTTGCGGTACCACTCGGCCGCTTCGCTGTAGTCCTGCCTGACGCCCTTGCCCTTGGCATAGCGCAGCGCCATGCTGTACTCGGCAGGCGGATAGCCCTTGTCGGCAGCCTTGCGGTGCCATTTGACCGACTCGGCATAATCGCGCTCGACCCCGGTGCCGTTGAAATAGCTCAGCCCCAGGTTCTGTTGGGCGACCGTATCACCTTTTTCTGCCGCGCTGCGAAACCACTGTGTGGACCTTGCGTAATCCTTGTCGACCCCCTTGCCCGCCCGGTACATGGTGCCAAGGTGTACCATGGCCTGGGTGTCGCCGGCATCGGCGGCGCGCAGCATCCATTTCAGGCCCTCGCTGCTGTCCTGTTTCACCCCCATGCCGCCGGCGTACATCATGGCAATATTGATCTGCGCCTTGGTATCGCCCTGCGCAGCGGCCTTGCGATACCATCCCAGCGCCTCGTCGAAATCCCGGCTGACGCCCTGACCTGTCCGGTACAGGTTACCCAGGTTGGTCTGTGCCCTGGCGTGCCCCTGCAGGGCTGCCTTGCGATACCACTCGGCGGCCTGGGCCGGGTCGCGCTCCACACCTTTGCCGGCTTCGTACCTCTGCGCCAGGCTGAATTGACTCGCGCTATCTCCCTGCGCGGCACTGTTCCTGACGTCCTCCAAAGATGCGGCCTGCAGCGCCGGAACACCTGCGGTGACAAACAGAACCAGCATGAACGGAGTGAGCAGCCTCGGCATGGAACCTCCCCTGAAAAATGCGCCACATCGGAGTCTTCAATCATAGTGAGCGGTGCACAGATATGCCAGTGTGCTGCAATGCAAGGCGTTTGCAGTGATTTACGCCCCCGTTGCGAACCCCTACACTCTTGCGACTGATCCGTATACGGCCAGCCTGTCTGTTGACCATGGCGGACTGCCGGGTCATCCGCATCAAGGAGCAGCGCATGAAAGACCTGTGGAATGAACAAGACGCCGCGGCGTATGCCGGTGACCTCGCGCAGCGGGTGTACAGCTCACGTCTGCTCGGCCGCGAGCCCGCGCTGGTTCTGCATGGCGGCGGCAACACCTCGGTCAAGGTGACCGAGAACAACATCCTCGGCGAGCCGGAGGAAATACTCTATGTGAAGGGCAGCGGCTGGGATCTGGAAACCATTGAAGAGAGTGGCTTCGCCCCGGTGCGCATGGCCCACCTGCTCAAGCTGGCGAAGCTGGAGCGGCTGACCGATCCGCAGATGGTCAACGAGCTGCGGACGCACATGACCCGTGCCACGGCACCCACCCCGTCGGTGGAAACCATTCTGCACGCCATCCTGCCCTACAAGTATGTGGATCACACCCACGCCGATGCGGTGGTGACAGTAACCAACACGGCAAACGGCGAGCAGCGTATTCGCGACATCTACGGGGATACGGTGGTCATCGTTCCCTACACCATGCCGGGTTTCGATCTGGCCCGGGTGTGTGCCGAACTGTTTCCCCGCCAGGCCGGCCCCCAGACGCTCGGCATGGTGCTGCTCAATCACGGAATCTTTTCCTTCGGCGCCACGGCGCGCGAGGCCTACCAGCGCATGATAGCGCTGGTCAGCAAGGCGGAAGCGTATCTGCAGGCGCAGCGGGCCTGGGAGCTGCCGGGGGGCACGGTGCCGGAAGCGCAACCCCTGGAGCCGGCGCAGATTGCACAACTGCGCCGCGATATCTCCGACTGCGCCGGCTTTCCCGTAATCCTGAACGTTACGACCGATGAACAGAGCCTGCGTTTTGCCCGTCGCGATGACCTCGCCGCCATATCGCAACAGGGTCCGGTCACGCCCGACCACGTCATTCGCACCAAACGCATCCCCTGTCTGGGTAGCGACATCGCGGGTTATGCACGCGCCTACGCGGACTACTTTGCAGCACACAGCGCGGATGACACCCAGGACCGCATCATGCTGGACCCGGCACCGC
>CP070738.1:1581153-1586404 GCA_020347685.1 Gammaproteobacteria bacterium | reverse complement strand
CTTCCCACAATGCACGGGGCAGGACATTCTCGTCTGGCTTGGCATAAAACACTTTGCACGGCAATCGTGCAGGCGCTTCCGGATAAAAAATAAGCACTTCCCGGGTAAGTTCGCCTTTGTGGCATGTCCATGAGCCAGCAGAAACTTCGCAAGCCAGCCCTAAAAGGACCAGCGCACACAGCGGAGATCGAAAATTCAGGTACTTGATTGCGTCCATCTACCCGCTGCGAAGGGTCTGCATCATGGGGCTGGAGACCCTGACAGGTATCAGCCTGACCCATCGCTCAGCCCAATGTAGAAACAAGAATCTTGTGGTACTCAAAATATTGACAACGTCAGGCCAGACGGTAGTGAAATCTCGTCGATATAGCAAGCGGACGACAGACTGACAAGGCTACCCTACTCGAACGATATGATTTGGAGTCCAGGGCGTATTGCGACCAATGCACGACATTTGCACGGAACACTCGACCCCCGATGCGGCGTTCCTGATGGTGCGCGCCGGAGTCCCAGGTGCTGTTGCAGTTCCTGATCCAGGCCGTGGTGCTGTCGCTGTTCGGCGGGCTTGTCGGTATCGTTCTGGGCCTTGGCTTTGTCGGTGTGACGGTGCGGTTTCTTCAGGTGCCGTTGGTATTCGATCCGACCATCGTGGTGGTGGCGTTCCTGTTCGCCGCTGCAGTGGGCGTGGTGTTCGGCTATTTTCCGGCCCGCCGTGCGGCGCGTCTGGACCCGATCGAGGCGTTGCGCCACGAGTGACACGGCCGTTTTTGCGTCGGCCTGACCGGCGCCGCTGGACTTGGCGTTGCAACCCTGTTTACCCTGTGGGCGGCGGCCCGTGCAGCGGCTGACGGGCGCCCGGCACTCTCACCCGGAAAGGCGGGCTGCGCACAGTACAGCTGGCGTAGGCAAAACCAGACAAAGGACAGTGCGCTATGGACTTTATCAATAACTTTTTGAACGTCGGCCCGTTCCGGGCCGTCACCTGGGGTATCGTGGTGCTGTTCGTGGGCCGCTGGCTGATTCAGCGTTCGAGCTTCCTGCGCGACTACAACATCCCCGAGCCGGTGGTGGGCGGTCTGCTGTTCGCCTTGATCTCCACGGCGGTGTATTTCCTGTTCGATGTCACCATCCAGTTCGACCTCGGCGCGCGCGATTTCCTGCTGGTGTATTTCTTCACCACTATCGGCCTCAACGCCAAGCTCAGCGACCTGGTGTCGGGCGGCAAGCCGCTGGCGATCCTGTTGGCGGCCACCATCGGCTACATGTTCGTGCAGAACATCACCGGCATTACGGTGGCCTCCGCGTTCGGCCTTCCGGCGCAGATGGGGCTGCTGGGCGGTACCGTCTCGCTGATCGGCGGGCACGGTACCGCCATCGCCTGGGCGCCGGTGTTCGCCAGCGAGTACGGCATCGCCAACGCCATGGAAGTCGGTATCGCCTGCGCCACCTTCGGGCTGGTGCTGGCCAGTACCATGGGGGGGCCGATCGCCAAATACCTCATCGCCAAACACGATCTGAAGCCGACCCAGGTCGAGGGCTTCGACGTCGGTGTCACCGAGGAGCAGTCTCACTACAAGGTCGACTACATGGGGTTTCTGCAGGCGATCTTCGCCATCCACCTGAGCGTTACACTGGGTTTCGTCATGAACGAGGCGCTGGAGGCGGCGGGGCTCAAGATGCCGTTGTTCGTGACCAGCCTGTTCGGCGGCATCCTGCTGGCCAACCTCATTCCGCGCCTGATGCCGAGAGCGGGCTGGCCCTCGCGAACCCCCGCGCTGGCGCTGATTGCCGAGGTTTCGCTTGGCATTTTCCTGGCCATGTCACTCATGAGCATGCAGCTGTGGAGCCTGATCGAGCTGGCGGCACCCATTCTGACCATGCTGATCGCCCAGTTCGTGATTGCGGCAGGGCTAACGCTGTTCCTGATCTTCCGCCTCATGGGCCGTAACTACGACGCCGCGGTGATATGCTCCGGGTTCGGCGGCATTACGCTTGGTTCTACCGCTACGGCGATGGCCAACATGACGGCGGTTACCCACCGCTACGGGCCCTCGCACCTGGCCTTTATTATTGTGCCGCTGGTCTGCGCCTTCTTCATCGACATTGTCAACGCTTTCATGATTCAGTACTTCCTGGCGAATATTTGATGGTAGGGGACGCTCCGATTACCGGCCGGAGACTGCGCATAAGTGGTCCCGACCGCGGCGTGCGCCGTGCGGGGCGCCGGTCACAGTGCCGCGTCCCTGTAGAGATGGTGCAACCTGGAGTCCGCAATGGCGCTTAGACGCATGCGGCGGCTGTGGGGTGTACTGCTTGCGCTGCTGGCGGGATTGCCGGGCTGTGCGCCGCGGCTCGGTGACTCGGAAGCGGCGCTGGCACTGGAAGATGTCATTGCCGCAGGCCGCGAAAGCCGCCTCAAGGCACGCACCCCGGCGCCGCTGCGCAGCCCGATCCAATATGAGATCGAGGGGCGTCGCTACAGCGCCGACCTGTACCTGCCGGGCGAGCCGGTACGGGCCGGTATCGTGCTGGTGCCGGGCGTGGTCGCGGCCGGCAAGGACGACGCGCGCCTGGTGGCGCTCGCCACCACCCTGGCGCGACTGCAGTTCGCGGTGCTGGTGCCCGACCTGCGTGGCCTGCGTGAGTACCGGGTGCGCGCCGTCAACGTGCGCGAGGTCGCTGACGCATTCCGCTATCTGCTGGCGCGCGGCGAGCTGGTGCCACAGGGGCGCGCCGGGGTCGCAGGTTTCAGCTACGGCGCCGGCCCGGTGCTGCTGGCCGCCCTGGAACCTGACATCCGGGAACAGGTGCGCTTCGTGATGACGCTGGGCGGTTACCACGACCTGCGCAGCATCGTCGGCTACTTCACCACCGGCTATTACCGCGAGCCGGCCAGCGGTCGCTGGCGCTACCAGCAACCCAATCCCTACATCAAATGGGTGTTCAGCCTGTCCAACGCGGATTTGCTGGAACACGCCGAAGACCGCGCGCTGCTGCAGGCCCTGGCGGACCGGGCCAGAAGTGGTACCGGCCCCGGCGCAGTGTCACTCGAAGGCCTGCGCCCCGATGCGCGGGCGCTGTACGCGCTGCTTTCCAACCAGGCCCCGGAGCGCGTGCCCGCGCTCATCGATCAGCTGCCGCCGCGCATCCGTGACGAGCTGCGCGGCATCGATCCCGCGTCGCAGGACCTGTCGCGGCTGCGCGCTCATGCGATCCTGGTGCACGGGCGCGGCGACACCATGATTCCCTACACCGAGAGTGTCGCGCTGGCAGCGGCATTGCCAGCGGACCAGGTGCAGTTGTTCCTGATCGAAGGTTTCGCCCACGTCGACGTGCAGCCGGAGCGCGGTGATATACCGCAGCTGCTGGCGGCGGTGCAGGCGCTGCTGGCGCAGCGGGCACCCACGGATAGCGCACAGGATTCCATGCAGGAGTGGTAGCCTGGGCTGAGCCTGCGAAGCCCAACGGACCGATGCGTTGGGCATCACCTTCGCTCAGCCCAACCTGCGCTGCCGCCCACGCTGTCGGCCATACACCTGCTGCGCGTTGCCGGCGTTTCCGGTAGATTGGGGGTTTTATGCCAGGCCCGAAGGAAACTGCGCCATGACCGACTCCTCCGAAAGCACTCCGTTCAAGAACCAGCGCGGCCGCCTGATTGTGCGCAACGCGACCACCAGGGATGTTCCGGCCATCGCCGATCTCAGCACCCGCGCCTACGCGGGCACCGGCATGCACGGTTACTCGGAAGGCGCGCTCACCGGGCAGATCAACAACTTTCCGCAGGGCCAGTTCGTCGCCACCGTGGAGGACAAGGTAGTCGGTTACTGCGCGACGTTCCGGATCGCCGGCGAGGTGGCGCTCAAACCGCACACCTGGGAATCGATCACCGGCAGCGGCTATGCCTCGCGTCATGATCCGGAAGGCGACTGGCTGTACGGCATGGAAGTGTGCGTGGACCCGGATTACCGTGGCTACCGCATCGGGCAGCGGCTCTACAATGAGCGCAAGAAACTGTGCCAGGCGCTGGGCCTCAAGGGTATTGTGTTCTCCGGGCGCCTGCCCACGTTAGCCAAACGCATTAAGCGCTTCGGCAGCGTGGAGGAGTATGTCGAGCAGATCAAGCAGAAGAAGCAGCGCGACCCGGTGCTGTCGTTCCAGCTGCACAACGGTTTCGAGGTGATCGGCATTATTCCTGGCTACCTCAATATCGACCGTGCATCGCTGGGCTACGGTATCCACCTGGTGTGGCGTAACCCCAAGGTGACGGAGGGGACGGCCGGGGAGCGCGAGAAGCGCTATGGCGGGCGTCTGCCGGACACGGTGCGCGTCGGTACCGTGCAGTACAGGCAGCGCCGGGTGCGGTCTTTCGAGGAGTTCCTCGGTTTCATCGAGTATTTTGTCGACGTGGTGGCCGATTACAAGGGAGACTTCGTGGTGTTCCCGGAGCTGTTTGCGCTGCAGGTGCTGTCCATCGAGGACCAGGAGCTGACGCCCTCCGAGTCCATCGAGGCGCTGACCAAGTACACGCCGCGCTTCCGCGAGGCGTTGCGCGACATGGCCCTGCGCTACAACATCAATATCATCGGCGGCTCGCACCCCACGCGCATGGAGAACGGGCGGGTCGAAAACATTGCCTACGTGTTCCTGCGCGATGGCCAGGTTCACGAGCAGCCGAAAATTCATCCCACCCCCAACGAGTCGTACTGGTGGAATATCGAGGGCGGCAACGTGCTGAACGCCATCGAGACCGATTGCGGTCCGATCGGTGTGCTGATCTGCTATGACGCGGAGTTCCCGGAGCTGGCGCGCCATCTGGCCGACCAGGGGGCGCAGATCCTGTTCGTGCCGTTTTGCACCGACGAGCGCCAGAGCTACCTGCGGGTGCGCTACTGCGCCCAGGCGCGCGCGGTGGAGAACCAGTTCTATGTCGTGCTGTCGGGCAATGTCGGCAACCTGCCCAATGTGCACAACATGGATATCCAGTACGCGCAGAGCTGCATCCTGACGCCGTGCGATTTTCCCTTCGCGCGCGACGGTGTCGCCGCAGACACCACCCCGAATGTGGAGACCGTGGCCATCGCCGACCTGCGCCCCGATACCCTGATGATGGCGCGCAACAGCGGTACGGTGCAGAACCTGCGCGACCGCCGCCACGACCTGTACAGTGTCTACTGGCGCGGGCGCTGAGCGGAATGATGGTCGTCTGGTTGCGTCAGGGGTCGGCTGTGCATGCCGGCCGCGGCTGAAAATC
>CP070738.1:1579604-1581053 GCA_020347685.1 Gammaproteobacteria bacterium | reverse complement strand
CATCGACTGGGCGCTGCAGACCATCAACACGCAGCGCGCCAAACAGGGCGAAGCGCCGCTCGACATCAGCACCATCGCGCTGGAGGACCCGGCCAGCTTCGCGCTGCTCAAGGCCTACCAGACCACCGCCGTGTTCCAGCTGGAATCGCGCGGTATGAAAGACCTCATCAAACGCCTGCAGCCGGACTGCTTCGAGGACATCGTGGCGCTGGTGGCACTGTTCCGTCCCGGGCCCCTCCAGTCGGGCATGGTGGACGATTTCATCAACCGCAAGCACGGTCGCGCGAAGGTCGAATATCCGCACCCCGAGCTGGAACACATTCTCAAGCCCACCTACGGCGTGATCCTGTACCAGGAACAGGTCATGCAGATCGCCCAGGTGCTGGCCGGCTACACGCTGGGCGGCGCCGACCTGTTGCGCCGTGCCATGGGCAAGAAAAAACCCGAGGAGATGGCCAAGCAGCGGGCCATTTTCACCGAGGGCGCGGTCAAACGCGGCGTCGAGGAAAAGACCGCCACCTATATTTTCGACCTGATGGAGAAATTCGCCGGCTACGGTTTCAACAAGTCGCACTCGGCTGCCTATGCGCTGGTGTCCTACCAGACCGCCTGGCTCAAGGCACACTACCCGGCGCCGTTCATGGCGGCGGTGTTGTCCGCGGACATGGACAACACCGACAAGGTCGTGACCCTGATCGACGAATGCCGCCATATGCAGCTGGAGGTGGTGGCGCCGGACATCAACCGTTCCGGCTACGCCTTTACCGTGCAGGGCGATGCTACCGTCATCTACGGTCTGGGGGCGGTAAAGGGTGTCGGCGAGGCGGCCATCGAAGTGATGATCCAGGAGCGGCTCGCCAACGGCCCCTACCGGTCGCTGGTCGACCTGTGCCGCCGGGTGGATTCGCGCAAGGTTACACGGCGGGTCTACGAGGCGCTGATTCGCGCCGGCGCCCTGGATGCCCTGGGCGAGAACCGCGCATCGCTGATGGTGCAATTGCCGGAGGCGCTGAAATCGGCCGAGCAGCACCTGCGTGACTCGGCCGCCGGCCAGTCCGATATGTTCGGCAGCGTGGTGGAGCCGGCCGCAGAACTGCCGGTGATCACGGCCGCCAACGTGCCGGAGTGGGACGAGGAACAACGCCTGGCCGGCGAGAAGGAAACCCTGGGGCTGTACCTGACCGGCCATCCCATCGATCGTTACCGCGCGGAACTTGCCAGTATCATCAGCGGTCCGCTGGCGGAACTGAACGACGAGGGTCCGGGGGCGGGCGCGTCGCGCCAGCGTGGCCAGGAGAAGACCGTGGTGCTGGCGGGCCTGGTGGTGGAGCTGCGCACCCGCAATACCCAGAGCGGTGCGCGCATGGCCTTCGTCACTCTGGACGATCGCAGTGCGCGCATGGAGATCCGGGTGTTCTCCCGGGTGTTCGAACAGTACCGCGCGCTGCT
>CP070738.1:1571671-1579504 GCA_020347685.1 Gammaproteobacteria bacterium | reverse complement strand
CTCCCAGAAACGCGAGGCAGAAGGATAGGTAGGGAGACCCTCGAACATCAGCGTAATGGCGCCGTTGGCGAGCGGGCCGTACACAATGTAGCTGTGTCCGGTGATCCACCCGACGTCAGCGGTACACCAGTAGACCTCGCCTTCCTGATAGTCGAATACATACTTGTGGGTGATCGCGGCATACAGCAGATAACCACCCGTAGTATGCAATACGCCCTTGGGCTTGCCGGTCGATCCGGAGGTGTACAGTATGAACAGAGGGTCTTCTGCACTCATGGGCTCCGGCTCACAGTGACTGTCGACACTGGCAGCGATTTCGTGCAGCCACACATCGCGATCGTCGTGCCACTGGATATCGCCGCCGGTGCGTCTCACCACAATCACGGTGTGCACGTTCGGGCAGGCCTGCAGTGCCTGGTCAGTGTTGGCTTTGAGCGGCACGGTTTTACCGCCGCGAACCCCCTGATCTGCCGTGACCACCACCCGACAGTCGGAATCCAGAATGCGGTCCTTTATCGATTCAGGCGAGAAACCACCGAACACCACGGAGTGCACCGCGCCGATACGGGCGCAGGCCAGCATGGCATAGGCCGCCTCCGGGATCATGGGCATATAGATGCATACACGATCTCCTCTCTTTACGCCGCGCTTCTTGAGCACGTTGGCAAAGCTGCAGACCTCGCGGTGGAGTTCGCGATAGGTAATCTTTCGGTCTGCCGACGGGTCATCGCCTTCCCAGATGATTGCAGTCTGGTCGCCACGGCTTTCCAAGTGGCGATCGATACAGTTGTAACTGGCGTTCAGCTCGGCGCCCTCGAACCAGCGTATCCGGGCCTCGCCAAAGTCCCAGTCCAGCACCCGGTCCCAGGGTTTGTACCAGCTGAGAAATTCTTCCGCCTGTTCTGCCCAGAAACCCTCGGGGTCATCGACCGAGCTGCGATACATCTGTTCATAACGCTCTGCGTCTATGTGGGCGCGGGCGGCAATCGACTCGGGTACCGGGTAAATCTTTTCCTCAGACATCCACGTATTCCTTTGGCTGGGCTCCGGGGGCGGAGCGGGGCTGATTCATATCGACGGCCAGCATTGTACGGACATTACGAAACCGGTATCAACGTCCGTGGATGCTGCGCGTGCGGGGTATCCGGTCGGGGTTCCAACTCGCCGAGGCCCAGGCCCAGAATTCGTCCAGTGTGGCGTCCATCACTTCTGCCGGCACGCTATGGCCGAGCAGATCCAGCACCGTGGCGAGTAT
This sequence comes from Gammaproteobacteria bacterium, assembly GCA_020347685.1. GTDB lineage: Bacteria > Pseudomonadota > Gammaproteobacteria > DSM-19610 > DSM-19610 > Thiogranum. The sequence continues at coordinate 1,578,249 of CP070738.1, read as the reverse complement.
CTTCAGCGGCGGCTCGCGATCGACGCCGCGCGCGCCGCTCTGCTTGCTCAGCTTTACTCCGCGCTGATTCACCACCACCGGCAGATGCAGGTAACGGGGGGTCTGAAATTCCAGCGCCTGCTGGAGAAAAATCTGGCGGCCGGTCGAATCCAACAGGTCGGCACCACGCACGATGTCGCTGATCCCCTGCAGCGCATCATCTACCACAACTGCCAGCTGGTAGGCGAACAGACCGTCAGCGCGTCGCAATACGAAGTCACCTACCTGAGTGGGTAGCCATTCGTCTATGTGCCCCTGCAGCCGGTCGGTGAAGCGGACGTTCGTTGCTGCGACTCGCACGCGCAGCGCGCGCGCCTTGCGTCCTGGCGGGAGTCCCGCGCGGCAGGTGCCCGGGTATACTGCAGCGGCTGCTCCGGACGCCGCGCTGGCCCGGATCTCGCGCCGGGAACAGGCACAGGGGTAGACCAGGTCCGCCTTGCGCAGCTGCTCCAGGCTGTGCCGGTAGGCTTCGCCGCGCCGGCTCTGGTACAGCACCTCTCCGTCCCAGTGCAGGCCAAGGCGCTCCAGGGTGCGCAGTATCCCGGCGGCGGCGCCCGGCGCTTCGCGCGGCGGGTCGAGATCTTCCATGCGCAGAAGCCATTCACCGCCCCGCGAGCGGGCGTCGAGAAAACTGGCCACCGCGGTGAGCAGCGATCCAAGATGCAGCGCGCCGGTCGGAGAGGGGGCAAAACGGCCCCGGTAGCCTGAATCATGCATGGCACAGATTCTATCGCATAAGAATAAAAAAACCGGCGCACGGCCGGTTTTTAGCAGGCTTGTGCCCTAGCTTTCAGCCCATCTGCTTTTCCCGGATCTCATCGAGCGTCTTGCAGTCGATGCACAGGGTTGCCGTGGGGCGTGCTTCCAGGCGCCGGACGCCGATTTCGACGCCGCAGGCTTCGCAATAGCCGTAGTCGTCGTTATCGAGGTTCATCAGCGCTTCGTCGATTTTCTTGATGAGCTTGCGCTCGCGGTCGCGTGCGCGCAGTTCCATGCTGAATTCGGATTCCTGGGTTGCGCGATCATTGGGGTCCGGGAAATTGGCCGCTTCGTCCTGCATATGGTGAACCGTGCGGTCGACTTCCTCCATCAGTTCACGTTTCCAGGACAGCAGGATGTTGCGGAAATGCTCCACCTGCTCGGCGTTCATGTATTCTTCGCCTTTCTCTGCTACGTAAGGCTCGATAGCAGAAACCGGGCCGGTAGCGCTTGTCGCGACAGAAGCCTTGCCGGCCGCTTTTCGCCGGGTCTGTTTGGGTTTGCTGGCTGCCGGTGCTTTCCTGGCCGGTGCTTTCTTGGCAGCCGTTTTCTTGGCCGGTGCTTTCTTGGCAGCCGCTTTCTTTTTGGCAGGTGTTTTCTTTTTGCTGGCCGGCGCCTTTTTCACGGCGACCGACTTTTTTGCTACCGATTTCTTGGCGACAGCTTTCTTCTTCGCCTTGGCTTTCGTCTTCGCAGCCTTTTTCTTGGCAGCCATTCAACTCCTCCCAAACACAATTTAGCCGTGCTCTATATCAGAAACTACAACCTCAGGCAAGCTCAAGGGGCCGCCCGCGACCAAGTGCGGTAGTTTCCGGGCGCCAACCAGCCGAGTCAAGACCGAATCCAGCAAAATTTGTCCGGATCGATCGCCCTTGTTGCCGGTTTTGTCTGTGCGGTAGGCTAGTTCGCTTGATACCAGGCTGGAGAGGATCTTTGGGCAGGCTGACGACTTTGTTATTCGACGTAGACGGTACCCTGGCGGAAACAGAGGAAATCCACCGCGAATCCTTTAACCGCACGTTTGCTCAGGCGGGACTGGACTGGGTCTGGTCCAAACAACTGTATGCTGAGCTGTTGAAGGTGACCGGAGGCAAGGAGCGCATTCGTTACTTTTTGGATACGTATCTGCCTGACTTCGAAGCACCGATGAATATCGACGCGTACATCGCCGGCCTGCACGCGGCCAAGACGGGCATCTTTACCCGTACCGTGGCTGCCGGTGAGGTACCGCTCAGGCCGGGTGTCAAGCGCTTGCTGGAAGAAACGCGCAGGGCCGGCCTGCGTCTGGCCATTACCACCACCACGACGCCTGCCAACGTCACCGCGCTGCTGCACCACAGTCTCTCGCCCGACGCCGAGAGCTGGTTCGAGGTGATCGGCGCGGGCAGCGTCGTGCCGGCGAAGAAACCGGCGCCGGATATCTATCATTACGTCATGCAGCAGATGGGCGTCAGCCCCGCGGAGTGTCTGGCTTTCGAGGACTCGGCCAATGGCCTGCGCTCGGCGCGAGACGCAGGTGTGATCACGCTGGTTACGGTAAGCGAATATACCCGTCACGACGACTTCGAGGGGGCTGCACTGGTGCTGGACCATCTCGGCGAGCCTGACAGCCCGTTCACCGTGGTGAGCGGCGACGCCGGTGACAGCCGCTACGTGACGGTGGATCTGCTCAGGGAGCTGCATTCGAAATGCCGCTGACGGGAGGTCAGCGCGCGCGGGCGAGGCGCTCGAACTTGATTACGCCTTTTCAGGTAATGGCGCTGCTGTCGCGCGCCCGCGAACTCGAGGCGCAGGGCCGATCCATTGTGCACATGGAAATCGGTGAGCCTGATTTCAACACGCCACAGCCTATTATCGACGCCGGTATCCGCGCCCTGCAGGCGGGCAAGACCCATTACACGCCAGCGGTGGGCCTGGCGGAGTTGCGCGAAGCGATTGCGCAGCATTACCGCGACACGCATGGTGTAACGCTTGATCCGCGCAGGGTTCTGATTACCCCGGGGGCTTCGGGCGCCTTGCAGCTGATCCTCGGTTTGCTGGTGGATCCCGGCAGCGAAGTCGTGATGGCAGACCCCGGCTACCCCTGCAACCGTAATTTCGTGTACCTGTACGAAGGCGTACCGGTTTCTGTTCCGGTGGGGCCCGAACATGGCTACCAGCTGTCCGCCGAACTGCTGGAGACCTGCTGGAGCGACAAGACCTCGTGCGTGTTGATCGCCAGTCCTTCCAATCCGACCGGGACGCTGGTATCCCAGGACGTCCTGCGCGGGCTGCTGCGGGTGGTGAGGGCGCACGGTGCGGCACTGGTGGTCGACGAAATCTACCATGGGCTGACTTACGCAGAGAGTCCGCAGACGGCGCTGGCGCAGGGCGAGGACCTGTTCGTGATCAACAGTTTCTCAAAATATTTTGGCATGACCGGCTGGCGCCTGGGCTGGCTGGTGGCGCCGCAGGACTGCGTCGAGCCGCTGGATACACTGGCCCAGAACCTGTTCCTTGCTGCGCCGACGCCGGCCCAGTATGCCGCTCTGGCCGCCTTTCATCCGCACACCCTGGAGATTCTTGCGCACCGCCGTGACGAGTTTCGCAAGCGTCGCGATTTCCTGCTGCCGGCGTTGCGGCAGATCGGTTTCGAGATTCCGGTCGAACCGCAAGGGGCTTTCTACCTGTATGCCGACTGCAGCCGCTTTACCGAGGACAGTTTCGTGTTTGCGCACGAGTTGCTGGAACAGGCCGGCGTTGCGATCACACCGGGTATCGATTTCGGGCGGCATCGGGCCGCTCAGCATGTGCGCTTTTCCTATACGACCTCTATCGAGCAGCTCGAGCAGGGCGTGGAACGCATTGCCCGTTTCGCAGGAGTGGCCTAGTGACGAGGTACACTAAATGAAAGATCTGTTTGCCGGGGCTGCGTACCTGCGTGAGGGATTTTCCCTGCTTGGCAGGCCCGGGCTGCGGCGCTTTGTCATCATGCCGCTGCTGGTCAATGTGCTGCTGTTCGGCGGCTTGATCTGGTGGGCATTCGGCTGGGTCGACACCGCCTCGCAGTATCTGGTTGCCCAGCTGCCGGGCTGGCTGCAGTGGCTGAGCTACCTGGTGGTGCCGGTGTTCGTGCTCACCAGCCTGGTGCTGATCTTCTACGGGTTTTCCGTGTTGGCCAATCTGATCGCGGCACCTTTCAATGGACTGCTGGCCGAAGCGGTGGAAGCCCAGCTGACCGGAAAGCCGCTGCAAGGCGACTGGCGCCAGGTGCTGCGCGATATCCTGCCGAGTGTCCTTTCGGAGCTTCGCAAGATGATCTACTTCGCCCTGCGCGCCGTGCCGCTGCTGATACTGTTACTGGTCCCGGCGATCAACGTCGTCGCCTCGCTGCTGTGGGTATTGTTCAGTGCATGGATGATGGCGGTGCAATACATCGACTATCCGATGGCCAACCACGGGTTGTTTTTCAAGGAGCAGCGGGCAAGGCTGCGCAAGCGACCGCTGCTGGCGTGGAGCTTCGGCGGACTGGTCATGCTGTGCACCATGATTCCGCTGGTCAATTTCTTTGTCATGCCGGCGGCCGTGGCTGGAGCGACGCTAGTCTGGGTGCGCGAAGGCCGCCTGGAGCCCGCGGGCTAACAACGCCGCGCCGTAGGCCGCTTCCTGGTGTCGCGCCGCTGTGACCGGCACGCCCAACATCTGGCTGCGTATGGTCGTCCAGGGCGCGTTGCCTGCGCCGCCCCCGACGCTGATGACCCGCTCGGGATAGGGTGCGCCGAGCGCTGCGAGCCGCTCATAACCGCGTTGTTCGATGCGGGCCAGTCCTTCCAGGATACCCTGCAGGAATTCCACATCCGAGGCGGGGCGCGGGGTCAGTCTCGGCTGCAGCGTCGGGTCGCAGACCGGGAAGCGCTCGCCGGGCGCCGGCAGCGGGTAGTAATCCAGGCCGGTGGGATTTTGTGGCTGCATCAAGCGGCTGTAACTGGTGATCTGCTGCGGGGTGAAGAAGCGGCGCAGCACGCTGCCCCCGGCGTTGGATGCGCCGCCCACCAGCCAGCGCTCACCCAGCCGGTGGCTGTAGACACCATAGCGCGCCGCAAACACGGGCTTGTGTGAGAGAACTTTCAGCACCAGCGTGCTGCCCAGCGCGGTGACCGCGTGACCCGCCGCGCTGGCGCCGGTGGCAATGAAACCGGCAGTGCTGTCGGTGGTTCCGGCCACCACCTCGACGTCATGCGGCCAGCCCCAGCGGCTGGTCAGGACGGCATCGACGCGACCAATGGTGGTGCCGGGAGCAACCACCGTCGGCAGCCGTGAAGGTCCCAGTTGCAGCCGCGACATCCAGTCGGGCCAGGTGCGCTCGAGCGGGTCGTAGCCCATTTTCAGGGCGTTGTTTTCGTCGCTGACCCCGAATCGCCCGGTGAGCTTTCCGGCCAGCCAGTCGGCCTGGTGCAGCGCCAGCCAGTCGCGCCCTTCGAGTGCGCCACGCAGGTGGAGGAGTTTGGCCAGACTGGAACTGGCGCTGAGCGCCGCGCTGTCGGGTGCGGCAAGCTGCGCGATCTGCCGCGCTTCCCGCACGGCCCGCGCGTCGTTGTACATCAGCGCCGGCGTGAGCGGCTGTCCCTGCGGGGTGCACAGCAGCAGGGTCGCGGAGGTGGCATCGATCGCAACGCGTTGCAGCTGCGTGGCATCGAACCGACCGGACAGCTGGTCCAGAGTTTCGCTGAGTGCCAGCCACCAGACGGCCGGGTCCTGTTCGACGCAGGCACCGTCGCGGACCGGGGCGGGGAGATCGGTGCGTGCTTCGGCGACGATTTCAGCGTGCTCGTCGATGACGCACGCCCGGCAGGCAGAGGTGCCGACGTCGATGCCGATGAATGTGCTCATCAAAGATAGTGTAACCGCGAAGGACGCTAAGGAATATTAACCACAAAGGAACACGAAGTGCACGAAGGAAAACCTGTGCCTGAGGTTCGACAGCGTGAGGTTACACGGAAGATCGGCAGCCCTGGATGATACGCTCGCCCAGTGCTTTGTCTGCGGCGACGCCGATGAACGCCCCACTCAATCCGCCCATCAACGTTTGAAGATGAGGCCGATACCGCGGCCGCACCAGAAAAACCCTCGCTTCTCCTTTGTGCCCTTCGTGTTCCTTCGTGGTTAACGCGGTATTCAGGGCAGTTCGACCCTGGCAGGTGGTTGCCAGCCGGGAGCGCGGTGTTCGGCCACCACCGTGGTGTAGATGCCGCCGCGCACGTTGAACTCGGCGGTGAGGCGCATGAAACGCGGCCCGCACACGCTCACCAGCTTGTCGAGCATCTGGTTGGTGACGTCTTCGTGAAAGGCGCCCTGGTCACGAAATGACCAGATGTACAGCTTCAGTGCCTTGAGTTCGACGCAGCGCTGGTCAGGGACATACTCCAGGTGCAGGGTGGCAAAATCCGGTTGCCCGGTCTTCGGGCACAGGCACGTGAATTCCGGTATGCGAATGCGAATGGTGTAGTCGCGACCGGGGTGCGGGTTGGCGAAAGTTTCCAGGTCTGTACTTGGCTGTGTCGGCATGCGCGCACCTTACCCGAAGGCGCGCAAACAACACAAGTTGCAGGGAAACAAACGCTTGTCCCGGGTTTGTCGAATCCGCTCAAGCTGAGAACGGGGGCGGCCGTGGCGGTGTGGTCCTGCGCTGACGCGCTTTGCTTCTTGCCTCTGGCGGGCGCTCTGCGTAATCGTCTTTGTGCCCTTCGTGGTCCTGGTGGTGAGAGCCGGCGTCGGCACGGCGCGTGGCGCACGTCACGCTT
>CP070738.1:1563069-1571571 GCA_020347685.1 Gammaproteobacteria bacterium | reverse complement strand
CCGCCGCGAAAATGCTGCTGGCGCCACGCCTCGTAGACCAGAACCGCGACGGCATTGGAAAGATTGAGGCTGCGGCTCTGCGATACCATGGGCAACCGCACTACCTGTGCCGCACCCACCTGCTGCAGTATCGATGCCGGCAGGCCGCGGGTTTCGGGCCCGAACAGGAACGCATCATCCGCCTGGTAAGCAACGGCCGCATAGTGCCGCTGGCCGCGTGTCGACACGGCCCAGATACGGGGCGGCCGCACGGAATCAGTAAAGGCCTGCAGCGAATCGTGCACAGCCACGCTGGCCCACTCATGATAGTCGAGGCCGGCACGGCGCAGTTTCCGGTCCTCCAGCTCAAATCCCAGTGGCCGGATAAGGTGCAGCCGGCTGCCGGTGTTGGCGCACAGGCGAATAACATTGCCGGTGTTTGGCGGTATCTCGGGCTGATAAAGCACAACGTGGAACATCGCTGCCTGCCGGATTTGATCGGGCCACCATTATCTCAGAAAACCGCCGCCACACTTTTCTTTCGCTAACGCTTCAGGTCAAATACACGGCCAATGACACACAACAGTGACCCTTTGTCGATCGAATTCTGCGGGCTAAGGTTCAGCTCGCCGCTGGTGCTGTTGTCCGGCTGCGTCGGTTTTGGTGAGGAATATACACGGGTCAAGGGCTTTTCCAACCGGGACGTGGGGGCAGTGTGTCTCAAGGGCACCACCCTGGAGCCACGCCTGGGCAACCGGCCGCACCGAGTTTATGAAACGCCGATGGGTATGCTCAATGCGATCGGCCTGCAGAATCCGGGCGTCGACCACGTCGTGCAGCGCATCCTTCCGCAGCTCGATTTCACCGAAACCCGGTTCATTGCCAACGTGTCGGGATCCACGGTAGACGAATACTATGAAGTCACTCGCCGTTTTGACGATTCGCCGATAGACGCCATCGAAATCAATATCTCCTGCCCGAACGTTAAGGAAGGTGGCGTCGCCTTCGGCAACGATCCGGATATGTCGGCACGCGTGGTCGAGGTGTGCAGGAAGGCTACCGGCAAACCACTCATTACCAAGCTGTCCCCGAATCAGACCGATATCGCAGAAAATGCACGGCGCTGTATCGACGCGGGCAGTGACGCGTTTGCGGTTATCAACACCCTGATGGGTATGGCCATCGACATCGAGAAACGCCAGCCCGTGATCGGCAACAACCAGGGCGGACTGTCCGGTCCGGCCATCAAGCCGGTGGCCCTGCTCAAGGTGCACCAGGTCTATCAGGTCTGCAAGGCACATCGGATACCGATCATCGGACAGGGTGGGGTGACCCGCGTCGAGGACGCCATTGAATTTTTGCTTGCCGGTGCCAGCGCGGTAGGCGTCGGCACTGCGTTGTTCTACGACCCTCTCATCTGCCCGCAACTCAATGAGGGCATTCAGCGCTACCTTGAACGGCACGGACTCCCGGATGTGCAATCACTGACGGGCAGCCTGCAGCTCAACGGCCAGCCCGGCTGCTGCTAGCAGACGGTCCGACTCGTCGCGTCGCTACTGCCGCGGCGTGCCCTCCAGCACGGGCTTACAGCCACCCCTGCGTCTTCGAGTCGTGCGCTGCCTGCGACCAGACCTCAGCTTTTTCATTCATAACAGAAGATTAGGGTCAGGCCTGAATCTTGCTTCTCCACGATTGAGCGGAAGTTCAGGTCGCGGCCGGCCAACTCGCGCCAGCCAGCTGACGAACCGGCCAGCTCTGATGCAGAGGAACTTTAATTGAATGATAACAGATAGTTATCTATATGCGACGGGATGGAATGCGACACATTGAGGCAGACGCGAGGGTCGGCAGGCCGGTGCCGGGAACCGGTGACTCGCGCTGGATAATTGACGCCCGCGGCCGCCATTCGGTGTGCCAGCGAGCATGGATGACGGTCCGGACCAGGATTGGCGTGACAGGAACATGCATCAACAGATAAACCTCTATCAACCGGTTTTTCGTAAACAGCACAAGGTGTTTTCCGCTGTTACGCTGGCGCAAATGGTCGCTGCGGTGCTCGTTCTGCTGCTCGCCATCCTGGGTCACACACGCTGGACACTGGCGCGCATGCAAGACTCGGCTGCGGCGCTGCAACAGCAGCACGAGCATATGCAGGCCCAGATCGACACTCTGGAAGAGGCACTGCGCACCCCCGACACCCAGGCTGTCGATGCGGAGATCGAGCAACTTGGCTCGAGCATCGAGCAGCGCAAGGCGTTGCTGACTCAATTCGATCAGCTGGTGCTGCAGCACCAGCACGGGTTTGCCAGTCATTTCAGGATACTGGCCGAACAGCACGTGCCGGGCCTGTGGCTCGACGGCGTAACGGTCAACGCCCAGGGCGAGATAGAAGTACGTGGCACCGCCCTGGATGAAAAGCTGGTTCCAGCCTATCTCCACGGCCTGGCAAAACGACGCGATCTGTCACCGACCGCCTTTGAGACGGTGGCGATGAACCGCACCGAGCCCGGACAACGGGAAATCCAGTTCGTATTGCGCAACCACAAGGATGAAACGGCGTGGCAAGGCCAGCACTGAAAGTACAGTATTGGATCGATCGCATCGATGCGCTGGAGCTGCGCGAGCGGGTTCTGCTGCTGGCTGCGACCGTCGCTATCCTGTTTCTGAGCGTCGATTCGGCGGGATTTCAGCCCACGCTCAAGGCACAGCAAGTAGCCGAGGAGCGTATCTCCGAAATGGAGATGAAACTGGGCGCCCTGCGCCAGCAGGCCATGCTGCTCAGCTACAAGACGGACGAGGATGTGCTGGCCGCGCGGTACAGCAGTCGTGACACTCTGGCGGAGGAGTTGGCGGCACTCGATGCGCGTATTGTCGATCAGCTCGGCGCCCTGGTCGAGCCTGCCCAGGCGGCCGAACTACTCGAACAGGTGCTTACCCGGCATCGCGGCCTCAAGATCACCTCGCTGCGAGCCAGCGCCGAACCTCTGGACCAACTGGCAGGCAATGCAGAGCAGGCCGGCAAGCTCGGTCGCTACCAGCTCGACCTGGTGCTGGAGGGTGGCTACCTGGATTTGATGCGCTACCTCGAAGCCCTGGAATCCATGCCCTGGAAATTCTTCTGGCAGACGGTGGATTTCCGGGTCAACGAGTACCCGCGCGCGGTCTCCCGCCTGCAACTCTACACACTGGGAGCACAGGATGGCTAAGCGCTCTGTTATACCGCTGCTGATCTGCTGTATAGCTGCGCTCGGTAGCGCATTCGCGGTCACCGATCCGACGCGGCCCACCGATCCGGCGGCCTATTTCGGCACCGCAAGCACGGTCGACAGCAACGGCTGGGCCCTGCAATCGATTCTTTTTGCGTCAGACCGCCGCATTGCGGTCATAAATGGCACGCGGGTCAAGGAAGGAGATCGTATCGACTCAGCACGGGTCGTGCGCATCCTCGATTCGCAGGTGTTGTTGGACACTGGCGGGCGCAGGTTAACGCTGCACTTGCTGCCAAAAACAGTGAAGGTAAGGCCGTGAACAGGAAGTCTCGCTTGAAAATCATATATGGATTCGCAGCGGCGCTGCTGTTGAGCGCCTGTCAAGTGCTGCCGGAGAAGGAAACTCCGACCATGCCGTCTATCCAGGAGGCGCTGGAATCTGCGCGGCCGGGTACCTATCCTGAGGCAGCGCAACCCCCGCCTGAGGTACAGCAGGCGCTGCTGCCGCCAGCAGCAGCGACGCTCAGCAGGCTCAAACCGCGCGTACCCAGTTTCGATGTTTCAGTGAATGAGGCACCGGCGCGGCAGTTTTTCATGAGTCTGGTGGACGGCACACCGGACAACATGGTGGTCCATCCGGAAGTCTCCGGCACCCTGACGCTGGATCTCAAGAACGTCACCACCGAGGACGTGATGGCAACGGTGCGCGACGTGTACGGTTATGAATACCGCTACAGCCACGGCGTGTACCAGGTGTATCCGGCCCGCATGCGCTCCCAGGTGTTCAAGGTGAATTATCTGGACATCCAGCGCCAGGGCGGATCACGTACCCGCGTCAGCTCCGGTCAGGTCAGCCAGACACCGAGTGCAGGAACCGGGGCGCATAACACGGACGGCCAGAACTCGGGCGGATCAGACGCCGGGGCACGTGCTGGCGAAACCGGCAATGGCAGCAGCGCCAGTTTTTCCGGCGCCCAGGTCACTACCCGCACCGATGCGGATTTCTGGGCCGATCTGAAGACTTCGCTGGAAATGATCATCGGCGAAGAAGAGGGGCGCAAGGTGGTTACCAACCCGCTGTCGGGCACGGTGCTGGTGCGCGCCATGCCGCGTGAACTGCTGGATATCGAACAGTATCTTGACACACTGCAAAGCTCGGTTAGCCGGCAGGTCATTATTGAAGCCAAGATACTGGAGGTCGAACTCAACGATGGTTTCCAGACCGGGGTGAACTGGAATGCGTTGATCGAGAGCGGAAGCAGACAGATCAAAGTAGGCCAGACCGGCGGCGGAACCATCTTCCAGGATGGCGTATCGGAACTGGCTGGCGCGCTGGTGCCGCTGCAAGACCTCAGCCTGACCAGTGCGGCAACCGGCTTTGGCGGCGTATTTGCCTTGCAGGCACACATTGGCGATTTCAACACCCTGATCGAACTGCTCAAGACCCAGGGCAATGTGCAGGTGCTGTCCAGTCCCAGGGTGTCGACGGTTAACAACCAGAAAGCCATTATCAAAGTCGGAACGGACGAGTATTTCGTTACCGACATCGATGTCGAGACCGACACCACCTCGGGGGTTGCCAACCGCAGCACCGACGTCCAGCTGACGCCGTTCTTTTCCGGGGTGGCACTGGATGTGACGCCGCAGATAGACAGCGACGGCAGCATTACACTGCACGTGCACCCCGCTATCAGCGAGGTGCGTCCTGACAACAAGGATATCGGAGTTCTGTCGACCCAGGTGTCAACTGACAGTAACGATGACAGCGCCGATCGCCAGTTCAGGGTGCCACTCGCCAAGAGCACCATTCGCGAATCCGACACCATCATCCGGGCCGAAAACGCCCAGGTCGTGGTGATCGGCGGCCTGATGCAGGACCTGGTCCGCGACAGCGTCGCCTCGACACCGTTTTTCGGCGACCTGCCGGTGGTCGGACACATGTTCCGCCACACCCGGAAGATATCCACCAAAACCGAGCTGGTGATTCTGTTGCGCCCTGTGCTGGTGGACAGCGGCCGGGTATGGGCACAGGAAGTCGGCGGCGCCACACAGCGCTTCAACTCGATTCAGCACCCGGACTGGCCCTGAGGTGTAAGGAGCCGCGCCATGTACCTGCAACACTTCGGACTCAGGGAAGCGCCCTTTACGCTCACACCGGATACCGAGTTCTTCTTCAATCATGGCAGTCACCAGGAAGCGCTCAACGTGCTGCTGGTGGCACTGCGGGCAGGCGAAGGGTTTATCAAGGTAACCGGGGAGGTCGGTACGGGCAAAACGCTTCTGTGCAGAAAACTGCTCAATCTGGTCGATGACGGCTTTGTGACCGCGTACCTGCCCAATCCTTTCCTCAATCCGACCGCGTTGCGCATGGCGCTCGCCGAGGAACTCGGCATTGCGTTTGCCCGCAACATTGGCCAGCACCGACTGCTGAAGCTGATCACTGAAAGACTGGTCGAACTCAGTGGAGCCGGCAAGCGTGTGGTGCTGCTGCTTGACGAAGCACAGGCCATGCCCGACGAGAGTCTCGAGGCGCTGCGTCTGCTGACCAATCTGGAGACCGAGAAGCGCAAACTGATGCAGGTGGTATTATTCGGCCAGCCGGAACTGGACTCGCGACTGGCCCGGCGCAGCCTGCGCCAGCTGCGGCAACGCATAGCCTTTTCCTATCGACTGCATCCGCTTAGTCGGCGTACGCTCGGTGAATATGTGCAGCATCGGCTGCAGGTCGCCGGACACCAGGGTCCGGCACTGTTTTCACGTGCCGCCATCCGCCGCCTGCACCGCGGCAGCCGCGGCATCCCGCGCCTGGTCAATCTGCTGTGTCACAAGGCGCTTATGGCTGCCTATGGTGCCGGTGACAGCAGGGTCGGCGTTACGCATGTTGGGCGGGCGGCAGCCGATACAGAAGATGTACGGCAGCGCAAACCGGGCAGGCTGGCCCTGGCTTCGGGCCTGGCTGGACTGATCGCGCTCACCAGCGCGGGACTGATATACGCGTACGGACCATGAGTCTGATCAACCAGATGCTGAGAGACCTGGACGCCAGGCGTAGCCCTGCCGGTAACGCCCCGGTGGTTACGCTTCAGGGTGTCGGGCCGGTCCGGCCGCAGCGCGCAGTGCGGCAGCGCAGTCTTGCGTTTACCGCCTGGGCGGTGCTGGCTGGAATCCTGCTGGCGCTGATCAGTTTACAGGCGGGCCATGACGATCCTGAACAACTCAGCGGCACGGGTTGGGCACCCTTGGCGCTGCCGGAGCCGACGCCTCGTTCACGCTCCACCGGCCACCCCTCGCCGCGCCTGCCTGGCAACAACGGCCCGGTCCAAACCGTCAACGCAAGCGAACACGCAGCGCCTGCCGGTCCGGTCAAGGCTGGCAGCGGCTCGGCGGCGACTGTAATAACGGAACAAAAGCAGCAGGCGGCGGCACCCGTGGTGGCGTCAGCCGCGCTGGAGCCGACAGTCGTTCAGCCGCCACAGCCGGTCCGGAACCGAAGCCCCAAACAGAGTGCGCAGGAAGACTTTGCGCAGGCCCAGCGTGCACTGGCCGAGCAGAACTGGCATGACGCGGAAAACCTGCTTGAGCAGACACTGAAGGTGTTGCCCGCACACCTGGAGGCGCGCACCCAGTTGGCATCTCTACTGGTGGCCCGGCAGGCTAACGATGCCGCCGAACAACTGCTCGGCGAGGGTCTGGCCATCGATCCGCAGGCAGGCGCACTGGCGAAGCCCTACGCGCAGCTGCTGGCTGAACGCGGCGCCCTGCAGACTGCGCTGCAGGTACTCGCCGACGTCCATCCCGATGCAGAAACCGAGGCACTGAGGGCAGCGGTACTGCACCGCATGGGCAACCACGCCGAAGCGGCCGGCGCCTATGAAAATGCGCTGCGTGAGCAGCCCGAACAGGCGCTCTGGTGGACTGGCCTCGCCATTGCGCGGGAACACAATCGGGAACCGCGCGAGGCTTTACAGGCCTATCAGCGCGCCGCCCGTCTGCAAGTGAGCGGGACGGTCCGGCAATACGTCGAACAACGCATGCAGGCACTGCAAAATATGGAAGGTGGATAACCATGGCTGCAAACATGCAGAGGAAGCGCGTACGCATCGGTGATCTGCTGGTAGAGCAGAAGATCATCTCCGAGGCACAGTTGCAGGCGGCGCTCGCGGAACAGAAGAAAAGCGGCAGGAAACTTGGCCGGGTACTCATAGAGAACGGGTTTGTCGATGAGGACAGGCTGCTCAGATTGCTCTCGGAGCAGCTCGATATTCCGTACGTCGACCTGTCCCGCTTCGAACTGGATCCAGAGCTGGTTGGGCGCCTGCCGGAAACCCACGCCCGACGCTATCGCGCACTGGTGCTGAAGGAAACCGCGCAGGGTCTGCTGGTCGGCATGGGGGATCCCACCGACATATTTGCCTTCGACGAACTGGTCCGCATCCTGAAGACAACGGTGCAGATCGCCTGTGTCAAGGAAAGCGACCTGCTGCACAATATCGATCGTCTCTATCAGCACGCCGACCAGTTACGCAGTCTGGCCAACGAGGTCGGCCAGGACCTGGCGGAAAACGCCTTCGATCTGCGCAGCCTTTCGGCCACCAGCAGTCAGAGCGATGCACCGGTGGTGCGGCTGATCCAGACGGTGTTCGAGGAGGCAGTAAGAGCCGATGCCTCGGATATTCACATCGAACCCGATGAAGATGTGCTGCGCATTCGCCGCCGCATCGATGGCGTACTGCATGAAACCATCATGGACGACAGACGCATTGCTTCGGCGGTTGTATCGCGCCTGAAGCTGATGGCAGAAGCGGATATCTCGGAAAAACGCCTGCCGCAGGACGGGCGCTTTACCCTGCGGGTGCTGGACAAAAGCATCGACGTGCGCCTGGCGACCATTCCCACCCAGACCGGCGAGGCGGTCGTCATGCGTCTGCTCGACCACGGCTCGGCGGTGCGCAAGCTGGACCAGCTGGGAATGTCCGATGACATCATCAAGCGCTTTCGCAACATCATCCACCGGCCCCACGGCCTGGTCCTGGTAACCGGCCCGACCGGTAGCGGTAAGACCACCACCCTTTACGGCGCGCTGGCGGAACTGAACAAGCCGCAGAAGAAGATCATCACGGTTGAAGATCCGGTCGAGTACCAGCTGCCGCGGATTAACCAGGTACAGGTGAACCACCGCATCGAACTCGGTTTCGCACGGGTCCTGCGCACCGCACTGCGCCTCGACCCCGACATCATTCTGGTCGGTGAAATGCGCGACATGGAAACCGGTGAAATCGGCCTGCGCGCCGCGTTGACCGGGCACCTGGTACTG
>CP070738.1:1557690-1562969 GCA_020347685.1 Gammaproteobacteria bacterium | reverse complement strand
GACATACTGCCGGCGACCGAACAGCAGCCCGTCGACCGCGTGAGCTTTACAGCCGGCCCGCGCAGCGTGGTAGTACTGGAAGCCAGGTAGCATCCCGCCATGCCATGAACGGGTTGGCGTGAACCCACCCGGGTGGCCCGCACAACGAACAATAAGCGAGTGAGGAGCAATCATGATGAAACCGTTCGGACCGATACTCCGCTCAGGTACCACCAGTCGCAGCTGGATTCTCCTGTTGCTGGTACTGGCATACCCGCTGGCCGCTTTCGCGGCCGAGGCGCCGGCTGGCGAGATCGACTGGCTGCGGCTGCTGATGGGGCTGTTCGGGGGACTCGCCATGTTCCTGTTTGGTATGGAACAGATGTCGGACGGCCTGAAAGGGGCGGCGGGCGACACCCTCAAGGATATTCTTGCCCGTCTGACCCGGAACCGCTTCATGGGCGCCCTGACCGGCGCCTTCGTGACCGCGGTGCTCAACTCGTCGTCCGTAACCACGGTGCTGGTGGTCGGTTTCATCTCGGCAGGCTTCATGACGCTGGCACAATCGGTCGGCGTGATCATGGGGGCCAATATCGGCAGCACCTTCACGGCGCAGATCATCGCCTTCAATGTCACCCAGTATGCGCTGATCATGGTTGCAATCGGCTTCTATTTCCTGTTCGCCGGCCGGCAGGAAAAAACCCGTTACTACGGCGCCATGATCATGGGCCTGGGGCTGGTGTTTTACGGCATGGGCGTAATGGGCGACGCGATGAAGCCGCTGCGTACCTACGAGCCGTTCATCGAGCTGATGACGCGCATGGAAAATCCCCTGCTCGGCATCCTGGTCGGGGCGGTGTTCACCGGGCTGGTGCAGTCCTCGGCCGCTACCACCGGTATCGCCATCGTGATGGCCACCGAGGGTCTGATCAGCCTGCCCGCCGGTATCGCGCTGGCGTTCGGCGCCAATATCGGCACCTGCGTGACAGCGCTGCTGGCCGCCATCGGGAAACCGGTCGACGCTCAGCGTGCCGCCGCGGTACACACCCTGTTCAACATCGCCGGCGTGCTGGTGTGGATCCTGTTCATCCCTCTGTTGGTGGATATCGTGGTGGCCATATCTCCCGCGTCGCCGGATCTGAGCGGCAAGGCGCGCATGGCGGCCGAAGTGCCGCGCCAGATCGCCAATGCGCACACCATTTTCAATGTCGCCAATACCCTGCTGTTTATCGGTTTCACCACCGGCTTTGCGCGCCTGGTGGAACGGCTGGTGCCGGAAAAAGCGCCGGAAGAAAAGATTATCGTGAAACCGAAGTACCTGGACGCCGCGGTGATCGAGGTGCCGTCCGTGGCGCTGGAGCGGGTGCGTTTCGAGCTCGGTCACATGGGTGAAATCATCACCGGCATGATGACCGCCGTGCAGCAGGCCTGGGTCGAGCGCGACCGCGTGGCGCTGGAGGCGGTGCTCAAGATGGACGACAAGGTGGATATCCTGCACGAGGCGATTCTGGAGTATCTGGGCGAGATCCGGCGCGAGATGCTGACCGATCGCCAGAGCCATGAATTCCAGGCGCTGATGGGCGCGACCGTCAACCTGGAAGGCCTGGCCGACGTCATCGAGTCCGAGCTGGTCGGGCTGGGCAAGCGGGTGATCGAGCGGGATCTCAGGGCCGACGAGACCACCCAAATCCTGTTCAGGGAGCTGGCGGACAAGGTCACACGGGCCGTGCAGCAGGTGGTCAGGTCGATACGCGACAGCGACGAGCAGGCGGCCGCGGACGTGATCGCCGTGAAGGACGATATCCGCCGCCTGGCGGACGAAGCGCTGGTGCGGCAGTCGCAACGCATCGGCGTCGCGGAGACCCGCAATATCGAATTGATCCGCCTGGAATTCGAGATTCTGGATAACCTGCGCCGTATCTATACGCTGGCCAAGCGCATTGCCAAGGACTTCGTGCCGGAGGAGGTGGCGGAAAAGGCCTGAGCCGGATTCGCAGGCGCAGCGGCACGCTGGTCGGCCAGGGCGTGGCCATGAACGCGTGCCGATGGCTGGATGCGGGGGAGGCAGGTCGGTTATGCTTGCCGTGCACCACGGATTCGACTGCGTATGTTTGTCAAAAACATTCTTTTTACAGTCATCACCGTCAGCCTGTTCTTCGCGGGCCTGGAGCTCGTACTGGCTGTATCCGGCGTTCGTCCCGTACTCCTGAGCGAAGATCCCCTGGTCGGATTCGCCGACAACGTTCCGCTGTTCGTGGAAGCTGCCGCTGAGGACGGGTCGGTCATCCTGCGGACGGCGGACAACCAGATACGCTGGTTCAATTATCAGGAGTTCCCGCAGCACAAAGCCAGCACCAGCTACCGCATCTTCTGTATGGGTGGTTCTACCACCTACGGTCGGCCCTATTCCGACCGGGCATCGTTCTGTGGCTGGTTGCGGGCCTACCTGAAGGCCGCCGACCCGACGCGCAACTGGGAGGTTATCAATGCCGGTGGCATCAGTTTCGCCAGCTACCGTGTGGCCAGACTGATGGACGAGCTCAGGCGCTACCAGCCGGACCTGTTCATTGTTTACTCCGGGCACAATGAATTCCTCGAGGAACGCTCCTACGGCGGGCTTATCGATCTTCCCGCCTGGCTGATCAATCTGAATGCCACGCTGAGCGGCACGCGAACCTATAGCGTGATGAAGAAGCTCATCGATGCCATGCAACCCGCCGTGCATGCAGCGGCGCAGCGAGGCAATACGCTGAGCGGCGATGTGGATGAGATTCTCAATCACTCGGTGGGCCCGGACAGCTATCACCGCGACGATGTCCTGAAACAGCAGATCATCACCCACTATCGCCTCAACATGAGGCGCATGGTCAGGATCGCCCGCAGCGCGGGCGCGGACATCGTGTTCGTGCAGCCCGCCAGCAACATCAAAGACATGTCGCCCTTCAAAAGCGAACACAAACCAGGGCTGGACGAACAGGCGAAACAGGAATGGCAGTCACTGTACGAGCGCGCCAGGGAGCTCCAGGATGCCGGCAATGCCGGCGGGGCGCTGGTTGTTTATCGCCAGGCGCTTGGTATCGATGATCGCTATGCCGATCTCCACTACCGTATCGGGCAGGTGCTTTTCGAGCTGGGGCGGTACGACGCGGCGGAGACCGCGTTCAGACGCGCGATCGAGGAAGACGTTGTGCCGCTGCGCATACTGGATTCCATGCAGGGCATCGTTGCAGAGGTCGCGGCGGAGGAAGACGTGCCTTTGATCGATTTTCCCGGCCTTATTCGCGAAGCATACCTGGCCCGCTACGAGCATGCCATTCCAGGTGAGGAGTATTTTCCCGATCACGTGCATACCAACATCGAAGGTTATCGCCTGCTGGGGCTGGCGCTGTTCGATCAACTGGTCGAGCAGGGTGTCGCGACCCCGGACGCGTCCTGGGGCGAGGCACGCATCGAGGCCGTCGGGCAGGAACTGATCGCGGGCCTGGATCCCAGGGTGGAGGGGCGCGCCCTGTTGACACTGGGACGCGTGCTCGATTGGGCCGGGAAGCACGAGGAGGCATACCATCTATTCCAGCGGGCGCTTGAGATCCTGGGCCCGAGCCCTGTGCTCTATGACCGGCTGGCCAGGTCGGCATTCATTTGCGGCAAGTACGACGAGAGCATCCATTACCTGCGTGAGACGCTGGCGCATTACCCGGGCATCCCGGAAGTGAATACCCGGCTGGCAATCCTGCTGGAGAAGCAGGGGGCCATCGATGCGGCAATCGAACACTGTCGGGCGGAACTCGAGCTGAATCCCACTGATCATTATACCCATGCGGGGCTGGCCAACCTGCTGGACAGGCAAGGGGATGACGCGGGGGCGCTGCGGCACTACGAGATTGCCCTGGAGCTCAAGCCCGATTATGAGTACGCGCTGGTAAAACTGGCCTATCTGCTGATCGAGCACAACCGCTACGACGAAGCATTAAGCCACACTCAGGAAGCGTTGCGCATCAATCCGGAACAACACCGGGCTTACATTGCGCTTGGCCTGATAATGAAAAAGCAGGGCGAACCGGAACAGGCTATCGAGCATTTCTCACAGGCTTTGCGTCTGCAACCCGGCGATGAGGTCGCGAGGGAAAACCTGCAACAGCTGCAGGCCGGGCGTGACCGGACCGGTGTCGTCGCCGACCTGGCAGAACAGCCGGGTGGACTGGGTACACAGGAGAATTGATCGATCGGGTAACGCCGGTGTGCCGCGTCACCAATGCTGTTTCAGTTTCTCAAACAGGCGTCTGGCAAGACCTATCAGTTTATCGGGTGTGCCCGGGCGGGAAAGGTTTTCATTTTGCGGGGCTGCGCGAGCCTGTTGGCTGGCTTGCGACGCAAGCGAGTCGGCTGGCTGCTCAGCGGCAGCGGCACGCCCGGCCGCGTCGGCTTCATCAGCCGGTTGTGAGGAGTGCGCCGGACCGGCGGCTTGATCGCCAGGCGCATCGGCGCTCACGGTTTCGCTTGCCCGGGGCGGCGCGGTGACAAGCGGAAACGTCACCGGGTTTGCGAAATTGAAATGGTCGCGTGTGGCATACCCGTTGCCGACCCACTCTCTCAGCATCAAGGTCAGCGTATAGGTCCCGGCAGGGGGCGGGGTCATCTCCAGGTCGTAAGCGCAATCCTGCCAGCTCGCGCCCCCCGCCAGAGAACCCAGGGTGACCGCGGCCAGTGCGTGGCCGGTGAAGGCGCCCCCGGAATAGGGTTCGGGCAATGCCCATAGCTCGAGACAGAGCGTGCCACTGGTGTTATTCGGGTCGCGCGGACTGTAGATACGCCCGACGTCGACAGCAATCCGTCCCGTATCAAGGCAGCGGTACCCCACCGGCCCATCGAAGCGGGGATGGAGAAAGACGTCGCGATTGGGATAGTTGTGATAGTCATGGATACGGTTGAAGCCCTCGCCATCCCATTCAGCGATTACCAGCACAATTGCGTAATCGCCCGCTTCGGGCATGCTCGCGCTCGTGTCCGAGTCTACCGGTGCCAGGTAGTGATTGGCCTGTAAGCCTCCCAGCGGCAACTCGGCGAGTTTCCAACCTGTCAGGGGGCCGCCATGATAGGGTGCCTGACAGGCCCATAGCTGCAGGGCCAGATCGCTACTCGACACGCCACTGCTGTTCAGGTTGTCGATGCGGTCCGCAAACAGCGCAACGCTGTCCCCACGCCGCGCGTAGCCGCTGTTACCGTTGAACTTAATATACGGATGCTCGACCGTATGCGGGATCATCGCGCCGTCCCCAGCGTAGCGCTGCAAGAGTGGTATT
>CP070738.1:1552700-1557590 GCA_020347685.1 Gammaproteobacteria bacterium | reverse complement strand
GCTTTACTGGCTTCCGGTGCCAGCGCCCTGATCAGGTTCTGCAGCTTGGCGATGGTGTGCTGCTGTTCGCCGACCATGGATTTCAGCCCTTTCAGCTGCGCCGGCTGCGTTCCGGCGCCACCCGCCGGACCCCGCGCCTTGGCCGACTTCAGCCGTTCGTTTTCCTGCTCCAGCACTTGCAGGCAACGCTGCAGCTCGTTGCTGCGCTTCTCGAACTCGTCGAGTTTCTGCAATACGTCTTCCGCACCCTGGAGCTCGCTTTCGTGTTCACGCAGCTTGGCGCGCAGTGCCGCCATGGCGTCCTGCTGGTTGTTGATCACCTGCCTGAGATGATCCAGCTCCTCATCATGGGTATCGTGCATTTCACGCTCGGCCGAGTCGTCCTGTTCGGGTGACGGCTCGGGCTGTACAGACGCTTGCGCGCCTGCCGCGACCCCGGCGTCCGGGCTGACAGTTTCCGGCTCCGGGCGCAGCTGTTCGATCAGTGCCTGCACGCCGTCGGCAATTTGCGCCTGAAACGCGACCGGATTGGCTTCCAGCTTGCGCGCCTCCAGCTCGATCTCAAGAAAGCGCTTACGCATCTCAAGCAGGCCGGCGGCTTCACGATCCGCCGCATTCTCCGCGGCGTGGGCGCGGTCGATGAGTTCCTGGTTGCGCAGCACCTCATCACGCAGGTACTGCTCGTAGCTGACCGGTTCCGCGGCCGGTTCGGCCTGGCGGACCTTCAGCTCCAGCGCGCGCACGCGGTTCGCCAGACGCCGCCCGCGCATACCGAAACCTATGGCGACGACGAGGACTACCAGGGCAAACTCCAGTGCCCCGAGAAACGCGATCAGATTGACTTGCAGTTCTTTCACGGTGTGCCGGCTGCGCGCTTGTGTGCGTCCCGGATCAGGCTTCCTGCGCCTCGAGGTCCGCGTCCTCGACAACAGACTTGCGGCGTTTCTTCATCAGCCACCAGACGCCGAACCCGATGCCCGCGAGCAACACGTTGATTGCACCGAACACCCCGAGCGCCAGCCCCAGGCTGAGCGATTTCTTCTTCTCTGCGATCGGCTGCTCCGGTTGCACTTCCTGCTCCGCTGTTGTTTCTGCCGGCGGGTCCATCGCCTCGGGAGCGGCTTGCGGCGCGGGTGGCGGCTCGCTGACTGGCTCAGGGGCAGGCTCAGGCTGCGTGACCGCCTGCACTGGCGTCTCGCCGCCAGCCGCTGCAGCGGCCACCTCCAGGTGTACGGTCTTCTGGCGCTGGAACGTTTCGCCCTGTGCGACGATCTGGATGCGGTAAGCGCCCGGGTTCGCGTAACTCAGGGTATTGGCGTACACCCCGTCTGCAGACCTGCGGTCACCGTACTGACCCTCGTCGAGCAGGTCCACGTGCACCGAGTTGCCGGCTGGACCCTGGATATCCATGAAAAAGCGGGTATTGGTCAGCACCGCTTCACGGTCCAGCAGTTTGCCGTCCTGTTCCAGCCAGGATTCCAGCACCATGTCCTCGTTGGTGCTGAGGTTGGGCTGCTGGGGATTATGGTTCAGTGACATGTTGGTGACAATGTAGGCGCGGTTGTTGCCACCGCTGAACAGCAGCTTCCAGCTGCCGTTGTGCGGTTTCTTCACCGTGATCATGTCGAAGTGATGGGACATGAACCATTTCAGTGTGTCACCGGCGTCGTCGGAACTCAGCTTGTGCCCTTCCGGGTCCTGAAGAAAGATCCGCACGTCCTCGCGCTCCTTGGACGCTACGATGGTGACTTCTTCGATGGACTCATCGACCACGAACTCGCCGCCCTCGATAGGTAACATGTCGGGGGCTTTGGCGCTCTCGAAAATGGCGCTGAACACTTCGTGCAGGTCCTGGTCGCTGCGTGCCAGCTTGAACAGGGCACCGGTTTCGCTGGCGACCTGCCTCAACAGTTCAACATCGGAGGCCTCGGTGAAGGCGATGGTATACACCTTGATACCCTTGTCTTTGGCCGACTGCAGCAGGTCGCCCTGCAGTTTCTGCGTCAACGCCCAGTCTTCGTCCGTGTCGCCGACATCCATCTTTCCGTCCGACATCAGCACCAGTATCCGGTCACGCTCAGGCCGGCTTTCCTTGTCCAGCATGGCGACGCCCTTGGCGAGTGCCGCGTACAGGTTCGTATAGACACCACGCGACGAAACCTTGTCGGCAGAGGCCAGAATGCGGGCGTTGTTGCCGCTCGACGGTGCCGTGAGATGCAGCACCGGGTAACCGTTGTCGCTGAAGCTGATGAGTCCGATGCGGTCCTGTTCGCCCAGCAGGGACATGAACATTTTCGCGGCCGGCACGCGCAACTTGCCGGGATCGTTCTTGGCCATGCTTCCGGAACTGTCCATGAGCAGCACGGCGTCGGCACCGGCCGCGGCGGCCAGCGAGCTGTACCACCCGGCACAGGCCAGCAGCAGGGAAGCCAGAAGCGGGAAAAACACCTTTGAACGGGGCACACCGGTATGCTCAGAAAACGTCCTGTTCATGTCCGCACATCCTTTTAACTTATTGATACATCTCGCAATTAATTCCGACCACTGACGCAGCCGAACTGCAGTTCCTGTAGCGGCACCAGCCAGAATTAATTTAGATTCAAATGCTTAATAGAGACTCGCGGAATGATCCGGGCAACGGCACGAGCACGGCATCGGGCAGGCGTGTCACGTGAAACGGATAACGGTTCTTGCCTGATGGGGTGCGCGCGTCTTAGGCGGATTTCCAAGTGGGACAGCTGCCCGACTGGCCCAGATTTCGCGGGGTGCGAAAACTGCGTACTAACGCTGCAGGACAAATATCTTTTCGCTCAGGCGCGACAAGCCACGCTGGCGGAATTTGGGCTCACTCGCCAGCACATCCTGCTGGTAGACGCGTTCGATCGACCAGCTGTCGGCGAATAGCCCATGGACTTCCGCTTCGTCGACCGCAAACGGCGGGCCATCCATCTCGGCCTGTGGGTATTCCATGGTCACCAGCAGCATGGCTGCCCCGACCGGCACCAGTTCGTTCAGCCGCGATACATAGCGGCCGCGCAGATGCGCGGGCAAGGCAATCAGCGCGGCACGGTCATAGACACCACGCACGCCCCGGAGCTGTTGCGGCACAAGATCGAAGAAATCACCGCACAGCAGACGCAAGCGGTCCGTCTCGCAGACAGAAAATCCGTGTTCCTCGCCCTGTCGCGGCACGAGTCCGGCCTCGGTGAAAAACGCCTCCACTGCAATCGGGCTGAGTTCCACGCCCAGCACCGGGTGCCGGGCGCCGAGCCACAGCATGTCACGACTCTTGCCACACAGGGGCACGAATACCGCATCGCCTGGCCTCAGCCCGAGCCGCGGCCAGAAGCTCTGCAGGTGAGGGTTGATATCGGCCTGGTGGAACCCGATCAGATTATCCTGCCAGCGCTGATGCCAGAAAGCAGCGTCCATTACAGGTGCGGGGTACCACCGAACGGACGCGGGTTGGCGCCGGGCAGCGGGTGGAACCAGTCGAGTTTTTCGTGCAGCTGCACCACTTGACCGACGATGATGATAGTTGGTGGCTTGACGGCTTCGCGCGCGACCGTCTGCTCCAGCGCCTGCAGGTCGGTTATGATGACCCGCTGGTTCTGGGTGGTTCCCTGCTGCACCAGCGCCACCGGTGTGGTCGCCGGCAGGCCGTGCTCGATCAATTGCGCGGACACCACACCTACACCGTGCAGCCCCATGTAGAACACAATGGTCTGGTTCGGGTGAGCCAGCGCCTTCCAGTTGAGGTCGACCGAACCGTCCTGTAGGTGACCGGTGACAAACACCACCGACTGGGCGTAATCCCGGTGCGTGAGCGGAATCCCCGAATAGGTTGCACACCCGGACGCCGCCGTGATACCCGGCACCACCTGGAAGCTGACACCGTTGTCCATCAGCGTGGAGATCTCCTCACCGCCACGGCCGAAAATAAACGGATCACCGCCCTTCAGGCGCACTACCCGCTTGCCCTCCTTGGCCAGGCGCACCAGCAACTGGTTGATGTTTTCCTGGGACAGGGTGTGCTTGTCGCGCTCCTTGCCCACGTAGATACGCTCCGCCTCGCGGCGCGCCAGTTCGAGAATCGGTGGCGCAACCAGCCGGTCGTAGACAATGACATCGGCCATCTGCAGCAGGCGCAGAGCCCGGAAGGTCAGCAGATCGGGATCGCCGGGCCCGGCGCCGACCAGGTATACCTCGCCGATCGGATGCGGTACGTCCTCAGACTGCTGGAGCGCGTTTTCCAGGCATTCGCGCGCGGTCTGCTCACGGCCGGCGAACAGCAGCTCCGCCACCTCACCCTGCAGCACGTTCTCCCAGAACTGGCGTCGCTGCTCGAGGGTGGTGAAACGCCGTTTCACCTTTTCCCGGAAGCTCTCCACCAGCATCGCCAGACGACCGTATGCCGCCGGCACGTAGCTTTCCAGGCGCGCCCGCAGCAGGCGCGCCAGCACCGGCGACGCGCCTCCTGTCGATACGGCCACCTGCACCGGCGAACGGTTGATAACGGAAGGCACGATAAAACTGCATAACTCCGGCTGGTCCACGACGTTCACCGGGATGTTGCGCTCCCTCGCCAATTCGGAAATGCTGCGGTTTACGGCCTCGTGGTTGGTAGCTGCGATGACCAGCACCTTGTTATCGAGGTCGTCCGCCTGGAAGGCACGCGCACGATGGCTAATGCTGGAGTCCGCCGCCAGCTGCGCCAGTTCGCTGCACAGCTCGGGCGCGACCACCTCGACCCGCGCACCCGCCCGTCGCAGCAAGCCAACCTTGCGTGCCGCCACCTTGCCGCCGCCGACCACCACGCAATCGCGATTTTCCAGATCCAGAAACACGGGGAACAGGTCCAAGGCAGGCACCTCACGCTTTGGCGGCTTG
>CP070738.1:1547802-1552600 GCA_020347685.1 Gammaproteobacteria bacterium | reverse complement strand
TGAAGGCGCCGCAGAGCTGCTGCGCGAACGCATGCTGGCGTTGCACGTCCGGGTGGTATTGAGTGACTCGGTGAAACGCGTCCTCGGCGACGCAAGCGTTGCCGGAGTGGAGTTGCGCTCGGGGCGCGACATCCCATGTGACACCCTGGTGGTCGCTACCGGCATTCGCCCCAACATCGAACTGGCGCGGGACGCCGGTCTGTCGGTGGGACGCGGGATCCGGGTCAACGACCAGATGCAGACCAGCGACCCGCACATCTACGCCGTCGGCGAATGCGCCGAGCACCGCGACCAGGTGTACGGCCTGGTGGCCCCGGGGCTGGAGCAGGCCGGTGTTGCCGCCCACTGCATACACGGCGGCGAGTCGCGTTATCCCGGCTCGCAGGCCGCCACCCGGCTCAAGGTCGCGGGTGTCAAGGTGTTCAGCATCGGCTGCACCGGTGAAGGCGAAGTCACATCACAGTTGAGGACGCTGGTGTTCCGCGGTGCTGACAGCCGCGGTTATCGCAAACTCGTGTTGCGGCGTAACCGGGTGGTAGGCGCCATCGCCTATGGCGACTGGCCGGAAATCAACCGGGTGCAGGAAGCGGTGCAGCACACGCGCTACATCTGGCCCTGGCAACAACGCCGTTTCCTGAAAACCGGGCGCCTGTGGCCCGAACAGGCGGCCGCGGACGTGGCCGACTGGCCGGCCGGCGCGGTGGTCTGCCAGTGCACCAACGTGACGCGCGGCACCCTGTCGCAGGCGATCCAGACCGGCCACGGCAGCGTGGAGGCGTTGTGCGCGCACACCGGCGCTTCCAGCGTGTGTGGCAGCTGTAGGCCCCTGGTGGCAGAACTGGCCGGCGCACAGGAGGTCGCGGCGGAGCCCGGCAGCCGTACCCTGCTGTGGACCGCAATTGTCACGCTGGTGGCAGCGCTGGCGTTCTTGCTGAGCCCGGCGATTCCGTTTCCGGACAGTGTACAGGTGCCAGTGCGCTGGGACCTGCTGTGGCGCGACAGTCTGCTGAAACAGATCAGCGGCTTCACCCTGCTCGGCATCGGCGCACTGGTCAGCATTATCAGTCTGCGCAAGCGTCTGACGCGTTTTTCTTTCGGCGCCTTCGCCGGCTGGCGACTGGTGCATGTGCTGCTCGGCACCCTGGCGGTGATCACCCTGATCGGCCACACCGGCCTGCGCCTCGGCTACAACCTCAACCTGTTGCTGATGCTGAACTTCCTCGCACTGCTGCTGGTCGGTGCCGCGGCCAGCGGCGTCATCGGCCTGCAACAAATTCTGCCGCGCGCCCGCGCCCGGCGCACGCGTGAAGTGTCGTTGTGGCTGCACATCCTGCTGCTGTGGCCGCTGCCGGCCCTGCTCGGCTTCCACATATTCAAGACGTACTGGTTCTGACCTATGGCGAACAGCAAATACCGGCTGTGGCTGATCTGGAGTGCGCTGAGCGCTGCGCTGGTCGCGGGTATGAGCTATGCGATGCTGAAAGGCAACGACCAGACACTGTTCATGCCGGGGCCGCTCACCGCCGGTCACCACCAGCTGGAGCTCGCCTGTGCGGCCTGTCACAGCGAGCCGCTGGCCGGGGGCGAAGTGCTGCAGGACGCCTGTATCAATTGCCACGGGGAGGATCGCAAAAAGCCGTTCGATTCGCATCCGGCCAGCAAATTCAAGGATCCCCGCAACGCCGATCGGCTGGAGAACATCAACGCGCTGGCCTGTGTCAGCTGTCACACCGAACACCAGCCGGATATCACGCACAACAACGGACTGACTCAGCCAACCGACTTCTGCTTTCACTGCCACGCAGAAATCGGTAAGGACCGCCCCAGCCACGCGGGCATGGAGTTCGACACCTGCAAGGACTCGGGCTGCCACAACTTCCACAACAACCGCGCCCTGTACACCGACTTTCTCGTCAAGCACCTTGATGAACCACCGCTGCTGGACACAGCGCGACTACCGGAACGCGAGTTCGCCGCGCGGCTGGACGAGCTCATGAACTACCCGGCGGATCGTTACCCGGTCCGCGAGCTCGCGGCGGATGAGGCCGATGCTCCAACGGCGCAGGCTTCCGATGCAGATCTGCAGCATGACTGGCTGGAAACCGCCCACGCCCGCTCGGGGGTCAACTGCTCGGCCTGCCATCAGCCAGCGGACGAGAGTGGCCAGCCGGCAGCCTGGACCGATCAGCCCGACCAGGCGCGGGCCTGCGGCCAGTGTCACGACCTGGAGCTGCAACGCTTCAAGCGTGGCAAGCACGGCATGCGCCTGGCAGTGGATCTGCCGCCCATGACGCCGGCGCAGGCACGGCTGCCCATGCGGGCCGAAGCCGGACACGAACGACTGCTCTGCACCAGCTGCCACGGCGCCCACCGTTTCGACGTCCAACAGGCGGCGGTCGACGCCTGCCTGTCCTGCCATAACGATTCTCACAGCCTGGCGTACAAAGACTCCCCGCATTTCGACCTCTGGGAGCGGGAACTGGCGGGTGAGCTGCCGGCCGGCAGCGGCGTGTCCTGCGCTTCCTGTCACATGCCGCGAGTCGATTTCGATGTCAACGACTGGATGAGCCGCATCATGGTGGAGCACAACCAGAACGCCACCCTGTCGCCGAACGCCAAAATGCTGCGCCCGGCCTGCCTGCACTGTCACGGACTGGGCTTTTCCATCGATGCGCTGGCTGACCCGGCGCTGATCGAAAACAACTTCGTCGGCTCGCCTGCAGTGCAGGTCGAAAGTATGGAGCTGGCACGGCGCGATCACGAGCGGGCACTGCAGGAGACCGCCGAACTGGAAGACAACTGATTTTTCAACCCGGGGCAGCACCCCGATTCAGGCACGACAAACTACGGGACAGGAGAAGTCATCATGAAACACTCGCGTAAAACAGTACTGGCTCTGGGCGTGGCCGCCTCGGCGATCGCGCTCACCACGGCCATCGCCGGCACCGACGCCGGTTCCACGCCATCCATCACTCCCAAGGCGATGGCCGACGCCCTGCACCTGGTGATGGACTCCGACCGCACCATCTACACCCGCAAGATCGTCAACCGTCTGGTGAAGAAAGACAAGGTCATCAAGGCCAGCGAACATTTCGAGGACGACAAAGCCCTGGTGCTGCCGGCACAGATGTTCCGGTTCGGCTCGGAACTGGTCGCCAAGCGTGCCGAGGACATGCCCGATGTGAATTTCAGCTACTCCCTGCAGTCGCTGTGGCCGGTCAACAAACAGAATGCGCCCAAAACCGAGGCGGAAAAAGCCGGCCTGAAATACGTCGCCGACAACAAGGGCCAGAACTACTACACCGAGGAAACACTGGGCGGCAAGAAGTACTTCACCGCCGTGTACGCCGACACCGGCGTAGCACCGGTGTGCGTGTCCTGCCACAACGAGCACAAGGATTCGCCGCGGCGCGATTTCAAGCTCGGTGATGTCATGGGCGGCGTGGTGATCCGCATTCCGCTGGACGGCTAGACCATGCCCGCCGCGCCACGCCCGGCAATCCTGTTGTGCGCACTGGCGGCCTCGGTCACGGCCGCTGCCGATCCCGGTGTTTACCCGCAGCTGCGGGGTGCCGGCCTCGGCGAGGGGCGCTCGGTATGGATAGCCAATTGCGAGGGCTGTCACGGCTACGGCGTCGCCGGGGCCCCGGTCCCCATGAAGCCCGCCGACTGGCGCGAGCGGCTCGCAAAAGGCAAATCCGTGCTCTACGCGCACGCCATCAACGGCTTCTTCGGCCCCGATGACACCCTGATGCCGGAGCGTGGCGGCAACCCGGAACTAAGCGATGCACAGGTCAGGGCGGCGGTCGACTACATGACCGCCCTGGCCGTCTATTACATTCAACAAGAGAGGTAAAATCATGACACCCGAACAAACCATGCTGGTAAAAAGCTCCTGGGAAAAGGTACTGCCCATTTCCGACAAGGCCGCCGAGTTGTTTTACGGACGCCTGTTCGAGCTGGACCCCGATCTCAAGTCCCTGTTCAAGGGCGACATGGAGGAACAGGGCAGGAAACTGATGCGCATGATCAGCACCGCGGTCGCGGCCCTGGACCGCCTGGAAGCCATTGTGCCGGCCGTGCAGCAGCTCGGCGTGCGCCACGTCGGCTACGGCGTCAAGGACGAGCACTACGACACCGTCGGGGCCGCCTTGTTGTGGACCCTGCAGCAGGGCCTGGGTGAGGGCTTCACGGCTGACGTCAAGGAGGCCTGGACCAGCGTCTATGGAGTACTCGCGGGCACCATGAAGTCGGCGGCGGCGGAAGCCGCCGCCTGAGATCGTTAGCGGCGCACCGGAAGCGCTGGTAACCCAGCGATTCCAAAACCGGGGTGCGGCACTGCATCCCGTATTCCTCCCGGCCCGGCCCGCGCAGTGTGCGGGCCGGGCTTTGCTTTGCTTTGCGCATAGTCTGGTGCCACCGCCAGCACGCAACAGCATCCCAACGAGTGGAAATCAGACGCTGCAGGGCTGACAATACCCCGATTCCAGGCAGCACGAGCTTGCAGCGCAATGGTTGATGCCATACCCCGTCAAGACCCCCACCAGCCGATAGCCTTCCGTCCCCCGGAGCTGCCGCTGCTGGTGTTCACAGACCTCGATGGCACGCTGCTGGATCACCACAGCTACAGCTTCTCGGCGGCGCTGCCGGCACTGGAACGGCTGCGCAAAGCCGGCGTTCCGGTGATTCCGGTTACCAGCAAGACACTGGCGGAACTCGCACCGCTGATGCGGGAGCTCGACAACGCGCACCCCTGTTTCGCTGAAAACGGCGGTCTGATCGCGCTACCACCGGGCTA
>CP070738.1:1543187-1547702 GCA_020347685.1 Gammaproteobacteria bacterium | reverse complement strand
CGCCTTGCGGCCTGCACCACTGACGCCCGACTTGCAGTCCGCAATCAGCGCCTCAGCGTCGATGCATCCGTCCTCCAGCAAGGGCAGGAAACCCAGCTGCACCGCGGTGGGGTAGCAGCCCGGATTGGCCACCAGCCGGGCCTCGGCGATTGCTGCCCGGTTCGTTTCCGGCAAGCCATAAACGGCCTCCTGCAGCAGGTCAGGACAGGCGTGCTCCATCCCGTACCATTGCTTCCACAGCTGCGGATCCTTCAGCCGGAAGTCCGCGGCCAGGTCGATAATGCGAGCCCCGCTGTCGAGCAACGCCCGCGCCATGCCCATGGCAATACCGTTCGGGGTGGCAAAAAACACCAGGTCGCAGGCGGCCAGAACGGCGACATCCGGTTCGCTGAACTCCAGGTCAATGTAACCGCGCAAATTGGGAAACAGGTCGGCCACCCGGGTGCCGGCCTCGCCGCGCGAGGTGACTGCCCGAAGCTGCACCTCAGGGTGCAGGGCAAGCAGCCTCAGCAATTCGACCCCCGTATAGCCGGTTCCACCGACAACGCCAACCTTGATCATCTGCACTTCATCCTGGCTTCGATAGCGAAATACGTGCGGGCGCAGCTATGCCCGGCGGTATTGTCCGCACAATCGGGAAGGTTGTCCATGCGCGGCAATTGCGTGCACGGGCTGGAGAAAACAGTATCGCGCCGGCGAAACCCCGCTGTCATTCGAAGTACCGATAATCTGATGCTGCATCATCTGCGCAGTTCGGGCAAAGCCCTGCTCTCTCCGGACGCCTGGAAAATCCGTATCCTGTTCTGG
This sequence comes from Gammaproteobacteria bacterium, assembly GCA_020347685.1. Taxonomy (GTDB): domain Bacteria; phylum Pseudomonadota; class Gammaproteobacteria; order DSM-19610; family DSM-19610; genus Thiogranum. The sequence continues at coordinate 1,546,895 of CP070738.1, read as the reverse complement.
ACCGGGGCCGTGATCGTAGGCCTGGTCGCCACCGGCTTCGCCATCAGCTCCGAGCACGCCAACGACTGGTTCCACGCGCTCATCGAGGTGTCGCCCTACGCCCCGTTTCTGGTGTGTCCGCTCGGGCTGGTGCTGGTGTCCTGGCTGACGCGGAAATTTTTCCACGGCACCGAAGGCAGCGGGATTCCCCAGTCGATTGCGGCCCTGCAGATGCAGGAGCATGTGTCGCGCACCGCGCTGTTGTCTCTGCGCATCGCGTTCGGCAAGATTCTGCTCACGCTGGTGGGACTGGTGAGTGGCTCGTCGATCGGTCGCGAGGGGCCCACGGTGCACGTCGGCGCTTCGATCATGTTCGCGCTTGGGCGGTTCGGCAAGTTTCCGCATCATTACATGGACCGCGGCTTGATTCTGGCGGGCGGTGCGGCCGGCATTGCGGCAGCCTTCAACACACCGCTGGCGGGCATACTGTTCGCGGTAGAGGAAATGGGTCGTTCCTTCGAGGAACGCACCAGCGGCGTGCTGCTCACCGCAGTGTTCCTGGCCGGCATCACGGCGGTAGCGATCCAGGGCGACTACACCTACTTCGGCTCGACCTCGGCGGCACTCGATCCGTCCCAGATCCTGGTCCCCATTCTGGTGTGCGGAATCGTCGGCGGATTGCTGGGCGGCTTGTTCAGTACGGTGCTGATTCAGGGTTCGAGGCGCATTGCACCGCTGCTGCGACGCCGCGCCCTGCTGGTCGCGGCACTGTGCGGGCTCGGCATCGCAACCGCCGGGCTACTGTCCGGAAACACGGCATATGGCACCGGGTACCAGGAAGCGCAGGCCATTATTACAGGCAGCAGCGAGTTGCCGGCCAGCTACCCGGCGATGAAAATGCTGGCGACCACGTTTTCGTATCTGAGCGGAATTCCCGGCGGAATTTTCGCCCCGTCACTGGCCACCGGTGCGGGCGTGGGCGCCGAACTGGCGCGCTGGATGCCTGAACTGCCCGTCGCCGCCATCATCATTCTCGGCATGGTGGGTTATTTCACCGGGGTGGTGCAGACTCCCATCACCGCGTTCGTGATTGTTATGGAAATGACCGACAACCACGATCTGCTGCTGCCACTGATGGCGACCGCATTTCTTGCCTACGTGACGTCGCGGTTTGTCTGCCCGGAACCGATCTACCGCGTGCTGGCACTGAATTTTCTGCCGCAGCGCCCCAACACCAGACACACCGACCTCCACGCGCCACAAGAGCACACGGAAGACAGCCCACGCTGAACCGGTTCCGGCCGCGGCACGAAAGCGCTACCATCCGGCTATCATGCGACCCAGGCATCTGATCATTGGCATATTCGCGCTGGCATTGGCCGCTGGGGCGGCGTTCGCCTGGCTCACGCCCTCCGGACCCGGCCGGGCCCCGGAACTTGCGCTGACCACGCTGCAAGGCGAACAGCTTCAGATCGCCGAACTGCGCGGTCGCCCCGTACTGATCAATTTCTGGTCTGTTAGCTGCACAGTATGTATCGACGACATTGCCAAGCTTAGCGCCTTGCACAGGGAGCTGGCGGGGCACGGTCTGGAGATCATCGCTATCGCGATGCCCTACGATCCTCCCAGTTATGTGATCGCGGTGAGCCGAGGCAAACAGATTCCCTACCCTGTGGCCCTGGACATTCGCGGCGAAGCCGCCCGCGCGTTCGGGGATGTGCGTCTGACCCCGACCACGTTTCTGGTCGCACCGGATGGACGCGTGCTCGAAACCCACACGGGCGCACTCGACCTGAACCATATCCGCACCCTGGTGCTGAGTCTGCTGCAGGGCGAGAGCAAACCCGACCCACAACCAGCCGGAGGCTGACCATGCTCTGGATCAAGGCGTTGCACGTAATCTTCATGGTGACCTGGTTCGCAGGCCTGTTCTATCTCCCGCGCCTGTTCGTGTATCACGCCGACTGTCAGGATCAGCCCGGGCACGAACGGTTCGTGGTTATGGAGCGCAAGCTGTTCGCCATCATGACCATCGGCGCGCTGCTGACGGCGCTGTTCGGCGTCTGGCTAATCGCGGCCTGGCACTGGCCGGTGACAGAAATATGGCTTCAAATCAAGCTGATACTTGTCGCAGCCCTGATCGCCTACCACCTGTACTGTGGCGCTCTGGTCAGGCGGTTCAAGCTGCAACAGAACACGCGTTCAGGTGTTTTCTACCGCTGGTTCAACGAATTCCCTGCCCTGGTGCTGATAGCGGTGGTGCTGCTGGCCGTGCTGCGCCCCGCCTGACAGTAATATTTTCCCTTCCTCTCCTCCTTTACACCCCATCACTGGCAAGCCCCAAAGGAAAAAACAATATCTTAATACGAATCATTTGCATTTAGTTTAATTTTTCGTATATGCTCCGCTCAGTTCAAAACCCCACCCGTACTGATACAGGAGAACACTTTAATGAGACGTGCAAGCTGCGCCGGTATCGGCCTTAGCACCGCCCTGCTGGCCACCAGCGGCCTGTCGATCGCGGCGGAACTGCCCAGCCAGGAGGAAATGTGGCGCATCATCCAGGAACAGCAGCGCGAGATCGAAGCACTGAAAAAGGGGCAGAAAACGACCGAGGAGAAGGCCGAAGCTGCAGTGGAAATGGCCGAGCAGAGCCGCGACACCACCTCGACGACAGCTAGCTGGGCAGAAAGGACCCAGATCGGGGGTTACGGCGAGCTCCATTACAACAACCTGGATACCGATGATGGGCGCAAGAAAGAAATTGATTTCCATCGCTTTGTGCTTTTTTTCGGGCACCAGTTCACCGACCGCCTGCGTTTCTGGTCGGAGCTGGAACTTGAGCACGCCATCAGCGGTGATGGAGAGGATGGCGAAATCGAACTCGAACAGGCCTATATCGAATACGACCTGACACCGAGCCAGCACGTCAAGGGTGGCCTGTTCCTGATACCGGTCGGCATTCTGAACGAAACCCATGAACCGCCGACCTTTTATGGGGTAGAACGTAACCCGGTAGAACGCAACATCATCCCGACCACGTGGTGGGCGGGCGGCGCGGAACTGACCGGTGAGATCGCACCCGGCTGGAGCTACAACTTCGGCGTCCACGAAGGCCTGGAAACCGACAGCTATAACATCCGCAGCGGCCGGCAGAAAACCAGTGAGGCCGACGCGCACGATCTCGCCAGTACGGCCCGGGTGAAATGGAACGGCATTGCCGGCGTCGAACTTGCCGCCACCGTGCAGTACCAGGAAAACATCACCCAGGGCCTCGACAATGACGCGAGTGCCTGGCTGTACGAGGCTCACGCCGACATCCAGCGCGGACCGCTCGGACTGCGCGCGCTCTATGCCCGCTGGGATATCGACGGGGACGGGGCCCGCGCGGCCGGCCGGGACGAACAGGATGGGTTCTACGTCGAGCCCTCCTACAAACTGCTACCGGAATTTGGTGTGTTCGTCCGCTACAGCCAGTGGGACAACGAGGCGGGCAGCAGTTCGGACTCCGAGAAGAAGCAATACAATGCCGGTTTCAACTACTGGCCACACCCGGATGTAGTCCTGAAGGCGGACTATCAGAAACAGGACAACGAGGGCAATGTGGATGAGGAAGACGGCATCAACCTGGGTATCGGCTACCAGTTCTAGACTGTCGTATCCGGCATCCCTCGGGCACAATACGGGGCTCGGTTGAGCCCCGTATTGCGGTTATCCATCGCTGGGGCC
>CP070738.1:1537684-1543087 GCA_020347685.1 Gammaproteobacteria bacterium | reverse complement strand
CCTGGCACGGCGCGAGATCCGCAGCTACAAGCAGCTGCCGGTCAATTTCTACCAGATCCAGACCAAGTTCCGCGACGAGATCCGGCCGCGTTTCGGCGTCATGCGCGCGCGCGAGTTCCTGATGAAGGACGCCTACTCGTTTCATCTGGATCAGACTTCGCTGGCCGAGACCTACCGGGTGATGTACGACGCCTATACGCGTATTTTCACGCGCCTGGGCCTGGACTTCCGCGCCGTGCGGGCCGACTCCGGCGCCATCGGCGGCGCCCTTTCGCACGAGTTCCACGTGCTGGCCGACTCCGGCGAGGACGCCATCGTGTTCTCCACCGCCAGCGATTACGCCGCCAACCTGGAACTGGCCGAGGCCCTGGCACCGCAGGGCGACCGGCCCGCACCGGGCGCGCAGACACAGCGCGTCGATACCCCCGGCAAACACACAATCGAGGACGTCTCCCAGGGACTCGGCGTTGCGCCCGAGGACTGCATCAAGACCCTGCTGGTGGAAGGCAGCGACGGCGGCGTGGTGGCACTGTGCCTGCGCGGTGACCACACCCTCAATACCGTCAAGGCCGAGAAACTGCGCCAGGTCGCCGCACCGCTCAGCTTCGCCAGCGACGCCCAGGTGCAGGCAGTGGCCGGTTGTGCACCCGGCTCGCTGGGACCGGTTGGCCTGGACATTCCGGTGATCGCCGATCGCGCCGCGGCACACTTGGCTGACTTCGTGTGCGGGGCGAACGAAGACGGCAAGCACCTCACCGGCGTGAACTGGGGGCGCGACTGCGCCGAGCCGCTGGCGGTGGATATCCGCAACCTGGTCGACGGCGATCCCAGCCCGGACGGCAAGGGCGAGGTGCGCATCGCGCGCGGCATCGAGGTCGGCCATATCTTCCAGCTCGGCGACAAGTACAGCCAGGCCATGAAAGCCAGCGTCCTGGATGAGTCCGGCAAGGAAAGTGTCATGACCATGGGCTGCTACGGCATCGGCGTATCCCGTGTAGTGGCCGCGGCCATCGAGCAACACCATGATGAGCAAGGCATTATCTGGCCGGCGGCGCTGGCGCCGTTCCAGGTCGCGCTGCTCGGCATGAACCAGAAAAAGTCCCAGCGGGTGCGGGAAGCCTGCGAGGAGCTGTACCGGGAGCTGCAGGATGCGGGTATCGAAGTGATTTTCGACGACCGCGACGTAAGGCCTGGCGTCATGTTTGCCGATATGGAACTCATCGGCATACCACATCGGGTTGTAATCGGTGAAAAAAACCTGGATCAGGGACTGGTGGAATACAAGGCGCGACGCGGCGGCGAGAACCGCACCATTGCCGGCGACGAGATCGTGGCATTCCTCAGGGACCAGCTTGGCTGAGCCGCGCGCGGTAACACGCACACGGCTGCGGGCCGTCGCCCGGACCCTGGTTGCAGGTGCACTGAGCCTGTGCCTGGTAGGCGCCCAGGCCGCCACCACGGAACGACCGGATGACGAACTGCGTCACATTCTTATCCAGGCGATCGATTCCTCGGACAGTTTTGCCGACCGCTTCGATGCCGAAGTCTGGCTGACCGACATGTCCCGGCGTCTCGACCGCAAGGTCCCGGATCCGCAGGAACGCCTGCTGATCCTGAAGACGGCCCACTACGAGGCCACCCGCGCCGAATTGCCGCCCGAACTGGTGCTGGCGGTGATCGACATCGAGAGCAATTTCGACCGCTTCGCGATCTCACACGCCGGCGCACGCGGTCTGATGCAGGTCATGCCGTTCTGGCTGGACGAAATCGGTCGTCCCGACGACGACCTGTTCGACATCCGCACCAACCTGCGCATGGGCTGCACCATCCTGCGCCACTACCTCGACCGCGAACGCGGCAATCGCACCCGCGCACTGGCGCGCTACAACGGCAGTGTCGGCAAGACCTGGTACCCGCAGCGCGTGTACAAGGCACTCGGCAAACGCTGGTACCGCCAGTAACGGTCCGGCGCGCACCGCTACCATTCGAGCGCAGCGGAAACACAAGGTCAGGCTTCACTCGGGAATCACCGCGAAATCCGCCTCTGCGCTTGCCCTGTTGATCGATACCTGAATCTGGCAATACGCATTGACCGACAGCGGATCATCGCCGCAGCTGCAACCACCGACAATCTCGTTAAAGAAGATTCCCAGCCGGGCGCGAATCCAGCCACCGTCCTCGCGCACCTCTATAACGTTGGCGGAGATATTGCTGTCATCGACCTGCCCGCCCTGTGTGGTGGCCTGCTCCAGAGGCAGCGTTCCAGCTTGCAGATGCTCCAGCTCGTGTTTCAGCTGCCGTGCAAACAGGCCGGACTGGCAATCGTTCAGGGGCAGTTTCAATCGGGTCATTGTAGGCACCGGCCGCCGAACGACACGCGCTTGCGCACCGAGTGGGCATCAGGACAGCAGTGCGACACTTTTCGCTTGAGCATAAACGGGCTTGCCGGGTCTCAGATCCAGTACCGAGGCGGACTTTCGCGTAACGCGGGCCAACATGGGCACACCCCCCACCATCAGTCGGACCATCACCTGGGCCTCCCCCTCGGGGATGAGTTCGTCAACGGTTGCGGGAAAGATATTCAATATACTGGTACCGGACTGATGCTCCAGGGTGAGGCTGACGTCGCGGGCGGCGACCCGCAGTCTCACTGTGCTGCCCACCGGCAGTGGCTTGCGTACCACGGTAAAACGGCCGCCGGCAAAGTCCAGATGGGTCAGATGATAGGTATCGTCGTGCCCCGCAACGGCGGCTTCGATGAGCGTCTCGGCATCAGTACCGTGGGCAAGCGGGGAATCGAGCCGGGTCAACATTTCATGTATGCCGCCGGTCGCCACGACACGGCCTGCCTCCAGCAACACCAGATGATCCGCCAGACGTGCCACTTCATCGGGGGAATGGCTAACATAGATCACCGGAATATCCAGTTGGTTATGCAGCGACTCGATGTAGGGCAGAATCTCCTGCTTACGGTTCACATCCAGGCCTGCCAGCGGCTCGTCCATCAGCAGCAAGCGCGGGCTGACGGCCAGCGCCCGGGCTATCGCCACCCGCTGGCGCTCGCCGCCGGAGAGACGATCGGGTCTACGTTCCAGCAGCGGCCCGATTCCCAGCAGATCGATAGCCTGCGTCAAAGCGACCCTGCGCTGATCTTCCGGTACGCGCTTGACACCGTATTCCAGATTACGTCGCACGCTCAGGTGCGCGAACAGACTGGCCTCCTGGAATACGTAGCCGAGCGGACGCCGGTGCGGCGGCACGAAACGCTCAGCCGCCTGCCAAATCATATCACCCACTTTCAGAAAACCATCGCGATGACGCTCAAGCCCCGCGATGGCGCGCAGCAGTGTGGTCTTGCCACAACCCGAAGGGCCGAACAGCGAGGTGACCCCATGGGCAGGAACACTCAGGTCGACATCCAGGGAGAACTCGCCCCTGTCGATTCGGAAGCGCACCTCGATGCTCATGGTTGCACTACTCTGAAACGGCGGTTGAGGGCGTATACCGCTGCCAGCATCAGAAACGACATCAACAGCAGCCCCGCCGAGAGCCAGTGGGCGTGGGTGTATTCCAGTCCCTCAACGTGGTCGTAGATGGCGATCGACACCACCTGGGTCTCGCCGGGTATGTTCCCGCCTATCATCAGCACCACACCGAACTCACCCAGGGTGTGGGCAAACCCGAGCACCGCCGCGGTAAAAAAACCGGCACGCGCCAAGGGAAGGGCCACCGTAAAGAAACGGTCCAGCGGCGAGGCCCGAAGGGTGGCCGCCACCTCCAGCGGGCGCCGACCTACCGCGGTAAAGGCATCCTGCAGCGGCTGGACCACGAACGGCATCGAGTAGAATACCGAGCCGATCACCAGGCCGGTAAAAGTGAAGGCCAGCGGCCTGCCACCCAGCGCTTCCATCGCACCGCCCACCGGACCATGGGGACCGAGGGCCACGAGGAGATAGAAACCCAGCACGGTAGGCGGCAACACCAGGGGCAGGGCTACCACCGCCTCGAGCAGGAACTTGAAGCGCCAACGGGTGCGCGCCAGCCACCAGGCGAGCGGTGTTCCGAGCAGCAACAGGATCAAGGTGCTGAGCCCCGCCAGCTTCAGCGTAATCGCAAGGGCAGTGAGGTCGGATTCATTGAGCATTATGGCGTTTCATACCCGTAATCACGGATGATCATCAATGCCGCATCACTGCGCACAAACGACAGCAAACTGCGGGCCGCCTCGCTGTCCTTGAGCAGTACCGCCTGCTGTTCGATGGGCGTGTAAAGCGCCTGCGGCACGTTCCACAACGAGCCTTCGATCGGCTGATTCGGACGCTTCAGCTGCGAGTACGCCACAAAGCCCAATTCTGCGTTACCGCTCTTGACGAACTGGAAAGCCTGGCCGATATTCTCGCCCCGCACCAGCCGCCCGCTGAGCCGAGCCCATAGCCCGCGCGCCTGCAACACCTCCTCGGCCGCCTTGCCGTAAGGTGCAAGCTTCGGGTTGGCAATCGCCAGGTGGTGAAATTCGCCTCTTTGAAGAACAACTGCTTCCGGATCCACAATCCCCCTCTCCGGGCTCCACAGAACGAGCTTCCCCACCGCATAGGTGAACCGGGTGCCGGGCAGGGCAACGCCTTCTTCCTCCAATAGTTCCGGCCGACGCCTGTCGGCCGCAAAGAATGCATCGAAGGGCGCACCGTTCCTGATCTGGGCGTAGTGCTTGCCGGTGGAACCAGAGATCAACGTCACTTTGTGTCCGGTGCCTGTCTCGAAACGCTCGGCAATCGCGCCCATGGCATCCGTGAAGTTGCTCGCCACCGCAACCCGGATCTCGTCAGCCGTTGTCTGCCCGGGGACGAGCACCGTTGTCACTGCCACAAGCAGCGTGGCACACAATGCGTGTGTTCTCATATCCTTCGTTTGCTTACAACCGCACGGATGGCACCACCGTAAGCTTCCCCGTCCATTAGACGATTCCACAGTAGAGTTTTCGGCATTCCGGCTTGCATAAACAGTCGGTGGTGAGCAGTAGAGCGTAAGCGCGGTTCCGGTCCGCCCGGAAGGTGTGCGAACTCGGCGCTTGTTAGGTATTTTCTGTAATTTCCGTGTTCGCCGCAAAGCCCTGTTTAACACTGCCCCTGACTGGACGCGAAAGGAACGTTTTCTTCACCAACGCAAACGAAAACGGCTCATCGCGATTCCATGGAAATAAGGACACAAACCGCGCCATAGCGCAGTAGCCGAATATTATCTGCGCCCATGTTCCTATCGTGGGAATCCAATATATCAGCCGAAGCGGTTCAGGTAGCGCAACGATAAGAAGCATTAAGTACCAAAAACGCACTTGAACCGGGAATGCGGTAATACCGCGCTCTCGTACGACAAAATGGAACAGTTGAAATACCGTCAGACCAA
>CP070738.1:1523738-1537584 GCA_020347685.1 Gammaproteobacteria bacterium | reverse complement strand
GCCGTTGTCAAGCACGGTGATGCTGAATGGGCTCAGAGAGGCGCTGGATGAACCGTCACTAACGGTTATCGTGATGTTATCGTAGGTACCTACATGATTAGCGGTTGGTGTCCCGGACAGGCGTCCGCTGCTGCTACTGAAACTGGCCCAGGAGGGCTGGTTCTGGACACTGAAAGTCAGGCTGTCGCCATCCGCATCGCTGGCGCTGGGCCGGAATACATACGCGCTGCCCTCGGCCACACTCTGGGCGGGCACACCACTGATGCTTGGTACGCTGTTGCTTTGCGCGTCCTTACGCTTTTTACCCCATCCTTTTCCGTTGCCCGAACCCGCGTCTGCCGGAGAAACCAGAGATGCGGAAAGAAACAACGTCAGGCAAGTCAATGTAACCAATCTCGAGAGCGATGCAGATAAATCCATAAACAGTTCCCCAATGCAAGACGACAGTGCTATGGCTTGACAAGAGCCTCAGCAAGCGTTGGCGGTGATCGCAAAGCGGGCTGCGATCAAAGCGTTCACTGGTCGGTCACAGTCTCGTTGTCCCTCCCGAGTTGTTCGCTCGCGGGGATTAATCGGGACCGACCCACTACCAGGCAGGCCTTTGGCAACAAGCGTGCCAGGATTCCTGCCCCAAGGATTTTTAAGGACTTTTTCGGGCGTCGCGAATTCAGGCCCGCGCGATCGGCTGTCATTACGGTCCTATCTGTTGCCAATGCGTGACAGTGTGATGGCGACAGACCGATAACCCATTGACCAGGGGTAACTTGCAGGGGTCGTCGTTACGCTACAGCTAGCGGGGAACCGACTGTCACGCATGGAAATTCTCACGGCGCAAACAGACCCGCATGCGATTGTGGTACACGCAGTTGTTGCCGAACTTCGGTGGTGACCGGTCGGCGTCTATGGAGAGCAACCTGGCGCAGCCGGGTATCTGCAGCGCCTGCCGCAAGGCCTCTATCCTCATGCGCGGGTCTGGCGAGCGCCCCAACACAAAATCAGCGCTCTGAGCAGACAGCGGCCCGGCGTCTTCTTCCCGCTCTGTGCAGTTTGCGCGCAGGATGGTACCGGGGCCGCCGTCGCAACTGTCTGCCTTATCTACAGAAACACGGCAGCGAGCCGATCAGTAGTTCCTGATAGCCGTTGCTTTCAACGATCCGGAAGACAGGGTCGTGTTTCCGAGTTGTTCATGAACAGTCTGGGATTGCCAGGGAGGATTCGGGCCATGCGTTCCGTTGCTAAAGTATTTTTTGGTGTTCTGGTCGTTACATTGCTCTATTTCACGGTTGTTCTGATCGAGTCAGGCAACGTAGGGGTCAGAAAAACCCTCGGCAAGGTCAATCCCGAAGAAGTCTCCCCTGGGCTGAATTTCCGAGTACCTGCGGTCACCCGGATCACCGAGTTTGTCGGCAAGGAGATCGCTATCGATCTCACCGACCTGACACCCAAGGCGGCCGACAATCTCTCGTTGCGCGACATGGATGTCACGGTCTTCTACAAGGCGGCCAGCGATCAGATCGCCGATCTCTATGTCAAGTACGCCAATGCCCACCAGTACGACAAGGAATCGGACAGCTATTTCCCGGCCTACCGACTGGTTTACCGCGAGGCTCGCCGCGCCGCCTACGAAACCGTTGCCGAGATCGACTCGCTTACCATGCACAAGAAACGCGAACAGATCGCTGATTCCATCGAGGCCCGCCTGCAGCAGACCCTGGACAGCAACGACCCCGGTGTGTTCGAGGTGACCCGCGTGGTAATCCGTTCGGTCCTGACCGATCCCTCTATCGAAGAATCGATCCGTGAGGCAGTTGCCAACCAGAAGCGGCTGGAGGCCAAGCAGGTCATGGTCGAGATCGAGCGCAAGAACGCCGAAATCGAGGCTATCCGTGCCCAGGGTATCGCCGATGCCAACAACATCATCAACCAGACTCTGACAACCGAGTACCTGCAGCACGAACTCAACCTCACGCTGCAGAAGTTTGCAGAGACGGGCGCCAACACTATCGTGGTACCGGCCAACATGAACGGCTTCGACATGATCCTGCCGACCGACAAGCTGACCAAGCGCTGAGACTCGCCGGGGTTTCCTGCCGCGCGGGCAGCGCACGCTAAACGCCGGGGCTCCAGCGAGCCGTTGCATGCGACGCTCGCCTTGGGCTTCGACGCCCACCAACCGGCATCGCAACCGGGTGCTGACAGCCACCGCACTTTTCGGTACGCTGGCGCTAGGCAGCCCTCCCTTATCTAACGCTGACAGGCTATGCATAACCCGAGCAACAGGTCGTTCCAGGTCCGCGAGATGGAACTGGAGGACATCCCGGCCGTCTACGCGCTGGGCGAGGCGGTGTTTACCGCAGACAAATGGCCGAGCCTGTACCGCACCTGGGACGAATACGAGCCGATCACCCTGTTTTCCACCGACGGCGATTTCTGTTTCGTGGCCGAATACGAGGGCCGGGTGGCAGGTTTCGCGCTCGGTTCGCTGATCGACAAGCGACACAGCGCCTGGAGCTACGGCTATCTCACCTGGCTGGCGGTCGATCCGGAGCTCAAGCGCCTGGGGATCGCCACTCAATTGATGGACGCCATCACCGATGCCTATATCCGTGCCGGGGCCCGTATGATGATCGTGGACACTGACGCCGAGAACGCCACTGCTATCAGTTTCTTCCGTCGCCATGGGTTTCGAGACGAGGACCGCCACGTGTATCTCAGCAAGAACCTGACCGACCATCCGGGCTACCGGCGCCTGCGCCGCCGCAAGGACTAGGCGCGGGAATTGCCAGCCGCCAGCCGCCAGCCGCCAGCCGACCCTACAGATCGAAACAGGGAACCGTTCCATGACCGAAAACCTCAACACGATTCTCGACCGGCTGGATGAACAAGGTCTGATCCACCTCCTGACGGAGGCTGTGGAACAGTACAGCCCCTCCTTCGCCGAGGAGCCGGCCATGGAGGTGTTCGCGACGCGCCTCAGGGAAAGCGGTATCAGTTATCTGCGCCAGCCCGTGGCCGAGGCGGGCGCCCCCGTGGGCGACCACCGCGCCAACCTGATCATCGAACTGGGCCCGCAGCCGTCGTCGCTTATGTGGGTCGGCCACGTCGACACTGTGCCGATCATCGACGAAGAGGAGCAACGCACCCACCGCGAGGGCGACATCCTGCATGGACTGGGCACCGCCGACATGAAATCGGGCTGCGCGGCCATGGTGGAGGCGGTAGTGGCGATCGCGCAGTCGGGCATCGAGCTGAAGCGCGGCCTGACCGTGGCCCTGGTGGTCGGTGAGGAAGAGTACGGCGACGGCTCCGAGGCACTCCTGGAGACGCGCAGCGCGCCGCTGACCGTGATCGGGGAACCCACCGGCCTGCTCGCCTGCGTTGATCACTACGGCTACTACGAATGCCGCCTGATGGCGCGCGGCACCCGCGCGCACGCGGCGTTGCCTGAAATCGGCGCCAGCGCCATTCACGCCATGCTGGAGTGGATGCGGCACATTCTCGAAGCCGGCGGCGAAACCTATTTCGCCCAGGGGCTGTCGGTCAATACACGCGAAATCCGCGGTGGCGCAGGCCTGTTCATGGTGGCCGAACAGTGCGAGGCGGTCATCGACATCCACGCACCGCCCAGCGTCCCCATCGACATGATCAACCAGTTCATGGACGAAACCCGCGCCAAGGCACTCGCGACCCACCCCGGCTGCGAGCTCGAATACGAGAACCTGTACTGGGCGCCGGGTTACAACAATGCGCCGGAGGAGCCCCTGCTCACCCCCTTGCATCGCGCCTTCGATGCCGCCGGACTGCAGTGGAATCCGGTCGCCTTCCGGTCCCATTCCGACGGCAATCTGTTCTATCAGAAAGGGTCGGTGCCGGTGATCTGCGGCCCCGGACGGCTGGAGGTTGCTCACACCCGCGCCGAACACGTCTCCCTGCAGGAAACCCTGCAGGCCGCGCGCCTGTACACGGCCATGATCTACGAGGCGTGCGTGCGCTGAACGGCAGCCGAACCGGTTAGGTTATCCCTCAACAACCTGCATCTGTGGTCGGGCATGCTTTTGCAGCTTGCGCTGACCTGATCAGAACGGCCACCACAGCGGTGCCAGGAGCACGGTGACCAGCCCCACCAGGACAGTCAGCGGTACGCCCATACGCAGGTAGTCGTTGAAACGATACCCGCCCACACCGTAGACCATGAGGTTGGTCTGGTAGCCGATCGGTGTTGCGAAGCTAGCCGAGGCGGCCATCATGATGCTGATCGCAAACGGCGTGAAGCTGACCTGCAGGGTGTCCGCCGCAGCCAGCGCGATGGGGAACATTACCACCGCGGCAACGTTATTGGTGATCACCGCGCTGAACAGCGCGGTGATCAGGTAAATCGAGGCCAGGGCGTAGACCGGTGTGTCACCGGTGAGCGCGATCAGCGACGCTGCGATAGTCTGGGCCGCCCCGGTGGCTTGCAGTGCAGTACCTATGCCGAACGATGCCCCTATTACCACCAGCACCTGCCAGTCGACCGCCCGTCTGGCGATGCGTCCGCGCGTGCAGCGCGTGACAATCATCAGCCCGGCCGCCAGCATCGCCGCCTGCAGCATGCTCAGCAAACCACTGGCCACCAGCAGCACCATGCCCAGCAGTATCAGCGTGGCGGCAAGCGCCTTGTCGTGACGCATGGGTTCGGTGTCTTCGACCAGGCTGACCAGGAAGAAATCCCGCGAGTTGCGCTGCTGTTCTGCAAACGACGGGCGCGTAACCAGCAGCAGGGTATCGCCGGGGCGCAACACAATGTCGCCGATCTTCTGCTTGATCCGCTGACCGTTGCGCGCGACTCCGACGATGGCCGCATTGTAGACATCGCGAAACCGCCCCTGGCGGATGCTCTTGCCCACCACCGGGCAGGTGTTGGACACCACTGCCTCGATCAGGCGCCGCTCGTCGCGCGGTGTATCTATTTTCAGGACCTGGTCGGTGGCCGGTCGCAGGCCGCGGATCTTGTGCAGATCCACGATGGATTCGACCACCCCGGCAAACAACAACCGGTCATCCGCCTCGAGCCGTTCCTCGGGCGGCACCGCGGGAATCACCCGCCCGCGGCGCTCCACTTCGATGAGGTACAGTCCCGGCAGCTGGCGCAGACCGGCCTCGGTGATGGTGGTGCCAACCAGCGGGCTGTTGGCTTCGACCGACATCTGCACCGTGTATTCGCGCGCGTTATCGAACTGGCTGATCACCGGCTGGCGTTCGGGCAACAGCCACTTCGACGCAAGCACCACGTACAGCAACGCCACCAGCAACGCGGGCACACCGACCCGGGCGATATCGAACATGCCCAGTCCTGCACCGCCGGTCTCGGACAGCAGCAGACCATTCACGACCAGGTTGGTACTGGTCCCGATGAGGGTGCAGGTGCCACCGATGATGGCGGCGTAGCTCAGGGGAATCATGAGCGACGATACCGACAGGCGGTGACGCTTGGCCCAGTCTTTCACCGCCGGTATGAACATTGCCACTACCGGGGTATTGTTGAGAAACGCGCTCATCAGCGCGGTGGGCACCATCATCTTCAGTTGCGCGTGCCCCAGCGAGCGGGGCTGCCCGAGCACCTTCTGCACGATCCAGCCGATGCCACCGGTCTCGCGAATCCCGGTCACCACGACGTACAGGACGCCGACCGTTACCATACCTTCGTTGGCAAAGCCGGCCAGCGCCTGCGCCGGGGTGAGCACGCCCGATATCAGCAGCAGCGTCAGCCCGCCGGCCATGGCGATGTCGGGCGGCGCCCGATTGCGCACCAGCAGCCCGAAGCAAAGCGCGACCACGGCAAGGGTAAACCAGGCTTCCCAACTCACCGCGCTAACACCCCCGGCTATCTGTCCGCGGCATGGCAATCGACCGCTGCCCGGTGCAGCCGGTACACCCCGGGCGCGCCACAGCCTGGCGCGCCGCCACCCGCAGAAAGCGCCGTGTGCGGCGGGTCCGTCCGCGTCGTCAGTCCGGACAAGTGGTCTGGGAGCACTTAGCAAGCCTACAAATACTCGAACACGCGTTCATTCTACACCGCTGAAGTGCCGTGCTGGACCATGCGCTGCAGCAGACAGTCGTGTGAACCGGTCCGCGTCGAAGTCGTGCTGACAACACCGGCGCCGCATTATTGATCTTTATCACCTTTCTTTTATATTATTTCTATCGGTTTTCTCTATCGATATAACCATGACTCTACAAGAGCTGAAATACATTATCGCGGTGGCGGAGAGCCGCCACTTCGGCAGAGCGGCTGAGCGCTGTTTTGTCAGCCAGCCGACTCTGAGCGGGCAGATCAAGAAGCTGGAAGAGGAGCTGGGCGTTGTGATCTTCGAACGTACCAACCGCTCGGTGGAGATCACGCCGGTGGGTGAGGCCATCCTGGCGCATGCGCGGCAGATCATGGAGCAGGCCGATACCATCCAGCAGCTGGCCCAGGCCCAGCAGGACCCGTTGGCGGGACCGCTGCGTATCGGCGCCATCCCCACGCTGAGTCCTTACCTGATGCCGCTGATCCTGCTGCCGCTCACCAGGCAGCACCCGCAGATGAAACTGGTGCTCTCGGAAGAACTGACAGATACCCTGCTGGAACGGCTGCGCAACCACGAAATCGATGCCGCCCTGCTCGCCACGCCCGTGTCGGAAGGCGAACTCGATAGCCTGGCGCTGTTTGATGAGCCGTTCTGGATCGCCTATCCGCGCAATCACCCCTTTTACGAGAAAGAGAAGATCACCCGCCGCGACCTGGACAAAGAAAACCTGCTCCTTCTGGCCGAAGGCCACTGTCTCGCCCGGCAGGCAATGGAAGTGTGTCACATACGCGAACGTCAGCGACAGGGTGAAATGGCGGATCTGCGTGCCTCCAGCCTGGAGACTCTGTTGCAGCTGGTCGGCGCAGGCTTCGGCTGTACCCTGGTCCCCGCACTGGCCATGCGTGGCTCCTGGACCACGGACAGCGGCGTGGTAGCCCAACCGCTGGCCCTGCCGGATGCCTCGCGCCGCGTGTCGCTGGTTTTTCGCCACAGCTATCCGCGACAACGGGCCCTGAGGGCCTTTGCTGAAGTCATGCTCGACAATCTCCCCAACACGGTGCAGCTCGTTGACCCGGGCAGACGCGCGAAGAAGAAAACCGGCAGAAAACAGTAGAACCTGTCTCATAATCCCGCGCGAGCCGATCGCCAGCGGCCATAATGATCGTCTCTTCCTATTGAAATAATACGAACAAACGATTTTCTCTCTTACGTGTCAGGCCCGATACTAGGCTCCGTAGTCCGTGCTTAACCGGAGTGGAAGGAGGCCGAGGCGATGAGCAAAACCATGAGTTTCGCGGCAATGCACTTCACAGTTGCATTTTCCGTGGCTTATCTGCTGTCGGGGAGTGTACTCGTCGGCGGCGCGATTGCCCTGGTCGAGCCGACCATCAACAGCGTGGCCTACCACTTCCACGAAAAGCTGTGGAATCGACTGGGGACGACCAAAACCAGTCCGTCGCAGCGTTTTGCACAGCAGATGTGATTCAAACAGAGCAACTGAAAGGAGCCAAAACATGTTTCAGAATCGTGAAGGTCAAAAGGTGCCACAGGTGACGTTTCGTACCCGCCGCGACCACGAGTGGGTGGATGTGAGCAGTGACGACATTTTCAAGGACAAGACCGTTGTCGTATTTGCCCTGCCCGGTGCCTTTACCCCCACCTGTTCCTCGACCCACGTGCCGCGCTACAACCAGCTGACGCCAGCCTTCAAGCGACACGGAGTTGACGAGGTGGTCTGTATCTCGGTCAACGACGCCTTCGTCATGAACGAATGGCGTAATGAGCAAAAGGCAGCCAATGTGACCTTCGTGCCCGACGGCAATGGCGATTTCAGCCGCGGTATGGGCATGCTGGTGGCGAAAAACGACCTGGGTTTCGGTGATCGTTCCTGGCGCTACTCCATGCTGGTCAAGGACGGGATCATCGAGAAGATGTTCATCGAACCGGACCTGCCGGGCGACCCATTTGAAGTCTCCGATGCCGACACCATGCTCGCATACATTGCGCCGCATGCCGCCAAGCCGCTCGACGTCACCGTGTTCAGCCGCGAAGGCTGCCCCTACTGCGCTCGCGCCAAGGGCTTGTTGCACGACGCCGGCATCCAGTTCGAAGAGCTGGTACTGAACCGAGACTTCAGCGAGTCCACTATCCGCGCGGTCTCCGGCGTGTCCACCGTACCCCAGGTGTTCATCAACGGTGATCACATCGGTGGTTCAGAGGAACTGGAGCGGTACCTGAACGAATCGCGGGCGGCATGAGCGTCGCCGGCCTCGCGCTGCGGCGGTATCAGGTGGCTCATCGATTGAGCCACCTTTTTCAACCGGCCGTTCACGGTGGTGTGTTATCTCAACGGACATAGGTAGCCCCGCCAGCAACAACACGCAAGGAACCGGATATGATGAATATCAAGCAGTATGACCTGATCGCTATCGGAGCAGGCAGTGGCGGCCTGGCCGTCGCCGAGAAAGCGGCCCTGCTCGGCAAGAGAGTCGCCGTCATCGAATCGCGTCGTATCGGTGGCACCTGTGTCAATGACGGTTGCGTACCGAAAAAAGTGATGTGGTACGCCGCCAGCCTGGCGCAAGCCGTCGCGGACGCCAATGATTTCGGCATTCCCGCTCAGCGCGGTAAGACCGACTGGCAAAAGCTGATCGACCGCCGCGAGCGCTACGTCCACGATATCAATAGCTACTGGAACGGCTATGTCGATGACCAAGGCATTGACCGCATTCAGGGACACGCAAAGTTCGTGGATGCCAATACAGTCGACGTGGACGGCCGTTGCTACTGCGCAGATCACATCGTGATTGCCACCGGCGGCAGGCCCATCGTGCCACCGGTACCGGGTGCGGAGCTCGGCATCAGCTCGGATGGTTTTTTCGCCTTAACCGAACAACCCGAACGGGTCGCCGTCGTTGGCGGCGGATACATCGGCGTGGAACTGAGTGGCGTACTACGGGCACTGGGATCTCAGGTGACCCTGATCACGCTCGAACAGCGCGTGCTGGATCGATTCGACCCCATGATCGGTGCTGTGCTGGGCAGCGAGATGAGACAGCAGGGTATTGATATTGTGACCGGCTTCCAGGTTCACGCCCTGTCCAGGAGCGCCGAAGGTATTGCAATCACTTCAGGCGATGCGCACACGCTGGGCGGATTCGACAGCGTTATCTGGGCCGTCGGCCGCGCCGCGAACACCCGGCAACTGAACCTGGAGGCGGCCGGGGTGAATACGCTTCCCGACGGCACTATCCCGGTGGACGACTATCAGAACACCAACGTTGCAGGAATCTACGCGATCGGCGATGTCACCGGCAGAGCACCGTTGACACCGGTGGCAATTGCCGCCGGACGCAAACTGGCAGAGCGTTTGTTCAACGCCAAACCGGACAGCAAGGTGGATTATGGCAGCATCCCCAGCGTGGTATTCTCGCACCCACCCGTGGCTACCGTAGGCCTAAGCGAACCGGAAGCCCGGGCACGATACGGTAATGCAGTCACGGTCTATCAAAGTGACTTCACCCCCATGCGCCATGCCCTGTCGGCTCGCGGCGCGAGCACGGCAATGAAACTGGTGTGTGAGGGTGCAGATGAAAAGGTTGTCGGCATTCACATGGTCGGCGAAAACACCGACGAGATACTGCAGGGATTTGCCGTAGCGGTGAAAATGGGTGCCACCAAGCGCGACTTCGACAGCACCATTGCGGTGCATCCCACCAGCGCCGAGGAACTCGTGACCATGTCAGCACCGGAGCAGGCGGCGCAGCACAGCGTGGATAACGGTCTCGAATGGCAGCAGGCCAGTTAGCACAGCCTGACAGGGCGGACGGACAACCGCCCGCTGCCCCGTGATGCGGCTGTTATTGTCGAACTGCAGAGGGTCGAAATGTCACCAGCCGACGTTAAACTGCGCCCGGCCTCAGCGGCTGATCTCGATGCCATCAATCGCGTCATTGAAGCGGCGGTAATGAGCTGGAAACTGCCGGAGCGGGTTAAACGCCTGTCGCTACCCAGCTACCGCTATACGAGCGTGGATGCCGCACACCTCGATATGGTGGTGGCGGAAGACCCCCTGAAAAACATCACCGGTATCGCGGCCTGGGAACCGGCTGAGGCCAGAGACACGCCCGCGGAACACACTGCCCTGCTGTTACACGGTATCTACGTTCACCCTGCGCATCAGCATCAGGGTATCGGCCGTGAGCTGTTCAGGGCGGCTGAACGTGCGGTCCGCAACTACCGATACGACGGCCTACTGGTCAAAGCCCAGGGGGATGCCAGTGGTTTTTTCATTTGCCAGTGCATGAACAGGTTGCAGGTCGAAGATCCTGCGCGCCATTACGCGAATCGATTCTGGAAGCGCGTAGAACAATAGCCGCATCCCGTGCGCCCGGTGAACGAGCGGCGGGCCGCCTTGTCCGTCAACAGCGATCGCATCAGTCGCGAGCCAGGTAAGCCGCCAGCGCAGCGATGGTCGGATAGTCGAACAGGTCGGTGATCTCGACCTTGCCGGGAAAACGGGCCTCGATGTCTTCGTGAATTTTCACCAACATCAGCGAATCGGCGCCCAGTTCGAACAGGTTCTGGTCGCGCGCCATGGACCGGCCGGCAAACACCCGCTGGCAGATATCCTGCAGCTGCCGTTCGATATCGTTTTGCACCGCCGCGGATCCCGGCGACACGATGAGCGCCTGCAAGGAGGCCACCAGTACATCGTACTCGCCGCGCGCGAACGCCTGGGCCAGCCGGTAGCGCTGCAGCTTACCGCTGGTGGTGCGCGGCAGGCTCGGCACCGGCAGCACGGCATCGGCGTGCAGTCCGGCGTGTTCACTGAGCGCGCGCTGCACCCGCTGCGCTGTTTCGGCGAAGCCGTCGACACCGCGCCGGTGCTGTACGAATACCAGCAGCAGATCGCCCGTGTTCGCCTGGTTGCGCGCCGCCACTACCGCCACCTTGCCGGTCTCCAGTTGCGCTGTGTGCTGCAGCAGCTGCTCGACGTCCTGCGGATACCAGTTCTGGCCGTTCACGAACAGAATATCCTTCGCACGTCCGGTCACATACAGCCCGTCGCTATCCATGAAACCCAGGTCGCCGCTGTCCACCCAGCCATCCGCGCTCAGCGCCCGGTCGCATTCCGGACAGCGGTAATAGCCGTGCGTAACATTGTCGCCGCGGATCTGGATGTGTCCGACGGTACCTGGCGGCAAGACTGCACCAGCCGCGTCGCAGATTCTCACCTCGCAGCCAGAGACCGGCTTCCCCAGGCACACCAGTTCCAGGGTACGCCGCTGCCCGGAGCCCGCGGTGACTGCATCACCGACCGAAAGCCGGTCTGCCGCAACGGTGATCGACTGCGCGCCGCTGTGCGGCGCCGGAAAAGTCACGGCGAGACTGGCCTCCGCCATACCGTACACCGGGTAAAAGGCTTTCGCGTCGAGCCCGGCTGGCTCCAGCCGTTCGGCAAATTCGCGGCACACCGCGGCCGACACCGGCTCGGCACCATTGAAAATCAGCCGCACGCGCCCAAGATCGAGGTCACCCGCGGGCTGTGTCGCCGACTTCAGGTAGTGCTGGTAACCGAAGTTCGGTGAGCAAAGCAGGCTGGCCCGGTAACCCTCGGCCGCCTGCAGCCAGCGCAGCGGCTGGCGCAGAAACGACTCCGTGTCCATCAGCACCTGGTCCAGGGCCCCGTAGAGAGGCACCAGGTGAAATCCGATCAGGCCCATGTCGTGGCTAAGCGGCATCCAGCTCAGGGTCACATCACCAGGGCCGATGCCGGCCGCCTCATTGATGGCCCGGATGTTGGCGATCAGGTTGGCGTGGCTGAGTATCACGCCCTTGGGTTCGCTGGTGGACCCTGAGGAAAACTGGATCAGGGCCGTATCCTCCGGCCGGGCGCGGTGCATCACGGCTTCGCCTTCGAACTGCGCAATCGTCTCGAGCAGGCACACGCGTTCGCCGAACACACGCGCAGCGCCGCGGCCGGAAAAACGCTGCCACAGGTCGCGTTGCGTGAACAGGAACGGCGTGTCGAACTTGCGCGCCACGGTTTCCAGCTTGTGCAGATATTCCGAATGCACGCCTGCCGATAAGGGCACCGGCACCAGCCCGCCGAGCTGGCAGGCCCAGAAGACATCCACGAACGCCACGTTGTTGCGCAGGAACAGCAGCAGCGGATCGCCGGGCTTGAGGCCGCGCCGCTGCAAAACGGCGAGCAGACCCCGCGCCCGCACCAGCAGATCGGCATAGGATATGAAGGTCTCGCGCGCCTCGCCCTGCAGGAAGCGAACACCGCGGGAGGCCTCGTCCAGCCCTGACAGCACCTCGCCAAGTGTGCGCGCCTTGCTCATCCGGTCAGGCAACCGTTTCGAAGCGGAGATACAGTGGTTGGCGCGGGCGCAGGTTGACCTCGGCCTCCAGTTCAACGCCGCTGGCAGCGAGCGGCTGTGGCCGCAGCCGCGCGGCGCTGACCGCCAGATGAATCATCATTTCGGCCATGGCAAAACTCTCGCCGATACAGTGACGCGGCCCGGCGGAAAAGGGAATATAGGCGAAGCCATGCCGTCGTGCCTCCTGCTCCGGCGCAAAACGTTCGGGGCGAAACGCCTCCGGTTCATCCCAGAACTGTGGATGACGGTGCAGCAGGTAAGCGCAGATATATACGTCGGCGCCGCCCGGAATGCGGTAATCGCCGAAGCGGTCCTCGCCGAGCGCCCGGCGGGTGTACAGCCAGCCCGGAGGATACAGGCGCAACGCTTCCTTGATGGCGCGCGGAATCCACACCAGGGCTTCGAGTTGCTTCCAGTCTGGCGCCGTACTGAGCGCCGCCTGGCGCGCCTCGGCCGCGACACGCTCGTACAGGGCGGGGTGCGAGGCCAGCAGGTACCACAGCCAGTTGAGGGACGCCGCGGTGGTTTCGTGTCCGGCCACGATCAGGGTGAGGATTTCATCGATCAGCTGCTTGTCCGGCATGGGCTCACCGCTGCTCTTGTCGCGCGCCTGCAGGCAGTGGCTCAACAGGTCGGGCGGAAAGCGGCGCTCGCGGCGTCGCTGCTCCGCAACGGCCTGCACCAGCCTGCCGAGTGCGCGGAATTTCACCGCGAACCGCAGGTCCCGACTGCTTTCATCACTGACCAGATCGAAGGGATTGCCACCCTCGTCCTGTTCGAAGCGGGCCAGGTCTTCGGAGAACAACGCCTCCAGTACCGCTTGCAGCGTGGTCTGACTGGCCGCGGCGGTGACATTCACCGCCTCGCCGCGTTGCGCGGCCAGGCGCCAGCGCCCGGCCAGCTCCTGCGCCTGGCGGAACCAGATATCGAAAAACGGGGCGATACGCGGTTTGTGGAAGCCCGGTTGCAGCATGCGCCGCTGGCGGCGCCAGCGCTGGCCCTCGCTGGCCATCAGGCCGTTGCCGAGCAGCACCCGCACCCGCTCGATACCCACTCCCTTGATGTAGTTGCGGTGGTTGGACACCAGCACCCGCCGCACCCAGTCCGGGTGGTTGATCACATAGGTATCCGCAGCGCGCGACACGGCAGGCACCCGGTAGCAGTCGCCGTATTGCTGCCACAGCGCCTGCATGCGGCCCAGCTTGTCGTCCAGCCGCTCCAGGTCGCAGGCCGCATCCGGCCCCGGTGCCAGGGCGGTTTGAGGATATAGGGGGGACATGCAGTGGCTTCACTATCGTTATCGGGCGCTTGCTGCGCGAACCGGCATTGTAAAACCGCACCGGCGACCGCTCAATGCCGCCGCCAGCGCTAGTGTACCTCGTCACTCATATTGACCCATTCAGCGAG
>CP070738.1:1519054-1523638 GCA_020347685.1 Gammaproteobacteria bacterium | reverse complement strand
TGCTGGCCTGGCTCAGCACCCGTTACAGCTACCAGGCTGACTGGACCTCGAGCGGCCGCAATACCCTGTCGGTGGACAGTCGCAAGCTGCTCGATGAAATGCCGGGGCCGGTTCACATCACCGCCTTTGCCCGGGAAGCCCAGCTGCTGCGCGATCATATCCACGACCTGGTGGCACGCTACCAGCGCCACAAGCCGGATGTGGAGCTGAGCTTCGTCAACCCGGACGCGGATCCCGACCGGGTGCGCGAACTGGGTATCACCCTGGACGGCGAGCTGCTGGTGGCTTACCAGGGCCGCAGTGAAAAGGTGCAGGACCTCTCTGAGCAGAGCCTGACCAATACTCTGCTGCGTATCGCCCGCCAGAAGCAGCGACGGGTAGCCTTCCTGAGCGGTCATGGAGAACGTAACCCGGGCGGCGAGGCCAACCACGACCTGGGTAAATTCGGCGCCCTGCTGGAACAGAAAGGGATCGCCCTGGAAACCCTGAACCTCGCCGAAACTCCCGAGATTCCCACCGACACCAGTCTGCTGGTCATCGCGGATCCGCGTACCTCGCTGCTGGTCGGCGAGGTACAGCTGGTACACCGCTACCTGCACGACGGCGGCAATCTGTTGTGGCTGGCGGAACCCGGCAACCTGGCCGGACTCGAGCCGGTGGCCGAAACCCTGGGCATCGAACTGCTGCCCGGCGTAATCGTGGACGCCACCACCCAGCTGTTCGGCATCGATAATCCGGCCTTCGCCCTGATCCCGGACTATCCGATGCACGCCATCACCCGCGAGATGAACAGCCTGACACTGTTCCCGCAGGCCACCGCCCTGGAAGTGTCGGCCCCCGAGCCGTGGCAGGCGGAAGCGCTGCTCACCACCCTGGACCGCGCCTGGACCGAGATCGGCGCGCTGAGCGGCGCGATACGCTTCGACCAGGACAGCGACGAACGCATGGGGCCCCTGGATATCGGCTTTGCCTTTACGCGCCCCCGACAGCAGCGGGACGCCAGCGGCGACGAGGGCTCCGCGGAGCAGCGCGTGGTGGTAATCGGCGACGCCGATTTCATTTCCAACACCTACCTGGGCAACGGGGGGAACATCGACCTGGGCTTGAATCTGTTCAACTGGCTCAACCACGACGACGCTTTCATAACCATCACCGCGCGCACGGCGGGCGACGTTAACCTGGAACTGGGCAAGGTTGCCCAGATCGTGATCGGATTCGGGTTCCTGTTCGGTGTGCCGCTGTTGCTGCTGGGCAGCGGACTGGCCATCTGGTGGCGGCGGCGTAACCGCTAGAGTTACAGTTTAACGCCGCCATGAAGTCACGCTGGATTGTCAATCTTCTGCTGCTGGTCGCCGTCGCTGCCCTGGCCCTGGTCGCCCTGTATGAGCCCGGCATAGAGCAAGCCCCGCAGGCGCAGACCCTCACCGAGCTAGACCAGGAGCAGATCGAAACCATCCGTATTCACCGGCCGCCGCGCGATGATCTGGTGTTGGCCCGGCACGACCGGGGCGACTGGGTTATAGAGGCTCATACGGTGTTGCCCGCTGCTCGCTTCCAGGTCAATGCCCTGCTGAGACTGGCGGGACAGAAGGCCGTGCGCAGCTACCCGGCCACCGAACTCGATCTTGTCAGGCTGGCGCTGGATCCACCGCGGGCCACCGTCCTGCTGGATGCGACCCAGGTGGATTTTGGCGCCACCGAGTCACTGGAAGGCTTGCGCTATGTGCGGGTCGGTGATCAGGTCCACCTCATCCCCGACATCTACCAGCACCTGATCGACGCCGGGTCCACCCAGTTCGTGCGGCGCCGCCTGTTACCCGAGCAGGCATCAATCAAAAGCCTCAGCCTGCCGGCATTTTCCATTACGAAATCGAACCGCGACTGGGTGATCGAACCACAACAGGACGTCTCTGCCGACCGGATACAGCAGTTGATAGACAACTGGCAGCAGGCCTCGGCCCTGAGCGTGCGAAGTGCGGATACGACCACAGCGGGAGAGCGTATCGAAGTGGTACTGGAGGACCCCGCGCAAGCGGTCCTGTTCGTTATCGCCACCCGTGAGCCGGATCTGGTACTGCTGAGACCGGATCTGGGACTCGAATACCGCATGGGCGAGCTCGACGACGGCCTGCTGGCGCTTCCGCAGCCGGCCGTTGAGCCGGCGCAATAAGACTTCCCAGCCCCCACTGTCAGCATGCCCGAATTGCCCGAAGTCGAAACCACCCGCCGCGGTATCGAACCGCATCTCGTGGGTAACCGCATCCAGCAACTGGTAATCCGCCAGCACCAGCTGCGCTGGCCGGTACCGAAGAGACTCGGCACCCACCTGCGCAACAAGCGCATCACCGCGGTGCGGCGGCGCGCCAAGTACCTGCTGGTGACTACCGAGTCGGGCACTCTGATCATCCATCTGGGCATGTCCGGTAGCCTGCGCATGGTCGACGCTGCAGCCGTTGCCGGGCCACACGATCACGTCGACCTGGTCATCAGTACCGGCAAGTGCCTGCGCTACACGGATCCGCGCCGCTTCGGCGCCTGGCTGTGGACCCGCGCCGAACCCGCCCGCCACCCGCTGCTGAAGCACCTGGGCCCGGAACCGCTCGGTGATGCATTCGATGGTCAGTATCTGTTTCGGCAGTCGCGCGGGCGCAGGCTGGCGGTCAAGGCGATGCTGATGGACAGCCGCATTGTCGCCGGCGTCGGAAACATCTACGCCAATGAAGCCCTGTTCAGGGCCGGCATTCATCCGGGGCGCCGCGCCGGACGCATCAGTGAACAGCGCTACCGGGCGCTGGCAGAGGCGGTCAGAGAGGTACTGATCCACGCCATCCGCCAGGGTGGCACCACGTTGCGTGATTTTGTCGGCGGGGAGGGCAAACCGGGTTATTTTCAGCTGGCACTGCAGGTTTACGCGCAAACCGGCCAGCCGTGCCGCACCTGCGCAACACCCATCCGCGCAATGCGTACCGGGCAGCGCTCGACCTTCTATTGTCCGCGCTGTCAGCGTTAGACCGGCTTGTTATTCGACGCGCGCCGCCCCGATTCCGCGCGGGTCGGAGGCCGCCTCGACCCGGTTCTCGCCGTACGCCCAGAACACCGCCTGCATGTTCCCGTAACGGTCTTCCAGCGCCTGCAAGCGGTGTCCCAGGGACTGCAGGGTCTCCTGCACGGGCGCGGAGAAGGCACCGGGCTCGTACTGGATGACGTCGGGAAGGTATTGATGATGAAAACGCGGCAGGCTGACCCAGGATGAGGGCGGCTGACCCGCGGCCAGATCCAGAATGCCCAGCAGCACCATGCTGATAATCCGACTGCCACCCGGCGTGCCCAGCAGCGCCACGCCGCGCCCGCTTTCCACAAAGGTAGGAGTCATGCTGGACAGGGGCCGTTTACCCGGCGCGATGGCATTGGCCTCCGCGCCGACCAGCCCGTAGGCATTGGGCACGCCCGGCTTGGCGGAAAAATCGTCCATCTCGTCGTTGAGCAGCACACCGGTTCCCGGCACCACAAAGCCGGATCCGAACGGATAGTTGATACTCAGGGTCGCGGCCACCCGGTTGCCATCACGGTCCAGAATGGAAAAATGCGTGGTGTGCACAGCCTCGAGCCGGCCGGCGCTACCCGGCAGTGCGGCGCTGGGGGTGGCGCGATCGGCGCGAATGCCGGCACGCAGTCCGTCGGCGTACCAGGGGTGAGCCAGGCGCTGCACCGGTACCTCGACATGGTCCGGGTCACCGAGATACTCGGCGCGGTCACGGTAGGCACGCCGCATGGCCTCGACGATCAGGTGAATGCGTGCGGCATCATCGCCGCCCTGCAGATCGAACTCCGCGAGCGTGTTCAACATGGTCGCCAGCGCTACGCCACCCGAGGACGGCGGCGGGGCCGACACGATCCGCATCCCGGCATACTCGAACGCCAGCGGATCCCGTTCCACCACCCGGTATTGTTCCAGGTCCTCCAGCGTCCAGATGCCACCCGCCTGCGCCACTCCAGCCACCAGCCGCTCGGCCACATCGCCCTGGTAGAATCCCGCCCGGCCCCGGGTTGCCAGAGCACGCAAGGTTGCTGCCAGTTCGGGCTGGCGGACCACGTGGCCCGGCGGTGGCACCTGCCCCTGGTGCAGGAAAATGCGCGCAGCGTCGGCAAAATCCTGCAACACCGCCAGGCGGAATCCGGCCATCTTGCGATAGTGAGCGTCCACCTCGAAGCCGGACTCTGCCAGGACAATGGCCGGCGCCAGTGATGTCGCAAGCGGCAACCGGCCATAGTGCTTTGCAAGATGTACCAGTGCCGCCGGTTCGCCCGGAATCGCTGCCGCCAGCGGCCCGTCCATGGACAGGCCCGGCACCACCTCACCCGACCCATCGAGATACATGTCGCGGCGCGCCGCCAGCGGGGCGCGCTCGCGGCCGTCGAGCATCACCTGCCTGCCATCCCGCGCCCGGTGCAGCAGCCAGAACCCGCCCCCTCCGATGCCCGAGCTGTAGGGCTCCACCACTGCCAGCGCCGCGCTGACCGCGACCGCTGCATCAAAGGCGTTGCCACCGGCATTGAGGGTTTCCAATCCCGCAGCGGTCGCCA
>CP070738.1:1511455-1518954 GCA_020347685.1 Gammaproteobacteria bacterium | reverse complement strand
TCCAGTCTGAACAGGTAGCCCTGGTCGTCGTGTGCGAAAAGTTCAGCCATGCCGGCAAAATCAGCGTTGATGGCCGATTCAAGATCGTCACTATCGAGGGAAAGCGTCCCATCCCTCTGAAAAGATACGCCGACCTCGGACAGATATGAAAAGCTGGTGGTAAGCCCGGAGGGCACCGTGTTGAAAATTCCCTGCACCTGATTCTCGATACTGCGAAGCGTACTGTCAGCTTCCAGGTCATCACCTTCGCCCGCAAGGCTGTCGAAGGTCGTCTTCAATTCATTGAACGCGTCGACAAACGCCTGCACGGATTCTGTTACCGAATCGGTATCGCGACGGACATTCAGCTGAACGTTACCCGCTGTCTCCCCAACGAGGTTCAGCGTAATACCAGCAATAGCGTCGTCAATGGTATTACTGGATCGCGTGATCGTGTACAAACCGTCGACGAGAAGCTCTGCATCGAGATCGGTCGGTACGTTGATATCGGTTAACCCCAGATCCGCCCCCAGCGAGCCGGTAAACGACAGGCTCATAGCGTTCTCGTTACCAGTCTCAGTGGAAGTCAATACCAGCCGGTGACTGCCACTGTTCTCGCTGATGATCGTGGCCGATACGCCTACGTTATCCGGAGCATCGTTAATCGCGTCGCGAAGCTGGGAGAGGGTCATCCCCCCGCCATCTACGCTGAAGGAACTGCCATTGACCGTAATGGTCATCTGATCGCCCCCACTACCCAGGGCGGTAGTTCCGGTATCGGGTATAGAAACCGAGCCCATCTTGTGGGCCTCGGCCAGGCGGACAACCTGGATGTCATTGAAGCCCGTCGCTGCGCTGCTGTTTGCGGTCGCAGTAAAAGCGGTTTCATCGGATGACTCGGCTTTGTAGACTTCGAATGCATCGAGGCTCTTGAGGTCGTCCAGCGCATCCTGGAAGGTGGTCAGAGCACTCTTGAGCCTGCCAAAGGCGCTCAGTTGCGCCTCCAGACCTCTCTTGTCGCTTTCCAGGCGATTCAGAGGCTGGCGTTCGATCTCCATCAACTGGGTAACGATGGAGTTGACGTCGAGTCCGGAACCGACACCGGGTGCACTGATCATGCTTGAACCTCAAATTGGACTGACTGCATAACCGCCAAGAAGCAAAAGCGGTGCCAGCTCATGCCTGCTCGCGCAGAATCAGGCTTTCCGGAGAATCCAAGCGCTTGGCCATGCGCAGAGTCTCTTCCGGTGGAATCGTTCGGATCACTTCCTTGGTTTCAGAATCAAGCACTTTGACCACAATACGACCGCTATCCTTATCGACACTGAACTGCAGATCCCGCTGGAAGTTCTGCACAAAGTCGCTGATCTGGCTCACTGCTGATTCCACCTTCTCTCTCTCATCAGCCCCTTCGATCTTAGCCAGGGGCAGATCTTGTCCGCTTGCGGCGGGTTCGTTCCCCTCGGTGGCGGCAGCTTTTCGCGCCTCGGGTGTCCGGGATGCCTGAGAGGACCCCTGCAGGCGCGCAGTCTCAAATATATGCAGGGATGAAATGTAATCGGAGGACATGTTTCACCTACTCTTTAACAAGCGAAAGGGTGGAGCATCCCTGCCACCACCCTTCCCTGGTTCGATTACAACTGCTGCGTTTACTGCAGCAACGACAGAGCGGTCTGCGGCAGCGTATTGGCCTGCGCCAGCATGGCTACACCGGCCTGCTGCAGGATCTGCGCCCGGGTCAGATTGGCGGTTTCCGCCGCGAAATCCGCATCCTGGATACGGCTTCGTGCGGCCGACAGGTTCTCCGCATAGGTGGTCAGGTTAACAACCACGGACTCGAAACGGTTCTGAATCGCACCGAAGGTGGCACGGCTGCTCGACACAGAATCGATGTCCGCATCGATACTTGCAATCGCGGCGGACGCCCCGGCGGCATCATCGACATCCACGACACCAGTGGCGGTCAGAGAAGCGCTGTAGGAGCTCAGAGAGGTAAGATCGAGACCGTTGACATCAATCTGGTTGGAAGCCGCGCCGTCCGCCCCAATCTGGAACGTCAATGTTGCGGCCGTGCCGTCAAGCAGGTTCTGACCGTTGAATTCGGTGGTCTGCACGATACGGGCGATTTCCTGGGTCAGCTGGTCGACCTCGGCCTGCAGCCCGGTGCGGTCTTCAACAGTCGCGTTGGCAGACTGTACCGCGATTTCGCGGATACGCTGCATGTTGGACTGGATCTGATCCATCGCACCCTCGCCGGTCTGGCCAAGAGAGATGCCGTCCTGGGCATTGCGTACGGCCTGGTTCAGACCGCGAATATCCGCTGTCATCTTCTGGATACTGAACAGGCCCGCGGCATCGTCCTTGGCGCTGTTAACGCGCAGGCCGGAAGACAGACGGCGCAGTGAGGTTTCCAGGGCACCCTGGGTAGAAGTAAGGTTACGCTGTGCGTTAAGGGATGCAACGTTGGTGTTAATGGTCAAAGCCATGAGGAACACTCCTAATCTCTAAGGCGGATCTCCGGCACTCGGCATCGGAATCAACGCCTGTTTTTACTTAGCGGACATACCATCAAACTGGTATTCACCGCTTCCGGTAACGTTAGCGTTCGCTCGGATGGAAACTTTAAGGCGAGTCGCGCCGCTTGCAGGACCGCGTAATAAGCAGATATTTCAGCCGGTTAAGCCAACGCGACTGAGCTCATCGAAGGCCGTAAAGGGCCGGCAACAAACTGCCCTGATCGCCGGCCCGCCGCAGCGATCTGCGCGCCCCTACAGGCTGGCGGCCTGATCATGCTGGGGTTGCCGGTGCTTGGCCCTGTCAGGTGGGCTGAGAGCGGTAGCCCATTCGCCCAGGTGCTGCTGCAGTAACCAGTTGTCCTGCACCCAGTCGCGCAGTTTGTCTCCTTCCAACCAGGCCGACTCGAGATCAGCGGCGCGTTCACGAATCGCACTGACCCAGGCGCGCGGCTGATTGGAAACGAGACAGACGGGTGCCTTCCGGTACGGCTCGATGGCACTCGCGATGACCGGCCATCCAAGCATCCCGTATTCAAGGATGCGCAAATTACTCTTCGCCTCGTTGAAGCGATTGTGTTCCAGGGGCGCCACGGCGATATCCAGATTGAGTGTAGCCAGCTTTCGTGGATATTTATCGAATGACACCACTTCGTGTACTTCCTTGACGTACGGCTTCAGGAAATCGGGACACATCCCCATGAAGACCCAGTCCACCTCATTGGCAGTTTCCCGCACCACCTGCTCCAGCAACTCAAGATCCCCGCGATGCTGGGGGGCCCCTGCCCACCCGACACGCGGTTTGCCCGTCACGCCTCTTCGCGATTGCAGCCCTCCCCAGACCCTTTCGTCCAAATAGTTAGGCACAATCTGGATATCGTCTACCATTCCCGACATTGCTTGGGCCAATGGCTCGGTAGTGACCACCAGGCGATCCACCAGCGTTAGACATTTGCGCACGCGTTTCTTCATATCCCCGTATACCGTCTTTGAAAACGGATTTTTCGGCGGAATTGCAAACATGAGATCGTCCTGCCCGAATACCATAAACAGCTCGTTGTGTCTCCGGTATGCAGCGAGCGCGTCTATACAGTAATCGTGGATCGTGTTATGCAGCAGAATGCTGTTCGCTCCAAGCCGCTCCATTTCCGTGACACTCGGCAACTTGGCCGGCGTCTTGCCGCCGATAGGAAGCAATACTGCGTCCGCAACTCCCCCGCCTTGCATCGCGCTCACCGGCTGAGCAACCCGATATTGCCAGGAGCCATAGGAGCCGACTCCGAAGCCCATGACACGCAGTCGCGAATCATCGCGTCGATCCCACGCCGGTGCAAAATCCGAGTCAACCGAGTACGATTCTCCGGTCAAGGCAAGGTTCGGGTTGTATGCGGAATCGTTCGCGAGTTCGTTCAACCAGCGCGAACAAAGCCGATCGAAGTTCGCCCTGATGGTGCTCTCGGTAACGCAATCATCTGTCGATTGATCGCCGTCTCCGACAAATAACAGGGTGGCATGCGGTGTCCAAAGTATTTTCTTGCCTGCTGCCCGAGCGTGCAGGCAAAAGTCGACCGCCTGGTAAAGTGGCATGTTCAGATCTGATGCGACCTCATCAGCGCCGAGCAGTGCGGATTTTCTGACCAGCATGCAATTCATGCTAACCGCCGATACACTTTGAACCACCTGGGCCCTTCCCATGTAACCAGGTTCCTCGAGAGAGAGGCCAGCGTGCGCCACGGTCCCGACCGAGCGGCTACCTGCGCCGAGGATTATGCCTCCATCGACCACCAGCTTGTCGGGCGAAACCAGGCGCGGAGCAACTACAGCCACTTCCTCACGCTGAATATGGGCAACAAGGCGTTGCAGCCACGACGGCTGAATCGCGATGGCACCCGGGTTCATCAGCAAAAAATATTCAGTCTCGGAACGGTCAACCAGGCGGCGCAATCTGTGCCATAGAGTCTCATTTTTGTCACATACTTCAACAGTGATCCGCTTATCGCCCGCCCAGTCGGCAACGCCGCCTATAGCTTGTTCGACAAGTAGTGTCACGCGCAACGCAGGGTACTCGGTCTTGGAGAACAGGCTGTCGAGAAACACATCCAGCATCTTTGGAGTTCCCCGGACGGGAACAACAATATCCACCGCTGGCTTATCGTTGCATGCGTAGTCAATAAAATGGCTGCCCGCTACCCCCCCTTCTTCCACAGCTGCCGCGACCTGACAGCGCTCCAGATGCTCCGTCACACACCGACGCCGGTTATCCGCCATCCCTTGCTCATCCTCAGGCAGCAGGACACGCTCCTGGCGGTGCACAAGCACATCCGCAACGTGCCCGATGGTTTCTTCACCGAAGCGTTCAGCTACCTTAAGCGCAACTTCATATGCCGCGGCGCCCGGCGCGACCGTGAAGCCTCCGAGCCTAGCCAGGATCTCACGGCTCACGAGGACGAAATGTCCCAGATACGGAAATGCTCGTAACATCTCGAGATCGAATTCCGGCTTGAACTGCGGAGCGTAGCGTTCACCGTTCCGTTTAATTCGGTCCTCGTCTGTGTAGATGAGACGCCAGTCCGCATGCTGTTGCAGCTGATCGATGCACTTGTAGAGCATGGCCGGGTTGAACCTGTCTCCCGCCTCAATCAGACCTATCCAGTCGGCTTCCGACCCGACCAGGACGCGGTTGACTCCGTCCATCAGATTCCCTTGCACCTGACACCACTCGAGCATTGCCAGATCTTCGAACAGTCTATTCGGGCATGCCGCATTAGAGACAACAGTCAAGCCCCAGCCGCCGTATACCTGTGCAGCGAGCGATTCCAGCGTATCGGCGACAGCGTCCTCCTGACCTGCCACGTGTGTCATTACGAAATGAACAGCGGGTCTGACCTGCCACGCACTCGACATGCGCTCCATAGCACGCCGCACCTCTGGCTCACCCCAGCCATGTTCAGCAAGCCACTGGCGGTATGCATTCTCACACCGGTGCGTGCGCACCACGTCATCTTCCGAGTGCCGTGCAGGATCATCTGTGTCTCCGAACGCAACCGTTTCAGTGCAGCCCGCTGTTTGGGTGTGCGAGGCTATCGTCTTTTGCAGTTTTTCAAGCGTTTCTCGCCGTCTTATCTTCACAGCCCTGGTTAACCCCTGGCTGTGCCGCCGGTAGATTTCCTGATAGACGTCCACCGTATCCGCAAGCCGCTGGCGCGAGACGTTGTCAGCCACTCCGGCACGGCGTCGCACCTCTACCGTTGTGCCACGAATATGCCGAAAGTCGTACTGTGCTGAAAGCCTAAGCAGGAATTCCCAGTCCTCGTAGCAGGAGAGAGACTCGTCGAATTGGCCGCACCGTTCAACGCAGGCCCGCGTGTGCGCCCAGGTGTTGATGGGGATATAGTTGTTCACCAGCAGAAGGTCGCGTGAATAGCTCTGATGAACATAAGGATTAGATCGGCTTATCTCCGTCTCCCCGCCGCCCGGCCATTCTTCCTCTACAACAACCGCATCGGTATAAACGAAATGGTTATTACCATTCGCCAGCTCCTTCACCACGGTGTCCAGATGGTGAGGCAGATACAGATCATCGTCGTCGAGGTAACAGATAATCTCACCCCGCGCTTCCGCCAGGGCACGATTTCTGGCGGCGGCCTGTCCCCTCGAGGTATCGAGCTCTATACAACGTATCCGGTTCGCCCGGTCACGCCGTTCGGCGAGAGCGTGGACACTCTCTCCTCCGTCATTGACTACGATAAGCTCCCAGTTCTGGTACGTTTGTGCCAAGACCGAATCCAGCGCCCGGCCCAACAGTTCGGGCCGGTCTTTCGTCGGCATAACTACGCTTACCAAGGGCAAACGCGGATCTGAGTCCGCTATTCGATCCGCGGCTGCGTCCACCGGCACCAGATAGCATCCGCCGGGTCGCGGGCGCTCTCCCCAGGCCACCGGCCAGTTCTTCGCCCGCGCGGTTTCTGATTCCCGCGCCCCAAGTCCTGCAAAGGCATGCTCCAGGCTAGAGGGTGACTCGAGGTAAAGACCAAGTATTTCCGGTATATGTTTGAAAGTCTCCCGGGGCGCCATACGCAGCCAGAAATCGTAGTCTCCGGCCACCTGCAACCTGGCGTCAAAGTACCCGTACTTCTGGTGTAGCGTCTTTCGCCACATCGGCTGCGGCCCGACATAGCAGACACGAAACAATTCGCGGGCATTGAACTCTGGCCATTTGAAATGGGCATGAACGGGCGCCTCATCGAGCCCGACGTTCGGCAGGCGCGTGACTGCTGCATCTGCGTAAACCAAAGCGATGCCGGGACTCGTTTCCAGCTCCGCAACCAGCCGTTCGTATGCGTCGGGACGGTGCCGATCGTCAGTATTGGCGTTAGTCAGGTACTTGCCACGCGCCTCGCTAATCGCACGGTTCCACGCCGAGTAAATCGTCTCCCTGGCCTCGGTTCGGATATAGCGGATATTGCGATACCGCTGTTGAAATTTCTGAACGATACTGCGCTCATCCTGTTCGGAACCGCTGTCAACGACAATGATCTCGAGTCGTTCCGCTATGGTCTGCGCTTCAAGGTCCTCCAGGCAACCCCTTATATAGTTCTCGCTGTTATACGTCGAAACGATTGCTGTAACCAGATATTCACTTGTATCGAGGTTGTGAACTTCAATGATAGGCGCTGGCGTGGGCACCACCTCATGGCGTCTCTGAAAACGGGCAATCTCCCGATCCAGCTCTTTCGCCGCCTCGGCCCTGTACAGGTCCAGGCTATGTGCGGTTTTCTGGTCACCGTATTGGCGGAAACAGCCGAGCATGACGTTAGCCGTATGCAAGCGGGCGTGTCGGAAAAACCGCATCCATAGTTCCAGGTCACCCGCCATACGCAAGCTGCTCTTCAACCTGCCTCCGGCCTTTTCCCATAGGGATCGCCGCCAGAACGTACCTTCCTGCTGTATATAGTTGGGATAGTCATAGCGTTTCTGCAGATAGTATTGCCGGCTGTACGTCGGTAT
>CP070738.1:1505933-1511355 GCA_020347685.1 Gammaproteobacteria bacterium | reverse complement strand
TGTGGCTGCAACCTGTTTGCCTTCCTGACCCCGCAATCGCGCCGTGTCGCCGACGTCTGGCGCAGGGTGGAGCAGCAGCGCAAGAACCCGTTGCGCGTGATCAGCCAGCTGGGCTGGTGGTCGGTATTGCGCTACCTGCTCGGCTCGTTGCCACTGGACAGCGCGCTGGATGATCTGTCGCGGCGCTTGCGAGTGCGGATTCACCCCGTGATACTGCCGTTCCCCGAGGCCGCCATCGATGTCGACACCATCGCCGATCAGAGGCTGGTGGAAGGCATCACCGGAAGCGACAGGTGATGCTGGTGCGCCAGGCAGAAACGGTCCTTGTCCGGGTCATAGGCGCGCACCGTCACCTCGACTGACCAGCCGTCGGCCTCGCGCCCGACCCGGTACAGATAGTACTGCGCACACCTGCCCTCGCGGCCGCCGATCGCCGACGCCGAGGGAATCCCGAACACCGGAATCCTGTGCAATCCGACATCGAGCTCGCCATGCAGGCTGCGGTGGCTGTGGCCGTGCAACACCAGCTCGGCACCGGCGCGGCCCAGCACATCGCACAGCGCCTTGCCGTCGGTGAGACGCTTGCGCCATTTTTCATCCTCGGGCCGCGGCGGATGGTGCAGCAACACAACACGAAACAGGCGCTGACCAGCCGCCTGTTCGAGCAGCGCCTGCAGGCGCTGCAGCTGTGCCCGGCCGAGAGCGCCGGTGGCAAGAAACGGCGCCGTGGCACGGGCGCTGGAAAGACCGATCAGCGCCACACCGTTTCTGATCCGCAGACTGGGAAACATGCTGTTATCGGTGCCCGCACCAGCGGCATCGGAGCGCATGAACGGTTCCCACAGCGAGAAGGTGCTCGACCAGCTGCTGTGCACATAGGCGTCGTGGTTGCCCGGTACCACGGTAATCCGCTCGGCAGCGCCCAGCCGGTCCAGCCACAGGCGTGCCTGGTGGAACTCGTCCGGCAGCCCGGTGTGAGTCAGGTCGCCGGTGATCACGATATGCTCGGGGCGCGTTTCGCCAAGATCCTCCAGCAGCACATCCAGCACCTCGCCGCGGTGCTCGGCACGGCGCCGGCGCCGCCAGGACAGGTAGCCCAGCACGCGTTTGTTCAGCAGCTGGCGCCAGCGCACCCCGTCCAGCGAGGTGAGGTGCGGATCGGACAGGTGCGCAAAATACAGGCCTGCGGCCGAGGCGTCCGTCATGCTTGCGGCACCACGTGGGACCGCGTTTGTTGATTCATAGACATTGAATTAGGATGCCACCCAGCATACTGATCATCGATAGCCACACTGCGCCTGACCCTTGAAGCCATACGACCTTTCCGTGTCACGCCCGAAAATAGGCCTGATTACCAACCCGCACAGCCGCCGCAACCGCGCCCGGCTGCCAGCGGTGAACGCCATTGTCGCAAATCACCCCAATATCCTCCATCACATCACCGAACACCCCCGGCAGATCGGCGATGCGCTGCACGCGTTTGCCGCCCAGGGTGTGCAGGTACTGGCCATCAACGGCGGCGACGGCACCACCGCGCAAGTGTTCACGGCCCTGCTTGAGGGCGGTGCCTTTACAGCCCTGCCCGCGGTAATCCTGCTGCCCGGCGGCACCACCAATGTCAATGCCAACGACGTCGGTTTGCGCGGCAGGCTCGACACGGCAGTGGCACGCATGGCGCGCTGGGCGGGCGGCGATGCGGTTACAACGCAACACCGGGTACGACCGATCCTGCGGATAACGGGTGCGACACACGGCGCGCCGCTGTGCGGCATGTTTTTCGGCGCCGGCAGCATTATCCGCGGCATCGAATATTGCCAGGACAAGTTCCACGCGCGCGGCATCGGCAATTCGATCGGTCCCGGCCTGGCCATGGCGCGAGTCCTGTGGGGCATGTTTCGCAATGACCCCCGCTTCGCCACCCCCACCTCGATGCGGATCGCCATGGACGAAATCGGCGACGCGCCGCCCCGGGACCTGCTGCTGATGATGATCACCACCCTCGACCATCTGATTCTGGGCATGCGGCCCTACTGGGGCACCGAAACCGGCGCCTTGCACTGCACCTGGATCGAGCACCGGGCGCAGGGCCTGTTGCGGCTGTTCCCGTCGGTGCTGCGCGGCAAGCCGCGCGCCGGGGCGACACCCGAGCGAGGCTATTTCAGCCATAATGCCGGGGAAATCCGGCTCTGGCTGGATGGGACCTTTACCCTCGACGGAGACATGCACCCGGCGAGCACCGCAACGGGCCCGCTTGTCATTACCGAGGGCGGGGAACTCGAATTCCTGTATATAGGCAGCTAGACCCAAGGTGAAAGGTGACACGGCACAACGGGAACTCGGCGCCACCATCGCAGCCAGGGCGCCAACACCGCAGCATCCTGCGCTCGGCAGGCTGGTTGATTCGCTGCGGGAAAAATATGGCGACTGCGCGGTCGCGGTGCTGTTCTACGGCTCCTGCCTGCGCAGCGGCGACCCCTACGACGGCCTGGTGGATCTGTATCTGATCGTCGAAGGCTACCGGTGCGCGAATTCGGGCTGGCTGAAAGCGGCCTGGAACTGGCTGTTACCACCCAATGTGTTCTACATCGAACTGCCGCACGACGATCGGGTGCTGCGCTGCAAGTATGCCGTGCTGTCGCGCGACGACCTGCAAAAAGGCACCTCGCAACGCTGGTTTCACTCTTACCTGTGGGGGCGCTTCAGCCAGCCCACCGCCATCGCCTGGTGTCGGGACAGCGACGCGCGCGAACGGGTGCAAAACGCCCTGGCACAGGCCGCGCTCAGCTTCCTCAACCGGGTGCTGCCGGGCCTTCCGGCGCAGGGGCAGGTACAGGCATTGTGGGAGGGCGGCCTGCGGCTCAGTTACCGCGCCGAATTACGCGCCGAGGGCAGCACACGCGCGCAGCAACTCACGCGCGCCAACCTGGCCTACTACCAGGCCGTCACCCGGGCCGCCGCGCCGCTGCTGGAGCATCGCGTCGAGATCACACCGTCGCCGGACGGAGACCGCTATCGCGCAGACATCGCTGCGCCGCGCCGCGCCTTCGGCCGGGTCGGCTGGGCGGTCCGTATCGCACAGGGAAAGCTGCTGTCGGTGGCGCGACTGCTGAAAGCGCTGTTCACCTTCGACGGCGGCCTGGACTACATCGCCTGGAAACTGGAACGCCACTCCGGCGTGCCGGTGGAAATACCCGACAAGGTACGCCGCTACCCGCTGATCTTTGTCTGGGGCCTGTTCTGGAAGCTGTACCGGCGCGGAGTTTTCCGTTAAGTTCGCAGCACCGGACGCCAGCTCAAACCGCATCGAGACCGCCTGCAACACCCCTGAAAACAACATGAACGACAGTAACAACAGGCCGCCACGCATCTGGCTGGTAATCGGCGACAAGCTGGGTGACAACGCCCAGGTCGAAATCATTGGCGAGGCACTGGGTCTGCCGTTCGAAGTCAGGCGCGTGTTGCCCAAGCCGCAGTTCGTGCTCGGCAAGCCCGGGTTCAAACCCTCCCTGTATCACCTGGACCTGGAACGCTCGGACAAGCTGGAGCCGCCATGGCCGGATTTCATTCTCACCATCGGACGCCGGCCGTCGATGGCGGCTTTGTGGATACAGGAACAGTCACAGGGTCACAGCAGGATTATTCTGCTGGGACGGCCCAAGAAATGGATAGACCGGTTCGCGCTGGTGATCGTCCCCGGTCAGTACCAAGTACCGCAACGAGACAACGTCCTGCAACTCAACCTGCCACTGATGCGGCCCAACGAGGCTGCCATTGACGGCGCGGTGGCACGCTGGAAACAACGCTTCGACACGCTGGAGCGACCGATCACCGGGTTGTTCGTCGGCGGCCAGACCAAACCGTTCCGCTTCGACGCGGCGGCTGCCAGCGAACTGATGCAGAAAACGTCGCGAATCATGACGCAGAGTGGTGGAACCCTGTATGTGTCTACCAGCCGCCGCACGCCGCCCGAGGTGGTCGCAGCGTTGCAGGACCAGCTGCCGGCAAATGCGATTCTCTACCGCTGGAAAGCCGATGACAGCGAAAACAACCCTTACCTGGCCTTACTGGGACTGGCGGACCGTTTTATCGTAACGGGGGACAGCATATCCATGATGATCGAAGTCGCCCGGCGCGGGAAACCGCTGGCGATATTCGCGTTACCGTACCAGCAGGGACTGGTGGCGCAGTGCCGGCGCATGCTGGCGCGGGCGAACAGAGCGGACGGGGCCGGGAACAGTGCGCGGCGATGGGCGCCGCGGCTGTTCGCTGCGCTAAGCCGCGCCGGCCTGGGCGGCTATTCGAGAGACCTTACCGCAATCCATGATTTCTTATATGAACAGAAGCTTGCAGTAGCGCTGGGTAGCGCTTTCCTACCCGGCGGCAACACCGCAGGGGATGAACTCCAACGCGTGGTCGGCAGGCTCCGGCAGCTAATCGATTCCGGCTAGTTGGTCCGCAGGCGGCCGCCAGAGCTGATGCCCAGCTTTCGTTTCAACTTCCAGATAAACTTCTTGCGCTTGTCCCTGTAGCTACCCACCCGTTTCGGTTCCACCCAGCTGAGCTGCACCATGCGCCGCTGCCCGTCGTAGGGTTTGTGACCGTGGTAAGAATGATCACAGCGGCGAAACGCCAGCAGCGTGCCGCCCAGGGGCACAATTTCCTCCGCGTAATCTTCGATATTCTCCGCAGAGCGGAGCAAGCGCAAACGGCCGCCTTCGTACGGCCATGCTTCGTTGAAGTAAATAAGCACCGTGATGATCTTGGTTTTGGAGTCGGTGTGGATGTTGCCATCGTTCTTCTCGCACCTGCCGCGCACCGTAACTGCGGTTGGCTTGCCCTCCAAGTCGACCCCGAACTTTTCACCGATCGCAGCCCTGAAATCGGGCCCGCTCAACTCCTCGACAAAGCGCTCGAACGCCGCCCCGAACTCGAGCTCATCCAGCCGGTAGTTTCTCGGCCTGTCAATCTCCGGATAATCAGTGTTGACGCGTTCGAGCGCGTCCGGAGCGATGAACGATGGCACCACCAGGAAATCGAACGGTTCACGATTCAAACTGGCGGAACGAAGAGCGTCAAGGTTAAGGATAGACATCTCTGCTCAGCAAACCTTTCTCAGCCTGGACCGCAAACAGTAGCACCGAGACCACTGGTGTATAGCAACAGCATTGGAAGTATACTAGCCGGTGAGTCACAGAGACACATCAACTCCGTTCCACTCTGCAGCCCTTCGGCATGATACAGAATTTGACCAGCATTTGCCCCGTCTGTCACGGCACGGGCGCGCACGACTTCTCCAGCACCGACCTGATGTTCGGCGGCGACCAAGTATTTGTCTATCACCGCTGCAGCGACTGCGGCCTGGTTTACCAGCATCCGATGCCGGACGGTGAGACGATTGCCGCCTTTTATCCGGATTCGTACT
>CP070738.1:1502786-1505833 GCA_020347685.1 Gammaproteobacteria bacterium | reverse complement strand
TCGGCCGGGGCACCGGCCCGGCGCACGGCAGCAGGAGTGGAAAAAAGAAAGGACGCGGCAAACAGCGGGGCTGAAGGCGTCAGCTGGCCAAGGTCAGCTTTTCAGGTTCGGGCAGTTCTTGCGGGTGCAGTCGCCATAGATGATGAGCGAGTGGTCGCGAATCCTGAAGCCCTCTTTCTTCGCGACCTGCTCCTGACATTGCTCGATGGTCGGATCGAGAAACTCGACCACCTTCCCACACTGCACACACACAATGTGATCGTGGTGATGCCCCTCGTTCAGCTCGAACACCGAATGCCCGCCCTCGAAATGATGGCGGGTCACCAGCCCGGCGGCCTCGAACTGGGTCAGTACGCGATACACCGTGGCGAGGCCGATGTCCTCCTGCGCCTCCAGCAGCACTTTGTAGACGTCTTCGGCGCTCATATGACGGATTTTGTTGGTCTCGAGGATTTCGAGAATCTTCATCCTCGGCAACGTGACTTTCAGACCCGCCTTGCGTAGATCGTTTGACTCCACCGTTCCCTATCCCGTCGACCATGTTCAAAAACGGCCGTTTCCGTTATCATGCCGCCCGTGCCACCGGCAACCCAGACGCTGTGCTCGATGCAAAAGCTTCTCATCCCTATTACCGTTATTGCAAGCCTTTTACTGGTCGCCTGTTCCGGCGACCCGATCGTTAACCGGCTGCCCTGGGTGTATCGCATCGACATTCAGCAGGGCAATGTGATTTCGCAGGACGCGCTGAACCAGGTCAGGCTGGGGATGAACAAACGCCAGGTGCAGTTTCTACTCGGCACACCGCTGCTGGCGGATCCTTTCCACGCCGAGCGCTGGGATTATTATTATCAATATGCGCCCGGCACCGACGGCGAGGGTGAGGCCGAGAAGCAGCGCGTCAGCCTGTTCTTCGAGAACGAAACGCTGACCCGCATGGCAGGCTCCCTCGAGCCGCAGCCAGCCGGGACCGCGGCGGAGCCGGCGCGCCAGATTACGGTAACCGTGCCGCCGCAAGAGATCGAGGATCCCGGCGTGCTGACCCGGCTGTGGCGCTGGATCGGTTTCGGCGCAGACGACGCCGACTACAGGTCGACGGTAAATACCGGAACCCCGGAAAGCAGCGAACCGGCACCGGGAACGCCCCCGGTCTACTGAGCGCTGTCGAGGTCGCCGCCGCCCTTCTTCATCGCCTTGCCGGCCGCGGCGCGCTGCTTGCGCACTTGTTTGGGATCGGCGATCAGCGGCCGGTAGATTTCCACCCGGTCGCCGGCATGCAAGGCTTCGTCCAGTTTCTTGAGCTTGCCGAATATACCGACCTTGGCGTTGCCGAGATCGATCTCGCTGAAATGTTCCAGGATACCCGACTGCTCTATCGCCTGCCTCAGGGTGGTGCCGGGCACCACCTCAAGACTGATTATCCGCTGCTCCTCGAGCGTGGCATAGGCGACCTCGACGCTAATGACTTCAGCGCTTGCCATAGACATCCACCGCGCGTTTCTGGAACGAGTCGACCAGTGAATTGGCGACCTGGTTGAACACCGGGCCGACCACCATGCCGAGCATGCGATTGGCGAATTCGAAGGCAATATCGAGCGAAACCTTGCAACCGGCGTCACCCAGAGAATCGAAACGCCAGAAG
Source organism: Gammaproteobacteria bacterium (assembly GCA_020347685.1). GTDB lineage: Bacteria > Pseudomonadota > Gammaproteobacteria > DSM-19610 > DSM-19610 > Thiogranum. The sequence goes on along the minus strand of CP070738.1, from coordinate 1,504,194 downwards.
CCCTCCAGGCACTTGAATGGTCCCTCGACCAGGCGGATCTCGATCATTTTGTTGTTCTGATGGCGGTTGCAGGTGGTAAACGCCTTGTCGACCCCGCCCTTGGAAAGCCACAGTGTGGCGCGCACTTCGTCCTGATCCTGCGACAGGATTTTCGCCTGAGTGCACCAGGGCAGAAACTGCGGATAGGCCTCGATGTCCCGCACCAGGCTGTACATCTCCTGGGGGGAATAGGGAACCAGGGCGGATTTGCTAATCGTCGTCACTGTGAAAAACCTGAATGCTGGCCTCGCCAGCGCAAACAGCAGGGCTCAGAACTCGATGAGCCCGCTTACCTGCAGAAAGACCAGGGCAATGGCCACCGGCGCAAGGTAGCGTACCAGCACCCGCCACAAGCGGTAGCGCAGGGAATCACCGCTACCCAGTTCCTCCATGCTGGACTCGCGGCGCATCAGCCAGGCCGCGAACACCGCAATGAGAAAACCACCGAGGGGCAACATCAGGTTGGCCGTCGCGTAGTCCATGAGGTCAATGAAAGGCTTGCCGAACAGCGTGTACTCGGACCAGACATTCAGCGACAGCAGCGAAACACAGCCCAGCAGCCAGGCCGCCAGACCAGCCCAGGCGGCCGCCATTACCCGGTTCATGCCCTTGTTCTCGACCAGCCAGGTCACAAACGGTTCCACCAGGGAAATCGCCGAAGTCCAGGCCGCGAATACCAGCAGCGTGAAAAACAGGGTGCCGAAAAACGCCCCGCCCGGCATCTGCCCGAACGCCACCGGCAGCGTCATGAAAATGAGTCCGGGGCCTCCCTGGGGCTCCAGGCCGAAAGCGAACACGATCGGGAAGATAGCCAGCCCCGCCAGGATAGCCACCAGGGTATCGAGGCTGGCGATAACGACCGCAGTCCTACCGATGGAGGCAGTATGAGACAGGTAGGAGCCATAAATCATAATGGCGCCCATGCCCAGGCTGAGACTGAAGAACGCCTGTCCCATGGCCGACAGGACCCCGTCCCAGCGCAAAATGCGACTGCCGTCGTCTGCGAGCAGAAAAGCGCCCGCATCATCTTTGCGGAAGAACAGCTCGGCCCAGTCCGGCTGGAACAGAAAAGTCTGGGCTTGCTCGAAGGCCCCCGCGTTCATGGCGTATCCGACCATGACCAGCAGCAGAACGAAGAGCGCCGGCATCAGATAGCGCACCGCCTTCTCGAGACCGCTCTTTACGCCGCGGGAAACCACGACGATGGTCATCACCATGAACACGGTGTGCCAGGCCAGCAGGCGTTCGGGATCGGACACCAGATCGTTGAATATCGCGCTCGATCCCTCCGCGGTCACCCGGGTGAACACGCCGCTGGCGGCGCGGAACACGTAGGCCAGCGTCCAGCCCGCCACCACGCTGTAGTAAG
>CP070738.1:1495014-1502686 GCA_020347685.1 Gammaproteobacteria bacterium | reverse complement strand
CGGTTAATTACGGCAAGTAAGCCGGTCTAGCCGCCGAGCTGCTCAGCCAGTGGCCGAAACTGGAGACCGTAGAACATCTGCAGGTAGCGCTGTGTTTCGGCGCGCTCCAGGTCGCTGACGTATTTCCAGAACCCGTAGATACGCGACAGGGTCATCATGCGTTCGGCGTAGCGCGCCCAGGTGTAGCGTTCGGCGACGCGCTGCAGGCCGCCGTCCGAAAGGCGCTTCCAGTAGTCGGGATCCTCCGTGCAGCGTGCGAAGAAGGCCGCCATGCGTGCCGAGGCGCGTTCACCGTGGTTGGGATCGATGTGGAAGCCCGACGTGCCGTCCTCGATGATCTCCAGCGGACCGCCGAAACAGGTGGCGAAGGTCGGCAGCCCGGAGCTCATGGCCTCGATCACGGTGAGGCCGAATGCTTCGAACAGCGCCGGTTGCACGAACGCTCCGCGCCGGTCGGCGACAAAGCGGTAAATCTCCCCGGCCAGCGGTTTTTCCAGGTGCAGGCCCAGCCAGCGCACCTGTCCGTCCAGCTCGTAATGATTCATGAGATCATGCATTCTGCCGATCTGCTCACGTTCCTCGGTGTCGCCGGAACGATCCGGGTCCACGTGCCCGGAGATCACCAGCAGGTTGGCCTGCTCGCGCAGCTCCGCCGAGGCGCCGTACCAGTCCACCAGCCCGGTGATGTTCTTGATGTGGTCCATGCGTGCCATGGTGAACAGCAGCGGCTTGTCGGTATCGGTCAGCACGCCGCGGATGGTGTCGCTGCTGTCGCGCCCCAGCACCAGCTGCTCGATATCTTTCGCGAAGTGCGACAGGCGCCTGGCACTGTCCGAGTAGGGGAAGTACACGTCGGCGTCGGCGCCGGGGGAAACGATGTTGAATTTGGGGTCGTAGACATCGATGCCGTGCACCACCCGGTACAGGCCGGGCATGGTGAAAGCGGCATGGCTCTCGTACTGGCCCAGCGAATCGTCGGTGCCGGCGATCTCCTGGTAGGTGCTGGTGATGATGAAATCGGCGCTGTTCATGGCGATCAGGTCAGCCGTAAACTGGCAGGAGAAATGGTAGTGCGGTTCGTTGTCCTGCCAATACAGGTCCGAGTACAGGTATTTGGTCTTCTCGAGCGCGTGGGCGATGTTGCACTGGGTGATGCCGAGCTTCTGCGACATCAGCGAAGCGACCAGGTTGCCGTCCGAGTAGTTGCCGACGATCAGGTCGGGGCGCCCGCCCAGTTCGGCGATCATTTCCCGTTGTGCCTCGTCTGCGTAACGTTCCAGGTACGGCCAGATCTCGAAGCGTGATATCCAGTGCGGAATCACCTCGCCGCCCGCGTTGCGGAACGGCACGCGCAGAATGCGCGCGTGGGTGGTACCGACTATTTCCTCGATGCGCTGGTCGCAGGTGGTTCCGTCGGCATGCGGAATCAGCCGCGTCAGCACCAGGATCTGTGGTTCGATGTTCAGGCCCTGCTCGTGCAGGCGGTGGCGCATTTCGCGCTCCAGCGCCCGCACCTGGTCGAGAATGTAGACCACCTGGCCGCCGGTATCGGGACGGCCCAGCACGTTGGACTGGCCGAAATAGCCGTGCGGCGACAGGATCGCCAGCGAGAAAATCATCGGCACCCGACCGAGGAAACGTTCCAGTGCTGCGGGCGAGGGTGCCTCCAGGATGTCCAGCAGCAGGCGCATGGAATCGCGAATGCGGCCCACGGTGCTGCCCCAGCCCGGTTCGAAACCGGTGGAACGCAGTTCGTGGGCGACACTGTCCCAGGACGCGTCCTGGTCCTGGCCGCGCAGCTGGGTTTCGGCCTGACGCAGCGCCCGGCGCAGGTCCGGTACATTTTCCACCGCGTCGTTGAGCATCAGTTGCTGGTCGCGGTACTTGTGCACGCGCAGAAAATCCAGCAGACGCTGATCGCCCTTGCCCAGATCCTGGAACAGCTGGCTGGACAGGTGCCGGTTCAGGAACTCCACGCCGCGCCCGATGGAATCGGACTCGTGCAGCTTGTAGATATGGCGTGAAAAGGGTTCCAGGTCCACTTCCAGCATCCAGTCGCGTTCCGAGCTGCCGGTCACCAGGCGTTCCTTGAAGGCCAGGAACTCGGACGCGTCGATGGCTTCCATGTTGAGCGTGTCCATGTGGACGCGGATATACACCCAGCGGGCCACGCGCTGGCGCAGGGCGAAGCAGATCCAGGCTTTCTCCAGCGCCGCTTCCTGACACCAGTCGACCAGCGTCGCCAGCGGGCTCGCGCGCAGCTCGCCGCTGGCGTCTTCCGCGCACAGCTGTTCAAAGGTGTCCTGGATATTGCTGCGCAACAGGAAGGGGCGTCCCAACGCCTGCAGACGGTGCAGCAGACTCAGCAGTTCGTTGCGATGACTGCGCAGCCAGGCTTCCGCGCTCTGCAGCGGATCAACACGTCGATTCATGAAGCGGACAACTCCCACTGTTCGATGAAGGGGCGGTAAAAATCCCGGTCCTGTACCGTCGCGCCGCGTACGCCGACCACCGCGGAGGCGAACGCCTGGGCCCGCTCCAGCGTTTGCTGCATCGGCCAGTCCAGCATCAGCCCCAGGATGGTGACACTGGTGAATGCATCACCGGCACCGACCGTGTCGACCACCGTATTGCCTGACGCGGGCCGGGTTTCGGCGCTCTGACCGTCAGCAGAAAAAGCCACGGCGCCGTCGCCACCGCGGGTAACAATCAGCAATTCGATCTGGTGTTGTTGCTGCAGGCGACCTGCGCGCTCGCTGAGCTCGCCGCTGTCTGCGCCGAGCAGTGTCAGCTCGTCTTCGTTGAGCTTGACCCAGCGGGCGTCATCCAGTGCCGCCTCGGCGACCTGCGGATCCCACCACGGCGGACGCAGATTGACATCCAGAAACACCGGCGCGTCGAAGCGGCGCTTGATTCCGGCCAGCGCCTGCGCCGAGGTCGCTGCACGCAACGCCAGGGTGCCGTGGTAAATGAGCGCGGGGGTGAGCTGGGGGAGGGTATCTGCAGCGATGAAATCGTAGGCGCGCTCCGCGACGATGTTGTAGGCCGGCTCGCCATCTTCGAAGCGCACCTCCACGGTGCCGGTGGGGTGCTGTGAATCTAGCTGCAGTCCCGCGCTGCTCATGCCCCACGCCCGCATCGCATCACGGATGCGGCGCCCGAGGCTGTCGTTGCCGACCCGGCTGACGAACAGCGGTGCGGCGCCGAAGGCCTGCAGGTGCCAGGCGACGTTGAAGGGCGCGCCGCCCAGCACCACGTTGCCGTCCGGGAAGCGGTCGAACAGCACTTCACCGAAGATCAGCGGTTGTCTGCCTCGTTGCATACTCAGCTCGTCCTCAGGCTATCCAGGCATCGGTATCGGGCATGAAATGCACCAGCCCTTCGAGGATGCCGGCGCTGTAATTGCCGTTCATGCCGCGCAAGCCGCCGCGCGCGGTGTAGAGCGCCTGCAGGGTTCCCGCCTGCCGGGCCAGCCGCAAGGCCTGCTCGCGCACGCTGTCAGTGGCATTGGCGACCAGCACCGAGTGGACATCACTGCACAGCACCTCCAGGTCGTTGCCACTGTCGCCGGCAAACAGCGTGTTGGCCAGCCTGTGTCCGCTGTGCTCCATCAGAAAGCGCACCGCGTGCAGCTTGGAGGCGCTTTCGGGCAACACATCGACCAGCCCGCTGTCTGTGTTCTCGTCGACACTCCAGATGATGCGCGACGGCAGGTTCTCCTCGGCGAGACGTCGCAGCATCTGCTGTTTCAGCTGGCCGACGTCGACCGACACCGGCGCGTAATAACTGCTCTTGAAACGCCCCTGCTTTTCGTCTTCCTGGGGCGTCAGCGCCTCGATGTCCCGGAACAGCGGCACCAGAGCCGCGCCATCACGCGGGCCCCAGTCGTGCTCCAGCACGGCGTCCCATGCCGGCCATTGTGACCACTCGCCGTCCTGCACACTGTAGATACTGGTGCCGACGTCGCCGATCGCATAGTCGGGATGTGGGAGCCCGTACTGGGCGATCGCCTCCTCTACCAGGGCGCGGTGGCGGCCGCTGACGAAGGCCAGTTCCACCTCCGGGCGCGAGACGAGGGCGCGAAACCGGTCGCGCGCGCCGGGTGATTCGGGTTCTGCGCCGTTGGGCAACAGCGTACGGTCCAGGTCTGTGCAGATCAGCACCCGATCAGGCATCCGGGCCCGCCTCGTCGGTTACAGGCACCTGACAGGCGCGCAGAAAATCGTAGTGTGCGATGGCCTCCATGATACCCGCCGCGTACGGGCGGGTGGCGAAGTAGATACGCTGGGCGTCGGGCAGGCGGTCGAGCTCCTCTTCATGGCGGTTGGACACCACCACCGCGAGCGTGTTGCCGCGCATCATGTCCTCGTCGGTACCGGAACCGCCGGCGGCGAGAATGTGCTCCAGCGGAATACCCCACAGCGAGGCGAAATAACGCAGCGCCAGGCCCTTGGAAGCGCGGCCCGGAACGATGTCCAGAAACTGGCCGAACGACATGAAGGTATTAACCGACAGTTCGGCCTGATGCAGCAGGCTGTTGATCTCGTCGAGCGCCGGTGCCTTGCGCGGGTCGATGTAGAAGCTGATCTTGAACCGGCTCTGTTCGCTCTTCGGCTGCAGGCGGATGCCGGGCAGCTCGGTCAGAGTGCGTCGCACCGTTTCGGGGTTCCAGTCGTGATCGATGTGCCGGCTCCAGGCGCGGTCGGCGGTGAGCTGAGGCGCATAAAAGATTTCGGTCCCGACACTGGTAATGAGCACGTCGGGCATGGGTATGCCGAAGCGTTTCATAATGCTCAGCGCCGACTCCAGGCAGCGCCCGGTAGCGATGCCGAAACTGATGCACTGGCGGTTTTCGCGCACCACGGTAATAAAATCGGCCAGGCTGTCCGGGTCGCCGAGCAGGTTCTGGTCCAGGTCGGTGAACAGGGCGCGATCGTGGTACAGCATCGGCCGGCGGATCAGCGGCGCGCGCGGTAGCGGCTCAATGCCTTCCAGCAGCGGTGTTATGGTTTTCAGGTAGCGACGGGCGTGCGCACTCCAGGAGTAGTGCTCGTGCACCCCTTTCAGTCCCTCGGTGGAGCAGCTCTGCCAGAACGCCGCGTTGGAGAGCAGTTTCAGCAGCGCCTTGGCGATGGCGTTCTTGTCCAGCGGATCGATCAGCAACCCGTTGTTGCAGGTGGCGAGGATATCCTGCGGGCCGCCGTCCTCGGTGGCAACCACCGGCAGGCCGCTGGCGGCCGCTTCCAGCAGGGTGAGGCCGAAGGGTTCGGTCAGTGCCGGATTGACGAATACCCCGCGCGAGGCCGCCGCCAGGCGGTAGATCACCGGCACTTCGTCGGACGAATGCCGCTTGGGGTAGGCGACCTTGCCATACAGGTCGTACTGATCCACCAGCAGCAGAATATCGGTGAGCACGTTCTGGGCGCCGCCGTCCAGTTCACGGATATCTTCGCGGTTGCCGGCGACGATCACCAGGTTCGCCGCGGCCTGCAGTTCCTTCGATTCGCCGTAGGCCTTGATCAGGGTGGTGATGTTCTTGCGTTCGTCCGGACGCGACAGCGCCAGGATCATGGGTTTTTCCGGCTTGCGCAGAAAACGGTTGATCTGGGTGGCAATCTGCGGCTGACGCCGGTCTTCGTCCGGCGGGTGGAAGCGTTCCAGATTGGTGCCGGGCGGTATGACGCGCATCTGCTCCGGCTGATAGTAATCGTACAGCGCGTATTGTTCGTCAATCTCGTTGTTGGTGCTGGCGATAACCAGATCGGCGGCGCCGAGCACAGTCTCCTCGGCATCGATGCGCCGCGCCATGTTGTACTGCCGCTCGATTTCCGCCGGCTTGAGCCCGGCGGCGAGCAGGCGACGGCGTTTCACCCGTCCCAGCGAGTGCCCGGTGTGCACCAGCGGCACACCGAGCACCGCCGCAAGGCGCGCGCCGACATAGCCGGCATCGGCGTAATGGCTGTGCACGACGTCCGGCACGCGTTCCTGATCCTTGAGGTACTGCAGGGCATTATCGGCAAAAGTATCGAGGTGATCCCACAGCTCTTCCTTGCGGATATAGCCGTCCGGGCCGGCATCGATGCGGGCGATGCCGGCGCCGTCGCCCAGCGACTCGGTCTGCCTGGCGTAATCGGCGCTGACCTGGCTGTCGACCACGCGCCGGGTGAGCAGGTCGACGCGCTCCACCCCGGGCAGCTGCGCCAGAGCGCGGGCAAGTTCCACGACGTAGAGAATCTGCCCCCCGGTATCCGCATCCCTGCCGAGCTCCAGATTGTGTGACCTGATCAGCCCGTGCACGCTGATCAGCACCACATAAAGTCCCTTGTTGCCGGATGTCCTGTCAGTCATGGCCGATAATGATAGGCGAGCTGGGCTTTGCCATGCAGTGGCGAAGCCGTCATTTTGCCAGCCAGCTTAACGGATTAGGCAGACAAATTCGAGTGCAGCTGCGGATCGCACCACCGACGTGCGGGCTGCGACGCTGGTTTCATTGCGAGGGCGCAGCGAACAGCCTGCGTGCATTGCCGAGACGGATTTGCTCTGCCAGCTCCGGGCGCAGCTGCGCGAGCCAGTTGCGGTGAAAGTCGATGAAACGCCGGTATTCCTGCCACCCGGTGTCGGCCTGATCCCAGCTGTCGAGTTGTTCGACCGGCCACACCGGATCGGAGCCCACCATGAAGCGGTCCGGGTAAGTCTCGATGAGACTGCGCCACGCCGGCTTCAAGTTGCCGTCGCTGGCCGTGATCGGGTTATTGATGAAACGCCACGGGTCGCGGGCCGAAAGCTCTGCGCTCACGTTAGGACAGGTGGCCATGACCTCTCTTACCTGCGTGGCGCTGAGTATGGCGCCGGCGTGTGCCCAGAGTATGCGCACTTCCGGGTAGGCGCTGCACAGCTCGATCACATAGCCGGTGTTGCTGAGCTCGGTGTGCAGCAGCAGCGGTACCCGGTATTGGTGTGCCAGTTCCAGCAGGCCGCTGATGACGGGGGTGCGCCAGTCCGGCGTGAAGCCTCCGATCAGGTGCAGTTCGCCGATGCCGCGATATTCACCGCCGGCGAGCGCTGTGCGCGCCCGTTCCAGTACCTTGCGGTCATACGGCCAGCGCGACCAGTCGGCCGGCTCACGGTAAGGGCTCCAGATCGGGATGATGGTCTGCGGCGCGAGCCGGGCGAGTTCGAGCGCGTACTCGGCGGGGGTGCCGATGACCACCGCGAGCGCGATGTCGTTGTCGCGCAGGATCCGGATCGCCTGCTGCGCGGCCGTGACCTCTTTCTGGCTCCATTTGTAATGCACGTGGACGTCGGCCAGCGGTGGCGCGCCGTATACCGGCGCGCTGCCGAACAGCCATGCCAGCAGAACAGTGTGCAGCAGGCGGGTTATCAAAACGCCGGTCACGCCAGAACCATCCGCCATCGCCTCGGCGGTCGCGGTCGTCATCGGCTCGCGCTGCGTGCGCGCAGGTGTCTGTGCCAGGTGGCGGCGCGGCACGTGTGCCGCGCCGATCTCAGGCGTGGCTGTGGCCGTCGTGCCCGTGGCCGTCGTCGTTGCAGTGCCGGCGCAGGCAGGCGCGCATGTAGAGGAACAACAGGGCCGCGGCCGCCGCGAAGGCGGCGCCCGTCCACCACTGGTTGTCATCGGGGTGAATTCCGGCCGCCGACAATGTAAGCCAGG
>CP070738.1:1464311-1494914 GCA_020347685.1 Gammaproteobacteria bacterium | reverse complement strand
TTTCATGAACTCCTGCATCGGTTGTCATGCCGGCATGGACCCCATGGCGCAGGCCTTCGCCTACTACAACTATGAATACCCGGAAGGAAACGAAGATGGCGGACGCCTGGTTTATACGCCGGGACAGGTCCAGCCGAAATACCTGATCAACGCCGATAACTTCAAATACGGCTACGTGACGCCAGATGATCACTGGGATAACTATTGGCGCACCGGTCCCAATGCGATTCTGGGCTGGGGTCCAGGTACGGGGACCGGCACCGGAGCCAAATCGTTGGGTCAGGAACTGGCCAACAGCGATGCATTCGCGCGATGCCAGGTAACCAAGGCGTATCGGACTGTGTGCCTAGGTGAGCCGAGCCAAGGCCAGCTCAATACGCTGAAGACCACCTACCTGGCGGGGTTCAACATGAAAAATGTCTTTGCCGAAGCAGCTACGCTGTGCACGGGCGACTGACGTACGAAGCTGAGGGGAAAGGCGCATGAATCCAAATAGTCAAATTCTGTCCGGCGGCAATGGCAAGAAGCGGTTTGGGTTGCTGCGCGCCATTCTGGTGCTGGGTGTAATGTTGCTCAGCGGTTGCGGCGGTGGTGCATCAACAGAGACCAACCCTCTTACCACCAATAACACAACAGTTAACAGCTCAAGCTACAGCGGACCAAATGCCCAGACCGAGGACATCCGCGCATTCCAGGTGAACGTATGGGAGCCGCTACGGGATTCAAATCGTTGCGGTGCCTGCCATATTGAAGGGGGCCAGTCCCCCATGTTCGTGCGTCAGGACGACGTGAATCTCGCCTATTCCGAGGCCAATCCGCTGATCAATCTCGACTCGCCGGCCGCCTCTCGTCTGGTCACCAAGGTGGGCGAGGGCCCGACCGGCCACAACTGCTGGTTGCCCAGTATCGCTGCCTGTCAAACGGCGATCACCGGCTACATTGAGAACTGGGCCGCGGGTACGTCCTCCTCGGGTCGCGAGATTCAACTGGTCGCACCCACAGCCAGAGCTCCGGGTTCAACCAAGAGTTTCCCGGCCCTCTATAGCGACACAACTTTCGAAACGACCGTCTACCCGTTGCTGAGGGCAAACTGCATCGGTTGTCACATCAATACTTCGGCCACGCCGCAGACACCGTTCTTTGCCAGTGACGACGTCGCGGAAGCCTATGACGCAGTGAAATCCAAAATCAATCTCAATGATCCGGAGCCCGTTGACCAGGCATCCAGGGACGCAGCCACATCGCGTCTGGTGGTGCGGCTGCGCGATGAATTTCACAACTGCTGGACGGGATCCAATGCTGCCGCCTGTGGCCAGGATGCCGAAACCATGCAGAACGCAATTTTTGCGCTGTCCGGTTCCATCAGCGTAAACACAGTTGCAGCGCCGACGGTGTTCAGTAATGCGCTGACGCTGCCTGAGGGCATCGTCGCATCGGGTGGCAGCCGCCACGAAACAGACGTTATTGCCCTGTACGAGTTCAAAACAGGGAGTGGCAATATCGCGCTGGATAGTAGTGGCGTGACTCCGGAACTTAATCTGACGCTCAGCGGGGACGTGAACTGGGTCGGTGGCTGGGGTATCCAGATCGTCAACGGCAAGGCCCAGGGTTCTACCGCTAACAGCAAAAAGCTTCACGACCTGATCAAGGCGACCGGTGAATATTCCATCGAAGCCTGGGTTGCTCCGGCGAATGTGGTTCAGGAGGGGCCGGCACGTATCATCAGTTACTCTGCGGGTACCAGTGCACGTAACTTCACTCTGGGCCAGACTCAGTACAACTACGATTTTCTGCAACGCTCCAGCACTACGGACGCGAACGGTGAAGCGGCGCTGTCGACGGCCGACGCCGATGAGGACCTGCAGGCTACGCTACAACATGTCGTCGTCACTTTCGATCCGCTCAATGGGAGAAAGATATATGTGAACGGAGTGTTCACCGATGACGTGGATCCAGTGCCTCCCGGCAACTTGAATGACTGGGATGACAGCTTCGCATTCGTGCTTGGCAATGAGGTGTCCAACGACCGATTGTGGCAAGGCACCATCCGGATGGCCGCGATTCACAACCGCGCTCTGACCCCTGAACAGATTGTCCAGAATTTCGAGGTCGGCGTAGGTGAGAAGTTCTTCCTGCTATTTGGTATCGGTGACGTGGATGGTGTGCCGGCGGATAGCTACATCATGTTCGAGGTGGCGCAGTATGACAGCTATAGCTACCTGTTCAACGCGCCGACGTTCATCAACCTGGATCCAGCCGTCGCGCCGGGTGGCATACCGATAAAGCGTATCAGTATCGGAATCAACGGAACGGAAGCCGATGTGGGTCAGGCGTTCCGCAATCTGGACGTCACTGTCAGTGCGGCTGACGGCTACGATCCGGCGACGGGGCAGCTGTTGTCCGACCTGGGTACCATAGTGCCGCTGCAGAATGGTTCGAACGGCACACCGCCGGATGAGTTCTTCCTGACCTTTGAAATTCTCGGCAACGCGTCGAATATAGTAGTCGATAACCCGAACACGGTTCCGCCGGATCTGCCGCCGCCGCCTGTAGTATCGGATATCGGTGTGCGCACATTCGACGAGATCAATGCCGCGATGGCGGCGATAACCAACGTCGATCCGCAGGCTGTCAAAGCAACGACCTTCGATGTCCTGCGGCAACAGTTGCCGACGGTCGAGACCATTGAAGGTTTTCTGTCGGCGCACCAGATGGCGATCTCTCAGCTGGCGTTGGCCTACTGCAATGAATTGGTGGACGACCCCGCCAACCTCGCCAGGCGCGCATCATTCTTCGATTTCCCAGACACGGCCAGCAGCGACAGCTTCTTCACTTCTTCGGTAGCGGCGGCCTTCGGTAGTGGAGACTCGGTGGCGAAGAATCAGATTGTCGATGCGCTGTATGACAAGATGATCGGCTTGCCGGGAAGCGGTGCAGATCTGGTTAATGCGCCGACCCGTCTAGAGGTCAAGAGCGAATTGATCGGCCCAGCAGGCGTTGAACCAGACAACCTCTTCGATCTGTTTGAGGCAAACTGCGCTGCCAATCCACTTGTTTGTACGCCCGACGAAACGCGCACCCGCGCAGTTGTGAAGGCTATGTGTGCCTCGACCCTGGGTAGTGCAGCGATGCTTCTGCAATGAGACGGCTGGTGAGCAAGAAAATGAGCGTGAGGAATACCAACCATGGCTAAACGTAAACACCCTCTACACCCGGATGCGCCGCTGCTGCACCTGAATCATCCTCGTCCGGTAACGCGCCGCGACTTCCTGCGCCAGGGCTTCCTGTCGGGTATGGGCATGACCATCGGCGGGTCGGTTCTCAGCCTGTTCGCCCATCCGCGCCATGCACTGGCGGATAACCCTGATCTGTCACAGGATATCAATGACATGGCTAACGCCATTTCCTGTGCCCTGGGTGGCGGCACTCTCAACCCGCTGCCGGTGATCTGCTTCGATCTCGCCGGTGGCGCCAACATTGCCGGTTCCAACGTCCTGGTCGGACGCAACACGCAAATGGATTTCCTGAGCACCGCGGGTTACAGCAAACTGGGTCTGCCCGGCGATATGATTCCCGGCTTGCCAGAGGCTAATCCGACTGCGACAGGTAACGGCGACCACACCGATACCACCTACGGGTTGGCGTTCCATACCGACAGCGCCTTCCTGCGCGGAATGCTCGAAAAGGCACCAACGCGTGGTGCGTTGACTAACGGTATCGTGATACCTGCGCGATCCGACAATGATACCGGCAACAACCCCCACAACCCGATGTACGGTCTTGCCGCGGCGGGCGCCGATGGCGGTGTTGTTACCCTGATCGGATCGCGGAACTCGGAATCCGGAGGCAACTCGATGCCGGCATTGCCGATCAATCCGGAGATACGTCCAACCAAGGTGGACCGTCCCAGCGATGTCACCGGTATGGTGGATACCGGCGACCTGACCGCCGTTCTGAAAACCAAGGAAGACGTGGTGGCCGTGATGGAGTCCATCGCACGTCTGAGTGACAAGAAGCTGAATCGGGTCGATACCAAACTGGGCATTACCGCCGACGCGGTGGTGAAGGACCTGGTGCGTTGTGGCTATCTGAAATCGGCCGATCTAGCCGCGCGCTTTGCGGATAGAGACATCAATCCTGCGACAGACACGCTTATTGTCGATGACGCCACTGGCATTTTTACCACTGACGAATTCAACAATGACCGCGAATTCCAGAAGACGGCATCGGTCATGAAAATGGTTATCGATGGCCACGCCGGTTGCGGTACCATTGCTATGGGCGGCTACGATTACCATACCGGGGACCGCTCCACCGGCGAGATTCGCGATCTGCGTGTCGGACGCTGCATCGGCGCTTGCCTGGAATACGCTGCACGTATGGTTACACCTGTGATGATCTACGTGTTTAGTGACGGCTCGGTGGCCAGCAATGGCACTATCGACAATTCCCCGGACGGCCGCGGTAAAGGCGTCTGGACGGGGGACAACTCTTCAACGGCGGCCTCGTTCATATTGGTCTACAGCCCGAATGGCCGTACGCCCATATTGCGCGATCAAATCGGGTATTTCCGAGCCGATGGGTCGGTAGAGACCGCGTCCAGCCCGGCGGCCAACAACGTCAATCTGCTGGCTGAAACCGTAGTCCTGAACTACAAGTTGTTAACGGGCCAGATTGCGCCTGATCCGGGCAACGTCTTACACGCGTTCGGGCCGCTTGCCTGATCCTGAGAAATCAAGGAATAACATTAAGAGGGGCATGCCTACCCGCTGACCCTTTACCTTGTACCGCTCTGGCAACGACCCAGGCCTTTACCGACTGAGCGCCGCCTCTCTTGAGGGTGCGGGCCAGTTCGTTGAGTGTGCTGCCGGTGGTTAGAACGTCGTCGATCAGGATGAAGCGTCGGCCATGCAGCGGCTGGGTCGCCAAGAACGCACCCCGAACATTTCCCTTGCGGCTCGCAGCAGACAACCCGGATTGCGCGCCGGTATTTCGGACTCGTCTGCAGCAGCGTGTTTCGATCCGGTAACCGAGTCCAGCCAGCGGGCGGGCAATCTCCATTGCCTGGTTGTAACCCCGTTCGCTGAGGCGTTTCCTATGCAGTGGCACCGGCAAGATAGACGCGGATGGTGCTTCGGCATCGGGCGATAGGGAATCGGCCAGCAGGGCACCGAGTAGACGCCCAACCGCGAGATCCTGTTCAAATTTGAGCCTCTGAACCCAGCCGTCTACCGGGGGGTGATAGGTGAAAAGCGCCCGACATTCATCGATGGGCGAAACCGTGTTTTGGCAGCGGGCACAGACAGTTGCGTCTGCGTCGGGAGGCAACGGCATGGCGCAGACCCGGCAGGCGTGAGCGAGCCAGGGTAGATCGTTTCGGCAGGCAGGACACAGTTCCAGGCCCGGCTCGCCCGGCGCTCGGCAAAGCCGACACTGGCTCGGAAAAACCTTCTGATGTAGCTTTAATAACCAGTTGTATACCACAGGTCACCATCCTTGGTTGACAATGGTCCGGTTGTGCCCGCATAGTTCAATACCCTCGCAAGTGTATCCCATTGAACCCGATGACCGAATCCGAATTTTCAGAGGCGGTTGGTGCCGGTATCCGCATGGTACCGGGACGCAAGGCGCGCGCTGCCGCTACCGTATTCAACATCGGAAACATCGTGGCCATCATTGTCCCGATCCCGTTAGGCATGCTGTGGCTGGGCATGTCGATGCTGGTTTACGCCATGAACCGGCATCATCCGAACCAGAAAGTCGGGCATTACACCCAGCAGGCCGCGTATCGTTTCTATGGCATCACCGGGTTTTTTGTTGCGGCCGCCACCTTCATCCCGGGTGGTGGCTGGGATTACTACCTTCTGGCCTGGGGGCTCGCGGCCCTGGTACTGGTTCCCTGGTCGATTATCGATCTCGTGCGTATTCGCCAGGATCACTGGGAAGATATTGAATTAGTGGAACAGCATCATGAAAACAGCAGTCACCCATAATCCCGACCAGCGCAACACCACCGTGCTGCGTTTCGACTGGGAAAAATCCGACATAGAAGCGTTATTCGAGCTTCCTTTTAACGATCTGATATACCAGGCTCAACAGGCCCACCGCGCCTATTTTGATCCCAACGAGGTTCAGGTCAGTACCTTGCTGAGTATCAAAACGGGGGGGTGCCCGGAAGACTGCGGTTACTGCCCTCAGAGCGTGCACCACCAGACCGCTGTCGAACCGGAAAGCCTGCTGGAAGTGGACGCGGTAGTTGAAGCCGCAAAAAATGCCCGCCAGGCCGGCGCCAGTCGTTTTTGCATGGGAGCGGCCTGGCGTAATCCGCGTGGACGTAATTTCGAGCGTGTGCTGGAGATGGTCGAGCGCGTCAGGGCGGAGGGTCTGGAGACCTGCATGACACTGGGCATGCTCGATGCGCGGCAGGCGGCGAGTCTGAAAGAGGCAGGGCTGGATTATTACAATCACAACCTGGATACCTCCCCCGAGTTTTATGGCGACATCATCACTACCCGTACCTATGAAGAGCGCCTGGATACCATTCGACATGTGCGCGATGCCGGTATCAACGTATGCTGCGGCGGGATCGTTGGCATGGGCGAGTCGCGCGCCGACCGGGTGTCCCTGATGGAGCAGCTGGCGCGGCAACAGCCGCACCCCGAAAGTGTGCCCGTGAATATGCTGGTGCGCGTGCAGGGAACACCGTTGGCTGAGGTTGATGACATCGATCCTTTCGAATTCGTCCGCACCATTGCGGTAGCGCGCATTCTCATGCCTGGTTCTCACGTGCGGCTGTCAGCCGGACGCGAACAGATGTCGGATGAGATGCAGGCGCTGTGTTTCCTGGCAGGTGCGAATTCGATTTTCTATGGTGAAAAACTGTTGACCACGCCAAACCCGGAGGCAGACCGGGATCGGCGGCTGTTCGAGCGCCTGGGGTTGCGACCCGGGTGACGGCCGATGCGAGACCTTGTTTCCGCGCTCGATGAGCGAAAGCGGCAGCGGCTTTACCGAGAGCGTCAGACGCTGGAGGGTGCGCAGGACGTGGAGGTCCGCATTGGGGGCCGGAACTACCTGTCTTTCTGCAGCAACGATTACCTCGGGCTGGCCAGTGACCCGCGCGTTATAGCCGCGCTTAAGCAAGGTGCGGAACGCTTTGGGGTTGGCAGTGGCGCCGCGCACCTCGTCAGCGGCCACAGCTATGCGCACCAGGCGCTGGAAGACGACCTCGCTGAATTCACTGGCCGTCCCCGGGCGCTGTTGTTTTCCACCGGCTATATGGCCAATCTCGGTGTTGTCACGGCGCTTACGGGCCGGGGAGACACAGTGTTCGAGGACCGCCTCAACCACGCCTCGCTGATTGATGCAGCGCTCCTGGCGGGCGCGCGCCTGGTCCGCTACAAGCATGGTGATATGGCCAGTCTCAAGACCAAGCTTGCTGAAACCGGCGGCGGAACAAGGCTGATAGCCACTGATGGTGTTTTCAGCATGGACGGTGACCGTGCCCCGGTGTCGGGGCTGGAAGCTGTGGCTGCAGACCATGATGCGTGGCTGCTGGTGGATGACGCTCACGGTTTTGGCGTGTTGGGAAGCGAGGGGCGCGGCTGGCTTGTCGACCAGCTGCGGAAGCCGGCTCCCAACAGCATACTGATGGCCACCCTGGGTAAGGCCTTGGGGACTTTCGGTGCCTTTGTTGCCGGATCCGAAGCGCTGATCGAAACCCTGATACAGCAGTCCCGAACCTTTATATACACCACTGCGTCGCCGCCGGCCGTCGCCTGGGCCGCCCGCGCCGCCCTGCAGCTGGTGCGCGATGGGCAACACTTGCGCGACAGGCTTGAGCTCCTGATCCAGCGTTTCAGGGCGGGTGCCGCCCAGCTGGATCTGCCACTGATGAGCTCCGACACGCCAATTCAGCCGTTGTTACTGGGGAGTGCGGGAACGGCTTTGTCCTATAGCGAGGCATTGCGCAGACGCGGAATTCTGGTCACCGCGATCCGGCCGCCCACGGTTCCGAGGGGCGCGGCACGTTTGCGGGTGACGTTCTCGGCTCGCCATGAGCCGGAGCACGTGGACCGGCTCCTGGAGGCGCTGTCCGAGTGTGCCGCGGAGATACCCGATGTTGCATGCTGACGTGGCGGGTGAGGGGCCGGAGCTTGTATTGCTGCATGGCTGGGGCATGCATAGCGGGATATGGGGTGACTGGCTGGGACAGTTACGGCGCGGCTTTCGCGTCACCGCCGTGGACCTGCCCGGGCACGGTAACAGCCCCTACCGCGGCGCAGGAGAGCTCGGGCAGTGGGCCAGCGCAGTGCTGGAAGTGGCCCCGCCGCGAGCCTGGTGGCTGGGCTGGTCGCTGGGCGGTCTGGTGGCACTGGATGCAGCGGATCAAGGCCGCGACCGTTTCGATGGATTGTTGTTGCTGGCCTCGACGCCCAAGTTCGTGGCCGATGAGGCCTGGATGCATGCCGTAGGTGCAGAGGTATTCAGCCAGTTCGCGCAACAATTGGAGACAGATGCCGCGCGGACACTGTCACGCTTTCTGTCGCTGCAGGTCAGACATGCCGAGCACGGAAACGAAACTCTGCGCCAGTTGCGTAGTGATCTGTGCGCCAGGCCGCCAGCGGATCCGAGCGCACTGCGAGCCGGACTGCGGTTTCTGCAGCACTGTGATATGCGCAATGTGATGCGTAGGCTCGAAATGCCGTTGCTTTGCCTGCTGGGAGAACGGGATACCCTGGTGCCGGCGGAAATCGCGGCTGAACTCCCGGCTGTCGCCCATGAGATAATCGCGGGAGCGG
The DNA here is from genome assembly GCA_020347685.1 of Gammaproteobacteria bacterium. Lineage (GTDB taxonomy): Bacteria > Pseudomonadota > Gammaproteobacteria > DSM-19610 > DSM-19610 > Thiogranum. The sequence continues at coordinate 1,486,113 of CP070738.1, read as the reverse complement.
GCCACGCCCCCTTTTTGTCGCACTCCCGGCAGTGCACAGACTTTTTGACGAAGCACCTACTGGCACAGCAGGAGTATCGGCAGGATGCGGCCGGCTGACTCGCTACCCGACAAGTGCATGGCGCGGCGCAGCTTCGAGGCGGCTGCCGCGAGCTATGATCAGGCGGCGGTATTGCAGCGTGAGGTCGGTAGTCGCCTTCTGGAACGGCTCGACCTGATGAAGATAAAGCCCAAGCGAATACTGGATCTCGGAACCGGAACCGGGCAATGTCTGCCGAAGCTTTTCGCACGCTTCAGTAGCGCCGAGGTTGTGGCGCTGGACATAGCCTGGTCGATGCTGGTTCGCGCGCGCAAGCGTGCCCGCTGGCTGCGCAGGCCGCGTTGTGTGTGCGGCGACGCGGAGCGACTGCCGTTCGCCGACGGCAGCTTTGATCTCGTGTTCTCGAACCTTACCCTGCAATGGTGCACTGATCTGGAAGCGACTTTCCGCGACTTGCAGCGCGTCCTGCGCCCGGGCGGTTTGTTGCTGTTCACCACGCTTGGGCCGGATACCCTGCGCGAGTTGCGCGACAGCTGGCGTAGTGTGGACGCCTACTCCCATGTCAACCTGTTCCTCGATATGCACGATGTTGGTGACGGGCTGCTGAAGACGCGATTTGCCGACCCGGTTATGGACGTGGAGCGGCTCACCTTGACTTATCCGGACGTCTGGAAGCTGATGCGCGAACTGAAACAGATCGGTGCGCACAATGTCACCGCCGGGCGGGCTCGCGGTTTGACCGGAAAGGCGCATCTGCAGCGCCTTGTCGAAGCCTACGAGCGCTACCGCAAGGATGGCGTGTTGCCGGTCAGTTACGAGGTTGTGCATGGGCACGCATGGGCCACCAGCGACGAAATCAGTGTGCCGCTGGACAGGATCACGCGTCGATGATGCGGGGCTTTTTCGTCACCGGAACGGACACCGAGGTCGGGAAAACAACGATCGCCCTCGGTTTGATGCGGGCGCTTCAAGCACAGGGCCTGGTCGTGACAGCGATGAAGCCGGTTGCCAGTGGTTGCGTACGCACCGACTCCGGGCTGATCAACGACGATGCGCGGAGCCTGCAAGCCCGAAGTTCAATCCCTATCAAATACGATCAGGTGAATCCCTATGCATTTGAGCCGCCGATAGCGCCGCATCTCGCTGCTGACGCTGTGGGAGTGCGCATAACCATTGAGCGAATCGAACAGGCATTCGAGGCTCTTGCCACCGGCGCTGACCAGGTGATAGTGGAAGGTGTTGGGGGCTGGCTGGTGCCGATCAGCCAGCGGCAGACCATGGCCGATGTCGCGGTCGCACTCGGGCTGCCGGTGATCATGGTGGTAGGGGTCACGCTGGGCTGTATCAACCATGCCTTGTTGACGGCGGCAGCGGTGCGCTCCAGCGGGCTGCGGCTGGCTGGCTGGATTGCCAACCGGATTGACCCGGAGTGCCAGAAGCCGGACGCGGTTATTGCGGCGCTTGGCGGATGGCTGGATGCTCCGTTGCTGGCGGACCTCCGTTACCAGCCTGGCCAAGCCTTGCGTGAAAGTCAGGCGCAGCAGATCGAAGTTGCACCCTTGCTCGCCTAGTCCGCGTGTCTTCTGAGCTTGATGAGTTCACTCGTGGCCGGTTCGTAGCCGTTGTCCCGGGCTTTCTGCAGCCAATCCACCGCACGGTCATAGTCGTGGTCGCCTGCGGCGCTGGCGTACAGCTTACCGAGTTGGTACTGGGCAGGCGAATAACCCTGCTCGGCCGACTTCTTCAGCCAGCTCATGGCCGCGCCTGCGTCCTTGTCTGTGGCGACACCGTTCAGGTAGAAGAGTCCCAACTTGTATTGGGCTTTGTCCAGGCCCTGTTCGGCCGCCTTTAAAAACCACTGGAAGGCAAGCTCTTCGTCTTCCTCTACGCCACGACCTTTTTCGTATCGATAGGCGACGTCGTATTGAGCTTCCACATCGCCCCGTTCGGCGCCGGCCAGGTCGCGTTCAAACATCGCTTCGGCGCCCGCATAGCTTCCGCCCGAGAAACAAAGGGAGATGATCGCAACGAGGTGTGTGAGTGAACGCATCATGTTCGGTTTCCCCGCATCGGCTCTGGTTAAAAAAAGCGCTAAATGTTTCTTATCCCCATATAACCACAATTTTCGGCTGTTTTAGGGCAGACTTGAACCGGGTTCACAATTTGAGAAGCCGATGCAGACTTATTGCGCGCGGTGGTCCGATCCATGGATACGCGGCAGGTCCAAATGGGTCGCAGCAGCTCTGCTGTGTCTGGCGTTCCCGCCGCTGGCCTGCGAACGGAGGCGGCTTTTTAGTAATTAATTAAATCATGATATTCTGTTTTATAAATACCTGATATAGTTAATATTTATGGCCATAATTTTTTATTTATTTTGCACCGGTTTCGGGCGCTGCGGTAGCATGCGTCCCAGCGCGCGAGACTGGGGTTTTTTTCCAGTTGAACCTGATGTTACGAGGTCACACGATGGTTGCGACCTATTTTGACCATCACGACTGCTCCCGCCGGTTTTTGATTCGGCCGAATTGCTCGCTTCGGTGGCGCGAGGTGGTCAGGTTTTACCTGGCTATGGTGGTGGTCTCGTTTGGGATAGCCGTCGCTTTCGCCGTGCAAGGCGCCTGGCTGGTGTTGCCATTTGCTGGTCTTGAAATGGCCGTGCTTGGTGCCGCGTTGTATGTTGTGGCACGGCGGAGCTATCGCTGGCAGGTGGTTTCGGTTCACGCTGACCGGATTGAAATTGCGGAGCATGGTACGGGGCAGCAGCGGCTGGAGACGTTTCAGCGCGCGTGGGCTCGGGTGCGGTTGCAACCAGCGGCGATTCAAGGCCATCCGTCCAGATTGACCATCGGTTCCCATGGGCGCCGCGTCGAGATCGGAGGCTGCCTGAACGAAGACGACAAGAAATATTTGGCGCACGAGCTCAGCCTTGCCGTGCGGTCGAACTACTGAATAATTTTCGCGCGAATGAACCGCGCGCTGCGATGTTCGCGAACAAGCGCAGAATTCGGCATTGAGGCGTTGGAAGGAGAGAGGTTGGCATGTTGGTGACAAAAGCAAAACGGTTGCTGGCAACGCTCGCAGGATGGGCGGCGTCAGTTTACGCAGGAGGGGCTTCGGCAGAATATGCCCTGAATCTGCGCCCCGGTGTAACCCCGATAAGCCGCGAGGCCTACGATCTGCACATGCTTATCATGTGGATCTGCGTCGCGATCGGTATAGTGGTGTTCGGTGCGATTTTCATATCGATCGTCAAGCACCGGAAGTCAAAAGGCGTTCAGCCCGCGCAGTTCCACGAAAGCACGACGGTAGAAATCATCTGGACCGTCATCCCTTTCCTGATTCTCATTGGTATGGCTATACCTGCGACCAAAGCCCTGGTCGCCATGGAAGACACCAGCAATTCCGATCTCACCATCAAGGTGACCGGGTATCAGTGGAAATGGGGTTACGACTATATCGATGACGGAGTGAGCTTCATCAGTTCGCTCGCGACGCCCAAAGAGCAGATCTTCGACATGCAGCAAAAAGGCGAAAACTACCTGTTGGAGGTCGACAACCCGCTGGTTGTCCCCACCAATAAGAAGGTTCGCCTCCTGATAACTGCGAGCGACGTCATTCACGCCTGGTGGGTGCCGGATCTGGGCATGAAGAAGGACGCCATCCCGGGCTTCGTGAACGAGATGTGGTTTGAGATCGATACCGAAGGCACCTACCGCGGCCAGTGTGCCGAGCTGTGCGGAAAGGATCACGGCTACATGCCCATCGTGGTCATCGCCAAGAACGAGGCCGATTACGGCAAGTGGTTGAGCGCGCAGAAGACAGCGTCCGACGCCGTTGCCGCCGCTGCCGAGCGCGAATGGGGAATGAGCGAGCTGCTGGAGCGCGGTGAAAAGGTCTACAACACTAGTTGCGCGGCTTGCCACCAGGCCAACGGCGAAGGGGTCCCCGGTGCCTTCCCTTCCATTAAGGGCAGCGCGGTCGCCACCGGACCCTCGGGCGACCATTTGGCACTGGTCATGAACGGCAAAGCGGGCACTGCCATGGCGGCGTTTGCGGGTCAGCTCAGCGACGTCGACCTCGCCGCGGTCGTGACCTACCAGCGCAATGCCTGGGGTAACAACGTTGGTGATCTGATTCAACCTGCAGAAGTGAAAGCTGCCCGTTAAGGGTCGTGGAGGAGAAGTAATGAGCACTGCAACAGCACACGACACACATCACGAACACCACCCGGGCGGTCTGCTGCGCTGGGTTTTCACCACCAACCACAAGGACATCGGCACGCTTTATCTGATTTTCTCACTTGTCATGTTGTTCATCGGCGGTGCGATGGCGATGGTGATCCGCGCCGAGCTCTACCAGCCCGGGCTGCAGTTCGTCGATCCGCAGTTCTTTAACTCCATGACCACCATGCATGCCCTGATCATGGTATTTGGCGCCATCATGCCGGCATTCGTCGGGCTGGCGAACTGGCTGATCCCGATGATGATCGGGGCGCCCGACATGGCCTTGCCGCGCATGAATAACTGGAGCTTCTGGATTCTGCCCTTCGCCGGTCTCATGCTGGTCAGCACTCTGTTCATGGAGGGTGGGGCCCCGGCGGGTGGCTGGACGATGTATCCGCCTCTGGTGCTGCAGACCGGTGACGCGTTTCCGTTCCTGATCTTCTCCGTGCACCTGCTGGGTATCTCGTCGATCATGGGCGCCATCAATATCATCGTGACCATCGTCAACATGCGCGCGCCGGGCATGACGCTGATGAAAATGCCGCTGTTCGTGTGGACCTGGTTGATCACCGCCTACCTGCTCATCGCGGTTATGCCCGTGCTCGCCGGCGCGGTGACGATGCTGTTGACGGATCGCTTCTTCGGTACCTCGTTCTTCAGTGCCGCCGGCGGCGGCGACCCGGTGATGTTTCAGCACATCTTCTGGTTCTTCGGGCATCCCGAGGTGTACATCATGATCCTGCCGGCGTTTGGGGTGGTTTCGCAGATCATCCCGACCTTCGCTCGCAAGAGGCTGTTCGGCTACAGTTCCATGGTTTACGCGACCGCGTCTATCGCTTTCCTTTCTTTTATTGTCTGGGCGCACCACATGTTTACGGTGGGAATGCCGCTGACAGGCGAGCTGTTCTTCATGTACGCGACCATGCTGATCGCGGTGCCTACCGGTGTGAAGGTCTTCAACTGGGTATCCACCATGTGGAAAGGTGCCATGACTTTCGAAACCCCGATGCTGTTTGCGCTCGGCTTTGTGGTTATGTTCACCATCGGCGGTTTCTCGGGCCTGATGCTGGCGATCACTCCGATCGACTTCCAGTATCATGATACCTATTTCGTAGTGGCGCATTTCCACTATGTGCTGGTGACCGGTTCGCTGTTCTCCCTGTTCGCTGCGGCATACTACTGGCTGCCCAAATGGACCGGAAACATGTATGACGAGAAGCTCGGCAAGCTGCATTTCTGGTTGTCGACCATATTCGTCAATATTCTGTTCTTCCCGCAGCATTTCCTGGGGCTTGCCGGCATGCCGCGACGTATCCCGGACTACTCGGTGCAGTTCGCGGAGTTCAACCAGATCTCCAGTCTCGGCGGTTTCGCCTTCGGTCTGACCCAGCTGTTGTTTGTCTACATCATCTGGAAAACCGTACGGGGTGGCGCCAAGGCGACCGACCGGGTATGGGAGGGCGCGGAAGGTCTCGAGTGGACCCTGTCCTCGCCGCCACCCTACCACAGCTTCGAAACTGCACCGGAGGTCAAGTAAGCCCCGAAACCGGGGAGGGCGCGGCGAGTTGCCGCGCCCCGACCTGCTTGTAGAGGTCTGACTGGATTTAAGTTATGAAGCAGGAGTCAAAGCAAAAGCAGGCCAACATCAGGCTGGCGTTGCTGCTCGCGGCAGTGGCGCTGGGAGTTCTGATTGCGTTCATGTGGGTTACCGCTACCGGGGACGGTCCGGCATGACGGCAGTACCGGGTTCGAATGCACGGCTGGTAAAGCGCCTGCTGCTTGCGGTGACCGCCATGTTCGGTTTCGGCTTCGCGATGGTCCCGCTTTACAATGTGTTCTGCGATCTAACCGGACTAAACGGCAAGGTTGGCGGGCGCGTGGAAGCCGTGCAGATCGAGGCCGACCTGGACAGAACCGTGATGATCGAGTTTGTCGCCAACCTCAATCAGACCATGCCATGGGAATTCAGGCCCGAGGTGTCACGCATGGAAGTGCATCCGGGGAAGGTATACCGCACCAGCTTTTATGCGCAGAATCGGACCGATCGACTCATGGTGGGGCAGGCAATACCCAGCGTAACCCCGGGAGCCGCGGCGCAGCACTTCAAGAAGACCGAGTGCTTCTGCTTCACCGAACAGCAGTTTGCGGCCGGCGAAGGCCGGGATATGCCGGTGATGTTCATGGTAGATCCTGAGCTGCCCGACGACGTGGAAGTCGTGACTCTGTCATACACTTTTTTCGACAAACAAAAAGCACTCAACTGAGAGAATTTAGCCAACATGAGGATTGAAGCATGACTAGTACAAGCGGCGGCTACTATGTCCCCCACGGGAGCCACTGGCCGATAATTGGCTCGATCGGTCTGTTCGTGATGCTGCAGGGATTCGGTAACTACCTGAACGGCGACGGTATCGGTGGCACAATCATGTTGGTCGGCTTCCTGATTCTGCTGGTCATGGTATTCGGTTGGTTCAGGGTGGTGATTAACGAGAGCGAAGCGGGCACCTACAACACGCAGGTGGACAGGTCGTTTCGCTGGGGCATGAGCTGGTTCATCTTCTCCGAAGTGATGTTCTTCGCCGCCTTTTTTGGCGCCCTATACTACGCGCGTGTTTTTTCGGTGCCGTGGCTGGGCGGCGCCGACCCGGGAACCAATGAAGTCCTGTGGAGCGGCTTTGAAGCCGCCTGGCCGACCAACGGGCCGGCACAGCTGGGTGGCGAGTTCAACTTGCTCGATCCATGGAAGATCCCGGCGCTCAACACCCTTTTGCTGCTTTCCAGTGGTGTCACCATCACACTCGCCCACTGGGCGCTCAAGAAGGGTAATCGCGGCGCGCTGGTAATGTGGATGCTCGCAACGATTGCGCTGGGTGCGACCTTCCTGGGGTTCCAGGTATACGAGTACCAGGAGGCTTACAGCAGCCATTACAACCTGACGCTGGAATCCGGCATCTACGGTTCCACGTTTTTCATGTTGACCGGCTTTCACGGCATGCATGTGACGCTGGGCACCATCATGCTGATCGTCATCACGCTGCGTTGCATGAAAGGGCACTTCACGGCGGATCGCCATTTCGCCTTTGAAGCCGTTGCCTGGTACTGGCACTTCGTTGACGTGGTCTGGCTGGGCCTGTTTATCTTCGTGTATCTGTTGTAAAAACAGAAGCGAGATAGACAGAAAAGCGCCGCTGATGCGGCGCTTTTCTATTCTGTGAAGGGTTTATTCTGCTCCGGGAGCGTGTTGTGTGACGGGATGCCCGGCCGGATAAATACCGTGCGGTTTGATGTGGCCGGTGAATATGCCCAGCATCAACAGGCCAAACAGTGCTACCGAAAGCGTGATGCGGACCGTCAGCGCCTTGGCGGTGCGTTGGCTCTGCCCCTTGTCTTTCACGAGAAACACCATGCCGCTGGCCAGGCTGACCAGAATTGCCAGGAGCGTGGTGATGATGAGGATCTTGATAAGCATGGTGAGGCCCGGGACGTATATCAGATTTTCTGAGTATAGGGTAAGCAGATTCCGCTTGCGAGCGTAAAAAGTGATGCGTACCCTCGCGGCATGCGTTTCGGCAAGCTGGAATTCAGGCCTGGTCTGTGGGCGAGCCTCGTTACCCTGCTGCTGCTCGGACTGCTGACGTCACTGGGATTCTGGCAACTGGATCGGGCCGAGCAAAAGCGCGTCCTGCTTGCCGGCTACAACACGGACCGGGATGCCACGGTAATTCAACTTGAGGCCGGCCTGCAGTCGTACCGCGATTTTAACTACCAGTTTGCTTCGGCGACCGGTCAGTACGACGCGGCGCGCCAGCTCCTGCTGGACAACCGGACCTACAACGGACGGGCTGGCTATCATGTACTGACGCCGTTCATGTTGCGGGACAGTGGTGCAGCAGTGCTGGTGAATCGCGGCTGGATTGATCTGGGTGTGAGCCGCGATCAGCTGCCCGATCCGGCTGTGGGTTCTGGCTCGCAAACCATACGCGGGCGCATCAAGCTGCCCGCGAGCGATAGTTTCACGCTTGGTGAGGAGGAGCCACGAGCGGGCTGGCCCTACCGCATTCAGCGGGTAGATACGGAAAGACTGGCGCAGGAGCTGGGCTTACCCCTTTTGCCGGTGGTGTTGCTGCTCGATCCCGATCAGGAAGACGGTTTTGTCCGGGACTGGAAGCCGCTGCGCTCAGGGCCGGAACGCAACGTCGGGTACGCTGTGCAATGGTTTGGCCTCGCCGCGGCGCTACTGATAATTTACCTGGTGGTCAATACACACAAGCTGACGTGAGGTTATGGAAACTGTGAAAGATGCCCGCGCGCCCCGCATCCGCTCGCGCCTGTCGTTGCTGCTGTTACTGGCGATGTTCGGTGCCCCCGTGGTCCTTGCATGGCTCGCCTTTTATGTCTTTCCGGAATGGCGGCCTGCCGGTACGTCGAATCACGGCCAGCTGATCACTCCGATACGGCCCTTGCCGGCCTTCCAGATCGAAACCCTCTCCGGTGACAGGATCGATGAGACCTATCTGCGCGGCAAGTGGACGCTGGTCTATCTGGTGCAGGGCGCCTGCGCCGAGCAGTGTGTCAGGCAGCTTTACAACCTGCGTCAAGTGCGTCTGGCCCAGGGCAAGAACATCGATCGGGTGCAGCGCCTGATGCTGTGGGATGGTGTGGACGTCGGGCCCGAAAAGCGGGCTGAACTGCTCGAACATTTCCCGGGGCAGGTAATTGCGCTGATGCCAGGCCAGGCGCCGGCTGCGCTGGTGGAGACATTCGTACTGGATGATCAGGATCCGATGCGGGCCGGCCGGGTGTATCTGATCGATCCGCTTGGTAATCTCATGATGAATTACCAGCCGGGTGACGAGCCCAGGGGCATGATCAAGGATCTGGAAAGGCTCTTAAAGTATTCGGGATTAGGGTAGAATAGCAGCCAGTCAAAACCGGCTGTGATCCGGGCAAAGCGTTGGGGGCAAACATGAGTTATTCCATTACGGCCAGTGCAGCTGCCAGCTGGCGTGACTATCTGGGGGTGTGCAAGCTCAAGGTGGTTGCCTTGATCGTGTTCACGGCGATGGTCGGTATGTTCCTGGCTGTGCCGGGCATGGTGCCGTTGCAGGCGTTCGTATTCGGGACACTGGGTATTGGTATGGCAGCCGCGTCGGCCGCTGCCATCAATCATGTGGTGGATCAGCACGCCGATGCGCGCATGGCACGCACCCGTAACCGCCCCGTCGCCAGTGGCCATCTTACCGGTCGCAACTGTCTTGCTTTTGCCCTGGGGCTTGGCGGGCTGGCCATGTGGATCCTGGTCAGATTCGTCAATCCTCTTACCGCGGTGCTGACGTTCGCGTCACTCATCGGCTATGCCGTGGTGTACACCCTGTACCTGAAACGGGCGACGCCGCAGAATATTGTCATTGGCGGCGCCGCCGGCGCGGCCCCACCGGTGCTGGGATGGACGGCAGTGACCGGCACTGTCGACCCCAACGCGCTGCTGTTGTTCCTGATTATCTTCGTCTGGACGCCACCGCATTTCTGGGCGCTCGCGATACACCGGCGCAATGAATACGCCAAGGTGAATATCCCCATGTTGCCTGTGACCCACGGCGTGCAATTCACCCGCCTGCAGGTCCTGCTCTACACCATTCTGCTGGTGGTCGTGTCGGTCATGCCGTTCGCTACGCGCATGAGCGGGCCCCTGTATCTGCTGGGTGCACTCGGACTCGGCGCGGGTTTCCTGTATCACGCCTGGGTGTTAATGCGCGATGACAGCGGTAAGCAGGCGATGAAGACCTTCGGCTATTCGATCATCTATCTGATGGCGCTGTTCGCCTTTCTGCTGGTGGACCACTACGTGCCGTACCTGCTGAGCTACTTCAGCTGAGCCTCGGGCCCGGCCGCGGGTCTAGCCAACCACGTCGAGCACCCGGCGCCGAAACTGGACACCGCGTTCCATTGCCAGTCTCTGGCACGCATCGATGTCCACGCCCTCCAGGCCGTCAATGGCCGTCGCGGTGACTTCATTCACGTAGCGCGGCGCCTGTTCGAGAAATGACAGCATGGCCTGATAAGAGCCGCGCAAGGCCGGGCGGCAGTGCCGGTTATAGACGCTCTCGTTGTGGGCATTCATGGAAACCGAGAGGGCATCGACCCGCCCCGTGAATTCGGGCAGGACATTGCGTTTGTGCACCAGGTTGGCCAGCCCATCTGTGTTGATCCTGACCCGGCCGTGTCGCGATTGAATGTATTCACTGACCTCCAATACCAGTTTCAGGCGCAGCGTCGGTTCGCCGAACCCGCAGAACACGACTTCGCTGTAACGGGCAGGATCACCAAGTGCGGCGATGATGTCGTCCACCTCCGGGCGCGTTCCGAGCGACAGATCGTAGCCGCGTACCCGTGGCTGCGCCACGTGTTTCGGGCAGAACGTGCAACTCAGGGTGCAGCGGTCCGTCACATTGAGGTAAAGGTTGTCGCCGATCGGGTAGGCAAGGGTCGGGTTGTGCATATGGCTGCTGTCAGCGTCCAGACGGGTAGTGACGAGGTATATACCTATCAAATAATTTTATTTAGGCCCGGCTGGCGGCGGCATGATGCAGGTCAATAAAGCCGCACAATTGTGTAGCCCGCGCACTGCAAACTGTGGCCTGGTGCACTAGACTTTCAGCCCTGCCCGCTGTTGGGCGCAGTCATCTGCGTCGAACCTGCGGACGCCATTCGGACTCCGACTCACGACTTTACCAGTAGTAGTTCCGTATATTAGAATGTAATGATTTGCATCTCCGCATTCCGGCAACCAATAGCCAGCTCGCGCAAAACGAGGCACCACATATGGCACAGGCAGCTATAGCTAGTACTGAACAGTACAACTACGACATCGTTCGCAAGTTCACCATTATGGCGCTGGTGTGGGGCCTGCTGGGAATGAGTGCCGGAGTCTATATCGCGTCCGAACTGGCCTGGCCATTCCTGAACTTCGACATTCCGGAGATCACCTTCGGTCGTCTGCGGCCCGTGCATACCACACTGGTGATCTTCGGCTTTGGCGGCAGCGCACTGTTTGCCACGTCCTATTACGTTGTCCAGCGCACCTGTCAGGTCCGGCTGTACAGCGACTGGCTGGCCACATTCACCTTCTGGGGCTGGCAGACGGCGGTGGCTCTTGGTGCGCTGAGCTATATGTTCGGTATTACCCAGGGTCGCGAGTATGCCGAGTTCGAGTGGCCCATCGACCTGTTGATCACCGTCACCTGGGTGGCTTACTTCTGGGTCTATGTTCAGACCCTGCGGCGCCGCTCTCAGCCGCACATATACGTGGCGAACTGGTTCTATATCGCCTTCATACTGGCTACCGCGATCCTCCATATTTTCAATAACCTTGCGGTGCCGGTTGGACTGTTCTCGCTGAAGTCCTACAGTCTGTTCTCTGGCGTGCAGGATGCGATGACTCAGTGGTGGTATGGCCACAATGCAGTCGGCTTCTTCCTGACCGCCGCTTTCCTCGGCATGATGTACTACTTCGTGCCCAAGCAGGCGGGGCGTCCCGTGTATTCCTACCGCCTTTCCATTGTGCACTTCTGGGCGTTGTCATTCCTTTACATGTGGGTGGGTGGACACCATCTGCACTGGACAGCGCTCCCGGACTGGACCTCAACGCTGGCGGCAACCTTCTCCATCATGCTGTTGCTGCCCTCCTGGGGCGGCATGATTAACGGCATCATGACGCTGTCCGGCGCCTGGGAAAAGCTGCGCACCGATCCGGTCATGCTGTTTCTTATAACTGCGCTGTCGTTCTACGGGATGTCTACCTTCGAGGGTCCGCTGATGTCGCTGAAGAGCGTGAATGCGCTCTCCCACTATACCGACTGGACCGTGGGCCACGTGCACTCGGGTGCGCTGGGCTGGGTGGCAATGATTTCCATGGGCTCCTTCTATCACCTGATTCCGCGTCTCTATGACACCCGGATGTACAGCACGCGCCTGATTTATGTTCATTTCTGGCTGGCTACCGTCGGTATCCTGCTCTACATCACCGCCATGTGGGTGGCGGGTATTTTTCAGGGACTGATGCTGCGCAGCTTCGATGACTACGGCAACCTGGCCTACACCTTTGTCGAGACTGTCGCCTTCCTGCACGAACCCTATGTGGTGCGGGCGCTGGGTGGCGCCTTCTTTGTCGGCGGCGTGGTGGTGATGGCTTACAACGTCCTGATGACCGTGCGCAGGTCGCGCATCGAGGCTGCCGAACTGGAAGCCAAGCTTGCCGCCAAGATGGCGCGTGCGTGAGTCAGTAACAGCGCGGAGAGACGACAGTGATTAAGCACGAAAGTATCGAAACCAATGCCGGGCTGTTAATCATCCTGACCCTGATCGTGATCAGTATCGGTGGCCTGGTGGAAATCGTTCCGCTGTTCTTTATCAACGAGACAGTGGAAGAAGTCGAGGGTGTGCGACCCTATTCTGCGCTCGAATTGCGCGGCCGCGATATCTATCAGCGTGAAGGATGCTACCTGTGTCATTCGCAGATGATTCGTCCGTTCCGCGACGAATGGCTGCGTTACGGACACTATTCGCTGGCAGCCGAGTCCAAGTATGACCACCCGTTCCAGTGGGGTTCGAAGCGCACCGGGCCGGATCTGGCGCGCGTAGGCGGCAAGTACTCCAACGAATGGCACGTGGCCCACCTGGTAAATCCGCGCGACGTGGTGCCGCAGTCAATCATGCCGAATTACCCCTGGTTGCTGGAAACAGAGCTGGACTTCTCCGATGTGCAGGATCGCATGCGCGCCCTGAAGAAGACCGGTGTGCCCTATTCGGAAACCCAGCGGGAGTTGCAGCGCAATATCGACGAGTTCGGGGCCGAGGTTGCGGCGCGACTGGACATACTGCACGCCGAGGAAAACCTCATGCAGCAGGCGCTGGCCAACAATTACGACGGGCAACGCGCGCGCATAACCGAAATGGATGCGCTGGTGGCGTATCTGCAGGTGCTGGGGACCATGGTGGACTTCAGCAAGTACGACGAAGGCTACTTCACGGAGTTTCGCTAGTCGCGCGTGCGACGAGAGGGCCGTCATGCCGGAATGGCTACTGTGGTTTACCCGCTTTGAGAACAGCAAGGTCGCTGCACTACTGCTGTTTTTCTTCACTTTCTGCGGGATTCTGATTTACGTCTACACCGGGAAAAAGCGCTCCAGACGTCTGGAGTCGTATAAATACATTCCCTTGCAGGATGACGATTCGCATTTGGACGCCGGCAGCGGCGAGGCAGAGAGCAATGAACGAAGAGAAAAGTAAGGCCCAGGGCGCGGTTCAGACCACCGGCCACGCCTGGGACGGTGACCTGCAGGAATTCAACAACCCGCTGCCCAACTGGTGGTTGTGGGCGTTCTACGCCTCGGTGTTGTTCGCGCTGATCTACTGGATCCTGTATCCGGCCTGGCCGGTGGCCGGCACCTTTACCAAGGGCGTCCTCAATTCCATCACCTTTGTCGACAGCGACGGAAACGAGAAAACCACGCACTGGAATACGCGTTCGCTGCTGCTGAAAGACCTGCAGGAGGGCAGCGAGGCGGTGCGCAGCCAGGAATACCTGGATCGGATCACCGCGGCGAGCTACGCGGAAATTCTCGCCGACGCGGACATGATGGCCTTCGCCCGTTCCATGGCAAACGGCATCTTCGGCGACAATTGCGCGCCTTGCCACGGTGCCGGCGGCGCCGGCGTCATTGGCCTGTTCCCCGCTCTCGGTGACGACGACTGGTTGTGGGGCGGTACGGTGGAAGAAATCGAGGCCACTATCAGCAACGGCCACTACGGTTTCATGCCGGGGTTCAAGGAGGCTCTTACTGAGCAGCAGCTCGACGACGTAGCCGACTATGTCCTGAGCCTGTCTGGTCTAGAAACGGATGCTGACGCGATGGCGCGCGGCAGGGAGATCTTCCAGACCAGCGTGGGCGGCTGCTACTACTGCCACACGGCCGCCGGCACCGGCCTGAAGTCCCAGGGCGCCGCGAACCTGACCGACCAGATCTGGACCATTGCCGATGTTACCGGCGCCGGGTCGATGCGCGACAAGCAGGCGGCGGTCAAGCGGGTCATTGCCAACGGCGTGGAGCGCAATATGCCGCGCTGGTCGGGGCGCCTGACTCCGACCCAGATCAAGCTGCTGACCGTCTACGTCCACGAACTGGGTGGTGGCCAGTAGGTCCGCTCAACAGACCCCGCACGCGCGCGTCAGGCATGACGGAGCCAGGCACACAGGCGCTGTACCAGTCGCGGATCCGCATTTATCCGCGTTCCGTAAAGGGTCGCTTTCGTAATATCAAGTGGGCGATTCTGGGCCTTGCTTACGGGGTCTATTTTCTCCTTCCCTGGCTGCGCTGGGAGCGTAACGTCGGACCCGACCAGGCGGTCCTGTTTGATATCGTGCAGCGCAAGTTCTACCTGTTCGGCCTGGTGGCGCATGCCCAGGACCTGTTCTGGCTGGCCGGGTTCCTGATGATCGCGGCACTGCTGCTGTTTTTCGTGACCGGTATTGCCGGGCGGGTGTTCTGTGGTTATTTCTGTTTCCAGACCCTGTGGACCGATCTCTACCTGCTCATCGAGCGCCTGGTGCAGGGCGATCGCGTGGCGCGCATTCGCCTGGACAAGTCGCCGCTCGGTGCCAACAAGCTGCTGCGCAAGGCCGGTACACACCTGTTGTGGTTGCTGGTGGCGTTCTGGACCGGTCTGACCTTTACCCTCTACTGGGGTAACGCCCCCACGCTTGCCGTGCAGTGGTTCACCGGCTCGGCGCCTTTTCCGGCCTACGCGACCACTCTGTTTCTGACTGCCACCACCTATGTGATGGCGGGTCTGGCGCGTGAACAGGTTTGCACCTACATGTGCCCCTATGCGCGTTTTCAGTCGGTTATGTTCGATGCTGATACCCGTATCGTCGCCTACGACGTGGCGCGTGGCGAGGGTCCCGCCGGCCGGCACAAGGTCACCCGCAACCTGAAATCTCACCAGCAGCGCGAGCAGCAGGGTGTCGGTGAGTGTATCGATTGCGGCTATTGCGTACAGGTCTGCCCAACCGGCATCGATATCCGCGACGGCCTGCAGGTTCAGTGTATCTCCTGTGCCCTGTGTATTGACGCCTGTGACACCATCATGGATTCACTCGCTTGGGGGCGTGGCCTGATCCGCTATACTTCGGAGCGCCAGGCCCAAGGTCAGATCAGTCGCATCTGGAAACCCAAGACCCTTGCCTACGGCGCCGTCCTGGTCGCCGCCATTGCGGCCCTGGTTTGGAGCGTCGGCCACCAGGCGCCTCTGGAAATGTCGGTGGTGCAGGTTCGTCAGCCGCTGTTCGTGCGCCTGTCCGACGGACGTATTCAGAACAGCTACGAGCTGCACCTGGCGAACAAGACCGATCAGGCGCTGCAGCTTGCCGTTATGATGCGCGGTCTGTCGGGGGGAGAACTCGATATCGGCCAACTCGCCTCGCTGCAGCTGGCGCCACAGCACAGTGTCCGGGTCATGGCGCGGGTGCGCCTGGAATCCAGCCACCGAATCAAGGGATCGCGCAGTTTTCACTTTGACATTGTTCCCCAACAGCGCCAGGAGATCGGGATGATCAGCGCTCCGGCCACGTTCTTTATACCGGGTAACGAGCACTGATGCTGGAATCCATGCTTGCATTGCCCCTCGGGAGCGCGGCAGAGGTTATAGTCTTTCTGCTGCTGTACCGCTTCACACCGCTGAACGGTAAACAGGCGGCGGTGGTGGTTGCGCTGCTGGCATTGAACGCGCTGTTGATCTACAGCCTTATCGACTGGCCGGGGGCCGATGTCCTGGCCATGTATGTCGCGGTGCTGGCGGTGACCGCGTACCTGCTGGGTATTGTCAGCCATGCCAGGGAAGAGCGCCGCCGGGACAGCCGGACCGGGCAACGCTGGTTTCATTGGGGGCCGGCGCTGATCGTGATCTTCTTTATCGTGTTGTTTGCCCTCGACGGGGTGCTGGTGGTGATATCCCGGGAAGGCTTGCCGGAGCCGGTCGCGGAGTGGTTGCTGCCCAAGCACCGCCAGCAGGATAATGTGCGCTCAGTGTTTCCCGGTGTAGTGGCGCGCGACTATCAGAAAAAGGAAAGCCTGTATAACCAGTATCTGGAACAGGTCAAACGCCAGCAGCAGCGCGGCTGGCAGGTCAGCAAGGGCTGGCTGGAACAGCCGCAAGCGGGCCAGCCCAGCGTATTCCAGGTGCAGGTAAGCGAGCGCGACGGCGCGCCGGTCGAGTACGCACAGGTATCGGGAGTGTTTCAGCGCCCGTCTGATAGTCGCCTGGACCAGACCTTCTCGATGCAGGAAATCGAGCCCGGCCTGTACCGTGCCGAGATCGGATTGCCGCAGCCGGGCCTCTGGGCACTGGTCCTGCAGGTACGACGCGGCGAGCAGCTGCACGAGCTACACGCCAGCACTTCAGTGGCCGGCCCTCCGCGCGGGCCGAAAAACTAGGAATAGTAGCCACGGAAAACACGGAACTCGAAGCGCAGGCCCGCGACGTCGCGGTGCCCCCGGCCGGAGCGGAATCTCTCACGGCTAACAGGCTTCAACAACAGGTTTGTCTGAGCTTGGCTGAAGCCGCCGAATCGGATGGGCCGATGCACTGGATGTAAAATCCATAGTTCCGTGTTTTCCGTCGCAATAATACAGCTTCACCCCACTTGAGCTCCGTAACGCTTTTGATCAAAACCACTCAGCAACAGGAATGTTTCCACTGCGGTCTCCCGGTTCCGCCGGGCGCAGACTATGGCGTGGAGATCGACGGTGCGCGCCAGCCGATGTGCTGTCACGGTTGCCAGGCGGTGGCCAAGGCTATTATCGACGCCGGGCTGGGTGACTTTTACCGCTTTCGTACCGAGAAATCGCCGCAGGCGCGCGAGCTGGTCCCGGAGCAGTTGCGCGAGCTGGAACTCTATGACCGGGACGATCTGCAGCAGAACTTTGTCCAGCAGGACATCGGCGAAGAGCGCGAGGCCGCGCTGATCCTGGAGGGCATCGTCTGTGCGGCCTGCGTGTGGTTGAACGAGCGTCACGTGAAGGCGCTACCCGGTGTGCTGGATTTCGCGGTCAACTATGCGACCCACCGTGCCCGCGTACGCTGGGATAACCAGCGAATCCGGCTGAGCCAGATCCTCGAAGCTATCAGCGCCATCGGTTATCACGCTCATCCGTTTGACCCGGGGCGTCAGGAGCAGGTCTACAAGGACGAGAAAACCCGTGCCCTGCGGCGTCTGGCGGTCGCCGGACTGGCCATGGTGCAGGTGATGATGCTGGCGGTGGCCCTGTATGCCGGTGACTATGAAGGCATGACCGACAGCCTGCGCAACTTCCTGCGCTGGGTGAGTCTGCTGCTGACCACACCGGTGATTGTGTACGCCGCACGGCCCTTCTTTACCAGCGCCTGGGGCTACCTGCGGCGGCGCCAGCTGGGCATGGACGTACCGGTGTCGCTGGCGATCGGCGCGGCCTTTGCCGCCAGTGCCTGGGCCACGGTCGCGGGACGCGGCGAGATCTATTTCGACTCGGTCACCATGTTCACATTCTTCCTGCTGGCCGGGCGGTTTCTGGAAATGGGTGCCAGGCACCGTGCCGGGCAGGCTGCCGAGGAACTGGTGAAATTGTTGCCGGCCACGGCGGCACGGCTGAGCGAGGCTGGCGAGGAGCGCGTGCCGGTCGCCGACCTGGCACCCGGTGACCGGGTGCTGGTGCGCCCCGGCGAGGGTGTTCCGGCTGACGGACGCGTTCTGGAGGGCAATAGCTCGGTCGATGAGTCGCTGCTCACCGGGGAGAGCCTGCCGCAGGTACGCGGTGTCGGTGATCTGCTGGTCGGCGGTACGGTAAACAACGAGAGTCCGCTGGTGATGCAGGTCGAGCAAGTGGGCGAAGCTACGGTCTTGTCGGCAATTGTTCGCCTGCTGGACCGGGCACAGACCGAAAAGCCCGCCGTGGCACGGCTCGCCGACCGGGTGGCCGGTTGGTTTGTCGCGGCCTTGCTGCTCATCGCGGCCGGGGTTGCCTGGTGGTGGTGGCAGCACGACCCCGCGCACGCGTTCTCGGTTACCCTCTCCGTGCTGGTGGTAACCTGTCCCTGCGCCCTGTCTCTGGCGACGCCGGCCGCGCTGACGGCTGCCACCGGTGCGCTGACCCGGCTTGGCGTGCTCACCACCCGCGGTCACGCACTGGAAACGCTGGCGCGTGCCACCCACGTCATTTTTGACAAGACCGGCACCATCACCGAAGGTCGTCTCCGCCTGGAGCGGGTCGAGTTGCTGGGTGCTCTGGATCGCCAGCAATGCCTCGAGATCGCTGCGGCGCTGGAACAGGCGTCAGAGCATCCTATCGCCCAGGCGCTGCGCACAGAAACGGTATCGCGCTTGCAGGCCGAGGCGATTTCTGCCACGCCGGGCTGCGGTATAGAAGGGCTGGTGTCCGGTGTCCGTTACCGCATCGGCATAGCGGATTTTGTGGGCGGCCTCCAAAGCGGGGGGGGCACGGGCGCAGCGCCGTTAGCGGCCTCTGTCAGCGGTGTGGTGCTGGGTGACGCGCAGGGTTTCCTGGCGCATTTCGAGTTTGGCGATCGATTGCGCGACAGCGCGGCGGCCACCGTCGCACAGCTCAGGGCGCTGGGCATAGAAGTCGAGCTGCTGAGCGGCGACCAGGCTAACGCCGTGCGGCAGGTTGCCGACGAGCTCGGCATTCAGCGCTACCAGGCGCGCTGCCTGCCCCAAGACAAACTGCGCCACATCCAGTCGCTGCAGGCGTCGGGTGCCGTGGTGGCGATGGTGGGTGACGGGGTGAACGATGCGCCGGTGCTGGCTGCGGCGCAGGTGTCGCTGGCCATGGGTGGTGGCACCCAGCTGGCACACGCCAGCGCCGACATGGTGTTGCTCTCCGAACAACTGCCGCACCTGGCGGATGCCGTTCGGACCAGTCGCCGCACCCTGGCCGTCATTCGCCAGAATCTTGCCTGGGCGCTGGTATATAATCTCATTGCATTGCCGCTGGCCGCCGCGGGCTGGATTGCGCCCTGGATGGCAGCCATCGGTATGTCGACCAGTTCCCTGGTCGTGGTGGTCAATGCCCTGCGCCTGCGTGGCCGGCCGGACGAGTAATATGGATATTCTGTTTCTGTTGATTCCTATCAGCCTGATCATCATGGGGATTGCCGTGTGGGTCTTTCTGTGGGCGATTCGTTCCGGCCAGTTCGAGGACCTGGAGGGGCCGGCGCATCGCATCCTGATGGACGATGACGATCCGCGTATTCCGCGTCGGCCGAAATTGAAGGGTGATGGCGAGTAAGATAAGATATCGCTAATATTCTGATGGTTCTCGGGTGAAGTGATGTTTACATTCCAAGGTTTTCCGATGTTTATCGTGGTCGCCCTGGTGGTGCTGGCATGGCTGAGTTTCTTATCCGTGGTGTTTTTGGGCTGAGCTTTAGAGCGCCCAGGCACAAAAAAACGGCCCTTGATGGGGCCGTTTTTTTGTGTGCGCCTGGCGCTGGCGGGGTACGCAGCGAGCGCTACGCCATCATCGACTTGAGTTTCCTGATGGCGTTGTTTTCCAGCTGGCGTATCCGTTCCGCGGAAACTCCGAAACGGCCCGCCAGTTCGTGCAGGGTTACCTTCTGGTCGTTCAGCCAGCGCTGCTCGACAATGGTTCGGGCCCGCTCATCGAGCTGCGAAAGTGCCTCCCGCAGCTGGCTGCCGCTTTGCTGCTCCCAGTCGGATTGCTCCAGCAGCCGGGCCGGGTCGGCCGGTTCAGGGGCCGCAAGGTACGCCGCCGGTGCCCAAGCGCCGTCCTCGTCATCCTCGGAGGATCCCGCCGGGTCGAAGGATACATCCTGGCCGCTGAGCCGGGATTCCATCTCGATGACCGTTTCCGGGCTCACGCCGAGGTCCTTTGCCACCGACTCCACCTCATCGCGGCTGAACCAGCCGAGGCGCTTCTTGGAGCTGCGCAGGTTGAAAAACAGCTTGCGCTGCGCCTTGGTGGTGGCGACCTTGACGATACGCCAGTTGCGCAGAATGAATTCGTGGATTTCCGCCCGCACCCAGTGCACAGCGAACGAGACCAGACGCACCCCTACATCGGGATCGAAACGCCTGACGGCCTTCATGAGCCCGATGCCACCTTCCTGGATCAGGTCCGCCAGTGGCAATCCGTATCCCGTGGAGCCGCGCGCGATCTTGACCACGAAGCGCAGGTGCGCCAGCACCAGCTCGCGCGCGGCCTCCAGATCATTGTGATCGCGCAGGCGCAGTGCCAGTTCGCGTTCCCGTTCTGCACTGAGAATCGGAAACCGGTATATCTGCTGCAGATACAGGTCCAGCCGCTCGCTGGGGACCGGCAGTTTCATCGCGCTTGCGGTGGCCAGAGCATGGCTCATTCGGTGGCTTCCTCCCTATCGTCCAAACACAATTTTAGCACTCGATCCCTAAGAGTGCTAATGGCGGTTAAAGTTCCGTGCGGCAGCGGATCCAGGTATTACTTTTATATAAATACATATTACGAATCAAGCGCATACGGTGTTCCTTCCCTGTGCCTTGGCGGCATACAGCGCCTTGTCCGCGTGATTGAGCAGCTGGGTAAGGGTCATACCGGGATTCAGCTGGTTGGAAGCCAGACCAATGCTGACGGTGATGGAGACGCCGGCCGGACGCAGCGCTTCGATTTCAGCACGCAGGCTGTCCGCGCACTGGTAGCCATCGTTGATACTGCAGCGCGGCACCAGTAATGCGAACTCCTCTCCGCCAAAGCGGACCACCATGGTGTTTTCCGCAGACCGCTCGCGCAGGAGATCGCCCAGCGCCTGTAACACGCGGTCACCCGTGATATGCCCCAGATTGTCGTTGATCTTCTTGAAGTGATCGATGTCCAGCAGCACCGCGGCAACGGGGTTGTTGCTGCGCCCGGCCAGAAACTGCTCGCCGTGATCGAGCAGGTAGCGGCGGTTGTAGACCCCGGTCAGGCTGTCGGTAATGGCGAGTCGGTGAGTGGCCTCGCTCTGGCGTTTGAGCGCCGCAAACTGCTGCTTGATCAGCAGCAGGGAGCGTATCCGGGCCATCAGGACTTCCTCGACAATCGGTTTGGCAACGAAGTCATTGGCGCCGGCGTGGAAGACGTCTACCTGCTTCTCGTCGGCCTCCGCGCCGGTCAGCACCAGTACCGGCATCTCCTGCTGAGAGTAGTGGAACCGGGCGCGAATGGCGTGCAACAGGTCGCCGCCGGTCAGGTGGCCCTTGAGATAGAAATCCGTAACCACGATGTCGAACGACTCGGTTGCGCGCGGACCGCCAGAGCAGGTGTCCTGGAGCAGCTGCAGTGCCTGTTCGGCCTCGGCGGTATGAATCACCTGCAACCCGTGGCGCTCCATGAGGCGTGTGAGCACGGTAGCAACCAGCTGGCTGTCTTCCACGTACAGAATGCGACCCACCAGACCGGAGTTGCGTTGCATGAACTCCTTAATGAATTGAGCGAATGCGCCGTAACCGAGTGACT
>CP070738.1:1460983-1464211 GCA_020347685.1 Gammaproteobacteria bacterium | reverse complement strand
AGGCGCAGGCTGTGGACATTCGCGCAGCGGCGCTGGAACAGGTGCAGGACGTCGAACTGCTGTGCGCCGTGGCGGTCGACGATCCGGTGGCGGCGGTGCGCCGCACTGCGCTCGAGCGTATCGAGGAACCGCACGGCTGGGAAGTCGTGGCGCGCAACGCGCGCAATAAGGACAAACAGATCAGCCGTATTGCCCGTGAGCGTCTGGATGCTTTCCATAAAGCGCGCTCCGAGCAGCAGACCGCCG
This sequence comes from Gammaproteobacteria bacterium, assembly GCA_020347685.1. Lineage (GTDB taxonomy): Bacteria > Pseudomonadota > Gammaproteobacteria > DSM-19610 > DSM-19610 > Thiogranum. The sequence continues at coordinate 1,463,965 of CP070738.1, read as the reverse complement.
AACGGCTGTGTGGTTCCCTCGAGCATCTGGCCACGGCCGCTGCCACAGCTGCCACCCGGGCCGATTTCAACCGCCTGACCCTGCAGTGGCGGAAACTGGACTGCCCGTTGCCCGCATCCTTGCAGGAACGTTTCGAAGCTGCCAGCGCAAAGGCGGCAGTGGCCATCGAACGCTTCGAGGCGCTGGCGAACCAGAGGCGCGCGCTGTGCGCCGAGCTGGAGGCGCTGCTGGCCGCTGTGCGCGACAGCGACGGCCAGGATGCCGGTTCCAGCCAGGCCGCGTCGGTACGCCTGCAGGACCTGTGGCGGCGCTGGGAAGCGCTGGCTCCCGATACGGAGCACAACGACGCCCTGGCCGAACAGTTCACCGACCTTGTGAAACAGGTCGAGCGGGAAGCGCGCCGTATTGCCAGCGATGCAGCGCGCGCCGCTCGGCTGCGGGAACTGATCGAAACCGCCAAGACAACCCTCGACGCCGCCGCCGAGCTCGAAGAGCGCCGGATCAAGGGGTTCAAACGCCGCTGGAGCGAACTCGAACTGCCGGATGCAGAGACCCTGGCGGACGACTTGCAGCAGCAATTCGACAGTGTGCTGCACGCTCTGCGTGACCGCCTGAACCGGCAGATCCAGCAGCGCAAGCAGGCGCTCGAAGAGGCCGGACAATTCGTCGGCGAGCTGGAACAGACGCTGCAGAAGGGGGAGCTGGAACACGCCCTGTCGCTGCGCGACCGCATCCGCCATCGCCTGAGGACCGCAAAGGGTATCGACGAGCCGAAACGCGCGGCCCTGCAGCGGCGCCTGCACGCAATGCAGCCGCAGCTCGACACCCTGCGTGACTGGCGGCACTGGGGATCGGGTCAGTCCCGCGAACGCCTTTGCAGCGAGATCGAGGCGCTTGCCGAGGCCGCGCTGGACGCTGCGGAAATTGCCGCCCGGGTGCGTAACGCGCGCGAGGCCTGGAAACACATCGATCGCGCGGAAGGGCCGGCGGCCGAGGCGTTGTGGCAGCGCTTCGACGCTGCCTGCACGCGGGCGTATGCCCCGTTTCAGGAGCAGCGCCGCGAGCAAATGGCGCAGCTCGAGGCCCACCGTGAACAGAAACAGGCAATGTGCGCCGAGCTGGAGGCGATGGCGCGCGACACCGACTGGAAAGCGGTGGACTGGAGCGAAGCCGATCGAGGCGTGCGCAGCCTGCGGCAGCGCTGGCGCCGTATCGGGCCGGTGCCCAGAAAAGCGGCCAAATCACTGGAGCAACGCTACCGGAATGCGCTCGACAGGCTGGAAACGCATCTCGGGCGGGAACGCGAGCGCGAGCTGCGCCGTCGCCGTGCGCTGATCGCGCGTGTCGAGGCACTGGCCGATGCCGCCGACCCGCGTGCCGCGAGCGACGAGGTGAAGCAGGCGCAGAAAGAATGGAAGCCCACGGTGCAGGCCGACCGGCGCACCGAACAGGCGCTGTGGCAGCAGTTCCGCGCCGCCTGTGACACCGTTTTCAACCGCGTCAGCGCTGAACGCGATGCCACAGCGCGGGAATTGCAGTCCAACCTGCAGCGCAAGCAGGCCCTGTGCGACGAACTGGATACGCTGCTCAGTGACGCGGACGCCGATATACGCGTTGTCACCAGGCGCTTTGCGGAGTTCGGCGATGCCTGGCTCGAAGGAGGGGCGGTTCCCCGCAAGGCCGAGCAGGGGATCGCAGCACGCTACGAGTCGCTGCAAAAACGCTTCGCGCAACGCCAGCAGCAGGCCGCGCAGGCCGCCGCGCAGCAGGAGCTGGACGGCATAGGCGAGCGTGCCCGGCTGTGTGAACGCCTGGAGAGCGGGGTGCTGGCGGGTGGCGTGGCGGAACCGGACCTGCAGGCGCTGGTGGAGGAAACCGCCCAGGCATGGCAGGCACTGGCGCCCCTGGATGACGCCTGCGAGGCTGCGCTGCGCGAACGGTTCGAGCTGGCCGGCCGCGCGCTGGCCGGCGAAGCCCAGGCGCGTCAGACTATTGAGTCCCGGCTGGAAAAGAATCTGGGCCAGTGCCTGGAACTGTGCCTGCAGATGGAAATCGAGGCCGGAATCGACTCGCCCCCCGGGTTTGCCGACGCACGCATGCAGCTGCAGGTGTCACGGCTCGAGGACGCATTGAAACACAGGCAGGAAGATGCCGCCGGCGATCGCTTGCGAGCCCTGCAGATGGCCTGGTATCAGGCCGGCCCGGTGCCGGAGGCAGAGAAGCCCGGCCTCGAGGCCCGTTTTGCGCGCGCTCTCGCGGCGATCCAGCGACCTTAGCCGGCAGAGCGGTGATCCACGGCGCGAAGGGGCAGGGCACTGGATGCTCGCCGAGATTCGCGCTCGACAATGTGAAGTCCCGGTTGCGGCTGGCATGAGTTCCGCTCCGAAGGAAATGTAGATCGAAGCCATTCAGGAAGCCACCGCTACAGCCGTTAAAAGGGATTCCGCCGAGACGCGCCTTGCCCGCTGATAAACACTGTCAGCCTGCCGCATGTTCTTGGGGAAGCTCTGATTAATTGAAAAGTACCGGGTATTGCGAGTATTCAAAGGTCACAAGTGCCCTCCGGGTGCAATGACGAATTAATCAAAGCTTCCTTAGAATAGCGATAATGAGTGAATGGTCTAACCAACAGGAAACTTGGACATGAATCGAAACGCCGTGGTTTCTATCCGCGAATCGCTGCTTGCATGCCTGAACAGCCTGGAGCTGATCGAGGCGAACGGTGATCGCATAACCACCTACGAAAGGTTGCAGGAAATTATTTCGACGCTGGAATATACCGCCTGGAAAACCAAGACCGAGCTCTTGCAAATGAGAGAGCCACGCGTATCAATGTCCGAGGACGAGTAGGCCTCCTTCCAGAACCTTGCCGATAGCCGCCTGCGGGGTTAACCGATCTACCCGTCGGCCGGTGCCGGCTCAGCCTCTGCTTGGCCGGAAGATACCGGCAGACAATAACTTCAGACGATCACGATCAAGTGC
>CP070738.1:1456237-1460883 GCA_020347685.1 Gammaproteobacteria bacterium | reverse complement strand
CTTCCGCACTGCTGGTACTGCCCGCGCCGGAGCTGCTGGAGCGTATTGTGCCGCTGCTGGTGAAGACCGGGGAGGCGCAACAGGCGCTGCAGCTCGGGCTGCTGTTGCCGCCCGCGCAACGACCGCTCGCCGACTTGCTCCGTGCGGCGCGCGATGCAGGCTGGTGGGGCCTGTATGAACAGCTGGTCGCGCAGCTGCCGGCCGGGGAGGAAGCGTCATTCTGGTCTGGGTGGCCGGCGCTGGCGGGCGGTGACGCGGCAGCGGCACTGGCGGTCTGGCAACAGGGTGGGGCCGCGGGTCAGGCGGCGGCGCTCCGTCTGCGCACTGCGCTGGCCATTCGCGCCGGACTGAATGCGGCTGCGCAGGAAGATCGCGTGGCTGCGCTGCTGGAGTGGGAAAAGTGGCAGCAACAGACACTGGCCGGGGGCCACTGGCGCCTCGCGCCCGAGACAGTGGTACGGCACGCCGGCGGCCGCACGGTGGTGATACCCGAGCTGGGGCTGCAGCTGCGGCGCTACCGCGCCACGCCGACGCAACCGTTGCAGCTCGCGGTATACGGACCAACCCGGGTGCGCGTGTCGTTGCGCCCCCTGCATCCGCGCGGCGCGCAGACACCGGTCGATGACTGGCTGCTGGTCAGCGGCACCGGCACGGAGCAACGGTTTCCGATCAACGGCAATGCGCCGGATCGGCAGCGGCAGCTGGCCGGTGATGCGACCAGTACAGTCGGCCAGCGCGACCGGGTCGTGCTCGAACTCGGGCCCGGTTACCACCAGCTGCAACTGGCTCTGCGCGACCGCGAAGCCCTGTTCGCTGTCGAGACTCTGCAACCGCGCGGGTTCGAGACCGTGTTGCCGGTGCTGACGCCGCAACGGGCGCAGGCGGTTCTGCAAGCGCCGCCGTCAGGCACTGCGACAACCGCCAAGCCGGTGCGCTGGCCGGTCGAACTGGCGCAGGGCTGTGCAACGCGGCGTGTGCAGGTTGAAGTCCGGCCTGCGCCGCCAGCGCCCGTGTTGGACCCGACGCTGTTTGCCGCCGTCAGTGCAGCGCGAATGCCGCAGCCCTTGCCCCGACATACGGATCCTGCAACACAACTCGCCGAGCTGCTCTGGCAGGCCGAGCAGGATCCCTCGCGTCTGGGGGAAGTCGCGGTGCGCGCCGAGATCCTCTATGCAAGCGCGACCGAGCGCGCCGGGCTGCGCGAAGCGATGCAACGGCTGCGCCGCGCTGTGACCTGGCGGCCGGTGACCAATCTCTGGCAACGCGCCGGCGAGCGCGATATCAGCCTGCTGCACACGATGCCGGAACACCCGGCGGCACGCATCCGCCACGCCCTGTTGCCAGCGCTCGGCGCCGGGCAACAGCGCCTTGGCGGACGCGACACCCTGGTGTTTTCCCTGGAGCAGCCGCAGCCGGTGGATTTCGCGTTCGACCTGCTGCTGGAAACTCTGCAGGAGCAGCCGGCCGGAGCGCTGAGCGTTGGCGTGCGGCTCGATAACCGGCAGGAGCGGGTGGTGCGCCTGACACCGCAGCGCCCGCGCAGCGAATACCGGGTCCGCGTGGCCGGCGGTGCGCACAGTGTGCGTTTGCGGCTGCTCGACCCGCTGGCCGGGCACAGCGTACGGATGGCAGTGCGCGAGCAGGGGACGGACGGGGTCTGGACGCAGCACCCGCTGGAGCCGCTGCGACGCAGTTACCACGTGGCGAGCAGCGACGAGCCGCTGGTGGTGTATGCCGAGGGGCCGGGGTTGTTACGGGTCGACGAGTGGAGCGGTGACAGTATCGGGTCGCGTTACCGCCGCATCGAGGCCGGCTGGCACAAACAGGTGTTCGCCGTACCTGCGGGACGTGATGAGGCGCTGTACCGTGTGTTTGAGCTGAAAGCGAAGGCGGCCCAACCGCCGCTGCCGCTGCACCCGGCAGGCGTGCCCGGCGAGGCCCTGGCACCACGAGCGTTGTCGCTGGCTGCCGGCGTACCGGCAGCGCCCGCGCTGCACGACAGCCTGCCGCTCGGCGGTCAGGAAGACGGCACCCTGACTGGGACGCTGGAACTGGCCAGCCGCCGCAACCTCGACGAGGACCGCGACGCGAGCGGTGAGGCAGAAGGTTTCGTGGAACTGCGCGCGACGCACCGCAGCTACCTGGAGAGCCGGGACGGCTACCATCGTTTCGATGCCCTGTCGCGGGCGCGCGAACACGGCGGGCCGACATTCGGACTGCGCGAGTTCCTGACTCTGCCCAGCGACTGGCACGCCCTGCAGTTCGACTTCAATGCTTCGCTGTACCTGCAACGCCCCGGTGGCGGCGCGGGTACCGATTGGCTGGGGGATCTGCGCGGGCGGGTTTCCCAGCGCCGCGATCTGGGCGCGCGGGCCTACCATCGCCCCGCGCTGCTCCTGTTCCGTCGCTGGATGAGCCGCGACGATGCGCTCGAGGACGAACCCGAGCGGGTCGATCAGGATGTGTTTACCGACTACAAACGCGATCACCTGCAGGGCGTGCAGCTGGGCGACGATTTGTTCTACCGCTCGCGCGCCGATGTAGCCGGCTGGCTGGGGGCACGGGTCGGCAGTAACGAGGATTTCAACCTGTTCGACCCGGACCATGTGCGCGGTCGCATCGGCGCCCGCTGGTTGTTGCGCGACCTGGACGTGGAGGCCGAGTACACCGCAACGCGCTATTTTGCCGATGCGGATCGCGCCTCCGACCGGACCCGCGAGCGCCTGCGGCTGGAAGCGCAGATGTTGCGTTGGAACGACCCGCGTAACGGTCTGCAACTGGGCGTGCGCCTGGATCACGACATCAGCGCGCAGGAAAACTCATGGTGGATGACGCTGTCCTGGCATCGTGCCAATGGCCGCCTGCTGCGCGATTTCCGACCCGCTGACCTCAACTTCCGCGGCCTGCGCGAACGGCATACCAACAGCCGACTGTTTGCACGACAAGGGGATAAACAGCCATGAAGCGCAGCGATATCCGTGCCCTCGTGGCAACCGGACTGCCGCCGGCGATGTGCCGGTTGCACGCGCGGCTGCTCGATGCGCTGGTGAACGGGGCATTCAAACAGTTCTACACGCAGGGCGGTGACCGGGTTCAGACGCCCGCCGAGCTGCGTTTCGCCCTGTTGCAGTACCTCATGCACTGGATACGCGAAACGCTACAGGCCAACGCCAGGCTCAACGAGCGCTACGACGAATTTCTCCAGCAGCACGCGCACGCCGCGACGGCCGGGGAGCGCGACCGCCAGCTGCTGAAGTTCGTCGCCGCAATGGGAGCCGACGGCGCGCAGCTGCGCTCCGACCGCCGGGCGCTGAAACGCTGGTTCGGTCTGGAGGCGGTGAGCGAACGGCTGCACCGGCGCAGCGCCGAGTCTGCCCGCGACGTGGCTTTCGTGCTGCAGCGGATCGGCGCCTTGTGCGGCCTGGACCTCCAGCCCGTGTCCGATCCGCAGCCGGCCCTGAACCGCTGGCGGCGCATCGGGCTGGAGCCGTTTCTGAAACCCCTGCTTGCCTACCGGGACAGTCCGCCGGTGCGCATCGCGGCCTTCCACTCCCTGGTCGAAGCGCTGCGCGCACTGCCGGCCGGCGTTCGCCAGCAAGGCGTGGACGATGCAACCCTGCGCTACATCTATCGCGCCGCGCTCGACCGGCGCCAGGAGATCGGCCTGCAGTGTGAGGCGCTCAAGCTGCTGGCGGAGTTGTCGCCCGCGTCGCTGGCCGCGGCGCTCGAAGACCGGCTGGGAAAAGCCGCTGCGGGCGACGACCTTTTCGTGCGCCGGGTCGCGGTGCAGCTGCTCGGCGAGCATCTCGGTGCGCTGCCGCGGCTCGAAACCCTGCTCGAGACGGTGCAAGTCGACCCGAGTCCGGCGGTGCGGCAACTGCTGGCACCGGCCCTGCAGTATGCGCCGCGCGCCCGCCTGACCGCCGTCATGCGGCAGCTGGTGCGCCACGACGCCGTGCCGCAGGTGCGTGCCGCGGCGCTGGAAGCGCTACCGAATCTGTATCCGCGCGGGGATACGCGCGCCGCGCTGCTCACACTGCTGGCGGACTGTCTGGCCGGCGAGCGGGACGAGTTTGTGCTGCGGGTGGCCCTGTGGGTGGCGGCACAGGGCTACCATCGGCTTGCCGAGCGTGACGAACCGGAGCTCGCAGAGCAATGGTGTGCCGAGCTGCTGCCGGCTATCGCAAAGCTGCACGGCACGGCGGCGTCCACCGCGGTGCGTCGCTACGCCGCCGAGGCGCACGAACACATCTGGGTGCGCTCGGATCCGCTCGCCTGGCAGCTGGCCGGGGAGCTGGGAGCGCTGCTGGCGGCGCTCGGTGAGAGCCGCCGTGCGCGCCTGCCGGCGGGACTGCGGGCGCGCATGAACGATGCGCGCTTCGGCCGGGTGCTGGCGTGGCTTGTGCAGCGCGATTTCGGTCTGGATGTGGAAGCCGGACGGCGAGCGAGTATCAGGCGGGGTGACCGGTTCGGATTCCGCAGCTGGCGTCTGCTGCACGAGCTGCGCAGCCCGGCCACGGATAAACGCCAGGCGTTCCGGCACACGGTCGGGCGGGTGTTCCGGGGCACCCTGCGTGTGCCCTCCGGTATCCTCGCGGAGCTGGCGAGCACCAAGGTGCCGGGCGAGCCACTGTTCGTCGCCTCCG
>CP070738.1:1453618-1456137 GCA_020347685.1 Gammaproteobacteria bacterium | reverse complement strand
CCGTCGCCCTGGCAGGCTTCGCAGCGACCGCCCTTGACGTTGAAGCTGAAACGCCCGGGTTTGTAACCGCGCGAGCGCGCTTCCTGGGTGCCTGCGAACAGTTCGCGGATCGGCGTGAACAGGCCGGTATAGGTGGCCGGGTTGGAGCGCGGTGTGCGTCCGATCGGGCTCTGGTCGATGTCCACTACCTTGTCGAAGTAGTCCAGCCCTTCGATGGATTCATAGGCGGCCGGTTCGGTCGCCGCGCCGTTCAGTTCCGCCGCGGCGATCTGGTACAGGGTGTCGTTGATGAGCGTGGACTTGCCGGAACCGGATACCCCGGTGACGCAGGTCAGCAGGCCCACCGGGATGTCCACCCGCACCGACTTCAGATTATTGCCGCTGGCGCCGCGGATGGTGAGCTGCCGGCCGGGGTCGTTGGGCGTGCGCTCCGCCGGCACCTGGATGCGCCGCTTGCCGCTCAGGTATTGCCCGGTGACCGAGGCCGCGTTGTTCATGATGTCCGCCGGCGTACCCTCGGCGACCACCTTGCCGCCGTGCACGCCGGCGCCGGGGCCCATGTCGACCACGTGATCGGCGCAACGGATGGCGTCCTCGTCGTGTTCCACCACGATGACCGTGTTGCCGATGTCGCGCAGGTAGGTGAGGGTGTTGAGCAGACGCTGGTTGTCGCGCTGGTGCAGGCCGATGGAGGGTTCGTCGAGAATGTACATGACGCCCACCAGGCCGGCGCCGATCTGACTGGCCAGTCGGATACGCTGCGCCTCGCCGCCGGAAAGGGTGTCGGCGCTGCGCTCCAGGGACAGATAGTTCAGGCCCACGTTGACCAGGAAGTCGAGCCGTTCGCCTATCTCCTTGACAATCTTTTCGGCGATGGCGCCGCGCCGCCCGGCCAGCTGCAGTTCCTTGAAGAAGCGGCGGGCTTCGCCCACCGGCAGTGCGGCCACTGCGGGCAGGGTGGAGTCGCCGATGAACACGTGCCGCGCGGAACGGTTCAGGCGCGTACCTGCACAGTCCGGGCAGGCGTGGGTGCTGAGATAGCGTGCCAGTTCTTCGCGCACCACGCTGGATTCGGTTTCGCGATAGCGCCGTTCCATATTGCGCAGAATGCCTTCGAAGCTGTGACTGCGCCTCTGGATGCCGCTGCGCTCGTTCAGGTAGCGGAACTCGATGACCTCTTCGCCGCTGCCGTACAGGATGATGTCGCGGATGTTCTCCGCCAGTTCCTCGAACGGCGTTTCGATATCGAACTCGTAGTGATCGGCCAGCGAGCTGATGAGTTGGAAATAATACGCGTTGCGCCGGTCCCAGCCGCGCACCGCACCGCCCGCCAGACTGAGATGCGGGTAGGCCACCACGCGCCGCGGGTCGAACGACTGCTTCACGCCCAGACCATCGCAGCCCGGGCAGGCGCCCACCGGGTTATTGAAGGAAAACAGCCGCGGCTCCAGCTCGGTCAGCGAATAGCCGCACTGTGGACAGGCGAACTTGGCGGAGAAGGTGATCTCGCGCCCGTCGTCCATGCTGACCACGCGCGCCAGACCGTCGGCCAGCCGCAGCGCGGTTTCGAAGGATTCCGCCAGGCGCAGCTTCAGGTCCTCGCGCACTTTGAAGCGGTCTACTACCACTTCGATGTTGTGCTTGCGGTGCAGGTCCAGCGTCGGCACGTGGTCCAGCTCCAGCACCTCGCCATCGATGCGGGCGCGGATAAAGCCTTGGGCGCGCAGCTCATCGAGGATCCCCAGGTGCTCGCCCTTGCGCTCCTGCACCACCGGCGCCAGCAGCATCCAGCGCGAGCCCTCGGTCTGTTCCAGCGCCTGGTCAACCATCTGCGACACGGTCTGCGCCTCGAGCGGAATGTCGTGATCCGGGCAGTGCGGCACGCCGACGCGCGCGAACAGCAGGCGCAGGTAGTCGTAGATTTCGGTGATGGTGCCGACCGTGGAACGCGGGTTGTGGGAGGTAGACTTCTGTTCGATGGAAATGGCCGGGGACAGCCCCTCGATGTGGTCGATGTCCGGCTTTTCCATCATCGACAGGAACTGCCGCGCGTAGGCCGACAGCGATTCCACGTAGCGGCGTTGCCCCTCGGCGTAAATGGTGTCGAAGGCCAGAGACGACTTGCCCGAGCCGGAAAGGCCGGTGACCACGATCAGCCGGTCGCGCGGCAGGTCAAGGTCGACGTTCTGCAGGTTGTGGGTGCGCGCCCCGCGTATGCGTATGCTGTCCATCCCGATTCCGGCTGTTTGGGCAACCTGATACTATACGGCCTTTCGCCGCCCCTGACCAAAAGGAAGCCCCTAGGTGAACAAAGCGTCCGACTCAGCCGTGCGCATGAGCCGCGCCGAGGTGCGTTCGGCGGCATCGATGGCGGGCATTTACGCGCTGCGCATGCTGGGCCTGTTCATGATTCTGCCGGTATTCGCCCTCTATGCGCATGAGCTTGAAGGCGCCACGCCGGCGCTCACCGGGCTTGCCATCGGCATCTACGGCATGACCCAGGCCCTGCTGCAGATCCC
>CP070738.1:1451489-1453518 GCA_020347685.1 Gammaproteobacteria bacterium | reverse complement strand
TGGATGGGCACGTTGACAGCGCCAGCGATGTGGCTGCGGCGCCATTCCGGGTGACTGCGCACATCGATGATCTGCGGCGGTCGGTCTGCCAGCAGGCGCTCACTCAGTTCGAATGGGCTGATTTCCGCGACACGCCCGAACGGCAGCCACCACAACAGTGATTTCAATTGGGCCAGAACCGGCATCGCGGGCAACCCTTGGCGTGGCGCTCAAAACTTTCTGACAGGCTCATCCGGCACATTCTGCTCCGTCCGACTGGCATTCTCAAAGTCCTGCCTGTTGCTCACCGGGGCGCGGTCTCAGGTGGTGACAAAACGTTCCAGTATCGACCTGACATCGACACGGGCGCGCAGCCGTGCCGCCAGCAGGTAGAGGCCTGCCAGTTTGCGATGGATGAACAGCACGTCGGCGGGCGGCGTGTGCCAGTAGCCCTGCTCGAAGCTGAGCGCCAGCCCGGCGTCGCGGATGCGCAGCGGCAGATCGCTGCTGCCAAAATCGTAGTGCCCCTGGAAGCGCGCCGGCTCGGTCACCTGCATGAACAGATCGATCACCGCTTCGCGCTGATCCGCGTGGATCGCTTCCCTGAAATAGCCCATGCCCTGCGCGCTCTCGGCCATCGCCTGCCGGTCTTCCTGCAGTGCCGCCACCAGCAGGCGGCGATAGCCGTGCGTAACCGCATCGGACAGGCTGCGCGTGGCACCGAAATCCAGCAGTCCCAGCTGGGCCGACTGACGGTGGTAGAGGAAGTTGGCGAAGTTTGGATCGGTCTGGATCAGGCCGAACTCAAACAGCTCGCGGAACACCAGCTCCAGCAACAGGGCAGCGACACGATCACGGGTCGGCTGGTCGGCGCCCACCAGAGCTTCGGCGGACTCGCCTTCCAGATGGGTCATGGCGAGGATGTCGGCGCGCGTGTGCTCCTCATCCACCGCCGGCAGCAGAAACGCGGGCGCGTCCGCCAACAGCAGACCGAAGCGCTTCAGGTGACCGGCCTCTTTCAGGTAGTCGGCTTCCTGGTGCAACTGACGCTTCGCTTCCTCCAGCAACGGAGCAAGCTCCAGCTCTCTTGGCAGCAGGCGTGTCACACGCAGCAGTGTCGCGACATTATCGACGTCGCTGTCGATACTCTCGCGGATGCCGGGATACTGAACCTTGAGCGCCAGACGCCGCCCGTCTTTGGTCACCGCTGAATGCACTTGCCCGATGGATGCGGCCGCCAATGGCGTAAAAGAAAAGCGCCGAAAGCCTTTTTCCCAGTCACTGCCCCAACTGCTCCCCAGTACCCCGACCAGCTGGCTCATGGGCATCGGCCTGGCGTCGGCACGCAACCGGCCCAGAATCGCGGTGAGCTCCGGCGGCAGCAGCGCGCCACTGTCCATGGACAACAGCTGGCCCAGCTTCATCGCGGCACCGCGCAGGTTAGCGAGTTGTTCGGCCACACGGTGCGCGTTAGCCGGTGTCAGCACCAGGTCGGAGGGACTCGGCAGGTTGCCCCGCGACAGATGGCGTACGCCCTCGGCAATCATTCCACCGGCAATTCCGCCCGCTAGACCGCCCAGACGCGCCAGCCTCGATACCCGGTTGCGGGGTACGCTGGACGTCTTGCTCACGGTCTTGCTCCGGCGGGAGCACCGTCGGCCGCTTCACAGCCGAACCGGGAGACGGATTTCGATGCCGCTGTCGAGCACCGACCCCGGATTGCGCGCCCGATTGCGCAGGCCACCACAGAAGCCGTTGCCGGGCGGCGCCATCGCCACTGCGCCCGCTTGTCGCGATTCATTTCACTACCCCCTACCGCTGGACCTCGCCGTGCACTCCCGACCGGCAAGTCGAGTGGAAAACCGGTGCACGCGGTCCCTGCGCGCTTCTCCAAACCTAAATGTTACCCGAGACAGGGCGTAATGTCCATGTTCTGTACAATATATAGCGATTGACAGCGGGCTATTGTACAACTAATGTATACCGCAGAGATGCACGGGAGGAAAGACCTATGAACGCCAGGAAAGCACTAGCGATCACGCTCGCCGCC
>CP070738.1:1449528-1451389 GCA_020347685.1 Gammaproteobacteria bacterium | reverse complement strand
TGCGGTGGTGTATCCTGTACCTATGGCAAACAGCACGGGCACTGATTGTATATGCAGGACCTGATCACTCCATTGTCGGACGAAGAATACGAGCGCCTCGACCGGTTTCTTCTGGATCGCATCGATGAGGATGCGGACACGATGGATAAAGACGAGGGCGTGCTGGATATCACCGAACTGGACGGGTTGTTCACGGCCATCGTCAGCGGCCCGGTACCCGTCATGCCGTCGCAGTGGCTGCCAGCGGTGTGGGGCGACTTCGAGCCGGTGTGGACGGATGAAAAGGAATTTGAGGGCATCTTCTCGTTGATGATGCGTCACATGAACGTCATCGCCCACATGTTGATGGAAACGCCCGAAGACTTTGAACCTATGTATGTGGAGCGCCAAGTCGAGGGTAAGACTTACACGATTGTCGATGAATGGTGTCAAGGCTACTGGCGCGGCGTGCAGCTCGCGCAGGACCAGTGGGACGAGGGCGGCAAGGAGATGGCCACTCTGCTCACGCCGATCCTGGCGTTTACCGAAGTGACGGACTGGAAAGGGCACGAATACGAGCACCACGAGATCGAGACGATCCAGCGGGCCATCGCCCCCAACGTCAGGGCGATACACGCCTACTGGCTGGCCCGGCGTGCCGAACACGAGCCTGTCGCCCGGCCCGTGCGTCGCAGCGAACCGCGGGTGGGCCGCAACGATCCCTGCCCCTGTGGCAGCGGCAAGAAATACAAGAAGTGTTGTCTGCATTGATGTGCTGTCGGTCGCCGGGTTGGACAAACGACAGGCACTGTCGCCTCGGGTGGCAGGTCGCGCATGGCGGCGGCCTCGTCCGGGGCGAGTTGGCGAATCTGCACCAGCGGCTGAACCGCACATCCTTGAGCGCTGGCGGAGACCGGTGTCGGGTCGAGCGGTTTCGTGAGCGCGCGGGGTGGGCGTCCGGGGGAGGGCCGTCGCGGTAGCGATCGCCAGGGATATGCAAATCGCATACGACGCCCTGGCAATTCTCCAGTATGTATGCTATATGCATACTGCATATGAATCGAGCCATATTGCCCCAAGAATCAGTCGCCATGCGGCGGGCCAGCAAGCGTCAATGGGTCCTGAAGCCGCAGGATCTGGCCATCGCCCTGAAGCTGGTTGCTTTGAAAGGACAGTGGCTGCCCTATGCCGCCCTCGGTGAAACCATGCGACTCTCGCGCTTCGAGGCGCATGCCGCCGTGCAGCGTCTGATGGCCGCCCGGCTGGTGGCTGTCATCGAGGGTCGGCCTCGACCCGTGCTGGCCGCCCTGCGCGCATTCGTTATCCATGGCGCGCCCTATGCCTACCCCGCCGTGCGCGGAGCCGTAACCCGGGGCTTTCCGACCGCGCACGGCGTGGCACCCCTGAAGGACGCCATAGTGGCGGCCGAACCGCCGCCTGTGTGGCCGCACCGGGAAGGCACGGTCCGGGGGCCGGGGCTGTTGCCCCTGTACGAGAATCTGCCCCTGGCCGCGCGGCATGATCCCGCACTGTATGAATTACTGGCCTTGTTCGATGCCCTGCGGGCCGGCCGGGCTAGGGAACGGAAGCTGGCGAAAGCGGAATTGAACAAGCGCCTGGGGGGTGCACCCGAGCAGGAGGAGGAAGTGGTGATGGGCAGCCAGGACAAGCTCGTAATCGCAGGGGAAATCGAGCTCTCTCGCGACGCCCTGCAGCAACTCGTGCAGCGCTACCGTATTCGCCGCCTGGTGCTGTTCGGCTCGGCCGCGCGGGGTGAGCTCAGGCCGGACAGCGATATCGATCTGCTGGTCGAGTTCGAGCCGGGGCAGGCGCCGTCCTTGTGGAGCGCACAGGAACTGAACGAGGACTTTTCGCAGCTGTT
>CP070738.1:1445351-1449428 GCA_020347685.1 Gammaproteobacteria bacterium | reverse complement strand
AGGCGCCGTCTGATGCCGGCGTACCCGATGAAGTATAACGGCTGAGCCCCGCCGTACTGTTGACGATAGTCAACTAAGCGGCCAGCAGTCGCGACGTGCTGCGGCGCCTGTAACGCCCGAGCCGCAACATCGTGCTTCCCTGGACAAGGGCCTCCCGCTGGTCTATGCCTAGGTGCAGGCACTGCAGAAACCTATCGGGAGGTGTGGCATGCGACCGAACCAGCCAGTCCCCATCATCGGGCTTGTCGCCGTTGCAGCACTGTCGTGGAATCCCCTGCAGGCGGAGACGGACCCCATCGAGCTCACCCGAGGCGCCATGCTGAGCAATTCCTGCGCCGCCTGCCACGGCACCGACGGCAACAGCCCCGGGGAAATTCCCAGCATCGGCGGCAAGTCCGCCCGCTTCATCGAAACCGCACTGCAGGAATACCGCAGCGGCAAACGCACCGGCACGGTGATGGGGCGCCACGCCAGCGCCTACAGCGACGAGGAAATCCGTCTGATCGCCGAGTTCTTCGCGCACGGCAAATAAGGAGGCGCAGTCATGCCCAGACTTTCACGCAGACGTTTCCTGGAACTATTGGGCCAGGCCGGTACGCTGTCGGCATTGAGCCTCGTGCTACCGCCACTGGCGCGAGCCGCCGACAAGCCGGGCGCTAAAGCCTCGGCCCGGGTGGTGATTGTCGGTGGCGGCTTCGGCGGCGCGACCTGTGCAAAATATCTGCGCCGCTTCGCGCCGGACATCCACGTCACCCTGATCGAACGCGACACGCGCTTTATCACCTGCCCGTTCAGCAACACCGTGCTGGGCGGTCTCAACGACATGGACTACATCAGCCATGATTACAGCGGTCTGCAGGAACACTACGGCATAGAGGTTGTGCACGACAGCGTGACAGAGGTCGACGCTGCCGCCAAACGGGTGAGCCTGACGAACGGCGGCAAACAACAATACGACGCACTGGTGGTATCGCCCGGCATCGATTTCCGCTGGGATGCCATCGCCGGTTACGACGAAAAAACCGCCGAGAGCGTCCCGCACGCCTGGAAGGCCGGCACCCAGACCGAGACCTTGCGCCGCCAGCTGGAAGCCATGCCGGACGGCGGCGTGGTGATCATCGCCCCGCCCGGTAACCCGTTCCGCTGCCCGCCCGGCCCCTACGAGCGCGCCAGCATGATCGCCTATTACCTGAAGACGACGAAGCCGCGTTCCAAGCTGCTGATCCTGGATGCCAAGGACAAATTTTCCAAACAGCCTTTGTTCGTGCAGGGCTGGGAGGCCCTCTACCCAGGTATGATCGAGTGGATCGGGGGCTCGGACTGGGGTGGCATCGGGCGCCTGGACGCTGCCAACCGCACCCTGTACAGCACCTTCGACACGCCCCACAAGGCGGACGTGATCAACCTGATTCCGCCGCAGAAGGCCGGTGCCATCGCGCACGCTGCAGGGCTGGTCAATGCGGACGGCTGGTGCCCGGTGGATCAGCGCACCTTCGAGTCGACGCTGCACAAGGACGTCTACGTGATCGGCGATGCCAGCGTCGCCGGCCAGATGCCCAAGTCCGGATTCGCTGCCAACAGCCAGGGCAAGGTCTGCGCCGCCGCGCTGGCAGCGAAGTTCCATGCCATCGACATGCCCGAACCGTCCTATGTCAACACCTGCTACAGTCTGGTCGGTCCCGAGTACGGCATCTCGGTGGCGGGTGTCTACCGGCTGGTCGACGGAGAAATCAAGAGCGTTGAAAAGTCAGGCGGCGTCAGCCCAATCGACGCCGACCGCCAGTTCCGGCAGACCGAGGCGCGCTACGCGGTCGGCTGGTATCAGAGCATCGTCTCGGACAGCTTCGGCTGAGCCGAGCGCGCGGGAGGTATCCCCGCCGCAGTTGCCGCCACGGTGGGATACCGGCTCGCATCGGCGGTGCGCCGTGCGTGACAGCGCGCCGTTGTGTTGTTCACGCCTACCCGATGGGCGGACACTGCGGATCGGAGGACCACACCAGCAGCGGCCGGTTGGCGTGACGCATCACATTGGCGGTCACCGAGTCCTCCAGCGCACGTCGTTCGCCACCGTTACCGTGGGTGGCCATGGCGACAATGTCGATGTCCAGCTCATCGGTGCGTCTGAGGATCTCACGGATGGGTCGCCGATGGGTTGAGCAATCCAGCTTCACCGAAACGCCCGCGTTCGCCAGTTCGACGCCGTGATGGCCCAGCACCTCCCTGCGCCTGCGCGAATCATTCACCTGGTCACAGTCCGGGTCATCGTGGAACAGCACCACTTCCGTGTGATAGCGCTTGGCGAATTTCTCTACGCAGGGAAGAATGGCTGCGGACACCTCGCTGCCGTCGAGCGGCACCAGCATGCGGCGAAACATATGCTCATGGTGCTCGCCACTGCTGTCGGAGCGCAGCGAATGCAGAATGAACACCGGACAGGGTGAGCGACGAACCACCTGCTCGGTAACGCTGCCCTCGCGGATGTTTTCCAGCCCCGAGCGCCCGTGTGTCGACATGACCAGCAGCGAGGCAGGCAGCTGCACGGCGCATTGCGTAATTTCCTCGACCGGGTCGCCGCTGCGCAGCTCGGCGCTGACTTTCCAGTTGTCACCGCCCAGGGCATCGAAGTACCGTTTCAGCAAGGGATGATCCGAGGCATCGCCGAGCGGTTCTCCCACCCCGCTTTCCTGCACGTGCAGAAGCCGTACTTCGGGGCTCGCCTGCTGACCCAGTTCCATGAGATAGCTGAGCGTCTCGGAAAATATTTCGGTGCCATCAACGGGCACGAGAATGCTCTCCAACATGGCGCACCTCCTCTGGTTGCAGTCCATAAACAGCGTTTATTGGTTGCGCCGCGGAAGCCCCATGAGGCCGCGTACGGCCAGTACCTTCCGGGCCCACCTGTCTGTCAGCTATATCTTTTTATCATCTAGCATAGACCCGCCTTCACCACATTGATTCCGGTCAGCCAATAGACATGAATTAGACCTGCGGGGGAACCAAGCAACCGGGCGGCACGGGATCCGGAGCGGAAAGTCACCCAAGCCAAAGGGCATGATCCGGCGCACTGCAAACAACGCCCTGAAACCGGCAGACGTGCACCGCCCCGGGGGCGCTCGAGCGCGCCGCCGGCGAATAGCTGCTCTGGCTGCTGCCTCTCTAGCCGTTCCTAGACTCTATCTCCCGGTACAGGCGCTCGTAGTCACTCCGGGTCCGCTCTCCGAAAACCGGATCGTCCCGGTGTGGAACGGTAGATGCGATTGCCTGCCAGTCCCGATCCGTCACAACCGCTTTGATCAAAGGGTAAATATTCATTTCCTCGGCATGCAGATGCCGCCGCTGACGCGCGAGAAAATTCGAAAGCTCGCGCTGCAGTTCCTCCTTGTTGCAAATCCCCTTACTGGCTATTACCTCGAGAGAACCCCTCAGCCGGCGTGTTATACCTTCCAACTCCGTGTGATCTTTTATCAGTTCGCGAGCCAGTTTGCCCTCCTCCCCGCCCCGTCTCAGCAAAATGGAGTACACAGCGTCTTCTAATGGATGGTGTGTTTGCTCGGGATACTCCTGAATGTAAACGACTATGCTGAGCATAATGGAATAGTCCGGGGTCTCGCCCCTACACACCTCCAGAAACTGCATTTCCAACAGGTTCAGCGTTCTCTGGATATGATCGTGCTCGATAAGTAACCGGGAAATCATGATTCTGTAGCCTTGTGCTTCTTGTACCGGCCAGACCCGCCACGAAACCTGAGCTGCGTTAACACCGCGCCCCCTCGCCTGCGCATCCTTGCCCATGAGCATTCACGTGCAGAGACCTACCTTGCCGAAAATACGCCCCCCTCAAACGCTTATCAAATCGGTTAGCGGGGGGCGGGCCCGCCGTCCAGCCCCTGGTTGAAGATTTGGCAAGAAGGACCTTGCACTCCGTTTGGGCTGATCGGGTCAACCTTGCCCCCGCGCTGTAATGCTGGTATTCGGACTGCAAACTCGCCGGCTTCGACCGTCTCCGGGGCGCGACGAGCTATCAAGAAGCGAAACAAGCGGATACGGCGGATAAGCCCTCAGGCTGTCACTATCAGG
>CP070738.1:1441462-1445251 GCA_020347685.1 Gammaproteobacteria bacterium | reverse complement strand
CGCCCAGGGTGAGGCCGTGGCGCATGGGCAGTGGGCCGGCGCCCACGAAGCTCTCCCAACCGGGACGCAAGGTCAGCCCTTCCACCGGCCGTCCAACCGGATTGGGGCGATCCAGCACCACCACCTGCTTGTTGAACTGCGCCGCCGCCTCGAGAACGTAGCGCAGCGTGGTAACGAAGGTGTAAATGCGGCAACCCAGATCCTGCAGATCCACCAGCAGCACGTCGAAACTGTCCATCATGGCCGGCGTTGGCCGGCGCACCTCGCCGTAAAGGCTGAACACCGGGATACCTGAAACAGGGTCGGTAAAGTCTTGTGACTCCATCATGTTGTCTTGCTTGTCGCCACGCAGCCCATGCTGGGGACCGAAGGCGGCGGTGAGCTGAATGTCTGGCGACCGCGCAAGGGCATCCAGGGAATGGGTCAGATCATCTGTCACAGAGGCCGGATGGGCCAGCAGGGCCGCACGGCGTCCCTTCAACGGCTGGCGCAGTGTGAGCTGTTGCACCAGGCGGTCAATACCAAATTTCATGGCCTCACTCCGCCGTTTCGTCTGTTCAACGCTAGCATTCAGGGTAGCACCAGTTGCATTGCGAACGAATCGGCATGATGGAAGTCGGGCTTGCCCGGAGGATGCCGCAACGCCCAGTACGAGAGCACGCCGTCTATGTCCTCAACGACCGCAGCCAACCCCAGCCGCAGCAGGCGGCCCTGCGGTAGAAAGTCCGCATCGATCCGCGCATTCAGCTCCAATCGATTCAGGGTCCGGTGTACTACGACTTCTGGGACCAGGTCAATCTCCAGCTCCCCGCCGTCCCGGTAGCCACGAAAATCGTAAACTGCCCACTCCCCCGAGGGCGAGAAATTGAACTCACGATACCCGGGGCCCTCTCCTGCCATCACGAAAGCCTCGAAACAGGTGTGGCGCCACAGCCCCCCCGCCCGTCTGGATGACCGAGGCTCGGGGATCTGTAGACGCGAAAGATCACATTCCAACACGAAGGCCAGAGCGAGGGTATCACGGGGTGCAACATCCACCACGACGTCGATACGCTCTATTGTTTCAGAACGCGTTTGGGGATGGCAGACAAGGGAAATCGGCACCGCATTGGTAATGGAATTCATGGATGAGAAGGCTAGCATTTAAGCACCCAAGTCGCACGCACGCCAGTTCGGGATTCCTCGCCATCGGCACTCACCTTTTTCTGGACACGTATCCCGTCGCTTGAATAATAACCATTCCGCTGTTCTCAATAGATCGCGTTATCCGCGTTAAAGGGTACTGACCCCTTTTACATTTTATTTGCAGCTAATGTCTCCGCCGCCGAGCCTTATAGTTGCCGTTTCGAATCATCTTCCAGCTGACTTCAGCCGGTGTCATACACCATAGCCAGAGAGTGCGAAAAATGCCGGGATGCGGCTTATCACCGGCGGCTGTCTCACGACCTTCAGCAGCAGTTCGGTTACCGCCCAGTGCAGTACCGCCCTTGCTCTCTGCCCGGGGCGAGCGCTGGTCGCCACGTGCTTGCGGTGGCTCGACCGCCGCCTCCTCATGCAAGGAAAAAGTTTCGATCTCGAACGGCATGTCGTCGACCGGCTTGCCCGATCGGAGGTGTTTCAGGTTAGCTTGCAATTGCGCCTGCACCTGTCTGAGGTGCCCC
Source organism: Gammaproteobacteria bacterium (assembly GCA_020347685.1). Taxonomy (GTDB): domain Bacteria; phylum Pseudomonadota; class Gammaproteobacteria; order DSM-19610; family DSM-19610; genus Thiogranum. Next base: position 1,443,590 of record CP070738.1, on the reverse strand, counting down.
TTCATCGCCTCGGGGATCGTGGCGCCGGACAAACAGTGTTCGACGTCCTTCAGTACCGAACGGACCTCGTCCTGCGCCTTCAGCCGACACTGACGACCGCGTTGTTCGAGCACCTCGATCTGTTGCTGAATCTGCTCGGCCGGTACAACGAGCTCCAGCGGCTCGGTACTGAAACCCTGCTCCTGGAGCAAAACCCGGAGGTAGACCGCCGTCTGCACCCGCCTGCGGAAATCCTCGGCGAGGCGGGCGACATCGCCGGCGCCCGCCTCTGCATCGAGCGCCGCCTCATCGCGCTGCTCGATCAGCGCCGCGTCACCCACCACGGCCAATTGCAGGATCTGGCCTAGGTCGTTGCGTATCGCCTTCTCCAATCCGTGCAGCAGGCTGGATAGGTCCTTTACAGGCTGCCCGCGAAGCCGCGCGTCGAGACCACGATAGAACTGCAGCACATGCCGGGGAATCCGGCTGGTGCTCGCCCCCATCAGCAGCACAGCCTCAAGACCCTGTTGCAGGCGCTCGACCGTCTGCGCAATGTGGATCACTTCCTCCAGCGCGCGCTTTTTCCGGTCGAGCGTTTGCAGCAGCTCGTTGCTGTCCGGCGTCTTCTTCGCGTCGTCGCTGTCTGTAGAAACAGTCATGAACGCAATATCGGACAATCGGCGAGGATTCTCAAGCGCGAAAACGCCCCGCTACGCACAGGTCTTGACCGCAGTCTCCTGATTCTGGAAATAGTAAAAGGGGTCAGTACCCTTTATCCATGCGCGGACCGGATTTATCTCAATATACGGGCTACAGGTTAGCAGATAGGCATCACTTGATGTAACGCTACCGTTGTCTCGACCTTCCCATAAGGTACCACTTCGCCGATATTGGTGGTTCACATAAGTCACATAATATCGGCCGACATATTGAATCGTCTGACCTATGGAATCACGCGCCTCTGGTGTTACCAGCAAGTGCACATGATTCGTCGTCAAGACATACGCGTGAATCGCACAGCCGTGCCGCACTGCGCCCTCTTTCAACCTACCAAGGCAGGCGCGATCGTCATCGTCAGAGAAAAATACCGCTTGCCGGTTGTTTCCGCGCCGAATCACGTGCGCAGGCACATCAAGCAAAGAAAACCTGGGTTTTCGAGGCATTCGAACATCCTTGTTCTACTCGATGCAAAAGCTAGATCAGTACAATCTCGATTTAAAGGGTACTGACCCCTTTTATTCTGACCCCTTTTATTGTTGCACGACGGTCCGGATTCCGGAATGACGCAGTCACTGAATCTCCGCCCGCGCGCAGCGCACCAGGGTCACCACTCTTGACTGCATGCCTTCCAGTTCGACCTCGAACAGCTGCACCTGGTTGGACGCTTCCGATGCGTGCGTTGGCAGCATGATGCCGAGTTTACTCACCCGCAGCATCCGGTCCTGCAGACGAATCAGCCGCGCCGGCAGACTCAGCTGTTCCACCAGCATATCGAGATACACTTCGGGGTTGTCAATGTTGGTTCGCGGATCCTGCGCTGCAGCAATCTTTTCGGCTTCGGTGCGTGCGTGGCGCATCCCGGTGATCTGCCCCTTCAGCAGCCGGATGACGTTGTCGAACAGAATGCGCTTAAGCGCACTGCGCGCTTCCACTTCCGTCGCTGCCGGCGCCACCAGTTCGTGATCGGAAAAATTCACGGCTGTCTGGCGCACTCCCCTGACAATCATGTCACCGCGCATCTCGGCACCGAATACGGTTTTCTCGGACCGCGTAAGAAACAGCAGGGCGAACACTTCATGCCGATGCCGGGTGTTCTCAGTGGCGAAAAAGCGTTGAACCGGCTGGCTTTGTCGAAACAGGCACCGGATGGCGTCCACGCCGCTGAACAGCGTGTTTACCAGCGGATCGTCGCGGAATGCGGCGGGACTGATTTCCAGTGCCGGCGGGATGTCCGCTACCAGTCCTTCGATATGATCCAGCATTGCCCGCGCGCTGCCGCGCAAGCGCTTCTGGTAGCTGCCGATAGCGCGCATGCGCGCGTCGGTCCCGTCCACAATACTGTCGACCGCCTGTCTGAGTTGCCGCGCCTGCTCGCGCTGTTCAAGCATATCCCGCTGGCGCGCTCGCAGCAGCCGCCTGAGCTGTCCCA
>CP070738.1:1438670-1441362 GCA_020347685.1 Gammaproteobacteria bacterium | reverse complement strand
CTTGCGGCTGGTCAGGGCGTAGCCCGACAGGCTGAGGAAGATGACGCCCGTGGCGCCCAGAGCCGTCATCACCAGCTGGTTACCGTTTGGCAGGCTGGTGTAGACGTTCAGTATCGGCCCCAGTGTATATCCCATAAAGCCGGTAAGGGCAAAGACAAACGCCAGACCAAGGGCGCTATTACGAAAACGGCTGGTCAGGAACAGCAGCCCGAAGTAGCCAACCAGCGTCAACAGCAGGCCGGGGTGGGGCAGGTTCAGGGCCATGGACAAACCAGCGGTGACAGCGCTGAACACCAGAGTGAGCGACAGCAAGGTATAGGTGTTTCGAATGACCTTGTTGGTCGCCAGCACCGATGGCTGGGTGCGGGTAATCGTGTTGGCCAGTCGATTCATGGTCTCTATTTCCTCAGTTTCTGAACGTAGTGTCGGAGTATAACAAAGTTGTTCGATATGACTAATCTGCCCCTGCGCAAGTTCCCCCGGGGTGGCAAAACTCTTTCCGCGACTTGCCGAAATCGTTTATGCTTTGTGCGGTTATGCCACGGAGAGGTGGCTGAGCGGTTGAAAGCACCGGTCTTGAAAACCGGCGAGGGTTCACACCCTCCGTGGGTTCAAATCCCACCCTCTCCGCCATTTTTGATCGGACCAGGTGCCACAGGCTGTTTCGGCAGCACCGGATTAGAGGTGCCGCGAAGGCATGAATGCCTGGCTTGGCGAGCGTTGCTACAGGCCGGGCAACGGCTGCGGCGGCGGTTCGAAACAGGAAATACATCGGGCGATGATTTCCAGGTGCCTTGACGCGAAGGGCGTTCGCTGCAAGGCTGTGACTCGAAACACAGTGCCCAGGACGGGCCAGCACAATTGTCAATCTTAACCACAAGGAAGGCGGGTTATGCAGCAAACGGATATACGGATCTTACTTGTTGATCATCAGGAGCTCGTGCGCAGAGGGTTGCAGCGACTGCTCGATGATATGCCGCGACTGGCAGTAGTTGGCGAGGCGACCACCGCTGACGAGGCGGTGCAGCTGGCGCGCAGCATGAAACCTGACGTTGTCTTGATGGACGTCGAGGTCCCCGGCATCGGCGGGCTGGAGGCGACACGCCGCATCGCCCAATTGGACCAGCTTACCCGTATCGTGGTGGTTACCGCGAAGGCCGGCGACCCGTTTCCGACCCAGTTGCTCGATGCGGGCGCGTCGGGTTATTTGACCAAACACTGTACCCTCGAGGAAATAGCCGATGCCATCCGGGTCGTGCACGAGGGGGAGCGTTACATCAGCGCGGACATTGCCCGCCAGATGGCGCTGTCCATGCTGCCGGGCAAGGAACAGTCGCCGTTTCACCGCTTGTCCCAGCGCGAAATGCAGGTCATGTTGATGGTCACAAGGGGACAGACAGTCCGGGATATTTCCGAGTCGCTGTGCCTGAGCCCGAAAACTGTCAGTACCTATCGCTATCGCCTGTTTGACAAGCTGGGTGTGGGGAATGATGTCGAGTTGACGCATCTCGCTATCAGGCACGGCATTCTTGGGCTGGCACTGGAGTCGGAATAGCCGGGCAGATGCGGGCGCAAAGGATCGCCTGCGTATCAAGAATCCTGCACGCGGGACGCTAAACTGCAACGGGTATTCCGTTTGGCAGGTTATATATGTTGGTTTCTGGTCCCCTTGTGCAGGCCGAGCAGTGTCCGGTTAACATTCTGCTGGTCGACTCCCGGCGCCTGGTGCGTACGGGCATAGAGCGTGTACTTTCCGACTCCGGTTATATGACCGTATCCGGTGAGGCGTCCAGCTGTGACGAGGCCATTCGCCTGGCGCGAAAGCAGCAACCGCACGTCGTGCTGGTGAACTTGCCGGGTGCCACGGTCGATGTCCTGGATGGTGTGCGCAAGATGCACCGCCAGTTTCCGGATATCAGAGTGCTGGTGCTCAGCGACGAGTCGGATCTGATTATCCAGGAACGCCTGCTGCAGGCCGGCGTCGCCGGCTGCATCAGCAGCTTCTGCACGGTCGAGGAACTGTACGGTGCCCTGGATGCGGTGCTGAGGGGGGAACGCTATATCAGCGATTCGCTGGCCCAGAAGCTGGCCGAGCGGCGGCTGCCCGGTAACGCCAAAACACCATTCGATCAGTTGACCCACCGTGAACTGCAGATCCTGTTGCTGGTGTCTGAAGGTAAGAACACGTCCGCGATTGCGCGTGAACTGTGCCTCACCCAGAAGACGGTCAACGGCTATCGAAACCGCCTGTTGGACAAACTGCGCGCCAAAACGGAGGTGGAGCTGATGCACCTGGCGGCGCGCCATGGTCTGGTGCGGATCGTGCAATTCGGTTGAATTTCCAGAAAATTTGAACCAGATTCAGGATTTGCTTGTCTGTGATGGTAGTATTCTGCAACGGATGCCGTAAGCACCCTTAAGGACAGCGAAACAGTATGAGCGAACCTACCCGGGTCCGGGCGCCAGAACTGCCGGGCGATCTCGAATGGTTTAACACCGATAAGCCGCTGACGCTTGCCAGCCAGCGCGGGAAAGTCGTACTGCTGGATTTCTGGACCTATTGCTGCATCAACTGCATGCACGTTCTTTCGGATCTGCGCTATCTGGAAAAGAAATACCCGAATAATCTGGCGGTGATCGGTGTCCATTCGCCCAAGTTCGAAAACGAACGCGTCGGGGCCCAACTGCAAAA
>CP070738.1:1415573-1438570 GCA_020347685.1 Gammaproteobacteria bacterium | reverse complement strand
TCCCATCCTGCCACTTGTAAAGCAGCGCGATAACCCGGGTGGCGGCCGCGGGGATCGCGCGTGCTACGGCCTCGCTGGTGTTTTCGCCCCAGCCGAATTCGGCCGGCTGGATGCCGAGCAGCGCGCGGTTGACAGGCAGGCGGTTCAGCAGCGTTGCAATGGTCATCAGATCCGCCAGTCCGACTTCGTGCACGCTGCGTTTTCCGTGGCCGATAAAGGCATCCATATCGGCTCCCACCAGTAACCGCACCGCTCCGGGCGGCGCATCGAGCTGGGCGGCGTCCAGCACCACCAGGTTGTCGCAATCTTCGATATCAGCGGCCAGCGTGAAACTCAGGGTGCCGCCGTCCAGGTAAGTAACCCCGGGGAGGTCGGGGTAATTGGCGCGCAGATAGTTCAGCAGATGAATGCCGAGACCTTCATCGGACAGCAGCGTATTACCGATTCCCAATACCAGCGTGTTTCCCATGAGTTACTGACTGTACGGTCTATACTGAGAAGCGTATGCTGTGGACAGCACCTTGCAGAATAGTAGCAGCCTGATAAGTTTCGCGGGAGATGTTTATGTGCCTGGGCATTCCTATGCAGATCCAGGAAATAGATGGGTTTGTTGCGCGCTGTGAAGCCAAGGGTGTAGAACGCGATGTCAGCCTGTTCATGATGCAGGACGAAACGCCCGCTGTAGGCGATTTCGTGGTGGTGCACGTCGGCTATGCCATTCAGAAGATCACGCCGCAGGAGGCGCGCACCGCCTGGGAACTCTACGATCAGATGCTGGCGGGAGAGGCGTGATCGCCAATGCACGAGCTATCCGTGTGTCAGGCGCTGGTCGGCCAGCTGGAGGCGCTGGCGCGGGAACAGCAGGCGATCCGCGTGGTGAAGCTCCTGGTCGGGATCGGGCCGCTGTCGGGCGTCGAGCCCGCGCTGCTCAGTCAGGCGTTTCCGCTCGCGGCGGCCGGGACCCTGGCGCAGGATGCCGAACTGACAATCGAGGACCGGCCGGTGCGCGTGCACTGCCTGCAGTGTGGCCAGGACTCCGATGCAAGCGTCAACCGGCTGTTGTGCGGCCACTGCGGGGACTGGCGCACCGAGTTACTTAGCGGTGATGAGCTGATGCTGGTACAGGTCGAGTTTGTACGGGAGCAAGCCTATGTGTGATACCTGTGGATGTAACGTGACGCACGGCAATCGTCACCTGCTGGCACCGGGTGGCAGGCTGGAAAAGACCGGCCAGGGCGGTGAAGCGGTTACCGTATTGCGCAACCTGCTGTCCGAGAACGACCGCACCGCGGCCCACAACCGGAGCCACTTCGACCGCCACGCCGTGTTCGCAATCAACCTCATGTCATCGCCCGGCGCGGGCAAGACCGCGCTGCTGGAGGCGACCGTCGACGCGCTCGGCGAACGGTTCCGGATTGCGGTGATCGAGGGTGACCTGGAAACCGAAAACGACGCGCAGCGTATCCGCGCGCGCGGTGTGCCGGCGGTGCAGATCACCACCGGGAGCGCCTGCCATCTGGATGCGCACATGGTGCACAATGCGTTGCATCAGCTGGAGCTGGACGGCATCGACATCCTGTTCATCGAAAATGTCGGCAACCTGGTGTGCCCGGCCAGTTTCGATCTGGGCCAGCACCGCAACGTCACGTTGCTGTCGGTGCCCGAGGGTGACGACAAGCCGGCCAAGTACCCCGTCATGTTCCGCGCCGCGGATGTCGTCGCGCTGACCAAGGTGGACCTGCTGCCGGTGCTGGATGATTTCAGTACCGAGCGTGCCCGGGATCACATGCACGCCCTGGCGAGCGCCGCCCCGGTGCTGGAACTGAGCGTGCGCGCTGGCGACGGCATCTCGGCCTGGCTGGACTGGCTGGCCGCCGAACTCGAACACTACCGCCAGCACTCCCGGCGCGGCGAAACCCTGCGCCCGCGCATTCAGCCCGAGGGCCTGCGCCTGCACGGTCTGAAGGCCTGAGCCAGGCGACACGCGTGGCCCGTAGTGCACGAGACTGGCTGGAGTCGATCCGCGCACTGGACTTGCCGGAGCGGGTCCGGATCATGAACGTGTGCGGCGGCCACGAACGATCCATCACCATGGCCGGGTTGCGCGCCGCCCTGCCTGCGTGCCTGGAGCTCATTCCCGGTCCCGGCTGCCCGGTGTGTATCTGCCCCGAGGAGGACGTCTACGAGGCCATCCAGCTGGCGCTCAACGAGGACGTTACGCTGCTCGCCTTCGGCGACATGCTGCGGGTTCCGGTCAATGTGGCGAAGAAGGATATCCGCTCGCTGGAGCAGGCCAAGGCGGCCGGCGCGGATATACGACCCATTGCATCGCCCCTCGAGGCGGTCGCTATCGCCCGGCAGCAGCCGGACAGAAAAGTACTGTTTTTCGCGGCCGGTTTCGAGACCACCAGCGCACCGGTGGCCGCCATGCTGGTGCAAGGCGTGCCGGCCAACCTGTCGGTGCTGCTGTCGGGACGCCTGACCTGGCCGGCGGTGGCGATGCTGCTGGAGTCGGGCACGCCGGGTTTCGACGCCCTGATCGCGCCGGGTCACGTGTCCACGGTCATGGGACCGGAAGAATGGCGCTTCGTGCCGGAACAGCACAAGCTGCCCGCGGCCATCGCCGGTTTCACACCCGAGAGTCTGCTGGCGGCCATCTACTCGACACTGCGCCAGCTGCTGGAAGGCCGTGCCTTTCTGGATAACTGCTATCCGGAACTGGTGCGTCCCGGTGGCAACGCGACCGCCCGCAGGCAGTTGCAACGGGCCATGGACGTGGTCGATGCCAACTGGCGCGGCGTGGGAGTGATTCCGGCTTCCGGGTTTGCTATCAATGAACGCTACCAGGCACAGGATGCCCGTCATGAATTCCCATCCTATGCAGACGACGCCCGCAAGCGCGCCGGACAGATGCCGCCGGGTTGCGACTGCGCCCAGGTGGTGCTCGGAAAGCTGTACCCGGATGAGTGCCGCCTGTATGGCAGCGCCTGCAACCCGCGCCATCCCATCGGTCCGTGCATGGTGTCGGACGAAGGCGCCTGTCGTATCTGGTGGGCGGGCGGCGTGCGCGAGAACAGGCGCAAGGGCAAGGACCGCGGCCAGGCCAGCATCGCCAGCAGTGCGTGATGGACGGGGACGCGTCCGCTGGTCCGGACACAGGGCAGCTGCTGGATAGGTCCGCTGCGTCGGCCAGCCGCTGGGTGTTGTCGGGTATCGTGCAGGGGGTGGGCTTTCGCCCTTTTGTGTATCGGCTGGCGCACCGCTATGGTTTGCGGGGCTGGGTCAGGAACTGCACCGGCCGTGTGGAAGTGGTGGCGAGCGGACCGCCGGAGCGCCTGCAGGCGTTCGCGCGCGATCTGCTTGCGAGGGCTCCGGCAATCGCGCGACCCGCGATCGAGAGCGTTGACGCTGTCAGCGATCTTCGCTTGGACGACTTCCGCATACTCGCCAGCGAAACCGGCGATGACAGCGATATTCATGTGCCGCCGGATTATTTCGTCTGCGAGGACTGTCTCGCCGAACTCGCCGACCGTACCGACCGCCGCTACCGCTATCCCTTCATCAACTGTACCCAGTGCGGACCGCGCTACACACTGATCCGGGCGTTACCCTATGATCGGTCGCACACCTCGATGGCGGGGTTTCCCCTGTGTGCGGACTGCGAGCGGGAGTACACCGATAGCCTCGACCGGCGCTTCCATGCCGAACCGGTCGGCTGCCCGGTGTGCGGGCCGCAACTGCTTTTCAGGCAGTCGGGACGTGAAATCAGGGATAGCGAAATGGCTCTGGCGGCCTGTGTGCAGGCGCTGCGGGATGGACGGGTTGTCGCGGTGAAGGGGGTAGGTGGCTATCACCTGATGTGCGACGCTGCCAGCAGCGCAGCGCTGATGCATCTGCGTGAACGCAAGCCGAGGCCACACAAACCGCTGGCGCTGATGTGTCCGGACACCCCGGAGCTGGCCGTGCTGCGTGACATCGCGTTGCTGAGCGCCGAGGAGGAACAGCTGTTGCGCAGCCCCGGGCGGCCGATCGTGCTGGCGCCGCGCAGACACAGCAGCCGCGTTGCGGCGGGGGTGGCGCCGGGCCTCGGCATGGTGGGGCTGATGCTCCCGTACAGCCCGCTGCACCACCTGTTGCTGAATGCGTTTGGCGGGGCACTGGTCGCGACCTCGGCGAACCTCAGCGGGGAGCCGGTGATGACCGATGAACAATCTGTCGAACAGCGGCTGGGCGGCGTGGCGCAGGCGTTCCTGCATCATAATCGGCCCATTGTGCGTCCCGCCGATGATCCGGTGTATCGCACTATCCAGGGCAGGCCACGGCCGCTGCGCGTCGGGCGCGGCAACGCGCCGCTGGAACTGCGCCTGCCCGTGGAACTGGGCCGGCCGGTGCTGGCGGTGGGCGGGCATATGAAAAACACCGTATGCCTGGCCTGGGGCGCGCGTGCGGTGGTGTCCCCGCACATCGGCGACATGGGAACGGCGCGCAGCCTGGAGGTGTTCGAGCAGCTGGTCACGGACCTGCAGTCGCTGTACGGTGTGCGCGCCGAGGTTCTGGTCTGCGACCGGCATCCCGGTTATGCCACTAGACGCTGGGCGCGGCGCCAGGGCTTGCCCTGTATCGAGGTGCAGCACCATGCAGCGCACGCGGCAGCGCTGGTCGGTGAACAGCTCGGCGGTTCAGTGGCGAGCGACTGCCTGGTGTTCACCTGGGACGGTGTCGGCTATGGTGGGGACGGCGAGCTGTGGGGTGGCGAAGCCTTGCTCGGCGGGCCGGGGCGCTGGCACCGGGTAGCGAGCATGCGGCCGTTCCGGCTGCCGGGCGCCGAGCGCGCCGGCCGCGAACCGTGGCGCAGCGCCGTGTCACTGGCCTGGGAGCTGGGGCGGGAAGCCGAGGCACGCCAGATCATGACGCAGGCGCTGGACCGCACCGACCTGGCCGGCGATTATGATTTACTGTATCAGGCCTGGCAGCGAGGCTTGAACATGCCGAACTCGTCGGCGGTGGGTAGGTTATTCGATGCGGCGGCGGCCCTGACCGGCGTGTGCCGCACGGCGAGTTTCGAAGGTCAGGGTCCCATGTGGCTGGAAGCGCTGGCCGAACAGCCGGCGAGCCCCGTCACCCTGACGCTGCAGGCCGGGCCCGACGGTGTTCTGCGCAGCGACTGGCAGGCGCTGATAGAAGTCATGATGGAAACTTCGCGTTCAGTACGCGAGCGCGCCGCGCTGTTCCACAGTACGCTTGCCGGGGTGCTGGTGCAGCAGGCGCTGGCGGTGCGCGACAGGCAGGGGTTCGATTACGTCGGGCTGTGCGGCGGCGTATTCCAGAACCGCCGTTTGAGCGAAGCCTGCGTCACCGGATTGCAGCAACAGGGTATCGAAGTGCGGCTGTGCGAACGGCTGCCCTGCAATGACGCGGGGCTCAGTTTCGGCCAGGTGATGGAGTACGCGTTTTCGGGCTAGGAGTCTTCATGCAGGATTCACACATTTCGCTGGCGCACGGAAACGGCGGCCGCTACATGCGGGAGCTTATCGAAGAGGTGTTCGCCCGGCACCTGGCCAACCCCGGCCTGGACACCCGCTGCGATGCCGTGCCCTTGACCCTGACACAGGGCGAGGTGATGTTCACGACCGACGGTTTTACCGTCCAGCCGCTGGAATTTCCGGGCGGCAACATCGGCTCGCTGGCGGTACACGGGACCATCAACGATCTGGCGGTGGCCGGCGCCGAACCGCTCTACCTGAGTCTCAACGTGTTCATCGAGGAAGGACTGGAGATCACCCGGCTGGAGCGCATAGTCGCCGCGCTGGCGGAGGCGGCGCGCTCGGTCGGTGTGCACGTGGTCGCCGGTGATACCAAGGTGCTGCGCCGCGGGGAAGGTGGTGGCCTGTACCTGGCGACCACCGGTGTGGGCGTGCGCGCGCAGGGACTGCGCCTGGGCATGGAGCACATCCGTGCCGGCGACCGGATCGTGGTCAGCGGCCCGGTCGGTGACCACGGTATCGCGGTGCTGCTGGCGCGTGAGCAGTTCGGCCTGCGCGGTGATCTGGTCTCCGACGCCGGCAGCGTGCTGCCCCTGACCAGGGCGGCGCTGGGTTGCGACGGACTGCGCTTTATGCGTGACCCGACCCGCGGCGGCCTGGCCACGGTATGTCACGAGCTGGCCCAGCAGTCCGGGCTCGGGGTCAGGCTGGAACAGCCCTGTATTCCGGTACGCGATGCTGTGCAGTCGGTGTGTGACATGCTCGGTTACGATCCGCTCTATCTGGCCTGCGAGGGCAGGGTGGTGGCCGTGGTCAGCGCAGCGCAGGCACAGGAACTGCTGGCGCGCTGGCAAAGTCTGCCCGAGGGTGCGCAGGCCGCCATCATTGGTGCGATCGAGGCGCGGCGCCCACAGGTTCTGATGGTCACGGAACTCGGTGGAGAACGTGTGCTCGATGAGCTGGAAGACGACCCTTTACCCAGGATCTGCTGATTGGCTGAACAATCCATAATCTCAACCGGGGCCGCTGCGGAGTCCGCCCTGGAAGCGTCTCGCACGCTGATCGAGGGGCTGCTGCGGCCAGGCGCCTACGCGCACCCGACGCGGCGGGTAGAATTGCTGGAGACCCACTGCGCCTGGGTACTGCTTACCGGTGACTTCGCCTTCAAGATCAAGAAGCCGGTCGACTTCGGGTTCCTCGATTACTCCACGCTGGAGAAGCGGCATTTTTTCTGCCAGGAAGAGATCCGTCTGAACCGGCGCTTTGCGCCGCAGATTTACCTGGACGTGGTTGCCATCAGGGGTGAGACGGAGCAGCCGCACATCGAGGGTGACGGGCCGGTGCTGGAGTATGCCGTCAGGATGCGCCAGTTCCCGGCCGACGGCCTGTTGAGCCAGCTGGCAGAAACCGGGCGGCTGGAAAGGGCGCACGTCGACCAAATGATCGAACGGGTCGCGAGCTTTCATCAGGCCACCGAGCGCGCCTCGCCCGCGTCCGAGTACGGTGACCCGGCGCGGATTCACCACTGGGTGGTGGAAAACTTTGAGCACATTCGATCGGCCATCAGCACTGCCGAAGACCTGCAGCAGCTGGCGCGCCTGGGCCAGTGGGTAGAACAAGAACGAACTCGACTCGACGCCCTGTTGCGCAGCCGCAAGCGGGACGGGTTCATTCGCGAATGCCACGGTGATCTGCACCTCGGTAACCTCACCCTTATCGACGGCGCGGTAACGCTGTTCGACTGCATCGAGTTCAACCCGGAACTGCGCTGGATCGACGTCATCAGTGAAGTGGCTTTCCTGATCATGGATCTGCAGGAGCGCGGCTACGCCGGGTTTGCACACCGTTTCCTGAACGGCTACCTGCAACACACGGGCGACTATGAAGGTATCGGTGTGCTGCCTTATTACCTGGTGTACCGGGCCGCGGTGCGTGCCAAGGTCGCTGTGCTGCGCGCGCAACAGGCCGACCCTGCCTCGCCGGTGCTGCGCCACGCCCAGCGGGAGTACCACGAGTATGCACGCCTGGCCGAGCAGTACACCGAGCCGCGGCAGGCCGCGCTGCTCATTACCTGCGGCCTGTCGGGTTCCGGCAAGTCCACCCTGGCAGGGCAGCTCTGCGAGCAGCACGGCATGATTCAGCTGCGCTCCGACATGGAACGCAAACGGCTGGCGGGTCTGGCTGCCCTGGACAGCAGCCGCTCGGCGCTCGGGACCGGTATCTACACGCCCGACCAGACGGAGCAGACCTACCGGCGCCTGGCGCAGCTTGCCGCGGCAGTGGTCGGGGCGGGTTACACAGCACTTGTCGACGCAACCTTCCTGCAACGCCGGTACCGCGCGATGTTCAGGGAACTGGCCGAGGACCGCGGAGTGCCATTTGCCATACTCGACTGTCAGGCACCCGAAGCCGAGCTGCGGCGCCGCATCCGGCAGCGACAGGCCGCTGGCGCGGATGCTTCCGAGGCGACCCTGCAGGTCCTCGATGCCCAGCTCGCCAGCCGCGAGCCGCTGGACGGCGACGAGACGGCGCGGGCTATCCGCGTCGACACCGCCGCGCCCGGCTGCCTGGACGCGCTGCTGGAGCAGCTCGGGCGGCGTGGCCTGCTGGATTCCAGCCAGCGGAACATCGGTTGCAGCGTCCAACCGCGATAAAACACTCCCGCAACAGCACGCCGAGACATCTCCGCTCTGTTCAGTAAGTCGTTCCTGTGCCGAATAAAGTATTCGGATTCCCGCAGCGGGAGTGTAAGTTTGACCGGAAAACAGGGCGATTCGGCGGTGCGAAACGAAAAAATTGTGGTGACGGATGACTGGACGCGCAACTGGCAGGCGCGCATCGCGATCAAGATTACGGCGATCTTTCTGTGGGTGATCATCCTGAGCGGATTCGCCACCGTCGTTTTCTTCACCAAGGACCTCGATGTTCACATCGAGCAGGAAATCTCCCACGATCTGGATGGTGTTGCCCACCGCGTGCAGTCTGCACTCTCGCGGCAGGGCTCGGAGCTAGGCCCGGACTCCGGCGACGGAGTGCGTCTCCTGATCGAGGAGGCAATCAGCCAGAATGGCGTAGAGATCACGGGCCATGCCGGGATTGTCGGTTTCCGTTTCACGGTTGCCGGTCAGAGTTTCGACTTTGGAACGCTGCGGCCCGGGCTTGCTTCAGCCAAACGCCAGATAGTCACGCCGGGTGGGGTCGGAGACGAGACGGCTGAACTCGAAGCGTTCTTTCTGCCCGCGGCCGACAGCGCAAAACAGACCCGCCAGGAGTTGATCATCACGGTGGTGGTTGTGCTGCTGCTGTTCGGCATGTTGTTGAGCCTTACCATCCAGAACGTGTTGGCCAAACCACTGCAGGCCATGATGGACGCCATACAGCAGGTGTCCAACGGGGACCTGAATCTGCGTCTCGACGTTTCGCGCAAAGATGAATTCGGTCACCTGTCGCGCTTTTTCAACCAGATGCTCAGTCGTGTCCAGACTCAGCAGGAAGCGCTGACCGAGGCGAACCGCGAACTGGTGAGCGAGATTGCGGTGCGCGAGCAGGCCGAGCAGAAACTGCGTGCTCACCAGGATACGCTGGAAAAGGTTATCGAGGAGCGCACCCGCGATCTGGAGGTGGCGCGTGACCAGGCGCTCGCGGCCAGCCAGACCAAGAGTGCCTTCGTTGCCAACGTGAGTCATGAAATACGCACGCCGCTGACGCCCATTATCGGATTTGCCGAAGCCATGCTGCATGGCGGGCAGGACCGGCGGGAACAGGAGCAATCGCTGCGCACTATTATCCGCAACGGCAGACACCTGTCATACATCATCAACGAGATACTGGACTTGTCGAAGATCGAGGCCAACTCTCTGGACATCGAGAGCATCGCTGTGGATCCCTTTGCACTGCTGTCCGATGTCGAGTCCATCGCCCGGGTGCTGGCGGATGAAAAAGGCCTGGGGTTCCAACTGGCCTACCAGTTCCCGATTCCGCGCCGCATCACGAGTGATCCGACGCGCCTCAAGCAGATCCTAATGAACCTGGTTACCAATGCGATCAAGTTCACCGCGAAAGGCCAGGTAGAAATAGCGGTACGATACGATACTGCTGCACGGCAGCTCAGCCTGACGGTGTCCGATACCGGCATCGGTATATCCAGGGACAAGATTGAGCGCCTGTTCCAGCCTTTCAGCCAGGCAGACTATTCCACCACGCGCCAGTATGGTGGCACCGGCCTGGGGCTGTATATCAGCAAACGGCTTGCGAACCTGCTCGGTGGAGACATCAGCCTGGAGAGCGTCGAGGGGCTGGGTACCCGTTTCGCCGTTCGGGTATCCGTCGGCGAGGTCGACGATCTGGAGCTCGCCAATGCAGTGCCGGCCGCCGACCGGGACGATCTGGTCGATCTGCACAGGCTGGCCGATGTCCAGCTGGACGGAAACGTGCTACTGGCAGAGGATTCGCCCGATATCCAGCGTCTCATGCGCTACCTCCTACAGCGCACCGGCGCCCGGGTGACGGCGGTGGAGAACGGCGAGCGCGCTGTCGAAGCGGCCCTGCGGGAAGACTATCACCTAATCCTGATGGATATGCAGATGCCGGTGATGGGCGGCTGTGAGGCCGTGGAGTTGTTACGGGCCTCCGGCTGTTGCACGCCGATCGTCGCGCTGACCGCGAACGCCATGAAGGAGGATCGTGAGCGCTACCAGGCGATCGGCTGTGACGGTTTCCTGCCAAAACCGGTCGAGCAGGCGAAGCTGTACCAGGTGCTGGGTAAGTATCTTCCCTGCCGGGGTGACCAGGCCGCAGCGGTGGAGTCCCCGGGTGAGCGGCAGGAGGACACGGGCGTCGGGGAAATTGTGGCGCAGTTCCTGCGTGGCCTCGACGACTACGCAAGGCGTATCGACGCAGCGCTGCGCGAGCAGCGCTATGCCGATGCACAGGAGCTGGCACATCAGCTCAAGGGCATGGGCGGCGCGTTCGGATATCCGGGCATCACGGCGTGTGCTGCAGAGCTGGAGGTGGCGCTGAAGGGAGGGGACCCGCGGCTCGCCGCTGCTCCTGGCGAAGCGCTTGTGGCCTTGCTGAACAGCACTGCGCTGGCGGATGCAGTGCCTGAAACGGCTTGACAGTGAAACGGGTGACTGAACGACTGGGTTCGAAGTGAGAAGGCTGGTTGGTATGGCATATAAAGACAGGATACTCATTGTTGACGATGTGGCGTTGATGCGCGATCTGCTGAAAGGTGTGCTGAGGGGATTCGGCTATGACAATGTGCACGATGCGTCCTGCGGCGAGGATGCGCTGAAGCTGATGCAACGGGACAACTTTTCCATCGTCATGCTGGACATCAACATGCCGGGTATATCAGGCATGAAAACACTACAGAAGCTACGTGAACTGGATCATGATGTCTTCGTGGTGATGGTGAGTGCACATAGTTCGGCGGAAAATGTGAAACAGGCCATCGAAAACGGGGTCGACGGCTTCATCGTCAAGCCCTACACGCAGAAGAAGGTCGGCGAGATGCTGGAGAAATACCGGCGCCGTGTGAGCGTCGGGGATGTAGGCTAGGAGAAGCCGGGGATCAGGAAATAATTGCCATGAACGAGCGTACTTTCAGATTGATCCTGGGTGTGGCACTGTTGCTGATGCTGTACCTGGATTTCGAGGCCGGCATTCTTGCCTATATCGGCATGCTGCTGTTCGAAGGCGTAACCAATTTGCGGGTGCCGATCCTGGTTTCGAGGTTTCGTTATGGCGCGGACTACAACCCCGGCGAAGGACTGAGTCCCGGCTGCGCGCGGATCCCATTTGACGCCGAACGCGCACTGCGGGTGATTGTCGCCGCGATGCTGGTAGTCAGCTATGTCGTATACCGGGACCAGGCGTGGTTCTTCCCCTGGTTCATCGGTTCCATGCTGCTGCTGGCGGGGATCACCAACATCTGCCCGATGGTGATGGCGCTGAGGTGGAGCGGCTTCCGCTAGGGTAAGCTCGGGCCCAGCGGAACGGGGCCGGAATTTCCCGCGGCCAGCCGTGCCCGCCGCTGCGTGGCCGGCGGCCGGCGACCTTTCCCCGGGACCCGGTCGGGCTACTGTTAGCCAAATTCTTCTGCTATAATGCTTGAAATTTCAGGCGGGGCCGCCAGATCTTTGGCGGTTTTCGCATTTTGAAGTGGGCCTATGGCCCATTTTTTATTTGTGGTGTGACCGGAATGCCGCGCGAATCGGCCGAACTCCGCAAGCTCCTGGAGCCTGCGGTATCAGCGCTGGGTTTTGAACTGGTCGGCGTGGAATTCGTATCCGGCCGGCGCGGTTTGCTGCGCGTGTATATCGACAGCGAAGACGGGATAAGCATCGACGACTGCCAGGCGGTGAGCCACCAGGTAAGCGGTCTTCTGGACGTGGAGGACCCTATCCCGGGTCAGTATTCGCTGGAAGTCTCGTCGCCGGGGCTGGATCGTCCGCTGTTTCGGGCGGCAGACTTCGAGCGCTTCGCGGGGCACGAGGTCCGTTTGCGCCTGGTGGCGCCGGTGGAGGGCCGCCGCAAATTCCGCGGTGTGCTGGTTGGTCTGAGAGACGGCAGGGTTGTGGTGCAGGTAGAGGAGCAGGAGCTGGTGGTGGCGTTGGAAGAGATCGACGAGGCGCGACTGGTTCCCGATTATGACTCGCATCGGCTGGAGGGTGCGCAATGAGTAAAGAGATTCTGCTGGTCGTGGATGTCGTTTCCAACGAGAAGGGTGTCGACAGGGAAGTGATTTTTGGCGCCATCGAGGCGGCGCTCGCTTCGGCGACCAAAAAGCGCCACCTGGAAGACATCGATGCCCGGGTCGCGATCGACCGTAACACGGGCGAGTACCAGACCTTTCGCCGCTGGGAAGTGGTGGAAGAGCACGCCGATGAAGACGACGAGGAGGGTGGCTACCGGTTTCCGTCGCGGCAGATCCTGCTGGAAGAGGCACGCAAACAGAATCCCGATATCCAGGTGGGCGACTTCATCGAAGAACCCGTGGAGTCGGTTGACTTCGGGCGTATCGGTGCCCAGACCGCAAAGCAGGTCATTGTGCAGAAGGTCAGGGAAGCCGAACGTGCCCAGGTGGTTGACGAATATCAGGACCGGGTCGGAGAGCTGGTTACCGGCATTGTGAAACGGGTGGAACGCGGCAACGTGTATCTCGACCTGGGCGGCAATGCGGAGGCGATCATCTATCGCGAAGAAATGATTCCGCGCGAAGCGGTGCGGGCAGGCGACCGACTGCGCGGCTACCTTAGGGAGGTCCGCTCGGAGCCGCGCGGCCCGCAGCTGTTCGTCAGCCGGGTGGCGCCGGAGTTTCTGGTGGAATTGTTCAAACTGGAGGTGCCCGAGGTGGGCCAGGGGCTGATCGATATTGTCGGCGCCGCACGGGATCCCGGTCTGCGCGCCAAGATCGCGGTGCGCACCAACGACCCGCGCATCGACCCGGTGGGCGCCTGTGTGGGCATGCGCGGTTCCCGGGTGCAGACTGTATCCACGGAACTGGCCGGCGAGCGGGTGGATATCATCCTGGCGGATGACAATCCGGCTCAGTTCGTCATCAATGCCATGTCGCCCGCGGAAGTGGTGTCGATTGTGGTTGACGAGGACAGCCACAGCATGGACGTGGCGGTTACCACCGAACAGCTCTCGCAGGCGATCGGCCGCGGCGGTCAGAACGTGCGGCTCGCCAGCCAGCTGACCGGCTGGGAGCTGAATGTGATGGATGAACAACAGGCCGCGGAGAAATCCGAAGAGGAGGCCCAGAATCTGCAGCAACTGTTCATGGACGACCTGGACGTGGATGAGGAAGTGGCCGCCATCCTGGTGCAGGAGGGGTTCTCCACGGTTGAGGAAATCGCCTATGTGCCCAACAGCGAACTGCTGCAGATCGAGGAATTCGACGAGGACATGGTCGAGGAGCTGCGCGGGCGCGCGCGCGACGTGCTGCTGACCCGGGCGATTGTCAAGGAAGAGACATTGGGTGGCGCACAGCCCGCTCAGGATCTGCTGGAAATGGACGGCATGGACAATGATCTCGCCTACAAGCTGGCAGCGCAGGGGATTGTCACCATGGAAGATCTGGCGGAGCAGGCCATTGACGAGTTGCTGGATATCGAAGGCATGGACGAGAAGCGCGCAGGTGAACTGATTATGACTGCGCGCGCGCCTTGGTTTGCTGACCAGGAACAAGGGTAAACGTCGAGGAGACGCCTTAGGATGACGGATGTAACGGTACGACAGTTCGCAGATGTAGTGGGGTTGCCTGTTGATCGCCTGCTGGCGCAACTGGGAGAGGCTGGTCTGAGCATTTCAGATGCGGACGACACCATCTCCGATAAAGAGAAGGCACAACTGCTGAGTTACCTGCGCAAGAGCCATGGTAAATCCGAAGCCCTGTCGGTCTCGCAGCCCAAACGGGTGACCCTGAAGCGCAAGTCGCACAGCGAGTTGCGCACCACTGCGAGCCGCACCGGCAGCGCCAGAACGGTCAGCGTAGAGGTTCGCAAGAAGCGCACCTATGTCAAGCGTGCGGACCTGATGGCCGAGGAGGAAGAGCGGCTCAAGCAGGAGGCAGAGGAGAAGGCCAAGCTGCTGGCCGAACGCGAGGCCAAGCGCCAGGCTGAACAGGAGGCGCTGCGCCGTGCCGAAGAGGAGGCTGCGCGCAAGGTCGAGGAAGAACGCCAGCGTGCCGAAGAGGTAGCGCGCAAGGCGCAAGACGAAGCCGCGCAGCAGGCCGAGGCGGTGCGCAAGAAAGCGGAACAGGAAGCCCTGGTACAGGCGCGTGCCGAGCAGGAAGCGCGCGCACAGAAGGCCGAGCACGAGCGCAAGGGCAAGCGGCAGGCTGAAGACGACCGTCATACCAAGTATGGCCGCCAGGAACTGCATGTCGCCAAAGACAAGGCTGGACGGCGCAAGAAGAAGAAAGCGCCCAGAAGTGGTGTTGCCATCAGAACCTCGGGCGAACACGGCTTCGAGCGGCCGACCGCGCCGGTGGTGCGCGAAGTGGACGTGCCGGAAGCCATCAGCGTTGGGGATCTTGCCCAGAAGATGTCCATCAAGGGCACTGACCTGATCAAGTCGCTGATGAAGATGGGCATCATGGCCACCATCAACCAGAGTCTCGATCAGGATACGGCGGTGCTGCTGGTGGAGGAAATGGGGCACGTCGCCAAGATCGTGTCGGAGCATGACCTGGAAGCACAGATAGAGGAACTCGCGGCCAGGGAGGTCAGTGGCGAGCGGGTCGCGCGGCCCCCGGTGGTAACCATCATGGGACACGTCGATCACGGCAAGACCTCGCTGCTCGACCACATCCGTAGTACCCGCGTGGCGGCCGGTGAAGCCGGCGGCATCACGCAGCACATCGGTGCCTACCATGTAGAGACCGACAAAGGCGTGATCAGTTTTCTGGACACGCCGGGCCACGCCGCGTTCACCGCGATGCGCGCGCGCGGCGCCAAGGTGACCGACATTGTCATCCTGGTGGTGGCGGCCGATGACGGCGTGAAGCCCCAGACGCTCGAGGCGATCCAGCACAGCAAAGCGGCCGGCGTGCCCGTCGTGGTGGCGATCAACAAGATCGACAAGCCGGAAGCTGACCCGGACCGCGTCAAGACCGAGTTGTCCCAGCATCAGGTGGTGCCGGAGGACTGGGGTGGTGATACCCAGTTCGTCAAGGTGTCGGCGAAGACCGGTGAAGGAATCGATGAACTTCTGGATGCCGTGCTGCTTCAGGCCGAGGTGCTGGAGTTGAGTGCGGTGGAAGATTGCCCGGCACAGGGTGTGGTGATCGAATCGGCGCTCGACAAGGGTCGTGGCCCGGTCGCCACTATCCTGGTCCAGAACGGGGTCCTGCGCAAGGGTGATACGCTGGTGACCGGACAGGAATTGGGCCGGGTGCGTGCCATGTTCGACGAGTCGGGCCGGGCCATCGACTCGGCCGGCCCTTCGATGCCGGCGGTGGTGCTGGGTCTTTCCGGTACGCCCACCGCGGGCGAGGACGCGCTGGTGATCAACGACGAGCGCAAGGCGCGCGAGCTGGCCGAATTCCGTCACCAGAAACAGCGCGAGATCAAGCTGGCCCGTCAACAGCAGGCCAAGCTCGAAGATATGTTCTCGAAAATGGGGGCCGGCGAGCAACACTCGTTGAACATCGTTCTCAAGGCGGATGTGCAGGGCAGTGCCGAGGCGTTGCGTGACGCACTGGGCAAGATCGTCACCGACGAGGTGGCGGTGAAGATCGTTTCTTCCGGGGTGGGTGGTATTAACGAAACCGACGCCAACCTCGCGGTAGCGTCCAACGCCATCCTGATCGGTTTCAATGTGCGTGCCGATGCATCCGCGCGGCGGGTGGTGGAAGAGCACGGTCTCGACCTCCACTACTACAGCGTTATCTACGATGCCATAGACCAGGTCAAGGCCGCGGTATCCGGCATGCTGTCGCCCGAAATCAGCGAGGAAATCATTGGTCTCGCAGAAGTCCGCGACGTGTTCCGCTCACCCAAGATCGGTGCCATCGCAGGCTGCATGGTGGTGGAGGGCGCGGTGCGGCGCAGTGCTCCGATCCGCGTGCTGCGCGACAATGTGGTGATTTACGAGGGTGAGCTGGAATCGCTGCGCCGCTTCAAGGACGACGTCAACGAAGTGCGTGCCGGCACCGAGTGCGGCATCGGCGTAAAGAACTACAACGACGTCAAGGTCGGCGACCAGATCGAAGTATTCCAGCGTGTAGAAAAGGCTCGCACGGTAGAGTAGTCGGCTCCTGGTGCCGGCGGCCAATGTGAGCCACTGTATAGCGGCACCCGCAGCCTGGCTGCGGGTGCCGCCCCGCACAATCGTTTTCCGAGATGTTCAGTTTTTGATATGCCCAGAGATTTCCCCAGGACACGGCGGGTCGGCGAGCAGCTGCAGCGCGAGCTGGCGGCGCTGATCCGGGATGAAATAAACGATCCCAGGCTCGGAATGGTGAGCGTTTCGGCTGTCGAGGTGTCGCGCGACCTCTCGCACGCCAAAGTCTTTATTTCCACCCTGGGCGAGCCCGAGGCTGCGGAGGCATCGGTGCAGGTTCTGCAGGGGGCCGCCGGATATCTGCGCCGGCTGCTTGGCCAGCGCATGACGCTGCGCAGTGTCCCGCAGCTGCATTTCAATCGGGATTACTCGATTGAGCAGGGTGCGCGCCTGAGTTCCCTGATCGACTCCGCGGTGCGCGGGGATCATGCCGATAACGGCGATTCCGAGCCGGACAATTGAGGTAGGCAGGGTTATGGGGCGACGCCGCGCGAAAGGCCGAGACGTTAATGGCATTTTGTTGCTCGACAAGCCATCGGGTATCACCTCCAATGATGCCCTGCAGCAGGTCAAGCGGCTGTATTTTGCCAGGAAAGCCGGGCACACCGGCAGCCTGGACCCGCTGGCTTCGGGCGTGTTGCCTATCTGCATGGGCGAGGCGACCAAAGTGTCCGCTTTCCTGCTGGACGCCGACAAGCGTTACCGGGTGCGTTGCCAGCTGGGCGTGCGCACCGCCACCGGCGACGCGGAGGGTGAGACAGTGGAAACCCGCGCGGTGGATTCCTATAGCCGCGCGCAGCTCGAATCGGTACTCGAACAGTTTCGCGGCAGCATCGAGCAGATTCCGCCCATGTATTCGGCCCTCAAACACCAGGGCCAGCGCCTTTACAAACTGGCGCGCCAGGGCGTGGAGGTGGAGCGCCAACCGCGTCCGGTGGAGATCTATGCACTGCTCCTGACAGCCCAGGGCGATGACTGGATAGAGATAGACGTGCACTGCTCGAAAGGCACCTATGTGAGGACCCTGGTGGAGGACATAGGCGAGAAGCTGGGCTGCGGGGCGCATGTCTGTGCGCTGCGGCGCACCGGCGTCGGGCCCTATGACGAAGCCGGGCTGGTTACCATCGCCACGCTGGAAGAGCTGAAACAATCGGACCTGGCCGAAATGGACCGACTGCTGCTGCCTATCGAGTCCGCGCTTACCCAGTGGCCGGGTGTGGAACTGTCGAGTGACGCTGCATTCTATCTGCAGCAGGGCCAGCCGGTACTGGTGCCGCGCGCGCCCACCAGCGGCTGGGTGCGGCTCTACGAAAGAGATCACACCTTTCTCGGCATGGGCGAGATTCTGGACGACGGGCGGGTCGCGCCGCGCAGGTTGATGAAGGGTGCCTAGGAAGTGCCGTGCCGAGGTTCAAAGCGACTGTTTGTACAGCCTTTTTCTATCCGCATGCGGGCACCGAGGCAGCCCGGTCAGATGCCGCGGTGCAGTACCGGCAGCGCCCCGATAAAAGCGCCTAAGCTATTGAGCGAATTGACCCCGGCGGTTAAAATACGCCGCTTTCCGCTAGGAACGATTTCTGGAGTAACACATGGCTTTATCTACTGAAGAGAAAAATCAGATTGTAAAGGACTATCAGCGTGTCGCTGGTGACACCGGATCGCCGGAGGTGCAGGTCGCACTCCTGTCCGCGAACATACAGCACCTGACCTCGCATTTTCAGGAGCACAAGCACGACCACCATTCCCGCCAGGGCTTGTTGCGCATGGTCAGCAATCGCCGCAAGTTGCTCGATTACCTCAAGCGCAAGGACGTGGGTCGTTACCAGGATCTGATTGCACGCCTCGGTCTGCGCCGCTAAGCACGAATCAAGTGTCAATTAACCGCTGCAGCCAGCAGTAAGGATGTTTAAGTGAACCCCATCAAGAAATCGTTCCAATACGGCAGCCACACGGTCACGTTAGAAACAGGTGAAATTGCCCGCCAGGCTACCGGTGCTGTCGTGGTCAGCATGGGTGATACCGTGGTGCTTGTCACCGCAGTTGGTCTGAAGGCCGGCGCGGAAGGGCGGGACTTCTTCCCGCTTACGGTGGACTATCAAGAACGCACCTACGCGGCCGGCAAGATTCCCGGTGGCTTTTTCCGCCGCGAGGGACGGCCGAGTGAAAACGAAACGCTGGTCTCCCGCCTCATCGACCGCCCGTTGCGCCCGCTGTTCCCCAAGGGGTTCACCAATGAAGTACAGGTCATCGCCACGGTGATGTCCATTGATCCCGAAATCGATCCGGATATCGCTGCGCTGTTGGGTGCTTCAGCCGCAGTATCGATTTCCGGTTTGCCGTTCAATGGTCCGGTCGGCGCGGCGCGGGTAGGTTACATCAACGGCGAATACGTGCTGAACCCCGATGCCAGCCAGTTGCAGAACTCGGATCTCGACCTGGTGGTCGCCGGCACCGAGAATGCCGTGCTCATGGTGGAGTCGCAAGCCAAACAGTTGCCCGAGGACGTCATGCTCGGCTCCGTGGTCTATGGTCACGAGCAGATGCAGACCGCGATCAAGGCGATTCGTGAACTCGCCGCCGAGGTGAATGCGCCCGCCTGGGAATGGCGGCCCGCTGCGGGCGACGACGCCCTGGCCAAGGCTGTCGCCGATGCGAGTGAAGCGGCGTTCACCGAGGCTTATCAGATCGCCGACAAACAGGAGCGCTACGCGCGACTGGATGCGATCCGCACCGCTACCAGCGAAAAGCTGGTAAGCGACGACGAGGGTGGTTACAGCGCAGACGACGTGCGCGGCGCCATGGAAAAGCTGGAAAAGAAAGTGGTGCGCAGCCGCATTATTGCCGGTCTGCCGCGCATCGACGGTCGCGACACCAAAACGGTGCGGCCGATTACCATTCGTACCGGCGTGTTGCCGCGCGCCCATGGCTCGGCGCTGTTCACGCGTGGCGAAACCCAGGCGCTGGTCGCCACTACCCTCGGTACGGAGCGCGAAGCGCAGATAATCGATGCCCTGCAGGGCGAACGGCGCGACAATTTCATGTTGCACTATAACTTCCCGCCTTTCTGCGTCGGCGAGACCGGTCGCGTCGGCAGCCCCAAGCGGCGCGAAATCGGCCACGGCCGTCTCGCCAAGCGCGGCGTGCTGGCGGTAAT
The DNA here is from genome assembly GCA_020347685.1 of Gammaproteobacteria bacterium. GTDB lineage: Bacteria > Pseudomonadota > Gammaproteobacteria > DSM-19610 > DSM-19610 > Thiogranum. Next base: position 1,419,139 of record CP070738.1, on the reverse strand, counting down.
GCCGGAGTCCGGTGAATTTCCCTATACCGTGCGCGTGGTGTCGGAAATCACGGAGTCAAACGGTTCCAGCTCCATGGCCAGCGTGTGTGGCAGCAGCCTGGCGATGATGGATGCCGGTGTTCCGTTGAAAGCCCCGGTAGCCGGTGTCGCCATGGGTCTGATCAAGGAAGGCGACCAGTACGCGGTTCTGACTGACATCATGGGTGACGAGGACCACTTGGGCGATATGGACTTCAAGGTTGCCGGCACCACGAACGGCGTTAACGCGCTGCAGATGGATATCAAGATCGACGGTATTACCCGGGAGATCATGGAGGTTGCACTCGCCCAGGCTCACGCGGCACGCATGCACATCCTCGAGCAGATGAATGTGGCGATTGCCAGCCCGCGTGAGGAAATGTCGGCCTACGCGCCGCGCTATATCACCATGAAAATCAATCCCGACCGTATCAGGGATGTCATCGGCAAGGGTGGCGCGACCATCCGCGCCCTGACCGAAGAGACCGGTGCCAGCGTGGACATCGACGACAGCGGCACAGTCAAGATCGCTTCCGTCGACCGGGCTGCCGGCGAAGAGTGCCGGCGCCGTATCGAACAGCTGACCGCCGATGTCGAGGTCGGCCATGTCTACGAAGGCAAGGTCGTCAAACTGATGGACTTCGGCGCATTCGTGACCATCCTGCCCGGCAAAGACGGACTGGTGCACATATCCCAGATCTGCGAGGAGCGGGTAGAGAAGGTCAGCGACAAGCTGTCGGAAGGCGATACCATCAAGGTGAAAGTCCTCGAGGTCGACAAGCAGGGGCGCATCCGTCTGAGCATGAAAGCGGTGGGTGAGTAAAAGCTGCGGTCCGTTGTTTGGTCTTGGCGGACAGCGAAAAGGGGCTAGACAGCCCCTTTTTTCTTGCCAGATGAAACAGGCGCCTGGTGTGGCCGCCGGTCCTAGGCGGGCCGCGCCAGGTCGGACTGTTCGGCCCCGCGCAACACGTTCAGCATGTCCAGTGCGGTAACAATGCCGGAAATACGGTTGTTGCGGGTCACGAACAGACGGTGAATATGCCCTTTCACCATCATGTCTGCGGCCTCCTGGATGCTGGCCGCTTCAGGCACTGCGAATACCATCGGCGTCATGATGTCGCGAACGCGTGCATGGGATTCCTGTTCAATATGGAAAGTCGTGGTTTCCTCACGCGCAATCTGCATTTCCAGGGAGTGAAGATAGTATTCGTGCGTATGGCGTTCGCGGGTGTGGTGTTCAGGCGAGCTGTCGTAGCGCACAATATCGGTAAGTGACACCACACCGACCAGATCACCGTCCTCAGAGGTGACGGGCGCACCCGAAATATTGTTGTCGGTAAGAAAGCGGGCCAGCCGGTTGAGCGACCAGTCTTCCTCTACAGAGAGCACCTCACGCCGCATGATTTCGCTGACGGCAGCGTCGATATTTATGTTCATCAATGCCTGCTCCATGTCCAATGATCCTGCTGTGGCAGACAGGTTAGCAACCTTTTCCCGTCGGTGACTTGATCTCTATCAAGTACCGGCAAGGAAGCGGCGCGCCGGTTTTTGCGGGGCAAAAAAACGAAAGGGGCCGTGATGCCCCTTTCGCTGCTATTGCAACACTGCGTTGCTGGAATGGTGGTTACTGTCGTGCAGGTGCGAAAACCGCATTGTCGAGCAGGGTGTACAGCTCGTCCATGCTATCGTATTCGACCTGCATCAGGCCGTTATCCCGCTTCTGACCGATGTTGCGCTTGTTCCAGATCAATTCGCCGCTGCGTGCGTTGTATACCCGCAGCAGGCCACCTTTGCAGCCGACGGCGACTCGCTCGCTGTCGGGCGAGATGTCGGTCACGCAGCGCTTGCCCTCGCTCATGGACTCGGTGACTTCCAGTTCGGTGCGGCTACCGGTCTGCGTATCGAGCAGCATGACCTTATCGGCCTTGCCATAGGAATGCGGCAGACCATCGTCACCGAATACGATCATGGACCGCTTGGGTACCACGATGGCAAAGAAGCTCAGGTCAGGTGCGATCTTGACGCTGGAAATACGCCGCGGTTTCTCCGCCTCTCCCTCGGCCCACTTCAGAGCCTGTTCCTTGCCGGTCTCGATGTCATAGATGTTGCGCAGTGAAATCAGTTTGCTGCCGTCGGTGCTGAACTGCAGGGTGCTGAACTGGCGGGGGATCATGAACTCGCTGTCGGGGTAGGACTCAACCACGCGACGCTTGCCGCTGTCCATGTCAATCACTGCAAACTGATCGCGGCCGACGAAGGCAACCCGATTGCCGCGGTCGGTAATGCCGAGCGCATAGATACCGGCGTCAATGTGCTTGACGCTCTGTATCACCTTGAACTTGGCGAGATCCATGATATGCAGATCGGACCGGTACTCGAATCCGGTCTGGCGGTCATCCGTGCCGGTCGTCGCGTTGCAGGTGTTGACAATGACGGCTGCGTAGCGCCCGTTGTCCGATGCGACAATGGGTCCGACATAATCGTAATAACCGGTGCTCGGATCACAGTTACCTTTTTCGCTGCCCAGGCCGGCAAGCTCGATACGGGCCGGTTCGTTACCGGAGAAATCCATATAGCCGCCGATGAAATCCGGCATCTGGATTCGTTCGTGACCAACCATGTGGCCGAGTGAACTCGGTAACAGCACCACTTTGCCGTCCGGGTAGGATCCGGTCAGCACTACATCCTTGAAGTTGCTGATGCCCCAGCGGCGGTTACCGACCCGCCCGTACTGGTCGCCGAAGAGCTGGTCGAGGTCCGAACGCTGTCCCAGCGCTTCGACCAGGGTTCCGGTTTCGCTGTTCCAGACCTTGATGCCGCCGGAATGTTTCTCGGTCGCGGCAAGCGTAAAACCACCTGCTCCTCCGGTGATGAGGTATTTTCCGTCTTCGGAGAAATGAATCGAGTAGATGTCGGCTTCCGAGGCGAGCGCGGTACCACTAGTGACCGCGAGGCTCAACGCGGCGGTTTTGAACAGGTCAGAGAATCTCATGTGGCTTTTGCCCCCCACTGAATCGTCCTTAAAAAGGGTGCCGAAACCCGTGGCTCCCAGAAAAAATTGCCGGATACTTGTGCGTCAACGGCCTGGCGCGGTCGTCAGGACGGAGTATCGGCCATCACTAATGTTGCTTGAGGGGGAGGCGAGGTGGTTGCGGCCGGCTGCGCACAGCTGCTTCGGCGACGGGCGATTAGCCAAATAAAAATATGGGAAAACAAAAGTATAAGATACTAATCTAGGGCGGTTCTAGGTTAGGATTGTGATGGGACAGGTTTCGAAACGCGGCGGGAACCGGTGTGCTCCCGAGCGGTGTTCGGCGCTTGCCTCGCTCCAGAGCGAGCAGCGCGGGTTAAACCGCTAGCGCCTCGACTGGCTGCCGGACAGCGGCTCTCGAAAGAACTCGCAGATGCGTTGATCCAGCCAGTAGTGTGGCTTCCAGGGCCAGGAGCCGGAAACGAAACCGACGTGACCGCCCGAACGGCAGAGTTCCAGCCGGACAGCGGGCCCAAGTTCCGCGGGTGCCGGTATGGCATCGGCTGTCATAAAGGGA
>CP070738.1:1413862-1415473 GCA_020347685.1 Gammaproteobacteria bacterium | reverse complement strand
ATGCCGAGCGCCTTGCTGATATTGCCGATTTCGTTGGCAAAGCTGACTTTCAAGGCGTGCCAGACGTTGTCCGTGTACTTGACCATTTCGGCGGTCTCGACACTGGTGCGCACCAGCGGTGCATCCAGGTCCGCGTACAGGCGCGCCAGCTGGTCACCGGCGCGAGCGTCGGTTTCACCGATGACCGTCTTGGGCGGATGGTAATAATCATAGACCGCGGTGCTCTCGCGCAGGAACTCCGGGTTATTGCAGACACCGAAGCCGACCCCGGCCTGCTTGCCGGAGTATTCCTCCAGGGTGGGGATCACCACGGTGCGCATGCTGCCCGGCAGCATGGTGCTGCGCGCCACCACTACATGAAAGGCATCTTTTTCCTTCAGCGCCAGGCCGATCTCTTCGCACACAGCGCGCACATACTTCAGGTCCAGGCTGCCGTTGTGCTGACTGGGGGTGCCCACGCAGATCAGCGAAATCTCGGATCCCTCGATGGCCTCTGCGACATCGCGGGTAGCGCGCAAGCGTCCTTCCGCCACCGCTTTGGCGATGATCTCGCCGATGTCCTTTTCGATGACCGGAGTCTGTCCCGCGTTGATCAGATCCACCTTGGGCTGGTAGGGGTCGACGCCGATCACGGTGTGTCCGTCCTGCGCCAGACATCCGGCGGATACCGCCCCCACATAGCCCAGCCCGAAAATGCTGATATTCATTCTTCCCACCTCAATACTGTGAAAATTTATTTGTTATTTAATAACATATCGTTATTTACACTCGATTACGGCCCGCAAGGTTGCGGTCGAGCTTATGCGGCAGCTTTCCACCAGAGTAACGGTCGGCTGCTTGACGTCAAAACGCCGCGATACCCAGCCGGAAAGCGGTTGTTCCGAACCTCTATACAGGTTTCGTGCCGCCGGGGACGGCGAATCGAGTATCAGCCGCACGGTCTTGGCGCCGCTGCGGACCGTCACTCCGTTCGCATCGTCTTCCACCCGGCAGCTCTCGCCGAAGTGCCAGAAGCGCTGCACCTCGTGCCCGGCCTTGCAAGTCAGCTGGTCTTCGATGACAAACCGCCGCAGCTGGCGCTCGAAGCGTACACTGCGGGCATGTAACACACCATCCGGCAGTCGGCCGTAGCCGTCGTGCTGCGCCGAGAGCCGGGCACCGTCCTCGTTTTCCTGCCAGCTTACCGCGCTTGTCCTGGCGTGGCGAAGCCACATGAAATTGCCTCCGCTCACCGACTGGTCGAGGCCGTCGACGCACACCGTGTTATGGGCCACCGTGCCGCGAAAATAGTCGCGCCAGCGCTTCTGGGTATGATACGCGTAGGTGCCCGGATCGATGAGTATTTCCTCGCCACCCACCGACAGTACCAGGGCGAGTGCGTCAGCGTGCCCGTGCGCGGCAATAGACAAATAGCCCAGCGGCCCGGCGTCCATGATCATTCGAATTTCGTTATCGGTGCCGTAATCGCTGCCAAGAATGTAGTAGCCGCCCTCGGGGAAAGCGGTTCGCACCGGCTTGTGACGCGCCGGACTGCGCTCAAAGTCAGGCAACCCCGGCCCGTCACCAAGTAACCACTTCGTCTTGTCATCCGGTCGCCCCGCCTTGGCGGCC
>CP070738.1:1409977-1413762 GCA_020347685.1 Gammaproteobacteria bacterium | reverse complement strand
CCATCTACGTGTTCGTCATTCTGATCTTTGTCTACGTGTGGCTGATGAACCGCCTGGACCGCAAGTTCGACGTCGACGAGGAGGAGCGCGACGAACCATGAACGTGCAGGCCTGGACCTTTGTCATGGTGAGCGCATCGTTCGCGCTCTATATCGGCGTGGCGCTGTGGGCGCGGGCCCGTTCCACGGGCGATTTCTATATCGCCGGCGGTGCGGTGCACCCGGTCGTCAACGGCATGGCCACGGCGGCCGACTGGATGAGCGCGGCGTCCTTCATTTCCATGGCCGGGCTGATCTCCTTCATGGGTTACGACGGCTCGGTGTACCTGATGGGCTGGACCGGTGGCTACGTGCTGCTGGCGCTCCTGCTGGCACCCTACCTGCGCAAGTTCGGTAAGTACACCGTGCCGGATTTTGTCGGCGACCGTTATTACTCGCAGGCCGCGCGTGTGGTGGCAGTGGTGTGCGCTATTTTTGTCTCCTTCACTTATGTGGCCGGTCAGATGCGCGGAGTGGGCATCGTGTTCTCGCGCTTTCTGGACGTGGACATCAATAACGGCGTGCTGATCGGTATGGGTATCGTGTTTTTCTACGCCGTGCTGGGCGGCATGAAGGGCATCACCTACACCCAGGTGGCGCAGTACTGCCTGCTGATTTTCGCCTATCTGGTGCCGGCAATTTTCATATCTCTGGTAATGACCGGCAACGTCATCCCGCAGGTAGGGTTCGGCTCCACGGTGAGCGACGGCAGCGGCCAGCACCTGCTGGAACGCCTCGACGGGCTCCACCAGGCGCTCGGGTTTGCCGCCTACACCGACGGCAGCAAGGCGACTATCGACGTATTCTTCATTACCGCCGCGCTGATGGTCGGCACCGCCGGCCTGCCGCATGTAATCGTGCGCTTCTACACCGTACCCAAAGTCGCCGCGGCGCGCATCTCTGCGGGCTGGGCGCTGGTGTTCATTGCACTGCTCTACACCACGGCACCCTCGGTGGCCGCGTTTGCGCGCGCCAACCTGCTCAATACCGTGTCCGATGCGCCCTATGCGTCGGTGCCGACCTGGTTCAAGAACTGGGAAAGCACCGGGCTCATCACCTACGAGGACAAGAACGGCGACGGTCGCATCCAGTACGTGGGGCCGCAGTCGGACAAGGAAAACGAGCTGACCATCGACCGCGACATCATGGTGCTGGCCAACCCTGAGATCGCCGGGCTGCCCAACTGGGTGATCGGTCTGGTGGCGGCCGGCGGACTGGCCGCGGCGCTGTCCACGGCGGCGGGCCTGCTGCTGGTCATTTCCACCGCGGTCGCTCACGACCTGCTCAAGCGCGGCTTCAGTCACAGCATGACCGAACGGCGCGAGCTGATCACGGCGCGTGTCGCCGCCGGCGTGGCGGTCTGTATCGCGGGTTACTTCGGCATCAACCCGCCGGGCTTCGTCGCCCAGGTGGTGGCGTTTGCCTTCGGCCTGGCTGCGGCCTCGTTCTTCCCGGCCATCATCATGGGTATATTCAGCCGCCGCATGAACAAGGAGGGCGCCATTACCGGCATGGTGCTCGGCATCACGTTCACAGCCGGCTACATCGTGTACTTCAAGTTTCTGCACCCGGAGCTCAACGACAGCGAGCACTGGTGGTGGGGCATTTCGCCCGAGGGCATAGGCACCCTCGGCATGCTGCTCAATTTCGCCTCCGCCTGGCTGGTGAGCCGCGTCACGCCGCGCCCGCCGCGACCGGTGCGCGAAATGGTGGACCGCATCCGCATTCCGCGCGGCGCCGGCAAGGCGCACGAGCTTTCCGTATAAGGCGCCGGCGGCCGGCTGCTAAAATGGTTGCTACGCGGAAAGATATTCGCTACAAAGCCGGAATCCGGCCGGGCCGGTAAGCGCAATCACCGCCTGGCGCAGCCTGGGGATTGAGGCGGGAAAATAGGGAGCTTGTTTATTGATTGCACGAGATGGGCTAGTCTCCATGCTCTGCAGTGGTTGTCACGGGGCGGGGCAACTGACCGTCCATTTCGCATTGCTTTACAACGACCGCTGACCCTGGCCGTTCGGAGAGCTTGTTCGCACCTTAGGAGATGTAATGCAACAGAATAAAATCTATGTCGGTAACTTCCCGTACACCGTTGATGAATCGCAGCTGCGCGACATCTTTGCATCGTACGGGGAAATCGAGGAGATCGCCCTGATCAAGGACCGCGAAACCGGTCGGCCCAAGGGGTTCGCATTTATCACGTTCGCTGCGCAGCAGTCCGCGGAAAAAGCGCTGGAACAGAATGGCAAGGACGTGGGCGGACGCGCGCTGAAAGTCAGCATGGCGACCGAGAAGCCATCGCGCGGCGGCAGGGGCGGCGGCCGGCCGCGCTGGTGAACCGGTTGGCCAGCTGAACTCTGGCGGCTTCGCCGATCAGATTCCGCTGTCCCCGCGCGGGGTGGTGGTGGGAGCGGGCACCCTGAGGGGCCGCGTGCCGTTAATCTATTTTACTTTTGGTTTGGCGGCTAAGCTGCTGTTTAGTACTTCAATAAGCCTAGGAGCCGCACGCGAGCAGCTTGACGTTTAGAATGCCTGTGCTACACGCAGGGTATTGGTCGCCTTGGTCGAGGAGGAGGGCCAGGTCATGATTCTGAACCATGTGTGGGGATTGCTCTCCCATCCCGACAAGGAATGGGAAGCGATTCGCGCCGAGCCCTGCACCATAGGCAACTGCTATCTGAGGCATGTGCTGGTTCTCGCGGCGCTGCCGGCGGTGTCCGCCTTCATCGGCACCACCCAGGTGGGGTGGCAGATCGGTGTAGGCAGCGCCGTCAAGCTTTCCTTTCCCAGTGCCCTGATGATCGGCGCCGTGTTCTACGTGGCGATACTGGTGGCGGTGGTGATGATGGGTGAATTCATCCACTGGATGGCGCGTACCTACGGCGCCGAAGCCCCCATCGAACGCTGCGTGGTGCTCTCCGCCTATACCGCGACGCCGCTGTTCCTGGCGGGGGTGCTGGCACTGTACCCGCTGCTGTGGCTGAACATGCTGATCGGCCTGCTGGCGCTGGCCTACACCGTCTACCTGCTCTATGTCGGGGTGCCGATCGTGATGCGCATACCGAAGGAACAGGGCCATATGTTTTCGAGTTCCATACTCACGGTGGGCATGGTGATGCTGGTCGGCCTATTGGCCATCACGGTCATACTGTGGAGTTCCGGCGGCGCGCCGGGGCCCGCGTCCTGATTGCAGATCTATCGGTTGCGCGGGCCGCCGTGACTGGCGGCGCCGTATTTTTTGGGAGTGCACGCATGAGCGGTCTACTGGAAACCATACTGAAATCCGGCAACGGTGCAGCGGTGCAACAGCTGGCGCGCAGCTACGGCGTCAGCGGTAACGACGCCTTGCAGGCTGTTGCACACCTGATGCCGGCCTTGAACCGGGGTTTGCGCAGTAACATCTCGAGTGCCGAGGGACTCGACAGCCTTCTCAACGCCTTGCGCCAGGGCAATCACCAGCAGTACCTGGAACAGCCCGAACGCCTCGCCGAACAGCACACCATCGACGACGGCAACAATATCCTGGGACACATCCTGGGCAGTCGTGACGCCAGCCGCCAGTTGGCCAGCCAGGCTGCGGCGCAGACCGGCCTCGATGCCGACCTGTTGAAGAAGATGCTGCCTGCGGTGGCCGCACTGCTGATGGGCGGCCTCAGCAAGCAGGGCGCCTCGCTGGGGACAGCGGCACCCCCGGGCGCGGCAGGCCAGTCCGAGAGCAGCGGCATCGGCGCCATGCTGGGCGACATGCTG
>CP070738.1:1391640-1409877 GCA_020347685.1 Gammaproteobacteria bacterium | reverse complement strand
CCCGGCTGTTTATGACGCCGCACAGCAGCGCGTGTATGATAACGACGCATCGTTATCTTTGGTGATCTTCCATGCAGGCATACAAAGAAGAGTTCCTCGAATTTGCCATTGCGGCAGGTGTACTCAGGTTTGGTGAATTCACACTCAAGTCGGGCCGCGTAAGCCCGTATTTCTTCAATGCCGGCCTGTTCAACACCGGCCGCCATCTGGCGCGCCTCGGGCGTTGCTATGCCCAGGCAATAGTTGAATCCGGCATCCGCTTCGATGTGCTGTTCGGGCCGGCGTACAAAGGGATCCCTCTGGCTGCAGCCACTGGCATCGCACTTGCCGATCACCATGACATCGATATCCCCTATTGCTTTAACCGCAAGGAGGCTAAAGACCACGGTGAAGGCGGCAATCTGGTGGGAGCCGCCCTCGCCGGACGCGTCCTGATTATCGATGATGTCATTACGGCGGGAACCGCGATTCGTGAATCGCTGAGAATCATCGAGGCCAGCGGCTCTCAGGCCGTCGGTGTTGTTATTGCGCTGGACCGGCAGGAACGTGGGCAAGGCGAGCGCTCCGCAGTCCAGGAGGTAGAACAGGACCTCGACCTCAGGGTAACCAGTATCGTCACGCTGGCGGAACTGCAGGAATTTCTCGCCGGCAAAGCCGAGTATCAAGGACCGCTCGAAGCGGTCGAAGCGTATCGTAAGCGATATGGCGTAGACAACTAGACGAGAGGCGGAAATACGGCGGCCGGTTTGCACGGCGGCACTCAGCCCCAGATCAACTTGATCCCGATTACCAGAGCGATCGCCTCAAAGGCCCGCTTGATCCAGCGATTGCCTTTCTTGATGGCAAGGTGCGCCCCCAGATACCCTCCCAGCAACGAACCTGCCAATAGCACCGGCAACCAGCTCCAGCGTATTTCGGCTAGAAATCCCAGTGTCAGGGCCCCCATTCAGTTCCAGAATACCCCCACGAGCACCAGCGTATATGCCACGGCTCGTCGGTAGTCGAAACCAAACCAGCGCACCAGCCAGAGGGTGACAAACAGTCCGGTACCCGAGGTGAGCGACCCGTTCAGCGCGCCGATGGCAAACAACCCGATGCCACCCAACACAAATCCCCGCGGGTCCCGATGCCTGTCCTCGTGACGTTGGCCCAGCTGCGGATTCAGGCAGGAATACAGTCCCAGCCCCGCGGTCAGGATGCCCAGTGCAATCTCCGCCGCCCGCCCGGAGACGCCTACAATGAGGTTGGCGCCCAGCACCACGCCGGGCAGACCGGTTGCAAGTATAAACAGGGCAATGTTTTTTTCGAGCCCGCCCTCCCTCAAGTGACGTAGTGTGGCGCCGATACCAAGAGCGACACTGGCAACTTTGTGGGTCGCTAGCGCAACGACGAATGGCAACCCCAGAAAAATCAATGCGGGGAGCTGGATCAGCCCCGCTCCGCCCCCTGAAAACGCTGAAAACAGATTTGCTACCAGAGAGATAACGAACAGGACCAGTTGATCGATGGTATCCATGACAGACGCACCCAAAACCCGTAGCAAAGAAGACCCGAGCCGGCGCGATCGCCGAAAAGGCCGGCTGATGGTCGCTGTCGGCGCAGCGCTGTTACTTTCGACACCGGGTGTGCACGCCGGCAAACTCTATAAATGGGTCGATGAGCATGGCCAGGTACGCTACGGCGACCGGGTTCCGCCGGAATACGCGAAAAAGCGCAACGAAACACTCAACAGCCAGGGTATCGTGGTGGAAACCAGAGCCGCGCAGAAGACGGCCGAACAGCTCGCCGAAGAACAGCGCCTGGCGGCTCTGCGAGCAGCGGAAGAACGCAGGCAGCGCGAGCAAGCCCACAAAGATCGTATTCTTCTCGACACCTTCACCAACGAGGACGAAATGATCCTGACACGGGACGGCAAGCTCGAGGCGATCGAGGCCATTATCCGGGTCACCACCGGCCGCATCGAAAAAATCCGGCAGAAATTGTCTGACCTCACCAAGCGGGCCGCCAACCTGGAACGCGCGGGTCGGCCGGTACCGGCCGAATTGGGCCAGCAAATCTCCGAGTCACGCGACCAGATACGGCAGAATCTCGATTACATCGAAAACCGCAAGCAGGAGCAACGCGCGATCCGCGAAAAATTCGAATTGGATATCAAGCGATTTCGCGAGCTCAAAATAGCCGAGGCCGAAGCCAAGTCCGCGAAACACTAGCCACGAATTAGGGTGCCGATACCCTCATCGGTAAACAACTCAACCAGAACCGCGTTTTCGACCCGCCCATCGATGATGTGCGCAGCCTTAACGCCTGACTTCACCGCCGACAACGCGCACTGAATCTTGGGCAACATGCCACCGTAGACCGTACCATCCGCAATCAATTCGTCGACCTGATGCGCGGTGAGTCCCGTGAGCAGCCTGCCCTGCTTGTCGAGCAGCCCGGTCGTATTGGTCAGCAGAATCAGCTTTTCGGCTCCCAGCACCTCCGCTACGCGGCCCGCCACAAGGTCGGCATTGATGTTATACGAGTGACCGTCCTCCCCAACGCCGATAGGCGCAATCACGGGAATAAACCCACCCGCGAGCAGCATCTCCACTACCGAGGTATCAACGCTGGCCACCTCCCCCACGTGACCGATATCAATGATCTCCGGCGCATCAAGCTCTGGGGAATCGCGTGATATTCTGAGTTTGCGCGCGCGGATGAGATCGCCATCCTTACCGGTGAGACCCACTGCGCGCCCGCCGTGGCGGGTGATAAGGTTTACGATTTCCTTATTGACCAACCCGCCCAGAACCATCTCTACAACGTCCATGGTTTCGCTGTCGGTAACACGCATGCCGTCGACGAACTGGCTTTCCTTGCCGATTTTCGCCAGCACCTGTCCTATCTGCGGCCCGCCTCCGTGCACCACGACCGGATTGATGCCCACCAGCCGCATCAGCACGATATCGCGGGCAAAGCCGCTTTTTAGCTGCTCGTCAACCATAGCGTTACCGCCGTACTTGACGACCACGGTCTTGTCGCGGAAACGACGGATGTAAGGCAGCGCTTCCCCAAGTACGCGCGCGACCCGGGCAGCTTGATCAGAACTCAGGCTCATAATCGGATTTTCAGAATGGCAGTGACAGGCTGGGATCCGCCTGCAACATAACACGCCGGAACTCGTCCTGAATCCGGCTCAGGGCGAGTTCGTCCCGGGCCTCGAAACGCAAAACCAGACTCGGGGTGGTGTTGGAAGCCCTGACCAGACCCCAGCCGTCATCGAATTCTACCCGCATGCCGTCTATTGTGATGACGCTGGCGTTGTCAAAGTGGGCCACATCGAGCAATTTTTCCATGAACCGGGTCGGTTCGCCTTCGGCCATCGGGACATTGAGCTCCGGTGTATTCATACTGTCCGGCAACGCGGCAAAAATTTCGCTGGAGCTGCGCTGGTCATTGGCCAAGATCTCCAGCAGGCGCGCTGCGGTATACAGGCCATCGTCAAAGCCAAACCAGCGTTCCTTGAAGAAAATATGACCACTCATCTCGCCGGCCAGCAGCGCGCCAGTCTGTTTCATTTTCGCCTTGATCAGGGAGTGCCCGGTTGCACTCATCAGTGGTTCACCGCCATATTGTGCTACCACCTCGGCCACGTGGCGCGAACATTTCACGTCATAAATGATCTGTGCCCCCGGATGGCGCGACAACACATCCATGGCCAGCAGCATCAGCAGCCGGTCAGGCCAGATGATTTCTCCCTGTGAACTGACAATCCCAACCCGGTCACCATCCCCGTCAAAAGCGATTCCGACGTCAGCGCCATGTTGCTGCACCGCCTGAATCAGATCAGACAGGTTCTCGGTCTTGCTGGGGTCCGGGTGATGATTCGGAAAGTTGCCATCGACGTCGCAGTAAAGCTCGATCACCTCGCAGCCCAGCGCCTGCAGCAACTTCGGTGCAGCACTACCCGCGACCCCGTTGCCACAGTCGATAACCACCCTCACCGAGCGCGCGAGCTGCACATCCGCGCTCACGCGCTGGATATAGTCCGGGAGTGCCTCAATCTGTTCCACCGAGCCTTCACCGGTCAGTAGATCGCCGGACTCGATTCGCCGCCGCAACGCCTGTATCGCGTCATTGGCCAGCGTTTCTCCCCCCAATACAATCTTGAAGCCATTGTAATCCGGGGGGTTGTGGCTACCTGTCACCATCACACCGGAATTCGCGTCGAGTTGCTGCGCCGCGAAATAGAGTACCGGCGTGGGAACCTGCCCGATGTCCTTGACATCGCGGCCGGTCGCTTTCAGGCCCTCTATCAGGGCGTCACTCAACTCGGGACCCGAGATTCGCCCATCGCGCCCGACCACCACGATTTGTTCGCCCCGGTAGTAAGCCTCGCTACCGATGGCGCGGCCAATTTCGTACGCTGTTTCGGCGCTAAGTGTCTCGCCCACCACCCCCCTGATGTCGTAAGCCCTGAATATGGTTGAGTCCAGCGCTTCCTCCTGGACATCCATACGGGTGATGTCGAGCGCGCCCTGATCAAACAGCAGATCGCTATCGACTTCCTCGACCACTTGCCGCGGCGCTGCCGGCGCCACTTCGTCCGCCGCCTGAGCGGAGGCAGGGACCGGTTCTGGCTTGGGTGCCGCGCCCACGGCGGCTGCACGCGCCATCAGTTCAATCGTATCGTGCAACTCGGCCAGCCTGTTCGGGTATTCTTTCCTGACCCGGCCATCGCGCATATCCTTGACGATGGTCAACAGCACCGCCTGATCCTGGCGCAATGCGGACCCCGCGCGGCGAAACAGCAACCAGATGAGCAGCGCAAACACCAGCGCCGCAACCCCGGCCGCGATACCGGCCATGATCAAGGTCGCGTCAGCAGCCCGGTCTGACACAGGAGCCCAGTACGCTACGCGCCAGCTGCTGCCGGGCACAGGAAGCTGGCCATCAACTTGCGAGGTCTTAGACTCAGGTGACCCCTGACTGGCAAGCACCAGCGGAGCAGCCGACACCTGCTGCAGTTCGAGGTAACCGTCCACCTCCCGCCCGCTCAAGGCTCCCTCCAATTCCTGTACCGAATAACTCACCATCAGGTGGCCGACAATTCGCCGACCGGCGGGATCGAGAATACGCCGCACCAGGTTGACATGCTGCTGCGGTGTGCCGGACATATGCACCTCGACCGGAGGTGGCGTATCCTTGGTTTCAGAATGACGCAACATGTCCAGCGCGGCGTAACCGATGGGGGGACTGGCTTCCAGGTTCACCTCCTCTACTCCCGGCGGCAGCAGGCGGACACGGATTGAAGCCGGGAACAGATAGGCCAGTTCCTCTGCCTTCGCGCTGCGTTGCGCTTCAGAACCATCCATCATCAGGCGCGCAAGCTGCGGGTCCTTGGCAACCAGCTCGGCGGCAGCCACCTGATTCTCCAACCACTGACCGACGGCGTTGGCGAACAGATCCGCCACCAGCTCCGCGTGTTTCTGCTGCATGTCACGAAACTGCAGCGCAGTCTGCAGATACACAACCGCGGCGGGCGCCGCGATCAGCATTATTCCCGCGACCAGCAACACGATACCCTGCGAACGCAGACTCAGTTGGCCAGGGCGGGCTGCTGATGACTGAGGCGCCGAGGTGGCTGCCCCCTGTTTGTTGTTTCCCGACCGAAAAGGCAGTTTCATTTCAATCCCTGCATCTAGGTAGTCGCTTAACCCTGTTAGGCACGCCCGGTGTGCCCGAACCCGCCCGCCCCGCGTGAGCTGTCGACAAATTCCTCCACCACTTCGAAGCGGGGGCGCACCACCGGCACGAACATCATCTGCGCAATACGCTCGCCGGGCTCGATAATGAAGCTCTCCTCGCCCCGGTTCCAGCACGAAACATACAGCTGTCCCTGATAATCGGAATCTATGAGCCCAACCAGGTTACCCAGCACGATCCCGTGCTTGTGGCCCAAGCCCGAGCGCGGCAGCAGCACAGCTGCCAGGCCTGGGTCTGCAATATGAATCGCGATACCGGTGGGAAGCAGCTCGGTCTGCCCGGGGGCGAGAGACAAGGTCTGATCAAGGCAGGCGCGCAGATCCATCGCGGCTGAACCGTCAGTCGCATAATGCGGCAAAGGGTATTCGCTACCAATGCGTGAATCGAGAATTTTAAGCTGAATTTTCTGCATGGTCCTGAGCGAAATCCTGGTGTTTGGTTCTGTGTCGATACAAATCGGCGACACACTCGATCAGGCGGCGCGCCAGTCGTGTCTTGGCATCCATGGCCAGCAACTGACTGCCCCCCTCCCAGACCAGCAGCAACTCGTTTTGGTCGGTTTCGAAGCCCAGGCCCTTCCCGACCCGGTTCGCGGCGATCATCTCCACGCCTTTGCCCAGCCGCTTTTTCTGCGCGTGGCGCTGTAGCTGTTCGGTTTCTGCAGCAAAACCGACGCAAAACGGCCGATTTTCCAGGGCCGCGACCGTCGCCAGAATGTCCGGCGCAGGCTGCAGATCCAGGCTGGTGCAATCAGCCCGCTTCTTGATCTTTCGCGCTGAGGCACTTGCCGGGCGGTAATCCGCCACTGCGGCCGCGCCGATGAACAGGTCACAGCCAGTGGAAACTTCTGCCAGTACAGCCTCCAGCATCTCCTGCGCCGATTCCACCATGGTGCGCGTGACACCGTCCGGCGCGTCCAGCTCAACCGGCCCGCTCACCAGTGCCACCTGTGCACCCGCTTCCCGCGCGGCCTGGGCAACCGCATAACCCATCTTCCCGGAGCTGCGGTTGCTAATGAAACGGACTGGATCGATTGCCTCGCGAGTCGGGCCGGCAGTTACAACCACCCTGACACCGGCCAGCCGCTCACTTGAAAACGAATCGGCAACAGCACGCACCAGCGCGTCGGGCTCCAGCATGCGCCCCGGGCCACTTTCGCCGCAAGCCTGGGCCCCCGCAGCCGGGCCCCAGACTTGCACATTGCGTTCGCGCAACAGCGCGATATTATGGCGTGTCGCGGCATTGCCCCACATGGCCTGGTTCATGGCCGGCGCGACACAAAGCGGCACGGTGCTGGCCAGGCACACTGCCGCCAGCAGATCATCGGCGCGACCGTGCGCCAGCCGCGCCAGGGTATCGGCGCTGGCCGGGGCGATCAGAATGCGATCCGCCCAACGCGCCAACTCGATATGGTCCATTCCGCTACGGTCATCAGACCAGTCGCTCCAGACCCGCTCGCCGCTGAGCGCCTGAAAGGTCCTGGCGGCAACGAAACCGGTCGCCGCGGGTGTCATAACCACCCGCACCGCGGCTCCGGCTGCGCGCAATTGGCGCACCAGTTCGGCGCTCTTGTACGCAGCGATGCCGCCCGAAACGCCAAGTAAAATCCGCTTCTGCGAAAGAAAATTCATTGGACGGGAGTTTACCAGAACCATCGCGACCGGAAAGGGCACAGATCTGCGCTTTACAGGGACAGAGCAGCCCGCCATTATCCCGGTCGCGCGGGTGAGACCACTGGACGGACCCACCCGACGACCAAAATCGGATCAATGGCACACAAGGAGGTACCCATGCCCATTACCGACTGGCCGGAGGCCGAGCGCCCCCGGGAAAAGCTCCTGGCTCTTGGACCAGGCGCGTTATCCGATGCCGAGTTGCTGGCTATCTTCCTGCGCACCGGCGTCCCCGGGCAGACAGCGGTCGAACTGGCACGCACCCTGATCAGCCAATACGGCAGCCTGCGCGCCTTGTTCCAGGCGGATGCAACACGTTTTTGCGCCACCCGCGGACTCGGCAGCGCCAAATACGCCCAGCTGCATGCGGCACTCGAGCTGACCCGTCGACAGCTGCGCGAACGCCTCGGGCACAGCCAGGCAATCACGAATCCGGCCGATACCGAACGTTACCTGACAGCCAGACTGCGCGACTATCCGTATGAGGTGTTTGCCTGCCTGTTCCTGGACACCCGGCACCGGATCATTGATTACGAGGAACTGTTCCGCGGCACCATCGACGGCGCGAGCGTGCACCCCCGGGAAGTGGTGCGGCGCGCGCTTCAACATAACGCTGCCGCAGTGATTTTCGCGCACAACCACCCGTCAGGGGTTGCCGAACCCAGCCAGGCCGATCAGCGCCTGACCCGGCGGCTAGCCGAGGCGCTGGGTCTGATCGACGTGAGAGTGCTGGACCACTTTGTGATAGGGGACCGCGCGGCCGTCTCTTTTGCCCAGAGAGGAATGATATAACGCATTGTTTTATAATTTTTTTACGCTCTTCCCCGATATCAGCTCCGGGGTTGGCGGCAGTCCGGGGATAGCGCATGGGCCTTGTCGCCCACCGGGCTCTCTGGTATAAAGCGCGGTTCTCGCTGCCCGCCAAGGCCGGGCTGCACAAGATTTTGAGGAATAGAACTATGTCCAAAGTCTGTCAGGTTACCGGGAAGCGCCCCGTCACGGGCAATAACGTTTCCCACGCGCACAACAAGACCCGCCGCCGGTTTCTGCCGAACCTGCATACCCACCGTTTTTGGGTCGAAGCCGAGAAACGCTGGGTCAGGCTGCGCGTATCGTCCAAGGGCATGCGCATCATCGACAAACAGGGCATCGAATCCGTACTGGCGGATATTCGCGCACGCGGTGAAAAGGTCTGAGGGGGTAGATCATGAGAGACAAGATCAAACTGGTGTCCAGTGCCGGAACCGGCCATTTCTACACGACCACCAAGAACAAGCGCACCATGCCGGACAAACTCGAGCTGAAGAAATATGACCCGGTTGTACGCAAACACGTGATGTACAAGGAAGGCAAGATCAAGTAGGCAAGCGCACCACCTGATCAAAAAAAAGCCCGGCATTGCCGGGCTTTTTTCTTGGTCAGGTGGCAGACCCCGATACTCCGGGATCCGCCGCAGCTCACGCGCCCTGCAGACTGTAACCCCTGAGGCGCCGCGCAAAGGCCTCCAATGCCTCGACACCGGTAGCTTCCGCCTGCTGACACCACTCCTGCAAAGCCTGCAGCAGTTTGTCATGACTGGTGGCAGAACGATCCCAGATCGCCTGCAGACGCTCGCGGAACTGATACGCGGTCCGCAACGCAGCGAACCGGTCCAGCGCTGCCTCCAGCATGCCCCGACTGCGGTCATCCATCATTTGCGGGTTGCGCACCAGCAGGCGCCGAGCCTTGCGCAGGCTGCTGCGGCAGGCGCCGTCCCTGCAGCGCAACTCCTCCCGCAGCACGGGCAGCAGAACTTCCCGTGCGTAACTCGACATGACATGCAAACGGCTTGCGAACACGGCACGCAAGGTATCCATGTCGATGCGTTCCTTGCTGGGGAGGATGCAGGGCTGCGGCGCCAGCTTCTTTACGCGCGCCAGACCCAGCGCCTGCAGCAGGCGAATATAGCCCCAGCCGAGATCGAATTCCCACCAGCGCGTAGAAAACTTTGCCGAACTGGCAAAGGCGTGGTGGTTGTTGTGCAGCTCTTCGCCACCGATGAGCACACCCAGCCAGGCGATATTCCGGGACGCGTCGCCAGTTTCGTAGTTGCGGTAACCCCACCAGTGCCCGATGCCATTGATCACACCGGCCGCCCAGAACGGAATCCAGATCATCTGCACCGCCCATAACGCCACGCCGGCAAATCCGAACAACAGGTAATCCGTCACCAGCATAATCGAGACGCCGAGGATCGGATAACGGGTATACAGGTTGCGTTCCAGCCAGTCGTCCGGGGTGTGATGCCCATACTGCTCCAGGGTCTGCCCGTTTGCAGCTTCCGCCTGGTACAGCTCCGCCCCCTGCCACAGCACCGTGCGAATACCACGCGTTTGCGGGCTGTGCGGGTCGTCCGGGGTTTCGCATTTGGCGTGATGCTTGCGATGAATCGCTACCCACTCGCGGGTCACCATGCCGGTGGTCAGCCATAGCCAGAAGCGGAAGAAGTGGCTGACGAGCGGATGCAGATCCAGAGCCCGGTGCGCCTGGTGGCGGTGCAGAAACACGGTAACACTGACAATCGTCACATGCGTCAGGCCGAGCCCGACCAGCAGATAGCCCCACCAGGGCAGGTGAAACAATCCGGCGTACCAGGAAAAATCGGAAAGCAGTTCGAACATGAAAACCTCTGGAGAGTACATACAAGTCAGGTATTCTACCACAGCGGCGGCGGGCAACAGTTTTTTACCAGCTTCGCCGATACAGAGCGGGGAGCAGGGCGGGAGGCGCGGCTTTGGCTTTTTTCACTGAATGATGCGCGGGCGACAGGCTATGGACGATATTTTCATCGGCCGACAACCGATTTACGACCGTGATCTGGGTGTCTATGCCTACGAGCTGCTGTTTCGTGCCGCGCCGGATAATTCGGCTCGCTTCAGCGACGGCGACCAGGCCACCTCCAATGTCATTGTCAATGCGTTCATGGAAATCGGGCTGGATAACATCGTCGGCCAGCGCCTCGCGTTCATCAATCTCACCCGCGCATTCTTCGTGGATCAGGACAATATCTGTCTGCCCAAGGAGCGCGTCGTGCTGGAACTGCTGGAGCACATAGAGCCCGACGCCGACGTTATCGACGGCATCAAACGGCTGTCAGCACAAGGCTATGCGATTGCGCTGGATGATTTTGTCTACCAGGAGGATTTGCAGCCGCTGGTACAGCTGGCGGACATCGTCAAGGTCGACATCATGGCTCTGCAGCGTGACGAGATTCGCAGCCAGGTACACCAACTGCGCCGGCACCCGCTGAAACTGCTGGCGGAAAAAGTGGAGACCCGCGACGAGTTCGACTTCTGCCTGGAGCTCGGGTTTGACTATTTCCAGGGCTATTTCTTTGCCCAGCCGCAGGTCATCCGTGGCCAGCGCCTGCCCAATAACCGGCTCGCCATTCTGCACCTGCTCAGCCGCCTGCAGAACCCGGACATCAAGCCGGCCGAGCTCGAAGAGCTGATCGTGCAGGACGTGACCTTCAGTTACCGTATCCTGCGCTACGTGAACTCGGCCGCTTTTTCCCTGGCGCGCAAAATCGAGTCGGTTCACCAGGCGGTGGTGATCCTGGGCCAGCAGACCATAAAGACCTGGACCACCCTGCTGGCCATGTCGCAGGTGGACAACAAACCCACCGAGCTGGTGGTCACCGCAATGGTTCGCGGCAAAATGGCCGAGGCGCTCGCCAAGGCGCTCAAGGCACCGCACCCGGAATCGTTTTTCACCGTTGGCCTGTTCTCGGCACTGGACGCGCTGATGGACAATACCATGCAGGAAATTCTGACCCAGCTACCGCTGGCAGAACACATTTCCAGTGCCCTGTTGTATCACAAGGGCATACACGGCCAGGTTCTGGCGTCGGTGCTGGCCTATGAACGCGGCACGTGGGAACAGGCGGTCTGCGACAGACTGACCCCGTCCCAGGTCCGCGACTGCTACCTCTCGGCGCTGCGCTGGGCCGGCGATGTCAGCCAGCAGCTGGTCAAAAAGTAGCCAGTTTGCCGTCGTTTTGTTGATCCATGTCAAAGAACCAGTTGTAATCCGCGGGTAGGGTGGTTTTCGGTTGGACTAGTGATGGGCATGGAGCGAGGAGACCCTGACTGCTCAGTCTCCTCGCTCCGCTGCCTCAACCCTTTGTCTTCCCTTCCCGTCCTTGCCGCAGCGCTGCAAACGCTGCGGTTTTTTATTGCAGAAACAATGGGCCTCAGGAACAATGCGGCAACTCCATTGATTGCAGACAGCCGGTGAGCAACGCGAGCGACACCCGCACTCTGGCAGCCGTCGACCTCGGCTCCAACAGCTTTCACATGATCGTCGGCCGCTTTCAGAACGGCCAGCTGCAGCTTATCGATCGGTTGCGCGAGCCGGTGCGTCTGGCGGCCGGGCTCACCGACAGGCACCAGCTGGACCCGGCGGTGGCGCGACGCGCCCTCGACTGCCTGGAACGTTTCGGCCAGCGTGTACGCGACCTGGATCCCGATAATGTGCGCGCAGTCGGCACCAACACTCTGCGCCGTATGCAGTCCAGCGCACGCTTCCTGGACCAGGCCCAGCAGGCCCTGGGCCACAGTATCGAGGTTATTTCCGGTATCGAGGAGGCACGCCTGATCCACCTCGGTGTTGCCCACAGTCTGCCCGACCCGGGTGGGCGACGCCTGGTGGTGGATATTGGCGGCGGCAGTACCGAAATTATCGTTGGCGAGGGCCTGGTGCCGGTTCAGCTGGAAAGCCTGTACATGGGCTGCGTCAGCATGAGCGAACGTTTTTTCGGCGATGGAAGTATCCGCAAGGCCAGCATGAAAGACGCCATTCTGGCGGCACGGCTCGAGCTGCAACCCAGCAAGCAGCTGTTCCGTCGTCTCGGGTGGTCCATGGCAACGGGTTCCTCGGGCACCATCCGCACCATCCGGGACGTCGTGGTCGAACGGGGCTGGAGCGACAACGGGATCAGCGCCGATTCACTCAAGAAACTGCGCTCGGCGCTGGTAGAAACCGGCCATGCCGACAAGATCGATTTCACCGCCGTCAGCGAGGACCGCAAGCCGGTGTTCGCGGGTGGCGTCGCCGTCCTCAGCGCTGTGTTTCACGCACTCAAGATCGAGCGCATGCTGCATTCGACCGGCGCGCTGCGCGAAGGCCTGCTGTATGACCTGATCGGCCGTATCCAGCACCAGGACATGCGCGAATCAAGCGTCCAGGCCATGGCGCAGCGTTACCATGTCGACCAGGAACAGGCGCAGCGCGTGGAACAGACCGCGCTGATGCTGCTGGACAGGGTGGTCGAAACCTGGCAGTTGCAGCCGGACGACGCCCGCCAGTGGCTGCACTGGGCAGCACTGCTGCATGAGATGGGCCTGGTTATTGCGCACAGCGGCTACCATAAACACGGCGCCTACCTGGTGGAATACTCTGATCTGGCCGGATTTTCGCGCCGTGATCAACGCCTGCTGGGGGCGCTGGTGCGCAGTCACCGGCGCAAATTCCGCAAATCCGTAATCGAGAGCCTGCCCGCCAGCATGCGTGGCAGCGCAACCCGCCTTGCCATCCTGCTACGGCTGGCGGTGCTGTTGCATCGCAATCGCTCTCACCAGCCACCACCCGATTTCCGGGTGGCCGCACAAGCCGACTGCATCAAGCTCACGTTTCCCAACAACTGGCTGGAGAAACATGCGCTTACCCGGGCCGATCTGACTATCGAACGTAAGCACCTGAAACACACCGGTGTACAGCTGGAGTTCAGTTAATCCGCTGGAGTTTTCTGCAGCGGCCCCGAACTGGCGCGAATATCGCGTTCCGGCTGCCAGGGAGCAATGCTATCGATGCCTGAAAATAACGCGGCGACCGGGCGTGCCGACCGCAAACCGCCGCAGCGGGACTCAACAGCCGTTGCCGTCACCAGGACATGCTATGGAGACCACGCGGCGCCAGACTCGCGTTCACAGGCGCTCGAGCAGCAGGCAACCGGTCGCATGGCGCAGCGCTTGCCAGCCCGACGCGACATAGGTGGTCGCCACCGCATCGATAATCACGGCAGGCCCCGCACAAGGCGTGTCGAATTCAAGATCGTGCCGCTGCCAGACATCGACCAGCCGCTCGCAGCCGGCCAGCTGAGCCCGTTCGAAGGGTTTGCCCGCCGGCGGCTGCCAGCCTGTTCGCAGCGCGAACTCGCTGTGCCTCGCCGACAGGGAGACACGCAGGTTGACCAGTTCGACCGGCGCTCGGAGCCGATGGCCGAAGCGCTGCTGGTGCGCCTCATGGAACTCGGCGAGCGCCTGGCGCACACTGCGATAGGGGATATTCAGTGTGTAGCTCTGGCCCCGATAGCGCACGTCGAGGCTGAAGCTGGTGGTTATGGCCGCTGCTTCCACGCCTTCTTCGATCAGTTCGGCACGGCCCTGCGCGGCCAGCGCATGCAGTCGGTTGATCAGCTGCGCATCGCTGTGCTGCTCGATCAGCCCCGGCACCGTGTGCGACAGCTGGCGCCCGCGCGGCGCCGCCAGCATGCCGAGGGCGGACAGCACGCCGGCGTGCACCGGCACCAGCGCCCGGCGAATGCCGAGCGCCTCGGCAAGCGCACACACGTGCAGGCCGCCGGCACCGCCGAATGCGGTGAGGGTAAAACCCGCGGGATCGATCCCCTTCTGCACCGAAATCACACGCAGCGCCTGGGCCATGTGCTGGTTGGCCACCTCGACAACACCAAAGGCCGCCTGTTCGGGTGTCAGCTGCATTTCCCCGGCGAGCCGACCCAGCGCCTCGCTGGCCGCGTGCAGGTCCAGCTGCATTCCGCCGCCCAGAAACGCCGCCGGGCGCAGGCGCCCCAGCACCAGATTGGCATCGGTCACCGTCGCCAGGGTGCCACCCCGGCCGTAGCAGGCTGGCCCGGGGTCGGCGCCAGCCGATTGCGGCCCCACCGCCAGCATACCGCCCTCGTCGACGCAGGCGATCGAGCCACCTCCGGCACCGATGGTATGCATATCGACCATGGGCACAGCCACCGGGTAGGGGCCGATATGCCCTTCCGAGGTCAGGTTCAGTTGGCCATCGATCAAGGCCACATCGGTGGATGTACCCCCCATGTCGAAGCTCAACAGGCGCGAGCGGCCCAACTCGGCACCGATACGCTGCGCGCCCATCAGACCGCCCGCGGGACCCGACAGCAGCAGATTGACAGCGCGGCGCGCGGCTTTGTCGGCACGCATGGTCAGCCCGGAACTCTGCATGACATGAACCGGGGACGGCGCAACAGCGTCTTGCAGCCGCTGCACATACCCCTGCACTCTTGGTCCGACCCAGGCATTCAGCCAGGTCGCAATACCGCGCTCATATTCCCCCTGTTCGGGCAGAATCTCGGAGGAACGCGCGGTAAAGAGATGGTCGGGCAGGCGCTGCTCGATAAGGCGTTCATAGCGGTCATCGAGATAGGAGAACAACAGGTTGATGGCTACCGCTTCGGGCGCCAACGCGCGGATGCGGGCCACCAGCTCATCGCATTCAGCTTCGTCGAGGGCCTCCACGGTGCTGCCATCGGCGCCCACGCGTCCGCCCGTCTCCAGGCACAGTTCGGCAGGCACCGGCGGCACCGGTGCCTGCGGCTGGAGATTGTAGAGTTCGCGGCGCGCCTGGCGCCCCAGGGTCAGCACATCACCCAGACCGTAATTGGTGACATAAACAGTGCGTACCCCCTTGCCCTCCAGCACCGCGTTGGTGGCAACCGTGGAGCCGTGCACCAGATAGAAGGGCCTGCCCTCCAGCCCCAGTTCCCGAACCCCCTGCAGTATTGCCTGTTCCGGAGCCCCCGGGGTCGACAGCACCTTGTGGATCCTGATCTGTGCCCCATCGAAGCAGACGAAATCGGTGAAAGTACCGCCGGTATCAACGCCGAGCAGCATGACCGGGTTCTTCGGCAACGCAGTTGCGCCCCCGTTGCTTGGCCTGGTACATGGCCGCGTCGGCACGTTGCAGCAGGGTGTGGACATCATCGCCATCGCGGCGCACCGCCAGCCCCTGACTGATGGTCAGCTGCAGGCTCTGCCCGGCAACGCGAATGGGCTCGGCGGCGATGCGCTGGCGTATGCGTTCGGCGATCTGCTGGGCTGTATGCTGCGAGGTGTTCTCGAGCAGGATCACGAATTCCTCGCCGCCGAAACGCCCTACCACATCGAACTCGCGCAACGCGGCCTTGATGCGTGCCGCCACCTCTTTAAGCACCTTGTCGCCCACCAGATGGCCGTGGCTATCGTTGACCACTTTGAAATGGTCCAGATCCGCCATGATGAGGCACAGCGGCTGACCGGTCTTGGCGGCCCGCCCTAGCGCATCCTGCATCTCGTGCAGCAGGCTGGTGCGGCTGGACACCCCGGTCAGGGCGTCCTGTTCCAGCTGTTTGCGCAGCACCGTCTGCTGGCGCTCGAGGTGGCGCACCGAGCGGTCCAGCTCCTGAATCTGTACCCGATGGTAGACTTCGGTCGCCAGGGCGATATCGAGGGTGGTCAGCCGCATCAGCAGACCGCCGAGCGCCTGCCGCCCGGCCTCGTCGCCGACCCGCTCGGCGACAGCGTCCAGAAGCAGCGCCTGCAACAGGCCGAACGCCGACAGATAAAGGCTCAGCGGCACCCCCACGCGGGCATGCGCGATGCCGACCCGGGCGCGGCTTTCGAAGTATTCGGCCTCCATGCAGTTGACGCCGAATTCCTCGAAGTAGGCGACTTGCCGCTCCTTCAGGTGCTCGAGATCGAAACTCGACAGCAGCTCCGCGGCCTGCGCATGGCGCATGAGCTGGGCAAAGAAGCGATCTACAACCTGCTCGACCACCCCGTGCACAAGGACCTGTTCGTGAAGTTGCCGTACCTGGTCATCGGGACAGGCATCCAGACCCACCAGCAGCAACTGTGCCTGGCGCCACTCGGCGTCAAAGCCAAACTGTTCGCACAACGGGGTTTCAGGGTTTCCAGCGGGCATCAGAGGGCTATCCAAATCGGCAATGCTTTACGTTATGCTTAGCCACCGCCTGGGCACGGACACACGGTTTAGAGCCAATCATAAAGCACATGGATGCAAAAATCCTGATCAGCGTCGAACATCTGTACCGCTATTATGGACATTACCTCGCGGTCGAAGCGATCAGTTTCGAACTGAAGCAGGGCGAAGTGCTCGGTTTGCTGGGACCCAACGGGGCGGGCAAATCCAGCACCATGCAGATGATCAGCGGCAACCTGGCGCCGAGCGCGGGGCGCATCCGCATCAACGGCATCGACCTGCTGGATGATCCCAAGCGCGCCAAAGCGGAAATCGGTTATCTGCCTGAACAACCGCCCGTGTACCGCGATCTCACCGTCGATGAGTACCTCGCGTATTGCGCCCGCCTGCACCGCGTCAGCAAAGCCCGGCGCGGCCCGGCGGTGCGCCACGCCAAGCAGCGCTGCGGGCTGGCGAGTGTCGGCAGGCGCCTGATAGGTAACCTGTCCAAGGGTTTCCAGCAGCGGGTCGGCATCGCGCAGGCGATCCTGCACAACCCGGCCGTGGTGATACTCGACGAGCCGACAGTCGGGCTGGACCCCAACCAGATTCGCGACATACGCAGCCTGATCCGCGAACTCGGCGAGAGCCACGGCATCATTCTCTCCACCCACATCCTGCCCGAGGTGCAGGCGACCTGTACGCGCGTGCAGATCATTCACCAGGGCAGACTTGTATTTGCGCAAACCATGCAGGAACTGGAACGCCGCCTGACCAGTCATGTGCTGCTGCTGGAAACCCGCCAGCCCCTGGACGCAGCCGGACTGGGCGCCATTCCCGGCATCGACAACATAGAACTGCTGGGAGCGCGCCGCGGCCGGCTGCACTTCACCGACAACAACCCGGCCGACGCCGTGGCCGCGTACGTCGCCAACGCGGGCCTGGGTCTGGTCGAACTGGCGCTTGACCGCCAGACCCTGGAACAGGTGTTCGTGGAACTGACCTGCAGCGACCGGCCGGAAGCGGCGGAGGACGCGGCCTGATGATTTTCACCATCGCGCTGCGCGAACTGAAAAACCTGTTCCTGTCGCCGCTGGCCTGGGCGATCCTCGCTGTTGTGCAGCTGATCATGGCCTATCTGTTCCTGTCCCAGCTCGACACCTTCATGCTGCTGCAGCCACGTCTGGCAGGCATCGAGGGCGCACCCGGGGTAACCGACATCGTTGTCGCCCCGGTACTGCAGACCGTAGGCTTTCTGCTGCTGCTGGTCGCGCCTGCCATCACCATGCGGGTATTCAGCGACGAAAAACGCAACCGTACCCTCACCCTGCTGCTATCTGCACCGGTCTCGATGAGTGAAATCGTGCTGGGCAAATTCCTCGGCGTCACACTGTTTTTCATGCTGCTGCTGCTGATGCTGGCCGCCATGCCGTTGTCCCTGTACGCGGGCACCCACCTGGATGCCGGCAAGCTGGCCGCGGGGCTGCTCGGCCTGGCCCTGCTCCTGGCCAGCTTTGCAGCGGTCGGCATCTTCATGTCGGCGCTGACCGAGCAACCGGTGATCGCGGCGATCAGCAGCTTCGGCCTTCTGTTGCTGCTGTGGATCGTCGACTGGAGCGGCGCTGGCCGCGAGGAAGTCACCGGGTTGTTCCATTACCTGTCACTGCAAACCCACCTGGAGTCCTTTCTGAAGGGTCTGTTCAGCACCGCGGACCTCGCCTATTACCTGCTGCTCATTGCGACCTTTCTGGTGCTCAGCATCCGGCGCCTCGACCAGCAGCGCCTGACCGGGTGACAACATGCAGGTGACCCGCTCTTCAAGACGCCAACT
>CP070738.1:1375041-1391540 GCA_020347685.1 Gammaproteobacteria bacterium | reverse complement strand
AGTCCATTGACGACAAAACCCGGCAACTGAGTGCACTGCGGTTGCGCCACGAGGACGAAACCGCGCGTTTGCGGGAGCAGAAGCGCTCACGCGAACAGCTGCTGGCCGACGTGAGCAGGGAACTGGAAAGTCAGGGTGGTGAACTGAAGAGGCTCAGGAACGATGAGCAGCAACTTCAGGACCTGGTGGCCTCCTTGCAAGAGGTTCTGGCCGACATCCCCGCGGCGGCAAGTGAACAGCGACCGTTCAAAACAATGAAAGGCAAGCTCAGCTGGCCGGCACGCGGCGATCTGGCCCGCAGTTTCGGCAGCCGACGCGGCAACAGCGGCCTGAAATGGCAGGGTGTGCTGATCGCTGCGCCCGAAGGCGGCAAGGTGCGTGCGATTTCCCAGGGGCGGGTCGCTTTTTCCGACTGGATGCGCGGCTTCGGACTGTTACTGATTATCGATCACGGGGACGGCTATATGAGCCTGTACGGTCAGAATCAGGCATTGTATAAGGAAGTCGGCGAATGGGTCGATACGGGGGAAGTAGTGGCGACCTTGGGTGCAAGCGGTGGCCAGACGAAATCGGGCCTGTATTTCGAACTCAGGCACCAGGGCCGTCCCATCAACCCGCTGAGCTGGTGTGCGGGGAAACCTGCGCCGGCGGCAGGATGACAGCTGCGGTCGCCCTCCTGCCATCTGCTGCCGAGCTATGCTATCGTCAGCTATGTTTACCAAGCCGGATTTTCATAAGGCTTTCATTAATCGGGAAATTGAGGTGGCCCCTAGCGGTTGCCAGGTTGGAATTGAATGAGCGCTAAACGACAAAATGCACTACTGGTCCTGGTTGGCTTGCTGACGGGATTGTCGCTTTCCATTGGTCACGGAGTGTTTGCTGAACGCGAGGCAGAGACACCGGCCAGTCTGCCGGTCGAGGAGTTGCGTACCTTCAGCGATGTATTCGGGCGCATCAAGAATGACTACGTGGAGGACGTCGAGGACAAGGCGCTGCTGGAAAACGCCATTCGCGGCATGCTTTCGGGCCTTGATCCTCATTCCGCCTACCTCGATCAGGAACAGTTCAAGGAACTGCAGGTCGGTACTTCCGGGGAGTTCGGGGGGCTCGGTATCGAGGTCGGTATGGAAGACGGCTTCGTCAAGGTGATCGCACCGATTGACGACACACCCGCGCAGCGTGCCGGAGTCCAGGCGGGCGACTTGATCATTCGTCTCGATGATACGCCGGTCAAGGGGCTGTCACTGAACGATGCAGTCAAGATCATGCGCGGCAAACCCGGCACCACCCTGCGCCTGACCATTGTCAGGGAAGGCGTCGAGCAGCCGCTCAAGATCGACATCAAGCGCGATGTTATCAAGGTGAAGAGCGTCAAGCAGCGCGTGCTCGACGATGGCTTCGGTTATGTTCGCATTTCGCAGTTCCAGTCCAAGACCGCGGAGAACATGGTCGACGCCGTCGCGGAACTCAGAAAGGAAACGGGCGGCTCGCTGAAGGGGCTGGTACTGGATCTGCGCAACAATCCCGGCGGTGTGCTTAACGGTGCGGTCGCGGTATCCGATGCCTTCCTGAAAAAGGGGCTGATCGTCTATACGGAAGGGCGGGTCAACGACTCCAAGTTGCGTTTCAACGCCACGCCCGACGATATCCTCGACAATGCACCGCTGGTGGTGCTGGTCAACCAGGGTTCGGCGTCAGCTTCGGAAATCGTATCCGGCGCCCTGCAGGACCACCGACGCGCCATCATTGTAGGCAACCAGACGTTCGGCAAGGGCTCGGTGCAGACCATTCTCCCGTTGAGCAACGGTACGGCCGTCAAGCTTACTACCGCGCGTTATTTCACGCCTTCGGGTCGCTCCATCCAGGCCGAGGGTATCAAGCCGGATATCGAGCTGGAGCAGGTGCGGGTTTCTGCCGCCGACGGCGCTTTCGAACCGATCAAGGAGGCCGACCTGTCTGGCCATTTGTCGAATGGAAACGGCGGTGGCAAGAAGAAATCGGACGGTGAGGGGAACGAGGAGAAGGAATCCCTGGCGCAGACTGATTACCAGCTCTACGAGGCACTGAATCTCCTCAAGGGTCTTTCCCTGCAGCGGGAGCAGATGCGGTGATGCTCGATCGAACCGGCCACTGGCCGGTTCTTTTTTTGTGCGCCGCTTTGTTTTGGGGGCAGGCTGCTGCAGAACCTCCAAACCCGGCTCGAACCGCGCCGGCGATCGCCATCGTGATCGATGATCTCGGCAAGCAGCTGGAACCCGGGCGACGCGTGGTGGATTTACCGGGGCCTGTGGCGTGCGCCTTTCTGCCCCGGGAGCCCTACACGGTTGCCCTGGCCGACGCCGCTCACCACAGCGGCAAGGAAGTCATGCTGCACCTGCCCATGGACAGCGTGGATGGCAGAGCGCTGGATCAGGGTGCGGTGACCCTGGACATGAGCGAAAGCGAGTTCCTCAGGACGGTGCAGGCTAATCTGGCTTTGCTGCCGCATGCGGTAGGTATCAACAACCACATGGGCAGTCTGCTGACGCGGCACCCTGGCCATATGTTTTGGTTGATGAGCGAAATCCTGCGTCGCCAGCCGATGTTTTTCGTTGATAGCCGCACTACCGTGGCCACCGTAGCTCGACAGGTGGCGCTGGAGAATGGTGTACCGACCATCGACCGCAATGTGTTTCTCGACAACGAGCTGGACGAAGCGAAAATCGCGTTCCAGTTCAGGCGCCTGCTGAAGCTCGCCCGCAGGCAGGGTAGCGCCCTGGCGATCGGGCATCCCCATCCGCAGACCCTGGCGCTGCTGGAGCGCCAGATACCGACACTCGACCAGCAGGGTGTACAATTGCTCTCGGTTCGCGAGTTAATCGACTTGCAGCAACAGGGAGAACAAACATGGCAAGCGTCCTGGTCCCCCTCGCACAGGGATGCGAGGAACTAGAAGCCACCACCATTGTGGATCTGTTGCGCCGTGCCGAAGTCGGCGTGGTCACCGCGGGGCTCGATGACAAACCGGTACGCGCCTCCAGGGGTATGGTGCTGGTGGCGGATACCACGCTCGACGAAGCCCTGAAGCAGGAATACGACATGGTGGTTTTGCCTGGCGGGCTGCCGGGTGCCGATCACCTCGATAAGGACCCGCGCATTCGCGCGTTGCTGACCCGTATGGCGGCGAGTGACCGTTTTACCGCGGCGATCTGTGCGGCGCCCAAAGTGTTGGCGAGCACCGGTCTGCTCAAAGGCCGCAAGGCCACCAGCTTTCCGGGCGTTCTGGACGCTTTCGCGGAACTCGATTACAGCTCCGAACCGGTGGTCAGGGATGGCAAGGTGATTACGTCGCGTGGTCCCGGAACTGCGATGGATTTCACGCTTGAGCTGATCGAAATTCTGGTCGGCAAGGAAAAGCGCGATCAGGTAGAAGCGGCACTGCAAAGGCCGCATTAGCCGGCGCTCCAGGCGTGGCTTTGCGTCGACCGACAAACAGCGGTAGCCCCGCTCACCTCGACTGCTCGAAAGTCATGTTGTCAACCCCTCGCGTGCACCGCGTAGCTGAGTACCCTCTGCCATGAAGTTGATCGAAGTCGTCGCTGATGGCGGCTATCTTGATACGCTGACCAGCCTGGCCGAACAACAGGGGGCGCTGGACTACTGGCATGGCCAGACAGCAGACGGGCAGCGCTGCAGTATCCGCATGCTGGTCGCCGATGAAAATCGCCAGACGATTCTGGACGCGCTGCAGAATCTGCTCGCCGGCGCAGAAGATACCCGCATTGTGCTGCTGCCCGTGGAAGCCGTGTTGCCGCGCCCAAGCGACGTACAAGCGCCGGAGGGGAAGTCGAGAAAGTCAACCAGCGCAACGCGTGAGGAACTCTACAGCCAGATCGAAAAAGGTGCCCGACTGGACGCGAATTTCCTGATTCTGGTGTTTCTTTCCACCGTGGTCGCGGCAATCGGTTTACTGGAAAACAATGTCGCTGTGGTTGTGGGTGCCATGGTGATTGCGCCCCTGCTGGGCCCCAATCTCGCGCTTGCGTTCGCCACCACCCTGGGCGACCGGGATCTGCTGCGCCAGTCGTTGAAAACGAACCTCGCCGGGGTGAGCTTCACGCTGCTGTTGTCGATCGGTATCGGGGTCGTTTTTCCGGCGGCGGTGCCCGGTCCGGAGCTCATGGCGCGAACCGACATAGGTTTCGCTGGCGTCATACTGGCGCTTGCCTCGGGTGCGGCTGCGGTCCTCTCGCTAACCACAGGGGTCGCCACCGCCCTGGTCGGCGTCATGGTTGCCGTTGCTTTGCTTCCGCCTACAGCGACGCTGGGAATGATGCTGGCGGCGCAACAGCGCGAACTCGCTGCCGGAGCTGCTCTGTTGCTTGCCGTCAATGT
This sequence comes from Gammaproteobacteria bacterium, assembly GCA_020347685.1. Lineage (GTDB taxonomy): Bacteria > Pseudomonadota > Gammaproteobacteria > DSM-19610 > DSM-19610 > Thiogranum. Next base: position 1,387,166 of record CP070738.1, on the reverse strand, counting down.
TGTCAGTGTCAACGTGGCGGCGAATCTCGTTTTTCTCATTAAAGGCGTACGGCCGCGCACCTGGCTCGAAAAACGCAAGGCGCGCCAGTCCGTGGTGTGGCTCGGGTTGTTCTGGGCATTAGCCCTGGCGGTGCTGCTGGGGGCCGTATACGTCCGGCACTTCGTTGCGCCACCGTAAGGTATTCTTTACAGGCAGGTGGCACCTGAAGGCCAGACGTCGGTTTGGCTTACGTTTGACCTGGCTTCGCAACCAGGTCCGGCGCATAAGCTAATCTATTGATTAACAAAGAGTATAAGCCTGCACTAATGGCTTCTGGTTGTCGACATTCTTTACAGCGTATCGGTAAGTCAATTTCAGCGTTCTTTAACTTAATGTTTTAAAAGTAAAAATGGAATCGGCACGGTTGTTGCTCTTCTGGAGACTACCGATGCCAGTTTGAGCAACCGATACGGTCAACAGGGATCGAGGGAATTTCGAAAACGGTGTTGGAGGAGAGGACCAAAACAGAGCGCTGCAGGTTCCGGGGGGTTGCCGCGTAACCAGACAATAACAAGGCTCGAGGGATTAAGAACAGCAATAACTACGGAAGAGCCCAACTTGACCCGCCTTTTCGGCGGGTTTTTTATTGCCGCCATTTTCCGGCGCGTTAGCTATCATCAGGCCAGGCAGCGACGAAGAAGAATGCCGCCAGCGCCGCCAGAATCCAGCTCAGCAGCGGGGCACCGCCAATCATCGTCGGCGTGAACCCGTCCAGCCCGTAGATAAGCGCGGCACTGATCAGAAAGGCGCTGCCGAGGATCGCCGACAGAGTACGCTGGTTCGACTGGCGCAGCTGTTTACGCAATTTTTCCAGCTCCCGCGATTCCCACTGCACGCGCAAACGCCCCTGGGCGCCCTGCTGCAAGGTGCGATGCAGTAGCGCAGGTATCTCCGGTAGACGTTCGCTCCAGTCAGGCAGGCTGCGGCGCAGGCGGCCAGCGAAGGCACGCGCTCCGACCTGTTCGCTCATCCAGCGCTCCAGGAACGGTTTGGCGGTCTGCCACAGGTCGAGATCGGGGTAGAGCTGTCGGCCCAGACCCTCGATGTTGAGTAGCGTCTTCTGCAGCAGCACCAGCTGGGGCTGTATTACCATGTTGAAACGACGCGCGGTCTGAAACAGGCGCAGTAACAGTTGCCCGAATGAGATTTCTTTCAGGGGGCGCTCGAAGATCGGTTCGCACACCGAGCGAATGGCGGCCTCGAATTCATCTATGCGGGTTCCCTGGGGAACCCACTCCGATTCCACGTGCAGCTCGGCGACCCGGTGGTAGTCGCGGCGGAAAAAGGCGAGAAAATTCTCGGCCAGGTAGCGTTGGTCTTCCGGACTAAGGGTTCCCATGATGCCGAAATCGACCGCCATGTACTGTCCACTGGGGGCGACAAAAATATTGCCGGGATGCATATCGGCATGGAAAAAGTTATGCCTGAACACCTGGGTGAAGAAGATTTCCACGCCGCGTTCCGACAGGGTTTTGAGATCGACACCGGCTTGCCGTAAGGCGGCCAGGTCATTGACCGGGATGCCATAGATACGCTCCATGACCATCACATTGCGTCGGCAATAGGGCCAATACACTTCGGGAACGTGTAACAGTCCGGAGCTGGCGAAATTCCTGCGCAATTGTGAGGCATTGGCGGCTTCGCGCAGCAGATCGAGTTCGTCGTAGAGGGTTTTTTCGAATTCGCCTACCACTTCGCGCGGGCGCAGGCGGCGTGCTTCGCGCCAGTATTTTTCCGCCAGACCGGCGATGTAATAGAGCAGGCTGACGTCGCGGCGGATCACCTTCTCGATGCCGGGGCGCAGGATCTTTACAACCACATCCTCGCCGCTTTTCAGGGTGGCCGCGTGCACCTGTGCGACCGAGGCGGACGCCAGCGGTTCTTCGTCGCAGCTGTGGAAGATCTCGGTGATGGGTTTCTGGAATGCGGCTTCGATGGTTTGGCGGGCGCGCTGGCTCGGGAACGGCGCCACCCGATCCTGTAGTTTGGCCAGCTCCGCGGCTATGTCGTCCGGCAGCAGGTCCTGTCGTGTCGATAGGATCTGGCCGAACTTGACGAAAATGGGACCCAGATCCTCGAGCGCGCGGCGAATCCGCACCGCCCGCGGTATGTTGCGGGTGAGCCTGTGCCAGGGCGCCAGGTAACGCAGAAACCGAACCGGACGGAACAGATGAGTCGCCAGGATCACTTCGTCCAGTCCGTGTCGGACCAGTACCCAGCTGATATGCAGCAGCCGAAGCAGTTGTCCGGGTCGAATCATTGCCCGGCCGCTGTTGTCTGCAGCAGGCGCTCGACGCGCGCCGAGAGCCGGTCAAGGTCCGCCCGCAGGCGGTCCACCTCGGCGAGAAACCGGTCGACCTCGATGCGGCAGGGCAACAGATGCGATTCTTCCTGCAGGTATTCGGATATATCGCGCTCCAGTGTGTCGCGGCTGGAACCAAGCAACCGGCGCGCCCGGCGCGCGAGTGTGCCGACCTGATGAGCGACGACGTCCCCGGTGAATCGCGACAGCTGCTCTTCCCAGTCCCACTCGGCGCTGGCAAGGATATCCTGTAGCTGCTGACCGGTTTCGGTATCGCCCTGGATGTCCACCGCGCCTTCGAACAGGGTGTCGTCCCGCGAGCCGAGCGACATGCGGGCAAAACCCAGCGGCGACCCGCGCAGGCGCGTATCGGCTTCGCCTTCATAGTGGCCCAGAACCTGGATGCCGTCGGGCCCCGGAAAGAAATACAACGACACCCCGAGGCCGGTGATATCCAGCGCAATAACCTTGCCCTCCATGCTGCCACAGCGACGCAGCGCCTGCGGGTCCTGCCTCAGGTACAGGTCCAGAGCTGATTCGAGGGCGGCGGCCAGAGCCGAGGCGGCTGTCACTTGAGTTCCTGCATCCGTTGGTTGAGGGTGTCGGCTAGGCGCTTTTCACCGCCTATTTGCTGCTATTTTATCCTCTAAATCCCACTGCCGTCTGCCGCCCGCAACAAATTGAAATCCGTGTGCTTTTGACCGGGCTGTCAAAACCGAATTGTTGGGCGCGGACACTACGCTGACAGCGAGGCGCAGCCTGGCAATATCAAAAGCGGAACCCGCGGTGCACGGCGACAATGCCACCACTCAGGTTGAAGTAGTCGCAATCTTCGAAGCCGGCCTGCTCCATCATGCCCTTGAGGGTGTCCTGATCCGGGTGCATGCGGATCGATTCGGCAAGGTAGCGGTAACTGTCGGCATCCCTGGCGATAAGGCGTCCCATCACCGGCAGGACGCGGAACGAGTACAGGTCATACAGCGGCGCCAGGCCGGGCAGGGACGGTTTCGAGAACTCCAGCACCAGCAGCCGGCCACCGGGCTTCAGGGTGCGGAACATGGACTCAAGGGCCTTTTGCTTGTCAGTGACATTACGCAGACCGAAGGCGATAGTGATGCAGTCGAAACTGTGGTCCGGGAACGGCAGGCTCTCGGCATTGACCTGTACGAAACGCACATTAGCCGCGATGCCCCGGTCCAGGAGCCGTTCGCGGCCCACCTGCAGCATGGAGGGGTTGATGTCGCCAATCACCACCTCGCCGCCGGGCCCCACCAGGCGTGCCAGGCGTGCCGCAAGGTCGCCGGTGCCGCCGGCGAGATCGAGGATCCGCTGCCCGGGACGTGCTCCTGTCTGTTCTACAGCGAAGCGTTTCCACAGGCGGTGCACGCCCAACGACATGGCATCGTTCATGAGGTCATAATTGCTGGCCACCGAGTCGAATACCCGCGCAACACGGCGCCGTTTTTCATCCCAGGGGACCTGCTCGAAACCGAAATGGGTGGTTTTGTCGCTCATCGCTGCCGCGTTACGCCTTCGCACTGGTGCCCAGCTGCGAATGCGGGGCGCCGGCCGCCTTCAGCCGCTCCAGGTATTCCTGCCAGTATTTTTCCTTGTTGGCACCCAGCCGGTACAGCGTTTCCCAGGCATAGATACCCGTGTTGTGTTCGTCGTCGAAATAGATCTGTATGGCGTAGTTGCCGACCGGTTCGATGCGCTCAATATTGACGTCTTCCTTGTCGACCTGCAGAACACCTTCCCCCGGACCGTGCCCCTGGACCTCGGCGGAGGGCGAATGTACGCGCAGGTATTCCGCGCTCATCTCGAACTGCGCACCGTCATCGAAGCTGATTTCCAGCACTTTCGATTTCTGGTGAAACTTGATTTCCGTCGGGTGCGGGTGTTGCTGGGCCATGTCAAACCTCGGGGTAACGGTCTATAGGATATAGCGACTCAGGTCCTCGTCCTCGACCAGGTCGCCCAACTGTGAATCCACGTAATCGGCGTCAACCATCACACTGCCGCCGGAGCGGTCCGAAGCTTCATAAGAAACCTGCTCGAGCAGGCGTTCCATGACGGTGTGCAGACGGCGGGCACCGATGTTCTCGGTACGTTCGTTGATTTGCCAGGCCACGCCGGCAATGCGCTCGATGCCGTCAGAGGTGAAGGCCAGCTGCATGCCCTCGGTTTCCATCAGCGCGGAGTACTGTTCCGTGAGCGAGGCGTCCGGCTCGGTGAGAATGCGCACAAACTCCCTTACTCCCAGCGCCTGGAGCTCGACCCGAATCGGCAGTCGGCCCTGCAGCTCCGGTATCAGGTCGGAGGGTTTGGCCAGGTGAAAAGCGCCTGACGCGATGAACAGGATGTGGTCGGTCTTTACCATGCCGTGCTTGGTGGTAACGGTGCTGCCCTCGACCAGCGGTAACAGGTCGCGCTGCACGCCCTCGCGCGATACGCTCGGGCCGGAACCCTGGTCGCTGCGCTGGGTGACTTTGTCGATCTCATCGATGAACACGATGCCGTTTTGCTCCGCCGCGCGCAGGGCGCGCGATTTGAGATCTTCCTCGTTGATCATCTTGGCAGACTCTTCATCGGTCAGCACCTTGAACGCCTCGGTGACCTTCATCTTGCGGGTCTTGGTGCGGCCAGTGCCGAAATTCTGGAACAGGCCCTGCAGCTGGCTGGTCATTTCTTCCATACCCGGGGGTGCCATGATTTCCACGCCGATCGGCGCGGCCGACACTTCGACCTCGATCTCTCTGTCATCCAGCTTGCCTTCGCGCAGCATTTTACGGAATTTCTGGCGCGTTTCGCTGCTGTCGGTTTCCTCGCCCTCGCCGGCCAGGCCTACGCGGCGCGGGCGTGGCAGCAGCACGTCGAGAATTCGGTCCTCGGCCGCATCCTGGGCGCGGTGGCGCACTTTGGCCATTTCCTCTTCGCGGGTCATCTTGATGGCAACGTCCACCAGGTCGCGCACGATCGACTCGACGTCGCGTCCCACGTAGCCCACTTCGGTGAACTTGGTGGCTTCGACCTTGATAAACGGCGCATTGGCCAGCTTCGCCAGGCGTCGGGCGATCTCTGTCTTGCCGACCCCGGTAGGGCCAATCATCAGAATGTTCTTGGGCGTGATTTCACTGCGCAGTGGCTCGCCGACCTGCTGGCGGCGCCAGCGGTTGCGCAGCGCTATGGCGACGGCTCGCTTGGCGTCATCCTGGCCGATGATGTGTTTGTCCAGCTCCTGGACGATCTCGCGGGGGGTCATTTCGGACATGGCTGAATTCAGTACTCGAGCTCTTCCAGGGTAAGGTTGTGGTTGGTGTAGACACAAATGCTGGCGGCAATCTCCAGCCCCTTCTGCACGATACTGCGCGCGTCCAACTCGGTAGTGTCGAGCATCGCGCGGGCGGCGGCCTGGGCGTAGGGTCCGCCGGAGCCGATCGCCATCAGGCAGTCCTCCGGCTCTATCACATCGCCGTTGCCGGTAATGATAAGCGAGCTTTCCTTGTCAGCGACCACCAGCAGGGCTTCGAGGCGGCGCAGCATCCGGTCGGTGCGCCAGTCCTTGGCCAGTTCCACCGCCGAGCGCACCAGATGGCCCTGGTGTTTCTCCAGCTTGGCCTCGAAGCGCTCGAAAAGGGTAAACGCATCGGCAGTGCCGCCGGCAAACCCGGCCAGCACCTTGCCCTGGTAGAGCCTGCGCACCTTGCGCGCATTGCCCTTCATCACAGTATTGCCCATGGACACCTGGCCATCCCCGCCGACCACCACCCGGCCATTGCGGCGCACGGAGAGGATAGTTGTACCGCGATACTGTTCCAAAGCTGATCCCCGGATTCCGGTTGAAAGGGGCAAAATTGTACACCAACAGAGCCGCTGGATTCAGGCCAAAACCCCCCGTTTTGGCCGGTTAGGAGCCGTTTCGCGATTTGCGTGCGCGCGGGTGGGCCTGGTCATAGACCTGGGCGAGACGCTGGAAATCGAGGTGGGTATAGACCTGGGTAGTAGCCAGGTTGGCGTGGCCGAGCAGTTCCTGTACCGCGCGCAGGTCACCGCTGGACTCCAGCACATGAGTAGCGCAGGAGTGGCGCAGGGCGTGGGGGTGCAGGCGGCTGTGCAGCCCGTGTTTCAGCGCCCAGCGCCGCAAACGCTGCTGGACGCTGCGCGGACTGATGCGGGTCCCAGTCCGGTTGATGAACAGCGCCGACTCCCCGTCTGCACAATGCTCGGCCCGGACGCTCAGCCAGGCGCTCAGGACCGCGGCGGCCTTATTACCAATCGGCACAATACGGGTCTTGCTTCCCTTGCCGAGCACCCGTGCTTCGCCGCTGTGCAGATCGATGTGCTGCAGGTCGAGCCCGACCAGTTCGGCCAGGCGCAGTGCCGAAGAATACATCAGCTCCATCATGGCGAGATCGCGCTGACTCAGCCAGTCACCGGGGTCGCCATCCAGCAGCTTCTGGACACGGTCGACATCCAGGCTGTGCGGGAGTCTGCGTGGTGTTTTGGGGGCGCGAATATCCTGAGCAGGGTTACTGTTCAGTTGCCCCCTTTTGATCAGGAAGCGACAAAAACTGCGTAGCGACGAGAGGCTTCTCTGAATGCTGCGCCCGCTCAGGCCGCGGCGGTGGCTTTGCGCAACGTAGGCGCGCACCCCATGTACGCTGAGTTCACCCCAGTGGCTTATGCCTGCGCTGTCACAGAAGCGCACAATGGCATCGAGATCACGGCTGTAGTTGCTGAGCGTATGCGGCGACAGACGGCGCTGCTCGTCCAGGTAACGTTTGAAATCAGCCAGCCAGTTACGCGCGCTCGCGTCCACCGCGCCTAGTGTACCTCGTCACTGATATTGATCCATTCAGCGGGCCGGGAAGCGCTTAGCCGCAAGGCTTGCCTCGCCGGGAATGGCCATTCCCTTTCCAAGAGGCGTAACGCAGCGGATGAACGCTTCCTGGCCCGCCCGCAGGGAGCGCCCCCACGAGCCCATTGCGGTGTTGCGATCCTTGGAAAGGGTTGCCAGAGCCTGCCCCGCGAAGCGTCTTGGGCATTCCCTGCGGAATCGCGCCCGAAGGAAGTGCCCTTGGGGTGCGCCTCGCCTAAAGCGCCTACGGTTGGTGCCTGACCTCGCGGGGGCGCTCTGAATAGGTCAATATCGGTGACGAGGTACACTAATCTGTGGCCTGGTTACGCAACAGGACCACCAGCAGTTCACCCAGGTGGCTCAGAAACAGCGTGCCCATGCAGGGATTGAAGCGGTTTACCTCGCGGCTGCCGATGGCAAGTAATCCGTCCCGCCCGTGATCGCCAAGCGGTATCACAGCCGCCGATTCGATATCCTGCGCCTGGCTACCGAAAAGAAAATCCAGCTGCTCCTGTTTGAGGCGACCGCACTGCGGTTTGCCATCGCACAGCGAGGCCGGAAACAGAGCCTTGGTGCCGGCATCAATGAGCAGCGCTTCGACACCTGTTTCGTGCTGCAAGGTTTTGCCCAGTGCGGTCAGGCGCACCGCAATTGCATCTGCCTTGAACTCGTTGCGCAGGTGGTCCTCGAGCGTGTCCAGCAGTTCCACCAGCGAACCGGCCTGCAATAAATCCACTGTCATCTGGTGCATGCGGCTGCTCAGCCGGTCGTTATCGCGCGCCACGTTGACCAGCTCCATAAGCCTGCTCTTGAGCGTCTCGTTTTGCTCCCGCAGCACCTGGACCTGCCGTTCAATAAGCGACACCGCTTTGCCGCTGGTGTGTGACAGGCGCAGGCCGGCGAGCAGATCCGGGTGTTCCTCGAAGAACTCCGGGTGCTTGTCCAGGTACGCTGCAATCTGTTCCGCAGTCGGCCCGTCGACGCGGGTCTCGATAGTCGCTTGCGTTGTCATATTGCTATTCTGCCTTCAAAAACAAACGTGGCTGGTCCCGTCATCAGTACCGGCTCGTGTTCACCCGCCCAGCTTACCACAAGATCGCCGCCCCGGAGTTCAACAGTGACCGCTTCATCGAGGAGATTCAGTAAACGGCCGACCACAACCGCCGCACAGGCGCCGGTACCGCATGCCAGTGTTTCACCGGCTCCCCGCTCGAACACGCGCAACCGGATCCGGTTTCGGTCCACAACCTCCATGAATCCGACATTGACGTGCATGGGGAAGCGCGCATGCGCCTCGATCGCCGGCCCCAGACGGGCGACCGGCGCCGACTCGACATGTGGCACCTCGAGCACGGCATGTGGATTGCCCATCGATACGGCGCCTATTTCGATGGTTTCACCGTCGACAGCCAGGGCGTAGCGCGGGGCCCTCACCGGTGCTTCGAAAGGAATCTGGTCCGGCTCCAGTCTCGGCACGCCCATGTCGACCGTCACCTGGCCGTCTTCCCGCACCAGCAACTCGATGCGCCCGCCCTTGGTCTCCACCGGGATGCGGTCAGCATCGCTGAGCCGCTGGTCCCGGACGAAGCGTGCAAAGCAGCGCGCTCCGTTGCCGCACTGCTCGACCTCGCCGCCGTCGGAGTTGAAAATTCGATAGCGGAACGCGCAATCGGGCCGTTCGGACCGTTCCACCAGCAGTAACTGGTCACAGCCGATACCGTGACGCCGGTCGGCCAGCTGGCGTACCTGCGACGCGCTCAGGTCGACCTGCTGGTTGATGGCGTCGATGACGACGAAGTCGTTGCCGAGGCCATGCATTTTGCTGAACACGAGTTCCATGTCGTCAGGGTACGGCCCGCCTGAAGATTTGCAAGCGGCAAACGCTCCGCCCACAATTCGGGTGTAACGGGTTTGCCAGCTGGCAGCGATCGGTGCGCTGTCGCCAAAGGGGCACAATGTGGTTGGAAATCCAGCCATGTTTCTCCGCGTGACCCGGCAAGAGTAAGGAAGTCACCATGAGTACTATCGAGCTGCGAGGCACGGCGTGAGCGCCGAGACTGAGGCGCTAACGCCAGCTGTGCTGATCGTGAGCCAGTTGGGGCTGGCGCCGGTGGCCGGTTTGCTGGCGGCCTACGGAATGCAATGTGAGCTGGTCGGCGACGCTGAATCCATTCCCGGCAGCTTCTGGGGCGATTCGGAGGCGGGTCTGGTTGGTCACCGCCTGCTGGTGCGCGGCGATACCCCCGTGCATTCGGCTCTGCACGAAGCTAGCCACTACGTTTGCATGACGGCTGCGCGGCGATCGGGCTTGCACACCGACGCTGGCGGTGATTACGCGGAAGAAAACGCCGTGTGTTACCTGCAGATCCTGCTCGCCGACTATCTGCCGGGCGTCGGCAGCCAGCGCTTGATGCGCGATATGGATGCCTGGGGCTACAGTTTCCGCCTGGGTTCTGCAAGAGCCTGGTTCGAGCACGACGCCGAGGACGCGCGGGACTGGCTACTGGCGCGCGGCCTGATCGACGCCAACAACCACCCCACCTGGGCGCTGCGTGGTGACCACTCAGCCTAGGTGGCCGAACACGATAAAGTGGCGATCGCTGACGGTCTCGACCTGCAGTTCGGCGAGGCCACTGTGCTCGAGTTGCAGTCTGACTTCCCGGGGCCGGTACGCGGCTAACAGCGAGTTGAAGAAATCCCGCTGCAACAGTTCCGGCTCGCCGCGGGCGTATTCCTCGACCAGCTGCGAAGCGGCTGCACGACTGGCTGGTCGCATCAGGTCCATGACAAAGACCGGCGCCCCGGGTCGGGCGAACTTTTGCAAACTCTGCCAGAGCGCCGCGGGATGTTTCAGGTGGTGCAAAAGGCTGTTCGAAACCACGGCATCGTAGTGGCGGCATGGCAACCGCGCATCCGGCAGATAGCCCAGGTGATAGCCGATGCGCTCCGACAGGGCGTGCTTTTCGGTGTCCGCTGTTGCCAGTTCCAGCATCGCGCGGGACGCGTCGACGCCGAGGATCTTGCAGTCGGGCAGCGCCCTGGCCAGACGCCGGCAAATATCGCCCGGGCCACAGCCAAGATCCAGGACTGTACCGTCCAGCGCGGTCCCGAACCGCTCCATGAAAAGCGCGACAAAATTATCGTGCGGCGCGCTGAAATCCGCGCGGGCATAGGCCAGCGCCTGGGCGGGATCATCCATAAGTTCGGGTTCGGGTATGCGCTGGATCATGGCACCGCTCAGAAATCCGGCAGCACCTCGTTGGCAAACAGGCTGTCGACGGTTTCGCGGTGGCGCACGACGTGCGCCTTGTCGCCGTCCACCAGTATCTCGGCCGCCCTGGGGCGACTGTTATAGTTGGAGCTCATGGTGAAGCCGTATGCGCCCGCCGAGCGTACCGCGAGCAGGTCGCCGGCAGCGAGATTCATGGGCCTGTCCTTGCCGAGAAAGTCACCGGTTTCGCACACTGGTCCGACAATGTCGTAAGCCTTCACCGCGTCAGCCGGTTCCCGCAGAGGCACGATTTCCTGCCAGGCGCCGTACAGCGCCGGCCGGATGAGGTCGTTCATGGCGGCATCGACAATGGCGAAATTCTTGTGCGCCGACTCTTTCAGATACTGAACCCGGGTCAGCAGAACCCCGGCGTTGGCAGCAATGGCGCGCCCCGGTTCTATCAGTATTTCCTTGTTGCTGTTGGCCAGCCGCGCCATGATGGGGCGCATATACTGTTCCGGTGACGGCGGGTGTTCGTCCCGGTACCGCACGCCCAGCCCGCCGCCCAGGTCCAGGTGGTGCAGCGCGATACCCTGCGCTTCAATGCGCCCTACCAGTTCGAGCACGCGGTCGAGCGCGTCTACAAAGGGTGCGATCTCGGTCAGCTGCGAGCCAATATGGCAATCGATCCCGACCACCTTCACATGCCCTGCCTCCGCAGCCCGCTGATACACTTCCAGCGCGGAGCGGGTGTCGATGCCGAATTTGTTCTCCTTGAGACCGGTGGAGATATAGGGGTGGGTTCGCGCGTCCACATCCGGGTTGACGCGTACGGACACCGGTGCGCTGGCGCCGTGCGCAGCCGCCACTTCATTGAGACGCACCAGTTCGGCGGTTGATTCAATGTTGAAACAGCGAATGCCTGCCTGCAGCGCCTGTTCCATCTCCGCGATACTCTTCCCGACCCCGGAAAAGACTACCCTGGCCGGGTCGCCGCCTGCCCTGACTACGCGCGCCAGCTCCCCCCCGGACACGATGTCGAAACCGGATCCGAGCCGCGCCAGCAGCGCCAGAACGGCAAGATTGGAATTGGCCTTGACGGCGTAGCAAACCAGGTGCGGGTGTTCGCCGAGCGCAGCGTCGAAAGCGTGCCAGTGCCGTTCCAGGGTGGCGCGGGAGTACACATACAGCGGTGTGCCATGCTGGTCCGCAAGCTGTTGCAGGTCGACCTGCTCGGCGTACAGGCGACCCTCCTGGTAGGCGAACGAATCCATGCGGGTTACCGGTCTTCCCGTTCCTGGGCCTCGACCTCTTCGGGTAGGTATAGATCGCCCTTCTGCCCACAGGCGGAAAGTATTGCTCCAGTGCCTGCCAGCACGACGCATAACCAGAGGACCAACCGTGTCCGGCAGAGTTTCATGATCTGTACCTGACTTGAGTGACTGCGGTAAGTATACAAGGGTTGGTCAAAAGCCCAAATCGGGTGTCGCGGCGGCGGTGAGCGGGTAGTATGAGCCCGACATTGGCTGGCACGGAACAAAACTATGCTTGAAACGCTGGAAATCGAGCCCGCGGGTGCGGCCCGGCGAGCGGTGATCTGGTTACATGGTCTGGGCGCCGACGGCCATGACTTTGAGCCGCTGGTGCGCGATTGGGGGCTGGCTGAAGATCTGGCTGCCCGTTTCGTTCTGCCGCACGCACCGCGCCGGCCGGT
>CP070738.1:1373515-1374941 GCA_020347685.1 Gammaproteobacteria bacterium | reverse complement strand
AGTGCAGGTGGACGCCGCGTTGCCGAGCTGGCAATAAGGGCTGCATCCGCTCGACCTGAACGCAGCGTCGCTAACCAATGGCCTGGCTTTTCTCCTCGGTTTGCTGCAGTTCCCACAAGCGGGCGTAAAGGCCGTCGTGGGCCAACAGCTCCTGATGGCTGCCCTGTTCCGCAATGCGACCGTTGTCCATGACCAGAATCCGGTCCGCATCGATAATGGTGGACAGGCGATGCGCGATGGCCAGGGTGGTGTGGTTTTGCGCCGCCGCGCGCAGGCTGTCCATGATCACCTGTTCCGAATGGCTGTCGAGACTCGAGGTGGCTTCGTCGAACACCAGAATCCGGGGGTTCTTCAGAATAACCCGGGCAATCGCGACCCGCTGTTTTTCTCCGCCGGACAGTTTCAGGCCCCGCTCTCCCACTACCGTGTCATACCCCTGTGGCAGACTGCTGATGAAGGCATGAATATTGGCAGCCCGCGCAGCCGCCTCGATTGCCTGCTGGTCGGCGCCCGGGCGCGCATAGGCGATGTTGTAGCGTAGCGTGTCGTTAAACAGCACCGTGTCCTGTGGCACGATGCCCACCGCCGCGCGCAGGCTCTGCTGGGTGACCGCGCGCAGGTCCTGCCCATTGATCAGTATGCGTCCCGAAGTCACATCGTAAAAACGGAACAGCAGTCGTGCCAAGGTGGATTTTCCGGCGCCGCTGGGCCCGACCACGGCTACCTTGTGGCCTGCCGGTATGGCAAAGCTGACATCGTGCAGGATCGGACGTTCGGGATCGTAGCCGAAGCTGACGCGGTCGAAACGGACCTCCGCACTGCCGACCTGCAGCTCCACTGCGTCGGGCCTGTCTTGTACTTCCGGGCTCCGCTCCAGCAAGTCGAACATCAGCTGCATATCGGCGATGGAGTGCTTCAACTGGCTGTACACGATGCCAAGGAAATTCAGCGGAATGAACAGCTGCAACAGAAATGCGTTGACCAGCACCAGGTCGCCGATCGTCAGGCTGCCCTCGACCACGCCGCGTGCAGCGAGAATCATGATCAGAGTGACCCCGCCCGCGATAATGGCGGATTGCCCCACGTTCAGGGCGGACAGCGAGGTCTGGCTTTTTACCGCCGCGTCTTCCCATTCCTCCAGCGAATGGTTGTAACGCGCGAGCTCGTGTCCCTCGTTACCGAAATACTTGACCGTTTCGTAGTTGATGAGACTGTCGATGGCCTGGGTGTTGGCGCGCGAATCGCTGGAATTCATCTGCACGCGATACTTCATGCGCCATTCCGTAATGCGGAAGGTGAAGTAGATATAGAGCACCACGCAGCCGAAGGTGATGGCCGCGAACCAGGCGCTGTATTTGCCCAGCAGGATGCCGGCAATCAGCGTCACTTCGACCAGGGTCGGCAGGATGCTGAAGACCATATAATT
>CP070738.1:1369042-1373415 GCA_020347685.1 Gammaproteobacteria bacterium | reverse complement strand
ATCCCACCCCACTTCGCTGACATCAAGGGGCTGGTCACCTGGCTCAGTTTCGAACGCTTTCTCTCGGGTCTGAACTTCGCCCAGCTGGAAGCCGACTACGCCCCCTTGTTGTGAGCCGTGTGAGACTCAGGTTCGCTTACGGGCGCTTAGCGGGGCGCTTTTCAGACTGGCCTGGTAACCTGCGCGGAACTCGTCGATAAGTTTTTCCGACCTCTCTTTCGGCACACCGCTGCCCGACAGCGCGTATTCCCCCAGGCGGAGGCTGGCTTCCAGGGTTTCGGAAATGGTCGTGGTTGCTCCGCGAGCGCGAAGGTCCTGACAATGCGCGCGGTCCCTGGCACGCACGTGAATCGGCAACGACGGATAGTGCTGGCGGATGAGCTGCACCAGCCGTTCCGTTTGTCGTGGCTCATCCAGGGTGACAATAATCATCCTGGAGTGCTCCGCGCCGGCGGCCCGCAGGACATCGAAGCGGCTTGCGTCGCCAAAGAAAACCGGAAACCCTTTCAGTCGCCCCTGTTCGACCTTGGTGTGGTCGTGGTCCAGCGCAACAAAAGGAATCTGCGCAGCCGTGAGAATCGCTCCCACGCGCTGTCCAACCCGGCCAAAACCGGCAATGATGATACCCGACTGCCGCTCCCGGATGCTGTCGGGCATCGGTTCCGCCGCCGGTTCCTTTTTTTGCCGCCTTCGCACCCAGGCATCGCCCAGCGCCACGACGAAGGGTGTCGTCAGCATGCTGAGCGCGATAACCAGCAGCAAGGTCTGAAACAGCGGCCCCGCCAGGACGCCGGATGCGGTGGCAAAGGAAAACAGCACAAAGCCAAACTCGCCACTCTGCGACAGGAGCAATCCTACCCGGGTCGCATTACCGTTATCCAGGCCGCTGAGACGGCAAAGCCCCCACGCCAGCAGCGCCTTGACCGCCATTAGTGCGGCGACCAGGCCGAGGATCAACCAGGTTCTATCCACCAGCATGCCGAAGTCGATGCTCATGCCGACAGACATGAAGAACAGCCCCAGCAGGATGCCGCGGAACGGTTGTATGTCGGCCTCGATCTGGTGCCGGTAGTGGGATTCGGCCAGCATCAGGCCAGCCAGAAATGCCCCCAGCGCCATGGAAAGGCCGGCCATCTCCATCAACCAGGCGACCCCCAGTACCAGCAGCACGGCGGTCGCGGTGAAGATTTCGGCATTCTGGATCGCGGCGATACGATCCAGCACCGGATTCAGCAGGTAACGCCCGGCAAGCACCATGCCGCCGATCACCAGCACCGCTTCCAGGATCGCGGTCCCCGCGCTGGCGACCAGCGCGCCACCACCCGACAGCAGAGACACCAGCGCCAGCAGGGGGACCACGGCAAGATCCTGGAGCAGCAGGATCGCGAAGCTGGTGCGCCCGGTCACGGTGGTCAGCTCCCCTCTTTCGATCAGCAGTTGCAGGCCAAAAGCGGTGGAAGACAGCGCCAGCCCAAAACCGACAATGATCGCGGTTTTCATGGGCAGGCCCAGAGCCGCGGCGATGCCTGTCAGTGCGGCCCCGGTCACCAGCAGTTGTGACAGGCCGAGACCGAACACCAACCGGCGCATCACCCACAGCCGCGCCGGTTTCATCTCGATGCCGATGACGAACAGCAGAAACACGACACCGAACTCTGCAAACTGGCGGATCTCCGAGACCTGTTCGATGACGCCCAGTCCCCAGGGTCCCAGCAGCGTACCTGCGACCAGGTAGCCGATCACCGAGCCCAGGCCGCAGCGGTGCGCTAAGGGCACAATGACAACGGCTGCCGCCAGCAGGGCGAGAATATCCTTGAGATAGTGAGTTTCGGTCATGGGTCGTTACGTCTGACAAGTGCAGCATACAATGCTCTGCACCAGCCAGCATACCCCGGCGCAATGAAGCCAGATCCTGTAACGCCTGCCGTGCTCCCTGGTCCCAGGTTAGATGCAGACGCCCACTACCGATGGACAGCGCCGAGTCAGCGGCGCTGACGCGCCTTGTTCCCGCAAGCGATCGGGTTGCCTATTTGGGGAGGTGGTGGGAACACCTGCAGCCGCAGCGATGTACTGTCACCGCTTTTCCGCTACGCCTGCATTAACGACAGAAACCGGCGCAATAATGGCCAAGAGCCGCCCCCCAACGCCGCCGCGTGTCGCAGGGGCGACCCTGGAGCGCCGCGTCCTGGCCAATATGGCGTTCAGCCTTCCGCGACCCACTCCTCGGTCGGGTTATCTGCCAGGCGCAGTGGATGGTCCATCGGCGTGTCGAGGTAGGCCTGACGCGTTTCCTTGGACTCGAAATACATGACGATGTTGCCGTCCACGATGTAGGGTCTGCCGGCGAGGTCTTCGATATCGCGCCCGCTGATCGGATCGATGGTAGTGATCATCTGCGTCGGCTCGTGCAACCGCGAGCTTTGCGTCCGGTCGCGCGGCATGGCGTCCGAAGCCACGTAGTTGAGCGAGTCGCACTGGTGAACCGCGGTGCTTTCCATACTCATTGAAGTGTTCATGCCTGTCTCCTTTGCCCGCTGAGCGAACCGTGGCCCGAGGCGTTCTCCCGTAGCAGCGCTCAGGCCTTACCGTATGGTTAGGCATAGACCGTCCGCGCAGGCAAATAAACACCTCACATGTAGGTGAGGATGCTGTTCGGGACGACAAAGTGCACGCCCGTTAGAAGGTGCACCCGTGCAACCGCGGGCAGCGCAAGTTACCACACGCCTTCTCTGCCGGACTGTCGCCAAATGGCAACGCCCTATGGCTCTTAAGGGCAGGCTTTCCCGCCCAGCGCGCCAAAAACGTCGGGTTTAGACGACAGACGAAGTGACTGTGTTATTGAAATAGTGCCTGAAAAAGGTGCTCGGACCTCTTGTTATCATTATTTTTTATTGGCATATTACCACTTGTGGCATGGGTATTGCTGCCATCAGGGAACGCACTAATCGTGTGTATCAGGAGGGTTGAGATGATGAACGGACACGCATTGGCAGCCGCGGTTGGCGGCGTCATACTGGCGGTCACATTCCTGCTCTACGCAGGCAATTCGGTTGTTTCTCTGTCAGAAGACACCGCTGTTAACGGGATTGCAGTTGTCATGATTGTGGCCTTTTTCGCACTGACAGTTTACGAAGACTGGAAGGACGCAAAACAGGCGCGGCATAGATCGAAACGCAGCTGAGCCACGCAACCCGGCCCCGGTGTGCGAAACAGGGGTTCGCACACCAGGGCCCGCTACCCCGCTTTTCCACCCCGCTACCGGGATCTCAGTCCCGTCCCCGCCGGAACATCGTAACGACCTCGTAGAGCAGCCCCGAGAACGCATTGAAGCGGGTCACCCGGAACACCAGTTCGCGGGCACTCATGGTGCGCCGCACCTGCCGGACCTCCCGCAGTCCGGGCAGGAACAGTGCCGCCACCAGCATACGCAACAGCGCCGAGGCGGCGAACACCACCAGCAGCACGCTCGGAATGGCAAACAGCTGGCCTGCCACGGTCCATTCGACCGGCACCACCCACGTCAGCAACGCACCCAACATACCACCCAGAAACACCCCGATGGCGACAAACACGTTATGGAACGCCATAGCGGTGGAACGCCTGGCACCGGGAATCAAGTCGTAGAGAAAATTGCCTGAACTGAGGCTGAAACCGGCCCAGGCGAATCCGCTGATCACCTGTACGCCGATCAGGTACCAGAAATTATCGGAAACCAGCCACAGCAAGGGCAGAAACGGGATCATGCTGCCCGTTGTGACCAGGATCAGACGGTTGCCGAAAACATCGCTGATCCGTCCCCAGGTGTTCAGCATCAGAAACTGCATCAGTACCGCAGTACCGGTATTGGCCATGAACTCGACGTAGTTGAACTGCAGGTCACGCAGCATATAGACGGCAAAGAACGGCGCCGAAACGCCAACTGAAAATTGCATACAGACGAGGAACAGCGAGTAGCGCAGGGCACTGGAGTGTCGCAGGGATTGCAGCCACGGCCACGACACCCGGAACTCGGGCAGTGCCGGCCCCCGCCGTTCAGGTTCATGCATATGCGCCAGGTGATACACCGATACCAGGCGCGCCAGCGCCGCGCAGACAAATACAACGCCATAGCCGAGCAGGGTATGACCGTGGCGGTTAAAGGCGTACAGCACGGCTCCGGCAATGGCGAGCGACACGAAGCTGGTCACGGTGGCAAGGCGGGTGCGGCGCCCGAAAAAACGCCCGCGCTTGCGCTCCGCCACCAGATCGCCCATCAGACTGACCCATAGCGGCGCAGCGAGATTGGCGCCGGCGTGGTACAGGACCAGGCACCCGATCAGCAGCGTAATCGCCTGCTGCGGGAACCACACCGGCAGCAGCAGCAACGGCAGCCA
>CP070738.1:1363723-1368942 GCA_020347685.1 Gammaproteobacteria bacterium | reverse complement strand
TACCGGGGTGTTCATGTGGTGGGTACTGCCAGACAGACTCTGGCGGCTGCGCTGGCGGGGCTGGCGCTTTCGCACACCATCGCGAGGGCCATGTGGGCGGGCCTGGTAACGCGCCGTAAACCGTTCTTGCGTACGCCCAAGATGGAGCGCGCCAAGGCGCTGGTCAAGGCGATAGGCGCGGCGCGGGAAGAGACGCTGCTCACAGTGGCGCTGTGGCTGGCAGCCGGTGCCGTCGCCTATCAGGGGGGGGCCGACACGCTGGACGTGCTGCTCTGGGTGATTGTCCTGCTGGTACAGTCCATTCCCTATATCGCGGCATTGCTGGTCTCTGTGGTCAGCGCCTTTCCGCGCCTGCCCGCCAAACTGGTCTGCGGTGGCGCATGCGAGGACGGCCTGGACCCGGCTGCGCTGATCGCGGAGCAGTCGGCGCCAGCTGTCTCCAGCAAACAGGACAGGTCCTGACGGCCTTCGACGTGCGGCGGTCCCGGGTGCTGACAAGCTTGATGCTGCTGCTGGCGAGTCTCGGCTTTACGCCACAGTCACCTGCCGGCGACGGCGAAGTCTGGTTACTGGTCGACACGCGCGCTATGACGATCTCCGTCTTCGAGGGCAATTCCGTGCAGCGGGTCTATGAGAATATTTCCATTGGGCGTGGTGGCACGACGCTGGACAAGCGCAAGAATGACGAGAAGACACCGCTCGGTGAATACCGGATTGCCCGTATCGCGAAGCAAACACCCTTTCACCGCTTTTTCGGTCTGAATTATCCTTCCCCGGAACAGGCGCAGCGCGCGCTGCAGGCGGGTGTCATCAATGAGCGACAGTATCGCAGCATACGAACGGCGGTGCGCCGCGGTGAGGCACCGCCTCAGGACACGCCGCTCGGCGGTTACATCGGCATACACGGTGTCGGTGATGGGGATCCACGCATACACGAGAATTTCAACTGGACCAACGGGTGTATTGCACTCGGCAATGAACAAATAGATGATATGGCCCAGTGGATAAAAATAGGAACGCGGGTCGTGGTGCGATGAGTGTGACGGAAGTTTGGTATACAATGCCCGCGCCGGAACTCTTCAAACTTGTTTACAAGGAGCTAGACATGAGAAGTACAAACATCAAACGTATGGCGGGTATCGTTACCCTGGCGGCTGTTACCGGGCTGGCCGGCTGCGCCAGCACCTCCGAGATCGAAAGTCTGCGTAGCGAAATCCGCCAGGCTAACGACACGGCCACGAACGCCGCGTCGACCGCCGAAGCGGCGCGCAGTGAAGCTGCGGCTGCCTCGCGGGCCGCTGCCGAGGCCAATGCAACGGCAGAAGAGGCCAAGGCCATGGCCGAGGCGACCGATGCCAAGATCGACCGCATGTTCAAGAAGTCGATGTATAAGTAAGACGCGGCTGGAGCACAGCCTGATCGCAGCGGCGGTCGATCCTTGCGGGGATCGGCCGCCGTTTTCTTTTACCGGGCGCCGGCAATCGCGACCGGAATACCGCTTTGTTCCTCAACCGCCTGTTTCAAGGCGCGACCGTTGAGGGTGAACGGCCTTTGTTCCCAGGCCGCGTTCACCAGGTCCATCGCCAGATTCATCAATACGATGTTTTCGCGCTCCTCGTCGAGCGGCGGATGCACCTCGATGAAAAGCGTATCGGCTAACCAGCCAAGCTTGATTGGCTGATTGACGATTTGCACCGGCGTGCCGACCGGAACGTCCGGAAACAGTGCCTCGATATCCTCCGGATACATGCGAACACAGCCATGGGTCACGCGCATACCGACACCGTAGGGGCGATTGGTGCCGTGAATCAGATAGCCGGACCGCGTCAGGCGCAGGGCATAGTTCCCCAGCGGGTTGTCCGGTCCGGGCGGAATGATCTCGGGTAACGGGCTCCCATCGGCGGCGTGCTCGGAGCGGATAGATTCGGGTGGTCGCCAGCTCGGGTTGCGGGTCTTTGCCGCGACAGCGGTGGTGCCCAGCGGTGTTGCCCAGTCCATGCGGCCGATGCTGACCGGATAGGTCTGCACCACCGCGGCCTTTCCGGCGCGCGGCGCGGGGAAGAAATACAGCCGCATCTCCGGAACATTCAACACAATGCCGGTGCGCTTCGCCTGCGGCAGGATAAAACGCGTCGGCACCAGGGTTTCACTCCCTTCGCCCGGCAACCAGCGGTCGATGCTCGCGTTGGCCAGCACCATTTCATCCTGGCCCACGTCGAACTGGCGGGCGATGTCCAGCAGCGTGTCCTCGTGTTTCGCCGCGACGGTCTGCACGGCACCGATCAGATCCACGTCGCTGGGTGGTAAGACGAAAGTCTGGGCGTGCGCGGGCTGTACGGCGATTGTCGCGCCCAGTAGCAGGGACATCCGGATCCGCCTGGCAAGGTTCATGGGCAGCTGCTGCACTATTGGGGTCTCCTGTCCCGGTATCCGGCGCCGCACCTGCTGGCCAGGCGCAAGGACAAAACGCCGCGTCAGGTGTTGCACCGCCGGTACCGTCGCGCCCGCTTACCAGAACGCCATCAGGGTGTTGTTTTCCACCTTGTGTTCGAATTCCCGCAGCGGGCGATTCCCGACCTCCACGCACTCGCCGCTGGTGACATCAAAGGCCCAATGATGCTTGGGGCAGGTCAGGCGCGTCCCGTCCAGGGCCAGGTGCGGTATGTTGGTGACCTGGTGCGGACAGCGGCTGTCGTAGACGCGTATCGTCGCGTTATCCCTGTATACGAACAGGCTGCGTCCTGCGCAGTCTCGATAGGTGATCTCACCGGAGGGCAGTTCTTCCAGTGGCGCCACAGCGTGCCAGGTCGGTTCCGCGAACAGGTTTTCCGGGTGGAATTCCGGAATGTCCATATCCAGCAAGATGTCCACCGCCCATACGATCTTGGCCAGGCCGAGAGTAGGGAAGGCCATCAGCAGGGCATCGAGAACCTCGTTGGCGCTCGCCCCGTTGCGCAATGCCCGGGTGAGGTACTGGCGGAAACCGGGTTCGGTCTGAACATCCACCTTGGTAATGACGGATATCAGATCGCGCGTGCGGGTATCCAGATGTTTGCCGGCTTCTTTGAGAAATTTAAAATAGGGTTTGATGGCGTCGGGGCGGGCCGCAACGAGATAATTCAGCGCGTCACTCATGTAGTTCTCCTGGTTCGGTGAGTCGATGCCGGCAATGCTAACGGCTGGCGGGTGTGCCGCCAATACTCTAAAGCCCCTGATTTTTCGTGCTAATCACGAGCCAGCCCAGGCGATAGTCGGGCAAACCCGGGGCGCGAGCTGTACTGTGCTGAAGCTGACAAACGTCAATGCGCGACGCTTGGCAAGCCGTTACCATGCGGGAGAAACTGCTGACACAGGGAGACTATCGTCATGGGCAAGAGACTAGTCTGGGTAATTCCATTATGCGCCGCTGTGGTGCTGGGAGGATGCAGCAATTACGGGCGTCAGGAACAGGCCGGGATGGTGATCGGTGGTGCTTTGGGTGGCTTGCTCGGCGCCCAGTACGACGAAGGCCACCACGACGCGCGTACCGCGGCCATTATTGTCGGAACACTGGCAGGCGCGGCGATCGGCGGCTCCGTTGGCCGTTCCATGGACGACGTCGACCGGCTGAAAACCTCGCATACGCTGGAATCTGTGCGCACCGGTGTGTCCTCCAGCTGGCGCAATCCGGATACCGGTAACCAGTACGCGGTTACGCCGACGCGCACCTATGAAACGGCAGCAGGTCCGTGTCGCGAGTACGTGATCAATGCCACTATCGGTGGCAGGCCGGAGAAGGTTTACGGGACCGCGTGCCGGCAGGCCGACGGCAGCTGGAAGACCCAGTAGCCGGCAGCCAATACGGTCGAATCACCGGCCCGTGCGGGCCGGTGGCGACATGCTTCACACACAGCCGGTGGGTTTTGGCAGACCACCGTACTTGGTGATCGGTTTCATGGGACCGGTCATCCACATCTTAAACATGGCTTTCTGATCCTCGCCGAGGTACTTGGCAAACTTGCGGATCGGTGGCACAACGGCGTGCATGTCGTAATACTCCCGCGCCCGCATGATCTGTTCCCATTGGGCGTCGTCCAGTTTGACCCCGTCGGCCTCGGCCATTTCGCGGCCAATCTCGGGCGTCCAGGCGCTCATGTCAACCAGGTAGCCATCCCCGTCACGTTCCGGTAAAACCATAAATGTCCTTCCTAAACAACGATATAAATATCAACCTAAAAGCGTGCGCAGCAACGGGTGCTGGCCCGGCTGGCGCGCTTCCTCAGGGCGCTATTAAATAAAAACCAAGCAAAATAGTCAAGTAATATTGAAGCCCGTGTTTGAACCAAAGTGCGGTTTTGTTGCGCTGCAGGGTTCGCTGCAACGGCCGGTCCCAGGCCTTTTGTGCCTGCCACTGGGCGCACCGGCAGGGTCTTGACGCGGTGGGTGTTGCGGGACGCTTGAAGCGGCGCTGTATTGCAAAGTAGCACCCGACAAACTAACCTTGCGCCACCGAGTCGGGCAAATTTTCTCGCAGTAAAACGGGCCGACCACTGTTTGCGGCATCAGCCGTCACGGCCATGTTGCTCCAACATGACTTCACCGGGGATTAGGGGAAAGGATCCTGTCAGCCATGCTACGCGTCGTTGTAATGAATGCCAAAGGTGGCTGTGGAAAAACCACCGTTGCGACCAACCTGGCCAGCTACTGCGCGGCCCAGGGTTTCGGTGCAACCCTGTTCGACTACGATCCCCAGGCATCCAGTATGTTCTGGCTGAAAGCCCGGCCTGAACAGCTGCCGGGCATACACGGAGTAGCCGCTTACCAGCCGCCGCCGCAGGGTATGACGCGGGCCTGGCAGCTTCGCATTCCGGACAGCACGGAATTTCTCATTACCGATACTCCCGCCGGATACAAGGGACTGGACATCGAAGACCGGGTGGCGGAGTCCGATGTAATCTTAATACCCGTGCTGCCGTCGGTCATCGACATCCATTCCACCGCTGACTTCATTCGTGACGTGCTGCTGATAGGCAAGGCGCGCGCCCGCAACAAGCAACTGGCAATCGTTATCAATCGGGCCCGCCTGCGCACTAAGGCGCTGGAAAAGCTCGAGCGTTTCGTAGACAGCCTGGATATACCCGTGATCGGGCAGATTCGCGACACCCAGCTTTATGTCCATGCAGCGGAGCAGGGTGTGGGCGTGCACGAATTGGGCGACCGCGCAGCGGAGCAGGATGCCG
>CP070738.1:1360835-1363623 GCA_020347685.1 Gammaproteobacteria bacterium | reverse complement strand
GAACTCTCCGGGCGTATCAGCGGGCGCTTCACCAGTGTGGAGCAGATCGCCGAGTTGCCGCTGCAACTCGCCGACGGAGACGTGATTCACCTGCAGGAAGTGGCGGAAATCATCGATACCCACGAGGACGAGCGCCTCAGGGTCCGGGTCAACGGTATCCCGGGCATCAAGCTGTCGATCCAGAAGCAGCCGACCGCCAACACCGTGGCGGTGGTGGATGTGGTGAAGGAGCGCGTCGACTGGTTGCGGCAGCAGGAACTGTTGCCGGAAGATATCGAGATCCGCAGCGTTTCCGATGAATCCGTCTACATCCGGCAGGCCCTGAGCAACTCCACCATGGCCGCCGCCAGCGGTGCGCTGCTGGCGATGCTGGTGGTGTACCTGTTCCTCGGCAACCTGCGTCGCACCCTGATCATCGGCAGCGCCATCCCCATCGCCATCATGGTGACCTTCGTCATCATGGGCATGGGGGGGCTGACCCTCAATATCATGACCCTGGGCGGGCTGGCGCTGGGGGTGGGCCTGATTGTCGACAACACCATCGTGATGCTGGAAAACATCTACCGTCACCAGAGCAAGGGTGAAGCGGATCTCGATGCCGGTATCCACGCCGCGCAGGAAGTCAACAGCGCGATCGTGGCCTCCACCAGCACCAACCTGGCAGCGGTGCTGCCGTTCCTGTTCATCGGCGGGCTCACCGGGCTGCTGTTCCGCGAGCTGATCTTTACCATTTCGGCGGCCATTCTGGCGTCGCTGGTCATTGCGCTGACGCTGGTCCCGGCGCTGGCCGCCAAAGTGCACAGCGTGGAGCGCAGCCGTGTGCGGCGCGCAGTGGATGGTGCGCTGCGCTGGTTGCAGGAGCGCTACGCCGGCGTGGTCGCCGGGGTGCTCAGGTTTCCCGTGCTGGTGATCCTGGCTTTCGTGCTGATGCTGGCCGCGGCGCTGCAGGTGTTTTTCGCCGACGGCGCAGAGGTCTTCCTGCCCGATATGGATGACGGGCGCGTGTCGGTCAGCATCAGTACCGATCCCGGCGTGACGCTGGACGAAATGGACAACAGCGTGCAGATCATCGAGCAGCTGCTGGCGCAGCAACCGGAAGTGGAACAGGTGTTTTCCACCGTCGGTGGCTTCATTTTCGGGCGCACCCAGCGCGAGAGCGCCAACCGCAGCACCCTGGATGTGCAGCTGGTGCCGCTGTTCCAGCGTAACATCAGCAGTGAGGAGTGGATCAAACGCATGAATGCGGTGATCGCCAAAAAGCAGCTCGCCGGCCTCCAGGTAAAGATGCGTACCCGGGGTATTCGCGGCATCCGTACCAGCCTCGGCGATGACGACATCAGCATACGGGTACAGGGGCCGGAACTGAAAACCCTGGAACAGATCGCCGCCGACATCGCGCTGCGGCTCAAAAAGCTCCCGGCGCTGCGCAACGTGGAACACTCGGCGGAGGAGGCGCATCACGAACTCAGCATCGACATCGATCGCGAACGCGCCAGCATCCTGGGGCTGGACGTGCAGGACGTGGGCAAGGCTATGCGCATCGCGCTGGAAGGCGTGGTGGTGACCGATTTCATTGACCAGGACCGCAGCTACGATGTCCGTCTGCGCCTGCCGCCGGTGGAGGCCTCCAACCCGCAGGAGCTGGAGTCGGTGGTGCTGTTTCCCGCCCAGCAGGACCGCAAGGCGATCTACCTGGGCGATGTCGCGCAGGTGAACCTGATCGAAACGCCCGCCGAGATCATGCGCGACAACCAGCAGCGCATTATCGAGATCAGCGCCTCGCTCAACGCCGGTGCGACGCTGGGGGGTGCGCTGTCCGCCATCGATGAGACGCTCCAGGACCTGCAGCTGCCGCCCGGCTATACGCTGTACGACGGCGGCGCCCGCGAGACGCTGCAGGAGGGCAGGCGGCTGACCGAAACACTGCTGATGCTGGCGCTGTTCCTGGTGTTCGTGGTGATGGCGATTCAGTACGAATCGCTGCGAAACCCGTTCATCATCATGCTGAGCGTTCCCTTCGCCCTCATCGGTGTGGCGCTGGGCATCGGTTCGGCGGAGCTCCCCCTATCCATGCCGGTGAAGCTCGGCATGATTATGCTGGCCGGTATCGTGGTGAACAACGCCATTGTGCTGGTCGAGTATATCGAGATCATGCGCGAGCGCGGCAGCGATATCCGCAGCGCTATTCTGGAGGCGGCGCGCCTCAGGCTGCGCCCGATCCTGATGACCACCCTGACCACGGTGATCGGCATGCTGCCGCTCGCTATCGGTCTGGGCGAAGGCTCGGAGATGCTCCGGCCGCTGGCGGTAACCATCGTGTGGGGACTCTCGTTTTCCATGCTGGTCAGCCTGTTGCTGGTGCCGATACTCTACGAGCTGACCCATCGCAAGGCCTGGAAGCAGCAGCTGGCCGCGGGCGAGGCCTGAGGCGCAAAATCGCTAACCGTATAACTCAGTGTCGCCGCTGGCTGTGCGGTCTTTGCGATAAATGATCCTCACGCGTCTCGACTTGAAAGAAGCCTCGGCAGAAGCCGCTCAGTTGCCGTCCGCCGGCGCGCCGCTGCGGGCGGGCTTGTTCGACCTATACCCGTCCCGGTCACCCCGGTAAGCCCAGGATATCCCCCAGCGGGCTGATTACGGCATTGCCTCCGCGCTGCAGTACGTGGGTGTAGATCTGCGTGGTGCGCAGGTCTTTGTGACCCAGTTGTTCCTGAACGGTGCGGATATCCATGCCCCGTTCCAGCAGGTGGGTGGCGAAGGAGTGGCGCAGGGTGTGACAGCTGGCCGG
>CP070738.1:1355498-1360735 GCA_020347685.1 Gammaproteobacteria bacterium | reverse complement strand
CGTGTGCGCGAATATGGGCGACCAGGTTTTCCAGCGCCTCGCACTGCGCCAGCATGTCTTCGTGACAGCCGTGCAACGCGGCCAGCGGGTCGCTGAAGTCAGGGGGCTGCGGTGTCGGTGTATCGGTCATGGGTCAGCTCGCCATTTCTTTCACCAGTTTCGAGACCGCTTTGAACTGCGGATGTTGTGCATCGCGCAGCCACTCGAACAGCACGGACTCGGAGTGGGTAACGATAATACCGGCCTGACGCAGGCGGGCAAGCGCGTTTTCGGTGCGTTGCCGGCTGCGTGCGCACACGCTGTCCTCTACCACGAACACCTCGAAGCCGATCTGTTTCAGCTCCAGCGCGGTCTGCAGTACGCACACATGGGTCTCCATGCCGGCCAGGATCACCTGCTTACGGCCCAGCCGCTGCAGGGTGGCGGTAAAACCGTCGGCCGCACAACAGGAAAAGCCGGTCTTGCTCATGCAGCTGGCCGACTCGGGATAATGCCGCCGGATCTCGGGCAGCGTTTCGCCCAGGCCCTGCGGGTACTGCTCGGTGCTGAGGATCGGGATGTCCAGATGCACGGCGGCGCGCAGCAACACCGACGTGCTCTGCATGAAAGGATCCAGGTCAGCCGCCGGCATGGCGCTGGCGAGCCGTCCCTGGATGTCGATCGCCACCAGCACCGAGTCGTGGCAGTGGCACAGTGCGCCGCTGTGGCTCATCGCCCCGGTGGTGTCTGTATCAGCGCCTGGTTGACTTCCTGCAGGTCATCCTCGGACAGGATGCCTGCGGCCTTCTTGAGGCGCAGCTGGTCGACCACGTACAGATACCGGGCACGCGCGTAGTTGAGCCGCGCCAGGTAGTACTCGCGTTGCGAGTTCAGCACATCGACGATGGTGCGGGTGCCAACCTCGAAGCCGGCTTCCTCGGCCTCCACGGCGATTTCGGTGGAGCGCAGGGATTCGCCCAGTGCCTTGACCTGGGCGATGTCGGTGCGTATGCCGCGAAACGCGTTGCGCGTTTCCAGTTCCGCGGCACGCTCCTGTTGTTGCAGCAGCTGCTGTGCTTCCTGGAAGCGGCTCTGCGCCTCGCGGGTGCGTGAATTGACGCTGCCGCCTTCATACAGCGGTATGTTCAGCTGCAGACCTATAGAGCTGTCGTTGCGTTCCTGGGGTACCACGCCGCCAAAGTTGCGTTCCACGTAGCCGGTGGTGGCGTTCAGGTCGAGCGTCGGGTAGTGGCCGGCGCGCTGCAGGCGGATTTGCTGGCGCGCTGTTTCGGCGCCGGCCTGGGCGGCCAGTACGCTGAGATTCTGTTGCCTGGCCTGCTCGATCCAGGCATCCGCCGAATCTGGATTGGGCCGCACCAGTTCCAGGTCGGGCTTGAGCAGGGCGAGTTCGTCATAGAACTCGCCGGCGATTTCGCGCAACGCGTCCTTGGCTTCCACCAGCAGGCTGAGAGCGCGTATCTCCTGGCTGACCGACAGATCATAGCGGGCCTGGGCGGCCTTGACGTCGGTAATGGCGATCAGGCCCACCTCGAAGCGCTGCGTGGCCTGGTCCAGCTGTCGCCCGATGGCGCTCTTCTCGGCCTCGGCAAATTCCAGGTTGTCCTGCGCGTCCAGTACGCTGAAGTAGCGCTCGGCCACCTGCACCATCAGTTCCTGTTCGGCGGCCGCATATTCGGCC
The DNA here is from genome assembly GCA_020347685.1 of Gammaproteobacteria bacterium. Classification (GTDB taxonomy): domain Bacteria; phylum Pseudomonadota; class Gammaproteobacteria; order DSM-19610; family DSM-19610; genus Thiogranum. Next base: position 1,359,057 of record CP070738.1, on the reverse strand, counting down.
TCGGCGCGCGCGATTTCGCTGTCGGATTGCTCGAGCTGAATCCAGCGGTCGTAGCGGAACAGCGGCTGAATCAGGTCGAGGCTGGCCAGTTTGTTGGTGACAGTGTCGGCGGGTGCGGACTGGTTGAGGTCCTTCAGGCGCTGGCGTTCGATGACGCCGGTGGCATCGATGCTCGGCAGCAGACCGGCCATCGCCTGCGGACGGCTTTCGCGCACCGCCTGCAGACTGGCCGCGGCGGCGGCCAGTTGTGGATTGGTTCGCGCCGCTTCCCGGTATACGGTAATCAGGTCGGCGCCCCGCGCGGCGGTGCAGCCCAGCAGCAATCCGAGTACGCACAGACGTTGCAGCAGTGTCATTCAGTAAGTAGCCATGTGCTGATCGATGTCACGGGCCCAGGCGTCGACTCCTCCGGTCAGGTTGATGATGTTGCTGAAGCCGTGGTTTTCCAGGAACAGGCCGACCATGCGGCTGCGCACACCGTGGTGACAGATGACTACGATTTCCTGCTGTTTGTCGAAATCCTGCACCCGGGTGGGGATGCTGCGCATCGGTACCAGGGTGGCGCCTTCAATACGGGCCGTTTCGAATTCCCACGGCTCGCGCACATCGAGTAGCAAGGGTTTCGGTGACGCCGATTCGAGGTAGGCGCGCAGCTCTCTCGCGGTGAACTCGCGCATGCGTCAGAACGTGAATGCCTCGGGTTGCGGGGCGTTGACCAGGGGCGGGATGGCGGTCTCGAACAGGCTTTCCTGATTCCACTCCTGGTCGCCGACGCGCGTAATCAGCAGCGCCTGCATAATGGGGGGTTTGCCGGTGATGACGAACAGCCGGCCGCCCGGGTTGAGCGCGTTGTGAAAACCCTGGTGCAGGACCGGCAGTGAGCCGGTAACCGCAATGGCGTCGAAGCCACCGCCCGCGCTCCAGCCGCTGGCTGCATCGCTCACCTCCAGGGACACGTTGCCAATGCCGTGCTGCTGGAGTTTGTTGCGCGCCTGTTCGACGAAGTCTGCGTGGATGTCCACGGAATGGACCTGACCGGCCAGCTTCGCCAGGCAGGCAGTGAGGTAGCCGCTGCCGGTACCGATTTCGAGCACGCTGTCGGTCGGCTGCAGGGTCAGGCTCTGCAACAGTTTGCCTTCCAGCTTGGGCGGCATCATGACTTCGCCGTGCTCGAGCGGAATACTGATGTCCGAGAATGCCAGCGCCCGGTAACGCTCGGGAACGAATTCCTCGCGCGGGGTGCCGGAAATTACCTGCAGCACCCGGTCATCGAGCACGTCCCAGGGACGGATCTGCTGCTCGATCATATTGAACCGGGCCTGTTCTATATTCATTGCGCTCATTGAGGTATTTCCCGCTGCTGATTCGGTCAAAGGGTACTGGCAGGCCGGCGTGCTTGCAATAGATGCCACCTTTAAGATACTTTGTCAGCCTGCAGCTAGGGGTGCTCCTCACCAAGAGGGGCTGAGACACACCCTTTGAACCTGATCCGGTTAATACCAGCGCAGGGAAGCTGAAATCTGCATCAGCCTTTCCCCGTGCTATTTGACCTATACACTGAGTGAGGGAAAGGACCATGAGCGCCATCCCGGAAGAGTTTGTCCAGAAGACCGCCCGCCTGTCCGAGGAGGTCACCCGGCCGTACCCCGGTTCGCGCAAGATCTATGTGCCGGGTTCGCGCCCCGATCTGCGCGTCGGCATGCGCGAAATCCAGCAGGCCGATACCGCAGCCAGCTTTGGCGCCGAAAACAATCCCCCCATCACCGTCTACGACACCTCCGGCCCCTACACCGACCCGGCGGCGAACATCGATCTGCTCAAGGGCCTGCCGGATGTGCGCGGCGCCTGGATCGACGAGCGCAATGACACCGAGTGGCTGCCGGGACCCAGCTCCGAGTTCGGCCAGCTGCGCGCGGCCGACGCGGCGCTGGCACAACTGCGCTTCGAGCACATTCGCCGGCCGCGCCGGGCCAAAGCCGGCGCCAATGTCACCCAGATGCACTACGCCCGCAAGGGCATCATCACGCCGGAAATGGAGTACGTGGCGATCCGCGAGAACCTGCGCCTGGAAATGCTCGCCGACAGCGGCCTGCTGCGCCAGCACAAGGGGCACAGCTTCGGGGCCAGTATTCCCGACAGGGTGACGCCCGAATTCGTGCGCGATGAGATTGCGCGCGGACGCGCCATCATCCCGGCCAACATTAACCACCCCGAGCTGGAGCCGATGATCATCGGGCGTAACTTCCTGGTGAAGATCAATACCAACATCGGCAATTCCGCGGTGACCTCTTCGATCGCCGAGGAAGTGGAGAAAATGGTGTGGTCGACGCGCTGGGGCGGCGACACGGTGATGGATCTGTCCACCGGCAAGAACATTCACGAGACGCGCGAATGGATTCTGCGCAACTCCCCGGTGCCGGTGGGCACGGTGCCCATCTACCAGGCGCTGGAGAAAGTCGACGGCAAGGCCGAGGAGCTCACCTGGGAGCTGTTCCGCGATACCCTCGTCGAGCAGGCCGAGCAGGGCGTCGACTATTTCACCATTCATGCCGGCGTGCGTCTGCAGTACGTGCCGCTGACCGCGGACCGGGTCACCGGCATCGTGTCGCGCGGCGGTTCGATACTGGCCAAGTGGTGCCTGGCGCATCACCAGGAGAACTTTCTCTACACCCATTTCGCCGAGATCTGCGAAATCATGCAGGCCTATGATGTGTCCTTCTCGCTGGGCGACGGCCTGCGGCCCGGTTCGCTGGCAGACGCCAACGACGCCGCCCAGTTCGGCGAGCTGGAAACCCTCGGCGAGTTGACCCGCATCGCCTGGGATCACGATGTGCAGGTGATGATCGAGGGTCCGGGGCACGTTCCCATGCAGCTCATCAAGGAGAACATGGACAAGGAGCTGCGCGACTGCTACGAGGCGCCGTTCTACACCCTGGGGCCGCTCACCACCGATATCGCGCCCGCCTACGACCATATCACCTCGGCCATCGGTGCCGCTCAGATCGGCTGGTACGGCACCGCCATGCTGTGTTATGTCACGCCCAAGGAACACCTGGGCCTGCCCAACAAGCAGGACGTGCGCGAGGGCATCATCACCTACAAGATCGCCGCCCACGCCGCCGATCTCGCCAAGGGACACCCGGGCGCGCAGGTGCGCGACAATGCCATGTCCAAGGCGCGTTTCGAATTCCGCTGGGAAGACCAGTTCAATCTGGGGCTGGATCCCGAGAAGGCGCGGGAATTCCACGACGAGACCCTGCCCAAGGACTCCGCCAAGGTGGCGCATTTCTGCTCCATGTGCGGACCGCATTTCTGTTCCATGAAGATCACCCAGGACGTGCGCGACTACGCGCGCGAACACGGCATGTCGGAGCGCGAGGCGCTCAGCAAGGGCATGGAAGAGAAATCGGCCGAATTCGTGCAGGGCGGGGCGGAGATCTACAAGAAGGCCTGAACGCGCGGCGGCGCCGGGCGTTCGGGAGCTTGGCGTGCCTCCTTATTCCGGTTCCAGCCGGACGACCAGCCGGTTGTTCTTTGCAGCGACCTCGTTCCAGGCCTG
>CP070738.1:1352126-1355398 GCA_020347685.1 Gammaproteobacteria bacterium | reverse complement strand
CGTTGCGCGACTTTGCCCGCAACGCCGCTATAGCTGGCCACGTCCTGTGCGGTTTCGGCGACCGACAGAAAGTAATTGGCGGCGCGCAACACCTGCGCCAGCAGGTCGGCAACTTCGGCGCTCAGGGCCCCGCGCTGCAACCTGGCAACAAACTCGCCGATGGCGAGCACCAGCCGCTCCGCGCTATTGCGTTCGGCGTCGAGCTGCCGCGCCATCCAGCTCGGTTCGGTCACTACGCGGCCGGCGATGGTACGCGCCAGAGCCGACAGCCGACACAGTTCCAGCGCCAGGGCACGCAGCGCCAGCGACGGCGTTTCGGCCACCGTCTTGTCGAGATACTGCGGACGCCCTGCGACTTCCTCCCGGGTCTGGAAGTGGCGCTCCAGCCAGCTGCACAGCCGGCGCGTCAGCGGCCACAGCAGCAACACGCCGAGCAGGTTGAATACCGTATGGAACAGCGCCAGCGCCACGGCCGGCGCGAGTTCCAGCCGCAATGCCTGCGCGGCGAGCTGGACCAGCCACAGCATGAGCGGCAGCAGCGCCAGCGCCACCGCCGCGGTGAAAGCGTTGAACACGATATGCGCGGCGGCGACACGCCGCGCATTGGGGGTGGCGCCGATCGCCGCCAGTGCCGCCGTCGAGGTGGTGCCGATGTTGGCGCCGATCACCAGCGCCGCGGCACCATACAGTGACAGCAGCGCGCCCCCCGCCGCAGTCAGAATCAGCGCGATCGCGGCGCTCGAGGACTGCATCAGCGTGGTCATGATGAAGCCGATCCAGACGAACAACAGCAGTCCGCCCACCCCCTCCGGGGACAGCTGCTGCAGATCGATGCTGGCAGTCATGCCGCCGAAGCCTTCCCTGAGCACGTCGACACCGATGAAAAACAGGCCGAAGCCGGCCAGCGCTTCACCCAGCGCGCCGCGACGCTGGCGGGGGCCGGTGAGGGTGAGCAACATGCCCGCGCCAACCATCGGCAGCGCGAACAGTTCCACCTTGATATCGAAACCCATGGCGGCGACCAGCCAGCCGGTCATGGTGGTGCCGATGTTGGCGCCGTACACAACGCCCAGCGCCTGATAGAGCGTGAGCAGTCCGGCATTGACGAAACCGATAGTGGCGACCGTGACCGCGCTGGAAGACTGCACCAGGGAAGTAATGACGGCACCCGAGGCGATGCCGCGCGCCGGGCTGCGGGTCGAGTCGCCGAGAATGTCGCGCAGCGCATCGCCCGCCGCGAGCCTGAGCCCGTCCGTGATCATCTTCATGGCGAGCAGGAACAGCCCGATGCCTCCGACGAGCGTACCCGCCGTCATGATCATGGCTGTGGGAACCACTGTTTCGTTCCGTGCGGCTGGCGACTGCGTAGCGTGGTGCGCTGACCCGCGCGCCTTTACATCAGGCCCGCTTCGCCCATGCCGTGCGGCATCGGCTCGGGCCGTGCCAGTTCACCGATCATCGCCTCGGTGGTGATCATCAGGCCGGCGACCGAGGCGGCATTCTGCAGCGCCACGCGCACCACCTTGGTCGGATCGATAATACCCATTTCCATCATGTCGCCGTACTCACCGGTCTGGGCGTTGTACCCGAAACGCCCGACATTCTCCTTGACCTTGTTTACCACCACCGACGGTTCGACGCCGGCGTTGGCCACGATTTCGCGCAGCGGCTGCTCCATGGCGCGCAGCACGATATCGATACCTATGTTCTGGTCCGGGTTGTCATCCTTCAGCCCGCGCGCCTGCATGGCCTGGCGCGCGCGGATCAGCGCCACCCCGCCGCCCGGCACCACGCCCTCTTCGACCGCGGCGCGGGTCGCGTGCATGGCATCCTCGACCCGGTCTTTTTTCTCCTTCATGGCCATTTCGGTCGCCGCACCCACCTTGAGCACCGCGACACCGCCGGCCAGCTTGGCCACGCGTTCCTGCAGTTTCTCCTTGTCGTAGTCCGAGCTGGCGTCCTCGACCTGCCGGCGCAGCTGGGTGATGCGCGCCTGGATTTCCTCGCTACTGCCGTTGCCACCGACGATGGTTGTGGTGTCCTTGTCGACCACCACCCGCTTGGCGGCACCCAGGTGATCCAGCGTTGCCTTCTCCAGGGTCAGACCAACCTCTTCGGAAATCACGCTGCCGCCGGTGACCACGGCCATGTCCTGCAACATCGCCTTGCGCCGGTCACCGAAACCGGGCGCTTTCACGGCGGCTACCTTGATGATGCCGCGGATGGCGTTGACCACCAGTGTCGCCAGCGCCTCGCCCTCGACCTCTTCGGCCACCACCAGCAGCGGGCGGCCGCTCTTGGCGACGCCTTCCAGCAGCGGCAACAGCTCGCGAATATTCGACAGCTTCTTGTCGTACAGCAGGATATAGGCGTCCTCGAGCTCGGCACACATGTCCTCGGGCTTGTTGATGAAGTACGGCGACAGGTAGCCGCGGTCGAACTGCATGCCCTCGACCACTTCCAGCTCGTTGGCAAGGCCGGAACCCTCCTCCACCGTGATGACGCCTTCCTTGCCGACTTTCTCCATGGCGTCGGCGATGATCTGGCCGATATCGGCATCCAGGTTCGCCGAAATGGTGCCCACCTGGGCAATCGACTTGCTGTCGGTACAGGGCGTGGACAGATTTTTCAGCTCTTCGACCGCCTGCTCGACGGCCTTGTCGATACCGCGCTTGAGGTCCATCGGGTTCATCCCGGCGGCGACCGCCTTGAGCCCCTCCTGCAGCATGGAATAGGCCAGCACCGTCGCCGTGGTGGTGCCGTCGCCGGCGATGTCCGAGGTGTGTGCGGCGACTTCCTTGACCATCTGGGCACCCATGTTCTCGAACTCGTCTTCCAGTTCGATCTCCTTGGCCACGGAGACCCCGTCCTTGGTCATCGCGGGTGCGCCGAAGCTCTTCTTGAGTATGACGTTACGACCCTTGGGGCCCAGCGTGGCTTTTACCGCCCGGGCCAGGATGCCCGCGCCCCGCACCATGTGCTGGCGCGCGTCATCGCCGAACTTGATCTGTTTCACTGTCATAGTGTTCCCCAGTAGTTTTCCGTCGTTGTCCTGCCACGGGCGTCACACCACGCCGTTACTTGTGTTCACCCGAGGAGAATTCTCAGCGCCTGCGCCGCTGATTGACAATGACATTCGTCAAGCCGCGCCCTGTTTTTCGCGCCGGCCGATTCGGTCGTTGCGCCGCTAATGGCGCTGCAACACAGGGTCGCGACCGGCGCCGCACAACCCTGACTCGGGCCTAGTGCGGGTGCTGGAGCTTCTCCGCCGG
>CP070738.1:1349149-1352026 GCA_020347685.1 Gammaproteobacteria bacterium | reverse complement strand
GCAGGCCGAGGCCATGGGCGCCATGCGTGAGGAAATAGCGGCCCAGATGGAGGCCATGCGCGCCCAGTTGCAGCACCTGCCCGAGGACCAGCGGCGCATGATGGAACAGCGCATGGGTGCCATGATGGACGCGGCGGGCAACGGCCAGCCGGCGGCCAAGCCCGACATCAAGACGGTGAAGAAGGGCAGCCGCGAGGTGAACGGCTTCAAGTGCAACGACTACCAGGTGATCGAAGGCAAGACGCCGGTTGCGGACGTCTGTATTGCCGAGAAAGCCGGGGCCGGCATGTCCGGGGATGACTTTGCCACCCTCAGCGCCATGATGGCGTTCATGCGTTCCATGGCCCAGCAGGCCAGCGAGATGGCGGGCCCCATGGCGGGCGGCTTCGATTCCTCCATGATGGCGGATATCGAGGGTTTCCCGGTAGAGATAAAGGACACTCGCAGCGGCGAGCAGTACGGCGTGGCAAGCGTCGCCAATGGCAAGTTGAGCGATGCACCTTTCAGCGAGTATAAAAAATTGCGCAAGGACGAGATGCCGGCGCTGCCAGACCGCTAGTCAGCTTCCGGGTGGAAGCCGCTCTGCGCGGAGGTCGCGTGTTGAAGCTCCGGTGCCTGGCGGCGCTTGCGGCTCTGACCAGCGCGTCCAGGCACGCGATGGCCAGAGCCCCTCAGTCCTTGCATTCCACCTCGAGTATGGTTCCGTCCACGCCGGTGACTTGCACCCGTGTTCCCACGGCGCAGTCTTCCCCGCGGATTTTCCAGGTCGTGTCATCGACGCGGATCTTGCCCATGCTGTTGACAATAGGGTCGGCCAGGGTAAAGACGCGCCCGACGTACTGTTCGCCACGACGGTTCAGCGCCGGTTCGTCGGTTTCCTCCGGGGTGGTGCGAAAATACCTGCGCCACACCAGGATGCTGGCCACCGAAAGCACGGAGAAGACCAGCACCTGGTACTCCCAGCCCAGCGCGGGCGCCAGGTAGATCAGGCCACCCACCACGCCGGCGGCGATGCCCAGCCACAGGAAAAACGCGCCCGGGGCGAACACCTCCAGAATGATGAGGGCGGCGGCCAGTATCCACCAGTGCCAGTAGGTGACGCTCTCCATCAGGCCTGGGGTCCCTGTGCCTGCCGCCCCATGGCCTGCTTGGCCAGCTCGCTGATGCCGCCCAGTGCGCCGATGACACTGGCGGCTTCCAGCGGCATCAAGACCAGTTTTTCGTTGGGCGAAGTAGCGATGCTCTGCAGCGCTTCCACGTAGCGGGTGGCGACGAAATAGTTGATGGCATTGAGGTCACCCTTGGCGATGGCTTCCGACACCATCTGGGTGGCTTTCGCTTCCGCCTGTGCCTCGCGCTCGCGCGCCTCGGCCTCCAGGAACGCCGCCTGCCGCTGGCCTTCCGCCTCCAGGATCGCGGCCTGCTTTTCGCCCTCGGCCTTCAGTATCTCCGACTGCCGGACACCCTCGGCATCGAGGATATTGGCGCGCTTCAGACGCTCGGCTTTCATCTGCCGCGCCATGGCGTCGACCAGGTCGCGCGGTGGCGTAATATCCTTGATCTCGATACGCGTCACCTTGACGCCCCAGGGCGTGGTGGCGTCGTCGACCACGGTGAGCAGCTGGGCGTTGATCTTGTCGCGTTGTGACAGCAGTTCGTCCAGATCCATGGAGCCCATCACGGTACGGATGTTAGTCATGGTCAGGTTCAGGATGGCCAGTTCCAGCTGGCTCACCTCATAGGCGGCCTTGGCGGCGTCCAGCACCTGGAAGAACACCACACCGTCCACGGTCACCATGGCGTTGTCACGGGTGATGACCTCCTGGGACGGCACGTCCATGACCCGCTCCATCATATTCAGCTTGGAACCGACGCGATCGATGATGGGTGTGATCAGGTTCAGCCCGGGGCGCAGGGTACGCGTATAGCGTCCGAATCGTTCCACGGTGTACTCGGTTCCCTGGGGCACGGATTTCACCCCCATGGCCACCAGCACGACGGCCAGTACCAGTATCAAAAGCACGAACTCCTGAAATCCGAACATGTGTTCTCCTTGGCTGCGACTACGCGGGTTTGTTTGTCTTATTGGACGACATCGGCCTTTATCCAGATGCTGTCATTGGTTCTGCTGTGTGTGGACGAATAGGTACCGATACTGCCGCTGGAGCGGCGGGTCTGATCGGTCACGCCACCGATGGGTATCCACTGGCCGATTGGGCCGGTCACCGTGGTGGAGGCGCGCTGCGTGTCGATGGCCCCGCCGTGCGAACGGCTGAGCGCGTCCTTATGGGGGCTGATCTCCACGGTCACCTGCTCACCGTGCACCCGCGGCAGTACATAGAAGCCGGTGGTGACGTCCTTGTACTCGACGCCCGCTTCCACGACCGGGCGATGTGCCCCCAGCCAGGTGCTGCCCGAAAAATAGGGTATCGATGCGCCGGTTTCGATATAGCCTTCGCTGCCTTCGCTGACGCGCAGCTGGTGGATCGGGTTGTCCGACAGGCGCCCGCGCGTACTCAGGGTGCTGCCAGTGATCTCTGTGCCGCGGGTGCTATAGGTTACGTCGGCGCCTCGTGACGGGCGGCCGCCGGAGCCGACAGCGATGTCGGCGTTGCTGTCCTGGTAGCGGAACCCGCCGCTGACGGCCAGTGCCCGCAGGTCGCGCTCACTGCCCTGGAACACCGAAATCAGCAGCTGTCTGGCTGCCGTGTCGAGTTTCTCGACCAGCTGCCGGATCTGCGCCAGGTTGCGCTCGTTGCTGCGCACGAACAGCTGGAAACCCTGACCGGTTACCGAGCCATCGGCATCCAGCATCGGCTGGATGACCGGTATCAACTCGGCGGCCGGGCGGTTCTGCAGCTGAATCGTTTCGATGGA
>CP070738.1:1343420-1349049 GCA_020347685.1 Gammaproteobacteria bacterium | reverse complement strand
GGCATCGGACAGATCCGCATGCGACAGATCCGCGTCGCTCAGATCGGCGCTGTGGAATTCTGCGCGACGCATGTCGCAGGACCTCAGCCGGGCCGCTCTGAGCGATGCGTGGGACAGCACCGCTCCGCGCGCCGGATTACCGTCGCCCAGCTTTGCACCCTGAAAGTTGGCGCCGTTCAAATCGGCGTGATCGAGGTGGGTGCCGAGCATCCGGGCATGCCGCAGGTCCACTTTTTCCATATTTGCATGGCTGAAATTCGCCTCCTGCAGCTGAGCCCCGACCAGACTGGCACCCCTGAGGTCGCAGTGGCTGAAGTCGGCCCCCTGCAGCAGCGCGCCACTGAGATCTTGTCCCTGTAAATCGGCACCGGCGATACTGTCCTCACGAAAGTCCACCCCCGCCAGTGTGTCTGCGTCGATAGTACGGATCAACGCCCCGCTGTCTTTGTGCCTGATTTCGATCATGAGGATTTGGTCTCCGTGTTTCGGGCCGGCCGGGACCGAGCCCGCTGATTAGTGACAACTATAGTAGCGGACGCCATGGCAGGGCGAAACCGGTCGCGGCGTCGGCACCCGTCGTCACGCCTCTACCCGGGATGAGCGGTCTCGACAACCTCTTTGCTGATCTCCAGTACCTGCTGTCCGTCCTGTTCCCGCACCAGCCCCGAAGCGAGTGGATCGAATTCCAGACCTTTGACTATGGTCCCGAACACTTCGCGCAGCGCTCGCGCGCCGAGACGATTCTTGCGCGCCGCCTTGTCGGCGATCATAAACGCGGCTTCCTCTGAAATGCTGAGGGTGATTCCCGTGTGTTTGAAATAATCGACCGCGATGGGCCAGATGGCACCGGGGATGTCGCGGAAGATCCTGACCAGGTCGGGCGCGCTGAAATCGCGCAGCATGACGATACTGTCGAAGCGCGACAGGAACTGCGGGGTCATGCCGTAGTTGAAGATGTCTTCCATGGCCAGGTGATTCGCCATGTCAAAGACAAAGCGGCGCTCCAGGCTGCCGTCGGCCCGCGGCACCAGCTTGTAGAACTTGTCGGCACCGGATTTCTGGGTGACGCGCTGAAACACCTGGTCATACAGTTCTTCGAAAGCGCCACCGGCGACGAACAGAATGTGCTGGGTGTTGACCGGCGTGGTCACCGAACGCCAGCTGCCCGCCTCGAAGTAGGGCAATTCGACCTGTATATTTTCGTTTTCCATCAGGGTGAGCAGACTGTCCTGGGCGACGATGCCCTTGACGTTTGCTTCCCCGCCGACCACCGCCCGTATCTTGTCGACTTCATCGACACAGACAATGCCGTGCGAAACGTAGTCCAGCATGGTGTCGAGATCAGCGCGCTCGCCGAGCAGGGTGGCGGCCTGGCGCGCCAGCCGGTCCATGACCACGTTGCTTTGTGCGCCGCGGCTCGCCAGGTCGGCAACCAGGTTGGCGTTGATGCGGATAATGGTGGAGAACTTCTCGAAGCCTTTGGCCTGGGCGAAAAACCGCTCCGCGGCCCGCATGATGGTGGTCTTCCCGGTGCCCGAATTGCCGATCAGCAGCACGTTGCCCACCGAGTGCTGAATCAGGTGCTTGTAGATGGCGACCGCCATGTCCTGGAGCGCCCGGTCCTGACCGATCACGTCCTGGCGAAGGGCGGTGAATATGTCCCTGGGTGTCATTGCGTGCCCGTTGTGCGTCGCGGGGGTGTTCCCGCAAGAGCGCATCATACTACGGTAAAAGGCCTGACAGGTGGAACCGCGTGGCGGCGCTACGGCGGCCCGCATTGTGGTATAAACCGGCTGTCAGCGGAGAGAACTCTATGGGGAAAGCGTTGAGAACCGCCGTCGCGCGCCAGCGGATGCTGTTACGCGGCCGGCTTGTGTCACCGCTCAAGCGGTTGGCCCGCGTATGCCGCGAGGTGTGGCCGCAGCGTACCGCACTTGAAGATCGGCTGACCGAGGGCCTCGCCGCGCTGCCTTCCTGCAAGTATCTCTACGTGCTGGATGCCGGCGCGCAGCAGATCACCTCCAACGTTTCCCCTCGGGGCCTGCTGCCGGAGCATTTCGGACGCGACCGCAGCGCGCGACCCTACCTGGCCGAGGCGATCGCCGGCGAACGCTTCTCGCTGTCCGACGCCTATATCAGTCGCAACGCGCGCCGCCCGTCACTGACTGCAGTGCAACGCATCGAGGATGCCAACGGGGAGTTGCTCGGCTACCTGGGTGCGGACTTCGACCTGCGTGAGCTGCCGCTCACCCGCGAACTGTACCGGCAGCCGGAGCAGTGGGTGCAGATGAAGGGAGACCCGGCGATCCGCGGCGGGCTGTTCGCCCAGCAGCGGGTCGAGAGCCCCATGGACGCGCGCGTAGACGAGGTTCTCGATCTCATGGCTGAGCTGGTCGCTGTGCACGGCGTGTTCCATGCCAAGCTGCATTTCTCCAGTTCGCGCGCCACCTTGTGGCTGATCGACGATCCGTTCCGCTACCGGATTCTCGACATCGAGGACCTGACCGACCCGGGAATCTGCCTCGCCTATCCGACTCGCGCCTACCCGGGCGACGCGGTGATTCCGCTTGAGCGGGTCGGCGAGGTGTTTCGCACCTTCCGCGAGTTGCGCTTCATGGATGAGACCATTTACCTGCGTGCCGGTTCGGTGAACATCTTCAACGGCATGGTGGGTCTGAACTTCTCCTGTGACGGGTCGCACTACATGCCGTGGACCGAGTTCCTCGACAAAAGCCTGAGCTTCTGGCTCGGTACCGAAGAACCTGCCGAAAACGGCGCCCAGCCGGGTTCCGACTGAGAGCGGCCGCGGACAGCGTGCACCACTCCTGTTTGGTTCAGCCTGAGGGAGACGCACTTTATTGGGATGGGCGGGGCCGCTGCCCGCCGCGCCCGGCTGGCCGCCGCTGCCGGCGCGTTATCGCCGCGCTGGTGGCTGTCGTGCAGCAGCGCCGTTTTCGTTACAGCCGTTGCGCTTCAGGTTCCAGAACCATCGGGCTGATGCGTGGTCCAGCCCCAGTATCGCATCGCCGACGTTACGTCATTGCGCGTGGCCGGCGGCCTCAAGCATCTGCTTCATCTCGTCCTGTTTCTGTTCCAGCTGCTGCATCAGCTGTTCGGTCTGGGGGTCCTGCTGTTTCATGGCTGCCAGGGTAGCGTCCCGCAGCGCGCCCTGCGCCTTTTGCACTTCGGGATCCTTGAGCGCCTGGACCTGCGCGGTGCGGAACGCCATCGCCTTTTCCTGGTACTCGGCCATCAGCGCCTGGCGCTCGCTATCGGGGGTGTCTTCGCTGCGCAGCTTCTGCTCCAGCTTCTCGATCGCGACCAGGTCATCCTTCGGGCTCCCGCCGCCGCTGCTGGTCATCTTCGCCATCATCAGGTCAAGAAAGGCCTGTTCCTGCTTCTGCAGCTCCGGGTGGGCCTCCATGGTCTTCTCCTGGATCAGGCTGAGGCGATTCTGCAGTTCCACGTACTCGCCGTGCAATTGCCTGGCGGCCTGCATCGAGTCCCCCTGCGCGGCCGGCGGCTCCGCCTGCGAGGGCATCACGGTGCCCAGTGCGGCGACAGCCAAAAGCGCGAGCAGCGCGCGTACGGAGGTGCAACGGAGAAACAGGGACGTGGTTTGGTTAGAACGGTTCATCGGGAAAAGCACTCCTGGTGGATTGGTGTGGAATGGCGGCACGGGTGCATGCCGCTTCTGTTTTTTGGACCTGATTTGAGTACCAACCAGCATAGCAGTTGGTACCGGGCTGCGGTCAACCGCCGTACACGGCGACGTACGGGGGGCTCAAGCGCCATGGAATGTGGGCGTGCTTGGGTCTTCGTCGCTTGGTGCTGCGCGGAATTTTCCACGTCATATCATTGAGTAACCCGGTCAAGCTGGCAGTTCCGATGGGCGCGGGGAGCGGGTGCAGAAAGGTGCACCCTCGCCCGGCCAGGAGGTATTATCCTTGGCTTGGGTCCGTTAGAGACGCTGAAAATCAGAACAGGAGCCGGGGGTATGCCTGCCAAGGTGACTGACTACATGGCCACTAAGGTCATTTCGATTGCGCCGGATACCGGCGTGCGCGATGCCTTTTTCACAATGAGAGAGCACGGCATACGGCACCTGCCGGTGGTCGGCGAGGACGGTAAGCTGGAGGGTATCGTCAGCGACCGCGAGCTGCGCCGGCCGGACTGGGTCGATGAAGCGCGTGACCTGGCACACGTCTACTATCTCGACGATGACATGCTGGTCCGCGACGTGATGATAAGGCACGTGCACTTGGTACATACCTACGACACCCTGCGCAAGGCGGCCCGCGTGCTGGTCGACCATCATGTCGGCGCGGTGCCCGTGCTGGACAAGACCGAAAGCCTGGTGGGCATGTTATCGGCGGTCGACCTGCTGCGGGCCTTGACGGACATGATCGATCAGCGGTGATTCGGGGACGGGTGCGCGGTGGCCCGTTCCGATGCGCGCTAATGGTCTCCCGCGACCGCCTCGAGGGTTTTAACAGCTGAAGGTGCAGACCGATGATTCCAGTCAAATTTCAGGTGGTGGGCGAAGAGGACTTCGCCTTCGATGTGGAGATCAGCGATAGCGGAGAATACCGGGTCAGCGGTGGTACCTATACCAGCCAGCCGCCGCGCAGCGGTCGACTGAGTGTCGAGCAGGAACAGAACCTGCTGGCCGCCATCAGGGACCTCGATGAACCCGGTGAGCATCCGATGCCGGAACAGGCGGAGGCGTTCGAGGCGTGCCTGACCCTGGGGGCACAGGGCGAGGCCAGGACGTACAGATTCTGGCAGGGCGCGCTCGAAGAGGACAGCAGGCTCAAACGCCTGGTGCGGCTGCTCGAAACGCTGTAGAAAACTGCCCGTGGCTGGTAGCAACTCATTGTCAGGCAAAGTGCACAGCCAATGACTGGTTCATTATTGGCGCAGTTGCAGACCCCCGAAGCGCGCCGGGCTGTCGGCGAAGCCGTGCGTTCGCTGCTCGAGCGCTGGGCTCTGCACGAGACCAGGCAGGCGGAACTCCTCGGCGTTGCCGACATGTCCGACATCACGCGCACGGGCCTGTTGCCGAACGAAGCCGCCGTGCTGGAGCGTGCCGGGCATCTGCTGGCAATCGATCGCGCCCTCAAACGTCTCCACGCGGACCAGTCGGTCGCCGACTGGTGGGTACGCAGCCCCTGCGAGGCATTCGGCGGCTTCTCGCCGCTGACCGTCATGTTGGGCGGGGTGGAAGGCATCGAACGCGTGCGTACCTATCTGGAGGCGCAGCTCAAGGCGGCGGAGTGATTGTGCCTGGCGGGAGGCGCATTGCGGCGCCGGCTTTCCGCGCCATGCCACCGGCCATAATACCGCTTTGGCAGATGCGGCAGCGGTTGTATTGTTGCGCAGATGGGCCGATCGGTATGCGCCATGCCAGGAGCGAAAATCTATGCGCAACCTGTTCGTCTATGGAACACTGATGTGCGAGGACATTATGCAGGACGTGGCGGGATGCCTGCCGGTGCGGCTGCCCGGGACGTTGCGTGGCTATGAACGCCGCGCGGTCAAAGGCGAACATTATCCGGGCCTGGTGCCGGGGGCGGCGGGCCGCGTCGATGGCCTGGTGTACCGGGATGTACCGGGTTTTGCCTGGGCA
>CP070738.1:1340913-1343320 GCA_020347685.1 Gammaproteobacteria bacterium | reverse complement strand
CGCGCTTGAGGTCCATCGGGTTCATGCCGGCGGCCACCGATTTCAGGCCCTCGCGCAGGATCGCCTGCGCCAGCACCGTCGCGGTAGTGGTGCCGTCGCCGGCGACGTCGGCGGTCTTGGACGCGACTTCCTTGACCATCTGGGCGCCCATGTTTTCCAGCTTGTCGCTCAGTTCGATTTCCTTGGCGACGCTGACGCCATCCTTGGTAACGAGCGGTGCACCGAAGCTTTTTTCGAGCACCACGTTGCGCCCCTTGGGTCCCAGCGTGACTTTCACCGCATCGGCGAGAATATTGACCCCGTGCATCATGCGCTGCCGGGCCTTGTCGGAGAAGGTGACTTGCTTGGCGGTCATACTTTATTTACCTCCACAGTTTTAACCAGAACGAGCCATTACTTTTCAACGATCCCCATGATGTCGTCTTCGCGCATCACGAGGTATTCCACGTTGTCGAGCTTTACTTCGGTGCCGGAGAATTTGCCGAACAGCACCCGGTCGCCGACGCTGACCGCGAGCTTGCGCACTTCGCCGTTGTCCAGCCGCTTGCCGGCGCCGGCGGCGACCACTTCGCCGAGGATGGGCTTCTCTGCCGCCGTATCGGGGATAACGATGCCGCCGGGGGACGTTGTTTCCTGGTCCAGTCGTTTGATCAGGACGCGATCTTGTAAGGGTCGAATTTTCACCGCGCTAACCTCCAATAGAACGATTCAACTAACTGTATTGACGAAATAAATACAGCAAACAGCGGCCCTTCGTGAGCCGGCTCAGGCGGGAAAATGGGGATGGGTGGAAGGGTTTCAAGGGGCCGCGCCGAAAAAAGTGTTTCACCGGCAAAGCGGTCAACCCGGACGACGCCGAGGGCGTCCCGGCGCGGCACAAAGGCAAACCATAGCAAAATTTATCAGTGAATATAATCTTTTAATCAGGGCTATGATTTCTATACTGGGAAAGAGGATATCGAACGGGGTGTGCCCGCAGGCGGCCGCTGGAGGCATGAAGCTTGCTGGCCTATCCGGTGGCGGAACAGCAAAGGTGGTGACGATATGATTTCAGATTTCAATGCCGGTTCAGTCCTTACTCACACTTCGCTGCGGGAATACTTCCACGGCGAACTCAGCGACGCGCTGAATAACCAGCAGATCAGCGCCGAACACGAGACGATTCACTATCTGACCAATTTGCTGACGGTATTCACCCGCAGCGAAGCCTTGTTCGAACCGACCGAGAATGGGGTGGACATCAAACCGCTGGCGCTCACCTATGGTGAGGCCCTGAACGAAAACAGTGCACTGGAACGCACGCGTTTGTTGCAGAAGCTCGGCGACACGGCCCTGTTCATCGCCGGGGTGTTCTCGGACAGTCTCAAGACCAAACTGGTGGACGTGGATTATTACATCGCCATGGGTGGCAGTGCCTACTCCTCGCTGTCCGACGCCATGCGCGGCTACCGTGCAGTCAGCAGGGCCGCGTTCCTGTTCGAGGAGCTGACGCAGAAATTCACCGATTTCGTCGATGTGCTGAACGAGGTCAGCCAGCGCTCCAACCTGTCCAGTGATGCGGACGTGCTGCGGCTCTACGAAGTGTGGATCCGCACCGGCAGTAAACGCGCCCGCACGCGCTTGCGCAGCCTCGGTATCGAGCCACTCGAATCCGCCAGTGGCGATTTCCGTCATTAAGCGATGCTTGCGCCATGCTCCTGAACCGGCTGCAGAGGCACCTGGAGAACATCTACGAAGTGCAGAGCGGCTACCGGGTCGCTGACTTTCTGATCGACGATCCGGCCTTGGCCAGGCGCCTGGACAGCACGCCCAATGCACGCGACCTGCCGGAGAAGTTGCTGATCCGGCAGGACGGCGAATCGCTCGATCTGGCGCTGTACCTGGACCCGGATCTGTTGCGACGCCTGGACGACAACGATCCCACCGAGTCCCTGCATGGGGAAAACCTGCACGACTTCTGGATGGCGCTGGAAGGCATCAGCCACTTCCTGTACCTCACCTGGAATGCCAGCCATGAGCGCAGCGTGTCACTGCTGGAAATGGAACTGCAGGCAGAGGTCGACAAATACATCCTGGCGGCGTTCCTGTTCGGCCGGCAGCTGCGCGGCCTGGTACCGAAGGCCCTGTACCCGCAGCTGTTCCATGCTGCTCGATTCGACGAGAGGCTCAATGCGGCGGAACGCTACCGTTACCGCAGCGCCAATTATTTCGCCGGCCGCTTCTGCTCTTACATCGAAAAGGAGTTTCTTCAACCGGGCGCACGCAGCGGCCTGGTGAACACCCTGAGGCGATTCTACCGCCTCACTCAGCAGCGCAAGATCAAGGCGATTCGTCATCTGTAGCAAATCCGGCCAAGAGTCGGGGGTCCGCAGCTCCCGCGGACGATGTATCAGCAGTTGATAAAGGG
>CP070738.1:1335654-1340813 GCA_020347685.1 Gammaproteobacteria bacterium | reverse complement strand
CTGGATGACGGCCGCCTGACGGACGGGCAGGGGCGTACTGTGGACTTTCGCAACACCGTGATTGTCATGACGTCGAATCTCGGCAGTCAGCAGATCCAGGAGCTGGCCGGTGAAGAGAACTACGAGCGAATGAAAGCCGCCGTCATGGAGGTGGTTGGCAGTCATTTCCGGCCGGAATTCATCAACCGCATCGACGAGGCGGTGGTTTTCCATCCGCTCGGTCGCGAGCAGATCCGGTCGATTACCGCCATCCAGATCGATTACCTGCGCAAGCGGCTGGCCGAACGCGAACTCGGTTTGACGCTGTCCGACGCGGCACTCGACCGCCTCGGCGAGGCGGGATTCGATCCGGTGTATGGTGCGCGACCGTTGAAGCGCGCGATCCAGCAGCAATTGGAGAATCCCCTGGCGCAGGAAATTCTGGCCGGGCGTTTCCAGCCGGGCCAGGTCATCGAAGTCGACGTGGAGGGCGAGCGGCTGGCGTTCCGTGCCGGGCAGTCGCAGGCGAGTGCGGCCTGAAACTGTTGGAATTTCAATCAATCCGGGCGGATTTCGGTCCGCCCTTTGTTTGTCTTCGGGCCGATATTTGCGCTTGAAGGCGTGCCAGCGAGCCCGTAGTATTAGCCTGTTTGCGGCGCCAGCCAGAATAAGAAAACAGGAGGAGGAGTGATGCATTCAAACAAAGCTCTCAGGGCTGGGCTGATCGGTGCCCTGGCGTGTGCGGTTTGCGGCCCGGTTGCGGCAAAGGGTCTCAGCTACAGCTATGCCGACGTGGGTTACCAGCGCACCGAGCTCGATGCGCCCAGCGACACCATTGATATCGACAGTGCTTTGGTGGATGCCTCGTTTGGCGTGCACGAGTACGTGGCGCTGCGCGCCGGGTTTCGCCGCGGCAGCATCGATATTCCCGGCGAGTCGACCGATCTCACGGAATTTCGGGTTGGTGCGCGTGGCCATTACAGCCTGATGAAGGCGCTGGATGTGTATGGCGAAGCGCTCTACTTCAATCAGAAACTGAATGGCAGCGGCGACGGCATCAGTTCCAAGACCGAGATCGGCGGTATCTACGAAGGCGGTTTCCGCCTGCAGGCCCACAAGAAGGCGGAAATCGATCTCGCCTACCGGTACGTTTCCGGCGATCTGGATGAGAGCTTTATTGTCGCCGGTGGTGTCCTCATGCTCACCAAGAACATCGGCATCAATGTCAATGCCGCGTTCGGTGACGATGACGATGAAGAGTACTTCGCGGGGCTACGCCTGGACTTCTAACGGCGTCGCTGCCGGTATCCCGGCTGCAAAAAACCCACCTGCCACCGGTGGGTTTTTTGTTTCCGGCTTATCTCCCTTCCCGGCGTGAAATACCCAGCATCACGCGGTCCAGAGCGCGCGTGCTCAGGCAGCGTTTCAGGACTGCAAACAGATAACTCGGAAAGGTCACGTAGTAACGCGCGCGTGGAACCGGGTTCTCCAGCGCCTTGATCACTTTATCCAGTACCGCTTCCGGGGGCAGTGTGAAGGGTGCCGACGGTCCCTGCCGGGTCAGGCGCGCCTCGGTCGCCCGGTAGGTTTCCCGGTGGACGCTGGTTTCAATGTCGATGTTGCGTTTGTAGGCGGCGAGCGCGTTGGCGCGGAAGCGGCTGGTGATGGGCCCAGGCTCGATCAGTATGGCGTGAATGCCGGTGCCCGCGAGTTCCAGCCGCAGCGTGTCGTACAGGCCCTCCAGGGCATATTTGCTCGCGTTGTAGGCACCGCGGTAAGCCAGCGAAACGAAACCCAGCAGCGAGCTGTTCTGGATAATGCGCCCCTCGCCAGCCTCGCGCATCCAGGGCAGGAGCTGGTTGGTCAGCTCCAGGGTGCCGAAGACGTTGGTCTCGAACTGGGCGCGCAGCACGTCGCGGCGCAAATCCTCCACCGCCCCCGGCTGGCCGAACCCGGCATTGTTGAAAAGCCCGTAGATACGCCGCCCGGTCCGGTTTTCCAGATCCCTTACTGCCTGATCGATGGAATGGGGGTCATCCAGGTCGATCCGCAGGCACTCCAGGCCCTCGCCGGCAAGGCGCTTTACGTCGTCCGGCTTTCTGGCACTGGCTATGACCGGATAACCGCGCCGTTTGAGCCCGTGTGCGACGCAGTAGCCGATGCCGCTGGAACAGCCGGTGATGAGTATGGTGCGCTGCGAAATATCGGCCTGGTTCATTTCCAACATACTGATCCGATGTGAAAAATCCGATTTTCCCAGGGGGCGCTCGGTGTGGTTGTGCCGCTCAAGATTCCCCTGAAGGCGGCGATACAGCGGGTACGAAAGTCTAACGTGCTGTAATGGAGTGAGTTTTCATGGATCTTGCTACCCTGGTCGGGCTGTTAGGTGCGTTCGGTATCATCATCGCAGCAATCATAACAGGCGGCAGCGGGATCATATTCGTCAACCTGCCGTCGCTGCTCATCGTGGTGGGCGGAACCATTTTCGCCGTGCTGATGAAATTTCCCCTGGGACACTTTTTTACCGCCTTCAAGGTCGCCATGAAGGCGTTCTTCAACAAGGCCGAAAACCCGCGCAAGCTGATCCAGGAAGGCATAGAACTGGCCAATATCGCGCGCAAGGAAGGCGTGCTCGGCCTGGAGGGGCGCGATATCGAGAACGAATTCCTGAAACGCGGTATCCAGCTGTGTGTCGATGGTCATGAGCCGGAGTTCGTGCGCAGCATGCTCGGCAAGGATATCAATATGACGATCGACCGCCACGAGCGCGGTCAGGCGATCTTCAAATCCATCGGAGATGTGGCGCCCGCCATGGGCATGATCGGCACCCTGATCGGGCTGGTGCAGATGCTGTCGGCCATGGACGACCCGAAAAAAATCGGTCCGGCTATGGCGGTCGCGCTGCTGACCACCTTATACGGTGCCATTATCGCCAACGCGTTCGCCCTCCCGATCGCCGACAAACTGAGCCACCGCAGCCAGGAGGAGCGCCTCAACAAGGCGCTGATCCTGGAGACTATCGGTTCGATTCAGGAAGGTCTCAATCCGCGCGTCATGGAAGAACTGCTCAAGACCTACTTACCCGCCGGGAAACGCGACGAGTCGGATGGCGAGCAGGCCGACGCCGCCTGAGCCGCGCCGGCTCGCGTGCACTGAACAGGGATCGTTGTGATGTCCAGCGAAGCACCCGCAAAACAAGCCCGGGCCGCCGCCGCGCCCGCGTGGCTCATGACCTTTGCGGACCTGATGTCGCTGCTGATGTGTTTCTTCGTGCTGCTGCTGGCGTTTTCCGAAATGGACGTGTCGAAGTACAAGGAAATGGCCGGTTCGCTCAAGAACGCGTTCGGCGTGCAGCGTGACATTCAGGTCAAGGAACCACCCAAGGGTATCAACGTTATTGCCCGCGAGTTCAGCCCGGCGCGGCCGGAGCCCACACAACTCAATGTAATACGCCAGATGACCACCAGCGAGCTGCGCGTCAACCTGGATCTGGGCAAGGAGCGCCGCCGGCCGGTGCCGACGCCGCGCTCCAAACACGAACCCGACCGTGAAAAGACCCTGAAACCCGAGGATCCCGCCCGCAACCAGGCGGACCAGAACGTTGACCAGAAGGCGGGCAAGAAAGCCGACCTCACGGCCGGCGATAAAAGCGGCGATCACGCCGAGCGGATGCCCGGCAAACAACGCAGCCAGGAGAGCGGCCTGAGCGAAGCGCAGAAACAGGAACTCGCGAAAGCCAAGGCGCTCGCGGCGCAGCGCCTCGATCAGGCAATGGATGCCGAAACGCTGCAGTCCGGGCAGCAGGCCGCGACGGTCGATCCGGGTGACCTCGATGAACTGATCAAGGCCAGGGCGGCGGCGGAACGCAAGAAGAAGCTCGAGCGCAGCGCGCAGCTGATCAGCAATGCGCTCGGCAAGGAAATCAAGGCCGGGTCGGTCGATGTGGAGACCGCCGGCCAGAAGATCATTATCCGGGTGCGCGAGAAGGCGTCGTTCGGGTCCGGCCGCGCCGAACTGAAACAGGCGTTTCGTCCCTTGCTGAAGCGGGTTTCCGATATCCTCAAGGGCTCGGAGGGTAAGATCATCGTGGCGGGCCATACCGACAACGTACCCATCTACACCGAGCGTTTCAGGTCCAACTGGGAACTGTCGGCAGCGCGTGCTGTGTCGGTGGCACATGAAATGATGCTGGCAACTGATATACCATCGGAGCGTTTTCTGGTTCAGGGTTTTGCCGATACCCAGCCGGTTGCCGCCAATGACACGGCGCCGAACCGGGCAAAGAACCGGCGGGTTGAAATCGTGCTGCAGCAGGGCGACGACAGGGAAGGCGATAATCCGCCCATCAGCGGTCAGGCGCCTGGCCGGAAGCAACAGCCTGGCCCCGACAGCGGCGCAGGAGCGCAGACTTGGGTGCTGTCACCGAATACCCGGCAAGGCAAGTCTGTTGCCAGGGACCGCGGCGTCAAGGCGGGCGGCGGCAGTTCCGGAAACGCCCCGGCCGCGCCCCGCGAGGCGGCAACCCTGGGCATCAAAGTCGGCGGCGCTAAATAGCTTCAGGAAACGGACATGAGTGACGAACGCAGGGAATACTTTCGCATCGATGATGAGATTGCTCTCGACTATCGGCTGATCGATGAGGATGAGACCGAAGCACTGTCAGAACGGATACATGCGCGTGTCCCGGATCGATTCACAGTCGCATCGAGTTTCACCGCAACGTCCCGGCACATGGCGCAAGCCCTGCACAAGGTGCAGAACCAGTCGCCGGAACTGGTGCGGTGCCTGCAGGCCATCGATCAGAAACTCAATATGCTCGCGCAGCTGTTTGTGAGCGAAGAAATGAATATCGATCAACAGCCGACCCGTGAAGTGAACCTGAGCGCCGGTGGCCTGGCGTTCCGCTCCCAGCATGAGATCGGCACCGGAAGCCTGCTGGAAATGCGCATGGTGCTGTTTCCCTCGCTGATCGGGATTCTGAATCTGAGCCGCGTCATTCACTGCGAGCGGGTAAGCGACGGCAATGCGCAGTTTCCCTGGCAGGTCGCGGTGAACTTCGAGCAGTTGCGCGAAAGCGACCGTGAGCTGCTGGTTCGTCACGTCATGGCCAAGCAGACGCGCCAGCTGCGCTCCGCGCGCCTCGAGAGCGACTGAGCAAGCTGTGTTGCAGTGCAGGTGGA
>CP070738.1:1331679-1335554 GCA_020347685.1 Gammaproteobacteria bacterium | reverse complement strand
TTCTATACCGAGGAGATCCGAGCAGCGGGGTTGCGGCAGGGGTTTCGCCTGGCCACATTCAAGGGCGAGGAGTCGGTCATTGCGCACGTCGATTTCAGGCAGCGTTACTCGGTTGGCAAATACGGTGTCGATGTGGCGGCCATCGACCGCCTTGCCGATGCCAGCCTGGCCATCGCTGCGGATATCGACCTCTACGTCGTCGACGAAATAGGCAAAATGGAGTGTCTTTCCCCGCGCTTCGGCGCTGCTATACGGGCCTTGCTCGACAGCGATAAACCGCTGCTGGCGACGGTGGCGAAACAGGGCGGCGGGCTGATCGAAGAAGTGAAGCGGCGTCCCGAGGCCGTTTTGTGGGAAGTGACCCGGTCCAATCGCGACAGCCTGGTTGCGGACCTCCTTGGCTGGTTGCGGGAACGCTTATAGCGAGCGCAGCGCAGGCTTCAGTGTTTCTCGCTCCGAGGCGCGCGGAGCGGACGCACCATGACCGTACCGTTCAGCCTCCCACGCCGGGTGGGATAGTAGCCCTTGCAGATCCGCCTGGTGCGAAAACCCAGCTTGCGATACAGCACGACAGCGGGTCGGTTGCTGCGTCGCACTTCAAGCCAGGCGCCTCTGCAATGACGATGTCTCGCGACGTCCAGCAGGTGCAGCATGATGCGCCGCCCCAGGCCGCGGCGCCGATACCCGGGTGCCACACACATGTTCATGATATGCGCCCGGTGCTTATCGATAGCAACGATGCCAAAACCGGCAATCTCCCCGCCCGCCTCGAGCACCCAACAGGAGGCGCCGCTGCGCAGCTGGCGGCGGAATAACCATAGCGGCCAGGGAAGCGGCTGGCTCATGACCTCCAGACAATGGACGCTCGGCAGGTCTGCCTGCAGCATGGGACGCAAACGAACACTTTCCGGCAATGCATTGTCTGTCATCGGTAACGCCTTTTGGAACCCGAGCACGCTTCGCGCCATCCCGCCCATAGCCCCTCGAAGAGCGTGCGCGCATTGGCGCCCATTATGCGGGTGCGGAACATGGACGCCCTCCGGCGGCGCGATTATGCGGCACGCCCGGTCAGTAGAAAAGGGACGCGCGCGAAACCCCGCCCGGTATGAGGCCTGGCGGTTGCTGCCAGCGAGCTGTGACATACTGAGAACAGGTGACTGGATTGCGCCCGGGGAGTCCGCATGAGCGACAGCGTGCAGCGCTATGATCTCAACGCGCGTGGCCGTGATTTCGTCGTCGGCGACATTCACGGTTGTTTCGACCAGCTGCGCCGGGCGCTGGGCGCTGTGGATTTCGCCGCGCAAACCGATCGCCTGTTTTCGGTCGGCGACCTCATCGATCGCGGCCCTCGGTCCACCGAAGCGCTGCAGTGGCTGGCCGAGCCCTGGTTCCATGCCTGCGTCGGAAACCACGAGGCCATGGCTCTGCAGTCACAGGAGGATAATCGCGCCCTGTTCGGCTGGGTACTGTTCAACGGTGGCGAATGGTGGCTGGCAGTAGATAGCGAGAGCCGGATGAAGTACCTCGCGGCTTTCCGGCAGCTGCCGGTGGCGATGGAAATCGAAACCGGGCGCGGACGCATCGGTGTGGTCCACGCAGACATACCGGAACACATGACCTGGCAGACATTTCTCGATGCCCTGGAAGCGGGTGACACGGGTGCACGCGAAACCGCCATCTGGAGCCGGCAACGCGCCGACGGTCGTGTCCCTGCGCCCGTGCTCGGCATCGACCGGGTCGTGTGCGGGCATACCATCATGCCGGACCGCCGGATTCATCGCTATGCGAACGTATGGTTCATCGATACCGGTGCGTTTCTGGCCGACGCCGAAGGCGGGCACCTGACCCTTGTTACCCTGGACAGTCTGTTTCACGACGGCGACTCGGCAGACATCGGCCGGCCTGAGGGCTTATGAAAACCGGGCGTTGCCTCGCCACGCGCGGATGTACAGGACTGGAAGTGCCGGGTTTGGTCCGATGTCACCTGACCAGGTCCGCCTGAAACGGCCTATGGCCAGATCCCCCGCATCAACGTCGCCTCGGTGACGCGCTCGATGGCGATGATCAAGGCAACGGTACGGAAGTCCGGCGTGCCCGGGCCCTCCTCGCCGGCCGTCTCGCCTTCCACCGGGGTCTCTTCGCCGACCACGAAGGACTGCCAGCGACTGAACACCGTGTCCACCGCGGTGTACATCTTGCGCTTGAGCCCTTCCGCGATGCGATCCGGGTCCCACTGCTCGTTGGCCTGGTTTTGCACCCACTCGTAGTAGCTGACCGTCACACCGCCGGCGTTGGCGAGAATATCCGGCAACACATAGATACCCTTCTTGGCGAGGATCGCGTCGGCGGCCGGAGTCGTGGGGTTGTTGGCGCCCTCGACAACCAGGCGCGCCTTGACGTTGTTGGCGTTGCCGGAATGAATCTGGTTACTCAGCGCCGCCGGCATCAGGATGTCACAATCCAGCTCCAGCAACTCCGCGTTGGTGATCGTCATGGTGTCTGGCATACCCACCACGCTGCCGTGTTCCGCCTTGAAGGTCTGCACCTCCGCCGGATCCAGCCCGTCTTCGCGTAATATGCCACCCTGGCTGTCGCTTACAGCGATGATTTTGGCACCCTCACGAAAGAACGCCTGTGCAGCAACGGAGCCGACATCGCCGAATCCCTGGATCACCACCCGCGCACCGGCCAGGTCCTGCTGCTCGGGCAACAACGCCTTGGAGAGAAACCGCTGAGCGGCGAGCACGCAGCCCTGACCCGTGGCCTCGTAACGCCCGTAGGAACCGCCCATGGCGATGGGCTTGCCGGTCACCACAGGACGGTTGTTGTAGCCCGGATGCAGGATGTCGTAGGTATCGAAGATCCACGCCATGGTCTGCTCGCTGGTGTAGAGGTCGGGCGCGGGTATATCGGTGTGGGGACCGAAAACATCGAACATTTCGGAGGTGAAACGCCGTGTGATACGCCGCAGTTCCTTCTCGCTGAGCTCCTTGGGCTTGCATACCACAGCACCCTTGGCACCACCGAAGGGAATGTTGACCAGCGCGCACTTCCAGGTCATCAGCTTGGCCAGCGAAATCACTTCGTCGACGGTGACGTCGGGGTGATAGCGGATTCCGCCCTTGCCCGGACCGAAAACGCGGTTGTGCACCACGCGGTAACCCTGGAAGCTCTGCACCGACCCATCGTCCAGCTCAATGGGAAAGTTCACGATGTTGATGCGCTTTGGCTGCTTGAGAAACCCGATCAGGCCTCGCTTGAGGCCGCGGATATAGCGGCTGGCCTGGTCGAACTGTTGTTCGCTTATGGCGATCGGATCCAGGTTTTCACCTGCCGGTGGATCGGGATTCTCGTCTGCCATTCACTGCCCCTGACTGCACAACCTGCCCTGTGTCCGCATGATTCTAGGGATTCTTTGCTTGTGCGACAACGCGAAACTCGTTCAAGCGACCCGGAATACCGGCCAGTTTCAGGCATGGGGACCACGGCGAGTCTGTCGATGCGCATGCACAGGGGGCAGGCCTAACGTTGTTGGAGTGTAAGACCTGACCCCGTTGCCTCACGCCGCCGGATCTCCGTCGCGTGACGAAATGGTGACGCAAAAAATTGTTACTTTCTGCCCTATCTCGACAGCGGTAGTGCCCCCAACAATCGCTGTTCGATCGCTAACTGATTGATAGGAGATTAATTACGTTTATGTCGCCACAGTTGGCATCGGCCTTGCAATATTTGCCTGTGACCGCAGCAATCATCGATTCAAGTGTTACTACCGGTGGTTACTGCATCAGCAGGACGAAGGCGGTGTGTTTCAGTCTTCTGTGGCATGAGTCCGGCTAACTCTGAACCCTAAAAGTTTCTGAGCCATGCCGGGCGGT
>CP070738.1:1326929-1331579 GCA_020347685.1 Gammaproteobacteria bacterium | reverse complement strand
GATGGCGATAATTTTCTGCTGCGCCTCGAAGAGGTTCCAGCCGGAGGCCAGGATGCCACCGTCCTTGCAGGAGTCCGAATAGCCGAGCATGATTTCCTGCAGATTGCCGGACGCTTTCAACAGGCGCTGGTATACCGGTTGCTCCAGTAGCCGGGACAGGACCTGTTCGATATGCGCGAGGTCTTCGATGGTTTCGAACAGCGGACTGATACGGATATGACAGTACCATTCACCGCGCTTCTGTCCGGCCAGTCCGCACAGCGAGGCCAGCCACATCAGTTCCAGCACGTGACTGGCGTTGTGGGTCATGGATATCACGTAGGTGCCGAAGGCGCTGGCGCTGACCTCTTCGCGCATCAGTGCCATTACGTCCAGCACCTCCAGGGTTTCGCGTGTGGTTTCGCTCAGGGTCTGCCGCTCGACGGCGGGCGGCTTTCCGTCGTCGAGCAACGCGCACAACAGGTCGACACGCGCTGTCTCATCGAGCGCTGCGTAATCGGCACAGCTGCCAAGTCGCGCGCACAGCTCGGCAACCGCTGTGTTGTGGCGGCCCGACTCCTGGCGGATGTCGAGGTGCAGCAGAAAGAACCCGAAGGTCTCTACCAGTCGGATCAGATCCAGCAGGTCGCCGTGTGCCACGCTGCTTTCGCCGTGTGATTGCAGCGATGCCTGGATCAGCTTGAGGTCGGCAAGGAATTCATGCTCGTCGCGGAAGCGGCTGGGGTATTGTTGCGCTGCCGCCGTCTCGGGATGATCGGTGCGCGCGATGGCCAGTCTCAGGTTGTCGCGCAACCGGTTGCGCATAATGTACAGTTTGCGCCGATAGGGTTCGTGGGAGTAGCGGTTGGCGTTTTCACCAATCGATTGCGGATAGTCCCGAACATCGCGCTCAAGGCTGTCTGTGAATGCCTGGCTGGGCTGTACCAGGCGGCTGGAATAGGTCAGCTTGCCGCGCACATCCTCGAGCCGGCGCAGATACTCGCAGAGAATTTCGCGCATGTGCATGCGCAACGCGTAGGCGGTAGTGGCCGGTTTCACAAAGGGATTGCCGTCGCGGTCACCGCCGATCCATGAGCCGAAGTGCAGCATGGCAGGTACGCGCAGGTCTACGTTGCCGTACACGCGGCGCATCGATTTTTCCAGATAGCGGTACACCAGCGGCACTGCCTCGAACAGAGACTCGCGGAAATAGAACAGGCCGTTGCGGATTTCGTCCTCGACGCTGGGCTTGTGGGTGCGAACCTCGTCGGTTTTCCACAGTACCTGGATCTGGTCGCGCAGTTCCTTGATGACCTCTTCGCGCTGTTCCCTGCCCAGCGGCGGGCCGTCCAGCTGTTCGGCGGTGACAAAAATGCGGCGCAGGTTGTGCATCACGGCGCGGCGTTTGGATTCGGTTGGATGCGCCGTGAACACCGGCAGGTAGAGCGCCGAGTCGAGCAGCGCCTGGATCTGCTCCGCGTCAATCCCCTCGGCATGCAACTCGCGCAGGGTGTGGTCGAAGGAGCCGCGCCACAGGGGCCCGCCCTGGCGCACTAAACGGCGGCGCTCGCGGTGTTGAAACGCTTCCTCGGCGATATTCACCAGGCTGAAATACAGGTTGAAAGCGCGCACCACGTGGCTCAGGGTGTCCGGGTCAAGGCTGTCGATTTTTTTTGCCAGACGGGCGCGCAGCACCGCATCGTCTTTCTTGCGCAGACGAATGTAACCCTTGCGTAACAGCTCGACGGTCGCCAGCACGTCGTGTCCGGCCTGCGATGCCAGCACTTCGCCGAGCAGGTTGCCAAACAGGCGCACGCGGGAGCGCAGCTCGTTGTCCCTTGGGGGTGGAGTTATGCTTTGCTGTACTGCCATATCCATGTTCATTATTCCCGGGGGAAATGCTCCGGAGGCGCCGATTGCAAAGGGCCGGCCATTATACCCGCTTCCGATGCGCTCCGTGCGGGCAGCGGAAAAGGAAGCCAATCATATCCAAAACAACTAGATAAGGACTCCAGAAATGTCCTGAGGCGGAGCTTGGTGAACGCTTTCACGGTTTTTGCGGTGAGCTTCGAGGACGCGCTGGTACAACTCTACATAGTCATTTGCGCTGCGCGTCCAGGAGAAATCCTCGTGCATGGCGGTCTCGATCAGATCCTTCCAGACCCGTTGCTGGGCGTACAGGTTGAGGGCACGGTCAATGGCACGCAGCAGTTCGGCCGGCTCCGCATTGTCGAACACGAATCCGGTGGCCTTGTGCGCGTACAGGCTGGGGCCGTCAGCGTCGACCACGGAATCGGCCAGTCCGCCGGTGCGACGCACGATGGGCGGGGTTCCGTAGCGCAGGCTGTATAACTGGTTGAGTCCGCACGGCTCGAACCGGGACGGCATCAGGAAGGCATCCGAACCCGCCTCGATCAGGTGGGCAAGCTGTTCATCATAGGCGATGCGCACACCGATCTTGGTCGGGTGGCGCTGATGGGCCTGGCGCAGGGCCTGTTCCAGCTGCGGCTGCCCGGTTCCCAGAAACACCAGCTGCAACCGGCGCTGCACCAGTTCCGGAATCAGCTCCATGATGAGATCCAGACCCTTTTGCTCCACCAGCCGTCCCACGTGGCCGAACAGCGGCACGTCGGTCTTCACCGGCAGTCCGAATGCCTCCTGCAGGGCCGTCTTGTTTTCCAGTTTCAGGCGCAGGGTGCGGGCCGTGTAGGCGTGCGGGATCAGGCGGTCGCGGCCGGGATTCCACACCTGGTAGTCGACGCCGTTGAGGATACCGGTAAGGCGCGCGCTGCGCTGTTTCAGCAGTCCCTCCAGGCCACAGCCGAATTCGGCGGTCTGGATTTCGCGGGCGTAGGTGGGGCTGACGGTAGTAATCCAGTCCGAGAATATCAGCCCGCCCTTGATGAACGACATCTGGTCGTGAAATTCCAGTGCGTTCATCGACCACCACTGCGGCGGCAGATCCAGCGCCTGGAAGTGAGCCCGCCCGAACAGACCCTGGTAGGCGAGGTTGTGAATGGTGAACACGCTGGCCGGCGGTTCGGACTCCAGCGACAGCAGGGGTGGCACCAGTCCGGTCTGCCAGTCATTGCAGTGTACCAGCTCCGGTTTCCAGTCCAGCCCGGCACGATTCATGGCGATTTCACACACGCTGCGCCCAAATAGTGCAAAGCGTGCTGCATTATCGGGCCAGTCGTTACCCTCGGGGTTGCTGTAGGGACCGCCGGGGCGATCGAAATATTCGGGCGCATCCACCAGGTAGAGGCGCACCCGGGTGTGCGGCAGGCGGCCCTGCAGAATGCGCACCGGCGCGCTCGTACCCGGCAGGTCCAGTTCGGTCACCTTATTCAGGCTGCCGGCGCTTGCTACTGCGGCGCGGTACGCGGGTAATACCAGACGTATTTCCTGTTTCGCGTTCTTTATGGCGCGCGGCAGGCTGCCCGACACGTCGGCCAGGCCACCGGTCTTGACGAGCGGGTGGGCTTCACTGCTGGCAAAAAGGATGTCCACGGCTGGCACCAGGTGCTGAATTCGGTTAGGTTGGGGTAACGGCAAGCAAGCGTCAAGCCAATGCATTAAACTGGGGCGCAATAATACCAACGGCGGACTCGACCACGGACATGGAAGACTGCACCTTCGTCATTTTCGGCGCTACCGGAAACCTCGCCAAGGTCAAACTGATACCGGCCCTGTACAGCCTTGATGCGGCGGGACGCCTGGCCCCGGGATTCAAGATCGTCGGCTTCGGGCGCCGTGACTGGGACCACGACGCCTGGCGCGGCGAGATTCGCGACTGGCTGGCCGGCCGCCAGACCGAACCCCAGGTGCTGGAGCGCTTCTGTACGCGGCTGTTCTTTTTCAAGGGTAATCTGGACGACGCCAATGACTATCCGGCGCTGGCGGATTATCTCGCCGGTGATGCCCAGTTTGCGCCCAACGTGGCGTTCTACATGGCGATTGCACCGGCCGATTTCGGGGTCGTCAGCCGCCAGCTGGGTGCTGCGGGACTGAGCCGCGAAGACGGCGGCTGGCGACGGCTGGTGGTGGAGAAACCCTTCGGTTACGACCTGGAAAGTGCCGAGAGCCTGAACAACCGTCTGGGTCGGGATTTCCAGGAGTCGCAGGTTTTCCGCATCGACCATTACCTGGGCAAGGGCACGGTGCAGAACGTGCTGGTGTTTCGTTTCGCCAATCTGATGCTGGAACCACTCTGGAACCGCAACTACGTGGATCACGTGCAGATTACGCACTCGGAATCGCTCGGCACCGAGGGTCGCGCGGGTTACTACGACGGCGCCGGTGCCCTGCGCGATATGATTCAGAGCCATCTGCTGCAGCTGTTGACCCTGGTCGCCATGGAACCGCCGGCCAATCTGGATGCCGAGTCACTGCGCGACGAAAAGGTCAAGGTGTTGCGTTCGATTCGCCCCATTCCGCAGAGCGCGGTGAATGCCCACGCGTTCCGCGCCCAGTATGCCGCGGGAACGGTAGGCGGCAAAAAGGTCGTCGGTTACCTGGATGAGCCGGGTGTGCCGGAGCATAGCGTCACGGAAACTTACGCGGCGCTGAAACTGTTCATCGACAACTGGCGCTGGCGCAACGTGCCGTTCTACCTGCGCACCGGCAAGTGCATGAAACAGAGCAACTCCATGGTTTCGATTCGCTTCAAAC
>CP070738.1:1324084-1326829 GCA_020347685.1 Gammaproteobacteria bacterium | reverse complement strand
AATGGAGCCGGTGAGAGGACTTGAACCCCCGACCAGCTGATTACAAGTCAGCTGCTCTACCAACTGAGCTACACCGGCGAAAAGAAACTTGGGTCTGGCAGGGCCTTTATTGTATGCGAGGCATCGCGGCGCCGCAATCTATTCACAGCTCACGCGCTGGACGCGCACGTCCGCGTGTTGCGCCTGAATCTGTTCCCAGATCTCGGTGCCCAGCAACGGTGTTCCGTGCCCGTCGACATCCAGCCAGTACACGTCGCGGGTACGATAGCGCTGATCAAGGATGGCATCATAACCGAGCCGCTGCACCTCGCGCTGACGCCGTTCGGCTTTGTCCTTGCCCGAAAAAATACCCAGAGAAATATAGTTCTGTTTTCCGATGTAGTAGTCCTTCATCCCGTGTGCATCGAGATCGGCGACGATACGACGCGCCTCGTCTGCCTGCATCGCAGGCAAGTAAACCCAGTATCCATTTGGTACCCGCGCATCGCCGTCGCGGACATTGACCCGATAGCCGTTGCGCGCCAACAGCGCGAACACCGCGGTCACATTGTGTTTCTTGAGAAAAGGCCCCAGCGTCTGACAAATGCGCTCTCCCGGTGTGGCAACAGTCTGTGGTGCGGCGTGCCCTGTCTGCAAAGGCTGAGCGGCTTCATCGGCTGGCTGCGTTTGCTCTGCGGACTGCGCTGGCGGTTCGGGTTCCCGTGTTGCTACGGGCTCCATCGCCGCTACCGGCTCCGGCGCAACTGCCGACGCCGACTTGGCCTCGTCGTCGCCGTCCTGAGCATCTGGCACCCGCTCCGCAACGGCACTCGAACGTTCGGACAGCAACACCAGCTTATGGACCCCGGGCGGTACGGAGGCTGGGCGTGCCACCTCGGGGGTCGGCTTGGGCTGAGACCAGTGCCAGGCAAAGTAGCCCAGGTTGGCAATAAGCAGAAGATAGACTAGGTAGCGCACCCGGTGGTTTCCTCCGCAAACACCGAAAGTCCTTTCAGGACCAGGTTAGCATCGTGACGCGGCCGCTTATCCAACAGTGGCAGGATACGGCCTGCGTCTCCACCGGTTAACAGCATCTTGGTCGCATTGCCAAGCTCCGCGCGCAGGTCCTGGTAAACGCGATCAACAAGTGCCACAGCGGTGTACAGAACGCCACCGGCAATCGCCGACTCGGTGCTGCTGCCAAGCAGTGAGACACTTTGCGATTCTGGTTCCTTCAATTCAATACCCGCGGCATTGCCCACCAGTGCCGCACTCATAAGGTCCATACCCGGCACAATCAAACCACCGAGGTGCTTGCCAGCGGCGTCCAGCGCATCAATAGTAATTGCGGTACCGCAATCGATAATGACAGCAGCACCGGGATAATACGCGTGTGCCGCAATCAGGTTCGCCCAGCGGTCGGTGCCGAGACGCTCGGGTGCCTGGTAGGCGTTGGTAACACCACACTGGCTCGCCTGTGAGCGCAGGAACTCGGGCATGACCTTCCAGCGCCTTTTTATCCAGGTCTGGACCGATTTCTCGTACTCGCGACCGGCGACGTTCGACACGATGACACGCTCCGGTTGCTCGAGATCTTTCCAGATCGGCCGGGCAACATCCTTAAAAGCCCTCCCCTTGTGCAGCTGGGCTTCGCCGTTGGTCCAGCGATCGCCATCCTGCAGCGCCCATTTGATGCGTGCATTGCCGATATCAACTAGCAGGTTCATCAGACTAACCGAACGCTGACTTCACCGGCATGAAAGCTTCTGGTGTCGCCATCCTGGTCAATGAGCAAAGCGCCATGGGAATCGATCCCACGGGCGATGCCCGCAATCCTGTGTTCATGGTCATGTTGTAACTCGACGATTCGACCCGCAATAAGATCAAAACGCTCCCACTCTGCAGCGAACGCAGCGAGTCCTTCGCGCGTGAACGTATCCAGCGCCTGTATCAGTGCCTCCAGAATCAGACCTGCGAGCCTGTTACGATCCACACTGACACCGCTTTGAGAAAGGTCCGCCCAGGGCTGATCGATGTCACGCGCAGCGCTTGCGGGTAATCTGCAGTTGATGCCGATGCCGATCACAACCTGAAAGGGGCCGGCACTTTCGCCCGACACGTCGAGCAGAATACCGGCGAGTTTGCGACCTTGATAGAAAATGTCATTCGGCCACTTCAGGCCAACGCCCTCCACGCCGCAACTGCGCAAGGCGCGCAGCACGGCGATCGCGACCACCAGACTCAAGCCTCCGGACTGCAGTGCCGCGCTGCCCAGCTGCCAGCCGAGCGACAGGTAGAGACTGCTGCCGTAGGGTGAGACCCAGCGCCGTCCGCGCCGGCCCCGACCTGCGCTTTGCCATTCCGCCATGCAGGCCCGGCCCTGGCCGGACGCACCCAGCGACGGCACGCGTTTCAGATAGTCACTGGTGGAATCGATCTCCTGGAACAGCTCTATACAGGCGAGACGCGCGGCTACCGTCGCCGGGAGTGCGGCGCGAATACGCTCGAGACACAAGGGCTGGAAGGGAGCGGCGAGACGATAGCCCTGCCCGCGCACTGCGTGGACATCCAGGCCCAGGCCAGACAGCGCGCGCACGTGCTTCCAGACCGCGGCCCGACTCACACCCAGTTCCCGGCCAAGCCATTCGCCGGAGCGGAAATGACCGTCGGCGAGGAGTTCGACAAGACGATAGCGCAAAATCATGGCCGCAGTTTAACACAGGGCGGTTCTGCTATGCTGCTAAGTTTCTTAGCTTTTTCACTTGC
>CP070738.1:1318369-1323984 GCA_020347685.1 Gammaproteobacteria bacterium | reverse complement strand
GGTCCGCATTCACAACACGAGTAGCGACGTGCTGTGGCTGCAACTGGCGAACTGGCGCTTCAGCGCCGGCGGACAACCCATAACCCGCTTCCACCGTGACGATTGGAAACCACGCTGGGAGGAGATGAACATCCCGCTCGCCAGCCAGTCCACCTTCCGCTGGACCCTGTTACCGGAAAACCTGGATTTCCAGCCCGACGAGCGGGAAGGCGGGAGTATCATTCTGCCTCGCACCCGCGCGCCGATTTCACTGCAGGCCGAATTTGTCACCGGCAGCGACAAGCGCGGCCGCGTGGTGCGGCTGCAGTTCGACAACCTGTATTGCGCCGAGGATCCGTCGTGATGACCAAGGCGCGAGTGCTGCTGGGGTACCTGATGTTGCTGATATACAGTCATGCGAGCACAGCCCAGGACAGCGCCCTGCCCAAGGGGGTACGGGTCTATGAGGCCGGAGCTGCACCCGTCCTGCATTTACACGACATGGATGGCGTAGGGTTCTCGTTACAGGACGATGGCAAGGGGCGCTGGGTGTTCGTCCACTTCTGGGCCAGCTGGTGCGGGCCCTGTCGCAAGGAAATGCCGGCCATACAGCGTATGGTGCAGCGGCTGGAGAGCGATCGAGTGCACGTGGCGCTGGTCAATACCGCCGAGGACGAAGACACCATCTTCAGCTTCCTGGCAGCTGTTGCACCGGAGATGAGCAGCCTGATGGATTCAGACGGACAGGCCACCGAAGCCTGGCAACCGCGCGGGCTGCCGGCGACCTACCTGGTGGACCCCCAGGGCCTGATTCGTTATCAGGCCCTGGGCGGTCTGCCCTGGGACCAGCCGGACTACCTGGCTTTTCTAGAACAACTGCCTCGCTAGATCAGCGGCGGCTGCCGAGTTTCAGACAACGCTGCCAAAGCCCTTGTCGACGGCGCCGCGCGGCGGTTCCAGTCCGGCAATGCGACAACCCTGCGCAATCGGCCCCTTGGGGAAAAGTCCGAAAAGGTATTTGTATCCCCCCTTGGGATGAAATTTCTCATCGAGCGCATCGTGCAATTCGCGGGTACTGAACTTGCTGCACTCGTGGCGATTGCAGTATTCCTGCAGCGCATCGAACACTTCCCAGTGGTCGCTGGTCAGCGCCAGTCCGTCTTCCTGCGCCATCTTCTCGGCAACAGCCCGCGACCACCCTTCCGGCGCGTGCGGAAAATCGGGGTCTTTGGCTGCGGCACCCTGGGTTTGCGTCTGCCCCCATTGCTCAGCTGCGCCAGATGCCTGTTTATCTCCTGCGGCCATGATCTAATCCTCCTCGGTTCAAGACATTCAACGTACTCAGGGAACCGTCCCCTGCGGAAAGCATAGCACGTATTTTTTTCTGCGCTCCGCCTCTATTGTAGGCAGACAACGGGCGTAACAGATAATTCCTGACACCATGAAAACCCACGCCTGGCGCTGCAGATTAAACCCTCAACTCTTTGCCGAACCAGTCGCAGGCCATACCCACCCGTTCGGTGATACCGTGCTTTTCATACGGCTCCGCCGCACTGTGTCCCCACACCGGCCCGGGCCAGGCGGGATCGGTAGTAAAGCGGGCAATATGATGCAGGTGCAGCTGCGGCACCAGATTGCCAAGTGCGCCAATGTTGATCTTGTCAGCGTGAAAGCTGTGCATCAGGTTGCGTGCCAGCGCTGCCGACTCGCGCCACAGCTGCTGCTGATCCAGTTCGGACAACTGAAAAATCTCGCTGACCTCGCGACGCTGCGGCACCAGAATAAACCAGGGGTAACGCGCATCATTGAACAGCAGCAGCAGACTGAGTGGCAGGCGACCGACCAGAATACAGTCGGCCGCCAGCCGCGGATCTAATTCAAAAGACTCTGCCATGGCTCAGCATTCGATGTGGAAACGGAATAAACGTTTGCTCGCCCACTTTTTACTCCCGCCCCTTGTTGACCGCAAGCCTTAGCGACTATCTTAGGGCCTGTTAACACTAACAAGATCGCCGCGTTGCTGCCTGAAATCAGGCCAGGCACCAACAGTAGGCGCCCTAGGCGAGGCCTGAGGAGGGAAGTTTAGTCATGCTAAATAACCGACGCGCAACGCGGCATGGCCTGATTTCAGGCGCAACCCGAAGGGACGGGGCCATTTTAGCGCAATCCAGCGTTAGCGCTCACTTGTGTAGAGCAACTACACGGCATTCGCGCCGCCTTGTCTTGCGAAAAAATGGCCGCCGTCGCGGCGATCTTGTTAGTGTTAACAGGCCCTAGCGTTCATGGACTACGTACTCGCCATCGATCAAGGCACTCACGCCAGCCGGGCGGTGGTATTTGACGCACAGGGCCAGATAGTTGCCCGCCAGCTGTGCCCGATCGACCTGGCCCGCCCGCAGCGGGGCCGGGCGGAACAGGATGCCGAACAGATTGCAGACTCGGTTGAACAGGCAATAGACGCTGCCTTGCAGCAACTGGGGATGCGCCAGCGGCAAGCGGTTCGCTGTTGCGGCATTGCGACGCAGCGCTCCACGGTACTCGCCTGGCGGCGCAACGGCGCACCGGCATCGGCCGCGATCAACTGGCAGGATACGCGCGGCGCGCCGCAGCTGGCTCCGTTGCACAGCAGCGCCGAGGCGATCAGAAGAATCTCGGGCCTGCCGCTGTCGGCGCATTACGGCGCCACCAAACTGCACTGGCTGCACCAGTTGACCGGCAACGACCCGGACATCCGCCTGGGGCCGTTGAGCAGTTTCCTGCTGGAGCGACTGACGCAGGACGGTACGTTTGCGGTCGATCACAGCAATGCCCAGCGCATGCAGCTGCTCGATATCCACACTCTCACCTGGTCGCCAGTCCTCAGCGACTGGTTTGGTGTTCCGATCGACAGCTTACCGGTGTGCCAACCCGTAAACGCCGCCCACGGCACCCTGCGGGATTGCGCGGTTCCGGTTACAGCGATGGCCGGTGACCAGAATGCGGCCTGGTTCGCGAGCGGCGCGCCCGATCCCGCTATGGCCCTGGTAAACCTGGGTAGCGGCGCTTTTGTGCTGGCCGCCCAACAGTCCGCGGCCGGCATCCCGGAGCTGCTGTCCAGCATCGTCTACAGCGATGCCGAAGGATGCAGCTTTGTCGCCGAGGGCACGGTGAATGGCGCCGGTAATGCGCTGCAGTGGCTGGAAAGCCGCTGGCACATCGGCCATCCGGAGTCACGACTCGCCGCATGGCTGGAACAGGTGCAGGACCCGCCGCTGTTCATGAACAGCGTGGGCGGACTCGGGTCACCCTGGTGGCGCGAGGACCTGCAGCCCGCTTTCAGCGACAGCGATAAACCATACAGCGATGCCGAGCGAGGCGCGGCGGTGGCAGAAAGCATCGTGTTCCTGCTCCAGCACAATCTGGAACGCATGGGAGGTCAGCAACCCGTGCGCCGGCTACGCATCAGCGGCGGACTGTCGCGCATTGCCCCCTTGTGTCAGAAACTGGCGAACCTGAGTCAGTGCCCCGTCCAACGACCGGATGATCGGGAGGCAACGGCACGCGGCATCGCCTGGCTGGCCGCCGGGCGCCCGGAACACTGGCAGCCGCCAGGTGAAATACAGCTTTTCCAGCCCGCGCCCGACCCCGGACTGAGAACCCGTTATGAACGCTTCACGGAAGAGCTGCGCCACTTCATCGAGCGCGGCAGCCGTGACTGAGCCGCTGCCGGAAATGGTCGCACACCGCGGCTCCCTGCTGCGCTATCCGGAGAACACCTGGCTCGGCCTGGAAGCCGCGCTCAAGGCCGGTGCCTGCTGGCTGGAGTTTGATATTCAGATGTGCGCCGACGGGCGCTTCGTGCTGCTGCACGACGCCGACTTCAACCGCACCGCAAAACATCCTGCGTCGCTGTTTACCTGCACCGCCAGTGAGACACAGAGAATCAGCGTCCACGAGCCGGAACGCTTCGGCGAAGCCTTCGCCCCGCTCCCGCCGCCACTGCTCGATGATGTACTCGGCAGGCTGGCTGCGTTTCCGGCCTGCCGGGCGATGGTTGAAATCAAGCAAGAGAGTCTGCAGCGCTGGGGCCTTGCCAAGGTCATGGACAGCCTGCTGGAGGTGCTGCAACCGGCACAGGCGCGCTGTGTGCTGATTTCCTACAGCCGCGAAGCGCTACTTTATGCGCGCCAGCGCAGCGACATCAATACCGGCTGGGTGTTGCAGCGTTACGATGAAACACACCTCGATCAGGCGCTGGAACTGCAGCCCGAGTTTCTGATCTGCAACCAGGACAAGATCGGCCAGCAACAGGAACTGTGGCCGGGAAGCTGGCAGTGGATGCTGTACGACATCGTGGAACCGCAGCTGGCGCTGGACTGGGCCAAACGCGGCGCGGCCCTGATCGAGACCGCCGATATCGGCGCCATGCTGGCACACCCCGTACTGGCCCGACGCGCCTGCCGGCATGGACTGTGAGGTTCTGATTGTCGGAGCGGGCATCCACGGCGCTGCGGTTGCACAGGCCGCCGCTGCAGCGGGCTACCGTACCCTGCTGTTGGAGCAATACGCACAGCCTGCACAGGGCACCTCCAGCAAGTCCTCCAAGCTGATCCATGGCGGGCTGCGCTATCTGGAAAGCGGTCAGTTCCGGCTGGTGCGCGAATGCCTGGTGGAACGCTCACGCCTGCTGCACAACGCCCCGCACCTGGTCGAGCTTAAGCCGTTCTTCATCCCCGTCTACGCCGATACCCACAGGCGCGCATGGCAAATCCGGGCGGGACTGGCGCTGTATACCCTGCTGGGAGGCAAGCGCTTCGCGACGCTGCCGCGCGCGCAGTGGGCGCGGCTCGACGGTCTGCGCACGGCAGGCTTGCAGAGCGTGTTTCGTTACCATGATGCACAAACCGATGACGCGGCGCTCACCCGCGCGGTCTGTGCCTCGGCCGTATCGCTGGGTGCCGAGATCCGCTACCGGCATACCTTTGTACAGGCGCACTGCGACGACAACGGTTGCCGGGTTCGGTACCGACACCAGGATAAAACCGGCGAACTGGATACCGCGGTGCTGATAAACGCCGCGGGGGCCTGGGTCAATGCCGTTCTGCAGGACATCGAACCGGCACCGGCGCGGCTCAACGTCGATATGGTACAGGGCACCCACATCGTGATTCCGGGCAGTCTGCAGCAGGGGATCTATTATATGGAGGCGCCCAGCGACCGACGCGCCATCTTTGCGATGCCATGGCAGGACAACATCATGATCGGCACCACCGAGTCGCTGTTCCGGGGCGATCCCGCGCAGGTACGTCCGCTGCAGGAAGAAATAGACTACCTGCTGGGCGTGCACAACCACTACTTCGAACAGCGGGCAGACGCATCTGACGTCAGCGAGGCTTTCGCGGGTCTGCGTATTCTGCCGCACAGCGAGGGCCGCGCGTTTCACCGTTCCCGCGATACGCTGCTGCACCTGGACCGCACCCGCTGCCCGCGGGTGCTCAGTATCTACGGCGGCAAGCTGACCTCGCACCGCATAACGGCCGAACGGGTGATCGCCAAAATCCGGCCGCTGCTGCCGCGCCGCACGGCGCGCGCGGACACCAGAACCCTGCGGCTGCCAGCGTAGTGGTGCGGCCAGCCTGGGACGCGGCGAGTCTAGC
>CP070738.1:1310638-1318269 GCA_020347685.1 Gammaproteobacteria bacterium | reverse complement strand
TTTCGTCCGAGGTAAAGGCCGTGGTCGAATCCACGGTTGCGGAAAAGCTTGAAAGCTATCTTCTTGAAAATCCCGCAGAATCGAAGGGCATCACGGCCAAGATACTGGAGGCCGCGAGCGCCCGTGAAGCAGCGCGCCGGGCGCGTGAAATGACCCGTCGCAAAGGTGCGCTGGATATCGCCGGCTTGCCCGGCAAACTGGCTGACTGTCAGGAGCGCGATCCCGGTCAGAGCGAGCTCTACCTGGTGGAGGGTGACTCCGCTGGCGGTTCCGCGAAGCAGGGCAGGGACAGGCGCTACCAGGCCATTCTGCCCCTCAAGGGCAAGATTCTGAATGTGGAAAAAGCCCGCTTCGACAAAATGTTATCGTCGGCGGAAGTGGGAACCCTGATCACGGCACTGGGTTGCGGAATCGGCCGGGATGAATTCAATGCGGACAAGTTACGCTACCACCGCATCATCATCATGACGGACGCCGACGTGGACGGTTCGCATATTCGTACCCTGTTGCTGACTTTTTTCTACCGTCAGATGCCCGAGCTGATCGAGCGTGGCCACGTCTATATCGCTCAGCCACCGCTGTACAAGGCGAAAAAAGGCAAGCAAGAACAATATGTTAAGGATGATACCGCGCTGCAGGAGTTCCTCCTGCAGGCGGCCCTGGACAAGGCCAGTCTGTTCGTGAACGCAGGTGCACCGGCGTTGAGCGGTCCCGGGCTGGAGACGCTGGCGCGGCAATACCTGGCGGTGATGGCTGCGATACAGCGACTGGCGCGCCGCTACATCCCGGCGGTACTGGAACGCATGCTGTACATGCCTGCGTTGCAGGAAACCGACCTGCTTGATTTGGACAAGGTCGCGGCCTGGGTTGGCGAACTCGAGCAACGTGTCAACAGTCAGCAGAAGGCGGGCGAGCGACTGGAGATCGGCCTCGTCAGGGACCCGGCGCAGCCAGGGTTCAGTATTCAGCTGCGCAAGCTGACGCACGGCATTCTGTCCAGCGAGCAGAGCATCCCAAGTGAGTTTTTCGTCAGCGCCGAGTACGGGCGCATGGCGGCGCTGGGTGCGCAGTTGGACGGGCTGCTCGGCGACGACGCCTATGTGCAGCGGGGTGACAAGCAGTTCGCGGTGACCAGCTTCAAGCAGGTCATGGAGTGGCTGATGGAGGAGGCCAAACGGGGTCAGCACATCCAGCGCTACAAGGGACTGGGCGAGATGAACCCGGACCAGTTGTGGGAAACCACTATGAATCCGGACACGCGTCGCATGCTGCAGGTGAAGATCGAAGACGCTGTCGGCGCCGATGAGATCTTTACCACCCTGATGGGCGATCAGGTGGAACCGCGCCGCGATTTCATCGAGCACAACGCGCTGTCGGTGGCCAACCTGGACGTCTGAGCCGAGCGCAGGCCAATCGGCGCCCCACAGCAGCAGCTGGCAGGCGTTTCGTGTCTCAGCCGCGCCTTGACCCCGGCCCGTGCTGGTGGTCTTTGAGGGTAGTGATTCTGGCCATCTCGGTTTCGATCCAGTCCTCGGCCTCGGTGAGAATCTGCTGGGCAGATTTGTTCTCGGTCGCGATGGGCGCACCGATGCGCACCTCGATTACCCCGGGCCGCTTGATAAAGGATCTGCGCGGCCAGTATTCGCCGGCGTTGTGTGCGACCGGCGTTACCGCATAGCCGGTGCGGGCCGCCAGCGCGGCGCCGCCGACACGGTAATTGCCGCGCTGGCCTGGCGCCACGCGGGTGCCTTCCGGAAAGATGATTATCCAGAACCCCTTTTGCAGCCGATCGCGTCCTTGCTCCACTAACTGGTCGACGGCTTTTCTGCCGGCACCGCGGTTCAGCGCGATTGGCTGCATCATGTAGGCGCCCCAGCCGAAGAACGGTATCCACATCAATTCGCGTTTGATCACCCAGGACTGGGGTGTGAACCAGAAGTTGAGCGTCACCGTCTCCCAGGTGGATTGATGTTTGGCGAAAACGATGCCTGCCTGTGCCGGGATGTTCTCGAGCCCCTCCACCCGGTGGGTGAGATTACAGGTGATGCGCAGCCAGGCCGCGATGAATCGCGACCACAGGCGTGTAATGGCAAAACGCTTTTCCAAGGGAACCGGGAACGACAGCAGCAGCGCAACGGCAAACACCGGTATCGAGAGCGCAAACACAATCCAGAACAGAAACGATCTCGCGTATAGCTCGATCGGGCCGCGTTGTCGGTCGGGGGATTTCAATTCAGGTAGTCACCGGGTTGCGAGGGCGGGGTGGTTGCGACCTTGCATTGCTAATTTACATCGCGAAATTCAGACACCCTGATGCGCCCATTGACCATTCGCGATTCGCGCTGCATGAGGGCGTCCATTTTTTTCCAGAACGCGTCACGTAGATCGAAATCCGCCGCGATGGCCGTGCCTATCAGGAGAATAAACAAATCGGCGACTTCTTCTGCCAGCTTGTCCTTGCTCTTTCCCTTGGTAACGCAGGACGATATCTCGCCGAGTTCCTCCGCCATCAGCGCCAGGCGGTAGGTCATTTCCTCGCCACCGGTGTTCTTGAAATCGTGCTTGTCGTGAAAGGCCTGAACGGCATCCAGCATGGCCTGGTAGGAATCACTGTGTTGCATAACGTACCTCAGCTCTGCAGGCGGGAGAGATCAGCGACTCTCAGGAACAGATTGCCCAGACTCTGTAACAGTGCCAGCCGATTGTCACGCAGGGCGGTGTCATCGGCCATCACCATAACGCTGTCGAAGAAGGCATCCACGGGCTCCTTCAGCGCGGCCAGCTGTTTCAGGGCTGGCGTATAATCCCCGCGCTCCATGAGCGGAAGCACCGCCTTGCTGACGCGGGTCAGCTGTTCCGCCAGCTGTTTCTCGGCGGCGTCGACGAGACGCTGCTGATCGACCACGGCGGGTATTGCCTGATCCCATTTCTTGAGAATGTTGCCGATTCGCTTATTGGCCGCGGCCAGGCTCTGTGCCTCGGGCAAGTCGCGAAACACGCGGCAGGCCTGCACCCGTTGGTCGAAGTCGAGCGGCCGGGTGGGTCGCGTGACCAGCACCGCGTCGACAACATCGGACTCCACGCCAAGCTCCTGGTAGTAGCCGCGCAGGCGATCCATGACGTAATCGAATACCGTGTTCACCGCAGCCGCAGCATTCACTTTGGCCTCGAATGTCTGCGCCGCCGTGTTCAGCAACTGCTCGATATCCAGATCCAGCCGGCGCTCGATGCAGATCCTTATCAGTCCGAGAGCCGCGCGCCGCAGCGCGAACGGGTCCTTGTCGCCGCTGGGCTGCTGGCCGATGGCGAAAATGCCCACCAGACTGTCCAGTCGATCGGCCAGCGCCAACGCCTGTCCGGTCGCCGTGGCGGGCAATTCATCGCCGGCGAAGCGCGGCAGGTAGTGCTCGCGGATGGCTTCGGCGACGGCCTGTGGCTCGGCATCGTGGAGGGCATAGTAGCGGCCCATGACACCCTGCAGTTCGGGGAATTCGAAGACCATGCTGGTCAGCAGGTCACACTTGCACAACTGTGCAGCCCGCTGGGCGTGCGCCGCTTCCGCACCGATCGCCGTGGCGATGCTGGCTGCCAGGGGGGCAACCCGCTGCTGCTTGTCGAACAGGGTACCGAGGCGCTTCTCGAACACCATGTTGCGCAGGCCATCGGCGCGCTGCTCCAGTGGCTGCTTGCGGTCCTGGTTCCAGAAAAACGCCGCGTCCGCGAGACGCGGGCGGATCACCCGCTCGTTGCCGGCGCGAATCTGGGACGGGTCTTTGCTGACCAGATTGGCGACCGTGATGAAGTGCGGCA
Organism: Gammaproteobacteria bacterium; assembly: GCA_020347685.1. Lineage (GTDB taxonomy): Bacteria > Pseudomonadota > Gammaproteobacteria > DSM-19610 > DSM-19610 > Thiogranum. The sequence continues at coordinate 1,314,459 of CP070738.1, read as the reverse complement.
ACAGGTTTCCCTGCGTGTCGACCACGGGGAAATATTTCTGGTGATCCTGCATGCTGGAGATCAGCGCTTCCGAGGGCACCTGGAGGAATGTTTCATCGAAGCGGCCGGACAGCGCGACCGGCCACTCCACCAGCGCAGTCACCTCGTCGAGCAATGCATCATCGATCAGTGCGCGGCCATCCAGCAGCTTGGCCTGTTCCATCACCTGGGCGCGAATCGCCTCGCGGCGCGCCGCATAATCGGCCAGCACCTGGCCTTCGGTTTCGAGCATCGGCAGGTAGGCTTGCGGTTCGCCGAGATAGATGGGATCCGGATGGTGGAAGCGATGACCGCGCGTATAGCGGTTCGCCCTGACGCCCAGAATGTCCGCATCGATGACTTCATCGCCGAACAGCAACACCACCCAGTGCACCGGTCGTACAAACTCATCCGCACGGTCGCCCCAGCGCATCCGTTTGGGAATCGGCAGCGCCGCGAGCGCCTTGCGCAGCAGTTCGGGTACCAGCTCGGCCGTAGGCCGGCCCTGCTGAACCACGCGGTACGCCAGCCAGCTTCCCTTGTCGGTCTCCAGCTGGTCCAGCTGCTCGACCGGAACACCACAGGATCTGGCAAATCCGATGGCTGCCTGCGTCGCGCAGCCTTCGTCATCGAAGGCGGCGCCGAGCGCGGGACCGCGACGCACGCTTTCCTGGTCCTGCTGGCCCGCAGGCAGATCAGCGATCAGCAGCGCCAGGCGTCGCGGCGCCGCATAGGGGATCACCTTGGACGGTTTCAGGCCTACCGCTTCGAGACCCGCGCCCATGCTGTCCGCGAAAGCCAGCGACAGGCGGCGCAGTGCCTTGGGCGGCAGCTCCTCGGTGCCGATTTCAACCAGCAGGTCACGCGTGTCGCTCATGAGCCCGCCCCCTGCCGCAACAGCGGAAAGTCGAGCGACTCGCGCCGCTCGTAATAGGCTTGCGCCACCGCGCGTGCCAGGGCCCGCACGCGCAGAATGTAACGCTGGCGCTCGGTAACCGAAATGGCGCTGCGGGCATCCAGCAGGTTGAACGTGTGTGACGCCTTGAGCATCAGCTCGTAAGCGGGCAACGGCAGGTTCTGATCGATCAGGGCCTGGCTGTCTTTTTCGCACACGTCAAACCAGTGAAACAGTTCGGCCGTGTTGGCGTGCTCGAAATTGTACGCCGACATTTCCACCTCGTTCTGGTGGAACACGTCTCCATAGCGGACTTTGCCCTGCGGTCCGTCGGTCCAGACCAGATCGAATACGCTTTCCACGCCCTGCAGATACATGGCAATGCGTTCCAGGCCGTAGGTGATCTCACCACTGACCGGACTGCAATCCAGGCCGCCCACCTGCTGGAAGTAGGTGAACTGGGTGACTTCCATGCCGTTCAGCCACACTTCCCAGCCCAGCCCCCAGGCACCGAGTGTGGGCGACTCCCAGTTATCCTCGACGAAACGGATGTCGTGTACCAGCGGGTCGAGGCCGAGCTCCCTGAGGGAACCGAGATACAGGTCCTGAATATCGTCCGGACTGGGTTTCAGCAGCACCTGGAACTGGTAGTAGTGCTGCAGACGATTGGGATTCTCGCCATAGCGCCCGTCGGTAGGGCGCCGCGACGGCTGCACGTAGGCGGTGCGCCACGGCTCCGGTCCGATCGCGCGCAGGAAAGTTGCCGGGTGGAAGGTTCCGGCACCGACCTCCATATCGTACGGCTGCAAGAGCACGCAACCCTGGCGTGCCCAGTAGTCCTGTAAAGCCAGAATGAGATGCTGAAAGGTGGAAACTCGGGGAGATGCGCTGGAACTCAAAATAAACCTGTCACTTTGGGCTTGATCGAAGTCGCGCAGTATAGCCTGAGCCACGCCCCGGATGTAGGTCAGTGGAGGAAAAAGCGAGCAACGATAAGGGCCTGATGTTTCAGCAATAGCGCGCGGCGGCCGCTAGGCAAACTGAATGTGAGGCGATGGAGGTGGAGGATGAAACCGCTGGTCCTGCAACCCACAGACCTGGCTCAATGGCATGCACTGGTTGCGGAGGCGCAGGCCGCCTGTGATCTCAGTCTTGACGAAGCACTTGAGTCTTATCTGGTTTTTCTGCTTATGCGGTTCGCCGGCCGTCCCGACCTGGCGCGCAGGGTCATGGCCCTGGAGTTCCTCGAGGCTCAGCATCACGGCGTGAAACAAATCGACAGATTGCGCGACGTTGGCGACCAATGCCTGCTTTTTTCGGGGCTTTTCCCTCAAGTTGCGGAGCGACGTCTGGTTCGGGTGAGCTACTTCGTGGGCATCGGCCGGAGCGCCTACGACCAGCTCGCTGTGCTGCTCGACCGCAAGCGCGATGAGCTCTACGGACGGCTGGCGGACGCGTTTGTGGCGGTCATGGACGTTCTGCAAGCCATGCGCGGCCTGGCCGGCGAACCGGTGTTGCAGCCGCTGGCAGCCGCTGAGCTGTGGGCCGACACCGGCAGCCGTCGCGCCTACCACGAAATCCTGGCCAACAGCGACGGTCTGCCGGTTGCGGCGCAGCCCCAGGACCGGCACCGGCACTAGCCCCGTTTCGCAGCGCCAATACGCGGGGGCATAGATACCCGGAGCGCATGCGGTTCGTCTGCGACTTCGGCGCCTCGCGGGTATTTGTGCTCGAGGCCGTGAAAAATACGCACTGATTCGCGGGGCCAATTCCCTGCACAAACACCGAGCAATCACCGGCGTCGCTTAGGCTACAATACGCGTTTGCCATACGACGTCATGCAGCAAGCGCCATGAGAGAACCCCGCAAAGCCGTGGCACTGATATCGGGCGGCCTGGACTCCCTGCTGGCTGCCAGGGTCATCCAGGACCAGGGTATTCACGTGGAGGGCATCAACTTCTACACAGGTTTCTGTGTCGAGGGTCATACCCACGCGATTCGCAGTAAGGCCCGCGCGAAACCGAAACGCAACAACGCACTCTGGGTTGCGGAGCAGCTCGGCATCCGGCTGCACATCATAGACATCATCGACGAGTACAAGGATATCGTGGCCAACCCGCGGCACGGCTACGGTGCCAATCTGAATCCCTGTCTGGACTGCAAGATCTTCATGGTGCGAAAGGCCCATGAATGGATTCGTGAAAACGGCTTTGATTTCATCATTACCGGGGAGGTCATCGGGCAACGACCCAAGTCTCAGCGCAAAGACACCATGCCGGTGATCGCGCGCGAGTCAGGCGCCGACGATGTCCTGCTCAGGCCGCTGTGCGCGAAGAACCTGCCCCCGACCCGAGCCGAGCGTGAGGGCTGGGTGGATCGTGAAAAGCTGCATGACTTCACGGGGCGCAGCCGCAAGCCGCAAATGGCACTGGCCGCGAAGTACGGTTTCGCCGATTACGCCCAGCCCGCCGGTGGCTGCTGTTTCCTCACCGATGAACAGTATTCGCACAAGCTGGCGGATCTCTGGAAAGCTCGCGGTAGCCGGCGCTACGAGCTCGACGATATCATGCTCCTGAAAGTGGGCCGGCACCTGCGACCGCGACCGCACTTCAAAATGATCATTGGCCGCGAAGACGGGGAAAACCGCTTTCTGCACGGCTATCGCAAGCAGTTCACGCACCTGTTCAGCACCAGCCATAGCGGCCCGCTGGTCCTGATCGACGGTGACGTGAACCAGGACGACCTCGTGCTGGCGGCGCGCGTGGCGGCGCGCTTCGGTCAGGGGCGCGACGCGGCGCAGGTGGAAGTCGAGGTTCACAGAAAGGATGGGGCCAGTCAGACGCTGCAGGTGGTACCGCTGAGCAGCGCCGAGGTTCCGGAGGACTGGTACCTGTGAGCCGCTTTCAGC
>CP070738.1:1307981-1310538 GCA_020347685.1 Gammaproteobacteria bacterium | reverse complement strand
ATATCGGGTCCATCGGGGGGCATATCCAGCCCTCCGCGCGGTTGCTGGAAACGGTGCGCGACCACGTCGCCGCACACGGCAAGGACCTGATCATCGACAGTTATATCAGCTACACCGGCGACGACATCGCCATTGTCAGCACTCACCGGCGCGGGATAAACGACGCGCAGATCCACAAAATGGCCTGGGACGCGTTCATGGCCGGTACCGCCACCGCCAAGGCACAGGGTCTGTACGGGGCCGGCCAGGACCTGCTCAAAGAGGCGTTTTCGGGCAATGTGCGCGGCATGGGCCCCGCGGTCGCGGAACTCGAGTTCGAGGAACGCCCCAACGAGCCGTTCCTGTTTTTCGCCGCCGACAAGACCGATCCCGGCGCCTATAACCTGCCGGTGTACCTGGCCTTCGCCGACCCCATGAACACCCCCGGGCTGATGCTCTCGCCGGGCATATCCAAAGGGTTCAGGTTCGTCATCATGGACGTGGCACACACCGAGGGTGACCGCGTCATCGAGCTGGACGCTCCCGAGGATCTGTATGCCATCGCCACGCTGCTGCGTGACACCGAGCGCTATGTGATCGAATCGGTCGCTTCGCGCAGCACCGGCGAGCAGGCGGTGTCGGTGTCCACCTCGCGTCTGCACAACATCGCCGGCAAGTACACCGGCAAGGACGACCCGGTGATGCTGGTACGGGTGCAGAAGGACTTTCCGGCCACCGGCGAGGTGCTGGCGCCCTATGCCATCGGACCCTATGTGGCCGGCTGCATGCGCGGTTCGCACCAGATGCCGCTGATGCCGGTGCCGCTCAATTCCGGTATCAGTTATTTCGACGGACCGCCGGTGGTCAGTTGTGCGGCCTTCGCCGTGCACGAGGGCAAGCTCACCGAGGCGGTGGACGCCTTCGCCCACCCGTTCTGGGACACGGTACGGGATACGGTGTCCAACAAGGCCATCGGCATGCGTCGCCAGGGCTTTTTCGGCGCCGCCATGTTGCCGATGTCGGAGCTGGAGTACACCGGGATTATGGAAAAGCTCGCGGAGCTGGACAGCCGCTTTCAGGTGCGTCAGGCCGATTAAAGGGGTGGCCGGGGGGTGACGCCATAGTCTCATGGTGTCCGAGCAGCGCAAGACCGTTCTCATTGTCGACGATCAGTCCACCGCGCGCGGCGTGCTCAGGCGCATGCTGGAGCGCGCCGGCTACCGGGTCATGGAAGCGGAAAGCGGCGAGCAGGCCCTGGCGCTGGCGGCGGGCAGCGCTGTCGATGCCCTGGTGCTGGACCTGAAGATGCCGGGGATCGGGGGCATCGAGACCTGCCGCAGGCTGCGTGCCACTCAGCGGCATCAGATCACCCCCATACTGGTCGTGACGGCGCTGGACGAACGCCAGGCGCTGACCTCGGCTTTCGCGGCAGGCTGCGATGATTTCATTCCCAAGCCTATCGAACCCGTGGTGCTGGAAGCTCGCCTGCACAGCCACCTGCAGCGCGCCGAACTGTATTTCCAGCTCGAACGGGTACGCTGCAGCCTCAACCGCTATCTCTCGCCGCGTACCCGGCAAATTGCCGAACAGTATTCGGAGAGCGGTGTTCTGCCGGCACCGCAGCAGGTGGATGTATGTGTGTTGTTCACGGATATTCGCGGCTTTACCCAGCTGTCGCAGGACATCGAGGCGGAGCGCCTGTTTGCGCTGCTCAGCGGGCAGCTCGCCACCCAGGTGGATCTGGTGTACCGCCACGGGGGCTACGTGGACAAATACGCCGGTGACGGCGTCATGGCCGTGTTCGAGGGCGAGGGCAGGGCGTTGCGCGGTTGCCTGTGTGCGCTCGATATCATCGCCCAGGCGCGGCATGCCGGCGGCGCTGGCGGGGAAAGCCTGTTTGCGGTTGGCTGCGGACTGCACCAGGGGCCCGCTGTGATCGGTAACATCGGTTCCCCGGAACATCTGGATTATTCGGTTATCGGCGAATCGGTGAACCTGGCCGCGCGCCTGTGCGGTTTTGCCGAGCCGATGTCGATCATTGCATCGGAGCGCGTGCAACAGGCGCTGCAGTGCGAGTCGCGGTTGCGCTTCCGTCGCCCGCGCAGTGTTAACGTGAAGGGGTTCAGGCAGCCGGTCGCGGTGTACGAACTGGAACGCAGCGGCTGAACAGGAAAACGGCGGCGCCGGTAACGCACCGGCACCGCCGTTGTTGCGACATGACCAGTTACATCATGTCATCCATGCCGCCCATTCCGGCAGGGGCCGCTTTTTCCTCTTTGGGCAGTTCGGCCACCATGGCCTCGGTGGTGATCATCAGACCGGCGATAGAGCCGGCGTTCTGCAACGCCGTGCGGGTCACTTTGGTGGGATCCAGGATGCCCATCTTGATCATGTCACCGAACTCGCCGCTGGCGGCGTTGTAACCGAAGTTACCCTTGCCTTGTGCAACCGCGTTCAGGACGACGCTCGCGTCGCCGCCCGCGTTGCGAACGATCTGGCGCAGCGGCTCTTCGACGGCACGCTTCAGGATCGCGATGCCGACGTCCTGGTCATCGTTGTCGCCTTTCAGCTTGCCGAT
>CP070738.1:1299375-1307881 GCA_020347685.1 Gammaproteobacteria bacterium | reverse complement strand
AGGCCGAATACCGGGAACTGGGACTGGATGACCCGGCGCTGACACGTCAGCAGCTGATCCAGGCCATGGCAGACCACCCGCGGCTGATACAACGGCCCATCGTGCTGAGTGAGGGGCGTGCCGCGCTGGGACGCCCGCCGCAGTCGGTACTGGAGATCCTCTGAGTGAGCGAAATACTGGTCCTGTACTACAGCCGCTACGGCGCCACCGAGAAAATGGCGCAACACGTGGCGCGCGGTATCGAGGAAGTGCCGGGCATGCAGGCGCGGCTGCGCACGGTTCCGGCGGTCTCAGCCGTGTGCGAGGCCACCGAGGACAGCATCCCTGAGCAGGGTGCGCCCTATGCCAGCGTCGATGACCTGCGCGAGTGCGCCGGTCTTGCGCTCGGCAGTCCGACACGCTTCGGCAACATGGCAGCAGCGCTGAAATACTTCATCGACGGCACGGGCAGCCTGTGGCTGGGCGCCGAACTGGCCGGCAAGCCTGCCGCCGTGTTCACCTCGACCTCCTCCCTGCACGGAGGGCAGGAGACCACCCTGATCTCCATGATGTTGCCGCTGCTGCATCACGGCATGCTGTTGACCGGCATCCCCTACAGCGAGACCGACCTGCTGCACACCGATGCCGGCGGTACACCCTACGGTGCCAGTCACCTTGCCGGCACCGACAGTAAAAAGCCGCTCACCGACGCGGAACAACGCTTGTGCAGGGCGCTGGGTAAGCGTCTCGCCGAGACGGCTCTGAAACTGCAAAGCTGAGCGGTTTGAAAGCGCGCCTCTGCTATGCGCTCACCCTGCTGGGCTATCTGGGTATCATGGTGTTGCTGGTCGCCTGGTACGGCTGGCTGGCCCCCCCGCAGGTGTTCTCCGCGCCGGTGGTCATTTCGGTTCTGGGTTTACCGCTTTTTCTGGTGCTGCGCGGACTGCTGCACGCCCGTCCCCGCAGCGTGGCCTGGAGTCTGTTTCTGTCCTTGTTTTATTTCACCCACGGTATCGTCGAAGCCTACAGTGACAGCCAGGCACGCTGGCTGGCGCTGACCGAAGTCGCCCTGGCCCTGTGCTGGATCACCGGCGGAATCCTTTATATCCGCGCCACCAAACGCGCAGCTGAGCCTTCCTGAGGGCCGCATTGAAGGGGTCTGGAAAACTCCACCACAAAACCTTTAACCACAAAGGAACACGAAGGGCACGAAGGAAAACCGCGTTAAGTCAGTGTGGCTGGCAGCCCTGCATGCGCGTGCGGTATCCAACTTGCCCTACTCACCGTCCGTGTCGGACAGCGCTGTAGTCTGTACCTAACAACCGCTGCAGTCGTTGGTACGCCAGCCGGGATTCGCGCAACAGCGGACCGCATAAACAGGGTTTCCTTCGTGCCCTTCGTGTTCCTTTGTGGTGAAAATCTTTTGCGCCACTTAGCTCCACACCCTGGGCGTGAGACATTTACAGCCCTAGGACGGATTTGACGAACGGTACGGTGAGTTTGCGCTGCGCGGCCAGGGAGGCTTCATCCAGTTGGTCGAGCAGGTCGAACAGCGCGGGCATGTCACGCGGCAGCCGGCGCAGCAGGTAGCTGGCGGTCTCGTCCGGCATTTCACAGCCCTTTTGCTGTGCCCGCAACTGCAGCGCCTGCATGCGCTGCGTATCGTCGAGCGCCTTGAGCTGATACACCACGCCCCAGCCGAGGCGCGACAACAGATCGGGCAGGCCGATGCGCAGCCGCGCCGGCGCCGCAACCGCGCTGACGATCAGTGCGCTGCCGCTTTCGCGCATGCGGTTATAAAGGTGAAACAGCGCCTCTTCCCAGTCGGGATCACCGGCGATCGCATCCAGATCGTCGACGCACACCAGGTCAAACTGTTCCCATCCCTCCAGCAGCGCAGGCGACAGGCCGGCCGCGTCCCGTAGCGACACATAGGCCACTGTGCGCCCCTCGCTCGCCGCCTGATGGCAACAGGCCTGCAGCAGGTGTGTCTTGCCGCAACCGGCGCTGCCCCAGCAGAAGAAAAACGCCTCGCCGTGGCCGCTCGCCACCTGGCGCAATTGCCCGATGAGTTCGGCGTTGGGTCCTGCGATAAAGTTTGAAAATCGCGCCGAGGCCTTAAGTTGCAGGCGCAACGGAAGCTGCTCAACCATTTATGCGTGCCGCGCCCGCCGGCTCCATATCACCACGTAGTCGATACCACTCCAGACCGTGGTGACGGCCACGGCGTACACCAGGGGGCCGGTCCAGCCGGGCTGCACCCACAGCGATGCAGTCTCCAGAATAACCACCAGCACCAGCGCAATCTGCAGGACCGTATTCAGTTTGCTGATCAGGGTCGGCTCGGCCTCCAGGCGCGCGACCCGGAAATGGTAGACCATTGCCCCACCGACAATGACGGTATCGCGCAGGATAACCAGAACAAACAGCCACAGCGGCAGCAGGCCGGTCCAGGTCAGCGCCGCATAACTGCACACCAGCAACGCCTTGTCGGCCACCGGGTCAAGCAGGGCACCGAGGCGGCTGGACCAGTTGTAGTGCTTGGCGAGAAAGCCGTCCACCCCATCAGAAATCCCTGCCACCAGGAACAGCACCAGAGCCAGCCGGTAGTGCTGCTCCAGCAGCGCCCAGGTGGTTGGTGCGACCAGCAGGATGCGGCCGACGGTGATCAGGTTGGGGATGTCGCGCGCCCGCATGCCGTGCGTGGTTCAGCGCCGCAGACGGAAGCGCCAGGCCAGGGGATCACCCGCCGGTTGCAGTACCCTGCCGAGCGTGATGAGCTGCATCAGACTGTGCTCCTGCGCGCTCAGGGTCAGGTCAAACTGCACTTCCTGCCCGGTAACCCGTACCACCTGGACCGCGTCGACCGGGGTAAGCGAAGCGAGGTAGCGATAGGCACGGGCGTAACCCTCGATGCCATCGATGTCCTCCACCACCAGGGCGCGCACGCTGGAGCCCGAATCGGCCACCGCATACTGGCCAGCCAGCCATTCGGTGGCCTGCGCGATGCCCTGCCTGACCGCGCCTTCCATATCGGTGGCGTGCCCGCTCCAGCCCTGGCTGTCACCGGCCGCGAGCAGGTTCCAGCTGCTCCTCCAGCTGCCGCCGGCGCCGGAACGATCGAGCTTGCCGACCAGAACCACCTGCGGCCGGTAGCGCTGGGATGCCGACTCGAGTGCGCCCAGAAAGCCACCCCACACGTCGGTGAACTGCACCGCGCGCCGATCTTCCAGGTCCATCAGCGGGAGGGTGACCGGTAAACCGTGTAGCCGGGCCGCCTGCGTCACGGCAGCGCCAGCCTGGCTCTCGCTCGCCTCGGAAACCAGATAACGCTGACCACGATCGTCGACCGCCAGCCACAGCAGCACATCCGGGCGTTCGCTGCCCCAGTAGGGCAGTCCCGCGGCGCGTATCTCCCGGGCTAGCGCGACACCATCGAACTGCACCCAGAGGCGCAGCTGCGCTGCGCCCGCGGGATCCGCAGCATCCGCAAAACGAAACTGCTCGACGAACCGGCCCGGCTGCTGCAGCAGCTGGCGCGCGGGTGCCTGCCCCACGGAGCGGCTGCTGCCGGTGACACGCACCAGCACGTCCTGCAAGGCCCGCTTTAGCGCGGCATCGCGCGATGCAGTGTCGCGCCCTGCCGCATCCACCTCGGCCTGGAACAGGTCGCCCACCCGTGCCGCCTGCAGCGGCGCCGAGCCCATCAGCAATGCCATCAGGCCGGCAATACAGTAACGTAGAATCAATGACTTCATCTTGGTTTGAGCCAATCCGGCGCTACCATACCACAGGACAGGAAAAGCTCTCACCATCTCCATGGGATCGGCGCCCAACCCGGCAATGCAATGCGGGGCGACTACGGGTACTATTGCGTTTTCCCAAACAACGGAGCCTGACGTGTCTGGGCAACATTCGTCTTCTTCCGGATCATCCATCAGTTACAGCGATGCCGGTGTCGATATCGACGCCGGAAATGCTCTGGTCGAGCGCATCAAACCGGTGGCGGCGAGAACCCGGCGTCCCGGCGTGCTCACCGGGCTGGGCGGCTTTGGCGCCCTGTTCGAAATCCCGCTGGACCGCTACCGCCAGCCGCTGCTGGTATCCGGCACCGACGGCGTCGGCACCAAGCTGAAACTGGCAATCGACAGCGGCCGCCACGACACCATCGGCATCGACCTGGTCGCCATGTGCGCCAACGACATCGTGGTTCAGGGCGCCGAACCGTTGTTCTTCCTCGATTACTATGCCACCGGCAAGCTGGACGTCGACGTCGCCGCCGACGTGGTCGCCGGCATCGGGCGCGGCTGTGAGCTGGCCGGCGCGGCGCTGATCGGCGGTGAGACGGCGGAAATGCCGGGCATGTACGCCGCCAAGGACTATGACCTGGCCGGCTTCTGTGTCGGCATTGTCGACAAAGACAGGCTCATCGACGGTCATTCGGTGCAGCCGGGCGATACGCTGGTAGCGCTGGCCTCATCCGGCCCGCATTCCAACGGCTATTCGCTGATCCGCAAGATCATCGAAGTCTCGGGCGCCTCGCTGAACAGCGAGCTGGCCGGGAAATCGCTGCTGGACTGGCTGCTCGAGCCGACCCGGATCTATGTCAAAGCGCTGCTGGCGCTGTTCGAGCAGGTCGAGGTGCGCAGCCTGTGCCACATCACCGGCGGCGGTCTGACGGAAAACCTGCCGCGCGTGCTGCCCGACAACACCGTGGCACGCATCGAAACCGCCAGCTGGCAATGGCCTGCGGTATTTTCCTGGCTGCAGGAACAGGGCCAGGTGGAAACACCGGAAATGTACCGTACCTTCAACTGTGGTGTCGGCATGGTGATCTGCGTGCCGGCCGCGCAGCTGGCGCAGTGCCTGTCGGTCCTGCAGGAACAGGGCGAGACCGCCTGGGTACTGGGCTGTATCGAAGCGGGTGAAGGCGAAGCGCGCGTTGAGCTGAATGGGTGAGCGCGCAAAGGATCGCGACATGCCGCTGTCTCTGGTGGTCCTGATATCCGGTCGCGGTTCCAATCTCAAGGCCATTCTTGACGCCATCGAAGCCGGCGACCTGCCGGCTGTGGTATGCGCGGTAATCAGCACCGACGCCGGCGCCCGCGGCCTGGAGTACGCGCGGCGCCGCCACATCGATACCCTGGCGCTGGACGCCGCCGACTACCCGGAGCGCAACGACTATGACCGCGCATTGCAGGGGCTGATCGAACGCTTCAATCCCGACCTGGTGGTGCTGGCCGGGTTCATGCGCATTCTCACACCCGGCTTTGTACGCCACTTCCAGGGACGCATTCTCAATATCCACCCGTCCCTGCTGCCGGCGTTTCGTGGCCTGCGCACCCACCAGCGCGCGCTCGAGGCGGGCGTGCGCGAACACGGTGCCAGCGTGCATTTCGTGACCGAGGAACTGGACGGCGGTCCGGTCATCGCCCAGGTGCGGGTACCGGTGCTGGCCGATGATGACCCGGCCAGCCTCGCCGCGCGGGTGCTGCGCGAGGAACACCGGCTGTACCCCCAGACACTGCGCTGGCTCGCCGAGGGCCGCATTCGCTGGAACGGCCAACAGGTGCTGTTCGACGATAAGCCGCTGAACCATCCGCAGCAACTGGAAGCACAACTCGAGGGACAGTGAAATGTCGCAGTGGCCTGGCATAACCCGGTGGCGGAGCTGGCTGAAAGGCTGCCTCATGCTGTTGCTGCTTGGCGGCGCGCCGGCCAGCGCGGGAGGCGAAGATCCTTATCCGGAGTTTGTCGCCGACTACGACGTGCGGGTGAACGGAATCAAGGTGGGAAACGCGACCTTCAGCCTGAGCCATCTGGAACGTGACGAATACCTGTACCGCTCCGAAGCGACCAAGGCCGGCCTGGGACGCCTGCTGGGCTCGGACAAGGCGACCGAAAGCAGCCGCTGGCGCCTGGCGGACAACGCCGTCCAGGTGCTGGAATACCAGGCATACAACAAGGACGGTGACGACGACGACAATGCCCACCTGGTTTTCCACTGGGACAGCCTGGAGGTGGAAAATCGCGGCGCCGGCGAACACTGGCGCATCGCGATGCCCGAGGGCACGCTGGACAAGATGGTCATGCAGCTTGCCATGCTGTTCGATCTGCGCGACGGCAAGACCGCGTTCCGCTACCCGGTCGCCACGCGCGGCCGCATCAAGGAGTACCGTTTCGAACGGGCGGGAGAAGAGACCACGGAGCTGCCGTTCGGCAACTACCGAACGGTGAGACTGCAACGCACCGACGACGAACGTGACCAGAGCTGGGTGTGGAGCGCCCCGGAGCTGGAGTATTTCCCGGTGCGCTTTGTGAAACACAAGCAGAGCGGTCTGAAAACCGAAATCCTGCTGCGCCGGCTGGAATTCAATCCCGGCGGGACAGAGCCGGGATCCTGAATAATGGCCACGGAAGGCACGGAAGGCACGGAAGGCACGGAAACCGAACACCTATAGCCACGGAAAGCACGGAAAACACGTAAGGTTTATTTGTGGGTGGGCCCGCAGGCCGAGCTGTTATCCCGCGACCATTGGTACCGGTCAGTCGTGCGCAGGTTGGGCTTCGCTTCGCTCCGTCGAACCTGCGGATCTGTGATGTACTGGCCCGCTTTCTTCCCTGAATTTATTTCCGTGTTTTCCGTGGCTAATTTTCTTACCGTGGCCCAAAACCACCTCAGGCCTTGGGCAGGGTAACGCCGGTCTGGCCCTGGTACTTCCCCCCCCGGTCCTTGTAGGACGTTTCGCAGACTTCGTCGGATTCCAGGAACAATACCTGCGCCACCCCTTCGTTGGCGTAGATCTTGGCCGGCAGCGGTGTCGTGTTGGAAAACTCCAGCGTGACGTGCCCCTCCAACTCGGGTTCCAGGGGCGTGACATTCACGATAATACCGCAACGCGCATAGGTGGATTTGCCCAGGCAGATGGTCAGCACGCTGCGCGGAATACGGAAGTACTCCACGGTGCGCGCCAGCGCAAAGGAGTTGGGCGGAATGATGCACACGTCCGACTTCACGTCGACGAAGCTGTTGGCGTCGAAGTTCTTGGGATCGACGATGGCCGAATTGATGTTGGTGAAAATCTTGAATTCATCGGCACAGCGTATGTCGTAGCCATAGCTGGAGGTGCCATAAGAAATCAGCCGCCCGACGCCCTCGCGGTGACGCACCTGACCGGGCTCGTAGGGCTCGATCATGCCGTGCTGCTGCGCCATACGGCGGATCCAGTGGTCCGATTTAATCGACATTGCGTATCCCGGTGAAAAATCGAGCGGCAAAGATACCGGTAAAGACGCGGCAAAAAAAGGTTTGGCTAAAATCAGCCACGGAAAGCACGGAAATTTCGATTCGGGCCGCAGCAGGGTGCGTGGCTAGACCTGGTCGAGGCGGTTTCAAACCGCTGGTTGAAAAGGCCGACTGGACCACCGGAAAGCACAGACCACCTGAAACCATATTGGCGCACGTCGGGACCAATATATTTCCGTGCTTTCCGTGTTTTCCGTGGCTATAAGTATACGGTTTCCGTGCCTTCCGTGGCTATGACCCCGCTCAGTTGTTCTGGATCACGATCTGCGGGAACTTGGCCGCGTAGTTCTTGGACTGCAGCGACAGCTTGGCAGCGGTGCGGCGCGCGATCTCCCGGTAGATCTGGGCAATGCGACCGTCCGGCTCGGCCACCACGGAGGGCCGCCCACTGTCGACCTGTTCGCGGATCTTGATGTCGAGCGGCAGCGCTCCGAGGAAATCCACGTCGTACTGATCGGCCATGCGCTGACCGCCACCTTCACCGAAGATGTGCTCTTCGTGACCGCAGTTGCTGCAGATGTGGATACTCATGTTCTCCACGATGCCCAGCACCGGCACCTCGACTTTCTCGAACATCTTGAGTCCCTTGCGCGCGTCCAGCAGGGCGATATCCTGGGGCGTGGTGACGATCACCGCACCACTGACCGGCACCTGCTGCGCCAGCGTCAGCTGCACGTCGCCGGTACCCGGCGGCAGGTCGATGACCAGGTAGTCGAGGTCACTCCAGTTGGTGTCATTGAGCAGCTGCTGCAGGGCCTGGGTGACCATCGGGCCACGCCAGATCATGGGCGTTTCCTCGTCCACCAGGAAACCGATCGACATGGTCTGCACGTGATAGCTGACCAGCGGTTCCAGGGTCTGGCCGTCCTTGGACTCCGGCTTGCCGTGAATACCCAGCATGCGCGGCTGGCTCGGTCCGTAGATATCGGCGTCCAGCACACCCACCTTGGCACCTTCCGCCGACAGCGCCAGGGCCAGGTTGGTGGCGGTGGTCGACTTGCCCACCCCCCCATTACCGGAGGCGACGGCGATGATGTTCTTGATGCCGCTGATGGTCTTGACGCCCTTTTGCACCGCGTGCGCCTGAATGGCCACGTTGACGTTGACGCGCGCCTTGGCGACACCCTCAACCGATTCGACCATTTCTTTCAGCTTGGCAGCCAGCCCGTCTTTGTAGCCGGCAGCCGGGAAGCCCAGCACCACGTCGACGACGACCTGGTC
>CP070738.1:1296944-1299275 GCA_020347685.1 Gammaproteobacteria bacterium | reverse complement strand
TCGTGCGGGTCAAAAGGTTTTGACAATTTTTACTGAAAATTCCCAGTCTTTTGTCGTGTCATCATCATAGACGGCGAAAATATCCAGGCCCTTGCGCGGGCGATGACTGTACGCGAGTCGATAGAATTTGACATCGTCGGTGTATATATAACGGCCGGCCAGCGAGTGCTCCGGCGTTATAGCCCATGAAGTCACGAGCACCACTTGATCGTTGGTGCCAAAACTATCCACTCTTTCGGCCGTAAGCTCCACGTATACAGGGTTCAGCGGCCGCCACCAACCGTAGGCTGTATAATATTTGTATGGACCACCCCCAAGATCTCCCCACTCATATCCAAGCCCCCCCGAATATCGGGTACTTCGTGTATTGAAATCGGTGTATAGGCTGTAATAACGGTCATCGTTAGTTTCTGATTCAAAAACACCGCGAGTATCACTGACCGGTCGGTAGGGACCGACCTCTGCGTATGCAGTAACGCGAACATCGATATTGAATTCTACGCTGCCCGAAACAAAGGTTTTTTGCTCTTGCCTTTTACCGGCATCTGTTTCCCTATAAATTTCACCGATTGAAGCTTCTATTACATGCCACAGCGGGTGTGACATTTCCCGGTAATAACCAGTGGCAAAGGACACGCCTTTGGTTCCTGGCAAGTCACTGTCAAGAAGCGCATCTGCCGGAAAATAGTCTGTATCGTACTTATCCGCGGTCCCGGTTACATAGACATAATCCCACCTCCAACCGAGTGAGCCTCTAAAATGGCTGCCGGTACCTTGTGGAACTGAGGAATCAGATACGTCTCTGGTGTCGGTAACCGCCGCATCGAACCCGTAGTTCAGGCCGAATGGCTGCCTGCCACCAAACTGAACAAGTGCAAACAGGTTGTCAAAATCCTCTTGCCTGCTCCCGATCAGAGTTGTACTTGTTGAATTTGTCTCATCTATCTCATACAGCGCCCTGCCTACGACATCATAACGTTCATCAGGTGCTTGCGTCATTAACAGGCCGAATTGCGTTCTGCCTGTGCGACCGAAGCTTTTCGCACCCACATTAAAGTCTGGCACGCTGTTCGAGTAAAAATACTCGTTTCTGGAACCAAAATAGCCCGCACCTTCAACAAAGAAAGGCCGATTGTCAGCGACCGCCTTCTCGGAATAGGAGAAGCTAATATCTGTAACGGCGTCTTCGACTTGACTGAAGTCAGGGTTCAAAGCAAGGAGACCGGTCAGATCCCGGCGCGGTTGGTAGCGCATATCCATCCCACCAGTCACCAAGGTGTCCTTGACTTCGCCCTTCTTGTCGGGAATATCTTTTCCCGCCAAAGCATACGGCATAAAAGTCCATGCCTTGTGTCCCTTCGTCGAAGGCAGCACCAGCCCTGTCAGCTGCCCCATCTCTTCGGCCAAGTTTTGTGGCGTGACATCTGCCCAATAGCTATATTCCTTGGTGCGACTCTGGTAGCGAAGAAAATTGACACCAAATCGAGTATCATCACGGTTATAATTGAGTATGCTAAAGGGTATGGCAAATTCTGCCGACCACCCATAGTCCGTTCGCGTTGCCGCTCCCAACCAATCCCCCTTCCACTCGATCTTGGCGGAGCGTCCTCCGGCAATTCGGTCACTCTGGGTGCCTTCCGGATTCAGAGAGAACGTGGAAATATCGCGACGATTGAAAAATGTATCAAGCTCAATTGTTATCGAATCGTCATACCCCAGTCCCACGTCTCGCACTGGTGTTGTGGACTGAATCTCCTTGGGCTTCTCGTCATACATGCGGAACGCGAAATAGAGATATTGATCATCCATGATGATCAGCACTTCGGTCTCGTTGGATGGCGGCCGATCCTCGAGCGAGCACCAGAACCCCTGTGAGGAATTAGCCAGTTTCCACACTGCATCGTCAAGGATTCCATCGATAGCTGGCGGCGAGACAACCAATTCTTGAGACGGATTGATTCGCGGCACCGCAAATTCGCGTTCATGCCCGGGCAAGAGGCTGCCTGCCCCCGCTGAGCTGGCCATAACCAGTAACAGGCATATGAGTAAAGCTGGAAGCGAGCGTTGATTAATCGAACGACGGCTTAGATTTTCAAATGGCGGGATATAATAGTCAGCGCACATAGTTGCGAAACGTCCGTATTAGAGAACCGTCCCTGCACTTTGCTTTAATCGGCGCCCAGGGCGGCATTCTTTAGCCGGTGCTCACAGCGGTCCCGTGTATTTTGCTGTCACCCGCCAAGTGTATGTGTCTCGCTCGCGGCCATAACATACCCAGTCCTGAAACCAGCGACAACGCCAGCGTCCCAGCACTCCGAACGCTGGCTTTCT
>CP070738.1:1291675-1296844 GCA_020347685.1 Gammaproteobacteria bacterium | reverse complement strand
AGGATCTCTGCGCTTCCAGAGCCGCTTCGGGTGCCAGCTGCCTGGGTCTGCCCGCTGGCTGTCCCTCGGCGTGGCTAGCGTACACTTCCACCGTAATCGGTAGGGTCGGGTAAGCGCCAGCCGGGGTCGCAGCGGTCTGGGCCGATAGTGCCAACCCCCATTTGCGGCAGTCGTAGTAGCGTATTTCCTCTTCGAAGGACGGGTAGCGGCCGCAGTTGAAGTAGCGCCAGTAGAAGCTGTCGTAGCCGCGGCAGCGTTGTTGTTCGCTGTCCAGCAGGGGGCAGGCGTAGCCGCCCGGTTTGCAGCAATTGGAACAGTCACCGCAGGAGCCGCCGTGAGGCCAGTCGGGGCGGGGAAAAGTGCTCGAAGGATCTGGCACGGAACGCGGCGCACTGGTCAGGGGAACCGAGAACATGAAAGCACGACTGTGTCCCAGCATCATCGCTGTGAGGCGCAGCGCGTGGGGCAACAAGCGCACGCCGGCGCGCCAGTGGCGCCAGAACCGCCAGTCGCCGAAGAAGTACCAGGTCATCAGCGGCGCAGTGAAGAACCCGCCCACCAGGCTCAGCACGGAAAACAGGATGTAAGCGATAAAGGTCACACGGGCCAGGGCCCAACGAACCGGCTGTAACTGCTCGCGCATGCGTGGTGCCGTCCCAGGTCTGAGAGTTTCAAGGCCGGTAGGTTGCCCTGCTTCCGCGAAGCGGCAGGGCACCGGCAATTTCGTAAATCAACGGAAGCGCGTAGTGTGCCCGAAACGCGGGTGGGCGGGCAATCAGCGGTGCTGCGATGTTTTCCCGTCACTGTGTCGGGTTGCATCTGCGCCTTGCCCAGGCTGCGTCGTCCAGATGAGCCTGGACCGGCCGGCACCTCAGCTTTTATCCGATTTCGGGCCGGACGGCATACTGGCCGGGAAGGGCATGACATTGCCGCCGGCGCCGCTGCCGGACACAATCTTGTTCTGACCCGCGCTTTCGACTTCATCGACCCGGATCACCGCCTGCATGGGGATGTGGGTGCGCTTCACGCCACTGAATTCGGTCTTGAGCTTCTCTTCCGAGGGGTCTATGAGCACCTTGGAGCGCTCGCCGAAGATGATGTCCTTTACCTCGATGAAGGGATAGAGTTCGCTCTGCCGTATCTGGTGTGCGTGGATTTCGTACACGCTGCCCTGATTGTAGAAAACGATGCGGTAGATCTTGTCGCTGCTCATGTTAGGCGTCGCCTGAGAACGGGAAGCGCAGTATACCAGATGCCGGCGGCGGTCTGTGCCGCGACCGGGTCCGGCTTGCGAAGGCGCGGCCGTGCTGGCCGTGACCGAATTCGCCGTCGTGCCTTGATGGAGCATGTGCGTCGCCGGCCCGGCAACGTTTTCCTGTCGCGGCCGAGAGGGTAGGATGGTAGCGGAGCGGGTTATGTTCCGCTCACCGAATCGGAACTGAATCATGGCTTGTCTGAAATATCTTGCCTACGGCTCCAACCTGCACCCGCTGCGCCTGCAGCAACGGGTGCCCTCGGCACGCCCGGTGGCGGTGGTCGAGCTGTCCGGCTGGCAGCTGCGCTTTCACAAGCGCGGCAGCGACGGCTCGGCAAAATGCAACGTCATCGAGACCCATGATTCGGCCGACCGCGTGCACGGGGTTGTCTACGACATCGCGGCGCGGGAAAAGCCGGCCCTGGACAGAGCCGAGGGGCTGGGGCGCGGCTACCAGCTGCGGCGTCTGCACCTGCGCCGGCACGGCGAGACCTTTTTCTATGAAGCCGCGGCCAGCCATATCGACGATTCACTGCAGCCGTTTTCCTGGTACAAGGCCTACGTAGTGGAAGGGGCGCGGTTTCACGGGCTGCCCGCGGCCTACATCGGCGCGATTGAACAGGCCGCCGCCATTGCCGACCTCCACCCGCAGCGTCAGCGCGACAATATCCGGCTGCTGTGGCGTCTGTCGCGCTGAGGTATGCGGGTCGCCGCCTTAGCCCACAGGGCTCACTGGCAGTGAGCGTGCACAGTGCCGGTATCCTGCTGTTCAGGTTCCGCGACGCGCGGCTGGAAGTGTTGCTCGGCCATCCCGGCGGCCCGTTGTGGGCGCACCGGGATGAGGGGGCCTGGTCGATTCCCAAGGGTCTGTGTGGGCGCGGCGAAACGCCCCTGGCGGCGGCGCAGCGCGAGTTCCGCGAGGAGACCGGTTTTACCGCGCAGGGCAGGTTCATCCCGCTGGGCAGCCTGCGTCAGCCGAGTGGGAAAATTGTGCACGCCTGGGCGCTGGAAAAGAACGTCGACGCCAGCCGGATAGTCAGCAATACCTTCAGCCTGGAGTGGCCGCGGCATTCCGGCACTATCGGGATCTGGCCGGAAATCGACCGGGCCGCCTGGTTTGATGTGCCCAGCGCGCGGGTGAAAATAACGCGCGGCCAGGTCGGCTTTCTGGACCGGCTGGTGGAGTCACTGCGCCGCGGCGGGCGTTGACGCGCTGCAGCGCCGCTGCCGGCGGCGGACAACCGGGCGATCCCGCTGTGCCGGTGTGCAGGGTCGCAGAGGAGGGACGTGTGAGCATAATCCCGGGCAGACGGGCGAGCGGCGCGTGTGCAGGTGTCCCGATCTTGTTGGTGCTCGCGCTCCTTTGGTCGGCAACAGCTCTCGGCGCGCTGCCCCCGGACATCGTTCTGGGCGATATCCCGCAACGCCCGCTTGCCCCCGAGTTTCCCTTCGAGCGCTTTCTGCAGACCCGCCAGCTCGACCAGCTGCACTTTGCCCCCGACAACCGCAGCCTGTATTTCGCCCGCAATGACGGACGGGTGGAGAACGTGTTCGCCATCGATCTCACCAGCCGGACACTGCACCAGGTGACGCACTTCGAGGAGCCGGTCACCGAGTTCCTGCCCGACCACCGCGGCCGTTTCCTGATCGTTGCCCAGGACAGCGGCGGCAACGAGAATTTCGACCTGTACCGGTTTGATCTCGCCAGCGGCGAGCGCGTTCGCCTCACGGCGGCCGGTGACGGCGACACCACCCTGCTGTGCGGGCTGTCGCCCGACGACCGCTTGCTGTACTACGCACAGACCCGCGACCGGCGCCGCGAGGCCGGCCTGTGGCAGGTGGAAGTCGACACCGGGGCGGCGCGCGAGCTGCTGCCCGGTGATGGCCACACCTATGATTGCGAACAGTTGAGCGCGGACGGGCGCTACCTGCTGTTCGGCGAACTGGTCGGCTTCGATGAGCGCCACCTTGGCTTGCTGGATCTTGCCAGCGGTGCGCGGCGTGACATCGCGCGTTCCCCGGGCGTGAACAATGTCGATGCCTTTTTCGCCGGCGACCTGGTGTATTTTCGCAGCGCGCTGGGGGCGGACCGCTTTCGGCTGTGGCGTTACTCTATCGCTACAGCCGAGGCCGCGCTGGTCGAGTTGCCGTTCGACAATGACATCGACCGGTTCGCCATGTACGCGCAGGGGCGCGTGGCGGTGATCGGTTACCGCAGTGCGCTGCGCGGCATTACCGAGGTGTTCATCGATGGCTTCGAGACGTCTGACAGCTTCGGCCTGCCGCGTGAGGCGATTGCCGGTGCGGTATTCAGCGACAGTGACCCGCGACTGGGCGTGGTATTCACCGAGACGGCCGACACGCCGCGCCGCTATTATCTCGTCGGGGGCGACACCCCGCAGCTGCTCTACGACGCCAATCAGTCCGGCATCGACAGTCGCCTGTTCGCGGCGGCCCGTTCAGTGTTGGTCCCGAGCTTCGATAGCCTGGACATCCCCGTGCACCTGTTCATTCCCAATGGCACCTCGGCGTGCACACCGCGTCCGGCGTTGTTCCTGATTCACGGCGGGCCTGAAGACCACATCGACCCCGTGTATCAGAGCGTGGCGCAGTTTCTGGCCAACCGCGGTTTTATCGTGGTGGCGCCCAATGTGCGCGGCAGCACCGGTTTTGGAAAATACTATGCGTCGCTCGATAACGGCGACTGGGGCGGTGGCCATGTGCGCGATATCGTTGCCGTGGCCGCTGCCGTCGGTAGCCTGGACTTTGTCGATGGTGACAATCTGTTTGTGGCCGGCGAGAGCTTCGGCGGCTTCAGCGTCATGTCCCTGATCACCCGCCACCCAATGGCCTTCCGGGCGGCGGTCGATCTGTTCGGCTTCACCGAACTGGCCAGCTTTGTCGACAGCTGGCCGCATTTTCTGCAGCGCCACCTGTTCGTGGAGCTCGGTTTCGACCCGCGCAGCGACCCGCTGCGTAACTGGATGCTCTCGCCGCTCTACCACGTGGCGCGCATCCGCATTCCGCTGCAGATTCACCAGGGCGCCAACGACAGCCGCGTGCCTCGGGCGCAGTCCGACCGGCTGGTGCGGCGTATGCGCGAGCTCGGCCACAGCGTGGAGTATTTCGTCTACCCCGACGAGGGTCACGGCTTCACACGCCGCGACAACGAGGCGCTGGCCTGGGAACGGGTGGTGGCATTCCTCAGGCGTCACCTCGCCGATTCCCGGCCATCCAACTAACTGATTTGACGCTGCCTTCGCCAGCTGCTAGAAGAGTAGGTGTAAAAGTGCCCTGTTGCGCTTTAGTATCGGAGGAATAAATGCCATGCAAATCAATAAAATAAAACATGGCGGAATGCTGGTTGCCGTGAGTCTGCTGGTTACCGATCCCGCCTCTGCCATGGATTTCGGCAATGTCATGAATCCGACCAAGTGGTTTGGCGGCAATCGTGACCGTTATGACGACGAATACTACGACGAGGGCTGGGGACCGGGTTACGGGGGTTATCCGCCCCCTTACGGCGGTCCCGGCGCCTACGGTGCCCCCGGCTTTGGCTACCCCGGTTATGGTGGTGCGCCAGGCTACGGTGCACCGGGTTATGGTGCGCCCGGCGTCGGCGCGCCAGGGTACGGCTATCCGGGCGTCGGCGCCGGCGTGCCTGGCTACACGGCACCCGCCTACGGTGCGCCCGAGAGCGGCTCCGGTTCCGATGCGCTGGAGGTCGAGCGCCTGAAGCGGCGCATCAGGGAGCTGGAGGATCAGCAACGCGAAAGCGCGCAGAGTGCTCCCCCGCAATACGGTTATCAGCAGCCTACGCCGACGCCGGCACCCTATGGCGGTGTTCAGCAGGGCTACCCGCCCCCGGCCGGCGGCCAGCAGGGCTACGCGCCACCGCCAGCCGGTGGCTATGG
>CP070738.1:1287256-1291575 GCA_020347685.1 Gammaproteobacteria bacterium | reverse complement strand
ACGAGGGTTGCTTTGTACCACCAGCAAGGAACAATCAAGAATAATCACGGAGAAGGGCGATTGCTCGCCAGCTGCCACCAAGAGCAGCCTGCGGACGATCAAATCTTTCCACCGGAAACAACTATAACGAGTATCGGTGGCGAAGGGGGGGCGAATCCAAGACGGCCCTGAATTGTGGCGATCCCTGATGGGATCGCCTTTTTCTTTTCAGAACGGGAAACCCTGCGGCATGCGCCCTTTCAGGCCCCGCATCATGTTCTTCATGCCGCCTTTCGACATCTTCTTCATCATTTTCTGCATCTGCATAAACTGCTTCAGAAGTCGGTTTACATCCTGAACCTGGGTTCCGGAACCTGCCGCAATCCGCTTGCGCCGTGATCCCTTGATGATATCCGGGAACTGGCGCTCCTGCGGCGTCATGGATCGGATGATGGCCAGCATGCGATGCATCTCCCGGTCATTGACCTGGTCGCGCACGGCCTGAGGCAGCTGACCCACGCCCGGTAACTTGTCCATCAGGCTGCCCAACCCCCCCATTCCGAGCATCTGCTCGAGCTGATCATGGAAATCCCCCAGGTCGAAACGTTTGCCTTTGTGTAGCTTGCTGGCTAGTTTTGCCGCCTTGTCCTTGTCGACCTTATGCTGCGCCTCCTCGACCAGGCTCAGCACATCGCCCATACCTAGAATCCGCGAGGCGACCCGGTCGGGATGGAAGGGTTCCAAGGCCGCAGTCTTTTCCCCCACGCCCAAGAACTTGATCGGCTTGCCGGTGATCGACCGAATCGACAGCGCCGCACCACCGCGCGCGTCACCATCTGTTTTGGTCAGAACCACGCCGGTTAACGGCAACGCCTCGTTGAAGACCTGCGCGGTATTGGCGGCATCCTGACCAGTCATGCTGTCGACCACAAACAGCGTTTCAACCGGATTGAGGGCTGCGTGAATGCGCTGTATCTCGGCCATCATCTGGTCATCGATATGCAAACGACCGGCGGTATCGACGATCAGCACATCCAGATGTTTCCTGCGCGCGTGCTCCAGGGCCGACGTAGCAATCGCGACGGGATCGTCCTCAGTGCTGCTGGGGAAAAACTCCGCCTCCACCTCTCCCGCCAGTTTCTCTAGCTGGTCTATGGCGGCCGGTCGGTATACGTCGCAGCTGGTTACCAGTACCGACTTTTTCTTGCGCTCCCTGAGCCAGCGCGCAAGCTTCGCCGTCGAGGTCGTCTTGCCTGACCCCTGTAATCCCGCCATCAGGACCACGGCCGGCGGTTGCACATTGAGCTGAAGTTCGTCGCAGGCTTCCCCCATGATGGAAACCAGCTCGTCATTGACGATTTTCACCAGTGCCTGGCCCGGGGTCAGACTCTGCATGACCTCCTGACCGACAGCACGCTCACGCACTTTTTCGACGAATTCCTTGACCACCGGCAGCGCGACATCGGCCTCCAGCAGCGCCATGCGTACTTCGCGCAGGGTTTCCTTGATGTTATCGTCGCTCAAACGTCCCTGCCCGCGCAGGCGTTTGATGGTGTGCGTCAGCCGCTCAGTGAGGTTTTCGAACATGTGAACAATCCCGGCAAGAACAAGCCAGGATTATAACTTGAAGCGGTCCCCTCCGCACAGGCGGTGCACCGACAGCGCCTCGATCCGGCTCCGGCACTGCTCCACGATCTTCTCCTCGCTTCCAGGCTTGAGATGGGTCAGATACAGACGCGGCCGGTGGCGCAGTTTTTTCAGGTCTTCCGCCAGCAATTCCGGGCAGTAGTGGTGCGCCTTGGCACTGAGCTCGCGATCCTCGTCTGTGAAGGCGCTTTCGACTATAAGCAGGTCCAGCGTCTCATGCCGGTTGAGCGCTTCCCAGAACGCGTCGTTACTGGTGGTGTCGCCGCTGAACGCGAAGCTGCCAACACCGTTCTGCACCCGGTAGCCGGCGGCCGGCACCACGTGGTTGACTTCGATCATTTCCACCGAGCGACCCTCGATCCGCAGCTGCTGGCCGGGTGTCATCGGAACAAACTGCAATACCGCACGCTCGCTACTCGGCAGGCAGGAAAAATCCGGCCACACCTGCCAGTTGAAAATATGATCGCGGAGAATTTGCAGGGTCTCGGGCCGCGCGTACAGCATCACCGGCTGGCCGATGTGTTCGAAAATCGAGTCGAGCAGCATCGGGATACCGGCAATGTGGTCCAGGTGCGAATGGGTCACAAAGATATGCCGTACGCGGGCCATCTCCTCGAGACTTAGCTCCGAGATGCCAGTGCCGCCGTCGATCAGTATGTCATCGTCAATGAGCAGCGAGGTGGTGCTCAAATCGCCACCGATCCCTCCACTACATCCGAGTATCCTGAGTTCCATGTGTCGCTCGCCAAGGTAACTTTCCCGTTGCTAATGCGAGGACCGTGCCAGTGGATTTCACAGCAAAAGTGTCGAAATGTTCGCAGTTTTTGCGTGTCCCGGGCCGGTATTCACCGACCCAGCGACCGCCCGGACACCTAGCTGCCCCTGCGCGTCAGGCGTCATGACACAGCCCGGCAGGCCACGCGAACCGGGCTTTCAGCGAATACCCGCTTGTGCCATCATTCCGCTTATGCAGGCCGTCGGATTTGCCACCTTCGCAATACTACTGTACCTGGTCACGAGTGCAGCGTTGACTATACGCCTCGCGCGTGCCGAATCGGGGCTCAGTGTGAACCGCAGCGTCGTGCTGCTGCTCGGTTTCGGGGCAGTCGCGCTGCACGCCATAGCGCTGTATCCGCAGCTGGTTACCGAGCGGGGCCTCAACCTGGGATTCTTCAATGCCGCGTCCCTGACGGCTTTGATAACGGCGTTATTACTGCTCATGGCATCCATTCGACAGCCGGTGGAGAACCTCGGAATCCCGTTGCTGCCGGTAGCCGCGGCCACCATGGCGTTGGCGCTCTGGTATCCGAATCAACGCGCGGTCATCGCCGGGGATTCCTGGCAACTCGACCTGCATATCCTTTTTTCTGTCCTGGCTTACAGTATGTTCGCGCTCGCCGCAGTACAGTCTGTGCTGCTCGCAATCCAGGACAACCATCTGCGCAACCGTCATCCGGGCGGATTTATTCGCGCCCTGCCCCCCTTGCAGGTCATGGAGCGCCTGCTCTTCCAGATGATCGCAGTCGGCTATGCACTGCTCAGCGTCGCGTTATTGACGGGCATCCTGTTCCTGGAAGACATTTTCGCCCAGCACCT
The DNA here is from genome assembly GCA_020347685.1 of Gammaproteobacteria bacterium. GTDB lineage: Bacteria > Pseudomonadota > Gammaproteobacteria > DSM-19610 > DSM-19610 > Thiogranum. The sequence goes on along the minus strand of CP070738.1, from coordinate 1,288,353 downwards.
GGCGCACAAAACCATACTGTCGCTCACCGGCTGGGTCATTTTCGGCGTGCTATTGTGGGGACGCTGGAAATTCGGCTGGCGCGGCCGCAAAGCGATAGGCTGGACCCTGAGTGGTTTTGCATTTCTCATACTGGCCTATTTCGGCAGCAAGCTGGTGCTCGAACTGATTCTGACTCGCAGCGCCTGACAACCTTGCTGTTTCGTCCTAGAATGAGCACATACTAGGCAATCGGGTTAAACCTCTTTGGACCAAATCCCCCTAAGCGTTCTGTTTGGCGCGCTGGCATTTCTTATCATTTTGTCCGCGTTCTTCTCCGGCTCCGAGACCGGACTGATGACACTGAACCGGTACCGATTGCGACACCTGGTGCGCGCCCGCCACCCGGCGGCGATACGCGCACAAAGGCTGCTGGAGCGGCCCGACCGGCTGATCGGCTTGATACTTCTCGGTAACAACTTCGTCAACATCCTGGCCTCGACGTTGACCGCGGTAATTGCGGTACGCCTGATCGGCGAAGCCGGTCTGGTGATCGGAGCTGCCCTACTGACGCTGGTAATCCTGATTTTCGCGGAAGTCACCCCAAAAACCCTGGCCGCCCTGCACCCGGAGCGCGTTGCCTTTCCAGCGGCCTTTATCTACGGCCCTTTGCTGTGGCTGATGTACCCGTTCGTCTGGGCGGTAAACAGCATAGCCAATGCGCTCCTCAAGGTCATCGGCGTTCGCCCCGAGGAAAGTACCGCCGATGCACTCAGCCAGGAGGAGTTGCGAACCGTAGTGCTGGAAGCGGGCGCCATGATCCCCAAGCGACACCAGGACATGCTGCTGAACATCCTTGACCTGGAAAAGGTCACCGTGGAAGACATCATGATCCCACGCAAGGAAGTCACCGGAATCAATCTGGAGGACGACTGGAACACCATCGTGCGACAGATAACGTCGAGCCAGTACACCCGCTTGCCGGTGTTCCGCGACAGCATCGACAATGTGGTCGGGTTCATTCACCTGCGCAAGGTTCTGCCACTGCTGAAGCGCAACAGACTGGACAAGCAGGCTCTGGAGAGCCTGGTACGGGAACCGCTGTTCGTTCCGGAAAATA
>CP070738.1:1285947-1287156 GCA_020347685.1 Gammaproteobacteria bacterium | reverse complement strand
GGCCCATGGCTTTGTTGCGGCTCGCTCATGTAGCATGGGCTACACCGCGCTCGCCGCGCCATGGGCCAAAATCGCCACGGTCGCGGCCGCGGGGAATTGTGACATAGTTTGTAGTGTTGTCAGGTGTGAATGATGAATATACCTTGGTATGTAACGGCGTTGGCTGCGGCGCTGATCTGGGGCATCCACTACCCGCTGATTGATTTCGCATTGAAACGGGTCTCGGTTTTCAGTGTGCTGCTGTTGACCGTACTGCCTGTCGTGTTGCTGATGCCGATATTTCTGCGCGACGTGGCGCACGACCTGAACTCGCTAAGGACATTACCTGCCATGGAACAGGGCACGATCGCAGCAATCGCTCTAACAAGTTTGCTGGGGACGGTATTGCTCTACCTTTCTATCGCGGGCAAGAACGCAACGCTGGCGAGCCTGATAGAAATTACCTACCCGGTGTTCGTCGTGTTTTTCAGTTATATCATGTTCAGACACCTGCACCTCAATCCGAGCGTCATCATCGGAGGCCTGATGGTGATCGCGGGTGCCGGGTTGATTATTTACAACAACCCGTAGTGAGGAGAATAACGACTGATTGCCGCTGATTGCGAAACCTCAATGCCGCCCAACTGCGCGTGCGATAAATTGTTTTTAGAAAGGGAGATATTGAGACGGTAAAGCGATAGGGAGCCGTTTGTTAGCCATAAAGAATTGTTATGAACGCTTTTATCGAGCAGATCAGGCTGGCGGAAATGGCAGCGGAGAATATCTATTTCGCCAAGCTTGACCGTGAACTGATAGAGTCCCTGCACAAACGGATGCAGGAACAGGAAGGCCCATTGCGACCTTTCGTTCCACCGCCGATGGAACCTGAGGGTGTCCCTCAGGGCCAAACGAATGAATAACACATCGAATTGGATTATTTACGTGCTCATGCTGTGCGCGGTAGTCGCGCGTTTAGGGAGCAGATACACGCTCTGGGTTTCTAGCCCGCCGAGGCCGGCATTGCGGCCAGTGGTGGAGACAGCCGACCCCAGCGTTTCAAGTACTTCTGAGAAAGGCACGAGTATACTGTGCCGCGACTTAAGCGGTGTTTACTGATGCAAGGTTGGCGGGAATGAATGTCGCGGTCGTCGCAATTGCAATTCTGGTGATCTCTACCGTGGGAGCAACGCTCTGGGCCAAAGACGAAGATATTACTCTTCGCGCTTTATT
>CP070738.1:1283731-1285847 GCA_020347685.1 Gammaproteobacteria bacterium | reverse complement strand
ACGTCGGGCTTCACATCGGTTAAGCCAAACCTACGGGTCTCAACGCGGCTTGCTTGCCGGGCTCAGTTCACGGAGATCAGTTCCACCTCGAAAACCAAGGCACTATGGGGCGGAATCTTGCCGCCGGCGCCGCGTTCCCCGTAAGCCAGCTTGGACGGGATATAGATCTCCCACTTGTCGCCCTCCTTCATCAGCTGCAGGGCCTCGGTCCAGCCGGGGATGACCTGACCTACGCCGAAGGTGGCGGGCTGGTTACGGCTATAGGAGCTGTCGAATTCGGTGCCATCGATGAGCGTACCGCGGTAGTTGACGGTGACCTTGTCGGATTTTTGCGGGCTCTTGCCGGCGCCGGCCTTGATCACCTTGTACTGCAGGCCGCTGGGCAGGGTGGTCACGCCCTCTTTGGCGGCGTTGGCTGTGAGAAAGGCTTCACCCGCCTTGAGGTTTTCTTCGCCCTGCTTTTTCAATGCCTCCATCTGTGCGGCCTTGACCCGATTGGCAACGTTCGACATGGCGTTGCGCATCTCGTCTTCCGTCATCAACGCTGTGCCGCCGCTGGTGGCGTCCTCGATCCCCTTGAGCACCATGTCCGGATTGATCTTGACCTGCTGGCGCTTGAAGTCGCCGCCGAGCCGGTAACCGACGCTGTAACTGACCTTGTCGTCTTCCGTCTCCGGTGCCGCGGCCCCGGCCGCCAGGCAGACCCCGGACACCAGTCCCAGCAGCGGGACGAAAGAAAGAGTCTTTCTTGTCATCATGTTTTTCCTCCAGAGCATTGTTGGCTACGGCTCGGTTCGCCAGGCGTAGGTTGGGCTGAGCATGCGAAGCCCAACGGGACCGCTACGTTGGGCTTCACATCTGTTCAGCCCAACCTACCAGGGCTAAATACCGCCCGGCTTCTCTGCTGTATCGCCCTGCGCCGTGCAACCCGGCACATGGAACTGCGCATCCAGGCTGTAGCGCTCGTCGAACACCTTGTCACAGTTGCTGTCGCGAATAACGAAGTTTTTGTGGATGTCGGAATCGTCGTCGCCCTTTGTATCGAGACTCCAGGCCCACAACGTGCCGTGGGTGGTCATGCTGAACGCGGTGTCGCCGGCGCCGTTGATGTAGCGGCGCACGTGCGTCTCCTTGATACCGTCACCGTCACCGTCATCGTCGTATTCGTTGTGCAGCCCAAAGCCGCTCAAATCCGGTTTGAAATACATGCCCTTGGTGGGGGTCTGAACCACCGAGGAGGCCGGAGGCGTGGCGGGTGCTTCGGCCGCAGTGTCCGAGGATTTTTCGCTGCAGGCGCCGAGAAACAGGATCAGACTCAGCTGCGCCGCGACACGCAAGACGATGGTTGAAATCGGTTTATTCATAATATCTTGATCCAGCCTTTGCGTTTATCCAATTCTTCAGTCACCTTATCCGCCGGCTTAAGCAGCTTCTCACGCGTTTCACCCAACCGCTCCACTGCCCTCCGCGCCCATCACCGAACATGCAACGTTGTCGACACCGAGGCCGAGCCTGTCTGTCCGCCAACGGATCAGTTCCGCGCCGAGTTTATCATGAAGACCGTACGCCTACTGACGACTGGTGACCACGTCCCTGTACCTCAGCAATGAGGCGAGAACCCGTCGTCACAAAAAAGCATGTCGCGCAGCAGTACGTTGGAGCCGGACGATCCGCGCGCGTGTCGTGGTCGCCTACACCACTCGAAAGACCCGTGTCGGTCGTCCGGCGTGTTTAACGCTTACGCCGGGTGGAGTCTTTCGCGAATGCCACGCAGCGGCAGGTGAACTTCGGGGGGCGGTCGCCTTGCATGCCCACAATATGGGGGAGTGGCGGCCAGCGGCTCGGCCCGGGTCCTAGCCTGCCAACGCCGTGGCGGACATGAGGGTGAAACCCATGCCAACCAGCAACAGTAGAATCAGCGTCAGGAGATCTTTTGCGATGGCTTTGGCGGAGGACGAAATTTCGCGGTATGAGTTCGGTTGCATGGCGAATCTCCTCATCAGCTGTGGCATCCGTCACCCAAAGCAGATGCACTGGTTCCCGCGACCGTGCCTCGTTTCGCACGATCTCAATTCTTCGACAGCAAGATGCGGACCAGACCCGTCCACGGCGCAAC
>CP070738.1:1280690-1283631 GCA_020347685.1 Gammaproteobacteria bacterium | reverse complement strand
CCGCCGGTCAGTGCGAAATCGGTGTCGCTTTCAATACCCTGGTCCAGAAGGCCGACGAGGTTCAGGTGCTGAAATACGTGATCTGGAACGTCGCCCACAGCTACGGCAAGACTGCGACCTTCATGCCCAAGCCGCTGGTAGGTGACAATGGTAACGGCATGCACGTCCACCAGTCGCTCGCCAAAGCGGGCAAGAACCTGTTTGCCGGCAAGAAATACGGCGGTCTTTCCGACATTGCGTTGTACTACATCGGTGGCATCATCAAGCACGCACGTGCTCTGAACGCTTTTGCCAATGCGTCCACCAATTCCTACAAGCGACTGGTGCCGGGCTTCGAAGCGCCGGTAATGCTGGCTTACTCGGCCCGTAACCGCTCCGCTTCGATCCGCATTCCGTATGTCTCGAACCCGAAGGCGCGCCGCATCGAGGTGCGTTTCCCGGATTCAACCGCCAACCCCTATCTGGCCTTCTCGGCCATGCTGATGGCCGGTATTGACGGTATCCAGAACAAGATCCATCCGGGCGATGCCATGGACAAGGATCTGTACGATCTGCCGCCGGAAGAAGAGGCCAAGATCCCGCAGGTCTGTTTTGCTTTCGACCAGGCCCTGGATGCGCTGGACAAGGACCGCAAGTTCCTGACCGCCGGCGGCGTGTTCAGCAACGACACCATCGATGCCTACATCCGGCTCAAGATGGACGAAGTCACGCGCCTGCGCATGACCACCCACCCGGTCGAATTCGATATGTACTACAGTCTGTAATTCGAATCGGACCCGGTCCGGAAAACGCCCCCTCGGGGGCGTTTTTTTATGGTTGCAGCAAGGCCGTTCACGGATTATGGTGATCAAAACAATTGTCACCCCAGCGCTGCCGCCAGCGTTAAAGCAGATTAATGGGCGGGTCGTTAAATGCGGGTGTAGGCTGAAAAACGAGAGGTCGCTGTCATGAATGTCCCTAAACCAGTGCTGATCGCCGTGTTCTGGGGCTGCGTTGCCGGCCTGGCCTCGGCGGCGATCTATCAGACCACCGATGAGCAGGGTAATGTCGTGTTCTCCGACGAACCGACCAGCGGCGCAAAACCCGTTGATTTGCCTCCGTTGCCGACCTATTCGGCGCCAAAGTACCGGGCCCCCGCAGCGGCCAAGGATTCGTCCGGCAAACCCGAGGCGAAGGGCTATTCCAGCCTGCGCATCCGGCAGCCGGAACCGGATGCCACTATCCGCGATAACACCGGTGCCGTTCCGGTCGCGGTCGCCATTGAGCCCAAGCTGAATCAGGCCGCCGGCCATCGCCTGCAGTTTCTCCTGGATGGCCAGCCAGTGGGCGATCCTGGCACCCAAACCAGCACGACCCTGCCCAATCTCGACCGTGGTGCCCACCAGGTCCAGGCCGTGGTGTTGGATGCCTCCGGCAACGAACTGAAGCGCAGTGATACGGTCAATTTCTATCTCCATCGCCAGTCGGTAAATTTCCCCACCCGAACGGGCACACCGACCCCGTTCCGCGGTCAATAGGCAGACCATCGCCTCTGTCCCTACCCGGCGCAAGCGCGCCTCGTTTCTATTTTTGTCGTTGTGCACTATAATGGTGCGGCCATTCGTGGCAATGGTGCAGGCGCACCGAACTTGTGCCACAGGCAGCGTCTGAACATTTCACTCCATACTCGTCAGCCATCGCCATGATTTTGTTTTCTATCGTGTTTTGATGTTGTCTGCCGGTCGCGACGGCGATCCCTCAAGTCAATGGAAACTGGTTTGTTTTTTGCACTCAGCTGTTCATGCCCTTGTCCCCCGATTCCAGACAGCCTCCTTCAAACCAGCTGCTGGAGGCGCTAAACACCGCGGTCCTGCTGCTGGATGAGGCGCTCCTGCTCGTCTACCTGAATCCAGCGGCAGAGAACCTGTTTGAGATCAGTCGACGCCAGGTGCTCGGGCAATATCTCCCCAGCATTGTGCGCGCCGACACTGCCCTGGTAAGCCGCTTGCAGGACGCCCTGCAGGCCCAGCGTTCGTTCACCGAACGAGAGCTCGCGCTCTACACCGCAACAACGGGTCAGCGCATGACGGTCGATTGCGTGGTCACTCCTTTGAGTCGCCGCGAGCTGTTGCTGGAGACCATGCAGGTCGACCACCACCTGCGCATCGCGCTTGAAGAGAACCTGCTGAGTCAGCAGCAGGCCGCGCGCGAATTCCTGCGCGGACTGGCGCACGAGATCAAGAACCCGCTGGGGGGTTTGCGTGGAGCGGCCCAGTTGCTGGAGAGCGAACTGGAGCAGGATGACCTGAAAGAATATACCCGGGTGATCATCGGCGAGGCGGATCGCCTCCGCAATCTGGTCAATCGCATGCTGGGACCGAACAACGTCCCGGTCAAGCAGCCGGTCAATATCCACCAGATACTCGAGCATGTGCGCAGCCTGGTCGATGCCGAGAACTACCCCGGTCTGGTCATCGAGCGGCAATACGATCCCAGCATTCCCGAGTTACAGGCTGATTCCGAGCTGCTGGTGCAGGCGTTTCTCAACCTGGTGCGCAACGCCGCCGAGGTGGGCGCAGACCGCATCCTGTTGCGTACCCGTACCGAGCGCCAGTTCACCATCGGTCACAACCGCTACAAGCTGGTCCTGCGGGTCGATGTGATGGACAACGGACCCGGCATCCCCGCGGAGTTGCAGGAAAAAATTTTCTATCCAATGGTCACGGGCCGTGCCGAGGGGACCGGGCTGGGCCTTTCCATCGCTCAGACCCTGATCAATCAGCACCAGGGCATCATTGAATTTACCAGTGCGCCCGGTAATACCGTGTTCACTATATTTTTACCACTGGAGGTCACGAATGACTGAGCGGGAACGCGTCTGGGTGATTGACGATGATCAGTCTATTCGCTGGGTGCTGGAAAAGGCGCTGGAAAGAGCCAACATGGATGTGAAGAGCTTTCC
>CP070738.1:1278721-1280590 GCA_020347685.1 Gammaproteobacteria bacterium | reverse complement strand
CGACAAACCGTCGTGGTTGCTGGACCACTGATTGGCCATCGCCGCCAGGTCACCTTCCGGGTTGTCGCCCAGCACCGCCGCGGCCATACGCTGGACTTCCAGGTAAGGACTTTCAAGCAGCAGCGGCGTGAGTTTGTCGGCGATGCCCGGGGTATCGGCGAAGCGACCCAGCACGCGGCAGGCCGCGATCAGGACTTCCGGCTCGTCGTCGACATCCAGTGCCGCCAGCGCCTCTTCCACACCGCGCTTGTCGCGCGAGGCCTCGATGGCTTCCAGCGCCTCGACCACGTCGGCCACCACCAGGCCGCGCAACCACTCGCACTCCAGCGACGGCTCGTCCTCGTCTGCCGGACACTGCTCGTCGTATGCCTTGACCGGATCGAAGCCACTGCCCTGTGACTGCACTGCAAACTGGGTCGACGGCAGTCCAGCGTCCTGGTTTTGTGACGGCACGGCTGACTGCGTCGATGACGGCACAGCGTCCTGCGTGGCCGACGGCTCCTCGCCCTTCGAACAGCCTGCCACCCACAGCAGCGCCGCCAGCCAGGCGGCGATGATACTCACGCGCTGCACGGCGTTCATGGCTGCACCTCGGCCAGCACCGCCGGCGTATTCCCGGCCACCTTGCGGCTCTTTTTCGGTGCCTTTTTCTTCAGAATGGATATCCCGGCCTTCGCCACCTTGCGCGCGGTGGCCGCATCCGCCACCGTGCTGCACGCGCGCCAGTACTGCTGCAAGTCAGCCTTCAGGCTCTCGATCTCCTTGCGGTAGCCATCGCTTTCCTCCCTGGCAAAAGCCTTCAGCCCCTGGTTCATCCGCTCGGTGCTGTTGGTGTGCTCGCAAATCTGCTTATGATGTCCCTCGTGAGCGTAGATGGCGCTGATGAACTCCGCGCAGGTGTCGAACTTCTCGTGTGCCTGCCGTTCGGACATGGACTCCTGCTGCTTTTCCGACAGCTGGGCAAAGATCTCGCACCAGGACTTGGTCTCGAATGAAGCGGCATAGCCGTACGGCGCCTCCCATTTGCAGCGCAGCTGACTGCCGAGCTTGCCGGCCTTGTTCTTGACCCATTCACCGAGCAGGCGGGCGGCCTCGCTGTTATCGCCGCCGGCCTGCCTGATCAGCCGCTTGTTGACCTTGGCATTACGATAGAAGCGCCGCAGGTTCTGTTTCATCTTGATCTGTTCAAAGAATTCGCAGGGTGGCGGCTGGCAACAGTCCGGCGGCTTGCTGCCCTTGGGACAGCCCTGGGTGGGCACGCACTGGACCGTGCCGGCCTCGAGCGGCGACAGAACAGTAAAGGCAAGTAACACGGCAATGAGGGGTATGAGTTTCATGGCGTTTGTTTCTCCGGCCTCCAGGCCTTGTACAAGACATCGATACGCGCGCTGAACGGATCGATGCCACGGGCAATGGATATAGCCTGCCACGCGTCCCGATCGCGTCCGGCTTGCTTGAGCAGCATGGCGTATTGCAGATGTGGCCGCGCACCGGCGGTCGATTTCGCGGCGGCGTCCTGCCACAGTGCGAGTCCGGAACGGAACAAGGCACTGCGGTGCGCCGTCGACTGCGCCAGCAGCGCCACCACGAGCACCGCAGCCGCAGCCGCAATTCGGCCGGGCCACACGGAAGACCGGTCACCTGTCACCCGCGCGCGCATGCGGCTGACAGCGACAGCCACCAGCGGCGCCGCAGCAATCAGCAGGCCGGCGAGCGCCAGACTGAGCGGCCGGTTGGACAGCGCATCGAGCTTGGGCACAAACGATTGCGTGGGCAGGAGCGCCGCCAGCCACAGCGCCAGACCCAGCGCGGCGGTGCGCGAACGTCGCAGCAACAGTGCGATACCGACTGCGGCAAAGAGATACAGAG
>CP070738.1:1277037-1278621 GCA_020347685.1 Gammaproteobacteria bacterium | reverse complement strand
AGCGTGCTCTTGCCGGACCCCGACACACCGGTGACGCAGGTGAGCCTTTGCAGCGGAAAACGCACCGACAGGTTGCGCAGATTGTGCAGACGCGCCCCCTGCACCTCGATGCAGGGGTCTGCGCCCCGCCCCTTCAGTCTCACCGGGCGGCGCGCGCACAGCGGGTGGCGCAACGGCTCGGCCAGGAAGCGGCCGGTCAGTGACCGAGGGGCTTTCATCAGAGCCTTGACCGGGCCGGCAGCCACCACTTCACCGCCATTCACACCGGCACCGGGACCCAGGTCAATGACGTGCTCGGCGCGGCGGATGGTATCCTCATCGTGTTCCACCACGACAATGGTATTACCCTTGCCTTCCAGCTTGCCGAGCGTGTCGAGCAGCATACGGTTGTCGCGCGGGTGCAGGCCGATGGTGGGTTCATCGAGGATGTAACACACCCCGCGCAGGTTGGAGCCGAGCTGCGCGGCGAGCCGGATGCGCTGCGCTTCCCCGCCGCTCAGGGTAGGCGCGGCCCGGTCCAGGGTCAGATAGGACAAGCCAACGTCGGCGAGAAACCTCAGGCGGGTCTGCAGCTCCGGCAGAATGTCGCGCGCGATCTCGGCGTCGCGGCCCTTGAGTTCAAGGCTGTCGAACAGGGCGGCGCCGTCCTGCACCGTCAAGCCGGTGAAATCGGCGATGGACCTGTTGCGGAAACGCACTGCCAGTGCCTCGGGATTGAGACGCCTGCCATCACAGCCGCTGCACAGCGGCGTTTCGCCCTCCCACCAGTCGGTCCACCAGATTTCCTCGCCACTCTGCTCCTGGTCGAAACCGGTCAGTTTGAGGCCGGTACCATAGCAGGCCTCGCACCACCCATGCTTCGAATTGTAAGAGAACAGGCGCGGGTCCAGCTCCTCGAAACTGCGCCCGCAACCCGGGCAGGCGCGGTGGGTGGAAAAGGTGGTTTCGCCGCGCGCGCCGACCACGGTAATTACGCCGTTGCCGAACGCCAGCGCGCGGTTCAAGAGGCTGCGCAGTTCGGTTTCGTTCTTCGCAGTCACCTTGATGGCGCCCAGCGGCAGTTCGATGTCGTGTTCCCGGTAGCGGTCCAGGCGCGGCCAGGGCCGGGTCGGCAGTAACTCGCCGTCGACGCGCAGCTGCCCGAAACCCTTGCCTGCGGCCCACTTGGCCAGATCGGTGTAGTAACCCTTGCGCGCCACGACCAGCGGGGACAGCAGGTCGATTTCCCGGTTGCGGTGGACCCGAAACAGCTGGGCGAGGATGCTTTCCGCGGTCTGCGGCCGCACCGCCAGGTTGCACTCCGGACAGTACTGGGTACCCAGCTTGACGAACAGCAGGCGCAGAAAATGATACACCTCGGTGAGCGTGGCAACCGTGCTCTTGCGTCCGCCGCGGCTGGTGCGCTGTTCGATGGCCACGGTAGGCGGGATACCGAAGATGGCATCGACGTCGGCGCGCGAAGCCGGCTGCACGAACTGGCGCGCATAGGCGTTGAGCGACTCCAGGTAACGGCGCTGGCCCTCGTTGAACAGGATGTCGAAGGCCACCGTGCTCTTGCCCGAACCGGACACGCCGGTGATGACG
>CP070738.1:1274107-1276937 GCA_020347685.1 Gammaproteobacteria bacterium | reverse complement strand
GCCAGCGGGCCCTGCGGGCGACACGACCGAACCTGGCCCGCCGTTTGGTTCCCTTTGCAGTGGCGGCTGCCATTGCGCTGGTCGCGGTGCTGGCGGTCAAACCGGCACTGGAGCCCGAGCCCGAGGAGGCCCGCCTGGCCGGCACCGATGCCAAACAGGTACCGGAACTCTATGAAGAACTGGACTTCTACCTGTGGCTGGCCGACCATAAGGGCGACAAGGACTCAAGAACCTGACCGTTATGCACTTGTACCGGAAGAGATTGGCCTCGTATTCGTCTTCGCCGTTCAGGAACCTGTGGCCTCAGCGCCGGGAATCGCGGCCTGGAGGCGGGTTATCCCCCTCAGGTTCCGCCAGCAGCGGTATCGGCGCGATTCTAGGGTTGCTCGCGCTGGTTTTACTGCTGGCCGGCGCACCGGCCCAGGCCGACATCGATCCCTATCGCCTGTACCTGGCCGAGCGCGGCGACATCCCCTGGGAATCACTGAGCCCCGAAGAGCAACAGGCGCTAAAGCGCTACCGGGGGCAGTGGGAGGGATACAGCAGCGAACGCCAGCAACGCCTGCGCCAGGGCGCGCAGCGCTACATGGATCTGCCGCCGGACAAACGCCGCGAGGTGGAACAGCAGCGACGCGAATACGAGCAGCTTTCGCCGCAGGAGCGCGAACGTCTGCGCAAGGAATACCAGCGCCGCCGCAATTAGTGAGCGGTGCCAAGCCGCCGGTTCACAGCCCCGCGCCGAGCGGGTACAATCGCCAGCCCGTTTGGCACCAATACCGGAACCCCCTATGCATCCCATGCTGAACATCGCGGTGCGCGCTGCGCGCAACGCCGGAGATATTATCGTCCGGCACTTGAACCGCATCGATCATCTGACGATCGCCAGCAAGGAGCGCAACGACTTCGTCTCCGAGGCCGACCGCCAGGCGGAAGCCGAGATCATTGCGGTGATTCGCAAGGCTTATCCCGGCCACGGGGTGCTAGCCGAAGAGAGTGGGAGCCAGCGGGGTGACAATGATGAATTCCAGTGGATTATCGATCCACTCGACGGCACCACCAACTTTCTGCACGGATTCCCGCAGTTCGCGGTTTCCATCGCACTGAAACACAAGGGTCGCCTGGAGCAGGCCGTGGTCTATGATCCGCTGCGCCAGGAGCTGTTTACCGCCAGCCGTGGCAGCGGCGCATTTCTGGATAACCGCCGCATCCGGGTCAGCCGCCAGACCGTGTTGACCGGCGCCCTGCTCGGCACCGGTTTCCCGTACAAAAACCAGCAACACCTGGACGCCTACCTCAATATGTTCCGGGCGCTGATTGTCGACACCGCCGGCATCCGTCGCCCGGGCTCGGCAGCCCTGGACCTTGCCTATGTGGCCGCAGGCCGGCTGGACGGTTTCTGGGAAATCGGCCTCAACGCCTGGGACATGGCCGCCGGCGTGCTGCTGATTCACGAGGCCGGGGGGCTGGTTGGCGATCTGGCCGGCGGCCACAGCTATCTCGAAAACGGCAACATCGTGGCCGCCACGCCCAAGCTGTTCCCCGCCATGCTGCGCGAAATCCGACCCTGCCTGAGCGACGAGTTGCCGTGCTAACTGCCGCCGGCATCCGGCTGCACCGCTTAGCGCTCTGATAGCTGACTGCGTCTCAGGAATCCGGGTACGGGGCCGCTATGTTTAGCCGACGGCACGGGCATCGCCCGGGTCGGCAAATACGCTCCACACCTTTCGAAAACAAATACAAACAAGACGCCCTTGCGATGAAACTGAGCGATAAGGCGCTGCGGCTGATCGGCCGCAGCTTACTGGAAAGCATCGACAAAACAACCTATCAGGATGCAACCAAGGACAGCCGAAACAGGCACCGCGACACGCCACCCCCGACGGCCCGGACGAGGCGGGGTCTGAATCTGCGCCGCCGGACGGGCAAACGCAGAGCCACTGTTGTGCCGTTCCGCGCCAAACGCCCGGACGGCTGATCACGGCAATCTCCCTGAAAGTGCCGCGCTTTCCTCCCCTTTGCGACTGTGGTATACGATATAGTCAAGAGCCAGCGGTCATTGGGGGACGCTGATGAAGAAGACCATACTCACTGTGTTTTCGCCGCCTGTTGCGGTGTGCCTGTTCGGTTGTGCCGGCTGCTGCGCGGCACCGATCGCCGTATTCTGGCTGGCCGGTATCGTAAGTATCCTGTACGGCATCGTGGGCGGCCCGGCCAATCTGATGAGCCCCAGCTGGAACACCATCGGTCTGGGTGTGGTGCTGTGGTGCATCGCTTCGGTATGGACGGCACTCGCCATCCGCGGCACCGACGCCGACAAGTGTCAGGGCGGGAAAAACCAGCTGTGCGAAAAGATCCTGCCGTCTGCTGATGAGTCGGACCCCTTCGAAGAGGTGCGCAAGGCGCGCTGAGTCGTACGCTTATCTGCCCGCCGTGGTGGTGGCCCGGGATTCATCGCCGGCCTGGCCGGTTACCTGGAGCGAACCGCCATTCAGGATACCGGCCAGCAAGACCCCGTCATGAGGATTCAGGCTGTGACCGGCTGAGGTCACCAGCACTTCTGCGCGCCCGCGCAACGCCGGCACATTATTCAGGTCCTGGCTGTAGGCCGGTACCAGTTCGTCACCCAGCGCAAATGGTGTCTGACGCACCACAGCGTAATAGCGAATATCCGGATGTGGCTGCTGGTTCAACCAGAACAGCACATTGCCTGATTCTGCCGGCAACAGATCGAGCAGCACACCGCGAGAATATTTGAGGTAATCGTAGCTGTTCCCGCCCACAATCGATTTCAACAGATCTATCCCGGGCCCGGGACAGAAGAACGGTTTCG
>CP070738.1:1270977-1274007 GCA_020347685.1 Gammaproteobacteria bacterium | reverse complement strand
GGCGCAGAGTGAAATCCGCCAGTCGCTGGTGGAAGCCTGGGAGCGGATTGGCGTGCTCAGGGTGCAGCGCGAACGGGCGCTGATCGAAATGGATTTCCGCGACCTCAATCTGGACCAGGCCCGCACCCTGTACGAACTGGAAGCGCGCGCCGACCTGGGCAATAACATGGCCGAGTTTTCGGCGGCACGCCTGCGCCGCGCCCGGGCCGAGTACCAGTTGGCGCTGACCTGGGCCGAGGTGGCGCTGCTCACCGGCCACCCGGAGTGGGATCCGTTCGCGGAGCAGGGTGATTCCTGAAGCAGGGGGGTGATGCTCAGGCGGCACCCGGTTAGCAGCGAGGTCTTCGCCGCCCGGCACCGCTCTGCGTAGCAAGCCTTGCCGCCAGCAGTCCCGAGTCACCTGCGGGTTTGGTCCAGTCTCCGCCCGCGCCAGCACTTCGCCTTTAAGCCGGGCGCGAGTCCGCAATACTTTCTTCCGTGCTTTCCGTGTATTCCGTGGCTATGTTAGCGCTCCGGCCGCGGGCCGGTGACCACGGTGCTGCGAAACGGCTCGCCTTCGCGCACGCCTTCGATCAGCAGTTCCTTGCCGGGGCCGGCCTGTGCGATCAGCGTCATCGCGGCGCGCGCATTGTCGACCTTTCTGCCGTTGATGCGTTCCACCACATCGCCGGGCTGGATGTTGGCCAGGTCGGCGGGGCCGTCGCGCAGCACACCGGCGATCAACATGCCGTGGGTGTCTTGGAGCCCGAAGCTCTCCGCCAGTGCGGGCGTCAGATCCTGCGCTTCAATGCCGAGCCAGCCGCGCGCCACGTAGCCCTGTTCGATGATCTGCTTCATGACGCCGGTGGCCAGATCCACGGGGATGGCAAAGCCGATACCCTGGGAGCCCCCCGAACGGCTGTAGATGGCGGTATTGATCCCGATCAGCTCGCCGCGCGCGTTGATGAGCGCACCGCCCGAATTGCCGGGATTGATGGCGGCATCGGTCTGGATGAAGTCCTCGTAGAGGCTGATTCCGAGCTGGCTGCGCCCCGTTGCGCTGATGATGCCCAGGGTGACGGTTTGTCCGACGCCGTAGGGGTTGCCGATCGCCAGCACCACGTCGCCGACGCGCAGGTTTTCGGTGGCCGCCAGCGGCAGCACCGGCAGGTCTTCGACTTCGATGCGCAGTACTGCCAGATCGGTATCCTTGTCGGCACCGACCAGGGTGGCGCTGGCACGGCGGCCGTCCTCGAGCAGCACCTGGATTTCATCCGCTTCGCTGATGACGTGGTTGTTGGTGAGCACGTAGCCCTGGGGCGAGACAATTACCCCGGAGCCAAGGCTGGTCTGCAGCCGCTTGCGCGGCGCACTGAGCTGATCACCGAAGAAATGCTGGAACAGCGGGTCATCCAGCAGCGGATGCCGTTTTCGGGTGATCACCTTGGCGGTATAGACGTTTACTACGGCTTTGGCGGCGGGTTCGATGGCGTCGGCGTACGAGACCGGACCGCTTGCCGGCATCGTCAGCGCCGCGCTGCCCGCCGGTGGCGCCTGGCGTACCTCGACGACCGGCTGGCGCGATTCGAACCATTCGGGTTTGATCAACAGCAGCAGAAAGGCGGCGACAATGCCGACCGTGGCGGCCTGAAGGAAAAAGGAAACGGTATCACGTATATTCATGGCTGGATTATACACGGCGGGAGCGCCCTCATCGGGTAGAAACGGTCTTCTTGCCGCGGCGCGGGTTGTCTCACCAGCCGTCGGATGGTCGACCTTCAGGGTACTCCTGCAGTCGCGTCGACCGCGGTTCGGTGTCCCGGCTCGGCGCAACAACGAAGAGGCAACAATGTGGTCAGCTTGAGAGAACTCGTCGACTACTGCGATCAGCTGCTAGAGGCGGACGGGTTTCAGGATTACTGCCCGAACGGGCTGCAGGTCGAGGGACGGGCGGACGTGGGCCGCGTGGTCAGCGGCGTCACCGCCAGCCAGGCGCTGATCGACGCGGCGGCGCAGCGCGGGGCGGATCTGGTGCTGGTGCATCACGGTTTTTTCTGGAAAGGCGAGGATGCGCGGATTACCGGTATGAAGCGCCGGCGGCTGGGGACACTGCTGGCCGAGCAGCTCAGCCTGCTCGCCTACCACCTGCCGCTGGACGCTCACCCTGAGCTGGGCAACAACGCGCAGCTGGCGCGGCGCCTGGGCCTGTCCGAGCAGGGGCGTTTCGGCGCTGGTGCAGGCCCGGATCTGGCCTGCTTCGGGACACTGGAAACAGCGCTCACGGTGACCGACCTGAGTGCCCGCATCGGGGATGCGCTGGGCCGCCAGCCGCAGTGTATTGCCGGCGGTCCGCAAGCCATCCGCAGCGTCGGCTGGTGCACGGGGGCGGCGCAGTCCTACCTGGAGGAAGCGGCGCGGCGCGGCCTGGATGCCTTCATCAGCGGTGAAATCTCCGAGCCCACGGTGCACATTGCACGCGAATACGGGATTCACTATTTCGCCGCCGGTCACCACGCCACAGAGCGTTACGGCGTGCAGGCGCTGGGCGAGCATCTGGCCGGTAAGTTCGCCATTGAACATACTTTTATCGACATAGATAATCCTGTGTGAGTTTCGGCGCCCGTGGGCGGCTTTTGGCCGCCATTCGACTTGACCTGTCCGGGCAGTTCCGACATGCTATGCCCGCTATTTGATTGCGGGTTTGCATTTCAGAATATTCTAATGTTCATCGGCACCAGCGCTTGCGCTACGTGGGTGTCAGCCGATGGCTTTCTTGCGTACGGAGACCATGATGAGTGGCGATGAGGTAGATATCCGTAAGCGCCGGTTCCTGACAGCCGCGGCGACGGTTGTCGGTGGCGTCGGTGCCGCGTATGCCGCGGTTCCCTTCCTGGCGTCCTGGTTACCGAGTGAACGCGCCAAGGCGGCGGGGGCACCGGTACAGGCCGACATCAGCAAGCTGGAATCGGGTCAGATGATTCGCGTGCAGTGGCGCGGCAAGCCGGTGTGGGTGGTGAAGCGGACCGAGGAGATGCTGGCAGCCCTGCCGGG
>CP070738.1:1259305-1270877 GCA_020347685.1 Gammaproteobacteria bacterium | reverse complement strand
ACGGCGTCGGCATGGAGAAGATCAACCAGATGTGCGTGCAGTTCGATTCGGCCGAGCTGAGCCAGTTTCACGCCGTCAAGGCGGCCTTCGACCCCGCCGGACTGCTCAATCCGGGCAAGGCGGTACCGACCCTGCACCGCTGCGCTGAGCTCGGTGCCATGCACGTGCACCACGGCGAATTGCCGTTCCCGGAACTGGAACGCTTCTGAGCGCCGTTTAAGCCATGAGCGACAGTGATATCGGCACACAGCTCCAGGAGCAGGTAAAAGCGGCTGTGGCGACAGCCACGCCACTTTGCATCACCGCCGGCAACAGCAAGTCTTTCTACGGTCGCGCGCCGGTCGGTGAGCGCATCGACCTGAGCGGGCACTCGGGTATCGTGAGTTACGAGCCTACCGAACTGGTGATCACCGCGCGCGCCGGAACCCCGCTGCGCGATATCGAACAGACGCTTGCCGACAACAATCAGATGCTCGCCTTCGAACCGCCGCACTTCGGGCCAACCGCTACCCTGGGCGGCACCATCGCCTGCAACCTGTCGGGTCCGCGCCGCCCCTATACAGGCGCGGCGCGCGACTTCGTGCTCGGCACCCGCATCATCAACGGCAAGGGCGAGATCCTCAGGTTCGGCGGCGAGGTGATGAAGAATGTGGCTGGCTATGACGTGTCGCGGCTGATGACAGGCGCCCTCGGCACGCTGGGTGTATTGCTCGACATTTCGCTCAAGGTGCTGCCGCGACCGGAAGCCGAGCTTACTCTGGCGCAACACACCTCCGCGCAGCAGGCGCTGGACCGCATGCACGCCCTTAGCCATCTGCCGTTGCCGGTGTCGGCCAGCCTGTTTGACGGTGACACGCTGTTCGTGCGCCTGTCCGGCACAGCGCGCGGCGTCGACGCGGCGCGCGACCGGGTGGGCGGCGATGAAGTGCGGCAAGACAGCGAACTGTGGTCCCGGGTGAAGGAACACCAGCACGATTTTTTTGCCGCGCAGCAGCCACTGTGGAGGCTGTCGCTGGCCTCGACTACCGCGCCGCTCAGCATCGAAGGCCAATGGTTATACGAATGGGGCGGCGCGCAGCGCTGGCTGCTTGGCGAATCCGATGCGCGCGTGGTGCGCAGCCTTGCGCAGGCGCACGGCGGCCACGCCACGCTGTACCGCGGCGACCCGCAACGCGACCAGGTGTTCCACCCGCTGCCCGACGGGCTGATGACCCTGCACCGGCGTCTCAAGCAGGCCTTCGACCCGCACGGCATTTTCAACCCGGGACGCATGTACAGGGAACTCTGAGCCCAGCCCCATGCAGACCAGCATCAGTGAAAAGTACCTTGATACAGCGCAAGGCCGGGAGGCGGACGCCATCCTGCGTTCCTGTGTGCATTGCGGTTTCTGCACCGCCACCTGCCCCACCTACCAGCTGCTCGGCGACGAACTGGATGGCCCGCGCGGTCGCATCTACCTGATCAAGCAGCTGCTGGAAGGCGAGGCGGTCAGCACCAGGACGCAACTGCACCTGGACCGCTGCCTCACCTGTCGCGCCTGCGAGACCACCTGTCCGTCGGGCGTGCGCTACGGTCGCCTGGTGGATATCGGCCGTGCGCTGGTAGAACACGAAGTGCCGCGCCCTCCCCTGCAGCGTTTCATGCGTTACCTGCTGCGCAAGGTCGTTGCCTACCCGCGACGCGTGGCACCCCTGCTGTTCACCGCTCAGGCGCTCAGGCCGCTGCTGCCCGCGGTGCTGCGTCGCAAGGTGCCGGCACGGCCGAAACGCACGCCCTGGCCGCAGCAGACCCAGGCACGCAGGATGCTGGTGCTGGCCGGCTGCGTGCAGAGCGTTGCCACACCGCAAACCAACGCCGCCGCCGCGCGGGTGCTGAACCGGCTCGGCATCCAGCTGATCAACGCGCCGGGGGCCGGCTGCTGCGGCGCAGTCAGCCATCACCTGTCGGCACACGAAGAGGGACTGGATTTCATGCGCCGCAACATCGACGCCTGGTGGCCGTTTATCGAGCAGGGCATCGAGGCGATCCTGGTGACGGCGAGCGGCTGCGGCGCGGTGGTCAAGGATTACGGCCATCTGCTGGCCCACGACCCCGCCTATGCCGACAAGGCGCAGCGCGTGTCGGCGCTGGCTCGCGATATCAGCGAAGTGTTGCGCGACGCGGATCTGTCCGGCGTCGGACTCCGGCGTCAACCGCAGAAGGTAGCCTTTCACAGCCCCTGCACCCTGCAGCACGGGCAGCAACTCGACGGCGTAGTGGAATCGATTCTGACGCGGGCCGGCTTTACCCTGACCGAGGTGGCCGACGCGCACCTGTGCTGCGGCTCGGCAGGCACCTACTCGATTCTGCAGCCCGAACTCTCGCAACGGCTGCTGGCCAACAAGCTCGCGGCCCTGGACAACGGGGATCCGGAGGTGATCGCCACCGCCAACATCGGTTGCCAGATGCACCTCGCCAGCAAGGCCGACCGCCCAGTCAGACACTGGATTGAACTGCTCGACGAAGCCATGCGCTAGCGGCGAAATGTCGGCCTGCGTTGCATCGGCGGCAAGGCCGGCGCACAGTGATTCCAGTGGGCAGGCATGCTAAAATGCCGATTTGGGTGCGAGCCCTGATCCCGCAATGGACAGCCTTCCGATCCAGCGCATCGCAACACCAAAGACCGCCCAGATCGTAAAGGGAGCCAGGAACGCCCCCTGCATGTGCAGTCTTTGCGCCCGTTGCCTGCTCCGGTGTGAATGAGAAGGTATTTGAACAGTCTGTCGAACAACATTGACCACCGCACACGGCTCTGTCGCACTCCGCCGCCGTGGGCAGAACCCCCTGCTCCGATCCAGTGAAACTGCGCAGCCAAATTTTCCTGTTTCTGTTGCTGCTCGGCCTGGCACCGCTGCTGGTGTCGGTGGCGATCAACATACCGCTGGTGCTGGATCGCCTCGAGCTGTTCTATCACAAGGCCTACCTGCAGAAACTGCGTGCCGATTTCCGCGACCTCGACCAGCACATCACGCGCCGCCAGGAGATGGTGCGCCTGTTCGCGAAGATGCCCGAACCCGGAATGGCCCCCGTCAGGGACGGCGGGACGGCGGACGACACGCTGCCACAACGCCGCAAGGCCTATAGCGACTGGGCCAACCAGGTGCTGTTCGACCAGCCCGACATCATCCAGGTGACTTTCATGCGCAAGGACGGCGACATTGCGTTTTCCCTGGCTCGTGACAGGGACACGGGTGTATTGACAGCGGGCGAGCACACAGCCGATCTGCCCAGCGCCGAGTTTATCGCCGCCGGCCTCAAGGTCGGCCCGGGCGCGGTGCTCACCAGTCCCATCAGCTTCAACCGGGATATCATTGAATCGGATCCGCAGCGCTTCATGACCCTGAGTTTCATCAGCCCACTGTTTGCCGCGCCCGGCGAAGGCGGCGTACCCGCGGTGCAGGGCGCGGTCATTTTCAACCTGGACGTCGGCGGTCTTGCGCACGTGTACAACGGACTGTACTGGGCATTGAACGACGGCGAGTATCTGTCCTCCGACAAGGAGGCACCCGCGCCTTCAACCGCGTTCCTTGACTTCCCCGGGTTGCAGGAGATTTTCGCCAAAGGTGAACTGGCGCTCTGGAAGGACGGCGGCCAGCAGATTTTCTGGCTGCCCCTGTTCATAACCGAGGACTCCGGCCCGCTGTGGGTGGGACGCAGCGTCGACCCTTCGCCGATCGCCGAATTTCGCGGCACCCTGGAACTGCGCGTGATCGGCATTGTCACCGGCCTGTTGCTGGTGGTGTTTGTCGTCGCACGCATTATCGCAGTGCGCACCGAACGCATCAGCCGGGAACTCACCGACGGCATTGCCGGGCTGCTGGAGCGGGATCAGCCCGTCAGATTTTTCTGGAAACGTCCGGAGGAATTGCGCAACCTGGGCGAGAAGCTGTCACGTCTGGCCGAGAAACACGCCCAGGATGCCAGCGCGCTGCGCTCGCACGCGCGGGAACTGGAAGAGTCGAACCGCTACAAGTCGGAATTCCTGGCCAATGTCAGCCATGAGCTGCGCACGCCGCTCAACTCCATCCTGTTGCTGTCCAAAATGTTGGCCAACAAACGGAGCGAACTGCCCGAAGAGTCTGTTCGCCAGGCGCAGGTGATCCACGACGCCGGCGATGACCTGAGGACTCTGATCGACACCATCCTGGACCTGTCCCGGATCGAGGCCGGTAAAGTGGCGCTGAAAACAAAGCCAGTGAAACTGCGCGGCCTGCTGGACAACCTGCTGGAGCTTATGCATCCGCAGTTCGTCGAAAAAGGTCTGGAGCTGAAGGTGCGCATCGACCCGGACGCCCCCGCCACGCTGGTGACAGACCACGAAAAGCTACGCCAGATCCTGGTCAACTTCCTCTCCAACGCCCTCAAGTTCACCGAGCGCGGCCAGGTCACGATCGGTCTGTCGCGCAACCAAGGGCCCGACAGCGGCAGTTACCCGGCGGCGATAAGCGTGACCGACACGGGTATTGGCATACCCGAAGACAAGCGGGCGCTGGTGTTCGAGGCGTTCAAGCAGGTGGACGGTTCCACCAGCCGGCGTTACGGAGGCACCGGGCTGGGTCTGACCATCAGCCGCGAGCTGGCCCGCCTCATCGGCGCGCGCATCGAGCTGCAGAGTAGCGCCGGTGATGGATCGACTTTTACGCTGCTGCTGCCGCTGGCGGTGCCGGACAGCGCAACCGCGCAGGCTGCAACCCTCGCGGATCGCGAGCGTGACAGCGCGCAAGCCACGCGGCGCATGGAAATTCCGCAGGCGCATTACGCGGCGGCCCGCGTGCTGGTCGTCGACGACGATCTGCGCAATCTGCTGGCACTTACGCCACTGCTGGAAGCCTGGGATATCGAGGTCGCGGCCGCGGGAGACGGCCGCGAGGCACTGGAAACCCTGCGCGAAGACGGTAACTTCGATCTGGTGCTGATGGACCTCATGATGCCGGTACTGGACGGTTTCGAAACCATACGGGCGATACGCGCCGACAGCCGCCTGCCGGCTGTGCCGGTGGTCGCGCTCACCGCACGCGCAGCCGCCGATGACCGCAACCGGGCGCTGGCCTGCGGTGCCGATGACTTCGTCAGCAAACCGGTGGATCCGACGCAACTGAAAACAGTCCTGGACCGGTATCTGGTTAAACGGGACAGCGGTGCAGAGACCGCGGGCACGTCACGGCAACTGATATGAAACGCTACCGCGATTTCAGGCTGCTGGCGGTAGATGACAATCCGAGCAACCTGTTCACACTGCGATCCCTGATTGAGCAACACATGGACGTCGAGGTGCTGGAAGCAAGTTCCGGCCAGCAGGCCATAGATATCGCGCTGCAGCGCGATGATATCGATCTCATCCTGCTGGATGTGCAGATGCCGGAGCTGGACGGTTTCCAGACTGCATCGATGCTCAAGATCCGGCGCAAGACCCGCGACATCCCGATTATTTTCCTCACCGCCGCCTTCAAGAGCGAGGAATTCCAGCAGAAAGGCTACGAAGTGGGCGCGGTCGACTACCTGACCAAACCCATTGATGATAATCAGCTCATCAACAAGATCAGCACCTATTTCCGGTTGATCGAAAAGGAACGCGACCTCAACCGCGTGCTGGAACAACAGGTCGCAGCGCGCACCGAGGAACTGCGTGCCACCAATCAGTACCTGCAGGGTATTATCGCCAACATGGGTGAAGCGCTGTTGGTGCTGGAACCCACAGGTGCCATAAAATGGGTGAATCCGGCTACCTGCCGGATGCTCGGTTACAACGAAGATGCGCTGGTCGGCATGTCGATCGGTGACGTATTCGAGGAATCCGAGCAGGATCAGGCACAGGCCTTCTTCGGCACCTGGCTGGAGGCACTGATACGGACCGGTTCGCTGAGCAACATCGAGGCGCGCTTCATCGCCAGCGACGGACGCCGGGTGCCGATTCTGTTTTCGCGCACCGCCATGACCGACCCGCAGGGCGCCATCACCGATATACTGTGTATAGCCAAGGACATGACCGGTTACCGGCCGGACCAGGAGAACAGCGACTAGGGCCTGTTAACACGACCTAATCCAAGTTGACGGAATGAGAAATGAGTGAAGAAGAGCAGGAACCGGTTTCGCCGGAAGACGCGGTATTGACGGCCGATGCCCTGAAAGCCATGGGCCACCCCCTGCGCTGGCGGATTCTGTGCACCCTGGGCGCTGACGAAATGATGGTCGGCGAGCTGGCCAGCCGCACCGGCACTACCCAGAGCAATATGTCCCAGCACCTGGATCAGCTGCGCAACAAGCGCATCCTGGTGTCGCGCAAGGAAGGCAATCGCATTTACTACCGGGTACGCAACGAGGCCCTGCTGGAACTGATCGACAACATGCGCTCGGTGCTGTGCGAGGCCAACCTGGAAGACTCGCCGCGCAGCTGAGCGGGAACTGCTAATAGAAAAGGGGGCTCCGAGGAGCCCCCTTATACACATTCCGGACCAGCCGGACGCAGTTACTTGGTCTGCGGGTTCGCCGGCGCGGTGGGCGCAGCCGGAGCGACGCCGTACGGAGCACCGTAGGGAACACCGTAAGGAGCAGCATAGGGTGCGCCGTAACCATAGCCAGGGTAGCCGCCCCATGCACCGGGGTAGCCATAGCCATAAGGACCATAACCATAGCCGTCGTAGCCGTAGCCGCGGCCGTAGCCACGTCCGTAACCGCGACCGCTGCCACGGGCGCTGAAGCCCATGTCGAAATCGCCGTCACCGAACATGTCGCCCAGCCCGTCACCCCAGCCATCGTTCCAGCCGTTGCCCCAGCCCGGACCGCCCCACCACGCGTTGGCGGACACCGACGTTACCGCCAGAGCGGCTGCACCAATTACAGTTGCCAGTTTTTTCATGACTCTCTCTCCGATTCAGTTGTATTAACGTTTGCCTTGCTCAAGCAGATCCCGGGCGCGACCTAGCGGGTAACGCCGGTGGGGTTCTGCCACATGGCAGTGCGGTTCTGCATCATTTCCTCATGGTACTTCTGCATCGCCTTCTGCTGTTCTTCCATGGACTGCTGCATGGCCTTGCGGCGCTCGTCCATCGCAGCCTGCATCGCCTTGCGCTGCTCTTCGATCTGCTGGAAGCGATCAGCGCCGGCGACCTGCGGGGGAACAAAGCCCTGCGGCTGTGCCTGGGCCTGATCGTCATTCACGCTCGGCGCGGCCTGCGGGGCATAGGGGACGGGCGGCGGCGCATACCCGTAGGGCGCGTAGCCGTAAGGGGCATACCCGTAATGCGGGCCGTAGCCATAATAGTCGTGACCATAACCCCGGCCATAGCCGCGACCGTGACCGCGACCGCTGAAGCTCATACTGAAGCCTCCGTCGACATCGCCATAGCCGTCGCCGAGACCGTGGCCGTCGTTCCAGCCCGAGCCCCACCAGGCGCTGGCGGAACCGGATACAGCCGCCAGACCGGCAGCAGCAATAACAGTTACAAGTTTCTTCATGTTGACTCTCTCCGACGCTTGTTTTTTCGATTGGATGTTACCGACTACGGGGAAAGTATTTCAGTAATTCGTAATATTCGCAAGTACTATTATTACTTTTTTTTCGCAGCCCCCTGCCCCGCACTCGCCAGCAGCGCTTAGCCGAATCGGCACAACGTATCAATTACGTTTTTTATCAATGTGTTACTGACATTTTCCAGTGGCTGTTCTTTGCGGTTGCGGTGCAACACCCTGTACGCCAGTCCGGCCCCTTTGCAGCCGGAACTCCAGAAACCGGGTGCGTGTGACGTGGCGCCAGCCCCGTCGATCAGGGCTCGCGCCTCGTCTGAACAGCCCGCAGACAGCATCCCGGGCCCTGCCCGAGCGCCGCGCGAAGCGCCGTAACGCGCCGCTGCACGCCTGCGGCAGTCAACAGGGCCGCTCAACCTGCCTCCGTGCCATGCCGTTACCCTGCACAGCGGCCCTCGATGTGCCTACGGATCAGCCAAAAACCAGTACCAGACAAGATGGACATGAGCGGATTCCGCGACAGTCTCCAGTTCAAGATACCCGCCGTGTTCGTGCTCGCCTTCGTTGTGGTGCTGGCCGCCATCTTCGGCGTGCTCTCGACGGTCGGCAAAACAATGTTGGAAAAACAGGCCTACGAGCAGGTTCGACTGGCCGGACAGAACATCGTCTCGGAACTCGGCCGGCAGGTCGCGCTGGCCGAATCACTCGCCACCGCACTCGCCAACCTCGGCGAAGGGCTTCCACACGATGTGCAGCTAACCCGAACCCTGGCCGAGCACGTACTGGACCGCGAAGGTAGCGAAGCCTTTATCGCAGGTGGAGGTCTGTGGCCTGCGCCGTTTGCCTTCGACCCCGCTGTGGAACGACGCAGTTTTTTCTGGGGCCGCGACAGTACCGGGGCGCTGCGCTATTACGACGACTACAACGCCCCGGACGGCCCTGGCTATCACCACGAAGAATGGTACGCCCCGGCCACCCGCCTCGCCGAGGGAGAGGCGTTCTGGTCGAAATCCTACATGGACCCTTACTCCTATCAGCCCATGGTAACCGTCACGGTACCGATGTACCGCGAAGGCCGGTTCTACGGCGTCTCGACCGTTGATCTCAAGCTGGAAGGACTGCATGCCTTTCTCGCCGCGGCGTCGCGCTCGTACGGTGGTTATGCGTTCGCCGTAGACCGCAACGGCAAGTTTCTTTCCTTTCCCCGCGAAAGCCTCACCAAGCTGTACGGCGTCGACGCGCAGGGCCAGCGCACCGAGGAATTTGTCGACGTGCACGCGCTGGCACAACGCCAGGCCAGTTTTGCGCCGCTCGCCGACGCTATAAAGGACAGCATCGAGGCGCTCATTGCCAGGGCCAACGGGCTCACCAACTTCAACCCCGCAGTGGCCCGCGCGCTGGCCACTGAGAGTTACCAGATCGGCGACAACGAAGCACGGCTGATTGCCGCCGTGCTGGCGGCCTCGGGCACTGCCGCCGGCTTCGACACAGCGCCGCAACAGCTGTTCCTTGCAGACGATCTGATTCTCGGTGAAGCGGCGCTGGCCGCGGTGTTCGAAATGCCGGGCACGTTCTGGAAGATCGTCACGGTGATGCCCTACAGCCGCGCGGTTGAGGCCTCCGACGCCATCTACCACAGCCTGCTCGAGCATACGCTCATAGCGCTGGCTGTCGCGCTGCTGGTGGTAATGCTGCTGGTCAGACGCATACTGGTGCGCCCCATCGGCGCCATGGCCGCCCAGTTGCAGCTGCTGACCGCCGCCGGTGAGTGTGAACACCGTCAGCTGCGCATTTCCGACCGCGGCGAGCTCGGCAATCTTGCCATGTGGTTCAATCGCCGCACCCAGCGCTTGCTGGAGGTGCAATCGGATCTGCACGAAGCACACAAAGTGCTGGAACAGCGGGTCGCCCAGCGCACCGAGGAACTGCGTCGGGAAATAGACAAGCGCAAACAGGACCAGGCCATCAAGGATGCTCATGCAGCCCGCGTCGAGAAACAGCATGCGGCCATCGTGCGGCTATCTCTGCACGAGTCTGTGTCGCAGGGTGATGTCGCGGCAGCCGCGCGCCTTATCACCGAGATCGCCGCCGCCGTTGTCGGCGTGCAACGTGCCGGCGTGTGGCTGATCGACGCGCAAAACCGCCATCTGACTGCGGTGGACGTATACAACGGCGCCACAGCCAGCCACGAACAGGGCCTGAGCCTGGCGGTAGATGCCCACCCGTCCTATTTCCGAGCCTTGAAGAACGACCGATCCATCGCCGTGGCCGACATCAGCAGTGATCCGCGCACCCGCGAACTGAAAGACTATGCCGCTACACTTGGCATCGTATCCCTGCTGGACAGTCCAATTCGCATCGGCGGCAGCTTCCGCGGCGTGGTGTGCCTGGAACACAGCGGCGAAAGGCGTGTGTGGCATGACGACGAAATCCGTTTCTCGGGAGAAATCGCCGACCAGTTCCTGCAGGTGCTCAGCAACGCCGAGCGACTGCACTCGGAAGAAAAAATACGCCAGCTGGCCTTCTATGACTCCCTCACCGAACTGGCGAACCGGCGCCTGCTGCACGAGGAAATTCACCGCGAGCTGGCGGTGGCGCGCCGCCACGCGCTGTTTGGCAGCCTCATTTACCTGGATCTCGACAATTTCAAGACCCTCAACGATTCGCTGGGGCACCACGTGGGCGACGAGTTGCTGGTGCAGGTCGCGCAGCGACTGAAGCGAACCCTGCGCCAGCAGGATACCGCTGCACGTCTGGGCGGTGATGAATTTGTGGTGCTGCTGCGTGGTGAGCACACCGAGCGTCGCAACGCGATGGAACAGGCGCTCAGTGTCGCGCGCAAGATTCAGGCGGCCACCAGTCAGCCCTACCAGCTGCACGGCTACGAGCACGTGATCACCTCGAGCATGGGTGTTACTCTGTACCCCGAAAGCGATCACAGCGCCGCCGATCTGCTCAAACAGGCCGACACCGCGATGTATCGCGCCAAGGCGGACGGGAAAAATACCATCTGCTTCTACAACCCCGCCATGCAGAAAGCCGCCGACAACCGCCTGCGGCTGGAAAAACAGGTGCGCAGCGCAATTGCGCAGCAGCAGTTCGAAATGCATTTCCAGCCCCAGGTAGACCAGTTCGGCGAGCCGGTCAGCCTGGAAGCGCTGGTGAGATGGCGTCACCCCGACCGAGGTACGGTTATGCCTGGCGAGTTCATCCCGGTGGCGGAGGAAACCGGTCTGATCCTGGACCTCGGAAGCTGGATACTGCGCGACGTGTGCGCCTTCAGCAGAGACGCCCGAACCGGCTATGTCGCAGTTAACATCAGCCCGGTGCAGTTCCGCCAACCGGACTTCGTCAGCCACTTCGAACGCATCGTCAAGGACACCGGCGCCGACCCCCACGGGCTGATGATAGAAATTACCGAGGGTATCGTGATCGAGAACGTCGATGACACCATCCGCAAGATGCAGCAGCTCAAGGCGATGGGCATACGCATCGCCATCGATGACTTCGGCACCGGTTACTCCTCACTGGCCTACCTGCGCCAGCTGCCGCTCGACCAGCTCAAGATCAACGACAAGTTCGTCAGGGATATCAACAGCGATCCGAGCGGCACCATCATTGTCGAGACCATTATCTCCATGGCACGCCACCTGGGCCTGGATGTTGTTGCCGAAGGGGTAGAGACCGCGGAACAGGCCCGCTTCCTGCACCAGCGCGGCTGTCACCGGCTGCAGGGCCACTATTTCAGCACAGCCCTGGGCAGGGCGGAAACGCTGCGTTTTCTGGGCGCCCCCGGAACCCGATCACGGCGCGCGCCTGCCTGAGAGCGCCTTCCCGCGTCGATCCCGCCAAATAGAGGGGTAGTCGCGGAAAAACCGCTTGTCATTCGCCGCTTTGACAGATATTCTTGTTGCCATCAGACGTCACGGCAGTAGCACATAGCGTGCTAGCGGACCGCGTCTGAGTTACAGATTAGTTGCAAGTCCTTTAGGTCTACTCAGAAGCTCCACTCCGGTATCTCCTGTAATTTACCTTTAATGAGATCTGCAATTGATTGAGTGTTTATTTA
>CP070738.1:1255120-1259205 GCA_020347685.1 Gammaproteobacteria bacterium | reverse complement strand
CAGGTTGGACATGACCTGGGCGGCGATACTTAAACCTTCCAGCACAGGCACACCACTGGCCGTCACTATGCTGAAGGTGCGGGCAAAACGCCCCGCATTGATACCTCGCGCCAGACGACCGATCATGGGCAGGCGCAACAGAACGCGGTGGAAACGGCGCTTGGGCCCCTCTTTGCGCAGCACCCAGGCGATGCCACCACCCGCGGCCGCCAGCAGCAGCAGAGCGACGATTCCGTTATTGCGCAGGAAATCGCTGATTGCGATCAGCGTTTGCGTCAGCCAGGGGAGTTCCTGGCCGATATTTTCGAACACCTGCACCACTTGCGGCACGACATAGGTCATCAGAGCAATCACTACAATCACCGCGACCAGGGTAAGCAGCGCCGGATAAAACAGGGCCAGCTGGATTTTCTGCTGCATCTGCTGGCGACTCTCGGTGTAGTCCGCCAGGCGCTCCAGCACCACGTCGACGTGCCCGGATTGCTCGCCCGCAGACACCGTGGTTCGATACAGTTCCGGGAACACATGCGGGAAGTCGCCCAGACCCGTGGCGAGGGTATGTCCTTCCATTACCCGGGATCGCACCGCCATCAGCATGCTCTTCAGGCGCGCTTTCTCGGTTTGCTGGGATGCCGCGCGTAACGATTCCTCCAGCGGCAGGCCCGAGCGCACCAACGTGGCCAGCTGCCGCGTGATGAGGGCGAGATCGGTAGCACTGACCCCGCGCTGCACCCGGATACTGCGTCGCTGCGACCTGGCTTCGCGCTGCCTGGCCTCCTGCACATCCAGGGGCATCCAGCCCTTGTCGCGCAGCTGCTGGCGCACCTGTCGGGCGGTATCCCCCTCCAGCACGCCCTTTTTTTCCTTGCCGCCGGAGTCCAGAGCGACGTATTCGAATGCTCCCATAGCGTAGCGGCCTAGTCTTCCTTGCTTACCCGCAGCACTTCCTCGACGGTGGTTGCTCCCGCCAGCACACGACGCCAGCCGTCGTGGCGCATGCTGGGAGCATGTTGCCGGGCATACGCTTCCAGCGCCTGCTCGCTCGCGCCATCGTGGATTCTGCCGCGCATCTCGTCGTCCAGCTCTACCAATTCATAGATACCCGTACGTCCCTTGTAGCCCAGCTGGCTGCATTCCGGGCATCCCGCAGCACGATACAACGTAGGCGGATTGCCGGCGTCGATACCAAGTTGCTCGCAGTCGGCCGCCGAGGCGGGGTAGGGTTGTTTGCAGCTGTCACACAGCACCCGTACCAAGCGCTGCGCCAGCACGCCGATCAGGCTCGATGACAACAGGAAGGGCTCCACGCCCATATCGCGCAGCCGCGTCACCGCACCCACAGCGCTGTTGGTATGCAGGGTGGAAAATACCAGGTGCCCGGTCAGACTGGCCTGCACGGCGATTTCCGCGGTTTCCAGATCACGAATCTCACCCACCATTACCACGTCCGGATCCTGGCGCAGAATGGCGCGCAGGCCGCGCGCGAAACTCATCTCCACCTTGGTGTTGACCTGGGTCTGGCCAATACCGTCGAGATAATACTCGATCGGATCCTCGACCGTCATGATATTGCGGCGCTTGTTATTGAGACGCTCCAAAGCCGCATACAGCGTGGTTGTCTTGCCCGAGCCGGTAGGCCCGGTGACCAGAATAATGCCGTGGGGACGCTGAATCAGCCGGTCCATCGTCTCGCGGGTTTCCGCCGCCATACCGAGATGCTCAAGATCCAGCCGTCCGGCCTGTTTGTCCAGTAGTCGCAGCACCACCCTTTCACCATGTCCGGAAGGCAGTGTGGAGACACGCACATCCACCGCCCGACCCGCCACCCGCAGGGAGATACGTCCATCCTGCGGCAGGCGCTTCTCGGCTATATCCAGTTTGGCCATGACCTTTATGCGCGACACCAGCAGTGGCGCCAGTACGCGCTGGGGCTGCAACACTTCGCGCAGCACCCCGTCGACGCGAAACCTCACCACCAGACGATTCTCGAACGGCTCGATGTGGATATCGGACGCGTTTTCCTTGACCGCCTCCGTAAGCAGTGCGTTGATGAGGCGAATGATCGGCGCGTCGTCCTTGCTTTCCAGCAGGTCCTCGGTTTCCGGCAGGGCCTGGGCGACCGCGAACAGATCCAGGTCGTCACCGAGATCTTCCATCATCTGCATCGCTTCGTTAGAGCCCTGCTCGTAGGAGGTCGCCAGCAACGCGTCGAACTGTTCGTCGCTGATCTGCTGCACCTCGAGCGGGCAGCCTACGAAGCGGCGCACTTCGATCAGCGCCTCGGGATCGGCTCGCGAGCTCAGCGCCACACGCGCCCGCCCCTCATGCAGATCCGAAACCAGGATGCCATGGCGTTTTGCGAATACGAACGGTGGGCGCCAGTTGCGCGACGGGCGGCTCTCCGCCTCGCTACTCTCCGGCGCTGTCTCCAGTGCGTCTTCAGCCATCGCCATCGCCGCTCGGTGTTGTGCCCGTGGAAACCCCTTCCGGAGTCGCCTCAAACGGAGGCGGCAACTCCAGCAACTCCCGCATCTCGGGTAGCTGCGGTCCGTATTCACCCGGCATCAGCGGCAAGCTCTCTGCGCCGTGAGTATCTAACTGCTGCCCGCGTACAAAATTGTACTTGCTCGAGGTGTAGCGATCGGCGGTCCCCGCATCCCTCAGAATGGTGGGGTGAATAAACACCATGAGATTGACCTTGTCCTTGTTGGTCTGCTTGGCACGGAACAGATAGCCCAGCAGCGGCAGATCGCCCAGGAACGGCACCTTCTGCTCCGACTCCCGCACCCGGTCCTCGATCAATCCGCCCAGCACAATGACCTGCCCGTCCTCCGCCAGAATATTGGTTTTGATGGAGCGCTTGTCGGTAATGATATCCGAGGCTTGACCCGAGCTGGAGATACTTGATACCTCCTGTTCCACCGCCATGACCATCGCATTGCCTTCGTTGATCTGCGGCTTGATCCTGAGGGTAATACCAACATCTTCGCGCTGGATAGTCTGGAACGGGTCGACCGATCCGGCAGCGGCGCCGGTACTGGTAAAGGAACCGGTTACAAAAGGCACATTCTGACCGACGATGATCTCCGCCTCCTCGTTGTCCAGGGTCAGCAGGGAGGGTGTCGAGAGGATATTGGTATCGCCGTCTCCCGCCAGCGCCTGCAACACGGCGGCGAAGTTCAGGGTGTCACTGCCAAGCTTGCCGACACCGAAGGCGAGGCCGGGCGTGAGACCGACCAGCTCCTGGTTAATCACCCCCTGCGCAATGTCAACCAGATTGGTACCGACATTGTTGAAATTGGTTCCGCCGATCGGAGATGTCTGCGCGGAACGGTCGAAAACCACCCACTGCACACCCAGCTCACGCACTTTGCGCTCGCTGACCTCGGCTATGATGGCGTCGACCAGCACCTGGGCGCGGCGAATATCCAGCTGCCGTATCACACTCTCCAGCGATCGCATCAGCGCCGGCGGCGCGGTAATGACCAGAGAATTAGTCGCTTCGTCAGCCTGAATGTCCAGCTGTTTTTCGATAGCGGTCGCTGCAGTCTTTGCCTGTGCCTCTTCACCCTGGGTCTTGCCGACCCCGCGCAGCGTTTCTACGATATCCGCGGCCCTGGCATACTTGAGATAAATCACCTTGGTATTGCCGTCGCGCTCCAGCGGCGTGTCCAGATGCGAGATGATGGCCCGCAAGCGCAGGCGGTCGGCGCGGTCGCCGCCCAACAGCACGCTGTTAGTACGTTCATCCGCCACCAGCGTCTGTGCCCCGGCACCAGGTCCCTTGCCCGCCGCCGGCTGACTACGGCTGATTGCATTCAGAATACGCACCACTTCGGCAGCCGAAGCGTGCTCGAGACGAATCACCTCGACCTCGCTGTCGCTGACCTTGTCGACACGCCGGATGATATCGACCAGACGGGCAACATTTTCCGCCCGGTCGGAAATAATCAGCACGTTGGTCTCGGGGTAGGCGGCGAGGTGCCCCTGCTGCGGCACCAGCGGGCGCAGAATGGGAACCAGCTGCGCAGCCGCGACATTGTCGACCTGTATCACCCGTGTGACCATTTCGTCGCCGCGCCCCG
>CP070738.1:1253369-1255020 GCA_020347685.1 Gammaproteobacteria bacterium | reverse complement strand
GTTCACGATACCCGTTCAGAGCAGGGAAGCAGCCGTGGTGTGTGACTCCACGGAAAGCCCTTCTCTTATTTCCGTGTCTTCCGTGCTTTCCGTGGCTATTACGAATTTTCTGATTCGGTCAGGCCTTCCAGCAGTTCGTTGAAACTGTTGATGGCGATGAATTCGTCGGTCTGTTTGGGTGGCGAGCGGGTGTCGGGCAGCGAGACGGCGCGCAGGAAGCGGATGCCGTAGTCGCGCGCGGCGCGCAGCACCGGCAGGCTGTCATCGACGAACAGGGTAGTTTGCGGGTTGAAGCGGTCCTGTTCGGCCAGCTTGGGCCAGAAACGCGGGTCTTCCTTCGGCACCCGAAAGGCGTGCGCGCAGATCAGGTGGTCGAAGTGCCTGGCCAGGCCGGTGCTGGCCATCTTGAGCTCGATGACCTGCTGGTGGGCATTGGTGAGCAGGGCCACGCGCCTGCCGGTATTGCCGAGTGCCTGCAGGAACTCGGCGACGTGCGGATGGATGCTGATCAGGTGCTCCAGCTCGCGTTTGAGGGCCGCGATATTCAGGCCCAGTTCACGGCTCCAGTAGTCGATGCAGTACCAGTCCATGGTGCCCTCCACCGAGCGAAACCGCGGGTACAGCTCCTGCTTGGCCTGCTCGAGGGAAAGCCGGTGTTTTTCGGCATAGCGCAGCGGCACATGCTCCTGCCAGAAATGGTTGTCGAAATGCAGGTCCAGCAGGGTGCCGTCCATGTCCAGGAACACGGTTTCGATGTCTTGCCAGGGCAGTTCGTTCTGCATGGTCACAGGATACCGCATACGGCGGTCGAATTGAGCGGACATCGCCGGTATGATGGCGGCGAAGCACGGCGTAAAGAACATATAGCCACGGAAAACACGGAAAGCACGGAAAATTCTTTCAGTAAGGTCGCAGGTGTGACGACACATCGCGGCAGAAAATTGATCAGGCAGTGAATCATCCGGGGTTTGGGGTTAAGCCCCAGCGACGACTATGGCACGAATCCCGATAGTGCCACCGCGCCAATACAAAGAAATTTTTTGTGCTTTCCGTGTCTTCCGTGGCTAAAAAAATTCGTGGCTATCTCAACAAAGTGAAAATGCATCATGAACCCATGTGATTATCTCAGTGACGTTCGCGCGCTGGCCAAGCAGGCCGGGGAACGAATCCTCGAAATCTATAACACCGAATTTTCCGTGAAGGAGAAAGACGATCGGTCGCCGCTGACTGCCGCCGACATGGCGTCGCACAAGGCCATCGTTGCCGGTCTGCAGGCGCTCACCCCGGATATCCCGGTGTTGTCCGAGGAGGCGGCGAAAATACCCTTCGAGGAGCGCTCCGGCTGGCACACCTACTGGCTGATCGACCCGCTCGACGGTACCAAGGAATTCATCAAGCGCAACGGCGAGTTCACCGTCAACATCGCGCTGGTGCAAGACGGCGTGCCGGTGCTCGGGGTGGTGCACGTGCCGGTCAGCGGCGTGACCTACGCGGCCTGCCAGGGCGCGGGCGCCGTGAAGGAGGTGCCGGGACAAGGCGAACAACCCATCCGGGTGCGCAAGTTGCCTGACGGGCCGGTGGCGGTGGTCGGCAGCCGCTCGCATCGCGGCGATTCCCTGAACAGTTTCCTGGAGAAACTGGGCGAGCACGA
>CP070738.1:1250889-1253269 GCA_020347685.1 Gammaproteobacteria bacterium | reverse complement strand
CCTGTCTGATGGCCTGGCTTTCGGCGCAGGTGGGTACCTGGAGCGGGCTTTACTGGTTGTCGTTCGGTGAACGCCCGGAGAACTTCATCCTGGTGGGGCTCGCCGTGGCTGCGCTCGGCTGGCGCGAGCAGCTCAGGGTTCCGGGCTTTGCCGGTATCTATCGCGTGTACGGTCTGCTGGTGGTATTCCTGGCCATCCTGATTCTGGCCAACTGGGGGCGGGTCAGCTATCTGCCCTGGCCCAATACGGTGATCGAAAACGGGTATCAGTTGCTGGGGTTTGCCGGCTCCGCGTTCGCGGTGTGGCTCGGTATACGCCGCCACTGGGCGGGGGTCGTGAACCTGGGTAGCACCTTTTTTGTGCTGTACCTGTATACCAAGCTATTTGACTGGTTCTGGGACTGGATGCCGAAATACCTGTTCTTCCTGTTGCTGGGTCTGGTCGCGGTGCTGCTGCTGGTGGTGATGCGGCGTTTCCGCGCCCGCAGTGCGGGGGCAGCGGCATGAGGCGCAGGGCACTGCTGGCGGCACTGGCGCTGCTGGTCCTGGTCAATACTCTGGTGCTGGCGGGTGTGGCCTGGAACCGATCCGGTCAACCGGAGGCGAGTCTGCCATTGACCGAGCGCGAGCTGCGGTTGGTGTATCAGGAATCGGGCCGGGAAGAAGACAGCGGTATCGCGCTGGCCCTGAACCTGCACAATGACAGCTATGCGCCCGAGTGGCTGGATGAAGCCAAACTGCGTGCGTTGGACTTTCGACCGGACAGCGTCCTGCGGATGGACGGGCCGTCCGATGAGCGCTACAAACAAGCGCTGCCGCGGCGGGCCTGGGTGGTGCTGGAATTCGACGGTCCGGCCTGGCGGGCAGCGCTGGAGCAACGTGAGCGCCACCTCGGCGAGCTGCCGGCGAAAGTGGAGGCCGGCAAGGCAACGCTGGAGCAGGTCGGGATCGAGGAGCGGGCAGTGGCGCGCATGAAAACCAGCGGTTCGCGCCTGGTGGCGGTGGATGCGGGCAGGGATGCGGCTGAACTCCGCGCGCGCTATCCGGACCGTGCGCAGTATCTGATTGTCAGCGCCGAGTTTCGCATGCGGGTTGAATGGGCCGCGTCTGATGAAGAACCGGAGCGCGACAGAGTGCAGGGGACTTTGCGTGTGCTGGGCAGGCGCATTCACGTGCCGCTGCAATTCCACCAGCCCTTGCTGGACGCGCTCGGCGATGACCTGGAAGCGGAGTATTCGCTGGATCCAGACGAACCGCCGCATTATTCGATCACGCTGCATGTCGGCAGCCGGTATGAACCCTGGGTGGCCGGGGTTGCGGGGTTATAAGGCCGATTTCCGGCCAGGTGAGTAGCCCGGTAGCCTGGGGGCTGCTCACCTGGCCGCGGCATTCTGTTACGGCTGTTTCAAAACCGTCTCGAGGCCAATCCCCGGCGACCGCTTTTTACCGATGTGCGGTATGAACATAGGCACCTGCTTTTTATACTGCTCGTATTCGGGCAGGGCGTTTCCAAGGTCTTTCTCCTCGAGCCGTGCGCCGATCAGCACATAAGCCGTGCACAGCAGGGCAAATACCAGGTGCGCCACGGTCATGGTCGGGGCTGCCCACAGGCCGATCATGAGTCCGACATACAGCGGGTGACGCATGTAGCGATACAGCCAGGGCGTTTTGAACTCCAGATGCGTGTAGGGTCTGCCCCGGAAATACAGCCATACCTGGCGCAGGCCGAACAGGTCGAAGTGATTGATCTGGAAAGAGGCCAGAAACAGTATCCCCCAGCCAAGGGCAAACAGGCCGTACAGGATACCGACTGCGAGCGGGTCCGTTACCTGCCAGAGTACCCCGCCCAGCGGCTGCCAGAACCCCACGATACAAGCCAGCAGCAGCGTGGAGGCCAGTACGTAGGTGCTGCGCTCCATGGGCTCCGGAATGAGTCTTGTCCAGGCGCGCTTGAAGGCCGGGCGCGCCATGATGCTGTGTTGCAGGGCGAAGGCGGTGAGCAGGCCGATGTCAATCAGCAGGGAACGGGCCAGATCGCTGTCGCCCATGGCGTCCAGTGACGGGCTTACGATGATGTTGCCGATGAACAGAATCGTATAGTTGAAGACGCCGAAAAACAGCAGGTAGGCCAGTAGTCCATACGCCAGTATGAGTGTTCGCTTTAACATGGTCTTATCTCCTCTCCTGAATGGTGGTGGTGCGCGAAGGCGTGCGGGCTAGCCGCCCGCATAGCCGAGCTCGCTCATGATCTGCACGAACAGTCGTTTCGCTTCCTGGTAGGTCATGGCGGTTCTCCTGGTTACGGGGGGCTCTGATCGTCAGGACGCGTTCGCGTGCCTGATGGAACAAGCCTAGGGGAGAGGGGGCCGCGAAAATACTCC
>CP070738.1:1238948-1250789 GCA_020347685.1 Gammaproteobacteria bacterium | reverse complement strand
CAGGGTTTTTGGCCCTGTCAGCGGCTGCGCCTGGAGACGACGTGCGCGCTCGCGAATTCGGCGCAAGCTCAGATGGTGTGCAAGCATCTCCTCGAAGGCCAGACGTCGCAGCGCGGGATGTTTTCCGCTCTCGAGCGAGGCCAGATCCGCGTGCGGCGATGGCCGATGGGCATAGTGCAGTGCGGCGCACAGATCAGGCAACCCCAGCCTGGCGAGAAGCGGAGGCGGCAACCATTCGGGCACGCGCCCGCTCGCCAGCAGCTGCAGCGCCTGGTCGCTAAGACTACGCAGGGTCAACTGGTGCACACCCTCGGTAGTGGGATAGATTGCCGTCAGCCGATCTTCGGTGGGCAGTCGTTCATTGTCGTTCAGGCGCTGGTACTCGGGATGCACCATCTCCAGCATGGCAGCCCCCCTTCGGACCTCGCCAAAAACCCGTACGCGAGAGCCCCGCACGAATCCCTGTTGCTGGGCTTTGCTGAAATGAAAAAACCTGAGAATCAGCGCTCCGGTGCCGTCGCTGACCCGTACCAGCAGACTGCGACGCCGCCCATACTTGATTTCCGCGAGATCCACCTCGGCTTCAACGACCGCGGTGTGTCCGTGGCGCAATGCCCCGATCGGTACAATGCGGGTACGATCCTCATAGCGGCGGGGTAAATGAAACAACACGTCTTGGACAGTTTCGATTCCGATCGCTGCCAGCCTGGCGGCGGACTTGGGTCCGACGCCACGCAATGTGGCTACGGGTAGCGTATCGAGAGTGGCTTCGGCGGCGCGCAAACGACTTACTGGTTCAATACGAGAACCGCATCCATTTCTACGTTTGCACCCTTGGGTAGTTGGGCAACACCCACGGCGGCGCGAGCGGGATAGGGCGCCTCAAAATATTCCGCCATTACCTGGTTGACCAACGGGAAATGGCGCAGATCGGTGAGAAAAATATTCAGCTTGGCAATATCGGCCAGACTGCCGCCGGCGGCCTGTGCAACGGCAGTCAGGTTATCAAATACACGGCGAATCTGGCCTTCCATATTGCCATCCACCAGCTCCATGGTGTCGGGATCAAGCGGAATCTGCCCGGATAGGTATACGGTGCCTCCCACCTGCACCGCCTGCGAATAGGTACCTATCGCCTGGGGTGCCCGATCGGTCTGAATTACCTTGCGTGGCATCAGGTGCTCCTCAATGTCTGCTTCTGCTGATCCGCATTACCGCCGGCAGCTTGCGGATGCAGCGCACCACGCGGGCCAGGTGCGCCCGGTCGTGAACGGTTATAGTAAAGTTCAAGCCGGTATCGAGACCATCCCGTTCTTCGATCGAAACGTTCTCGATATTGGAGCCGGTTTCAGAGATTTCCGCCGCAATCGTGGCCAAAACCCCTTTCTGATTGGTTACGTCCACACGTATCTCCGCAGAGAATTCGCCCTCGATGCCTTTTTGCCACTCGACGTCGATCCACTTTTCGGGGCGGCTGCGATATTCGGCCAGATTTTTGCAACTTTCGCTGTGAATAACCAGCCCGCGGCCGGCACTGATGAAGCCAACGATAGCGTCACCCGGTATGGGCCGACAGCAACGCGCGAAATGCACCACCATCCCCTCGGTACCACGAATCGCCAGCGGCTGGCTATGCCCCGTTTCCTGCGCTCTAGCCGCCTCGTCCCCCTCGAGTGGAACCAGGCGCCGCGCCACCAGCATCGCCATACGGTTGCCAAGCCCGATATCGGCATACAGCGCCTCACGCGACTTGAATCCGCACTCGCGCGTTAATTGATCGAACACCTGGTCCGGTATCTCCTGCAACGCACTGTTCAGATTGTGCAGCGCCTTGTCCAGCATCCGCTGGCCAAGCTCGGTGGCTTCGTCATTCTGCAGGTTCTTGAGATAATGGCGAATATTAGAGCGCGCTTTGGCCGTAGCGACGAAATTCAACCAGGCCGGATTCGGGTGAGCCCCGGTCGCGGTGATCACCTCCACAGTCTGCCCGTTCAGGAGCGGGGTGCGCAGTGGAGACAGTCGGCGGTCGATCTTGGCGGCGATGCAGGTGTTGCCAACATCGGTGTGCACTGCATAGGCAAAGTCGACGGCTGTGGCGCCACGTGGCAGATTCAAGATATCACCCGCCGGCGTGAAAACGTAAACCTCATCCGGAAACAGATCGATTTTTACGTTCTCGAGAAACTCCAGAGAGTTGCCCGCATTGCGCTGCATCTCCAGCAACTCCCGCAGCCACTCCCGCGCCCGGGTCTGGGCGTTGTTCCTGCCACCCTTGTCGGCGCTCTTATACAGCCAGTGCGCCGCGATACCCGATTCAGCGACGCGCTCCATGTCCTCGGTACGAATCTGTACCTCGATCGGTACCCCGTACGGACCGAACAATACCGTATGCAGGGACTGGTAGCCGTTGGCCTTGGGGATGGCGATATAATCTTTGAATCTTCCCGGCACCGGCTTGTACAGGTTGTGCATCATGCCGAGCACCCGGTAACAGGTGTCAACACTGCCTACGATCACCCTGAATGCGTAGACATCGAACACCTCGGTAAACGAACCGACCCGGTCGCGGATCTTCTTGTACAGGCTGTACAGGTGCTTTTCCCGGCTCAGCAACCGGTACGCGAGTTGTTCCTGGTCCAGTCTCTGCCGGATCGCCGATTCGATCTTGTTGAGAATCTCCTTGCGGTTGCCGCGGGCCTTCCTGACCGCGTCTGACAACACCCGGTAACGCATCGGATACAGCGCCGCAAATCCCAGGTCCTCGAGTTCCAGGCGGATCTGATTCATGCCCAGACGGTTGGCGATGGGTGCGTAGATATCCAACGTCTCCCGGGCAATGCGGCGCCGTTTATCAGCCCGCATAACCCCCAGGGTACGCATGTTGTGCAGGCGATCGGCCAGTTTGACCAGGATGACGCGTATATCGCGCACCATCGCGAGCATCATTTTGCGGAAATTCTCCGCCTGGGCTTCCGCCTGACTCTCGAATTTGATCTGTGTCAGCTTGCTGACGCCGTCAACCAGCTCCGCGACTTCCTCGCCAAACTCCGCCCTCACCGTCTCTTTCGGGGTCCCGGTATCCTCGATGACATCGTGCAGTATGGCGGCAATGATGCTCTGGGCATCCATGTGCATGTCCGCCAGAATACGCGCCACCTCGACGGGGTGGTAAATGTAGGGCTCGCCGGATTTGCGGTGCTGGCCCTCATGGGCCTCGGCGCCGAACAGATAGGCACGGTAGACCTCCCTCACCTGCTGCTTGTCCAGGTAGGTTTCCAGCAGATCACACAGATCACTGATCAGGAATCGTGATTCTTCGGTGACCGGGACTGTTAAGGGGCTAGCCATCTGCAGCTGTATTTCCGCTCTGCATCCGCGTCCAAATCATAGGCGAATTATCCACACCCTGCACATCAGCGAAAAAAAACCGCTTCAGGTGGTGCCTGAAACGGTTTTCGCTACCGACCGGCGTCAGCGCGCCGGGCGATTTCAGATGTCTGGTGAGCTGGCCGGCAGCTGTGCAGCGAGATCTGCCGCATTGGGCAGTTCCAGCTCTGCCATGGCCTCGCTCTCGGTTTCCTCGGGCCTCTCGTCAAGAATCTTCGGCGTGACAAAATCTTCGGCGATTTCCCGCAGCGCTACAACGGTCGGCTTGTCATTTTCCCAATCCACGAAGGGCTGAGCCCCCTTGGCAAGCTGGCGCGCGCGCTTCGTTGCGACCAGAACCAGCTGGAAACGGTTATCGACCTTGCCAAGACAATCTTCTACGGTGACACGTGCCATAATCGGTCTGCCAAGCCTGTTAGCTGTAAGGGGCCGAGGAGTTTACTCGAATCAGCCTATTTGTTCCAGTAAGGCGCGCAGGCCAGCCGCATTCCGCTGCTCCTGCGCCTCGCGACGCAGCCGCCGGGCCACGAACAATGCCTGCAGTTCAGCAACCGCCTGCTCGAAGTCGTCGTTAAAGATGAGAAAATGGTACTCGCCGTAGTGGGACATTTCGCTGATCGCATCACGCATGCGCCGCTCAATAACCTGCTCACTGTCCTGGCCGCGTGCCGTGAGGCGCTCGCGCAGCGTATCGCGGGTGGGTGGCAATATGAACACGCCGACCGCCTGCGGCGCTGCATGTCGCACCTGGCGTGCGCCCTGCCAGTCGATCTCCAGGATCACATCGCGGCCCGCCTCGAGCTGCTCGGCCACCGCGACCCGACTGGTACCGTAAAAGTTATCAAACACCTGCGCATGCTCAAGAAACTGGCCGGCGGCAACCATGGTTTCGAATTCCGCTTTAGAGACAAAATGATAGTCCACTCCGTCCTTCTCGCCCGCGCGTGGCTCCCGGGTGGTGTGGGAAACAGACACGACGACGTCCGACACACGCTCCAGCAATGCCTTGACCAGGCTGGTTTTGCCCGCCCCGGAAGGCGCAGAAATAATGAAAAGGGTTCCTAACGACATCGTGACCCCGCGTCACACTGCTGATGGGATTTATTCGACATTCTGCACCTGCTCGCGCATCTGCTCGATCAACACCTTGAGTTCCACGGCGGCCGCCGTGGTTTCGCTGTCGGCGGATTTGGACGCCAGCGTATTGGCTTCACGGTTGAATTCCTGCATTAGAAAATCGAGCCGTCGGCCCACCGGCTCGCTGCGCTCCAGCACCCGCCTGGCCTCGGTTACGTGACCCTCCAGTCGGTCCAGTTCTTCGTCGACATCCATTTTCTGCGCCAGATAGGCCAGTTCCTGTTCGAACCTATCGTTATCCACCTGCACCTGCAGCTCAGCCAACCGCGCATCCAGTTTGTTACGAATTCGCTCCAGCACGGCCGGCAAGCGAAGTTTCACCGCCTGCACCTGCTGCTGAATGCCGTCGAGCCGTGCCATCAGGTGATTGTGGATCTGCTGCCCCTCCCGCTCGCGGGTGGCAACCAGCTCATCCAGCGCCCGCTCCAGCAGTTCCAGCGCCTCTGCCTGAACCAGCCCCGTATCGGGTTCCGGTTCACGTACCACGCCTGGCCAGCGCAGCAGTTCGATAACCCCTGGAGAGGTGGCTTCAGCACAGCGCGTCTCGACCTCGCGGCAGGCCGCCAGCACCGCAGCGAGTCGATCCTTGTCCAGCTCCATGGTGACTCGCTGCTCAATGGTCCAGCCACAACGCAATACACACTCCACTTTGCCACGCCCCAGACGTGAATTGATCCTCTCCCGGACCAGCGACTCCATGACGCGGAGCTCGTCGGGCAGACGAACGAACGCTTCCAGGTAGCGGTGGTTGACCGAGCGTAGCTCCCAGGTGAGTTCGGCGTCGGCGATTTTGCCGTCTACCCGCGCAAACGCGGTCATGCTGCGGATCATCTCAAGTCACCCTGTTTTCCTGCCGATAGACGGACATTGCAATAACCTGTTTTAGCTAAATTTTTGCTCATCTGCAGCAGCAGAAGCAAGGCGACAGTCTAGAGGATCATGCGCAAAAAGCCAGACAGCCTGAAACCCGGCACTGAACTGGACGGCTACCGACTGGAGAAGCTGCTGGGCGGCGGTGGCTTCAGTGCGGTTTATCTGGCTCGACAGATCGAAGACGATCGGCGCGTGGTGATCAAGGAGTACATTCCCAGCAAGCTCGCAACACGCGACCGGGACGGCCAAGTCCGTGCCCGCAATGAGGCAACGGAAACCCGTTTCAGCCGCGGGCGCAAGCTGTTTTTCCAGGAGGCGAGCACCCTCGCGACCCTGAAGCATCCAAATATAGTCAATGTTTTCAATTTCTTCCAGGCCAACGGCACGGTCTACATGGTGATGGAATACCAGGAAGGGGAAAACCTCCAGCACTACCTGCAGAACCGCCGCGGGGGATTGAGCGAAACCTTTCTGCGCACCGTGTTCCCCCGCCTGCTGGACGGCCTGGAACTGATTCACGCCAGAGACCTGCTGCACCTGGATATCAAGCCCGGGAACATTCACATTCGGCGTGGCGGCCAGCCGCTGTTGCTCGATTTCGGGGCCGTGCACGGTTTCCCGCAAAGCCGTCAGGAACAACCGGGGCAGGTCATCAGCCCCGGCTTCTCGCCTATAGAACAGTACGACAGCAAGGGCTATGTCGGGCCCTGGACAGACCTGTATGCCATTGGAGCGACGATGCGAGCCTGCATCGAGGGGCGCGCCCCGGACAATGCCCGCAAGCGCCACGACCGCGACGCCACGCGTCCGGCGCAGTTCGCGTTCCGCAAACGCTATTCGGACAATCTGCTGCGCGCCATTGACTGGGCCATGGAGGTCGACCCGCTGCTGCGACCTCAGAATGTGGCGCAGTTTCGGGCCGCGCTGACTGCCGATACGGTTCCGGAACCCGAGCAGCCCCGCTCCGCCTTCGAGCGACTTGCCTGCACACTGCTCGGCAAAGGCCAACTATGAAAGTATTCACGGCTTTCACGAATCGGCTCGGCAACCGCACCAGCAACCAGGACCGTTGCCTGGTGCTTGAACGGCCCGACTTCGTCTTGCTCGCCGTTGCCGATGGCATGGGCGGCCATGCAGGCGGTGACCTGGCGGCACAGGCCACTGTCGATAGGCTGCAGCGCAGCCTGGTCCGCCAACGCGGTCCGATTGCGCAGCCGCGGGCGTTTCTGCAGGACGCGTTCGAAGCGGCGCACCTGGACGTGATTGAGGCGGGGCGCAGCCGCACCCCGCCCATCAAGCCCCGAACCACCTGCGTGGCCTGTGTGGTGCAGGGTAATCGGGCTTACTGGGCGCACCTAGGCGACAGCCGCCTGTATTTGCTTCGCAACGGGACGCTGGTAACGCGTACCCGCGACCACACACCCGTGGAGGACTTGCTGCAGAGCGGCGCCATCAGCGAGACCGAACTGCGCAACCACCCGCTCAGAAACAGCGTCAGCCGCTGTCTTGGCGGCCTGCGCCCACTCCCCGACATCAGTTTCGGCCAGGCTGAACTCAGAGCGGACGACACCCTGCTGCTGTGCTCGGACGGCCTGTGGAACGCCCTGCCAGAGCAGAAACTGGTGGGAATACCGGGGTAT
This sequence comes from Gammaproteobacteria bacterium, assembly GCA_020347685.1. GTDB lineage: Bacteria > Pseudomonadota > Gammaproteobacteria > DSM-19610 > DSM-19610 > Thiogranum. The sequence continues at coordinate 1,243,752 of CP070738.1, read as the reverse complement.
GGAAATCTTCAACACAGCGTTGACGCACTCAGCAACGAAGCGGAACTGGCGAGTTATCCGCACAGCGACAACATCAGCCTGGTCGCGTTGCGCTGGCTCTCGGCCACCAGCCCGCAAAAGCGCCGCCACGGCACGAGGCCCTCATGCAACGCCTAACAGGCGGATGACAAAGACCCTCTGCAACAGGCCATCGATGATATTCACCGCGCCATGCTCGACTACGCGGCCGAAATGAAAAAGTCGTAACTGCTGCGCACTTCCCCCTGTAGACAGCGTGCCCGGGCAGGCACGGCGGGCCAGCCAAACGCGCCCTGCTCGGTTATACTGGCGGCCTTTTCCAGCATCTATCGAGGAAGTTCCATGCGCCCCAGCAAACGTGCCGCTGATCAAATGCGTGCCATCGCCCTTACCCGCAACTACACCATGCATGCCGAGGGTTCGGTGCTGGTCGAATTCGGCAACACCAAGGTATTGTGCAACGCCAGCATCGAGGAGCGGGTGCCGGGATTTCTGCGTGGCAAGAATCAGGGTTGGGTGACGGCCGAGTATGGTATGTTGCCGCGCTCCACGACCGAGCGCATGGGCCGCGAGGCAGCGCGCGGGAAACAGGGCGGCAGGACCATGGAAATACAGCGCCTGATCGGGCGTTCGCTGCGCGCCGTCGTGGACATGGCGAAACTCGGCGAACGCACCATAACCATCGACTGTGATGTCCTACAGGCGGACGGGGGCACCCGTACCGCGAGCATTACCGGCGGGTTTGTGGCGCTCGCAGACGCGGTACAAAAACTCATCGACACCAAGGCCATCAAGCAGACTCCGTTGACCGGCTCTGTTGCATCGGTCTCGGTTGGAATCTACCAGGGCACGCCCGTGCTCGATCTGGATTATGCGGAAGATTCCAACGCAGAAACCGACATGAATGTTGTCATGACCGCGGATGGCAAATTCATCGAGGTCCAGGGGACCGCCGAAGGCTACCCCTTCAGCGAGGACGAAATGAACCAGATGCTGGCACTGGCCAAACAGGGGATCAACGAGCTGTGCCAGCGGCAGAAAGCCAGCCTGGACGGCTAGCGCCCCATGCAGCACCGCATCGTACTGGCCAGCAATAATCCCGGGAAAGTCCGGGAATTCAACCAGCTGCTGAGTGACACCGAACTGGAAGTGGTGCCGCAGTCGGCGTTTTCGGTTCCGGAAATCGAAGAGACCGGTCTCACCTTTGTCGAGAACGCCATACTCAAGGCCCGCAATGCCGCACAACACACCGGGCTGCCCGCCATAGCCGACGACTCGGGTCTGGAAGTCGACGCCCTGAGCGGCGCGCCCGGCATCTATTCGGCCCGTTATGCGGGCGCCGGCGCAAGCGATCTGGATAACCTTGAAAAGCTGCTAACCACTCTGCAGGGTGTCGACGATGACCAGCGCAGCGCTCGCTTTCAGTGCCTGATGGTCTACATGCGTCACGCGCGGGATCCGACACCGCGCATCTTTCAGGGGACCTGGGAAGGTAGCATCCTGCGCGAGCCGCGCGGCAGCGGCGGCTTTGGTTATGATCCGGTGTTCCTGGTGCCCGAAATGAACCGCGCCTCGGCAGAACTGCCGCCCGATGTGAAGAACCGCCTCAGCCACCGCGGTCAGGCGATCCGCCAGCTTGTGGCCTCCCTGCGCGGTCACTGATCCCCGTGTTCCACTTCCAGGCGCCACCCCCGCTGTCGCTGTACGTTCATTTTCCCTGGTGCGTGCGCAAATGCCCCTATTGTGATTTCAACTCACACGCCCTGCGGGACGCTTTGCCTGAACACGCCTATATTGATGCTCTGCTGAACGACCTGGAACAGGAGCTACCCGCCTTCTGGGGCCGCACCGTCCACTCCATCTTCATGGGCGGCGGCACGCCCAGTCTGTTTTCGGTCTCAGCCATGGACCGGCTATTGAGTGGCATCCGGGCGCGCCTGCACCTGCATCCGGACGCCGAAATCACCCTGGAAGCGAACCCGGGCACAGCCGAACAGGAGCGCTTCACCGGCTATCGCGACGCTGGCGTCAATCGACTCTCCCTGGGTATTCAGAGCTTTAGCAATGCTCACCTGACTGCCCTCGGACGCATCCACAATGCAGAACAGTCGCTTCTGGCGGTCCAGGCGGCGCGCGCGGCGGGATTTGACAATATCAACCTGGATTTGATGTTTGGTCTGCCAGACCAGGATTCCGCAGCAGCCAACGCGGATCTGGAGTCCGCACTCGCGCTACGGCCCGAGCACCTCTCCTGGTACCAGCTCACGCTGGAACCCAACACGCGCTTCCACGCCCATCCGCCGATGCTGCCCGATGACGACGAAAAATGGGCGATGCAGACTATGGGGCAGAGCGCGCTCGCCAGCCACGGCTATACTCAGTACGAAGTCTCCGCGTTCTCGCGCGCGGGGCGGCGATGCCGCCATAACCTGAACTACTGGCGATTCGGCGACTACATCGGCATCGGTGCCGGCGCGCATGGGAAGCTTACCGATGCCGCAAGCGGCAGCGTGCGCAGAAGGTGGAAAAAACGGCATCCGCGAGACTATTTGGAAGCAGCCGGCACCACGATATACCTGGACGGAGAGCGCTCGCTCAGCGAGCCCGAAATCGTGTTCGAGTATGCGCTGAATCGCTTACGACTCAGAGAACCGTTCAGTCTGGGCGAATTCGAAAGTTATTGCGGCCTGAAACGCGACTGGATTACGCCGCTGGTCCAACAGGCGCACGCAGACGGACTGATGATCTGTGACGGCGAATTCGTGCAGCACACCGACTCCGGCTGGCTGTTCTTGAATGACCTGCTGGAGCGATTCCTGCCGGAGGAGGTTCAGAATGCTCGATACCGCTGCAATTGACTGTCCCTACTGTGGCGAACCATTCGAAACCAGCATTGACTGCTCGGCGGGCGGTCAGCAATATATCGAAGACTGCCCCGTGTGTTGCCAGCCAATCGAAATGAAGACCGATGTTGATGCGGTCGGAAACCTGCGCGGCATATCGGCGCTTCGTAACGATGACTGATTACACCCCTATCGATTGCGCTTTGTACAGTGAATATGAAGCCGCAATTGTGCAACACATGCGCCTGCGCCTGTCGTTCCGCGACCCGGGCGGACAATTGCGCATTGAGGTAGTCAGGCCAGTCGATCTCAAGACACGCCGTCAGGAGGAATTCCTGCTCGCCGAGACACGGGATCGCAACAAACTGGAATTGCGCCTCGACCAGATTATCAAAGCCGAAGTTCTGTAATCCAAAACCACGCAGCAACTCTGCTACCATGCCGGCATGGAAACCGGTGTTCACGACCTGGAGCTACTGATCCGCTCGCGGGTGCCAATTATCCTTATTGAAACCGCGGACGAAACTCGCGCCCTGGAACTCTTCACGCGCCTGGCAATCGCTATTGGCAAGCCGGTCATGCGCTGGTCCGTCACCAGCGGCTTGCAGCGTATCGATCTGGACCTGCAACCGCAAACCCATGCCAAGGACCCCCATCAGGCCTTGGGGCAGATCAAAGCTACCAGTACACCGGGAATCTATCTGTTGCTGGATTTTCATCCCTATCTTGAGGATCCGGGGCACGTACGCATGATTAAGGAAATCGCCCTCGGATATAGCGAGTCGCAGCACACGCTGGTGTTTATAAGTCACGCCTGCGAGTTGCCCGAGGAGCTGCGCGCATTCAGCGCCAGATTTGATCTGGCGCTCCCGGATCAAAAGGCACTCGAGGCCTGGATCCGCGAAGAGGCAAGAAGCTGGTCCGAGATCCATCCCGGCAGAAAAGTCAAAACTGACGACGTCACGCTGGACCGGCTGGTGCGGCAACTCGGGGGCTTGACCGAATCCGATGCGCGGCGACTGATTCGCAACGCCATTCATGACGACGGCGCCATTACCGAATCGGATCTGCCCCAGCTGACCAGGCTGAAGTATGATCTGCTCGACCAGGGCGGCGCTTTGTCATTCGAGCTCGATACGGTGCGCTTTGCCGAGGTAGGGGGGCTGGCGCGGCTCAAGCGCTGGCTAAGTCAACGCAAAGTCGTTTTCCTGTCGCCGGATGCCGCGCTGGATCCGCCCAAGGGTATTCTGCTGGTGGGCGTGCAGGGCGGAGGCAAGAGCCTGGCTGCCAAGGCCGTAGCCGGGCTCTGGCAACTTCCCTTGCTCAGGCTGGACTTCGGCACCCTCTATAACAAGTTTTTCGGTGAAACCGAACGCAACCTGCGAAATTCGCTGCGTACCGCCGAAGCAATGGCGCCCTGCGTGCTCTGGGTGGATGAAATCGAGAAAGCCATCGCCAGCGGCGAGTACGACAGCGGGACATCGAAACGCGTGCTGGGCACCTTGCTGACATGGTTGGCGGAACGTGACCAACCCGTATTTCTGGTCGCTACCGCGAATCGCATCGATACCTTGCCGCCGGAGCTGATCCGCAAGGGACGACTGGACGAGATATTCTTCGTCGACTTGCCCGACTCGGCCGCGCGCATCCAGATTTTTGACATTCACCTGCGCAAACGCGGACAGCATGCCCAGGCATTCAACCTGGCGGAACTGGCCCGGCACAGCGATGGGTTCTCCGGCGCGGAGATAGAACAGGCGATCGTGGCTGCGCTGTACCTGGCCCGTGAGCAGGGGCGTCCGCTCGACACCGGACACCTGCTCAGTGAACTGCAACAGACACGTCCCTTGTCGGTGGTGATGGCGGAACAGATCGAGGCGCTACGCGACTGGGCGAGGCACCGCACGGTTATGGCGAACTGAGAGCATGGCGGTACGATAGGG
>CP070738.1:1234333-1238848 GCA_020347685.1 Gammaproteobacteria bacterium | reverse complement strand
CCGTGCAGGCCCTCGTAGAACAACAGGTCGGTGCCGGTAGGAATGTTCTCCCAGGGGGTGAATTCACCGGGCTTCTGGCCAAACGGTTCGGCTTCCTCCTCGCTGTGCAGGTAATAACGCCGCTCGCAGGCACCAGTCTCTCCGTAGACCCGGAAGGTTTCCTCGATTTTGTCGAACAGGTTGGCCTCGGGCCCGAAATGGCTGAAATGCGGATTGCCCGCGTCTTCGGCTTTTTTCATGGCCTCTTTCATGGCGACGCGATCGTAGCGGTGGTAGCTGTCCCCTTCGATGACGGCCGGGTTGAGCCCTTCGCGCAGGAAAATGTGCTCGAAGGCGACCTTCACCGTGGTTGTACCCGCGCCAGACGAGCCGGTCACCGCAATAATCGGGTGTTTCTTGGACATGCCAGTCTCCTCAAAACCGTTACTGAATGAAAAAGTGTCGGCGCCCCGCCGGGCAATCCCCTGGCGTGGTGCCTGAATGCTGTGTTGCCACGTCCTGAATGTTGGTAAAAATTCCGTGGCTACCGGGCGTCGGCCGGAACGGCGTATTGAACCACTTTTCCGCCGCAGCCGACAACTGCGACCTAAATTTCTGTAACAATTAAATATTGTAGAGTTCTTCACCGCCGTGCGGCAATGCGGGTGATCGGTTACAGCCGCGACCATTAGGGGATCATGATGGATTCGGCTATAATCCCGCACTTCCTGTGCGCCGAGCCGCGGTCCCGCCATCGCAACGCCGGCGTTGATGGATGTCTTCAGAATCTTACCGTTGGGGACTGAATCTATGGCTGACGCGCGCCAACTCGTGGCCGGCTTGCAGAGAATGCTGGTGCCGTTTTCCGACTGGATCGGGGAGATTCGCCATGCGGATACCTTGCGGGCCGACCTGATCGCCGGCATCACGGTGGCCCTGGTGCTGGTGCCGCAGTCCATGGCCTACGCGCAGCTCGCCGGCCTGCCGCCTTATATCGGTCTGTATGCGTCATTTATTCCGGTAATGATTGCCGCCTTCTGGGGCTCCTCGCGGCAACTGGCAACCGGGCCGGTGGCGGTGGTTTCCCTGATGACGGCCGCGGCGCTCGGCCCCATGGTCATGGGCATGGACCTGCTGCCCGAACAGCGCGTCGCGGTGTATCTGAGCCTGGCGGCCCTGCTGGCCATCATGGTGGGCATTTTCCAGATGCTGCTCGGCGTACTGCGGCTCGGTGTGCTGGTGGACTTCCTGTCGCACCCGGTGGTGGTCGGTTTCACCAACGGTGCCGCCATCATTATCGCCACCTCCCAGCTCAGCAAACTGTTCGGCGTAACAGTGGAAAAATCAGAACACCACTATGAAACGGTGTGGCGCGTCGTGGTCGCTGCCACTACCGAAACCCACGTGCTCACCCTGATCATGGGTATCGTGGCGCTCGCCATCATGATTCTGCTGAAGAAATACCTGCCGAAGATCCCCACGGTGCTCACGGCGGTGGTAATCACCACTGTGGCGTCCTGGATGTTCGGCTTTCAGGCTGCGGGCGGCAAGGTGGTCGGCGAGATTCCGGAAGGACTGCCGGGTGTCAGCTTCCCGGAATTCGATCTGCAGGTGGCGAGCAAGCTGGTCGCCGCCGCCATCACCATTTCGCTGATCGGCTTCATGGAGGCCATTGCCATCGCCAAGGCCATGGCGGCGCAGACCCGCCAGCGCCTGGATACCAACCAGGAACTGTTCGGGCAGGGGTTTTCCAATATCACCGCCGGCCTGTTCGGCGCCTACCCGGTGTCCGGTTCGTTCTCCCGCTCTGCGGTGAACATTGCCGCCGGTGCCAGGACCGGGTTCTCGTCGGTGGTAACCGGCTCGGTGGTCGCCATTACCCTGCTGTTCCTGACGCCGCTGCTGTACCACCTGCCGCAGGCGACGCTGGCGGCAGTCATTATTATGGCCGTCATCAACCTGGTGAAAGTGCAGCCCATCAAGCACGCCATGAAAGTGCAGAAACACGACGGGGTGGTTTCCATCATCACGTTCGCGCTCACCCTGATCATGGCGCCCCACCTGGAGAAGAGCATCATCGTGGGTGTGCTGCTGTCGCTTGGACTGTACCTGTACCGCAGCATGCGGCCGCGCTTCGCCGAACTGTCCCTGCACTCAGACGGTACGTTCCGCGACGCCGACGTGCACAGTTTGCAGAAGTGCAAGTACATGTCGGTGTTGCGCTTCGACGGTTCGCTGTATTTCGCCAACGCCGGCTACTTCGAAACCCGGGTGCTGCGCAATGTCGCCAGTAAGCCCGATCTCAAATTTCTCATCCTCGACCTGGAGGGTGTCAACGAAATCGACGCCACCGGCGAAGAAGTCATCGGCAACCTGCACGAGCGTCTGGGGCAGGGTGGTGTGGGGGTGCTGATCGCGCGCACCAAGCGTCAGACCATGCAGATTTTTGAGCGCTCCGGGCTGGCCGACGAAATCGGCAGAGAACACTTTTTCCGCACCCGTACCGATGCCATCGAGTATGCGCGTGGCCAGCTGGGCGAGCAGGCTGTTGAGGAGTCACCCCTCAACCCGGTGAAGTCGACCCGCCGCATGCGTCTGGAACCGCAGACCTCCTGATCCGGATCCGGCGCATCAGGCGCGCCGGTAGAGCAGGTCCCACACGCCGTGGCCGAGGCGCTGGCCGCGGCGCTCGAACTTGGTCACGGGACGGTATTCGGGGCGTGGCGAGTAGTGCCCCTTGCCGCTGCAGTTGACGAAAGCCGGCGAGGCGTCCATCACCTCCAGCATGTGCCGGGCGTAGGGCTCCCAGTCCGTCGCCATGTGGAAGACCCCGCCCGGTTTCAGCTTGCGCGCGATCAGCGCCACGAAAGACGGCTGCAGAATGCGCCGCTTGTGGTGCTTCTTCTTCGGCCAGGGGTCCGGGAAGAACAGCAGCACGCGATCCAGCGAGGCATCCGGAATCTTGTCCTCCAGCACCTCCACGGCGTCGTGACAGAACACCCGCACATTGCCGATGCTGCGGCGCTCCAGCTCCATCAACAGGCGCCCGACACCGGGGCGGTGGACCTCGATACCGATGAAGTCGCTGTGCGGATCCTGTGCCGCCATCTCCGCGAGGCTGGCGCCATTGCCGAAACCGATTTCCAGGGTCACCGGTACGCTGCGGCCGAAGGCCTCCGTGAGGCTGAGCGGCGTTTCGAATGCGAGTCCGAGTCCCGGCCACAGTTCGTCCAGCGCGCGTTGCTGGCCGGGGGTGAGGCGACCCTCCCTGCGCACGAAAGAGCGTATGCGCCTGTCTTGTCCCTGTATGCTATGTTTGGTCTCGTTCATGCACTGCCCATCCGGATAGGGAGATTATACGGCCTTGCTTGAGGACTATCTGAAACGCCTGCTGGACTGGTTCCTGCAGCTTGACTTCACCGCGCTGGCCGGCGAGCTGGTGGTGCTGGCGCTGGCCGCGATTGGCGCTGTCGCGGTGCATCGCACCCTGGGCCGGTTCCTGCTGGAATCGACCTCGCTGGAGGGCACGCGCAAGTTCAAGCGCTTTACGCTGCGCAGCGCCCAGCGCATTGTGTTTCCGCTCAGCATGCTGCTCGGCGTGCTGGTCGGAAGGGCGGTACTCCGGTCGCTGCAGTTCGATGTGGTGCTGCTCTATCTCGCGGTACCGCTGCTGCTGGCGCTGGCCGCGATCCGCCTGGCGGTGTACGTGTTGCGACAGGGTCTGCACCCGGGACCGGCGGTCAAGGCGTGGGAACACCTGATCAGCACCTCGATCTGGATACTGTTCGCGCTGCACCTGCTGGGTTTGTTACCCGAGATCGTCAAGGCGCTCGATGCTTTCGGCTATAGCTTTGGCGAGATCCGCATTTCCCTGCTCACCCTGCTGCAGTTCGCGGTCGCGGTCGGTATTCTGATGGTGCTGGCGACCTGGCTGACCAGGGCTGTCGAGCGGCTGCTGTCACGGTCCACGTATATCAGTCCCGGCGCCAAGATCGGTCTCAGCAAGACCATCAAGTTCGCCCTGTATACGATAGCCGCGCTGCTGGCGCTGAACATGGCCGGCATCAAGCTGGGCGCGCTGGCGGTGTTCGGCGGTGCGCTGGGCGTGGGCCTCGGTTTCGGTCTGCAGCGCATCGCCAGCAATTTCATCAGCGGTTTCATCCTGGTGTTCGATCGCTCCATCAGGCCGGGTGACGTGATCAGCATCAACGAGAAGTTCGGCTGGGTGCAGGAACTGCGCGCCCGTTACATCGTGGTGCGTGACCGTGACGGCGTCGAAACCCTGATACCCAATGAGAACCTGATTACCACCGAGGTAATCAACTGGAGTTATAGCGATGAGCAGATTCGCCTCAAGCTCCCGGTGCAGATCAGTTACGCCGACGATCCGGAGGCGGCCATGGAGATTCTGTTGAAGGCGGCCGAGGCGTCGGCGCGGGTGATGCGGGATCCGCCGCCCGCCGCCCGCCTGATGGGCTTCGGAGACAACGGCATCGATCTGGAACTGCGCGTGTGGATTCGGGATCCTCAGCAGGG
>CP070738.1:1203381-1234233 GCA_020347685.1 Gammaproteobacteria bacterium | reverse complement strand
AGTCCAGCAAGGAAGCGGCGCTGGACGGACACATCATCCGCGCAAAAGAATTGGAAGATATTGCTGCCAAGTAGCGTCTATACGGAGGACAGGCCTATAGCCTGTTCCGTTCCTTGTTTTAAGCCCCTCTTCGAGGGGCTTTTTTTTGCCCCCAGGGGATTGCCAAAGGGCACGGCCCCGCGTTACACGGTTCACACGGCGGCCGTGTCCCGACCGGCTGCCGGCAACTTCACTCCGGGGAACTCCCCGCACAGGGAAAGCCCTCGCAGGTGCGCGAGGCCATCTCTTCGTAGTCGGCCCACTTCTGGCGGATATTCTGCTGCGCGAGTTCCATCAGCTGCTCGGCCTCGGCAGGGTTGGTGCTGTTCAGCAACCGGTAGCGCAACTCGTTGCTGGCGTAATCCTTGAAACTGATCCGGGGCCGCTGCGAATCGAGCACAAAGGGGTTTTCATGCGACTTGCGCACTTCCGGATTGTAACGGATCAGCGGCCAGTGTCCGCAGTCCACCGCGCGGTCCTGCTGGCGCAAGCCCTGCTGCATATTGATACCGTGCGCGATGCAATGGCTGTAAGCCAGTATCAGCGATGGCCCCTTGTAGGCTTCCGCCTCGCGAAACGCCAGCAGTGTCTGCTGCGGGTTGGCACCCATCGCCACACGGGCGACATAGACGTTGCCGTAGGAAATCGCCTGCAGGGCCAGGTCCTTTTTTGCCACGTGCTTGCCGCTGGCGGCGAACTTGGCCACTGCGGCCAGCGGTGTTGACTTGGACATCTGTCCACCGGTGTTGGAATACACCTCCGTATCCAGCACCAGGATATTGACATCGCGACCGCTGCTGAGCACGTGGTCCAGCCCGGCCGAGCCGATATCATAGGCCCAGCCGTCGCCACCTACGATCCAGATGCTGCGCCGTACCAGGTGATCGGCCACCGACAACAGGCGTTCGGCATGCTCATCGGACATCCCGGCCAGACGCTCCTTCAGCGCCGCCACCCTGGCGCGCTGGGCCTGTATTTCCGATTCGCGTATCTGCGGCGCCGCGAGCAGTTCGTCGACCCGCTCATCGCCGAGCGCCGGGCGCAACGCCTGCAGCAGCTCCTGGGCCAGGTGCAGGTGCTGATCGGCGGCGAGGCGGAAACCGAAGCCAAACTCGGCATTATCCTCGAACAGCGAGTTCGACCAGGCCGGTCCGCGGCCCTCGCTGTTTCTCGCCCACGGCGTAGTCGGCAGGTTACCGCCATAAATCGATGAGCAGCCGGTGGCATTGGCGACTACCAGCCGATCTCCGAACAACTGCGACAGCAGCTTGATGTACGGCGTCTCCCCACAGCCGGCGCAGGAGCCCGGAAACTCGAACAGCGGCTGCAGGAACTGCACACCGCGCACGGTGGAAAAATCGACCCGCGTCCGTTCCGTATAACGCAGGTTTTCGAAGAAGGCGATGTTGCTTCGTTCCGTGTCCAGCGCCGGCGGTTTGACCTGCATGTTGATCGCCTTCTTGCCTGCCTGGCGCGGACTCCGGGCCGGACATACCTCCACGCACAACCCGCAACCGGTGCAGTCCTCGGCATACACCTGCAGCGTATAACGAGTATCGGGCAGACCACGCGCATCAATGGGCGCGGACTTGAAGGTTGCCGGCGCGTCATCCAGCACCGGCCCCTCATAGAACTTGGCTCGAATCACGCTGTGCGGGCACACAAAAGCACAGTTGCCGCACTGGATGCAAAGGTCGGGTTCCCAGACCGGAATCTGCATGGCGATATTGCGTTTCTCCCATTGCGTGGTACCGGTAGGATAAGTCCCGTCGGCGGGGAGCCGGCTGACCGGCAGTTCATCGCCGCGCCCCGCCATCATCATGGCCGTGACTTCGCGCACGAATTCCGGCGCCTCGGGCGGCACCGGCGGCGTCATCTCACGCACACTGGTGACCTCGGCGGGAACCTCGACACGGTGAAGATACTCCAGCGTCTGGTCGACAGCCTGAAAATTCCGGCGTACCACCTCTTCGCCCTTCTTGCCATAGGTCTTGCGGATCGCCTGCTTGATCTTTTCTATTGCCTTGTCGCGCGGCAACACACCCGAGATCGCAAAGAAGCAGGTCTGCATCACCGTGTTTATGCGCGCGCCCATGCCGGTGTCGCGCGCCACACGGTAGGCATCGATGACGTACATAGCGAGCTTTCTGGCAATGATCTGCTCCTGCACCCGACGCGGCAGGCGGTTCCAGGTTTCCTGCGCATCATGCGGCGAATTGAGCAGGAAGGTGCCGCCTTCGGCCGCCTGTGCCAGTACATCCGTGGTATCGAGAAAATGGTACTGGTGGCAGGCGATGAAATTGGCGGACTGCACCAGATAAGCGGAACGGATCGGTTCGGGACCGAAGCGCAGGTGCGACACGGTCTGGGAACCCGACTTCTTGGAATCGTAGACGAAGTAACCCTGGGCGTGAAAATCCGCGTCCTCACCGATGATCTTGATACTGTTCTTGTTGGCGCCCACGGTGCCATCGGCGCCCAGACCGAAGAACATGGCGCGCACCACGTTGTCGGGCTCGATGACGAATCCGGGATCGAACTGCAGGCTGCTGTGACTGACGTCGTCATTGATGCCGATGGTAAAATGGTTCTTCGGCTGTTGGCGGGAGAGTTCGTCGAACACCGCCTTGACCATGGCCGGGGTGAACTCCTTGGAGGACAGCCCGTAGCGGCCCCCGATCACGCGCGGCAACTCGGCGGTCGGCAGGCTGCCGCCGGCGTGAGCCTCGGCAAGCGCGGTTACGACGTCCAGATACAACGGCTCCCCGCTCGCCCCCGGCTCCTTGCAGCGATCCAGCACCGCAATGGCGCGCACCGACGCCGGCAACGCATTCAGGAAGGCGGCTACCGCAAACGGCCGGAACAGGTGAACCTGCAGTACCCCCACGCGCTCGTTGTGCGCATTCAGATAGTCGACCGTCTCGCGTACCGTTTCCGCCCCAGAGCCCATCAACACGAGCACCCGCTCGGCCTGTCGGTCACCGAAATATTCGAACAGCCGGTAGTGACGACCGGTCAGCGCGGCGAAGCGATCCATGGCCCCCTGCACGATGTCCGGTGTTCTCGCATAGTACGGATTAACGGTCTCGCGGCCCTGGAAATAGACGTCCGGATTCTGCGCCGTTCCGCGCATGACCGGCGCATTCGGGTTGAGACCGCGGGCACGGTGGGCCAGCACCAGCTCCTCGGGCAGCATGGCACGTATCTCCTCATCGGAAATCAGCACCAGCTTGTTGACCTCGTGGGAGGTGCGGAATCCATCGAAGAAATGAATGAACGGAATTCGCGTCTCCAGGGTCGCGGCCTGCGCGATCAGGGCCATGTCCTGGGCTTCCTGCACCGAGCTGGAGGCGAGCTGCGCAAAGCCCGTGGAGCGTACCGCCATGACATCGGAGTGATCGCCGAAAATAGACAGGCCCTGGGCGGCCAAGGAACGCGCGGCAACATGAATCACGGCGCAGCTCAGTTCACCGGCGATCTTGTACATATTGGGGATCATCAGCATGAGCCCCTGCGAGGCGGTGAAGGTTGTGGCCAGCGCACCGGTCTGCAAGGCCCCATGCAGGGTACCCGCGGCACCGCCTTCGCTCTGCATTTCGGCGACCAGCGGCACGGTTCCCCAGATGTTGGTTCTGCCCTCCGAGGCCCACTGGTCGGCGAGTTCGCCCATGGTGGAGGAAGGCGTGATCGGGTAGATGGCACAGACCTCGTTGCAGCGATAGGCGACCGACGCCGCGGCTTCGTTGCCGTCCAGGGTGGCCAGGTGTTTCTGCGCGCTCATGCCGGCTCCGGAATCATGTCGATCGCGTGACAAGGGCACTGCTCGTAGCAAACCGCGCAGCCGGTACACAGGTCGTAGTCATAACGGTAGCCCCGCCCCTTGCCGAGCTTGATGACGGCGCGTTCCGGGCAGGCACCGAAACAGCCATCGCATTCGAAACAGTTGCCGCACGACAGGCAGCGCTTGGCCTCGAACAGCGCTTCCTGTTTCTTCAGTCCCTTGACCACTTCCTCGAAGCCGCTGGTGCGGCGGCTGCCTTCGAGGTGGTCCTGGGGGCGTTGCGCCGCGTCGGTGAAATACCAGAGGTGCAGTTTGTCGAACGACGCCAGTGCATGTTTGGACCCGGCGTCGTACTCTACGCCGCGCAGCCAGGCGTCGATGTGCCGCGACGCTTTCTTGCCGTGACCCACCGCGACCGTTACGGTGCGCTCGGAGGGCACCATGTCGCCGCCGGCGAAAATACCGGCGTGCCCCGTCATCATGCGCCCGTCCACAACCACCGTGCCGTCGTTCTTGAACTCGATACCCGGGACGCGCTGCATGAAGCCGGTGTCCACGTTCTGTCCCAGCGCCAGTATCAGGGAGTCCGCCTCCAGGGTCTCGAGCTTTCCGGTTGGCTGCGGCCGGCCGTTTTCATCGACCTCCATGACTTCCACCGTGAAGCGGGTCTGGTCGATCTCTCTGATGGTTCTGAGCCAGTGGATCTTGACCCCTTCCTCGATGGCTTCGTCGGCCTCGAAGTCGTGCGCCGGCATGTGCTCGCGGTCGCGGCGGTAAATGATCAGCGCCTCGTCCGCGCCCAGGCGCTTGGCCACCCGCGCCGCATCCATGGCGGTGTTGCCGCCACCGTAAATCGCCACCCGGCGGCCCAGTTTCGGCACTGCGCCGGTTTCCACCTCGTGCAGGAAACTGACGGCGTCCAGCATCTTGCCGGCGTCACGGGCGGGAATATCGATGCGTTTACTGAGGTGGGCGCCAACGGCCACAAAGGCTGCATCGAAGCCGCCCTGCTCCTTTTCCGCCAGCAGGTCCTCGACCTTGTGGTTGAGCACTATCCGGACCCCCATTTCCTCGATGCGCCGGATGTCGGCGTCCAGATCCGCGCGCGGCAGCCGGTAGGCGGGAATGCCGAAATGCATCATTCCGCCTGCCACCGGTCCGGCATCGCGGATTTCCACCTGGTGACCCAGCCGGGTCAGGTGGTAGGCGGCCGACAGGCCGCTCGGCCCGGCGCCGACCACCAGCACGCGCTTGCCGCTTGGCTCGGCGATCCCCTCCACCTTCCAGCCCTTGCGGTTGGCACGGTCGCCGAGGAAGCGCTCCACGGCGTGGATGCTCACCGTCTCGTCGAGCTGGGCCCGGTTGCAGCTGCCTTCGCAGGGGTGGTAGCAAACCCTGCCGTGCACGGCCGGCAGTGGATTGTCCTCGATCAGTTTCTGCCAGGCCTTCTTGAACTTGCCGGCTTGCGCGTGCGCCAGCCAGGCCTGGATGTTTTCACCGGCGGGACAGGCATGGTTACAGGGCGGCAGGAGATCGACGTAGATGGGCCGGCGCATCCGTTCCAGGCCGACACGCTTTTCGTGCGTAAGGTCGAGAGACCGTGTCATATCACTCGGTTTCTTGCTCATATCCGTCTGTTCTCCGCCACGCTTGCCTCGCTCGAATATACGGTTGCCCAGCCCGCTTTGCCACCTCGGCAGCGGCCGACCCGGCGGCGGCGTGCCGCACCGGTCGACATGGTAACGGCAGCGCCGCGCCGGGCTGCAACTCTGACTATAGCGTCGCTCAATGCGTTCGTCCCTCCGCCCCGGCCGCCGCCAGCCGCGCCTCGGTTTGCAGCACCACCTGTATCATCGGCACCACGCTGTCCGGGTTCAGGGACATGGAATCAATGCCCTGCTCGACCAGCCAGCGGGTGATCTCGGGGAAGTCGGAAGGCGCCTGACCACATATTCCGACGTATTTGCCATGCCGCTTGCAGGCCTGTATCGCCATCTGCATGAGCGCCAGCACTGCCTCGTTACGCTCGTCCCCCCCGCTCATGCCGGCATCACGATCCATTCCCAGGGTCAACTGGGTAAGATCGTTGGAGCCAATCGAAAAGCCGTCACAGTGGGCGAGGAACTGGTCCGCCAGCAGGGCATTGGCCGGTATCTCGCACATCAGCATCACCTGCAGCCCGTTTACGCCGCGCTTCAGCCCATGCTTCTCCAGTAATGCCAGCACCTGGAGTTCCTCTTTCACGGTGCGTACGAACGGGATCATGATCTGCACATTATCGAACCCCATTGCCTCACGCACGCTCTTGATTGCGCGGCACTCCAGCGCAAACGCCTCCGCAAAGGCTTCGGACGGATAGCGGTAGGCGCCGCGAAAACCGATCATGGGGTTCTCTTCCTGCGGCTCGTACCGGGAGCCACCGAGCAGCGCCGCGTATTCGTTGGACTTGAAATCACTCAGGCGCACGATCACCGGCTTGGGATACACGGCCGCGGCGATGGTTGCTATGCCTTCCGCGAGCTTGCGGGTATAGAAGTCCACCGGGCCGTCGTAGCCGGCCATCCTGACACGGATCCTGCGTTGCAGCCCACGCGGCAGCGCGTCGAAATCGAGCAACGCTCGGGGGTGCACGCCGATATGACTGGCGATGATGAACTCCAGCCGCGCCAGCCCCACCCCGTCGTTCGGCAGCCGGCTCACCTCGAAGGCCATGTCCGGGTTAGCCAGATTGAGCATCACCCGGGTGTTGGGCTTTTCCAGCTGTCCGATGGCTATTTCACTGCGCTCGAAGGGCAATATATCTTCGTAGACATAGCCCGTATCGCCTTCGGCGCAGGACACAGTGATTGCCTCGCCATCGTGAATCTGCGCCGTCGCATCGCCGCAACCGACCACCGCAGCGATACCCAGCTCGCGCGAGATAATCGCGGCGTGACAGGTGCGTCCGCCACGGTTGGTGACGATCGCACCGGCGATCTTCATCACCGGTTCCCAGTCGGGATCGGTCATTTCGGCAACCAGGATCTCGCCCGCCTGCAGTTCGTTCATGTGCGCGGCGCTCTCCACCACACGGGCCGGGCCGGCCGCAATCCGTGCACCCACACTGCGTCCCTGGCACAGTACTTCGCCACGCTGCAGCAGACGGTAGGTTTCGTGCACCGGCGCGGCGCGGCTGGACTGCACCGTCTCGGGGCGCGCCTGCACGATATACAGCTCGCCGCTCACCCCGTCCTTTGCCCACTCGATATCCATGGGGCGTGGCCGGCCGGCCTTGGCGGAATAGTGTTCTTCTATGGCCACCGCGTGGCGGGCCAGTTGCAGCACTTCATCGTCGCTGAGGCAGAAACGCATCTGGTCGCGGTGACTGACCGGCACATTGCGGGTCGACACGCCGGCCAGCGCATCGTCGGCGTACACCAGTTTCATGTGCTTGTCTCCGCGGGCTCGTTTGATAAGCGGACGGTAACCCTTGGCCAGCGTGGGCTTGAACACATAGAACTCGTCGGGATCCACCTTGCCCTGCACCACATTCTCGCCCAGCCCGTAGGATCCGGTGATGAACACCACATCGCGAAACCCGGATTCGGTGTCGAGGGTAAACACGACACCCGAAGCGGCCTTGTCGGATCGCACCATCTCCTGCACACCAATGGACAGCGCCACATCCATGTGCCCGAAACCCTTGTCGACGCGGTAGGAAATGGCGCGGTTGGTAAACAGCGAGGCGAATACCCGCGCGCAGGCGTCCAGCAACACCTTGTTGCCGCGGATGTTCAGATAGCTCTCCTGCTGTCCTGCGAACGAGGCATCCGGAAGATCCTCGGCAGTAGCCGAGCTGCGTACTGCCACGTCGCAGCGGCCGGTCTGCTGGTCGCCGCCCAGTTCCTGGTAAGCAGCGGTGATCTCCTCGGCCAGCTCCGGCGGCATCTCGGCGTGGCGCAGCCAATAGCGGATACGGCTGCCGACCTCGGCCAGCGCCTCCACATCACGGGTGTCAAGGCCGGCCAAGGTATCGGCAATGCGGGCCTCGAGTGCGTTGTGCCGCAGGTAGTCGCGGTAGGCATCGGCAGTGGTAGCGAAGCCGTTCGGTACCTTGATGCCTCGGGGTGACAGTTCGCGGTACATTTCCCCCAGCGAGGCATTCTTACCGCCGACTTGCGGTATATCGTCGATGCCGAGTTCGGCAAAGCGGCGTATGTATTTGAACGGTTTCATTGGGTGTCAGGATTGGCTGAGCAGTTCCAGTGAGCCCTTGCGGGAGCTGCGGATCGGAACCCCGCTGACTCAGATCACGCTCGGGCTGAATTGTTGCAGCGGCACAGCGCCGTGCTCAAAGCATAGTCCGTTGCCAGCGCGCATCAGACCCACAACATCAGGCCGCATTCGAAACGGTGGCTGAGCAGCCTGTGATAAGGATACACCCGGATCTGGTAGTACTGCAGGCCCTCGAAGTTGTAGCACGGGTGCGGCGCACAGAGGTCGGCCTGGTACTGGGCGTCACCCTCCGGGCTGAGGCCGGTGTGCTCCAGCATTACGCTGCCAACCGGGATGAACTCGCCCAGCACATCCTGGTTCCCGACCACACATTCGACCTCAACGTCTTCCGGCGACAGGCCGTTCAGCGCCACGTTCACGGCAACCAGCATCGACTCACCGTGGTTTACGGTGTCACGTGGCGTGCTCGCCAGCCGCACCTCGACACCGGGCCAGGCCTGGGCAACCTGGTTGCGCCAGTGAGCCAGCTCCCTGGCGCCCGCGGCACCGTCACCGGCCAGCAGCCGGCCCTGTCTGGCCGCGGGACCGTACAGATCACGGAGGTAGTCGCCCACCATGCGCATGCCATTGAAATGCGGCAGGATGGTACGCATGGAGGCCTTGGATTTTTCCATCCAGGCTTCATGCTCGCCATCGGCGTTGCGGGCAAAATACAATGGAACGACTTCGCGCTCCAGAAGACTCAGCAGCTCCGCGGCTTCCTGCTTGTCGCGGGTCGCGCTGTCCAGCTCCGGGTGCGGAGTGATAGCCCAGCCATTTTCGCCGTCGAATGCCTCACCCCACCAGCCGTCCAGAACACTGAGATTGATAGCCCCGTTGATGGCGGCTTTCATGCCCGAAGTACCACAGGCCTCCTTCGGGTACTCGGGAACATTCAACCACACGTCCACGCCGGGGTAGAGATCGCGCGCCAGCGACAGATTGTAGCCCTCCAGCATTAGAATCTTGCCGCGGAACTCCGGCAGCAGGCTGATTTCCACCACTTCCTTGAGCAGTTTCTTGCCGGGCTCATCATCCGGGTGCGCCTTGCCCGCGAATATGAACATCACCGGCCGCTCCGGGTCGTTGACCAGGCGCGCCAGTCGCTCCAGGTCCTTGAACAGCAGCGTAGCCCGTTTGTAGGTCGCAAAGCGCCGCGCGAAACCGATCACCAGGATGTCGGGGTTACGCGGCGTCAGGTACTGGGTGACGTCGCGGATAATGGAATCCACGCAGCCACTGCGCTGCAGCTGAATAGTCAGACGGCGGTTGATCTCCGCAAACATGGCATTCTTGTGAATCTGCCTCACGCTCTGGTAGACATGGTTCGGGATGCCACCGATAAAACCCTTCCAGAACGCTGCATCGGTCAGCTTGGCGCGCCAGCCTCGACCCATGTACATATCGAACAGCGCCACCCAGGACTGGCCGAGGAAGCTGTCGACATCGATGCCGTTGGTCACATAATGGATGGGGTTTTCCGCCGCCGGGATCTGCGGCCAAACGTAGCCTTCCATCTCCGAAGCCACCCGGCCGTGGATGCGGCTGACACCGTTGCGGAAGCGTGAACCGCGCATGCTGAGCGATGTCATGTTGAAACCGCTGGCGTGGCGCGGGTCTGCGCCGAGCGCGGAAAAGCGTTCCTGACTAATGCCGAGCTCGGCAACGTAGCCGTCAAAATGGCTGCGCACCAGACTGGTTTCGAAAATATCGTGGCCGGCGGGAACCGGCGTGTGGGTGGTGAACACGGTGTTGGCGGCCACCAGCTCTGATGCGCTGTCGAAATCCATACCCTGGCTAACCTGCTCGCGACAGCGCTCCAGGACCTGGAAGCCGGCATGCCCTTCATTGATGTGCCACACCGTCGGCGTCAGCTGCATGGCACGCAAGGCGCGCACGCCCCCGATACCCAGCACGATTTCCTGCTTGATGCGCGTTTCGCGGTCACCGCCGTAAAGCTGCGCGGTAATGGCGCAGTCCTCGGGCGAATTCTGGGGAAGATCGCTGTCGAGCAGATACAGTTTGATATGCCCTGCCCGCGCTTCCCATACTTTTAGCCTGACCGGGCTGCCGGCGATGATCACCTGGACATCCGGTTCCCCGCCTAAGGGGTCCAGCGCCGGCACCACCGGCAAGTCTTCCGGATCGACATGCGGGTAGCGCGCCAGCTGGGTTCCGTCGCACTGGATACGCTGGGCGAAATAACCCTCCCGGTACAGCAGGCCTACACCCACGAAGGGCACCCACAGATTACTCATCGATTTGCAGTAGTCGCCGGCCAGGATCCCCAGACCACCGGCGTAGATGGGCATGCTGCGATGGAATCCGAACTCGGCTGAAAAATAGGCGATCAGGTCCTGCTGCATGTCGAACGACGATTCGACCTCGGCCAGCGGGCGCTCCTGCATATAGGTGTCGTATGCCGACAGAATTCCGCGGTAATCGGCCAGAAAAATCGGATCGCGCGCCGCCTCTTCGAGTTTCGCCTGGCCAACCCTGCGCAGGAATACCTTGGGATTGGTGCGGCACGCCGCCCAGGTCTTTTCATCCAGATGCCGGAACAGGCGGCGTACACCGCGATCCCAGCTGTAGTAAAGGTCGTTGGCCAGATCCTCGAGCCGCTTGAGCCGTTCCGGGAGGATGGGCCGAATTTCTACGCTAAGCCTAGTCCCCGGCATACGGATACCTCGGGTCTTGTTGTTTGTTGTGACTCAAATATTGCCTGTGCCTGTTGCTGTGCGGTGATATGGAAGGGACTGGTTGCAGGATCAACAGGCCAGGGCATGGCTACCTGGGACTATCCGTCAATCCGCAACCGGCGCAACGCAGGCATTTATTAACGCCACCCGCCCCATCCTGATTGAGACTACCCCCACAAACCAGGTGCGTCAATCGGATGCAGCCGCGCAGCAACACTAGCCATATGTCCATTGCCGCGACACCAGTCCGCAAGCCTCCGTCGCCCAACGCGACGTGCAGCCGTGGTCGTGATCGGGTGCCCGAAAGCTCTGGCCGCAGCGCCTAAATCAGATATTATCCGGGCATGGAAGAAGCGGCATCCACCCACCCCTACCAGGGTCTGACACCGGACCTTATCCTGTGCGCGCTGGAGTCGCAGGGCTTTGAGTGTGACGGTCGCCTGCTGGCGCTTAACAGCTACGAAAACCGCGTTTACCAGATCGGGGTTGAGGGCAGCACGCCGGTCGTTGCCAAGTTCTACCGGCCCGGACGCTGGTCACGGGACGCCATCCTCGAGGAACACGCTTTTGCCATCGAGCTTGCCGCAAACGAAATTCCCGTCGTCGCCCCTCTGGCTGACCCTGCTGGCGCCACGCTTCACGAGCACGATAGCTTCCTGTTTGCCGTTTACCCGCGCTGCGGGGGCCGCTGGCCCGAACTCGACACCCGGGAGCGGCGCAATCAGATGGGCCGTCTGCTGGGTCGCATACACGCGGTGGGGGCGTGCAGAGCATTCCGCTACCGGGCACGGCTCGGTATCGAAACCCTGGGCGACGCAGCACGCAGCTTCATTCTGGAGCAGGACCTGTTGCCGGCCTATCTTGTCGATGCCTACAGCAGCCTGACGGACGATTTGCTGGCGCGGGCTCGAATCCTGTTTTCATCTGCGGGCACGGTGACGGACATTCGCCTGCACGGTGACTGTCACCCCGGAAATATCCTGTGGACCCAGCAGGGTCCGCACTTCGTCGATCTCGATGACTGCTGCATGGGTCCGGCGATTCAGGATCTCTGGATGCTGCTGTCGGGGCAGCCGGAGGACATGCGCCGGCAACTGGAGGATCTACTCGAGGGCTACCAGACTTTTTTTGATTTCAATCATGCCAGCGTAATTTTGATCGAGGCCCTGCGCACCCTGCGGATCATGCACTACTCGGCCTGGATTGCGCGTCGCTGGAACGACCCGGCGTTCCCGCGCGCCTTTCCCTGGTTCGATTCGCCGCGTTACTGGGAGGAGCACATACTGACGCTGCGCGAACAGGCTGCCGCGATGGACGAACCTCTGGTTCTGTAGCGCCGGCTGACACCACACAAACGGCAGCGAACTTTTCTGCCGCCTTACATCGCTATACACTGCACTGCACCAACCCGGAAAAAAGGACACAGGCGTGATTCGCTATATCAACTGCTTCCGCAAGAAACCCGGCATGTCGGACGAAGAGTTTCGCAAGTACTGGTGCAACGACAGATTCAACGAGCTGGTCAAGCAGGTCGCTGCGCTGTCCAATGCAGTCCGGCACGCAAAGAATCTAACCCTCAAAGTGCAGGCCACGGAACAGTTGATCAAGGACCGCGGCATTGGAGAACCTTACGATGGCGTGCTGGAATACTGGTGGCAGGACGCCAGCCAGCTGATGGAAAGATATCGGTTGCCCGAGGCGATCGCGCTATTCGAGGAAATGAGCCAGTACCAGAAGCAGTTCATCGATCTGTCCAGCTCCACGGCATTCTTTACCGAAGACGATCGCTGAGCGCGCCAGCCAGGGGGCCGCAACAAAAGCTTGCAGCAAAAAAAAGCGGCCGCAACGGCCGCTTTTCCATGCCGGTGGCGGCAGTGCTTATTGCACGCGCGGATCCAGTTCGCCGGACTCGTAGCTCTTGAACATCTTTTCAAGACTGATCGGCTTGATCTTGGAGGCATGCCCGGCACAACCGAAAGATTCATAACGGGCCTTGCAGATGTCCTTCATGGCCGCCGTGGACGCCTTGAGGAATTTGCGCGGATCGAAATTGGACTTGTTCTCGTGCATGAACTTGCGGATGGCACCGGTGGAGGCCATACGCAGATCGGTGTCGATGTTCACCTTGCGCACACCGTGTTTGATACCTTCCTGGATTTCCTCTACCGGTACGCCGTAGGTCTCACCCATGTCACCGCCGTATTCGTTGATGATCTTGAGCCAGTCCTGCGGTACCGAGGACGAACCGTGCATGACCAGGTGGGTGTTGGGAATACGGGCGTGTATTTCCTTGATGCGGTTAATGGCCAGGATATCCCCGGTCGGCGGACGGGTGAACTTGTAAGCACCGTGACTGGTTCCGATGGCAATCGCCAGGGCGTCGACGCCGGTATCCTTGACAAAGTTTGCCGCTTCATCGGGATCGGTCAACAGCTGATCCATGGACAATTTGCCTTCGGCGCCGGAACCGTCTTCCTCGGCGGCCATGCCGGTCTCCAGCGAACCCAGGCAACCGAGCTCGCCTTCCACGGAAACACCGCCGGCGTGCGCCATTTCGACCACCCGGCGGGTGACATCAACGTTGTACTCGTAGGTCGCTGGCGTCTTCATGTCAGACATCAGCGAGCCGTCCATCATCACCGAGGTAAAGCCGGACTGGATGGAGCGCAGGCACACCGCCGGCTCGGAGCCATGATCCTGGTGCATGACGACGGGGATATGCGGATACATTTCCACCGCAGCAGAAATCAGATGGCGCAGGAAGGGCTCGCCCGCATAGGAGCGCGCGCCAGCCGAGCCCTGCATGATTACCGGGCTGTCGGTTTCGTGCGCCGCCTGCATGATGGCGTGAACCTGCTCCATGTTGTTAACGTTGAACGCGGGCATGCCGAAGTTGTTTTCGGCGGCATAATCGAGTAATTGACGCATGGATATCAAGGCCATGATGTGCTCCTCGGAGTTTCCAGTAGGTAAAGGTTATCTGTGATCTGACGGGCCATCGCCAACCCTTCATTCCACGTTGAAAAGATGTTCACCGACGCGAATCATTTTCATGGCGTTGGTGCCGCCGTGAACCCCCATCAGATCACCTTTGGTGATGATGACGAGGTCACCGTCGCGCACCGCGCCGCGGCGCATCAACTCGTCGATGGCCTCACGGTTCACCTGGCGGTGATCCGTGGTGGTGACGTCAAAACTCACGGGGTATACGCCGCGATAAAGGGTTACCTTTCTACGCGTCTCCACATGGCGCGTCAAGGCATAGATGGGTATCCCCGAGCTGATGCGCGACATCCACAGCGGCGTGGCGCCCGACTCCGTGAGGGCTGCAATAGCCTTAACTCCGGTGTGGTTGGCGGTGTACATCGCCGCCTTGGCAATTGCTTCGTCGACGCGTTTGAAATGCACCGCCGAACGCCGCTCCACAGCCATGTCAATGCGCTGGCGCTCCGCGCCACGACAGATACGGTCCATGGCTTCGATGACCTTGGCGACGTGCTTGCCGGTTGCGGTTTCCGCCGACAGCATCACCGCGTCGGTACCGTCGATAACCGCATTAGCGACGTCAAAAACCTCAGCCCGGGTGGGGATAGGATTCTCGATCATGGACTGCATCATCTGGGTCGCGGTGATCACCACACGGTCCATGGTGCGGGCGATCTGGATAATGCGTTTCTGCACTGCCGGCAGCTCGGCGTCCCCGATCTCCACACCCAGATCGCCGCGCGCAATCATGACCACGTCGGTGGCCTCCATGATCTCCTCCAGCGACTCCATCGCTTCGGCGCGCTCGATCTTGGCGACGATGCCGCCGTGACCGCCGGCCTGGCGCAGCAGCGAGCGCGCCTCGTGTATGTCGGCTGCGCTGCGCGGGAAGGAAACCGCAACGTAGTCGGCCTGCATTTCGGCGGCAGCCTTGATATCGGCGCGATCCTTGTCGGTGATCGCCTGTGCCGACAGCCCCCCGCCCTGGCGGTTGATACCCTTGTTGTTCGACAACTCCCCGCCTACCACCACGCGGGTGTCGATTTCCGAGCCCTTGGCTTCCTCGACCCACAGCACCACGGCACCGTCGTCGAGCAGCAGGGTATCGCCGCGCCCGACGTCGTCGACCAGCGCTTTGTAGGAGAGCCCAACCCGCTCATTGGTTCCCCCGTCCTCGGCCAGCGCGGCGTCAAGAACAAAGCGTGCGCCTTCCTGCAGACGTATCTTGCCCTCCTTGAACTTCTCGATGCGGATCTTGGGACCCTGCAGGTCCGCAAACACGCCGACCTGCCGACCGTGTGCGCGGGCACGGTTGCGGACCTGCTCGGCGCGCCGGAAATGCTCTTCGTGAGTACCGTGCGAAAAGTTGACCCGCACCACATCGACGCCGGCCTGAATCATGTCATCCAGCACTTTGGAGTCATCCGTGGACGGCCCCAAGGTGGCGACAATCTTGGTTCTACGCTGCATAGTCAGCTGCTTTTATCCATAAAAAAGGCCACGGAGACTGCGGACCATAGTGAAGGAGGCCGTTTCCGTGTTTCCGCACTATCCGTGGCCATGTGTAGAGGTGGAATGCGACCTACTTGGCGCGTTCTTCCAGCATCGCGACCGCCGGCAGTGTCTTGCCCTCGAGGAATTCCAGGAATGCCCCGCCAGCCGTGGAGATATAGGAAATCTTGTCGTAAATGTCGTATTTCTGGATCGCCGCGATGGTGTCGCCGCCGCCGGCCAGACTGAATCCGGGGGCATTGGCTATCGCCAGGGAAATGGTCTTGGTGCCCTCGCCGAACTGATCGAATTCAAACACGCCCACCGGGCCGTTCCAGACGATGGTACCGGCCTTGGCGATGATATCCGCCAGTTGCTTGGCAGACTTGGGCCCGATATCGAAAATCATATCATCGTCTTCGACATCGCCGGCATCCTTGAGCACTGCCGGTTCGTTCTCGTCGAATTTCTTGCCACACACCACGTCGACGGCGATCGGGATACTGGCACCGCGCGCGGCCATCTTGTCGATCAGCGTCTTTGCGGTGTCCACCAGGTCACCCTCGCACAGGGACTTGCCGACATTCTTGCCGGTCGCCTTGAGGAAGGTGTTGGCGATACCGCCACCGACGACCAGCTGGTCGACTTTCTCGGACAGCGCTTCCAGAACCGTGAGCTTGGTCGACACCTTGGAGCCGCCGACAATGGCGACCATCGGGCGGGCGGGATTGGCCAGGGCCTTGTTCAGCGCGTCCAGCTCTTCGGCGAGCAGCAGACCGGCGCATGCGACCGGGGCAAACTTGCCGACACCGTGGGTTGAGGCCTGCGCACGATGCGCAGTACCGAAGGCATCCATGACGAACACGTCACACAGACTGGCATATTTCCTGGCCAGTTCTTCGTTGTCCTTCTTCTCGCCGGCGTTGAAGCGCACGTTCTCCAGCAGCACCACTTCGCCATCGGCAAGCTCCGGCGCCTTGTCGAGATAGCCCTTGACCAGCGGCACGGTCTTGCCGAGCTTGGCTGACATGTCATCGGCGATCGGCTGCATGGAGTTTTCCTCGTCTGCCACCCCCTCTTCGGGACGGCCGCGGTGCGACATCACCATGACCCGGGCGCCGGCTTTCATGCAGTGTTCGATGGTCGGCATGGACGCGCTGATGCGCGCATCGGATGTGACTTTGCCGTCCTTGACCGGCACGTTGAGGTCGGCGCGGATCAGAACGCGCTTGCCGGCGAGATCGAGATCGGTGAGCTTAATGAAAGACATTGTAGGCACTCCATTAACGTTCAAAGACTTATGGTAAATACGAGACTTACCATAAGGCTCTGCGACAGAGCCATGACAATGCAGGGCGGGTGGCGCACCAGCGGCACACCGACCCACCCTGCATTCTCCCGAACGGCTGATTACTTGGAAACGTGCTGCACCATGCGCAGCATGTTGCAGGTGTAGCCGTACTCGTTGTCGTACCAGGACACCACCTTGACGAAGGTGGGATCCAGCTGGATGCCGGCGCCGGCGTCGAAGATGGACGGGGTGCTGCGGCCACGGAAGTCGGTGGAAACCACCTTGTCTTCGGTATAGGCCAGCACGCCAGCCAGGGGGCCGTTCTCCGAAGCGCCCTTCATGGCGGCGCAGATATCGTCGTAGCTGGCGTCGTTGGTCAGTTCGCAAGTGAGGTCGACCACCGACACGTCGGAGGTCGGCACGCGGAACGCCATACCGGTCAGCTTGCCGTTCAGCTCTGGCAGGACCTTGCCCACGGCCTTGGCGGCGCCGGTGGAGGACGGAATGATGTTCTCCAGGATGCCGCGGCCGCCGCGCCAGTCTTTCATGGACGGGCCGTCAACCGTTTTCTGGGTCGCCGTGGCGGCGTGCACCGTGGTCATCAGTCCACGCTTGATGCCGAAGTTGTCGTGCAGCACCTTGGCGACAGGCGCCAGGCAGTTGGTGGTGCAGGAAGCGGCGGAAATGATGGCCTGGCCCGCGTAGGTGTCATGGTTGACACCGTAAACGAACATCGGCGTGGCGTCTTTGGAAGGCGCGCTCTGGACAACCTTCTTGGCACCGGCATCGATGTGCTTCTGGCAGGTCTCTTCGGTAAGGAAGAAACCGGTGCACTCGATCACCAGCTCCGCACCGATATCCCCCCACTTCAGGTTGGCGGGATCGCGCTCCGCGGTCAGACGGATCTTCTTGCCGTTGACAACCAGGTTGTTGCCTTCGACGGCAATGTCACCGTCGAAATTCCCGTGCACCGAGTCATACTGCAGCATATAAGCCAGATAGTCCGGCTCCAGCAGGTCGTTGATACCGACCACCTCGATATCCTTAAAATCCTTCGCAATAGCACGGAACGCCATACGACCGATACGGCCGAACCCATTGATACCGACTTTTATTGCCATGTTTATCTCTCCGTAATTCTCTTGCTATGACTTAAGAAAAAATCCGCTTGGGTGCGCGCACCTAGACCACCGCCTCGACAGCCGCGGCCACGTTCTCCGCCGTGAACCCGAAGTGCTTGAACAGTTCACCGGCGGGCGCGGACTCGCCGAAGCGGTTGATACCGACAACCTTGCCCGTCAGCCCGACGTACTTGAGCCAGTAGTCGGCGACACCCGCTTCAACCGCCACGCGCGCCGTGACCGAGGACGGAAGTACCGACTCGCGATAGGCCTCATCCTGCGCATCGAACACGTCGGTGGACGGCATGGACACCACGCGCACTTTCTTATTGCTCAGCTGCTCGGCCGCACCCATAGCCAGCGCGACTTCCGAGCCGGTGGCGATGATGATCGCGTCCGGCGTACCGTCGCAATCCTTCAGGATGTAGCCGCCACGTTCGATACCGGCGAGCTGCTCGGCGCTGCGGTTCTGATGAGCCAGGTTCTGGCGCGAGAAGATCAATGACGACGGGCCATCCTTACGTTCGATCGCCGCCTTCCACGCCACCGCGGATTCAACCGCGTCGCAAGGACGCCACACCGACATGTTCGGGATCATGCGCAGAGTGGCCGTCTGCTCGATCGGCTGGTGGGTAGGACCATCTTCTCCCAGGCCGATCGAGTCATGGGTATACACGAAGATACTCGGCACCTTCATCAGTGCGGCCATGCGCAGCGCGTTGCGCGCATACTCCGAGAACATAAGGAAGGTCGCCCCGTAGGGGATGAAGCCGCCATGCAGGGCGATGCCATTCATCATGGCGGACATACCGAACTCGCGCACGCCATAATAGATGTAGTTGCCATCGGAAACCGTGTTACTGATGCCCTTGGATCCGGACCAGATAGTCAGGTTAGAACCGGCGAGGTCGGCGGAACCGCCGAGAAACTCCGGCAACAGCGGACCATAGCCGTTCAGCGCGTTCTGCGATGCCTTGCGGGACGCGATGGTCTCCGCCTTTTCGTTGACAGACGCAATGAATTTAGCAGCCTGCTGCGCCCAGTCGGCTGGCAATTCACCGGCCATGCGGCGCTCGAATTCAGCCGCCAGCTCCGGGTGCTCCTTGCGATAGGCAGCGAATTTTTCGCTCCATGCCTGCTCCGCCGCCTGGCCTTTCGCCTTGGCGTCCCACCCGGCATAGATCTCGTCCGGAATTTCGAACGGCGCATGATTCCAGCCCAGGTTCTCCCGGGCCGCCTTGATTTCGTCGTCCCCCAGCGGAGCGCCGTGGCAGTCGTGGCTGCCACACAGGTTGGGAGCGCCGTAGCCAATCACCGTTCGGGTACAGATCAGGGTTGGCCTGTCATTAACCGACTTGGCTTCGTGAATCGCTTTGTTGATCGCCTCGGGATCGTGGCCGTCCACGTCGCGCACCACGTGCCAGCCATAAGCTTCAAAACGTCTCGGCGTGTCATCGGTGAACCAGCCCTCGACATGGCCGTCAATCGATATGCCATTGTCATCCCAGAAGGCGATCAGCTTGCCCAGCGCGAGGGTGCCGGCCAGCGAGCAGGCTTCGTGGGAGATACCCTCCATCATGCAACCGTCGCCCATGAAGACGTAGGTGTAATGATCCACAATGTGGTGGCCGTCACGATTGAATTGTCCGGCCAGTACCTTTTCCGCAATCGCCATGCCGACCGCATTGGTAATGCCCTGCCCAAGCGGCCCGGTAGTGGTTTCGACACCGGGGGCATAGCCGTACTCGGGATGGCCCGGCGTCTTCGAGTGCAGCTGGCGGAAATTCTTGATTTCCTCCATCGGCAGGTCATAGCCGGAAAGGTGCAGCAGCGAGTAGATCAGCATCGAGCCGTGGCCATTGGACAGCACGAACCGGTCCCGGTCAGCCCACTTGGGATTGTCCGGATTGTGCTTCAGATGTTCGTTCCACAGCACTTCAGCGATGTCCGCCATTCCCATCGGTGCACCGGGGTGGCCGGACTTGGCTTTCTGTACTGCATCCATGCTCAATGCACGTATCGCATTCGCAAGTTCTCTACGCGAGGCCATTGCTGTCTCCTGTCTGTTTTCAAATCTGACTGTTCGCTGCATCAAGGGGCAGCGAAGCAGCTTCACCCCGGCCGGGGCGCGACTGCTGACAAATTCTTTACGGTCCTTGCCGGCGCCGCTAACCGGGGCAAGACATACCGCGTGGCGAGACCCGACGGAGCAACGCCATTGGCCAAGACTGCGCTGGGATTTGGAGGCCGGGCCGGATCGAGCGCGCCATTCTCCAACAGATGGCAACATTCGGCAACCGTTGATTTGGGCCAGCGACGAATCGTTGACGAGCGAATCTCAACGGCGAATACCTGCTTCTATGCAGACATAAAACCTACTAATTAAGCGTCAGGGTGACTCTGTCTCGTGCTTCCATTTGATAGAGCAGCCCATACTCGGAATCTGTTCCTGCGGTCCGTCGCCGGTCTGGGCCACGCGCACCATCGCCTCGAACAGGTCGCGGCGGGCATCGGGCGGGGCAGCCTCTTTGCGACTGGCATCAAGGCGACCCCGATACTGCAACTCCAACTTGGCGTTGTAGCCGAAAAAATCAGGGGTGCAGACCGCACCGTAAGCCTTTGCCACCTCCTGGGTTTCGTCCCAAACATAGGGGAAAGGGAAGTTTTCCTGCTCGGCAATCTGCTTCATGTTGTCGAAGGAGTCCTCGGAGTACTCGGCAGGGTCGTTCGACATGATGGCCACGCTGTTAATGCCATACTCCTGCAGTTCCCGGGCATCGCGCACCAGCCGATCTCGAACGGCTTTTACGTACGGGCAGTGGTTGCAGATGAACATGACCAGCAAGCCGTTCTCGCCACGGCACTTTTCCAGCGTCCAAAGCTTGCCGTCCACGCCCGGCAGGGCAAAATCCACAGCCGGTGCACCAAAATCGCAAACAGGCGTTTCCAAACTGACCATGACTTTCCTCCGGACCATTTGACCTTGGCGCGCATCATACCACCACATTGTATTTCGCAAATCCGCCTTTTAGGGGTAAACTGTCCGACTAATTTTTGGCGCAATACTCAAACGGAACAGCAGAACAATGACAGAATCGGTGCTTTTTACATCAGAGTCAGTGTCCGAGGGCCATCCTGATAAAATGGCTGACCAGATCTCGGATGCGGTTGTCGATGCCATCGTTGCCCAGGACCCGCATGCCCGCGTGGCCTGCGAGACCCTGGTCAAGACCGGCATGGTGGTTCTTGCGGGGGAAATCACCACCAGCGCCCATGTCGAGTATGAAAAACTGGTGCGCCAGGTCGTTTCCGACATCGGCTACACGAGTTCTGACATCGGTTTCGATGGCGCAACCTGTGCTGTGCTAAATGCCCTGGGCGAGCAGTCCCCCGATATCAACCGGGGAGTGGATCGCGGCAACCGCGAGGAACAGGGCGCCGGTGACCAGGGTCTGATGTTCGGCTACGCCAGTAATGAAACCGACGTGCTGATGCCGGCACCCATTACCTACGCCCACCGTCTGGTACGTCGCCAGGCCGAGGTACGCAAGAACGGAGAGCTTCCCTGGTTGCGACCCGATGCCAAGAGCCAGATTACCTTCCGTTATGAGGGCGGCAAGCCGGTGGGGGTCGAAGCCCTGGTGCTATCGACCCAGCATGCTCCGGAAATTTCCCAACCGCAGATTCACGAAGCGGTTTTTGAGCTGATATTCAAACCAGTGATTCCGGCTGAATGGCTGGACAAGTGCAAGAAGAAGCACATTCACATCAATCCGACCGGTAAATTCGTCATTGGTGGACCAATGGGCGACTGCGGGCTCACGGGGCGCAAGATTATCGTGGATACCTACGGCGGTATGGCGCGCCACGGCGGCGGTGCCTTCTCCGGCAAGGATCCGTCCAAGGTGGATCGCTCGGCAGCGTACGCCGGTCGTTATGTGGCGAAGAACATTGTCGCGGCCGGCCTCGCTGAGCGCTGCGAAATCCAGGTATCCTACGCCATCGGGGTGGCTGAGCCGACCTCGATCAGCATCAACACCTTCGGCACCAGCAAGGTTGAGGACCGAAAAATCATCGCGCTCGTGAACGAACACTTCGACCTGCGCCCCTGGGGTATCATAACGATGCTGGACTTGCTGAGACCTATGTACCAGCAGACCGCTTCCTACGGTCACCTGGGTCGCGACGACATCGACCTGCCGTGGGAACGAACCGACAAGGCCGATATGCTGAGGGAAGGCGCAGGCCTCTAGTTAAGAATAAAACAGAAGCTGACTCGGTAATATTTCTGCTCGTATGCACACGAGCATGGCTGCTGACACACGACCCCGTGCCGGCCGATAGCGTCGTCCCACCGAGTAATAGCATCTGTCAATGCTGTGTTCCCTGAGGGGCGCTGCAGCGGGGTACCCCGTCAGGCTCAGGGAGACCAGCTTTAAAAACAACGGCGCTCGCCTTCACGGGAGAACTGTTATGAACGCTGTCCTGGACTCCGCAGCCGACTACAAGGTTGCTGACATCAAGCTGGCCGACTGGGGCCGCAAGGAAATCGAGATTGCTGAAAGCGAAATGCCTGGCCTGATGGCATTACGCGACGAATTCGGCGCTCAACAACCCCTCAAGGGCGCCCGCATAACCGGCAGTCTGCACATGACCATCCAGACTGCAGTACTAATCGAAACGCTGGTGGAACTCGGCGCCTCGGTACGCTGGGCCTCCTGCAATATCTTTTCCACCCAGGACCATGCCGCCGCAGCCGTTGCTGCACGCGGCGTTCCCGTATTTGCCTGGAAAGGTGAAACCATCGAGGAATACTGGTGGTGTACGGAACAGGCCCTGACCTGGCCGAACGGCGAGATGCCCAACATGATTCTGGACGACGGCGGCGATGCCACGCTGCTGATCCACAAGGGGGTGGAATTCGAAAAGGCCGGCGCCGTACCGACGGCCAAGACGGATGACAACGAAGAGTGGAAGGCCATTCTCGACGTGCTGAAGCGCACCCTGGAGCACAGCCCTGACAAGTGGCGGCAAATGGCCGACAGCATCAAGGGCGTTACCGAGGAAACCACTACTGGCGTGCACCGTCTGTACCAGATGCAGGAAACAGGACAACTGCTGTTCCCCGCTATGAACGTCAACGATTCGGTCACCAAGTCAAAATTCGACAACCTGTACGGCTGCCGGGAGTCGCTTCTCGATGGTATCAAGCGCGCTACCGACGTCATGGTCGCGGGCAAGATCTGCGTCGTGCTGGGTTACGGTGACGTCGGCAAGGGGTGCGCGCAGGCCTTCCGCGGCATGGGCGCCACGGTATGGGTTACCGAGATTGATCCTATCTGCGCACTGCAGGCGGCGATGGAAGGTTACCGGGTGGTCAGCATGGACCAGGCTGCCAGCCACGGGGACATCTTCGTAACTACAACCGGCAACGTGCGGGTCATCACCCATGACCACATGGCGGCGATGAAGAACGAGGCCATTGTCTGCAACATCGGCCACTTCGACTCGGAAATCGATATCGCTTCTCTCGAGGGATACGCTTGGGAGGAAATCAAGCCCCAGGTAGATCACGTTGTGTTCCCGGATGGCAAGAAGATCATCGTGCTCGCAAAGGGTCGTCTGGTCAACCTTGGCTGTGCGACCGGCCACCCCAGCTTCGTGATGTCTGCCTCTTTCACCAATCAGGTAATGGCCCAGATGGAACTGTTCCAGCACGCCGACAAGTACAAACACGAAGTGTACGTATTGCCCAAGCACCTGGATGAAAAGGTCGCGCGACTGCACCTGACCAAGATCGGCGCTGAGCTTACAACCCTGACACAGGAACAGGCTGACTACCTCGGTCTCAAGGTAGATGGTCCCTACAAGCCGGCCCACTACCGCTATTGAGCGACAAGCTGCACCGGTGGGTACGATTTCTACCCACCGGTTCTTCTGTTCCTGACGGGTAATCGCTATGGACTCCCAGAAAAAATACGAGCCGGTTTACAGCTTCGAGTTTTTCCCACCCAAGAACGAAGAAGGCGCCGTCAAACTGCGTAACACGCGCGACGTGCTTGCGAAATTGAAACCGCGGTTTTTCTCCGTCACGTTCGGTGCCGGCGGATCGACTCGAGAGCGCACTTTCGAGACCGTGTGCGAAATCCAGCGCGAATCGGGCATCCAGGCGTCCCCCCACCTGTCCTGCGTCGGCTCCACCCGGGAAAGTATCCGTGACATCCTGAACGCCTATCGGCAAGAGAATATTCGCCACATTGTTGCGCTGCGCGGAGACCTGCCCTCGGGCATGGGCCGGCCGGGGGAGTTCCGCTACGCCAACGAGCTGGTGGAGTTTATACGCGCCGAGACCGGCGAGCACTTTCATATCGAGGTCGCGGCCTATCCCGAGTTTCACCCCCAGGCGCCGAACGCTGAAACCGATATTATTAATTTCAAGCGCAAGGTGGAAGCCGGAGCCAATAGCGCCATAACACAGTATTTCTACAACCCCTACGCCTATTTCCATTTCGTTGAGCGCTGTGAGCAACTGGGCGTCGACCTGCCAATCGTCCCCGGTATCATGCCGATCACCAACTATACGCAGCTGGCGCGTTTCTCTGACATGTGCGGCGCGGAAATACCGCGCTGGATCCGCAAACGGCTGGAAGCTTACGGTGACGACCGGGATTCAATCCGCGCCTTCGGCGAGCAAGTCGTAACCGAAATGTGTCAGGCACTTCTGGATGCCGGAGCGCCAGGCCTGCATTTCTACACCATGAATCAGGCGGGCCCGAGCACGGCGATCTGGAGAAACCTCGGGTTAGACAACTGAGCCTCGCCTGCAGGGTCGCTGCTACAGGAGTCCGAGCGCCGGGCCTGTATAAGCATCAGGGGGCCTGACCCGGCAGGTTTCTGGAGATGGCTATGGGCAACCAAGAGTACGTTCAGCGCGACCTCTCTGTGGTCTGGCACCCCTGCACCCAGATGAAAGACCACGAGTGGCTGCCAATGATTCCGATTCGGCGTGGCGACGGCGTCTGGCTCGAGGACTTTGACGGCAAGCGCTACCTCGACGCCATAAGCTCCTGGTGGGTCAACCTTTTCGGCCATCGCAACCCCCACATCAATGCCGCCCTGCAGGAGCAACTCGACACCCTTGAGCACGTAATACTGGCAGGCTTCACACACCAGGCCGTTATCGAGTTGTCCGAGCAGCTGGTAAGGATTACGCCAGCAGGACTAAGCCGTTGCTTCTACGCGGACAATGGATCCTCGGCGATCGAAATTGCGCTGAAAATGAGCTTTCACTACTGGCTGAATCAGGGGCGGCCTGAAAAAACCAAATTCATCACCCTGCAGAACAGCTACCACGGCGAAACCCTGGGGGCGCTCGCTGTTGGCAACGTCAAGCTCTACAAGACCACCTATGGTCCTTTGCTGATGGATACCATAGAGGTGCCGTCGCCCGACTGCTATTACCGCGAGCCGGGCGAATCCTGCGCGGACTATAGCGAGCGAATGTTCCAATACATGGAAACCGCGTTGGAAGAACAGGCCGACCAGGTGTGCGCCGTCATTGTGGAACCACTGGTACAGTGCGCCGGCTCGATGCGCATGTACGACCCGGTTTACCTGAAACTGTTGCGAGACGCCTGTGATCGCCACCAGGTCCATCTCATCGCCGATGAAATCGCGGTTGGATTCGGGCGCACAGGCACCCTTTTTGCCTGCGAGCAGGCAAACATCAGTCCGGATTTTCTTTGTCTTTCGAAAGGCCTTACCGGGGGCTACCTGCCCCTGTCTGCGGTGCTGACGCACGACAGCGTATATCAGGCGTTTTACGGCGATTACGCAGAACAGAGGGCGTTCTTGCATTCACACAGTTATACCGGCAACGCCTTGGCTTGCCGTGCCGCACTGGCAACACTGCAACTGTTTGAGCACAGTGATGTGCTGAAGCAAAATCGTGCCCGAGCTGCCGCCATGTCAGAGGCCACAGCGCATTTCGCGGAGCACCCGAATGTAGCTGACGTCCGACAGACCGGCATGATAACGGCGATAGAATTGGCAAAAAATCGTGACACCCGCGAGCCGTTTCCCTGGCAGGAACGACGCGGCCTGCGCGTCTATCAACACGGTTTGCGAAATGGCGTACTACTGCGACCGCTAGGCAATGTTGTTTATTTCATGCCACCCTACGTCATTACAGAGCAACAGATCCAGACCATGACAAGAGTCGGCTGGGAGGGAATCCTCTGCGCGGTTCAGGACTGAGACGATGCGCATCTCGCGTTTTTATACTGACCAATTGCTGAACAGCGGCGATACGATCGTGCTGGGAGGGGAAATCAGCCACTACGTGCTGCGGGTCCTGCGGTTGCGGCCCGGCGATCCATTGGTTCTGTTCAATGGTGACGGCAGCGAGTATCAAGCGGTTGTTACCAAGGTCGACAGGATGCAGGCTGCAGTACTGATCGGGCAGGCGGACCAGCCACAACGAGAGTCGACCCTGCGTGTTTCCCTTGGACAGGGAATACCCAGGGGCGAGCGCATGGACCTTGTGCTGCAGAAATCGGTGGAACTGGGCGCCGCTTGCATCACACCGCTGCGGACAAAGAGGTGCCAGGTTCAACTCGCTGGAAAACGACTGGAAAACCGGCTTGCGCACTGGCGAGGCATTATGCGCTCGGCCTGCGAGCAGTCGAACCGGGTCGTGCTACCCGGACTTGATAATGTTACCCGCTTGCCCGAGTGGCTTGAGTCGCTGCAAGCGCAGCAACAACACCATAAACTGGTGCTCGACCCCTCTGCAACACGGCATCTCCGTGAGCTCGACCCGGTTGGCAACGTGACCATACTGGTCGGACCGGAAGGCGGCCTGGACAATGACGAGATCAGGCTTTGCGAATCACACGGGTTTCAGAGGATTGGACTGGGGCCGAGAGTCCTGCGCACCGAGACAGCGGCACTCGCAGCTCTTGCGGCTGTTCAAACCCTCTGGGGTGATCTGTGAGCACGGCACTCAGCCGGCCACACTCATATTTTGCGCCAGGCTTCTTCGACTAACGCCTGTACAGCTTCGAGATCCGGGATCAACGCTTCTTCGCCGTCGATCTCGACACAGTCCGCGACTGTGGCGGGAAGGTTTCT
This sequence comes from Gammaproteobacteria bacterium, assembly GCA_020347685.1. Lineage (GTDB taxonomy): Bacteria > Pseudomonadota > Gammaproteobacteria > DSM-19610 > DSM-19610 > Thiogranum. The sequence goes on along the minus strand of CP070738.1, from coordinate 1,207,440 downwards.
TTCACTGCGCAGTGAGGAACCTAGCGCATCGGCATCGGCATTAAACAGTCGCGGAATACCCGCCGTAACCGTAGCAAAGAATGGCAAGCTCGTATTCGGCTTAACCGAGTTGAATACTGAAATACGGGCTCCACGCCCGTTCTGCGGTTCATTCAGCCCGAGCAGCTGTTCCATAGAGACAACCGGCAACTCCTGGTCACGCCAGCGCAACCGTCCTAACAACCATTCCGGGCCGTCCTGAACCAGATCAAGCGGCTGGTAGTTAATAACCTCGGCAATCGCAACGTTAGGAACCAGTAGTGTCCGTTCCGCAAGAGGCACCCAAAGGCTTCGCACCGTTTCGACGACAGCATTCATGATATCCGGCTCCGTGTAATAGCTAATTGATACTCGTGGGGTGCAGTTGGCAACGGGAAGCAAGCTCGCGCGCAAGCTCTTCCGGCGTTCCGCTAAACTCAATTTTTGCCGATCGGCGTGCCGCGGCCGGGAGGCTTGCCATCGTGCAGCTTTCCGAACTCTGCGCCCAGACAAAGCCTCCGTGCCGAGCAATCATTTGACAGCCCTGCGCACCGTCACCCCCCAGCCCACTGAACATTATGGCCCCACATCGGGCGCCGAAGTTGTTGGCGGCGTCACTCAAGACCAGATTTATATCGGGCTTCTGTACTGACCGCCACGGTTCCGCACAGCAGCGCAGCAAGCCGCGAGGGTCCATGGCAACCCTGCTTTGCGCGGGCAACAGCCACGCGTGTCCAGGCTCAAGCTCCCGTTGTCCAGACAAGACCGCAACGCGCCAAGCGCTGCACCGGTCCAACTGCTCGGCAAGAAGATCCTGAAACGGCTCCGAGATATGCTGTGCCAGCAACAACGCCAAGGGCAAATCCTCTGGCAGCTCCCGCAGAAATCGGGTCACCGCCTTCGGTCCACCCAATGACGCGCCCAGCACGACGACCCGCATGGCTGCCCCGTCACCTGCCTGGGAACGCGGAATGACACGTAAATCTGGTTTGAGACGCGGTCCCAACTCGCGACTCTCGTGCGACCCCGCGCGTGCCAGCGCCTCCAGCTTGACCAGCAGCTCGCGGCCCCAGATCTCGGTCCGGCCCACCCCCCCCAGATTGAGGACAACCGGCACAGGTGACTGCCCTAGCAGGTTTTCCAGCTGCACTTCCCCTAGCTTGTCGTTCATCGCCACGAGCAGCACCTCTGCGCCGTTCCAGCTGCGCGGGAGCGGCAAATCGAGCTGCGCGTCCATCACAACCTGCACCCCCTCTCTTTCCAGAAAGGCGCGAAACCCGCTGCGTTGTCTAGCATCCGCGAGTAACGCTACGCGCAAGGCTGATTGCCGCGCACTATTCATCTATACCGGACTCCTCCAGCAGGGCCTGTATATTCTCCAACAAATCGGTCTCCTGGAACGGTTTGCCCAGGTACCGGTTTACACCGATCTGCATGGCCCGCTGGCGATGTTTATCCCCGGTACGAGAGGTAATCATGATTATAGGTATATCACGCAGTCGCGGCTCATTTCGCACGTGGGTCGCCAACTCGAAACCGTCCATGCGCGGCATCTCAATATCCAGCAGCATTATATCGGGGATATGCTCTTGCAGTTTGGATACCGCGTCCACGCCATCTTTGGCTGCAATAACGTTCATATCGTTACGTTCAAGCAGACGGGTGGTTACTTTCCTGACCGTGATGGAATCGTCAACAACCATTACCGTTAGGCCCTGGGTACGCGCCGGCTGATGCAACATTTCCTCAACCTGCGCCATGGCACTTGAAGCACCAGCGCGGAGCAATGCGGCCACATCCAGTATCATTACGACACGACCGTCACCCAGAATGGTGGCGCCGGTAATACCCCGTACGCTGCTTATCTGTGGCCCGACCGACTTGACAACGATCTCCCTGCTGCCAATCAAGTTCTCGACCTGGAACGCTACGCAACGTTCCCCGGTTCGTGCCAGCAGCACCGGCATTCGAGCTGGACCGCCATCCAGACGTGGCTTCCCGGTTCCCAACATACTCCCCAAGTGGCGGACTTCGTACGCCATCCCCGCGTAGTCAAATCGCGCCTCGGCATCTTCGTAGTGAGCCTTAAGATCCTCTCTGCCCATACGTACGATGCCCTCGATGCTGGAAAGAGGAACGGCATACGTATCTTCGCCGACTTCGATAAGCAGCGCCTGGTTGAGCGCCAAGGTAAAGGGCAACCTAACCGTGAAAGTCGTGCCCCTACCCCATTCCGAATCGATGAGCAAGGACCCACCCAGCTGCTTGACTTCGCTGTTCACGACGTCCATACCGACACCGCGTCCGGCAACCTGCGTCACCTGCTCCGCGGTGCTGAATCCGGTCTCCAGAATGAACTGCAGAACCTCGGAATCGGAGAGATCCGCATCGGCTGCCATCAAACCCCGCTCAACAGCCTTCTTACGAATCGCATCCAGATTTATTCCGCCACCATCATCGGCAATCTTGAGCAGGATATCCGACGATTCGCGCTCCAGCGTTATGCTGATAGTCCCGGTTTCCGGCTTCCCGGCGGCAAGTCGCTGCTGTGGCGATTCAATGCCATGCGAGATTGCATTGCGTAGCATGTGCTCGAGCGGCGCGATAATACGGTCGACCACGGTTCGGTCCATTTCGCCCTCAGCACCAGAAAGTTCAAGCTCCGCCTTCTTGCCGAGTTCGCGGCAGGTTTGCCGTACGATACGGCGCATCCGAGCCGCCAGACCGAGAAACGGCACCATCCGGGTACGCATCAGCCCTTCTTGCAGCTCGGTATTTACCCGGGACTGTTGCAGCAAAAGAGTTTCCGATTCCCGGGTGATGTTTTCCAGCAGGCTTTGAATGCTCGCGAGGTCGCCGACGGACTCCATTAGTGAACGCGATAACTGCTGCATATGCGAATAGCGATCCATTTCCAGCGGATCGAAGTCTTCATCTTCGTTCAGCGCTTCTGTCTCATAGCGGAATATAATCTGCGCCTCGGTCTCTATTTCCAGCTTGCGCAGCTGCTCCCGAAGACGCGTGACGGTTTGCTCCATTTCCACCAGGTTGAAGCGGTAAGCACCCACCTGCTGCTCGAGACGAGAGCGATAAATACTTACCTCACCGGCATAGTTGACCATATTATCGAGCAAGTTCGCCTTGACCCGCACCAGTTCCTGGCTCGCCCGTGACTTGGCTCTCCTTTCGCTGTGCTCGCTGTCATCGTGTACTGCAACCTCCTCTGCGGGAGCCGCTTGCGTCTCCTGCAGTGTAGCGGTGGTTGCGGCTTCCGCGACCGGCACGCCTCTGCCTTCGAGCAAACTCTGCAGCTGGCCCAACAGATCCTGCGATTCCGCTACTCTCTGGCGTTGACGCACCTGCTCCACCATACCGGCCAGCCGATCGTGAACCTGGTCCAGGACCAGGAACATCGACTCATCAGCCACGACATCGCCGTCGGTCACTTTCACCATCAGGGATTCGACGGCGTGAGCCAAGTCACCGATCGCGGTTATGTCCGCCATTCGAGCGCCGCCCTTAAGCGTGTGCAACTCTCGTTGCAGCTCCGCCATCAGGTCTTTCTCTTCCGGGTGTCGACGCCAGGCGCGTAGAGTTTCTTCGCTGTGTTCGAGAATGTCGCCCGCTTCCTCGAGGAATACCTCCAGCAGTTCCGCGTCTGCATCAGCGTACGGATCGCCTGCGGAGTGAACCGCATCGTGCACAACAGATTCAGGAGCGGCAACTTCTTTCACAGCATCGCTGTCACCCGCGCTGAATTCCTCGCGAACTACTTTCTGACGCAGCGCTTCCAGTTCAGCGATCAATTCTTCTTCGACCGTTAGCGGTCTATGGGCTTTGACATGCTCCAGCATGACAACCAGTCGATCCTGGGCTTTTTGCACCCCGTCAAACGCATCAGCGCCGGGGTTCGCACGTGTATCAGCAATGGTGACGACCAGCGGTTCAACTGCATGAGCAAGATCGCCAACTGGCGTCAGATCTGCCATGCGGGCGCCCCCTTTCAGGGTGTGCAAGGCGCGCTGCAGTTCGGCCAAGGCG
>CP070738.1:1196759-1203281 GCA_020347685.1 Gammaproteobacteria bacterium | reverse complement strand
CGCGCTGGCGTTTCATGAGACTCTCCAGCAGGTCGCCGGCAATGGAAAACAGCACCGTCACCAGGCACACCAGCACGAAGCTGGCCAGCAGCGAGCCCTGCAGCCCCAGGTACCAGGCATAGCCGATCGCGTACAGCGAACAGGCGACCAGCGCGCCCAGCACGCCTTCCCAGGTCTTGCCCGGGCTGACGCGCGGGGCCAGTCGGGTATGGCCCCACTGGCGGCCGGCGAAAAATGCCCCGCTGTCCGCCACCCATACCAGCACCAGTACATACAGCACCCAGTGCGGACCCTGGTCGGGCCGGCTGTGCAACACCACCAGCGCCAGCCAGGTGCTAATGAAAAGTCCGATGCCGAGCGCCGCTTTCATGACCGTATGGGCAACGCTCTCGCCGCTGCCCAGTTGCGGGCGGGAAATCCAGAACAACGCGAACAGCCACCACAGCATGGCCACCCACAGCGCAATGTTGACCAAGGCTTCCAGCTGCGCGAACCTCCAGGTCAGCGCCAGCAGGCCCAGCATCAGCAACAGATAGCCGGCGCGCACCAGCGGCTGCCGCAAGGGTATCAGGGCGCTCCACTCCCAGCTGCCCAGCATCACGGCGAGCGCGGCCAGCAGCGCAAAATTTCCCACATCCAGTTTCAGCACCGCCAGCACCACCAGCGGCACCAGTACCAGCGCGCTGAGAATGCGGTACTTAAGCACGCCTGGACTGCTCCACCTGGTCGCCGGTCTGGCCGAAACGGCGCTGACGTCCGGCGAACGACTGCAATGCTGCCTGGAAGGCGGCCGCGTCGAAATCGGGCCACAACAAATCGGTGAAATAAAGCTCGGTGTAGGCCAGCTGCCAGAGCAGGTAGTTGCTGATGCGCTGCTCACCACCGGTGCGGATGAACAGGTCCGGTTCCGGCAGATCGGCGCTACAGAGTTCCCGGCCCAGCACCGCGCTGTCGATCGACTCGGGCTGCAATTCGCCGCTGGCCACCCGTACGGCGAGCCGTCGCGCCGCCTGGGCGAGATCCCAACGCCCGCCGTAGTTCACGGCGATCACCAACGTCATGGCAGTGTTGTGCGCGGTCTGCTGCTCGGCGCTGTCCATGAGCGCGCGCAGTTTCGGATCGAAGGCACTGCGCTCGCCGATAAAGCGCATGCGCACGCCGTTGCGATCCAGGCGCTGGACTTCGCTTCTCAGCGTGCGCACGAACAGGTCCATGAGCAACCCGACTTCGGTCTTCGGCCGACGCCAGTTCTCGCTGGAAAACGCGAACAGCGTCAGCGCCTGGATGCCGTGATGCAGGCAGGCCTCGACGATGCGGTGCACCGCCTTGACCCCTTCGCGGTGCCCCATGTAGCGCGGCAGGTTTTTGCGATTCGCCCAGCGGCCATTGCCGTCCATAATGATGGCGACATGTTGAGGCAACTGCTCGCCTGCCGGCTGTGTGTTCGCGTGGACGTGCTCCTGAGCCATGGCCTGCTAGATTTCCATCAACTCCGCTTCTTTGACGGCCAGCATCTTATCGATTTCCTTGACGAACTCGTCGGTCAACTTCTGGATATCCTCGGTGGCGCGGCGTTCGTCGTCCTCGGAGATCTCTTTCTCCTTGAGCAATTCCTTCAAGTCGTTGTTGGCGTCCCGGCGGATATTTCGCACTGCGACACGCGCGCCTTCACCCTCGGAGCGCACCACCTTGACCAGGTCCCTGCGCCGCTCCTCGGTCAACGGCGGCATGGGAATGCGAATCACGCTGCCCGCCGTATTGGGGTTGAGGCCGAGATCCGATGTCATGATCGCCTTCTCGATCACCGACACCATGCCTTTTTCCCACGGCGTGACGGCCAGGGTGCGGGAATCCTCGGCGGAAACGTTCGCGGCCTGTGCCAGCGGGACTTCCGAGCCGTAATAATCGACCTTGATATGGTCGAGCAGGCTCGGGTGTGCCCGCCCGGTGCGTATCTTGCTCAGCTCGTGCTTTAGCGCCTCGATGCTCTTCTTCATGCGGGCACGGGCGTCGTCATTAATCTCCTCGATCATTGTCATCACTCCACCAGGGTACCTACGTTTTCACCGGCCAGCACGCGGCCCAGATTACCGGGCTCGTGCAGATTGAACACCCGCAACGGCACGCCGTGATCGCGGCACAGCACCAGCGCGGTGGCATCCATGACCGCCAATTTGCGGCTGATCGCCTCGTCATAGGCAACCCGATCATAGCGTTGCGCATCCGGGTTCTTTACCGGGTCGTCGCTATACACGCCGTCGACCTTTGTCGCCTTGAGCAGAATTTGCGCACCGATCTCGATCGCGCGCAGACTGGCGGCGGAATCGGTGGTGAAAAACGGGTTGCCGGTACCGGCAGCGAACACTACCACGCGTCCCTTTTCGAGGTGCCGCACGGCACGCCGGCGAATGTACTGTTCGCACACCTGGTTGATCGTCAGCGCCGACATCACCCGGCAGAAACTACCCAGTTTTTCGAGCGCGTCCTGCATCGCCAGCGAATTGATCACGGTGGCCAGCATACCCATGTGGTCGCCGGTGACACGCTCCATACCGGCCTGCGCCAGGCCGGCGCCGCGGAAAATGTTACCGCCGCCGATCACCAGTCCGATTTCGACTCCCTGACTGGCGTACTCGTGAATTTCGCGAGCGATACGGCCGATCACCACCGGATCGATGCCGTAGTCGCCGGTCCCCATCAGGGCTTCCCCGCTCAGTTTCAGCAGGATACGACGGTAGGCGAATTTCGTACTTTTCATAGTATTATTTTTCAATAGATTACTATACTTTTCTAACCTGATTTATCGCTTAGTTCACGCCTCGCCAGCGGTCTGTCCGGGCTGCTGACGGGCGCCCTGCCCCAGGTAAAAAATGGGGCCGCAATGCGACCCCATGAATCATACCGGGAACCAGGCTGCGGGTCCCGCTTCGGTGGACACGAACTCAGCTGCCCTGAACCTGTGCCATCACCTCTTCGGCGAAATTTTCGGTCTTCTTCTCGACCCCTTCGCCCAGTTCCATGCGGTCGAAGCTGTGCACCGTGGCGCCGGCCCCCTTCAACAGCTTGCCCACCGACTGATCCGGGTCTTTCACGAACGGCTGGCCCAGCAGGGTCACCTCGGCGAGGAACTTGCGGATACGACCGCTCACCATCTTCTCGATGATGTCCGCGGGCTTGCCGCTGGCGGCTGCCTGGGCGGCGAAAATCTCTTTCTCCTTGTCCAGCATTTCCTGCGGCACCCCGCTTTCGTCGACGCATACCGGCCGGCTGGCAGCGATATGCATGGCGACGTCCTTGGCCAGATCCGGATCACCGCCCTGCACTTCGACCAGCACACCGATGCGCCCGCCGTGCAGGTAACTGGACAAGCTGCCAGCCCCCGCTTCACGGCGTACGAAACGGCGCACGTTGATGTTTTCGCCGATGGTGGCCACCAGACCGCGGCGCGCTTCCTCGATGCTTGCGCCGTTATCGCTGAGCGGCATCGCCAGCAGGGCTTCCAGATCCGCGGGCGCATCCTTCATGATGCGGGCGGCAACCGCCTTGGCGAAATTCTGGAACTCGTCCTTCTTGGCAACGAAATCGGTCTCCGAATTGACTTCCACCATTACCGCGGTCTTGCCGTCATCACTGACCTCCACTACCACGACGCCCTCAGCGGCGACCCGGCCGGCTTTCTTGTCGGCTTTGGCCAGACCGGATTTACGCAATGCTTCGGCAGCAGCTTCCATATCGCCACCGGCTTCCACCAGGGCATTCTTGCATTCCATCATGCCGCAGCCGGTACGCTGACGCAGTTCTTTGACCTGCGCTGCTGAAATTGCCATCGATACTGTCCTCTCTGTTGCTTGAGTGAGTGTAATGCCGCTTTAGCGGCTAGGCGCCTTTCTCGCCGACTTCGATAAACTCGTCCTCGCTGGTACCGCCCACTTGCGCCATGGCACTGCGGCCTTCGTCTACAGCATCGGCGACGCCCTGCACATAGAGCTGAATAGCACGGATCGAATCGTCGTTGCCCGGGATGACATAATCGATGTCTGTCGGTGAATGGTTGGTATCGACAATACCTACCACCGGAATCCCCAGCTTCTTGGCCTCGGCCACGGCGATCTTTTCATGCCCGACGTCCACAACGAACAACGCGTCGGGCAGGCGCATCATGTCCTTGATACCGCCGAGGCTGCGATCCAGCTTTTCTTTCTCGCGCATCAGCATCAGGCCTTCCTTCTTGCTGAGCTTGTCGAAAGTGCCGTCCTGCTCCATGGTCTCAAGATCCTTGAGCCGCTTGATGGACTGGCGCACGGTCTTGAAGTTGGTCAGCATGCCGCCCAGCCAGCGATGATTGACGAACGGCATCTTGCAGCGTTCCGCTTCGCTGCGGACAGTTTCGCGCGCCGAGCGCTTGGTTCCGACGAACAGAACAGTGCCCTTGTTGCTGACCATCTTGCCGATGAAATTCATGGCGTCGTTGTACAGCGGCAGGGTCTTTTCCAGATTGATGATATGGATTTTGTTGCGTTCGCCGAAAATGAACGGTGCCATTTTCGGATTCCAGAATCGGGCCTGGTGGCCGAAATGAACGCCAGCCTCGAGCATCTGGCGCATGCTTACTGCAGACATAGTTAACCTCTATTGTAGGGTTGAGCCTCCATACACCCCATTCAGCAACCCGCGGAACAGCTGTTCCGCAGGCACCCGGCTGAATGTGCCGGCGTATGTGTGGATTAATGCGGGAAGCCGCGGCCCCCGCTTCAGTGTGACAGTGGCCACGAAGGGTATTCGCAGCGCCCTGTTAACAAGCGCGGTTTTATACCATACACTAGCCGTAACAGCAATCATTCCGCCAACTTAGCACCCCGCCCAAATACCGGGCCAGCGGCGACATGCACAAGCCCCGCCACCGGCGCGGGCACGGGAACTCATGACAGCATCAATAAAAACTCCCGCAGAGATCGACAAAATGCGCGTCGCCGGGCGTCTCGCGGCCGACGTGCTGGAGATGATCGAAGCGCACGTCAGGCCGGGCGTCAGCACCGACGAACTCGACCAGCTGTGTCACCAGCACATCGTGAACGCGCAACAGGCGATCCCGGCGCCGCTCAATTATCGCGGTTTTCCGAAGTCCATCTGCACTTCACTCAACCACCAGGTCTGTCACGGCATTCCCGGCGAGCGCCGGCTCAAGAACGGCGACATGCTGAACATCGACATCACGGTGATCAAGGACGGCTTTCACGGTGACACCAGCAAGATCTTTTTTGTCGGCGAGGCGTCGGTGATCGCAAAACGCCTGGCGGCGGTAAGCTACGAATGCATGTGCATGGGAATCCGCATGGTCAAGCCGGGAGTCCGCCTCGGCGATATCGGCTACGCCATCCAGAGGCACGCCGAGTCGCACAACTTTTCCGTGGTGCGTGAATACTGTGGGCACGGCATCGGACGCGAGTTTCACGAAGACCCGCAGGTGCTGCACTACGGGCGCCCCGGGACCGGGATGGCACTGGAACCGGGCATGACCTTTACCATCGAACCCATGATCAACGCCGGCAAGCGTCACACCAAGGTACTCAAGGATGGCTGGACCGTGGTCACCAAGGACCACAGTCTGTCCGCCCAGTGGGAGCATACCGTGCTGGTCACCGAGAACGGCTACCAGGTGCTCACCCTGCGTTCCGGCGAGACCATCTGAACATGAGCGCCAAAGGCAGCGGTGTTGTGCCCACTCCCGCAGCCGGCGGCAACAGCGACGCGTTCCAGTCCTGGTTCGCGCTCGCCGAGCTGGAGCAGGCGTTCCGCGACCCGCAGCCGTCGCTGGCACTGTGCCGTCGCTTTCTGACCGACGCCCAGCGCGTGCTGCTCGAGCGCTTTCACGCCGGGGCCGACATCGAAGACCTGATCCACGGGCGCAGCTGGCTGGTCGATCAGGTCCTGGTGCGCTGCTGGGAGCGCCTGCTCGGTGACATCGACGCCGCGCTGGTTGCGGTGGGCGGTTACGGGCGCCGCGAGCTGTTGCCCGGCTCCGACGTGGACATCATGGTACTGCTCGGCGCCGCGGAGAGACCGCAAAACAGCGAACAGATCGAACGGTTTCTGATGCTGCTGTGGGACATCGGCCTGGAAGTCGGTCACAGCGTACGCACCCTGGACGACTGCAGCGAGCAGGCGCAGGCCGACATCACGGTAGCCACCAACCTCATGGAAGCGCGCCTGCTGTGCGGCTCACAGGCGCTGTTTCAGGACATGCGCGAGCGCACCGGGCCAGCGCATATCTGGCCCGAACGCGAGTTTTTCGAGGCCAAGCTCAAGGAACAGAAGGACCGTTACCGGCGCTTCCACGACGCGGTCTACAACCTGGAACCCAATGTGAAAGAAGGCCCGGGTGGGTTGCGCGACGCACAGATGATCGCCTGGGTCTTCAAGCGCCATTTCGGCTCCGATAGCCTGCGCGACCTGATTGCCAGAGACCTCATCACCCAGAGCGAATACCAGACCCTGATGGACGGCCAGCGGTTTCTCTGGAAG
>CP070738.1:1190304-1196659 GCA_020347685.1 Gammaproteobacteria bacterium | reverse complement strand
GGGCATCTGCCTCGGTATGCAGGTGGCGGTGATCGAGTTCGCCCGCAACGTGGCCGGCCTGGAGGACGCACAGAGCACCGAGTTCCGCGCCAACACGCCACACCCCGTGATCGGACTGATCACCGAGTGGCAGGACCAGACCGGCAGCATTGAGCGCCGCGACGAAAACAGCGACCTGGGGGGTACCATGCGCCTGGGCGGGCAGCTGTGCAAGTTGAAAGCCGGTACACTGGCGCAGCGGGTCTACGGCAAGGACGAGGTGATCGAGCGGCACCGCCATCGCTACGAGTTCAACAACCGTTACCGCGAAACACTGGTACAGGCCGGGTTGACCATTTCCGGCACCTCCGCCGACGGCAACCTGGTGGAAGTGGTGGAAATCCCAGACCACCCCTGGTTCCTGGCCTGCCAGTTCCACCCCGAGTTCACCTCCACACCACGCGACGGACATCCCTTGTTCACCGGCTTTGTGGAAGCGGCGAACGCACAGCGTCGCCGTGTCCAGCAGGGCGCCGAGCAGCCCAGCCTGGCCCGCGCGGACGGCTGAGGCGGTGCAATCATAGTGATGCAGGATTATTAGCAGGATTTTCAACTCATGAATTTGTGCGGATTCGAGGTGGGGCTGAACGCCCCCTTTTTTCTGATCGCCGGACCCTGTGTGATCGAGAGCGAGGCACTGGCGCTGTCAACCGCAGCTGACCTCAAGAAACTCACCAGCGAGCTCGGTATACCATTTATCTACAAGTCGTCCTTTGACAAGGCCAACCGTTCCTCGCTGGACAGCTTCCGCGGTCCGGGTATGGAAGAGGGGCTGCGCATTCTGCAGAAGGTGAAGGACGAATTGCAGGTCCCGGTGCTCACCGACGTACACGAGGACACCCCGCTCGACGAGGTCTGCGATGTCGTGGACGTGCTGCAGACACCGGCGTTCCTGTGTCGTCAGACCAACTTCATCCAGAACGTGGCGCGCACCGGCAAACCGGTAAACGTCAAGAAAGGCCAGTTCCTGGCGCCCTGGGATATGAAGAACGTGGTCGACAAGGCGCGCGCCACCGGCAATGACCAGATCATGGTGTGCGAGCGCGGCGTTTCGTTCGGCTACAACAACCTGGTGTCCGACATGCGTTCCCTGGCGGTGATGCGCAACACCGGCGCGCCGGTGGTTTTCGATGCCACCCATTCGGTGCAGTTGCCGGGCGGGCAGGGCAGCGCCTCGGGTGGCCAGCGCGAGTTCGTGCCGGTACTGGCGCGCGCCGCCGTGGCGGTGGGCGTGGCGGGACTGTTCATGGAGACCCATCCCAACCCCGCCGAAGCGCTCAGCGACGGACCCAACGCCTGGCCGCTCGGCCAGATGAAGGAACTGCTGGAGACGTTGAAGCTGCTCGACAGCACGGTAAAATCGCGCCCGTTCGCGGAGGCTGCGCTGCTCGGTTAGGGGCCTTACGCAGCCACGGAAAACACGGAACAGCTCTGAGTAATTAGCCACGGAAAACACGGAAAGACTGTATTGTTGAAAGGCCTTCTAGCTTAAGTGATTCGGCTTGGGCTTAGTGTGCCGACCGCACGCTCCCAAGCCCGCATCGTTGCGCAGACGCGGCAAAGCCACGCGGGTTTAATTTCAGTTATTGATTCCGTGTTTTCCGTGGCTAATACCTGTTCCGCATTTTCCGTGGCCATAAAACAGATCAACTCTTCAGATCGGAGTCGAAAATGGCAAAAATAAAGGACGTTCAGGGACGCGAGATCCTGGATTCACGCGGTAACCCCACCGTGGAAGCGGACGTGCTCCTGGAAGATGGATCGGTGGGACGCGCCGCGGTTCCGTCCGGGGCATCAACCGGAACCCGCGAAGCCGTGGAGCTGCGCGACGGTGACCGTTCGCGCTACCTGGGCAAGGGCGTCACTCGGGCGGTCGCCAACGTCAACGGTGAGATCCGTGACGCGGTACTCGGTATGGATGCGGCCGATCAGGGCGGGCTGGACCACGCCCTGATCGAACTGGATGGCAGCGACAACAAGGGACGCCTGGGCGCCAACGCGGTGCTGGCGGTATCGCTGGCGGCGGCGCAGGCCGAGGCACGCTCGAACGACCTGCCGTTGTATCGGCATCTGCGCGCCGCAGGACCTTACCAGCTGCCGGTCCCCATGATGAACATCATCAATGGCGGTGCGCACGCCAACAACAGCGTTGATCTGCAGGAGTTCATGATTCTGCCGGTCGGCGCCCCGAGTCTGCGCGAAGCGGTGCGTTACGGAGCGGAGGTGTTCCACGCACTCAAATCGGTGCTCAACGGTCGCGGGCTCAACACCGCGGTCGGTGACGAGGGCGGATTCGCCCCCGACCTCGCGTCCAACGAGGCGGCCATCGAGGTGATTCTGGAGGCCATCGACACGGCCGGTTTCAAGGCCGGCACGGATATCTACCTGGGGCTCGATGTCGCCAGTTCCGAGTTTTACCAGGACGGCAAGTACCGCCTCGATTCCGAAGGCCGCGAGTTCGACGCGGCCGGCTTCGCGGATTTTCTGGCCGCCTGGGTTGACCAGTATCCGATCATCTCCGTCGAGGACGGTATGGACGAGAGCGACTGGGACGGCTGGAAACTGTTGACCGAAAAACTCGGCAGCCGGGTGCAGCTGGTCGGCGATGACCTGTTCGTGACCAATACCCGTATCCTGCAGCGTGGCATTGACGAGAACATCGCCAACTCGATCCTGATCAAGCCGAACCAGATCGGTACCCTGACCGAGACCCTGGCGGCCATCGAGATGGCGACCGCGGCCGGTTACACGGCGGTGGTTTCGCACCGCTCCGGTGAGACCGAGGACGTGGTGATTGCGGATATCGTGGTGGGCAGCGATGCCACCCAGATCAAGACCGGTTCGCTGTCGCGTTCCGACCGTGTCGCCAAGTACAACCGCCTGATGCGTATCGAAGAGCAACTCGGCGACCAGGCACGTTACGCGGGCCTGGCCGGGTTCCACCAGCGCGGTTAGCATCGCAGCGGCGCCGGTTAGCGGGTTGATGTGAATTGCTCATGCGATGGCTGGTCTGGTTCCTGATAGGCTTGCTGGTGCTGTTGCAGTACAAGCTGTGGGTTGGCGACGGCAGCCTGGCGGAGGTGTGGAATCTGTATCAGCAGGTCGAAGCGCAACAGGAAGAGAACCGCCAGCTGCGGGAGCGCAACCAGGCACTGGAAGCCGAGGTGGAGGATCTGAAACAAGGTCTGGAAGCCATCGAGGAACGCGCCCGTGAGGAGCTGGGCATGGTCAGGGACGATGAAACCTTCTACCAGATCATAGAGGAGCACCCCGGCCAGGACGGGGCGCAACAATGAAATCCGCGCAGGCTTACTGGGCTATTATTCCCGCCGCCGGCCTCGGCCGGCGTATGGGATCGTCGGTGCCCAAACAGTTTCTGGCGATCGGCAGGAAGACGGTCCTGGAGCACTGCCTGGAATCGTTGTGGAAGCTTCCGGAACTGTCCGGCATGGTGCTGGTCAGTCATGGCCACCCGGCGCTGGCGTGTATCCAGGAGCGCTTCCGCAACCATCGCCTGATGCGCGCCGACGGCGGCGAAAAGCGTTGCCACTCGGTGCTCAACGGACTGCACGCTCTGTCCGGCCAGGCGCATGCCGATGACTGGGTACTGGTTCACGACGCCGCGCGACCCTGTGTGCGCCAGCACGACCTGCGGGTGCTGATCAATGCGCTGGCCGGCCACGAAGTGGGCGGCTTGCTGGGCACCCGGGTGCACGACACCATGAAACGGATCGATGCCCAGCGCCTGGTGCAGGAAACCGTCGAGCGTCGCGGTCTGTGGCACGCCCACACGCCGCAGGTATTCCGCTACGGACTGCTCAAACAGTGTCTGGAGCAGGCGCTCAAGGACGGTTATGAAGTCACCGACGAGGCGTCGGCGATGGAGCATGCCGGGTATCACCCGCTGATGGTGGAGTGCCACCCGGACAACATCAAGATCACCCGTCCCGAGGATCTGGAGCTGGCCGAATTCTACCTGCAGCAACAGGGGCGCTTGTGAGGATCGGACAGGGTTTCGACGTGCATGCCTTTCGGGAAGGCGGCCGGCTGATACTGGGCGGCGTGGAAATCGCGCATTCGCACGGACTGGCGGCACACTCGGACGGCGACGTGCTGCTGCACGCCCTGTGCGATGCCCTGCTGGGTGCCGCGGGTCTGGGCGATATCGGCCGGCACTTTCCCGACACCGATGCCGCCTACCAGGGTATCGACAGCCGCAAGTTGCTGCGCGCGGTCATGGACAAGGTCCGGCAACAGGGCCTGGTGGTCGGCAATGCCGATATCACAGTCGTTGCCCAGGCGCCGAAGCTGGCGCCGCACGTCGAGGCCATGTGCGGCAACATTGCGGCGGATCTGGGCGTGGAGCGCGGCCGGGTCAACGTCAAGGCGACCACCACCGAGCACCTCGGCTTTACCGGTCGCCGGGAAGGCATAGCGGCGTTTGCCGTGGTGCTGCTCGAGGAACGCTGAGCGCTGCCCGGTGGCGGAGGGTTGCGCAATGAGGGCTTCGCCGTTGCCCGCGGATGATCCGCTGCTGCAACCCAATGTGGTGTGGGACGACTTGCCCTGCGCCTGGGGCGGACCGGTGGGCAGCGGGCAGATCCGCACTGCGCCGGAGGACTTCCGGGTGGTGGAGGTCGCTTCCGTGTCACCGGCGGGCGAGGGCGAGCACAGCTGGCTGTATGTGCGCAAGCGCGACAGCAATACCCAGTGGGTAGCGCGTGAGCTGGCGCGCCACGCACAGGTGCCCTTGTCGGCAGTGAGCTACGCGGGTTTGAAGGACCGCAATGCGGTCACCGAGCAATGGTTTTCGGTGCACCTGCCGGGGCGGCCGGATCCCGACTGGCAGGTGCTGGAGGGTGGTGCCTTCCAGGTGCTGCGGGCCGTGCGCCATAGCCGCAAGCTCAAGACCGGCACCCTGCGCGGTAACCGCTTTGCGGTGCGGATACGCGGCCTCGATGCCGCGCCCGAACAGTTCGAACAACGCCTGCAGCAGCTGGCCGGCGGCGGTTTTCCCAACTACTTCGGTAACCAGCGCTTTGGTCACGATGGCGGCAATCTGGCTGCCGCCGCGCAACTGTTGTTCGGTCGCAGGGGGCGCGTGTCGCGCCACCAGCGCGGCATCTATCTCTCGGCGGTGCGGGCGGCGCTGTTCAACCGGGTGCTGGCCGCGCGGGTGGCGGACGGCAGCTGGAACACCGCCCTGCCGGGCGAGGCGCTGCAGCTGCAGGGAAAGTCGGCGTGCTTCGTGGCCGACGATGTGGATACGGTGCTGCTGGAACGCCTCCAGGCGCTGAAGGTACACCCCACCGGTCCGCTGTGCGGGGAGGGCGATGCCCTGGCGCGCAGCTCTGCCGCGCAATGCGAGCAGCACGCGTTGCGCTCCTGCGCGCACTGGATTGCGGCGTTGCAGCGCCTGCGGGTGAGCGCGGCACGGCGCGCGCTGCGGGTGGTGCCGGGCGATCTCCGTTGTGCGCCCGATGAGCAGGGTACTCCGGTACTCGAGTTCTTTCTGCCGGCGGGCGCCTATGCGACCAGCCTGTTGCGCGAAATTCTCCGACTGGATCCTGACGCGTGAGCAGTCCGGCGGAGAAACTGGCCGAAGTGCGCGAACGCATCGCCGAGGCGGCGCGCAAGTCGGGTCGTGTGCCCGACGCGGTACGGTTGATCGCGGTGTCCAAGACCAAGCCGGTCGAGGCTATTGAGGCACTGGCGGATCTGGGACAGCGCGATTTCGGCGAGAACCAGATGCAGGAGGCGCTGGAGAAAATCGAACGCCTGCGGGGGCGGGGCCTGGAGTGGCATTTCATCGGCCATCTCCAGTCCAACAAGACCCGCTTCATAGGCGGGCATTTCAGCTGGGTGCACTCGGTGGACAGCGAACGGCTGGCGGGTAGAATCGCCGCGGCCGTGCGCGACGGCGAACCCGCGGTCAGGCTGCTGGTACAGGTCAACGTATTCCGGGATCCAGCGAAACACGGTGTAGCGAGCGAGGAGCTGTTCGCGCTGCTGGACGCCATCCTGGCCCGCGACCTGCCGGGCATCCGCCTGTGCGGCCTGATGACCATCGGCCGTCTGGGCGGCAGCGAGGCCGACACCCGGCGCGGTTTTGCTCGTGCGCGGCGCTTGCTGGAAGATTGCCGTCAGCGCTTCGGGGAAGGTTTCAAGGAGCTTTCCATGGGCATGAGCGGCGACTACCCGCTGGCGATCGAAGAAGGGGCCACCATGGTGCGGGTCGGTACTGCCCTGTTCGGCAGCCGCTAGCCGTTATCTCGCACGGCGAAAAATAGGAATTCACCACAAAGGAACACAAAGG
>CP070738.1:1183390-1190204 GCA_020347685.1 Gammaproteobacteria bacterium | reverse complement strand
CCACCAGCACCGTGGTCACGGAGGAGGACTGGATGACCGCGGTCACGAAGGCACCGGTCACGGCGCCCATGAAACGGTTAGTGGTTAACCGCGCGAGGATCAGCTTCATGCGTTCGCCGGCGACCGCTTTCAACGCCTCGGCCATCTGATCCATGCCGAACAGGAACAGCGCCAGCCCGCCGAACAGCTGCATGGCCATGGTCCACCAGTGCATGGTTTCACCGCCGGCGTCCGCGGCCAGCACCGGCGCGGCGCCCAGCAAAGCGCCCGCGGCGAGTAGCGCAGGCAGCAGCCTGCACGGTTGCGAAACGGGGCAGGGGGCGCGCATCGGCTTCACTCCTTGTGCTTTGATTTTTCCTGTTTGGCCTTGACGATGGTCACCGGGATCGGCGACAGGTTGACCACCTGTTCGGCCTTGGACCCCAGCATAATGTGCTTGAGCCCGGTCCTGCCCTGGCTGCCCATGACGATCATGCGGGCGTTGATTTTTTCCGCCGTCTCCAGAATCCGGTTCACGGGCAGGCCCACCACCAGCAGCGTCTCGGCGTTTTCGAGTATATGACGTTCGGGGTGGGCCTTACGGATTTCGTTCATGAATTCGTCCAGCATGTCGGCGGCGACATCCTCCATGCGGCGCAGCTGTTTCTTGCGCCCCTTCACCGAGTAATAGCCGGGTGCCTCGCCCAGGTCGTGCACCACGTGCAGTACCGCGAGCGGGGCGCCGATCATTTCCGCCAGCTCGGCTGCGCACAGCAGCGCCGCTTCGGCATAGACGGAAAAGTCGACGGGCACCAGGATGGGTAGTTTCTCTTTCTGTTCAGCCATTGTTGTTATCCCCGCTGGGGTCGCCGTGCCTGCCTGCGCACCGCGAAACCGTGCGGCCGGCGCGCGCCGTCGGGCGTGTCGGCAGGGTTTGCCCGGTCGCAGGTTCGACGTCAGCCCCGCTCAGTTTGCACTCTGCAGACGTTTATGGAAATAGATGAGCAGCTTCTCACGCAGCTTGGACTGTTTGTGTTTGGTCGCGGCCGCCTTGCGCTTCTGTGCCAGCGCAATGAACGTCTCCTGAGAACTCTTCGATTCCTTACCTTCCACGCCCTGGCGTTCCAGGTAGCTGCCGTCGGGCTGCATCTCCCAGACATTCCTGCGGCTGGACAGCTGGGCATCGAGTATCAGGCGCAGTTCCTGGCGCAGCTTCGGGTCTAGCACCGGCGCCACCACCTCCACGCGGCTTTCCAGGTTGCGCTTCATGAGATCCGCCGAGCCGATGTAGTACTCCTCGTCACCGCAGTTGTGGAAGTAGTAGATGCGCGAGTGCTCCAGGAAGCGCCCCGTCACGCTGATCACGGTAACGTTGTCGCTCAACCCCGGTATGCCGGGGCGCAGCCGGCAGGTGTCGCGCACGATCAGGTCGATCTTGACCCCCGCCTGGGCCGCGCGGTACAGGGCGCGGGTGATATCGGCATCCTCCAGTGCGTTCATCTTGAACTGGATGTGGCTCGGGGAGCCGGGCGTATGGCACTTGATCTCGCGCTCGATCTTGCTCAGCAATGACTGCTTGAGGGTATAGGGTGCGGTCAGGATCTTGCGATAGGTAGGCGGCGGCGAATAACCGGTGAGATAATTGAACAGCTCGGTGAGGTCCTGACCGATCGCCTCGTCACAGGTCAGCATGCCCAGGTCGCTGTACAGGCGCGCGGTGCCTGCATGGTAGTTGCCGGTGCCGATGTGCGCGTAGCGGCGCAGTCCGTTGTAATCGCGGCGCACCACCAGAATGATCTTGCTGTGGGTTTTCAGGCCCACCACCCCGTAGGTGACATGGATGCCGGCATTTTCCAGGCGTCGCGCCCAGCGTATGTTGGCGGCTTCGTCGAAGCGCGCTTTCAGTTCCACCAGCACCGCGACCTGTTTGCCGTTGCGGGCCGCGCGTATCAGGGCATCGATGATGTTGCCCTCCGCCGAGGTGCGGTACAGCGTCATCTTGATAGCCAGCACCTTGGGGTCTTCGCTGGCGGTGCGCAGGAAACGTTCCACGCTGGTGTTGAACGACTCGTAGGGATGCTGCAGCAGCAGCGAACCGCGCTCGCGGATGATATAGAAGATGGAGCGCGAGTCGAAGGCCAGGCGCGCGTTGTCGATCGGTACGTGCGGTGAATCGTGCAGTTCGGGGATCTCCAGGGCGGCGATTTCGAACAGGTCGCGCATTGCCATCAGCTCTTCGGCCTCGAATACGTCCGCTTCCTCGTTCAGCCCCAGTTCCGCCGCCAGCATGCCGCGATGCGTGGGGTTCATGCCCTTCAAGACCTGCAGCCGCACGATGGGGGCGAAATGGCGGTGCCGCAGCTCGGTTTCGATCATCGCCAGAAGGTCGTCGGCTTCCTCCTCCTCGATTTCCACGATGGCATTGCGGGTGACGCGGAACAGCTCGCAGGACACGATCTCCATGCCTGGAAACAGCAGGTCGAGGTTGTTGGCGATGACATCGTCCTGGGTGACGAACACGTTCTCGTCGCCGACGCGCAGGAAGCGCGGCGCCATGTCTTTGGCCACCGGCACCTTGACGCGCGCGATGTGGATGGCGCTGCCGCCGGGATGGCGCAGTGACACCAGCAGGTTCAGGGCCAGGTTGGATATCAGCGGGAACGGGTGCGCCGGATCCAGGGCCAGCGGTGTCAGCAGGGGAAAGATGTTGGTAATGAATTCCTGGCGCAGGACCTCGCGTTTGGCGGCGTCCAGCTCGCTGTATTTGACCAGCCGGATGCCCTGCGCATCGAGCAGGCCGAGCAGCTCGCGGTAAATGCGGTTCTGCTGTTGATGGATGTCGCGCACCACGCTCTGGCAGGCGGCGACCTGTTCGATCGGTGTGCGCCCGTCCACGGTGGGGGTGCGTATGCCGGCGGCGATCTGCTGTTTCAGACCGCCGATACGTTTCATGAAAAATTCGTCCAGGTTGCTGCTGACGATGGCCAGGAACTTGACCCGCTCAAGTAACGGGGTCAGCTCGTCCTCGCTCATGCGCAGCACGCGCCGGTTGAAGTCCAGCAGTGTCAGCTCGCGGTTCAGGTACAGCTCGGGGGAATCCAGATTGAATTCCGCTTGCGCAGCGGTAGCGGGTGTCGCCGCGGCAGGCGGCTGGACCTTCAGCTCCGGCTCCGGCGGCTGTGCTGCGGAAGTGCTGGAAGCGGACAGAGGCTCGGCTGTTTTCTTCATGTAGATATCCTGTGTTGATCTAAATGCGGGACCTAATTTGAAATTATAGCAACCCTGATGGCTTTCGGCCGCGCCGGTTAGCTGCTATAGCGGCGGGCAGCGGGGCGCCGGCGCGGCGTTCGTGGCGGCGCTATTTACTCCGCTGGTGGGGGCTGCTAAGTTGGTGATTATGCGTGCCATCGTCGTCAGACACTACAAGACCCTGCTCAACAGCTCGGGCCAGATCATGGGGTGGAAAGATGCCCCGCGTGACAAGGACTGGCTGGCCGATGTGGGCTTTGTCGACGAGCGGCTGCGCCAGCACGGCATCAGGTTCGACGCGATTTATTCCAGCGACCTGGAGAGGGCGCGCCAGACCGCCATGTATTACGGCCGCAGTCACGGTATCCACATTGTGCATGACTCGCCGGCACTGAACGAGCTCGACTACGGCCTGCTGTCGAGGAAGAGCAAGAAGTGGGTCGAGAACAATATCCCCGAGCACAAGAAGGATCCCGACTTCGTCTACCCCGAGGGCGAAAGCTTTCGCCAGATGCAGCAGCGCAGCGTGGCCTTTCTGGCCGCGTTGGCGCAATCAAGACCGGACGATACGGTGCTGCTGGTTGTGCACGCCGGGGTGATCCGCGGGCTGGTCAGCCATTTCCTCGGCCTGGAATACGCCGAACACCTGAAACGCAAGATCTCGCACCGCTACATCGGCGAGTTCGTGTTTTCCGGAAGCGGCTGCGTGCGTTACGACGAACTGGGCAAGCTGTCCGGCTTTGTGCGCGAGCAGGGTGGGGTGAATATTCCCTGGCGCCTCTCGGCGGCTTCGAAAAGCGCCGCGGCACCCTCTACCGCCCGGGCGCGCGGCCTGATCGGCGAGTAATCATCTCCCCCCTGCGGTGTCCCCGCGCCGGCTCAACAGCACAATTCAGCGCGTGGGCTTGGTCGGGAATACCGGTGCCGGTGGCGGAGGCGCGGTGGTCTTCTGCGACCAGCCTTGCGCCGCGGGCTTTTGCGCGGTGCGCGTCTCGGCACAGTAGATGTGCGGCGAGGTACCTTCTGTGCTCACGTAGGTGATCAGGCATTCCTTGTTGTTGCTCTGGTCGACGATCTTCCGGGCGATCAGATCGCCCTCGCGCAGGTGACTGTTCTGCACCATGCCGCCCTTGGCGCTCTGCAGGCTGCCGTAGCACTCCAGTGACGGCGAGGTTCTGCCGGTATTCACATAGGCAACCAGGCAGGTCTTGGTGCTGTCGGGATCGACAATCCGGTACACGTCAAGGTCGCCTTCGCGCAGGTGTCCGCTGCGTATAATGGCGTCTGTTTCACGGTACTTGGCCGCCGTGACATTCTTGTAGCAGTCAAGCGCTGGCGAAGTGCCCTCGGTGCTCACGTAGGCGACCAGACAGGTGACGCCATTTTCGAAATCGCGCATCTTGCGCACCACCAGTTTGCCTTCCTTGAAATGTCCCACTTGCCCGATGTTGGACCGGAAACCGGAGACCACGTCGTAACAGTTCATGGTGGGGCTGGTGCCCGTGGTTCGCACGTAAAAAGCCAGGCAGATGCGGTTGCTTTCCAGATCGGAAATAGTACGCACAATGAGATCGCTCTCGCGCAACTGACCGGTCTGCACCAGCAGCGTGGACTGGTAATCTCCAGCCTGAGCCACACAGGATATCCCCAACGCGAGCAAAGCAAATAACCGTTTCATTTTCAGACTCCCAATCTTTTTCTCTATTCTCTTTATCGCTGCCGAGCAGCGCCGTGATCGGCAGGTGCTGCGGGGCTATGGTAAAGCCCGGCCGCCGTGCCTATGTTCTCACAGCAGCACCGCATTACACTATGTATAACACGTTTAGTGTAGTACAGCTTGTTGCCCCTCAGCAGCGACTCGCGACGGCCCCGAACGGTGTTGCACACGGCCCGCGTGCGGCCTCGCTTCGGGGGCGCTGAGCCACCACTTACTGTTGCACTACGTTGAATCCGTTGCAGGCCTGTTGCATGCCCTGATTGAACAGATAAAAAATCATAAAAACAAAATAATATGTGTTGAATATGATGTGAAATATGATGTAAAGCGTTGCAGTTCGATAACGGGTGAGCAGGTATAAACCGACCAAAAAACAGCCTGTTGTAGATTGGTATACGGATTGCACGCGGTTTAGGCAAAACGCCCCGCGCGGCGCGCAGTCGCAGGCTCGCTGCTGAGGGGGTGATAAGCAACAGCGTCGGGGAGACCGTCTGTGGTATCGGTAGTCTATAATTTTCCACCGCAGTCTCCTGTCGGTAGGGCCTTACGGTAACCGCAACCGCTGTCCCGAGGGTTGGGGCACGGCAACCGGTTCCGGTAATTGCTTTTCATTATGGCGAGTGGAGATGGTACGGTGATTCGTAAAACAGCGTTTTCAATTCTGTCTGTTGTGCTGCTGCTGGGCGCAGACGCGGCAGTGCTCAATGACGCCCAGGCGTTCAACTTCGGTAACGTGATGAACCCGTCCCGCTGGTTCGACGATGACGATCGTTATGACCGCGGCTACTACCGTGGTTATGGTCCCTACGGGGGCTATGGTCCCTACGGCTACGGTCCGTACGGCTACGGTGGACCCTACGGCGGCTGGGGTGGTTACCCCGGTTACGGTGGCTGGGGCGGCTATCCGGGCTACGGCCAGGGACCCAGCACCATTGTGGTGAATCCGACGCCGGATAGCTCCCGTCAGCAGGCGCCTGCACCGCGCTTGCCGGAATAACGCCGACCCGCTTTGCCTTGCCGGCCTGACGGCCGGCGGGCTTCGTCAGCGGCCGCTGCTGATGCAGGCAGCGCGCCGCCACCCAAGCAGCACAGCAACAGCCTGCGCCGGGGATGCCCGCAGGCTTTTGCGTTTCCCGGTCCTCGACAGGTGGCGCCCAGGTTACTGGCCAATTCCCTCCACGGACAGAAACAGCTCCACCTCGCGCGCTGCCGGGCCGAGGTCGTAGTCGATACCGAAATCCGCCAGTTTCAATACCGTGGTGCCCTGAAAACCGCGCCGGTAGCCGCCCCAGGGATCGGGGCCGTGGCCGATGTGCTGCACTTCGATGGCGACCGGGCGGGTGACGCCGCGCAGCGTCAATTCGCCGCTCAGCCTCGCCGTGCCGTCATCGTCTTCCCTGAACGCGGTGCTTACGAAACGCGCCTCGGGGTACTTGTCCACGGCGAGGAAATCCTCCCCGCGCAGGTGCTTGTCACGTTCGGCGTGATTGGAGTCGATGCTGGCTGTGCGGATGGTCACCTCCACTTTCGATGCGGCCGGGTGTTCCTTGTCGTAGGAGAACCGTCCCTCGAAGTCGTTGAAACGTCCCAGTAACCAGCTGTAGCCGAGGTGCTTGATGCGGAACTGGATGAAGGCGTGTGCACCCTGGGTATCGATAACGTAATCGGCGCCCTGCGCCAGGCTGGCAGCGCTCAACGCCAGCGCCAGCGCGGCGCAGTTGAACAGTCGGTTTCTCATTCCGTCTCCTCCCGGTTTTCCGGCGTTGATGGTATCAGGGTTTACTGCTCAGCATGCGTCTGAGCGTGCGGTCACGGTCAACGAAGTGATGCTTGAGCGCGGCGCCGGCGTGCAGGGCGGCCACGCCGATC
>CP070738.1:1176120-1183290 GCA_020347685.1 Gammaproteobacteria bacterium | reverse complement strand
ATGCACATCAGGAATTCCGTTAACGTGCCGCGCGGCGTGCTGGAATCCGCCTGCGAATACGATTACGAGGAAACGGTACCGGAACTGGTCGAGGCGCGGGAGCGCGACATCGTGGTGATCTGCCGCTCCGGCAAACGCAGCGTGCTGGCCGCCGATGTGATGCAGAAAATGGGCTATGCGAAGGTCAGGTCCCTGAAAACCGGTCTGCGCGGCTGGAGCGACTACGAGCAGGAGATGGTGGACGCCAGCGGACAGGTCGTGGACGACGACACCGCTATCGATTACTTCACGCCCAAGCTGAGACCGGAGCAGCTCAGCAGAAAATAAGGCATCAGGTCCTACTTTTGTCTGCCCCGTTACTTAAACAATGAACCACAAAGGAACACGAAGGGAAACAAAGGTAAGATAGAAATTCCTTGCTGCGCCTTGGCCCGCCTTGCTGGTAACGCGGCGCTTCAAGTGCATGGTCCGAGTATTGCCGCCACAAAACAGCCGCGACCCGCTCGATCGCAGGCGGTAGCGGTTCTCTTCAAAAGGTCTTCCTTCGTGTTCCTTTGTGGTTAATACGGTCTTTCACCCGTAGCGCTTGCGGTCCTTGCGCCGTTTGCCGGCTTTCTGGGTCACCACACCGTGGATGGCATCCATGCCGGAAATCTCGACGACTTCGTCGTACGCGTGATTCAGGCACTTCAGCAGGTAGCGATCGCCTTCGATGGCCAGCTGCCGGAAAAAGAACTCATCATTATGCCGGGCCACCACAAAGCAGCCATCCTTCACGTGGCCCTCGGGGTCGATCACAATCACGCAACCGTGCTCGAATTCGGGCTCCATCATGTCACCCAGCACCCTTAGGGCAAAAGGCTCTCCTGCAGCGCAACCAGTGCTATCCATCCGCTACCTCGACTCGATCTCGTCACCAATGCGCAAATTTTAGCATGCTCCCCTTTACATATCCTTTTTCGCATAACTTCTGACAGGTGATACCCGACTACTTCTATGGATACTATGCATTCATCACGCAGCCCTATCCTCTTGCGCTCATGCGCGATCCTGCCTGATATCGAAAAACGAAGGCATACCATGACAAACAATGTGACCTTTTTCTCGCTCCTGCTGTCCATTGTTTTGCTTGCCGGCTGTGAACAGGCAAACCAGTATGCACCACCACCCAAGGTCACCGTTGCCCTCCCCCAGCGTCAGGAAGTGAACGACCACCCTGATTTCACCGGCACCGTCGCCGCGTCCGATTGGCGGAAATACGCGCCCGAGTATCCGGTATTCCGTTGAGCATGCACTTAGAACCGAGCACCCGGGTGGAACAGGGCGAGCTGCTGTTCAGCATCGACACGGCAGAATACCAGCCCGACCTGGAGGAGCAAGGTGACTACCCGAATCGGAACTTAACGACTTTATATCAGAATTTGCTAAAGGGCGGCTTTCGACCGAGGCTGTGCAAAAACTCGAAATAAGCACAAAACAAGGGGTACCGAAACCCTTCCTCATATACCGATCGCCGCTCTGCGGTGGGTTTTACCCCGATTTCCCGGACACATCCAAAAAGGGTCTGGACTAGCGAGCAAGCGTAAAAAGAAGATCACTGACCCCGCTTAAGCGGGTTTTTTTCGATATGATGAATCCCCGAAGGTGGCCGGATACGGTGTTTGTTAACAAGCCTGTTATGCTGTCAACGCTGCCACACGCCTTCAGTGCAAACCTGAATATGTTTAGACAACCCTATCCACTCGAACGACAATTATGTCTACCTGTCAGCGAGCGTTTGCGGTCTTCCTCACCCTGATCGTGTCGCTGGTACCTGAGTTGGCACACGGAAATGACCGGCTGGGAGAATTTACGCGCACGAACGCCGGCACGCCGCCGCATAACGCCCGCCTTCAGTCCTTACTCGAAGCAGCTGC
Organism: Gammaproteobacteria bacterium; assembly: GCA_020347685.1. GTDB lineage: Bacteria > Pseudomonadota > Gammaproteobacteria > DSM-19610 > DSM-19610 > Thiogranum. Next base: position 1,181,374 of record CP070738.1, on the reverse strand, counting down.
CAGGGATGGACTGCCGGGCGTATCGTTACGGGTCAAAGGGCCTGGCGTCGACTTCCACGGTGCAGCCGGCGTTGCGGATCTGAGCACTGGCGAACCGCTCACAACGAATCATGCGATGTACGTGGCAAGCCTTGGCAAGACATTCACAGCCGCCGTTGCTTTACAGCTCTGCGATGAAGGGCGACTCGCTTTAGAGGCGCCTATAACGACCTGGCTTCCAGCTGAGCTGACGACTCTTATTCCATTCAGTGGCACAATCACGCTCCGCCATCTCCTCAGCCATACCACCGGCCTTATCGACTACATGAATGATGATAAGGCCTGGCGATCCGATTTTGTCAGAGACCCGCAGCGGCAATGGACCCACAGCGACGTCATTCCTTACCTTTATGACAAGCCCCTGCTTTTTGAACCGGGCACTGATTATTATTACTCCAACAGCAATTACATCCTGTTGGGCGCGATTATCGAACAGGTTGCCGCACAGCCCCTCCACGCAGTCATTCGCAAACGCATCCTGGCGCCCCTCGGGCTGCAACATACGTTCAACGGCCAGGACACCATTACAAGCGAAAAACACGCGCACGGCTACATCAAGAGGCACAATCGTATTATCGATACGTACCCCTGGTATAGCCACTACGCGCTTGCGGATTCCGGCATCCACAGCACACCGGCTGAACTGGCCCTATTCCTCAAATCGCTCTTTACCACCGAGGAGATTTTGAGTGAGACCATGCGAACGCAGATGACGCATGTTGCGAAATCAGGTCGTGTATCTTCCGGCTATGGAATGGGCATCTACGTGCAGCAGGAACCCTGGGGGCCCGGCCGCTGGTACACGCACGACGGGGTCGATCCGGGCTACCAGGCGGACATGATGTACCTTCCTGATATTGATCTGACAATTGTACTGTGTGCAAATGCGAGCCTCGGGAAGGCTGACCTTATTTATGCAAGACTGATCAAGGCCGTGGTTCAAGCCGCTCTGGATGCGGTCCAGGAAATCCGCCGCTGAGACATGCAATATCGTAGCGTCTACCGGAGCCTGTCACCTGCCTGGGTCATACTCTACCGGCGAAATATCGTCATCGGCGCCAGGCTCGCCACCACAGGCCGCTGCTCCAGCCGGGCGAAGCTACCCTGGCCCGCGCAAAGCGCGTTTCTGGCGCTCCGGGCGGATAAATCTTGATTTCTGTCAAACCTTCATGCGCTAGCTCTAGCGCAGCCGGCTGCATAGTCCTATTCTGAAAACTTCAGCCCCGATTGGAATCTGTAATGGCATCCAGGCAGATCACCATTGACGGTAACGAAGCCGCGGCCCGCGTCGCGCATCAGCTCAGCGACGTATGCGCCATCTACCCTATCACGCCCGCCTCGCCCATGGGTGAACTGGCCGACGCGTGGTCGGCCAGCGGTCAAACCAACCTGTGGGGCACGGTACCTCGCATCGTCGAAATGCAGAGCGAAGCCGGCGCCGCCGGCGCAGTACACGGCGCGCTGCAGGCCGGGGCACTGGCCACCACCTTCACCGCCTCCCAGGGCCTGCTGCTGATGATCCCCAACATGTACAAGATCGCCGGCGAACTCACGCCGACGGTGTTCCATGTTGCCGCCCGTTCGCTGGCGGTGCAGGCCCTGTCCATATTCGGCGACCACAGCGATGTCATGGCCACACGCGCCACCGGCTTTGCCATGCTGGCCTCGGCGTCGGTGCAGGAAGCCCAGGACCTGTCCGTGATCGCCCACGTTGCCGCGCTCGAAGGCCGCATTCCGGTGCTGCATTTCTTCGACGGTTTCCGCACCTCGCACGAAGTGGCCAAGATCAGCGCGGTCGACGCGCCGCTGCTGCGCGCGATGGTCGACGATACTCTTGTGCAGGCACACCGCGATCGCGCGCTCGACCCCGAACACCCGGTGCTGCGCGGCTCATCGCAGAACCCCGATGTGTATTTCCAGGGGCGCGAAACCGTGAACCCCTTTTATGAACGCTTCCCCGCCGTGGTCGACTCGGCGATGGAACGTTTCGGCGAACTGAGCGGGCGCCGCTACCGGCTGGTCGACTACACGGGTGACCCGCAGGCCGAGCGCGTCATGGTACTGATGGGCTCGGGCGCCGAGGCGGCAGCGGAAGTCGTCGACTATCTCAACCGCCAGGGCGAAAAGGTCGGTGTGTTGCGGGTGCGCCTGTATCGCCCGTTTCCGTCCGCGGCGTTGATCGACGCGCTGCCGCCCGCGGTTAAACGCATCGCGGTACTGGACCGGACCAAGGAGCCCGGTGCCGACGGCGAACCCCTGTACAAGGATGTCATCAGCGCCCTGGCCCGGCATTGCTGCTGCAGCGAGCCCCGTTTCCAGGCCCTGCCCGTGGTCAGCGGCGGACGCTACGGTCTGTCATCCAAGGAATTCACGCCCGGCATGATCAAGGCCGTGTTCGATGAACTGCGTAACGAAGACCCGCGCCACAATTTCACCATCGGCGTCCACGACGACGTCTCCCACACGAGTCTCGAATGGGACACGGGCTTCCGCACCGACGCGCACGCCGACGCTGTGCAGGCGGTCTTCTATGGCCTCGGCTCGGACGGCACTGTGAGCGCCAACAAGAATTCGATAAAGATCATCGGCGAGGCCACCGACCTCTATGCACAGGGCTATTTTGTCTACGACTCCAAGAAAGCGGGCGCGGTAACGGTTTCTCACCTGCGCTTCGGCAAACAGCCGATTCGCTCGAGTTACCTGATCGGCGACCGGGACGCGCACTTTGTCGCCTGTCACCAGCCGCTGTTCCTGGACCGGTTCGACATGCTCGACAAGGCGGCCGACAATGGCGTTTTCCTGCTCAATTCACCCGAGCCACCGGACCGCGTGTGGGACAGCCTGCCGCGCAAAATGCAGCAGCGGATGATCGATAAGAAAATCCGCTTTTATTGCATCGACGCCTATCGTATCGCCGAACAGACGCAGATGGGCAAGCGCATCAACACCATTATGCAGACCTGTTTCTTCGCCATCTCCGATGTGTTACCACGCGACCAGGCGATCGAGGCAATCAAGGACGCCGTGCAACAGACCTACGGCGCCAAGGGGCGGCGCATCGTGGACTTCAACTTTCGCGCCATCGATGCGGCGCTGGCCCACCTCCACGAGATACAGGTACCGGCTGAACCAAGCAGCACCCGCGAGCGGCCGCCGGCGGTGGGCGAGGACGCACCGGCGTTCGTGCGGGATTTCACCGCGCAGCTGATCGCCGGGCGCGGCGATGCGCTGCCGGTCAGTCTGATGCCCGCCGACGGGACCTTTCCGCTCGGTACCGCGGCCTACGAGAAACGCAAGCTGGCGCTGGAGATCCCGGTATGGGAAACCGATCTGTGCACCCACTGCGGCAAGTGTCCGCTGGTGTGTCCGCACGGCGTTATACGCAGCAAGTTGTTTGCCGCCGAACACCTGCAGGGTGCACCCGCCACCTTCAAGAGCGCGCCAATCAAGGGCAAGGACTACCCGCAGGATTATCACATCGCCTACCAGGTGGCGCCCGAAGACTGCACCGGCTGCGGGCTGTGCGTCGATATCTGCCCGATTCGCGACAAGTCCAATGCGAGCCGCAAGGCGCTCAATATGCTGCCGGTCGACGGACTGCGGGACGCAGAACGTGACAACTGGGCGTTCTTCCTGAAGCTGCCCGAGTATGATCGGCGCGAGGTCAAGCGCGAGAGCATCAAGGGCGCCATGTTGTTGCAGCCGCTGTTCGAGTTCTCCGGCGCCTGTGTCGGTTGCGGTGAGACCCCCTATATCAAGCTCGCCACCCAGCTGTTCGGCGACCGCATGCTGGTGGCCAACGCCACCGGCTGCTCCTCGATCTACGGAGGCAACCTGCCGACCACGCCCTGGACCCTGAATAACGCGGGGCGCGGACCGGCCTGGTCCAACTCCCTGTTCGAGGACAACGCCGAATTCGGCCTGGGCATGCGCATCGCCATCGACAAACAGGCCGAGTACGCAGGCGAGCTGCTGCGCAAACTGCGGGGCAAACTGGATGCCGCGCTGATCGCGGCGTTGCTGGACGCCGACCAGTCGCAGGAACGGGGTATTCATGCCCAGCGCGAGCGTGTCAGCGAGTTGCGCGCGCGACTCACAGCCATCGATCAGCCCGAGGCGCGGGAACTCGAGCATGTCGCCGATACCCTGTTGCGCAGGAGCGTGTGGATCATCGGCGGCGATGGATGGGCCTATGACATCGGTTACGGAGGACTGGATCATGTGCTGGCTTCCGGCCTCGATGTAAACCTGCTGGTGCTGGACACCGAGGTCTATTCCAACACCGGCGGACAGACCTCCAAGGCGACACCTCGCGGCGCGGTCGCCAAGTTCTCCGCCGCCGGCAAGCCGGTGGCCAAAAAAGACCTGGCCAGGCTGGCCATGGACTACGAGCAGGTGTATGTCGCGCAGGTGGCCTACGGCGCCAAGGACGTCCAGACGGTGCGAGCCTTCCTGGAAGCCGAAGCGCACCCGGGCCCGTCGCTGATCGTGGCTTACGCGCCCTGTATCGCGCACGGCGTGGATCTGGCCAACAATCACCGTCAGCAACAGCTGGCGGTACAGAGCGGTCACTGGCCGCTGTTCCGCTACGCGCCGTCGCGCGCGGCGCGGGGAAAAAACCCCTTGCACCTCGATTGCGATGCGCCGTCCATTCCCTACCGCCGCTTCGCCGAGACCGAGACCCGTTTCAGCATGCTGTGGCAATCACACCCGGACGCGGCCGAGGCTTTGCTGGAACAATCGCAAAAAGATGCCGTGACGCGCTATCATCACCTTCAACAACTGGCGGAGCTGCCCTGGGACGCGGACTCCGACGACACCACTTCTACTGGAGAGGAGCCTTAGCCATGGTCGACCTTGCAACCGAATACCTCGGGCTCAAGCTGAGCAACCCGCTGGTACCCTCCTCTTCTCCCCTGACCGGTGACGCGGCCACGGCGCGCCGCCTCGAGGATGCCGGGGCGGCGGCAATCGTGATGCCATCCCTGTTCGAGGAAGAGGTGCGCCAGTCGGAAGAAAGCGTCGCCCGCTTCCTGCACGAACAAGCCATCGGTTTCGGCGAAGCGGACAGTTTTCTGCCGATTCCGGAAGAATGTTCCACCCCCTTGGACGAATACCTGGAGCTGCTGTCGGCACTCAAAGCATCGCTGGACATCCCGGTCATCGCCAGCCTCAACGGGGTATCGAACGACGGCTGGATACGCTACGGGAAACA
>CP070738.1:1172470-1176020 GCA_020347685.1 Gammaproteobacteria bacterium | reverse complement strand
ATGCTGTTGTGATTCCCGCCGCCCGGTTCGCTTGGGCCCGAGCGAAATAAGCCATGAGACGGCGGTTCTTGTCGCTCAGTTGCAGCGCGGCGTCGACCCAATGTTCGACAATGTCATTTAGCTCTTCATAGCTTAACGGCATGACTCGGTCTACCGCAGCCTGGAATCCGTGCAGACCTGGTGCTATCGCTGCGTGGCGGTGCATATAATTCAGCACTGCCGCGCGACCTTCGCCATCGGGTGCCAACACGTCAACCACACCCATGTCGTAGAGTTCCTCGGCCGTGTGCAGGCGGCGATCCATGATAAGCCGCCGCCCCAGCGCCGGAGCCGTCTTGCGGGTTAATAAAGAGATTGCGCCCATCCCTGGAAACATGCCGAAATGGATCTCCGGGAAGCCGAAGCGTGCCGATTCCTCGGCGATCAGCACATTGTTCGACAAGGCCGCTTCAAAGCCTCCGCCCAAGGCCTCACCCTGCACCAAGGCAATTGTGGTAAAGGGGATATCGTAGTGCGTAACCGAGGCAAACTGAATATCGATGCAGGATTTTGCATATGCATAGAGCCCTTCGCGGTCTCCGGCTTCAATCAGCTCGATGAAATAGGTGAGATCACCACCGAGACTGAAAGTGCGCGCATCGGTGGATGCAAGAACCTGGAACAAAAGTCGGTCGTCCGCACCCTGTTCAAATTCTGTCCGGGCGGTTTGGCAGATGGCATGCTGAGCGGTTCGAATGTCCGTCAGAATTTCAGTCGAAAAACACGGGCGTTGAGTGTAACTGAGTTCCACCCAAACCGCCCGGTTCGCGGTATCCCGCTTGACCGTGACATTACGCAGACGTCGTTCTAACAGGTCATCACTTGTATTCAGCACCCGTGCTCCTCCAACTCTCCTTAGAGCCGCGAGTCCCTTCGTGTGAATCCCGCTTCCAATTTGCGCAAGATTGCCAGATTCAGGCGAGGAAGTACACTACCCTTATTGCTGCCAAACTCGCCTCGCGTGAAGGAGTTTCATTTGAATCATATAGCGTATATTCGTAGATATTCGAGATGAGTGTCGATCGATGGTGAAACCTCATTGAGACGACCGCTGCGCTTGGCTGTGCTATCTGGACTATGTCTATTTGAATGCAAGTTCTCATGTTGGGATTTCGTCCTTTCTTGACGGAGACGGATTGTCTTGAGCGAGCGCTTAGCGCAACGTAGCGCCCTCATATTTGCCCAGGTCATTCTGGCCGCTGTAATGGCTTCTGCGAAGAGCCTTCTTATCCCTTATAATAGTCTGCCGGCGAGATCGTGATGGCCAAATCTAAACTCCTCTACCAATGCACTGAATGTGGCTCCCAGAGCCCGAAGTGGTCGGGGCAGTGCCCTGATTGTGGCGCATGGAATTCCCTGACTGAGAGCCTGTCGGTGGTATCAGGTGGGCCCGCGACTGGTCGATTTGCCGGGTATGCGGGTGACGGTGCGGCGCGAATCCAGACTCTCGCGGAGGTCCGGCCCGGAGAGGAAACGCGGGTCTCAGTCGGTGTGCAGGAGCTTGACCGCGTACTGGGCGGAGGCCTGGTAGCCGGCTCGGTTGTACTGATCGGTGGTGATCCGGGTATTGGCAAGTCGACCTTGTTGCTGCAGGCGCTGGCTGCGTTCTCGGACAAGCTGAAATCGCTCTATGTAACGGGGGAGGAATCGCCGGAACAGGTTTCTTTGCGGGCCAGGCGCATGGGACTGCAGGCTGATCAGGTCCGACTGTTGGCTGAAACTTCGGTCGAACGCATCGTGCAGCATGCACGCAGTGAATTCCCCCAGGTGATGGTCATTGATTCGGTGCAGACGCTCTACACCGAGCTTCTGCAATCCGCCCCTGGATCGGTCGGCCAGGTGCGTGAGAGTGCGGCCCAGCTGGTGCGTTTTGCCAAGCAAACCGGCACGGCGCTGTTTCTGGTTGGTCACGTTACTAAAGAGGGAACGCTGGCTGGCCCGCGTGTGCTCGAGCACATGGTCGACACCGTGCTGTATTTTGAAGGTGATCCGGGCGGCCGCTACCGTGTGATACGGGCCATTAAGAACCGTTTCGGTGCAGTCAACGAACTGGGCGTGTTCGCAATGACCGACAAGGGGTTGAAAGAGGTCCGTAACCCGTCCTCGATATTTCTGTCGCGCCACGAGCAGCCGGTTGCGGGCAGTGTAATCCTTGTGACCATGGAGGGTACGCGCCCTCTGCTGGTGGAGGTGCAGGCGCTGGTGGACGATAGCCAGTTATCCAATCCGAGGCGGGTCACGCTCGGTCTCGAGCATAACCGGCTGGCCATGCTACTTGCTGTGCAGCACCGCCATGGTGGCGTGCTGATGAGCGATCAGGACGTATTTGTCAATGTCGTCGGCGGTGTGCGTGTCAATGAAACCGCGGCCGATCTGGCGGTGCTGCTGGCCGTGCTTTCAAGTTTCCGTGACCGTACCTTGCCGAACGATCTGGTAGTGTTTGGCGAGGTGGGGCTTGCCGGTGAGGTCCGCCCGGTGCCGAATGGGCAACAGCGGCTGCGCGAGGCAGCAAAGCTGGGGTTCAGGAAAGCACTTGTGCCAGCGGCCAACGCGCCAAAATCCAAGATCGACGGCCTGGAGATTCAGGCCGTTTCGCGGTATTCGGACGTGCTGGACTGGTTTGCGTAAAGCGCGGATTTTTGCAGCAATGGGCCGTTTTGGCATACGTTTCCAAGGCCTTGACCGGGCGGGAGGTCAAAGCCCGTCGTTGCCGGTTGCTCTCGATGTCTAGCCGAGTGCCGAAAGCTCCCGCTCGAGAAGTTCGGTTTCTCCCAGATTGAGTTCAACCAGTCTGCGCAGGTGGGTGATACTGTCCAGATCGATATCCACGCAGCGTAGCCCCAGTTCGTCGTTCTGCTGGTGGGCGATCACAACATCCATACAAATGTCGTGTCCGCCATCCAGGTGCACGGACAGCTGATACTCGTGGTCCGTACTGGCTATCAGTGACGCGGGTGCCTTGATCAGCGCCCCGTGCAGAGAAATATCGATCAGTTCAGTGTCCCAGCTGTCTGCACCTGAATGCAGTGTCACCGGCACGTTGAAGGGAATGCGGGTGAAGCGGCGTTGTTGCCGGTCAGCCGGGTCGGAATGCGTCGCCCCGGCGTCGCTCGCCTGGTCGGAGTAAAATTGCACCGTAAGCTGTCCTACAGACACAATATCTTTATCTTTCAATCGGGTAGCGTTTTCGCCGATGTCGCGTTCATTGATCTGCGGCGGGGTGTCACCTTGGAGGTGCGACAAGTAGTATCCGTCGCCCCGGCGGGCGACTACGGCCAGGTGGCCATCCGGTTTGCCAATCCGGGTGAACGCCTTGTCCAGCCGGATGGTTCGCCCCAGGTGGCTGCCGCTGTGGATCTGAAACCAGGCATCGCGCGATAGATGGGTGACGCTTGTCGGCGTCCGGAACCCTTCGCCTTCCGCCGAGAAGCTCAGGGTGTGCTTGCCGATCTGAATCTGGTCCGCTTCGTTCAGCTCATGGCTTCCGCTCAGGACCTCGCCGTTTACGAGG
>CP070738.1:1163065-1172370 GCA_020347685.1 Gammaproteobacteria bacterium | reverse complement strand
TGCATGGATCGCGGCGCGCGCCCGCGAACACAATATCGAGATCCTGTAGCGCCCCACATGCAGACATTTCACCAGCACCCCGGGGGGAAACACGCAGCTGCGCGGCAGCTGGAAAAGGAGCGCGTGTTTTGAGTCAGCACTGTTCGGTTGAGTTTCTCGGCTCGGTGGAAATGTTTTCCGCCTTCAACCCGGGCGAACTGGAAACGCTGGCGTCCAGCGCCGAGCTCAAGACCTATGAGTTCGGCGAAACCGTGTACAACGCCGGTGATCCCGGCGACGGGCTGTATGTCATCAAGAGCGGTGCGGTGCGTATCTTCACCGAGGAGCAGGGCAAGGAAATCAGCATGGGGGTGCGCAAGGCCGGCGAAGTGTTCGGCGAAATGGCGGTGTTGCGCGACTACCCGCATGAATCCTCGGTACGGGCCTCGTCCAAGACCGAACTGCTGTTCTTCCCGCGTGCCGGTTTCGCCCCGGTGCTGGACAGCAATCGCGACGCGCAGACTTTCATCGCCAGCTATGTGGCCATCAGTTCCCTGGGCGGCTTCGTCTCGCGACTGTTCAAGCTGCGCGGCAAGGTCGACAAGAGCGAGATCGAGGAATACATCCGCAGCGTCGGTATCAAGCGCATCAAGGCCGGCAAGGTCATCCTGGAGCAGGGCAGCGCCGATGACCGGCGCCTGTACGTGCTGCGTCAGGGGCGGGTGCGCCTGGTGCACAGGGAGGGCAAGACCGAGTATCCGCTCGGCAACCTGGAGCAGGGCGAACTTTTCGGCGAGAAGGCCTGCCTGCTGCGCCAGGAGCAGCCCGCCTCGGTGATCGCGGAAACCGACGTGGTGCTGCTGGTGATACCGGAACGCACCGTGCACTTCATCCTGGAGCGCAATCCGAAACTGCGCGAAGTGCTGGAAGAGCGCGTGCGCTTCTTCGAGCGTGACCTGGAACGGCAGAAGGTGCTGTCCGAACGCCGCAAGCGGCCACTGCTGCTGGACCTGTGGTCGCGCCCGGAGTCGGGCGAGCGCATTATCAAGCGCTTCCGCCTGGTGGAACAGGCCGAGGAAATGGATTGCGGCGCCGCCTGCCTGGCCATGATCTGCAGGCACTACGGCATTCCCATGACGCTCGGCAAGCTACGCGAACTCGCCAATGTGACGCGCGAAGGCGCCACCCTCGACAGCCTGGCGCGGGTCGGCGAATCGCTGGGCTTCACCACCCGCGGGGTGCAGTGCACTTACCAGGCGCTGCTCGGTTTCGAGCTGCCGTTCATCGCCCACTGGGAGGGTTACCACTACATCATTGTGTACGGCATGTCCAAGCACCACGTGTGGGTGGCGGACCCCGGACCGGGCTTCCGCAGGATGACGGTGGAGGAGTTCGAAAAGGGCTGGACCGGCACCTGCCTGCTGTTCACGCCGGGCAGCGACATGGTGCAGCTGGCGGCGGCGCGCTCGCCCTGGCTGCGCTTCATCAGCTACGTCAAGCCTTACAAGACGATTCTCGCGCACCTGTTCATCGCCACCTTTGTCATCCAGCTGCTGGGAGTGGCACCGCCGATCATCATCCAGCACATTCTGGACGAGGTGATCGTGCACGAGAATGTGTCGCTGCTGCATCTGCTGATCGTGGGGCTGATTCTCGCCAACGTGTTCACTCAGCTTACTACGGTGATGCGCGCGTTCCTGTCCAACTTCATGGTACGCAACATGGATTTCTCCATGATGTCGGGGTTCCTGAAACACGCTCTGTCGCTGCCGATTCCGTTTTTCGCCAAGCGCAAGACCGGCGACATCTTCGCGCGCTTCCAGGAAAATCAGACCATCCGTGCGTTTCTCACCGAGTCGACCATCAGCACGGTGCTGAACCTGCTGATGGTGTTCATCTACTTCAGCATCCTGTTCATGTACAGCACCAAGATGACGCTGCTGCTGCTGGTGCTGGTCATTCCAATCCTGGTCCTGACAGTTTCCGTCACGCCAAAACTGAAAGCCTATGCGCGCGACACCTTTCAGGCTTCCACCGATGCCGAGTCTACCCTGATGGAAATCATTGGCGGCGCGGAAACCGTAAAGGGCATGGGTATCGAGCGCCCCATGCGTCTAAAATGGGAGAAGAAGTACGCCAATTCACTCGACGTGCGCTATCGTGCGCAGCGCTTCAATATCCTGGTCGGCCTCGCCAGTCAGCTGTTCAGCGCCACCATCAGCATCGCTATCCTGTGGACCGGGGCCAACCTGGTGCTGGCGCAGGAGCTCACCATAGGTCAGCTGATCGCCTACAACGCCCTGATGGGCAGTGTTCTGAGCCCGTTGATGGGACTGGTGGCGTTGTGGAACCGGGTGCACGAGGCCGGCGTGGCCATGGAGCGGCTGGGCGACATCCTGGAAATGGAACCCGAGCAGAAGCCGGAAGAAATCAGCTCGCGCGTGCTGTTGCCGGATCTCAAGGGCGATATCGAGCTGAAAGGGGTGTATTTCCGCTACGGGGGCAACGAGACGCCCTACGTGCTGGAAAACATCAGCTTCTCCATGCGTGCCGGCGAGCTGGTCGCCATCGTCGGCCAGAGCGGGTCGGGCAAGACCACGCTGGCCAAGCTGCTGGTGGGGTTCTACCTGCCAAGCGAGGGCACCCTGACGGTGGACGGTTACGACCTGACCGTGATCGACAAGGAGTACTATCGGGCCCAGATCGGCTATGTGATGCAGTCCAACCTGCTGTTCTCGGGTACTATCGCCGAGAACATCGCCAGCGGCGAGGAGAACCCGGACCGCAACCGCATCATCGAGGTGGCCAAGCTGGCCGACGCGCACGGTTTCATTTCCAACATGCCGCTCGGCTACGAGCAGGTAGTGGGCGAACGCGGGGTGGGGCTGTCGGGCGGCCAATTGCAGCGTCTGTGTATTGCTCGCGCGCTGTACCACAACCCGCGCCTGCTGATTTTCGACGAAGCCACCTCGGCGCTGGACACCCATTCGGAAAGCAACATCCTCAGCAACATGCAGCAGATCCTCAAGGGCCGCACGGCGGTGGTGATCGCGCACCGGCTGAGCACTATCATGAGCGCCGACAAGATCCTGGTGCTTTACAACGGAAGCATTGTCGAGGAAGGCCGCCACGGTGAACTGGTGGACAAGAAAGGCATGTACTTCCAACTGGTCAAGAAACAGATTGCGAGCGGCTAATGAAAGTCATAGAGTCAAAAGCGGAATCGGCGATCTCCTACGGCGGGCTGATCGAGAAAATCGAGATCCTGCGCTCGACGCTGCGCTGGGCGTCGAAACTGGAACGTCCGCAGATACAGAAACTGCTCAGCCAGTGTAATGCGCTGCGCGACGAGGTCATGCAGTTGTCGCGCAAGGAACGCTTTGTCACCGCCACCGCCAGCGGGCAACGTGGCCGCAAGCAAACCACCGCGCAGCGGCGCAAGGGACTGCTGGATCGCAGTTTCGTGTTCGAGGGTGTGTTCGGCGAGAGCCCGAAGCTGCTGGATGCGCTGGAAATCGCCGAAAAGGCCGCGCCCACCGACCTGCCGGTGCTGATCGACGGCGAGAGCGGCACCGGCAAGGAGCTGATGGCGAAAGTCATTCACGCCAATGGCAGTCGCGCCGATAAGCCCTACATCTCCGTGAACTGTGGTGCCATACCGGACAACCTGCTGGAGTCCGAGCTTTTCGGTCACAAGCGTGGTGCCTTCACGGGTGCCAGCTCCGACCGCAGCGGCAAGTTCGAGGCCGCCAACGGCGGCACCATTTTTCTCGACGAAATCGGCGAGCTGCCGTTACCCGGCCAGGTCAAGTTGCTGCGTGTGCTGCAGTCGAACGAAATCCAGCGCGTGGGTTCCGACAAGACCATCGATGTCGATACCCGCATCGTCGCCGCCACCAACAAGAACCTGATGAAAATGTGCCGCGAGGGCGGTTTCCGCGAGGATCTGTTTTACCGGCTGAGCGTGATCCAGGTGACGTTGCCGCCGTTACGCGAACGCAAGGACGAAATCTCGCTGCTGATCGAGTATTTCGGCGACGAGGCCGCCGAGAAGCTGCAGCGCCAGCCGGTCAAGCTGAGCCGGCGGTTGCGCACATTCCTGCTCAATTACGCCTATCCCGGGAATATACGCGAACTGCGCAATATCATTTTCCGCATTGCCTGCCTGGCCAGCGATACCGCGGATTTCGAACACCTGCCGGAGACCATTCGCCCCGATACGCAGGGGACGAAGGCGGAACAGGGCGACGAGGAGCTGGCCAAGATGTCGCTCACCGATCTCAAGAAAGCGGCCAGTGACGCGGCGGAACGGCAGTTCCTGGAACGCGGACTGCAGGAACTGGGCGGCAAGGTATCGGAACTCGCCCGCCAGCTGGACATGAACCGCTCGCACTTGCAGACGTTGCTGAAAAAACACGGCCTGCGCTCCAAGGAATACCGCGCCAAGAGCTAGAGACGGGTTCGAATTTTTATTATTAACCACAAAGGAACACAAAGGACACGAAGGAAAACCATTGCTATTTTCTTCGTGCCTGTTTTGTACCGTGGTGGTGGGAACGGTTTTGGACGCTGGATCAGAGCCCGTCATCTGTAACCGCAAAGGACGCGAAGTGCGCGAAGGCAACCCGTTTTTGATGGCTTCGTGTCATCCGTGTGCCTTTGTGGTGGAAATGTGTTTCAGGCGCTTGATCAGAGCCGCTAAGGCTTGACCACAAAGGAACACCAAGTCAGGCAAAGGAACCCTCAAACGAATGTCCTGGTTTTCCTTCGTGTCCTTTGTGCCCTTCGTGGTTAATGTCTGTTACAGCGTACCATTGAAGCCGCGCTCACCGGTTGGCCGCCATCAGCGCCTGCCGGTTGCGGTTTTTCAGCGTTGTGATCAGGCCTTCGACGCCCTGGCTGCGCAGGACAGTCGAGAATTCGGACCGGTAGTTGGTGACCAGGCTGATGCCCTCGATGCGGATGTCGTACACCAGCCAGGGGCCGCTGCGGTTATGGGTCAGGAAGCTGAGCTCGATCGGGGCACCGTCGGCGCGGTGAACTCTCAGGTCGACCGTGGCGGTGCCCTTGGCGGATGCTGGTGCGGCCTGGCTGACGTCAATGCGCTCCCCCTGGTAGGCCATCAGTGAGGTCGCGTAGGTGCGCACCAGAAGGGTCTGGAATTCGCCGGTGAATTCGTCCAGCTCGGCGGCACCGACCTTGCGGGCGTGCTTACCCAGCACGATGCGGGCTATGCGGGGCATATCGAGATGCGGCACCACGGTGTCGTTGACCAGGGCGTAGAGCTGTTCCGGCTCGCTGCTGGCAGACTCTGCACCGCCGTCCATCTGGTCCATGAGCCGTTGTACGGTAGTCTCGATAAGCGCCGCCGGCGACGCGCCGTCGGCGGCTGCGCCGCTCACTGCGCTGGCGTTGTCGTGGCGAGTCTGTATCTCGCCGGCACTGGCCGCCACATGCAGCAGCGACAGCAGGCTGAGGGCGAGGAGGTAGGGCAGATAGTCTTTGCGCATGGCGGTCATTCCTGCTCAGTGCAGCGCCGCAGCAGCGGCCTGTTCCCGGGTGTAGAAGAAGCCGCCGCGGATGAAGCCCGCGATGACCGTTGGCTTGATGGCGGCGATGTGGCCGGAGTTATCGCGCTGTGCCACCCACTCCTCGGGCAGCCCGTCCAGCAGGTGCATCGGGGCCGGGCGACCATCGGCGAAGCGCGCCAGCTCGGCACGGCCCGTGGCCGGGTCGTAGAACGCCGGCCTGAATCCGCTGCCGCGATTTTCCTGGCTGACACCACCGGTGCCGACGAAAGCCAGGTTTTGTCTCCTGAGTGTCTCCGTGGTCAACAGGTTGTTCATGGTCTCGCCTCGTTGCTTGCTGTGTGTTGCTCCTGCCATGAGTCTTAAAGCAGTGATCGTGCCAACACCCGGAAAAATGACCCGGCAATATACGCAAGTACCGGAAAATATGGCGTTTGACCTGTGCTCTGCCGGGCAGCAGAAGCGCCAGCCCGGTGTGGCCGGGCGCAGAGGGCTGTCCGCGACCAACAGGAACCGGTCAGACAGTTGGGTTGTGCCCAACAGCGTTCTGGCCTGCGCTCAGCGGCCCGTTGTCGCAGGCGGCCGGCGTCGCTCAGGTGTGCGTAGCCAGCTGTCACGGCCGGTTGGCACGCGACGACTCACAGGAAAAGCTCGGTTCGGGGGGGCAGGGCGGGGTGTATCAGGGAGCGGGGTGGCGGGGCACAGACGGCCGGTCGCAGAAAGGCAACCGGTGGCTTGCTGCCTAGCGTGTCAGTTCGCTGGCCAGGTCCCTCAATCTTCTGGTTTCTTTCTCTATGACATCTTTGCTTTGACCCTTGATCTCCATCGAGATGACTCGCAAGGCCGGGACCAGCGGAACCCGATGATTGCGTTCGTCCGAGCAGAACCGGTCCAGTGCCGCGCTCATGGTTTCATACCGGGTAAAAGTGAAGTTATCCCTGATTTGCGATTTGCCGAACACCAGCCCGTCGTAAACGCCCGCGACGTAGGATAGCTTCGGCAGCATGGGGTCGATGCCGACCTCATCGAATTTGTCGAACGTGATCCACCAGGCGCAATCGGTCTGCAAGCCGCCGGCATCATTCGCGGCTGCCCGGCCTGCCGAGGAAACCAGCAAAATAATGGCCATTACTGCAATTTTCATACACTGCTCCAGTACGTCTTGCGCGGATGTATTGCGACCCCGTCCCTGTCCGATGCCCGGTTTTCAGGGAACACGGGCCGACCGGGGTCGGGGCAGGTCGTTCGGGGGATTGGACAGGGCGCGGCGACCGCTGCCAAGTGTATCCCCGGTCGCGCAGACGCGCCACAGTGCCCGCGCATTCCGGGATAGCGGGAACTCCGGACCCTGTACCGGTCTTCCGGGAACCGCAGCCAAATTCGTCGCCTGTACGTGTAACCGAGGTTAGCGCAAACTGTCAAAATGCCAGTGCTGCTGTCGCGACCCGTAACATATCTGCCGCGGCAGACAATTAAGACCCGGAAAAAAAAGCGGAGTTCACAAGGAACTCCGCAAGTCAGAGGAGGAGTGGGGTTTGCGTGGTGTCAGGAGCCGGCCTGAATCAATGCCGGGCTGGCTGCCGAGATCGACATCACGTCGAAGCTGTTGACGATGGTGCCGGAGTTTCCGCCACCGTTGTACACGTTGAAGATGGTCGGGTTCTGGTTGATTACGTTGTAGTCGTAGTCGATGTAATTGTTGGTAACGTTGTAGATGCTGGTCGGCACCGGGCCGCTCACGGAACTGGGCTTGTTGCGCGCTACCGTCCAGCCGAGGCTGAAGCCGCCGCAGATCTTGAGTACTGCCGCCTGGTCGAGGTCTTTGCTGTGCGCCAAATCGTTGATGACAAGTGTGCTCATTGTGCTGGTCTCCGTTATTCGATGGTCAGAAGCTGCTCTCTGGTCTAGCGGCTTGCCTGTCTTGCCTCCGCTGGATGACCGGGTAGTTTGCAGGTGGCGTGCCAATGTGGCTGCGGGCGCCTCGCCTGGAATATAAGTCTCAGTTGTATAAAGCGAAAAAAAACGTCGGACAGGGGGGCACCGGGTTCCAGGCGGTTCTGCCCGCGTCTGTTTGTAGGGGCCAGGCCAACGGATTATGGCTGAAACGTTTGTTCGCGAGGAACAGCGCCTCAATTGCCCGCACCTCGAGCTGTATTTCCCGACCTCCGGCTGACGATCAGGCTGTTCCGTTGACACCGAGCACGCCAGGTCTCGCAGGCGGTTCGAGCTCTTGATTCTGATCTTGTCTGGGCGCTGCGCTCCCGCTGTGACCCGGGTTGCGCCAGCCAGGTAACGAGCGGGACCAGCCAACTTTGGCTACGGGACTGTTTGTTGCCAACCGACTTCCGTACCTGCCGAGGCACCCCCTGGGGCATGTCTGAGGAGCCGCGAGTGTTGTAATTGCTCAGTTAAAACAGTGAGGTATAGAGCTATTGGCGGTGCGGGTGCGGAGATTGGCACGGCTCCTGCTCTAGGGCTTAGGCGTGAGCACCTGTGTTCATTCGACTCAACCCAACCGGACCTGTATTTGTCACAAGCTTAGGAGACACCAAATGAAGACATTGAAGATTAACGACCTGGAAATCAGCAAGGACCTGGACGACGCCTCCATGAAGACTGTCAGCGGCGGCATGAATTTCGGTGCCCAGGGCGGCCAGCTCGCCCCCGTGGACGTTGCCGGTGGTGGCTTCTTCAGCCCGCAGGTGGTCACCAGCGTGCCGGTGAACGTTCCGGTTTCGATTCAGCTCGACCTGGACACCGCGCTGGACCTCGATACCAGTGTCGCCAACGTGATCGCCTCGGCCTACTCGGGTATCAGCCAGTAAGTCCTTGCGTGCATACCGTTTGTCGCACCGTCAGCGGAGGTCTGCGGACCTCCGCGCCTGGCGGGCGGCGGCCGGGTTTCATTGCGTTTCCGTTCCCATCGACTAGGCTAACGATAGTTCGGCAATCGTTACGAAAATCGGCTATGGGCGCCCGGCTTGCAATGGAGTTTCGCGACCGCCGGGGCTGACAATGCGTTCAGGCACCGGCCCAACAAACAATATGCCCCGTGCGGCCCAGGGCCGCCACCTGCGGGGCTAGCAACCACAACCAGGAGGCCAAAAGTATGGACCGACGTAATTTCATTCGCTTCGGGTTTGCCGGTATTGGCACCACCATGGTCGCGCCGCGCATCGTGCTGGCGAGCGCGGCCGAATCGCCCATGGCCGGCGGTGTCTATCACACCGAGGATGCGCCGGGGCGCTGGAGCAAGAAAGTGTTGTCACACCTGCCCAACATCGAAGTCGAGAAACAGCAGCAGGCGGCTACGGTCCGCGTTCTGACTCGGCACACCATGGAAGAGTACGATCACTACATCGTTAAGCACATTGTGCTGGACAAGGACTTCGGGTTTGTCGCCGAGAACATGTTCAACCCGCTGCAGGACAAGGAACCGCTGTCGGAATTCGCTCTCGGCGACTACAGCGGTCGCATACACGTCCTGAGCGTCTGCAACCAGCACGATACCTGGTTGAACATCGCCGAGGTGTAGGGTAGAGCCGACGCGCGGCAAAGCCTGTTACGCTTCGCTGCAATGTCTGAAAGGCCGGGGCCAGCGGATCCCTTCCGGTATGGAATGGTCGCTGGCCGCGGCCGTACTAGCGTCAGCGCGGCTGTCGCGCTGGGCTACGGCGCGCGCCGTAACGGCTCGATCTCAGGGGCTGGTATAGCCACCGGGTCCGTACGGAGCACCCGCTCCCGGTCCATAGCCCGGCCCGGGTCCATAGCCGGGAGCCGTACCTTCGCCTGGTCCTG
>CP070738.1:1160233-1162965 GCA_020347685.1 Gammaproteobacteria bacterium | reverse complement strand
CCGCCAGGCTGAATCAGGATGAGCGTGTCTCGGCCTACGTGGTCGAATCGGAGAACTTCGAGTCCATCCATAACCACTCGGCGTACGCCCTGATCGAACGCGACAAGGAGCAGGACCCGGTCAAAAGCACCTGAGTCCTGCCGGTAGCCCGGCGCTGGTTCCGCGGTCAATACCGGCGTCGCAGGATCAGCCGGTTGCCCTCGTTGCTCATCTCCAGATCGCCCATGAAGGACATCCCCAGCAGCACCTCCTGGGGCTGGGCGCCGTCCATCACCAGGGCATCGACGTTGCGTCGCTCGATAGCACCAACCCTGACGACGTCCAGGCTGACCTTGTAGGCGCGGATCACGTCCGATGCGGTGGTCACGAAAGTCGAGTTTCCTTCCACCAGGTAATCGATCCCCAGGCGCCGGGCCTGCGCCGCATTCATGGCAATTGCACTGGCACCGGTATCCACCAGAAAGTCGACCGTCAGTCCGTTGATACTGCCCACGGTGCGGTACATGCCGCGCGTATCGCGATAGATGTGATGCTCCGGTGCCGCCGCCGGCGCCGATACGGCCGCGCGGCTGCGCCCGTCCAGGCGCCGTTCCAGGGTTCTGCCCTGGTACTCGAACACCGCGCCGGCGCTGTCGGCCGATACCACCCTCACCCCCTCCGGACTGGTTTCGCCCGCCCTCAGCAGGTGCCGGACGCCGTCAATCACCACTACCACGCGGTCCTTGAACAGCGCCACCACGTGCAGGTCCTGCATCGCGCGACCGGCAGGCGAAGCCAGGCACACCGCCAGTACAACGACCAGCCGAGCCGCACACCCCGCGGCCGCGCCCGCCGACCTCATGGCGCAAGCCTGACAAGAAAATACAGCGCTACAGCCGCGAGGCCCCCGGCAAGCAGATCGTCCAGCATAATACCCAGCCCCCCCTTACAGTGACGGTCCGCCCAGGATATCGGCCACGGCTTCCAGATATCAAAAAGGCGGAACAGCCCGAATCCGGCCAGTGTCCATAACCAGGACACGGGCGCTGGAATCATGGTCACCAGGAACCCCGCAAACTCGTCCCACACGATACCGGGGTGGTCGTGCACCCCGAGCCGTTGCGCCGCGCGCTGGCAGATCCAGATGCCGGCGATGGAAATGCCAATCACCAGCGCCAGGTAAACGCCCTGGGAGAAGTGACTCAACGCCAGGTACAGCGGGATGGCGACCAGGGTGCCGACGGTGCCGGGCGCGCGCGGTGCCAGACCGGCACCGAAACCGAAGGCGAGAAACAGCACCGGGCTGCGGAAAACCTGACCCGGTCTCACGGCGGCGGTGCGGTTCTCAGGCAAAATGATCAAATCCGCGCACGCCTGGCTGGTAGTCGGAGCCGTCGTCGTGCCGGCAGCGCACGCCGGGCTGGGGTTCAATGACCCCGACTTCCGTTACTGCCAGCGCGCAGTCTCGCGCCAGCGCTTGCAGCGCCGCGACCTTTGTCGGCTCAACACAGAAACACAGTTCGTAATCGTCCCCACCACTCAGCTGGCTGACCAGTAGCTGGGCGGACGGTACCTGCGCCGTGAGCAGCGGCGAGCGCGGCAACCGGTCGACCCAAACCGTCGCGCCACAGTTGCTGGCAGTGACGATGTGGCCGAGATCCGCCAGCAGGCCGTCCGAAATGTCGATTGCCGCGCTGCCGACAGCGGCAAGCCCTCGGCCGAACGCGACGCGCGGCTCAGGCCGGTTCAGACGCTCCAACAGGCGCGGTGCTACCTGCTCCCCGGCCTGCATCTGCCACAATGCACAGGCCGCGTCGCCCAGCGTGCCGGTTACAAAGATGCGCTGCCCGGGACGCGCACCGTCGCGTCGCAGCGCCCGCCCTCTGGGCACCGGCCCGAGCACCTGAACCGTCACCGACAGCGGACCGCGCGTGGTATCGCCGCCCACCAGCTGCACATCATAGCGATCCGCCAGGGTAAAGAACCCGTCGGCGAAGGACTGCAGCCAGGCCTCGTCGACCTCGGGCAGCGTCAGCGCCAGGGTCCCCCAGGCGGGCTCCGCACCCATCGCCGCCAGATCGCTCAGGTTCACCGCCAGCGCCTTGTGCCCGATATCGAACGCACGGGTGGCGGGCGGAAAGTGGCGACCGGCCACCAGCGTATCGACGGCGACCGCCAGCTCGCGGTCGCACGGCACCGCCAGCAGCGCGGCGTCGTCGCCGATACCCAGCAGCACGTCGTCACGACTGCGTTCTGGTCGGTGAAAGAAGCGTTCGATAATGTCGAATTCTGAAAGCGGCATCGAGTTCAGTTGGGTGCCCGAAAGGCCTGCGTGCGACACGTGCTGGCACCAGGAAACACCCCGATCTTCACTGGGGGAGGATCGCCCTGTCGCGGGGCCAGTCAGCGCTGGACAAGCTACTTCATTGGGGCGCGCCCCAACACAGCCCGTCAGGGCAGACCCTTGGACGAAGCCGGGCTGTCGACCTCGAGCCCGTAGGCATCCGGTGTCTTGCTGTCAATCTTGCTCGCATGCCCTGCCCGTGCCCGCGCCAGGTTTTCTTGCGCCGCCTGGAAATGGGATGGGGACAGCCTTATCGCGTCGAGGAAAAACGCCTCGGCCCGGCTGAACTTCCCCTCCAGCATGCAGATATAGCCCATGCTGTTATAGGCCTCGGGTTTCGACTGAAAACGCAAAAAGGCCTGCATGGCCTGATCGTAGTTGCCCTTGCGCGTGTACAGCATGCCCAGGT
>CP070738.1:1152188-1160133 GCA_020347685.1 Gammaproteobacteria bacterium | reverse complement strand
GCATAAGAATGTTGTGTTACCTCGTGCCGGACGAGATTACGGACAAATCGAAACAGGCTTGGTGCGTGCCGCCCTCGAGCGGGTGGCCGGGAGCTGCATTGCTGCGGTACTTTCTGCATATGCCCAGTTGCGTGACGAGCGCGTTCAGACCACCTCGCCGCGGTTGACCCGTGCCTGCGCCTGAAGTTCCAACAGTTCTTCCTCGACGCCCGCTGCGTGGGTGAGTTCCGCGACGTTGTCCTTGGCGAAAAAACCGTCGAAGTCGCCGAAGCGCTGCACGTACTCGATAATCAGTGACGAGTGCTCCGAGGCGCTGGAGAAGATCTGTTTCAGCCCCTGTTCCTTCGACCCGATCACGTCGAGAAGAAAGTCGCGCCCCTGTTCGGCGATCCGTTTTACCACGTGCTCGATATTCTGCACGCCGTTGGCTTCGCCGTCGCGTACCGCCAGCGCGATGTGGTGCAGGCGTGGTCCGTAGTTCCTGACGAAGGTCTCGGTGGGCGACGGCAGGCGCTCCAGGTGGTTGACGAAGTAGGGGGTGTTGTTGGCGGTGAATACCTTGGCCGGGCTGCGTAGCTCACGGGCGTGATGCACGTTCTTGGTCACGTTGGTGGAGGAGTTCTGGTCGCGGATGTCGTAGGAGCCCCAGTAGTAATAGCTCGACAACGACAGCCACTCCAGTATCGCGACCTCGCGGTTCTGGCTGTACACGCGCGTGGCGAGATGGTCGATGGGCAGTATCAGATCATCGATGACCAGCTGCTTCTGCAGCTCTTTGGCGGCCAGGTAGACCTCCTGGGCATCGGAGCGGATCTCGCTCACCCCCAGTGCATAGACGCGGATCTGCTCTAGCGGTCGCTCCATGTAGGCGACGATGTTGTGGGTATAGGGCGAGGGTTTGCTCACCGCCAGGTTGCCGGGCAGTTCCAGTTTGCGGATCTGGTCCTGGGAGAAAAAGCGGAACTCGCGTTCCTGCTGGCACTCGACGACGCTGTGCATATCGGTCACGCGCAGGATCTCGCCCATGTAACGGCTGTTGGGCTTACTGGCGCCGATCGGGTAGACCTCGTTGAGGCTGCGGAAGATGCCGCGCGTGTGCGGCTCCTTCACCTCCCGCACCAGAAAATCGGGCGAGTTCATGTCCACGCGCAGGACGTGGGTCCAGTGGGTCTCGCTCTCCAGCGTCACCAGGTAGTGGTAGGGCGTCATCAGGCACAGCTCGCCGATGTAGCGGATCGAATGTCCCGGGTCCACGGTGATCATGATGGCGTCGATTTCATGGATCATGTCGGTCAGACCGACGCGGTCGCGCTCTTCCAGCAGGCGCACCAGGTAATCCTCGAAGAAGGCCGAGTTCTGCTTGTCGCCGTGGCGGGGAAACGAAGTCGAAACGGTCATGGGCGAGCTTTCCAGGTTGGCAGCGAAACAGGTAACCGGGTCCGCAGCAACATCCGGGCCAGCTCCTGCCGCACCCGCAAGCGACAGCAGGCGCTTGTAGGACAGCCCCCGACGTATCCGTCGGCCGCGCTGCCGTCAGGGGTGGCTGCACCCATGTGCAGCGGGCGGCGGGCATAGTGCACCATCACTGTTCAGGTGCGCGGACGGAGTGAGACCGTAACTGCAGGCAAGCCGGCTAACCGGGAACCTTGCACAGGCAGGCCGAAATGGTGCGCTAATTCCCCGCCCGACGCCGCAGCGCTTCCACTTGGTGCGTGGCTCCCGCGCAGCACCGGGACGGAAATCAGGCAATACAAGCCCTTAGCTGCGCCGCAGTGGTGGCACAGAGTTTGCGCCGCATTACCTGCGGGTGGATGCGGTGGAGCCGCAATGACGATTCGATGGAAAATGTATTCGGCGGGCGATGCCTACGACGAGTTGATCACGTCCAAAGGGCATGCGCGCACGGTGGCGCGGGGTGCGATCCGCTACCTGGGTTCGCTCGGTGACGAGGAGCTGCGCGAGCGTCGTGACGCCGCCGAGCTGGCGATGCGCGTCATGGGTATCACCTTCACGGTGTACAGCGAGGAGGGTGGCATAGACCGCACCTGGCCGTTCGACATCATTCCGCGCATCATCACCGCGCGCGAGTGGCGCCGCACCGAGGCAGGTCTCAAGCAGCGCGTCATGGCGCTCAACATGTTTATCGCCGACAGCTACGCAGGGCAGCGCATTGTCAAGGACAAGGTCTTGCCCAAGTGGGTGCTGGCACACTCGGTGAATTTTCGCCCCCAGTGTGTGGGGGTGAGGCCGGCACTCGATACCTGGGCGCATATCTGCGGCAGCGACCTGGTGCGCGACAAGGATGGCACGCTGTATGTGCTGGAGGACAACCTGCGCGTACCATCCGGGGTTTCCTACATGTTGGAGAACCGCCTGGTGATGAAGCGGGTGTTCCCCGAGCTGTTCGAGGACTACAGCATCCTGCCGGTGGACGGCTATCCGACCCGGCTGTTCGACACTCTGGCTTCGCTGTCGCCGCGCCCGGCCGATTACCCGACCGTGGTGGTGCTGAGCCCGGGCATCTACAACTCCGCCTATTTCGAACATTCCTATCTCGCCCAGCAGATGGGTGTGGAGCTGGTGGTGGGCAGCGACCTGGTGGTGCAGGACGACGTGGTGTACCTGCGTACCGTAGGCGGTCGCGAACGTGTCGACGTCATCTACCGGCGCGTCGACGACCTGTTTCTGGACCCGAAGGTGTTTCGCTACGATTCGGTGCTCGGCGTGCCCGGCCTGATGCAGGCCTGGGCAAAGGGCAACGTGGCCATCGCCAACGCACCCGGTGCCGGGGTGGCGGACGACAAAGTGGTATATGCCTTCGTGCCCGACATGATCCGCTATTACCTGGAAGAGGAACCGATTCTGCCCAATGTGCCCACCTGGCTGTGCGTGGACGACGCACAGCGCCAACACGTGCTGGCGAACCTGGACAAGCTGGTGGTCAAGCCGGCCAACGAGTCGGGTGGCTACGGCATGTTGATCGGCCCGGCGGCCAGCAACAAGGAACGCCAGGCTTTCGCCCAGCTGATCAAAAAAGATCCGCGCAACTACATTGCGCAGCCCACCCTGTCGCTGTCCACTACACCCACCCTGTGTGACGGGCGGGTCGAGCCGCGTCATATCGACCTGCGGCCCTTTATCCTGTCGGGGGAAAGCAGTCATGTCACGCGCGGCGGCCTTACCCGGGTGGCGCTCAGGAAGGGCTCGCTGGTGGTGAACTCGTCGCAGGGCGGCGGCAGCAAGGATACCTGGATCGTGGAAACGGGGGCCAACTAACGATGCTGTTATCGAGTGTTGCGGAACGCGTGTACTGGATGTCGCGCTATATCGAAAGGGCGGAAAACACCGCGCGCATTATCCTGGTCAATCACAATCTGTTGCTGGATATGCCGCGCGCCATGGAACTGGGCTGGGAACCGCTGGTCGCCATTATGGGCTCCAGGGAGGCGTTCTACGAGAACCATGCCGAGGCCAGCGAACGCAACGTGATTCGCTACCTGGTCTCGGACCCGCGCAACCCCAACTGCCTGGTGGCGTGCCTGGCGCAGGCGCGCGAGAACCTGCGCACCACGCGCGCCATTGTGCCGCGTTCGGCCTGGGAGACGCTGAACGATACTTACGCCTATGCCAGCGAAAGCAAAGCCGCCGCCACCTCGCGGCGCGGACGCTACGCCTACCTGCGGCATGTCATCGATTACTGTCACATGCTGGCTGGCAAGCTGTCCGGCACCATGAGTCACGACCAGACCTACGATTTCCTGCGCATGGGGCGTAACATGGAGCGCGCCGACATGACCACGCGTGTCATCGATGTGCGCGGCAGCAACCTGCTGCCCACCCACAGCGAGGAGCTCAAGCCGTTTGACGACATCCAGTGGAAAAGCGTGCTGGACTCGTTGGCGGCATACCAGATGTACCGGCGCCAGGTGCACGTGCGGGTGTTCGGTAATGCGGTGCTGCGCTTCCTGCTCCAGGACACGGTATTCCCGCGCGCCGTGCAGTACACCCTGAGCGAAGTGGAGCAGTGCCTGCGCACCATGCCCGGCAACGAGGCGGCGCTGAGGGTGCTGGGCCGGGCGCAGCGCATGGTGCAGCGGGTGGACGTTCCAGCCATCGTAGGAGCCGGACTCAACGAGTTCATCAACGAGCTGCAGCTGGTGCACAGCGAACTGAACGGTCAGCTCACGGCCAGTTTTTTCGAGGCCGCCGAGGAGCCCGCCGAAGCGCGCCTGGCGCTGGCCTGAACCAGTTTCGCGGGTCTGCGGCGTAGCGCCTGCCCGCGCCCTCCATGTTGACCTGTCGTCCCAAGTCCCGCAAGCTTAGCCGGGTCGAGGCTAACCGGATGCGTACGGCGGTTTCACATGCAAGTTACTCAGTCCGTCTTTGTTGACACGCGATCTTCGCCGAGGCTGCGGCCATGACGGCGCGCCTGGTGATGGATCCCGAACCGCCGGTGCTGCGTCCCACCGATCTTATCAGGACCGCCGCGGATGTTATCATGAGCGGCCGCTATCGCCGCCTGCCGGTGGTCGGTGCCGATGGCCGCTATCTCGGCATGTTCGGTGTCAACTGCCTGCTTGGCATGGTGTTGCCGAAAGCGCTCCTCATGCAGGAGGGCGAGAATCTGGCGCACATCCCGCGCCAGACGCTCTCCGACCTGCACCGGCGTTTCCAACAGTTCGAGGACCAGCCCATCACCGTGTGCACCCTGGAAGAAGCCACCATCGTGCATCCCGATACGCCGCTGATCCAGACGCTGTTCACGCTGTACAAATCCCGCACCAACCTGCCGGTGGTCGATCCCGCCAGCGGCCGGCTGGAGGGGCTGATTTCCTACTGGGACGTGGGGGCTGCCATTCTGGCTGCGGAGGTCTGAGTGGTAACTCATAGCGCAGAAACGGCACAGGTGCTGTTCGGCCTGGACGCGGCATGGTTTGCCGGCACGCTGTTTGTGCTGACCTACCTGCTGATCATGATCGAGCGCATCAACCGCGCCATCGTTGCCCTGCTGGCGGCGGGGTTGATGATCCTCGGCGGGGTGCTGACCCAGGAAGCCGCCATCCGCGGCATCGATTTCAATACCATCGGCCTGCTCACCGGCATGATGATGATCATCGCCATTACCAAGGAATCGGGCGTTTTCCAGTATCTGGCGATCTGGTCGGCAAAAAAGGTCAGGGGCGACCCCTGGGGCGTGCTGGTCATGCTGGTGCTGGTGACAGCCGTGCTGTCGGCGCTGCTGGATAACGTGACCACGGTGCTGCTGATCGCGCCCGTGACGCTGCTGATCACCGAGGAGTTGAAGGTAAGCGCCTACCCCTACCTGTTCGCCGAGATCTTCGCCTCCAACATCGGCGGCACCGCGACCCTGATAGGTGACCCGCCCAACATCATGATCGGTTCCGCGGTAGGCCTGAGTTTCAACGATTTTCTGATCAACCTCGGACCGGTGGTGGCGCTTATCCTGCCGGTTACGCTGATCCCGATCTATTTCATCTGGGGCCGCGGGCTGAAGACCACGGACGAGAACCGTCAGCGGGTGATGGACATTCCGGAGGCGGAAGCCATCACCGACAAGCGCCTGCTGTGGCAGTCACTGCTGGTGCTGGCGCTGGTGGTGACCGGCTTCGTGTTGGCGCACGAGATCGACAAACAGCCGGCCACCATTGCCATGTCGGGTGCGGCGCTGCTGTTACTGCTGCACAATCTGCCGCACCACATCACGGAACAGTCACACAAGGTGCACAAGACCTGCGGCGAAGTGGAGTGGATCACCATATTCTTTTTCATCGGCCTGTTCATTGTAGTGTACGGCCTGGAATCTACCGGCGTGCTCGAAGTGCTGGCCCACGAGGTGCTGGATCTCACCGGTGGTGATCCTGCAGTGACGGCGATTTCGATTATCTGGGTGTCGGCCATCGCCTCTGCCATCGTCGACAATATTCCTTTCGTGGCGACCATGATTCCGCTGATCGAGAACATGGCGCCGACGCTGGGCGGTGCCGACCAGCTGATTCCGCTCTGGTGGTCGCTGGCCCTGGGTTCCTGTCTGGGCGGCAACGGCAGCCTGATCGGTGCCAGCGCCAACCTCATCGTGGCGGGCTTCGCCGAGCGCGCAGGTCAGCCGATTCGCTTCATGCCGTTCATGCTGATGGCTTTCCCGCTGATGCTGCTGTCGATTGTGATCGCCAGCGGGTACGTGTACCTGCGCTATCTCTGAGCGGCCGTCCCGCGTGCTTCCGGCACCCTGAGATAGTTGCCGAACTCGCCCAGCAAGTAGACGTCGTCGCCGTACTCGACGAAGACGCTGGTGGCCAGTGGCTGGTCGGCGCGCCGGAACAGCTGTGCGCTGACCGGCAGCAGTCGGTGCTGCAGATCCTGCGCCGTACGCACTTCCAGCCCGCCGCCTGACACGCGCACCTCGACGCGGTTGCGTTGCAGCCCGGCCTCCGCGTCGGGGGTCGGAAAACGCCAGGTCAGCGCCTGGTAGCGGCCGCTGAGACGCTTCAGCTGCTGGCTGTCAAGGTCGGCGACGGGCGGCTGCGCAGGCGTCTTGCCCTCTACCAGGTAGTCTTCGATGCGCAGCCGCAGCTCTGCCAGTGCTGCCGGCTGGCGCGCGTTGATCACCACCAGGTAGCCGAGTCCCAGCGCATGGCTGTAGGCGTAACGCGACAGATGGCCGCCGGCCGCGCCGTCCTGGCCGTGCAACAGAAAGCCCCGATGCAGCGACTGATCGTTGCCCAGCCCGTAACCGTATTCCAGGCCCTGCCGGGCAGCGAGCGTGGTGCGCGGGGTTTCCAGGCGTTGCATTGCGGTCGCGTCCAGTACCACCCGGTCGGCGTACCTGCCACGGGTCAGCAGCAGCTGCAACAGCGTTGCCATTTCGCGCGGGCTGGCGATGACAGTGCGCGACGGCTGGGGCGGGATGAGGGTTCTGCCGTCGGCGTCATAGCCGCTGGCAAGCGACGCCTGTGTCAGCGGGTCCGGGATGACACCGGTCTGCTGCATACCGAGCGGCGCGAACAGGCGCCGCCGCACGAAGGCCGCGTAGGGTTCGTCGATGACTGCCTGCAGTGCGGCGATGGCCAGTCCGGTACCGGCGCTGGAACGGGAGGCATACAGACCCGGTGGCCAGTGGCACTGTCGGGGTGGCTTCCCGGTTTCGCCGGGGTGCGCGTCCAGCAGGCCCGCGGTCTGTTCCAGCAGGTGCGCGATGCGCACCGGGTGCGTCTCTTCCCAGGGGTTGTGCAGCCCGGTTTCGGGCGCTACCGCCTGCAAGCGGTCGTCCAGCGACAGCCGGCCGCGTTCCGCCGCCAGCAGCGTCGCCAGTGCCGTCACGGTTCTGGACAGGGCGTCGATCTGGTACAGGGTGTCGGGTGCGGCTGGCTGGCGCGTTGCGAGGTCGGCGTAGCCGATACCTCCGCTCCACAGCAGTGCCTGCGGCGAAACCAGGGTGAACGCGACGCCCGGGACCTTATAGTCGCGGCGGATGGCGTTGATGTCCTGCAGCAGTTCGCTGAGCTCGGGCGATGTGTCGGCGCGTGCGCCGGCGGGCAGTGCCAGCGCCAGCAGCAGAAACAGACGGCAGATGTGCAGCGTTAGTCGGGACATGTATGCTGGGGGCGCCAGCCTTTAGCATGCGCGCCTTTTTTCCTTATTGGTATGCGCAAAGCATAGCGGAATTTGTCCGGGTCTGCGGCGGCGACCGGCCGGGAAGAGCGCTTTCACATCGAGGACGCAGAGAACGCAGAGGTCTAAAAACGCGAAATACGAACTTCTCCGCGCCCTCTGCGTCCTCGATGTGAATAGTGAATAAGCGCCCCCGACAGGGGCAGCGAGGCTCAGGCGTTGCCCGCGCCCAGCACGGCGGCTTTGCGGCTGCGGGCGAAGTCGAGCATGCGCTGGGTCGACCTGAGCGCCTTCAGGCGCACCGCCTCGTCAACGT
>CP070738.1:1148321-1152088 GCA_020347685.1 Gammaproteobacteria bacterium | reverse complement strand
CGAAGCGACTGACCGAATAGAACACGTCGCCGTTATCCCCCTGGTAGGCGTAGCCCTTGTCGACCAGCTTCTGAATCATGGCCAGAATATCGTGCATCGACTCGGTGGCACGCGGTTCGAGGTCGGGTGGCAACACCCCGAGGGCATCGGCGTCCTCGTGCATGGCGGCGATGAAGCGGTCGGTGAGCTGCGTCATGCTTTCGCCCTGCTCGCTGGCACGCGCAATGATCTTATCGTCGATATCGGTGATGTTGCGCACATAGGTCACGTCGTAGCCCAGGCTGCGCAGGTGCCTGACGATGACGTCGAACACCACCAGAACCCGCGCGTGGCCGAGGTGGCAGAGGTCGTAGACGGTCATGCCGCACACGTACATGCGCACCTTGCCGGGTTCGATCGGCACGAACTCTTCTTTGGCGCGGGTGAGACTGTTATAGACTTTCAGCATCGCGATTTGCTCCACTGCCACGGCCTGTTAACGCATCCTGCAGGCGACTGCGGCAACGAGCGGGACCCAGCCATTCCCACACCCGCTGCATCTCCGGTCCGTGGGTGACACCGGTAAGCGCAACCCGCAGCGGCATGAACAAGGCACGGCCCTTCACGCCCGCTGCCTTGCCAACAGCATTGGCAAAACTGCGAAAATCGCCGGCACCTTCGAGAGCCGTCAGTGCCTGCTGGAAAAACACACTGCCTGCTGCATCCAATATTTGCTGTCCTTCCGCGTCCGGTTCCAGCTCGTCACCGGCGAGCCGTCGCACCCAGGCCGCGGCATCCGCCGGCATTACCACGTTATCTCGCAGCACTGCCAGCAGCTCCTCCAGGGCGGCATCGTCCAGCGGCGCCGGCAGGTGGCGGTATTCGGGCGACAGCTTGAACCACTCTACCAGTTCCTCCAGCCTGGCTGCGGCGACCGCCTCCTTCTGCCAGTGGCGCAGCTGTTGTTCGTCATAGCGCGCCGGCGCCCTGCCCAGACGCTCCAGCGAGAAGGCTGCCGCCAGCTGGTCGAGATCACCTAAGGCATCGGTGTCACAGCTGTGCCCGAGGCGCGCCAGGTAGTTAAGCAGTGCGGCGGGCAGATATCCCTGCTCGCGCAGCTCCCGCACACTGCGGCTGCCGTGCCGCTTGGACAGTGGCGCGCCGTCATCTCCCACCAGCAGGGAAACATGCCCATACGCGGGCGCCTGCAGTCCCAGCGCCTTGAGTATTAACAACTGCCGCGGCGTGTTGGTCAGGTGATCCTCGCCACGCAACACGTGCGTTACTCCCATCAGCGCATCGTCTATCGCATTGGTGAAAAAAAATGCCGCGCTCCCGTCACTGCGACGAATGATGAAATCACCGATTTCGTCGCTCTGAAAACACTGCCTGCCGCGCGCCAGGTCATCGAACTCGATCGCTTCGCCGACCGGCACACGGAACCGCACCGTGGGTTTCATACCGGCGTCCAACCTGCGCTGTACCTCGTCTGCCGAAAGGTTTGCACAGGTTCCCGCATAACGCGGCGGCTGGCCGGCGATACGCTGTGCCCGGCGCGCCATAGCGAGCTGATCGCCACTGCAGAAGCACGGGTAACTTGCCCCGTTCGCTGCCAGCTGATCGTAATAGCCACGGTAGATATCCAGACGCTGTGCCTGGTAGTAGGGCCCGTGGGGGCCACCGGTCTCCGGACCCTCCTGCCAGTGGAGACCGAGCCAACGCAGGTCACGTAGCAGCGCCTCGACATGCTCTTTCCTGCTGCGTTCGACGTCGGTATCCTCGATGCGCAGCAGAAATACACCCTGCCGGCCCACGGCAAGCAAGGCGTTGAACAGGGCAGTTCGCAGGTTGCCAAGGTGAATTTCCCCGCTGGGGCTTGGCGCAAACCGTGTTTTGATGCTGGGACCGGACATAACTGAGGCTCGTCGAACCGCGACGGCGCGCATGGTAACAAAAATTGGTGAGCGGCGTTTAACCCGCTATCATAGCCGCTGCTGAACAGGAGCACGAAGATATGAAATTCTTTGAAAAGATCATGTTAGGCGCTTTAATCTGCTTCACGCCATGGTTCGCTGGAGCAGCCGAACAAACCGCAACGGGAGATTCCACCGTGACTGTGCAGATGCAGACCAACAAAGGCACCATCGTTCTGGAACTCGACGCTGAGAAGGCACCGGGGACCGTAGCCAACTTCGTCGAATACGCCAAAGCCGGTTTCTACGACGGCACCATCTTTCATCGGGTCATTCCCGGGTTCATGATTCAGGGTGGTGGTTTCGAACCCGGCATGGACCAGAAAAAGACGCGCGAGCCGATTCAGAACGAGGCCGATAACGGCCTGAAGAACGACCTCGGCACCATCGCGATGGCGCGCACACCGAATCCTCACTCGGCGACCGCGCAATTCTTCATCAATGTCAAAGACAATGGCTTTCTGAACTACTCGGCGCCGACGTCACAGGGCTGGGGCTATTGCGTATTCGGCAAGGTCGTCGAGGGTCTCGACGTGGTCCAGGATATCGAGAAGGTCTCCACCACATCCCGCGGCGGTCACCAGGATGTCCCGGTCGAGGATGTCGTGATCGAAAAAGTCACGGTTCAGGACTGACCAAACCGCCCCCGCGTCAGCGGGGGCTTACGCCGCCCGTGACAACACTGTTTATATCCGACCTGCATCTTCACCCGTCCCGCCCCGCAATACTCGCCTGCTTTCTCCGCTTTCTCGAGCAACAGCAAGGCCGGGCTGAAGCCATTTACATACTCGGCGACCTGTTTGAAGCCTGGATCGGCGATGACGACCCGGAGCCGGACTATGCTTCGGTACGCACCGGCCTCCGACGGTGTGTCAGTGCAGGAACGCCGGTGTACGTCATGCGTGGCAACCGGGACTTCCTGATTGGCGAGCGCTTTGGCGATGAAACCGGTTGCGGGCTCATCGAAGACCCTACCCGGATCGAGCTCTACGGTGTCCCGACCCTGCTGATGCACGGTGACTCCCTGTGTACCGATGACCGGGACTACCAGGTCACGCGAAGCAGGCTGCGCGATCCGCACTGGCAGCGTCGGGTATTGGCGCTGCCCGTGGCTGAGCGACAGGTGCTTGCAAGCCAGGCCCGCGAGCTCAGTATGCTCAGCAACCAGAGTAAAGACGAGCACATCATGGACGTGAACCAGGACGAAGTGCTGCGCATCATCCGTGAATACGGCGTGGACCTGCTCATCCATGGCCATACCCACCGGCCCGCGGCACACCGGCTGCGGCTAGGGGAGCGGCAGGTAACGCGAATCGATCTGGGCGACTGGTACTCCGCCGGAACGGCTTTGGTGGTCGATCCGGATGGCTGGCGCAGGCTCGAGCTGGGCTGCGACCGGTAAGCGGCTACCGGTCTCGCTCGTCATCCCCGGCGCCGGGGCTGCCGGTCTGGACTTTATAAACGCGCAGGTCGTCCGGGACAACGAACAGCGCCTCGGCCAAAGGTACATTGCGTTCGTATTCCAGTAATTCACGGCGTGTGCCCTTGCCGGCCCATTCCAGCAGCGGGACCCCTGCGCCGAGATGGAAATCGCCCGCGTACACGTCACGCGCCAGGAAACAGGGCGTCTGAAACTCGGCCGGCGTGTTTCCCAGGGTTCTGGCCTGTTGTACCGCCAGTACCTGGGCGAATTCGCGGAACGCTGCCCGCGCGTCGTCGAGCAGCCCGGGCACCACAACCGCCGACTGGCAGACGTCACCATCCGCACTCAATACCAGCGTGAGCGGCTGCCTGCCCTCGAGTTTCGGCGCCTGC
>CP070738.1:1142698-1148221 GCA_020347685.1 Gammaproteobacteria bacterium | reverse complement strand
CCAGCGGGAAACAATTATTCGCCACGGAAAACACGTAACGCACGGACAAAAGATTTTTTTTGGGTAAGTTGGTCGGTTGGGATGAACGAATTGAAGCCCAACGGAGCAGCTGCCGACCTGTTGGGCTTCACTTCGTTCAGCCCAACCTACCGGCTCACACCATCGCTTTGGCCTCGTCGCTAACGGAAAAAAATGTTCTTTCCGTGCTTTCCGTGTTTTCCGTGGCTAACCTGAGTATCACCCCATCCGTGCGATGGCGCGGTGGCCGATGTCGCGGCGGTAATAGACGCCGTTCCAGCTGATTTTTTCTACTGCCGCATAGGCGCGCCGCTGCGCGGTGGCGACGTCGTCGCCCAGGGCGCAGACGCACAGCACGCGCCCACCGCTGGTCACCACCGCGTCGCCTTGCCGCCGCGTGCCGGCGTGGAACACCTTGACGCCCTCCCCCTGCACCGTATCCAGGCCACTGATCACATCGCCCTTGGCGTAACTGTCCGGGTAGCCGCCGGCCGCCAGCACCACGCCGAGGCTGACACGCGGGTCCCACTCGGCCTGCACCTGGTCCAGGCGCCGGTCCAGCGCCGCCTCGCACAGCTCCACCAGGTCGGACTGCAACCGCAACATGATGGGCTGGGTTTCGGGATCGCCGAAGCGCACGTTGTATTCCAGCACCCGCGGCGCACCGTCGGCGCCGATCATGAGGCCGGCGTAAAGAAAACCGGTGTAGGGCTTGCCGTCGTCCGCCATCCCGCGCACGGTGGGCAGGATCACCTCGTCCATGATGCGCCGGTGCAGCGCCTCGGTAACCACCGGCGCCGGTGAATAGGCGCCCATGCCACCGGTGTTGGGACCGGTATCACCGTCGTCGCGCGCCTTGTGGTCCTGCGAGGTCGCCAGCGGCAGTACGTGCTCGCCGTCCACCATGACGATGAAGCTGGCCTCTTCGCCGCTGAGAAATTCCTCGATCACCACGCGGTGCCCGGCCTCGCCAAAGGCATTGCCGGCCAGCATGTCGCGGCAGGCATCGATGGCTTGCTGTTCGGTCTCGGCCAGGATCACGCCCTTGCCCGCGGCCAGCCCGTCCGCCTTGACCACGATGGGCGCGCCCTGCTCGCGGATGTAGGCGATGGCCTGATCGAGATCGGTGAAGCTGCCGTAGGCGGCAGTGGGAATCCGGTGACGGGCGAGAAAATCCTTGCTGAAGGCCTTGGACCCTTCCAGTTCGGCCGCCGCCGCGGAAGGCCCGAATATCCTCAGACCGGCGGCCTGAAAACGGTCCACCACTCCGCCCACCAGCGGCGCCTCGGGACCGACAATGGTCAGTTCGATGTGTTCTTGTTTAGCGAAGTCGAGCAGTCCATCGATATCTTCTGCGGCGAGAGAAACGTTTTCCATGCCTGGTTCGGCCTCGGTGCCAGCGTTGCCCGGCGCCACGAAAACCTTCTCGACCCTGGGGGACTGCGCCGCCTTCCAGGCCAGTGCATGCTCGCGGCCACCGCCGCCGATGATCAGTAGGTTCATTTTCAAGGCTCTTTATGTGATAGCCACGGAAAGCACGGAAAACACGGAAATACCTCCCGTGAAAAACCGGCAACCCGCATCAGATCGTCCAGGACTTGTGGGTCCCACAATATGCAACAGCCACGGAAAGCACGGAAACACCTTTCCTCAGGCACCGGCAAGATGCATCGGACTGTCCAGGACTTGCGGGTCTCCGAATGCGAACGTCCGACTGATGCCCTCGCTCGCTTCGATGGTTGCCAGACTCGCCCAAGCGACCAGGCGCACTCTCGATTCGACTATTTCCGTGCTTTCCGTGTTTTCCGTGGCTAAAAAATAGATGCACCCGTGTTTTCCGTGGCTAATCCCACGCAAACGACTAATGCCGAAAATGCCGCATGCCCGTGAACACCATCGCCATACCGTGCTCGTCGGCGGCGGCGATGGTTTCCTCGTCGCGCATCGAGCCGCCCGGCTGGATCACGGCGGCGATACCGGCCGCCGCGGCCTGGTCGATGCCATCGCGGAACGGGAAGAAGGCGTCGGAGGCCATCACCGATCCCTGCACCTGCAGCCCGGCGTGCTCGGCCTTGATAGCGGCGATGCGCGCGCTGTTGACGCGGCTCATCTGCCCGGCCCCAACACCGATGGTCATGGCGTCGCGCGCATACACGATGGCATTGGACTTGACGAACTTGCTGACCCGCCAGGCGAACAGCAGGTCCTGCATTTCGGCCTCGCTGGGAGTACGCTGGGTCACCACCGTGACCTGGCTGAGCAGCTGCAGGTCGGCATCCTGCACCAGCAGGCCGCCGGTGACGCGCTTGAAATCCAGCCGCGGGGCGGCGGTGTCCGGCCAGGCCCCGCAGGCCAGCACGCGAACATTTTTCTTGCCCGCCAGGACCGGCAGAGCGTCGTCCGCGATCTCCGGCGCAATGATCACTTCGACGAACTGGCGCTCGATAATGGCGCGCGCGGTGTCAGCGTCCAGCGCCCGGTTGAAGGCGATAATGCCACCGAAGGCCGACTCTGGGTCGGTCTGGTAGGCACGGTCGTAGGCTTCCAGCAGTGAGCCACCATAGGCGACACCGCAGGGGTTGGCGTGTTTGACAATCACGCAGGCGGGCCCGTCCTCAAACTGCTTGACGCACTCCAGCGCCGCATCGGTATCGGCGACGTTGTTATAGGACAATTCCTTGCCCTGCAACTGGCGCGCGGTCGCAACCGAGGCTTGTGTCGGGGCGTGCTCGGTATAGAAGGCCGCGCCCTGGTGCGGATTCTCGCCGTAGCGCATGGATTGCACCTTGCTGAACTGCAGGCTGAGGGTGCGCGGAAACGCCTGCTTGTCGCCCTCGGCGCTGAGGCTGCCCAGGTAGTTGGCGATGGCCCCGTCGTAGCGCGCCGTATGTTCGAAGGTTTTCACTGCCAGCTGGAAACGCGTCGCGGCGCTGACTTCGCCACCGCCGGCCGCCATTTCCTCCAGCACCCGCGCGTAATCGGCACTGTCGACAATCACGGTCACTGCGGCGTGGTTCTTGGCCGCCGCCCGGATCAGGGTGGGACCGCCGATATCGATGTTTTCAATCGCCATCGCCAGGTCGCAGTCGTCGCGCGCAACCGTCTGTTCGAACGGATACAGATTGACCACCACCAGATCGATGGGCGCGATGCCGTGCTGCTGCATCACGGCGTCGTCGGTGCCGCGCCGTCCCAGGATACCGCCGTGAATTTTCGGGTGCAGGGTCTTGACCCGCCCGGCCATCATCTCGGGAAAGCCGGTGTGGTCGGACACTTCGATCACCGGCACACCGTTGTCGGCCAGCAGGCTGGCGGTACCGCCCGTGGACAGTATCTCCACCCCGGCCCGGTGCAGCTGCTGGGCAAACTCCACCACACCGGTCTTGTCCGAAACACTGATTAGAGCGCGTTGAATGGCTGCCATTGGATTGCTTCCAGCTTGATTGAATGAATGGCCACGGAAGGCACCGAAGTATTATTCGTTATTAGCCACGGAAAGCACGGAAAGCACGGACAAATGCAAATCTTGTGTGCAGCATGCTCGAACAGGTTCGCGTTCGTCCGGGTATCCGGTGGTGCACAACTCGCCACTCCAGTTCAAGCGCCCGCCCGGAACCGCAACGCAGAAATCTGATCCTTGCCGCACTGAAATCTTGTTTTTTTCCGTGCTTTCCGTGTTTTCCGTGGCTAACAAATAAATAGGTCAGTGCTTTCCGTGGCTAAAGCAGACTGTACTGCTTCAGCTTCTTGCGCAACGTGCTGCGGTTGATGCCCAGCACTTCGGCGGCGCGGGTCTGGTTACCGCGAGTGCGGGTCATGACGCACTCCAGCATGGCGTGCTCCACCTGGCCGATCACCAGGTCGTAGACGTCCTCCGGGTCATGACCTTCCAGATCCTTGAAATAGCGCTCCAGCGCCGAGAGCACGCTGGTACGCAGCGGCTGCTTGCGGCGTTCGTGGGTCGGAATACAGCGCGTCGAGGTTTCCGCCGTACCCCCCTGGATAACCGCGCTCATGCCGCCAGCTCCTGCGCTGCGCAGAGGCGGTCGAAAAATTCGTGTGTCATGCGCAACTGCCCGTCGATCGACTCGACGCGGTTCACGCGCTGACGGAATGCTGCACCATCGCGGTGCCCCTTGCTGTACCAGCCAATGTGTTTACGTGCCACTCGTACCCCCGTGTAATCCCCGTAAAACGAATACAGATTTTCAAGATGTCCGATCATGATGGTCCTTGTCTCCTCCACCCCGAGCTCCGGTAATAACTCGCCCGTGGCCAGATATTGTTCGATTTCTCGGAAAATCCAGGGTCGTCCCTGCGCGGCGCGGCCAATCATCACAGCGTCGGCGCCGGTATAGTCCAATACTTGTTTTGCTTTTTGCGGACCGGTGATATCCCCGTTCGCGATCACCGGTATGGATACAGCCTGTTTCACACAGCGAATCGTGTGATACTCTGCATTTCCCTTGTAAGCGCAGGCGCGAGTACGGCCGTGGATGGCGAGTGCCTGTACGCCGGTCTGCTCGGCAATCCTGGCTACCGACAGCGCATTGCGGTGTTCCGGATCCCAACCGGTACGTATCTTCAGGGTCACCGGCACATCCACAGCGGCGACCACGCTGTCCAGGATACGCTTGACCAGGTCTTCATCCTGCAGCAGCGCGGATCCGGCCATCACATTGCAGACCTTCTTGGCCGGGCAGCCCATGTTGATGTCGATGATCTGCGCGCCGCGCTCCACATTGAAGCGCGCGGCCGCTGCCATCATGGCGGGATCGGCACCGGCGATCTGGATCGAGCGGGGCTCCACTTCGCCGGCGTGATCCATGCGCCTGAGCGTCTGCCGGCTGCCCCACAAGGCCGAATTCGCCGACACCATTTCCGACACCGCGAGACCCGCCCCCAGCTTTTTGCACAGCTGTCGAAACGGCCGATCGGTGACTCCCGCCATCGGTGCCAGCACCAGCTGATTGCGCAACGTGTACGGACCGATCTGCATGCCGGTTAATCGACTCCTCAGCTGTGTATACAAGAGAAAGGGCCGCCAATCATACCCGTGCTTTTGTCTCGGGAAAAGCACCCTGGCAGGTTTTTTCATGCGGCCCGAAACTTGCTTTTGACGCTTTAATAAAGCTGTTTATTCCGGTTCAGGCCTTGACAATATTTTACTTTACAGCAGACAACGCATGAACGCTGTGCGGAAAGCTACGCAAAGGATGAAATTATTTTCAGGCGCATTAGAACTTCAGCAGATTCGCTGATCGTTTTATTCTACTGTCAGAATTTTTGTCACAGGAAATCGAACTGGAATGACACTGCATTACTGCCCGGGTCCACCACTTCCAGCATCAGCTGCGCGCGTTCGCCCGGCTGCATGCCCGCGGCCGGATTACGGGTGTCGGATAAATATTCATCGGGACGGAAACGACGCGCTGCGACCGGCGTGCCGGAGACATCGGAAAACGAGACGGCGAACACCGGGTAAGGCTGCACAAAATCGGCCTG
>CP070738.1:1138817-1142598 GCA_020347685.1 Gammaproteobacteria bacterium | reverse complement strand
CCTTGAGCTTGCCCGCAAACCAGTCATCGAGCTTCCTGGTGGAAATGACACTGACGGTCGGCGACAGCTTGCCATTGGCGACGAAGTACTTGCCGTCCGGCGAGGTATTGAGGCCGTGCGGGCTCTTGGGGATCGGAATATACAGGGTAAGATCCGAACCGTGGCGCCCGTCCACCACCGGCACTTTGGAGTCGCCGAGGGTTTGGAACTTGCCGGCCTTGACGGCTGCGTCGATGCGAGGAATGTTGAACACCACCGCCCAGTCGCGCTCGTTGCGCATTGATTCGACCAGGGTCACGCCGCCTTCCGAGTTGTAGCAGGTGGAGCAGGCGTATTTGCCTTCGTAGTCGGCGTCGGTGTTATCCAGGTTGCCGTCCACAATGACCTGCCAGGCGACCTCCATGCTGTCGGCATCCACGGCGCTGAACAGGGTGTAGTACTTGTCCGGCTCTTCCATGAAGCTGCCGTCGTTCGGGTGCGGAATGCGGAACTCCGCGTTGCAGAACACGTAGCCGGTGCGCGGTGCCTTCTGCGGCCGCAGGCCGTGAATCGCCTGGGCATTGGGAATGTCGACGATCTTGTCCGTTTTCATGATGTCGCAGCGAATGCGTGCCACACGGGTATTGGCCTTGTCGTTGATGAACAGATAACGCCCATCGTAGGTGCCGTTGGTGAAGCTCATGTGCGGGTGGTGGGCATCACCGTTCAGCGGTGCGTTTTCGCCCAGCACCCGCTTGCTCTCATTGGTAATGCCGTGGCCCGACGCACTGTCGTAATTGAAAACCGGAATGCGCATCAGCTCGCGCATCGAGGGCAGACCCAGGATGCGGATCTCACCGGAGTGACCACCGCTCCAGAAGCCGTAATACTCGTCCAGTTCACCGGGCCCGACGTGGGCCTTGCCCGCCTCGCTCGCGGCCAGCGCCGGCCTGATGCCGATCAGTCCGCTGCCCAGCCCCGCGCCGGCGGCACCCGCCAGCGCTGTGGCGCTGATGAAGTCGCGCCGGGTGATACCCTGTTTGTCTGTGTCTTTGCTCATCGTTACACCTCCGTATCGCCTTGGTTGGTTTTTCGATTTGCCGGCACGCCCGTGCCGTCAAACCACTTCTTCTACATCGATGTTGTCCAGCTCGGTCGCGGTTTTGTTGGCCGTCGCTTTCACGGAGCGCGCCACGGCACGTTCGCGTTTCTTGCGCTTTTCGACCAGCGGCGGGCACTTGTAGCGGTCCCAGTAGGTCACCTGGCAGTCCAGGCAGTAATGGCATTCGTTCGGGTTGATTGCGCCCGCCTCGTCGATCGCCTGGATCTCGCATTCCTTGGCGCAGGTCTGACAGGGTCTGCCGCATTCGCGGCGCCGGCGCAGCCAGTCCACCATGCGCAGTCGCGCCGGCACGCCCAGGGCCGCGCCGAGCGGGCAGATATACTTGCAGTAGAACTTGCAGTTGAACACCGAGATCACCACCAGACCGAGGGCGTAGGCCACGAACGGCAGCTCGCGATCGAAGCGCAGGGTGATGGCGGTCTTGAACGGCTCGATCTCCGCATAGCGTTCGGCGGTCGCCAGCGACTGCAGCGAAACGCCGAACAGCACCAGCAGAATGAGGTACTTGATCCCCCACAGGCGGTCGTGCAGCACCTGTGGCAGGTTCAACTGCGGTACCCGAAAGGCGCGGGCGATCTCATTGACCAGTTTCTGCAGCGCGCCGAACGGACACAGCCAGCCGCAGTAGACACCGCGTCCCCAGAACAACAGGGAGCCCGCCACGAAGGTCCAGAGAATGAACATGGTGGGATCGATCATGAAGGTATCCCAGCGGAAGTCCTGCATGACGGCGCTGGTGAAGGTAAAGACATTCACGATCGACAGCTGACCGAGCAGGTACCAGCCGATAAAAAACAGGGTATAGACCAGGAATGCACGGCGCAGGTTGACGATCAGCCGGGGGAACTTGACCAGCCAGTCCTGCAGCGCCAGGATCACGACCAGCAGGCTCAGGCCCGCCACCAGCACCGCGATCTGGAAGGTACGCTCGCGCCACACCGCCATCCACATGGGTTCTTCCTCTACCGCCACTTCGGGCAGCGGCGCCGGGCGCTCGATGTAGGATTCGGGGATTTCGTAGCTGCTGTCGAAGCTCGAGAACGCGCTTTCCAGTGGACCGGTCTGGCGCTTGACCAGCAGATTCAGGCTCCAGATCGAGCCGGGATCGAACTCGTGTACGGCGCGGACGATGAAGATGCCCATCTCGGAAAACTCCGGCATGCCCGCCGCGTACACGTCACTCAGGCGGTGGTAGTCCAGGTCGCGGAAGGGAATCTCGCGCTCACCCTGCATCACCTGAATGCGGTCGAAGATACCGCC
Organism: Gammaproteobacteria bacterium; assembly: GCA_020347685.1. Lineage (GTDB taxonomy): Bacteria > Pseudomonadota > Gammaproteobacteria > DSM-19610 > DSM-19610 > Thiogranum. Next base: position 1,140,236 of record CP070738.1, on the reverse strand, counting down.
ACGCACATAGCCGGAACCCTTGAAGGAGTAGATGCCGTTGGCCATGATGGCGATGGCGTGATCGCCCGCTTTCAGTTCCGCCATCAGCCAGTTGTACTGGCTTTCGCCCAGCAGGTTGCGTCCGATGGTGGGGGCATTGAGATAGGCGTAGTAGAGATCGATAAAAGTTTCGCCCTGCGCGCCGGGCGGCGCCTCCTCGATGCCCTCGGCCGGTGTGCCCTTGAAGGCGCGATCGACATCGCCGCGGGTGAGGTACATGCGCCGGATGGCGCCGTTGCCGGTCAGGAACTTCCAGTCCTGAACGTCGAACACATCCATGCGCACGGTGGCCGGTGGAACGACCGCCCGCTTCGGCGGTTCGATGATGCCGCGCGACACGGCGACCTTGCGCGCGGCGCGCAACAGCGTCTCGTTCATCACCAGCACGGTCACCGTGGCGCCGGTAATGGCGTCCACGTTGGTGTAACCCTCGCGCCGGCCGGCACCGACCTTGATGTGTTCCACCACCGGTTTGCCGACGTACTGCGCGACGAAATCGTCCAGGCTGGACTCGGGTATGCCGACCAGCAGAATCGGTTCGTGGTGTTCCAGAACCGTGACGCCGGTGATGCGTCCGTCCATATCCAGCCCGACCAGCATGTTGACCGGCTTGCCGGAATAGGCGGGAATCGGCGCAATGTCGCCGGTTCGGAACACGTAGCCGATGATTTCATCGCCCCTGAACACGGGGGCGGCCGGCGGATCGCCTTCGATATCCCCAAAACGGTCCGCGGCGGGGAACAAGCTCCTGGCATCCGGATAGCGTTGCACCAGCTGTTGGGCGCTGGCAGCGCCGGCGCTCAGCGCACAGAACAGCAGCAGGCAGGCGATCAGCAGCAACGGGTGCCAGCCGCGGAAACGGCCATCCCAAAGGGATGCTACCGGCAGCGAGGCAGCTGTTGGTCTGGCCTGGATCCGTGGCATGGGCGTTCGCCGAACAGGTGAGTCGTCCAAACATAGTACGGCCGGCCGCACCCGCGGAGCCTTGATCTAAATCAGGTCGGGTCCGTGACAGGAGATGCGGCGGAGGCCCGTCAGAGTTCCGTCGACGGGCGGGGGAGGCAGGCGTTCATGCCCGATGCGTTGCCAGGGTGCGCCGGCAGCTGTGCGGCCGGCGGAGCGATTGTGCGTGACCCTTTCATAACTGTTGCCCGTCGGCGCGGGCGGGCGCATATTCGCGCCTGGTGGCGAGGGTCGCCGCGAGGTTGAGGGTATGGAACTGGAAGCTTCTGAATCGGCTGCGCCGGTGGTGGGGCGCATCGCCTGGTACGCGATCGCGATCTTTCTGAGCTCGGCCGGACTGATGGTGCTGGAGATCGCCGCCGGCCGGTTGCTGGCACCCTACATCGGTGTGTCGCTGTATTCCTGGACGGCCATCAT
>CP070738.1:1132424-1138717 GCA_020347685.1 Gammaproteobacteria bacterium | reverse complement strand
CTGTCGCTTAAGGCGACAAATCTTGGCTCGATGTACACAAAACTCAGAATTTCATGAGTTTGCTTTCATCGACTGTTGCTTTGAGCTACGCAACCAGACCGACGTAAGCACCCACACAAATTACCTAATCTAAACTGTTAAAGAACTCACTGGCGCTTGTCCAGCGGAGACCGACCATTATGAAAAACTGCGGCGATCTCGTCAATACTTTATTTCCGTTTCGTTGCGTGAACAAACCCCGCCCCGACGTGAAGGCGCGCATTATACAGCCCGGCCCTGACCCGTCAAGCGACCAGCCGAAATTTATTTCGACGGCACTTCATGGCCCGTTGACCGCCGCCGCACGGGGGTAGTCTATGCCGCCCCCGGATCGCCCGCCTCAGGCGCCAGGGGCGGTGCAACCTTCAATACCAGCCAGTACAGACCCAGCTGTCCGACCGCCGACACGAACTGACTCAAATCGACCGACTTCCTGATGTAGCTGTCGGCGCCCGCGTCATAGCCCGCCACGATATCGCGCTCCTCGCTCGACGAGGTGAGAATGACCACCGGAAGGCGCCGCGTCGCCTCATCGCTGCGTATGCGCCGCAACAGTTCCAGCCCGTCATTCTTGGGCAGCTTCAAATCCATTAACACCAGCTGCGGAAGCGTGCGGGCACCGCGTCGGACACTGAATGCAAGGCCCGGGCAAAACCCGGCAGGTCCGCTTGCCGCAACAGTCTCTTCGCAGGCCGTGCTGTTCAGACTGCAACCAAACCCAGTATAGAAAGCCTGACGGGAGCCGCCCCGTAGCCACGGAGACGATAGAAACTGCTTATGACCACAACGGAACAGTCCGGACACCGCCCCCGCCGGCGCTAGTCCAGCAGGACGCGGGCGAACCGCCGTTTGCCGACCTGGCAAATACAGCTTGTGCCTGCCTGCAGCCGCAACTGGGCATCGTCGATGCGCTCCCCGTCGATACGCACCGCACCCTGTCTGATCATGCGCAACGCCTCCGAGGTGCTGGACGTCAGACCGGCGCCCTTCAGCACGTTCGCGATTGCCAGACCCTCTTGCCCCGCGGGCAAGCGTACTTCGGGCATGTTCTCCGGCATGGCGCCCTGCCGGAACCGGGCGATGAAGTTGCTCTGGGCACGCTCAGCATCACTCGGAGAATGGAAGCGGGCGACAATCTCCCGGCCGAGTTCGAACTTCACATCGCGCGGATTCAAGCCGGCGTCGACATCCCGCTTCAGTTTCTCGATTTCCGCCAGCGAACGGAAGCTCAGCAATTCGAAATAACGCCACATCAAATCATCGGAGATCGACATCAGCTTGCCGAACATTTCATCCGCGGCTTCCGCGATCCCGATGTAATTACCGAGTGATTTGGACATCTTCTGAGCTCCGTCCAGACCCTCCAGGATCGGCATGGTCAGGACCACCTGGGGCTTCTGTCCGTAGGACTCCTGCAGCTGACGACCCACCAGCAGGTTGAATTTCTGATCGGTCCCGCCGAGCTCCACATCGGCCCGGAGGGCCACGGAGTCATACCCCTGCACCAGCGGATAGATGAACTCGTGAATCGCAATCGGCTGCCCTGCCGTGTACCGCTTGTTGAAATCATCCCGTTCCAGCATGCGCGCAACCGTATGCCTGGAGGCCAGCTGAATCAGGTCGGCCGCGTCCATGTCGCTCATCCAGCTCGAATTGAACATCACCAGCGTCTTCTCGGGATCCAGGATCTTGAAAATCTGCGATTCGTAGGTCCTGGCATTCTCGATCACTTCGTCGCGGGAAAGCGGTTTTCGGGTTACATTCTTGCCCGTGGGGTCGCCGATCATGCCGGTGAAATCGCCGATCAGAAATATCGCTTCGTGCCCGAGGTCCTGGAACTGCCGAAGCTTGTTCAACAGCACCGTGTGCCCCAGGTGCAGGTCCGGCGCGGTAGGGTCAAAACCCGCCTTGATTCGCAGCGGTCTGCCCTCCTGCAGACGATCCACCAGCTCGGATTCGACCAGGATTTCCTGCACTCCCCGCTTGATCTGCTCCAGCCCATCACCCTGTGACATGCATCCACTCCCGGAACCTGAAAAAATCGACGCGAAAGGGTAGCATATCTTGGCCGATAACCAGACGAGACTGGCACAGTTTCTGCTCGAAAAACTGCTTAGATGACCGATAGTTGACCGAAGCAGGCATTGTCAGTTAGCTTTACGAACTCAATTAAAAGGAATTTACGTGTTGTATCACAACTCTTCGCTACGGGATTACGGGTCTAACTGGGACGACGGCTACGCACCAAAACGGCGCGGCAAAGGCATGCGCTGGGCACTGCTGGGTACTGCCTCAGGGCTCGCACTGGGGCTGTTCTCGCTCACCTCGTTTGATGCGAATGCCATAAGAGTCAAAGAATTACAACTGAGTTTACCGGAAACGGCGCTGCCCGTCACGGCACCGCTCGACGATGTCCTGCTGGACGCTGACCCCGCTGAGGAAGCGAGCCTGCCCGCCCCGGTGGCAGACCAGACAGTGCTGCCCGGCACCTGGCACGAGGTGACCATAAAGCCGGGCGACAGCCTGGCGCGGATTTTTTCCAAGCACGAGATACCGCCGCGCCAACTGCACGAGATCGTCAATAGCGGGACAGACGCCAAGAAACTGACGCAAATCTACCCGGGCCAGAAGTTGCGCATGCGCACCACGCCGGAAGACGGCTTGCTGGAACTGGTGTACGAAATTGATGCGCTGAACCAGCTGCACGTGGTGCACAATGAGACCGCCTACCAGGTAGAGCTGATAGAGCGTGCGCCCGAACGCCGCGCGGTCAGGGCGGCTGGCAGCATTGAAGACAACCTGTTCCTGGCGGCACAGAAAGCCAAGCTGCCGGGAAAAATCACCATGGAACTGGCCAACATTTTCGGCTGGGACATCGACTTCGCCCTCGATATTCGCCAGGGCGATCAGTTCGCACTGCTGTACGAGGAACTCTACCTCGACGGGGAACGCATTGGGACCGGTGAAATTCTGGCCGCTGAATTCGTGAACCGCGATTCGGTCCATCAGGCGGTACGCTATACCGACGATCGGGGGCGTACCGACTATTACGACCCCAAAGGCCGCAGCATGCGCAAGGATTTCCTGCGCACGCCGGTCGATTTTTCCCGCATCAGCTCGCGCTTCAGCACCGGGCGCAAACATCCCATCCTCAACAAGATACGGGCCCACAAGGGCGTTGACTATGCGGCTCCGCAGGGCACACCCGTGAAGGCGACCGGGAATGGAAAGATCGTGTTGCGCGGCAAGAAGGGCGGCTACGGCAACACGGTTGTTATCCAGCACGGCAGCCAATACAGCACCCTGTATGCCCACCTGTCCCGCTACGCCTCGGGCCTGAAAACAGGCAGCCGGGTCCAGCAGGGGCAGATTATTGGTTACGTCGGGAGCTCGGGGTTGGCGACCGGGCCACATCTGCACTACGAATTTCATGTTAACGGAACCCACCGCAACCCGCTGACGGTCAAGCTGCCCGATGCGGCACCGCTGCCAAAGCAGTTCCGGGAAAAATTCAAGCTCGAATCGGAAAACCTGCTGGCCCAGCTGGAGCTGGCTAAGACCCAGGCGCTTGCCCTGCGCGACGAGTAACCGCTTTTCAGAGTCGCCCGCGCGGCGACCGTCACAGCAATGCCTGAGCTGTTCCTCGACCTCATGTCCGGCACCAGTGTCGATGGCGTCGATGCCGCACTGGTGGACCTGAGTTCCGCACAACCCGATGTGCTCTACGCACACACCTATGCCTGGCCCGCGGCACTGCGAGAGCGAATTCTCGCCATACTGCAGGACCACACCGTGTTTCAATGCAACAGCTGGACGAACTGGATGCCGCAGACGTGCAACGCGCCCTGGTCGAATTTTCGGCGCTAAGCGTCGCCACGGCGCTGGAGCGCTTTTGCCGGGACGTCGACGGCACCGAAAACTACGGACTGCATCCGGACCGGGTCGAGGCGACGGCGTTCGCCTGGCTGGCCAAACAGACGCTTGAGAACCGGCCCGGCAACCTTCCGGCGGTCACCGGCGCGGGACGGCCGGTGGTGCTGGGCGCGATCTATCCCGCCTGATCATCGACACGCGGGCAATATCGGTAGAGCGATCCTGAGGCGCGCTAACGCATGTCGATCGGAACGTAACGGCGGCGTTTTTCACCCGTGTACATCTGGGTTGGGCGGAATATGCGGTTGTCACCCAGCTGTTCACGCCAGTGTGCCAGCCATCCCGCTGAACGGGCGACAGCGAAAATCGAAGTGAACTGGTCGGGCGGTATGCCCATTTCCCTGTAGAGAATACCCGAGTAGAAATCGACATTGGCGTATACCCCTTTGGGCGCCAGTTTCTCCTCGCAGGCTTGCTCCAGCGCCAGCGCTGTCTCGAACAGCGGCCCCATGTTGCCGCCCCGCTTCTCCATGAGTTCGCGCATCATTTTCTGCAGAATGGTGGCGCGCGGATCCTTTACTTTGTATTCGCGGTGCCCCATGCCCCATATCTTGGCCTTGGCGGCCAGCTTCTTGTCGAGCCATGACCGGACATTCTCGGGCCTGCCGATCTCGACCAGCATTTCCACCACGCGCTGGTTGGCTCCCCCGTGCAGGGGCCCCGCCAGGGTGCCGACGGCAGCGGCGATCACCAGATAGGGGCTGGCCAGCGTGGATCCGGCCACCAGGGCCGCGAACGTCGACGCATTGATGGTGTGCTCCGCATGCAGAATCAGGCACGCATCCATGATCCGGGCGAGCAGCGGATCGGGATCCTCGCCGCTGAACATGTAGAGCAGGTTCTCGGCGTAGGTAAGATCCTTGCGCGGCGGGTAGGGGTCATAACCGTTGCGCACCAGCTCCCACATCGCGACCAGCGTCGGCATGCGCGCAATGATCTTGACCGACATGTTGTGAACATAGTTAATGTCTTCGCACATCATGCCGCCGGTGAGGCATTCATCCCCCGGGTAAAACATGCCCAGGCTGGCAACCGCGGTCTGCAGCATTTCCATGGGATGCCCGGTCGCGGGCAGGTATTTCATGATCTCCCGCACGTTGTATTTGACCACGCGATTGGAGCGCAACTCACAGTCGAATTGAGCCAGCTGTTCGCGCGTCGGCAGGTGCCCGTCGAGCAGCAGCAGAGTGGTTTCCTCGAAGGTGCTGTTGAGAGCCAGTTCCTCAATCGGATAACCGCGGTACGTAAGGATTCCGGCATTGCCATCCAGATCAGAGATATTGGAGCGAGTCGCGGGCACCCCTTCGAGCCCGGGCAAGTATGCATTCATTCTGTTCCCCTGATTTTTTCGGCGAGTTTTGGCACCCAAGCCGCCGCCACAGCGAGAGCCTATTGTAGCGCGGGACGGGAAGCCCCGATCAAGCGGGTCGATTTCCGGTCATGAAAAAGGGCGCAGAGTTGCGCCCTTTCAGGTTTGTTACCTGTCGCGGGTGTCAGGCGGAGAAGGAGGACCCGCAGCCGCAGGTCGTAGTCGCGTTCGGGTTACGAATCACGAAGCGCGCACCTTCCAGGTCTTCCTTGTAATCGATCTCGGCGCCCACCAGGTACTGAAAACTCATAGGGTCGATGAGCAGCTTCACGCCGTTCTTTTCGACCTCGGTATCGCCCTCGTTGACCGTTTCGTCAAAGGTGAAACCATACTGGAAACCCGAGCAGCCACCGCCGGTGACAAACACCCTCAGCATCAGGCCGCTGTTATTTTCTTCTTCAATCAAACTCTTAACCTTGGCAGCGGCGTCGTCGGTAAAGACCAACGGGTCGTCAGTAGGGTTAATGTCCTGTGCAACGCTTTCCGTCATGGCTGTGTCTCCATGCAAACTGGGAGTGAAAATTATGGCCAAGTATGCATTTTCCGACTAATACAGTCAAGTATTACTTGGCCAGCTGCAGCGGGCTATCATCCACTGCTTCCGAGCGCGACTCAACGTCCGCTTGACTGGCAGCATCGGCCCGGTGCACCAGGTTGCCGTTTACCTCGGCCCCCATTGCCATCTCGATCAGGTGGTAAAACAAGTTGCCGGTAACCTTGGCCTGGGGAGCCAGTTCCACCCGCTCGCTGGCGTGGACATCCCCCACCACGGCCCCGTTCAGGACCAGATTGGGGACCCGCACCTCCCCCTCGATCCGACCCAGCTCACTGACCGTCAATACCGCATCGGCCCCCGCCTCGGCCACCACGTTGCCGGTGATCTTACCGTCCACATGCAAGCCGCCACTGAAGCGCACGTCACCCTGCAGATGGGTGTGCTGCCCGATAATGG
>CP070738.1:1124841-1132324 GCA_020347685.1 Gammaproteobacteria bacterium | reverse complement strand
CTGGTCGGGGCCGGCTCAGCAAAAAACGTACGCGCCGTAGCCCACCACCCGGTCCCGGCCGCCGGCCGTGTCACCCGAATTGCGCTGGTCCAGGGTCCTGGCCTGCAGCTGGTGGTGGCGGGCGGCGAGCAGCAGGCCGTTGACCGGGGTCCGGCCACAGGCCTGCTGGTAGTCGATTGCCTGGGGGTTGAGCTGCTCGATGGCGTGCGATGTGGCGCTGTCGAGCCGCCGAGCGGTGTCGTAATCGTGGTAATGGCTGAGATCGGAACTGATCAGCACCAGAGTTTCCGGACCCCCCCACAGCAATTCAATCACTTCCGCGACAGCGTCCGGTTCCGCCTCCCCGACCACCAGCGGAATCAAGCCAAAATCCTTGTTGAGTACGGTCTGCAGGAACGGCAGCTGCACCTCCAGGCTGTGCTCTTCGCGGTGCGCCTGATCCAGCACCCGCACCTGAGGCAGGCCCAGGATCGCGTCCATGGCCTGCTGGTCGATCCTGATCATGCCCAGCGGTGTCGAAAAATACTGGGCGCTGCTCGCCGCCAGCCCGCTGAAGGCCACTCGATGCGCGGGACCCAGCAATACAACCCGCTGTATTTGCTCACGAATGGGGGCCAGTTGCAGGTAGGCGCTGGCAGCGACCGGCCCCGAATAGATGTAGCCGGCGTGCGGCACGATCAGGGCCTTGGGCGCGGCGCCGATTGGGACGTCCTGTGCCAGCAGGTTGTCCACCTGCTGCTGCAGCAGCAGCGGGTCATCCGGGTAAAACAACCCGGCAACGGCGGGTTCGCGGATCTGTGGCACGCCAGGTTTCTCCCTCATACCCCGATGTCGCAAAGGGATGTCACTACTAAATACGTTCAGCGGGTCTAAAATGCAAGTATGGAAGAGAAAACCGAGGGCGTCTGGGACGAGGCCTTTATCGTGCCGACCCGCTACTGGCACAAGCTGGCCGACGGGCGCGTGCAGTGTGACCTGTGTCCCCGGCTGTGCAAGCTGCACGAGGGGCAGCGCGGCATGTGTTTCATCCGCGCCAATCACGGCGACCAGATCGTGTTGACCAGCTACGGCCGTTCCAGCGGATTCTGTGTCGACCCCATCGAGAAAAAACCGCTCAACCACTTCCTGCCCGGAACCGCCGTATTGTCATTCGGTACCGCGGGCTGCAACCTGGCCTGCAAGTTCTGCCAGAACTGGGATATCAGCAAGTCACGGGAAATCGACACCCTGGGTGACCGCGCCGAGCCCGCAAAGATCGCCCGCGTCGCCAGCGAGCTGGGGTGTCACTCGGTGGCGTTCACCTATAACGACCCGGTGATATTCCACGAATACGCCATTGATATCGCTGCCGCCTGCCACGAACGCGGCGTTCGCACCGTGGCGGTCACGGCGGGTTATATCCAGCCGGAACCGCGGGTCGAATTCTTCGCCGCCATGGACGCGGCCAACGTCGACCTGAAGGCCTTCACCGAACGGTTCTACTGGAAGATTACCGGCGGCCACCTGCAAAACGTACTGGAGACACTGGAGTACCTGAAAAAAGAGACCTCGGTCTGGTTCGAGTTGACGACCTTGCTGATCCCGGGGGAAAACGACAGCAGTGACGAGCTGGACAAGATGACGCGCTGGGTGGTGGAGACCCTCGGGCCCGATGTGCCCATGCATTTCACCGCGTTTCATCCCGACTGGAAAATGCTCGATACGCCGCCGACGCCGCCGGCTACCCTGACGCGGGCGCGCAGCATCGCAATGCAGAATGGCGTGCGCTACGCTTACACCGGCAATGTCCATGACAGCGAGGGGGGCAGCACCTGGTGCCATCACTGCGGGGCGCTGCTGATCGAGCGCGACTGGTACCAGCTGGGGCAGTGGGGCCTCGATGCGCAGGGTAAGTGCGCCAACTGCGGTACTGCGCTGCCCGGCGTGTTCGAAGCAAAACCCGGCGCCTGGGGCGGCAGGCGCCTGCCGGTGCGTATGGCCGCCTACGCGGATTGAGCCCGCGCCGCGGGCTGCGTATCAGCTTTGCAGTAGTATCAGACCTGCCAGCGGGGGAATGTCCAGCACGATCGACTGCCCCTGGTTCATCCAGGCAACCGGTTCGCTGTGGTAGTGGCCCTGTACCGGGAAGCCGCTGCCACTGTAGAAGCCGGCATCCGAGTTCAGTTTCAATTCATAGCTGCCACCAGCCGGCACCCCCAGGCGGTACCCCTGGCGCGGCACCGGAGTGAAATTCAGCACCACCACCGCCGTCTGGCCCGAACCCTGGCGGCAATAGCTGAGCAGCGAGTGTTCTCCGTCGTGGCAGTCAATCCAGCGAAAGCCTTCCGCCTGGAAGTCGAGCTGGTGCAGGGCGGGCAGCTGTCGGTAGAGGTGGTTGAGATCTTTCAGCAACTGCCGGAGACCCGCATGCCGCGCGTCCTCGAGCAGATGCCAGGGCAGCGCCGCGTCATAATTCCACTCCGAGTACTGACCGAATTCACTGCCCATAAACAACAGCTTTTTGCCCGGGTAAGTGAACATGTAGGTGTAGAGTGCGCGCAGGTTGGCAAAACGCTGCCAGCTGTCGCCCGGCATCTTGTCCAGCATCGAGCCCTTGCCGTGCACGACTTCATCGTGCGAGAACGGCAGCACGAAATTCTCGTTGAAGGCATACAGGAGTCCGAAGGTGAGCTGATGGTGGTGGTATTTGCGGTGCACCGGCTCGCGGCTCATGTACTGCAACGTGTCGTGCATCCAGCCCATGTTCCATTTCATGCTGAATCCCAGTCCGCCGCCGTCGACCGGTCGGGTCACCTGCGGCCAGGAAGTGGATTCCTCGGCAATGATCATGCTGCCGGGCTGTTCGGCGTGGGTTACCTGGTTGAGATGGCGCAGGAAGGTGATAGCCTCGAGGTTTTCACGGCCGCCGTAGACATTGGGGATCCAGTCACCGGGATCGCGTGAATAGTCCAGGTACAGCATGGACGCCACGGCATCGACCCGCAGGCCATCGATGTGCATTTCCTCCAGCCAGTAGACGGCGCTCGAAAGCAGGAAATTGCGCACTTCGTTGCGGCCGTAATTGAAGATCAGCGTACCCCAGTCCCGATGCTCGCCGCGGCGCGGATCTTCGTGTTCGTAGAGCGGTGTGCCATCGAAATTCGCCAGCGCGAAAGCGTCCTTGGGGAAATGCCCAGGCGCCCAGTCCAGGATGACACCGATATCGTGCCGGTGGCAGTAATCGACCAGGTAGCGGAAGTCGTCCGGGTTGCCGAAGCGGCTGGTGGGTGCGAAATAACCGGTGGTCTGGTAGCCCCATGAGCCATCGAATGGGTGCTCAGTGGCTGGCAACAGTTCGATATGCGTGAAGCCGAGCTCGCTGACATACCTCACCAGCCGTTCGGCCAGCTGGCGGTAATTCAGGAACTGGTTTTGCGCATCGCGTTGCCAGGAGCCCAGGTGCACCTCGTAGATCGAAAGCGGGGCGTGCAACCAGTTGCGTGACGCCCGCGCTGTCATCCAGTCCTGGTCCCGCCAATGGTAGCCGCCGGCTTTGCAGGTTATCGCCGCCGTGCCCGGACGCAGTTCGTAGGTCTGGGCGTAAGGGTCGGTCTTCAGGTGGATGGTGCCGCGCTCGCGATTACGGATCTCGAACTTGTAGAACTCGTGGGCGCTCACACCCGGGATGAACAGTTCCCAGATGCCGCTGCCGCCGCGCGAGCGCATCGGGTGGCGTCTTCCATCCCAGTGGTTCCAGTCGCCCACCACGCTGACACGTTCCGCGCTCGGCGCCCACACGGCAAAGCGGGCGCCGGCGATGCCGTCGACTTCGCACAAATGGGCGCCGAGAAAACGGTAGGCGTGCAGGTGACGCCCTTCGCCAAACCAGTGCAGGTCCAGGTCGCCCAGCTGCGGTGCAAAACAATAGGGATCGTAGGCGACCCATTCGATGCCGTCTTTGTCGGTCCAGGCGAGCTGATAGTGTTCCGGCAGGCTGCCGGCGGCACCGCGCCACTCGAACAGGTCCGTGTTTGCGAAGCGCGTCAACGACTCACCGTTTTCCTCAATGCGTACCTCGCTGCAGTAGGGCAGGAAGGCGCGCACCACGTCCTGGTCGCCTTCCCGATGTTTACCCAGCACCTGGAACGGATCGTGATGCCGGGCTTCCAGAATGGGATAAAATGCTGCCGGTAGAGAGGCGGTCGCGGCGTTGGGGCCGGAGATCTGCGATGCCATAGAAACCGTGTCTCTGCTGATAAAAATGTTAACTTTCCTGAAGCTGTACAAATGGTACCATAGGCCGTAACAGAATCAGGTTAATTGGGGGAATGGCATGAATTCCGGGCGTACACCGCGCTTTGTAAGCCGTCTGACGCGCGATACGTTGGCGCTGATTCTCGCCGGGGGGCGCGGCTCGCGGCTCCGGCAATTGACCTTATGGCGTGCCAAACCCGCTGTTCCTTTCGGTGGCAAGTTCCGGATTATCGATTTTCCGTTGTCCAACTGCCTGAACTCTGGGATACGCCGCGTCGGCGTGCTAACCCAGTACAAGGCGCATTCGCTGATCCAGCACATCCAGCGCGGCTGGAGTTTTCTGCGCGGTGAGTTCGGCGAGTTTGTCGAACTGCTGCCCGCGCAGCAGCGCATCGAATCCTCCTGGTATGCGGGAACCGCCGATGCTGTGTATCAGAATCTGGATATTATCCGCGCCCACGCCCCCGAGTATGTGCTGATTCTGGCCGGTGATCACATCTACAAGATGGACTACGGCCCGATGATCGCGGAACATGTCGAAAACGGCGCCGACATGACGGTCGGTTGCCTGGAAGTGGATCTGGAGACCGCGCGCGCCTTCGGCGTCATGACGACGTCCAGCGACGGGCGCGTCATCGAGTTCAACGAAAAGCCGGAAGCGCCGCAAGCGATACCGGGGCGTCCGGACAGGGCGCTGGCTTCCATGGGCATCTATGTGTTCAACACCGGCTTCCTGTTCGAGCAGCTGATCAAGGATGCGGACAGCAGCTCTTCCAGTCACGATTTCGGACACGACATCATCCCCTCCATCATCCGTAAGTATCGGGTGTTCACTTATCCGTTCCGCGACGTGCAAAGCGGCCTCCAGGCCTACTGGCGCGATGTGGGTACGGTGGACGCGTTCTGGGAGACCAACCTGGAGCTGATCGGCGTTACGCCGGAGCTCAATCTTTACGATCAGGACTGGCCGATATGGACCTACCAGGAGCAGATGCCGCCGGCGAAATTCGTTTTCGATGACGATAAGCGGCGCGGCATGGCGGTGGATTCCATGGTGTCGGGGGGCTGCCTGATTTCCGGCGCCGCGGTGCGTCACTCGCTGCTGTTTTCTAACGTGAAGGTCAATTCCTATTCGCTGCTGCAGCACGCGGTGGTGCTGCCGGATGTCGATATCGGGCGCCACTGCCGTATCCAGAATGCTGTCATTGACCGCGGTTGCGAGATTCCCGCCCACACCGTAATCGGCGAGGATCTGGACAAGGATGCCGAGCGTTTCCATGTAACGCCGGGCGGCGTGGTCCTGGTGATTCCGGAAATGCTGGGGCAGGAACTGCACCATGTCCGATGAGCCGGGCTTGCGGGTGGTGCTGTGCTGGCACATGCACCAGCCGCAATACTGCGATCTGATCAGCGGCGAGTACAAGCTGCCCTGGACCTACCTGCACGCGACCAAGGATTATGTCGACATGGCCGCGCACCTGGAGGCGGTGCCGGACGCCAGGGCGGTGGTCAACTTCGCCCCCGTGCTGCTGGAACAGATCGACGACTATGCCGCCCAGGTGCGCGGCTATCTGCATGAGCACAAGCCGATACGCGATCCGCTGCTGGCGGTGCTGGTGGAGCCCGTGCTGCCGGCCCATCCCGAGCGGCGCCTGGAACTCATCAACAATTGCCTGCGCGTCAACCGGGAGCGGGTGATCGACCGCTTTCCCGCCTACCAGCGCCTGGTGGAGCTGGTCGAGCCGTTTCGCGCTAACTGCAGCGACCTGATCTACATCAGCGACCAGTTTCTGTCAGACCTGGTGTTCTGGTATCACCTTGGCTGGATCGGGGAAACGGTGCGCCGCAATGACCTCAGGGTGCAGCGCTGGCAGGAGCAGGGCAGTAACTTCTCGCTGCATGACCGGCGCGAGTTGCTGGTGCTGATCGGCGAACTGCTGGCGGGTGTCCTCGACCGTTACGCACGGCTGGCGGATTCCGGCCGGGTCGAGCTGTCGCTTTCACCCTACGGGCACCCGATTGTTCCCCTGATGCTGGAGCTGCAAAGTGCCCGCGAGGCCATGCCAGGCGTGCAGCTGCCCGAACTGGAGTTCTACCAGGGCGGACAGGAACGGGCCCACTGGCATATTCGCGAGGGCCTGAACATATTCGAGCAGTACTTCGGGCGCAAACCGGTCGGGTGCTGGCCCGCGGAGGGCGGTGTGAGCGCAGCGACGCTGGAACTGCTCGGAGAGTACGGGTTCCGCTGGGCCGCAACCGGTGAAACCGTGTTGCACAACAGTCTGGCGGCCTCCGAGGTGGCGGCGGCACCGGATGCGCTGTTCAAGGGCTACCGGGTCAACAACAGCGGTCCGGTTTGCTTTTTCCGCGACGATAACCTGTCCGACGAAATCGGTTTCACCTACTCTGGCTGGCACGCCGATGATGCGGTTGCCAATTTCATCCACCATCTGGAAAACATCGCCGGCAGCCACAGGCGCCGCGACCTCGCGGTGGCGATCATTCTCGATGGTGAGAATGCCTGGGAACACTACCCGGACAATGGCTACCATTTTCTGCGCACGCTGTATGAAAACCTCGCCACGCACCCGCAGCTCAAGCTGTCGACCTTTTCGCAGTGCCTCGACGAGGGGGTGGAAGTCGCACCGTTGTCGACGCTGGTCAGCGGTTCATGGGTGTACGGCACCTTCTCGACCTGGGTGGGCGATCGGGACAAGAACCGCGGCTGGGACATGCTCGGCGACGCCAAGCGCGCCTTTGACCAGGTGGTGGCCGCGGGCTCTCTGGACAGCGATCAGGTCGCGGCAGCGGAGCTGCAACTGGCGGTCTGCGAGGGGTCGGACTGGTTCTGGTGGTTCGGGGATTACAACCCGGCCGACTCGGTGAGTGACTTCGAGTCCCTGTACCGCCTGCATCTGGGCAATCTGTATCAGCTGCTGGGACTGGAACCGCCGGAGTACCTGGCGCATACTTTCGCGCGCGGCTCCGGGCGCCCGGCTATGGGCGGGGTGATGAGGCACGGACAGGCGCGTGATTAAAATACAATAACGGAAATTCGTCATGGATGTGTTCGCGCGACGTCGCGCCGGAGTCCTGCTGCACCCGACATCTCTGCCGGGAAGTCCGGATAACGGCGATCTGGGTCCGGATGCCTATCGTTTCGTCGATCTGCTGGTCGACTGCGGAATCGGCCTGTGGCAAACCCTGCCGCTCGGTCCCACCCACGAGGATCTGTCACCTTACCAGTGCC
>CP070738.1:1120883-1124741 GCA_020347685.1 Gammaproteobacteria bacterium | reverse complement strand
TAGCCCAGCGCCGAAATGATCTCTATGCCGCCGTCCACTTTGCGGTTGGACAGGATCACCGCATCAGGGCCCTGGGCTTCGCGTACCAAACGAATGGCCTGTCGCATGTCCGGCGCGAAAAAGCGTTTTACTTTCATTCCAGCCCCTCGTTGTTCATCGCTGCCCGACCTGCTCCCGGCCTACCCTCTGCAAAGCTCATGTCGCCGTGCTCCCGTCATTCCGTACACCGAGACTCGGTGCGTCTTTTCCGATGTTGGCAACCACCTTGATCTGCTTGTTATCCGGTATCTCGCTGTACGCGAGTACATGCAGTCCCGGAATACTGTGGCGCACCAGTTTTGCAAGCCACGGCCGGATCGGCGGTGTGACCAGCAGGATCGCCGGATGACCGGCGGCCTCCTGCCTCTGGGCGCTTTCGACCAGCGAACGGTGCATCCTTTCTGCCAGCCCCGGTTCGATACCGACGCCCCCTTCCGAATCGGCCTGGATCGACTTGTGCAATATCTGTTCCAGCGATGGATCGAGCGTGATGACCTGCATTTCTGGTCCCATGCCATTGATATGCTGAATAATTGAGCGCCCCAGAGCGACGCGGGCGGCCGCCGTCAAAGCGCCAGGATCTTGACTCCTGGAACCGACTTCGGCGAGCGTCTCGGCGATGGTGCGCATATCGCGGACCGGGATGCGCTCTTCCAGCAGATTCTGCAGTACCCGCAGCACCAGGCCGATCGACAGCCGGTTGGGGACCAGGTCCTCCACCAGTTTCGGCGCCGCCTTGGCCAATACATCGAGCAGCTGCTGCACTTCCTCGTGGCCGATCAGTTCGTGGGCATGGCTCTGCAGGATTTCGCTCAGATGGGTAGCGACCACGGTGCTGGCGTCGACCACGGTGTAGCCCAGGGTCTGGGCATTGTCGCGCTCGGCACGCTGGATCCACACGGCGTCGAGGCCGAACGCGGGGTCCTTGGTCTCGACGCCCTGGACGGTACCGAACACGCGCCCCGGATTGATAGCCAGGTCCCGGTCCGGGTAGACCTCGGCTTCGCCTACCGGCACGCCCATCAGCAGGATGCGGTAGGCATTCGGCGCCAGTTCCAGGTTATCGCGGATGTGTACCGGCTGAATCAGGAAACCGAGTTCCTGGGACAGTTTCTTGCGCACCCCTTTTATCCGCTCCATCATCTGTCCGCCCTGGGCGCGGTCAACCAGCGGAATCAGGCGATAGCCGACTTCCAGACCGATGATGTCGACCGGAGCAACGTCGTCCCAGCTAAGATCGCGCGGCTCGGCCGGCGCTTCGACGGCCTGCTCCTGGTCGGTGACCGGCAGCAGTTCGCTCTGCTGGCGCTGCCAGGCAAAGTAGGCGGCGCTGCCCGCAAGCGCGGCCAGGGTCAGAAAGGCGAGGTTCGGCATGCCCGGGATCAGACCCATGAAACCGATAATCCCGGCCGATACCGCCAGCACCATGGGGTTACCGAACAGCTGTTCCATCACCTGGTCTGCCATCTTCTGCTCACTGGACACCCGGGTGACGATAATCGCGGTTGCCGACGACAGCACCAGCGAGGGTATCTGCGCGACCAGGCCATCGCCGATGGTGAGCAAAGTGTAGTTGCGCAGCGCATCACCGACCGCCAGATCGTACTGCAGGGTACCGATAGCCAGGCCGCCAATAATGTTGATGAACAGAATCAGAATGCCCGCAATGGCATCGCCGCGCACAAACTTACTGGCACCGTCCATGGCCCCGTAGAAGTCGGCTTCGCGAGTCACTTCCTCGCGCCGGGTGCGCGCTTCGTCCTGGGTGATCAGGCCGGCATTGAGATCCGCGTCGATGGCCATCTGCTTGCCGGGCATCGCGTCCAGGGTGAAGCGGGCGCTGACTTCAGAGACACGCCCGGCGCCCTTGGTAACCACCACAAAGTTGATGATCACCAGAATGGCGAACACCACCAGACCGACGGCGTAGTTGCCCCCGACGACGAACTCGCCGAATGCTTCGATAACCTTGCCCGCGGATCCGGTGCCGGTATGTCCGTTGAGCAGCACGACACGGGTGGAGGCCACATTCAGCGCCAGGCGCAGCAGCGTGGTGACCAGCAGCACGGTCGGAAACACCCCGAAATCCAGCGGCCGCAGGGCGTATATGGTCACCATCAGAATCACCAGCGACAGCGTGATATTGAAGGTGAAGAACATGTCCAGCGCGAACGGGGGCAACGGAATGATAACCATTGCCAGCATCATCACCAGCAGTACCGGGGCGCCCAGCCCCTGGCGGCCGATGCTGCGCAGACTCATGGATGCGGCTTCACTTGTCATGATTCAGTTCCCCTGTTTTATCGGACCGCAGCGCACACCGGGTTCAGCGGTCCTCGCAGCCCCCCGGCGTGGCCGCCGCTAATCATTCAGTCACCGTCGCCGTCGGGCGCGCGGGGCGGACCCTGGACGAATTCATCCGGTACCGGTATATCCTCGGGTGGCACCGGGACCGGTCCGCCCCGCACCGTGGCCCTGAGCTGAAACACGTAGGCAAGCACCTGTGCCACCGCCAGATAGAGTCCGGCGGGCACTTGCTGATCTATTTCGGTGCTGTAGTACAGGGCGCGCGCGAGCGGTGGCGCTTCAAAGATGGGCACCTTGTTGGCGACCGCGACGGTACGTATCTGGCTGGCAACCAGCTCGACACCTTTCGCCACCACCACCGGGGCCGCCATCTTGTCCGCGTCATAGCGCAGGGCGATGGCGTAGTGCGTCGGGTTGGTGATCACAACATCGGCTTTCGGCACTTCCGACATCATGCGCCGCTGGGCGATTTCACGCTGCATGGTGCGCACCTTGGCCTTGACTTCCGGCTTGCCTTCCGTGTTCTTGTGCTCGTCCCTGACTTCCTGGCGCGTCATCTTCAGGTTTTTTGCGTGATCCCAGAGCTGGAAAGGAACGTCGATGGCAGCGATGAGCGCCAGTGACGCACTCAGTATCACGAACGACCTGGAAAGAATCTGTCCGGCGTGAGCCAGTCCCACCGCAGGATCTTCGCGGCCCAGTCCCATCAGCTGGGGCAGGAAGTGCCACAGCAGCAGGGCGCCGATCAGGCCGATCAGCAGGAACTTGGCGAGGGCCTTGACCAGTTCCATGACTCCGCGCGCGGCGAAGATCCGTTTCAGACCGGTGACCGGGTTCAGCTTGTCGAACTTGAATGCGAGCGCTTCGGTGCTGAACGACCAGCCGCCCAGCGCGACGGGGGCAGCGAGCGCGGTTGCCACCATCAGCACCAGGAACGGCAACATCAGCAGGATGCCGAGCGACACCGCCTGACCAAACAGTTCGATGACTGACCAGGGGTCGAAGATCTTGGCGCGTTCCACCGCCAGGCCCAGACGCATGATGTCCCCAAGCTGCGCGACCATACGTTCGCCCATGAAAGTCATGGCGATCGCCGCCATCAACAGCATCGCCATGGTGGTCAGCTCCCTGGAGCGAGGCACCTGACCCTTGTTGCGTGCCTCCTCCAGTCGTTTGGGGGTGGCCTCTTCTGTCTTCTCCTGACCGTCCTGGTTCTCGGCCATGTCACTGAGCTCCGGAACCGAACAGACTGACGGCGGTGAACGCCCCGTCCATCAGTTGCTGCATTTGCGGCAACAGGCTGGACACGGCAAAGATGAGAATGACAAAGCCCAGCGTCAACGTTACCGGGAACCCGACGCCGAAGATGTTGAGTTGCGGGGCGGAACGGCTGACGACGCCGAACGCGAGGTTCACCAGCAGAATCGAAGCGACGGCGGGAATCGCCACCATAATGGCATCTGCGAACATGCGAGTTCCCCAGTAGGCGATGCCACGCAGGTCTTCGCGCGT
>CP070738.1:1115028-1120783 GCA_020347685.1 Gammaproteobacteria bacterium | reverse complement strand
GCGGCTGCTGCTAGTGCGAGTTTTTCACCACCAAGGACACGAAGGAAACAACGGATCTAAAATAAACAAGGGTTTCCAGGCTTGCCGCCAACTGCGTGCCACCGCACAGGGTGCCGGCTGCGGTATTCACAACAAGAACATTCAAGCGTTTGTTCCTTTGTGACCTTCGTGGTTAAGGTTTTGAGAAACCCGCACTAGAGCAGGTACAGGGTACCGAGGCCCAGGAAAGCCATGAAGCCGACCACGTCGGTGATGGTGGTGAGCAGCACCGAGCCGGCCAGGGCGGGGTCTATGCCGACGCGTTTCAGCAGCAGCGGAATCGCGAATCCGGCCACTGCGGCGCAGATCAGGTTGATGACGATGGCGCAGCCGATAATGATGCCGATTTCCATTTTCTGAAACCAGGCCACGGCGATGAGCGCCACCACCAGCGACCAGATCAGGCCGTTCATGATGCTGACCATGATTTCCTTGTACATCAGGGAGCGTGCGTTACCCGAGCCCACCTGGCCCAGTGCCAGGCCGCGAATCATGATGGTCAGCGTCTGGCTGCCGGCGATGCCGCCCATGCTGGCCACGATGGGCATCAGCACCGCCAGCGCAACCACCTTGTCCAGTGTCGATTCGAACAGACCGATCACCCAGGAGGCCAGGAAAGCCGTCGCCAGATTGATCCCCAGCCACACCGCGCGGCGCCGCGCGCTCCGCACCACCGGGGCGAAGATATCGTCGTCTTCGTCGAGGCCGGCCATGCTCATCAGCGAGTGGTCCGCTTCCTCGCGGATAACGTCGACCACGTCGTCGATAGTGATGCGCCCCAGCAGCCTGTTGTCATCGTCCACCACGGCCGCCGACACCAGGTCGCGGTCCTGGAACAGGCGCGCTACGTCCACGTCCGGCATGGACGCGGGGATGCCGTCGACGCTGCGGTCCATGACTTCGGCGACACTTGCATCGGGGTCGCTGGTAAGCAGCGTGGTCAGCGGCAATACACCCTGGTACTTGTCGAAGCGGTTGACCACCATCAGGCTGTCGGTGAGATCGGGAATGTCACCGCGCAGGCGCAGGTAACGCAACACCACGTCCAGCGACACGTTGGCGCGCACCGTCACCATGTCCGGGTTCATCAGCCCGCCGGCGGTGTCCTCGGGGTAGGACAGCACCGCTTCGAGTCGCTGGCGGTTCTGCTTGTCCATGGAGTGCAGCAGTTCGTGAATGACGGTGCCGGGCAGGTTGATGAGCAGGTCGGCGAGGTCATCGGTATCCAGGCCCTCGGTGGCCTCGATCAGCTGATGGGTCTCCATCTGCTCGATCAGACCGGCGCGGACTTCCTCGTTGAGCTCGATGAGCACTTCGCCCTGGTCTTCCGGCGCCACCAGTTCCCACAGCAGTTCGCGCGGGCCATGCGGCAGTGACTCCAGCAGATCGGCGCTTTCGGCAGGGTGCAGGCCGGAGAGCAGGTAGCGCACCTGGCCGGCGGTACCGCTTTGCAGGGCTTCGGTCAGGGCTTCCAGCCGTTGCTGGGTGCTTGTCTGGTCGCTTGATTCCACCATGGCGGACCTCGGGGTTTACGCGGGCTGCGATGTGCAGCGTATCACCGCAACGATCCAGCCGGTTCGGCGCGGGCGCGCAACCGGGTACCGGGACATGCCTGTCCCCGGCCCATGTT
Organism: Gammaproteobacteria bacterium; assembly: GCA_020347685.1. Taxonomy (GTDB): domain Bacteria; phylum Pseudomonadota; class Gammaproteobacteria; order DSM-19610; family DSM-19610; genus Thiogranum. Next base: position 1,119,114 of record CP070738.1, on the reverse strand, counting down.
GCGCTTGCCCCCTCCCCGGCGTGGTTGTTGTAGCGAAAGACGCCGCTGAACCGGCGGTTCGATCACAAATGCCGGACAGTGTAGCAGTGTGCTGGCGTGCAGAAAAAGGCGTGCCCGGCTACATGGCGTTGAGCGCCCCCAGCAGGGCGCCGATCTCGGCCGGGTCATCGCTGGCGAGCATGTCCTTCACCACCGGAGTGAGGCGGGAAATGTGGCTGCGCTGTATGACATCTTTGACCTCCAGCAGCGCCGTGGGCGGCACCGAAAACTCGCTCAGACCCATGCCCAGTAACAGACGCGTGTAGCGCGGGTCGCCCGCCATCTCGCCGCACATGGACACCGGTACCTGGTAGCGCTGACCGGCCTCGATCACCATATTGATCAGACGCAGCACCGCGGGGTGCAGTGGATCGTAGAGGTAGGTGACAGAATCATCGACACGGTCGATGGCGAGCGTGTACTGGATCAGGTCATTGGTGCCGATGGACAGGAAATCCAGCTTGCGCGCGAACAGCGTGGCGGACAGGGCCGCCGCAGGCACTTCGATCATGCCCCCGATCGGCATGTCGGGGTCGAACGCCAGCCCTTCACGGGCCAGCTCCCGCCTGATGTCCTCGATCAGTTCCAGGGCCTCGTTGAGTTCCCCTGCGCTGGACAGCATCGGGATCATCAGGCGTACCGGCCCTTCGGCCGATGCGCGCAGGATGGCGCGCAGCTGCGGCCGGAACAGCTCGGTATTCTTCAGGCACAGGCGAATGGCGCGCAGGCTGAGCGCCGGGTTGGTGGCGAGACGTTCGCTGCCCGCGTCGGCGGCATAGCCCTTGTCCGCGCCGAGGTCCATGGTGCGAATGGTGATCGGCAGCCCCCTGAGCCCCCTGACTACCGCAAGATACTGTGCCAGCTGCTCCTCCTCGTCGGGTACGTCGCTGCGGTTCATGAACAGGAACTCGGTGCGGTACAGGCCGATGCCGTCGGCACCGGCGCGGCGCGCCGCACGCACGTCTTCCTCGAGCTCCACATTGGCGAGCAGGCGGATGCCGAGACCGTCGCCGGTTACCGCGGGTGCACTCTTGAGCCGGTCCAGCTCACTGAGGCGTTTCTGCTGCTCGCGCTGCTTGCGCCGGTAGCTCTTGAGGGTGCTCTCGGCGATCTCCGCCAACAGAACGCCGCGGCCGGCGTCCAGAATTACTGTGTCGCCGTCGCGGATCTGGTGCGAGGTGATGTGGGTGCCGACGATGGCCGGCATGCCCAGGCTGCGTGCCAGAATCGCGGTGTGCGACAGCGGCCCTCCGGATTCGGTGACAAAGCCGGCGATACCCTGGTGGTGCAGCAGCGCGGTTTCGGCCGGGGTCAGGTCGTGTGCGACAACGATGGCGTCGCGCAACTGCTCGTCGCTCTGACCGGAGGCGTGGCTGCTGCCGCCAATCAGTATGCGCTGAATGCGGGCCACGACGTGATCGACGTCGTCCATACGGGTGCGCAGGTAGGGATCGTCCATTTCGTCGAATACCCTGGCCAGTGCATCGCGTTGCATCTTCAGCGCCCACTCAGCGTTGCACAGGTTCTGGCGAATCAGCTCGACCGGTGCCACCGTCAGCATGCTGTCTTCCAGCATCAACAAATGGGTATCTATGAACTCGGTGATATCGGCCGGCGTCGATTCCGGGATGGCGTTACGTATGGCCTTGAGCTGCTGGCGGGCGGTGCGGATAGCGCGCCGGAAACGGGCCACCTCGTCTTCGAGCTGGGCTCTGGGAATGGCGACCTCGTAGACCTCGACGATGCCCGTCTCCAGCCGGTACACGCGGCCAATGGCGATGCCGCGGGAAATGCCGATGCCGGAGATGGTGAGGCTCATTCCTCTTCACCGAAACGCTGCGCGATCAGCTCAGCCAGCCTGGTGACCGCAGCCTTTTCGTCTTCGCCTTCGGCAATCAGGGTAATGTCGCTGCCCCGCGAGGCGGCCAGCATCATCACGCCCATGATGCTCTTTCCGTTCACTTCCTGGCCGTCGCGTGCCACCTTGATGTCGCTGGCGAAGGACGACGCCAGGGTGACGAATTTGGCCGCGGCGCGCGCATGCAGTCCCAGCTTGTTGACGATGGTTACGGTTCTATTCTGCATGGACCTTGTCTTCCGGCATGCAGGTCAGCACGCCGTCGCGGCCGCCGCTGACGGCTTTGCAGGCGAGCTCATCGAGTTCCAGATCCGGGTAGTTCAGCACCCGGATCAGCATCGGCAGGTTGACACCCGATACCACGCGCACACGGTGAAAATCACCCAGCCGGCAGGCTATGTTACTGGGTGTGGCTCCGTACATGTCGGTCAGCACCAGCACCCCGTCGCCGCTGTCCAGCTGATCTGCGGCACGCCGGGCGTCCTGCAGCACCCGTTCCGGATCGCAGCCCGACGGCGCCGCCAGGTTCAGTGTCGGCAGCGGACATACGGAGAGGATGTCCAGAGCCGATTGCACCAGTACCGCGCCGATGTCGCCGTGGGTAATGAGCAGCACGCCGACTGTCACGACAGTTCCCGGTGGCGGATAACGACGTTGGGGTAATGCGGCTGGAAATGGCGTGCCAGGCGCTCGATGAGATAGACCGAGCGGTGCTGTCCTCCGGTGCAGCCGATGGCGATGGTCAGGTAGCTGCGGTTGCCCGCCTCGAAGGCGGGAATCCACTGCTCGAGGAAGCTGCACAGCTGCTGGTGCATGGTTGCCACCTGGGGGTCGGACTCCAGATACTGTGCGACCGCGCTGTCGCGCCCGCTGAGGGGACGCAGCTCCGGCTGCCAGTGCGGATTGGGCAGGCAGCGGGCGTCGAACACGAAATCTGCATCGCGCGGTATGCCGTGTTTGTAGCCGAAGGATTCGAACATCAGCGACAGCCGGCTCCTGTTTTCCCGTGCTACCCGGCTCAGTACCAGGTCGCGCAGCTGGTGAATGTTGGTCTGGCTGGTGTCGATGAACAGGTCGGCGCGCTGCGCGATCGGTTCCAGCAGGGTGCGTTCCCGTTCCACGGCATCGGCCAGGGAGGCTCCACTGTTGCTCAAGGGGTGGCGGCGCCGGGTTTCGCTGAAACGCTTGATCAGGGTTTCCGTCTCGCAGGTCAGGAACAGGATTTCGCTGCTGATACCGCGCTGCTCGAGCTGCCCCAGGATCTCACTGAACTGCTGCAGTGCCTGCGGCAGGTTGCGGGCGTCGATACCGACGGCGGCATTCTGTACCGGGGTGGGCGCCAGGCTCAGTTCCAGCGCCAGCACACTCAGCAGACCGGCCGGCAGGTTGTCGATGCAGTAATAGCCGAGATCCTCGAGTGTATGCAGGGCGACACTCTTCCCGGAACCCGAAAGCCCGCTGACAATAACCAGTTTCACAATCAGCTATTTTCCATGAAACGTGCCTGGCGATCCATAAACAGCTGGGCGGAGTCGAAGCCTTTCAGGAGCAGGGTGTGGTTGCGGGCGGCCGCTTCGGCCAGGACCGCGAGGTTGCGCCCGGGGGCGACAGGCAGGGTGATCTCCGGGATCTCGACGCCGAGGATGGTCCGGGTCGCGCGTGCACCGTGCAGGCGGTCGATTCTGTGCATCTGTTCCTCTGACATGTGCACCAGCTTCAGGATCAGACGCAGGTTGCGGTTCTGTTTGATAGCGCTGTCGCCGAACATGGCGCGCACATTGAGTATGCCGAGCCCGCGCACTTCCAGAAAATCGCGCAGGATATCCGGGCAGCGACCGTTCAGGACGTCGGGCGCGGTCTTGGCGAACACCGGTGCGTCGTCTGCCACCAGCCGGTGTCCCCGCGCCACCAGTTCCAGAGCCAGTTCGCTCTTGCCCACACTGGGGTCGCCGGTAATCAGCAGCCCCACGCTGAACACCTCGAGGAAGACGCCGTGCAGGATGATTTTTTCGGCGAACAGAGTGGTCAGGTAATACTGCAGGTAGCTGACCAGCTGCGCGGTCGGCTGGTCGGAGCTGAGCAGGGGTATGGAACCGGCCTCGCTGCGCTGCCGGATAGCGTCCGGCACGGGCTGGCCGTCACCGATGACGATCAGGTCGGTGGTGTCGGAGAAGATCTGATTGATCAGC
>CP070738.1:1113065-1114928 GCA_020347685.1 Gammaproteobacteria bacterium | reverse complement strand
GATTAAAAAAAGCAGCGGTTAGATCTGAGCTGGAAAAGCAGGCTGACGGGCATTCGCAGTTGGCCCAGGCGCTGGAGGAACGGGTGTCATCAGGCCCTAGGGTGACAGAAGGCGCTCGCGGCGCGACAGGCAGCTTCGATACCACTCAATGGCATCGCCCAATATCCGGCGCAAGTCGTCGGTCGTCTCAGACTGGTTGCAGGAAAGATCTGCAGCCAGCGCCTCCAGCCGTGCAAGTTCTTCCCGTGACGGCGGTTGTTGCGACATGCCACACCTCGTAGCTGAAACCTGGACGAATAAGCGCAGGCATCAACCAGGCCAGTCTACGGGTGCCGGTAACCGATTGATATGAATGGTGCTCGTACGCGGCGGTGGTCGGCACACGCGGTCGCCGGTGCACCGTTTCGGAACGCCGGTCTGCGCCGAGCCGGTGCTGATCAAGCGCACCGCCCGCGTGGTCAGGCGCCAGGACACAGCCGCGCTGGTTGCGGTTCGGCGACGCGACGCGCTCAGTTGTCGGCGCTGTCCCACAAATCAGGCCGGCGCTGCCGCGGGTCGAGTCGGTACAGGCCGAAGCGTGTTGCCAGCGCGACCGCGTGCCGGTACTCGGCTGCGCTCACGCGCCGCTGCAGGGGCGGGTAGTCGGCGGCGCGGTAGCAGGGGTAATACTGGTCCATCAGGTTCAGATAGGTGTGTGGTGAGATCTCCCGTGCCAGGAACGCCAGAACCTGCTCGGTGCCGGCGATGTCGCCGGGCAGTACCAGGTGGCGCACCAGCAGGCCGCGCTGAGCGACCCCCTGCCTGTCGAGTCGCAGGTCGCCGACCTGGCGGTACATCTCTCTGACCGCGGCCCGGTTGACCTCGACATAGTCGCGCACCTTCGAGTACCGCCTTGCCAGCTTCGAGTCGCCGTATTTCATGTCCGGCATGTAGATGTCGACGATACCGTCCAGCAGGGCTAGCGCCTCGGGACTGTCGTAACCGCCGGTGTTGTAGACCAGCGGCAGGCGCAGGCCCTGCGGCGCGGCGATAGCGACGGCGCGGATAATCTGTGCAACCACGTGACTCGGCGACACCAGATTGATGTTGTGACAGCCCTGTGCCTGCAGGGAAAGCATCATGCCGGCCAGCTGCTCGGGCTCGATTTCGCGGCCCAGACCTCTCTGGCTGATATCCCAGTTCTGGCAGAACACACAGCGCAGGTTGCACCAGCTGAAAAAAATGGTGCCCGAGCCGCGCTTCCCGCGCAGCGGGTTCTCCTCGCCGTGGTGCGGTCCGAAACTGTGCACCAGCGCGCGCGCCCCGGTGCGGCACACCGCACCCGCGACGCTCTGCAGTCGGTTTACGTGGCAGTAGCGCGCGCACAGATCGCAATTCTCCATGTGTCGCCAGGCGACGCTGGCGCGCTGCGCCAGGGTGCCGCTGTCCATGAGTTCGACATAGGCTGGAGCAAAAGGCGGCGAAGCGATGGTTTGCACGGTATCGGACATGTGCTGGCGGCTACAAGGGGGCCTGAAACAAGGGTAGCAGAGTGGCGCGCCTGCCATGGTGTCGGCTGCGGCACGCGACTAAACTTGCACACAGAGACAGACGGAAAAGGCGCGCGGCATGGATTGGAACGCAGTCGTCACGGTGTACGAGCGGCACTTTCAACTTGCCTGCCAGTTACTGGGCAGGTTCGGCGCGGTCGCCGAAACCGACTATTTCAACGTGCTGGCAATGCAGGTCGACGACCCGCTCGGCTTCCTGGCCGAGGTGGAAGCGGCCGCGCGGCAGGACGCGGCGCTGCGTGAGAGTCTGTCGCGGGTGATGCCGGTCACGGCTACCTTTGCGTTCCAGACTCCGACAGAGTTTGAAGATCGT
>CP070738.1:1107767-1112965 GCA_020347685.1 Gammaproteobacteria bacterium | reverse complement strand
CACCCTGATTCTGCTGGTGGTCATGGGTGTGGCGACGCGGCTGGTCAACGAAATATTCAGCGCCGACCAGCAGCGGATTACAACACTCAAGGAAGTCGAGCACTCCAGCAAACTTGCTTCCATCGGGCGCCTGGCGGCTGGCGTGGCACACGAAATCAATAACCCGCTGGCCATCATCGGCGAGAAAGCCGGGCTCATGAAAGATATCATGTCGCTTGAGCAGGGCCAGGCAAGACAGGACAGGCTGATCGCGCTGCTCGATTCGATCCTGGCCTCGGTGGAGCGCTGCGGCGCCATTACCAAGCGGCTGCTGGGATTCGCGAAGCACCTGGAGGTGGAGATCGAGCCGGTGGACCTGGCCGCCATCATCCGTGATGTGCTGGCGTTCCTGAACCGGGAAGCGAGCTACCGTAGTATCACGGTGACAGCCGATCTGCCGGCGGACCTGCCGCGTTTCGAAAGTGACCACGGCAAGCTGCAGCAGATTTTTCTCAACCTGGTGAACAATGCCTTCGCCGCCATGAGCGACGGTGGCAGTCTGGAGATCCGGGCGCACCTGGAGCCGGACAAGGGTATCGTGGTGACGGTGAAGGACGACGGCTGCGGCATCCCGGAGGCCGACATCGAACGTATCTTCGAGCCGTTTTTTTCCACCAAGAAGGAGAAGGGCGGTACCGGGCTGGGACTGTCCATCACCTACGGACTGGTGCAGGAGATCGGCGGCACCATCCAGGTGCAAAGTGAACTTGGCAGGGGAACGATGTTTACCATCACCCTGCCGACGCAGAGGCGTGAAGCCGGGAAATGAAACCGATGCGCGTATTACTGGTCGACGATGAAAAGGAGTTTGTTTCCACTCTGGCCGAGCGCCTGGCGCTGCGCGGTGTGGAGGCGGACTGGGTGACCAGCGCTGAGGCGGCGCTGAAGAAAATCGAAGACACACAATACGACCTGGCGGTGCTGGACGTGAAAATGCCGCGTGTGAGCGGCATCGAGCTGAAGCGCATGTTGCACGCGCGCTGTCCCGATATGCTGTTCATTTTCATGACCGGCCACGGTTCGGAGCAGGATTTTCACGCCGGTTCCAGCGAGGCGGGCGCGGCCTATTATCTGGTGAAGCCGGTCCAGATCGAGGATCTGATGCGAAAGATGAGCGAAGCGCTGGGCCGGGGGGAGCAGCGGCCATGAGCTCGGCGCCCGACCGCACCGAGCAGCGGCAGTTGCGCTATTTTGGCAAGGTCACCGCGTCGGTCTCGCATGAGTTGAAGAATGTGCTGGCGATACTGAACGAACAAGCCGGCCTGCTGCAGGACTTCGCTGTCATGGCCGAACGGGGGCAGCCGCTCGATGCCGAGCGTATCCGGCGCCTGTCGGCGACCATGCTGGGACAGATCGGCCGCGGTGATGCGATCGTAAAGCGAATGAACCGCTTCGCGCACAGCGCTGACCAGGACCGCGCAACGGTGGATCTGGGCGCGCTCGCAACAATGGTGGTCGAGATGTTCGGGCGTACCGCGGCGACCCGTGGCGTAACGGTTGAATTGAAGGCCGCCGGGATAGCGGTGAGCCTGAGCACGCATCCGTTTGCCCTGGAAACCTTGCTTGGCAGCCTGCTCGATCGCCTTACCGCTGCGGTGCCCGGCATCGGCACGCTCGGTATCCAGCTGCATTCCCTGGCCGCCGCCGCGCAGATCAGGATGTCGGGACTGGCCGAGCAGGCAGGCGCGGTCACAGGCGTGCTCGAATCGGAAGATGTGAGGGCGTTGCTCACGGCGCTGCGTGCGAGCGCTGGTTTCAGCCGTGAAAGCGGCGAACTGTTCATTACGCTGCCCGGCGATATCGATGCCTGAACCTATCGCAGTGCCGGAGCAAGGTCACTGAAGGAGTAACTCTATGACAGAGAAAATCTTGCTGGTTGATGACGAGGCGGACTTTCTGGAAGCGCTGTCGGAACGCATGCGCGCGCGTGGCATGGACGTGGTGACCTCGGCATCGGCCCGGGAAGCGCTGGAAACCGTCGAGAAGGGTGCCTTCGACGCAGTGGTGCTGGACCTCATGATGCCGGGCATGGACGGACTGGAGGCGCTGCGTATCCTCAAGCAAAAGGACCCCAAGCTGCAGGTCATTCTGCTGACCGGCCACGCCACCGTGGAAAAAGGCGTGGAGGCCATCAAGCGCGGCGCCATGGACCTGCTGGAAAAACCCGCCGATATCGATACTTTGACGCAGAAGATCAAGGAGGCCAGCGCCCAGCGCATGCTGCTGGTGTCGCAGGAAGCGGAGGAAAAGATCAAGGATATTCTTGCCAGCAAAGGCTGGTGAGAGCCGCGCGAAGCGGGTGCAGCCGGCTGCGCGATCTTTGCTATGCTGGCGCTGCGTCGCCGCAACAGGGTTCGAGTAACTGGGTATCACCTGGGCGGTGCAGACGTTACCGCGTGATCCCAGGCAGGCCTTCAGGGAGGGCATGATGGAAAAGTACAAAATCAGTCGCGCCATGCGCTTTTTCTTTCTCGTCGCCGGTTCCCTGCTGTGGGTCGGCATCTGGCTGACCGGGTTTACCACGGTGCACTGGCTGCTGTATATCCCGGCGGTGTTTTTCCTGTTCGCCGCGGCGACCGGTATCTGCCCGGGGATGATTGTTTCCAACCTGTTGTTCGGAAAACGTTCGGACGGCTAGGCGGCCGCGCCGGCACGCCGACCAAAAACGGGCTTCCCACCCCAGACCTCTGATCCAGATTTCCACCAGCGTGCCAGGCCTGCCCATCGATGCCCTGTTGCCGGATCTGCGACGCACCCTTGCCGGTGCGCCCAGCGCGGTGCTGCAGGCGCCGCCCGGGGCCGGCAAGACCACCCGCGTGCCGCTCGCGCTGCTCGATGCAGAGTGGCTTGGCAACAAAAAGATTGTCATGCTGGAACCGCGCCGTCTGGCGGCCCGCGCCGCGGCACGTTTCATGGCGCACAGCCTCGGTGAAGCCGTAGGGCAGAGCGTCGGTTACCGCGTGCGGCTGGACAAAAAGGTAGGGCCGCGCACCCGTATCGAGGTGGTTACCGAGGGAATCCTGACCCGTATGCTGCAGCATGATCCGTCGCTGCAGCACATCGGTCTGGTGGTTTTTGACGAGTTTCACGAGCGCAGCCTGCAGGCGGATCTCGCGCTTGCGCTGTGCCTGGACGTACAGGGCGCTCTGCGCGAGGACCTGCGCCTGCTGGTGATGTCCGCAACGCTCGATGGTGCCGCGGTGGCGCGCCTGCTGGGCGATGTACCGGTGCTCAGCAGCGAGGGGCGCAGTTACCCGGTGCAAACCCGCTACCGGCCGACGCGCGCGCAGTTTGCCCGCGAGCCCGGGGCGTTCTGTGAGGAAGTCGCGCAGGCGGTACGCGCTGCACTGCAGGAGCAAAGCGGCAGCCTGCTGGTATTCCTGCCCGGTGAGGGAGAGATCCGCCGGGTGGAGCGTGCGCTGCAGACGGCCGGCCTCGGCGCCGAGGTCATTCTCGCGCCCCTGTATGGCCAGCTCGCGGCGCCGGCACAGGACAGCGCCATCCAGCCTGCGCCCGCCGGCAGGCGCAAGGTGGTGCTGGCTACCTCCATCGCCGAAACCAGCCTGACCATCGAAGGTATCCGCGTGGTGGTCGATGCCGGCCTGATGCGGCTGCCGCGCTTCGATCCCAACAGCGGCCTGACGCGTCTGGCCACGGTGCCGGTGTCACGGGCGTCGGCCGATCAGCGCCGCGGACGTGCCGGGCGGCTGGAGGCGGGCGTGTGTTACCGGCTGTGGTCCGAGCACCTGCACCTGCAGCCGCACAGCGTGGCGGAGATCCTGCAGGCCGACCTCGCCGCGCTGCTGCTGGAACTGGCCAGCTGGGGGGTACGTGACGCCGCCCAGCTGTGCTGGCTGGACATGCCGCCCGCGGCGCATATCGCCCAGGCGACCGAGTTGCTGCAGAAACTCGGTGCCCTGGATGCAGGCGCGCAGATCACCGCGCACGGGCGCGCCATGCTGGAGCTTGGCACCCATCCGCGCCTGGCGCACATGATGTTGCGCGGAGCCGAACTGGGATACGGCGTGGTGGCCTGTGAACTGGCTGCGTTGCTGGGTGAACGCGATCCGTTGTCGCACGCCCTGGCCGGCGACGCCGACCTCGTATTGCGACTTGAATGGCTGCGCGGTACCGGGGCACGGGCCGATGTCGCTCGCGGTCTGCGCAGACAGCTGCGTGACACGGCGCAGCAATGGCAGCGTCAGCTGCGCTGCGCACCGCCGGCAGCGGATCACGGTGATCTGAACATGGCCGGCGTGCTGCTGGCCTGCGCGTATCCGGATCGCATTGCGCAGCGCCGTGGCACGGCCGACAACCGCTTTCTGCTCAGTAACGGGCGCGGCGCCCTGTTCACCGATGCCCAGCCGCTGGCAGCCCAGGACTACCTGGTGGCGGCATACCTGGGCGACGGCCGCGAGGCGCGCATCTTTCTTGCCGCAGCGGTTGACCGCCAGCAGCTGCTGGACTATCACGGCGCACTGCTCAGCGAGCACCGCTTCGTCGACTGGAATGCGGCCGAGCAGTGCGTGCAGGCACGCCGCCAACGCCGCCTCGGCGAGCTGGTACTGGAGGACCAGGTCTGGCAGGAGGCCGATCCGGAACGCGTGCGCGGCGCGCTGCTCGACGGCATAGCCCGCCACGGCAGTGCCTGTCTGCCCTGGAACGATGCTGCGCGGCAGCTGCAGGCGCGCGTGGGCTTCATGCACCGGCTGGCGCCGCAGGAATGGCCGGATCTCGGTGATGATGCCTTGATGACAGGCTTGCAGGACTGGCTGTCGCCCTGGCTGGACGGCATGTCGCGCCTCGCACATCTGAAGCGGCTCGATCTGCACGCTGTGCTACTGGCGCAGCTGTCGTGGCAGCAGCAGCGGCGGCTCGATGAGCTGGCGCCCACCCACGTCAGCGTGCCCAGCGGTTCCCGGCTGCGCGTCGATTACAGCCAGGAGACACCGGTGCTGGCGGTGCGGTTGCAGGAGATGTTCGGTCTTACCGACACGCCCTGTATCGCCGCCGGTCGGGTGCCCCTGTTGCTGCACCTGCTGTCGCCGGCGCGGCGCCCGGTGCAGATCACCCGGGATCTGGCGGCTTTCTGGAGCGGCGCCTACCATGAGGTGAAGAAAGAGTTGAAGGGGCGTTATCCCAAACATCACTGGCCGGAT
>CP070738.1:1101050-1107667 GCA_020347685.1 Gammaproteobacteria bacterium | reverse complement strand
GCATCGCAGAGCTGCAACAGGGAATTGAAAGCTTCCTCGGCGAACTGGTGTGGGTGAACCAGCTGGTCGAGCGACTCGAAGAACGTTCGGAGCATCCCTTTTACGTGCCGCTGGGCCGGTTCCTGCGAACGTTGCTGCAGGCTTCGCGCGTCCTGCCGGGCGAATCCTGAGCCTGTCCACTCTACAGCACGGTGAACTTTTCGGTCGCTTCGTTATAGCGCACCAGCAGGTACCATACCGCCAGCAGCGCAAAACTCAGCAAGTACACCCAGCCCCAGCCCTGCAACAGTTCGGGCAGAAACACCTGTTTCCCCACCTTGGTCACCTCGACCAGATCCAGGGACATCTCACGCGTCAACAGGTCCCAGCGTTTGGCAATCGCGCTGAACACCGACCCGGTCCAGGCAAAGAAGAACACCGCGACCCAGAGCTTGAGATGACCCTCGCCCATACGCCACAGCGAGCCGGAAGCGCAGCCGCCCGCCAACACCATGCCAACACCGAAGATCACGCCGCCGAGCAGCGAGCCGAGCCAGAAAGTAGCAGGAATGGCCAGATAGGGATCGACCGCCTGGTTCTGCAACAACAGCGAGGTAACCGGAATGCCCAGCGCCAGCGCCAGTATCATCGCCTTGGTCATGGTCCCATCACCGGTCATGAACGGCTCGCGGAACACCCTGGAAAAACAAAAGCGCGAGCGATGCAGAATGAAGCCGAGTGCGAAACCGCTGACAATAATGATACCCCGGCCAGCCAGCCGTTTGTCGTCCGAGTTGAACCAGTCGGTTGCCCACCACGCCATCAGCACCAGCACCAGCACCCCGAACAGAGGATAGAATCGCTTGAGCGGCGAAGGAGAAGTTACCGCAGGCGCACTGGTTCCCCAGCGTACGTGCTCCATAACCCATAACAACGCTTTCAAACCGAGCACCGCACCAGCCATCAAACCAAGCCACATGGCCCAACCGGCGGGCGACGCAAACATCAGCGGCGTGAAGAAACCACCGGTGGTGCAACCGCCGGCCAGGGACGCGCCCACCCCCATCAAAGCACCACCAACAGCACCGGTAACAAACTCGAGTGCCGGCGGCCGACTGATCCGGAACTGGCCCGCCATCAGCGCGGCACAGAAAGCGCCGATGACCAGCGTGATATCCATCAACGAGATGCGATGCAGTAACGGGCTCTGCAGTTCTTCTTTCAGCCCCAGCAGCGGCCCCAGACCGATCGCGCTGTTGAACCAGTCACCCCACAGCTTGAGTCCTCCGTAGACCCCCCAGAACAACCCGCTACTCACCAGAGCGGAGGTCACAACCACCAGCAGTATCGCGCCCAGATAGGGAGACCACTCGGTCACGAAGACCCGCCGGTAGTCATCCCGTAGACCTCCGATCCACGCCGGAACGTGCAGTCCGGAAGGCAGTCCATGCTGTACAGTAGAGTCACCCATTGCGCTTCTCCCTTGGCGGCAGCTTCTCCGCCTGTGGACCAGCACCTGTTATAAACCGATCGGGAAAGTAATCTGTCCCGCGAGCACTACCACATAGCGAAGCATGAAACCGCCAATCAAAACAGTTACCGGAACCAGGATGTCGATGCTGCGGTGACTGCGGTAGGGCCGGTGGTAGACCAGCCGCGGCACAATCACCGCGAGTTCGATCAATGCCGGAACCAGCAGTCCCACGCTCACTACCCAGAACCAGAACAGGGTTGACAGTTCTCCTCCCGCCAGCACCACTGCGATTGCACCCCTCGCATTGCCGACTGTCAGCTGGGCGTACATCAGGAACAGGAACACGGTAAGCAGCTCCAGCCCAATCATCAAGGTATCCGTGGCTGACAACAGGTAACCGCTTTCGTGATAGTTCTGCTCTGCTTGCGGCGTCGCGTGTCCACGGTGCAACAGCGCCCTGACCAGGATAATCGAGGCTATGCCGGTAGAAATGGATGACAGCAGGAACAGCATGGCCAGCACCGGTGAATTCCAGAACGGCCGGGACGGCATTGCGCCCAGCAATACACCGGTATATACGGCCACACCGATACCCAGTGGAATACCCGCCCAGGCGATAAGCCGTCGCACGCCGTCCCGTACATCGCCGTGCTGGGCGCTGCGCGAAAGGAACGTGTAGGCGTACAGCACGCTGACTCCAAGAAACAGGGTCAGCAACCAGGTGCCGATCGACATCGGCGACAGGTTGATCACCTGATAAAGATTCAGAAACCGGAACCAGTGCCCAGCCTGAAACGACCCCAGTTCGAACACCAGCAGTGCACTTCCCAAGGCCACCGGCACGGGTGCGATAAAAGCGCCGTAACGGGCGAGGTCGAAATATCTGCCGCTCGGACCACCGCGTAACAGAACCGAAGCACTGGTAGTCAGCGCACCGGCACCGAGACCCGCCATAAACAGGTATGCGACAACCGGAAGACCCCATGTCAATTCATGCATGACCGTTACCTCCTCTCGTTTCCGTCGCGGTGCGTTGTGACACGGATGTACTGCTTCGGGAAACGTATATCGTGCTCATCGGCATAATCGATGCCGATATAGAACACATTCGGTTTGGTGCCCATTTCCTGGCGCAGCACGGAAACTGCATTGCCGGCGATCATGCGCGATATAGCACTGTCGGGGTCGTTGAGATCGCCGAATATACGCGCCTTGTTGAAGCAGGTCGCAACGCAGGCCGGCTCCATGCCCTGCGCCAGCCTGTCGACACAGAAATCGCATTTGTCCGCAGCGCCCGTTTCAGAGTTGAGAAAACGGGCGTCGTACGGGCAGGCCTGAATGCAGTACTTGCAGCCGATACAAACGTCCGCATCAACCATGACAATGCCGTCGTCACGTATATAGGTGGCGTTTGTCGGGCACACGGAAACACACTGTGGATTCGAGCACTGGTTACACAGACGTGGTAAAAAATTCAAAGACACGTCGGGGAACGTCCCTTTCTCGGTATACTCGACCCAGGAGCGGTGTTTGCCCTCCGGCACATCGTTCTCAGCGCGGCAGGAAACGCTGCAGGCATGGCAGCCAACACATTTGCGGGTGTCGATCAGCATCCCGTAGCGCGGCTTGGTGTCGACTACAGAGGCCAGCGCCGCGCCCGGCGCAGCAACCGCCCCGGCGGCTGCCGCCGACACGGCACCAAGTCCTTTCAAAAAGCTCCTGCGACCTTGCGGCCCGATTGCTGCCTTGTTGCTCATTGCCCTGTCCTCTATCGTTGAAAGCCGCCGTATACTCGCCATCGTACTGCTGCGCCACAATGAACCCGGCTTACAGTTTCACCACCTCCACAAAGGTCTCGTGCAGCGCCTGGTTATTGGAAATCTGATCTGCATAGTCTTCCATCAGGGCCTGATCGGCACCGCCCTTACCATACAGCGTCGTCTGCCCTGCAGAGTTGGTCCCAAAACCGTGGGTAATAAATACCGTGTCCTTACGGATACGCGGCGTTACGAAGGCCTTGATGCGCACCTCGCCGACACGGCTGCGCACCTTCACGTACTCGCCGTCCGCAATGCCCTTTTCGGTGGCCAGATCCGGATTCAGCCAGACCTCGTTTTCGGGGTGAATCGCGTTCAGCCAGCGGTTGTTCTGGTTGGAGGCGTGCGTAAACCAGGCGTAGCGGCCGGTGACCAGGCGCTGTTTGCCGGGCTGTTCGACGACCGGTTCATACACCGGCAGTGGATCGTAGCCGTTACGGCGGAAGCGCTCGGAGACAAACTCGATCTTGCCCGAAGGCGTCTTGAACTCCCTGGTTCCATTCCGGTATTCACCGAGCGACGCCCGCTGGCCCGGCGGCACCCACATACCCTGTTTCTCCAGCGTTGCGCGATCCACCGGCAGCGGCTTCAGTTGCGCGTCGACATAAGCCTCCATGGTGAAGTTGAACACCTCCCGCAACGGCGTATCGAACTCGCGACGCTTGTCGAGTGCAGCCCCCACTCCCTGCAGGATTTCCAGCAGCGTCCTGGCTTCATACTGGGGTTTCACTACCGGCTGACGGATGCCGATATATTGCGTCGCGCCCGGGGGCGCCCACACCGGATCCAGGCGTTCCAGATAAAGGGTTTCGGGCAGAATGATGTCGGCCATCCAGGCCGTTTGCGACGGCTGCACATCGATGGCACAGATGAAATCCAGCTGCTGCATCATTTTCTGCGTCTTGCCGCTGTCGGCAACGGCGGCGAACGGATTCTGCTTGTACAGCATCCACCCCTTGATCGGGTATTTTCCGCTGCCCTGCAATATGGTGTTGCGCAGGTGGATGTAACCGCCGTCACCGTGATGCGCCAGCGGGAAGCTCTCTTCGTCAAAGCCATCGAACCGCGGCGCAACCTCGACCGGTTCGAGCTCCCAGTCGAAACTGCCCAGCTTGACCGAACCTGCATTGAAGTAATTACCGCCGCGAACGTCAAAGGCACCCAGCAACGCCATCAGCATCGCCAGGGTGCGGCGAAACTGGGCATCGTTGGTGTACCAGGAACTGCGTCGTCCCGGGTAGATCACCACCGCCGGCGCGGCAACTGCCATTTCACGCGCCATGTTCACGATGGTCTGCGCCGGGATGTCGGTTTGTTTTGCCGCCCACTCCGGCGTGTACTTCGCCACGTGCGCTTTCAGCTCGTCGAATCCCGTGGTGGCCTTGGCAACGAACTCCTTGTCGTATAGCCCCTCCTCGATCAATACATGCATCAGGGCCAGGGTCAGGGCCATGTCAGTGCGCGGCCGGATCGGCACCCACTGCCCCTTGGACGCCGTCACCGTCATGCGCGGATCGATAACAACCAGCTTGGCACCGTTCTCCAGCCCGGTGATCAGGTCCCGGTTATGCGGCAACTCGAAGGACTCCAGGCGGTTCGCACCGAACATGGCGATGTATTTCGCGTTGGCGAGGTCCGAGTCAGGAACGCCTCCCATGGTAGCGAAATAGCCGACGTTGCGTGACGCCAGGCACAGGGTGGCATGCCGCACAAAATTGGGCGTACCGAGGTATTTACCGAACTTGATGAAGAACACTTCCGTCAGGTCCGTGCAAGAAGAAAACAATAGGCTTTCCGGACCGTGTTTTTCGATAATCCTGTCGAGATTGTCGGCGACGTATTCAAACGCCTCATCCCAGCTTGCGCGCCGCCATTTGCCCTCACCACGCTCGCCCACCCGGATCAGCGGATACTTGATACGGTCGGGATCATACAGGGCCATAATCCCCGCCTGCCCCTTGGCACAGGTACCACCCGCTGTTTTGGGGTTGCGTATATCGCCGTCGATTTTCTCGAGCACGCCATCTACCACGTGACATCTGATGCCACAGCGGTTGACACACATGTTGCAGGTTGAGGGAATCACTTCGCCGCGGGACCAGGAATGCGGTGTCACCGGCGCAGCGCTGCCCGTGCTCCGGAATGATCGCAACTGCAACGCGGCGCCCGTAGCGGCACACAGACCCAGAAATCCTCGCCGGCTCATTCCCGCCTGGCGAACCTGCCTAACCGAATCGACCCTCATGAAAAGCCTCCTTTCCTGTCGGCTCACGCACCGACAAGGAGCACTAATTACAGGTTGCCGGTGTATCCGAATCCTTGGCGCCGTTCACCGCAAATTCGCGTACATCGGCAAAAATCTGTTCATCAGAAAGCTTGAGAAATTTCCGCGCGGCCTTGTTCTGGTCCTTGATGGTCTCGCGATAGGCCTGGCTGGTGTAATACCGAACCGAAGCATTGCTCTGACCGGTCGCATCATGCGTGTCCGCGTCGAAATAGCTCCGCCACTCAGCCATGGTTCGGCTGGCTGGTGGAATTGATTCGCCGGTCGTCTGCATGTGGCACACGGTGCAGACCATGCGGTAATACACCTGACCACGTTTCTTGTTGGCTTCCACGTCTGCCGCGAAAACGCTACCCGCGTAGCAAAGCAGGCAGGTGGCCAGGGCTGGCAGGACAAGAATGCGTTTTGACACGTTCATCGGGTACCTCCTGTGCCGCAACTAACGCAGACTTATGGGTCCACTAAACCCATTCTATAATTACATCCGAATGTGCCGATTTAGTGATATACCCCTAATCACAATATAGTCTGTTTTGACATGACAATGTGACAGTTCTGGAGCCAATCGCGTGCTAGGGTTGACGCAGATCAACAAAATGAGTTTTTGCGGCGGGCGTGATAATCTTTCGGACAGGCAGTCGGGTGGGAGCAGACGTCACCGGTATTCCCAGTGCCCCTGCCTCCAGTCAGCGCGACCGGTGCGTAAACCAGGCGGAGGGAGCAGGCTCGCGATGGAACCCGTACTTTTGCAGAAGTTGCGTGCCCTGGTGGGCAAATCGGTGGAGTACAGCGGCCATAGCTGCCGCATCGTCGAAGTGCTCGACTCCGAACACGCTCTGGTAGTCCGATGCGAAGGCAAGGAGCGCGTCATCCAGGGCAACCAGTTCGGTGAAGCCACCCGGCGGGTGCAGGAATACCACACCTTACCGCTGTTCGACGACAACCAACAGCTCAACCCGGTGGTACGCAACTGGCTTGGCTAGGAGCTTGTCCGAGAGCCAGGACTACTCGGGCAGGCTACTAGAACCTATCTCATAATCCCCCGCGGCCGCGACCGTGGCGA
>CP070738.1:1091258-1100950 GCA_020347685.1 Gammaproteobacteria bacterium | reverse complement strand
TCGCTCACACCGGTCGGCGGGGCGGTCGCCTTGGCGGAATCATTAGCAGGACCGGCCGCGCCAGCAGCGCTGCGAACCACGGCCGCTGCTGGTGGCGCGGCCAGCCCTTCAGATACCTGGGCCGAGGCATCCGCGGCGGCAAGCCTCTCGGCCGCCTTCTCCCTGCGCTGCGGGGGTTCTGAATGCTCTTTGACCGGCGCCGGCTGCGGCCGGGGTAACCCGGACCAGGTCGCACCGCACGGAGCCGCGCACTCCGCCTTGCCAGCGCTGCTGTCGCCGAAGGTCGGCAGCGTCTGGCCAACCGACCCGAACACCCCGCCCAGTTCCTGGTCGCGCATTACCGAGGCAACGATGTCGGGGCCGATAAGCGGCCTCTCCTGTGCGTAGGCGTAGACCAGGCTAAGATCGCAGATGCGGTTGATCAGCCGTGGAATACCCCCGCTGGCCTCGTGGATCATCAGGCAGGCGTCGGCATCGAACAGGCTGGCCGCACCGCCGGCGTGCGTCAATCGGTGCGCGATGTACTGGCAGGTTTCGTTCGCATCCAGCGCGCTCAGGTGATAATCCACTGCGATACGTTGCGCAAACTGTGCGAGTTCGGGCCTGCGGAGTGTTTGGCGCAACCCGGGCTGGCCGACCAGCATGACTTGCAGAACCAGATCCTTGTCGGAGTTCAGGTTCGACAGCATGCGCAGTTCCTCCATGGCCGCAACGGATAGGTTCTGCGCTTCGTCAATAATCAGCAGCGTGCGTTGATTCTCTGCATAACGCCGGATCACGAAGTCAACAAAGCGCTGCTGCAGTTCGAGCCGGCTATGGCCGCCGGCCTGCAGTCCAAACGCCGCCGCGATCCACTGCATCAGCTCACCGAAGGAGGCGTGGGTATTGCTCACCAGTCCTACCCTCACCTGCTGGACGAGACGTCGAAGCAGTTCGCGCAGCAGCGTGGTTTTGCCGGCCCCGACTTCGCCGCTGATGACACAGAAACTGCACTGGTTGAGAATTGCCAGCTCCGCCATGTCGAGCGCGGCGCTGTGTTTCTCGCCCAGGAAGAGAAAATCGGGATCGGGCAACAGCGAAAACGGGCGTTGCTGCAACGCGAAGAAGCGTTCGTACATGGGATGTCCCCCAACCGGTATTATTCTTTTTTTTTGCCTGTGGCTTTGCTCTGCAAAATAGCAGATTCGGGGCGCACTTGCAGCAACCGGCGGTGCGGCCGGCCCGGATTCGAGCTCAGGAGGACTGACTGGTGGGGGCGCTTTGCGCGGCCTGCGACGCGCCGGCAGCGGTGCCGCTTTCAAACAGGTCCTTGATACCTTTTTTCAATGTTTTCAGCATCTCGGGTATTTCGATCTCCATCACCTGGTCGCTGATCCACTTGCGGTCCCTGGGACCCATGCTGTTGGTGACGCACTCGCCCAGAAAACGTTTGAAGGCATAGCCCGGCTCCGCGTTCTCGAAGCGGAACTCGGCATACTCGGCCATGCGCAGATTCAGCTTGTCGATGAAGGGTTGCCTGAAATCCTGGCCCCGCCCCTCGGCGTCGACGCGGTTGTCGTGGTAGGTATCGGCGGTTTTCAGTGCCAGTGCGACAATGAAACGCTGCCGCTCCTCGTCGCTCATCTGCCCGTGCACCAGCCTGTCGGTGACGTGAATCAGGAACGCACACAGCTCCTCCAGCACGTCGAGCCGCTGGACCTGGGTATCGGTCTGGAACCCCTCGTTTTCCAGATTGAGCAGCGTCGCGCCAGCAATACGCCACTCGATGAACGCGAGTGCCCCTGCGTTCTCTTCCAGGGAACGCGCTTTCCCCTTGGCATTCCAGCGACTGCGTATGCGGACCATACCAACCCCGTGTCTGAACTGGCGCGCAAGCATACATCATGCTAGCATCGAAAACCAGAGTATTTTAGTCGGGTATTCGCCATGTCACTGAATGCTGCGAAGCTACGCTTGCCCGCGGGACTCGAGACCCTGAGGTCGAACGTACAGCACAACTGCCACATTTCCGATGCGCGCTCCGCCAGCGACTACACGCTGTGCGTGTACCTGCTCAAGATGCGCGAATACTACCGCTGGGAGCAGGGTTTAGCCTACGGCGCCACGCTTTCCAGCCAGGCGATTGGGGACTGGTTGACCGCCCGGGAAGAGCTGTGGGAATCCCTGCTGGAACAGGATTTCGTGCCGCTCGAGATCGACGGCCACCAATACGACCCGTTTGATTCGGAAGCAATCAACCGCCAGCTGGAACCCCACCGGTTGCTCTACAGTGCCGGATACGGCAACAAGGCGAAGCCACATTTTTTTCTCGCCCGGCTGGAAAATAAAATCGAGCACAGCGGCTACCGGATCCATATCTCCAGCCAGGAACTGGCGCGTGACCTGAGCGCCCCGCCGGCCATGTCGCGGCAGGGGGAAATTTTCATCCGGCGCGAATCCCTGCGCCGCATGGTATGGGAAAAACTGGAGGAATGGCGCTGGAACAGGCCCGACAACCCGATGGGTCGGGCTATCCGTTATTACGACTTCGACACAGATCTCGATGCGGCGTTGGAAAAGATGACCGACACCGAGATCGAAGCACTGGTGCTGCACGAAATCGGCGAGGTCCGCGCGGGTGAGGCGCTCGGTGAAGTCTGGCGTGAAATGCTCGGCAGCTTTCCCCGCTCGAAGCTGGAGCTGATGGCGCGCGCGGTTCGCGATCATCTCGCCGACTGCCTCTCCACCCTCCCCGCGCTGCTGCAACGCCGGCATCCGCCGTCGCTGCATTTTTACTTCGCCAACTTGTCGGGGATGCGCAGGCAGATCTATCCGGCCCTGTTAAAGGCCTATGATCACTGGGTAGAATACGGGGATACCCGCGAACTGGAGTGTCAGGTCGAAGCCGGCAGGAACCACTGGCTGCAGGTGGCCGAAGAACTGGTCGCGCTCCACGAAAGCCGGGTCAAGAGCGCCTGGCAGGAAATGGAGTCGCTCATCGAGCGCAAATCCCTGTAACGGACAGGCGGCACGGACAAACCTAGAATTTCGGATCAGCACGTATGGCCCAGGGCAAACCCGTTGTACCGCTTCGCAGCATTGTCGAAATCGCGCCGAACAGCTTCATTTTCGAGCAGGCCAATGCGCTCAGCGCGGAGCTGTGCCGGCGCGCCATCGAGCGTTTCGAGGCACACCAGGACGAGCAGTACGAGGGTCGTATCGGCCAGCTCGCGGAGCGTGATCGCAGCATAAAGAAATCCACCGACCTGGTGGTAAGCGGCAAACCCCACTGGAAGGACATCGATCAGGCCCTGTTCCGTTCCATCGGCCAGGCGATCGTGGAATTTCGCGAGCGCTTTCCCTATTTCAAAGGCCCCTTCAAGGACATGGGCTACGCGATCCAGCGCACCAACCCGGGGGAACACTACCACTGGCACATCGACGGCGGCAGCCACGAGTTCAGCCAGCGCCAGCTGGTTGCGGTCTGGTATCTGAACGATGTGCCCGGGCCCGGCGGCGAAACCGAGTTTCTGTTCCAGAATGTGAAGGTTAAACCGGAGCAGGGCAAGCTGCTGCTGTTTCCGCCCTTCTGGACCCACGAGCACCGCGGCGTGACGCTGCAGCAAGGCGTCAAGTACATCGCCACAACCTGGGTGGTGTTCGCCTGAGTTCGCAGCATCTCAGCACCCGGGCTCCCGAAACCCCCGAGGACTGGACCAACTATTACGCGCTGCGCTGGCGCATCCTGCGCGCGCCCTGGGGACAGCCCCCGGGCAGCGAGCGCGATCAATTGGAGGACAGCGGCGTACATCGCATGGTATGCGACACGACCGGTAAGGTGCTCGCAGTCGGACGTCTGCACGATGCCGGCAATCACACCGCCCAGATACGTTACATGGCGGTGGAGCCGGGCTACCAGCGGCGGGGTCTGGGCAGCCGGATACTGGAACAGCTCGAACAGGCGGCCACGGCGGGGGGTTATAGCCGTATCATTCTGCATGCACGCGAGGAGGCGGTACCGTTCTACCGGAGCCGCGGCTACCGGATTATCGCGCCTTCACACCGGCTGTTCGGCGCGATACAGCATTATCTGATGAGCCGGAAGCTCGGAGCCGCCGCAACCGGCAACTGAACCAGGCAAACGAGGCGAACATCGATGGCAGACTTGTTCAGCGTCACCGCTCCCCTGGCGATCCGTTTCAGGAACGGCAGCAGGCAGATCATGATCGAGCGTATACCATACGCCGATGGCGTGCTATTCCTGCCACCGTTCTGGACCGAAACCGGTATTGAAACCGCGCTTCGCTTTGTCGCCGGACCGGTGGCAGGAGACGGCCCCTGGAAGGTCGGTGACGCGGTGGTTACGGTGCTGGGCTGTCACGGCACCGATCCGCACCTCGCCGGCGAGTTTGCCGCCTGGCAAGACTACCGGGAACAGCTTGGCGCCGGGTATCCGGAGCGAGACCGAATTCAACAGCGTATGCAGAACCACGCCGCGCAGGCGGTGGAGCGCAACGCAGCGGGCTGACGGCCGCGCGGCATGAGCGCTGGCGGGAGCACGATTCGGACCCGCGCTCAGGCCACGATTTCGGTCAGCGTGATATCCCCCGAGGTATCGACGACGACTTCCTGCACCTGCGGCAGCCGGGTGAGGATATAGCCGGACATCAACAGCACCATCTTCTTGTTTTCGGTGTGGAAAGCGCCCAGCACCCGGTCGGCGACGATTTGGCAACGCTGGTACAGATCCGGCTTCTCGACCCACAGGCGACTCATCTGCCAGCCCTGGTCCATGTCCTGGTCCATCTTGGCGTAGAAGTCCTGCGCTTCCTCCATCAAGTCTTCCGGCACATCGATATCGTAGGTTTGATCGTCTATGGTCAGTTTCAATATCATCGCAATGTCTCTCACACACTCAGCTCGGGAAGCCAGATGCTCGTTGTCATTCCAGGGGTACTCAGCAGCACACAGTTGCAGCAGGTTCAGTCGCTGCTGGAACGCGGCCATTTTGTCGATGGCCGCCTGTCGGCCGGCACGGCGGCAAAACGCGTCAAGCGTAATGAAGAACTGCAAGCCAACACCAGCCACATGGAACGGCTCAACAGCCTGGTCATGGCCCCCCTGGTGCAAAACGCGACCTTCCAGGCCGCGACCATGCCGTACCGGGTCGCCGCGCCCTACTACGCCCGCTACACCCAGGGCATGAGCTACGGTGACCACGTCGACGACCCGGTCATGGGACCACCCGGCGGCCAGTACCGCTCCGATGTGTCGACCACCGTGTTCCTGAACGGGCCCGACGAGTACCAGGGCGGCGAGCTGGTCATCCGCACTGCGTTCGGCGAACAACGCGTCAAACTGCCCGCGGGTGACGCCGTTGTCTACCCCTCATCGAGCCTGCACCACATCAGCGAGGTGACCTCTGGCCAGCGCCTGGTAGCGGTCACCTGGACCCAGAGCATGCTGCGCGACCCGCAGCAGCGCGAACTGCTGTTTCAGCTCTATCAGGCCCGCGAGAAGCTGCTGCGCAACCAGCCCGACGCCGAGGAAACCACCCAGATCGACCACGTGTACGTCAACCTGGTGCGCATGTGGTCGGAACTATGAAGGTCGTCAGCCGGGTTCGACAGAAGATCTTAACCACAAAGGAACACGAAGGTCACGAAGGAAAACTTCTTGTTAAGTAAAACGCGTTAATGTCCTGGCATCCCTTCAGCCCCGGGGTACGATGCCAAGTTTCTGCAACAAAGACCGTCGATTCGGCGGTACCGTCACAGGTCCGGAAACACACAAACGAATATCTTTTACCTGTTCTTCCTTCGTGTCCTTCGTGTTCCTTTGTGGTTAACGCAAGCGTACCGCATCAGTATGACGCGCAAAAAAAACGGGCCGAGCGTTTGCACGTCGGCCCGCTGTGTATCGCTTGCGCTGCAGCTTAGCGGTGCGAACCCTTTTCTGCGTGGGCCGCGTCGACCAGCTTGTTGGCCAGATCGTTGTATTCCTGACGGAAGTTGTGCAGCGGATGACCTTCACCGGCAGTCCAGTAGTCGACCGGCGCGACGCCATTCTGGTGTTCATACTCGATGAACTTCTTCTGCATTTCCAGCAACTTCTTGATCATCTCTTGCTTGTCGCTCATGGTTTTGCCTCCAAAGCGTTCAATTCAACGGGCGCGCGCGCCGCACAAAACAGAGTGCGACGGACTATATTACCGATGGTTAATGCGGGCCATATCCCTTATGGGAGCCCCGGAAAAACAGCTGCGACGGAACACGCGCCTGTGTCTGTTCCGGACGGTTTTCGTTTAACCAGCGTCGCCCTGATTCCAGGTGTCAGGCGGCTCTGACCTCAGTAACCACCTTTGCGGGTGCTCTGCGGCAGACCGGCAATCTTGCGGCCCTGCTTGCTCGGCATCAGCGGGAACATGGTGTACATGGTTTTACTGGTCGGTTTGTCACCCCAGAGCTTGGCCATGTCCTTGAGAATGGTGCGCTCGTTGGGCTCGTTACCGGCGTTGTTGAAATGCTCATCGCGCAGGTACTTGATAACGTCCCAGTGCTTGTCGGTCATCTCGATACCCTCTTGCTTGGCGATCGCCGCGCCCACCTCTTCTGTCCAGTCTTCCAGGTTCACCAGGTGACCGTTTTCGGTGGTCTCGATGCTTTTTCCGCCGACTTCAAGTGCCATTACATATCTCCATTAGTAATCAAAGTGTTAACAGTAATTATTAAACCTGCTTATGAAAAACAGAAGCAGGCTGAATGGAAACCTATGGTTTCTTGTCCGCCGTCATTTCGTGAACGGCTTTGATGCCCTTGTGGGGCATGAACAGGCCGCAACCGATTTTCTTGTGCTGTCCGATACCCTGCTGCTGCAACAGCACCGCCTCTTCGGTTTCCAGGTCGGCCAGCATCACGCTGCGGGTGTAAAGATCTCCGTCGGGATGGCGGATGGCGTGCGCGCGGCCGCACAGGAGTTTGCGCACCCTGATACCCAGTTCGCGCAGCTGCCCCGCCGCGTAGGCCATGAAGGCCTCTTCGTCTTCATGGCTGATGTCCTCGGGCACCACCACGTAACGAGCAAACTGGGTGGGCAACGTGCTGAACAGCTTGACCTTGGACTCTCCCACCACCAGGCGGTAATCGTCGATTTCAAGCGTTGCGCCGCTCAGTTTGCGGGCGTCGTCGATGCGGTGCCTGGGCATCCGCAAGGTCATGCGCGAGCGGCGCGACAAGTGCAGCAGCTGTTCATCCGCATTATCCGGGCGCATCCAGCCGTTGCCGGATTCGGCACCGTGAATAAGATGGATGCCGGCCTGCTCTTCCTGGTCGATCCAGCTCAGGTGTTCGCGCACCGCCCGGGAAAAGCTGTAGGCGTGATCGAGCGGCAGGCAACGGCAACTGATGTGATACACCAGGTCCACGACATCATCCGGTACCCGATACGCTGTGGTCTCGTCTTTTTCCTCTTCCCAGAACATATTTGCTGCTACCCGATATTTACCACAGAGGTCACAAAGGACACGAAGGTTGCACAAAGGATTTGAAGGCTTTTCCTTGCTGTCCTTCGTGTTACTTTGTGGTTAATTCATAGCCCCGCGGACGCCGTCACCGCCGGCCAGGATTGGCGAACGCCGCTTCCAGCCGGTCTTCCCAGCCTTCCGGGGTATCCGGGAACGGCGGTCTCACATCCATCTCAAAAAACAGCTCACCGGAACGCGCCTTCTCCTGGACGATCCTCACCAGGTCGTCAAACGACTGGAGTTCGTGGTGCTGCAGAAGAATTTCACTCAAACACAGCATCTCATTGCTTCCTCAGGTCGATGACACGGTCGTAATAGCGCGCCCGATACAGCAGCCGCGTCTGATCCCGCTGTGCGTCGTCCTCGAACGCAGTGCGGCAGTGCAATACGTTGTTAGTGAGGACGCCTTGCCCGGATTTCAAGCGGTGCCGCAATATAAAGGGCGAATCCGAGCGAAACAAGTTCAGCAGCGCCTCGGCGGCGGCCCGCGTGGCGGCATCGTCTTTCCATACCACGTTGCGCGTGCGCGCCGAGTAACGCATGTGCAGATGACCCGCGCGGTCCACTGAAAAAACCGGTCCGCTCTGCTCGGGCCGTATCTGCCGGCCGTTCTGGACGTTGGCCGGAATGGTCATGGCATCCGGAGCCATCAGTGCGCGGATCAGGGCCGGGTCCCGGTCGCGCAGCGCAATATAAGCCATTTCGTGGTCCAGAAAAGCGTTTTCGCCACCCTGAGCCGCCGGCTGCACGCAGTGCAGGATAACAGCGCGGATCTGCCGATCGAGCGGGTTGTAGTAGCCGTCGGTGTGCCAGTTGAGCCGCTTGTTGGTGTAGGGGATGTATTCCCCTTCGCTGCGCTTTTCCACCACCGTGAGCGAAGTGATACTGTCCTCGTCCGCACACAGATTGTCGTCGAGACGCTCCAGACCGAACTGGCGCCCCAGCTGGCGAATTGTCACTTTATCGGCGCCGCGCGACCCGGGCAGCTGATAGATGACGAGGTTGGTGCGCGCCAGCGCACCGTGCATGGCGTCCAGCTCCATTGCGCTCAGGTCCTGACCGTCTGCAATCGGGACCAGCAGCTCTCCGGCCGATAGCGGCGCCGCGGCCAGCTTGCGGCTGCGCCAGGTGCGGTACGCCACGTCGCTGTCGAGATCAAACGGCCTGGCTAGCGGTGTGAGATCGACGG
The DNA here is from genome assembly GCA_020347685.1 of Gammaproteobacteria bacterium. GTDB lineage: Bacteria > Pseudomonadota > Gammaproteobacteria > DSM-19610 > DSM-19610 > Thiogranum. Next base: position 1,092,260 of record CP070738.1, on the reverse strand, counting down.
TGTCAGGTGCACTCATGATGCGTTGGCCGGGTCGCCATCAAAACCCTTATTCTACCAGATCCGCGCCAGTGTAATTGGCACAAAACTGCGGTTTTTTATTGGCCAGAGGGTCACTTAGGCTTGCCCCAACGGCAAATTTATGGGCCGATAAGACAATAAGTTGTTGATAATATTCAAACATTCTTGTTTCGTGGCAATTTGACCTGCCCGCCCGTATAATCGCCGCCCGCAACAAGGGCGGTTTCGGAGTATCTCTTTGGGGATAGTGTTGCAGAAACCGAACACCCCAAGGGTAGGGTTCTCGGCGTATCGCCAGACTCCTAGACTTGGTGCCGCTGGATGGAGGGGCTCCGCGTATCGGCACAACGGGATCTGATACGAGAGCTTCGGGCCATCTCTTAAAAAGATGTAAACCTGAGCTAGTTTAACCAACGGCGGGTCTGAACGTACGCAGGCGCCGCAACTGACAACGTGGAAGGAGAGAAGGCCATGGCTGATAAACACCACCCGACGCCTATGCTCGACGAACTGGAACATGGTCCCTGGCCGAGTTTTATTTCCGGGATCAAGCGTCTTCGTGACGAGCACCCGGACGAGCGCATCCGTAAAGTAACCAACTCCCTGCTCGGTCAGCTCGAGCACTCTTACGAGACGCGCAAGGGCTACTGGAAAGGCGGCACCGTGTCCGTGTTTGGCTATGGCGGCGGCATCATCCCGCGCTTCTCGGAAGTGGGTAATGCATTCCCCGAGTCCAAGGAATTTCACACCCTGCGCGTTCAGCCAACACCCGGCAACTACTACACCACCGATATGCTGCGCAAGCTCGGCGACAGCTGGGAAAAATGGGGTTCCGGCCTGCAGACCTTCCACGGGCAGACCGGCAACATCATGTTTATCGGTACCACCACCGAAAACACCCAGCACTTCTTCGACGAGATCAACGAGTACGGCTGGGACCTCGGCGGCGCCGGCCCCTGCGTACGTACGGCCATGTCCTGTGTC
>CP070738.1:1088224-1091158 GCA_020347685.1 Gammaproteobacteria bacterium | reverse complement strand
TGGTATGGAATATTTCGACAACCCCTATGAGCTGGCCGAGTACCAGAGTCACAAGGAGGCGGTGGCGGCAATCGAGAACAATCTGGCCCAGGGGGTCGCAGGTGTGACCAAGGTTTATCGGCTGGATCTGCCGAACAACGTAACCGTGTTCGGCGTTGCGCGCAAAGCGCCCAGCGAGGAGGAACGCGACATGGACGAACAGTACATCATGACCGAAGTCGATTTTGATGAACTCAAGGGCACCGCCTACCTGCCTTACGAAATGATGGTCTATGGCAACAAGGTGGTCGCCTTGCACATGCGCTTCCGTATGGCGGTTCACTACCCCGATCTGAAAATGATGGGCAAGAACAGTTTCATGAACATCATGCCCAGTCCCAACGCCATTCAGAAGGCGCTGACAGCCGCCGCGGGTGGTTCCGAGTAAGCTCGGGCTGCGCGGCTGAAGGATCAAAACCCCGCTACGGCGGGGTTTTTTTATGCCTGTCGTGCGGTGCCGCGGGTCAAGCTGGCCGGTTTGCTGCCGCTACCGCGGGTGTCCACCACACGGATGCGGGCGTTCAGGGAAGTCATGAGTACAGATCAATTGCCAGGCGGTTCGTGTCCCCGGCGCATATCGTGCCCTTTCCGGTCGCTCCCGGCGCCGTTATGTGGGGCCCGGCCGCGCTTGTTGCATCGCCTTCCGAATCCTTCCCGCCGGGCCTGCTGGTCGGTTTTTCAATCGGCTGTGTCCCCCATGATTACCGAACTGGTCAGATCGACAGTACCTTGCCGGGCGTCACTGCCGTGCTGCAGCCAGCGGGATGGATTTATCAGCAACATCGGTGGGACGGTCGGGGTGATTTGCGGCATCCCGAACCAGGCCAACATGCTGGCCCCGATTGCGGCGATCAAGTGGCACGGGTAGGCGAGCAGGATTGGGGTTGTTTACACTGGCCGGTGTGCTCGACTTGCTGTCCGGTCGGCTGGTGAAAACAGCCAATTAAGTTGTTTCGCTTGATGCCGAAACAGTGACTGGGCGTGATGGCCGCCCTGGGATTTTAATTTGGTTCAGGACTGAGCGTGCAAATATGAAACCGAGTATTCTGCGTAATTTACTGATTGGTTGCGTCTCTTTCGGCCTGCTTATGGGAGCGGTATTTCCGTTCTTTGCAGACTTTTTCGTCGAGTGGAAGGACGGTATGTTCGGCTGGTTCGTTGCCAGTTGCCTGGTGGCGGGCATAGGCTGTGGCTCGGCGATCTACTGGCTGGTGCATGTGGTGCTGCTGAAGCGCCTGAAACGTATTTCCGAAATCGCCAATGCGATCAGCCAGAATGACATTTCCCATGTCTGCGAGATGCAGAGCCACGATATGATCGGCGAGATCATCGATGCCTTCAATCATATGGGGGCCAATCTGCGCAACATGATAGGGAAGATCAGCGGCGCCACCACCCAGTTGGCCGCTGCCGCCGAGGAAACTTCCTCCATTACCGAGGAAACCAGTCGTGGCGTCCAGGCCCAGCAGGCCGAAATCGACAGTATCGCCTCGGCCATGAACGAAATGACCGCCACCGTTCAGGAAGTGGCGCGCAACGCTGCCGACGCCTCCAGCGCTGCGGACAAAGCCGACCGCGAGGCCAAGAGCGGTGCCCTGGTTGCGACAGAAGCGATCGGCGGTATCGACTCCCTGGTGGCGGAAGTCAATTCAGCCTCCAGCGTCATACGCAATCTGGAGCAGGAAAGCGAAAATATCGGTTCGGTGCTCGATGTGATCCGCGGCATTGCCGAACAGACCAACCTGCTGGCGTTGAACGCTGCCATCGAGGCGGCCCGTGCCGGGGAGCAGGGGCGCGGTTTCGCGGTAGTTGCCGACGAAGTTCGCACGCTCGCAAGCCGAACCCAGCAATCGACCCAGGAAATTCAGGACATGATCCTGCGTCTCCAGGACGGTGCGGTAAACGCAGTGAAAGTCATGGAGGCGGCGCAGGGTAAGGCCCAGTCCAGCTCGGACCTGGTTGAAAAGGCTGCCGAGTCGCTGGCCATGATCGCCGGGTCGGTCTCATCGATCAACGATATGAGTGCCATGATTGCCAGTGCGGCCGAGGAACAGAGTTCGGTAGCCGCGGAGATGCAGTCGAACATGAACAACATCCGCGAGGTTGCGGATCGCTCTGCCGACGGCGCCCAACAGACCGCCCAGGCGAGCGAGGAACTGGCTCGCCTGGCTGCCGAGCAGCAGGCGCTGATGGCGCAGTTCAAGATGTAGAAAGTCGGGAAGGTTAACGGAGTGTTGAGCCAGACGGGTCTCCCGTCTGGCTTTTTTTATCCCTTTCGGGGGGGTAAAAAACGCATGCAAAACAGTCGAGACTCCTGTATCGTTTTCGCCTTGATTAAATATTTTTATTACGCCGAAAGTTTTACCAGTGGGCGCCCTGCGGCGCCTTTGCAATGCGAGGGATTTGAACTAGATGGCAGATCGCAGGCTGCAGGTTTTCCATACAGTCGCACGCCTCCTGAGCTTCACCAAGGCGGCTGAAACCTTGCACATGACCCAGCCGGCGGTGACCTTCCAGGTGCGCCAGCTCGAAGAACATTTCAACACCAGGCTGTTCGACCGCACCCACAATCGCATCAGCCTGACCGATGCGGGCAAGCGGGTTTACGAGTTCTCGGACCGCATTTTCGAACTCTATTCGGAGATGGAAAATGCGGTCCGTGAAATGACCGGTGACATCAGCGGTGTCCTGATTATCGGTGCCAGCACCACTATTGCGGAATACATGCTTCCGGCATTGCTCGGGGATTTCAAGAAAAAATACCCGGACGTCAATGTTCAGCTCAAGGTGTCAAATTCCGACGGTATCGTGCACATGGTCGAAAACAATGTGATCGACCTCGGGGTTGTCGAATCGCCGGTGCTGAACAAGAATCTGGTGGTTGACATGTGCCGT
>CP070738.1:1081815-1088124 GCA_020347685.1 Gammaproteobacteria bacterium | reverse complement strand
GGCACAGGTGACGAAAATGGTGCTAGGCTTTGCACTGGCAAGTATCCCAAACCAATCACACGCCGTTCAAACGGCGGGAGGAACCCATGAGCGAGGAATCGAAACAGGCCGCCATTCTGCAGGTGCTTTGCGAGCGATTCGAAACGCAGCGACTGCCGAGAGCGCTGGCGCTGAAGAAAAAGGTCGATGCCGGCGAAGTGCTCGAAGACACGGATATCGACTTTCTGGAGCAGGTTTTCCGGGACGCGCAGGAAAACCGGCATCTGGTGGAACATCATCCGGAGTGGCAGGGCCTGGTCGCCCAGGCGCTGAGCCTGTACGAGGAGATCACCGAAAAGGCGCTGGCCAACGAGAAGGCCGCCGGCGGCACGTCTTGATCCAGCCGCAACCGCGCAAATACGCGCCGTCGCAACACCGCGACCTTCAGGCCGCGAGGCGGGCGCGCAGCCAGCGCGCCAGGCCTCCGATCAGCGGCAAGCGCTCGTAGAGACCTTCTGCGGCATCCCAGTAATCAACATGCGCGGTGACCCGGCCGCGTTGGTCGAAACTTACGTGACTCACCCCGGTTACGTCGATGCCGCGTCCTTTCAGGGTGCAGGTGAAACGCCAGCGGATAAAAGCCGCATCCCCGGAGCACATCCAGTCATACACCCTGAAACGCGGCGAGCGCGTAGTCCGGAACATGTGTTCGAACACCTGGCGTATGGCACGCCTGCCCTGCACCGCGTTGAAGGGGTCTTTGAACGTGGCGGCCTCGCTGAACACCGCATCGAGATCATTCAGCGACTCCACCTCCAGGTTCTCGAAGAAGCGCACATAGGCGCTAACCCAGTCGCTACACTCTTTCATGTGCGGGCCATCCTCCTGATCAAAGCAAAATAGGCGCGGTACGGAAGGCAACGCAACACCTTTAGCAGCCAAACGAAGCGGCGTGGGAAGGCAATCTCAAAAGCACTGCTATCCAGCTTTTCGACAATACGCGCCGCCGCCTGTTCCGCTGTCATCAGGAACGGCATGGCAAAACGGTTCTTGCGGGTCAGCGGCGTGTCGACGAAACCAGGGTTGATCACCCGTATGCGTACACCCTCGCTCGCCAGCTCCGGCTGCACGGCTTCGGCAAGGTTGATGAGTGCCGCCTTGGTGGCACTGTAGGGGGCAGCGCTCGGCAGACCGCGGTAGCCCGACACGCTGGCGGTCAGCAATACCTGGCCGCTGCGACGCCGACGCAGTCGCGGCAACAACGCGTCCAGGCAGTGCACGGCGCCCATGTAATTGACCTCCATCAGGCGCCGGAACAAGGCGGCGTCGAACTGCTCCAGGGGCATCGGCTCATAGTCGCCGGCGTTGAGGATCGCCATCTCGATTGGGCCCCACTCCTGCTCTATGCGCACCACCGTTGCGGCGACAGCCGCGGCATCGGTGACGTCCAGCGGATAGCTGCGCACGCTTCCCGCGTCCGCGGCGGCGGCGAGCGCATCGAGCCGCTCCACGCTGCGCGCGCTGGCGGCCACGCGCCAGCCCGTCGCCGCCAGTTGCTGCACCAGACAGCGGCCGATACCGGAACTGGCACCCACCAGCCACAGCACCCCGCCCTGTTTTCCGTCGGCATCCGTCGCTTTCATCCAACTCTCCGTAAACGAAAGATTTTTCGCAACCCCTTCAACCCGGGCCGCGGCTTGTACACCAGGCTTGCAATATTTGTACAGCTATTGTACATTCTGAAATCACCACTGTCTAACTTTTGTCGAGGACGACAATGCGCATAGCGATTGTAGGAAGCGGTATCGCCGGCCTGAGCGCCGCCTGGTTGCTCAACCGCCGGCACCAGGTCACGCTGTATGAACGCAACGATTATTTCGGCGGCCACACCAATACGCGCGCGGTCAAAACCGAGGCGGGCGTGGTGCCGGTGGACACCGGTTTCATCGTCTTCAACCGCCGTAACTACCCACTGCTCACCCGCCTGTTCGAGCACCTGGGCGTGCAGACACAGCCCACCCGCATGTCGTTCTCGGTGTCTGCCAACGGCGGACAGTACGAGTACGCCGGCTCCGGGCTGGCCACCCTGTTCGCGCAGCGCAGCAACCTGTTCAACGCCCGCCACTACCGCATGCTGGCTTCCATTGTGCAATTCAACCGCGACGCCAAACGCCTGCTGCAGGATGCGGCGGCAAACCCGGCGTCGATAGACGAATTCATTGCTGCGGGCGGCTATGGTGAGGCATTTCGCAATCGCTACCTGCTGCCGATGGCGGCGGCCATATGGTCCTGCCCGGTGGAGACCATGGCTTCGTTCCCGGCCACCAGCCTGGCGCGCTTCTTCGCCAACCACGGCCTGCTCGATCTGCGCAACCGCCCGCAGTGGCGCACCGTGTGCGGCGGCAGCCACCAGTATGTTAAGCGACTGCTGCAACCCCTGCAGGGCAACATCGCCTGCCGGGACCCGGTCACCGCAGTACGGCGCAACGACAACGGCGTGACCGTGCACGCCGAAAAAAGCGGCGCCACAAACTTCGACGCCGTGGTGTTCGCCTGTCATGCAGACCAGGCCCTGCAGCTGCTGGATTCGCCAACCGCGCGCGAACACAGCGTGCTGGGCGCGTTCCGCTACCAGCACAACCGCGCCGTGCTGCACAGCGACGCGGAGCTGATGCCGCGCCGCAAGACGGTGTGGTCGGCCTGGAATTATCTGACCAGTGAGGGGCGCCGGGGTACCGATGCAGTGTCGGTAAGCTACTGGATGAACTGTTTGCAGCGGCTGGAGCAGGCACCACCGCTGTTTGTGACGCTCAACCCGCTGCGCGAACCGCGCGCCGCGCACCTGATCGCCGAATTCGGCTATGACCACCCGGTGTTCGACCGCCAGGCCGTCGCGGCGCAGGAGCGGCTCACCAGCCTGCAGGGTGACAACGGCATCTGGTACTGCGGCAGCTACTTCGGGTACGGCTTCCATGAAGACGCGTTGCGCTCCGCGGTTGAGCTGGCACAGCGGCTGGGAGTCGAGGTGCCCTGGGCGCAAACCACGCCTCCCCTTGCCGATGCCGACGCACAGCAGCAGCCGGTCTGGGCAAGCCGATGAAACGGCCGCAGCCACACAGCCGCGTGTATCACGGCCGCGTCATGCACCGGCGCCTGGGACCGCTCGCGTACCGCTTTGACTACCCGGTGTTCAGTTTCCTGCTCGATATCGACCGGCTCGATGACAGCGCCGCGCGCTGCCGGCTGTTCTCGCACAACCGGCCCAACCTGTTCGCGTTCCACGACCGCGATCACGGGGCGCGCGACGGCAGCCCGCTGCGCCCCTGGGTCGAGCGCCACCTGGCAACCCAGGGGATCGACCTCGACGGCGGACAGATACAGCTGCTGTGCTTTCCGCGCCTGCTCGGCTTTACCTTCAACCCGCTCAGCATCTGGTACTGCCGGTACCGCAGCGGCGAACTCGCCGCCGTGCTGTGCGAGGTGCACAACACGTTCGGGGAAAGTCACAGTTACCTGTTGCACGACGGGGGGCGCGCGCTGCACGGGCGGGTGCGCGCTGGCCAGCACAAGTGCTTTCACGTATCGCCGTTCTTGCCGATGGACCTGCATTACCGCTTCCGTCTGTCGTCGCCCGAGGCCAGGCTGAGCCTGGCGATCCGCTGTTTCCGGGACGGCGTCCTGGCCATGACCGCAACCCAGACCGGCTCGGCACTGCCGTTCAGCGACGCGGCGCTGTTGCGTACGCTTGCCCGCACACCTTTCATGACCTTCAAGGTCGTCACCATGATTCACTGGCAGGCGCTGAAGCTGGTGCTGCGCCGCGCGCGACTGTTTCGCAAACCCGAACCACCCGCACAGGAGGTCACCCCATGCTCCGCGAGAACGTAGCCCACCGCACGCAACTACGCCCTCCCCTGCCGCTATCGGCGCGGCTGGCCGCGAGCCTGCTCGGGCGTATCAGGACCGGCTCACTGGAGCTCAGCTTCGAGGGCGGCCAGGTGGTGCGCCTGGCGAGAAGCGAATCCCCGACGGCGCGCATGCACATCCGGCGGCCGCTGGCGCTGCTGCGCCGCTGTCTGCTGCGCGGTGCAGTGGGATTTGCCGAGAGCTATGCCGCCGGCGACTGGGACACGCCGCAGCTGGCGCGTCTGCTCAGCCTGCTGGCGCAGAACCTCGACCATCTGAACGGTGCCGCGCGGCTGGCACCGGGCCTGTGGCTGGACCGCATGCGTCATCGCCTGCGCCGCAACAGCCGCCGCGGCAGCCGCAGAAACATCCGCGCCCACTACGACCTCAGCAACGACTTCTACCGCCTTTGGCTGGACGAATCCATGACCTACTCCAGCGCCCTGTTCGAAGATCCGGTCAGCGCCGCGGCGGAGCAACTGCCGCGTGCGCAACAGCGCAAGTACGAACGGATACTGGAACTGACCCAGGCCCGCCCCGGCGGGCGGATACTGGAAATCGGCTGCGGCTGGGGCGGCTTCGCGCACAGCGCCGCCGAGCGCGGAGTCAACGTGACCGGCATCACGCTTTCCCGCGCGCAACTGGCCTGGGCACAGACCCGCATCGACGACACTGCCCTGCCGGGAAAGGTCGAACTGCGGCTGCAGGACTACCGCGACGTGCAGGGCCAGTTCGATCACATCGTTTCCATCGAGATGCTGGAAGCGGTGGGCGAAGCCTACTGGCCCGGCTACTTTGCCACCCTCGCCACGACGCTCAAGCCCGGCGGGCGCGCCGTGCTGCAGGTGATCGTGATCGATGACGCGCGCCTGGAGCGCTACCGCAAACAGCCGGACTTCATCCAGATGCACGTGTTTCCGGGCGGCATGCTGCCGTCGCGCCAGCGCCTGCAGCAGCTCGCCGCTGCGGCCGGTCTCGACTGGGTAATGGACCAGCCGTTCGGCCGTCATTACGCCAAAACCTGCGAGCTCTGGGACCAGAGTGTGACCCACCACGAGCAGCGCATTCGCGATCTCGGCTTCGACGACGCATTCCTGCGCCGCTGGCACTATTACCTGCGCTACTGCCAGGCCGGGTTCGAGCTGGGCATGATCGATGTGCTGCACATTGCGCTGCAGAAACCCGCCCATGCAGGCTGAACCCATCACGCGCAGCGCATTGCTGGCCTACGGGCTGCCCGGGCTGCCGCTGGCGCTGCTCAGCCTGCCGCTGGTCATCTACCTGCCGGTCTACTACACCGAGCAGCTGGGTCTGCCACTGCTGGCGCTGGGCGCCGCGGTGTTCGTGGCACGCCTGTTCGACATTGTCAGCGACCCGCTGATTGGGCTGTTCAGCGACCGCCTGAAGCGGCACGGCGTCCCACGCCGCCTGTTCCTGCTGGCCGGAACGCCGCTGCTGGCGTTCGCCATCCAACAGCTGTTCGTCGCCCCCGACGACGCCGGCATCGCGTATCTCTTCGTCTGGAACCTGCTGGCCTATCTGGGCTGGACGCTGCTGTATGTCCCCTACCTGGCCTGGGGCGCCGAGCTCTCCGATGCCTACCACGTGCGCACCCAACTGGCCGGCAGCCGCGAAGGCTTCGCCATCGTCGGTATCTTTGCGGCGATTGCCCTGCCGACGCTGCTGGGTATTGCCGACCGGCCGGATGCGGTGCTCGCAGTCAGCGCCCAGGCGGCCTGGATTCTCATCCCGGTGGCAGTGCTGGTCGCCGCGCTGTTGACACCCGAGGCGCGCCACACAGCCCCGCGCGCCGGCCTGCGACCGGGTTCCTGGTCGGGATTGCTGAAAATGCCCAACCTGCAACGCCTGATCGCGGCCTATCTGCTCAGCAGCGCCGCTAATGCCCTGCCCGCCTCCCTGTTTATCTTCTACGTCAGCCATGTGCTGCAGGCCGGCCCGTCCACCGGTCTGTTCCTGGCGGTGTATTTCATCACCGGCGTCGCCGCGCTGCCGGCCTGGGTTGCAGTGTCTCGGCGCCTCGGCAAGACGCGCACCTGGATGCTGTCCATGCTGCTCGCCTGTGCGGCGTTCGTGTGGGCACCCTGGCTGCAGGCCGGGGACCAGCTCGCGTTTGTCGTCATCTGCCTGGTCACGGGTGTCGCACTGGGCGCCGACATGGCGCTGCCGGCCTCGCTGCAGGCAGACCTGGTCGACGCCGACGCCGCACGGGTCGGCAGACGCAGGGCCGGGCTGCTGTTCGGGCTGTGGGGGCTGGCGACCAAACTGGCAGCCGCTATCGGCATCGGGCTGGCGTTCCTTGCGCTGGCCCTGGCAGGCTTCGAGCCCACCGGCGACAACGACCAGACCACGCTGCGCTGGCTCGCGCTGCTGTATGGCCTGGCGCCGGTGCTGCTGAAACTCGCT
>CP070738.1:1069664-1081715 GCA_020347685.1 Gammaproteobacteria bacterium | reverse complement strand
AGCGGAAGTGGTAGCTGTGGCTACCACTTGAGTGAAGAGCAAGTTCAGGCGCGCGAGGACCAGCCAGGGCCGGAATAGGTATCTCTCGCATATATGCCGTTCTCTCCTTAGTCAGCACTCTCTCTTTCATCTCACCAGATTCGCTCTTGCAAAGCCGCCCTGCGAGACATCCGGGCTACACCCCGCCGCTCGCCGCCAGCAGCAGCGCCCTGACGATCCACAGCAAACTGACCAGCAGCACCAGGCCGGTGGTTGCCATCAGCAGCAGGCGTATCCACACCGGGTGCACGTAGTCGATCAGGACATCGCGGATGCCCACCCAGCCATGCACCAGCACCGCCATCGCGAACAGAGCCGTGCTGACGCCCGTCCAGGGCTCCGCCAGCCAGGCGCGCCATTGGGGGTAATCAAGAGGCCCGGCCAGCACCAGCCGCACCAGCGCGTAAACCAGATACGCGCCCAGGAAGATCGCAGTGAGACGCTGCAGTAACCACGCCCGCAGTCCCTGCGCGGCACGCGTCACAGCACACCCACAGCCAAGTAGATAGCGGTCAGCAGTAACGCGCCCAGATTGACCAGCCAGGCACTGGTCCGGGCCTGCGCGCGCTGCACACCGATTTCGATATCCAGCAACAGGTGTCGTACACCGGCCAGCAGATGGTGGCTGAAAGACCACACCAGCAGGACCGTGAGAACTATCGCGGCCGGCGATGCCAGCCACACGCGCACCTGCTCGAATCCCTGCCGGCTCTCGAGCGACAGCGCAAACAGGTAAGCGATAACCGGAATGGATACAAACATCAGTACCCCGGAAATACGGTGAGCGATGGAGACTACGCCGCTGGGGGGCAACTTGATGAGAAACAGGTTGAGAAATCTGGGCGCTGGTTTTCTTACGGACATAAAAGTCTACTAGCCCTCGCTCTGCGCGTTTATACCATTTGGCCGATTAAATCACCAGCGTTTGCAAGGCTGACACCCGGACAAAGATTGACTACTATTCAGCACTGATTTTACGCCGGGCAGGTTACCATGAACGCTGACTGGAAAGCTTTCCTCGAAAACGCCGGCGCCGAGTTTGGCGCCGACGGTGTGCAGCACTTCGGCAATCCGCGTCGCGAACTCAGCGTGGCCATCACCGGCAACGTGTTTGCCGACCTGTCGCACTACGGGCTGGTCTCGGTACACGGCGAAGACGCGCAGGCATTCCTGCAGGGACAGTTCACCAACGACCTGGGCGCGGTCGATGACCGGCACAGCCAGTTGAGCGGCTACTGCAACGCCAAGGGCCGCTTGCTGGCAAACTTCCGGGTCTTTCACCGCGGCGACAGCTACTACCTGTGCCTGCCGAACGAAATGATCGAGGGACTGATCAAACGGCTGCGCATGTTCGTGCTGCGTTCCCAGGTAACCCTCGAGGACGCCAGCGAAACCTTTGTTCACCTCGGAGTATCCGGCGCCGACAGCGAGGAAGAGCTGAGAAGTTTCGCCGGGGAAATCCCTGCAACACCGCACACCGTCTGTCAGAACGAGCAGCAGCTGATTGTCCGGGTACCCGGCATACACCCCCGAGTCGAAATCTTTACCGACGTGGACACAGCCTGTGAGCTGTGGACCCGACTCAATGTGCACAGCGCCCCGATCGGCGCCGAGGCCTGGCAGCTGCTGGATATCCAGGCCGGCATCCCCATGATCTATGCCCTGACCAGCGAGGCGTTTGTGCCGCAAATGATCAATTTACAGCTGATCGACGGCGTCAGTTTCAAGAAAGGGTGTTATCCGGGGCAGGAAATCGTGGCACGCATGCAATACCTGGGCAAGCTCAAGCGCCGCATGTACCGGACGATGATTGATACCGACTCGGCCCCGCAGCCGGGCGCGGACATATACTGCAGCAGCGACCCGACGCAGAGCGCGGGCAAAGTGGTCTCGGCCGCAGCGCACCCCGACGGCGGTTATGCGGCGCTGGCAGTACTGCAGATCGGCAGCGCCGAGGGCGCGGCAGACCTGCACCTCGGCACACCCGAGGGGCCGCGGGTCACTCTGGAACACCTGCCTTACCCGTTTCCCACCGAATAAGGCCGTACCCGGTCCGTCCGGGGCTCAAATACGTCCTGTCTCAGTCGATACAGGCTGGAGACCCCGTCATCATCCACGGAAGCACGCATGGATTCGGAAGAAAATTTCGTCACTGAACTTCTTGCTGACCTCGAAAGCGGGCAGCTGCAGCTGCCGACGCTGCCGGAGGTCGCCTTGCGGGTGCGTGACGCAGTCGAGGACGAGGAGGCCAACGCCGGCCAGATTGCCGATATCATTGCCCAGGACGCCGCACTCTCGGCGCGCCTGATCCAGGTTGCCAATTCGCCGCTGTACCGGGGCCGCCAGGAGATCGACCGCCTGAGCATGGTGGTGGCGCGGCTGGGCAGCAAACTGGTGCGCAACCTGGTCACCAGCCAGGTCATGAAACAGATGTTTCAGGCCACTAACGACCTGATCGACGAGCGCTTGCGCGCAGTGTGGGAACACAGCGTGCAGGTGGCGGCCATTTCGCGCGCCCTGGCCGGTCCCTGCCCGGGGATCGCAGCCGATCAGGCCATGCTGGCCGGTCTGCTGCACGACGTCGGCACGCTGCCGATACTGTATCGCGCCGAGGAACGCGACGAGCTGCTGGACACACCCGGGCTGCTGGACAGCCTGATCACCCGTCTGCACACCCGCATCGGCGGTGCCATCCTGAGCCACTGGCGCTTTTCCGACAGCCTGGTCGAGGTAGCCTCGCAACACGAAAACCTCGATCGCACCCACGACGGGGGCCCCGACCTGGTGGACATCGTGCAGGTCGCCAATCTGCAAAGCCACGTCGGCACAGACCACCGGCTGGGCCGGGTCGACTGGAGTCGCGTGTCGGCTTTCCAGCGCCTCGGCCTGAACGGGGACGTACACGAAATCGAACTCACTGCCTGCGCCGAAGAAATCGACGAAGTCCATAATTTATTCGTTTGATTTCGGGGTGTTGCGGTGATTCTGCACGCCATTCTTGCGACCACGGCAGAGGCCCACCCTGCCTGTCTGTAAGCCCGCCGCGCAGGTTCGTCGCCCGGCGGCCCGGCCCGGCTGTCACCGCCGGATGCAATTCCCTTTAGAACTAATTACTTAACCTTGGCTGCAACGCGCCGATGACGGGCTATAGTTCTCTATACTCATGACCAGGCACCGTACAGGGACGACCGGGAGGCAATAGTGGGAGCCGACAGCGACACAGCTGCGCAGAACATGATTCGCGAACTTGAGCGCCAGCTTCACCAGAAAGAAGCTGAAATCGCGTTGCTGCGCGAAATCACCACGCTGATCGGCGGCGAAACCAACCTGCAAAAGGTATTCGACCTGGTCGCAGAGTGCGCCAGGGACCTGATACACGCCGAGACGGTCACCATACCGATTCTGGCACCGGACCAGTCCAGCTACGTGTACCGGGCAGCAGCGGGCCGCAATGCCGAGGAGCTGATCAACGCCGACCTGCCCATCGAGATCGGGATCTGCGGCTGGGTGCTACGCCACCGCAAGCCCTGGTGGCGCGGCGTACTGGAGCTGCTGAGTGAAAACGAACGCAACCAGTGGGAAAAGGAGGCCGGCACCGTGATTCTGGTGCCGCTGGTCGGTAAACGTCAGTTCCTGGGCGGAATTGCCGGCATCAACAAGACTGGCGGCGGCGAGTTCGACAAGCGTGATCTGGACCTGCTCAGTCTGTTCGCCAGCCAGGTCGGCGTGGCGATCGAAAACGTCATGTTCCTGGATGAACTCGCGCGGGCCCGACAGAGGGCGGAGGCGTTCAAGGAGAAACTCGAGACCACTAACCAGCAGCTTTCCCGCACCAATGAAGAGCTGCAGCACCTGGCGGTGCACGACCCGCTCACCTGCCTGCCCAACCGCACCCTGATACTGGACCGGCTCCAGCAGGCGATACTCACGGCGAAACGCAATCACCACCCCATGGCGTTGATCATGATCGACCTCGATCACTTCAAGGAGGTCAACGATACCCTGGGGCATACCATCGGCGACCAGCTGCTGATCAATATCGGCAAACGCTTCCAGTCCACGCTGCGCGAACCCGATACCCTGGGGCGCCTGGGCGGGGACGAATTCGCCGTGGTATTACCGGAGGCCACGCAGGACGACGCCATCGTTGTCGCCAGCAAGTTACAGAGTGCACTGCAAGAACCGGTAAAAGTCGACCACAGCAGCTTCTCGATCGGCGCGAGTATCGGCATCGCGGTCTACCCGGAGCACGGCGTGGATCCCTCCAGCCTCTTGAAAGGCGCCGACGTCGCCATGTATGTCGCCAAACGAAACCGCGATGAGCTGGCGGTGTACGATCCCGAGCAGGACACCTACAAGCCGGATCGCCTGGAATTGCTGCGCGACCTGCGCAGCGCCATCCAGGAGCAGACCATCAGCAGCGCATTTCAACCCAAAATGGACCTGCGTAGCGGAGAACTGATCGGGATGGAGGCACTGGCGCGCTGGACGCATCCCGAAAAGGGCAATATACCGCCCTACGAATTCATCCCGATCCTCGAGCAGACCGGTCTGATCCGCCCCTTCAGCCTGCACATGCTCGAGCAGGCGGTACGCTTCGCCAAGCGCTGTCAGCAACAGGGCTTCGAACTCAGTGTCGCGGTCAATCTCTCGGTGCACAACCTGCGCGACGAGCGCCTTGCCGAACAGGTCGCCGAGATACTGGGGCGTCACGACCTGGAAGCAGCACTGCTCGGCCTGGAAATCACCGAAAGCGCCATTATGAACGACCCGGAGCACAGTCTCGGCATCCTCACCGAGCTGCAGACCATGGGCGTGCAGCTGTCCATCGACGACTTCGGTACCGGCTATTCGTCGCTCAGTTACCTGAAGCGTCTGCCGGTGTCGGAGCTGAAAATCGATCGCTCCTTCGTGCACGACATGACTCAGGATAGCGAGAACGCCATGATTGTCCGCTCGACCATCGACCTGGCCCACAATCTCGGTCTGGAGACGGTCGCCGAGGGCATCGAAACAACAGAAATCCTCGAGGTACTGCAGGGCATGCAATGTGACATGGCACAAGGCTACCTGATCAGCCGACCGCTGGCTGAACAGGAATTTCTCGACTTTCTTGCCAGTGGCAAGTGGGCAAAGCACACCCGCCGGCGCGACCGCGCCGAGAATCTCTGAGCCGCGCCCGGTTTAGCCCGCATATTGCACCAGTCGGCCACGAGCCTGCGCCAGCATCCCCGATACTGGTGCAATATGCGGGCTAGAGGCGCATGTGCGGGAACAGCAGCACGTCGCGGATCGAGGCCGAGTCGGTAAACAGCATCACCAGGCGGTCGATGCCGATGCCCTCCCCCGCGGTCGGCGGCATGCCATGCTCGAGAGCGCAGACATAATCCGCATCGAAGTGCATCGCTTCCTCGTCGCCGGCTTCCTTTTCTTCCACCTGTTTCCTGAAACGAGCCGCCTGGTCTTCCGGGTCGTTCAGCTCGGAAAAGCCGTTGGCGATTTCGCGCCCACCGACGAAGAATTCGAACCGGTCGGTGACAAAGGGGTCGGCGTCGTTGAGCCGCGCCAGCGGTGACACTTCGGTCGGGTAGGCGGTGATGAAAGTCGGGTCCTTGAGGCGGTGCTCGACGGTCTTCTCGAAGATTTCGATCTGCACCTTGCCCAGGCCGTAGCTGTCCTTGAGGGGTATGCCCAGCCCCTCGGCCACCTTACGCGCCGCATCCAGACCCTCCAGCTGGTCGGGCTGCAGTTGCGGATTGAACTGCAGGATCGACTCTTTCACCGTCATGCGCGCAAACGGTTTGCCAAAGTCGTAGCTCTCGCCCTGGTAGGCGACCACCGTATCCCCGAGCGCGAACTGTGCCATGGCGCGCAACATTTCCTCGGTAATGTCCATGAGGTCCTGGTAGTCCGCATAGGCCTCGTAGAACTCCAGCATGGTGAACTCGGGGTTGTGACGCGTGGACAGTCCCTCGTTGCGGAAATTCCGGTTGATTTCGTAGACCTTTTCGAAGCCACCCACGACCAGCCGCTTCAGGTACAGCTCCGGCGCTATGCGCAGGTACAGCTGCATATCGAGCGCATTGTGATAGGTGCTGAAGGGGCGCGCCGTGGCGCCGCCCGGAATCGCCTGCATCATCGGCGTTTCCACTTCCAGGAACCCGCGCTGGTTGAGAAACTCGCGTATGAACTGCACGATGCGCGAACGCATTATGAACACGTTGCGCGAATCCTGGTTCATGATCAGGTCCAGGTAGCGTTGACGGTAACGCATCTCCTGGTCGGTGAGACCGTGGAACTTCTCCGGCAGCGGCCGCAACGACTTCGCCAGGATACGCACATCATCGGCCCGCACCGACAGTTCGCCCTTGTCGGTCTTGGCCAGCGCGCCCTCGGCGCAAATGATGTCGCCGACGTCCCAGCTCTTGAACTCCCGGTAGCGGTTTTCGGGCAGCTCGTCGCGACGCAGGATCAGCTGTATGCGCCCCGACATATCCTGGATATGAACAAAGCTCAGCTTGCCCATCACGCGTTTGCCCATCATGCGCCCGGCCACCTTCACCCGGACCGTATTGTCTTCAAACCAGGACTTGTCCCTGTCGTCGTACTCGGCGTGCAGTTCGGCCGCGATGGAGTCGCGCCGGAAATCATTCGGATAGGCGGCACCCTCCTCGCGCAACGCGGCCAGCTTGCGGCGTCGCTCGGCAATCAGTTTGTGTTCGTCCGTTTCGTTCATCACTGTCAACGTTTTTCAGAACAATTTGGTATCGATTACCACGGAACCGAAGGAAAACGCGTCACCCAAAGGCTTTCCGTGTTTTCCGTGGGCAAGAGTTCACTATAAACCGCTCTTCAGGCTGGCCTCGATAAAATCGTCCAGGTCACCATCGAGCACCGCCTGGGTATTGCCGGTTTCAACCCCGGTACGCAGGTCCTTGATGCGTGACTGGTCCAGCACATAGGAGCGAATCTGGCTGCCCCAGCCGATATCTGACTTGCTGTCCTCGACCGCCTGCTGATCGGCGTTGCGCTTCTGTATTTCCAGCTCGTACAGCTTCGCCTTCAGCTGTTTCATCGCGGTGGCGCGGTTCTTGTGCTGCGAGCGATCGTTCTGGCACTGCACCACGATGCCGCTCGGCGCGTGGGTAATACGCACCGCCGACTCGGTACGGTTAACGTGCTGTCCGCCAGCCCCGCTGGCGCGGTAGACGTCGATACGCAAATCCGCAGGATTGATTTCGATCTCGAAATCATCGTCGATTTCGGGCGAAACAAACACCGCGGCGAAGGACGTGTGGCGGCGGTTACCCGAGTCGAACGGCGACTTGCGCACCAGCCGGTGGACACCGGTTTCGGTACGCAGCCAGCCGAAGGCATACGGGCCATCGATTTTGATGGTGGCACTCTTGATACCCGCTACTTCGCCCGGCGACACCTCGATCAGCTCGGTGGAAAAATCATGCCGCTCCGCCCAGCGCAGAAACATGCGCAACAGCATGTTCGCCCAGTCCTGCGCCTCGGTGCCGCCGGAACCGGCCTGGATATCGAGAAACGCATTGGCCTGATCCATTTCGCCGGCAAACATGCGCCGGAACTCCAGTTCCGCCACCCGGCTCTCGATACCCTGCAGGTCCGACTCAACCGACGTCAGGGTATCCTGATCGTTCTCCTCTACCGCCAGGCCCAGCAGATCCGCCGCGTCCCCCAGACCCTGGGCGAGTTCGTCGAGCGTCTCGACCACGCCTTCCAGCTGCGCGCGTTCCCGCCCCAGCGCCTGGGCGCGCTCCGGCTGGTTCCACACGCCGGGGTCCTCCAGCTCGCGGCGGACCTCGATCAGGCGTTCGTGTTTGCTGTCGTAGTCAAAGATACCCCCTCAGGGACTCGCAACGCCCTTTCAGGTCCTTGATCTGATTCAAAACCGGATTAACTTCCAAAGCCGCTCTCCACTCTGAAACGGGGCTGCAACCGAAACTGCCGCATCATACCGGCTTTCCCGCCGGAGACCAAAGCCGGGAGCCGGCCGGGAAATCTGCGCGCCACCTATGTGCATTTTTCACGACCTTACCCACAAAGTTCAGGAAGGACGCAATGGAACAATCGGTTAAACCCCGTTGCTACGTGTTTTATTCGGCACGATATGTAACTCCTCGCGGTTAGTCGCACCTCTGCATACTCTTGTGCGCTTAATTCCCTTGTGACCTTCGTGGCCTTGGTGGTGAAAAATACGGGCTAGCCGGGTTTCCGACGGATCTCGATCAGCTTGTTACGGGCATCGACACGCAGCACGAACACCCCGCTGACGCCGTCGCGCGTCACGAAAGGTCGCAACGACGCCGCAGGGAAGCGGATGCGCCGTCCCTGCATGTCCTGTGCAAGCACCTGCCGGGCATCACCGCTGTACATGCGCTGGTAGGCCACGGCACTGATATTCAGGGTAACGACGTATTCCGTGTCATGCATCGGGTAAGCGAAACAGGGCGCTGCCGGGAAACATTGGGGATATTACCCGGTATGGAAACATCTTCAATCATCCAGGGGCTGGATGAACTCGACCACCAGCTGCAACCCCAGCAGTCCGCGGTATTCGTTGCTGTCCAGCCGGTATGCCATGCGTACCTGCTGTCCCTCGCGCAGCGGTCCCGCCTCCGCCTGCTGAAACGCAATCGCGTCCAGCACCCGCGCGCCCTGGGCGCTGCGCACCGACAGTTTCAGGTGCCGGCCGCCCACCACGCGCTGGTTCAGCACGGTAAAGACGCCGTCGAACAGTGGCTCGGGGAATTCCTGACCCCAGGGGCCCGCGGCACGCAGCAGCTCCGAGAGTTCCAGGCTGAATTCATCCGCCTGCAGCTCACCGTCGGACTGGATTACGCCCTGCAGCGCGCTGGCATCGAGGCGCGCGTCCAGCTCCTGCTCGAAGGCCTGCTGGAACACGCCCAGGCGCGGCTCGGCCAGCGACAGCCCGGCGGCCATGGCATGGCCGCCGAACTTCTGCAGCAGTCCGGGGTGGCGCGCTGCGATCGCATCCAGCGTATCGCGGATGTGCAAACCAGCGATCGAGCGCGCCGAACCCTTGAGTTCGCCACCGCCGGCATCCGCGAATGCGATCACCGGGCGGTGAAACTGGTCCTTGATTCTCGCCGCCAGAATACCGATCACCCCCTGGTGCCACTGCGGGTCATACAGACACAAGCCCAGCGGCAACTGACGCGCGTCCAGGTGCATGGCCTCGACGTGTTCCAGGGCCCGGGTCTTCATGTCCGCTTCGATTTCCCGGCGTTCCCGGTTGAGCGCGTCGAGTTGCGCGGCAAGCTCGCGCGCGCGCGCCGGGTCCTCGCACAGCAGGCACTCGATACCCAGCGACATGTCGTCCAGGCGCCCCGCGGCGTTCAGGCGCGGTCCCACGCCGAAGCCGAAATCGGCCGCCACCAGGCGCGCGGGATTCCTCCCCGCAACATCCAGCAGCGCCCTGATCCCCGGTCGGCAGCGTCCGGCACGGATGCGCTGCATGCCCTGCTGAACCAGCACGCGGTTGTTGCGATCCAGCGGCACCAGGTCCGCGACCGTACCGAGCGCCACCAGATCCAGGTAATCCGCCAGATTGGGCTCGGGCCGATCGCGCGCCGAAAACCAGTCGCTGTCGCGCAGCCGCCCGCGCAGGGCCAGCAGTACATAGAACGCCACCCCCACACCGGCCAGGCATTTGCTGGGAAAGGTATCGCCCGTCTGGTTGGGGTTAACAATCGCGTCGGCCTGCGGCAACTCGCTGGCCGGCAGGTGATGATCGGTGACCAGCACCCGCATGCCGCGTGTCTTGGCCGCGGCCACACCGGCAGCACTGGAGATGCCGTTATCCACGGTGATGAGCAGGTCGGGTGCCCGCTCAGCCGCCACCGCGACGATCTCCGGCGTCAGCCCGTAACCGAACTCAAAACGGTTCGGCACCAGGTAGTCGACGCTGCGCGCACCCATAGCGCGCAGTCCCGACACCATCAGGGCACTGCTGGTCGCCCCGTCGGCGTCGAAATCACCCACCACCAGGATTCGCTGCCCTTCGCGCAAGGCGCTTTCGAGCAGCACGCCGGCGCGTTCAATGTCCTTCAGCGCCGCGGGTGGCAGCAGGCAGGCCAGTCCGTTATCGAGTTCCTCGGCGGCGCGGATTCGTCTGCCAGCATAGATACGCCGCAATACCGGGTGCAGGTGAGCTGGAAGCCGTGCCTGAAGCGTGTCGGGCACATCACGTTGCTGAATCAGTTTCACTGCGGGTCCGTATGGCGCATGGGTCGGTCCAGCATTTTACCTGCCCCGGCACGGTCTCTGCCAGGTTTTGGCCAACCGGCCGGGATGTGCTTTAATCAGGACATCTATAACAATACCAAGCCGATACGTCGGGCTGCCGGGTGTTGGCAACAGCCCCCGGCTGGACAACAGACGATCCCGCTGGTGCGCACGCGCCGCAGCGCGGTCAACGGCTAGCCCGTACACTCATAACCGGTCTCAACCAGTGACTTATCAGCCCGCGGGCTAAAAGGTGATGCATGAACCGTTCGATCGACTCCCCTGGCGTTGCCGACACGGGTAGTAGCGCGACCAAAAACCCCGTATCTATCCTGCTGCTCGCGCGCCAGGACAAGCACCTGGACCAACTCATCAAGCTGGTATCCGCGCGCGATAACTTCCGACTGGTGGCGCGCGTGGATCCGGAGGTTGACTGGCACACCCGACTTCCAGACCAGGGGGTGGATATTGTGCTGCTGCAGCAGTCGCTCATCGCGCCGGCCAGGCCCCTCAGCCACACCCCGCTCGCGGAGACCGTGTTCGACGACCTGCAGCGGCGCTTTCCGGGCCTACGCGTCGTGGTATTCGGAGCCGACATGAACGACGTATTCGTGCGCCGAATGCTGCGCCTGGGCGTACAGGGGCTGGTCGATATCAGCAGCAGGAACCGCGAACTGCTCGCGGCCGCCATCGACGAGGTGCACCGGGGCGGCTACTGGGTCGCGCGCGATGCGTTGGAGAAGCTGGTGCATTCCGCCATTGAAATCGAACGTATCATTGAACGGGGCTTTGTGGACCAGATCGCCACCATGCAGGACGGGTTGACCCGGCGTGAGGCCGAGGTGCTGGAACGGGTGCTGGACGGCATGTCCAACAAGGCGATCGCCAGCCAGCTGTTCCTGTCCGAACAGGGGGTAAAAATGCACCTCGGGCGGCTATTCAGGAAGTTCGGCGTCGCCAATCGCGGCCAGCTGATCCTGAGCGCATTTCGCCGCGTATGCCCGTTCAACCAGAACCTGGTGGACTATCTGCGGCAGGCGCGCGAACGGCGCGGCCCGGTCAAGCACTAGAGACCGATATCGCATCGCGCCAGCGCACAGGCCGGCGCCAGAAACGCCACAGATCGCGGCGCCCGAGACGGTAGCGATAGCCGTTCAGCGCAATCAGCTCCAGCGCCTGCAGACGCCGCCCCGACAGGGCCTGCAGCAGCGGCGCAAACCAGTCGCGCTCATAGCGCGCGACCACCTCGCTCCATTGCTGCACATCGCCGTAGGCAGCCGCCGGCAGGCAGGCATCCGGCGCCAGCAGGACGCGCCGGCCGGCAGCAGGATTCTGCTGCAGCGCGTCGGCGTCCCGCGGTAGCGAATCGGTTGCGGCGCCGCTCCACAGCGCCAGCCCGCGCAGCAACGGGTCGTCGCTGTACACCTGGTCGAAGGCCGCCCGCCGCGGCTCCGGCAGCAGCCCGCCGCCCGAAATCCACACACTGTTGACGGCCGGCAGGCCGCGCGCGACGCGCTCCTGGTTGACCGGGTGACTGTGCAGCAACATCTGCATTTCATTGCTGCGCTGCATCCATTGCGCCGCCGCCCTGCCGCGCGGCAGGTACTCCGACACCGGCTTGCCGAGTACGCGCGACAGCAGTGTCGTGTGCAACTGATCGTGCGCCAGCCCGTGCAGGTACCAGTTATGGCTGTCGCTTGTTTCCAGCCTCCAGTCGGTTTCGGACAGGAAATCACG
>CP070738.1:1066410-1069564 GCA_020347685.1 Gammaproteobacteria bacterium | reverse complement strand
GATACTGTAAGGTATGTCGCCGTACTGCCAGAACCTGTTTTTTGATACAACAAACAGACATGTCTTTGAATAGAGGAAACGCGGAGCTTTGACATGATTACCTATCTGTACTGGGCCCTGGTTATCGGGCTGGTGGTCGCCGTTATCGTGGCGGTCGGTATAAAAATGGACAATTTGAAGGGCGCTCTGGTGGCCGCTGCTGCCTTGCTTCTCATTGGCTGGGCGCTCTATTACTTCTACCTCCAGCAGATTTTCGTGAAACGCTGGGGTGGCGTGATGACCATCAAGGTGCCGGTGGGCCAGTACCACATCGCCACCACCTGGAAAGAGGATAATCTCTGGGTCGAGAACTACGACCCCGAAACCAACAGCTGCGTTTTCAGCGAATATTCGAAGGGCAACCTCCTCCAGGGCCGCGTGACGATCAAGAACTGTAATCCGCTCGCGCTGCGGTCCGGCACTAAGCCACAACAGCCCCAAGACCCCGCCATGTCGCCACGGTCACAGGATGGGCAGGACCAGGGAGCAACCCGTTAGAGAGAACCTCGAGCCTAAGGTCGAAGGCCGCACGAATACGGTATCCCGCTACCGGGTTGGACTCAGCGGCAGGCTCCGGTCGCACCCCGCGGGCGGGGTGTTTACAAACCTTCCGGAACACTCTCGGGCGCCCCTTCAAATCCCCGTTCGCGGGTAACCGCACGCCGCCTCGCTCAACCCGCGCCGCCGACCTGCAGGTTTTCCAGTTCTTCGCAGTCCTGGAGCCACTGCATTTCCAGCGTTTCGCAGCGGCTGTCGAGTTCCGCTTTTTCCAGCAGCAGGGCCTTGAGCTGCGCCTTGTTGGCATCGGCGTAAATGGCGGGATCGGCGAGGCTCTCCTGCAGCTGTTCCTGGCGGGAGTGCAACTGCACCAGTGTCGCCTCGGCGGCGCTGATCCTGTTGCGCAGGGGCTGCAGCTGGCGGCGCTGTTCGGCCTCCTGGCGTTTCCTGTCCTTGCGCGCCGCGGCGCTGGTGACGCTCGCGGTTTCTTTGGGCGAGACACGCGCCTGCCGATTCTGTTCCGCCAGCCAGCCGGGATAGTCGTCCAGGCTGCCGGGAAAGTCGTCTACCCGGCCGTCGTGCACCAGCACCAGCCGGTCGGCGGTTACCCGCAGCAGGTGTCGGTCGTGCGACACCAGCACCACGGCGCCGGCGAAGTCCTGCAACGCAACCGCCAGCGCCTGGCGCATCTCCAGGTCGAGGTGGTTGGTGGGCTCGTCGAGCAGCAGCAGGTTCGGACGCTGGTACACCAGCAGCGCCAGCACCAGGCGCGATTTTTCGCCGCCCGAAAACGGTCCGCTCGGCATCAGCGCCTGGTCACCGGCAAAGCCGAAGCCGCCCAGGTGATCACGCAGGTCCTGCTCGCGCGCCTGCGGGTCCAGGCGCATCAGGTGCTCGAGCGGCGACTGGTCGGCGCGCAGCTGTTCCAGCTGATGCTGGGCGAAATAGCCCAGCTCGAGATCGCGCGCCGCCGCGCGTTCTCCAGCCTGTGCCTGCAGTGTGCCGGCCAGCAGCTTGATGAGCGTGGACTTGCCGGCCCCGTTGGGACCCAGCAGACCGAGCCGGTCGCCCGGTGACAGGCTGAGATTGACGCCGGACAGGATGCGGGTGTCGCCATAACCGGCAGCGACCTTGTCCAGCCGCAGCAGCGGGTCGGGGGCCTTGTCGGGGCTACGGAAGCCGAAATGAAACGGCGAATCGACGTGCGCCGGGGCGATCTGCTCCATGCGCTGCAGGGCCTTCAGCCGGCTCTGCGCCTGGCGCGCCTTGGTCGCCTTGGCGCGGAAGCGGTCGACAAAGGCGTGCATGTGGGCGATTTCGCGCTGCTGTTTCTCGTATTCCGACTGCTGGTTGGCGAGCCGCTCGGCGCGCACCCGTTCGAAGGCCGAATAGTTGCCCGCATACAGCGTTGCCCTTTGCTGTTCCAGGTGCAGGATATGGGTGCTGACGCTGTCGAGGAAATCCCGGTCGTGGGAGATCAGCAGCAGCGTGCCCGGGTAGGCACGCAGCCAGCCTTCCAGCCAGATCACGGCATCCAGGTCCAGGTGATTGGTGGGTTCGTCCAGCAGCAGCAGGTCCGAGCGGCACATCAGCGCCTGGGCCAGGTTGAGGCGCATACGCCAGCCACCGGAGAACGCGCTCACCGGCCGCTCCTCGTCGGCGCTGCTGAAGCCCAGCCCGTGCAGCAACTGTCCTGCCCGGCTGCGCGCTGCGTAGCCGTCGATGGCGTCGAAGCGGCCGTGCAGAACAGCCAGCCGCTCGCCCGCGTCCTGGCGCTCCGCCTCGGCCAGTGCACCCTGTACCTCGCGCAGTTCGGCATCGCCGTCCAGCACATATTCGATTGCCGCGCGCTCATCGGTCGGGGTTTCCTGCGCCACGTGCGCGATCACCCAGTCGGCCGGGTAACGGCAGTCGCCGGCATCGGCGTGCAGCTCACCCAGCACCAGTGCGAACAGGCTCGACTTGCCGGTACCGTTGGCGCCCGTGATACCGACCCTCTGGCCCGGATGAACCTGAAACCCGGCCTGCTCGAACAGCAGCCGCGCGCCGCGTCTGAGGGTGACATCATCGAATTGAAGCATGGCGCGTATTGTACCCGGTCGACACCGGATTCGCCGAGATCGGGGCCAGCTCAGCGCTGCAAACCGACCCCGTAACGACCAGTAGGTTGGGCTGAACGACGGCGAAGCCCAACCTGCGGGAGCTGCCCGCCTCTCCCGGATTTTCGATGCTCCGCGTCCTCCGCGACCTGGATGTGAAAAAAACCGGCCCCAGCCTATTCCGGCTTATCGTGGAGCCAGTCGGCGATAAACACGTTGGTCTCGCCCCGTGCCTTGCCGAAACGGTTGGAGGCAAACACCAGCTTCCTTCCGTCGTGGGAGAACATGGGAAAGCCGTCGAAGCCTTCGTAGTGCGTGACGCGCTCGATATCGCGGCTATCGATATCGATCAGGAACAGGTCGAAGTTACGGCCGTCGGGGTTGTGCAGGTTGGAAGAAAAAATGATGTGTTTGCCGTCCGGGTGCCAGTAGGGACCGAAGTTGGCCGCACCGTTATCGGTGAGCTGGATCGGCTTGCCCTCGTTCAGATTCATGATGTACAGCTCCAGCTGACCGGG
>CP070738.1:1058640-1066310 GCA_020347685.1 Gammaproteobacteria bacterium | reverse complement strand
ATGACGGTCACCGCGGCGGAGATGCTGCGGGTGGCGAGTTTCATGACAACGCTGGAGTGCGCGTGGGCAGAAAACTCGAGCCCGCCGTACTCGCGCGGAATGATCATGCCGAAGAAGCGCTGCTGCTTCATGAAATCCCACACCGGCCCCGGCAGATCGTGCAACTGTTCGGTGATTTCCCAGTCATCGATCATGCGGCACAATTCATTTACCGGACCGTCAATGAACTTCTGCTCTGCTTCACTCAGCAGCGGAGCGCTATAGTTGAGCAGCTTGCTCCAGTCCGGATGACCGCTGAACAGATCGGCTTCCCACCAGGTGCTCCCGGCCTCTAGCGCTTCGCGCTCGGTATCGGACATGGCGGGCATCATGCGCTGAAAACGCCGCATCAGCGCGGTACTGACAAATCGAAGTCTCAATGCAGGAATACCCAGTATGGTGACAGCAGCGGCAAACAGCAGCCAGGCCGGGATCAACCACCAGGGGTTGGATTCGTGCACCATGGGCCACAAAGCCAGGTACAGGGCCCCAGCGGCCGCCCACATCCAGCCACGCGCCTGGCGTGCAAACAGCGCCCAGGCGCCGGCGGTGACGAGCATCATTTCCAGGATTACTGCCATGGTTCGGCTCCCCGTAGGTCAACGGCCTTTATGATCGGTTACTGGTTGGACAGCGTCCCGGCTGTCGGGGTTCGTTTCCAGCGCGTAGCCCTCAGCCGGCTTATGCGCGACAGGCGTCTCCGCGCCGTCGCTTGCGGTCGGGACAAAACAGTCACCGTGGCCGTTACAAACACGACCTTCGCTGTCCCAGGGAAGATTGCGATAAGACGCGTTTTTGCTGAATTCCAGGTGCGGGCATTTGATGATGTCGAAATAGGGCGAGTAGTCGAAATCCCGCGGCGTGAACAGGCGCGAGTTGCGCGGAACCATGCGCAATGTTCCATCCTCGCATTGTTCCAGCACCGGCAGGACCGGAAACTTCACCGCCGCAAACGCGGCCGCGATCATGGATGAACAAACCGACCGCGTTGGCGAGCCGGCATTGTGCTCGAAAAGGCTGGAGCGCCAGCGGCGTGGTATAACGCTGTAGGGGAACAGAAAGCGCGCAAGGTCCAGCAGCTGGCGCAGGTCGTATTCGAAGCCGAGGTGGTGAAGGGCGAATTTCAGAACCCGTTGTGCGTCCTGACGGGACAAGCCGCCCGGCCTGCAGATACGCAGTGAGTCGCCACGGTACTTGCTGAGCGGATTCACCACCGTGCCTTTGCCCAGCCACGCTTCGATAATCAGTTGCTCGTGCGGGTCGCCGTCGTAGAAGGAACAGATCTTTTCGCGCAGTTCGCTGTCATCGATATCATGGATTCGCCCGATGTACAGTGCTGAATGCGACCACGGGCTCTGGGTAACGGTACGGATGATTTCGGAAACGCGGCTGCGGCCTTCGACCAGGATGACGTCACAGGGGCGGACTTCGTAGCGCACCCGCTCGAAGTCACAAAGCGGCGGGCTGACCAGTTGCTGCTCGGCAATCAGCCAGCCGACGATCTTTTTCCCCACCCAGGCTGCAGGATTGAAGCCCACACAACCTCCGCCTTTACCAGTGTGTGAGGTACGTTCCATACGCCGGTCCGTTTCGACACGAACGCCACCCCGGGATCGGGTTTGCGCTCCGCAACCCGACTTTTTAGTTGGTTTATCTTGTAAACATAGCGGCAAATTCCAGACGAGTCTGAAAACCAGTCCGGAGCCACTGAAACAACTAGCTTTTTTGAATCTGCAGCGCGAGCCCGACAGCGCGTTCCAATACCGCGCGCGGGGTGTAGAAGTGAGGCGAAAAGCGTATACCACCGCCCCGGAGTGCGCAGATAACGCCATGGGCCTGTAAATGCCGGAACAGGGTATCCGAAGCAACGCCCGGTAAGCTGAAGGTTACAATCCCTGCGCGCCGCTCCGGTTCCGTGGAGGAAATCAAGTTGGCTTTATTTTCAATTAATATATCAATTATATATTGAATATTTGAAGAAACAGAATTAAATACATTGTCCACCCCGACTTCGAGCAGCAGACCCAGGCTCGCGTGCAGAGCATGAACACCAAGCATGTTCGGGCTCCCACACTCGAAGCGCCGCGCGGACGCGGCCGGTTGCCAGTCCTTGCGTTCATAATCACCCGGCACTTCTACCATGTGCCAACCAAACTGGTGCAGCGCCAGGCGCGCAATCCACTCCCGACGACAATAGAACAATGCAAGCCCTTCCGGTCCCAGCATCCACTTGTGCCCGTCCGCCATGACGAAATCGGCCTGGCAGGCCTGCACATCGAATGGCTTTACACCGATACTCTGAATGGCATCCACACAGAAGGTCACACCAACACGGCGGCATTCCGCGCCCAATGCTTCCAGGTCCAGGGCCAGGCCGCTGGCGTACTGCACCGAGCTCACAGAGAGCAGGCGGGTTTTGGAGGTCATGGCAGCAAGCAGGGCCTGCTCGGGGCTGGACGATCGCCCCATGTCGACCTGGATCAGCTTGACTCCGAGCGGCGCGAGCGATTCCCACACAATGCGATTGGAGGGAAACTCCTGATCACTGATGACGATTTCGTCGCCGGCGCGCCAGTCCAGTCCGTAGGCGACCACAGAGAGCGCCTCCGAGGTGTTCTTCAGCAGCGCGATCTCGTCGCTGCTGCCGGCATTGACCAGTTGCCTCAGTTGCTCGCGTAACTGCTGTTCGGTTTGCAGCCAGCTATCGTAGTGCTGCGAACCCACGCGGCCATTTTCGTCTGCAAACCGCTGCACGGCTTCCACCGTGCGCTGTGGCCACGGAGCCACCGCCGCGTGATTCAGGTAACAGATATCGTCAGCCAGTTTGAATTCATGCTCGAACATAATGCCGTCCCGCCGAATGCGCTACACTTGCCGCTTATGATCGCCCCGAGCCGTTCCATAACGCAGCGCACCCAGTATTATAGAAACGGGATGCTATTGCTATTGCTGCTCTGCGTACCGGCACCGGGTACGAGCATTGGCGAGCCCGTCACTCAGGGTGTCATTCCCGAAACCGGGCTGCATTACTGGGAATGGCAGGGGCAGGGTGCATTGTTCCGATTGACACAGCGCCTGCCCGATCAGACCCGCGCCTTCTTCCTGGCACGCGGATTTGCGCCGGAGGATGCAGACTTTCTGGCCCGTAAGTGCGTATTTCAGACCCTGTTCAAGAACACCGATCCAGCGGGAGGTGCGACGCTGGAGTACGACCTCGATGAATGGAAGGTTCATGCGGAGGGGACCACGCAAGGCCTGTTGACCCGGGAACGCTGGGGCGGCATCTGGGAAGCGCGCGGTTTAGCGCAACCGGCGCGAATTGCCTTTGAGTGGTCCCTGCTGCCGACGCGCCAGCGATACCAGCCGGCGGATTATAACTGGGGCATGACGAGTTTCGGACTGGAGCCAGGCACCCGCTTCGATCTGGATTTCTTTTACGCGCGCGAGGGAACCCGTCACAATGGCCGTTTTGAAGGGGTGGAGTGCCCGGCCGATGTGCATCCGGAGCCACAGGAATGATCGCAAATAAGGCCAAAACACTGCTGTTTGCCCTGGCGCTGCTGGGCCTGATAATCACCCAGGCGACCGAGGCCGACAACAGTCCGTCGACACTGCATGCCGTGGCTGATCGCCCAATGGCGCCCGATTTTGCGCTAGCCGATATCGACGGTGCGATACACCGCCTGTCGGACTACCGGGGGCAGGTAGTCATCGTGAATTTCTGGGCGACCTGGTGTCCACCCTGCCGCGAGGAAATGCCCTCGATGCAGCGTGCCTGGGAGCAAATACAGGATGAAGACATCGTGATTCTGGCCATTGACGTCGGCGAGGATGAGGACACGATCTTTACCTTCACCGCCGATTACCCGGTGGAATTTCCGCTGTTGCTGGATCTGGACTCCCGCGTGATCCAGGAGTGGCCGGTGCGTGGACTTCCGACCACCTTCATTGTCGATACGCAGGGACGTATCGCCTACCGCGCCATCGGCACCAGGGACTGGGAAGATTCAGCGCTGCTGAACACGCTGAAACAGCTGCACGACAGGTAAGTTGAATTGCCACGGGCCGTGTCGCCCGAGTTTCCTGACTAGCGGTGCTTTACGTCGACATAATCGCGCCGGGTCGGACCGATATACAGCTGGCGCGGCCGGCCGATACGCTGGTTTTCCTCCCCGATCATCTCCATCCACTGGGCCACCCAGCCGACGGTACGCGCTATGGCGAACATGACCGTGAACATATTGGCTGGAATACCGATCGCCCTGTAAATCAGTCCGGAGTAGAAATCCACGTTGGGATAAAGTTTGCGTTCGATAAAATACTCATCCTTGAGGGCGATCTCTTCCAGTCGCAGCGCCAGCTCGAACAGCGGATCATCATGATCACCCAGCTTTTCCAGCACCTCGTGACACATCTGGCGGATGATGCGCGCGCGCGGATCGTAATTCTTGTACACCCGGTGGCCGAATCCCATCAGCCGGAAGGGGTCGTTTTTGTCCTTGGCACGCGCCACGAATTCGGGGATGCGTTTTACGTCCCCGATCTCCTGCAACATGTTGAGCACCGCCTCATTCGCGCCGCCGTGTGCCGGCCCCCACAGGGCAGCGATGCCCGACGCCACGCAGGCAAACGGGTTCGCCCCCGAGCTGCCGGCCAGCCGCACCGTCGAGGTGCTGGCATTCTGCTCATGGTCGATGTGCAGGATGAAAATCAGGTCCAGTGCCCGTTCCGCGATCGGATCCAGCTGGAATTTCTCGCAGGGTATGGAAAACATCATGTTCAGCAGATTGCCGCTGTAGCTCAGGTTGTTGTCCGGATATACCTGCGGTTCTCCGATGGAGTGTTTGTAGCTCGCGGCAGCGATAGTGGGCATCTTGGCAATCAGACGATGCGCGGCAATTTCACGGTGGTGGGGGTTACTGATATCGGTCGAGTCGTGATAGAAGGCCGACAGCGAGCCCACCACGCCAACCATAATCGCCATCGGATGCGCGTCATGGTAAAAGCCGCGATAGAAACTCTTCAGCGCTTCATTGAGCATACTGTGATGCACGATGATGTACGTGAAAGCGTCAAGCTCCGCCTGGGTCGGGAGCTCGCCGTACAACATCAGGTAGGCCACTTCCAGAAAGCTGCTGCGTTCCGCCAGCTGTTCGATGGGGTAGCCGCGATACAGCAGCTGTCCCTGTTCCCCGTCGAGAAAGGTCAGAGCGCTGTGGCAGCTGGCCGTAGAGAGAAAACCGGGGTCATAGGTGAAGTAGCCGGTTTCGCCGAAAAAGCGGGTGATATCGACGGCACCGGGCCCCTGCGTCGACTTTCTGACTGGCAACTCGATGCGTTTACCGGTCTTGTTGTCGATCACCGTCAAAGTATGGTCGTCCATGAGCGCTTCCTCCCACAGCATCTGTAACCTGCGCCGGTCCGTCACCGGGCAGTCATTTCGACTGATCTCACACAGCCAAGTTCAGCAATCGCGGGGCCGTCGTGCCCGCCGGGATTTGTCCTGGCGTGGGTAACGGCAGCAAGTGCCATGCCATACGGCACGCCGCCTGTCCAAGCGTCCCGTGTATGCACTCCTCGGCATGCGGGTATCAGCCCTTGTGCAGCCGGCCGCGGTGCCAGATCAGAAATGCAGCCGGAATCACCAGCAACGTCAATACCACCGCGCTGACCATTCCCCCGACCATGGGCGCGGCGATACGGCGCATCACCTCGGAGCCGGTGCCACTACCCAGCATGACGGGTAGCAGACCCACGATAACGGTGGCGACCGTCATCATGATCGGCCTGACACGCAGTAAGGCACCCTGGACTATGGCCTGGCGCAACATGGTTATATCAAGGGCTCGGTTCTCCGCCCGCGCACGCTCCTCGTGCCGCCGATAGGCCTGGTTGAGATACAACAGCATCACCACGCCGATTTCGACTGCCACGCCCGCCAGGGCGATGAACCCGACCCCGACAGCGACCGAGAGATCATAGTCCAGCCAGTACAGTAACCAGAAGCCTCCCACCAGCGCCAGCGGCAGAGTGCCGAGAATGATCAGCACCTCGATGACGCGACCGAAATTCATGTACAGCAACAGAACGATGATGGCCACAGTCACCGGAATCACCAGCTGCAGCCGCTGCTTGGCGCGCGCCATGTACTCGTACTGCCCCGACCAGCTCAGCGAGTAGCCCGGCGGCAGATCCAGCTGATCCGCTATCAGGCTGCGCGCCTCCTCCACATAGGAGCCGATGTCACGCCCCTCGATATCCACATAGGTCCAACCGTTGGGGCGCGCGTTCTCACTCTTGATCATGCCGGGCCCGTCCCTGATTGCAACCGTCGCAACATCGCCGAGCGTGATGTGGGCGCCCGCCGGCGTGACGATTGGCAAAGCCTCCAGGCGCGTAAGCGAATCGCGCACGTCGCGCGTATACCGCAGGTTGATGGGATAGCGCTCCAGCCCTTCGACGCTTTCCGCAACGTTCATGCCGCCGACCGCGGTGCGCACGATCTCCTGCACATCGGCGATGTTAAGCCCGAAGCGGGACGCCGCGACGCGGTCGATATCGACCATCACATAACGGCCGCCGGCAACCCGTTCCGAGAACACCGTGGCGGTACCCGGAACCGCTTTCAGCAACGACTCGATCTGTTCGCCGATGTCCTGGATCACCGCCAGGTCCTCGCCGGCCACCTTGATGCCGATTGGCGTCTTGATGCCGGTCGCCAGCATGTCGATACGCGTCTTGATAGGTGGAATCCAGGTGTTGGACAGACTGGGTATGTTCACCACCTGGTTCAGGTGCTGCTTGAGTTTCTCCGGCGTCATCCCTTCCCGCCACTGGTCCCGGGGCTTGAGCA
Organism: Gammaproteobacteria bacterium; assembly: GCA_020347685.1. Classification (GTDB taxonomy): domain Bacteria; phylum Pseudomonadota; class Gammaproteobacteria; order DSM-19610; family DSM-19610; genus Thiogranum. The sequence continues at coordinate 1,059,418 of CP070738.1, read as the reverse complement.
GTATGGTGGTCTCGATCATGGTCAGCGGGGCCGGGTCGGTGGCGGTATCGGCGCGACCGATTTTGCCGAATACCCGTTCCACCTCCGGTACGGTTTTGATCAGCTTATCAGTCTGCTGCAGCAGTTCCTGCGCCTTGCCCACCGAGATGGCAGGGAAGGTGGTAGGCATATACAGCAGGTCGCCTTCGTCGAGTGGCGGCATGAACTCCGAACCCAGTTTCCCTCCCAAAGGCCACCAGCCGCTCAATGGCCAGGCCATCGAAACGGCCACCAGCATTGCAGCCACCAGCACGGTACCTGGCATTTTCAGTACCCAGCTGATCAGCGGCCGGTAGACGGCAATCAGCGCCCGGTTAACCGGGTTACGGTGCTCGGCAACAATACGGCCGCGGATGAAATAGCCCATCAGCACAGGCACCAGGGTAATCGACAAGCCGACCGCGGCTGCCATAGCGTAAGTCTTGGTGAAGGCCAGGGGCGCAAACAGGCGTCCTTCCTGCGCTTCCAGGGTAAATACCGGCAGGAAGCTCAGCGTAATGATGGACAGCGAGAAAAACAGCGCCGGGCCGACTTCCGACGCGGCCCTGGCCATGAGCTCCCAGCGGTTGTTGTCGTTGATGCCGCCTTGCTCGATGTGCTTGTGGGCGTTCTCGATCATGACGATCGCCGCGTCCACCATGGTCCCGATGTCGATGGCGATACCGCCCAGCTACATGATGTTGGCGTTCACGCCCTGAGCAAACATGACCATGAAAGCCACCAGAATACCGACCGGCAG
>CP070738.1:1055949-1058540 GCA_020347685.1 Gammaproteobacteria bacterium | reverse complement strand
CTACGTAGCAGGCGACGTCAGCGGCACTCAACACAAAGGACGCATTGGGCGTGTCGCGCTGTATGGGAACCATGCCGATGCTGACGCCGACATCGAAGCGCCGCTCCTGCCACTGGAAGGTAAATGCGCTGATGCTGTGCAGCAGCTGGTTGGCGATTTTCCTGGCATCGGCGAGGCTGGTGTCCTCGATGAGGATGCCGAACTCGTCGCCGCCCAGGCGCGCCAGCGAGCCATTGGCAGGCATCTCGCGGCGCAGCAGGCGGCTCAGCTGTTTGAGGAGTTCATCACCGGCGGCGTGACCGCAGGTGTCGTTGATGACCTTGAACTGGTCCAGGTCCAGGTACAGCAGGGCGTGCTCGCGTTCCTCGCTGCCCGCCATGCTGGCCAGCAGGCTCGCCAGCCGATCGGCGAATTCAGTGCGATTGGGCAGGCCGGTGAGGCTGTCGTGGGTGGCCTGCCAGATCATCTGGCGCGCCATGCGACGTTCCCGGGTCACGTCGTGGAATACCAGCACTGCACCGATAATGCTGTTGTCCCGATCGTAGATCGGCGCCGCCGAATCCTCGATATGGAACTCCTGGCCGTTGCGGTTGACCAGAACGCATTGTTCGTCGAGTGCCACCACCTGGCCGCTGCGCAGGCTGATCGTGGCCGGGCTCTCGATGGGGTGGCGGGTGGTCTCGTCGACCAGCGGCAGCACTTCGGGCAGCGGGTAGCCCTGCGCTTCGCCATAGCTCCAGCCGGTTACCTTCTCGGCCACCGGATTCATGTAATCCACGCGGCCCGCGGCATCGGTGGTGATCACGCCGTCACCGATGGAATGCAGGGTGATGAGGGCGCGTTCGCGCTCCTGGTACAGGGCCTGTTCGGCGCGGCGGCGCTCGGCGCGTTCGCGCGCCTCGCGCAGCTCGCGCTCGATGGAGGGCACCAGGCGCGTCAGGTTGTCCTTCATGATGTAGTCGTTGGCGCCGCTGCGCATTGCTTCCACGGCGATCTCCTCACCTACGGTTCCGGAAACCAGTATGAAAGGAATCTCCTTGTCGTGTGCCCTGAGCATGTGCAACGCCTGCAGGCCACTGAAGCCCGGCGTGGCGTAGTCCGCTACGACCACCTGCCAGTCACGCTCGTGCAGCGCACGCTGCATCTGTTCGGCGTTGTCAACGCGCCTGTAGTCGGGCTCGTAGCCGGCGTGCCGCAATCTGACCAGTATCAGCTGCGCGTCGTCCTCACTGTCCTCGACCATCAGCAGCTGCAGGGGCAGGGTCATTGCGCTGCTGCTCCGGGTTGCAGCTGGAGTGGTTTCGGGCCGCAGTTCGGCAGCCGATGGTTGATCGGGGTATGCAGCGTCAGCCGGTCTTGTGTCGGTCTTGTGTTAAACATGAATGGTATTCGGTGTTGTGATCGGCGTGCGTCTTGGGCTGCTTTGGCAGCCGCGTGCCGGCCTTTGTGGGGCCAAACGTATCAGGTTTCGGTGCGGCGCCAGTGGCCCGATTTGCCGCCCAGTTTCTCTACCAGCCGGACCTGCTCGATGCTCATGCCGCGGTCCACTGCCTTGCACATGTCGTAGACTGTCAGCAGCGTCACCTGCACTGCTGCCAGGGCCTCCATTTCCACCCCCGTCTGGCCGCGCGTTTCCACGATGCTGCGGCAGTAAACGGCGGGGGGCTGGTCGCGGGTTTCCAGTTCGATTTGCACCCGGGTCAGCGCCAGCGGGTGACACAAGGGTACCAGGTCGGCGGTTTTCTTTGCTGCCATGATACCGGCGATGCGCGCCACCCCGAGCACGTCCCCCTTGCTGTGATCCCCGGCCCGGATCCGTTCCAGGGTCTCCGCGCGCATGCAGATCTGTCCCTCGGCGATGGCGCGGCGTGCGGATATCGCCTTGTCCCCCACATCGACCATGTGGGCCTGGCCAGCGTCGTCGAAGTGTGTCAGGTCAGTCACGGTTGCGGCCCGTAAGCCCGATGGTGTGCATGGCTGCGTGGTACAATCCGGCGTGCGGCGTGCCGGACTCCTTGATTCACAGTGAACCGGTACTATAGGTGTCCGCAACGGGTCACGCAACGCAGGTCTTCATGATGCGCATTCAGGTTCGATTTTTCGCCGCTCTACGCGAACGCCTGGGAGTCGCCGAGCGGCTGCTGGCGGTGCCCGACAATATTACCGTCGCCGAGGTATGGTCCCTGGCGGTGCCGGACCAGCCGTTGCCGGACAACGTGCTGGCGGCGCGCAACATGGAGTATGTGAAGGTCGATTGCACCCTGGCCGACGGGGACGAAGTCGCCTTCTTCCCGCCGGTGACGGGCGGCGGCCGATGAGCATCCAGATCCTGACATCGGGTTTCGATCCCTGGGCCTGCCTGGCGGAGTATCAGCGCACCCGTTTGAGCGCGCCGGCAGGGCAGTTTGGTGCCACCGCGGTGTTCGTCGGAACCATGCGGGATTTCAACCAGGGCGATGCTGTGCAGCGCCTGTTTCTGGAACATTATCCCGGCATGACCGAGTCCCATCTGGAAAAGATCGCCGCCGAAGCCGCGCAGCGCTGGGAGCTGATCGACACCCTTATTGTGCACCGGGTCGGCGAGCTGAAAC
>CP070738.1:1047391-1055849 GCA_020347685.1 Gammaproteobacteria bacterium | reverse complement strand
TATCGAGGCGTATCGCCGTCTGGTAGGCCTGCTCGGCCTCAAGCGGCTTACGCTGGGCGGCGGCGACCAATCCCAGATTGAGATGCGCCTCCGGACGTTCCGCGTTGACCTGCTGGGCGCTGACGTATTCGCTGAGCGCCTGATCGAGCTGGGCACGGAACTTGTCCGGCAGTTGCTGGTTTGCTACCGGCGCCAGTACTCGCGCGGCCTCCAGCCTGACGGTGCGCGACGGATCGTCGAGCAGCGTCCAGCCCTGATCGACCCGGGTTTGCAGGTCGGTGAGTTCCAGCCAGCGCACCGCCGCTGCCCTGACCAGGGCGTCATCGTCGCTCAGCAGGCGTTGCACCGTCATCAGCTGCTCTGGCCGGGCGTGGTCCCGCAAGCGGTCGAGCGCTGTGGCACGTGCGATACCCGGCTGTTTGCGGTCAGCGGCCAGCGCCAGCAGACGCTCCGCCGCCTGCGGGCTATTGCTTTGCGCAGCGTGCAGCATTTCACCAAAATGCGGCCCGCGATGCCTGCTGTCCGGGTACCAGCGCTCGACCGCCTGCGCGGCCCAGGCAGCGGATTTATCCGCATGGCAAGCGTTGCAGGCATTCGGCGTACCCAGCGCCTCGCTCAGGTCCGGGCGCGGCACGCGCAGGCTGTGATCCGCGCGCGCATCGATCACCATGTAGTTGCGCTGCGGCATGTGGCAGGCGCTGCAGGCGCTGGAGGGCGATTCCTCCGGATGATGGTGATGCGCGGTCGTGTCATAGCGTGACGGCAGATGGCAGGTCGCGCAGACCTGGTTGCCTTCGGCGCGCAGCTTCAGACTGTGCGGTTCATGACAGTCCTTGCAGGTGACACCCGCCGCATACATGCGGCTCTGGACAAAGGATCCATAGACATACACCTCGTCCTTGATCTGGCCATCGGGGAAATACAGGTGCTCGTCCAGCAGCGCCAGGCGGTGGGTGTTGTACAGCGGCTTACCGTACTCGTAGTCAGCCCAGATCTGGCCGCGCCGCGAGTGACAACGCGCGCACAGCTCGATCTGGGTGTGGCTGGCGCGCGCCTTGCTGCGCCGCGGCTTCCCGGTCCGAGGATCGGGGCTCCAGCTGGCACCGTCGCGATCGGCGAGATCGACCGTCAGGCCTTTGGTGGCGTCGCTGTCATCTGCCGCGCCCTTGTTTACAGCCTCGGCCCAGGCGGCGTGCTTCGAGCCGGGCCCGTGGCAGGCCTCGCAGGCGACGTCGATCTCGCTCCAGGTGGTCTGGTAACTGTCTGTCGCCAGATCGTAGTTCTTCTCCAGGTTGGTGGAATGACATTCCGCGCACTGGTAATTCCAGGTCTGCTCGCGGCCGGTCCAGTGCAGCGCATGTGTGTGGGCCATCGCTTCATCGGGATACAGGTGAAACCAGCGTTGTCCGCCCTGCTCCTCTGGTCGCGTGTCCCAGGCGATGCCCAGACTCTGCAGGCGCCCGTCCGGGAATTCGATCAGGTACTGCTGCAGCGGATACCAGCCAAAAGTGTAGCGGACGGTGTAGTCGTGCAGCTTGCCGTCCGGTCCGTCGGTGCGCACCCGGAAATCATTATCTTTCCGGTAAAAGCGGGAGGTGACGCCGTGGGCGCTGAACTCTGCGTCGCTGAAATTGCCGAGCACCGTCTGTTCACTGGCATCGGTCATGGCGAGGTCGTGGTGGGAGCCGCGCCACAGCTCTGCCTCCCGCTGATGGCACTGGGCACAGCGATCCACACCGACGTAGTCCGGGTCTGCAGCAGCCGCTACTGCACCGAACCAGATGAGGGACATCAGCGGCGCGAGCGACAGGAGCAGGCGCCTCATCCGGCGTCGGCGCAAAGCTGCGTATACGGTGTTGCTCATCAGACGGTTCCGACTCTCTCAACCATTGGCCTGAGTACACTTTAACAGCTGACAGCAGCGAACGCGCAGCTAAGAAGCGCAGCGGATCGCAAGGGCTGGCGTGCCGACGCGGGTCACTGTTACCATGCGCTCCCATCACACCGGATCCCGAAGAGCCCGGCACCGTCGTGGGCGCGAAGGCGCGCGCAGCGGCGATTGAGTCACACGTTGATACGTCAATAAAAGGAACCAATGATGGCGAACCTCGGTAAAATCATCCCTGTTGCGCTTACCCTGCTGCTGATCGGCGGCTGCAATACCATGCAGACCCGCAGTAGCGATGGATCGGCGCTGGCGCGCATAGAACAGCGCGGCGAACTGGTGCTGGGCACCTCGGGCGACATGGAACCCATGAGCTACACGCGCGAGGACGGCAAGGTAGTCGGCCTGGACGTCGATATCGGCCGCTTCATGGCGCAGGCCATGGGTGTGAAACTCACCACCCGGACCTTACCGTTCAACGAGCTGCTGCCCGCCCTGCAACGCGGTGAGGTGGACGTGGTGATCTCCAACCTGACCATCACCCCGAAACGCAACATGAGTGTCGCCTTCGTCGGCCCTTACATGACGTCGGGCAAGTGCATTCTCACCAAACAGGAGAGCCTCGCCAGGGCACAGCAGGCCGAGGATCTCAACACGCCCGATACCCGCATCGCAGTGATGAAGGGATCCACCAGCGAGGATTTCGTCAAGACCCTGTTACCGCAGGCGACGGTTATGCTGACCGACAGCCGTCAAGCCGCTGTCGATCTGGTGCGAAGCGACCAGGCAGGCGGCATGCTCACCGACTACCCCATTTGCATGTCAACAGTGAAGAACCATCCCGGGGCGGGATTCGTTTCGCTGTTTTCGCTGCTCAGCTATGAACCGATCGGCATTGCCCTGCCCGGCAATGATGCCCTGTTCGTTAACTGGACGGAAAATTTCCTGATGCGCATGGAGGCGTTGGGCGCGCTGGACGAGATCGGCAAGCGCTGGTTCGGTGAGTACGCAGAGACCATGCAATCCGAATAGCCAGCCGGGGCATGAACTTGCCCCGATCAAGAGCCGGCTCGTCCTTGTTTCAGCTCACACCGAAGTGGGTGTGCTTGCCGGCAAGGATAGCGGGGATGACCGCTGCCAGAACCAGGCCGTTGCTGTTGAAGCGATGAAAAAATAATGCTTCTCAAGACCGGATCGAGGCCCCTTCAAGGGGCCTTTTTATTTGCGTAATATCGCCCCCTCAGACCGTGTCTGCACCATCGGGCAGCGAAATGGCACCGGCTCAGGCACAAAGTCACCAACCACACCAGGGAGTCATGAAATGACCAATCGCATTTTATGCCTTGCACTGTATACACTGGCCGCGTTGCTGCTCGCCCATAACACCGCGGCGGACGAACTCCTGCTGCGCGACGGCTCGCGTATCCTGGGCACGGTGAAGAAAAAAGAAGGCAACACGCTGGACTTCAAGACTTCGTTCGCGGGCACCGTCAAGGTCAACTGGGACCAGGTCAGTGAACTCAGGACCGACCAGCCGGCGCAGGTGCTGCTGAGCAACGAAGCGGTGATCAGCGCACGTGTTTTCACTAACACCGCCGACAGCACAACTGTCCAGAGCGAGCCTGACGCGCCGGCACGCAGCTTCCGCCCGGCCGAAGTGGCATTCATCAACCCCGAGCCCTGGCGGCTGGGTCAGGGCTCCAAGTTTTCCGGGCGGGTCAACTTTGCGCTGGAATCGCAGCGCGGCAATACCGACGAGGACGAGATCGACGTTGACGGGCACCTGTTGTGGCGCCGCAAGCACGACAGATTCACCCTCGCCGGGGAACTCGAGCACGACAAGAATGACGGCAGGACCACCGCGGACAACTGGGAACTCAGCGGTAAATACGACCACTTCGTAACCAGGAAATGGTTTTACGGCGGCTATCTGTTTGCCGAGGCCGACGACTTCGCCGACCTCACACTGCGTTTAGGCGCCGGACCGGGCGTCGGCCACCAGTTCTTCGAGAGCGAGGAACTGAACCTGTCAACGGAACTGGGACTGATACGTGTTTACGAGGACTTCCAGACCCAGGAGAACGACAAGTACTGGGCTGCCGGCTGGATGATCAACTTCGACAAGTATATCTTGCCCGATCTATTCAAGTCCTATCATCTCCAGCTCTATCACCGCAACAACGGCTTGTGGAACCTGTACTCCACCAGCGACGTGATCTGGAACACCTGGACCGGGCTGCGCTTTCCGCTGATACTGGGGCTGGTGGCCAGCACCGAGGTAAAGTTTGAATACGATAGCGGTGCGGCCCCGGATGCCGACGAGGTCGATACGACTTACACACTCAAGCTGGGCTACCAGTGGTAAACGGATGCGGTAACCGCCACTGGCCGCACGGCGTCACGCCACGACGCTGCGGAGACAAAGCCGGACCCAGTGCGCACCGATCTCGCAGGGCCCGACATTTTCGCGGAGGGCAACCATCGGGCGTTAGAACCGCGCATCATCACGAACAACGATTACGACTCTTGCACCACCACAGTGCCGCCAGAACGCTGACCATCGCCAGCAGGGCGATAACCCCTGCATAGGTGAATTCATCCATTACCATAACACTACTCCTTCATGCAGCTTCGAAATCAACCCTGTCGGCGGGCGGTGTTCTGCCTGCACGATCAGCGCTCGTAGCGACTAACGCCGGCCGCGCTCGACCGGAGAATCCACGATCGCGTCGACTTCTTCCTGACTCAGGTATTGCGCCTCGTACACCACACCCAGGTCCTCGATCTGACCGACATAGGCGCGCAGATGATTGCGCGAGCCGGTCATCAGGTTCTCGTACAGCCGGCGGATGTCGGCGTTGTCCGTTTCCTCGATGGCGCGCTTCAGATCGATCATGTCAACCTCTTCGATCAGAGCGCCCACGTACAGCGCCTCCAGCGAGGACTGCATACCGCGGGCGATCAGGTCGGCATACAGGGCAGCCAGTTCCTGATTGACAAACACGCCCACCGTATCATCCACCACCGGGTCGGCGAGCCGGTATTTCTCTATCATGTCCTTGACACTGTCGGTATGGGTTTGCTCGGAAGCCGCGATATTGTCGAATACCGCCAACGCCCATGCGTCGAACATGGTCAGGTACACATCACGCGCGAGCTTTTCCTCTTCGCGCATATACATCAGGTTCTCGATCTCCAGCGCAGACAGCGACTGCTCGCTGACGCTCGACACAGCTTCAACCGCAACACCGCCCTTGCCACTGGCCTGCACCGCGGCCGGACTGGCTACCAGGGCCAGCGTGACCGCGATAACCGAAATTGTCCTGTTAAACCTCATCACACATCCTCCTTGCCATCCAACATGTAGTAATAATCGTATGTAGTAACAATCGCGCCTAGCGCCGACCATTGCCGAAACCACCGGCATTGCCACCGCCGGGCAAAGCACCTCCGCCCTCGAAACCGCCGGGCGAATCGAACCCCAGCTCCTGGCGACCTCTCATGCGAAATTCGTAGCCGACCCCGAAACGCATATTGCGGCGCCGGCTGTCTGGCTCCGCCCTGAAGTCACCGGTCATTTGACGCTGGGCTTTCAGTTCCTGCTCGAGGCGCAGGCGCGTCTGCTCGAGCTTTGGATCCCGCTGCGCGGGCCCGGCTGCGGTTTCGGGCCGGGCGCCGGCCTTGCGACCTTGCATACCGGCAGCGGCGCCACCATCATCCATTGCACCGGCCGGCCGCTCGGCTTGTGCCGCAGCTTCGCCCCGCAGTTGCATCTGATCCTGCGGGCGATCGAAGCTCGGCGGGCCGGCCGCGGAGAGCGGGGCGCCGGCGAACAGCACACCAAGCGCGGCCACACCGCATACCGTGAATCGGGCCCGCGTCATCCTGCTGTCTCCGGTAAACATTCAAGCCACGCAGCAACACGCATCGCTGCACCTCTTGCCTATGTAAAAGCCTAGTCGGGACATGTTTCCAGCCGATTTCAGCCGCACCGCGATTTTGTAACAAGGTGTTTCAGCTGCTGCCGTGACCGTAAATGGGAGTTTCTGCTACGCTGTCTGGCATGGATCAGGAAGGCACACATATCCTTGTGGTAGACGATGATCCGGCCTTGCGTGAGCTGCTGGAAAGCTACCTCTCGCAGCAGGGCTACCGGGTCAGCACGGCCGAGGACGGCACCACAATGGACCGTTTTCTCGCCGGGCATACCCCCGACCTGGTGATTCTCGATCTGATGCTGCCGGGAGAGGACGGCCTCAGTATCGCCAAACGCCTGCGTGTCAGCCACGCCGCCATACCGATCCTCATGCTGTCGGCGCGCGGCGACGATGTGGACCGCATTGTGGGACTGGAGGTCGGCGCTGACGATTACCTGCCCAAGCCGTTCAATCCGCGCGAACTGTTGGCGCGCATACGCGCCGTACTGCGGCGTCAGCAGGGCACGGCCGCGGCGACGACCGATAGTGACCCGGAACGCAATTACCGCTTCGGCCCCTTCAGGCTCGACATGATCAACCAGGAGCTGTACCGCAGTGACCAGCCGGTGCCGCTCACCAGCGGCGAATTCGCGCTGCTGAAGATTTTCGTGGAACACCCGCGCCGGGTACTCAGTCGCGACACCCTCGTGGACCTGCTCAAGGGCTACGAACGCTCGCCCTATGACCGCAGTATCGATGTGCGGGTGACACGCCTGCGGCGCAAGATCGAGGACGACCCGACAGCCCCGGTCTACATTCGCACCGTGTGGGGGGAAGGCTACCGGTTCTCGCCCGGTGACGACGCCGGAGCCGGGTAAGCATGCGCCGCTCGCTGACCCTGTTCGCGCGCACCGGCATCACGCTGGCCATTGCGCTGGCGCTGTTCATGTTGTTCACCGTCGCCTCCATGGTGAATTTCATTCTCATTCCACTGGCCAAGCAGGGCGCCGGGGATCTGGCAGCGCTCATGGTGCTGTCGGCACAGACCTGGGTCGAGCTGCCGCCGGAAACCCGTCCGTTTCTGGAACAGGAGCTGATGGAGGAGTATCAGCTCAAGGTGACCCTCGCCGATACCCCGCTGCCGCGCACCACCAGCCTGCTGCCGTTCCTGCACTTCCTGGAAGAGGCTCTGGCCAAACGCATCGGCGAGCCCGCCACCATCCGGGCGTGCGCGGACAACGGTGTCTGGTATTGCACCGACATTCCGATGGGCGGGCGCCTGATCCGCGTCAGCTTTCCCCGTGAACGCATCGGCGCCCGCCCGCCCACCGCCGCGCTGCTGGTGATCGTGGCCGGCGGCGTGGTCATCCTGCTGACCACGCTGCTGCTGGTGCGGCGCCTGACGCGACCCCTGGCGAGCCTGTGCGACGCCACCTCCCGCATCGGCCGCGGCGAGAGCCCGCAACCGCTGCCGGAAAGCGGCCCGCGCGAACTGGCTACCCTGACCAGGCGTTTCAACCGTATGGCGGGCGAAATCGCCGAACTGCTGGCCAACCGCACCACCCTGTTCGCCGGCATTTCGCACGATCTGCGCAGCCCCATCACACGCATGCAGCTGGCGCTGGAAATGCTGCCGGAGGATACCGATGCCCGACTCGTGGAGCGGCTGCGCCACGACCTGGAGCAGATGAATCAGCTGATCAGCGACACCCTGGAACTGGCCCAGGGGCTGGGACCCCGTGAAGCGGAAGAAGTGGACCTGCGCGATTTCGTCGACAATATCGTCGTCAGCTACCGGCGCAGCGGTGCGGTCATTGACTGGCAACCGGAAAACTGCTGCCTATGCAGCCTCGATACCCTGGCGCTGCGGCGGGTGTTCGTGAACCTGCTGGACAACGCCCTGCGCTACGGCGACGCACGGCCTGTCGAAGTGCGTTGCCGCTGTGATGAAGCAGGCGCCTGTATCAGTGTGCTGGATCGTGGGGCCGGTATCCCGGAAACCGAACGCGAAGCCGTGTTCCGACCGTTTTATCGCCTGGAGGCGTCCCGCAGCCGCAGCACCGGCGGCAGCGGCCTGGGGCTGGCCATTGCGCGCCAGCTGTGCGCTGCCCACGGTTGGAGCATCGACCTCTCAGCGCGTGAAGGCGGCGGGACCGATGCCCGAATTCACATCCCGTGCAACGTCAGGATGTCATGACAATATGACAAACGCCGCCGCTGAAGCCGGCTAGACGAACGTCCAGTGGCCATTCGCGGCTGACGCCTAGGTCACGGTTTCGGGGGATTTCTTCTGATACTGGCGAAGCCGCGCGTATTCGCGCTCTGCCATCGCCGTCAGGGACAACAGATCGGTCAATGTGGCCACGGGGTCGTGCTCGGACAATGCAATCATAAGATCCAGACTGTCCTTGGCATCCAGGCACTCCGGTTTCTGGGTCACGAAATCGTCAGAAAGATAGTGCATCTTCCTGCTCCTCCCGCTACTGAAACGCCACCAAGACCCCGACCTTGCGCGGCGCATTCCGTTTTTATACCAAAAGTATAGGTCAACTCAGAAAGCAGACAAACGCGCGCCGCGATATCGGACGCCAATAGACCAGGCCGATGGCGAGAACATTGACCTGGGTCAATGAGTAGCGCTGCGGCCTTGGTTAGA
>CP070738.1:1044949-1047291 GCA_020347685.1 Gammaproteobacteria bacterium | reverse complement strand
CCCCTGCTGCGCCGCACGGCAGACACGCTGCTGAACAGCAACCTGGGCGAGATTGTGGTGGTGCTGGGTCATGAGCAGGAAACTGCGCGAGCGCTGCTCGCCGACCTTCCGCTCAGGCTGGTGAGCAATGAGTGGTACCGGGAGGGTCAGACGACCTCGGTGTATCGCGGTCTGGAAGCGCTGAGCGAGCCCTGCAACGGTGTCATGGTGTGCCTGTCCGACCAGCCCCTGTTGCAGGTCGATGACATCAACCGGCTGGTGGATGCTTTTATGCACCGCTGTCCGACCTCGGTTCTGCTGCCCACCTGGCAGGGCCGGCGCGGCAATCCCGTAATCCTGGCGTATGAACATCGTGATGCCATTCTGGCTGGCGGACGCAACCGGGGCTGCAGGCGGTTTATCGACAGTAACCCGCAGCTCGTCACGCGACAGGAGATGGACAACGATCACGTGGTGTTCGATCTCGATACCCCGGAGGACTACCGGCGGCTGCTGCGCCGGCTGGGCTCCGGTGAGGTCGGCGCCAGCGAAACCCGGGCGGCGGCAGGTCGCTGATCCGGGGCACTCGAAAGCCTAACCGCGAAGGACGCGAAGGAAAAAGAGTTAAATGTCTTCCTCAAGACAGTCGGCAGGCACCAGATATGGCGCGATTGCCGCTAAGTCTGGATAAGCGTTGCGACCGGCGCCACAGCTGGACGTCCTCAGCCTCGTTGGTCCCTGGGTTTGTAAGCGGTCTCCCGGTTGCCGGTATAAATCTGGCGCGGGCGGGCGATCTTGCCGTCCGGCGACTCGTTTTGCTCCCGCCAGTGGGCGATCCAGCCCGGCAGGCGTCCGATGGCGAAAATCACCGTGAACATGTTGGTGGGGATGCCGATGGCGCGCAGAATAATGCCGCTGTAGAAGTCCACGTTCGGGTACAGCTTGCGCTCGACGAAATAGCTGTCGCTGAGCGCGATTTCTTCCAGCCGGCGTGCGATGTTCAGCAGCGGGTCGTCGGTGCCAAGGAAAGCGAGCAGCCGCTCCGCGGTACGCTGCAGCACCACGGCGCGCGGGTCGACGCTCTTGTAGACACGGTGACCGAAGCCCATCAAACGCACCTTGCTGCCCTTGTCCTTGGCGAGCCGCACGTATTCCTCGGGTGTCATGCGGCCCTGGTGGATCGTCTCCAGCATGTCCAGCACCTTGACGTTGGCGCCGCCGTGCAGCGGACCCCACAGGGCACACACGCCGGCCGCGCAGGAGGCGAACAGGTTGGCCTTGCTGGAGCCCACCATGCGCACCGTTGAGGTGCTGCAGTTCTGTTCGTGATCGGCGTGCAGGATGAGCACCAGGTTTAACGCGTCGCGCACCCGGTCGTCGCACAGGTATTCGTTATAGGGTTGCGAGAACATCATGTGCAGGAAGTTGGCGGCATAGGGCAGCTTCGGGTCGGGGTACATGTAGGCCAGGCCGTGGGAGCGGCGGTAGGCAAAGGCGGCGATGGTGCGCACCTTGCTGATCAGGTTGGCGGCCGCTGCCTCCAGCTGATCCGGGCCTTCCAGCTCGTGCAGCTCGGGGTGAAAACAGGACAGGGCGTTGATCATGGCCGAGAGTATCGCCATCGGCGGCGCCGCGCGCGGAAAGCCCTGGAAATTGTGCTTCATGGACTCGTCGATGTTGGCGTTGCCGGTCAGCTCGGCGCTGAAGCGCGCGTATTCCTCGCGGCTCGGCAAGTTGCCGAAAATCAGCAGCCAGGCGACTTCCACGAAGTTGGGGTGTTGTTCGAACTGCTCGATCGGGATGCCGCGGTAGCGCAGGATGCCGCGCTCGCCATCGATGTAGGTGATGGCGCTGCGGCAGCTGCCGGTGTTGCCGTAGCCCGGGTCGAGGGTGATCAGGCCGCTCTGGTCGCGCAGCTTGCGGATGTCGATACCGCGCTCGCCCTCGGTCCCCTGGACAATGGGCAGATCATACCGTTGGTCACCCACGACCAGGGTCGCTTTGTCAGTCATTACAGCTACTCCTTGATGAGAAAGGGCGGAGGTACCGCGGCGCTGTGTCGCCGCTCGCCCGCATACCGTGCACATAATGCGCCAGGAACCGCTTCGCGGGAAGGTGTCTCGGGGGCAAGGCGCTCATGACATCCGCAGGTGGGAAGAGAGGCGTTGCCGCTCGCCCTAACCCTCAATGGCGCCTCATTACGGTGCAGGATCACGGCATGACTGCCGGGATAACAACCAGTCTGTGAATGCAGTACTGCCATCCGTTGAGCCACACCACCCGTGAGTCGTGAGGTCATGTCGGCATGCCTAGTGCGAGGCTCATGGACTCACGGGATCAGCACCAGCTTACCGACCGTCTGC
>CP070738.1:1041508-1044849 GCA_020347685.1 Gammaproteobacteria bacterium | reverse complement strand
GATTTCGGTGTACACCCCGATTGGTGCCGTGGTGCCGCTGTCTTCCATCGCCCGCATCGAGGAAACGGTGGACACCAACATCATCCGCCGCCTGAACAGTCAGCGCACCGTCACGCTCAATATCATTCCGCCGGACAGGGTCGCGCTCGAAACAGGCGTCGAGATCGTCAAGCGAGACCTGGTGAACTACCTGCGTGAGACCGGCACCGTGCCGAGCAGCATCAACATGACCATCTCCGGCGCCAGTGACCAGCTGCAGGCTACGCGGGAAGCCCTGGCCGCGAACTATGTCGTCGCCATCATCATCATATACCTGCTGCTGGTGGCCATTTTCACGCACTGGGGCTACCCGCTGCTGATCATGACCACGATTCCGCTCGGTGTTGCAGGTGGCATCCTGGGCCTGTGGCTGTTCAACCTCGGCGGCGCATGGCTGCCGCTGATCGGCATGCCCGAGCTGCACCTGTCCTTCGACATGATTGCGATGCTGGGTTTCCTGATCTTGATGGGCACGGTGGTCAACAATCCGATCCTGATCGTTCACCAGGCCATGGTGAATGCACGTGACAGGGGTATGAATGCGATGCACGCCGTGCGCCACGCCGTCGACGCGCGGTTGCGGCCGATCGCGATGTCGACACTCACAACGGTATTCGGCCTTGCGCCGCTGGTGTTCCTGGCGGGGGAGGGCACGGAGCTTTACCGGGGCGTCGGCGTGATCGTGATGTTCGGCCTGCTCGGAACGGCGATGGTCAGCCTGACGTTCCTGCCGGCGTTGACAGTCCTGATACTAAAGCTGTCAAAACCCGGTCAGGCATTGTGAAACGTTCTGCTGGCTCGCAGAGGTATTGTACTTACCCGTGATACCGGGAGTTTGTGCACCAAACCTGCAAAGTCTTGCTGGAGTCTTTTTAGCCAGATACTCACGAGGACAACAAAGCGAGACAAATAGCGGATCGACAGCTGGGGCCTGAACGCCCCTCCAAGTTTCTGATTGACAGGGTAAATCGCTAATTGCATCTGGAGGGCCAGGTAGCTTCGCGTCTCGGAGAAGCGCTTAGCAATTCGCCGCCGCCCGCAGGCTTCTCGCATTCAGGCTTGACATTGACCGACCGGTCAACTATGTTTTCCTCCATGACACAGGTACACGACACCAAGCAGCGCCTGCTGGACACCGCCCAGAAGCTCTTTTACGCGCGGAGTTACGAGGATGTGGGTGTCCAGGAAATCTGCCAGGAGGCCGGCGTCAAGAAGGGCAGTTTCTACCACTTCTTTCCGTCCAAGCGGGACCTCACACTGGCCATTCTGGACGAGTCCTGGAAACGCTATCGCGAGACCATGCTGGCACAAGTGTTTGCCCGGGATATTCCGCCTCTGAAAAGGATCGAGCGGTTGCTGGACAGCCAGTATCGTCACCACAAGGCCGTCAAGGATGAAACCGGGCAGGTTCTGGGCTGCCCCTACGGCAACCTTGCCGGTGAGATGAGTACCCAGGACGAGGTGATTCGAGAGCGTCTGAAGCGGATATTCCGAGACCTGGAAGCGCCCATCGAGCAGGTTCTCGAGGAAGCGATGGCGGCAGGCGAGCTGGCGGAGCTGGACAGCCGGGCCACCGCCGGCGCCATGGTGGCCTACCTCGAGGGACTGACTCTGATGGCCAAGACCTGGAACGACCCAGAGGTCGTCAGAACGCTCGGACCAGCCATGTTGAAACTGGCTGTCCCGGTAACCCGAGGCTGATTTTTTGAACTCCAGCCTAAACTGACCGGTCAACTATTTCGCGGAGGACGCGCCATGAAACGACTGAACTGCACACTGATTTCGGTACTGACAGTTGTCACCGCCCTGGCCGCTCCGGCGGGTGTCGCGGCAGGAGAGCTTTCCCCGGCTTCTGCGTCTGAGGTGATCGATCCCGGCAAGGTTGATGTGCGTTTCAAGGTGAGGGTGTTTGGGGTGCTCAACATTATGGGGCACTTCAATCGGCTGTACGGAAGGTTCGTGAGCAATACGCAGGGCGGCAGAACCGGCGTACGCATGCAGATAGATGCCAGCAGCGTCACTACCGATGATGAATGGCGAGACGATTTTCTGCGTGGCCCCAGCTTTTTCGCAACCGATCGCTACCCGCATATCACATTCTCGGGAGCCTGCCTGGCCCGCGGCGAGAACGGAGCCATGCAGCTTGCCGGCAACCTGAGTCTGCGCGGGACGAGCCGGCCGGTCGTTTTCGAGTTCGACTCGGTCGGCGCGAAGTCGGACAGCAGCGCGGCCATCTACCAGGCCAGGACGGTTATCCGGCGCAGCGAGTTCGGTCTGAACGCGATGGAACACCTTATCAGCGACGAGGTGGAGATCATCGTCGCGATGCAATCCGGTGCTACGGACTGACGGTTTCTGCCCGCGAAAACGTGCAGTCAACGATCCGTTATCGATCAACCAGGCGAGGGAGAAGAGTCATGAGCATTGCATTTTTTTCAAGACAGTCAGTGGCAGCAGGTACAGTCAACACCCTATCCCGTTACGTGCTTGTCCTGCTGCTGTTTCCGGTCCTGGTGCAGGCTGGCGAGCGGCAGCCCGTCGACGTCGTTCGAGGCGCCACGGATGAAGTGCTTACCGAGTTGGACGCGGCACCCGAGATTCGCGAGGACCCGGTCAAGCTGACTCGCCTCATTCAGGATCACATTGCGCCACATGTTGACCTCGTCGCCTTGTCGCGCCTGACGCTGGGCAAGCACTGGCGGCAGGCCACGGAGGAGCAGCGCGCAGTGTTTGCCCGGGAGTTCGGCACGCTGCTGATCAAGACCTACTCGACAGCCCTGGCCGAGTACGCCAACCAGGAGATCGAATACCTGTCGTCCGAGGTGTCAGCCGACAAGCGCCGAACCACAGTCCGCACCCGCATCGTCGAGGCCGGCCGGGCACCGCTTGCTGTCGACTACAGCCTGAGGCAAGTCGAGAGCACCTGGAAGATCTATGACCTGACGATTGAGGGAGTCAGCCTGGCCATCAATTACCGGACCAGCTTTGCGCAGGAGATTCGTAACCATGGTATCGACGGCCTGATCGAACGTCTGACGGTGCGCAACACATCGGCGATGGACAAGCTGACCGCGGCGCAGACGGCCGTCCTGCGTCCCCGCTAAGCTGTCATGCGCGGCAGTTCGTACAGCATCCCCGGGACGGTTGCCAGATTGCCATCAGGGACACCGGGTTACATAATCAGCCGCTATCAACCATAGCGAAAACACAGGCACACATTGGGCGGAATCTGCATATTCATCGTCGAAGACGAACCATCGATCGCCCAGACCGTGCAGTTCACGCTGGAGGCGGAGGGGTTC
>CP070738.1:1036356-1041408 GCA_020347685.1 Gammaproteobacteria bacterium | reverse complement strand
ATCACCAGGCCGGCGCCGAGCAACAATACTGCCGTGAACAACGTCTACCTCCACTGACAAGCTCAACGCCGCTGACGTCACGCCTGCGGCGGAACGCCAAGCAGTCTGTCCGGCGTTGCGATTGGCGTCAACGGATTTTTGGTGAGCGGCAGGCGGCGGTGGGTGACGCGCCGCCAGGGTGCTCAGATCGGCGGGCGCGGCGCGTCGTCGCCGGGCTGCTGCGCGTCGGGGCCGGGCTCGGTCCAGTCACGGGGCGGCCAAGGCTCGGGTTCGGGCACCTGTTCCTCGTCCTCCCAGCTGTAGCGTTTGGGCGGCGGGGCGGGGTCGCGGTTCTTCAGCAGGACGGCCAGCGTAATACCGATCAGGGCGCCGGCGAGGTGCGACTCGAAGGATACCGAGGGGTCGCCGGGGAATACGCCCCAGATCATGCCGCCATAGAGCAGGAATACCACCAGCGCCAGGGCAATGGAACGGGTATCCCAGCGCAGCACGCCAATGGTGAAGACAAAGAACATCATGCCGAAGGTCAGGCCGCTGGCGCCGATGTGCCAGGCGCTGCGGGCGAACAGCCACACGCAGATGCCGGTACCAGAATACAACACCGGGATCACCACTTTCGCCGATCGGGGGTAACCGTACAGCAGCGCGGTGCCGAGGATAACGATGGGCAGGGTATTGGAGAACAGGTGCGCCAGGGAGCCGTGGATCATCGGAGCAAGGAATACCCCGGCCAGTCCGCGCAATGTGCCCGGGTAGACCCCGAAGCGCGCCAGATCCAGGCCCAGGGCCAGTTCGAGCAGTTTGATCACCCACAACATGCCCGCAAACGCGACTGCCAGCAGGAAGCAGTGACGCAGTCTCCGGCCATCAGCCGTGGCATCCGGGGTTGGGTCGGCCATGACGGCAATGGTAAACCCTGCGAGCGATTTCGGTCAGCGCGGCTAGACCGTGGCACGTCGGCGGTATAACGGGCCGTGCGGAGCCATGCTTCGGCTATTGCGCGCTTTGGTAGCGCCAAAATAAAACTATAAATAGAATTACAAATAATCCATAACTATCTATAATACATATAGAACATAAGACGTGATGTGCCTGTCTGGCGATAGCGGTCGGGGGCCAGGTTTGTTGGCTGAGGGGTTCGGAATGGACGACTGCCTAGTGCCGGACCGGGTTTGGGAGGCTAGAATTAGAATGGTAATGTTCGTGGATTAACGGTTGGGGGATCGAATCATGGAGAAGATAGCCGTCCTGCTGCTCACTAGTTTCGCGTTATTTGCGTTGGCGTCCTGTTCCGAAGAACCTCACACTTTTACCCTGAATGCAGCTGAGCATCCTCCGGGGCCGGATGAGCAAGGCCCGGCGCTGGAGCAGTTGATTGCGAACCCGGTGAAACGCGACCAGGTGTTCTTCGCCAATCACGATTTTTCCGAGAAGCAGGCCGATTATCTGAGGGCCAGGCTTGACGCGTTGCCGGACGCCGATAAGAACTGCGTGGAAAAGAACCTGCGGGACTCCTTCGGCGAGCGCATGGCGGCCTGCGAAGAATCCGGCCAGTGGAGTTTCGTGTGCCAGGGTTGCCAACGCATTTCCGACAGTGTCCTGTACGATCCGGCGGCCATGATTACCGGAATGAAGATTTGCGGTGTCGAGTTCGAACTGCCGAAATGGGAGTAAGGGAGGCGGCCCGAAACAACAATTCGTGACAATTTATGCTTTCGAATCCTTTACAATGCGCCAATCGCAGCACACCGGAGAGGAAGCAATGAGACGCGCACTATCGGTGTTAACCGCCCTCGGATTGCTCACCGCCATGCCTGTCCTGGCGGAGAAGCCGGACTGGGCCGGCAAGGGCAAGTCCTCGCAACAGGAACTGAAGAACCAGGGCGACGTTGCCAGGACGCAGGCCGGGGATGAGCCTGCGCAAATGAAACAGAAGGCCAACCGCGAACGCGTTGAAGAACAATACACGGACGGTGGAAAGGGAAAAGAAAAGAAAGAAAAACAGCTCCGGGAACAGCAGCAGTCCGAGAGCCAGGCGATGGAAAAGCAGCGTGCCATGAAACAGGAGCAGGTACGCAGGGAAGAAGCCAAGGGCTCCGAGCAGGGTCAGGCTTCGCGTCAGGAACACAGCAGGAAGTGGTGGAAGTTCTGGGAATAACCGCCACGAACGGACTTTGCCGACCCGCGTATTTGCCGCCGCCCCAGTTTCAGGCCCATGCATCGCGAACAATTCAGACATCACTGGCCCGCCACGCCCGGTGAGCACCGCGTGGTGGTGCTGGGCGCCAGTCCCAAGCCGGCGCGCTATGCCAACCAGGCACTGCGATTGCTCAAGGACAAGGGCTACCAGGTCATCCCGGTCCATCCCAGAATCGCCCAAATTGAAGGTCTCCCGGTCGCCCACCACCTGCGCGAGGTCGAGCACCCGGTGCATACTCTGACGCTGTATGTGGGGCCACAGCGCAGCGAGCCGATGATTGCCGATATCCTGGAGCTGAACCCGGCGCGGGTCATTTTCAATCCCGGCACCGAGTCTCCGCTGCTGCAGGACCGGCTCAAGGCCCATCATATCGAATGCATCGAGGGCTGTACCCTGGTGATGCTGCGCACCGCGCAGTTTTAGCACGGCACCCATTTGTGCAATGCGCCAGCGGTCGCGCAGGATGTCAGGCGCCATTGACGGCGGGCGTACCTGGAGTATCCTTGCCGCGCGGTCAACGAAACCGCTTGCGCATCAGCACAAAGGAGGATGTATACATGAATGTCGGCGAAATCATGACCCAGGCTGTCAAGGCCTGCGGCCTGGACAGCGATCTGGAAAGCGTAGCCATGGATATGTGGAACCACGACTGCGGATCTATTCCGGTGGTGGACGAGAGCGGCAGGCCGGTCGGAATTATCACCGACCGCGATATCGCCATGGCCGGCGCGCTGAAGGGCGAGGCGTTGCGCAATATCAAGATCGGCGACGTGATCGAGGGCCACGCGCTGCACTGCTGTCGCAGCCAGGACTCGGTGCAGTCCGCGCTGAAGACCATGTGGGCGGAGCACGTACGGCGCCTGCCGGTGATCAACGGCGACGGACGTCTCGCTGGAATCCTTTCTGTGGATGACATCGTCGCCTGTGCCGAGCGTGGCAAGCGCGGCCATGGGGCGCCGGCACTGTCCTACGACGACGCCATGAACACGCTCAAGGCCGTGTGCCGGCACCACGCGGCCCCGTAAGTCGCAGCCTGGGCGAGGGCATCGCTGCAACCAGCCAGGCGTCCTGCCTGGCTGGCCCAGTGTCCGCGGTCGGCGGAAGGCCTGCGACAGTGGTGCAGCCTGCAAGCGGGGAAGCCTGACGTGTGGGATGAGAGATACAGCACTGACGAATTCGTATACGGGACCACAGCGAATGAATTCCTGGTCAGCACCATAGATCGGCTGCCCAAGGGCCGGGTGCTGTGTGTGGCGGAAGGCGAGGGCCGCAACGCGGTGTATCTGGCGCAAGCGGGGTGCGAGGTAGTCGCGGTCGACGCGTCCCGCGTCGGGCTCGACAAGGCCGCGCGACTGGCGCGCCAGCGCGGCGTGCATATTGAAACCGTGGTCGCGGACCTGGCCGATTTCGCGATCCAGCCGCACAGCTGGGATGCCGTGGTCTCGATCTTCTGTCACCTCGAGCCGCAGTTGCGCAAAGCACTGCACCGCCGGGTGGTGGCGGGTCTGCGTCCCGGTGGAGTGCTGGTGCTGGAAGCCTACCGGCCGGAGCAGATCCGTTACGCAACCGGCGGGCCAGCCGCGGCCGACATGATGCCGTCGCTGGCCGAGCTCAGGGATGAGCTTGAGGAGCTCGAATTCGAGCATGCGGTCGAAATCGTCAGGAAGGTAAGCGAAGGTAAGTACCACACCGGCAAGGGCGCCGTGGTTCAGGTGTTGGCCGTCAAGCGCTAGGCGTCCGGTGCCTGCCAGCAGGAGACCGCGCAGTGTCCGGGTGAGTCATCGCCGGGGAGCAGCAATGCGCAACAGCCTTAAGTGTGTGCTGTACGCGCTGGTGCTTAGCGCGGCGGGTTGCAGTGCAGCGTCCCTGCAAAGAACCGGCTATGAAACCCTGCAGAATATCGAACAACAGCGGTGTCAGAAGGACCTGTCCGCGGAATGCGCGCCGCGCGAGAGTTTTGATTCCTACCGCAGAGAAAGACGCGAACTGCAGCAGACGGACTAGGTGGCAGCATGGTCGATGCGGATCCCTTTACGCAGGAATCTTGTCTACCTCTAGTGGCTTCCCGAGTCCGTTCAAAATAATAGCCAGAATTGATAAATGCCAATGCTTGCGGAGTCTTCAAGCATTAAAAAGATAATAAGCAGTTATTTCACAGGTCGCATGATGGACGCTACTGCTGCGATAGCTACTGGCTGACAAGGATCGATAGCCAGGTAAGCGAACTGACATAACGTCGTGACAAACTGTCTGTATGAGTTCGCCATGGCAATTGGGAGGTATGTATTATGGAGACACTCTCTAACATCCTGCTCATGGGGGCCGCTGTAACTGTAGTCGTGGGGCTTTTGGTGCAGATGGTCGGTACATTCCTCTTTGGCACCCTGACCCTCGCGGTTGGTGTCCGCGAGTGGTGGGGTAACAGATAGGGACCGCATCAGTTGAGCTATGATGTCATTTCCTGGTCCGGGGTTGGCGACGGCGAAACGTGTCCAACCGATCCCTGCCCGGGCGGTAACAGTGTTTCTCGATGTGAGCCAGTGGGACGGTCAGATAGTCGCAGGTGGGTGTTTAATTGCCTGCGCTGTCTGCGCGGGTATTTTCGCAGTTATCTGCAGTGGCGGGCTCGCACTGCCCGTAGCAACGCACGCGCCCGCCGCTGTCTATGAGGACAGCGCCACCGACCTGTGACGAACAGAAAATCTGGCCAGCACTGTTCTTCGCGCACTGGCCCACGCCACAAAGCACCTGGCCATTCAACGTAATCTTCGCATCACCATCATAGTGCCTAGAGCACCAGACCGTGCCCTTGCTGTCGACAATGCAGCGCCCGGCACCACAGTAAACCTCTC
>CP070738.1:1031904-1036256 GCA_020347685.1 Gammaproteobacteria bacterium | reverse complement strand
ACAGCGCGTTGTTGACGTTGATCAGGGTCTCGTTGAGATCGATACCGAACGGGAACTCGAGTTCGATCGACGCACGGCCGAAGGACGAGGAGGAAATGATGCGCTGCAGGCCGGGGATGCTGCGCAGGTATTCTTCCTGCTCGATGACGATTTCCTTTTCGACATCCTGCGGCGTTGCGCCGGGCCAGGAGGTGCGCACGGTGATGGTTCGCACCTCGAGGTCGGGTATCATCTGCACCGGGATGCGCAGTGCGGCCATCACGCCGAGCACGCTCACGATCAGTATAATGACCGTCATCAGGGTGCCGCGTTTTACGATGGCTTCAAACATCGACGAGGGGCCAGTCTATTCCCTACGCTGGACGCGTACCTGCTGTCCTTCCTGAAGTGATTCGTTGCCGCGCACGACAATCACGTCGCCTGCCTGAATGCCTTCGCGGATCGTGATCAGGCCGTCGAAGCTGTGTCCGGTGGTGACGCGCTTTTCCGAAACGATCGGCGGCTCGCTTCCCGAGTTGATCACCCACACGGTGACGCGTCCGTCCGGGTAGCGCAGGATCGCGTCACGCGAGATCACCACACCCTGACGGCCGGTGGTCAGCTTCAGCTTACCGTGCACAGACATGCCCGGCGTCAGGTGCGCATCGCCGGCATCCACCTTGACGTGGATAAGGAAGGTGCGCGAACTCGCGTCGCTCACCGGCACCACGGCGACAATGGTGCCGTCGAATTCGCGGTCAGGCAGGGCATCCAGGGTGACACTGAGTGCGCTTTGCGGGTTGATGCTGGCGTAGAACTCCTGCGGCACGCGAAACTCGATACGCAGATCATCGAAGGCGACCAGCGTGAGCACCGGACTGCCGGGCTCGATCCATTCACCGGTCTCGGTCATGCGCTCGCTGATCACACCGCTGAAGGGCGCCCGCAGGGTATGGCGATCGACGCGCGCCTGCTGGCGTTGTTCCTCGGCCTGCCTCTGTTTGAGCGTGGCCCCGTCAATTTCGACTTCCGCTTCGCGCAGGCGCAGCTCGTTTTCGGAAATATTCTTCTGTTCGCGCAGGCGCTTCGCGTCCTGGTAGCGACGCCTCGCATCGGCGAGTTCCGCGCTGGCCTGCCGGGTTGAAGCCCGCAGAGCCTCCAGCGTGAGCTGTTCGATTTCGCGGTCCAGTTCAATCAGCGCAGCGCCGGTTTCGACGCGGTCGCCGACCTCGACATTCACCGCCTCGACCTGGCCACTGACCTCGGCCGAAAGCTTTGCAACTCGCGCCGAGGTGACGGTGCCGGTCAGCGGAACCTGTTTGATCACGGTGTCGGTCTGCGCGGTGCTCACGACGACCAGCGGGGCACGGTCGGCCGCGGCGGCAGAGATAGCTGACGATAAGACCACCACCCCGGTCGCAAGCGCGGCGACAGGCAGCCGATAATGGCGCAACGCAGCACCAAGTATTCCCCTGCGGTCCGAATTACCGAGCATGCGCGCCGCCCCGTTTAACCTGTGCATGGGTCGCGTGACCTTCTCAGTTGCCTGTGAGACATTGTACAGGCAATCGGAGTAAGCGGATTCCCCAGTTGTCATACGGCTTGCCCGCCAATCCGGCGTGGTTCACTTCACCTTGATCTGGGCGTTCGATTTCAACGGCGCGTTTCACCTCATCCAGATATTGACCTTGGTGTCCCTGGTAATAGGCCTGCGCGCGGATCTTGCTTCACGGCGTACCTAGTGGAACACACACAAGGAATCCCTGCGGGTCGGTATACGGAACAGCACTGGTGTGGCCCAAACAGTTGCCGTCACGCCGGTGGTGGGTTGATGCCGACCTTCGGTCTCGCGTTTTCTGCCGTTTCTGGGCCAGGTCGCTCCGCCTATGGCTTTTCGTTTGACGAACCGAATCCATGGCGGCTCGCTTTCAGGGTTAGTCGGCCTCAGGACACGAGAGATCGGAAGTCCAGACCGCCCAGGAACAGCTCGTCTGGGCGCGCCTTTTGGGCGATTAGCTTCGCCATCTTGCACCCCCGCTTGAAATAATGATAATGCCCCTGTTGGACAGAATGCTGGTATTTTTCCCCGACGATAGATCAAAAGGACTTCAAGATAATGTGCTCGATCTGCACAACGATATGGGTGATGGTCGACGGTGCGCTCGAACCGGTGCGTCTCTGCAGCCAGGCGGTCTTCGGATGTTGACACTCGTTCGACGCCCTCGGTAGGACTGCCCCTCGTATCGCCATACGCGCTGGCAGTTTCCCCACCTGCTTGGTATTTCCTGCGGTGCCCCAGTACCGCGACAACCTTATGGGTCTGTCCGAAACTGAGCAAAGACTCTCATTGGTGCAAGCTCCATACGCAGGTGAGGGCTTACTGCCGTTTTTCTCAGAACTGCCGGCTGCACCCCAGGCCGGCCCCCTGGCCCCGCCATAAGCCGCGCGCGTCACCTGAGTACGTTGTTTGATAAAGAGTTTCCGACCATTGCCGGACGAGAGGTTTTATCCAGACGGCAGACTCGCGATAATGCGTCCCGATCAACCCGACGAAATACGAGTATTGCCATGGTAAGGGACTATAAACAGACGACCAGTCATCACGGCGGCATCCCGCCAGGTGCCAAGGCTCTGATGGCTCTGATAGCCGTCGTAACGCTGGTTGCCATTTGGCTGGTGCCCGGCGAGGAAGAAGAGGCGCCGCCGCCCCTGCCCGAGATGGCATCTCCGCCACCGGCGGAGCAGTCTGTTCCCTTGCCGCTGCCCCCGGTGAGCGAAGAGGAAAGCGCGCCCCCTCAGCGCGAGGGCGACACGGCGCGCACCATCGTGGCGAACATGCGCACCGAAGACACGGAACCCGAGCCCGGCAAGCTTTTCGCCCAAGCGGAGCAGTTGCAGAGCGAGGGTCAGTTGGAGGATGCCTACCTTCTCTACCGGCTCGCGGCACGCCAGGGCCACGCGCAGGCCGCTCTGGTTCTGGGGACCCAGGCCGACCCGGCCTTCTACACAGCCGACACCAGCGTCCTGCCGGAGGCGGATCCCCAGCAGGCCTACAAGTGGTATAGCGCAGCGGCGGCTGCGGGCAACGACGAAGCGGTGGAGCGCCTGCAACAGTTGCGTGAACACGTAGAACAATCGGCTGCCGACGGCAACCCGGCGGCCCAACGCCTGATGCTGCAATGGCGGTAGACCGAGCCGCACACCTGCTGACCGGCCGTGCTCCCTTCCGAGGTTAAGTATATGAACAAGTATATGAAACAGATAGTTATAGCGGCCTTTATCGCGATAATGCCAGCACTTGCACTGGCTACCGAACCCCTGGACGGTGGCGACAGACCTCTGCTGATAGAGGGAAAACACAGTCTCTACCAGCGCGTGCTGGCGACACCCGATGCACAGCTCGCCGCCGAGCCCGGTGGTGAAGGTCGCACCCCGGTGGTACCGTTCACGTCGTTTTACGTGTATGCGCGGCGCGAACAGGGCGGGACCGAATGGATTGAGGTGGGCACAGACCGTCACGGCAGCCGCACGGGCTGGCTGCCGGCCGCGAGCACCCTCGAATGGAACCACGGACTGACAGCGGCGTTCCGCAACCCCGAGAGCCATGATCGCGTGCTGCTGTTCAAGGACCGCGATTCGCTGCGCCGACTGGCTGAGCAAGGCAACACAAGCGAATACGAGGCCCTCTACCAGCAGGCGCAGCAGGACATGCTGCCCCCCGACTCACCGGTCGTCGCCATCCAACCGCCCGGCTTTATCGACATCCAGGAAGATTTCTATCTGGTGCCCATCCGGCAACACGAGGACGTTTATCTGGGCAACGAGCAGGCGCGTCTCCTGCAGGTGTCCACCGTCCCCCTGGCTCGCAATGTAGGCCGTAGCGACATTGCCGCGGTTGAGACGCACGCTTACAGCGCCGGTCTGGCCTTTGTCATCGACTCGACCCTGTCGATGGACCCCTACATCGACCGCACCCGCGAAGCGGTGAAAAAAATCTATGACAGGCTCGGCGACGCCGACCTGCTGGGTGGTGTGAGCTTCGGCCTGGTCGCGTTTCGCGACAACCCCGACTCGGCCGCCCCGGGGCTGGAATACCTGACACGCACCTATGTCGATCTGCAGCAGGGCCGGGACGCGGGAAGTTTCCTGTCGCGGGTCAATTCACTGCGGGCTTCGAGCGTTTCGAGCCGGGATTTTGTCGAAGATGCCTATGCGGGCGTCAAGCAGGCCATCGAGACCCTGGACTGGTCGGACTACGAGGCACGCTATATCGTGCTGGTCACGGATGCCGGCGCGCGCGACGCCGATGATCCGCTGTCCACCACCGGTATGGGAGCCGAGGACCTGCAGAAACTGGCGCAGGAAAAAGGCAT
>CP070738.1:1024883-1031804 GCA_020347685.1 Gammaproteobacteria bacterium | reverse complement strand
CCATCTCGGTTCACGGTGTGGTCGGTATCTGGGGTCTCATCGCTGTACTGTTTTCGCAGAACGAGAGCGTTACCGTGACCGGTCAGCTGGTCGGCATTGCGGTGATTCTGGCCTGGGTGTTCGTCACCAGCTTCATCGTCTGGTTGATCATCAAGGCCGTTATGGGCATCCGCGTCAGCGAGGAAGAGGAATACGAGGGTGTCGATATCGGGGAATGTGGTCTGGAAGCCTATCCGGAATTTACCGGAAGCAAGGGTTCCGGCCTCTGAGTGCCTGTTCGCTAAAACAGGTTAGTCGTTTGACGGGCGCTTCGGCGCCCGTTTTTTTTTCAAGGGCGTGAGATTAACCGCGAGGGACGCTAAGGACGCGAGGGAGTTAAGGTAGTCTTGGGTGTGCCCCTAACACAGAGCGCTGACTCCAATTGTTGCTTTGAGGGGGCTCCATCGCGCACTGGTTTTTTACCTTCGCGTCCTTAGCGTCCTTCGCGGTTAAACAATCCATTCAGATTGCGCTCACAGCTGCTTATGGCTGCCGTCGCAGAACGGCTGATCGCCGCTGTGTTTGCAGCCGCACAGCCACACCCTGGTGGCTTCGCTGATTTCGAACTTCACAGGCGTGAATTCGCTGCCCTTGTGCGAGCCGTCGCAGAACGGCTGGGAGGCGGACTTGCCGCAGGCGCACCACCAGTAGGTGCCGGGTTCCAGGTCAACGGCATAGGGCGCTTTCTGTGCAATTGTCGGCTCGGCCATCTGGGTATCCTCTTGGTAATCCATGGGTATCGTGATTACAATCCGGTGAGCATTCTCATACCGATGGGAGCCGACCTTACCCCGGCGCCCGGTCCGGGTAAAGTGTCACGCCGGGAGTCCTGTTTGTTCCACGTCAGCAATCTGAAGCGCACGGGCATGCCGCCTGTTTCACTGTCCCTGTCGGCCGGCGAGCTGGTCTGCCTGTCGGGTCCCAGCGGTGCGGGCAAGACCCTGCTGCTGCGGGCCCTGGCCGATCTCGACGTGAATCAGGGCGAGGTTTCACTGGACGGCGTGAGCCGCGAGCAACTGACGCCGATGGCGTGGCGCAGTCAGGTCGGCTATCTGCCCGCCGAAAGCCGCTGGTGGGGCAGCACGGTCGCCGAACATTTCGAACGGGTCGACACCCAACAGCTCAGCAGCCTGGGCTTCGATACGGCAGTCTCTGACTGGCGGGTGGAGCGCCTGTCCAGCGGTGAGCGCCAGCGACTGGCACTGGCGCGCCTGCTGGCCAACCGGCCGCGCGTGCTGTTACTGGACGAGCCGACTGCAAATCTGGACCCGGTGAACATACATAGAGCCGAACAGCTGGTGAAGGACTATCTGGCTGAGCAGCGGGCCGCCTGCCTGTGGGTCACCCATACGAGGGAGCAGATTGCCCGCATCGCGGATCGGGAGCTGGATCTGGATGTCACCGGGCTGCACGAAGGAAAAGCGGCATGATCCATTTGACGACGCTTGACCTGTCGCTCGCCGCCCTGCTGGTCGTGGCGCTGGCTATGACCTCGGCACGCATCTATCCGGGGTTGGCAAAACAGTTGCTGGTGGCAGCGCTGCGCACGGCGATACAGCTGACCCTGATCGGACTGGTCCTGAAAACCCTGTTTGCCAACAGCAGCCTGCTATGGGTCGCGATGCTGTCCGGCGTGATGCTGGCGGTCGCCGGACGCGAGGTGGTGGTGCGCCAGCAGCGGCGTTTTGCCGGCGGCTGGGGTTACACCATCGGCATGGTGTCGATGTTTACATCCTCCTTCACCGTGGCGCTGTTTGCCCTGATCGTGGTGGTGGGCAATGAGCCCTGGTATCAGCCCCAGTACGCCATTCCGCTGCTGGGCATGCTGCTCGGCAATACCATGAACGGTATTGCCCTGGCGCTGGACCGGCTGACCCAGACCGCGTGGGATCAGCGCGACACCATCGAGGCGCGCCTGATGCTCGGTCACAGCACGGCGCAGGCCCTGTCCAGCATTCGCCAGCAGGTATTTCGCAGCGGCCTGATTCCCATTATCAACGCCATGGCGGCGGCCGGCATTGTCAGTCTGCCCGGTATGATGACCGGCCAGATTCTTGCCGGTGCCGCGCCGGTCGAAGCGGTCAAGTACCAGATTATGATCATGTTTTTGATCGCGGGTGGAGCCGGCTTCGGTACCCTGGCCGCGGTGCACCTGTCGGTGCGCCGCCTGTTTGACGAACGCGAGCGTTTAAGACTGGACCGGCTGCAACGATAACAGCTGCATGAAACATGTGTGTACCCGCGCCCTGTTCGCCGGCTTGCTGCTGGTCGGCTCCTTGTGCCGGGCGGAACTCTACCGCTGGGTGGATGAGCACGGACAGACCCATTTCGCCGACCAGCCTCAGCACAGCCAACCCCACGAGATTGCCGTACGGCCGTCCCCGGCTGCGGCGCAGGATCCCGGCCGGCGCATGGACAAGACCCGTCGCCTGCTGAACGCCTTCCAGGTCGAGCGGCAGCAGGAGCGCGAGGCGAAAGCGAAACGGCAGGAGGAAATAGAGAAACGGCGCCGCAGCTGCATACAGGCAACGGATAACCTGCGCCAGTACAGCGAGTCGGGCAATATCTACCGGCTGGACGAGAACGGTAACCGGGTCTATCTGTCCGAGTCGGAGCGCGCCAGCGCGATACGCAAACACCGGCAGGCAGTCGCTGACTGGTGTGACTAGCCAGCCCGACGTCTAGCCCTGAAAGAACTCCGGCTGGGCCAGTGCGCCCTGGTGAATCGCTGCGTTGTAATAGCGGGTCGCAAAAGTTTTTTGCCCGGCATCCGTCACTCTGAAACTGAGCACATCGCCGCCTTTGCCCGCCATGGTGGCCGACCACCACCCCGACGGGTAGCAGGGCTGGGGAAACGGCAGGGTGACGCTGTCCGCAAAACCTGCCGCGCGCATCGCCCGGTGCAGCGGCTGGATGATGCTTTCGTAGTGCAGCAGCGGTGACTCGCTCTGCTGCACCATCACGCCCTGTTCGCCGAGGGCGCGGTGGCAGTCCCTGAAAAACGCCTCGGTAAACAGACCCTCGGCCGGCCCCACCGGGTCGGTGCTGTCGACGATAATGACATCTACGCTGCCCGGCTCGGCGTCTTTCATCCACTGGATGCCATCGCCGAAATACAGCTCGGCGCGCGGATCGCCGTTGGATTCACACAGTTCCGGGAAATACTGTTCGGCAAGCCGGGTGACACGCTCGTCGATGTCGACCTGCAGGGCGTGCTCCACGGAGGGGTGTTTCAGCACCTCGCGCAGGGTGCCGCAGTCGCCGCCGCCGATGATCGCCACCCGGCGGGGATTCGGGTGGGTAAACAACGCCGGGTGCGACATCATTTCGTGATAGAGAAAATTGTCGCGCGTGGTCAGCATGTAACAACCGTCGATCACCATCAGGTTGCCGAAATGGGTGGTGGCATAGATCTCGATGCGCTGATACGGGGACTGCTCCTCGTGCAGCTTTTCGCGGATCTGCAGCGAATAGGCGCAGCCGCCCTGCGAGTAGATCTCGGTAAACCAGTTGGCGTCGCTGTCTGTGATCATGGGCGGCAAAGATTCATTGGGGTCGGGGTCGATTTTCTCTAAAATGGCGCGTGACAAGGCTGGCAAGTATATAGAAAAGCGACCCCGACCCCAATAAACCGAAGCCCATGAATCCATGAACTGGTCCATTGACGCATCGCGCAAGCGCTACAACCTGTCCGGCTGGAGTGACGGGTATTTCGATATCAACGACAAGGGCCATCTGCTGGCGCGGCTGCAGAATGGTGCCGATAAGGCAGAGGTCGATCTCTACGAGCTGGCCGGTGATCTGCGGCGCTCGGGCCTGAACTGGCCGGTGCTGGTGCGCTGCAACAGCATTCTGCAGCACCGCGTCGACCGGCTGTGCGGTGCCTTCGAACGCGCCCGCAAGCACTATGACTACCAGGGCGGTTACACCGCTGCCTACCCCATCAAGGTCAACCAGCAGTTCAGCGTGGTGCAGCAGATTCTCGAGCACGGGGGTGCGCGCGTCGGCCTGGAGGCGGGCAGTAAGCCGGAACTGATGGCGGTGCTGGGCCTGTCGCGCCCCGACGGCCTGGTGATCTGCAATGGCTACAAGGATCGCGAGTACATCCGCCTGGGCCTGATCGCGCGGCGGCTGGGCCAGCGGCTGTACCTGGTCATAGAGAAACTCTCGGAGCTGGAGCTGGTGATCCAGCAGGCGCAGGAGCTGGATCTGCTGCCGCTGCTCGGTATCCGCATACGTCTGGCGTCAATCGGCTCCGGCAACTGGCAGAACACCGGCGGCGCCAAGTCCAAGTTCGGTCTGCACGCCGCCCAGGTGCTGGAACTGGTGGAGCGTCTGCGCGGGGTCGGTATGCTGGACCAGCTTCAGCTGCTGCACTTTCATCTCGGCTCACAGCTGGCCAATCTGCGCGATATCAAGAACGGCGTGCAGGAGGCGGCGCGCTTTTTCGCCGAACTGCGGGCGCTCGGCGTGCCGATCCAGGTGCTGGACGCCGGCGGCGGGCTGGGCGTCGATTACGAGGGTACCGGTTCACGCAGTTTCTGTTCCATGAACTATGGCGTCGACCAGTACGCGGAAGCCATCGTCGAGACGGTGAGCCGGATCTGCGCCGAGAATGACCTGCAGCATCCGGAGCTGATCACTGAGTCGGGACGCGCCATGACCGCCCACCACGCGCTGCTGATCACCAATGTCATCGACACCGAGGAGGCCCCCGGCGTAGACAAACCCGAGCCCCTGGACGAGGGGGCACCGGACACGCTGCGTAACCTGGAAACCCTGTTTCACCAGCTCGGCGAACGCTCGCCGCTGGAAATCTATCACGACGCCCGGCAATACCTTGAGGAAGTCCACCACGCCTACGGCATGGGCTATGTGAACCTGCCGCAGCGCGCCCAGGCCGAACTGTATTACTTTGCGATTCTGCAGCGCCTGCGCCGCCTGTTGCAGCCGGAGCGCCGCCAGCACCGCGAAGTGATCGACGAGCTGAACGAAAAGCTGGCGGACAAGTATTTCTGCAACCTGTCCATATTCCAGTCCCTGCCGGACGTGTGGGCGCTGGATCAGCTGTTCCCTATCGTGCCCCTGCAGCGGCTAGACGAAGAGCCCACGCGCCGCACCACGCTGGAGGATCTGACCTGCGATTCGGATGGGCGCATCGACTACTACGTGGACGGTGAAGGGGTCGAGAGCAGTCTGCCGGTGCACGCCGTCAAGCCCGACCAGCCCTACCTGCTGGGTATCTTCATGGTCGGCGCCTACCAGGAGATCCTCGGCGACATGCACAACCTGTTCGGTGATACCGACGCCGTGAATCTGGACATCAGGCCGGATGGTTCCTACGCGCTCAGCCAGCCCGAGCACGGTGACCGGGTCGACGAACTGCTGCGCTATGTGCATTTCGAGCCGGATCGCCTGCGCGCGGCTTATCGCCAGCGCATCTACGCCGCCGAGCTGCCGGCCGCCGACGCGGACCGCTTTCTCAAGGAACTGGAGGCCGGCCTGACCGGCTACACCTATCTTGAAGAGTAGCGCGACACTGACGACCGGTTTTATCGGCCTGGGCGCCATGGGTGCGCCGATGGCGCACAATCTGTATCAGGCCGGCTACCTCGCCGCGGCCTGGAACCGCTCGCGCCGGCGGCTGGACGCGTTCCTGTGCGAACACTCTCTGGCTGCAGCCGCAAGCCCGGCCGCGGTCGCCGAACGGGCGCGCGTGCTGTTTACCTGCGTGTCTGCCGACGCCGATCTGCTCGAAGTGGTTGAGCAACTGCTCCCTGGCCTGCAGGACGGGGCGGTGCTGATCGACTGCTCCACCGTCAGTCGTGCCGCCGCGGTGGCCGCGGCGGACAAGGTCGCCGCGTACGGCGGCGACTTTCTGGACGCGCCGGTGTCCGGCGGCGTGGAGGGCGCGCGGACCGGAACGCTCGCCATGATGGTGGGAGGTGACCCTCAGACACTGGGGCAGGTCCGTCCGGTGCTGGAGGCGGTGGCTGGCCGCGTCACCCACATGGGGCCGGTGGGCAGCGGGCAGGCCACCAAGGCGGTCAATCAGATCATGGCGGCCGGCATCAACCAGGCGGTGACCGAGGCGCTGGCGTTTGCCGAGGCGCAGGGCCTGCCCTTGGACAAAGTGATCGACGTGGTCGGCTCCGGCGCCGCCGGCAACTGGTTCCTGGATCACCGCGGCCGCAGCATGGTGGAGCGGCGCTTCGCGCCCGGCTTCAAGGTGAGCCTCCATCACAAGGATCTGCAGATCTGCCAACAGATGGCGCAGCAGTTCGGTGTGTCGCTGCCGGTGGTGGAGATGACCCTGATTCATTACCGGCGCCTGATGGAGGCCGGCTTCGGCGACGAGGATATCTCCGCGCTGTTCCGCCAGAAAAGCGCACTGTTCAAATAGAGCCTGACGCGCGCGTCAACTGTCTTGTGTTTGAGCCTGCTGAAGGATGGTTTTAGCTTCTGCTTCCGACCCAGCCTGTGTGAAAACTCGGTTGGCAGGTAGAATACCGTTTTCCAGTATGGGAGCCGCCATGAGTGGGTTCATCAAGGGGACAGATCGTAACCAGGCGACGCTTTTTCCCGAGAGATTGGATGACTACATCGCCGAGGAGAGCGCCGTTCGGGTCATCGATGTGTTTGTCGACGAGCTGGACCTGTCCGGATTAGGCTTCAGGACCGAACCGAGTGACACAGGCCGGCCGGGCTATGATCCGGCCATGATGCTGAAGCTGTTTATCTACGGTTATCTGAACCGAGTTCATTCAGGGCGTCGCCTGGAACGGGAGGCGCAGCGCAACGTCGAGCTGATGTGGCTGACGGGTCGTCTTGCCCCTGACTTCAAGACGATTGCCGACTTCCGCAAGGACAATGGCAAGGCCA
>CP070738.1:1022963-1024783 GCA_020347685.1 Gammaproteobacteria bacterium | reverse complement strand
TACTGCGGGTACGCGGTACCAGAAAGGCCACATCCGCTCGAGCGCGGACATTGTCCAGCCAGCCGTGGTCGTAGCGCCCGCTGCCCACGGGACGAATCTCGCGATTGCGGGGATCCTCGATCAACTGATCGATCATGCTGCCCACGATGCCGAACTTGAGCCCGAACAGCACCAGCATCGGTCCCAGTACCGCCGCAAGGGCGAGAAAAAAACAAAACGACATCTGCCATTCGTGGAGGTAGTCCCGGCTGGCGAGTACAAAGGTTTTGATTAGGGGTATGCCCATGCGTCAACCGCTCACTATGGTTTCGGTCAGGTTGCTATCCCCATGACGCACCGTTCTGTGATGAAGCTGGCGCAGGCCGAGTTGCTTTATATGGCCCCAGGCGTGGCTGGCCAGAATCACCGTAATGTTGAGCTCTTCCACCAGGCCAATGAAGTGGGACATGATTCTCTTCGCTGCGTAGGGATCGAGCGAGGCGGTGGGTTCGTCGGCGATGACGATGGTGGGTTTGTGGGCCAGCGCTCGCCCAATCGCCACCCGCTGGCGCTCGCCCGTGGACAGGGTATCGGGCAGCTTGTTCAGGTGGTTCGCAATGCCGAGTTCCGCGGCCAGGTGCTCGACGGTACCGTCACGTTTAAGGCCAAGTACTTTACGGCAGAGGTTAATATTGTCGCGCACCGTCAGGTAGGGCAACAGACCGCCGGTCTGTATCACGTAACCGAGATGTCGCTTGCGCAGGTCGCCCAGCTTGTTGAGTTTGTCCGCTTTCCAGTAGGCCTCGACGTCCAGAGGTTCCTTTTCATCCTGGGGCCGAAAGCAGAACGCACCGATGGCAGACGGCTTCAGGAGGAAGGCGAGCATGTCCAGCATGGTCGATTTGCCGCAGCCGGATTCTCCCGTCAGGGCGATTTTCTCACCCATGGCGATCTGCAGGCTGGGCACTCTGAGGCGGAAGGCCATACCCCCGGCCTCGCGCGTCTTGACAACATCACGCAGGTGATACACGAGTCTGTTGGCCGGTCGCTGTCTTGTTGAGCAGTAACTGTTCACGATATCCAGTGCGCTGGCATAGCGTTAGCAGGCCCTAGGGCAGCACCTCCAGCGGCACCGGGAAGACAGAGTCACCGCTGACCGGTCCATTGTCGAGGCTCACCCAGAGATCCGTGTGGTCATGCAAGGCGCGGTAATAGTCGAGCTTGTCCTCCAGGCGGGTGACAAAAGCGACCTGTTGTTGGGTCGACCAGCTCTGCCAGTCATCCAGAGACAGACCCATCACCTCGGGGGTGTAGGGAAGGTCCTCGATATACTCCCGCATAAAACCAAGATCCGCCAGACTGTTGCCTTGCCCCAGGGTGGTGGCTGTGGTGGTGCCCAACTGGGACGGATCTCTCGTCATCGTGGCGGCAAGACTTTGCAGCTCGTCGAGAAACGTCTGGGGTGACAGCATTCCCTCTTCGGCTCGCTCGAGCACCGCGGCGAGCACGTCGTGCAGGTCGGACAGCTGGTCGCGGGTGAGCAGCACCCTCACGTCCAGGGCGGCACGCTCGGGGTTGCGAAAATCGCGATCCAGCAGCCAGGCGTCGAATACCGCCGGGACCTGCCCTTCATCGGGCTGGCGCAGGTATTTCATGCGCAGGGCGTAACCGAGTTTGGCCACCTTGACCTGGAGCGCGGCCAGTTCTGCGTCGGAGCTTGCCAGCGCTACAGGCGCAGCGGGTCTCGCGCCGCTGTCCGCCAGGCGCACCTGCTCGGTGATCTGCCCGGCCAGGGTATCCAGCGCTTGGCCAAATTTTCCGACGTCGCCGGTGGGCACACC
>CP070738.1:1015571-1022863 GCA_020347685.1 Gammaproteobacteria bacterium | reverse complement strand
CACCAATCATCACGGTGTAGAGCACAGCGGCATCTGTAATCCAGATCAGGAACAGGAAGGCGCACAGCAGGGCCACCATCCAGAGACCGGCCGGTGCGCCGGCGAAGGCGGTGAAGGCATCCATGAGGCGCGGCCTTCGACCGGCGGCGTGTATGACCGCGAGCCGGAAGAATCCCGTCAGCAGCGCCGGGCCCACCAGCATGAAACCGCTGGCAATCGGCAACGCCATCGGCGCGACGCCGAATGCCCCGACCGCGACCAGCACCAGCAGACCGATCAGGGCAAACAGCGCGGCGAACGCCATGCTGGCCACTGGCACCGCGCGGAATGTACGCCATCCCGTCACCAGCGCGTCCGCGATGTCGGCGCTCGAGATTGGGTGTGGCGTGAGCGCGGCGCGCTGGCTCGGGGTGCGCGCTGTGGATTGGGCATTCATGGTGCGTGAATTGTAACGAAACTCCATGTTGGCGTGCGTGCAGGTGTGCAGCCGCGCTCGCAGGTCTGGAACCCGGTTAGCCGTTCCCCAACGGTGTGCGACCGGCCCCTGGTTTCTCAGTGAGCGGGA
Organism: Gammaproteobacteria bacterium; assembly: GCA_020347685.1. Taxonomy (GTDB): domain Bacteria; phylum Pseudomonadota; class Gammaproteobacteria; order DSM-19610; family DSM-19610; genus Thiogranum. The sequence goes on along the minus strand of CP070738.1, from coordinate 1,022,298 downwards.
ATTGCAGGCAGCGCGCTTTTTTGAGCTCAGGTTGTAAACGTGTTAGGGTGAATTACGAACCCAAGCCCGGAAACTCAGGATTCCGACCGTTCCAGAACATTGTTTTATGCCAGGCCACAATCCGTTTGTGGCGGTTCGATTTCGCGGGAATCTGGCCGATTTCTGATTTGCGCGTTTGGCGCCGCTGTTTTTTTTCTCTCCCTCACGGCGGTTGCGGGTTCTGGCTCTCCCCTGCTCGCGCTTTCTTCTGACAGTGACACCGCCAGCGCCGGCTATTACCGGCTGGAGTGGAAATGGGCCGCTGCACCCGCCGAGCCCGGCGGCGACTTCGAGCTGCAGGAAAGCACACAAACCGATTTCAGTGATGCCGCCGCCCTGTATCGGGGCCCGGACCTTGCCACCGTCATCAGTGGACGTCGCGACGGCCGACGCTACTACCGGGTACGTTCACAACGCAGCCCGGCAGCGTGGAGCAACACGGTGGCAGTGACGACCGCACACCACCCCTTGTCGCGTGCACTGGCGTTTTTCGCCGCCGGCGCGGTGGTGTTCGCACTGACGCTGGCCATGATCCTGCGCGGAAGTAAACAGCAATAACCAGGCCGACACCGCTCATGCCCCATCTCAGTATCGACTTCCAGCGTCTGAAACAGGACATCGTGGATCTGTCATCCATCGGCAGACGCGAAAACCAGGGCCTGTACCGCATGGCGTTCAGCGCCGCAGACATACAGGCCCGCCAGTGGCTGCAGCAACGCATCGAGGACGCGGGTCTGCAGCTGTACGTGGATGGCGCTGCCAACATCCATGCGCGCCTGGGCTGGGACGGTGAACGGCCCAGCGTCATGACCGGCTCGCATCTGGACACGGTGCCCGGCGCCGGCCACCTCGACGGTGCGCTGGGGGTGCTGACCGGGCTGGAGTGCCTGCGCTGCATGCAGGAGCAGCAGATTGCACTGCGTTTCCCGCTCGAATCGGTTGCCTTCACCGATGAAGAGGGGCGCTTTGGCGACATGATCGGTTCGCAGGCCATCTGCGGCCAGCTGACGCCCGAGAGCCTGCATTCGGCGCGCGACCTGGCCGGAGTGCGCCTCATCGACGCCATGGCAGAATACGGCCTCGACGCCATGGACGCCCTGCACGCACAGAGACGGCCCGACAGCCTGCACGCGTTCATCGAGCTCCACATCGAGCAGGGGCCGGTGCTGGATCGCCAGCAATTGCACATCGGCATCGTTGACGCGATTGCCGGCCTGTTCAAATGGCAGGCGCGTTTTATCGGCGAAGCGAACCACGCCGGCACCACGCCCATGACCATGCGCCGCGATGCTTTCCAGGCGGTCGCGGAACTGTCCGGCGAAATCCCGCGCATACTGGAAGAAAACGGCAGCATCCGCAGCGTGGCGACCATCGGCCGTGTCGAACTTTCCCCGGGCGCTGCCAATGTCGTTCCCGGCCGCGCCGAGTTTTCCCTGGAAGTGCGCGATACCGATCCGCTGGTACTCGAGGCGCTCGCCAATGCGTTCCGGCGCGCCATGTCCGCCATCGCCCGGCGGCGCGACCTGATGTTCGAGTTCGAAGTGCTGGGCGAGCTCACTCCGCGCAAGTGCGACCCCGGCATCGTGGACACCGTCGCCAGCCTGTGCCGCGAGATGGGGATCAATTCAACGCACATGCACAGCGGCGCCGCGCACGACACCCAGATCATGTCGACGATCACCCGCGCCGGGATGATTTTTGTTCCCAGCAAGGACGGGCGCAGCCATTCGGCCTCCGAGTGGACCGCCTGGGAGGACATCGAGCTGGGCGCCAATGTGCTGCTTAACACTCTCAACCGGCTGGCGGGAGCGTAAACCGTGATTGACTACAAGAAGACCGATCTCAAGGGCCTGAACGAGGACTATCTGCACGTCGACCCGCTGCAACACGCTTACCGCAAGTGGCTGACCGAAAACAAGGCGGTCCAGGAGTCGTTGCAGAAGCACAACACGGCGCTGCTGGTGATCGATCTTCAGTATCTCGACGCGGCAGAAGGTTTCGGCGTGTTTGCCGACGCCGCAAACTCCGGCGTTCCGAAAGAAGCGCAGGAGTACTATTTCAAGCGTCTGCATCACATCGTGCTGCCCAACGTGCGACGCCTGCAGGACACGTTTCGCGACCTCAAGCTGGAAGTCATACATACGCGTATCCAGTCCCTGACCCGCGACGGCCGCGACCGCAGCCTGGGACACAAGCGGCTGAAACTGCACGCCGCGCCGGGCTCCAAGGAGGCGGAATTTCTCCCCGAGATCGCGCCCAAGGGCGACGAGCTGATCATCAACAAGACGGCGAGCGGCGTGTTCAACGCCACCAACCTGGAGTACATCCTGCGTAATATGGGCATCACCGGCCTGTTCGTGTGCGGGGTGTACACCAACGAATGCGTGTCGACCACGGTGCGTGATGCCTCCGACCGTGGCTTTTACACCACCCTGATCAACGACGGCTGCGCCACGGTGACGCCGGAGCTGCACAACGCGACCATCCGCACCCTCAAGGACCGCTATTGTCGGGTGCTGACAGCCGATCAGGCCGTCAAGGAAACCCGCCAAGCGGTGAAAAATGGATAATACCGTCAACAGTGCGATGCTGGACCCCGCGACCGGCTGGTCAATCCTCGCCCTGTTCAGCCTGGTGTGGATTTTCCTCGGCTGGTTCTGGGGCCGCAAGGCCAGGGCCCTGGACGATTTCATGCTCGCCGGCCGCAACGTCGGCATGGCGCTGGGGGTGGCGACGGCCATGGCGACCTGGGTCACCAGCAATACCACCATGGCCGCGCCCCAGCTGGCCCTGCAACTCGGCATCTGGGGCATGGTCGGCTATTCACTCGGTTCCGTCGGCCTGATGCTGTTCGCGCCGCTGGCGCGACGCATTCGCCACCTGATGCCGTTCGGCTATACCAGTGGCGATTTCGTGCGCCTGCGCTACGGCAAGACCGCCTGGCGGGTGTTCCTGCTTATTTCGCTGTTTTACGCCTTCGGCTGGCTGATCAGCCTGGGAATGGCGGGCGGCGTGCTGATTCACGCACTCACCGGCATACCCTACCAGTACGGCATGACCGTGATTCTGAGCATCTGCGTGCTATATACCCTGCTCGGCGGCCTGCGTGCCGTCATCGGTACCGACTTCATCCAGACCATTATTATCCTGCTGGGCATCGGCATGCTGTGCTGGCTTGCCATCACGCGGCTCGGCTTCGATGACATCCACTCGGCCGTTGCCGAGTCGCGCCCCGAGCTGCTGAACCTGTTGATGCCGGCGGCCATCATGTTCCTGTTCAACAACCTGCTGTTCGGCGTCGGCGAAATCTTCCACTCCAATGTCTGGTGGAGCCGTGCTTTTGCGTTTCGCAAAGGTGTCGGCTTTTCCGCCTACCTCACCGCCGGCGCCATGTGGATACCGATTCCGATTGTGGCCGGTTTCGTCGCCCTGGCGGTTCCGGCCCTCGGGCTCAACGTGCCGGCGGCGGACATGGTGGGCCCCATGGTGGCCGCCCGCCTGTCCGGTGCGCTCGGCGCGGTAGTGGTGTTCATCGTGGTGTTCTCCGCCCTCGCCTCCAGCCTCGACTCGCTGCTCGCCGCCACCGCGGACCTGATCCTGCAGGATATCTACCGCGGTCACCTGCGCCCCGCGGCCGGTGAAAACGAGCTGCGGGTGGCGGCAAAACTGATCATACTCGGCCTCGGCCTGGGCGCCTGGCTGCTGTGCCTGCCGCGACTTACCACGCTCGCCGAGCTGCTGTATTTCACCGGCGCCTTTGTGTCCAGCACCATCTGGCCGATCGCGGCGGGCCTGTACTGGCGGCGCACCAACGCCGCAGGCGCGACCCTGGCGATGTTGCTCGGTACCGGTGTGGGCCTGTACAGCTATTTCGCTATCGGGTTCTATGTCGCGGCGCTGAGCGGCGCTGCGGTTTCCATGCTCACCGTGATAATCACCACCTGGCTGCGGCCAGCCGACTTCAACTGGCAAACGCTGCGCGCCGAGACGGAGGCCGTCGCATGATTCTATCCAGCGATCTTCTGGCAATCCTGGTGACAGCCGCGCTGGCGGTCGTCACGCTGTCACCCCTTGTTCTGTTAGGCCTGCTGGCCAAAGACTGGAAGAGCGGTAAATTATGGTGAACCGGACGCAACCCCTGCCCACGCAGCCACTTAAACAACTAGCGGACAGCGCGCATACCGAGCGCTGCACCGGCCTGCTCGAGGCGATTGAAGAGGATTCGGCGACGCTGCTGGACCTGGCCAACCAGTCGGTGGTTTCGGCACGCCAGTTCGACCGGAACAAGCTCACCCAGCTGTGCCGGCTGGCGGCGAAATACGAAAACTCGCCGGCGCCGGTGCAGCGCCCGCTGACCGGCAAGATACTGATCAGCGCTTTCTACGAACCAAGCACCCGTACCCGCCTGTCGTTCGAAAGCGCCTGGCACCGGCTTGGCGGCGACATCATGTCCATCACCGACCCGGCCACCACCGGCATCGCCAAGGGCGAGAGTTACCGCGACATCGCCGAGATGCTGAGCGGCTACGGCGACGTGGTGGTATTGCGCGACAGCAATGGCACCGCCATCTACGAAATGATGAAGTCGCTGCGCATTCCCATTATTAACGCCGGCAACGGGACCGACGAGCACCCCACGCAGGCCCTGGCCGACATGTACACCATCTTCAAGTGGCGGCCGGCGTTGCTGCAAACCCGCGTAGCCGAGCAGGACCGGATTCGCATCGGCATCATCGGTGTGCCCGGCGAGATGCGCACCGTGCGCAGCCTGCTGCTGTTCCTGTCCCTGGTGCCCCAGGCGATCGAAGAGGTCGTGGTGATCTGCAACAGCGACGATGTGTTCTCGCCCGGACAGCGCGAGGAACTCGAGGAACGCGGGCTCAGGCTGCGCGTCACCGCCGATATGGAGGCGGAGCTGCCATCGCTGGACGTGGTTTACATCAACGCTATCGTCTGGTCGGGTGGTGGTTACCAGGAACACGGCAGCGAGTACCGCCTCAGTAAAGACTCGCCGCTCAAGAAAGACGCCATCATTCTGCACCCGCTGGCGCGCGGCGAAGAACTGTCTACCGATCTCGACGAGACCACGCACAACTGGTATTTCGCCCAGGCACGGGGAGCCGTGTTCATACGCATGGCGCTGCTGACCTGCTATGTGTGGCTGTTCTGACTTCTGAATATATCGAAAGGATTTTATTGCTATGTGCGGAATTGCAGGTTATTTCCACGGCGACCCGAACCGTCCGGTCGACCCGCAGGTGCTGGTCAACATGGCCGCGATACAGTATCACCGCGGTCCGGATGGCTTCGGCTACAAGACCCTGGACCGGCGCGGCGTGGGTTTCAGTCACGCGCGTCTGTCCATTATCGATCTGGATGAGCAGCGCGCCCGCCAGCCGTTTCTGTCACCCGACGGCGATCTGCTGCTGGCGCACAACGGCGAATTCTACGACTACAAGCGGCTGCGCACCGACCTGGTGTCGCGCGGGGTGCGATTCCGCACCAAGAGCGACTCGGAGCTCGTGTTGCACCTGTACCCGCGCCTGGGACTCGAGGACATGCTGCCGCATCTGCGCGGCGAGTTTGCCTTTGCGCTCTACGACCGGCGCCATGACCGACTGATCCTGGTGCGCGACCGCTTCGGTGTCAAGCCGCTGTACTGGACACATACCGACGACACCCTGGTATTCGGCTCCGAGCTCAAGGTGCTGTTTGCACACCCGCGGGTACAGGCGCGCTTCAGCCCCCAGGGCCTGTATCACCAGCTGATGCAGACCATGGTGCCAGGCAGCACCGCGTTCCAGAACGTGCACCAGGTAAAACCCGGCCACGCCCTGATTGTGGAACGCAGTCACGGCAAACTGAACATTCGCGAGCAGCGCTACTGGGACATGGATTTTCCGCTGCAGCAGGAGCGCGAGGAGAAATCCGAAGACTACTATATCGAGGGCGTGCGCTCCGGCCTGATGGAAGCGGTGCAGCTGCGCCTGGAAGCCGACGTCCCGGTCGCCTGTTATCTGTCGGGCGGCATCGACTCCTGTTCCATCCTGGGCCTGTCGGCCGCCAGCCAGCAGTCGCCGGTCAAGGCCTTCACCATCGGCTTCGACGACAGTGACTATGACGAGACCGCCATTGCGCGCGAAATGGCGCAGGCGGTGGGCGCCGACCAGGACATCATGTTGCTGGAGGCGGGCCACCTGTATGACAACTTCGTCGAGACCGTGTGGCACGCCGAGCGCACCATCTACAATACCCTGGCGGTCGCCAAACTGCTGATGAGCCGGCATGTCAACGCCGCGGGTTACAAGGTCGTGGTTACCGGCGAGGGTTCCGACGAGCTGTTCGGCGGTTACCCGGCATTTCGCCGCGACATGTTCCTGCACGGACTGGATACACTGTCGGCCGCGGAACGCAGCGCCTGGGAGCAGATGCTGGCCGAAAGCAACCAGATCTTCCGTGGCGCCATGCTGGCGGAGAAAGAGTTGCACGACCCTGCCCTGGACGCATTGGTGGGTTTCACGCCCAGCTGTCTGCAGCCGTGGCTGGCCTCGGCACAGCACGTGAGCGGCCTGATTCACCCGGATTTGCGCGCCACATTGCAGGGCTACCAGCCAGGGGCCGCGATCGCCGATGCACTGGACGGCGGTATGCTGCATGGACGGCACCCGCTGGACAAGGCCCAATACGT
>CP070738.1:1007547-1015471 GCA_020347685.1 Gammaproteobacteria bacterium | reverse complement strand
ATGATGCAGCGTGGTATCGGCGAGCCGGCAGCCTATGGTCTCATGCGCAAGGCAGCGATGGATCAGAAACGGCGTCTGGTGGAGATCGCCGACAGTATCATCGCTGCGGCGGAGCTTCTCGGCGCGCGCGACGTCGGGTCCTGATCGGACATTCAACCGGGTTCTCACCACGTGCTGCTGGTTGCGATTGGCGGTGGCGCTTTTCCTTTGGTGTCGGTGCTTCATTGTTGCCCGCTGTTAGTGCGGCGGGACTCTCCAGGCTGCCAAACCTGGCCCAATTCAGTGCGGGCGCGCGCCACATGGCACAGCGATTTTCAAGCCGGTTTTAAATAAGTCTCTGTTTATATTAGAGGCGGCTTAATCTGGCATGATTCCTGTTACGTCCAGTCGCGAAGCCCCGGCATCCCCAGCAGGGACAGGCTCAACGGCGAGTCGTTTCGGGGCGGCTTTGAAAAAGGTGATTTGTGATTGATTCGTCGTTGCGCCCGGGAGGTCGTAAACGAGAAGCGCAGCGCCGCGAAGGATACCCTGCGGTAACGAAGCAATCAGTAAGGCACTGACGGCATTGTTGAGAGAGTGCTTCGCGTCACTCGCAATGACGGGTCAGGCGAATTCATCAGAGCTTTTGCAGCCTGCGCAGGCTGTACGCACGGACAACGGCGTCCGCTCCGACCGGGATGGCAATCCCGGCCGAGGCGGACGCTTTTTTTTGGATCAGCGTTAGTGGAGAGGTTGTACCGAATGATGAGAAAACAGTGGGGAAACGCGGCGCGGCGCACGAGTTGCCTGAAAAGGCTCGGTCTCGGCCTCTTGGGCCTGGCACTGACAACGGCAACGGCGGTTGCTGAACTGGGCGAGCCGGAAAAGGAGGACCTCAAGTTCGGTTTCATAAAGCTGACCGACATGGCGCCGCTGGCGATCGCCTACGAAAAGGGGTTCTTCGAGGACGAAGGGCTCTACGTGCAGCTCGAAGCGCAGGCCAACTGGAAGGTGCTGCTCGACGGCGTGATCGACGGGCAGCTCGATGGCGCCCACATGCTGGCCGGGCAGCCGCTCGCCGCCACCATCGGCTTCGGCACCGAGGCGCACATTGTGACGCCTTTCTCCATGGACTTGAACGGCAACGGTATCACGGTCTCCAACGAGGTCTGGGAGAAGATGAAAGCTCACGTGCCGAAGCAGGACGACGGGCGTCCCCAGCACCCCATCAAGGCCGACTACCTGAAACCGGTGGTCGATGAGTTCAAGGCGAAGGGCAAGCCCTTCAAAATGGGCATGGTCTTCCCGGTGTCGACACACAACTACGAACTGCGCTACTGGCTGGCGGCTGGCGGTATTCATCCCGGCTACTACGCGCCGCACAAGGGCGACATCACCGGCACCATTGACGCCGATGCCTTGCTGTCCGTAACTCCGCCTCCACAGATGCCAGCCACGCTCGAGGCCGGAACCATCTATGGCTATTGCGTGGGCGAGCCCTGGAACCAGCAAGCCGTGTTCAAGGGCATCGGTGTGCCCGTGATCACCGACTACGAGATATGGAAGGACAACCCGGAGAAGGTGTTCGGGCTGACCAAAGAGTTCACCGAAAAGTATCCGAATACGACCGTGCGTGTCGTCAAGGCCCTGATTCGCGCCGGCAAGTGGCTCGATGACAACGACAACGCCAATCGCCCTGAAGCGGTCAAGATCCTGTCCAAGCCCAACTATGTCGGCGCCGACTACGATGTGATCGCCAACTCCATGACCGGCACCTTCGAATACGAGAAGGGTGACAAGCGTTCGGTACCGGATTTCAACGTATTCTTCCGCTACAACGCCACCTATCCCTACTACTCGGACGCGGTCTGGTACCTGACGCAGATGCGCCGCTGGGGTCAGATCGCCGAGTCCAAGTCAGACCACTGGTACGCCGAGATGGCGAAGAAGGTCTACCGCCCGGACATCTACCGCAAAGCCGCCGAGGAGTTGATTGCGGACGGCCAGATGAAGGCCGAGGACTTCCCGGACTTTGACGCGGAGAGCGGTTTCCGCCCGCCGCAGACCGAGTTCATCGACGGCATCACTTTCGACGGCAACAAGCCCAACGACTACCTGAAGCAGTTCGCGATCGGCCTGAAGGGCGACGACAAGCTGTGAGCCTGTGCGACTTCCCGGTGTCCCGTCCCGCAAGAGGGGGGGCGACCGGGTGGAAGGAGAATTCGTTAATGACTTTGGCAACTCTGAAAACCTTCAACGTCGGCGCCTGGAATCGCCTGCTGGGCTACCTCGCCGGCGACCAGGTAAACACCCCCATCAGCCGGCTTGCACAGAGCGTCCTGGTCCCCGTTGCGGCGTTGCTGGTGTTTCTGATGCTGTGGTCGGTTGGTGCCAAGAACGTGGAAACCTCGCTGGGGCAGCTGCCCGGCCCGGCGCAGGTCTGGGAGCAGACCGTTACCTTGTACAACGAGCACAAGGAGGAGCGGGCCAAGGAGGCGGCCTTCAATGAGCGCATGCAGAAGCGCCTCGACAAAGCGATCGCCGCCGGTAAGCCGCAGGAGACCCTCGACAAGATCGAGGCCCGGCGTTACACAGGCGTGCCGACTTTCTTCGACCAGATCGTCACCAGTCTGATCACGGTCGCCACGGGTTTTCTGCTCGGAACCATCATCGCCATCCCGATCGGCATCCTGTGCGGCATGAGCCCGACCATGTACCGGGCGCTCAACCCGATCATCCAGCTGTTCAAACCGGTTTCGCCGCTGGCCTGGCTGCCGCTGGTCACCATGGTGGTGTCTGCGCTCTACGTGACCAGCGACCCGCTGTTCCAGAAGTCGTTCCTGACCTCGGCCATCACCGTTACCCTGTGTTGCCTGTGGCCCACCGTGATCAACACCACGGTCGGGGTCTCCAGCGTTAGCAAGGACCTGCTCAATGTCAGCCGCGTGCTGCGCCTGAACTGGTTCACCAAGACCGTAAAGATCGTCGTGCCCTCGGCCATGCCCATGATGTTCACCGGGCTGCGCCTGTCGCTGGGCATCGGCTGGATGGTGCTGATCGCCGCCGAGATGCTGGCGCAGAACCCGGGTCTGGGAAAGTTCGTGTGGGACGAATTCCAGAACGGCAGCTCCAACTCGCTGGCTCGCATCATGGTCGCCGTGCTGGTCATCGGACTCATCGGCTTCGCGCTGGACCGCGGCATGCTGTTGCTGCAGCGCGCGGTGAGCTGGGACAAGAACGCGGTGCTGCGTTGAACGGGTGCCAGGAGATTTCACTATGAATGCCTATCTGAACATCGACCACGTCAGCATTACCTTTCCCACCGACAAAGGACCGCTGAACGTCCTCGACGGCGTCAACCTGCAGGTGCAGCAGGGCGAGTTCATCTCGCTGATCGGGCACTCCGGCTGCGGCAAGTCGACGGTGCTCAACATTGTCGCCGGCCTGCTGCAGGCGACCGAGGGCGGCGTGGTGCTGGAAGGCAGGGAAGTGACCGATCCCGGCCCGGACCGGGCCGTGGTGTTCCAGAATCACTCGCTGCTGCCGTGGCTCAGCGCCTACGACAATGTGCGCCTGGCGGTCGACCAGGTTTTCAGAAAGACGCGCTCGAAGCGCGAACGCGACGAATGGACCCGCCACAACCTGGAACTGGTGCATATGTCGCACGCGCTGGACCGCAAACCGGACGAAATCTCGGGCGGCATGAAACAGCGCGTGGGCATAGCGCGCGCGCTCGCCATGGAGCCGAAGGTGCTGTTGATGGACGAACCGTTCGGTGCTCTGGATGCGCTCACCCGGGCCCACATGCAGGACTCCCTGATGGAGATCCACGCGCGTCTCAACAACACCGTGATCATGATCACGCACGACGTGGATGAGGCGGTGCTGCTGTCTGACCGCATTGTCATGATGAGCAACGGACCCTCGGCCAGCATCGGCGAAATACTCGAGGTCAACCTGGAACGTCCGCGTGACCGCCTGGCGCTGGCCGAGGACCCGGCCTACAACCACTACCGCGCCGAGGTAGTGAAGTTCCTGCACGAGCGCCACCAGAATCCGGCGAAGTCCACCGAGAAGGCGCCAGACACAGCCGCAGCGGCGGCGCGCGCCAACGTCTATCGCCTGCCGACCCGCAAGGCCGACGCCGTCGAGACGCCCGCCCGGCACCTGGAGAAACGCGAGCTGACCCTGGGCTTCGTTCCGCTGACCGACTGTGCTCCCCTGGTGGTTGCCAGGGAGAAGGGGTTCTTCGCCAGGCAGGGCCTGTCGGTGGAACTTTCACGCGAGTCGTCCTGGGCCAACATCCGTGACAAGGTGTGCACCGGCATGCTGGATGGCGCCCAGATGCTGGCGGCCATGCCGCTGGCCAGTGCCCTGGACGGCAGCCATTGCCAGCCCATGGTCACGGCGCTGAGCCTGGACCTCAACGGCAATGCCATCACGGTCTCCAAGGAGCTGTACGGTCGCATGCTGGCAACCGGCGTGGCGGGTCTCGACACCGCGAAGGGATCTGCCCAGGCGCTCAAGCAGGTCATCGATCAGGACTGCGCGGAAGGTCGTCCCAAGCTGACCTTCGCCGTGGTCTACCCCGAGTCGTCGCACAACTACCTGCTGCGTTACTGGATGGCCGATGCAGGCATCGACCCGGACCGGGACGTGCGCCTGACCGTGGTTCCGCCGCAGCAGGTCGGCCACTACCTGCGCGCCGGGCTGATCGCGGGCTACTGTGTCGGAGAACCCTGGAATACCTATGCCGTATCCGAGGGCCTGGGCCGTACCCTGATCACCAGCTTCGATATCTGGAACAATCACCCGGAGAAAGTGTTCGCGGTCACCCGGATCTGGGCACAAAGCAACCCTAACACCCATCAGGCCGTGGTCACCGCCCTGCTGGAGGCAAGCGCCTGGCTGGACGATCCGGCCAATCGCCGCGAAACCTGCGAACTGCTCAGCCAGGGGCGCTACGTCAATGCGCCGGTGGACGTCCTCGAGAAGTCGCTCACCGGTACCTTGCAGTTTTCGTCAGACGAAAAGCCGCGCGCGGCGCCGGATTACAACGTGTTCCAGCGCTATGCAGCCAACTTTCCCTGGCGTTCGCACGCTCTGTGGTTCCTGTCGCAGATGCTGCGCTGGGGCCAGGTGGACGGCGCCATTAAACCGGAAACCATCGCCAAGGCCGTCTACCGGCCCGAAGTCTTTCGCGCTGCGGCGGATGAGCTGGGTCTCCCTTACCCCGAGGTGGACTACAAGCTCGAAGGCCAGCACGGGGCCGGCTGGGCACTGATGTGCGGCGAGGACACGCTCGAGATGGGTGCCGATCTGTTCATGGACGGACGCCAGTTCGACGCGAGCCGTCTGCAGGAGTACCTGGACGGATTCTCGATCAGCCGCGCGCCAGCCGACCATCGCGGGCCGGATGCAAGCGGGGCAGGCGAGGCGCAGACAGCGTAGCAACAGCAATCTGAACCGGGCAGACGGCGTGTACGCCAGCACATTGCCGCGTATCCGGTTGCAAGAAGAGGCAGATGAAATGAAACAGAAACTCGTGTTGGTAGGCAACGGCATGGCCGGGGTGCGAACCCTGGAGGAACTGCTGAAGATCGATCCGGAACTCTACGACATCACGGTGTTCGGTGCCGAGCCGCACCCGAATTACAACCGCATCATGTTGTCGCCGGTACTGGCCGGCGAAAAAACCATCGACGACATCGTCCTCAACTCACGCGAGTGGTACGCCGGGCAGGGGATCGAACTGGTGGCGGGGGACCCGGTGGTCGCGATCGACCGGGTCAAGCGCGAGGTCAAAACCGCCGCGGGCGTCATCAGGGCCTATGATCGGCTGTTGCTCGCCACCGGTTCCAACCCCTTTATCATTCCGCTGCCGGGCGCGGACAAGCAGGGCGTCATCGGGTTCCGCGACATCGCCGATGTCGAGACCATGCTGACAGCGGCGCGCAGCCACAAAAAGGCGGTGGTGATCGGCGGCGGGCTGCTCGGCCTGGAAGCCGCCAACGGCCTGTTGAAGAACGGCATGGAGGTCACCGTTGTGCACCTCCTCGACACCCTGATGGAGCGCCAGCTCGACAAGCCCGCCGCGGCCCTGCTCAAGGCGGCGCTGGAAGAACGGGGCCTCGAGTTTCGGATGGAGGCGCAGACCGCCGCGATTCTCGGCGCGGAGCGTGTCACCGGCGTGCAGTTCGCCGACGGGTCGGAGGCTGCCGCCGACCTGGTGGTCATGGCGGTGGGCATCCGGCCCAACATCGCTCTGGCACAGCAGGCGGGCATCCAGTGCGAACGGGGTGTACTGGTCAACGACACCATGCAGACCTTCGATCCACGCGTCTACGCGGTAGGCGAGTGCGTGCAGCACCGCGGTAGCTGCTACGGTCTCGTTGCACCTCTGTTCGAACAGGCCAAGGTCTGCGCTAACCACCTGGCGCACATGGGTATCGCCCGTTACGAGGGTTCGGTCACTTCCACCAAGCTCAAGGTCACCGGCATCGATCTGTTCTCGGCCGGGGAATTCCACGAGGGTGAGGGCGACGAGACCCTGGTGCTGCAGGACCCGGCGCAGGGCGTGTACAAGAAGCTTGTCATCCGTGACAACCAGGTGAAAGGCGCAGTGCTGTACGGCGACACCATGGACGGCAGCTGGTACTTCCAGTTGCTGCGCGAGGGTACCGACATATCGGCCTTCCGCAGCACCATTCTGTTCGGGCAGCACGATCTGGGCGACGCGGGACACGGCGACAGCAAGGTGCTCGCCCTGCCGGACTCAGCCGAGGTGTGCGGCTGCAACGGCGTGTGCAAGGGCGATATCACCGACGCGATCGTCAAGAAGGGCCTGTTCACGCTCGAAGAGGTGCGCGCTCATACCAAGGCCTCGAGTTCCTGTGGTTCCTGCACCGGGCTGGTGGAGGCGTTGCTCGCCAACACCGTGGGTGAAGGCTATTCCGCCGCGCCCAGCAAGAAGCCGCTGTGCGGCTGCACCGAGCACAGCCACGACGAAGTGATCAGCGCCATCCGGCAGGAAGAACTCAAGGACATGCGCGCACTGTTCGAGTTCCTGAACTGGAAGACCCCCGATGGTTGTCACGTCTGCCGCCCGGCGCTGAACTACTATCTGCTCGCCGCCTGGCCCGGTGAGTATGTCGACGACGCACAGTCGCGTTTCATCAACGAGCGCGCGCACGGCAACATCCAGAAGGACGGCAGCTACTCGGTGGTGCCGCGCATGTTCGGGGGGCTGGTGACGCCGAGCGAGTTACGCGCCATCGCCGACGTCGCCGAGAAGTTCCAGGTGCCGGAGGTCAAGGTGACCGGTGGCCAGCGCATCGATCTGTTCGGGGTCAGGAAAGACGACCTGCCCGCGATGTGGGCCGACCTCAATGCCGCCGGCATGGTATCCGGTCACGCCTATGGCAAGGCCCTGCGCACCTGCAAGACCTGTGTCGGTTCGCAGTGGTGCCGGTTCGGCACCCAGGACTCCACGGGGCTCGGCGTGAAGCTGGAACAGCTCACCTGGGGTTCCTGGATGCCGCACAAATACAAGCTGGCGGTGTCCGGCTGCCCCCGCAACTGCGCCGAAGCCACCATCAAGGACTTCGGTGTGGTGTGCGTCGACTCCGGCTACGAGCTGCACGTGGGCGGCAACGGCGGCATCAAGGTGCGCGTCACCGATCTGCTCTGCAAGGTCGCGAGCGAGGAGGAGGTGCTCGAGTACTGCGGCGCCTTCACCCAGCTGTACCGGGAAGAGGCCCACTACCTGGAGCGTACCGCGCCCTGGGTCGAACGCGTGGGTCTGAATTCCATCAAACAACGCGTCGTCGACGACGCGGCAAACCGCAGGGCCCTCTACGAGCGCTTCAAGTATTCGCAGCAGTTCTTCCAGAAGGACCCCTGGGCCGAACGCGCCCAGGGTGGCGAAGCGCACGAATTCACGCCC
>CP070738.1:1005866-1007447 GCA_020347685.1 Gammaproteobacteria bacterium | reverse complement strand
TGCCGATGCCGATCACCAGCGGGCTGCCGCGCCGCGCCGCGATCAGCCGACCGGGTTCGGACGTGCTCACCACGCCGAGCGCGTAGGCACCCTCCAGTTCCCGGCAGGCGTGCTGCACGGCTTCGAGCAGATTGTCACCCTGGTCAAGATGGTGATAGACCTGGTGCACGATCACCTCGGTATCGGTTTCGGAGGTGAACGGGAAACCGAGTTCTCTCTGCGCGTCACGCAGCTTGGCGTGGTTCTCGATAATGCCGTTGTGTACCACCGCGACCTTGTTGCGGCAGATGTGCGGATGGGCGTTGGACTCGCTGGGGCGACCATGCGTCGCCCAGCGCGTGTGCGCGACGCCGCTCGTGCCGTGCAGTGGCTGATGATCCGCCGCGCGGGCGAGTTCGGCAACCTTGCCGGTCGTTCTGAGCCGTTCCAGTTCGCCATCGCTGTTGAGCACCGCCATACCGGCGGAGTCATAACCCCGGTATTCCAGTCGTCTGAGACCCTCCAGAAGAATGGGTGCAACTTCACGCTGGGCGATGGCCCCTACAATTCCGCACATAAAGACTGTCTTATCCTGTTTGAATCACGCCCTGTTAACGGCCGCCGCCGTGCCGGTCTGAGCCGCCTCTACCTGTTCTTCTTGAGCGGCCGCTTCCAGCCTGGCCGGGTCTGCTGGGGGCAGCGGCTCAGAGTCAGCTCGCCCGGCGGAACCTCGCGGGTGATGGTCGATCCGGCGCCGATGGTGGCACCGTCCCCCACCTTCACCGGCGCGACCAGCTGGGTATCGGAACCGATGAAGACATCGTTACCGATCTCGGTCAGGTGCTTGTTGGCGCCATCATAGTTGCACACAATGGTGCCGGCGCCGACATTCACCCCCGAACCCATGCGGGTGTCGCCGATATAACTGAGGTGATTGATCTTGGAGCCGGCCGCGATACGGGATTTCTTGATCTCGACGAAGTTGCCGATGTGCACTTGTTCGGCGAGCTCGCTCTCCGGGCGGATGCGCGCAAAGGGCCCGATGCGCGAACCGCTGCCGATGGCGCACTCCTCGATGACACAGTTGGCGAGAATCTCGACATCGTCACTGATCGTGGCGTTGCGGATCACGCAGTTGGGCCCCACGCGTACCCGGTCGCCGAGCCTCACGTCGCCTTCGAACACTACGTTGACGTCCAGCTCGCAATCGCTGCCGGTTTGCAGATCACCGCGCACGTCGAGGCGCGCCGGGTCTGCGACTGTGGCCCCGTTGCGCATCAGGCGCTGTGCCTGGTTGCGCTGGTATACGCGTTCCAGCACCGACAGCTGCGCGCGGTCGTTGACGCCGAGGATCTCGATTGGATCGGCAGCATTCGCGGTTTCAACAGCGACTCCCTCAGCGGCCGCACACGCCACGATATCGGTCAGGTAGTATTCGCCCTGGGCGTTGTCGTTGTCGAGCTGACCCAGCCAGCTGCGCAGGCGGACGGGCGGCGCGGCAACGAAGACGGTGTTGATTTCCCTGATTTTGAGTTGGGCGGCGCTGGCATCCTTTTGCTCGACAATGCCGACCAGTTTGCCGCTGCTGTCGCGCAGCATACG
>CP070738.1:991185-1005766 GCA_020347685.1 Gammaproteobacteria bacterium | reverse complement strand
CTTCAATGAGGAGACATCACCTCGTTAGATAGCCCGCTACAGGGCGGGAGAGCTTAACCCCCGGCGCCTATGCTTAAGGCTGTGTTCGGGCGATGGTCGCCTAGTCTCCCTGTTCCCGCCCCTGAGTACCAGGAGGCGGAAATCGTCGGCGTGGTGGCGCTGAGGTATGCCGTCGGATCCCCGATGGATACCTGTGCTTTTGTGCACGAAAAATGGGTTTCCCGGTAACCTAGCTGATGCGGTCGCCCCGCGGCGGTTGCCTGCCGGCGGCCGGCGAGCAGCTGCACGTTATCGCTAATGCCCTGAAACAGGCCGGTTTTCCCGTGTGTTTCACCACCGCTCCGGTGCCGCACCGGCGCGGAGAGGGCTTGTGATGGCGGGAGATGCCGGCGCTGTGCGGGCTCTCGGGGCGTCGCCGCATTGTCAGAAAAACGTTATTTTCCCTGCCGATTCCCTGCGGTTGATCTGTATCAAAGCCGTCTGCGTATTTCCGCTCTAGTATGCGTCTGCGTTGCGATCTGAGCTGCTTGGCATGGGGTCTCTCGATACAGACGAAGATAGGGTACCGGTTCCGGACCTGGTGGAGCTCGCCTACGGGCTGTATCCGGGCGTGGAATTCTTTTCGGCGGAATACGGCCCTGATGATTATTGCGAATGGGTTGAGCATAGCAATGGTGACCCGGTGCCTGCGCCGCTGGCCGTCTATATCCAGGACTCCAGCCGTGACCATTCGCCCCCGGTGCGGGGCAGGGATATTTCCTCATCCAGAAAACCTGTGGCGCTGGAGCAGGAGCTGCGCCTGCAGGGCGCGCTGTTCGATGCCGATCGCTGTGTCCAGCAACTGATCTGTGCTGGAAGTATTGTTGCCGAGTGGACAGACGATCAGCTCTATCGGCTGGTTTCGGTACTGGAAGATTCCTTTGCTACCGACCAGAATGGTCTGGTCAACTGGTGTGCCTGCGTGGGGCATGCGCTGCCGTCCGAGTCGCGCCTGCGCCTGTTGCGGGTGCTTGGGTTCAGCAATGTGCGGCTGCGTATCCTCGACCAGGCCGGGGTGCTGAATGAAATCGAATCACTGGCTGCCTCGGCGCGCCACCTGGGCATGCGGCAGGTAGGGGTTGAACTCTATCTGGGTGCGCAGCAGGCCTCGCCGTCCTCCAAATGGCTGGAGAGCTTTGTGCAGAAGGTCCAGCCCGACCGTATACGGCTGGTCGACAGTAACGATGCCGCGGGGCGCGACCCGGTGCGGAATCTGCGTGACACCTGTGTGCAGACACTCGCTGACATGGGCTACCAGCATATCGGGCTGGACTGGTTTGTGCGCAGCAGTGATCTCTGGTGGCAAGCCAGGCTGGCCCGACGCCTGAACTGGTCGCTGCTTGGTTTCACGGATATGCCCCGGCCCGACGTGATCGGCGTCGGCCCCGGCGCGGTTTCTTCGATCGGCGACTTCTATGCCCAGAATGCGTGTGCCTGGGACGAGTACCAGAAGCTGCTCAGCCGCGGCGTCATCCCCACGGTCCGCGGGCTGGAGCTGGAGAGTGACGACGTCCTGCGGCGTGAAATCATGGTCTCCATGCTCACGGCGTCGCGCATCGACATCACTCCCATCGAGGACAAATGGGGAATCGAATTCAACCAGTTCTTTGCCGACGAGCTGGGCTACCTGAAACGCTTCGACAAGGCCGGCTGGATCAGCATCAAGCCCCAGTCCATCATCGTGCATGCGCGCGGCAGGCGTGAACTCACCGAACTATGCCGGATTTTCGATCGCAGAGGCCGGCTGCCGCGTGATCAGTACGCCCCGTCGTTCGCCTGAACGCCGCCCGCCATAATTCAAGCCAGCCCCTGTTATGCCGAAAACACAATAGATTTCATTGGCTTTTCTGATCGGGCGGTGGCCCGGGGGTGGGTTCCATGGAACTCGTAACCATTGGCCTGTTGCTGGCGCTGGAAGCGCTGGTGCTGCTTGCTGCGCTGGCCGTTGTGCTGGGGCGCAGACAGCGCAACCTGAGGCAGCAACTGGAACAGCTGTCAAAGCGCGACCAGGCCGAACCGGGTTTTGCCTCCGTAGAGTCCGGCTACCTCGCTTTTCTGGAGACCCAGATTGTCGATACCCGGGCGCGGCTGGAACTGGCCGAGGCCGAAACCGCAGCCGACGGCGGTTTTCTCGAAGCGCTGTCAAACCGGCTCGTCCTGCTGGAGTCCGAAAAAAAGGTAGCCGAGCTGTGCAATGACTATCCGGCGAGGCGCTGGGAGCACATCCGCGCATGCTTTGTGCCGTTCATCGAGCAGGCCGAGGCCGCCGCCCCTGCGCCTGCCGCAGACCGCGAAGACGGGGAGCTCGACAGACTCAGGAAACGCATCCAGAGCCTGGAGAAATTCCGCGGCCACTTCTTTAGCCTCAAGAAACAAGTCACCGAGCTGGAGGGAACGCGGCAGAGGCTTGTCGAGCAGCTCGAAACGCTGCTGCCCGAAGCGCAGCGTTCCGAGCAGCTGCAGGCCCTGCTCACCGAGATGGCGGAGCAGAAACGCAGGCTGCAGGACGACATGGATGCGCTCGACGCCGGGCCCGCAGACGCCCAGTCCGGAGCCGAGCCTGCCCAGGACGCCGAGCCGGACAGCGCGCCCCACATCGGCACGCTGCAGACCGCGCTGAGCGGGCAGGTGAATGCCATCCAGTCGCTGCAGCACCTCCTGCTACAGGCGCGCCAGGAGCCGGACCAGACCCTGATCGAGGAGATGGAAAAGCACATCGCCCAACTGGAGCGGCAGTGCCGGGAAGCCAATACCTGCGTCGAAATCATGGAACAGGAAAACCAGCGGCTGCAGCACCGGGTTGAACGGGCCGGGCTACGCGCGGACCGTGCCGCGGCGGACAGCCGTGAGAGCGTAGCCGAACTCCAGCAGCAACTCGATAAAAAGAAACGCACCATTACGGAACTGCATGAGAGGCTTGTCAGCCTGAAACTGGAGGCCGAACAGGCGCAGGCGCTGCGCAGCCAGGTCGAGCGGCTGGAGCGCACCAGTCGCGACATGGCCATGTGTGTCGAGACGCTGGAGGAAGAAAACGAGTTTCTGCAGGAACAGATACGCGCCCTGCTGCAGCTCGACCAGGACCAGACCGTATATCAGGCCGATGACAGCACATCGGGCGCCCCGGCACAGGACGAGCTGCATAAGCTGCAGGAGGAGATCCGCACCCGCGACGAGAAACTCAAGGCGCTGGAAGAAAAATACGCAGCTATGGAGCAGGAATACCTGACCCTGTACGAAGAGGCGAACGCCTAGGAGCCTGTCGGAGTCATCTGCGCGTAGCGAGGCGAGTGGGAAAACGAGGGCAGTTTTTCGATTGTTTGAGGAAAATAGCGGGCTCTATTTGACGAAAGCAATCGAAAAAATGCACCGATTTACCGCCGCCGCAGTAGCGACATGATGACTCCGACGGGCTCCTAGCTCCCGCCGTAGGTCTTTTCCACGTACTCGTTTACCAGCTGCTGGAATTCGGCGGCGATATGGTCACCCTTGAGGGTGACGGTCTTTTCCCCGTCGACATAGACGGGCGCCACTGGCCGCTCGCCGGTGCCCGGCAGGCTGATGCCGATGTTGGCGTGCTTGCTCTCGCCGGGTCCGTTGACCACGCAGCCCATCACCGCGACGCTCATATTCTCCACGCCCGGATAGCGCCGCTGCCAGGCCGGCATCTGCGCGCGCAGATAGCTCTGGATGTCCTGGGCCAGTTTCTGGAAGTAGTCGCTGGAGGTGCGGCCACAACCGGGGCAGGCCACTACGCTGGGGGTGAAGGCGCGCAGCCCCATGGACTGCAGGATTTCCTGCGCGACCAGGACTTCCGCGCTGCGGCTCCCGCCCGGTTCCGGGGTCAGGGAAATGCGAATGGTGTCGCCGATACCCTGTTGCAGCAGTACCGCCAGCGCCGCGGTCGAGGCGACAATGCCCTTGGCGCCCATGCCGGCCTCGGTCAGCCCCAGGTGCAGGGCGTAGTGGCAACGTTCGGCGAGCATCCGGTACACGGCAATCAGGTCCTGTACGCCGCTCATTTTCACCGACAGGATAATGCGGTCAGCGGCCAGTCCGAGTTGCTCGGCGCGCTGCGCGTTGTCCAGCGCCGAGGTCACCATCGCCTGGTGAATGACCTGGCGGGTGTCTTGCGGGTTCGCGCTGGCGGTGTTTGCGTCCATCAGGCGCACCACCAGTTCCTGGTCCAGGCTGCCCCAGTTCACCCCGATACGCACCGCCTTGTCGTAACGGCAGGCGATTTCGATCATGGTGGCAAACTGCTCGTCGCGCTTGCTGCCGCGCCCCACGTTACCGGGATTGATGCGGTACTTGGCGAGCGCCTCCGCGCAGTCGGGGTACTTGCTCAGCAGTTTGTGCCCGTTGAAATGAAAATCACCGATCAGCGGTACGTCCACGCCCAGGCGGTCCAGCTGGGTACGGATCTGCGGCACCGCCTGTGCGGCCTGCTCGCTGTTGACCGTAATGCGCACCAGCTCGGAGCCGGCGCGCGCCAGTTCGGCGACCTGAGCGGCGGTTGCCTTGCTGTCGGCGGTATCGGTATTGGTCATGGATTGCACCACGATCGGTGCGTCTGCGCCGACCGTGACATGGCCGACCCGCACCGCGTGGGTGGAGTGGCGGGGGATGGGAGCGGGGGTGCTGGACATCAGGTTCAACCAGTGTGCTGTGCTGTGAGCATCTAATGATAGTGGCAGGCGCCAGGCCAGAAAACCGCTGTTTTGCGGGAGTATGGCTTGCATCCCCAAAACAGCTGTATATACTTACAGTACACTGGATAAAAACACAGCAGGTGCAGCCATGCAAGAGTTAACCCGCCGCCAGGCCGAGATCCTGGCCCTGATCCGGGAATATGTCTACGACGAAGGCTATCCGCCGACCCGGGCGGAGATCGCCGAGGCGTTTGGTTTTCGCTCCCCCAATGCCGCCGAGGAGCACCTGCGGGCACTGGAGCGCAAGGGCGTGATCGAGCTGTTGCCGGGTTCCTCGCGCGGCATCCGCCTGCTGGAGGCTGACGAAGAGCGAGACGCAGGCATGCCCGTGGTGGGCCGGGTTGCCGCCGGTGAACCGATTCTTGCCGAGCAGCATATCGAAGACCACTATCCGGTCGACCCCGCCCTGTTTCACCCGCGTGCGCATTATCTGCTGCGGGTGCGCGGCATGAGTATGCGCGACATCGGCATCATGGACGGCGATCTGCTGGCGGTGCACCGCACCCAGCAGGCGCAGAACGGCCAGATCGTGGTCGCGCGTCTGGACGAGGAGGTCACGGTGAAACGCTTCCGCCGGCGCGGCTCCATTGTGTATCTGCTGCCCGAGAATGCCGATTTCGAGCCCATCCGTGTCGATCTGCGCGAGCAGCCGCTGGTGATCGAGGGCCTCGGCGTAGGCATTCTGCGCAATCACAGCTTATGAACCTCGATACTGTCCTGCAGCGCGCCGATGTCTGGCGCGGGGGGCGCCTGAGCGCCACGGCTGACGCTGTCGCCAGCGGCTTCGCTGAGCTGGATACGGTGTTGCCGGGTGGTGGCTGGCCGCGTGGCGCGCTGACCGAAATTCTCATGCCTCAACACGGTATCGGTGCGTTGCGCCTGCTGGTGCCGGCGCTGGCTCGCCTCAGTCGGGACGAGCGCTGGATCTGCTGGGTGGCGCCTCCCTATATTCCCTATGCTCCGGCGCTGGTGGGTGCCGGTATCGACCTGTCCCGTGTGTTGCTGGTGCACCCCGGGGCGCATCAGGACGGCTTGTGGGCGGTGGAGCAGAGCCTGCGTTCCGGAACCTGCAGCGCGGTGCTGGCCTGGCCAACGCTGGACGACAGGACGGCCTTGCGTCGTCTGCAACTGGCTGCCGAGGCCGGTGATGCGCTGGGGTTTCTGTTCCGTCCCGGGCGTCTGGTGCAGCGCCCATCACCGGCTGCGTTGCGCATACAGCTGCAGCCCGAAGCGGGCAATGGCCTGTCGGTATCCATTCTCAAGCGGCGTGGCGGCTGGGCCTGTGGTCCGATTCATCTTGAGGTTCCGGTGCACGGACATGGCAACGCAGTGGCTTTGCATTCGCATACCGCAACTGGCACTGGAAGTTTTCAGTCGCAGTGGCAGTGAAGAACAGCCGCTGGCGGTATGCGACGACGGGCGGCCTGCCAGCATCCTGTTCTGCAATCCGCCGGCGCGCCGCCGCGGTATCTGTTCCGGTATGCCGGTGGCCGCGGCACGCGCACTGGCGCACGACCTGAGCGTCTGTTCCCGCGACCGCCAGGCCGAGGCCGACGCCCTGCATGGCCTGGCCGCCTGGGCCTATCAGTTCAGTTCCCAGGTGAGCCTGTACCCGCCCTTTGCCCTGCTGCTGGAGGTGCGGCGCAGCCTGAGCCTGTTTGGCGGCTATACGGCCCTGCTCGAGCGCATTCGTGCCGGTCTCGGGGAACTGGGTTACCAGACCCGGCTGGCGGCCGCGCCGACACCTCTGGCGGCAGTCAGCCTGGCCTGCTGTGCCTCCGAGCAGCATGTAGAAACGCGCTCCGCGCTGGCAGCGGCGCTGGCGCCGCTGCCCTTATCGGTGCTGGACTGGGAACAGGGCCTGCTCGATCGTCTGCACGGTGTGGGCGTACAGCGCCTGGGCGACCTGCTGCGTCTGCCGCGCGACGGCCTGGCGCGCCGTCTGGGGCCGGACAGCGTGCTGTACCTGGATCGCCTGCTGGGACGGCAGCCGGACCCGCGGGCCCTGTATCAGCCGCCGCCGCGTTTCGAGCGCTCCCTGCAGTTGCCAGCCGAGGTCGGGCAGGCCGGCGCGCTGCTGTTCGCCCTGCAGCGGCTGATACTGGAACTGTGCGGCTGGCTGCAGGGGCAGGGGGCTGCGGTGCAGGAACTGGAAGTGCGCCTGTGGCACCGCGAGCAGGCGATCACCCGTCTGAGCATCGGCGTGCAGCGCAAAAGCCGCGCTGCCGAACAGTTCCTGATCCTGCTGCGCGAACGCCTGCAGCGCCTGGAGTTGCAGCAGCCTGTCATCGAGGTCGGGCTATACGCGGAGCGCCTGCTACCGCTCGACGGGCAGTCTCTGCAGCTGTTTGGTGCAGCGCGTCAGGCCTGTCAGGTCGATTTGCTCGACCGCCTGCGCGCGCGTCTCGGCAGCGAGGCAGTGCGAGGTCTGAGCGCGGTTGCCGAACACCGTCCCGAATATGCCTGGCGCTACAGCGAGCCCGGGCAGGGTGAGCAGGCGGTGAACGGGCAGCAACGCCCCCTGTGGCTGCTGCCGGTGCCCAGGCAGCTCAAGACCGATCACGGCTGGCCCTGCCTGCAGGGCAGGCTGAAACTGCAGCACAGCCGCGAGCGCATTGAATCCGGCTGGTGGGACGGGCAGGACATCGCGCGCGATTATTTTATTGCCGAAAGCGCCTCCGGTTCGCGATACTGGATCTACCGTGAGCTCGACGGGCAACGGCGCTGGTTCCTGCAGGGTCTATTCGAGTGACAGGGGCCCGGCGCAGCCTTCCCCCGATAGCCGGTGAAGTTCCCTTGAGGCAAGCGGTCCCTGGAGTAACCATGAGCGAATCCCTGCAACGACCGCCTCACCCGTCTTTTCGTGAGGCGTTTTTCTACTGGCTGAAGCTGGGCTTCATCAGCTTCGGTGGCCCCGCCGGCCAGATATCCATGATGCACCAGGAGCTGGTGGAGAAACGGCGCTGGATTTCCGAGCACCGCTTTCTGCATGCGCTCAACTACTGCATGCTGCTGCCCGGCCCCGAGGCCCAGCAGCTGGCGGTCTACATCGGCTGGATGCTGCACCGCAGCTGGGGCGGTGTCATGGCCGGCACCCTGTTCGTGCTGCCCTCGCTGCTGATTCTTATCACCCTGACCTATGTCTACCTGGCCTACGGCGATGTCACTTTCGTCAAGGGTGTATTCAACGGTATCAAGCCGGCCGTGGTGGCGATTGTGGTATTCGCCGCCTGGCGCATCGGCTCGCGGGCACTGAAGAACAACGTCCTGTGGGCTTTCGCCGCGGCCTCTTTCGTGGCTATTTTCGCCTTTCATGTGCCGTTTCCCTACATCGTGCTGGCGGCGGGTATCCTCGGCTACCTGGGTGGCAAGCTGGCTCCGGGCAAGTTCAGGGCGGGTGGTGGCCACGCTGCGTCGGACAAGCATTTCGGCCCGGCACTGATCGATGACGACACCCCGCAGCCGCAACACGTCAGGTTCCGTCCGCTTAGACTGGCAGTGCTCATCGTGTTGTTCCTGGCCCTGTGGGGTGTGGCCATGGCGGTGCTGCCCGACGGCACCCTGGCCGACATGGGCGGGTTCTTCACCAAGGCGGCCCTGGTGACCTTCGGCGGTGCCTATGCCGTGCTGCCCTATGTCTATCAGGGCGGCGTCGAGCACTACCAGTGGCTCACCGGCACGCAGATGATCGATGGACTGGCGCTGGGCGAGACCACGCCCGGGCCGCTGATTATGGTAGTGGCGTTCGTTGGTTTCATCGGCGGCTGGAGCAAGGAACTGTTCGGCCCGGATACACTGCTGCTGGCCGGCGTGGCGGGCGCCAGCGTGGCCACCTTCTTCACCTTTCTGCCCTCGTTCCTGTTCATCCTGGCCGGCGGCCCGCTGGTGGAGGCGACCCACGGCGACCTCAAGTTCACCGCGCCGCTCACCGGCATCACCGCTGCGGTGGTCGGGGTGGTGCTCAACCTCGCAGTGTTTTTCGGCTGGCACGTGCTGTGGCCCGAAGCCAGCGAGGCAGAGCCGTTCGCCGGCACCTTCCAGTGGTTCTATGCACTGATTTCGGTGGCCGCCTTTGTTGCCCTGTGGAAGTACAAGATGGATATCATGAAGGTGATCGGCGCCTGTGCGCTAATCGGGTTGGGGCACACCCTGGCGCTCGCCTGAGCGCCGGGCCGGGCGCTCAGCTTGCCGAGCCGTTACGCACCGCTTCCTTGTAACTCCGGTAATACCCGATCATGGCCTTCCACACCGGGCCCGGCAGGCCGTTACCGACCGGCCTGGCATCGAGGCGGGTGACAGGGACGATTTCGCGTGTAGAGCTGGTGATCCAGATTTCGTCAGCGTCGCGCAGCGCGGTTTCCGGAACGTCGTTTTCGCTGCAGGGCAGGTCGTGCTGGCCGGCCAGTTCCAGCACCAGGTCGCGGGTGATGCCGGGCAGCATCAGGGGGCCGTTGGGCGGGGTCTGTATCCGGCCGTCCTTGATTACGAACACGTTGCTGGCGGAACCTTCGATTACCAGTCCGTCCTTGACAAGTATGGCCTCCGCCGAGCTCTGCTCGGTCGCCCGCTGGCGCAGCAGCACATTGGGCAGCAGCGTGATCGCCTTTATGTTGCACATCTGCCAGCGGATATCGTCCAGGGTCACCGCCGCGACGCCGTGCGCCTCGATTTCCGGATCCGGGTCGGTCATCGGAGTGCTCATGGCAAACACCGTGGGTGTCACCCGTTCCGGGAAGCTGTGATCGCGCTTCGGCGCGCTGCCGCGCGTAACCTGCAGGTACACCGACTGGTCGTTGTGGTTGCCGGCGCGTTCCCGGTTGCGCTCCAGCAGCTCGGTCAGGATGCTTTGCCACTGCGCATCGTCACAGGGGTTGCCCAGCCGTATGCCATCGAGACTGTTCTGTAGCCGTTGCAGGTGGTGGGGGAACCGGAACAGCCGGCCACCGTAGGCCGGGATAACTTCGTACACACCGTCGCCGAACAGAAAGCCGCGGTCCATGACGGATACGCAGGCCTGCTCGATCGGCAGGAAAGCTCCGTTCAGATAAACCGTAGACATGACTGTTGCGAGACGCTGCGGTTATTCGAAATACAGCAGCGCTTCGTCGACCAGGCGTTGCAGAAAACTGCCCTCGGCGACCGGGTTAAGCGCCACCAGGTCTTTTTCCACCACCGGTTCATCGGCCAGTCGCACCACCACACGTCCCAGCGGCTGGTCCTGGGCGATGGGTGCAATAATGTGGTCCTGCAGCTGCATGGCGGCATCCAGATTCTTGTATTCGCCGCGCGGGATGGTGACGTACAGGGTGTGGTCCAGGCCGAGATCCACCGATTCGCTGGCACCCTTCCAGACGCGGGCCGAAGTGAGCTTGCTGCCCCCGTCGTAGAGTTTGTGAGTCTCGAAGAAACGGAACCCGTAATTCAGCAGTGCCTGACTGGCATCCGCCCGGGCCTCCTCGCTGCTGGTGCCGAGCACCACGCTGATCAGGCGCATGCCGTCGCGCTCTGCCGAGGTGACCAGGCAGTAGCCGGCCGACTCGGTATGACCGGTCTTCAGCCCGTCGACCGACTCGTCGCGCCACAACAGCTTGTTGCGGTTGTACTGGGTGATGTCGTTGTAGGTGAACTGGCGTTCCGAGTACCAGCGGTAATATTCGGGGAACTCCTCGATCATGGCGCGCGCCACGATGGCGATGTCGCGTGCCGTGGTGTAGTGCTCCTTGTGCGGCAGGCCCGTGCTGTTGACGAAATGGGTACCCGTCAGTCCCAACTGCTCGGCGTGATGGTTCATGAGGCTGGCGAAACCCTCCTCGGTGCCGGCCACGTGCTCGGCCAGAGCCACCGTTGCGTCATTGCCGGACTGGATGATGACGCCCTTGAGCAGATCGGCAACGCTGACCTGGCTGTTGACCTCGACGAACATGCGCGACCCTTCGGTGCGCCAGGCCTTCTCGCTGATCCGCACCTTTTCTTCCAGGCTCAGGTTGCCTTCCCGGATTTCTCTGAACACCACGTAGGCGGTCATCAGCTTGGTGATGCTGGCCGGTTCCAGCGGCTGGTCGGCATTCTTTTCGGCAATGGTCTGGCCGCTGAGGAAGTCCTCGAGCAGATAGCCTTTGGCACCCACCGAGGGGGCTTTCGGTACCGGTGTCGCGGCTCGGGCCGCGGCACAGAACAGCAGCGAAAGGATGAGAAAACTTCGGAACACTACCTGCTGTTGCTTCATGAACATACCTGTTGCCTGATGAAGCGCCTCATTGTGTGCGCTGGAAAACCGATTTTCAAGACCGCACCGGCGTGGTGCCGTAAGCCTGTGCGCGTAACCTGCGCGTCGCCTGGCACGCGGCATTCCGGGCACAGTGTCCAGTTGCTATGCGGAACACGGGGGCTGCTCGTGACGCGACGTAGCGCAAATATGGGTGGAAATAACAGGGCCGCCGCAGCGACCCGATGCCTTGGTCAGGCTCCTAGTCAATGACGACGCTGGGTGACGCGATACCCTGGCCAGCCAGAATCTGCGTCACTTTATCGGCGGATTCGACCGTTTGCAGCGGTCCGATGCGCACCCGGTAAACGCGTTTCCGGTTGGCCAGGCCTTCGCTGATGTGCAGGCTGCCCGGTAGTTCAACCGCCGCCAGCTGATTGCGCAGGCGTTCCGCGTTGGCGCGGTTCCGGAACGCGCCCACCTGCAGATACAGCGCGGTATTCTGGCGTTCGGCGACGGCCGCTGCCGTTTCAGCCGCCGCGAGCTTGGGCTGGCTGGCTGCAATGCGCGCTTTGTTCTGCTCGGCGGCGTATCGGTGCGGGTCTATGGCCTCTACCTCGACCAGACCGGTGCCCTGGCCCAGTATCTCCAGCCGCGCCGCGGCTGCGTAGGACAGGTCGATCAGGCGGTTGTCGTGGAACGGGCCCCGGTCGTTGATCTTGACGATCACCGATTTTCCGTTGCGCAGGTTGGTCACGCGGGCATAGGTCGGCAGCGGCAGCGTCTTGTGGGCGGCGGACATCTGATACATGTCGTAGGTGTCGCCGCTGGAGGTGCGGTGGCCGTGGAATTTGGTTCCGTACCAGGAGGCGATGCCGCGTTCGCGGTAGTTTTTGCTGGATGCCACGGTGTGGTAACGCTTGCCGTGCACCACATAGGAGGCCGGGTTGCCGTAGCGGCTCCTGGGTTCGGGACGTGGCACCGCGTCTTGCACGTCGGTGACATCAACCGGTCGCTGCGGGGCACTGTCCTGTTTCTGGGCGTAGCGGCTCGGCGCCGGTGATGAACAGCCCGCCAGCAGCAGCGCTGCAAGACAGCCGCCCAGCAGGCTCGTTGTCGCCGCACGGGCGATGTCAGTACTCGCGGTTCTGGTAGGCATTGCGAATCGCCTCGCTGAGCTGGAATACGGCCATGGCATACAGCGGGCTGCGATTATACCGCGTAATGGTGTAGAAGTTATCGGTGGTCAGCCAGTATTCCGGCCCGTTGCGTTGTTCCAGCTGCAACAGCGCCACCCGCTGTTCCTTGCGCAGCTTCGGATTGCTGCTGATTCCCGCCGCGGCGAAATCGGCCACCGTCTTGGCTGGCTTCAGATCGGACGAGACCAGAGACTCGGGTATGCTCGCCTTGCCGCTCACTCTGCTGGCCACCGGCTGGCCCAGCTTCCAGCCATGGCGTTGGAAATAATTCGCAACGCTGCCGATGATATCCTCCAGGCTGACCCACAGGTCGCGGCTGCCGTCGGCATCGAAATCGACCGCGTAGCTGCGGTAGCTGGACGGTATGAACTGGCCGTAGCCCATGGCGCCTGCGTAGGAACCTTTTGCCTCGCGCAGATCCAGTTCTTCTTCGCGCGCCAGGATCAGGAACTGTTCCAGCTCGGAGCGGAAGAACTTGGCGCGCGGCGGGTATTCGAACGCCAGCGTGGACAGGGCGTCGATGACGCGGTAGGAGCCGGTGTTGGCGCCGTAGCGGGTCTCGACGCCGATGATGGCAACGATCATTGCCGCGTCGACGCCGTAGGCCTGTTCGGCTTTTTTCAGGATGGCCGAGTTCGCCCGCCAGAAATCGACGCCGCCATCGATGCGGCTCTGGGTCATGAATATCGGCCGGTACTCGTACCACGGCTTGCTTTCCGCCGGGCGCGCTATGGCTTTCAGGATGTCGTCGCGCTTCCGGGCGTCGGCGAACAGGGCTTCGAGCTGATTGCGATCGAACTGGTGACGCTCCACCATTTCGGTGATAAATGCCTGTGTCTCAGGATTGTGATCAAAATCACCCGCCGGCACACCGCACGCGGTGAGCCCCGCGCACAGCCCAAGCAGTAAGTTTGTCAGCGGCTTCCCTATTTGCACGTGCACTCCTCAGGTCGGTAGTAATTTTCTATGGGTCTGAATGGACATCAGCATACCGAAACCGGCCATCAGGGTCACCATCGACGTGCCACCGTAACTGATCAGCGGCAACGGCAGCCCGACCACGGGCAACAGCCCCGTCACCATGCCCGTGTTTACAATCAGGTAGATGAAAAATGTCATTGCCAGACTGCCCCCCAGCAGGCGCCCGTAGGTGTCCTGTGCCTGGGTGGCGATATACACGCTGCGCACGATGATGATGGTATACATGGCCAGCACCACCAGGATGCCGAGCAGCCCGAATTCTTCACCCAGCACCGCGAAAATGAAGTCGGTGGAGCGTTCCGGCAGGAATTCCAGGTGTGCCTGGGTACCGTTCAGCCAGCCCTTGCCGAACACGCCGCCCGAGCCGATGGCGATTTTCGACTGGATGATATGATAGCCGGTGCCGAGCGGGTCATGCTCCGGGTTGAGGAAGGTGATCACGCGCTGGCGCTGGTAGTCGTGCATGAAATGCCACAACACCGGTGCCGCGCCGGCGCCCGCCAGCGCGAGGCCCGCCAGCAGCCGCCACGACAGCCCGGCCAGAAACAGCGCAAAAAACCCGGCACTGCCGATCAGCAGCGCGGTGCCGAGGTCGGGCTGCCGGGCGATCAGCAGCACCGGCACGATAATCAGTGCCCCGGCGACACTCAGCCGCGCGCCTCCCGGCGGCAGGCGCTGGTCGGACAGGTACCAGGCCACCATCATCGGCACGGCGAGTTTCATCATTTCAGACGGCTGAAAGCGGACAAAACCGAAGTCCAGCCAGCGCTGGGCACCCTTGCCGATGTCGCCGACCAGGAGTACCGCCACCAGCAGCAGTATACCCAGCCCGTACATCCAGGGAGTCCAGCGTTGCAGCCACTGCGGGCGCAGCTGCGCTACCAGCGCCATGCCGCCGAACGCGACTCCCAGGCGTATCAGCTGGCGCAGCAACACCGCCTGTTCCTGTCCTGCGGCGCTGTACAGGACAAACAGCCCCAGCCCGGACAGTGCCAGCAGGCCGAACAGCAATGCGGCGTCGATATGCAGAATGTGCTGCCAGTCGCGCCGACTGGCATCCTCACGACTGCCGTCCAGCAGGGTACTCACGAGGCGGATTTCTCCAGAAATTTGTCAAGTATGGTGCGCGCGATCGGTGCCGCCACGGCACTGCCACTGCCGCCGTGTTCGACCACGATCGCAATGGCGATACGCGGCTCGGCGACGGGTGCGAAGGCGATGAACAGCGAATGGTCGTGAAGTTTCTTGGCCAGTTTGTCGGCGTCGTATTTCTCCTCTTCCTTAAGACCGAACACCTGGGCGGTGCCGGTCTTACCGGCAATTTCGTATTCGATGTCAAGCCCGATCTTGCGCGCGGTGCCGTGTTTTCCGTGTACCACTTCGCGCATGGCATTGATCACCTCGTTCCAGTGCTGGCGGTCTTCGATCGGCATGTCCAGCAGGGTTTC
>CP070738.1:977635-991085 GCA_020347685.1 Gammaproteobacteria bacterium | reverse complement strand
GACCACCCTCAGAGGTACCCTGGGCGCCAACCCCGATGGCAGCTGTGGCTTCGACCTGGTGACCGCGGAGGGTGATCGCAGCATTCGCTACGACGCCGACACCCGCGCCTACCTGGTGTCCGACAGCGGCTCGGAGCAGGTCGCCCCGGGCGAGCTGCCGCCTGGTCTGTCCGCCGACGTCTACGGCGTGCCACACAGCGACGGCTGCTTCGACGCGGAGACGATTATCGCCTTCCAGTGATATCCGTCGGCTGAATTGGCTGTGTGCATGACCCGGGTAACCCGAGTGTTACCCGGGTCATTTTTTTTGCACTGCTGTGGCGCCGGCGGCTAAGCTTGCTGCCAGGGTGAGTCAGCTATCCGGAGTCAGACTATGAAACGCATTACGCTAGGGTTGATGTGCCTGATGTGGTTGGCACCGCTATCGGCCGCTGCTCCCCACGTACGGGTCTGGGAAGTCGAGACAGACCTCGCAAGCGCCTATCCGGTGGTCTACCAGGCGCTGGAGGCGAACAAATTTTTCGTCGTGTTCGAGCCCGATATCCAGCATAACCTGAGTCGTTTCGCAGAGCGCTGGGGCGAGGACTACAACCGCAACCAGCTGGAAGGCATTCGTGCCATGGTGTTCTGCAACGGCTGGTATGCCAACCAGGTCAGCAACGCCGACCCCGACATGCTCGCGCTGTGCCCGTTGCATATCACCCTGGTACAGAAGGGCGGCAGCACCCGCATCCTGTTTGTGAGCCCCTCGATGGTGGCGCAGGGCAGCAAGGCCGAGGCTCTGGCCGGCGAGCTGGAGCAGGCCGTGGCAGGTGCCATCGAGGATGCGTTGCAGCAGCTCGGCAGCGGGCCGGCGGCGCCCTGAGTCCGGCCCCGGACCCTGCGGCCGCGTCGCTGTGAGGCAACACAAAGCGCGGATCAATTCCGTTGCTGGGCCCGCAAGGGGGGAAGATCGGCTGGAAAAACTCCCGTGGATTCATGTCCCCCGCAATTTCTGGAACGGGGGTTGCTAGGCCTTTGCCCTGATGCCTTATCAGGGAAACACAAGGGTGTATTCAATGCCAGGCTTTGTGCTTCGGGTGGTAGCGGTTGCCTTGACGCTGTGGCTGGCGGCCTGCGGTGCGGGTGGTAACAACAATATTTTCGATTTGTACGCTACAGGCCGTGGTGGCGGCGACAGCAATCTGTTGCGGGTGAGTGTGGAATCCGCACCGCTGCGCGCCGCCGCTGTGCGTGGCCGCGCCGCCAACGGTAACCCCGGGTCGGGTTTCACGCTGCAAAGCTGAGCAGGCTCCGGACCAGCCGCTGATGGAACTGTGCAACGCCGCGCATGCCTGCCGTGCTGTCAGTCTTCGCCCTGCTCCTCGTCGCGGCGTGCGGCGATGAGACGACTCGCGATGCGCCGTGTTTCAATCGCCTGGGTGCGAACCTTGTTGCACAGTTCTTCAACGGTGGCGGGGTCGAGGTCACCGCGCTTGACCCGGTTGATCAGCATGGTGGCGTGCACGGCGATATCGATCAGATTGTCCGACATCAGGGTGATTATCGCGTCGTCCCGTCGCGGGGCGGCTTTGTGCGCCGGCGGCGCTTGGGCGGCGCGGACTTTGGTTTCAGCCGGCACGGCAGCGGGCTTGGCTGCAGGAGCCTCCTCTGCGTCAGTCGCGTGCGGGACCGTTACCGCCTCGGCCTCGATTTTGGCTGCAAAGCCTGGCGACGGCGGCGCCTGTTCCAGCGCGAGTCCGGCTTCCGCCCGGTGCTCGATGTCGGTGGCGGGTGCTGCGCGCAGTGGCGCTCCGGTCAGCGGAGTCTGCGCCCGGTCGCGCGGCTGGTGGAGATTGAAAGTGAGATTGTAGCTGGATGTCGCTTGTGCGCCCGGCTGCCGTTTGAGGATAGCCTGCAGGCCTGGATAGATGCTGCAGGCGAGCAGGAACACCATGAACCCGAACGGGGTCAGATAGGCCGATTGCAGCAGCTCCATGCTGACCAGCAAGTCTGCGAGAGACGTCACCGCCAGCACCATCAGCCCGCAACCCAGCGCCAGCGCAGCCTGTTTGTCGTTGCCCCGGAACAGCCGGTAGGTGGCATACAGGCAATAGCCCAGAGTCGCCAGCATGGCGAATTCGACCGCCCACCACCAGGGGTTGATACTGGTCTGCCAGCTCAGCTGGGTCTGCCCGGAGGGCAGCGCCTGGCTGATCGGTGTGATATCCGAGTACAGCAGACTGTAGGGTGCGCCGATATTGCTGATCAACAGAATGGCCCAGGCCATGCTGAGAAGGGCCAGCACCGGCCGCGGTTTGACGTCGGTGTAGGCAGCGATGAACCAGGTCAGTGCCACCCACAGCAGGATGCCGACGGTGATCGAGAGCTTGCCAAGCGGCAACAGCGCGGCCAGCGTCTGGGCCTGGTAGCTGAGTACCGCGCACAGAGCAAACACGGCCAGCAGGAAATACATGCCCGCGTGGATGACGTGAGGGTGGTCCTGGGCACGGCGCGCGCCCAGATACAGCTGGTGGCCACCGCCATAAAAGGCGATTCCGATCAGTATGTACAGCGCTGCTTCAACCATCCTGGCGTGCCGTGGGCAACTCTTTTATTAACAAGGATATAGTAATATCGGTGCGGCCGGGTTTTTATAAAGGCCTGCGCCGGTCTATTTCCACCACAGCGACAGCGCGGGGAGGTAAGTCACGATGACCAGCCACACCAGCATCAGCAGCAGAAACGGCAGTGCGGCCCGAAACAGGCTCAGAATCGGTCGTTCAAAGCGCTGGCTGGCGATAAACAGGTTGATGCCGACCGGCGGGGTCGAATAGCCGATTTCCAGGTTGGCCAGAAAAATGATCCCCAGGTGTACCGGATCCACCCCAAAGCGGGTCGCGAGCGGCAGAATTAACGGTACCACCACTACGATCGCAGAAAAGATATCCATCATGGCGCCTACCGCCAGCAGAAAGAGGTTGAGCATGATCAGGAACTGCAGCTGGCTGTCGATGGTCTGCTCCATCCAGTCCAGCAACCGCATGGGCAGCTGGGCATCGATCATCAGGTTGGTCAGGCCCATGGCGATACCGAGAATAATCAGAATACTGCCGACCAGCACCGCGCTGTCGGCCAGCAGCGGCACCAGCTGGCTGCGCAGCGAAATAGAGCGGTGTACTGCACTCTCGTGCACCAGCACATAGAGCGCGGTGCCGGCCGCCGCTTCGCTGACGGTAACAAAACCGCCGAAGATTCCCACGATAATCAGCACTGGTAACAGGATATCGCCCAGCCCCCCGCGCGTTGCCCTGAACAGCAGCGGCCAGGAAAACGGATGGTGCCGGACCCCGAAACGGTTACCGGTGACGGAGGCATAAACCGCCAGCATCAGCATCAGCAGCAGGCCCGGCAAAATGCCGGCCAGAAACAGTTCGTCGATGTTCACCCCGGCCACGATACCGTACAGCAGCACCGCCAGGCTGGGGGCGAACAGCAGCCCCAGCGACCCGGAGGTAGTCAGCAGGCCGAGCACGAAGCGCTGCGGATAATGGACCTTCATCAGCACCGGGAACAGCAGGCCGCCGAGCGCCAGGATGGTGACTCCCGAAGCGCCGGAGAAGGACGTGAAAAAGGCGCAGGCGGCGATGGCGACCACGGCCAGACCGCCCGGCAGCCAGCCCAGCGCGGCATTGAACAGCCGCAGCAGCCGCTGCGGCGCGCCGCCCGCGGCCAGCACCACGCCGGCGAAGGTGAACAACGGGATGGCGGTCAGATTGGGCGAACTCGCCAGCCGGTTCAATTCGACGATCAGCAGCGCGGAATCCAGTCCGCTGTGGTGCGCATACAGCAGGCTGCCCGCCCCCAGGGCGGCGAACAGCGGCAGCCCGAACAGCGCCAGCAGGAACAGGCCGATTACGAAGTAGAGCACGAGGCGTCTTCCTGGCCGATCAGCGCCGCCAGCATGAACTGCAGGGTGAGCAGGATAAATCCGAGCGGTATTACCAGCGCCACCCCGACCTGCCAGCGCTCGTGCCGCGGTGCGAATTGCCACTCGTCGAGCCAGAAGCGGATGGCCGCCTCGGCCAGCACACCGCACACCAGTGCTGCGATGGCGCGCAGGGGGCGATACAGGGCGCGCAGCGCCGGGGTCGGCAGCACCACGCAGCAGACGTCGATCTTGATGTGCCGGTCGCGCTCGACGGCAACGGCAGCACCGAAAAACGTGACATACAGCACCAGGTAGCGGGTCAGGCTGTCGGCATCGGCGATACCCGTATCGAACAGGTTGCGTGCCAGAATCTGTACCACGGCCAGGCCCAGCAGCAGCAACAGGCTGCCGGCGGCCAGCCAGGTTTCAATCCAGACCAGGCCGTCGCGAAGCTGTCTCAGAAAAGCCATGCGAGCCGTTTATGGGGCCGCGCTGCTGCCTGCCTGCGCGGAGCGGTACTGCTCGAGCAGGCTGCGGGTTGTTTCGAACACGGCGGCCGGGATGTAGTTGCTGTCGATGAGTTCGGCGGCCGCCCGGTCGCGCAGTTCGAGTAGTTCGGGCTCGCTCATACCTTGCCCCGGTGCGACGAATTGCAGACCGCGCCGCCTGAGTTCGCCGAGGCTCTTTTCGTTGTCGGCGCGGGTCGCCTCAATCAGCCGCTCGCCGGCGACCCGGCCGGTTTCGCGCAGCAGTGTCTGCAGGTCGGCGGGCAGGCTGTCGAAGAAGCGTTTCGATACCACCAGCCCGCCCATGCCGTTGGTGAGCGAAATGCTGCTGACATATTTGGTCTTGGTGAACCATTGCAGGGCGATGGCGGCCAGCGGCGTGCAGTACACGGTGTCGATCAGGCCGGTCGACAGGCTGGTATAGACGTCCACGATCGACAGCGGAACCGGCGAGATGCCGCTGGCCGTGAAGAAAGCCTGGCCCAGCGGGTCACCCTGCCAGAGCCACACGCGGCGCGACTTCATCTCTTCGATGGAGGCGACCGGTTCGGTTGAGAACATGTGCACGAAGCCGACCTCCATCCACCCCAGCAGCTCATAGCCGTTGGCGCGAAAACCGTCCTGGAACTGCGCCGTGAACTGGCTGCGCACATAATCGATTTCGTCGACGTCGCGGAACAGGAAAGGTAGTTCCAGTACCCGCGCGGGTGAGTACATGCGCCCGATGCCATAGCCGGTGAAGGCGCCGCCCTGCAGTTGGTTGAAACGCATTTTCTTCAGCACATCCGGCTCATCGCCCTGCACGCCGCCCGGATAGAATTTGAATATGAGGCGTCCTTCGCTGCGGGTTCTGACCTCGTTGCCCCAGTCTTCCAGCAGGTTCATCCAGGTGGAGCCGGAGGGGGCGAGGGTGGCAAATTTCAGCACCTGCTGCGGCTCGGCGCCGACGCTCAAGGAGACGCTCGCTGCCAGCAGTGCGGGGATGAAACGGCGCAATAGCGTGATGAACATGATCGGGCCTCTGTCAGAACCAGTCGGATTCCCTGCTGAGCAGGTATTCGGCGCGCGCGCGTGCAATCTGGTTGGCCAGCGCCATTTCCGGAAAGCTGCCTACCGGGTTATTCAGCACCCCGGTCAGCAACTGCCGGAAGCGCTGCTGATCCAGTCGCTGGCGCTCCAGGTATTCGGCCTGCAGCACGTCCACCAAGAGCAGTTTTCCCTGCGTGACCGCACTGGCGCTGGCGAAGTTCTGTTCAGAGCGGGCGAAATCCCCGCCCAGCATAGGCGCCCGGCTTCCGAAATAGACGCCGTAATACAGGTATGCGCCGCCGTAGTAATACTCCGGTTGCAGCTCCAGGACCCGGTGCATGAGGCGCTCGGTGCTGTTTACCTCGGCGAGCCGCGCCGGGTCATCACGGTTGAGGTCGATCTGTTTGGCCCAGCAGGATGCGGTCCAGAACAGCATTGGCACCGCCTCGTTGCCCAGCCCCGCAACGGCCTTGTCGATGTCGCCGGGAACCGCGCTGGCAAAGTCGATGTCGACGCCAAGACGCTGCAGACCGCGTTTGCCATATTCGAAACCACGCGCATACAGGGCCTCGGCCCGTTGCCGGTCCGCCAGTTCCACGAAACCGAACGCGTATCCGTAAAACCCCTGTGCGGCGCTGGCCAGCAGCTCCAGATTGCCGGGATCCTCGTTGATCAGGCCTTCGATGAGTTTGATGTTGGCCGGCATCGCGGCTTCGGCCAGCACCAGGTCGGTTTCCCGGTTCATGGCCTCGATATTGCCGTCCATGATGGACACCGATGTGCGGGCCACCATCTGACCGGTACTGCAGGCGGCCAGCGCCGACAGCAGCAGGGCGATGATCAGTGATCGGATTGCATCTGTCATGGTCGTGTTCCGATGTCATGGCCGCAGCCGTGCTGCGGCATCAGCGCGGCCCGCGGCTCTTTCGCGCCGCCGGCCGAACCCTCAGGTTAACAGTTTCTCCAGTATGCGCCGGTACATCTCGGCGAGCTCGTCCAGCGCCGTCACTGCGACGCATTCATTGACCTGGTGAATGGTGGCATTGATGGGCCCGAGCTCCAGCACCTGCGCCCCGGTGGGGGCGATAAAACGCCCGTCCGAGGTGCCGCCGCTGGTGGACAGTTCGGCATCGATATGTGCGACCTCGCGTATCGCAGCGCGCGCCGCGTCAACCAGTTCGCCCGCCGCTGTCAGAAAGGGCTGGCCGGAAAGCCGCCACGCCAGGCTGTAGTCGAGGCCGTGCTGATCGAGAAGCCCCTCGATTCGGGCGCGAATCTCCTGTTCGGTCAGTGCCGTCGAATAGCGCAGATTGAACATCAGCTGCAGCTCGCCGGGGATGACGTTTTCGGCGCCGGTGCCCGCGTGCAGATTGGATATCTGGAAACTGGTCGGCGGGAAGTGCTCGTTACCCTGGTCCCATTCGATAGCCGCCAGTTCCGCCAGCGCCGGGGCGGCGAGGTGAATCGGGTTGGCGGCCAGATGCGGATAGGCCACGTGACCCTGCCTGCCCCTTACTGTCAGTTTGCCG
This sequence comes from Gammaproteobacteria bacterium, assembly GCA_020347685.1. Classification (GTDB taxonomy): domain Bacteria; phylum Pseudomonadota; class Gammaproteobacteria; order DSM-19610; family DSM-19610; genus Thiogranum. The sequence goes on along the minus strand of CP070738.1, from coordinate 984,111 downwards.
TTCAGGGAGCCGCGCCGGCCGTTCTTGATGACATCACCGACACGCCGGCTGCTGGACGGTTCGCCCACCAGGCACCAGTCGATTTTCTCCCCGCGCTGCTGCAGCCGTTCGACCACCTTGACCGTGCCATTGACAGCAGGTCCTTCCTCGTCGCTGGTAATCAGGAAGCCGATCGAACCCTTGTGGTGCGGATGGTCGGCCACGAATGCCTCGCAGGCGGTTACCATGGCCGCCAGCGATCCCTTCATGTCGGCCGCGCCGCGTCCGTACAGCAAGCCCTCGCGCACCTGCGGCGTGAAGGGATCGGACTGCCACTGGTCCAAGGGGCCGGCCGGTACCACGTCGGTGTGGCCGGCGAACACCAGCAGCGGCGCACTGTCGCCGCGGCGCGCCCAGAAATTAGTCACGTCATCAAAGTGCAGGTTTTGGCACTCGAAGCCGAGCGCCGCAAGGCGGCCACGCATCAATTCCTGGCATCCGGCGTCTTCAGGGGTGACCGAGGCGCGGCTGATCAGGTCGCTGGCCAGTTGCAGTGTGTCGGACATCCGCCTAGTGTACTTGGTTTGCGGGCTGTTCAGTAGTCGCGTGGCGGCGTTGCTAAGCGCCCCTGCGGGCCGGTACCGGGTCAGAAAAGTTCCCGGTATGCCTCCGGCGAAAAGCCGACCACGCGGCGCTTGCCGAGATCCAGCAGGGGGCGCTTGATGATGCCGGGATTGTCTTGCATCAGCTTGAGGGCGGTGTCGCGGTTCATATTGTCGCGTTGCGATTGCGGCAGCTTGCGCCACAACTGACCGCGGCGGTTGAGCAGGGTCTCCCAGCCGAGTTCCTTTTCCCACACCTTGAGTGCGGCAGCGTCCAGGCCGTCCTTGCGGTAATCGTGAAACCGGTAGTCGACTCCGTGCTCGTCCAGCCAGCGCATGGCCTTCTTCATGGTGTCGCAGTTCTTGATGCCGTAGATGGTAATCATGATTTGGCTTCCGACCCTTTTAACCACAAAGGAACACGAAGGTACACAAAGGAAATGCAGAAGTGTTTGTTGCCGGGAGTATGTTCATCGTGTTCCCTGGTACGTCCTGTCGATTGATAGATTCTTTTCAATCTGTCCTGCTTGTACCACAAAGGCGCACCAAGGCACACGGAGCAACCGCCAACGCAGCAACCAGTATTTGATTCTCCTTCGTGTCCTTTGTGTCCCTTGGTGGTAAATAACTAGATATCCCTCAGCAGTTCGTTGATGCCGACCTTGCCGCGGGTCTTCTCGTCGACTTTCTTCACGATTACCGCGCAGTACAGACTGTACTTGCCGTCTTTGGAGGGCAGGTTGCCGGACACGACCACCGACCCTGCCGGTACCCGGCCATAGATGACTTCATCTCTTTCCCGATCGTAGATGCGCGTGCTCTGGCCGATGTAGACGCCCATGGAAATCACCGAGCCTTGCTCGACGATCACGCCTTCGACCACTTCGGAACGCGCGCCGATGAAACAGTCGTCCTCGATGATGGTGGGCGCGGCCTGCACCGGTTCCAGTACGCCGCCGATGCCGACGCCGCCCGACAGGTGCACGTTCTTGCCGATCTGGGCGCAGGACCCGACCGTCGCCCAGGTATCCACCATGGTGCCGCTGTCGACATAGGCGCCGATGTTGACATAGGAGGGCATCAGCACCGCCCCGGGAGCGATATAGGAGCCGAAGCGGGCAGTGGCCGGTGGGACCACGCGCACGCCGCCGGCGCGAAATTCGCGCGCGTTGTGGTCGGCGTACTTGGACGGCACCTTGTCGTAGTAATTGGTGAAGCCGCCTTTCATGAATTCATTGTCCTGGATACGGAACGACAGCAAGACCGCTTTCTTCAGCCAGTCATTGACAACCCATTTGCCGTCCTTCTTTTCGGCGACCCGCGCTTGCCCACTGTCCAACATGCGTATGGCTTCCTGGGTAGCCTCCTTGACGTGGGTTTCCACGCTGCGCGGCGTTATATCGGCGCGGCGCTCGAAAGCTTCTTCAATGGTGGCCTGCAAGTCACTCATGGGGTTCTCCTGCTCGTTGTTCTATAACTGTTCCACAAAGGTGCGAATTCGCCAGGCGGCTTCCACGCACTCGTCCAGCGGCGCGACCAGCGCCATGCGCACCTGGTTGCTGCCGGGGTTTCCGGCTGGCGTGTCGCGCGACAGGTAGCTGCCGGGCAATACGATAACATTCTGTTGCTGGTAAAGCCGCCGCGAGAAATCCTGATCGTCGATGGGCGTGCGCGGCCACAGATAGAAACTCGCCGGCGGTGCCTGCACGTCCAGCACCGGCGCGAGGATATCGGTCACGGCAGCGAATTTCTCCCGATACAGCCGCCGGTTTTCCACCACGTGCCGTTCATCCTGCCAGGCGCGCACACTGGCGTCCTGGGTGGCGGGCGGCATGGCGCAGCCGTGATAGGTGCGGTACAGCAGAAACGCCTCGATCAGGCGCGCATCCCCGGCGACAAAACCGGACCGCAGTCCCGGTGCGTTGGAGCGTTTGGAAAGACTGTGGAACACCAGGCACTGGCGGTAGGCGTCGTTACCCATGGCCGCGGCGGCGGCCAGCAGGCCGGGTGGAGGCTGGTTCTCGTCCTGGTAGATCTCCGAGTAACACTCGTCGGAAACGATCACGAACTCGTGCCGCAGCGCGAGCTCGATCAGCTCCTGCAGCACCGGCAGGCCAACGACCTGCCCGGTGGGATTGCCGGGCGAGCACAGATAAATCAGCTGACAGCGTCGCCATACCGACTCGGGTACGGCGCCGATATCCGGCAGGTAGCCATTACCGGCGTGGGTGTTGAGAAAGTAGGGCTCGGCGCCGGCCAGTAGTGCAGCGCCTTCGTAGATCTGATAAAAGGGGTTTGGCATCAGCACCAGCGCTTCGGCGCTACGGTCGACCAGGCACTGGGCAACGGCGAACAGAGCTTCACGCGTCCCGTTGACCGGCAGTATGTGCCGCTGGGCATCGAGACTTGCTGCCGGCAGTCCGAAGCGCCGGCTGAGCCAGGCGGCGATGGCGTCGCGAAGTGTGTCGCTGCCGCGCGTGCTTGGATACACCGACAGGCCGTGCAGATGCTCGATCAGTGCCTCGCTGATGAACCCGGGCGTCGGATGCCTGGGTTCCCCGATGGAGAGGCGTATGGTTTCCATGCCGGCGGGTGGTGTGACCCCCGCGTGCAGCCTGGCCATGCGCTGGAACGGGTAGGGTTGCAGGCGTGCGAGATCCGGATTCATCGACAGAAGAGACAGAAGACAATGCGAAACGGAGGCGAAAGTATAGGGCAGTTCGAGAGTTTGCCCTAGCACTTTGTCGCCCCCCGTCCGGCACTGAATCTCATGCAGCAGGCGCGCCCGCATCACATCCTCCCGGTCCTCAGCCTGCTGCTGAGCGCCACCCTGTGGGGCCTGGTCTGGTATCCGCTGCGGCTGCTGGAGGGACAGGGGCTGCAGGGTCTGTGGCTGACGCTGGCGAGCTATGCAGCGGCGCTCGTCGTGGGTCTGGGATGGCTGTGGCGCGGCCGGCACGACTGGCGTGCCCAGCCTCTGGTGTTGCTGCTCATGACCCTGGCGGTTGGCTGGTGCAATGTTGCCTTCGTGCTGGCGATACTGGACGGAACCGTGATGCGGGTGCTGTTGCTGTTCTATTTGTCGCCGCTGTGGGCGCTGGTACTGGGCTGGGTGTTCCTGGAAGAACACCCGGGCAGCAGCGGGTTGGTGGTGTTTGTGCTGGCCATTGCCGGAGCGGTCACCATGCTGTGGGATGCCGAGATGGGTATGCCCTGGCCGCGCGACGAGGCCGACTGGCTGGCTGCCTCGTCGGGTTTTGCGTTCGCATTCAGCAACGTCATGGTGCGCAAGATGCATAGCGTGTCGATGCAGACCAAATCCTCTGCCAGCTGGCTGGGGGTGGTGCTGGTGGCCGCCTGCTGGATACTGCTGGTCGATGCAGCGGTTCCTCAGGTGGCACTTTCCACCTGGACCGGTGCGGCGTTGCTGGGCTGGTTCGGGTTCGTGGTGATGACCCTGGCGGTGATCTACGGCGTCAGCCATATGCCGGTGCATCGTTCCGCGGTGATTCTGCTGTTCGAACTGGTGGTCGGTGCGGTGTCATCCCTGCTGCTGACCGATGAGCGCCTGCTGTTGCAGGAGTGGCTGGGCGGTGGCCTGATCCTGATTGCGGCCTATTTCGCCGCGCACGCGCATGTCAAGGAGCATGCATGAGCGAGTTTCTCGGTATTCACCACGCCAGTGTCATCGTGGCTGACACCGCGCGTGCACTGGCATTCTATGTCGATATTCTCGGCATGCAGGTCGATGCCGCGCGTCCCGAGCTGGGATTTCCCGGTGCCTGGCTGAAGGTCGGCGACGCGCAGCAGATCCATCTGCTCGAACTGCCCAATCCCGATAGCGTCGATGCGCGCCCCGCGCATGCCGGGCGTGACCGCCATACGGCGCTGCGCCTGCGCGGCCTGGACACCGTTCAGAGCCGCCTCGAGCGGCACGGCATTCCCTTCACCCGCAGCCGCTCCGGACGGCGCGCGCTGTTTTGCCACGATCCGGACGGTAACGGCATCGAGCTGATCGAGGCCGCTCAGTCCGACTGATCGAGCGCCTCGATGAGTTTTTCGCGCAGTTGCTGCTGCTCCTGCTCGGTGAGCGGGCCGCCGCTCTGCCCGGTGACATAGAACACGTCCTCGGCCTGCGACCCGAAGGTCGCGATCTTGGCGTTCTGCAGTTGTGTGCCACAGGCGTAGAACACGCGCGCGACCCGCGACAGCAGCCCGGGATAATCGGTCGCGTACAGTTCCATGATGCTGCGCCGGTTGGCCGTGTCGTCATGGAAACGCACCTCGGTGGCGACCTTGAAATGGCGCATGCGCCGCGGTGCCGGCCGTGCCACCACGGCTGGCGCTGTCTCGGGGTTCGAGAGCTGTTCCTGCATCAGGGTGACCAGCTCCTGGGCCTGATAATGGTCCAGCACCGCCTCACCGTCGGGGTTCAACAGCAGGTAGGTGTCAATGGCATAATTGCGCCGGGTGCTGATGATGCGTGCATCGGTGATGCTCAGGCCCAGCTGGTCGAGCAGCGCGGTGGTGCGACTGAACAGGCGGTCGCGCACCGGCGTGTAGATGAACAATGCGCTGCCGCCGCGCTCGGACTGCGGACACAGGTCGACGTGTACACCATCGATGTCACCGTCGCTGAGGATGGTGATGGCGTGCCAGATCACTTCCTCGACGTTATGGCGCAGGAAATACTCCTCGGGGAGATCGTCCCACAGCTGCTGCAACAGTGCGCGGTCGACGCCGCGCCCGGCCAGCCTGGCGAGCGCCGCCATTTTGATATCGAGGATCAGCTCGTCGCGGTGCAGCGGATTTTCCAGGCCGCGGCGCAGCGCCTGCCTGGTGGCCCCGTAGAGGTCTTTCAGCAGCGCGTCTTTCCAGTTGTTCCACAGTGTCGGGTTGGTGGCACGGATGTCGGCAACCGTCAGCAGGTACAGGTAATCGAGGCGTCGGCGATCACCTATGTGGCGCGCAAAGTCGTTGATCACTTCAGGGTCCGATATATCGCGGCGCTGCGCGGTCTGTGACATCAGCAGGTGGTTTTCCACCAGCCATGCCACCAGCTCGCGGTCGTATTCGCTCAGGCCGTGCTGGCCGAGAAACACGCGTGCGTCCTCGGCGCCCAGCTCGGAATGGTTGCCGCCGCGACCCTTGCCGATGTCGTGGAAAAACCCGGCCAGGTACAGCAGCTCCGGCTTGGGAACGCTGTGCGCGATGCGGCTGCACAAGGGAAATTCGTGCATGAACTTGGGTACGAAAAAGCGGCGCAGGTTGCGCACCACGAACAGGGTATGCTCGTCCACGGTATAGGCATGAAACATGTCGTGCTGCATCTGCCCGACGATGTTGGCGAAGGCAGGAAAATAAGCGGCCAGTACCCCGTAGCGGTTCATGCGCCTCAGCTCGTGGGTCAGTCCGCGTGGCTGGCGGAAGATTTCCATGAACAGGCTGCGGTTGCGAATGTCACTGCGAAACTTGTCATCGATCAGGTAACGGTGATGGCGCACCAGCCGGATGGTGGAGGCGCGAACCCCCTTCAGCTCACTGTGCTGCTGCATCAGCAGGAAAAGTTCCAGCAGTGCGAAAGGATAGCGCTTGAATACCCGCTCGTGGGTCACCTCGAGAAACCCCTTGCGGGCCTGGAAGCGCCGGTTGATGGGGGTGGCCTGTCCCGGGTCGTCGCGGTGCAGTACCAGTTCACTCAACAGCTGCAGCAGCATTTCGTTGAGGCGATTGAGTTCCTGGATGGCGCGGTAATAGTCCTTCATGAACCATTCCACGGCCAGCTTGTGTTCGCGGTCCTGGTAGCCCAGCAGTTTCGCCAGCGTACGCTGGTGATCGAACAGGAGCCGGTCTTCGCGCCGATTGGTGGTGGCGTGCAAGCCGAAGCGTACCTTC
>CP070738.1:972064-977535 GCA_020347685.1 Gammaproteobacteria bacterium | reverse complement strand
TACGGCGATGAGCTGATCGTCGGCGATCGGTTTCTCGAGGAAATCGTCGGCACCGGTCTCCATGGCGGCCAGCTGGCGCTCGCGGCCGGCTTCGGTTGACAGAAATACGATGGGCACGCTCAGGTACTCCGGCTCCTGGCGTATCACGCGTGCCGCCTCGATCCCGGAGCACCCGGGCATGTACAGATCCATCAGGATCAGTTCGGGCCGGAACTCCGTGAGTGTATCCAGCAGCCCTGCGGGTTCATTGATGACCTTGACCTGCATCCCCGCTGAGCCCAGGACCTCCGCATAGTGCTCGGCCAGATCGACCGTATCGTCGACAATGAGCACCCGGTACGGTTCCCGCTCATGCCGGTCGGTAAGTGTGTCCAGCGTCGCGGCCAGTTCGGAGAAGTCCAGCGGTTTGACCAGATAGGCATCGGCACCGGCGCGCGCGGCGGCCAGACGCGACTGCCAGTCGCGGCGCGATGAAACCACGATGCGCGGCACCCGATATTCTGCCACCGCCTCGACCTGTTCCAGCAGTGAGCTGCCCGCCAGCTCGCCCTCGGACAGCACCTGGTCCACCACCAGGGCCGCGGGCAGGGTGTGGCGCAATCTTGCCAGCGCCTCGGCGGCGTTGGCGAAGGTCGTGACCTGCCAGCCGTAGGCGCCGAGCTGTGTCGCGGTCTCCGCGGCCTGTTGCGGATCGTCCTCGATAACGTAGACCTGGCCCGGTTCTGTGCGGCGGCGAGTTGCCGGGCTCACTTCGGGCGTCAGCGGCTCATCGGGGCCGCGTTCGCTGACCGTGCGAAGTTCGGCGAGGCGGGCCGGTATGTCCGTGGCCTGTGCCGCTGTCGTCAGCGTGGTTCCATCGACTGCTGCCGAAAGCAGTTGTTCGAGATCACGTGCCAGTCGACCGAGCTGTCGGTAACCAAAGGTCGCGGCCGAACCCGCCAGACTGTGCACCTGTCGGTGCAGTTCACTGTGCCGGTCGACATTGTCGGGCTCGCGCCGCAGCAGCGCCCAGCCCGCCTCGATATCCGCCAGCCGTCCGCCCAGGCCCGCGCTGTAGGCATCGCGCAGTGCCTGCAACCGGGCGCGCTTGTTAAGCCCTTTCTCAGGCACTGACGCTGTGGTCCCAGGTGGCGCGGATCTGCTCGGCCAGCGACATGGGGTCGAAAGGTTTGGCGATGACATCCGCGGCACCCAGCGACTTGAGGTGCTCGACCTCGTGCGGCTGCACCTTGGCGGTCACGAACACCACCGGCGTGGCAGCCAGCGCGGGCATTTCGCGCAGACGCTGCAGCGTGGTGGGTCCGTCCATGCCGGGCATCATCACATCGAGCAGAATCAGATCCGGCGAGAAGTCAGCGACTGTTTCCAGCGCAGCCTGACCCGACTCGCACAGCGTGAGCTGAAAACCCTCTTCGTCTTCCAGGGCAAACTCGACAATGGTGCGGATATCCGCTTCGTCATCCACGTACAGTATGCGCAGCTCCCTGTCCATGTACATGCTCCTAAACTCTGTTGATGATTTGTTTGATGGTGGTCAGCAGGTGGTCATTGCTGGTGCGGGATTTGGTCAGGGCGGCCGCGACCTGCCGGTTCAGGTCCTGGTTCGTCTCATGACCCGAAAACACCATGACTTCGCATCGGCCCTTGATTTCGTCCAGCAGCTCCAGCCCCGACCCATCCGGCAGTGTCATGTCCAGGATCACCAGGCTGAATTGCTCGTTAGCCAGCAGCCGGCGCGCTTCCTGCAGCGAGGTCGCATAGCGGTACTCGCCCACCTCTTCGGTCAGTGCCTGTGTCACCTGGATGATGTCGTGCTCATCCTCCACGTGCAGGATGCGCGGTCGGTTTCCATTGCGCAGGGCCTGCCGCAAGGCGCGCGCCATGCGTTCGCGGTCGACCGGCTTCTGCAGCCAGTCAACCACCGCGAGTGCGTCCCCGGACCAGGCGCTGCGGCCTTCCTGGGCGCGTCCCGAAACCACGATCACCGGCAGGTCATGGGTTTGCTCCTGGTCGCGCAACTCGCGGATGAACGCCAGGCCGTCGCCGTCCGGCAGGCTCAGGTCCAGCAGCAGCACCCGGTAGGACTTGTTGGCCAGCAGCGCCCTGGCCGCATCGACGGTGGCCGCGATGTCGCTGACCAGTCCCTCCTGCTCGAGGAGCTGCGCCAGCACCAAGGCCACGTCGGGATTATCCTCGCAAATCAGCACCTGGGCGCGGTGCGGGTTCGACTGGTCCGCTTCCGTCATTTCGTACCAGGCCGGCAGCGCGAAGAAGAACTCGGTGCCGACACCTTCTTCGCTCTGGTAGTCGAGACGCCCACGGTGGTTCTCGACGATGGCGCGGGTGATGCTCAGGCCCAGACCGGTGCCGCCCTTCTCGCGGGTGTCCGAGCTGTCGGCCTGCGCGAAGCGCTGGAAAACCCGTTCACGAAACGCCTCCGGAATCCCGCGCCCGTGGTCCCTAACGCCGACCCGGTAATGACCGTCATGCTGCCGAATGGAAACCTCCACCTGGCCACCCGTGGGCGAGTACTTGACAGCATTCGACAACAAGTTGGCGAACACCTGCATCAAGCGGTGCTCATCGGCCCAGATGCTGGCCTTGTCGGGGTGCTCGGTCAGCCGCAGCGTCACCCCGTGCTGCGCTGCATAGCCTTCGTTGGCTGCCAGCGCCTGTTTTGCCAGAGCGACCAGATCCAGTGGTTTGTATTCGAATTCCAGGCGACCGGATTCGATCTTCTCCAGGTCCAGGATATCGTTGATCAGCAGTGTCAGGCGTGCGCTGTTGCGATCCGCCGTTTCGAGGAGCTTGAGCGCCTTGGCGGGCAGCTGTTCGGACAGCTTGCCCAGCACCAGGCCCAGTGCGCCGCGGATCGAGGTGAGCGGCGTGCGCAGTTCGTGACTCACGGTGGAAACGAATTCGCTCTTCATTCGCTCGACCTTCTTGCGGTCGGTGATGTCGCTGCCGATGCCGAGGAATCCGGTGATGTCACCGTGCTGGTTGCGCAACGCCGTTACCGACAGCAGTACCGGAAAACGGCTGCCGTCCTTGCGCACATAGGTCCACTCGTTTTCGTCTGCCAACCCCTGCCGAGCCTTGGCCACGAACACCTCGAAGCCCGGTTTTATGTCCTGTTCGAGCTCCTCGGAAAGCGCTTTGGCGCGCGCGATGACCTCCGCCGGCTCGTGGATGAGCGCAGGGGTTTCTGTGCCCGCCAGCTCGGCTTCGGTATAGCCGAGCATCTGCTCGGCACCCTTGTTGAAGGTCTGTATGACACCCTCTGTGTCGGTGGAAATAATTGAGAAGTTGGCACTGTTGAGAATCGCCTGGCGCAGCCGGCTGGATTCCTCCAGCTTGCGGGCCGCCTGCTTGCGCTCGCTGATGTCACGGACAATACCGACGAAATTCCGCTGACCTGCCTCTGCCATTTCCGAAACGGCCAGCTCCATCGGAAAAGTCGAGCCGTCCTTGCGCCGGCCCTGTACTTCGCGGCCGATGCCGATGACTCTGGCCTGACCCGACTGCAGATAACTGCGCAGGTAAGCGTCGTGGGCGCCGGCATAGGGTTCCGGCATAAGCATGTTCACGTTGCGGCCCAGCATTTCGGCGGCGCTATGACCGAAAATCCGTTCAGCCGCCGGGTTAACGGTCTGCATCCGGCCGAGCTCGTCGATGGTGATGATGCCGTCGATGACGGTCTCGAGTACGGCGTTCAGGTAGGTGCCGTGTTCGCCCAGCGTCTGCGCCGCCCGGCTGACACGCAGGTGTCGGAATTCCTGTTCCACGCAGGTCGCGAGATCACGCAACAGCCGCAGTTCTTCGGCGCTGTGCTGGTGCGGTTTGTTGTCGATCACGCACAACGTCCCGAGCTTGTAACCGTCGGCGGACGCCAGCGGCGCGCCGGCGTAGAAACGGATATCGGGAGCGCCGGCTACCAGGGGGTTGTCGGTGAAGCGGGGGTCTTCGATTGCGTTGGGAATATAGAACACCTCATCGCCGAGGATCGCGTGGCCACAGAAGGAAATATCACGTGGCGTCTCGGTCGCATCCAGGCCCTGGCGTGACTTGAACCACTGCCGTTCAGCATCCACCAGGCTGACCAGTGCAATGGGTGTCTTGAAGACCGACTGGGCGATCCGTGTGAGCCGGTCGAAGCGTTCTTCGGCTGGGGTGTCGAGTAACTCGAGGTCACGCAGTGCCTGGAGGCGCCGCTGTTCATCCGCTGGAAAATCCGGTTTCCTCATCCTGGGTCCTGCTTGTTCCCTGCTGTCCCCGCTTGCGCAGGGGGTCTTGGCAACCCGAACCGGTGCTTCGACGAGCTTGTCCGGGATCTCAGATATGCTGAGTGAAGTTGCGGCAGATAAAGGAAAAGCTTAAGAAAATATCATCGGGCGGGAGCCCCGCGGCGATGCTTCGCAGCGGCGGCAGTAAGGGCTTAGAGGGGCGCCGCCGTGCGGCGCAGATCAATGCAGGCGGGCGCGCTGGAACTTGGCCTTGAAGCGTTCCAGCAGCGAAGGGATCTTGTCATCGCGGCTCGGTTCGAGCTCCGGTTCCAGCATCTTGTCCTTGGTGAACGAGGTGATCATCTTGCTCCAGTGAATGACACGCGTTTCGGCCACTGCACCGGGTGGGCCGAGCGGATCGGCGCCCAGTGTCCCGATCAGGCTCTGGAGGTAGTCTTCGCCCTGCACCTGGCGCAGTTTTTCGGTGGCGAAATCAAAGCGCTGCGCAATGCCGAGGCGCTCGGCCTCGTCGCCGAAGTGGATGTCGTCGAGAAACGTCTGCAGGTTGCTGACATGGCGTTTCCACAGTTCGATGTCGCGCAGCTGCTTGACCCTGAGGCGCTCGTGGTACCAGTCGGCATTGAGCAGGTACTCGCGGGTGAACATGACGCGCAGGTCGGGATGGTGCGCGTCCATGCCACGGTACTCGCCGGTGGCCATGATATGCAGCAGCGCCTGCAGCGGTGGGCAGGCATCCTCGACGCTGCCGTCGTCCAGGTAGCGCTGCGCCACGCCCTGCTGTGCCTCGACGATGTTGTTGATGCCGTCGACAAACACATCCAGCCCCTGGGTCTCCGGTTTGAGGATCTCCTCGGTGAAGACCGCCTGCGGGTTATCGAAGATCTTGCCGAAAAAGCCGTGCACGAAGTGTTCGGTGATGCGGTAGCCCAGGCGGCTGGCGAGCACCATCCTGCCTTCGTGCTGGAAGTCTTCCAGCGGTTCCAGGTAACCGTGCTCGATCAGGTAAGCGGGGTCGCGTTGCTCCGGTTCGATGCGCGCCCAGATTTCCGGCACCAGCAGGCTGATATCATGATCGACGCGCACGTGCGGCCCCACGTAACCGGCAGAGCTGGAAAAGCCGTGATAGCCGGTGAGAATGAACGACACCAGGGCGTTGTTGAGGTCGGCGGTGGGACGCAGCGCGTTGAACGGCCCCTTGGTCAGCGCGCCCTCGCTGCCGGCGCCGGT
>CP070738.1:968373-971964 GCA_020347685.1 Gammaproteobacteria bacterium | reverse complement strand
TGCTGGTGTTCGCCGCCGGCAGCGTGCTGGCCGCCGAGGCGGATTCCATTTACCTGGTGGTTGCCGGGCGGGCTCTGCAGGGCGCCGGCGCCATCGCCGCCGCGGTGATGGCCTTTACCGCCGACCTGGTGCGCGAGGAGCACCGCGTCAAGGCCATGGCCATTATCGGCATGAGTATCGGCGCCTCCTTTGCGGTGGCCATGGTGCTCGGCCCGCTGCTGAACGGCTGGATCGGTGTGCCCGGCATTTTCTGGCTCACCGCGGTGCTGGCGCTGGGCGCGATCGGGGTGGTGGTGTTCGTGGTGCCGACACCGGTCATTACCCGGGTGCACCGCGACGCCGAGGCGGTGCCGGCGCAGTTCGTCTCGGTGCTGCGCGATCCGCAGTTACTGCGGCTCGATATCGGTATTTTTTCCCTGCACCTGATCCTGACGGCGAGCTTCGTGGTGCTGCCGCTGGCGTTGCGCGATCTGGCCGGGCTGCCCGCCGAAAAACACTGGGAGGTGTACCTGCCGGTGCTGCTGCTGTCCCTGCCGATGGCGATTCCCTTCATCCTGCAGGCCGAGAAACACCGGCGCATGAAACAGGTGTTTGTCGGCGCCATCATGGTCATTGCAGTGGCGGAACTAGGGCTGTACGGTTTCCACCAGGACCTGTGGACGATCGCCCTGCTGCTGTTCGTGTTCTATTCGGCCTTCAACCTGCTGGAGGCCATTCTTCCGTCGCTGATTGCCAAGACGGCGCCGCCGGACAGCAAGGGCACGGCGATGGGTTTCTATTCCAGTTCGCAGTTCTTCGGGGCTTTCGTCGGCGGGGCGGCGGGCGGCTGGCTGCACGGCCGCTACGGCATGGGGGCGGTGTTCCTGATGTGCGCCGTTGCCGCGCTGGTGTGGCTGATTTTCGCCGCCAGCATGCGTAATCCACGTTACCTGAGCACCCGCGTGCTGCGGGTCGGCAAGCTGGACGAGGAGGCCGCACGGCGCCTGGGCCAGCGGATCGCCGCGGTGCGCGGTGTCGCCGAGGCGGTGGTCATCGCCGCGGACGAAGTGGCCTATCTGAAATACGACCAGCACGCCCTGGACGAAGAGGCGCTCAACGCCCTGGCCGCGCCGGAGGCCTGAACACGGAATCAAGGGCTTACCGTTGCCCGCCAGGCCGAGCCCACGGTGTCGACGACAAATGTGCCGCGCGGTGCTGGGAACCCGGGATCACAGCCGTTATCATGCCCGCTTCAACCTGAACACTAACACCGAACACACACGGAAGGTGCGTTCGAGCGAGGAGAGAACAGCATGGCAAGAGGCGTCAACAAGGTGATTCTGGTCGGGCACCTGGGCAAGGACCCCGAAGTCCGCTATATGCCCAGCGGCAACGCGGTGTGCAACGTCACGCTGGCGACCAGCGACTCCTGGAAGGACAAGCAGAGCGGCGAGCAGAAAGACCGTACCGAGTGGCACAACCTGGTGTTTTACGGGCGCCTGGCCGAGATCGCCGGCGAGTACCTGCGCAAGGGCTCGCAGGCCTACGTCGAAGGGCGCCTGCAGACCCGCAAGTGGCAGGACAAGAGCGGCAACGACCGCTACACCACCGAAATCATTGTCAACGACATGCAGATGCTGGGCGGTCGAGGTGGTGGTGGCAGCGCCGACTTCAACGCAGCCCCCGCGTCGGCTGCTTCCTCTGCGGGACCGGCTTCCGGCCCCGATGAGTTCGACGACGATATTCCGTTCTAGCCCGGTTTCGGTCAGGGTTCGCAACAAACGCCCGCGTTTCGCGGGCGTTTTGTTTCCGGGCTGGCTTGTACGGCCGGTATGCCTCGTTCTGGTGCGCGAAACGCCAGGTTTACCTTAAGGGTCGTCTTCACAGTTCCCGAAAACCACCGGATTTCACTCGGCCAGTGCTCCAGAAGGGGCGTTTTCCTCTCCGGCAGCAGTTGCCAAATCACTGATTTGTAATTCAAACGCTCTGAGGTGTCGCCAGACGGATACAGTCCCGCTTTGTGTGGCCACCGCTAAGTATCTGTGAATAAAGCAGGAATCGAGCTATTCCGCCTTGACAAAGGGGGGAAGCGGTCCATATAGTGTCGAAAAGTGGGGTCTTGTGGCAATAAGTGGTAATAACGGGGGGTCGAGGGGGAGCAGGTGTTCCGTGGTGGCAGCACAGTCAAGCTGGATGCCAAGGGGCGGTTGGCGCTACCAACCCGCTACCGGCCGCTTATTACCGAGCGTTATGAAGGTCGCCTGGTGGTGACCATTCATCCCGACGGTTGCCTGTTGCTCTATCCGCAGCCGCAGTGGGAAGAAATCGAACACCGGCTGATCAACACCGCTAACCAGGATCGTCGCGTCCGCGACATGCAGCGCATGTTGGTGGGCTACGCCACCGAGGTCGAAATGGACGGCCACGGCCGCATCCTATTGGCCCCGCGTCTGCGCGATTTCGCCAAGCTGGACAAGAGCGTGGCGCTGTTGGGTGTAGGCAAGAAATTCGAAATATGGAATGAGGAAACCTGGGAGCAGATCGGCAGCGGCTGGATGGAAGGTCAGGCCGTGGCCGATGGCACGCCGCACTCCCTAGAGTCACTGACGACCTAGGTGCGGATGGAGGGCTCGCACCGTCCGGTACTGCTGAGCGAGGTACTGGACGCGCTCCAGGTTAAGCCGGACGGCTTTTATGTTGACGGGACGTTTGGGCGCGGCGGGCATGCAGCAGCAATGCTGGAACGGCTGGGAGCAAAGGGCAGGCTACTGGCGTTTGACAAGGATCCCCAGGCGGTGGCGTTCGCCACCCGACGTTTCGCCGATGAGTCGCGGCTGCTGATGCGGCGCGGCAGTTTTATCAACCTGGCATCTGTGGTGTCTGAACTGGGCTGGCAAGGGAAAGTGGACGGGATCCTTTTTGATCTGGGGGTATCTTCGCCGCAGCTCGACGACGCTGAGCGCGGCTTCAGCTTCCTCAAGCCGGGGCCTCTCGATATGCGCATGAACCCGGAGGCCGGCAGGAGTGCCAGCCAGTGGCTTGCGGCGGCCAGCGAGCGGGAGATCGCCGACGTGCTTTGGAAGTACGGCGAGGAGCGTTACTCGCGCCGTATCGCGCGCAGCATTGTCGCCGCCCGCGAAACCGCCCCCATCGCTACCACCGAGCAGCTCGCCGAGCTCATCACCCAGGCGGTGCCCGGGCGCGAGCGTCACAAGCACCCGGCCACGCGCAGCTTTCAGGCGATCCGGATTTTCATCAACCGGGAGCTGGAGGACCTGGAGAGCGCGTTGCCCCAGGCGGTTGATGCACTGGCGCCCGGCGGCCGGCTGGCGGTGATCAGTTTTCACTCGCTGGAGGACCGCATCGTCAAACGCTTTATCCGGGATCAGCAGCGCGGGCCGCAACTGCCGCCCGATCTGCCGGTGCTGCCGGCCGCGTATGCGCCGCGCCTGAGGGCGGTGGGCAAGCCGGTCTACCCCGGCGCACAGGAAGTGGAGAGTAACCCGCGTGCCCGGAGTGCCGTGCTGCGGGTGGCGGAGCGTCTGTCATGAGAGATCTGGTGGTGCCGGTGCTGCTGCTGATGACCGTGGTGACGGCCATGGGGTCCGCCTA
>CP070738.1:965200-968273 GCA_020347685.1 Gammaproteobacteria bacterium | reverse complement strand
GGAAAGGCCGCCTTGTCCATGATCACGACGTCCAACCCGCTGTTGCGCAGCGCCCAGGCGCAGCTGCTGCCGGCCGGGCCGCCGCCAACAATCAGCACATCGCATCGGTCCACGAGACTTCAGGGCTCCTGCGCATAGAGTTGCGCCCGGCTCCACGGAATGGCGTTGTCACCGGAGCGGGTGAAGACGACCTGGAACAGTTGCAGCCAGCCGGTGGCGAACGCGGCCAGCGAGCCGGCAAGATACAGACGCCAGGCGCGGGTAAAGGCCGCGTCGTAACGTGCGCTTAATTCGTCACTGTGGGCCTCGAAGCGTGCCAGCCAGTGTTCCAGGGTCCTGGCGTAGTGCAGGCGCAGGTTCTCCACATCCAGCACAGAGAAGCCGGAGGGTTCCAGCACGGCCATCATTTCGCGCAGGGTGGGCGGATAGGAACCCGGGAAGATACGCCGCTCGATCCAGGCATTCATGGGGCAGGGCTGGTTGCGCCCGATGGAATGCAGCAGGCCTCTGCCGTGCGGCGCCAGGCAACGGTCGATGACGGCGCCGAGGGTGGGGTAATTGTTGCGCCCCACGTGTTCCAGCATGCCCACCGACACGAAGGCGTCGCACTGACCGCGGATATTTCGGTAGTCGTCCTCGATGTATTCCACCTGTGCGGCCAGTCCCTCCGCGGCGGCACGCTCGCGCGCGTGCAGGATCTGTTCATGGGAGATATTGTAGGCGCGCACCTGTACACCGTAGTGGCGGGCCATGTGGCGTGCCAGGGCGCCCCAGCCGCAGCCTGCCTCGATGACCGACTCGCCCGGTTGCAGCCGCAATTTGCGGCACACGTAGTCCATCTTGCGCTGCTGGGCCTGCTCGAGACTGAGTGTCGTGGAGGGGAAATAGGCGCAGGTGTACACCATCTGTTCGTCGAGCCAGAGCCTGAAGAAGTCGTTACCGGTATCGTAGTGGCGGTGAATGTTACTCAATGAGCCGGCCAGTGTGTTCAAGCCGGCCCGATTGCGCCAGCGCTGCAGGCCGCGGTACAGGCGGTTCTGCTCGCTGACAGCCGGAAAGGCGCGGTACATTGCCTGCAGACAGTCGACCAGGTCGCCCTCGACTTCCAGGTCACCGCGCGTGTAGGCGTCGCCGAATCTGAGGTCCGGGTTGGACACCAGCTGCCACAGGGTGCGCCGGTTGCGGATGTGCAGATGCGCCACGGGGGCTGCGCCTGAGCCGGGTACCTCAGCACCGTTCCAGAGCACGAAACGCACCGGCGGGTTTCCCGCGAGTCCGAGCAGCTGCGCCAGAGCCCAGCGCTCGATAGCCGTTGGCGTAGCGCTCGCCGCTCCGGTGGCGGCGCGGGCGTGTCCCGCCGCTGATGCCTCGTGAGTGTCTGTCGACGCATTGACTCGCCGGCTTTCGGGTCTGTTCATTGTTATCCGTGCACTGTGGCGGTGGTCGGCAGCGCTCGCGGGGCGTACCGGCCGCGCGGGATTCAGTCACGGGGCAGGGAGCCGGGCCGCGCGGTCGGGTGCGGCGGCGCGTAGCAGAGACTCTCGCCATCATGATGGTTTCGCTGCAGGTTTTCGCTGCGCCTTACGCCTAAAGTCTAGCAGTCCTGGGACCGGCCGCCTGTCCCGGGCGCCGGTGCAAGCCGGCACGCCCGCGAGTCAGGAGTTGTTCCGGAACACCTCGGCGGGCGTGGCGGTGAAATTCTCGGCCAGGCCGTCAATGACGGTGCGCATGATTTCGCGCACCACCTTATCGCGGTCGCCGTTCAGGATAATGGGGATCCTGGTGCGGTCGGCCTCCGACAGCAGGAACGACTGCAGCTGCCAGATGGCATCGAAGTGCTCCAGGTAGCGGCTGGAACGGCGCTGCGGGGCTTTGGTGCTGCGCCCCCGGATGCGCTCCTTGAGGTCGCGCCGCTTGAGTACTGCCAGCATGATGGGCGCGATCACCGCGTCGGTGTCCTGTGGTAACTTTTCCAGAATCGAGGGGTGGATATGCACACCCTCCATGATCAGCCACACGCGTTCGCGCAGGGTCCGCTCGATAACCGCTTCGCTGGCGGCTGACAGCAGGTCCACCTGGGCGCGGAAACCCTCGGCCAGCAGCAGCTCGTCGTCTTGTTCCAGGCTGCTTTTCTGCTCGGCCAGGACGCTCCAGGCATTGAACGACGACGTATGCAGTATCGGCAGCAGGCGCTCGGAGATCATGGTGCGCATCACCTCGCGCAGCATATCGGTCGACTGCATGCGCACGATGTCCAGCTGGTTGGCGAGCGCGGTGGCGACGGTACTCTTGCCGCAGCCCGAGGTGCCGCCGATCAGCAGCACCAGCGGCCGGCCGCTGCGCAGGAAGTCGATCCAGACCAGCCAGCGATGCGCCACCGCGGGCCCCAGCTCGGGTGTCTGGTGCAGGCAGCGGTAGGTCAGGTGGGCGATGTGCTGGGAGGTGGTTTGGGTCACCCGTTTGTCGAGAAAGTGTTGCCGGATATGCGCCATGACCGTGATGGCTTCCTCGTAGGTGAGGCCGATGGTTTCCAGGCAGCGGCGGTGCTGGTCGCCGTTGAACGGGGTGACGCGCCCGTCGCTGTGCCTGACCTGTATCGGTGTCACCACCAGCGTCTGCTGCTGGTAGCGGTTGACCACCTTGGCACCGTAGTCGGCCTTCAGCAGTTCCACGACCCGGTTGCGCAGGTCGTCGCTGCTGATCACCGCGCTGTCGCCGAGGTCCTTGCGGATCCGGGTGGCTGCCCTATAGGCCTCTTCGAACGCCAACCCGGAGTTCTGCAGGGAGCGCGTCAGGATGCCGCGCAGGAAGGGAACGCGGGTATTGCCTTCCGGATCTTCGACCAGAATCTTTGCCACTTGGGCTCCTGTGCTGGCGGTGGGGGAGAGTTTCGGCTAATAATAGCCGTACAGACCTATTATACATCGCAAACGCTAAACATCAGCGGGGGCCTGCTTCTCCTGTGCGATTTGCGAATGCACCTTTTGCTAAAACCGGGGACTCAGATGTTCAGAACCGCCGAACTTGGCAGCAGCATATCCAAGGACGAGTACAGCGAACGGGAGCCGTTGCT
>CP070738.1:961252-965100 GCA_020347685.1 Gammaproteobacteria bacterium | reverse complement strand
GTACTTCATACGGCCGACGGGAGTGCAGTCGATGGCCTTCGCCAGCCTGTGTCCGGCGGTCACTGTCGAGTGCGGCAAGGTCGGTCACAGTGCCGGGGAACTGCATGTGCGCGAGTTTCTCGATGCCTGCCTGCATCTGAGTGATATTCCCGCACACCCGGTCGCACCCCATGACGTCGATCTGTACCACACCGTTGCCACGGTGCGGGTGCCGCGCGTGTTCAGTTTCGGTTTCGGCGAACAACCGGTTGATATCTGTTTTATCAATGACCTCGATCACCTGAATTTCAGGGAATTGCCGCCCGGCACCACGCTGGCGCGACTCAACGGTGTGGACGGTATGCCATTGGAGGTTGTCGACGAGCAGGGCCTGGAAGTGGCGCAGCGCTTTTTCCGGGTCGAGAGTGAGCTGTTACGCACCCACCGTGCCGTGATGCCGGCCATGCTGACCCTGGACGAGCGGGTGATCCGGCAGGATTGCCTGGGCTATCTGATGGAGCGCTACCCGCTGCCGGCATGATGTCGTACCGGGAGGGGCATGGAGCCCAAGCGCGTTCCTTTGTGTGCCTTCGTGGTTAACAGCTGTTAGTAACCGCGCGCACTCAGGTCGATGGTGCCGGGCATCTGTGGCAGGCGCTTTATACCGGTTTGCAGGCTTCCGTCCGGATATAGATCCAGCCAGCGAAAACCGGGCGGGATCTGTTCGACGGCAAACTGCTCGCTGCCGGGCAGGAACTGCAGGCAGGTGGAGGGCGTGGCAAGCAGCATGACCTCATTGCGACGCTGTTCGAAGGCCTGGTGTACGTGTCCCCACACCACAGCGCGCACCTGCGGGTGGCGGTCGATGATGGCGAAAAAAGCCTCCGGATTGTCGACCTTCATGGTATCCAGCCAGCGACTGCCGATCTCGACCGGCTGGTGGTGCAGACACACTAGCGCTGGCGCATCGGGCCGGTCCTGCAGTGCGGCATCCAGCGCCTCCAGTTCGCTCGCCGCGAGGTGGCCGCCTTCGCTCCCCGCCACGGTTGAGTCCAGGAACACCAGCTGCCACGCGCCCAGGCAACGGCTGCGGATACTGTGAAAACCATTCTGATTAAGGTGTTCGCGCAATGCGCCGGCTTCGTCATGGTTGCCGGGCAGGCAGCAGACCGCTGCGCCGATGCGGCTGAAGCAGGTGCGCACCTGTCGGTAGGCCTCCACCGTACCGTCGTGAGCGAGATCGCCGCTTGCCACCACCAGGTCGGCGCCTCCGGACTGCAGCGCCAGTTCAATAACGGCCTGCAGGCAGCGTCGGGTGTTCAGCCCCAGCAGCGCCCCGTTCGGGTCTGCATACAGATGCGTGTCGGTGATCTGGGCGATGCGCACTGGCGCTGGCTGTGCTGCGGGTGTGTTATCCGGCACTATTCGACCGCCTTGATGAAGACTTTCGATTTTCTCTGGTAGTTGTACAGGCTCTGTTTTTCGACCGGCAGGTCGGCGAGATCCATCTTGCGGAAACCGCGTTCCTGGAACCAGTGCGCGGTGCGGGTGGTCAGCACGAACAGGCGTTTAATGCCGGTGTGACGGGCGCGCTGCTCGATGGCCTGCAACAGGCTGTCGCCGCGCCCCTGGGAGCGATAATCCGGGTGTACCGCCAGGCAGGCGAGTTCCGCGACGGCGCCGGGATAGGGGTAAAGTGCGGCGCAGGCCACGATCATGCCGTCGCGTTTCACCACCAGGAAATGGTCGATCTCCATTTCCAGCAGTTCGCGCGAGCGCTTCACCAGTACCCCTTCCTCTTCGAGGGGCGCTATCAGCTGCAGAATGCCGCCGACGTCATCGATGCTGGCGGCACGCAGACCCTCGTAGCTCTCGGCAGTGATCAGAGTACCGATGCCGTCGCGCGTGAACAGCTCCATGAGCAGGCCGCCGTCGGCAGTGCGGTCGATCAGGTGGGTGCGCTTCACGCCGCGCCGGCAGCTCTCCACCGCATTGCCCAGGTGGCGGATCCATGCATCGCTGAGTTTGCGGCGTAACCGCAATACCTGTTCGGCGTCCAGCAGCGACAGCTGCCGCAGCAGGCGACGCTTGCTGTCACGCAGGCCGGCGTCGTCCACCAGCAGTATCAGCTTTTCCGCGTGCAGCGCCACCGCTGCCGCGGTCGCTACCTCTTCGGCACTGAGGTTGAAGACTTCGCCGGTCGGCGAATAGCCCAATGGCGACAGCAATACCACCCGGCCCGCGTCCAGCTGCTGGTGAATCCCGGCGGCGTCAAGGCGGCGCACTTCCCCGGTGTGGCAATAGTCGATACCGTCGCGGATGCCGAGCGGCCTGGCGATAACGAAGTTTCCGGTGGCAACGCCGATGCGGGCGCCAGCGGTCGGCGTGTTGACCAGGCTCATGGACAGCTTCGCCTCGATCTCCACCCGCAGGCTGCCCACCGCATCCTTGACTGCTGCCAGCGCCTCGTCGTCTGTCACCCTGAGTCCGTTGACGTACTGTATCTCCGCCTGTCTCTGTTTCAGACGGTGCTCGATCTGGGGGCGCGCCCCGTGTACCAGCACCAGGCGGATACCCAGCGTATGTATGAGTGCAATGTCGTGAACCAGCTGGTCGAAGTGTTCATCGACGCTTTCACCTCCGAAGCTGATGACGAAGGTCGCTCCGCGGTGTGCCTGGATGTAGGGCGCCGCCTGGCGGATGCTGGTAACAAAGGCGTTTTTTTGTTGTTTTTGTTGCGCAGGCATAGTCGTTAGATTAACTTTTTCAGCAGCTCCAAAACAACTGTTCCGGGCCGGCGGGACACCCGCCGCTAGGCCGCGCGCGCAACGCAGAACTGCTGGATCAGCTTGCGCAGCAATTCCAGCATCGGGGCAATACGCGCCTCAGCGAGGTACTCGTCGGGCTGGTGAGCCTGGTCAATGTCCCCTGGTCCCAATACCACGGTATTGATGCCCATCTGGGTGAAATAGGGCCCCTCGGTGCCGAACGCGACCGCGCCGGCCTGGTGGCCTGTCAACGCCTCGGTCGCGCGCACGATCTCCGAGCTGGCCGCCGTCTCCATCGCCGGCGTGCCGTCGAACAGCGGGCGGCAGCTGAGCTCCAGTCCGGTATCCTGTATTACCGCCCGCAAACGCGTCTGCATGATTTCGCGCAAGGCCTGCAGATCCATGCCCGGAATCGGACGCAGGTCGATGTGCAATTCGCAGTCGGCGCAAATCCGGTTCGGATTGTCCCCGCCATGGATATGCCCTAGGTTCAGGGTGGGATAGGGCACGGCGAACAGCGGGTTACGGTTCTGGGCCTGCAGTTCGGCCCGCCAGCGCAGCAGTTCTCCCAGCACCCGGTGCATGCCCTCCAGGGCGCTGTTACCGAGCGCCGGATCGCTGGAGTGGCCGGAGCGCCCGCGCAGGTGAATCGCCTCCATGAGGATGCCTTTGTGCATCCGCACCGGGCGCATGCCGGTGGGCTCGCCGATGACGGCGTAGTGCGCCTGTGGGCGCCGCGCATCCACCAGGGCCTTGGCGCCGGACATGGAGCTCTCCTCGTCAGCCGTGGCAACGATAATGAGCGGCTGTTGCAGCTGGGGGGCCGTGAAGCTGCTTGCCGCCTCCACCGCCAGGGCCAGAAACGCCTTCATATCAGAGGTGCCGAGACCGTACAGACGACCGTCCGCGCAAGTCAGTCGGAACGGGTCGTGCTTCCAGCGTCCCTGGTCAAAGGGCACCGTATCCGTGTGCCCGGCCAGTACCAGGCCGCCCGGTCCTGAGCCGAGCGTGGCGATCAGGTTGGCTTTGTCGGGCTGGTCCGCTATCGGCAGAATCTCGGCGCGAAAGCCGAGTGCGGACAGCCAGCCGGCCAGTAACTCG
>CP070738.1:938023-961152 GCA_020347685.1 Gammaproteobacteria bacterium | reverse complement strand
TGGGGTGTTCGCGAACGACGGTTACCGGGTACCGGTGACCCTGCTGAGCCGCGAGGAACAGGCGCAGCGGATCCCGGTGTTCACACCCGCGGTGGCACGTTCCGTGCGCACCATGATGGAGTCGGTGGTCAAGAAAGGCGGCACTGCGCCCATGGCGGCGGTGCAGGGCTACCGGGTGGCGGGCAAGACCGGCACGGTGCACAAGTCGGTGGCTGGCGGTTACGCGGACGATCGCTATGTGTCGCTGTTTGCCGGTATGGCGCCGGCCAGCGATCCGCGCCTGGTGGCGGTGGTGGTGATCAATGAACCCGGCAAGGACGAGCACTACGGCGGCCTGGTGGCGGGGCCGGTGTTTTCCAGTGTCATGGCGGGCGCGCTGCGGCTGCTCAATGTAACGCCGGACGATGCCCCGCTGCTGCAAACCGAACTCTCGCACCAGGAGGGCCCGGCATGATGACGGCCGAGTCACACATGCCCGCGCTGTCGCTGGCCTGGCTGCTGGAGGGGCTTTGCCCCGAGCAGACGCTGCCGACCCTCGAGGTGGCGGGTCTTGCCACCGACAGTCGCGCGCTCCAGCCGGGCGACCTGTTTCTTGCCGCCCAGGGTCTGCAGGCGCATGGTTTGCGTTATGTGGACCAGGCGCTGCAGCGCGGTGCCGCCGCGGTGCTGTGGGAGCCGGTCCAGGACGCGGAACTGCAGCGCCTGGCGGAATCGCTCGCCGTGCCGACGGTGGCGGTGCCCGGCCTGGCGCATAAGCTCGGCATTATCGCGGACCGTTTCTACGACCATCCCACGGCCGAGATGCACGTCATCGGCGTGACCGGCACCGACGGCAAGACCTCGGTGAGCCATTTCGTCGCCCAGGCGCTGTCGGGTGCGGACCGGACTTGCGGGCTGCTGGGCACGCTGGGCTACGGCGTCTACGGCGCCCTGCGTACCCCGACCCACACCACGCCGGACGCGCTGCGCCTGCAGGCCGAGTTCGCGGCGCTGCGCGACCAGGGTGTGCGCCAGGCGGTGATGGAAGTGTCTTCGCACGCCCTGCACCAGCACCGCACCGCCGGCGTCAACTTCTATACCGCGGTGCTGACGCACCTCAGTCGCGATCACCTGGACTACCACGGCAGCGTTGAAGCCTACGCCGAAGCCAAACGCCGACTGCTCATGTCGCCGGGGCTGGCCTGCGCGGTGCTCAATGTGCAAGACGCATTCGGTCGTCAGCTCGCGCAACAGCTCGGCGACCGGCTGCAGCTGATCGCCTACCAGGGCGGCGCCGGCGGCGAGGCGCGACGCTACCCCGACTGGCTCGAGCTGCGCTCGGTCGCGGCGCTGGAACGCGGCATTGCGTTGCGTATCGAGTCGAGCTGGGGGGCGGCAGACTTCGAGGCGCCGCTGCTGGGCGCTTTTAATGCCGAAAACCTGCTCGCTGCACTGGGCGCCCTGCTGGCCGCCGGTTTGCCGCTGGATACCGCGGTGCAGCGCCTGGCGCGAGTGAGCACCGTGCCCGGGCGCATGGAGCTGTTCGGTGTGCCGGGCGCAGCGCGCGTGGTGGTCGATTATGCCCATACCCCCCACGCCCTGGAGAGCGCGTTGCAGGCACTGCGCCCGCACTGTTCCGGGGAGCTGGTTTGCGTGTTCGGGGCCGGCGGTGATCGCGACCGCGGCAAGCGTCCGCAGATGGGCGCTGCAGCCGAGCGCTATGCCGACCGCGTGATCCTCACCAGCGACAATCCGCGCAGCGAGGACCCTGAAAACATTCTCGATGAGATCCAGTCCGGTTTCGCCGCGCCGGGGCGTGCTGCGCGAATCGCCGAGCGCGCCGCTGCCATCGAGACCGCGATCCGCGAGGCAGCGCCGGATGACCTGGTGCTGGTGGCAGGCAAGGGGCATGAAGATTATCAGCAGATCGGTGCCGCTCGGCATCCGTTCAGCGATCGGGTGCAGGTGCAGACCGTGCTGCGGAGGCTCGGTGGATGATGACCATGCCGTTGTCACAAGCCGCTGAGGTTCTCAATGCCAGGCGACGGGGCGCGGAAGTGACGTTCCGTGGCGTCAGTACCGATACCCGCACCCTGGCGCAGGGCAACTTGTTTGTGGCCCTGCGCGGTCCCAGCTTCGACGGTCACGACTACCTGGAGCAGGCGCAGCAGCGCGGTGCCGCCGCTGCGGCGGTGAGCGAGCCGCGTGATACGGAGCTGCCGCTGCTGGAAGTCGGCGACACCCGTATTGCGCTGGGCGAACTGGCCGCGCACTGGCGTGCGCAGTTTGCTATCCCGGTGGTGGGGCTGACCGGCAGCAACGGCAAGACCACGGTCAAGGAAATGATCGCCGCCATCGTGGCGCGTTGCGGCGAGGCCCTGGTGACCTCTGGTAACCTCAATAACGACATCGGTGTGCCTCTGACTCTGTTCGGGCTGGGCGCGCAGCATCGCTATGCGGTGGTCGAAATGGGCGCCAATCACCCCGGCGAAATCGCCTACCTTACGCGCCTGGTACAACCCACGGTCGGGCTGGTGAACAACGCCGGTCCCGCGCACCTGGAGGGCTTCGGCAGTCTGGAGGGTGTGGCGAAGGCCAAGGGGGAACTGTTCGACTGCCTGGCGAGCGATGCCGTGTGCGTCATCAATGCCGACGACCATTATGCCGGGCTGTGGCGCGCCATGGCGGGCTCACGGCCGGTGATAAGCTTCGGTCTCGAGCAGCGCGCCGAGGTGCAGGCGCAGTGGCGCGGCGACCTGCAGGGCAGCGATGTGGAACTGCACACGCCCGCGGGCGCGGCCAGCCTGCGCCTGGCGCTGCCGGGTCGGCACAATGTCATGAATGCGCTGGCGGCGGCGGCCGCCGCCGTGGCGCTGGAGATCCCGCTGCAGCACATCGTCGCCGGCCTTGCCGCGGTGCGGCCGGTGCCCGGCCGCTGGGAAAGTCTGCCCGGCCTCCATGGCGGGCCGCGGATCGATGATACCGATAACGCCAACCCCGCCTCGCTGGAGGCTGCGTTGCGGCTGTTGGCGGGCGCCGACGCCGAGCCCTGGCTGGTGCTGGGCGACATGGGCGAACTGGGCAAGGAGGGCCGGGGCCTGCATCGCCAGATGGGCGAGGAAGCGAAGCGCAACGGGGTGCAGCGTTTGTTCGCGCTGGGCGAACTGGCGCAGCAGGCGGCCGAAGCGTTCGGCGCTGGGGCGGAAGCCTTTGCCGATGTGGATGCGCTGACCAGACGTCTCGGGGAGATCGCGCGCCCGGGGGTGCTGATGCTCGTCAAGGGTTCGCGTGCCATGCGCATGGAACGGGTGGTTGCGGCGCTGCGGCTGTCCAACGCCGCAGCCGAGCGGGGGAGGGCATAGGTGCTCGTTCATCTCGCTGACTATCTGAGCCAGTTCCACAGCGGCTTCAACGTGTTTCAGTACCTGACCCTGCGCACCATCCTGGGCGCACTGACCGCGTTGCTGATTTCCTTTCTGGTGGGTCCGTGGATGATCCGCCATCTGAGCTTTCGCCAGATCGGTCAGCAGGTGCGTACGGACGGTCCCGAGACGCACTTCTCCAAGGCCGGCACCCCGACCATGGGTGGCGCGCTGATCCTGGTCGCAATCGCCGTGTCCACCCTGTTGTGGGCCGATCTCGCCAACCGCTATGTGTGGGTGGTGCTGCTGGTAACGCTGGCGTTCGGCGTCATCGGCTGGGTCGACGACTACCGCAAGATTGTGTACGGCAACAGCAAGGGGCTGTCGGCCCGAGCAAAATATACCTGGCAGTCGCTGGCGGCGCTGGCGGCGGGGCTGTACTTGTTCCATTACGCGCAGTCTCCGCTCGAAACCCAGCTGTTCGTACCGTTCTTCAAGGATATCGCTGTCGCCCTGGGCGGCTGGTATGTAGTGCTGGTGTATTTCGTGGTGGTCGGCTCCAGCAACGCCGTGAATCTGACCGACGGTCTGGACGGTCTGGCCATTCTGCCCTCGGTGCTGATAGCCGGCGCGCTGGCGGTGTTCACCTATGCCACCGGCCATGCCTATATCGCCAAGTATCTCGGTATTCCCTTTATCCGCGAAGTCGGCGAAATCGCCGTGTTCTGCGGTGCCATGGTCGGCGCCGGGCTCGGCTTCCTGTGGTTCAACGCCTATCCCGCACAGGTGTTCATGGGCGACGTGGGGGCGCTGGCGCTCGGCGCTGCGCTCGGTATTGTGGCGGTGCTGGCGCGCCAGGAACTGGTGTTTTTCGTCATGGCCGGGGTGTTCGTGATGGAGACCGTTTCGGTGATCCTGCAGGTGACTTCCTTCAAGCTGACCGGTCGGCGCATTTTCCGCATGGCGCCGCTGCATCACCATTTCGAACTGAAGGGCTGGCCGGAGCCGCGCGTCATCGTGCGGTTCTGGATCATTACGGTAATTCTGGTGCTGTTTGGGCTGGCAACGTTGAAAATTCGCTGACGAGAGGTTGCGATGGACGAAAAGAGTCAAATTGCTGTTGTCGGTATGACTTTCGCTGTCATCGTTGTGGTGCTGGTTTTGCTGTAACGGGCGATTGATGTATTCCGCGGCAGACTATATGGATCCGGATCCGTTACAACACGCTCGCACGCTGGTGGTCGGTCTCGGTGTCACGGGGCTGTCCTGCGCGCGTTTTCTGGCACGGCGCGGTGTCGAGGTGGCTGTGACCGACAGCCGCGAACAGCCGCCCGCGCTGGCTGCCATGCAGCAGGAGTTGCCGGACATCGCGCTGTTCCTGGGTGGTTTCGATGCCGAGGCGTTTGCGCGTGCGCAACGCATCGTGGTCAGTCCGGGCGTCTCGCTTCACGAGCCGTTGCTGGTCGCGGCGCAGCAGCGCGGTGTTGAAGTAATCGGTGATATCGAATTGTTCGCGCGCACGGCAACCGCGCCGGTGGTTGCGGTCACCGGTTCCAACGGCAAGAGCACGGTGACCACCCTGGTCGGTGCCATGGCGCGGCGCGCCGGCAAGGACGTGCGGGTGGGCGGTAATCTGGGCGTGCCGGCGCTGGATCTGATCCAGGAGCAGGAGCCCGACCTCTATGTGCTGGAGCTGTCCAGTTTCCAGCTCGAATCGGTCTCCAGCCTGCGCTCCTGTGCGGCCACCGTGCTGAATATCTGTGCGGACCATCTGGACCGTTATGATTCGCTGGCGAGCTACGCCCAGGCCAAGCAGCAGATATACCGCGGTGCCGCGGTGCAGGTGGTGAACCGCGACGATCCGGTAGCCTGCGCACTGGCCGACGGCAGCGGCTCGATGGTCGGATTTACCTTGCAGCAACCCGGCGACCAAGACTTCGGGGTGAGCGTCGCCGGCAATGCCAGCTGGATCGCGAAAGGCGGTGAGCGCTGGCTGCCGGTCGCCGAGGTGCGCATGCCGGGACGCCATAACCTTGCCAACGCACTGGCGGCCCTGGCGCTGGGCGAGGCGGCGGGGCTTTCCCGGCCTGCCATGCTGCAGGTGCTCAGGGAATTCCAGGGGCTGCCGCACCGCGCCCAATGGGTGGGTGAATACCAGGGTGTGAGCTGGTTCAACGATTCCAAGGGCACCAATATCGGTGCCGCGCTGGCGGCGATCCATGGCTTCGATGGCCCGCTGGTGCTGATCGCCGGTGGCCGCGGCAAGGGCGCCGATTTCCGCCAGCTGGCCGAGGGCATGGATGATCGCGTCAAGGCGGTGGTGTTGCTCGGCGAGGCGGCGCATGACATTGCCGACGCCCTGGCGGGACGCTTCGATACCGTGTTTGTTTCCGATATGACCAATGCGGTACACAGTGCCGCGACCCTGGCGGATGCAGGTGACACTGTGTTGTTGTCGCCGGCGTGCGCCAGTTTTGACATGTTCAACGATTACCAGCACCGCGGTGAGGTGTTCATGCGGGCGGTACGGGAGTTCTACACGTGAGTCTCGCGATGCTGCTCCCGGATATGCCGGTGCGCCGCGGCGCGAGTTGTCCGCGCCTCGATTTTGTCCTGCTGGCGGCGGTCGCGGCGCTGTTTTCGCTTGGCCTGGTCATGGTGGCTTCGGCCTCCATGCCGGTAGCCGAGCGCCTGCAGCTGGGCACGTTTCATTTCGCGCTGCGCCAGACCCTGTATCTTGTCATGGGGCTGGTGCTGGGTGTGCTGACGCTGCGTATCAAACTGGCCTGGTGGGAACAGTGCAGCCGCCTGTGCATCCTGGTAGCCATACTGCTGCTGGCGGCGGTGTTGCTGCCCGGCCTGGGCACCACGGTCAACGGCAGCACGCGCTGGATGGACCTGGGGGTGTTCCGTCTGCAGGTCTCCGAGCCCGCCAAGCTGCTGGCGCTCATCTACATGGCCGGTTATCTGGTGCGCCACGCCGACAATGTGCGCGAAACGCGCGCCGGTTTCATCAAACCGCTCGGGCTGATCGGACTGGCCTCGCTGCTGTTGCTGCTGGAGCCGGATTTCGGCACCACGGTGGTGTTGATGAGCACCGTGCTGGTGATGATGTTCATGGCGGGTGTCAGCCTGTGGAAGTTCGCCGCGCTGATCGCCGCAGCCGGTGGTGCTTTCGCTCTGCTGGCGGTTTCCTCTCCCTATCGCATGCAGCGCCTGACCGCGTTTCTCAACCCCTGGGAAGACCCCTTCAACAGCGGTTTCCAGCTGACCCAGTCGCTGATGGCGATCGGGCGCGGTGAGTGGTTCGGGGTCGGGCTGGGCGCGAGTATCCAGAAGCTGTTCTATCTGCCGGAGGCGCACACCGACTTCGTGTTTGCGGTGCTGGCCGAGGAACTCGGACTGGTCGGTATTCTGGTGCTGCTGGGGCTGTATGCCTTTGTGGTAGCGCGCGCCTATACCATCGCCGCGGTCGCGGAGCAGGGCGGCAATCTGTTTGCAGCCTATCTCGGCTATGGCATCGGCACCTGGCTGGGCCTGCAGGCGTTTATCAATATCGGCGTCAATACCGGCCTGTTGCCAACCAAGGGCCTGACACTACCGCTGATGAGCTATGGCGGCAGCAGCATGCTGGTTACCTGCGTGGCGGTCGCGCTGTTACTGCGTATCGACTACGAGACCCGCTGTACCGTGAACAGCCTGCCTGCCTCGGGCAGCGCCGCCGCCCGGCGTCGCAGGAGGTCCCAGTGACCCGCAGAGCGACGTATCTGAACCATGCAGCGGGGGGCGTTCTCCATGCAGCCTAGGCGCCCCATCCTCATTATGGCCGGCGGTACCGGCGGGCACGTGTTCCCGGCGCTCGCGGTCGCCGAGCAGCTGCAGCTGCTCGGCTGGCCGGTGGCCTGGCTGGGAACGCGCGCCGGCCTGGAGGCTCGCGTGGTGCCGCCGACCGGCATCCCCGTGCACTGGATCAGGGTGAGCGGGTTGCGCGGCAAGGGTCTGTTGCGCCAGCTGACGGGACCCTTCATGCTCGCCTGGGCGCTGCTGCAGGCCGCCTGGATTCTGCTGCGGCTGCGCCCGGCGGCGGTGCTCGGCATGGGCGGTTTCACCACCGGTCCGGGTGGTGCCATGGCATGGCTGCTGCGCCGCCCGCTGGTGATCCACGAACAGAATTCCGTCGCCGGTCTGACCAACCGCATGCTGGCACCACTGGCCAAACCGGTGCTGGAAGCGTTCCCCGGCAGCCTGCCGGGTGCGCTGCATACCGGTAACCCGGTACGCAGCAGTATCGCCGCGCTCGAGTTTCGCGAGCCCGACCCCGCCTCGCGCCGCCCGCGCCTGCTGGTGGTCGGCGGCAGCCTGGGGGCCGCCGTGTTCAATGAGCAGGTCCCGGTTGCCCTGGCAGGGATTGAAGCGCAGCAGCGCCCGGAAGTCTGGCACCAGACCGGTTTGCGTCATATCGACACGGCGCGCGCCGCCTACGACAACGCCGGTGTCGCAGTCAGGCTGGATGCCTTTATCGATGACAGGGCCGCGGCCTACCGCTGGGCCGACCTGGTGTTGTGCCGCGCCGGTGCACTGACCATCGCGGAACTTGCCGCGGTGGGTGTTGCCTCGATCCTGGTGCCCTATCCGCACGCTGTCGATGACCACCAGACCGCCAATGCACGCTACCTGGTTGACGCGGGTGCCGCCGTACTGCTGCCGCAGCCAGAGATGACCCCCGAGCGCCTGCGCGAACACCTTGCACTGCTGCAGCAGCCGGGTCAGCTGCGGGATATGGCACGTCGCGCGCGCGCCCGTGCCCTGCCCGACGCCGCGGCGCAGGTTGCCGGTCACTGTATCGCTGCAACCGGCTGGAGGGAGGCTGCCTGATGCCTGCTCCGCAACCCGCAACGGCGAATCCGGAGAGCATGCGGCGTATTCGCCGCGCGCATTTCGTGGGCATCGGTGGCGCCGGCATGGGCGGGATCGCCGAGGTGCTGTTGAACCTCGGCTACGAGGTCAGTGGATCGGATCTGCGCGCCAATGCCGTGACCCGTCGCCTGCAGCAACAGGGTGCACAGATCTGGCTGGGGCACGACGCCGGCCACGTGGCCGAATGCGATGTAGTGGTGGTGTCCAGCGCGGTGAATGAGGAAAACCCGGAAGTCGCCGCGGCCCGCGAGCGTCGCATTCCGGTGGTGCCGCGCGCCGAGATGCTGGCCGAAATCATGCGTTTTCGCCACGGCATCGCGGTCGCCGGCACACACGGCAAGACCACCACCACCAGCCTGGTGGCGAGCATTCTGGCCGACGCCGGACTGGACCCGACCTTCGTGATCGGCGGGCAGCTCAACAGCGCCAGCAGCCACGCGCGTCTCGGCAGTGGCCGCTACCTGGTGGCGGAAGCGGATGAGAGCGACGCGTCGTTCCTGTACCTGCAGCCGATGCTGGCGGTGGTGACCAATATCGATGCCGATCACCTGTCGACCTACGGGGGGGATTTCCAGCGCCTGCGCCAGACGTTCGTGGAGTTTCTGCACCACCTGCCTTTCTATGGCCTGGCGGTGCTGTGCCTCGACGACCCCAATGTGCGCGATGTGCTGCCCGAACTCACCCGCCAGGTGTGTAGCTACGGCATCGACTCGGACGACGCGGATATCCGTGCCCTGAACCTGCAGCAGCGCGGTATGCAGATGCACTTCGAAATCCGCCAGGCCGAGCACCCGCCGCTCGCCGTAGTGCTCAACCTGCCCGGTCGTCACAATGTGCTGAACGCACTGGCCGCAGTGGCGGTCGCGCGCGAGCTGGGGGTCGACGACTCGGCGATCCAGCACGCGCTGGAGACCTTCGCCGGTATCGGCAGACGCTTCGAGGTCCACGGTGAAATTCCGGTCGCCGGCGGCACGGTGCTGCTGATCGATGACTACGGGCATCACCCAAGTGAAATTGCTGCAACCCTGGAAGCCGCGCGCCACGGTTGGCCGGAGCGACGCCTGGTGGTGGCGTTTCAACCGCATCGCTATTCGCGTACCCACGACCTGCTGGATGACTTTGCCCAGGTGCTGGTGAACGCGGATGTGCTGCTGATCACCGAAGTCTACGCCGCGGGTGAGGCGCCGATTTCGGGCGCCGACGGGCGCGCGCTGTGCCGCGCCGTGCGCGGCCGGGGGCGCGTCGATCCGGTGTTCGTCGAAGACGTGGAAACCCTGCCAAAGGTGCTCAATGACCTGCTGCAGCCCGGGGATGTGCTGTTGACCCTGGGCGCGGGTTCCATCGGTGCCGTTGCTGCGAATTTGCCCGACACACTAGCCGGGCTGCAGGCGGGAGGTAATGCGTGAGTTCGAGTGTCAAGTTGCGTTTCCGTATGGGGTGTGGCGAGCCGTTGCAGAGCCGCTCGTGGGTGGCGAGATCGGCGCGCGCTGCGTCCTCAGCCCAGCAGCAGGGCAAGCAAAACGCGATCAGGAGCCGTACAGGTGGCTCTGAGCGTGGGGGTAAATGCAAATCATGATGGCGGCTGAGTCTATGTCTGTATTGCGCGGCGACCTAAAACTCAACGAGCCCATGTCGGCGCATACCAGCTGGCGGGCCGGCGGGCCTGCCGATCGCTGTTATCGGCCTGCCGATCTGCAGGATCTGCAGCAGTTTCTCATCACGCTGCCTGCTGACGAGCCCCTCTACTGGGTGGGTCTGGGCAGCAACCTGCTGGTGCGCGACGGCGGTATTCGGGGTACGGCAATCCTGCCTTTCGGCGGGCTGGACACCTTGAAGCTGTTGGAGGGCGACAAGGTGCGCGCCGGCGCCGGAGTCGCCTGCGCGAAGGTTGCGCGTTTTGCTGCGCGCGCCGGCCTGGTGGGCGCCGAATTTCTGGCCGGCATTCCCGGCACCATGGGTGGTGCGCTGGCGATGAATGCCGGTGCCTTTGGTGGTGAAACCTGGTTGCTGGTGAGCAGCGTCCAGACCCTGGACCGACGTGGCGAACTGCATGTGCGCACGCCGGGCAGCTATCAGGTCTCCTACCGCACCGTGGCGGGTCCCGAGAACGAATGGTTTGTAGCCGTAGACCTGCAACTCAAGAGCGGTGACAGCGCTGCGGCGCAGGCCCGCATCAAGGAACTGCTGGAGCGCCGCTCGGCCACCCAGCCGACCCAGCAGCCCAGTTGCGGCTCGGTGTTCCGTAACCCGCCGCACGACTTCGCTGCGCGCCTGATCGAGAGTTGTGGTCTCAAGGGCGAACGTATCGGCAATGCCCAGGTATCGGAAAAGCACGCCAACTTTATCGTCAACCTGGGCGGCGCGAAGGCGGCAGACATCGAGGCGCTGATGCGCTACGTGCAGTCACAGGTCAAACAGAAGCACGGCGTGTGGCTGGAGCCGGAAGTGCGCATTATCGGGGAGTTTGAATGACGGCGCGGATTCAAAGCGCGCAGGCGTTTGGCAAGGTCGCCGTATTGATGGGCGGGCGCTCGGCGGAGCGCGAGATCTCGCTGCGCAGCGGGCAGGCGATTCTGGATGCCCTGCAGCAGCGCGGCGTGCAGGCACTGTCCCTGGATGCGGGCGGCGACGATTTCGTGTCGCAACTTGGTAGCGGCGGTTTCGATCGTGCTTTTATCGCCCTGCACGGTCGCGGTGGTGAAGACGGCGTGGTTCAGGGTCTGCTGGAAAGCCTGGGGATTCCCTACACCGGCAGCGGTGTGTTGGGCTCGGCGCTGTCGATGGACAAGTTACGTACCAAGCAGGTGTGGGCGGGCGCCGGTCTGCCGACCCCCACATTTACGGTGCTGCAGCGGGATGCGGATCTGCAGGCGGTGCCGGCACTGGGGTTTCCGGTGATGCTCAAGCCGGTTCGCGAAGGCTCCAGCATCGGTATGACCAAGGTGGAACAGGAGCGTGATCTGAAAAAAGCCTGGCAGGAGGCCAGCCGTTTCGACCGCGAAGTGCTCGCGGAAAGCTGGGTTTACGGTGTCGAGTACACCGCGGCCATTGTTGCTGACACTGCGCTGCCACTGATACGCCTGGAGACACCGCGCGAATTCTATGACTACGAGGCAAAGTATCTTGCCGACACGACGCGTTATCACTGTCCGTGCGGCTTGCTCGAAGACGTGGAATCCGGTTTGCAGGATCTGGCGATGCGGGCGTTTCGAGTCGTCGGTGCATCGGGATGGGGGCGCGTGGACTTTTTTGTCGATG
This sequence comes from Gammaproteobacteria bacterium, assembly GCA_020347685.1. Classification (GTDB taxonomy): domain Bacteria; phylum Pseudomonadota; class Gammaproteobacteria; order DSM-19610; family DSM-19610; genus Thiogranum. The sequence continues at coordinate 949,636 of CP070738.1, read as the reverse complement.
CCGCGCAGCGGCCCTGGCTGATCGAGGTCAACACGGTGCCCGGCATGACGGATCATAGCCTGGTGCCGATGGCGGCGCAGGTCTACGGCTGGGATATGCCGGAACTGGTGTGGCGCATCCTTGAAAGCAGTATGGCGGAGTAGGCGTGGCGATGGCGGGCAAACAGGCACAGGCAAAACGCAAGCGCGAGCGCAAGGTGCGACCGGTAAGCCACTGGCTGAAGCCGCTGCTCGCGCTGACCACCGTGGCAGGCAGCGTTGCCGGTCTGACCCTGATGCTGAACTGGATGAAGGATCCGCACTACTGGCCGGTGCGCACCGTGCACGTGGAAGGGCGCTTCGTACAGTTGCAGGAGGCGCAGCTGCAGAACCAGCTGGCGGCGCTGACGGAACAGGGTTTTTTTGCGTCGCAGGTCGGCGAGATTCAGGAGCGCTTGCAGCAGCTGCCCTGGGTTGACCAGGTTTCCGTGCGGCGCGTGTGGCCGGATCAGCTGACCGTTCAGGTGCTCGAGCAACAGGCGATTGCGCACTGGGGCGAGCGGGGTCTGCTCAACCCGCGGGCACAGGTCTTCGAGCCCGAGCAGGTGGCGGAGTTACCAGGCTTGCCGCACCTCGAGGGGCCGGACGGGCACCAGCAGCGGGTGCTCGGTATGTATCAGCAGATGCTGGAGATACTGCAGCCCCTGAAGCTTGGTATCGACAGCCTGCGGCTGGACGCGCGGCGCACTTGGCACGTGCAGCTGAGCAATGGGCTGACCGTCGAGGTGGGCAGAAACCATCCGGTGCAGCGGGTCGAGCGTTTTGTGCGCGTATACCCGGCCATCCTCGCGGCAGCAAACGGAAGACTGGTTGGGGTGGACCTGCGTTACAGCAACGGGTTCGCGGTGCGCTGGCAAGCGATGAACGAAGAGGTCAAGGGCGCCGGTTAAGTCCGGATTAGCGGCATGACGAAAAAATCGGAAAAAAACATGATTGTCGGCCTGGATATCGGTACATCCAAGGTCGTTGCCATTGTCGGGGAAATCTCGCCGCAGGACGAGATCGAGATCATCGGTATCGGCTCTCACCCCTCCAAGGGTCTGAAGAAAGGCGTGGTGGTCAACATCGAATCAACCGTGCATTCGATACAGCGTGCGGTGGAAGAAGCCGAGCTGATGGCGGGATGCCAGATCCACTCCGTATACGCAGGGATCGCCGGCAGTCACATTCGCAGCCTGAATTCCCACGGTATTGTGGCGATCCGCGACCGCGAGGTCACGCCCGGTGACGTGGAACGGGTGATCGACGCGGCGCGCGCGGTTGCGATACCGGCCGACCAGAAAATTCTGCACATCCTGCCGCAGGAATTTGTCATTGACGAACAGGACGGCATCCGTGAACCGGTGGGCATGTGCGGTGTGCGTCTGGAAGCCAAGGTGCACATGGTGACCGGCGCGGTCAGCGCGGCACAGAACATTATCAAGTGCGTGCGCCGCTGTGGCCTGGAAGTCGATGACATCATCCTGGAACAACTGGCCTCGAGCTACTCGGTGCTCACCGAGGACGAAAAGGATCTGGGTGTGTGTCTGGTGGATATCGGTGGTGGCACCACCGATATCGCGGTGTTCACCGAGGGTTCCATTCGCCACACCGCAGTGATTCCGATTGCCGGTGACCAGGTCACCAATGACATTGCCGTGGCGCTGCGCACGCCGACGCAGTATGCGGACGAAATCAAGATCAAGTATGCCTGCGCGCTGACCCAGCTGGCGGCCAGCGATGACACCATCGAGGTGCCCAGCGTCGGGGAACGGCCGCCGCGGCGCCTTGCGCGCCAGACACTGGCCGAAGTCGTCGAGCCCCGTTACGAGGAGCTGTTGACGCTGGTGCAGGCAGAGTTGCGACGCAGTGGATTCGAAGACCTGATCGCCGCCGGCATCGTGCTGACGGGCGGCAGTTCCAAGATAGAAGGTCTGGTAGAGCTGGCTGAGGAAGTGTTTCACATGCCGGTGCGGTTAGGAATTCCACAGAGTGTTATCGGACTGGTGGATGTGGTGCGTAACCCGATTTATGCGACGGGTGTAGGGCTGTTGCTGTTTGGTCACCAGAATCGCGCCCAGCGGGTGTTTGATGCAAATATCGGGCGTGGTGTGCGTGGCGTGTGGGAGCGGATGAAGAGTTGGTTTCAGGGAAATTTCTAAATAAGCAGGCGCTGACCGAGAGAGAGGAGAAGTCACATGTTTGAGCTTATGGATTCATACAGTCAGAACGCGGTCATCAAGGTGATCGGCGTCGGTGGTGGCGGCGGCAATGCTGTCCAGCACATGGTTGAGGCTAATATCGAGGGCGTGGAATTCATCTGCGCCAACACGGATGCCCAGGCATTGAGCAGCATGGGTTCGCGGACCACGCTGCAGCTGGGCAACAGCATTACCAAGGGGCTGGGTGCCGGTGCCAATCCCGATGTAGGGCGCCAGGCCGCTATGGAGGACCGCGATCGCATCCAGGAAGTGATCGCCGGTTCCGACATGTTGTTCATCACCGCGGGCATGGGCGGTGGCACCGGCACAGGTGGTGCGCCCGTGGTTGCGCAGGTGGCCAAGGAGCTGGGTATCCTGACGGTCGCGGTGGTAACCAAACCGTTCCCGTTTGAAGGTGGCAAGCGTCTCGCGGTGGCGGATCGCGGTCTGAGCGAACTCAGTCAGTACGTTGATTCGCTGATCACCATACCCAATGAGAAACTGCTCAAGGTGCTGGGCAAGGAGGTCAGTCTGTTGAGTGCCTTCAAGGCGGCCAACAACGTTCTGCAGGGCGCAGTGCAGGGTATCGCCGAACTGATCACCCGTCCGGGTCTTATCAATGTCGACTTCGCCGACGTACGCACGGTGATGTCAGAGATGGGTATGGCGATGATGGGCTCCGGTGTGTCCGCAGGCCAGGATCGTGCGCGCGAAGCAGCCGAAGCGGCTGTGCACAGCCCGCTGCTCGAAGATATCAATCTGATGGGCGCGCGCGGCATTCTGGTGAATGTCACGGCGGGGCTGGATATGTCGATCGGCGAGTTCGAGGAAGTCGGCAACACGGTGAAAGAGTTTGCCTCCAAGGACGCCACCGTGGTGGTGGGTACGGTTATCGATCCGGATATGCACGATGAACTGCGCGTGACCGTGGTTGCTACCGGACTGGGTTCTGAGTTGGAGCAGGTCGAAGAGAAACCGGTGCAGCTGGTTCACCGTAACCGCACGGGGGAGGTGAATTACGCGGACCTGGAGCGGCCTGCGGTGATCCGTAAGCGGGCTTCCGGTGACCCGTTGCCACCACCGGCCTCGGCAGACGATCTGGATTATCTGGATATTCCGGCATTTCTGCGTCGTCAGGCAGACTGAAAGGTCTGACAGGGCGGTAAAGAGCACTGCCGTTCGGGGCGATGCGCGTGGCCAGAGCGCTGCTCCGGTCCTAGTGGCCGCGCTTGCTCGGGCAAGCCAGCGGGGTTTCCGCTGGGCGTAACGGCGGGAGGCCCGTCGCGACGTGCTTTGGCGGCACGCGGCCGCAGTCTATTGTTACCGGTTGCCGGGTGCTGGCATAATCGGGCGGCGATGCCAGTGATGCATCGGGTAGCTCGCTGGTACGGGGATGAGCGGTGTTGTTTCGCGGGTAGGTTGCCCTGTGGTCGTGCGTAGCCAATTAATAACGAAACCCAGGTCCTATGCCTTGCGGGCATAGAGTCTGCGAAAACAATGATTTATCAAAGAACGCTACGAAACGTAATTCGGGCAAAAGGCGTTGGACTGCATGGTGGGGAGCAAGTCTATCTGACCCTGAGGCCTGCGCCACCCGACACCGGGATTCTGTTTCGGCGTGTCGATTTGGATCCGCCGGTGGAAATCGCCGCGCGGCTCGACAATGTGGGCGACACCTGCCTTTCGACGACCTTGCGCAGAGATGGTGTGCGGGTCGCTACCGTCGAGCATCTGCTGTCCGCTTTTTCCGGTCTCGGCATTGACAACGCCATTGTCGATCTTACCGCGCCGGAAGTGCCGATCATGGACGGCAGTGCGGGCCCGTTCGTGTTCCTGATCCAGTCTGCCGGAATTGATGAGCAACCCGTAGCCAGGAAATACCTGCGGATTCTCCGTTCCGTCGAGGTCAGGGACGCCGATAAGTGGGCGCGCTTTGGTCCTTACGCCGGCTTCAGGGTCGGTTTTACGATTGAATTCAATCATCCGCTGTTCCGGGGCCGGTCCCGCCAGGCGGAAATCGATTTTTCAAGAACTTCCTTTGTTCGGGAAGTCAGTCGTGCCCGCACTTTCGGTTTCATGCGGGATATCGAATCGCTGCGCGAGCGCAGGCTGGCGCTGGGCGGCAGTCTGGATAACGCGGTGGTGCTCGATGACTACCGGGTGGTCAACGAAGACGGGCTTCGCTACGAAGACGAGTTTGTCAAACACAAGGTGCTCGACGCGGTAGGAGACCTGTACCTCCTCGGGCACGGCCTGATCGGGGCATTCACGGGTTACAAGTCGGGGCACGCATTGAATAATCGCCTGCTTCGCACCCTGGTTCAGCAGCAGGATGCCTGGGAACTGGTCACGTTCGAGACCGAGGCCGACACGCCGCAATGGCTGCTGCGGCCGCAATTCCTATCCATCTGAAAAATCATCCAAACCTTCAGAAATCGCGGGCCTTGGCCGCTAGACGAAACAAGGCCTCCTGAAGTCCGCGGTGCTCGATGTTCTGCGCGGTCTGGGCCAGTAAGTTGCCGCTTTCCATAGATAATTTCGGTTGAGTGTGGCGCGCCGGACGGTTTTCCGGTGTCTGCGGTCGGATGCGTATCTGGAGTGTTTCCACATCCAGCGAATAGCGCGACCGGAGTTGCCTTACAAGCTCGGGCGCGGCAAATCGCAGGCGCGCCGCCCAGGCTGAAGACGGGGCGCTGACGATAAGCGCCTTGTTGCGAAGGTTCAATACCTTGCAGTGCAAGGAGAGGTCTTCGGGCAGGAGCTGCAGCACGGTCTGTTCGAGCCGCAGCAACTTCTCGGCACGCTCAAGCAGCGGCAAGGCGGCAGCTTCCAGAATCCGGGAACAGGTAGTGGCGGTTTTCCGGGGCATAGAGTTTCGAAACCTAAACGGTTGGGCTACGGTAAATGAAATTTCTGCTCTACACCACAACTTCGGGAAGGGCTGGCAGTATTCAGCTGGGTCGGCCCGCCGTCTGGGCTCCTGCCATACTCGCGCTGTGCGCGCTCCTGCTGGGAGCGGCTGCGCTCGGTTATCACCTGGCCGGGGTTCCGGCCCAGGCCGTGACCAGTTCTGATTCGAGCGAACCCGCCTGGACGGCTGCCTTACGGGAGCATAAGAAGGACCTGGCCGAAGCTCGCGACGAGGCCCAGAACCATCTCAACGCTCTCGCGCTGCGTCTCGGCCAGATGCAGGCGCAACTGCTGCGGGTCGAAGCACTCGGTCAGAAACTGACCGAAGTGGCAAAGCTGGACGCTTCGGAATTCAATTTCGATCAGCTCCCTGCGCAGGGCGGTCCTGCCGACCCGCTGTCGGGCGAGCAACTGGCTTCATTCGATTTCATGCAGGCTCTCGATGATCTGGCCCTGCAGATCGACGATCGGGCGCGGCAACTGGAAATGCTGGAACAGGTGGTGAGCGCGCGCGAATTGAGGCAGGCCGTTTCCCCTTCCGGTCGCCCCATCACGAAGGGCTGGTTGTCGTCCTACTATGGCATGCGCACGGACCCTTTCCACGGGCGCAGGGAAATGCACAAGGGGCTCGATTTCGCGGGAAATACGGGTGATGCGATTGTCGCCACGGCGGCTGGGGTGGTCAGCTGGGCAGGAAAACGCTATGGCTACGGGCAACTGGTCGAGATCGCCCACGGCAACGGCTATTCCACACGCTACGGGCATTGCGACGAAATCCTGGTGAAGCCCGGTGACAGGGTGGAACCGGGTCAAACCATCGCGCTGATGGGATCGAGCGGCCGCTCCACTGGCCCACACGTGCATTACGAGGTTCTGCAGCACGGGCGCCAGATCAATCCGACCAAGTTCGTGCGTGCGAGTCGTTGACGGTCAAAATTACTTCTGATTCCGTCAATAAACGCAGCGGGGACCGATTTTATATCTGTCCCCGCTGCGTTTATGCGGTATCATTCCTCCTTTGATTCACTCAAGATCGAACCTCGATATCACCTGATACACCATGGTCACGACCCTATTGCGCAAGGTCTTCGGTAGCCGTAACGACCGGATTCTCAAGCGAATTTCAAAAACAGTCAGCAAAATCAATGCATTGGAACCTGAGCTGAAGAAGCTCAGCGATGAGCAGCTGCGCGCCAAGACGGACGAGTTTCGCGCACGCTATCAGCAGGGAGAAACGCTGGATCAATTGCTCGCCGAAGCATTTGCCGTGGTCCGGGAAGGTTCGCGCCGCGTACTGGAAATGCGCCATTTTGACGTGCAGCTCATCGGCGGCATGGTTTTGCACGAAGGCAAGATCGCGGAAATGCGCACCGGTGAAGGTAAGACACTGGTTGCCACCCTGTTTGCCTACTTGAATGCACTGTCGGGTAAAGGTGTTCACGTGGTAACGGTGAACGATTATCTGGCACGCCGCGACGCGGCCTGGATGGGCAAACTGTATGCCTTTCTTGGACTGACCACCGGTGTGGCTGTTGCCGGTATGAACCACGCCGAAAAAAAGGCGGCCTACGACGCAGATATCACCTACGGCACCAATAACGAATTCGGATTCGACTACCTGCGCGACAACATGGCGTTTCGCATGGAAGACAAGGTGCAGCGTGACCTGAACGCGGCTGTTGTGGACGAGGTCGACTCGATTCTCATTGACGAAGCGCGTACCCCGTTAATTATCTCCGGTCCTACAGACGATAAATCCGACCTGTATCTGGTGATGAACAGGCTGGTGCCGCGCCTGGTCAAGCAGGAAGAGGAAGAGGGTCCAGGCGATTACAGTGTCGATGAAAAACAAAAACAGATTCATCTGACCGAGCAAGGGCATCAGCACGTAGAGGAGTTGCTGGAACAAGAGGGCCTGCTGCAGGAAGGACAGAGTCTCTACGATGCTGCCAATCTGACCCTGATGCATCACCTCAATGCGGCGCTGCGCGCCTACGCTCTGTATCAGCGCGATGTGGCTTACATTGTCAAGGACAATCAGGTCGTGATTGTCGACGAGTTCACCGGCCGTACCATGCCGGGGCGTCGCTGGTCCGAGGGCTTGCACCAGGCGGTGGAAGCCAAGGAAGGAGTGACCATCCAGAACGAAAACCAGACACTGGCCTCGATCACCTTCCAGAATTATTTCCGGCTGTACGACAACCTGGCCGGCATGACCGGTACCGCGGATACCGAGGCCGCCGAGTTTCAGCAGATCTATGGACTCGAAGTTGTGGTCATTCCGACCAACATGCCGATGGTGCGGGACGACCGCGGGGACCTGGTATTCCTGACGGTGAAAGAAAAGTTCGATGCGGTTGCCGAAGACATTCGCGACTGCCGGCAGCGCGGACAGCCGGTGCTGGTCGGCACAACGTCTATCGAGACATCGGAATACCTGTCGAACCTGCTCAAGCAGGAAAAGATCGATCACGAGGTCTTGAATGCCAAGCAGCACGAGCGTGAGGCGCACATTGTCGCCCAGGCCGGCCAGCCCGGGGCGGTTACTATCGCCACCAACATGGCGGGCCGCGGTACAGATATCGTGCTGGGCGGCAGCCGGGACGCCGAACTCGCCGCGCTTGATGACCCGGACGAACATACCATCGCGCGCCTGACCCGCGAATGGGAGAAACGCCATCAACAGGTCATCGAGGCGGGTGGCCTGCACATCATCGGTACCGAACGCCACGAGTCGCGGCGCGTCGACAACCAGTTGCGCGGCCGTTCCGGTCGCCAGGGTGATCCCGGTTCCAGCCGTTTCTATCTGTCGCTGCAAGATAATCTAATGCGGATCTTCGCCTCGGAGCGCGTCGCCGGCCTGATGCAGAAACTGGGCATGCAGGAAGGCGAGGCCATCGAGCACCCGTGGGTCAGCAAGGCCATCGAGAATGCGCAGCGCAAGGTCGAGGCGCACAACTTCAATATCCGCAAGAACCTGCTGGAGTTCGACGATGTTGCCAATGATCAGCGCAAGGTGATCTACGAGCAGCGTAACGAGCTGATGGCAACCGATGACGTATCCGAGACGGTCAAGGCTATTCGGGTGGATGTCGTAAACCGCGTGATCGATAATTTTATTCCGCCCGGCAGTCTGGAAGAGCAGTGGAACATCGCGCAGCTGGAAGAGGCCATTGCAACCGAATTCGCACAGAAATTCGCTATCCAGGACTGGCTGGATGCGGATGACACACTGCATGAAGAAACGTTGCGCGAAAAGATTCTGGCCGAGCTGGAAAACGCCTACGACGCCAAGGAGCAGATGGCCGGTGCCGAGACGATGCGGCACTTCGAGAAGGCGGTCATGCTCCAGGTGCTCGATCAGGCCTGGAAGGAACACCTCGCGGCTATGGATTATTTGCGTCAGGGTATTCATCTGCGCAGTTACGCGCAGAAGAACCCCAAGCAGGAATACAAGCGTGAAGCCTTTCAGATGTTCACGGGGCTGCTGGATCGTATCAAGATCGATGTGGTGAGTATCCTGTCCAAAGTTCAGGTGCGCGCCGAATCGGATGTGGCGGCAGTGGAAGAACAGCGGCGCAGCACTGCGCCCATGCAGTTTCGGCACGATGAGGCCAGCGCCATTCCGGCCGATGCTGGTGATGAGGTGGCGGGCGACGAGGCGCAGGCCAGCGCGCAGCCGTTCGTGCGCGACGGCCGCAAGATCGGCCGCAACGAACCTTGCCCGTGCGGTTCCGGCAAGAAGTACAAGCACTGCCACGGCAAACTGAGCTAGTCCGCATACTGGCGGGGATGCAGCGAAGAGCCAGGGTCCCTGTTACGCACCATTGAGGAACCAGGCTGTGACGTCCGTGTTTTTGGCGATTGAGCACCTCGAGCCACAGCGATGCCGATAGGATATACGGAACTTCCGGTTTTGCTGCCCGTAGGGGGCGTAAGACTGGCGGCGGTGGCGGCCGGTATCCGTTACCCGGATCGCAAGGATCTGGTCGTGATAGAGCTGGCCGAGAACAGTCACTGTGCCGCGGTGTTTACCCGTAATGCGTTCTGCGCTGCGCCTGTCACGGTAGCGAGGCAGCATCTGTCGCTGCAATCTCCCCGTTTCATGCTCATCAACAGTGGCAATGCCAATGCAGGCACCGGGAAGCGCGGGCTAGAGGACGCGCTGGCGAGCTGCCGCATGCTGGCGCAGAGAACTGGCTGTGCGCCTGAACAGGTGTTGCCTTTCTCCACCGGTGTGATCGGCGAACCGTTACCGGTCGAGCGGATCGACGCGGCGCTCGAAGGCGCGGTCGCGCAGCTCTCCGAACATGGCTGGGAACGGGCGGCCCGTGCCATCATGACCACCGATACGGTTGCCAAGGGGGTCTCCAAAACGCTGGAGCTGAGCGGTCATCCGGTTGTGATTACCGGTATTGCGAAAGGTGCGGGAATGATTCGGCCGGATATGGCAACCATGCTTGCCTATATCACCACCGATGCCAGTGTCAGCGTGAGCGCCTTGCAGGGCTGTCTGGAGGGTGCGGTGGAGGGCTCGTTCAACCGCATCACCGTGGATGGAGATACCTCGACAAATGACGCCTGTGTGTTGGTGGCCACCGGCGTTTCAGCAGCGCCACTGTTGGATGTGGGACATGCTGATTACCAGGCTTTTTGTGATGCTATCGCTGACGTGTGCCGTCAGTTGGCGCAGCTGATTGTGCGAGATGCGGAAGGCGCCACCAAGTTTGTCAGCATCTGCACGGAAGGCGGGCACGACACCCAGGAGTGTCTGCAGGTGGCCTACACGGTTGCACAATCTCCTCTGGTAAAGACCGCTTTGTATGCCAGTGATCCCAACTGGGGGCGAATTCTGGCAGCGGTGGGCCGCGCCGGACTCCTCGATCTGGACGTTGACAAGGTCCGGATCTTTCTCGATGAGGTATGTATCGTCCGTGACGGTGGGCGCGCGCCGGAGTACCGGGAAGAGGACGGGCAACGGGTCATGGATAAGGACGAAATCCGCATTCGCATCCAGCTCGGGCGCGGCGGGGCCAGTGAAACCGTGTGGACCAGCGATCTTTCCGAAGAGTACGTGCGCATCAATGCGGAATACCGCAGCTGAGTGTGTGGCTGCCCCGGTTACACATGTGGCTGTCGCCGCCATCGTCAATGAGCGGCAGCAGGTGCTGGTGAGTCTGCGTCCGGACCATGTGCACCAGGGCGGTCTGTGGGAATTCCCCGGTGGCAAGCTCGAAGCCGGTGAGTCCGTACGGGCTGCCCTGAACCGCGAAATTCATGAGGAACTGGGTGTCTCGGTTACCCGGGCGCGGCCGCTGATCCGAATCCCGCATCGCTATCCCGACAAGGCGGTATTGCTCGACGTCTGGAGGGTGGATGCGTTTCAGGGGGATCCGCACGGAAGGGAGGGGCAGGTCGTTGAATGGCTGGCCATCGATGCGCTTGCGGCCCGAGCTTTTCCAGCGGCTAACCGCTCGATTATCCGCGCCCTGCAGTTACCCGTTGAGTATCTGATCACCCCTGAGCCGGACGGCGGTGCGGAGCGGTTTCTGCGCCAGCTGCGCACCAGCCTGGAAGCCGGGGTGAGGCTCGTCCAGTTGCGGGCAAAGTCCCTGAAGCTGGAGGCATACGAGGCGCTGGCGTGCCAGGTTATCGACCTGTGCCGGTGCTACCAAGCCAGCGTTCTGCTAAACAGTGAGCCGCAACTGGCGCAGCGGCTGGGCGCCGATGGTGTGCATCTGAGCGGCAGGCGTCTGGCGGTTACCCGGCAACGTCCGCTTCCGGACAGCTTATGGGTGGCGGCTTCCTGTCACGGGCCGGAGGATCTCGCCATGGCAGAGCGCGTGGGCGCGGATTTCGCCGTGCTTTCGCCGCTCAAGACGACTGCCAGTCACCCCGCGGCCGATCCGCTGGGCTGGGCGCGGTTCTCCAGCTGGCTGGATGACTGTACGATACCGGTCTATGCCCTGGGTGGCATGGAGCGATCGGATATTGACGCTGCAATAAAGAACGGCGCCCAGGGTATCGCAGCGATCCGCGCGCTATGGGGGAAGCGATGATGCGTCAGATGAAAGTGATGCTGGTGCTGGCAGCAGCGCTGTCAGCGGTGTCCTGCGACAAGGGGGGCGACGCGACGCCGGCGACCCCGCTTCAGCTCAGCCCTGCATGCGACGTAAAGGTCGGCTGCGTAGCCGCTGCCGGCGATTTCTCGCTGCAATTTTCCCTGGGTCCGGACCTGCGGGTCCTGGCGCCGTTCCCGGTCCGCGTTGAGGTGCAGGGTGATCAGAGGGTGGACTCAATCACAGCGACTTTTGCCATGCGCGGTATGGACATGGGCATGAACCGCTACCAGCTGATCAGCGACGGTGCAAACCGCTGGCTTGGCAATGTAACCCTGCCTGTTTGTACCTCGGGACGTAGCGACTGGATAGCCGTTCTGGAGGTGGTGACCGAGGGGCGCAGCTTTGCGGTAGAAGTTCCCTTCG
>CP070738.1:926078-937923 GCA_020347685.1 Gammaproteobacteria bacterium | reverse complement strand
GCGGCTGGCTCGCGACGCGCAGATTGCGCGGACGGGATCCTAGCGGCGCGGCACCACGGCGTGAATGACGCGGTCGTGTTCGAAATAGACAATAAAGTCGGGGTAGACCCAATGGCTGATCGGCGGCTCGCCGACCGGACCCAGGCGCTGCTGGGGTTCGCCGAACCGCTGCAGCACCTGGTCCATGCTGGCACCCGGTGCCGGCCGCGCGGTCGTGGCAGCGGACTGCGTCGAGTCGATCAGCAGGGTGTCAGCAACGGCACCGGCCGGTGGCAGGGCCGCGGTGAGCGAGAGTGCAAGCAAGAAGCCGAATCGCAACATGATGTCGATCCTTTAAGTGAATTCAGACAAGTACATTATCGGTTTTCGGCAGGCTGCGCATGTGATTTAATGCGCGGCTATGTTTCGTCCCCTGGAATTGTACATCGGCTTGCGCTATACGCGCGCAAAACGCCGTAACCACTTTATTTCATTCATATCTTTGATTTCGATCATGGGCATCGCGCTGGGCGTCGCCGCGCTTATCACGGTGCTTTCGGTGATGAACGGATTCGAGCAGGAATTGCGCACCCGGATCCTGGGCATGGCTTCACACGCCAGCATCAGCGGCTACCAGCAACCGCTGGTCGACTGGCAGGGCAGCGCGCAACTGGCGATGCAGCATCCGCAGGTGGTTGGGGTGGCGCCGTATGTGGCGGGCGAGGTGATGCTGACGCGCGGCAGCAAGGTCAGCGGCGCACTGGTGAGAGGGATTTTGCCGGAGCGGGAACCCGCAGTATCGACTGTCGGTGAGCACATGCGTGCCGGCGGTCTTCAGGATCTGACAGCCGGCGAATACCGGATCATTCTGGGCAGCGAGCTGGCCTACAACCTCGGTGCGCACATTGGTGATCACGTTACCATGGTGACGCCACAGGCCAACTACAGTCCGGCCGGTGTGTTGCCGCGGCTGCGCCGCTTCCAGGTTGTCGGTATTTTCGAGGTCGGCATGTACGAGTACGACCGTGGCGTCGCCCTGGTGCATATGGAAGACGCGGCCCGGCTGTTTAAGCTCGATGACGCCGTCACCGGCGTGCGTCTGAAACTCGAGGACCTGTTCCAGGCACCGCGTGTGTCGCGACAACTGGCGGACCAGCTGGGAGGTAACCTGCGGGTCGAGGACTGGACCCGCCAGCACGCCAACTTTTTTCGGGCGGTGCAGACCGAGAAACGCGTCATGTTCGTGATACTCACGCTCATTGTCGCGGTAGCAGCGTTCAACATCGTATCGACGCTGGTGATGGTGGTCACAGACAAGCAGGCGGATATCGCGATATTGAGAACGCTGGGCGCTACACCGGCGGCGATTCTGCGCATTTTCATGATCCAGGGCGCCATGATTGGGATGCTCGGCACCGCGCTGGGAGTTGTCGGAGGGGTGGCGCTGGCGCTCAATGTGGAGACCATTGTCCCGGCAATCGAACAGGCCTTCGGCGTCCAGTTCATGCCTGCGGATGTCTATTACATCAGCGATCTGCCGTCCAGGCTCGACTGGTCAGACGTGTGGCGGATCGGTGTTGTGGCGTTCCTGTTGAGTTTCCTGGCAACCTGGTATCCAGCCTGGCGTGCGTCGAAAACCCAGCCGGCGGAGGCGTTGCGTTATGAATGAGCAGGGCCACGGCAACACGCCTGTGCTGGCCTGTACCGGGTTGGCGCGCTCATTCCGCGAAGGCGGCCTGGATGTGACGGTGTTGAGGCAGGTCGACCTGGAAATCGGCGCGGGACAGCAGATCGCGATTGTAGGCAGTTCGGGCAGTGGCAAGAGTACCTTGCTGCACCTGCTCGGCGGTCTCGACAAGCCGAGCGCCGGTCAGGTGCAGCTGATGGGCATTAATTTCAGCGCCATGGGGGAGGCTCGGCGCAGCCGCCTGCGCAACCGGCATCTGGGCTTTGTTTACCAGTTTCATCACCTGCTGCCGGAATTCACCGCCCTGGAAAATGTCGCCATGCCGCTGGTGATACGCGGTGTCGATATTGCCGAGGCTCGACGCGAGGCGCTGGAGATGCTGCGCAGCGTAGGGCTGGAGGCGCGCGTCAGACACAAGCCGTCAGAGTTGTCGGGTGGGGAGCGGCAGCGCGCCGCGGTCGCGCGTGCCCTGGTCACCAAACCGGACTGCGTGCTGGCCGATGAGCCGACCGGAAATCTCGATCGGCGCAACGCCGAACACGTTTACGAACTGATGTTGGAACTGAATCGGGACCTCAATACCAGCTTCGTCATCGTCACCCACGATAGCGACGTCGCGAGCCGCGTGGACCGGGTGCTCCAGCTGCAGGACGGCGTCCTGGAACCTGCCTGAGACTGTCAGGGGCTCGGCGTCAACCCGTGAGCGTGGTTCAGCCCGGTGTGACCTGAATGTATGCCACACGGATCTGGTTAACATTTCCCCTGCGCAACCGTTAAATAGTGAATTAACCCTGTTTGAGGAGCACTGGCCCCATGGTGTTTAAGCGTTTTGTCTTTACTTCCGGATCTCTCTACCGTGTGCTGCTGGCGGTTGTTCCGGGTCTGCTGGCTTTCTCCAGCGTGTCGATAGCCGATCCGCCTCCCTGGGCGCCGGCGCACGGGTATTACAAGAACAAGTCAGTCCATAAACATAAACACAAGAAGCACCGTTACCAGGACGATGATTACCATCACAGCGACAGCGGCAGTGACCTGCTGCCCTGGCTGGCTGGCGCTGCCACGACCGGCTATATCGCTGGCAGCAGCTGCAAGCGCGAGGCGATCGGCGCGGTGTTGGGGGGTGTTGTCGGTGGTGTGGCGGGTTCCGAACTGGGCAAGGGTGACCATCGTGAGGCTGCGACTATCGCCGGGGCGCTGATCGGGGTGCTGGTGGGCAAGTCCATCGGACGCTCGCTGGATCGGGCTGACCAGTATTGCACCGGTCAGACGCTGGAGTATGCGGATGATCGCCAGGTCGTGGAGTGGCAGGATCCCGATGCGCGGGCCCGCTACCGCGTGACGCCAACCACTACCTACGAGGCCAGGGATGGTCGCTACTGCCGCGAGTACACCACTCAGGCCACGGTTGGTGGTCAGCAACAGCAGACCTATGGCACCGCCTGCCGACAGCCCGATGGATCATGGGAGGTGATGCATCTCACACCGCACCGCGCATCGACCGCGTTCTAACGCTGCCGATGGGTTGAGTCTTGCTGCCGGGCGGGGTTCGCCCCGACCCGCTCAGCGATTGCGGCGGCGGGAACGCGTGTTGCGCTCGGCTGCGCTTCGCCCTACAGCCGGGCCGTGACGGAAGTCGTGGCTCGCCAATAGCGCAGCCAGCATGACAAGAAACAGGAAGAAACCGCCAAGTGTGAAAAGATCGAAAACCATTTTGGTACCTCCTTTTCCACTTCTGCCGCCCACTCCCTGGCGGCGAATACACCATTTGCAATGAACGTTTGCACGTTCGCCCAACTAGATGCTAGGGCGGAGCTGTTTCGTTTCGATTGCCCCCGGGTTGCAATTTGTAACAAAGTGTTTCAGATCCAGCCGGCAGACGGGAGGGCTGCGCCAGACCAGGCGAGCGCCGGGCGGCCCAACCCCCGGGGCGCAGGCACAGCCAACACAGGGCTGTAACAGAGATTCAAAAACGCACTGCTGCCGGCGCCGCTAGGCCAGCAGGGCGGCCACGATCCCGGTAATGAAAATTCCGTCGAAGGTGCCGGCACCACCTACCGACGCAATCCGCACCTGGCTGGCGCTTATGTCGCGCAGATGCAGCAGGTCAGCGCCGATCAACACTCCCAGCGTGCCACCGATGTAGGCCAGCGGTGCACTGTGGTCGGGATCGAGCAGCAGGCCGGCGAGGGCTGAAACCAGTGGCGCCAGAAACAGCGGCATGCCGATGCCGATGCCGGGTATCAGCCGGCTGAAGCGGTAACTCACTGTGGACACTATGGCGATCGCCAGCAAGGTCGTGGCCGCTGACAGCGGGTGCTGAATGAACAGATAGAGTGAGACTGCAACCGGGATAATGCAGCCGCCTACATTAACCGCGATCAGTGTGGTGCCACTCGGCGCGGGCGGCAATTTCCACACCCTGGGATCGAGCAGCTCCGTCAGTTCAAACCCGCGCGGCCGGTGCGCGCGCCGGTAAACCGGGATGTTGATGGCGCTGCCGAACAAGGATCCCAGCACCAGCGTCAGGCCTGCCTGCGGTGACAGGCCGAGTTTTTCGAACGCAATGGTGATAACGCCGACCTGGATCAGCGTCACCACGAAAACCACGACCAGAAACAGCGCTATCAGTGACCACGGGGTCAATGGCATAGGCGTCTCCGGTGTGTGGTGAACGGATCAGAATGGCCACAGGGACCAGCCTTTGTCCAGCGAATCTTCACATTGCTTAAGTTGGGCGCCGTAATCCTTGGCGCGCTGATCGACTTTCCTGGCCACCTTGACCAGCCAGTCCTTGTTACGAAAGGTCTTGCGTTTATAGCCGCCGTGTCCCTCATGATAGGCGAGGTACTGGTTGTAAGCATCCCACTTGGAGATCCCCAGTTTGCGGTGCGACACGGATCCGTACCAACCGATGAAGTCCACCACGTCTTCGAAGTCGTCGCGGTCGGCCCAGCGGTTGCCGGTCGAGTCACGGTACCAGTCCCAGGTTGAGTCTTTTATCTGTCCGTAGCCATAGGCCGACGAGGGTCGGGTCCAGGGTATCACCCACAGCAGCTTGCGCCGCGGGGGCTTGGCGTCGTGCACGAAACGCGATTCCTGGTAGATGATGGCGAGCTGAACGTGTACCGGAACCCCCCATTTTTCGTAGCTGTCATGGGCGTTCGCGTACCAGTCGTCCTTCTCGTTAAAAATGGCACAGCTGTTCCTGATGTTCTTTGGTGGGCTGTTGGTACAGGACAGCGTGAGGGCTGCTGCAACCATAGCGAGCACCAGCGTTTTGAGCTGCGTTGCCATGAATTAAGTATAAACGCGAAGAAATCACTGTTCCACCTTGAATTAATTAAAATATCTTATAGAGTCCGAGTGACGGATCAGGCGGACAGGTGCGCGGTGTGCAGGGCCGGGCGCGGGGCGGACCGGCGCGGCCGCCCCGCGCGGGCTCAGAAACTCAGGTGCAGGCCGGCGTACGGTCCGTCGAATTCAACGTCGGCAAACGAATCGTCGAAATCGTCGAGATCGAGCTTGATGGCGCGATAACCGACATCCACCCCAAGACGCCAGGGCGAGGTGTAACGGGCGCTGATCGAGTAGTCGTAGAATTTGCTGTCCTGGTACTGAATCAGGCTGCCCTCGGCGTTGACAGCCAGGCCGGTGAATGGCAGGTCGCCGCCCACCGCGGCGTACAGCATCGGGACCCAGCCGGACACGTCAGCCGACTCGCTGCCGGAGGTCTCACCGCGAATCTCCGCCTTCGAATCGATGTACTTTGCATTCAGGCCGAGGTCCAGGCTGACCACGTTATCGAGCACTTCGTAATATAGCGTGACGTCGGTCTGCTTCAGCTCCACCGAACTGCGCACGTTCTCGTTGGCGTTGAAAATGATGTCACCGTAGATCACGGTATTGCGCAGCGTACCGCTGGCGTTACTGTCGACGTTGGCGTAACTGATCCGGATGTTGGGCAGTAGCGGAACCGGGTGCTCGAGGACGGCATAGATATAGCCGAGGCTGTCGTCGTCGTAACCGAGGTCCTGGTTGACGTCGATGTCGTTTGCCGAGTCCTTGGTCTTGTAGCGGGCGGTACCGCTAATGTCATATGCCCAGCCGCCAGCGCCCACTTCCACGCCGAGCACATCGGCCAGGCCTGGAAACGGGCTGAGGAGCAAGGGCAGGCTTACCATCAGTTTCTTGTTCATGCTGTTCCTCGTTGCGTAAGAATTTCCTTGAATAGTCTGTAAGGCACGGCGCTGAACGGTCCGCCGCACCGTATCTGCTGAGCCTGCTACACTAAGCCAGCGGCGCTGCACAAAGTGAGAACCGGATCACAGACGGCACTGTCGCGTAATCAGGAAAGGGTTTCAAGGATGAAATGCTTTACTCGGCGCTGGCTTTTCTAGCCGGCGTCTGTTCCTTTCAGACGCTCAGCGCACTGCCTGGTACGGCTGGCTACGGGTTGGCTGTGCTGTTGCCTGCCGTGGCATCGCAGCGGCGCTGGCTGCGTGTGGCCGGTATTGCCGCGGCGGGATTCCTGTGGTGCTGGTGGTACGCCGCCGAACGCCTGGCGCTCGAACTACCAGCCGAGCTGGCGGGCCGTGACCTGCTTGTTCAGGGGGTGATTCAGGGCCTGCCGGAAGGAGGTGCGTCCCAGCGGCTGCGTTTCCGCTTCCAGCTGGAGCGTTACCGCGGTCATGATGGCTGGCGTGAGCTGCGGTTGCCGGCGCGCATCAGCTGGTATCGGGACGCGCCTGAAGTCCGTCCCGGTGAGCGTTGGCAGCTGTCGCTGCGCCTCAAAAAGCCCCGTGGTCTGGCTAATCCGGCAGGATTCGATTATGAGCGCTGGCTGTTTGCGCACGGTATTCGCGCCACCGGCTACGTGCGGGGCGGTGGCGATAACCGGCGCCTGCCAGGCGAGCCGGCCGGCTGGATAACACGGGCGCGGGGGTATCTCGCCGAGCGTATCGTCATGGGCGCAGGCAGCGCAGAAAGCGCCGGCCTGCTCGCGGCCCTGGGGGTGGGCGAGCGCAGCGGGATGGAAGCCGCCCAGTGGGAGGTGTTGCGCAACACGGGTACCAGCCACTTGATGGCAATCTCGGGCCTGCATGTGGGCCTGGTAGCTACGCTGGTGTTTGTCGCGGTACGCAGGGGCTGGGGCCGTTGGGGCGACGCACTGCGCTGGCCGGCGCCCGCTGTAGCCGCCGTCAGTGCCATGGTCGCGGCACTTGTGTATGCCTTGCTTGCGGGCTTCCAGGTACCGGCACAGCGGGCGCTGATCATGGTGTGGCTGTGGATGCTGTCGCTGCTCTGGTCGGGCAAACCGGACCCGTGGCGGGTATGGGGCGCGGCGCTCTGGGTGGTGCTGCTGCTGAACCCCTTGTCGGTGCTTTTGGCCGGATTCTGGTTGTCTTTCGGCGCAGTCGCCTGGATCCTGTATCTCGGCCTGGGGCGCTTCGGTCGCGCTTCGCGCTGGCGCAGTGTGCTAGGTCTGCAGATGGCTCTGGTACTGGGACTCACGCCGCTGCTGTGGCTGTGGTTTCACCAGGTTTCCGTCATCGCACCGCTCGCCAACCTGGTGGCGATTCCCTGGATAAGTCTGCTGGTGGTGCCGACGCTGCTGCTGGCGCTGGTGGCGCTGCCGCTGGTCGCGCCGCTCGGAGAACTCCTGTTGCGTGTGGCAGAGCAGCTGCTCGCCGTGCTTTGGTGGTGGCTGGAGTGGCTGGCGTCATTCCCGGCCGTCCTGGTGCCGCTGCCACTGCTAGCGGCGGAGGTGGTGGCGCTATTCGCCGTCGGGCTGCTGTGTCTGTTGGCACCGAAGGGGTTGCCGTTGCGCCTGGTCGGGCTGTCGCTCATGCTGCCGGCCGTTGCGCTGCAGCCCGGGCGTGCCACCGAGGGCGATCTGTGGCTGACCTTGCTGGATGTTGGCCAGGGGCTGGCTGCCGTGCTGGAAACCCGCAGCCACGTGCTGGTCTATGACGCCGGCCCGGCGTTTGCGAACGGCCTGGACAGCGGCGAGACCGTGGTCGTTCCCTACCTGCAACAGCGCGGTTACCGGCGCGTCGACCGCCTGCTGATCAGTCACGCCGACAACGAGCATCTCGGTGGTGGTGAGGCGGTGTTCCGGCGCCTCGACGTGCAACAGGTGCAGAGCGGTGAACCAGACGCCATTACCTGGGCGCGCTCCACCCGCTGTCGCGCCGGGCAGCACTGGGAATGGGACGGGGTGCGGTTCGAGTACCTGGCGCCGGTACGGCCGGGCAGCGGCAACAATGCCTCCTGTGTGTTGCGTATCGAGACGGCGGACGGGCGCGCCGTGCTGCTGCCCGGGGATATCGAACGCCGCGTGGAGAACCATCTGGTCGGCTCGCAGTCGCAGCGCCTGGCTGCACAGGTGCTGGTCGCGCCGCACCACGGCAGCCGCACTTCATCCACACCCGGTTTCGTCCAGGCGGTCGATCCGGACATCGTTCTGTTCGCGGTCGGCTACCGGAACCGCTTCGGGTTCCCGCGCCCGGCCGTGGTGCAGCGTTACCTGCGGGGTGGCGCGACGGTGCTCGACACGGCGCAGAGCGGGGCCATCCAGCTGCGCCTGGTGGCTGGACAAGGCGTGCAGGTCGTTCCCTTTCGTGACCGGGTGCGCCGCTACTGGCACTGACGGGTTTCGTATCCCGAGGCAAATCAAGTATCATTGCCCGCATTTCGTCACAGACGCTAAGGAAAGGGAACACCGATCGTGTTTGAACTGGTTATTGCGGGCGGCTGGCTCATGCTCCCCATCATCGTCTGTTCCATCATTGCCTTTGCCATCATCGCCGAACGGTTATGGACCCTGCGCATCAAACGGGTTATACCGCGGACCCTGGTGGCCCAGGTGTGGGAGTGGGCCAATGAACGCAAGCTGGACGTGGAGCGGATGCAGAAGCTGCGCTCCGGTTCTCCCCTGGGACGGGTACTGGCAGCGGGCCTGATGAATCGCAACGCCAGCCGGGAGATCATGAAAGAGGCTATCGAGGATACCGGGCGCCATGTCGTGCACGAGCTGGAGCGCTATATCAACACGCTCGGTACCATTGCGTCGATTTCGCCGCTGCTGGGTCTGCTGGGCACCGTGATCGGCATGATCAAGGTGTTCTCCGCGATTACCACCCATGGAGTCGGTAATCCGAGCGCACTGGCCGGCGGTATTTCCGAAGCGCTGATCACCACCGCTGCCGGTATGGCGGTGGCGATCCCGACGCTGATGTTCTACCGCTATTTCCGCGGCAAGGTGGCGATGCTGGTCATCCGCATGGAACAACAGGCGCTGCGCATGGTCGAGGTGCTGCACGGTGATCGCGCCAGAGAGGGTGGCGTGATGGAGGACCAGATTTGAACCTGCGTCGCAGTCGCAGCGATGAACCGGATGTAAACCTCACTCCGCTCATCGACGTGGTGTTTATCCTGCTGCTGTTCTTCATGGTATCCACCACTTTCCAGCGTGAATCCGAAATCAATATCGAACTACCGGAAGCCAGTGCGGAGCCGGTCGAAGAGCGCGATGAGACGCTGGAGATTGTCATCGATGCGGAAGGGCATTACTTCATCGACGAGCAGCAGGTGGTAAACACCGAGCTCGAAACGCTGAAGCAGGCGATCGAGAAGTTTCTCGGTGAACGCAGCGAAATCCCGGTGGTGATCCGGGCAGACCGCCAGACGCCGTATGAATCCGTGGTGCGGGCCATGGATGCCACCGCCCAGCTCGGCCTGCTGCAGATGTCGTTGGCGACCAGCCAGCCGGAAAGCGCCGGCGAGTGAAGCCAGCGCCGTTGACGGCAGCCCGGCTCTACAAGCGCCTGCTCGGCTACGCCACCCCCTATTGGCGGGTGTTTTCACTCGCGGTACTGGCGATGATCGGCTTCGCCGCCACCGACACCGGTTTTGCAGCCCTGATGAAGCCCATGCTGGACGGCAATTTCATCGAGCGTGATCCCGCCACCATACGTTTTGTTCCGCTGGCCCTGGTGGGGCTGTTTGTACTGCGCGGAGTGACCGGTTTCGTATCCCGGTACGGCATGAGCTGGATCGGGCGCCGGGTGATCCAGCGGCTGCGTCATGATCTGTTTCACCGTCTGCTGCACCTGCCATCCCGGTATTTCGATCGCAACCCCTCCGGGCGCCTGTTATCGCACCTGACTTTCGATGTCGAGCAGGTTGCCGAGGCGACCACCAATGCGGTCACAATACTGATCCGCGACAGCCTGACCATGCTGTTTCTGCTGATGTACATGTTCTGGATCAGCCCCTGGCTGACGCTGCTGTTTCTGATTGTCGGGCCGGTTCTGGTGGGGCTGATACGCTACGTGAGCCTGCGCTTTCGCCGTATCAGCCGCCGTATCCAGGATTCCATGGGCGAGCTGACCCAGTTCAGTGAAGAAGCCATACAGGGGCACAGGCTGGTCAAGTCCTACAACGGCGAAGCCTGGCAGGAGCAGCTGTTCGAGGACGTCAACGAGCGCAATCGCCGCCTGCACCTGAAAATGGCCGCCGCGGCGGGCGCCAGTACGCCCATCGTGCAGCTGATTGCCGCCTGCATTCTGGCGCTGGTGGTTTATCTTGCCACCCTGGAATCGGTGACCCGCGAAATCAGCGTCGGCAGCTTCGTGTCCTTCATTGCTGCCATGATGCTGCTGATGCAGCCGCTCAAACACCTCACCAACATCAACGCTTCGATCCAGCGCGGCGTGTCCGCGGCACGCAGTATTTTCGAAGTGCTCGACGAGCCGATCGAGCCGGACCAGGGGCGCCTGCCGCTGAGCCGGGCCCGCGGTGCCATCGAGTTCCGCAATGTCAGCTTTGCCTATGACCCCGACAAGGGTGTCGTGCTGCGGGATATTTCCTTTTCCATCGAACCCGGCCAGACGGTCGCGCTGGTGGGGCGTTCCGGCAGCGGCAAGACCACGCTGGCGCACCTGCTGGTACGCTTCTACGATCCTGTTCAGGGCGCAGTGTGCCTGGATGGCGAAGACATTCGCGATTACCGGCTCGCGGACCTGCGCCGCCAGATCGCGATGGTCGGGCAGGACGTCATGCTGTTCAACGAGACCATCGCCCACAACATCGCCTACGGCCGTTTCGCCGCGGCCAGCGAGGCGGACATTATCGCCAGCGCGCAGGCGGCTCACGCCATGGAATTCATCGAGGCGCTGCCGGACGGGCTCGCTACCCGCATCGGTGACCGCGGTATCCTGTTGTCCGGCGGTCAGCGGCAGCGCATCGCCATTGCGCGCGCCATGCTCAAGGATGCCCCGGTGCTGATCCTCGACGAGGCGACCTCATCGCTCGACAGCGAGTCCGAGCGCGCCGTGCAGGATGCGCTGGAACATCTGGCGCGCAATCGCACCTCGCTGATTATTGCGCACCGGCTGTCCACCGTGGAGCGGGCCGATTTCATTCTGGTACTGGAGCAGGGGCGGATTGTCGAAACCGGAACCCATGAAGCGCTGCTGGCCCGGCGCGGCGTCTACCACGAGTTGTACCAGCTGCAGTTCAGGGAAAGCCGTGCCTCATGAAGCGCGCAGTGTGGGAACGGCGCCTGCAGCAGTTGTGGTACGGCAACGCGCGGCTGGCCAGCTTGCTGCTGCCGCTCAGCGGGGTGTTCTGTGCGCTGGTACAGTTGCGCCGCGCGGCCTACCGCGCCGGGCTGCTGGCCTCCCGGCGCCTGGATGCGCGGGTGATCGTGGTCGGCAATATCACGGTCGGCGGTACCGGCAAGACCCCCCTGGTGCTGGCTCTGGCGCGCCGGCTGCGTGAGGCTGGCTTCCGGGTTGGTATTCTCAGCCGTGGCTACCGGGGACGAGGGAGGGTCTGGCCGGTGGAGGTCAGCGCCGCGAGTGACCCGGACCAGGTTGGCGACGAGCCAGTCGTGCTGGCGCGCAACAGCGGGGCTGTTGTGTACGCGGGCGCGGACCGGGTTGCAGCGGGTCGGGCACTGCTGGCGTCCAGTCCCTGTGATGTGCTCATTTGTGACGACGGTCTGCAGCACTATGCGCTGCGCCGCGACCTGGAAATCGCCGTGGTCGACGCCGGGCGCGGGCACGGCAACGGTCATTGTCTGCCCGCCGGTCCGCTGCGCGAACCGGTGTCGCGATTGAAGACTGTCGATGCGCTGGTGTACCTGGGCGAACCGGCACCGGGCGCGTTTGGTAT
>CP070738.1:906350-925978 GCA_020347685.1 Gammaproteobacteria bacterium | reverse complement strand
ACCCAGAATAATCGAGCGCCCCAGCTGCCTGCGGTAGACGCGGTAGGCCACGCCCTCCGCCTGCTTGTGGTAATGGCGCAGAAAGCGCAGCGACGCCGCCACGGAACCGGCAATGATCACCAACACACCAACCGCCTCGATGCTGTAACCTGCCACCGAAATAATGTCTTTGAAATTCATTTTTGCCTTACTGCATCCGGGTTCTCTGTCACCTGGCCGGGCACTGTAGCCGCTATCCGCTGTCGTTGCGCGCCGGCCGCACACCCAGGTTCATGCCGATCGACAGGCGCGTCGCGCCGCTGCGGTTCGCGCTCACTTCGTGCACCACCTGCGGCGGGAACAGCACGAACATGCCCTCCCGGGGCGTTATGCGCGTAACAGCGGCACCCTGCGTCAGGAGCAGATCGCCCGAATTCCCCGGGACCCGGACGTAATACACGCCGGACACCAGTTCGTCGTCTTCATCGTGACTGTGCGGAAGCGTCCTGTGCCCGGGCCCCATTTCGTTGAACAAGAAACCGACCGCGAGATCGCGCGCTTCACGACGCAGAAAGCGGCCGCTCGCCTGGCGCGCTGCTGCCAGGACCGGCTGCAGCGCAGGCAGGTTTTGCTCGGGCAGGTAGATGTTCTCGTAGCGTCCCTCGAAATAGTGACTGCGTTTGATGTCCGCGCTGTCGGCCAGCGCCCGGTATTGCTGCAGGATTGCGGCATTGACCCGGGCCGCCTCCGGCAGCTCGGTCACATAGTATTCGATGCGGTATTCACGTGGCCGGGTCATGAATTCGATTGGCACAGAGCAGTTCGCTTGCACCATAATACGCGCAAGCCCCGCTGAGCTGAAACTCCCGCTATGAACGACACAGACCAATTCGAGGCGCAGGACCAACCCCCCAGCAAAAGCCAGCTCAAGCGCGATGCCCTGGCCCTGCAGGCGCTCGGCGCCGACCTGCTGGAGCTGCCGGAGTCGGACTGGGTCGCGCTCGGCCTGCCGGAAGCGCTGATCGCCGCGCTGCGGGACGGAAAACGCATACATGCCCATGGCGCGCGCAAACGGCAGCTCCAGTACATCGGCAAACTGATGCGCGCTATCGACCCCGAACCTGTCCGCGAGCACTTTGAACAGCTGCGGCTGAAAAGCCGCGCCGAGTCGCGCGCGCACCACGAGCTCGAACACTGGCGCGATCGGCTGATCGACGAGGGCGACAGCGCGGTGGAAGCTTTCCTGACGCTGCACGCCGAGGCGGACCGCCAGCAGCTGCGTCAGCTGGTGCGCCAGGCGCGCAAACAGCGCGACCACGATCAGCCGCCTGCCGCCAGCCGCGCCCTGTTCCGCTATCTCCGGGATCTGGGCGCTGGGTAATAGCCACGGAAGATACGGAAATTTAGAATAGGTACGGCAGCTGTCTTGTCGAGCATGGGCAGCAAGTACCGCGACTCATAACGTTGTCGCCAGACCGGTGACCGTCGACAAGCACTCCAGAACTCGAACCAGCCAAGCCTCTCCAATCGAAGCAACTGGTATTTCTATATTATTTTTTCCGTGCTTTCCGTGTCTTCCGTGGCTACTAACGCGGTCAGACGCGGCACACGATGTGCCTGTGGTCGAGACAGGGGAAGGTGCGGCGGATATTCCTGAGGCGGTTCAGGTCCATGTCGGCGCATACAAGTCCCGACCCGTTGGCCAGCTCGTTCATCACCTGGCCCCAGGGGTCCACGATCATGCTGTGACCATAGGTGGCGCGTCCGTTGACATGGTAACCGCCCTGCCCGGCAGCCAGAACGTAACAGAGGTTTTCGATGGCACGGGCACGTACCAGTGGTTCCCAGTGCGCGCGCCCGGTGATAGCGGTAAAGGAAGACGGCAGCGCGATGATTTCCATGCCCTGGTCCAGCATGGTGCGGAATAACTCCGGAAAGCGCAGGTCATAGCACACTGCCAGGCCCAGTTTGCCGAACGGCGTATCGACCACCACGGTAACATCGCCCGGCTCAATGGTCTCTGACTCTGTATAGCACTCGTCGCTGTCCACCAATGAAACGTCGAACAGGTGAATCTTGTCGTAGCGCGCCGCGCATCTGCCCCTGTCGTCGTACAACAGACAGGCTGCGCGTATCTTGTTATCGTCCGTGGCTGCCAGCGGTATGGTGCCGCCCACCAGCCAGATGCCGTGCTTTTTGGCCTGCTGCGACAGGAAGTCCTGGATCGGACCACCCTGATCCGACTCGCGCACCGCGACCTTGTCGCCCTCCTCTTTGCCCATAATGGCGAAGTTTTCCGGCAACACCACCAGGCCCGCACCTTTGTCCACCGCCATACCGACCAGCCGTTCGGCTTCCAGCAGATTGGCCCCGACATTGGGTCCGGATGCCATCTGAATGCAGGCTACCGTCGTCACAGATGAGTTACCTCGTCACCAGTTCAAGTTCGATTCGATCGGCCTGGTGACTGCCCGCCACCAGCTCCTGGTCGTCGCCGGGAATACCTAGCGCAATCAGCCAGGAACGCAATTCGTGGGCCCACAGCAACCCCTCCTCGCCACCCGGATAACGCACCACCAGGCGCTGCCCGGGCTGCCTGGACCAGGTCGAGACCAGTTCCGGCAGCGGCTCCATCTGCGCCACCGAACGGCCGTCGCGGGGCTGAGCCCAGGTATCGGCGCTCAAGGACCATAGCTGCTCCTCCGCCAGTACCGGGCGGGAACACAGCAGCCCAAACAGCAGGCTGACAGCAGCGACGTGGGGCCACATTGTCATGCGCGAAGCATACCACAGCAGCTCGGCGACGCACCGCGCCGGCGCGGATTCCCTGCAACCCTCAAGCCCCCTGCGGGCTAGGGCTTTTTCTCCTCATCGGCGCCGCCGGAGCGGCGCTCCCTGCGCAATTTCCGGTACACCGGCGCGTCCCAGCTCCCGCTCACCTGGTACTGCACCCGATTCATCCGATTGATTTCATCGCCGACCAGTTTCTCGGCGATAAACACTGCGGCACCGACCGCGGGGCCGCCCGCCAGAGCACCGGCGATCGGCAGACTGGCGCTCAGCTGCGGCGTCACCGTCACCAGCTGGTCGTAATCCTTGTTGACCAGACCGGTACGACCGGCGATCTCGATCACGGCGGACGAGCCCTTGATAGTAAGGTCGTTGGTAAAGGCATCGCCATCCATGACCACGATGTGTCCTTCCAGGCGGTCGAAGCTGAAGCCTTCCTTGATCAGATCGGTGAAATCCAGTGACAGGCGACGTTGCAGCGAATTCAGGCTGAACAGGTTGATCAGCTTGCCGGCGCCTTCCTCGACATCGACCAGACGGCCATCGAGCGCGGTGATCTGCAGGTCGCCCTCCACTGTCTCGAGACTGAAGCGCGCCGGACTGCCGGGCCAGTTCAGTTCGATATGGCCGCTGAGCTTGCCACCCTTGACCGAACCGCTATCACCGAACAGCTTGGCGAGTTCGTCGAGCTGCCCGCCCGTCACATCGACGCTGAAACGGGTGCTCTGGACGCTGTCGGCCTGCAGCCATGAACCCTGTCCATTGAACTTGACAGCCTTGCCATCGACCTCGAGAGTCTCGAACAGCACCCCCGGTTCCACCCGTCTTGCAAGCAAGCGGGTTTTTCCCAGACTGTTCTCGCCCAGACGCAGGTCGGCAATACTGATATCCAGCTCCGGGAGTGCGTGCGGCTGGCCAAGCTCCTGCTGCACAGCGCCTCCCGCCTGGCCCGGCTCCCGCTTGAGCACCAGGCGCTCGAATTCCAGCTTCAGCGCGGGCGGACTGAGCGCCTCGGCAGGCGACCAACCCGCCAGGCCACGCACCTGGTCTCCGCGTAACAGAAACTGCCAGGGCGCGCGCGAATCGCTGTCAATGGACAGATTGTCAAACCGGTAACCAAACAGGGCGACCCGCTTGACCGCCAGTTGCACCGCCACTGGCGCCAGTGTCGATGCCCCCGCAGAGCCAGGCGCGGCAGCCACCGACTTGAGCGTCGCAACCCAGTCCGCCGCGTCCAGCAGCGGCAGTTTCCCACCCAGGTGAATCTCGTTCTGTTCCGGCAACTGCGCCGGCCCGGTGCCGAAATGCAGTGCAGCGCGCTGTATCCCACTGGCTTGCGGGTTCAGCAGCACAGCGGCGCGCGCCCTGTCAGCATAGTTCACCCGCAGTGGGCGGCTGGCGGTATAGCCGGGCGCCCACGCTATCACCGTTTCGCGCGTCTCTTCGCGGCGCTTGCGAAACGGCTCCGGGAGGTCTACGACGATGCCCTGCAGATCGGAACGCAGTTCCAGCTCCAGCGCCGGCTCACCGGCGGGCGGCTGACGCGGGATCAATAGCAGCGCGTGCCAGTCCGCAGCGCCCGACAGGAACGGCGCCAGCCCGGGCAGCTGCTTGCGAGCCAGCGACACCAGGTCCAGCGGCCCCTCGATATCCACCACGGTCCCTTCGCGGCGCTCGGCTTCCCAGGGATAGATCGATATCTGCACCGGCTGCCCCAGCAGTTCGGCGCGCACCAGTTCGGCCGTCACACCGCGCGCGCTGAACGCGAGCTCCCCGGTGATGCGCGTGAATGCCAGATCGAAACCGGCGGGATCGAGTTCGTTGTTGTTCAGCGCCACCCTGCCGTTGACCGCGAGCGCGCCCACGCCGGCCTTGAGCGGTATATCGAGGTCCAGCTCCAGGTGCGCATCGCCGCCCACACTGACCCGATCAATGAATCCGCCGAAACGTTTTCCCAGCGGGCTGTAAGACACATAATCCAGCATTCCGGCTACCGTACCGCTCACCGTTCCATCGATTTTCAGCACCGGCCTGGTGAAGTCGTCGATAACCGCGACCACCCGCTGCACCGCTGAATCCATGATGCGCGCGGTACTGCCGGCGATGCGCATGGAGCGACCCACGAACAGAGCCGAGCCCGCCAGATCATCCAGCCGCCCCCACTCGGGATGGAAGTCCAGTACCGTGTCGGCAAAATCGAAACTCGCTTCCAGACGCCCCTCGTTACCGTCAAACGGCAGCTGGTCCAGCCTGCCCTGCAGAACAAAGCGCGCATTGCTCGCGGTGCCGGCCCGGAATGCGTTCTTCAGCCAGGCGACCGCCTTCGGCGACATCACCTTTTCGGGCAATTGACCACCGACCGCACTCAGCGGCAGGTCGCTGAGGGTCAGCTGCAGATCCAGCCACGGCGATGCCTGCTGGTAGGGCCAGTCGAGCTGCATGCGCACCCGCGAATCGAGTGGCCCGGACTGAACCTTCAGCTGATCGGTCTCGATACGAAACAGATCCGCGTAACGCTGCCAGCGCACCACACCCTCGAGGCGGGATACGGCACGCGGCGTCGCGAACAGCCTGGGCATCCGCAGTGACGCGTTGCTGGAATCCAGGCGCAGGTAACCGGCCTGCAGGTTGCCCTCGATGCTTCCCGACAAGCCGGTAACGCCCGGCAGCGCTTCACTCGCCGCGAACTGAAGATTCTCGAAGCCGGCACGCAGCGAAAACACCGGCGCCGCGTCACCCATGTAAACGAACTCGAATTCACTGTCGTGCAGTTCCCCGTTCGGCTGCACACGGTCGACCATGACCAGCGCATCGTCGCGCATCCACGGTAACAGCGGCAGCACCGGGTGCACCTCCTGCAGCACGATCCGGCTGGCGCGGCCGCGGATACGCAACCGCTCGCCGGTTTCCACCATCACCCTGACTTGCGAGGCGGGCCAGACATCGCGATGGTCGCGCTGAACACCGAACTCGCTCAGCTCCACCTGCCAGCCGCCATCGGCCATTTGCCAGCGAAACGCGCTGGCCAGCCGGTCGGCGCTGAAACCCTGCCCATCTTCACTGGCACCGACGAAGCGGGGCTGGTCCAGCGTCACCGAACCACTACCCCATTCCAGTCGTCCCTGGCTCAGTCCGGCCCACAGTTCGAGATCCGCGCGGCCGGTAAAGCCGACGCCACTCGTGGCGCGCCAGCGGTCGGCCAGCTGCAGGTTCAGGCCCTCGGTTTTGAGATACACCCGGCCGCGCAGGCTGTGCGGCTCGCGCGGCGAACCGCTAAGGTCGGCTGCTAATTTCAAGGTTCTGCCGAAGGGTTCAGACAGGCCGCCTTCGGCCAGCAACTGGTGGCGGTTCCCGTCGTTGACCAGCTGCAGGGAAACATCGGACAGGCGCAACGGTGCGTTGAACAGGCCGGGGTCGATCCACTCGAGCTGGACCCGCTCCAGGGCGATACTCTCCTGCAGCGACAACCAGCCGAGCAGTTCGCCGAGCTCGGAAACCGGGTGCACACGTGTAAGATCGGTGGAAAACGCGAGCCGGGTTCCGATCAGGCGCAGGCCTGCGGTGAGCCACTTGCGGTGCAGCGCGGATTCGATGACATCCAGCCCGACCTGCACTTCGTCTATGACCAGCGCGCCATCCGGAAAGCGGCTGTCGCGTACCACCACCTGCTTGAGGCGCAGCACCGGTGACAGGCCGCGCCAGGCCGCGTCCAGCTCGGCAATCTCGACCGGTCGCTGTACCAGTCGTTGTGCAACCGATTCGATCTGCTCGCGGTATTCGGACATGGCCGGCAACAGCAGGCGCGCCGCACTGAGCGCCACGGCCAGGCTGACGACAACGGCGGCGAAGCACCACCAGAAAACACGAAGCACGCGCTGCACTACCACCGCCTGCTACCCCGCGTCGCGCCCGGCGCAAGCGATTGAATTGGAACCGGACACGTCATTTCCCCGCATTACAACAGGACAACGTCGAACTGTTCCTGGGTATACAGGGCCTCGACCTGAAACTTGATCGGTTTGTCGATAAAGGCTTCCAGCTCGGCCAGGCTGGTCGACTCCTCGTCCAGCAGCAGGTCGACCACTTCCTGCGACGCCAGCACCAGCAGCTGCTGCGAATCGAACTGGCGCGCCTCGCGCAGGATCTCGCGGAAGATCTCGTAGCATACCGTCTCGGCGGTCTTCACCGAACCGCGGCCGGCACAGGTCGGACAGCTCGAACACAGTATGTGCTCCAGGCTCTCGCGGGTGCGTTTGCGCGTCATCTGCACCAGCCCGAGGCTGGAAATCTCGCTGATGTGACAATTGGCGTTGTCGCGCTCGATGTGCTTTTCCAGCGCACGCAGAACCTGACGCTTGTGTTCTTCATTCTGCATGTCAATGAAATCGACAATGATAATGCCGCCCAGATTACGCAGCCGCAACTGGCGCACCATGGCCTGGGCCGCCTCCAGGTTGGTCTTGAAAATGGTTTCTTCGAGGTTGCGGTGGCCGACGTAGGCCCCGGTATTGACGTCGATGGTGGTCATCGCCTCGGTCTGGTCGATAACCAGGTGCCCACCCGACTTGAGCTGCACTTTACGCTCCAGCGCTTTCTGGATCTCATCGTCGACACTGTACAGGTCGAAAATGGGGCGCTCGCCGGGGTAATACTCGAGCTTGTCCACCAGCTCGGGCGTAAAGCGGCACACGAAGTCCTCGATACGCTGAAACGTCTCGCGCGAATCGATGCGCAGCTTCTCCACCTCGGTATCGGACAGGTCGCGCAACACCCGCAACACCAGCGGCAAATCTTCGTGTACCACCTCGCCGGGGCCGGCGCGCGTGGCGCGTTCCTGGATGGACGCCCACAGGCGCTGCAGGAA
The DNA here is from genome assembly GCA_020347685.1 of Gammaproteobacteria bacterium. Lineage (GTDB taxonomy): Bacteria > Pseudomonadota > Gammaproteobacteria > DSM-19610 > DSM-19610 > Thiogranum. The sequence goes on along the minus strand of CP070738.1, from coordinate 918,345 downwards.
ATGCAGGTCCGAGGCGATCGCCTCTTCACCGACGCCTTCCGCCGCGGTACGCAGAATAAAACCGCCGCTACCGTCGCCGCGCGCGGCCACCACGATGTCGCGCAGGCGCTGGCGCTCTGCCTCCTCCTCGATGCGCTGCGAGACCCCGACGTTGTTAACCTCCGGCATGAACACGAGATACCGGGATGGCACTGTGATGTGGGTGGTGAGACGCGCGCCCTTGGTGCCGAGCGGATCCTTGATGACCTGCACCAGCACCTGCTGACCCTCGTGCAGCAGGCGGGTGATGTTGTCGCCGCTGCCGCTGTGCTCGATCTTTTCATCGTCCACCGACACGGCGATGTCCGAGGCGTGCAGAAACGCGGCGCGTTCCAGACCGATATCCACGAACGCGGCCTGCATGCCCGGCAACACCCGGCGTACCACGCCCTTGTAGATATTGCCCACCAGGCCGCGGCGGCGTGCGCGTTCGATGAACACTTCCTGCAGCACGCCGTTTTCAACCACCGCCACGCGGGTCTCCTGGGGCGTGACATTCACCAGCAATTCGAGAGTCATGCGCGTTGAGCCAAAACCTTTATACCGAATTCTTTCAGCAGCTGGGCCGTTTCGTACAGGGGTAACCCCATCACACCCGAATAACTGCCCTCCAGCCGCTCGACAAACACCGCACCCAGCCCCTGGATGGCGTAGGCACCAGCCTTGTCCTGCGGCTCGCCGGTGTCCCAGTAGGCGTCGATCTCGGCATCGCTCAGCGCGCGGAACCAGACCGCGCTCTCGCTGACGCGCACCGCCTCGTGCTCCCCGACCAGCGCCACGGCGCTCAACACCCGGTGCACCCGCCCCGACAGCCGCCGCAGCATCTCCCGCGCATGGGCGAAATCGGCCGGTTTGCCGAGCAGCCAATCGTCGACCACTACCGCCGTATCGGCGCCCAGCACCAAGACTTCATGATCGCCTAATTCGCGCTGTACCGCACGGGCTTTTTCCAGCGCCACGCGCCTCACGTAGTCCTCGGCCGACTCGCGCTCGCGCGCTGTTTCGTCGATTTCGATCACCCGTTGCCGAAACCGCACGCCGATCTGGTTGAGCAGTTCACTGCGCCGCGGTGACGCCGATGCAAGCACCAGGGTTGTCATCATCAGGCTCGATGGTAGGGATGGCCGCTGATGATGCTCCAGGCGCGGTACAGCTGCTCGGCGAGCACCACCCGTACTAACGGATGCGGCAGGGTAAGGGGTGACAATGACCAGCGCTGTTCGGCACGTTGCAGGCAGTCCGGCGCCAGGCCGTCCGGTCCGCCCACCAGCAGCGCGACATCACGGCCGTCCTGCAGCCACAGCCCGAGCTGTTCGGCGAGCTGCCCGGTGGACCAGCTGCGCCCCTCGACGTCCAGCGCGATGACCCGCTGACCGGTGCCGGTAGCCGCCAGCATACGCCGGCCCTCCTCACCCACCGCGCGCTGCACCGAGCCGGAGCGGGACCGTTGCCCGAGCGGGATTTCGGTGAGACTCAGGGTACATTCGTGCGGCAGGCGCCGCGCATATTCCTGGTACCCCTCGCTGACCCAGGCGGGCATGCGGGTACCGACAGCGATAAGCTTGATATTCATCGCGTGAGGCTTAGCCGCGCTCGCTTTTCTCCCGGCTTTGCTCGGTAACCGACCAGAGTTTTTCCAGCGCATAGAACTCGCGGGTGCGCGGCTGCATTACGTGTACCACCACGTCGCCGAGATCCACCAGCACCCATTCGCCTTCGCGCTCACCCTCCACGCCCAGCGGCTGCACACCGGCCTGCTTGCACGCCACCACCACGGCATCGGCCAGCGATTTCACGTGCCGGTCGGAGGTGCCGCTGGCGATAACCATGAAATCGGTTACCGAGGTCATGTCGCGCACGTCGAATTCAACGATATTGAGACCTTTCCGGTCTTCCAGCGCCTGTCGCGCGATGGTCTTCAGTTCATCAGCTTGCATACCAGTTCTCTTGCCTGATCCGGTCCAGTACCGCGTCCGGCAACAGGTAACGGGGGCTGCGCCCGGCCGCCAGCAACGCCCTTATCTGCGTCGAGGAAACCGCCAGCTGTGTCACCGGCACAGCGATTATGCAGCCGGCCGGCCGGCTGCGCAGCACCTGCGGTTCGTCAACGCGCCTCTGTTCAACCCACCCGGCGATAACACCCTGGCGTGGCCACGCGCTGCCGGGGCGCTGCATGATAACGAGGTGACACAGGTCCGGGATGTCCTGCCAGCGATGCCAGCTCTCCAGCCCGGCGAAGGCATCCATACCGAGCGCCAGGCACAGCGGCTGTTCGCCGCGTTCGCGGCGCAGCCCCTCCAGGGTGTCCACCATGTAGGACGGACCCTCGCGCTGCAGCTCGCGCTCGTCGATCGCCAGCGCCGCTTCATCCGCCACCGCGACGCGCAGCAGCGCCAGCCGCTGTTCCGGTGACGCCACTGGCGCACCGCGGTGCGGTGGCACCCGACACGGCAGCAGGTGCACACGCTCTATACCCAGCGCCTGCTGCACTTCGAGCGCCGGTCGCAGATGACCGAAATGCACCGGATCGAAGGTGCCACCAAGGATACAAAACATCGATTAATCCGCGCTCACTGGCGGATATGACCATCACCGAGGACAATGAATTTCAGCGTAGTCAGGCCTTCCAGGCCAACCGGGCCACGCGCGTGCAGTTTGTTGGTACTGATGCCGATCTCCGCGCCCAGGCCGTATTCGAAACCGTCCGCGAAGCGGGTCGAGGCATTCACCATCACGGAACTGGAATCGACTTCGCGCAGGAAGCGGCGCGCGCGGCTGATGTTCTCGGTGACGATGGCATCGGTATGACCGGAGCCGTGCTTTCTGATGTGTTCCATGGCCGCATCCAGATCGTCGACTACCCGCACCGCCAGGATCGGCGCCAGGTACTCCTCGTCCCAGTCGGCCTCCTGTGCCGCCTTGATATCGCCCAGCACCTCGCGGGTGCGCTCGCAGCCGCGCAGTTCCACACCCTGCTCCCGGTACAACTGACCGAGCTGCGGCAACACACGCCCGGCAATGCCCGCGGCGACCAGCAGCGTCTCCATGGTGTTGCAGGTGCCGTAGCGCTGGGTCTTGGCATTGAACGCGACCCTGACGGCCTTGTCGATATCGGCCTGGTCATCGATGTAGGTGTGACAGACACCGTCCAGGTGCTTGATCACGGCAATGCGGGACTCGCGGCTGACCCTTTCGATCAGCCCCTTGCCGCCACGCGGTACAATAACGTCCACGTATTCTTCCAGTTTCAGTAGCTCCCCCACCGCGGCGCGGTCGGTGGTGGCCACCACCTGCACGGCAGTGGCGGGCAGACCCGCCTGCTCCAGCCCTTGCTCGATGCAGCGCGCAATGGCCTGGTTGGAGTGCAGCGCCTCGGAGCCGCCACGCAGAATGCAGGCATTGCCGGACTTCAGGCATAGCGCCGCCGCATCCGCAGTGACGTTGGGACGCGATTCATAGATGATGCCGATCACGCCGAGCGGCACCCGCATGCGGCCCACCTGGATGCCGCTGGGCCGGTAATCCAGACCGCTGATGGCGCCCACCGGGTCCGGCAGCGCCGCGATCTGGCGCAGACCCTCGGCCATGCTGTCGATGCGCGCATCGCTCAGTTCCAGGCGGTCCAGCAGCGCCGCGTCGAGGCCACGCTGTCTGCCGGCCTCCAGGTCCTTGCGGTTTTCCGCCACCAGGCGGGCCCGCTCAGCGAGAAGCCCGTCGGCGATCGCCAGCAGCGCGGCGTTTTTGGTTGCCGTCTCGGCACGTCCCAGCAATCGCGATGCCTCGCGCGCGGCCTCACCCAGCCCACGCATGTAGGCGGGCACATCAAGCTTCATGGATTGTGCTGTTTCACTCATCGAGGTCTGTTAAAGTCAGGCCGACATCCTGACCCGGGCCAGCCCGGCCAGGTCGAGGCTCAATTGTAACAGTTCGTCCCAGCTACTGCCCGTCGCGCGGCCCTTGATCACCCGGTCTATACCTGCGCAGCGCTGCAGCCAGTCCCGCCACTGGTGCGCCGGGACCCGCTGTAAAGCCCTCCCGATCACCGGCTTGCGCTTCTCCCAGACACGGTGGCTGGCCAGCACCCGCGCCGCCGCCATCCCCGTCTCCAGCTCTGTCGCCATGGCGGCCAGGGCACGGATTTCCCGGGCCAGGGCCCACAACACCAGCACCGGATCGATCCCCTCGGCGCGCAGCCCGGCCAACACACGCTGGACGTGCACGGCGTCACCGGCCAGTGCGCTGTCCACCAGCCCGAACACATCGTATCGGGCGCTGTCCACGACCAGCTCGGTGACGGTGTCCAGATCCACGGCCCCGGGGCCGTTGAGCAGGTACAGCTTTTCGATTTCCTGGGCGGCGGCCAGCAGGTTGCCTTCCACTCGCTCGGCCAGCAGCGCCAGCGCATCGCGTTCCGCCTGCATGCCGCGCGCGCGCATGCGCCGCTCGATCCAGGCCGGCAGCTGGGCGGCTTCGACCGGCCACACCGTCACGCACACACCGGCCTTGTCCAGCGACTGCACCCACTTGCTGTTGCGCGCCGCCGGCTCCAGCTTGCCTGACACGATCAGCAGTACGGTGTCGTCGGCCGGCCGCTCGGCGTAATCGCGCAACGCGGCGCCACCCTCCTTGCCCGGCTTGCCGCCCGGCAGACGCAGTTCCAGCAGGCGTTTTTCCGAAAACAGCGACAGGCTGTCGCAGGCGCTGCGCAGACTGTTCCAGTCGAAGCCAGCCTCGACGCTGAACACCTGGCGGTCGGCAAACCCCTGGGCGCGGACCGCGGCCCTTACCGCGTCCGCGCACTCGTTGACCAGCAGGGTTTCGTCTCCGTGAATAAAATAGACCGGTGCCAGAGCGCGCCGCAGCTGGCCGGCAAGCTGATCGGGACGCAGCTGGCTCACCGCTTGCTCGAGCCCACTCTGATACGGGTGATGATCTGGCGGGCCAGGTCGCGTTGCATCTGCCGGCGGATCACTTCCGCTTCGCTCACCTTGCCGAGCAACTGGGTGTCGTCAAACACCAGATCACGTGTCATTCTCAGCGTCTGCGGCTCCAGCAGCACATTGCCCTGCGGGTCCTCCAGTGCAAAGCTCACTTCTTCGAACAGCTCGTACTCACTGGCCCGGCCGGCGCTGCCCACAGACAACACGCGCCGTTGCGAGCGCTCGTTGAGTATGACCACCACCCCGGTCGCGGCGTCGCGCTGGTCGGTCAGATCGGCGCCGGCGGACTGCAGTTCGAGGCGCAGCTCGGTGGCAATACCGCTGTAAAGGTCCTTCGACTGCAGGTAGGTGCTTTCCAGCACCGCCGGCAGTTCGACGCCTTCGCGCAAGTGAAAACCGCAGGCCTGGAGCAGACCCAACAGTATCAGGGCGAACGCCATCAAGCCGTTTTGCCGCAATCTCATCACACCGGCTCCTAGCCCACCACCACGTTGACCAGCCGTCCCGGCACAATGATCATCTTGCGCAGCTGCTTGTCCCCCATGAAGCGCTGCACATTGGGTTCGGCGAGTACGGCGGCGCGAATATCTTCATCGGCGGCATTCGCGGCCACCGTGATCCGGCCGCGCATCTTGCCGTTCACCTGTACCACCAGCTCGATGCTGTCCCTGACCAGCGCCGCCTGGTCAGCCTGCGGCCAACCGCAGTCGACCACGCTGTCGTCGTGGCCGAGGGCCCGCCACAGCGCCTCGGCGATGTGCGGCACAATGGGCGACAGCATCAGCACGATGGATTCCAGTGCCTCCTGCATCAGCGCCCGACCGTTGCCGGACCGGTCCTCGCAGCGACCCAGCGTGTTGAGCAATTCCATGTTGGCCGCGATGGCGGTGTTGAACGTGTAGCGCCGGCCGACATCGTCACTGACCTTTTCAATGGTCTCGTGGACGGAACGCCGCAGCGCTTTCTGCGTTTCATCGAGGGCATCGACTTCCAGCTCCGGTGCCGCGCCCGCCGAGACATGCGTGAACACCGCCCTCCACAGGCGATTGAGAAAACGCGACGCACCCTCGACACCCGAATCCGACCATTCCAGCGACTGCTCCGGGGGCGCGGCAAACATCATGAACAGGCGTACCGTATCGGCGCCATAGCGGTCGATGAGCTGCTGCGGATCCACCGTGTTGCCCTTGGACTTGGACATCTTGGAACCGTCCTTGTTGACCATGCCCTGGGTCAGCAGGCGGGTGAACGGCTCGTCGCCGTTGACCAGCCCGAGATCGCGCATCAACTTGTGGAAGAAGCGCGCATACAGCAGGTGCAGCACGGCGTGTTCGATACCGCCGATGTACTGGTCCACCGGCGTCCAGTAATGCACCCGCTGGTCGAGCATGCCTTGGTCAAAGTCGCTGCAGGCGTAGCGGGCGTAGTACCAGGAGGATTCGAAAAAGGTGTCGAAGGTGTCGGTCTCGCGCTCGGCGGCGCCGCCACACTTTGGGCAAGGGGTATCGATGAAGCTGCGATCCTTTTTCAACGGTGAACCGGCGCCTTCCAGCACCACGTCGCGCGGCAACTCGACCGGCAGCTGATCCTCCGGGACCGGCACCGAACCGCAGTCCGGGCAGTTGATCATGGGAATCGGGCAACCCCAGTAGCGCTGCCGCGACACACCCCAGTCGCGCAGCCGGAAGTTGATGGTCTTGCGACCCTTGCCCGCCGCTTCCAGGTGTGCGGCGATGGCATCGAAAGCCTGATCCGAGGTCAGCCCGTCAAACCGACCGGAATGCTTCAGCACGCCCTTGTCGGTGAAGGCCGCCTGTTCCAGATCGGCCGCGGCCGGATCATCGACCGGATAGATGACCTGGCGGATCGGCAGTCCATAAGCGCGCGCGAATTCATAGTCGCGCTGATCGTGTGCGGGCACCGCCATCACCGCACCGGCGCCGTACTCCATCAGCACGAAGTTGGCGCTCCAGACCGGCACAGTCTCGCCGCTGATCGGGTGGATTGCCTTGATGCCGGTATCGACACCGTGCTTTTCGAGCGTCGCCATGTCGGCTTCGGCCACTTTCGTGTGGGTGCATTCCTCGATGAACGCTTTTAGGGCCGCGTTGCCGTCGGCCGCCTGCACTGCCAGCGGGTGGCCCGGTGCCACCGCGACGTAGGTAACACCCATCAGGGTGTCGGGCCGGGTCGTAAACACGGTCAGGGGCTGCGCCTGGCCCTCGACCTCGAACTGCAGCTCCACGCCTTCGGAGCGACCGATCCAGTTGCGCTGCATGGTGCGCACCTGCTCCGGCCAGCCGTCGAGCGCGTCCAGGGCATCCAGCAACTCCTGGGCATAATCGGTGATTTTCAGGAACCACTGCGGGATGGCGCGGCGCTCCACCGGCGCGCCGGAGCGCCAGCCCTTGCCGTCGATGACCTGCTCGTTGGCGAGCACGGTTTGATCGACCGGATCCCAGTTCACCAGCGCGGTTTTCTTGTACACCAGCCCCTTGTCGAACAACTTGGTAAAAAACCATTGTTCCCAGCGATAATAGGCAGGATCGCAGGTCGCCAGCTCGCGATCCCAGTCATAGCCGAACCCGAGCCGCTTGAGCTGCCCGCGCATGTAGTCGATGTTTTCGTAGGTCCATTTGGCGGGCGGAACCTTGTTGCTGATAGCGGCATTCTCGGCCGGCAGCCCGAACGCATCCCAGCCCATCGGCTGCAGCACATTCTTGCCCAGCATCCGCTGATAACGCGAAATGACGTCGCCGATGGTGTAATTACGCACGTGCCCCATGTGCAGGCGGCCACTGGGGTAAGGAAACATGGACAGGCAATAGTATTTCTCGCGTGATGCGTCCTCCAGAGCACGGAATGTGGCCTGCTGTTCCCAGTCCCGCTGGATGCCTGCCTCGATTTCCTGCGGGTTGTAGTTTTCTTCCATCCCGGTTGCCTACCGCCAGATCCAAAGCGACAAGAATACCGTACCGCGTACCGGCCGAACAACACGCCGTGGCAAAGCCTCAGGGCCTGTTCTTTAACCACAAAGGCACACAAAGGACACGAAGTATACCCTTGCGGGCCTATGTTCCCGGCTCTGCACAGGCCGTCGTCGCCACTTGGCCACGCCCCAACAGCCTGCCCGCATAACCATCCCTTACCTTCGTGACCTTCGTGTGCCTTTGTGGTTAAAGTGGTTTTGAGCAGGAAAAATCCAGTCTAGACTTAGCTTGGAACTGCCTGATCCAGGAGACGCAGATGACCAGCCCCGCGACTGACAAACTGGTGCATGCCTACAACCGGATGATGGAGCGCATACGCCATGCCTTCGAGGAGGCCGAGGCGCGCGCCCTGCCGAGCCTTCGCCACAGCGTGGAAAAGGCACGTGAAACGGCAGTAGAGCTGGAGGAGCTGAGCCGCGACGAGGCGGAAAAGATCGCCTATTACGTCAAACGCGACCTGCAGGACGTCGGCCGCCACCTGGAGGAAACCGGCGAAGAGCTGGGTGACTGGCTGCGTTTCGATATCGACCGCATCGAAACCCGGCTGCTGGATCTGTTCAGCCAGGTGGCCGATCGTACCCGCGTCGAATGGGCGGAACTGCAAAATGAACTGCAGCAGGACCCGCCCTACCACAGCGGTGAAGTGACAGGGCCGGGCACGCTGTACTGCAGCGCCTGCAACGAGGCGCTGCACTTCCATCACACCGCCCGCATCCCCGCCTGCCCACACTGCGATAACGAGACCTTCCGGCGCTGGCCGCTGGAAGAAGAGTAGTCAGGGCGCGCGCCGGCCCAGCCTCAGCCCCGCCAGCAACACCAGGCCGCAGGCAATTACCACCGGCCAGTTGCCCCAGCGCACGTAGGGCGTGGCGCCGCTGCGCGGCTCCAGGTCGGCGGAGATGGTTTCCGTACGCGCCTGTTTGCTCTGCACCAGCAGCCTGCCATCGGCATCGATAATGGCTGAAATGCCGGTGTTGGTGGCGCGCAGCAGGTAGCGCTCTGCTTCCCGCGCCCGCATGCGCGCCATTTCCAGGTGCTGGTGTGGGGCCAGCGAGTCGCCGAACCAGGCGTCATTGCTGACGTTGACCAGGAAGGCCGCTTCCGGCAGCGCAGCGATCAACTGCTCGCCGAAGGCGATTTCGTAGCAGATGGACGAACCGACCGGGTAGCCGGCTGCGGTGAGCAATGGCTGTTGCGGATCGCCGGCGCTGAAGTCGGCCTCCGGCACCGGCAGAAAATCCAGCACCTCCGCCAGCCAGTCGCGCAACGGCAGGTATTCCCCGAACGGCACCAGGTGCACCTTGGAGTAGAAACGCTGCGGCTGATCGAGACTGATGACCGCGTTGAAATAGTCCCAGCGGCTGCGATCCAGCACCGGGATGCCGGTCAGCAGCGAAACGCCGTACTGCTGCAGTTCCACACCCAGTGGCTCGAGGAAATCCGCCTCGACCTGATCGTAAAACGCCGGCACCGCGGTTTCCGGCCACACCACCACGTCACTGTCGAGATGCTGGCGGGTGAGCGCCACATAGCGCTCCAGCGTGGTGCGCTGCTGCTCGGGCTGCCATTTCAGTTCCTGGGGAATATTGCCCTGCACCAGCGTTGCTCTCAGCTTGTCCCCGGCCGGCTCGGTCCAGTGCAGCTGATTCAGTGCCAGGCCACCCAGCCAGATCGACGCCAGGGCGAACGCCGCAAACAGGCGCGCTTTACCCGGTGTGCGCAGCGCCCATACCAGCAGCCCGCCGCTCAGCGCCACCAGCCAGCTGACACCGTACACCCCCAGCAGCGGCGCGAAGCCCAGCAGCGGACCGTCCACCTGGCTGTAACCCAGGTTGAGCCAGGGAAAACCGGTCAACAGCCAGGAGCGCAGCCATTCCGTCAGTGTCCAGGCAGCCGGAAACAGAACCAGCGCGAATCTGCTCGCCGACATGAGCGCGACGCGCGCCAGGGCCCAGGCCATCAGCGCCGGAAACAACGCCAGGAACGCAACCAGCAGCAGCATCACGGCAACGGAAAGCCACAAGCTGGCGTGCCCGTAAAGATAGATGCTGATATACACCCACGACACGCCGACACCGAACTGCCCGATACCGAACAGCCAGCCGATCAGCAGCGCCTCGCGGGGCTTGGCCGCCAGCAGCAGCGCGGCCAGCGCGGCGATAGCGAGCAGCGTCAGCGGGTACCAGCCGAACGGCGCAAAGCCGAGCGGCACCAGCGCACCGCACAGCAGCGCGGCCAGCCCGGTCAGCAGCTTGCTCGCAGCGAGTGACATGCAATCAGGCGTTCAGGGTTGGCTCGACCGCATCCGGGGCGCGCAGCAGTGTCACCTTCATCAGACGAATACGGCGATTATCCGCATTCAGGATCTTGAAGCTCATGTTCTCGATGATGATCGTCTCACCGCGCTTGGGCAGCCGACCCAGTTTGTGCGTCACCAGCCCGCCGATGGTATCGAACTCCTCGTCGCTGAACTCGGTGCTGAAATACTCGTTGAAATCTTCTATCGGGGTTAGCGCCTTGACGGTGAAGTTAACGTCGCTGTACTTGCGGATGAAGGTTTCCTCGTCGATATCGTGCTCGTCCTCGATCTCGCCGACGATCTGCTCCAGCACATCCTCGATGGTGACCATGCCGGCCACACCGCCGTACTCGTCGACCACGATAGCGAGGTGGTTACGGCTGGCGCGGAACTCCTTGAGCAATACGTTCAGGCGCTTGCTCTCCGGCACGAACACAGCCGGCCTCAGCAGTTCGCGAACCGAAAACTGCTCCGGGTCACGCTTGGATGAATAGCGCAGCATGTCCTTGGCCAGCAGCACACCGACGACCTCGTCGCGGCTGTCGCCGATCACCGGGAAACGCGAGTGCCCCGACTCGATGGCGACGGCAATCAGCTCTTCGGGGTCGGCGTCGCGGTTGACAACCACCATCTGTGAACGCGGGATCATAATGTCGCGCACCTGCATCTCGGCGACTTGCAGCACCCCTTCGATCATCGCCTGCGCATCGACGTCGAACAGGCCGCGCCCCTGCGCGTCGCGCAGCAGCGCAATCAGCTGCTCGCGATCCTTCGGCTCACCCAGCAGGGCCTGGCTCAGGCGATCTACCCAGGATCGCTGGGTGGGCCCGTTGCTACTTCGATCTTCTTTCATGCTGTCCCTTACATCGCCATGCCGTAGGGATCGGCGATCCCCATGTGTTGCAGTATGCGCTTCTCCAGCGCTTCCATTTCCTCGGCATCCTGCTCGCTGTGGTGATCGTAACCGCATAGATGCAGGACACCGTGCACCACCATGTGTGCCCAGTGATCGGAAGCCCGCTTGCCCTGCTCCAGCGCCTCCCTTTTTACCACAGGGGCGCAAATCACCACATCACCCAGGTGGCGCGACTCAATGCCGGGCGGCGCCTCGAAGGGGAATGACAACACATTGGTCGCCTTGTCCTTGCCGCGATAGCGCCGGTTCAGATCCCGGCTCTCCGCCTCGTCGACCACGCGTATCACCAGTTCCACCGGCTCGCTGCACGTTTTCAGGGCAGCCAGCGTCCAGACGCGGAAATCCTGTTCGGTCGGAAGCGCCGCATCCTCCAGAGCGTACTGCACTTCCAGCTCGACCTGCGCCACCCGCTCAGCGGCCATCGGCATCCTGCTCGAAGCGCTCGTAGGCGTTGAGGATCTTTTTCACCAGCGGATGGCGCACCACGTCGCGCGCATCGAACCAGCTGAAGCCGATGCCCTCGACGCCCTCCAGTACATCGATCACCTGACGCAGACCCGACTTCACGCCCTTGGGCAGATCGATCTGCGTGACGTCGCCGGTAATCACCGCGGTGGAACCGAAGCCGATGCGGGTGAGGAACATTTTCATCTGCTCGACGGTCGTGTTCTGCGCCTCGTCCAGAATCACGTAGGCATCTTTCAGGGTTCTGCCGCGCATGAAGGCCAGCGGCGCGATCTCGATCTTCGACTCCTCCATCAGCTTGGCGACCTGCTTGCCCGGCAGCATGTCGCCCAGCGCGTCGTAGAGC
>CP070738.1:876119-906250 GCA_020347685.1 Gammaproteobacteria bacterium | reverse complement strand
AACACCGAAGCATGCAGGAAAGACAACCTGACCAACGGCGGCATCCTCGAGGCGAGCCGTCAGCACGTCGAACAGGCGCTCTGCATTCTTCGTGGCCAGGCGGGCTCGCCTTCACTCTACGATCCGAACGGCGAAACGGCGTCCCATCTCGGTCAGCGGGAACTCGGGAAAGTCTGACCCTTGGCTCAAGCCGGACCGCAGACCAACCGATTCAGTACTGGGACCGGGTAATTCTGAGCAACTTTCTGGCGCATTTCTTCGCGCGCCACGGGGCACATGTTCGCATCACTGAAGCACGTTCTAAGAGTGCATCGCAATCCGGCGCGGGACGCAGTCTCGGGTCGGAAACGCATTATTGCCGTCCTCGAGCAACTCAAGGCCAGTCACGAACTACTCAGCGTTTCCGTGGCTGGCTGCCGGGCCCCTGCAACCAGCGCAATTCTCGGCGTAAACGAAAACCGTAACTGTTTCATGCTGGACGAACTGAGTCTTCAGGAGACGCACCGCGCCTTTCTGGAGCACCGCAAAGCGGTTATCCAGGGTCGCCTGCATGGCATGGAACTGCGTTTTGCCTGCCACTTGCTGAGAGCCGGGAGCGAAGGTGGAATCGCCCTGTACGAGGCTGCGATCCCGGCACGGGTGCAAAGCGTGCAACGACGTGCCCATTTCCGGCTCCCGCTTATTCCGAGCCTCGCTATTCCGATCAATGTTCCCCGTTTGGATGCTAAGCCGGTAACGGGCCAGGCATTTGACCTTTCGGCCGGGGGGCTCGGCGCTCTGCTGCAGACTCGAAACATACCGAGCCGGGGCCAGATTCTGCCTGACTTGTCAATTTCCCTGCCTCAGTCACGGCCCCTTTCAGCCAATATTGAAGTCCGTTTTGCCCGACTCGACAGCACCCGTCACATGCTACGGTTAGGCGGCCGGTTTGTCGGCCTGGACAGAAAACAAGAAAGAAGACTTGCCCTGTTTCTTGCCGAACAGCAGCGCAAGCGGCGGCGCTTCGGACCGCGGTGACAGTAACAATCCGACCTCGGACCAGATGGTGCGCAATAACGCCCCAGGACAGGACCGGGCAGAATCGACGCAGGCCGACGGTCGCAAACAGCCTTGCCGCAATTCGACAACCGGCCGCTCCGTATCATATTGTCCTTGATGGACTGGCAGCCTGATCAAAGGCGAGGTAAACTAGCGCGTTATACTGGGGCCGTAGCTCAGCTGGGAGAGCGTCGCGTTCGCAATGCGAAGGTCGGGAGTTCGATCCTCCTCGGCTCCACCAAATCCCTTCTCACCGCGCGTCGCCGATGCGTTTCTTACAGAAGCTTACAGATGAGATACGATACGCGCGCTGGGAATACGCGATCGCAGTGCTTCGGATATTTCGAACCGAACCCCCTCGACCGGGCGCACTGAAACCCAGAGCAGGTTAATCGCGACGTTCAACTCCGCAAACACTACGGTGTCGCCAAAGCTGGTAAGTACGCGGTGAATTTCCTGGGTAATTTCGTGAATGAGAAGCTTCGGCTTTTTCTTGAGGCCGGGGAAGATGACCATGAAATCAGACAGCACCTCACCATTTTCGTCATAAATCGGCGCCCTTCTCCGGAGCGGCTCCGAAGCGTCGAGGATTGACAAGGTCACGCGCAGTGGTTTCACGGTTCCCGGTAGTATTCGTGCAGTTGTAACTCTATTCCAATATAGACCAACATTCCGGCACCACACAGATGTTACCCTAAGTCCCGAAACGCTTGCTCGGACGTCAGACCGCCAGCAGCGGTGATCGGGCTGCATCCGCAAAACATGCAGCGATTTACGATCGCAAACAAGAGCTTGCTTTCAACGGACGACTGGCCGCCCGTTTCCTGCTTTGCTAGTATGCGGGTTGTCGTGCAGTCAAGTCCCGGTAGCTCAGCAGGATAGAGCAAGCGCCTCCTAAGCGCTAGGTCGGAGGTTCGAATCCTCTCCGGGACACCACTCTCGCGACCACCCGCACTCCAGTCTGCAACCCGGCATCAACGGACACAGCCTTCGCTTCGGCGTTTCCACATCGTACCGGCGTGACTTTATACCTTCCGCCGCACCTCAATAATGTTGGGCAGCTGTCCGATCCGGCTGAGAACCCGACTCAATTGGCCCATGTCGGTGACCTCCGCATGCAACTCCATGGTTGCAATCAGATCCTTCTTGTCGGTCCGGGTATGCATGCCAAGCACGTTGATCTTGTCGTTCGCCAATACCGCAGATACATCACGCAACAAACCGGGACGATCATAGGCCTGGATCTGGATATCAACCGGGAACAGCCGATCCGGGGAATCACCCCACTCGACGTCAATGAGGCGATCGCGGTCCTCGTCCTTCAGACGCAGGATATTGGCGCAGTCGCGACGATGAATAGTTACCCCACGTCCGCGGGTGATATAGCCAACAATGACGTCGTTGGGTACCGGCCGGCAGCAGCGTGCAGCCTGCGTCAGCAGATTACCCACGCCGAGTATCCTGAAATCATCCCGCACCTTGCCCTGTACCGGGCGCCGCGCCTGCCTGGTAAACGAGATCGGCTGCTCTTGGCCGGTCTCCCCAAGCCCCATCACCGCGCTTACTACCTGATGGGTTTGCAGGTCACCGCGCCCCAGCGCCGCCATCATGCTGTCGGCATCAGGGAATTTGAGACGCTCTGCAACTTCCGGAAGCCCGCTAATGGACAAGCCGAGGCGATGCAATTCACGCTCCAGCGAGGATCGCCCAGCTGCGATATTGATATCGCGATCCTGCTGCTTGATCCAGTGCCGTACCTTGGCACGCGCGCGGGATGTTTTCAGATAACCAAGGTGCGGATTCAGCCAGTCGCGACTCGGCGCCACCTTGCGCCCGGTCAGAACTTCCACCTGCTCACCGCTGCTCAGCTCATAAGCAAGCGGCACAATTCGACCATTGACTTTTGCACCACGGCAGCGGTGTCCGACGTCGGTATGGATATGATATGCAAAGTCCAGGACCGTGGCACCAGCGGGCATATCGATGACCTGCCCCTGGGGCGTCAATACATAGACCCGCTCCTCAACCGATTCCGATTTGAATCGATCAACAAACTCGTCCGCAGATGGCTCTTCCTCCTTCCATTCCAGCAGCTGGCGCAGCCATGCGACCTTCTTCTCGAAGCCCTGGTCGTACCGTGCACCTTCCTTGTAACGCCAGTGCGCTGCGATACCCAGTTCAGCGTGTTCGTGCATCTCGCGGGTGCGAATCTGCACTTCTACTGCCCGGCCCTCGGGTCCGATGACCGCCGTATGAAGCGAGCGATAGTTATTCGATTTGGGATTAGCAATATAGTCATCGAACTCGTGCGGCACGTGGTGCCACAAGGTGTGCACGATACCAAGCGCCGCATAACATTCGGCCGTACTTTCCACCAGAACCCGCACCGCCTGAACGTCGAAGATCTCATGAAAATCGATATTTTTGCGCTGCATCTTACGCCATATACTGTAAATATGCTTTGGGCGCCCGCTGATCTCGGCACGGATACCGGCAGCATCG
Organism: Gammaproteobacteria bacterium; assembly: GCA_020347685.1. Taxonomy (GTDB): domain Bacteria; phylum Pseudomonadota; class Gammaproteobacteria; order DSM-19610; family DSM-19610; genus Thiogranum. The sequence continues at coordinate 902,710 of CP070738.1, read as the reverse complement.
AACGCCTTGGTCAAACGTTCTTTTACCAAGTCTATGTGGCGTTCCCGGTCAATGCGTCGCCCATCGAGCAACGCGGCGATGCGATGATAGGCGTCAGGCTCCAGGTAGCGTAACGACAGATCTTCCAGTTCCCACTTGACCTGCCAGATACCGAGCCGGTTGGCCAGCGGGGCATAAATGTCCAGTGTTTCGCGCGCAATACGACGCTGCCGCTCCTCGTCCAGAAACCGGAGTGTGCGCATGTTGTGCAGGCGGTCGGCCAGCTTGATCAATACAACGCGCACATCTTCGGCCATCGCCAGCAACAGTTTGCGTACGCTTTCCGAGTGACTTGACTCTGTTGAACGCCTGCCGGCCGCAGGCTCACGCATCTCGCCGATGCGCCCCATCTTGGTGACACCATCGACCAGGCGGGCGACCTGCCCGCCGAAGGTTTGTGCCACTTCTTCCAAAGTGACGTCTGTATCCTCGACGGCATCGTGCAAAATGGCCGCCGCAACCGCTTCATGGTCAAGCTTGAGATGATGAACGATTTCAGCGACCGCGAGACAATGCAGGAGGTAGGGTTCGCCGGATGCGCGCATCTGGTTCTTATGGGCCGCCTGGGCACGCGTGAGCGCCGCACGGATGAGCTGTTGCTCAGCGTCACTGCGCCCCTCGCTTACGACACCCAGCCACGCATCCAGGTCCAGAGACTGGCCGTGCGAGGGGGTTGTGGTTTCCGCGCGTGCTACCATAGCTACAATTCTAGTCGCAGAACCAGTTTGGAGCCATCACGGCGCGGGACCAATCGCCGCAAGATCCTCTACCATGGACCTGAGAATATTTGCCAGTGCAGTCTGCATAGCCGTAGCCGTGGCGTGCATGTCGCCGGCGTCGCTTTCCTGCTGGTACAGGTAACTGTTTGTCCACAGTGGCTGTCCAGAACCGTTCGCATAGACCGTTGTCTCCAGCTCGACTTCCACCTTGGGCCGGCCGGCACCGACCAGGCGATCGAAACGCTTCAAGTGCGCCTTCAACGCGTAATCCCCCTTGGTGGGACGACCCTCGCCACGTACCGGATCAGCAACTCCGCTTGCGCGCAGGTAATCCACCAGCGCCTGATGCACCATTCTGGGCGGCTGGTCTACCCAGAACTCGTAGTGGTAGCGCTTTACTTCAAGCGGTTTACGGTCGTCCCGGTACAATACCGCGCGCCCGCTCCGCAGCGGGTCCGCACTCACCCGATCAACATCCAGGCCTTCCGGAAACACCGGCTGCGGAACCGATACCGATGGCGAAACCGCCTCGATCTGATAAAACCTGTCTTCCGGAACCTGACGTGTGGTACCACACCCGTTGAGCAATAGCAGAACGCCGGGCAACCAGTGCCTGACCCTAATCACGCCGCACCCCCGCGTCTGTAGGGACCGGGCCGCCCAGAAGACGAGCGGGGTTGTCCCGAATCTGCCTGCTGAATTCGCTCATATTACGGCTGCTGTTGTCCAGGTTAAGCAAGATATCACCACTGTAATCGGACACTTGCTGCAGGATATTGCGAAGAGCAGCCACGGCATGCTGCAGATCGGGTTGGGTGCGGGTGACAAGCCCGTCGAGCTTGCGCATCAGCTTGAGCGACTCATGTTTGACTTGAGCAAGTCCCTCCGTAAGGGAGCGCAGGTCGCTGACCGCAGAGTCCGCGTTGATCAGAATGCGCTGCGTCTTTTGCACCGTTTCCACGTTCATAATGGCCGACAGATGCGTGGCGCTCTGCTCCAGCCTGCTCACCAGACGCTGGGTATCATCGAGAATCACGGGAACCCGTGATCCGATCTCACCACCCACCTGCTGCACCACCTGGCTGAACGCCTCAAGCAAGGGGCGAATCGAATTCTCGCTCAGGTCACCAAAGTCAGCGGCCAGCTCACTCATAGCGGCAAATAAGTCGATGCCCTGCGCGCTGCGCAGTGTCGCGCCGGGTTCAAGGAACTGCCTCGACCCGCCTTCTGAAATATCGATGACAGTGTCGGCGAGCAACCCTTCCGAATAGACGCGCGCCACACTGTCGTCGGGAATCTTCCAGCCCTCTCTGACCCTGAGTTCCACCTGATACAGGATGCCCGTCTCGTCACGCTGCGGCCTGATTCCGTTGACCCGGCCAAGAACAAAGCCTTCATACGTCACCAGCGTTCCCTTCCCAAGACCGGAAACATTGCGGTAATAGCTATAATAGGTATCCTGGTCTCCACCACCAACGGTCAGGCGGTAAAGCGCCAGCATTAATACCGCCAGCCCCGCCAGCACGAAAAGTCCGACCACAAAGTAGTTCGCGCTTTCCTTTTTCAAGGCTACTCCACTCCCTCGGTAAGCCGGCACAGGTACTCCTCGACATCGACCACCTGTTCCTCAGAGGTTCTGGTAAGCAGATTTCGTACCCGTTGATTATCAGACCTTTGTACTTCGTCGACACTGCCCACCATCAGGATCCGGCCGTGGTCGAGCAGCGCAATCCGGTCTGCAATCGCGAAAGCACTTTCAAGTTCATGAGTAACCACCACGATCGATACCCGCAACGCATCGCGGATCCGCAGAATGAGTCGGTCCAGGTCAGCCGCCACAACCGGGTCGAGACCGGCCGACGGTTCATCGAAAAACAGCACACTGGGGTCCATCACGATGGCGCGTGCCAAAGCGGCCCGTTTTATCATTCCTCCGGAAAGCTGCGCCGGCATGAGGTGCTCGAACCCGGCGAGGTTGACGACCTCAAGCTTCATACGGCTCATGATCCGGATTGTTTTTTCGTCAAGACGGGTGTGTTCGCGCAGCGGCATGCACACGTTATCCCCGACCGTCATCGAGCTGAACAACGCCCCGCCTTGAAACGACACACCCATCTTCTTGCGCAGTTCCCGCCACTCGGCGCTGCTCAGCCTGGCGATGTCCTTACCGAAGATGCGTACCGCGCCGCTGTCCGGCCGGCGCAGCCCGAGCAGGTACCGCAGCAACGTCGACTTACCCGAACCACTACCTCCCATGATTACCATGATTTCGCCCTGCCGGACGGTCAGCGAGACGCGATCGAGGATCCGCTGGTTACCGTAACAGGCGACCAGATCCTCGACTTCGATTACCGGCCCCACGGCCGATTCGACACACGCTGACATCGTTCAGCGACTCAGGAAAAAGGTAAAAATCATGTCTGCAACCACAATAGCGCTAATCGACAGCACCACGGAACGTGTGGTGGCACGACCCAGGCCCTCTGCTCCGCCCGCCGCACTGAAGCCGTTACTGGTTGCCACAAGGGTGACAAGGACTCCGAATACCAGGCTTTTTACCAGACTTTGCACGAGGTCCTGGATGGCAAGTGCGGCCAGGGCACGCTCCAGATAGGTGTCCGGGCTGATATGAAGTTCCATTACCGAAAACGCGCCTCCGCCAAGAATCGCCAGACTGTTGGACAACACAGTGAGTAACGGCATCATTATCAGCATGGCCACCAGGATCGGCGCCACCAGATAGCGCACCGGCGAAATACCCATGACACGCAGGGCGTCGATTTCCTGTGAAATCTGCATGGTGCCGATACGCGCTGCGATGGCCGAGCCGGAGCGCGCAGCCACAACGATGCCCGCGATAAGCACGCCAAACTCACGCACCACGGACATCGCAATACCCGCCACAACCCGTGACTCGGCGCCGAACTCCCGCAGCGTATAGATACCCTGCATCGCCATCATCGCCCCGTTGGCGAACGCCAGAACAGCGACCACCGGTATAGCCCGCACACCGATGCTCATCATCTCTTCCACAATGGCATGCAGGCGAACGCGCTGGTTCAACCAGCGCCCCAGAACGATCCAGACCAGGCTCTCTACCAACAGGGCGGCACCGTAGCCGAAGTCTTCGACGCCCGCCACAAAGCGCCGGCCAACCGCCTCAGTCACGCGACGCAAGCTGGTTGCGTGGACGTTAGCCGCCACCGTGCAAGCCATCCTCGAGTGATGCGTAGATACGGAATACCTGGTCCAGACGGGCGAGTCGCAGCACGTTCATCGCTGCCTCGCTGACGCCGACGAGACTGAAACCTAGGTCGTTGGAGCGCGCGTATTGAAGACCCTCCACCAGGCTAGCGACCCCCGAACTGTCTATGTATTCAACGCCAGACAGATCCACGAGCACATGCCTGCGTTTCTTCAAATTGTTCAGGATCACTTTTCGTGCATCTGGCGAGTTCTTCAAGTCAACCTCGCCCTTCAGGGTAATGACTGAGAACCCGTGTTTATCTTCAACCGGAAACGCCATTTTGGTCCCCTTTTCGGTTAATCAGTTTCTTCATTTCAAACAAATTGCCGCCGCCCTCCGGCGTATCCAGAAACCCACACTCGTCCATCAGGCTACGGATGAAGTGCACGCCGAGCCCCCCGGGCCGAATGTCGTCAAGGTCGCGGGGCTCGACTGCATCGGTGTTAATCGGTTTCGCATAGTCACGTAACCGGAACACCATGGCATTCTTCTCCTGTGAAATAACCACCTCGATCCTCCCCCTGGGATCCATCGCGTAGGCATGCTGCATAATGTTCATACAAGCTTCGTTTACCGCGAGAACCACAGCGTCGGTCGCATCCTCGTCCAGTCCGACCAGCTCGGCGGCATCGCGTATCACGCACCGCAGCAGCTTCAGTCGGCTTGCCCTGCAGAAGAATGTCAGTGACACAAGTTGCTCATCCAGCGCCATGCCGCTGCCGCCCCTCTACAATCACCAGAGTCAAATCATCTTCTACTGCTCCGTCGCGCGCTTGCACGGCCGCCGCGATGGCGGCCGCACGTTCAGGGGCAGGCAGATGGGACACGTCCCTCACCAAACGGATCAGACCGTCTTTTTCAAGACGCCCGTCATCCAGCCGCGCTTCCACAAGGCCGTCTGTGTACAGGTACAAGCAGCCACCCTGCAGGTGGAACACTTCATTCGTAAACACGCCGTCGGGGTTAATACCCAACGGTGGCGCCTTGGCAGGGTATTCCGCGATCAGGGCCGCACAGCCCATGTGGAGTACCGGCAGGTGCCCGGCGCTTGACAGCATGACCTCTCCAGTGGCCGGATCGAACACGCCCGCGACCATGGTGACGAACATACCCCGTATACTTGTCTCGAATATCTCCCGGTTAAGCATGCTCAGCAGCTTGGCAGGATCGTGGATACCTTTTCCAAGACAGCGAAACAGGCTGGCCGCCTTTGCCATGAGTAGCGCGGCATTCATCCCTTTACCTGACACATCGGCCAGGCAGAATGCGATACGCCCGTCGACTAGCTGATAATAATCATAGAAATCTCCCGACACGGCTTTCGCTGTAAGGTTCAGCCCCACTACATTGGAGAGGCTGCCCGCACAGGGCGGCAACAGGCTTTTCTGCACCTCGCGGGCCAGTTCCAGTTCGTAACGTAGTTCGTCGGCAAATTTGTCGCGCTCGGCCAGGGCCTGCTGCAGTCGCCAGTTCAGCTCCTGGTAGCTGAGGTTATCCTCAGCGAGGCGCAGATTTGCCTCGCGCAACACCGCGTCGAAGCTTTTTTGCTCGCCCACCCGCATTCCCATTGCACTGGCCGCCTCGGTCATCGACTCGGATACCTGCTGCAAGAGAAAGTCCGTGTGCTCTGCGCTAGCACCGAAGTTATCCTTTAGCAGGACTCGGGCACGCTGAATCGAAACGCGTTTATCTTCACAACGGTAAACCGCCGCCATCCAGTCAGCGCATGCGGCAACCTTGCACAGCAGGATATCCTGCGGCTCGCTGGACTCGGGAGGACCCTCATGGTGGTAGCCCATGGCCAGTGTCAGCTCGGTCGGCAGATCCCAGCTCGTCGCCAGCGTGAGTCCGACCTCATCGTGGGTAGTGGAAAACAGCTCGATTTCCAGATCTCTTCTTTCCTCGGGCGTGGCGTGCGCGAGGTCCGACCAGTGCTCGACCCGCCCGGGCATCAGGTACAGCATCACCAGGAGACCGAAATCCTGCAGCAAACCGGCAGTAAAGCACTCGTCGGCGTCCAGCTGCGCAAGTCCTGCCAGACTGCGTGCGCTCACGGCGCGGCGCAGGGCATCCTCCCAGTAGGTGTCGATATCAAAACCCGGAATGGAATCCGCACGCAATGCGTCACGCATGGAGATGCAGAGCACCAGATTGCGCAGCGCGCGACTACCCAGAATCGTTACGGCGCGGGAGGCGGACTTGACCTGGCTGACCAGCCCGAAATAGGCGGAATTGGCGACTCGCAGCAGTTCGGCCGTCAAAACCGGGTCGTTGGCTACGATACGCGCCAGGTCACGGCTGTCGATGCCGGGATTTGAGCAGGCCTGGACAATACGAATGGCATCCTTGGGTGGTGCCGGTAGATCCGATGGCCGAACCGTCTCTCCCGTTACGGTTGCTTCCATAACCTTTTGATCTTTCTTCCTGAAGGAGTCAAATTGTCCGAGTGCTGCTACGCTAACGGCAAAAACCGCCGTTGCTGGAGTCTTCCCCAGCAACGTAGACATATCTTATTGTTTATTAGTATTTTTTATTATGTTAGCGGGGGTTCGGCGAGAGCCCGGGAGGACCGCCAAGTCGTACGGGCTCCCGACGTCGTCGCGCAGCCGCTAAACGATGGCCTGTAGCGTCGACGGAAACTGCTCGGCTGCCTCTTCAAAGGCAAAAAACAGTTCGTTCTCATCCAGCCCGACCACATCCAACAGCACCTGCGACAGCTGCGGCGCCGAGCGGGGAAGCCCCATAAAATTTCCCTGACCGGATTCGTTTACCAGATGACCGGCAAGGTGAAGGATATGGGCTTCCATCGCGGCCCGTTCCGCCCTCTCAGGTTCATGGTGCCATGTCACGGCTTCCACCAGTTCTGCGGGCAGACGCCAGCGATTCATCAGTTCGCCCCCGACACTGGCATGCGTGAACTGGAAGCGCTCGAGTTCGGCCTGGTACACCACTTCTTCGTCGCCCTGCGCGACCAGCAGGACGTCGCGCATCGCCTCTGGACGCTGGTGGTAGAGCACCAGACTGCCAATATCGTGCATCAGACCTGCGACGAACAGCCGCTCCGGGTGAAGGATGCGCGCGCGTACCGCCAACGCCCGTGCCAGCAACCCGGTGTAGACACTGTGGTGCCAGAACGTGTCCATTTTCACCAGATCATTCGGAATCTTAGTGAAGGTCTGAACCGCGGAAACCGAAAGAACCAGCTGGTACAACTCCGTTGTTCCTATCACCGTCACGGCGCGACTAATAGTGTCAATCTTGCGACTGAAGCCGTAGAACGCGCTGTTGGCCATACGCAACAGCCTGGCCGTCAAGTTTGGATCTACCCCCACCACGGCGGCAATTTCGCGGGTCCCCGTCATCGGGGAATGAATCAACTCGAACACACGCATGCATACATCGGGTGGTGACACCAATCCCTCGACGTCGTCCAGCAGCGTTATCACCACATCCTGTTTCGGCTGACTGGCCAATGAGCTGTTTTGACTGATCATAATCCCACCAAACGCTTTTCCTTGACCATTCTAACGACGCGCTGTGCGGAAACTGGAGAACTACGTCCGACGCTTTTTGCCGACAGTTTCACACAAACACCAATTCGATTGTGTTATCCCTGTACGCCAGACGCTAACGTTCCATCACAAACCGGATACCGGGTGCACCCATGTCAGATTCTTTACAGAAAAACGTCGTCAATATAGAGGCCTATGAACAAATGCGGCGCCGCCCCATAGATGGCCCCGGTGCACAGACATTGCGGGAAGTTGGCCGACTCACCTCTGACAGGCTGGAAACGCTCCTTGAACGCATGATGGACAGGGTCGACGACGCGCTGTTCGAACGCGCCGAAAAAGCTGAGAACAATATGCTGCAGACGCGTTACTTCGATGCCATGCGCGAGCTTCGCATTATTCGCAGGGATATCAGCGAGGATTTCATCGCCCTGTTCACTACCTGGTTCAATGAGGGAATCCCGCGCAGCAGCGCAAGCGGGGGCCTCGCCCTTGACTGGGACAGCGAAGGTCCTGGCATCGGGCTGGTCGAAAGCGATGATCTCGAGGAGGAGTTGGCCATCACCAACATGGTGAATAAGATTCGAGGCAACTGTAAGCAGAGCCTGTTTGCCCTGGACAAACGCATCGGCTTCCTGATGCGCGACCCCGACCTGGAACGCTGGCAGAACCCGCTCGGTCCGGAGGCGGTTTGCCGCGCTTTCCGCGACGCAGCCAAACGTATTGAGTCGGGGCTCGAGATTCGACTGGTCATCTTTAAGTTATTCGACCACTACGTCGCAAGCCATCTGGATGCCACATACAAAGAGGTCAATCAGCACCTGGTCAAGATGGGCGTTTTACCGGAGATAAGAGCGTCGCTGAGAAGACCGGCCACGGCACCCGGCACGCCTTCGCAAAGCCCGGAATGGGCCAACCCGGCTGCGACAACAGTTCCTGCACCGGATTATATGTCGCCACCCATGGCAGCAGGCGTCACTCCCTGCTACAGAAATACCCCCCAGGTACCGGACGCGGATTCGGTCCCCATGGCAGAGGGTATCGAGTCATACCACCAGACGCGCCGCCAGGTTCCCGATGCGGCATCAGTGCCCATGGCGGCCGGCATACACAGCAGTCAACCTAGCCACAGTTCGATCAGAGCCTCGATCAGCGCTCTGACCTTTCTGCAACACGGGGAGGCTCCCGGCGCTGAATTCGGTGCCGTTTTGCTTGACCCTGCGGAATTGGCGTCGGGTCATCTAAACGTCCTGCATGGCATAAAACAGTCGGAACTGGCTCAAAACCTTGGCAGCAACGGCGACATGACCATCGGCATTGTTGCCATGCTGTTCGACTACATACTCGAAGACAAGAACATTCCGCATGCAATGCGCGCCATGATCGGGCGCCTGCAGATACCGGTTCTCAAGGTTGCACTCCTTGACAATGAGTTTTTTACCCGAAAGTCGCATCCCGCGCGGCTGTTACTTAACCGTCTGGCGTCCACCGCCATGAGCTGGAACGAGCAAGCGGGCGAACAGGATCCGACATACCTGCAGATTGAGTCGACGGTTCAGACCATACTCGATCGTTTCGAAGACGACATCAGCCTGTTCGCCACATTACTCGAGGCACTCGAGGAGTTCGTTCATGAGACGGAGCGACAGGCGCAACTGAGGGCGGAACGTTCTGCGAAGGTCATGGAAGGCCAGGAACGTCTTGAAGTGGCACAGTCCACCACCATGGACGAAATCGCGCCACGCATCAGCAGCGATGACAATCTGGATTTCGTACGCGAGTTCGTCGCAACGCACTGGAAGAACCTGCTGTTTGTGACCTGCGCGCGCCAGGGCAAGGACAGCGATGCCTGGAAGCACGCTGTTACCACCATGGACGAACTCATATGGAGCGTGAAGCCCAAGCACACACCCGAACAACGGCAGCAGCTCGTCGCGATGCAGCCTCGCCTGCTGAACAGCCTCCGCCTCGGCATGGAACGTCTCTCGATTCCGCCCACAGAGCGGGATGACTTCATTGCCAAACTGGTTCGCGCTCATGGGCGCACTGTCGTAAAAGGCGACAGCGCTCAGCAAGCAACGACCGGCGAGCGCGAGGCGGGGCAACGCAACAGCGTCGCAACTGTCGTTGAACTCAGGAAACAAACCCAAGTCAGCGGTAAAACGCAAGCAGACAAGGAGACCGACTCCAGTGTCTCCGACGACCGGCCCGGGGTGACTGCGCGGCAATTGGCTGTTGGCACCTGGCTGGAGTTCCTGGACAGTGACGGCCAGCCGAAGCGCGCCAAATTGAGCTGGGTGAGCCCCATCACCGGAACCTTACTGTTTACCGACAGAGAGGGCCTGAAGGCGGGAAATTACAGCGTCGATGAAATCGCGCACTTGTTGCGCGGCGCGCGCGCCCGGGTACTGAACACGGCGCCACTTATGGACCGCGCCGTCACCACCGTGCTGAAGGAATACAAGAACCAGTGATGCCGTCCGACAGATAACACCAGCGCGTTCCACATTAAGCCATAGGGGTGAACTGCACCGAAACCTGCGTGTAAGGGTGCAAGAGGCAATCAACGCGTAAAACGCACATACACTGACAGCAGTCCGATCAGTAACGGCTGATGCACAAGGTAGATCCACAAGCTGCGTTGGCCCGAAAACGCCAGCATACGCACCAGCCGACTATCACGCAGATGGTTCTCCAGCCTGTGAATCCAGGCTAGCCGCAACATTCTTCTACCCAGAAACAGCCCCACCAGTACTACACCAAACCAGGGTAGGAGTGGCACATAGTCTTCAGTGGCGGGCTTGTGGGTCATGAGCCCGATCCAGCGCCAGCCAGGCTGATCAAACCAGGAAAAGGAATTATTGCTGGCGAAAACGAGGACGCCGATTCCGAGTAGCAAATTCATCCAGTCGAACCGCAGGAACAACAATCCCAGCACACTCGCCAAGGCGATGAAATGCAGCACACCGAAAAAAACAAACCGCGGCCCGAACATCCACCAGGTCGACAGGCTGATTGCCAGCGCGCTGAGGACCAGCAGCGTCAAGCGTTTCAAGTATCGTTTCCGGTCGAGCCCGCGCCGGGTCGCCAGCACCAGGCTGACGCCGACCAGGCCGAGAAACAGACTCAGGATGAAAGTGCGCAGGTGAAGCCAGAACGGATCGCGATAAAAATCAAACTCAGCCAGCCCGAAATACGCCAGGTCAAAACAGAAATGAAACAGCACCATGAGGACAATGGCGAAACCACGCAGTGCATCGACCAAAAGGTAACGCGTGCTTTCAGACTCGATTGCGGGCATATGTCGATGATTGACCTAGGCAACAAACAGCGCGTTTGGGATCCGGATTCGGGCGCGGATGATACCCTCGATGACCTGGCGCCGATAATTAAGCCGGCTCCCGGCGGCCCGGGCGGAAGACAGGGCTGAAGTACAGCCCCGCTTGACAGACCTGCGTGATTGGCGGAGAGGGAGGGATTCGAACCCTCGGAACCCGCGAGGGTTCACTTGATTTCGAGTCAAGCCCGTTCGGCCAGCTCCGGCACCTCTCCGAGTTCAACTTTTATTTCACTATCAACGAGATAGCCCACTGCGGCGGGCCTCTTAGAGCGTCAGCCGCTATTGTAACCCAGGCACCCCCGTGAAGGCTAAAAATTAGCCGTGCCGACCCGCTAAAGTGGGTTAGGCGATACCGCTGTCAGTAATTACAATTGCTCAATGCGCCTGTTCCTAGTCTTGCTTGCCTTGCTGATCTCCGGCTGTGATCTGTTCCCGCAATCACACCTGCAGCGCGTGCAGGAAAAAGGCATCCTTCAGGTACTCACCCGTAACAGCGCCACCACCTTTTACGAAGGTCCGTTTGGACCAACGGGACTGGAGTACGACCTGGCTGCCGGGTTTGCCGAATTTCTGGGCGTCAAGCTGAAGATAGAAACACCCGACACGCTGTCACGTATTCTGGTCGACATACAGGGTGGCAACGCTGACCTCGCGGCCGCGGGCCTCACCGTTACGGAAGAGCGCAAGGCCCGCATAAACTTCGGGCCCAGCTACCAGCGCATCACACCCCAACTGGTATATCGAATCGGCACCGCGTCGCCGCGCAACCTCGATGGGCTGAATGGCAACCTCGAGGTGGTCGCGAAGAGCAGTCATGCGGAGAAATTGAAGTCGCTTCAGGATGAATATCCGAACCTGACCTTTGAGGAGAACAGCGAGCTCGAAAGCCAGCAGCTTCTCGATCTGGTATGGGAACAGCTGATCGATTACACGGTAGCGGATTCGAACGAAGTCGCCATGACCCGGCGTTTCTATCCGGAACTACGGGTCGCATTCGACATCAGTCCCCCCGTGCCGCTGGCCTGGGCATTCCCCCCCGGCGAAGACCGCAGCCTGATCGAGAAAGCAGAAGAGTATTTCGCCGCGTTGCAGGAATCCGGCGAACTCGATCAGTTGCTGGAACACTATTACGGCTATGTTTCCGATTTCGATTACGTCGGTACGCGCCGGTACATGAAGCACATTGAGCAACGCCTGCCGAGCTACCGGGGCTGGTTTCGTGAGGCGGCGAACCAGACCGGCGAGGACTGGCGATTGCTGGCTGCTATCGGTTACCAGGAGTCGCACTGGGATCCGGAAGCTGTCTCGCCCACCGGAGTACGTGGAATCATGATGCTCACCCGGAACACCATGCAGCACATGGGCATCGAAGAAAGCCGTCACGATGCTCGGGCGAGCATAAACGGCGGAGCGCGTTATTTCGCGCGCATAAGAAACAGGATTCCCAAACGCATCAGGGAACCGGACCGTACCTGGATGGCACTGGCCGCATACAACGTCGGATTTGGGCATCTCGAGGATGCTCGTATCCTGGCGCAGGGGGCCGGTGCAAATCCCGACCGCTGGGTCGATGTGAAGAAATACCTGCCGCTGCTCAGCCAGAAAAAATGGTACAAAAAGACCCGCTACGGCTATGCAAGAGGCCGGGAGCCGGTCCGTTACGTGGAAAACATCAGGAGCTACTATGACATTCTGGTGTGGATGACGGACCGTGAAATACCACCTGTTCCGGCATCACCGGCGCTGACGGTAAACTCACCGGTACTCTGAACCGTCAGGCAACCTGCACGGGTATTTCGTTGCGCTGCCGGATAATACGGTTGTCGGCGTCCAGATACACCAGGGTCGGCCGGAAGTCTGCGGCCTCATGTTCGCTCAGTGCCGCGTAGGTACAGATAATGATTCTGTCACCAGGGGCCGCCTTGTGCGCCGCCGCGCCATTAATGGAAATGATACCTGACCCCTGTTCGGCGCGGATTGCGTACGTCACGAAACGCTCGCCATTGGCAAGGTTATAAATATGAATCTGCTCGTACTCACGAATACCCGCCGCTTTCAGCAAAGCGCTGTCAATGGCGCACGAGCCCTCGTACTCCAGCTCGGAGTGGGTGACACGCGCGTGATGCAGCTTGGACTTGAGGAGGGTGACTTGCATCCGTATTGATTCCTGCCGAAGCACCAGGCCGATATTATCCCAAGATCCGCAATTCCCTGCAAACTATAGAAACTGTGGGCTTTTACACCTGCACATTGTCGATCAGGCGCGTTCTTCCCAAGCGCGCAGCCGCCAGCACCACCTGGGGGGTATCCATACCGGCGGGCGATTGCAGGGTCAGCGCGTCCCGGATCGCGACGTATTCCGGCTCAAACCCGGCACTCCGCAAGGTTTGCAGGGCGTCAGACTCCAGCTCCGCAAAGCATGACTCGCCACTGCGCAAGCGGGCTGCTACCTCACACAGGGTCCGGTACAGCAGCGGGGCTCGCTGGCGTTCCTCGGCAGTCAGATACTGGTTGCGCGAACTCATCGCCAGGCCGTCCGGCTCACGCACCGTGGCCACCGCCGCGATTTCGATCGGCCAGCCGAGGTCTTCCACCATGCGCCCGATGACCGCCAGTTGCTGGAAATCCTTTTCCCCGAACACCGCGACATCGGGCTGCACCAGATTGAACAGTCGCGCCACCACCGTTGCCACCCCGGCAAAGTGGCCGGGCCGAAAATCCGCGCATAGCCCCTCGCTGACCTGCGGCACCTCGACACGTGTGGTGTGCCGAGCTCCGTGTGGATAGATCTCCTCGATGCCCGGGGCGAACAGCAGATCCACGCTTTCATCGGCGAGTTTGTCGCGGTCCTGCTCGAGGGTTCGCGGATAACTGTTGAAGTCCTCCCCGGGACCGAACTGCATCGGATTGACGAACACGCTGACCACCACCCGCTGTGCAGCGCTGCGCGCATGGCGCACCAGTTGCATATGCCCCTGATGCAGATTACCCATGGTGGGCACAAAACCGATGCGCTCGCCCGCCCCCCGCCATTCTGCGACCTGGCCCCGCAGGCGGGGAATCTCCTTCACCGTCATCATCACGAGAAACTGTGTTCCGGCCTGGGAAACTCACCGGCCCGAACCGCGTCCACGAATGCCCGTAGCGCTTGCGGTATGTCGTCGGCATCCTCGAGGAAGTTATGCGTGAAGCGTGGACGCTTGCCCGGGGTAATGCCCAGCAGGTCGTACAACACCAGCACCTGTCCGTCACAATGCGGGCCCGCACCTATACCTATGGTTGGAATATGCAGGTTTGCGCTGACTTGCCTGGCGAGATCGCTCGGTATGCATTCCAGCACCAGCAGCGAAGCTCCGGCCGCTTCCAGAAGCCGGGCCTCCTCCAGCAGTTTGGTGGCTGATTCGCTGTCGCGTCCCTGAACGCGGTAGCCACCCAGCTGGTGCACCGACTGCGGGGTCAATCCCAGGTGGGCACACACCGGAATACCGTGGCCGGCCAGCGCCCGTACCGCCTCGGCGACCGCTCCCCCGCCTTCCAGCTTCACCATGTGCGCCCCGCCTTCCCGCATCAGGCGCGCCGCGTTACCCAGCGCCTGGGCCACGCTCGCGTAGCTCATGAACGGCATATCCACGATACGCAGCGCCCGCTGCCCGGCCCGCGCGACACAGGAGGCGTGGTAGACCATGTCCTGGACGGTAACCGCCAGGGTCGATTCCTGCCCCTGAATGACCATGCCCAGCGAATCGCCCACCAGCACCACGTCCACGCCGGCCGCTTCCAGAAGCCGGGTAAAACTGGCGTCATAGCTGGTCACACAGACAATCTTTTCGCCACGCTGTTTCATGCGCAATAAGGTCGCGCTGGTTACCGGCGCAGCATCAGGCATGCTTTTCCCCCGCTCGCGCCAGCTGCAACGCATCCGGCATCGGGTTGAAGAAATGGCGTCCGCTCTTGAACAGAGAAATCTGTTCCAGTAGCGCCTGATAGTCGGATTCGTTCTCCACCAGGTTGATCTCGGCTGCATTCACGATCAGCAACGGCGCTTCGTCATAGAAGTGAAAAAACTGCGTATAGGCATCGCACAAGGACTTGAGGTAGTTCGGCTCCATGCCCCGTTCATAACCGATCCCACGTTTATTGATACGCTTTATCAGCACTTCCACCGGCGCCTGCAAATAGATCACGAGATCGGGTTTCGGCACATCGATAGTCAAATGCGAATACACCTGGTCGTACAGTTTGTACTCCTCGTTATCGTGTGTGAGGCGCGCAAACAGGCGATCCTTGTCCATGAGAAAATCGGCGACGCGTACCGGTTCGAACATGTCGCCCTGGCGAAGCTCCTGCATTTGCTGAGCCCGCTGTAACAGGAAGAACAGCTGCGTCTGCAGCGCTACCGCGCGTGGATTCCGGTAGAAGCGTTGTAGAAACGGGTTGTCGGCCGCTCCCTCGAGCATGAGTTCGCTGCCGAACGTTTCGGCCAGTCTGCGGGCCAGACTTGTTTTGCCGACACCGATCGGACCCTCAACGACAATAAAACCGGGGTTCTGCACGCGTGTTTCCTGCCTCTAGACAACCGGCTGCGCCGCCGCATCCAAACGCACCAGGCGCCCCTTTGGACACGCGCTCAGCAGCTCCGTCACACTACCTCGACCGGGAATTTCCAGCTGGCTGTCGAGTTCGGCAAGCGGGTATAGAACGAAGTTCCGCACTGCGATACCTGGATGAGGAATCTGCAAACGCGGGCCGGCGATCTGCTGCTCGCCGTATAGCAGGATATCCAGATCGAGGGTTCTGGCCCCCCAGTGCCGGGTGCGCTGACGCCCATGCCTGTGCTCAATCGCCTGCAAGCCGTCCAGCAGCGCTTCAGGCGCCAGCCCGGTACGCAGACGCACTACGGCATTCACATAGTCGGGCTGATCCTGCGGCCCCATGGGTTCGCTTTCATACAGCGAAGAGCACGCCTCCACTTCGGTGTCAGGTAATCCTGCGAGCTCGTTTATGCCCTCGGCCACCTGTGCATGGGGGGCGTCAAGATTGCTGCCCAGCCCGACATAGACCACTGTGCTAACCACCCGATTTCGCCGCCGACCTGCGTTTTCTGGGGCGACGCCGGCGCTTCGCGGGCGCGCCCGCGTCGGTCAGTGTGGCCCGGTCATCGGGGTTGAGCACCTGAAACTGAGTCCACCAGTCGACCAGCTCCTTGGACGCCTCACCTACTTCGCTGCGTAACAGGAGGAAGTCATACGCGGCGCGAAAACGCGGATGTTCAAGCATCCGATACGGGGCCCGACCGCGGCGGCGCTCCAGGCGCGGCTGCAACATCCAGATCTCGCGCATGGGCAGACTGAAACGTTTCGGTAACGAGGTGAAACCCTGCTGCTCACTGGTGATCTGGTTGCCGGCGATCTGCGCCGCTTCCAGCCCGCTGGCGCCCTGCTGCTGCAGTTCCTGCATGCGTAAACGTACCGGTTCCCACAACAGCGCGGCATACAGAAACGCCGGGGTTACGGGTATGCCCTCCGCCAGTCGGGTATCGGTATTTTCCAGTGCGCGGGCGACAAAAGTGATCGGGAATCCCTGCTCCTCATGACTCAACACCTCGTCGGTCATCGGGAACAGATAGCGAAACAGATCGTAGTGACGCAGCAGTTCAAAGCCGGTCACCGCGCAGCCGCCCAGGAACAGCTTAGTCACCTCCTCGAACAGGCGCGCCGCGGGAATGTCTGCCAGCAGGTGCCCGAGTTCCTGAAGCGGCGCTTCACTGTCGGGGTGAATGCGAGATCCCAGCTTGGCCGCAAAACGCACCGCGCGCAGCATACGCACGGGATCTTCGCGGTAGCGCTGCGTAGGATCACCAATCAAGCGCAGGGTGCCGGCTTTCAGGTCTTCAAGCCCGCCGACATAGTCGACCACAGAAAAATCCCTGATATCGTAGTACAGCGCATTGACAGTGAAATCGCGCCGCCACGCATCCTCCTCCAGGGTCCCGAATACGTTGTCGCGCAGTATGCGCCCTTCGTCGGTATGCGCCACGTCACTGGTTTCCGCTGCCTCGGTAGCGGAAGCGGCCCGAAACGTGGCTACCTCGATCACTTCCCGGCCGAAGCGCACGTGGGCGAGACGAAAGCGCCGCCCGATCAGTCGGCAATTCCTGAACAGGTCCTTGATCTGCTCG
Organism: Gammaproteobacteria bacterium; assembly: GCA_020347685.1. GTDB lineage: Bacteria > Pseudomonadota > Gammaproteobacteria > DSM-19610 > DSM-19610 > Thiogranum. The sequence goes on along the minus strand of CP070738.1, from coordinate 885,675 downwards.
GGGCGCGCATCCGTGCCGACGTCGAAATCCTTGGGCTCGCGACCCAGCAACAGGTCGCGCACGCCACCCCCCACCAGATAGCTCTGGAAGCCCGCGTCCTTGAGCCGGTACAGCACTTTCAGCGCGCTGGAACTGATGTTGGCGCGCGAAATCGCGTGCTCGGACCGGGGGATAGTGACGGGTTGCAGCGTAGCAGGGTCGATATCGCCTTGATTGATCACTCTATTTTCGCTTGTCCCTTGATGGCAGGTGGGTATAATATCACCGCACTGAGTTCCATTCAGTGTTCTTGTCGCTCCCTTCGTCTAGCGGTTAGGACGCCTGCCTCTCACGCCGGTAACAGGGGTTCGATTCCCCTAGGGAGCGCCATGTCTCTCCAGGCAGGGCAACGCGACCGTGGGACACGACGCACCATGGCGACGCGAACGTGCGCCGCACTGCCCGGTCGCGGTGCCCGTTCACTGCCCAGGCAGCCGATCATACGGCTCTCTTGTCACACTACACCCCAATACATTCAGACAGTTACATTCTAACGGCCTGACTGGCACAGCCGTTGCTCTAGTTCTGAGACCATCCAGCAGACTGGTGGGACACTCCTGCAGAACCAAGAAAAACTCTGCCCGCCTTCCCGGCGGGTCTTTTTTGCCACACACCCGGGCAGCGGCGGTACTATGCTTTGGCCAGCGCCGGAAAAGGCTTCCGTCGCCCGGAAAGACACCTATGCAGAAACGCTCTCCTTTGCCGGAAATGCTCGCCGGTCTGTTGCTGACAGCGTGGGCCGCTAGTGCTCACGCCGCCGAACAGGCAACTTCCGATACCGCGGACAGCGCGGCGGATGACTGGTTCAATGAGGATGATCGACAGACCGTACCGCAGGTCGGCGCCGGCGAGTTGCTGTTCCTGGCCACCCCACCGGACAGCGAAATGCCGCTTTCAGACAACCGGATTGCCATCACCGAAGCCAGTCTTGCCAGCGGCTGGGTTCAGCTCGAGCAATGCTACCAGGGCCTGGACGCAGTCCCTGAGGCTGAAGTGGTGTACCGCTACCGCGCCATGCGCGGCCTGCACATTGTTTCGACCCGCAATATCGGCCAGGCAATCCCCGCCGAGCGAAGCGTCCAGTTGCGGGATGTGCAGCACGATGCATCCCTGTGTATACGGGCCGAAGTCCAGATTCTCTATACCCGGCCCGACGGCAGCCGGTTGCTGCGCAACGGCCCTTTCCATCGCAAGTTCCTGGACGGCTACTTCCCCTTTCATGTCAGGCTGGAGGTGCGGTATCCCCCCGGCGCGCTGCGCTACCTCGGCGCTTCACCTGAGCCGCAAGCCGGTTTCGCGGTCGATAGCAGTGAAGGTCGGGTGACCATAGACAGCTGGTTCGCCGGCACCCTCAACATCGAGATCGGCTTCGCCCCGCTCCAGACGGGCACAGCAAGCGGTCGCTGAGCGAATTACCCGAGCGAAACACAAACGTTGCCAACCACCAAGCGGTGTTCTTCGGGGTGGACAGGACGCGGCTGGAGATCACCCGCGAGGGAGCACAGATCAGCACATGCGCGCGACGCGACCTGAATTAGAAGGAGTTCCGGCAACCGCTACCAGACTCCGGGGGTACGGCTGCTTTGGGCGGGATTGCGCGCACTCCGTCGCGCTCGACACGGGCTCCGGCGCAGCCGTCTCTGCGCGGGTCGCCACCAGGTCGCGGTCTGGCTGATAACCGAACAGGCGTGCGTAGGTACCGTCGGCGGCACCGGACACCACCGCAAGCGCATTCAGGCCCAGCACGACCACCACAGTCAACATGGCGACTCCGAGTCGTTTTCCACTCTTGTCCATGACATACCCTCCCCGCGGCGTGGCGTGCGCTGACTGTAGGCCGGATAAATGACACAGGTCTGACATTATCCGACCAATTTAGTCAGCAATCGCCATGCCAGTACGCATGATTCTGACAACCAATTGATAAACAATCAGTTAATTGAATGCGGGGAGCAATGACACGGGCAAGACTGCACTACAGATGTAACCGGCCGGCTACAGCTGCACCCATATGAGGCGCCGGCAGCGCCGGTCGAACGCGGTCAAGTGGATCAGGGAGCGGGTGTCGCCCCATCCTGCAGTGCCTGCAGGCCACGAATCACCTGGTCACTGTGGGTTTTCGGGTCGACCTTGCGGTAGATCCTGGCGATTCGCCCCGCGGGATCGACAAGGAAAGTATGGCGTTTGGCGAATCTGAGCGGTCCCAGTCGAAACAAGGCACCGTAGGCGCGCGCCACCTGGCCGTCGCGGTCGGAAAGCAGCGGGAACGGCAGGTGGTACTTGGCAGCGAATTCGGCGTGACTTTGCACCTCGTCGAGACTCACCCCGACAACCGCAACAGCCATGCGTTTCAATACCAGCAGGTCATCACGAAATTCACACGCTTCGGCGGTACACCCGGGGGTGTCGTCTTTCGGGTAGAAATACAGCACCAGCCACTGCCCCTGGTGCCGCGCCAGCCTGTGCTGCTGGCCGTGCTGGTCCAGCAGTTCGAAGTCGGGAGCGGGATCCCCCGGTTTGAGTTCGGCCGCCTGAGTGCTGGAGAACAGCATTGTCACAACCCACAGCGCGACACACCGCAGCGGGCGCCAGCATGACATCGTTGCCCGGCTATATGGCAAATCCGCAGCATGACATCTCCGTGAGACCCGATTACGTGCCACCGCGCTCAATAGCGAGAAACCTCCGCCAGTTCTTTCATCACCTCGTTGAGTGACGCTTCCCTGTTGTCGACGAAACAAACCAGGTTACCCACACTGCACACCGACGCCATCGTCCCCCGCACGATCCAGCCGCCGGGCGGAGTCCAGCCCGGCAGCTGGGTAAACATGGAGAACTGATCGGTATTACCCTGCACCATGCGTTTGTAGTCGTGGGCAAACTTCGCCAGACGTCCCATCATTTCTTCGCCGAGTACGCCGTACCCTTCCACCAGCGCGCCGTCGTCGCGAAACTGGCAGACCACAGACACCCCATCCAATGCCAGAAGCCGCTTGATCATGAGCTTGACTCAACTATCCAGGGCTGCATAAGCAGCCTCGAAATCGGCCTTGTCATTACGCAGCACGACGCCGCGCCGCCCATTGCCAACCGCCGACCACTCCAGCCCCACCAGGGTAAACCCCTGAACCGGATAAAACCCGCCCTGTCCGGTCGTCTTCTCCCAACCGCGCGCCTGCATGGTTGCAATACAGATGTTCGCGACAAAAACATGTGCCAGCAGATCAAGCGCGTCGGCCGTCAGATTGGACTGTTCCGAGATGCGATGATCGGTCAGCTCACCGCGATCCGAGTACTCGAACGCCGCCGCAGCGCCCTGCAGGTTCATCAAACTATCCAGACTGCTCATTCCCGTTTCTCCAGCTGTTTGTGTTTTTCTATCTAACAAGACCCGCTCAGGCGACGCCTCCCGCTCGGCAAACCTGCTTATCGCACTGCGCACTCCCGGTGCAGCGATGTTTCGCATAGAGCAGGCGTACAGGTCGGGCAACATCGGCCCGGGGCGCGGCGCATGAAGCCGCTAGACCATCTCCTCGACGTCCGCGAGCCTGTCCTGCATATGCTTCATGACGCGGTTCAACAGACCCGCTTCATTGCGCAGGAAACAGAATACGTTCGCCACCACGCAAACGGTAAACTCCGGCCCGCGCACCACCCAGCCGTGCGCCGGATCGAATGGACAATTTTCGCTATTGGCGCAAAGAATACCCACCTGCATGTGTGTACCCATGGTGGTCGCCCGGCACATGATGGAAGCCATGCGCGCCATTTCATCGCTGAGCTGTCCCTTGTAGTTATAGCGGTCCCCGCGGTAAGCGTATTCGCCCGCCGCAATCACGCCCTGCATCCCGGCCAGCTCGGAATAGACACTCATCCAACCACTCCTTTGTTCTGATTTTCGTTCTATTGTGTTATCGCAGCGCCCGCAGCCAGCGCCTACCACGGCCTGATTCGGGCTTACCAAGACGATCAATGACCAAGCCTCATTCAGCGAGTGACTGACCGGTTAGCCCACACGGCGCGGCGGCGCTGGCATAGCCATTCTATGTCAAGCCGCCGCAACACCGCGGATGGCCGCTCACGCCCAAAGGGAGCGCGCCAAATGCCCCGTCTCGGCGTTGCAGTGCTTGGCAAGGGGGTCCACCATTCCCTGCGCACTGCGCCTTGATCCAGAACATTTGGCGGACTCTGAATGAGGCTTTGTCATTGATCGTCTCGGTAACTGTTTCATAGCACACGAAACCCGCGTTGTCACCGTTGCAGCACGCGCCTGCAGGCGGGTAGAGTTGTGCGGTCGCTTACCCATCACCATCATGCAAGACACACATATCCCAGCCAGGGCCGCAGGTCTGTTCCGCCGTCTCGCCGCCCTGTTCTACGATTCCCTGCTGTTACTGGCGATCTGGTTTGTCGCCACCGCCCTGTTGCTCCCTTTCACGGAGGGCGAAGCCCTGCCGCCCAACAATCCGCTATTGTCGACCTATCTGCTGTTTATCAGCGTTTTCTTCTATGGCTGGTTCTGGAGACACGGCGGGCAGACCCTGGGCATGCGCGCCTGGAAACTGCAGCTGCGCAATCTGAGGCCGGGTGTAATCAGCTGGTGGCAGGTGCTGCTGCGTATCCTGGTGGCGATTCCGTCTGCAGCCCTGTTCGGTGCGGGCTATCTCTGGTTGCTGGTCGACAAACAGAAGCTCAGCTGGCACGACCGTTACTCGGAAACCTGCGTGGTGCGCCTGGAGCAGAACCCGGACGAACGCTGAATCACGTCCTGAGCTTGCCGCCCGCAGGCTGCCCGGCACGGCGCAACAACCACGCGCCCGCGATCAGCACCAGCAGGGAGGGAAGGAACGCGCTCAACCAGGGCGCCATGCCGTACACCAGCCCGGCGTGGGCAAAGATTTCGTTGCCCAGTTTGAACGCCAGGCCCACCAGCACACCGACCAGCACGCGCTGACCCGCACTCTGCCTGCCGAGCCGTCCCAGCACCAGGCTGACCGACAGCAGCAACATGGCAAGCGCCGACAGCGGTGCAGCGAGACGCCCCCAGTAGCTCAGTTGATAGTCCACGGCGCTGCTGCCGCCCTGTTGGAGATAGACAATGTATTTGTAGAGTTCACCCAGCGACAGGGTCTGTGAATCGCGCGTCAGCAGATGCGCCAGGCGCGGATCCACCAGCCGCGGCCACACCGCCTGCTCTGCAACCCGGAGCTCGATACCCTCGCCGGTGAAACGGCTCTCCCGGATATCCTCCAGTAACCAGCGTTCATTGTCATAACGCGCCCGCGCCACGGCGGTGGCCGAAACCAGTCGCGCCGCCGCATCCAGCTCGAACACCCGGACCGCCGCCAGGCTGCCGTCCAGCTCGCTTTGCCCGACCTGAATCAGCCGCGCGCCGTCGCGCAGCCAGAATCCCGGGCCCTGCTGGATACCGATTTCGTCGACCAGGGACGCGGCGCGCATCTGTCTCGCCAGCTGCTGGGTCAGCGGGGCCCAGCCCTCACCGATCAATACCGCCACCAGCACCATCAACACGCCGGCCTGCATCACCGCCCGGGCCAGTCGCAGCGGCGAACAACCGGCCAGGCGGAACGCATTCAGTTCCCCCTTGGCGGCGAGTCCGCCCACTCCCAGCAGGGAACCAATCAACGCTGCCACCGCAAACGACTGGTAGGCGCGCCCCGGCATAGTCAGCAGGACGAACAGCAGCGCTTCGGGCAGTGTGTAGTCTGCGCGACCGATATCGCCCAACTCGCCAAGCAGGGTAAACACCGCCTCCAGGGCGGCCACCAATACCCAGGCCAGCAGGGTTACCGCTACCACCGTCTTGCCGATATAGAGGTCCAGTCGGGTCATACGGCTGGCTGTCTCCGGCCGCGCCCCCGCCACTGCCCGGTCGCGGCGCCCAGCAGTCCTAACGGCAACGCGTGTACCCACCACAGACCGAGCCAGGCCGGTATCCGTTCCTGCCCGATCCATAGCTGGCCGACATTGAGCAGGTTGAAGTACAACGTAAACACCAGAATACCGAGCCACAGGGGATAGTAGCGGCTCAGGCCCGGTCGAAACCGCGCCAGTGGAATGGCCAACAGGGCCAGCACCACAACCGTCACCGGGCGCGACAGGCGCGTGTGCAGTTCCGCCGCGGCGGCCGGACCGGCATCCTTCCACAGTTGCCCGGTCGCCACTGCATCCCATTTTTTCTCCCCCTGCACCGGCCCGGCCTGCAGGCGCACCGCATATTCCCGGTAGCGCAAGACGTGATAATCGGCGCGCCCCGGTACACCGTCGTAACGGTAGCCGTTGGACAACACCAGATAGCGATCCGCACCGCCCGTCTGCTCGACACGGGCCTGTTGCGCCACCAGCACCTGGGGACGCCCGGGATGATCGATATGGATGAACACCTGCTCGAGCAGCCCCGGCTCGGGACCGGCGCGCAACGCCAGCATCAGCCAGCGCCCGTTACGCAGTGTGTGGAACCGCCCCGGCACCAGGGCATCGATATCGAGCGCCTGCTCGGCCCTGGCCCGCAGCTGGTAGCCCTGCTGCGCGGTGTCCGGTACCAGCCAGGCGCTCAGCAGCGCGACCAGCAGCGTCACCAACAGCACCGGCGGGGCGATGGCCCGGTACAGCTGCGCTGTGCCGACGCCACTCGCCTGCAACACCAGGGACTCGTAGTCGCGGTTCAGCCGGCCGAGCAACCACAGCAGGGCCAGAAACAGCGCCAGCGGCATCAGGAACACCAGAAAGCCGACCGACTTGAGCGCCAGCAGCCACAGGACCGTGTCTGCGGGCAGCCGCCCGGCGGCTGCCTGCCCCAGGTAGAGTGAAAACCGCGCAGCGACCAGTACCAGCCACAGCACCAGCGTGAATACCAGCCAATACTGCAGCAGCTCCCGACCCAGATAGCGGCGTAATACAGAAGACATCAGTTCGCGTGAAAAATAAGAAATCCAGCGGGCGCGGATTTCAAATCCGATGCCAGCCTGTTAAATTTGTCCCAGCCCAATAATCCAGCATCCCGGTCACAAATACCAACCAAGGAGTGTTCATGGACTTCAATGTCAAAGTCGGCGATCCGGACAAGCTGCGCACTGCCTGCGTCGTCGTGGGCGTTTCCGCGCCCCGTCGTCTGTCGCCCGCCGCCGAGCGTCTGGACAAGGCCAGCCGGGGCCAGCTGCGCGAACTGCTCAAGCACAACGACATTGATACCGAGTGCGGCAAGACCACACTCATTCACCACCCCGCCGGCCGCATTCAGGCTGCCCGCATCCTGGTGGTTGGCTGCGGGAAGGACAATACGCTGTCGCCGCAGGCCTACTTCAAGATCGTCGCTGCCGCGGCTGTTGCGCTGCAGGCCAGCGGCGCCACCGAAGCGGTTTCCTTTCTGGCCGAACTGGAGGTAGAAGGCTGCGATCCAGGTTGGAAAGCACAACGCATGGTAGAGGCGACACGCGACGCGCTGTACCGCTTCGATGAACTGAAGAGCGAGGCCGAAGCGCCGAAACGACCGTTGCGCAAACTTACCGTGGCGGTCGCGGACGAGAGTGACCTCGTTGCAGCCCGCACGGCGGTGCGCGACGGCATCGCGATCGCCAACGGTGTCGAACTGGCGCGCACGCTGGGCAACCGGCCCGGAAACCGTTGCACCCCCGCCGATCTGGCCGGTCAGGCGCAGCAGCTGAAACAGCAGCACAAGTCGCTCAAGGTGGAGGTGCTGGAACGCAAGGACATCGAAAAACTGGGCATGGGCGCCCTGCTCTCGGTTGCCCGCGGCAGCCGCCAACCGCCCAAACTGATCGTCATGCACTACAAGGGCAGCAAGGCAGGCGACAAACCGCTGGTCCTGGTCGGCAAAGGCGTGACTTTCGATTCCGGTGGTATTTCCCTGAAACCGGGTGCGGCCATGGACGAAATGAAATTCGATATGTGCGGTGCCGCAAGCGTGTTCGGCACGGTGTCCGCCGTCGCCGAACTGGGGCTGCCGATAAACCTGGTGGGCATTGTGCCGGCCACCGAGAACCTGCCGGACGGCGATGCCAGCAAACCCGGTGACGTGGTCACCAGCATGAGCGGACAGACCATCGAGATCCTGAACACCGACGCCGAGGGGCGTCTGATCCTGTGCGATGCCCTGACCTACGCCAAGAAATTCGACCCGTTCGTCGTGGTGGACATCGCGACGCTCACCGGCGCCTGCGTGGTCGCACTCGGCAATCACGCCAGCGGACTGCTCAGCAACAACCAGGACCTGGCCGACGAGCTGCTGGAGGCAGGACAGACCAGCGGCGACCGTGCCTGGCAGTTGCCCTTATGGAACGAGTACGACGAGCAGCTCAAGACAAACGTCGCCGACATGGCCAACATCGGTGGCCGCGACGCCGGCACCATTACCGCCGCCTGCTTTCTGGGCCGCTTCACCAGGGACTACCGCTGGGCCCACCTGGATATCGCGGGCACGGCGTGGAAAACCGGTGATGCCAAGGGCGCCACCGGCCGACCCGTACCCCTGTTGATGCAATTCCTTATAAACCAGTGCGCCGCACAGCCGGCGGATTAGCAGAATGACGCAAGTTGATTTTTACATCATGCCCGGCGAATCGGCCGAAAACCGCCTGCGCTTCGCCTGCCGCCTCACAGACAAGGCCTATCGTCTGGGTAACAGGGTATTCATCCACACCGAGTCGGCACAACAGACACGTCTGCTGGATGATCTGCTATGGACCTTCCAGCAAAACAGTTTTGTGCCGCACAGTGTGTACCAGGACGCAGGCGAGGCTCCGGCTCCGGTGCTGCTGGCTCATGATGCCGAGCCCGATGCCAGCAGCCAGGTGCTGATCAACCTGGCCGCCGAGGTCCCGCTGTTTTTCAGCCGCTTCGAACGTGTCGCCGAACTGGTCGACGAGAGTGCGGAGGTACGCCGCTCGGGACGCAGCCGCTACACGTTCTATAAGGAAAGGGGCTACCCGTTGAGAACCCACGAGATCAAGGGATGACGGACTCCACACCGGTCAAGACCGACGCGGACGGCATCCCATTGCTGGAGAATGCCGTTACACCGCAGCAGCTGCACGGCGGCGAAGCGGCGCCTGGCGTGGATCTGGCCGATCAGGAGCAGGTCGAACAACTGCTGGGCAACGAGGCCGTGCAGCTGTTGCTGGCTGATCTCGCTGAGGACCTGCAGAAGCTGGTCGCCTGGAAGGTTGAGGAGGCCCTGAAGCAGGAGCTGGAAAAGCTGATCCACGAAGCAACCGAACGCAGCATTCCGCGTCTGCGCGAAGACATAGAGACCCACCTCAGCCTGGCGCTGCCCGAACTGCTGGCCAGGATTGCCGAACAAAGCCGTCGTTAGCTTCCGTCATAGCCGCCCTGCTGCGCTATAATCGCCGCTCGCATCGCCGACCCGCAAAGAAAGACCGCTGATTTCCATGGAAAAGACCTACGACCCCCACAAAATCGAACAGCGCTGGTACCAGACCTGGGAGTCCAACGGCTATTTCAGCCCGTCCGGCCAGGG
>CP070738.1:853261-876019 GCA_020347685.1 Gammaproteobacteria bacterium | reverse complement strand
ACAGTGAATTTCACGTGCTGCACTTCCGTGTTGATCTGCTCCCATCCTGTAGTCCTGAACCCAACGTTGCCGAACTGGCCGGCGCGATTTTCCGGCGGGTCGGCCTCGTTTTGCGCATCATGAAGATAAAGCCAGGGCGTGATCGGAACGCCCAGAGGAATCTCCAGACTCACAAGCATCTCGCCAAGAGAGCTCGTCACGACAAACTGATTCGCCTGTAACCGATTGAACTCATGTTTATCGCTCGACATGCGACCATCGATAGTCGCAACTTTGGAATGCCCTGGCGCCCTGATCGTTAAGCGGGGCAACGCCGTATCTTCATTCCAGTCGACGGTGGTGAGGGTTTCAATGCCATCGAAGAACAGCCCGACGTTAAAGGGAATATCGATTACTGTGTCCATGACAAAGCCACCGGGCATCATCACGTAGTCGATATGAACGGCCGGCGTCTTCAAATGCCACAACAGGCGTATACGGCTTTCCGTGCGTCGAATGACCCTCAGCGGTCCGGCCTTTACCGCGGTCAATCGGGACGTGTAATCGCGGTGCGTTCTCTTAAACGGAATGAACCCCAGAAATCTGCCCTGATGACGTATTTTCATGGTATCGAGCAGATTCGGGCTCCAGCCGTCTCTGTCGTCGGTCTTCCACTGAAAGGTATCCACCAGGAAGGGCAATCGCGTGTTGAATCCGAGCTGATAAGTGGCGCTGCTTACCATGTCACTGGCTGGACTATAGTGAATGTAACGGCCGCCGTGGACTGGCACCGGGGCGCTGGAACTGCTGACATATACCCACCTGGGCGGTACCCCGGGCGTGCCGTCAAGCCTGACCTCCGCCAGTCGCGCGGCGTCGCCGCGCCTGGCGGTATCGCTCAGGCGGGCCCCGGCATCTGAGGCGACAAAAACCAGTTCGTCGTGGAATCCGAGTACCGGCCCATCTGATGCGGGCGTATCCGCTTCCTCGACGATGTAGCGGCCTTGTGCGTCTCTTCGGTCAACCTGAAACACTATTGGCGTGAGCCCGTTCGGTGACAGCTTCAGCAAGGCCAGCTGGCGGACCGGAGTTCCGAGCAACGGCATCAGATCGTCTCCCGATAGCACCACCAGCCGGTCTGCAGCGGAACACCGATTGCCAGGCGTGACTGATCCATTCGGAACCTGGTCCGCATGTACGGGATGATCGAGGCTCGCCCACAGCCAGCAAACGGTCAGGAATACGTGAAACCTTGCCATTACGGTTGCCTAGAATCAGATTGCTATGTTTACCCGACAATGGTCCGCGTGCCAGGAACGACTATTGCGCGCCTTGAAGTCTACGCTTCGGCTGCGCTTGACGGGATTGTATTGCCGGGCTTGGGATTGCCGCAAACCCTATCGCAACAGGGTTCATGCGAGTTGCGTGAGGTACGCAGGCGCGGATGTGTCCCCGAAATGGTTAGGTGAACGAGTCAACTTCCGGCCTGTCCGTGGCTCAGAACTGTGTGCGAATTCGCGTTGCCGCGTATCAGCATCATTTCTTGGGTAATTATAACGGAGTAAAAATGCCCCTGCTGCATCTCCACATGTAAGAAGTACGCGCAAAATATCCAACAATATCTCACCTGGTACCTGCCCTTCAAGATATCCCGTCCGGTTGCCAATAGAGGGATTACGGTTCACTCCGTCGTGAGTAAACGAGCCCCTGCTGCAGTGGTCTGCTGGATCATGGGGGATTACAGCATCGCCAAAGACAGGGGATATTTCTATGAAACAGTTAACACTGTTCGCAGTTTCTATGATCTTGCTAAGCATGGTCGTTCCGCCCGTTATTGCAGACCAGCAGGCGCCGCTACGCTGGGTGGGTTGCGGCATCTCAAAGAAGGCTTATATGGTTGCTTTGGCCGAAACCTACGAAAAGAAAACCGGCGTAAAGATTGACCTCGAAGGCGGTGGTGCAACGCGCGGAATTCGTGAGGTGGCAGCATCAACAGCGGATATCGGCGGCAGCTGTCGCCGACGGATTTTCGGCGCCGAGGCCGAGCGTAGTGTGACGCAAGTGCCTGTTGCGTGGGACGCACTAGTCGTTATCGTGAACAAGAACAACCCCGTGTAGAATATTTCGCTGGATGATCTTCGCAGCGTATATCTTGGCCAGGTGACCAACTGGAGCGAACTGGGTGGGGCCGACGCGCCGATTCAGCTGTTTGCACGCAAAGGCAAGATATCGGGCGTCGGACGAACCACCCGCAAGCTTCTGTTCAGTGACTATAACCAGGAATTTGTGGCCAGCCAGATTTTCGACTCCACCGGACCGCTGGAGCAGGCCATAATCGACGAGCCGAATGCAATTGCCATCAGCGGCATAAGCAGCGCCAGGAAGCGTGATGTCAAGATTCTCGAGCTGGACGGCAAGTATCCCAGCTACGAGAATGTGCAAACTGGCAATTACTTGTTGTACAGGCCGCTTTATCTGGTTTTCAACGAGGCGAGCCCGAATGCCGAACAGATCAAGGACTTCATCCAGTTTGCGGACAGCGAAGAGGGCAGAAATGTCATCCGCAAAAACGGTACGGTTCCGTACCTCGAGGGTCTCAACCTGATGAAGAACAAGCTCGAGGAATCGCGCCAGGCCCGCCAGGAAAGCGGTTTACACTAGACGCGAGGTTATTGTAACCGGATGTCAGGCGAGCAATGCGGGCAGCATTGCTGTCAGGGCCTGCTTTTGGCTTACTGCGTTGCCACTCAGTGCAAAGCCCAGCAGCCGACCAGCGCAGTCTTCGAACCGCGCCACTGTCCCGCTATCCAGCTTGGTGATGCGCCACTCACCGGTTGAATCGCGCGGCGGTGGAGCGGCCACGAGCGGCATGCTGGGCGTTTTGACAATCACCGGCATGGCCGGATACTCAACAACTGTGCGCTTGCCGGCGAGGGTTTTTGCCAGCGCACGAGCGGCATACATGATCGGCATTACGAAGGGCAGTACCAGTCCACTGACTTCAGCGCAGTCACCCAGGGCAAAAATGCCGTTGTCGCTGCTGGCCAGGTATCGGTCAACCTGTATGCCACGATTACATTGCAGGCCGGCCTCGCTTGCCAACTGCGTGCACGGGCGCAGTCCCACCGCAGACAGGATGAGGTCAGTATCGATATGTTCCCCGTTTGCGAGAGTAACGCGCAATCCGTGCGCTGATTTGTCTATCGTCTGGGCGGTGGTCCCGAAATGCCAGGCTACGCCTTGCTCGCCAAGGGCCGCTTCGAGCCGCTCTGCACAGTAGCGCGGTACAAGCGCCTGCAGCGGCATTTTGCCTGGATCAACGACGCTTACATTAAAGCCGGCGCTTGCCAGGTCGTTGGCAAACTCGCAGCCAATCAGCCCCGCGCCCAATATCAACACCCGCCTGCTGTACGCGAGCCGCTCGCGGAATCTGGCGTAGTCGCTCAGATTATTCACTGACATCAGCTCCCCGGCCGCATTTCCCTCCAGGGCCAATCTGACCGGCTCGGCACCGAGCGCGAGAATCAAGCGGCTGTAGGGGAACCGGCCGCCCTCACTGTCGACAGTTTTCCCTGCCCGGTCAATGCTTGACACACGTGTGTGGACATCGATAGATGCGTTTAGCTGAGCGGCCATTTGTGTCGCGCTTGCACTGGCCAGTTCATCTGCGCTCTTGTCTCTCGCCAGGGCGTTGGAAAGCATTGGCTTTGAATACACGCGACCATCATCAGCACTGATCAGTTGCAGAGGCAGGCTAGCGTGGAGTTTGCGGATTTCCTTTGCCAGCGCGTAGCCTGCGAGGCCGGTACCCAGGATGATCACCGGGTTCACCGAAGCTCAGACTCCGATTTCGATCATTTCAAAATCGGCCTTGGATACGCCGCATTCGGGGCACGCCCAGTCTGCGGGGATCGCCTCCCAGGGCGTACCAGGCTTTATGCCCTCATCCGGGAGTCCGGCGGCCTCGTCGTAGACGAAGCCGCAGACAATGCATTCCCATTTTTTCATAGTCATAACTTTCGGTTTCAGAATTGCCTTACTGGTGTCCGGCCACGGAGTATACCAGCTACCGCAAGCGCGGCTGAGAGTGAGGCCGATAAGTGCCCCTCAGAGCCACTCTTTCGGGTGCAGAAACTCTTCATAAAGCCGCGCTTCCTCGCTGCCCGGCTGCGGATGCCAGTCGTAACGCCAGGTAACGATGGGTGGCAATGACATGAGGATCGACTCGGTTCGGCCGCCGGTCTGCAACCCGAAAAGGGTGCCGCGGTCATAGACCAGATTGAACTCGACATAGCGCCCACGCCGATACATCTGAAAATCACGCTCACGTGCTCCAAACGGAAGGTCTTTGCGTCGCTCCACAATGGGCGTATAGGCAGGGATATAGTGATCGCCCACGCTTTTCATCAGCGCAAAGCTGCGTTCAAAACCCAGCTCGTTGAAATCATCGAAAAACAGGCCGCCGATCCCACGTGGTTCGTTGCGGTGTTTCAGAAAAAAATAGTCGTCACACCATTTCTTGAAGCGTGGGTAGATCGTCTCTCCGAACGGCTGACAGGCCTGTTTGGCCGTCAGGTGCCAGTGAACCGCGTCCTCCTCGAAGCCATAGTAAGGAGTGAGATCGAAGCCACCCCCAAACCACCATACCGGGTCAGAGTCTTGTTTCTCGGCAACAAAGAACCGCACGTTGGCATGCGACGTCGGGACATAAGGATTGCGTGGATGAATGACCAGAGAAACGCCCAGTGCTTCGAAACTACGACCTGCAAGTTCCGGCCTGTGCGCCGTCGCGGAGGCCGGCAGCTGGTTGCCGCGTACATGAGAAAAATTGATGCCGGCCTTTTCGAATACGCCGCCTTCCTCGAGGACCCGCGAGCGTCCGCCTCCGCCTTCTTCGCGCTGCCAGGTATCCTCCCGAAACTGATTTTGTCCATCGATTTGTTCGAGTGCCTTGCAGATCCGGTCTTGCAGGTCAGTGAGGTATCCGGAAACAGCAGCTACGCTAGGTATAGTCATGGAGGGTCCGTTTAGCGGTTCAATAGCGGACCACCGTTCCGGATGCCAGGTCACGGATTTCGGTGGGCTTTGTCAGTGTGCCAATCTGTCCCGGCAAAACAAAGTCAATCTGATAGCCGAAGCGCAACCGCACTTCGAGTACCGAGCGGGCTGGTCGCTGACCGGAGCGGTTGGCACTGGTCGAGACAATGGCGCTGTCGAGTGCTTGACACAGGCGTCGTACCGGCGGGTGTGCGCTGACCCGCACTGCCAGGGTGTCATGGTGCCCTGTTAGCCAGTCGGGGCAATGTTTCGCGGCCGGGATCAGCCAGGTGGTGGGTCCCGGCCAGCTGCTTTGCAGTTTTTCGTGCCACGCAGCCGGTATTCTATCCAGCCAGGGCTGGAGTTGATTCCACTCTGAAGCGATCAGAATCAGGCCCTTGGCCGCGGAACGACGCTTCAAGGCCAGCAGGCGTTCCACTGCGCAGCGATCGCCCGGGTCACAGCCGAGACCGAACACGGCTTCCGTGGGATAGGCGATGACACCCCCAGCTCTTACCCAGCGTGCTGCGGCATGCAGCTGCCAGTGGGAGGGAAATCGCTTCAATCCTGTTGGCTGTCTTCTGCCGTTTCCAGTTCGCAAGGTTCTGCGAATTTGCAATCCGGCTGCGGGCATACGCGTTCCGGGCCTCGCTTCTTGGTCGTCTTGATAGTCAGTATCGGCCAGTTACAGGAAGGGCAGGGGCCGTCGACTGGCTCATTCCACACCGCGTAGTCACAGTCCGGGTAGGTAGAGCAGGAGTAGAAAATCTTGCCGCGGCGCGATTTGCGTTTGAGCATGGTGCCTTTGGCACATTTCGGACAGGCAACGCCGGTGTCTTGTGGTTTTTCCAGGGGCTCAATGTACTTGCAGTCCGGATACCCGGAGCAGCCGATGAACTTCCCGTAGCGGCCGCTCCGTATAATCAGCGGTGAGTCGCACTCGGGGCAGTTTCGGCCTTCCACTATCTCCGGTTCGCTGCTTTCGTCCTCGTCGATGTTGCGAGTGTAATCACATTCCGGAAAACCGCTGCAACCGATGAAGCGTCCCCGTCTTCCCAGGCGGATATTGAGTTGCTTGCCGCACTTTGGGCAATCCTCGTCGATTGCTTCGGTGGTCACCTCGCTGCGCGAAACGCTTTCTTCCTTCTCCTTGACCAGCTCCCTGAACGGGTACCAGAATTCCTTCATCAACGGAACCCAGCCTCTCTCGCCCCGTGACACTTCATCCAGTTCATCTTCCAGACGCGCTGTGAAATCGTAATCGACGTAGCGCGTGAAATGCCCGGTAAGGAATTTGCTCACAATGCGCCCGACGTCGGTGGGCCTGAAGCGTTTGTTCTCAAGCGTCACATATTCGCGTTGCTGCAGTGTCGAAATAATGGTGGCGTAGGTTGATGGCCGGCCGATGCCGTATTCTTCCAGCGTCTTGACCAGGCTGGCCTCGCTGTAGCGCGGCGGCGGTTCCGTAAAGTGCTGTTCCGGCCGAATTTTCAGAAGCTTAACCGTGTCGCCTTTTTCCAGCGGGGGCAGTCGGTCTTCCTCGCGGGCAGATTTCTTGGCGTCATCGACACCTTCCTCATAAACTGCCATGAAGCCGGGATCGGCCACAGTGGAGCCTGTCGAGCGCAGAATATTGCCGTTTCCGACCGCGAAATCCACGCCCACCGTATGGATGGTGGCGTGAATCATCTGACACGCAACAGTGCGTTTCCAGATCAGGTTGTACAGCTTGTACTGGTCGGATGACAGGTGTGCCTTGATGGCATCCGGGAAGTTATGCACGGAAGTCGGCCGGATCGCCTCGTGGGCTTCCTGCGCATTCTTGGCCTTGGTCTTGAAGTGCCGCGCACTGGCCGGCAGCTTATCATCACCAAAGCGCTCGGCAATCAGGCTGCGCAATTCATCCAGCGCCTCGTTCGCAAGGTTGACCGAATCGGTTCGCATGTAGGTGATCAAGCCGACCGCCCCCTCGCCGATATCGATACCCTCGTATAACTGCTGGGCGACACTCATGGTCCGCTTGGTGGTGAAGCCGAGCTTGCGTGAAGCTTCCTGTTGCAGGGTCGATGTAGTAAAGGGCGCCGCTGGATTGCGCTTGCGCTGCTTTTTTTCAATGGCGCTGACGGTGAGTGTTCCCGCAGCGGCTTCGCGCAATTCCTGTTCGGCAGCGCGTGCCTGAGGCTCCTTGTTGATGCTGAACTGGGTTAGTTTTTTGCCATGCAGCTGTGTCAGCCTGGCCGCGAAGGCCTGCTGGTCTTTTTCCAGATCCGCCTCGATGGTCCAGTACTCGCGCGGTTTGAACTTTTCGATTTCCTCTTCCCGCTCGACAATCATGCGCAATGCGGGGCTCTGGACGCGCCCGGCAGAGAGCCCACGACGAATTTTCTTCCACAACAGCGGTGACAGATTGAAGCCGACCAGATAATCCAGCGCGCGGCGGGCTTGCTGGGCGTTGACCAGATCCGTAGACAGCCGGCGCGGGTGCGCGACGGCGTCGTTTATCGCGCGCTTGGTAATTTCATGAAACACGACCCGGTACGCACCCTTGTCTTTGAGAATCCCGCGCTCCTTGAGCAGTTCATGCAGGTGCCAGGAAATCGCTTCGCCCTCCCGGTCCGGGTCGGTCGCCAGAAACAGGTTTTCTGCCTTTTTCATCGCCTTGGCAATGGCATCCACGTGCTTGGCGTTACGTTCGATCACCTGGTAACGCATCGCGAAGTCATGTTCGGGGTCGACTGCCCCCTCTTTGGGGATCAGATCGCGCACATGGCCGTATGAAGCAAGCACTTCGAAGTCCTTGCCCAGATATTTTTTTATGGTTTTCGCCTTGGCCGGCGATTCGACGATAACGAGATTCTTGCTCATAGCACCAATAGCTAAAAAGCCGCACGGGTGTGCGGCCTTCTCAGTATGATTTCGAAGCCAGAGTTAATGCAGATAGCCACCTGGAAGGCTTTCGAATACGAGGTCTTCCATCCAAGCATACGCTGCTTCGGCTCCGGGCTGGTTGAACAATACCATCAGGATCACCCATTTCAGCTGGCTGATGTCAAAATCTTCGGTTTCAAGCGCCATGGCGCGCTCGATGACGCGTTCGCGCGCATCGGGTTGCAGGATGCCCATTTGCTCCAGAAACAGCAAAAATCCGCGACTTTCCGGGTCAAGACGTTCGCACTCCCGTTCTGAAAAGATCCTGATGGCGTTTTCCGTCTGGGGTGTCTGTACAGGATGGGGCTGTACTGCCAGACCTTCGAGCCACTCGAACGCCTGCCTGATTTCGGTGGCAGGAAAACCAGCCTCCACCAGTTCAGTGTGCAGCGATTCGCGGTCGGGGCTCATTTCCAGCTCTTCGTCCATGTAGTAGTTTTCGAACAGATACATGAGAACGTCAAACATGTTTTCTTTCATATCAAGCCCCTAATCTAGCACGGCTGTAGCGTCCGCCCGCACCGGACACCAGGTGACCATCCAACTCGAGCACCAGCAGCATGGAGGAAACCTCCTCTGGCGTCAATCCGCTGCGCTCCACCAGCTGGTCCACCGAAACCGCCTCATACTCTATCAATTCAAGAAGTTGCCTGTATTCGGAGGGAAGTTCACCGGGTTCCCGCGGTTGCCCGATACTTGCAGCTGCGCCGGCTCGGTGGTCATCTGGCGCTACAAGGGCGGTAATTTGGGCGGCCAGTTCTTCAAGAATGTGATCGCCTGTTTCCACCAGCTTGGCGCCTTCCCTGATCAGGGCGTGGCAACCGCGGGCCAGGGGGTTGTGGATGGAGCCAGGTATGGCAAAAACTTCACGCCCCTGCTCGAGGGCCGAACGGGCGGTGATAAGCGAGCCGGATCGCAGCGCGGCCTCTACAACCAGGGTACCGAGGCTGAGGCCGCTGATTATTCGGTTGCGACGCGGAAAGTTCGCCGCTAGCGGCGCGGTTCCGGGCGGAAATTCGGTTACCAGAGCACCGTTTTCGGCGACCTGGTGAGCGAGATCACGGTGGCGGGCGGGATAAACCCGATCGGGGCCGGTACCAGAAACCGCCAGCGTGGCGCCGCCTGCCTCGATCGCGCCTCGATGAGCAGCGCCGTCGACACCCGTGGCCAGTCCGCTGGTTATGGTCAGGCCGAAGGATGCCAGATGCGCGGCGAATTCGCGGGCCAGGGCCTGGCCGGAATGAGTGGGATTTCGGCTGCCCACGATTGCAAGCTGCGGTTGCGCGAGATAGTCCGTATCACCGCGCACGAATAACAGCACCGGCGGATCGGCAATCTGTTTCAGAAGGGACGGATACGCGGCATCCTGGAAACGCACAACATGGTTACCGGGCTGCGACAGCCACTCCATATCGCGGTCAACGGCCTCCCAGTCGGGTTGGCGCAGATAGTCGATGCTGGCGGGCGCGATACCGGCCGCTCGCAACCCTTCTGGCCGGGCATGGAACACCTCTGCCGGCGTACCGTAGCTGGCAAGCAGCTTGTGGAAACGCTGTGTGCCGATCTGCGGGGTGCGGTGCAACGCGAGCCAGTAACGCAAATCCTGCTGGTCGGCGGCCGGGTGTGGTGAATTTTCTGTCTGTGGCCTCATCCTTGAGGGCCCTCACGTAAAAAGCCGGTGGCTTTGGTGCATGGCGTATACCATGCACTAAGCCACCGGCTTTTACCAGTGAGGTTGTCGCAGACTAGGGCTTGCTGATTTTGTCACCAACGTGCAGAGCGCTGGTCGCCTTCATGATCAGTCCGAAACTGACCTTCTCGAAGGTCCGAAATACCATCAACACGCCGGCGCGTTCGTCGGGCAGTTGCACCGTGGCATTGCGCTCATCGCTGACCTGGTCGGGGATCAAGGCGCCGGCCTGGCTGACAGCGAATACCGTCCCCACATCTACGCCCTCGCGCTTGCCGCGGTTGATGACCACGACCTGGTACTGTCCTATCTGGCTGACACCGTCCACCACGGAGATGATTCGACCTTCGATGTCGTTATGCGGCACATGCGGGGTGAAATAGGCGTGCACGTCCTCGTGCGTCATCGGCATGACGCGGTCGCCGATATTGATCTCGCGGGTAGTCCGGGTCAGCTTCAGGGTAGAGGGATCGCCGAACTTTTGCGCGTCACCGTCTCCCAGATACAGCGCTTCATAGCCGAGTATCTCACCGGTGTCCGGATCGATATAGGCATCACCCGGCCGGAACACATGGTAGCGTGCGCCCTGACCGGCATCGATGCCGCGCACATAGGCCCGGTCTCCGGCGCCCACGATCAGGTGTTCGTCTGCACTCGAAACAACGTATGCGGCGTTTTTCAGTGTATCTTTGTCGACCACCAGGGGCTGGGTCAGGAACTGCTGGATGGCGTCGACCGGAATTGTCGGTATGGCCTTGTCGAGGCGCTCCGAGCGTACCTGCGGTGAAAGTTTGAACGTTCCCTTACCCCGCTGGACTCTCAGCTGCGGTTTGCCGTCCACGTAGACCAGGCTGATGATGTCTCCCGGGTAAATCAGGTGCGGGTTTTCAATCTGCGGGTTGACGTACCAGATCTCCGGCCAGAGCCAGGGGCTGTCCAGGAATTGCTCTGATATGTCCCAGAGGGTGTCTCCTTTGACGACCACATGGCGGTCGGGATGCCCTTCTTTGAGTACCACCTGGTCGGCGAATGCCGCGGTGGCGAGAAGGGCCAGAGTCAGAGCCAGCGATTTGAATATCGGCATATAGGCTTCCCTTTTTCTACGTTCCGTTCTTGTCTGTATCGCGCCCCGGCACGATGCCGACGCTATAATCCGATGATATATAACGGCAGTCCGGTGCCGGAGTGTAGCGAAATTTTTCATCACCACAAACTGGCAGGGATTCAGCAAACGGCCGTGTGATCATTATGTTAGAGTATATAGCCAGTACCAAGTAGCAAATCGTGACCGACATCACATGGCAACGCTCGAGATACTCCATTTTCCCGATCCTCGTCTGAGAACCAAGGCCGAGGCCGTCACCGAGATCGACAACCGCTTGCGTGCCCTGGTGGACGACATGCTGGAAACCATGTACGCAGCCCCGGGCATCGGGCTGGCGGCCACGCAGGTGAATGTGCACAAACGGGTCGTGGTGATCGATCTCTCCCAGGAGCAGGATCAGCCGCTCGTGCTGATCAATCCGGAAATTGTTGAGAAACAAGGTGTTGAGGAAATGGAGGAGGGTTGCCTCTCAGTCCCGGGCGTTTATGAACGCGTGGAACGCGCTGATCGAATAACGGTGCGGGCGCTGGGTCGCGACGGTCAGGCATTCGAGCTGGAGGCCGACGGATTGCTGGCGGTATGCATCCAGCACGAGATCGACCACCTCAACGGCAAGCTGTTCGTAGACTACCTGTCCCAGCTGAAAAGGCAGCGGATTCGCAAGAAGCTCGAAAAGCAGCGTCGCCACGGTGATGTCGAGACGCCGCCAGAGCGCCACGGCGAAACCGTTATCTGATAGCGGCGCGACTGATCCATGCGCGTGGTATTCGCGGGAACCCCGGACTTTTCCGTACCAGTACTCAAAGTGCTCCTCGACAGTCGGCACACCGTTGTCGGCGTGTACACACAACCTGACCGGCGGGCCGGAAGAGGCAGGCGGCTGGCGGTGAGCCCGGTCAAGAAACTTGCCCTCGAGCACGGGCTTGCTGTTTTCCAGCCCGTGAGTCTCAGGCCGCCCGATGCCCAGCGTGAGCTCGCGAGCCTGCAACCGGATCTGATGGTGGTGGTTGCGTACGGCCTTATTCTGCCGACCGGGGTGCTGGAACTGCCGCGCCTCGGTTGTGTGAATCTGCACGCATCCATTTTGCCGCGCTGGCGTGGTGCCGCACCTATTCAGCGTGCGATTCTGGCTGGCGACACCGAAACGGGGGTTTGTCTCATGCAAATGGAGGCGGGCCTCGACACCGGCCCGGTGCTCGCTGAAGTACGGACCCCTATCAGGGATGACGAAACCGGAGGATCTCTGCACGATCGCCTCAGTCAACTGGCGGCCGAGTTGCTGGCGAGGCATCTGGACGATCTCGAAACGGGGCGTTTGACGCCAGTCGTTCAGGAGGAGTCGCTGGCCAGTTACGCTGACAAGCTGGACAAGGGCGAAGCGGTCCTCGATTGGCGCCAGGACGCGTTCCAGCTGGAGCGCCAGGTCCGCGCCTTCAACCCCTGGCCGGTCGCACAGACCGGCTTTCGCGGCGAGGTGCTGCGGGTCTGGGATGCCAGGGCCATCGCCGGTGAGGGTGGGGGGGGGACGCCGGGAGCCATTGTTGCCGCGGGAAGACAGGGCATTGATGTAGCGTGCGGACAGGGTTGTCTGCGCCTCCTGAAGATTCAGCTGCCGGGTGGCAGGCCGCTCGCTGCTGCCGATTTCCTGAATGCGCGCCAGGTCGACGGCGTGGTGCTCGGCTGAGTGTTTGAGCCGCCCGCATTTCGTCCGTCTGCCCAGATCGCCGCGTGAAGACATTTGCCAGTTCTGCGGCCCAGCCACGTGGCATCGCGGCCTCGGTGGTGCGCCGCGTTGCTGACTCCGGTGAGTCACTCAGCGGGCTACTGGCCGAGGAGCTGCAGGCAATCGAGGATCCACGTCAGCGCGCGTTCGCCCAGGAGTTGAGTTTCGGGACGCTGCGCTGGTACTTCCTGCTCGAGGCGGTGCTCGGGAGACTGCTCAAGCAGGCGCTGAGAAATAAGGACCGGGATATTCATGCCTTACTTCTGGTAGGGCTGTACCAGCTGCTGATTCTCAGGATGACCGCGCACGCCGCGGTGAACGAGACCGTCGAGGCGGCGCGCTACTCGGGTAAGCGCTGGGCGGTGAGTCTGGTAAACGGCGTGCTGCGCAACGCGCAGCGTCGGGACGCCGAGCTGTTAGCCTCAGTCGAACTCCAGCCGGTGGCCCGCTGGTCGCATCCGGACTGGTGGATTGCGCAGCTGCAGCGTGATTGGCCGCAGCACTGGCAACAGATTCTGGAGGCCAATAACCAGCGTCCACCCATGGTCCTGAGAGTGAACAGGTTGCGTTCAGATAGCCCCGGCTATCTGGAGCAGCTGCAACGCGCTGGCATAGCGGCTCGCCCGCTGCCCGGCCCGGATACGGCCGTGGTGCTCGACGAGCCGGTCGGTGTCGATCGACTTCCCGGTTTCCGCGACGGACTGGTATCGGTGCAGGATGGCGCCGCGCAGCTGGCCGCACCGCTTTTGAAACTGGCGGCCGGGCAGCGGGTGCTGGACGCTTGCGCGGCCCCCGGCGGCAAGACCGGGCACATTCTCGAGCTGGCGCCTGAACTCGAGTTACTGGTTGCCATCGACAGCGACACGCGGCGCCTCGCGAAAATCCGTGATAACCTTGCACGGCTGCAGCTTGAAGCGCAGCTTATCGCGGCTGACGCCGGCGATACGCAGCGCTGGTGGGACCAGAGGCCCTTTGACCGTATATTGCTGGATGCGCCCTGTTCGGCGAGCGGTGTCGTTAGGCGACACCCGGATATCAAGTTGCTGCGTCGCTCCGACGATGTGGCTACCTTGTCACGGCAACAACAGCGGCTGCTGGACGCTTTATGGCCCTTGCTGGCTCCAGGCGGTATCCTGTTGTACGTCACCTGCTCGGTGTTCCGAACTGAAAATACCGAAGTGGTGCAGGCCTTTATGTCCCGACATGCGGATGCCGAGGAGATTCCACTGGCGGCGCCGTGGGGCATTGCACAACCGGTGGGCCGGCAGCTTCTTCCCGGCGAACAGGGCATGGATGGATTTTACTTTGCGCGGTTGACCAAGATTTCAGCGACACACCAGTGATGGCGTACCTGACAGAAAACGCTGACCGTATCCGTGGCCGCGGCACCGGCCGCCGGTATTTACTACTGGCCCTGTTTTCATTGTTTTTTTTCACGCTTCCGGCGTTGGCAAGCGACGCGAAAATTCGCGACGTACGAACCCTGTTGTCTGATGGAGTCTATCGTCTGGGAGCGCGTGTTGATTTCACTCTCAACGACACCTTGCAGCAGGCGCTGCAAAACGGTGTTCCACTGGTGTTGGAGTTGCGCATTGAAGTTATCCGTGAACGCGACTGGCTTTGGGCTGAGCGGGCGGCTCACTTGCGCCAGCGTTTCGGTCTGCAATTCCATGCCCTGACGCGGCGTTATCTGGTCGACAATTACAGTACCGACGTTCAGTACAGTTTTCTGGAGCTGGAAGAGGCGCTGGATTACATCGGCAATATCTACGACCTACCCCTGATCGACGCTAACCTTCTCAAACCCCAGTACACCTACTGGGTCAGAATGCGTGCCGATCTGGACATCGAGTCATTGCCCACCCCAGTGCGCTTGTGGGCTTACCTGGGCTCGGACTGGAGCCTGCACAGCGACTGGCATCAATGGCCACTGCAGCCGTAACGCGCTCCAGACTGGGCATTCTGCCCATGCTGGTCCTGTTCTGCATTTTGCTGGTATCGCTGTCCCTGATGAGCGATGCCACGCACAATTCGGAAAGGTTTGGTCAGCTTTATTCCTGGTTGTTACTGATCAATGCGATTGGCCTGGTTGTTCTGGTCGGGCTGATTGGCAGCAATCTCTACTGGCTGGTTTCGCAGTATCGTGCGCGCGCCCCCGGCGCCAAGCTGACTTCGCGGCTGGTAATCACCTTTGTCATTCTGGCAGTGGTTCCCGTGGCCGTGGTGTATTATTTCTCCCTGCAGTTTCTACAGCGCGGGATTGATTCGTGGTTCGATGTGCAGATAGAGCAGGCGCTGGACGATGCGCTCGAGTTGAGCCGCGGGTCGCTGGATGTGCGCCTTTCTGATCTGCTCAAGCTGACCGAGAAAATCGCTTCCGAACTCGCCGAGATGACACCGGCGCTGGTGCCTATCGGCCTGTACGATCTGCGGGTACGCAGCGCCGCTGTGGAACTTGCGGTGTTTGGCATGGACGGCCGCATCGTTGCGTCCAGCAGTGTTGAGGGCACCAACATCATCCCCCATCGACCGCCCGAGCAGGCTCTGTTGCCCCTGGAGCAGGGGAGGTCCTATGTGGCCCTGGATCCAATCAGTGACGTCGGTCTGCACGTGCGAGCCGTGGTGCCGGTGACCAGTTCCAAGCCCGGCGCTGAGCCTCTTACCTTGCAGGCGCTGTTCGAAGTGCCGGAGCGTTTGAGCACGCTGGCGGAGAATGTTGAAAACCAGATTGTTCGTTACAAGAAACTGGCCTATCTGCGCACTTTTCTCAAATACAGCTATATGCTGACTCTGTCGATGGTGCTGGTGTTAAGCCTTCTGTCGGCCGTCTGGGCGGCGTTTTTCTCCGCCCGGCGCATGGTTGCGCCCATCGCCGTGCTGGCGGAAGGCACCCGCGCCGTAGCCGAGGGCGACTACAGTACCCGTCTACCGGTAACCAGCGAGGATGAGCTGGGTTTTCTGGTTCGCTCGTTCAATGATATGACACGCCGCCTGTCCAAGGCGCGCGACCAGGCGAGGCGCAGTCAACAGCGCGTGGAGGGGCAGCGCGCGTATCTGGAAACCGTGCTCGGCAGCCTGTCGTCCGGCGTGTTGAGTATCAGTGACGCGGGCGAATTGCGTACCGTGAACGACGCCGCCTGCCAGGTGGTTGGTATTGATCTCAGCGGCCAGCTCGGTTGCAGGCTGAGCGAAATATCGGCACGGCACGAATTTCTCGAGCCGTTGCTGTCGCTGGTCGAGGCGCGCCGTGCCCGGCATGTTCTGGACTGGCAGGAGCAGGTGCTTCTGTTTGACAGCTCCGGCCGCCGGGTATTGATGTGCCGCAGCGCCGCCCTGCCTGTCAGCGAGGAGTCGTCTGGTGGCCAGGTTGTGGTATTTGATGATGTGACCGACCTGATCCGCGCGCAGCGGGACGCGGCCTGGGGCGAAGTGGCGCGGCGGCTGGCGCATGAAATCAAGAATCCTCTGACGCCGATCCAGCTGTCCGCGGAACGCCTGCGCCACAAGTACCTGAACACCATGCCCGGCCAGGAAGCCGAGGTCATGGATCGCGCCACCCGGACCATCGTTCAGCAGGTCGAAACCCTGAAAGAGATGGTGAACGCCTTTGGGGAGTATGCGCGAGCCCCGAAATTGCAGCTTGAGCGGGTAGACCTGTACGAGCTGCTGCGGGATACGGCTGCCCTGTATGAGGGTTCCACGCTGTGTATTGACCTGGATCTGGTGGAGCCGCCCCCGCTGCTCAACGGCGATGCAGGACGGTTGCGCCAGCTGCTCCACAACCTGTTCAAGAACGCCCTGGAAGCCGTGCGTGACCGTGAGGATGGCCAACTGATGATCCGCTCACGCTGGGTGCTCGAGGCGGGCGATCGCTTCATTGACCTGTCTTTCGAGGACAATGGCGGCGGCTTCTCGGACGAGGTACTGGAGCGCCTGTTCGAGCCCTATGTCACCACCAAGACCCGCGGAACGGGCCTGGGGCTGGCGATTGTGAAGAAAATTGTCGAGGAACACAACGGACAGATTCGTGCGCAGAATACCGAGCAACACCATGCCTGTATCGAGCTCCGATTCCATGCCGAGGCGCAGACCGGCTTAACGTGAAGTCGACAGTTCTATAATGTATGGCGTATAAAGAGCTTTCCGAGAAAATAGAAACAGGAAGCACCATGTCCTCCGGCCACATCCTGGTGGTAGACGACGAACCGGACATCCGCAATCTGGTCAAGGAAATCCTGGAAGACGAGGGGTTTGAAGTCAGTGTTGCGGAAAGCGGGGAGGCGGCCCGCCACGCGCGGCGCGTGCGTCGCCCGGACCTCATATTGCTCGATATCTGGATGGATGATGTCGATGGCATCACGCTGCTGCGCGAATGGGCGGAAGGCGGCGGTCTGCCTTGCCCGGTCATCATCATGTCGGGGCACGGCACCGTGGAGACGGCGGTTGAGGCAACCCGTCTCGGTGCCTACGACTTTATCGAAAAGCCGATTTCGCTGGCGAAACTGTTGCTGGTGGTCAACCGCGCGCTGGAAACCGAAAGGCTGCAGCAGGAAAATCTGGGGCTGAAGCGGCAGGTGCAACCGGTTTCCGAACCCGCCGGCAAGAGCAAGGTGATGCAGAATCTGCGTGAGCAGGCGCAGCGCATCGCGCAGCACAATACATGGGTACTGATCAGCGGGGAGCCAGGCAGCGGCAAGGAAGTGGTTGCCCGCTATATTCACGTGCACAGCCCGCTGCGGGACCGGCCTTTTGTGGAGGTAGCGGTCGGTTCCATGTCGCCGGAACATTCTGCAGCCGAGCTGTTCGGTACCGAGGAAGGAGACCGCGTCGTTTACGGGCGGCTCGAACAGGCCAATGGCGGAACTCTGTTGCTGGGTAATATTTCGGACATGGACCTGCAGACCCAGTCGCGCCTGCTGAGCGTGTTCCAATCGCATTCGTTCCTGCGCATGGGCGGGACCGAGCCGGTTCCGATTGACATCCGGGTTATCGCAACGACATCAGAGGATCTCGAACATGAGGTCCAGGAGGGCCGCTTCCGGGAGGATCTCTACTACCACTTGAATGTCGTGCCACTCAGCGTACCGCCGTTGCGGGAACACAGCTCGGATGTGCCCGAGCTGCTCAACTATTATGTCGACCGGTTCGTGATGCAGGAAAATCTGCCGTACCGCGAATTTTCCATCGCGGCCCAGAACCGGCTGCGTAACTACAGCTGGCCCGGCAACATTCGCGAGCTGAAAAATCTGGTTCAGCGCCTGCTCATCCTGGGGCAGGGCCCGGTGATCGAGGTGGACGAAGTGGAGGTCGCACTGCGCCACCCGGAGCAGCCCAGCGTTGCCGAGGGTGCCAGTGCCAGCCTGCCGCTCGACCTGCCGCTACGCGAAGCCCGCGAGCAATTCGAAAAGGTGTATCTCGAGCATCAGCTGCAGGACGTGGGAGGCAGCGTGGGCAAGCTCGCCAAGCGGGTGGGCATGGAGCGGACTCACCTGTACCGCAAACTGCGTGCCCTGGGCATCGATTTCAAGAAAGGCGGCGACTAGCCCGGCACCGCCATGAAAATCATTATTCTCGGTGCAGGGCAGGTCGGGTCTTCGGTCGCGCAGAATCTCGCCCGCGAAGCCAATGACATTACCGTGGTCGACAGCCGTGCCGAGGTGTTGCGCGACCTGCAGGACCGCATCGACATCCGAACGGTGCTGGGTCCCGCATCTCATCCGGAGGTGCTGACGCGCGCGGGCGCCGAGGATGCCGACATGATTCTGGCGGTCACCAACAGCGATGAGACCAATATGATCGCCTGCCAGGTCGCCTATACGCTGTTTCATACCCCCATCAAGGTGGCGCGGGTGCGCTCCCAGGAGTACCTGCGGTTTCCAAAGCTGTTCACTCAGGAAGCCCTTCCCGTGGATGTTCTCATCAGCCCGGAGCAGCTGGTGACCGATTACATACAGCGCCTTATCGAACAGCCCGAGGCGCTTCAGGTGCTGGATTTCGCGGGCGGGCGTGTCCAGCTGGTCGCGGTCAGGGCGGTGCGGGGCGGTCCGCTGGTCGGTCAGGAACTGTCTGCGTTACGCCAGCACATGCCGGGAATCGAAGCGCGCGTGGCGGCCATATTCCGGCGCGGGAGCGCTATCCTGCCGGAGGGCAGCACGGTAATCGAAGCCAACGACGAAGTGTTCTTCATCGCGGCGCGCAAGAACATCCGCGCGGTGACCAGCGAGCTGCGTAACCTGGACAAGCCCGTCAAGCGGGTCATCATCGCCGGGGGCGGCAACATCGGGTTGCGACTGGCCGAATCCATCGAGGGCAAATACCAGGTCAAGCTGATCGATTGTAACCCGGAGACCACGCGTCGTTTGTCGGAGCTGCTCGGCAAGAGCATCGTGCTGCTCGGCGACGCCGCTGACGAAGAGCTGCTGCTGGAAGAGAACATCGAGAACACCGATGTGTTCTGCGCGCTGACCAACGATGAGGAGGCCAACATCCTGTCAGCCATGCTGGCCAAGCGGCTCGGAGCGCGCAAGGTCATGTCGCTGATCAACCGCCCGGCCTATGTGGACCTGGTACAAAGCGAAGCCATCGATATCGCGGTGTCGCCGCAGCAGGCCACGATAGGCAGTCTGCTCACCCATGTGCGGCGGGGCGACGTGGCGGCGGTACATTCACTGCGTCGCGGAGCGGCCGAGGCCATCGAGGCGGTCGCGCACGGGGACAGCAAGACCTCGAAGGTGGTCGGCAGGGCTGTCGAGGATCTCAAGCTTCCGCCCGGCACCACCATCGGTGCCATTGTGCGCGGCGAGGATGTCATTATCGCGCACCATGACACCGTTATCGAGAGCGAGGACCATGTCATCCTGTTCCTGGCCGATAAGCGTCACATTCCGGACGTTGAACATCTTTTCCAGGTCGGAGTCACTTTTTTCTGAGCCGGTATGCGCTTCCGTTCGATTCAACGCATTCTGGGCCTGCTGCTGATGGTGTCGAGCGCCACTATGCTGCCGCCGCTGCTGCTGGCCTTGTGGTTTGGCGACGGCAGCGCAGGAGCCTTTTCCACCGCCCTGATCAGTGTTCTGGTTGCCGGCGCCCTGTTCTGGCTGCCGGTGCGGGATCAGCGCCGCGAGTTGCGGGTGCGGGACGGGTTCGTGGTGGTGGCGCTGTTCTGGACTGTGCTTGCGCTAGTGGGGGCGCTGCCGTTCGCACTCGCCGAGCAGCCGAACATGAGTTTCACCGACGCCATGTTCGAATCCATGTCGGGCCTGACGACCACCGGCGCCACTGTGATTACCGGCATCGACCATCTGCCGAAGTCCATACAGTTCTATCGTCAGGAGCTGCAATGGCTGGGCGGCATGGGCATCATCGTGCTGGCGGTCGCGGTACTGCCGATGCTGGGGATCGGTGGTATGCAATTGTACCGCGCCGAAACCCCCGGGCCGATGAAGGACAACAAGCTGACACCGCGCATTACCGAGACTGCAAAGGCGCTCTGGTATATTTATCTCGGCTTGACGGTGAGCTGTGCCGGCGCTTACTGGTTCGTGGGAATGGATGTGTTCGATGCCATCGCACACAGTTTCTCGACCGTCGCGATTGGCGGCTTTTCGACCCACGATCTGAGTATCGGGTACTTCCAGAGTGAAGCCGTCGAAATGGTCGCTGTCGTATTCATGCTGCTGGCCGGGGTAAATTTCTCGCTGCATTTTGTCGCCTGGCGCTCGGTCAATCCGCTCACCTATTTCCGGGATTCGGAGTTCAAGGCCTATATCACGGTGCTGGCGTTTGCTGCCGCTGTTACAGTCGCATACCTGTATCTCAGCGGCACCTTCGACGAGTTCGGCGACGCTCTGCACCACGGCGTTTTCCAGGCCGTGTCAATTGGCACCACGACCGGTTTTACCACTGCCGCGTATTTCCACTGGCCCGGTTTCCTCCCCGTGATGCTGTTGTTTACCAGCTTTATCGGCGGGTGCGCCGGTTCCACGGGGGGCGGCATGAAGGTGATCCGCTTCCTGTTGCTGTTCAAACAGGGTATGCGGGAGATTTCACGGCTGGTTCATCCCAATGCACAGATCCCGGTGAAGATCGGTAACAAACCGATGCCGGAGCGGGTTATCGAGGCGGTGTGGGGGTTTTTCGCCATCTATGTGGTCTGCTTTACCGTGATGATGCTGGTGTTGCTGGCCACCGGTCTGGATCAGGTCACCGCCTTCTCGGCAGTCGCCGCCTGCCTCAACAATCTGGGGCCCGGTCTCGGCGAAGTCGGGTTCCATTACGCCGACATCAATGTCACGGCCAAATGGGTACTGAGTCTCGCCATGGTGCTCGGCCGTCTGGAGATCTTTACCCTGCTGGTGCTGTTGTCTCCGGCATTCTGGCGGCGGTGATGGGCGGCCCGCCGGAAACCGTTGGCCTACCCGGTTGGGCGCAATGGCTTGCACAGGACGGCGATGGAAGCTGGTGGGTCTATGAAGTCGAGCCGGTGCAGTTCCACCGCGGTTGGTACGAAAACGAGATCGGGCGGCGCTTGCGGGTCGCAGCTGGTGAACCGAATGCGGATTGGGCCGGCACGCTGAGGCGGATACGATGAGCATGATAGAGAATTTCGAAAAAATGCTGGCCGCTGGCCAGGACAGCGCGCTGCTGAGATACAGCCTGGGCAATGCATACTACAAGGAAGGTCAGCTGGATCCCGCCATCGCCCATCTGGCCAGGGCGGTTGAGCAGGATCCCGGTTACTCGGCGGCCTGGAAGGCTTACGGCAAAGCGCTGGCGGACGCCGCCCGCCTAGACGAGGCCGTGCACGCCTACCGCCAGGGCATAGCCGTGGCGGAGAAGAAAGGTGATATACAGGCCGCCAAAGAAATGCGCGTGTTCCTGAAACGGATCGAAAAGGTGAAATTCTCAGAAAAGTGACGCTTTTCGGCTTTGGAAAACCACAATGCCCGTTGTATTACCGAAATTATTTTATTTAATCGCTATTTTCTGCTTTTTTCGGAACAAGTGGGTCGTAATCTGAAGAATCGGCCGTGTCTACGCCCATTAGTGGCCTGATTGCCGACAAAATTGACTTGAAAAGACCAGAATTCTGTTTTTCTTCGGCCTCCAAAAGCTCTTTCATGTGCTGGCGCTGGGTGGGCATGGAAAAGCAGGAAGGGCAGCTGTCGAGGATGACCGGTAGCCCTGCGGCGTGGGCAAAATCACGGGTTTGCCTTTCCCGTACATAGACGAGCGGGCGAATCACCCTCAGATCGCCGTCGCTGATCGTGTAATGCGCTTTCATGGTCTTGAGCTGTCCCCCGTGAAACGCCGACATGAGGAAACTCTCGGCCAGATCGTCCAGGTGCTGGGCAAGAGCCAGTACGTTATATCCTTCCTTGCGGGCGGTGGAGTACATAACACCGCGTTTCATGCGCGCGCACCAGCTGCAGTAGGAGTCGCCCGAGATATGCTGCCGGGCGCGTTCCAGGATCGGCTCCTCACGGTAGAAATAGGGTATGCCGAGTTCGTGCAGCAGGGGCTTCAGTTTCGACGGATCAAAGCCCGCCACCAGGGGATCGACAGTGATCGCCGCAAGCTCGAACCTGATCGGTGCATGGTGCTGCAGCTGGTGCAGGATGTGCAGCAGCGAGAGTGAATCCTTGCCCCCGGACAAACCGAGCAGAATCCGGTCCCGGTCGCGGATCATGGCGTAGTCTGCGATTGCGCGCCCCACAGGGCGCATGAGTCGTTTGGGTAGCTTCGCCATCGGGCCCATTCCTTGCTAGTCTTCGCTGATACGGCCGCAGAACTATACTGGTTCCGGTAATCGAATGGAGGCCTTGACATTGCAGGAAGTCAAAACCATTTCACCCCAGGAAGCCTGGGACATCATGCAGAAAGAGCCGCGCACCGTCATGATCGACGTGCGCTCCGACATGGAGTTCCTGTTTGTCGGGCACCCCGTCGGTGCCATCCACATCCCCTGGATCGATTACCCGGACTGGAGGCTGAATCCGGATTTTGTCACCGAGGTGCGCAAGCTGGTGCTGGGAGGCGTCTGCTTTGGAAAGCCTGATTCGGGCGTCCCGATACTGCTGATCTGTCGCAGTGGCAAACGCTCGCTGGAAGCGGGAAATCTACTTGTAAAAGAAGGCTTTTGTGACGTCTATAATGTGGCCGAGGGGTTCGAGGGCGAGCTGGACGAAAAGCATCACAGAAGTACCCGGGGTGGGTGGCGTTTTCACGGCTTGCCCTGGGAGCAGTGCTGAGCGGCTGATCCAACTGTCCCGCCGTTGCTGCCAATAGTTTGACCCT
>CP070738.1:846609-853161 GCA_020347685.1 Gammaproteobacteria bacterium | reverse complement strand
TGATCGAGATGTCGAAGGTGCCGCCGCCCAGATCGTATACCGCGATCTTGGCGTCACCGCGCTTCTTGTCCATGCCGTAGGCCAGCGCCGCGGCGGTCGGCTCGTTGATGATACGCTTGACCTGGAGACCGGCGATTTTGCCGGCGTCCTTGGTGGCCTGGCGCTGCGAATCGTTGAAGTACGCCGGCACGGTAATAACCGCCTCGGTTACCGACTCGCCGAGATAGTCCTCGGCGGTCTTCTTCATCTTCTGCAGCACGCGCGCGGACACTTCCGGTGGCGCCATTTTCTTGCCGTGCGCCTCCACCCAGGCGTCGCCGTTGTCCGCCTTGACGATCTTGTAAGGCACCAGACCCATGTCCTTCTGTACCTCGGCGTCCTGATAGCGGCGCCCGATGAGACGTTTCACCGCGAACAGGGTGTTGGCGGGGTTGGTCACAGCCTGGCGCTTGGCGGCCTGACCGACCAGGACTTCGTCGCCCTCGGTGAAGGCCACGATCGACGGCGTGGTACGGTCACCCTCGCTGTTTTCGATAACCCGCGGCTTGCCGCCCTCCATGACCGCGACGCAGGAGTTGGTGGTGCCCAGGTCGATTCCGATGATCTTACCCATGTCTGTGTATCTCCAAGATTCCGTATTCAAATGCTGTAAATGCCCGCTTGCCTCCTAAGTGGGGGCAGCCACCTGATTTTCAAGCCTGTTCGTTGATCTGGCCGCCGGCAGGCTGCGCAGCCGCCCGGGACACGATGACCATGGCGGGACGAATCAGGCGGTCATTCAGCAGGTAGCCCTTCTGCACCACCGTCACCACGGTGTTCGGCGCCACATCGGCGCGCTCCTGCATGGACATGGCTTCATGATATTCTGGATTAAATTGTTCGTTCAAAGGATTGATTTCTTTTACCTTGAACTTTTCCAGTGCCGACGTGAGCATTTTCAGCGTCAGTTCGCTACCCTCGCGCAGATGCTCAACGGTGGCGGATTCTTCCGCCGCCGCGGCGACCCCCATTTCCAGGCTGTCCTTAACCGGCAGCAACTCCGCAGCAAATTTTTCCAGCGCGAATTTATGTGCCTGGGACAGATCGCGTTCGCTGCGCTTGCGGAGGTTTTCCAGCTCTGCCTGCAGGCGCAGACACTGGTCCCAGTGCTCGTCTGCCTTACTGCGCGCGTCGGTCAGCAGGGCCTGCAGCTCGGCGCTTTCCGGGGTCGGCACCTCACTCGTCTCGGCGGCGGTCTGTGGCGCGCCGGCCTGCGCCTCATCACTCGAACCCGGCCCTTCCTCAGGCGTCAGCATTTCCTCTTTAGCCATTATTTACCTCTTTAATAACAATAATCTACGAGCTATTCTTAATATTTCCGCTTATTATCTGTTCAGCAGTCAGGTGAGAACGCAACTGTCAATATGGGGCCTTGTTACGGCTATTCAAGGCAGCGCTGAGAATCCGCGCCGTCGCGTCCACGATGGGGATAACGCGCTCGTAGGCCATGCGGGTTGGACCGATGACGCCGAGCACGCCCAGCACCTGTCCGTCCACCGAATACGGCGCCGTCACCAGGCTGCACTCGTCCAGCATCTGGTAGCCGGATTCCTCACCGATAAAGATCTGCACGCCTTCGTTCTCCACGCACTGATCGAGCAGGTGCAGGATCTGGCGCTTCTCGTTGAACGCCTCGAACAGGTGGCGCAGGGTCGCCACGTTGCAGAGTTCCTGAAACTCCATCAGGTTGGTCTGGCCGGCCAGCACATAGTCGCTGCCCTGCTCCGCCTGACCCAGCACCTGGTCGGCCATCTGCAGGGCGGTCGCCATCATGCGGTCCAGCGTTTCGCGCGTTTCGCGCAGCTCCGACAGCAGGCGACCGCGCACATCGTCGATATCCCTGCCGGCGAACTGCTGATTCAGGAAATTGGAGTATTGCTGCAGTTCGGCGGCGCTATAGGCCTGTTCGGTGCGCAGAATGCAGTTGCGCACTTCCTTGTCACTGATCACCAGGATGGCAAGGACCTTCTTTTCCGACAGGGGCAGGAATTCGACCCGCTGCAGGGAGGCGTGCTTGCGGCGCGGCAGGGTCACGATGCCGGCCAGCCGGGTTGCATCGGACAGCAGGCTGGATACCGTCGCCACCAGATCTCGCGACTCGCTGTCGGCATCGAGATTAGTCCGGAGTTCATTCAGGAGCGCATCGTCCAGCGGCTTGACCGACAGCAGCGTGTCGACGAATACCCGGTAGCCCTGTACCGTCGGTATGCGTCCGGCCGAGGTGTGCGGGGAGCTCACCAGGCCCAGTTCCTCCAGGTCAGCCATGACGTTACGGATGGTGGCCGGACTCAGGCGCAGGCCCGCATCCCGCGCCAGGGTGCGCGAGCCCACCGGCTGACCCTCTCGGATATAGCGTTCCGTGAGCGCTTTCAGCAAAAACTGGGCACGTTCCGTCAGTTCAGGCACAGCACATCCACCCGTCCAATTAGCCGCTAATCGCCGAACTCTAGCACTCATTGACCGGGAGTGCTAACAATACGCCCCCGCATCTGCGGAAATCAGCGGCGGAACAGCCGCTTGCCACCGACCTCAAGCGGGCAACCGCCGCTCCGCGCCGACGCCGCGCACGGGTCACCGGACCGCCGTCGCGCCGCCCCCTCCTCACCTGCCTGCACCCCGTATTAATGCAGCCCGTAAAGGTAGTTAGAACTGCGAACCGGCACCTAAAGTCGCCCACCGCAGGACCGATAGCCTGTGTAACCGGCGGACTTTCTGTGAACCGGTTCACAGATCGCCCTAGGCATCATGAGAAAGGACACGATAATGCAGTACCTCCACGCTATTTCCACCTTGCTTGCCGCTGGCCTGTTGTCCATGGCCGCCACCACGGCGCCCGCCGCGCCCAACGACGCCAGCCTTCCTTCGCCACGGCAAAGCCTGGTGTTGCTGAACTGGTCCGAATACATCGACCCGGAGCTGGTGGAAAAATTCGAGCAGCAGTTCAACGCCGAGGTCCGTGAGGTGTACTTCGAGAGCGACGACCTGCGCGACGACATGATGCTGGAGACCAGCTCTATCGGTTACGACCTGGTAATCGTCAACGGTATCAACGTCGACAACTACCGCAAGCGCGGCTGGATCGCGCCGCTCGACGAAGCCAGGCTGCCCAACCTCAAGTACGTCGACCGCCACTGGAGGGATGCATTCGAAGGTGCCGGCGGCTACGCCGTCCCCTATTTCTGGGGCACCCTCGGCATTGCCTACCGCAAGGACCTGGTCGAGCAGGCTCCCAGCAGCTGGATGGACATTCTGCAGCCGGCCGAGTCCCTGCGCGGCAAGATCGGCATGATAGAAAATTCCCGCGATCTGATGGGCATGGCGCTCAAGGCGCTGGGCCACTCGGCCAACTCCACCGACCCGGCCGCCATCAAGGCCGCCGAGCAGCTGTTGCTGGCGCAGAAGCCCTACGTCAAGACCTACCACTACATCGCCCTGACCGAGGAATCGGCCCTGGTCAGCGGCAACATTGTCGCGGCCATGGTCTACAGCGGCGACGCCCTGATGGTCCAGGAATTCGACGAGAACATTCAGTATCTGGTGCCGGCCGAGGGCGGCAACATCTGGGTCGACTACCTGGCGGTGGTGGAAAGCTCCAAAAACAAGGACCTGGCCTGGGCGTTCATCAACTTTCTCAATGAACCCGAGCACGCCGCGCAGCTCGCCGAGTACGTATATTACGCGACACCCAACACCGCGGCCGAAAAACTGCTGCCGCAGGAATTTCTCGAAGACCCGGTGATCTACCCGAGCAAGGAAGCATTGGCCAGGTCGGAGTTCCACACCCCGCTGCCGCCACGCGCGGCGAAAAAACGCAACCTCGCCTTCGCACGCGTCAGGCAGTAAGCGGGACCGCGTCAGACCCGCGTGTCGTGAAGCTCCGGTTCAAACTGCTGCTGCTGGTGCTGCCGCTGGTTGTGGCACCGCTCGTTACGCTGGGATGGATAGCCAGCGGCGAGCTCAGAACGGTGTCGGAAGGCAAGCTGCTGGAGAGCATGCGCTCGAGCCTCCAACACCTGGAAACGCATAGCAGCGATCAGCTCAGAACCGCGCTCGCCAGCATCGAACTGTTCGCCAAGCACACCCTGGTGAAGAAATATGTGCTCACCGAGGATGAAGGCGAGCGTTACAACCTGCTGCAGGGGCCCTTGCTGCGCGCTTTCGCGAGTTTCCAGGAAGCTTTTCCGCAGTACTACGAAATACGCATCCTGCTGCCCGACGGTTACGAAGACATCCGCCTGACCGGCGCGGACATCGAAAATTTCACCGACGAAGAGGCCGAGAGCCCGCTGTTCAGGGCCATGGCGCGGACGCCGGACCGGGTAACGAGCATGGTGCTGCGCAATCCCGACAATGGACGGGTTTCGCTGTTCGTCGGCAAACCGCTGCTGCTGCGCGACGCAGCAGTCGACCCGGTCGGGACACCTCCCTCGCTGCGCGGCTATCTCGCCATCACCGCCGACATGGGTGAGCTCGAGGCGCATACCCGCGAGGATCCGATTGGCGAGACCGGTTACCTGCTGGCGACCGATTCCAGCGGCGCGGTGGTGTTCCAGTCGGACCGTATCAGCACGCCTCTGGGCTTGCCGCAACAGGTCGTGACTCAGGCCATCGGTGCGGCGCCGCACAGCCCGCCCCTGTTAACCACCGTTAATGGACAACAGTCTCTCGTCGAGGCCAGGAGGCTCCTCCCCGACCTCTACGTGTTCGCCGTGCTTCCCCACGCCGAACTGCTTGCGGCCGGCAGGCACGTGGCGGTTATCGTCGCCGCCATCACACTGGTGACCATCCTGATCAGCGGTGTTTGTCTGTTTCTCGCCCTGCACTTCCTGGTCATCCGCCCGCTGCAGCGCCTGGAGACGCTGTCCAAGGAAATCGGGCGCGGACAACTCGATGTCAGGCACAACCTGCGTTCCGGGGACGAGATCGGCGAGCTGGCGAAGGCGTTCCAGGACATGGCGCACAACCTGCGGCGTTCCAACGAGCAGATCCGCTTCATCGCTTACCACGACAGTCTCACCGGACTCCCCAACCGGACCATGTTCCAGGACTACCTGAACCATGTGATCGCCGACGCTCGGCGCAACGACCGGCAGTTCGCGTTGCTGTTTCTCGATATCGATGACTTTAAACGGGTCAACGACAGCCTCGGCCATCAGGCCGGCGACCAGCTGCTGCAGGAAGTCACCGAGCGCCTGTCCCATTGTCTGCGCCGGTCCGACTACGTGGCACGTATGGACTCGCTCGGCGAACCGGACGAGCTCCTCGCCCGCCTGGGGGGCGATGAGTTCGTTATCCTGCTGCCGGATATCAAAGACCCGCACGGCGCGAGCAGCCTGGCCAGCCGACTCATCACAACGCTGGCGGAGCCGCTCAGCATCGACAAGCACGAGTTCTATATCAGCGCCAGCATCGGCATCACTCTCTACCCGTCCGATGGCAAAGATGCGGGTGAGCTGATCAAGAACGCGGATATCGCCATGTACCACGCCAAGGAACAGGGCAAAAACGACTATCAGTTCTATCTCGAGTCCATGAACGTAATGGCACACGAAAGACTCGCCATGGAGGGCAAGCTGCGCAAGGCGATCGACAATGACGAGTTGTCCCTGCACTACCAGCCACAGGTCGACGCCATGAGCGGAGCGATAGTCGGGCTGGAGGCATTGCTGCGCTGGCAGCACCCGGAGGATGGCCCCATATCGCCAGGCGTCTTCATACCGGTAGCCGAAGAAAGCGGCCTGATTCTCGCAGTCGGGGAATGGGTCATCAACGAAGCCTGCCGGCAGGGCAGTGCCTGGCGCAACGCAGGCCTGAGCACGCCGCCGGTGTCGGTGAACATATCCGGCATACAGTTCGGCAAACAGGACGTGCCACGCCTGCTTCGTACCGCGCTGTCCAGACACAATCTGGACCCCCGTCAGATCGAGGTCGAAATCACCGAAAGCGCTATCATGTCGCAACCGGAACGGGCCGTGAAGGAACTCTCGGCGATACGGGATCTGGGGGTCGATATCGCGCTGGACGATTTCGGCACCGGTTATTCCTCGTTCAGTTACCTGCACCGCTTTCCGATCGACACGCTCAAGATCGACCGCAGCTTCGTGCACGATATCGGCAGCAAGGAGGAGAATACCGAAATCGTGGCGGCCATCATCGCCATGGCTCACATCCTGAAGCTGCGCGTGATCGCCGAGGGCATCGAGGACGTCGAGCAGTATGCGATCCTGAGCGAACGCGGTTGTGATGTCATCCAGGGCTACCTGTTCAGCCGGCCGCTACCGGCAGAACAGATCCCGCAACTGCTGAAAAACCGGATCATCACAGCTCCCGGGCGGGAGCCCGATACTGCCACCGCAGCAGAGGGCAGTGTCTGATCAGTCTGTCCCGCGATCCGTCCCCTTCCCCGGCACCTCATGTCCTGCCTATTACCGGCACTGCCACGGCTGTCGGCAACGGCGAATTACGAGTTGGCGCGGCGTCCCGGAACCGCTAGCATTAGCCGGGCATGAATGC
>CP070738.1:832070-846509 GCA_020347685.1 Gammaproteobacteria bacterium | reverse complement strand
TGCGCACCTCGTCCTTGAACAACTCGCGCAGCGGCTCAAGCAGCTTGAGATTCATTTCCTCGGGCAGTCCGCCCACATTGTGATGCGACTTGATGAGGTGCGCCTTGCCGGTCTTGGCACCGGCTGACTCGATCACATCCGGGTAAATGGTGCCCTGCGCCAGCCACCTGGCGTTCTTGAGTTTTCCCGCCTGTTCCTCGAAAACCTCGACGAACAGATTGCCGATGATCTTGCGTTTGCGTTCCGGGTCAGATTCATCACCCAGCGCGTTCAGAAAGCGCGTCTCGGCATCCACGCGAATCACCTTCACACCCATGTGTTCGGCGAAAGTCGCCATCACCTGGTCGCCTTCCCGGTGCCGCAACAGGCCGGTATCGACAAAAACGCAGGTCAGCTGCTCGCCGATTGCCTTGTGCAGCAGGGCGGCGACCACCGATGAGTCGACACCGCCGGACAGTCCCAGCAGCACTTCCTCGTCACCGACCTGCCCGCGCACCTGGTGGATGCTTTCCTCGAGGATATTGCCCGGCGTCCACAGCGCCTCGCAGCCACAGATCTCCAACACGAAACGGCTCAGGATACGCCCGCCCTGGTGGGTATGGGTCACCTCGGGGTGAAACTGCACGCCATAGAAACCGCGCTCGTCGTCCGCCATGCCGGCGATGGGAGCGGCCTCGGTGCTGGCCATCAGCTTGAAACCGGCCGGCAGCTCCATGACCCGGTCGCCGTGGCTCATCCACACGTCCAGCAGGCCGTAGCCCTCGGGGCTGGTGTGGTCCTCGATATCCGAGAGCAGGCGCGAGTGGCCACGGGCCCGTACCTGGGCGTAGCCATATTCATGGCGGTCGGCGTTTTCGACCCTTCCGCCCAGCTGCGCAGCCATGGTCTGCATGCCGTAACAGATGCCAAGTACCGGCACGCCGAGATCGAACACCAGTTGCGGCGCTTTCGGGGCATCGCCGCCGGTCACTGTCTCGGGCCCGCCGGACAGTATCACGCCGTGGGGATGAAACACGCGCAGAGCGTGCTCGTCCATGTCGTACGGATGAATCTCGCAATACACCCCGATTTCACGCACCCGGCGCGCAATCAGCTGCGTGTACTGGGAACCGAAGTCCAGGATGAGGATTCGGTGGGAATGGAGATCCTGCTCAGACATTGCCGTTTTGTCCGTGACAATCAGAAGCGGTAGTTGGGGGCTTCCTTGGTTATGGTGACATCGTGGACGTGGCTTTCCGTCATGCCGGCAACACTGACCTGCACGAACTCCGGTTTGGTGCGCATTTCCTCGACGGTGGCGCAACCGGTGTAACCCATGCTGGAGCGCAAGCCGCCCAGCAACTGGTGTATTACCGGCTGTAATGGCCCCTTGTAGGGTACCCGTCCCTCGATCCCCTCCGGCACCAGCTTGTCGGCCTCGCTGCCTTCCTGGAAATAGCGATCACTGGAACCCTGCTGAGACGCCATCGCCCCCAGCGAGCCCATGCCACGATAGGACTTGTAGGAGCGCCCCTGGAACAGCTCGACTTCGCCCGGCGCCTCCTCGGTACCCGCGAACATGCTGCCGACCATGATGGAATGGGCACCGGCTGCGACCGCCTTGGCCATATCGCCGGAATAGCGGATGCCGCCGTCGGCAATCACCGGAATACCCCGGCCATTCAGTTCCTGCGCCACATTGGCCACCGCGCTGATCTGCGGCACACCGACGCCCGCAACGATGCGGGTAGTGCAGATCGAGCCCGGACCGATACCCACTTTGACCGCATCGGCCCCCGCTTCCGCCAGGGCGCGGGCCGCCGCCGCGGTGGCGATGTTGCCGCCAATCACCTGCAGATCCGGGTAGTGCTGCTTCACCCAGCGCACCCGCTGGATCACGCCCTCGGAATGGCCGTGCGCGGTGTCTACCACGATAACGTCCACACCGGCGTTGACCAGCGCTTCGACGCGCTCATCGGTACCCGCCCCGACCCCTACTGCAGCACCCACACGCAGGCGTCCCTGGTCATCCTTGCAGGCATTGGGCTTGTCGCTGGCTTTCTGGATATCCTTAACGGTAATCAGCCCGCGCAGCCGGAACTGACCGTCCACCACCAGCACTTTTTCGATACGGTGCTCGTGCAGCAGTTTGAGGACTTCCTCGCGTCCCGCGCCCTCTTTCACCGTCACCAGCTTGTCCTTGCCGGTCATGATGGTGGAGACCGGCGCGTCGAAGCGGGTTTCGAACCGGGTATCACGGTTGGTTACGATTCCGACCAGTTGCTCGCCCTCCACCACCGGCACTCCGGAGATGTCATGCTGGCGGGTGATTTCCAGCACCTCGCGAATGGTGGTGCTGGGCGAAACGGTGATGGGGTCCTTGATCACGCCACTTTCGAACTTTTTCACCAGCCGCACCTGGTTGGCCTGCTGCTCGGTGGACATGTTCTTGTGCACGATACCGATGCCACCCTCCTGGGCCATGGTGATCGCCAGCCGCGACTCGGTCACAGTGTCCATGGCCGCGGAAATCAGCGGAATATTGAGCTGAATGTCCCGCGTCAGCCGGGTCACCAGATCGACGTCCTTGGGCAACACCACCGAATGGGCGGGCAGTAACAAAACATCATCAAAAGTGAGGGCTTGCTCAGAGATACGCAGCATGCGAGGCACCGTATTCGCGTCAGACAGATATAAACGGGCCATTATAGGTTTTGGCGGCCTTGCGGTAAACCGCGTTCCCCTCGCACTTGTTACCCCGGGCGTCCGGATTCAGTATCATCGACGCATGCCAGAAGCCGCCGACGTCTCCCTGCGGCGCGAGGTCTACAGTGTCTCGCGCCTCAACCGCGCAGCCCGCGAGCTGCTGGAATCCGGCTTCCCGCGCCTGTGGGTGGAAGGAGAAATCTCCAACCTGTCCCGTCCAGCCTCCGGTCACCTGTATTTCACCCTCAAGGATGCTCAGGCCCAGGTGAGCTGCGCACTGTTCCGCAACCGCGCGCTACAGCTCGGATTTCGCCCCGAAAACGGCACCCAGGTGCTGGTCCAGGCCCAGGTCAGTCTGTACGAGCCGCGCGGCAACTACCAGCTCATCGTGGGTCACATGGAAGAGGCCGGCGACGGCGCTCTGCGGCGGGCCTTCGAACAACTCAAACAGCGCCTGCACAGCGAGGGGCTGTTCGACGAGAAGCACAAACAGCCGCTGCCCCGAATGCCGCGCTGTATCGGGGTCATCACCTCGCCCAGCGGCGCGGCGATCCGCGACGTGCTCACCGTGCTGCGCCGGCGTTTCCCCGCCATCCCGGTAATCGTGTATCCGGTGCAGGTGCAGGGCGAAGGGGCCGCGCAACAGATTGTCTCGGCCCTGCGCACAGCGCAGCAACGCAACGAGTGCGACGTGCTGCTGCTGACCCGTGGCGGCGGTTCGCTCGAAGACCTGTGGCCTTTCAACGAAGAGGCGGTGGCACGCGCGGTGTTCGCCTGCACCATCCCGGTTGTATCCGCCGTGGGTCACGAGATTGACGTTGTTATAAGCGATTTCGTCGCTGACCGACGTGCCGCCACGCCGTCGGCGGCCGCTGAACTGTTGAGCCCCGACCAGCGGGAAGTCAGCGCCCGTATGCGACAACTGGAAACTCGCCTGCGCACCCGGCTGCAACATCGCCTGCAGCGGGCCGCAGAACGGCTCGGGTGGCTCACCCGCCGCGTGCAGCACGCGCACCCGGGACGGCGCCTCCAGCAGCAGGCGCAGCGGCTGGACGAACTGGAACAACGCCTGCGCAGGGGCTGCATTCAGCGCCTGACCCAACTGCATGCCAGGCTGGGTGCGGACCGGGCCAGACTGCTGCAACACAGTCCCAGCCGCCTGCTGCAGAACCTGCGTGCCCGTGCCGACCAGCTGGCGCAGCGGCTCAGATACTGCACCGGTCTCCAGCACTCGCGGCGGCGCGAAAAACTCGCGGTATTATCACGTGCACTGGAAACCGTAAGCCCGCTCGCCACGCTGCAGCGCGGCTACTCCATTACACTGAACGCAAAAGACGGCGCGGTACTGCTGGATAGCGCACAGGCCAGCGTCGGCGATACACTGGAAACCCGGCTGGCCCGTGGCAGGGTCTATAGCCGCATTACGGATATCAAACCATGATCGAATCTTCAGGACTGATACGCGCGCTGCTTGCTGCCGTTGCTGCACTGTTGCTCGCCACGCCGGCGGCTGCCATCGACATCCCGGCCACAGCGTCGGTTCCGGGCGGCGTGGCACTGGTCGAGTTACCGGCTTCGCCAACCCCGCCGCGGGCAAGCTTCAACGGGAACCCCGTGATGGTGCTGCCCAACGGCGACTCTTACGCCGCGCTGGTAGGGCTGCCGCTGGGCATCAAGCCCGGCACCCATCGACTGGTGGTACGCAATGGACCGCACGAGGAAATCACCCGGGAGTTCTCGGTCGGCGCGAAGCAATACGAGACCCAGCACCTGACCATCAAGAACAAGCGCATGGTGAACCCGGAAAAACGCGACCTGGAGCGCATCGGCCGGGAGCAGAAGCGCATCCGGGAAGCGCTGGCGACCTGGAACGACGCCAGCCCCGCCACGTTGCGTTTCGAATTGCCGGTCGAAGGCCCGCTGAGCAGCCCGTTCGGCCTGAGACGCTT
The DNA here is from genome assembly GCA_020347685.1 of Gammaproteobacteria bacterium. Classification (GTDB taxonomy): domain Bacteria; phylum Pseudomonadota; class Gammaproteobacteria; order DSM-19610; family DSM-19610; genus Thiogranum. The sequence continues at coordinate 841,875 of CP070738.1, read as the reverse complement.
TTTCAACCAGCAACCGCGCAAGCCGCACAGCGGTCTGGATATCGCCGCCGACGAAGGCACGCCCATCAAGGCGCCGGCCGGTGGACAGGTGGTAGACACGGGGGACTTTTTCTTCAACGGCAACACGGTGTTCATCGATCACGGTCAGGGCCTGGTCACCATGTACTGCCATCTGTCGCGTATCGACGTCCAGGCGGGGCAGAAGCTGCAGGCGGGTGATGTGATCGGCGCTGTCGGCAAGACCGGCAGGGTCACCGGCGCCCATCTGCACTGGAGCGTGAGCCTCAACGACGCGCGCGTCGACCCGACGCTGTTTCTGGAACCGACACCACCGGAAGCGCAACAACCTTAGCCACGGAAGACACGGAACTTCATCTGGCCTGCTGTGCGGCGTGTTCACGCCTCGCACCCCTGGCTCACCTTGCGGCTGTTGCCATGTCGGCGGCTGTTTGCCGCAGGCAGACGGGTTCGCCAACACGCGCAGCTGACGGCCAGCGCGCCAACCCGATCGTGCCCGCAGCCGTTCCGCGACAGTCGCCGCTAGCCGCCGCGACGGGATGCCCCGAACTCGTGGCGTCCGCGTCGCAGGCGCTTGTAGTTGCGCATCATCACCATCATTTTGAGAATCGCGGGCCGGTCGATGCGCGCAATATCGAGGCCGACACGCACGGGCACACCCTGTGCGCCGGGTGCGCCGATCTCGATAAAGCTGCGCAGGCTGTCGACCTCGCCTCGCGGCGCACCGCCATGGCACTGCTGCTCGTGTTGCAGCGTCACGAACTCGCAGTCCCAGACCACCTCGGCAGACTCGAAGCGCCCGCTGAAACGCACCCGCACGCGGTTATCCTGCGGTTCGCCCAGCAGCACAAAGGCCTGGCCGGTCCGGCGCAGATACGCACCGAAGACAGCTGGATCGCCGCTCAACGCGGCCGGCGGAAGGGGGGCGGATCCGGGAGCCAAAACGGCGCCGCTATTCCTTGAACAGCTCGTCGTCGAAGAAATCCGGCTCCGGCGGCTCGCCGTCGTGAATGTCGTACCAGCGCTTCTGCCGGTACGCCGCGCGCACCTGCAGGTATTCATCCAGCGAGCCGGTATCCAGTACCTGGGACGCCGACAGGAGATCCGCACGTTTGCTGACAAACAACAGGGCGTAATAGCCCACCCGGGTGTAGCCTTCGGTTTCCCGGGAGACAAAGCTCATCCTGAACTGCAACGGCAGGCCGGCGGTGTCGCGCACGGTGCTGGGTCCCAGCAGGGGCAGGACCAGATACCAGCCCTCGCCGAACCCCCACACGCCGAAGGTCTGGCCGAAGTCTTCGTCGTGCTTTTCCAGTCCCCAGCCGGTGGCCACATCCATCAGTCCCAGCACACCGAAAATGGTGTTGAAACCGAAGCGCATGGTATCGCCGGCGGCGTGCCCGGGTTTGCCCTGCAGCAGCTGGTTGACGATGGTCACCGGTTCGTCGAGATTGGCGAAAAAATTTCGCACCCCGGTGCGCGCCACGGCCGGCACATATTCCTGGTAGCCTTCGGCCACCGGCCGCAACAGATAGCGGTCGAAGGTATCGTTGAACGTGTAGATGGCACGATTGACCGGCTCGAGCGGGTCGCTCGCTTCCTCGTAGGGGGAACGGATGGCACAGCCCTGCAGCAACAGGACCATCACCCATATTCCTATTCTCCTTGGCATTCGCGGCATGCTTGCATCAGTCGGCCGGGCCGGGACAACATCCAGGCTATTATTTTTTTACGTGCCGAATCATACGCTTTCGGCGTCTTTGCTGTCGAGGCGTGAGTACGTTGCGTCTGCCCTGATAGGGGTTCTCACCGGTCCTGAACTCGAGCCGGATCGGCGTGCCCACCAGCTGCAGGGCAGTGCGGAAATAGTTGCTCAGATAGCGCTTGTAGCCATCCGGCAGGCGTTCTGTCTGGTTGCCATGAATCACGATAACCGGCGGGTTCTGCCCCCCCTGGTGCGCATAGCGCAGCTTGATCCTGCGCCCCCGCACCAGCGGCGGCTGGTGCTCGTGCACCGCCTGCTCCAGCAGGCGGGTCAGTACCGGGGTGCTCACCTTGATCTGCGCCGCTCGGTTGGCGGCCTGCACCGCGGCGAACAGATCCCCCACGCCGCTGCCGTGCAGGGCAGAAATGAAATAGCATTCGGCAAATCCCAGAAACGGCAGGCGACGCTCCAGCTGCTCGCGGAACCACTGGCGCCGGTCGGCATCCAGACCATCCCATTTATTGACGGCGATCACCACCGCCGTCCCGCTTTCCAGGATATGCCCGGCCAGGGTGGCATCCTGCTCGGCGACCTCGCCGCTGTGCGCATCCAGCACCAGAATCGCCACGTGCGCATCGCTGATCGCCTGCAGAGTCTTCAGCACGCTGAATTTCTCGATGGCTTCCTCGACCCGGCTGCGTCGCCGCACCCCCGCCGTATCGATCAGGGTGTAGTCCTCGCCGTCACGGCAGAACGGGATGTAGATGCTGTCGCGGGTGGTGCCGGGCTGGTCGAAGGCCAGCACCCGCTGTTCACCGAGCATGCGGTTGATGAGCGTCGACTTGCCCGCGTTGGGCCTCCCCACCACCGCGATGCGGATACCCCTGGACCCGGATTCGGGCGCTTGCGTGCCGGCTGTGACTTCGGGCAGCTCTGCCAGCACCCGTCCCATCAGCGCGGTCACGCCACGTCCGTGCTCGGCCGAAATCTGCGCGGGTTCGCCCAGGCCGAGGGCGAAAGCATCGGCGACCACCGTGTCCACGTCCTGACCGTCGGCCTTGTTGAGCACCGCATAGACGTTCTTGCCACTCCGGCGCAGACGCGCTGCAATCTGTTCATCACTGAGATTGAGTCCGTCGCGCGCATCGAGCAGCAGCAGCACAGCATCGGCTTCTTCAACCGCCATCCACACCTGTTCTGCCATCAGGCCGTCCAGACCCTGCTCCGCGCCGGCCAGGCCGCCGGTATCAACCACCAGGTAGGGCCGTTCACCCACCCGGCCGTTACCGTACTGGCGGTCGCGGGTCAGCCCGGGATAATCGGCAACCAGCGCGTCGCGACTGCGGGTCAGCCGGTTGAACAGGGTCGACTTGCCGACGTTGGGCCGGCCGATCAGCGCAATTACAGGCAGCAAGGCGTGCACCCGGACGGAAACGATACTGATAGCCGGGCGCAACCGCGCAGCCACGCATACGGAGACGGTATCGCGGGGCATGGCGTAACCGCGCCGTCGACGCGGCTCCGCCGCCCGCTACTGTGATAGCTCCCTGTACCCATGGGATCAGGCTAGATCGGCTCCAGCCGGTACAGCACCAGCTTGCCGCCGGCACCCAGCACCAGCAACCGCTCGCCCAGTGCGACGGGCGAGGCCAGTATACCTTTGCTATCCACCTTCTCGCGCCCGGCGATGGAACCGTCCAGACGCGACAGGAGATGAACATAGCCCTCGAAATCGCCGACTGCAACGTAGCCGCCTGCGACCGTGGGGCCGGTCAGTGCGCGGCGCCGCAAGGCGCCCTGTTTCCACAGCGAGACGCCACTGTCGCGGTCCAGCGCCCACACTTCGCTGTTTTCATCACTCACGTAGACCTGCCCCGAATCCACCGCGATGCCGGCATACGCAGACATATCGCGATTCCACAGCACGCGCCCGTTCTGCAGCCCGACCGCCGCCATCTGCCCCTGGAAACTGGCGACATAGAGCACACCATCGCGCACCACGGGGTTGGCGTCGACATCCACCATGCGCTGCAGCTCGGAGCGTCCGCTGGGCACCGCGACCACCGCCTCCCATACCGGCGCCCCGGACCTTATATCCAGCGCGGTCATCTTTCCGTTGGCGAACCCCGCAATCACGGCGCCGCCCTCGACCAGGGCAGTACTGGTACCGCGTAGCGTCAACACCGGCACCGTGCGCCCCTGGATCCACAGGCGCTCCCCGCTTGCGGCATCCAGCCCGGCAAGGTTGCCGTCCACTGTCTGCACCACCACGATGCCCCGGTAGATCTGCGGTACCGACAAAACCTCGCTGGAAACCGAAGTGCGCCAGCGCTGCTGCCCGGTTTCCGCATCCAGGGCAATCAGATCGGCATCGCTGCTGCCCACCACCACCAGGTCATCGCCGACCCCCGGTCCGGCCGAGATAGCGACCCGGGTCTTGCTTTGCCAGAGTTGCTCGCCCTTCTCCAGCGTATACGCTCTCACGATGCCGCTGCGGTCCGCCACGAACACCCGATCGCCGGCCACGAAAGGCACCAGCTTCACGAACTGTTCATCGGTTCCGGCGCCGGTGTCGCGGCTCCAGACCCTTTTCAGCTTGATCTGTTCGCTGAACTCGGCGAGCTTCGCCGGCGGCTCGGTATTGTCCTTGTCGCCGAACCAGGAACAGCCGGCCAGCAAAGCCAGCGAAACAACGATGCCGGCGAATCCCCGCGTCATTGTGCTGCGCTACCCGCCCCTGAGACGCTCTCGTACTTTGCGCTCAGCAGTGCCGCATTCGGCGCTTGCGCCGGCATGCTGTCCAGTGCCTGCCGGTAAGCCCTGGCAGCCTCGGCCGCATTGCCCTCCAGCATTGCCAGATCGCCCTGCAGTTCAGTGTACAGGTAAGCGTAGGCGCCGGCCTCGCCAGCCGAATTGAGCTGCTGCGCGGCGTCGGTGAGCTGGTTCTGGTCCATCAGCACCCGGACCAGGCGCATGCGCGCCGTGTGCTTCAATTCTGGCGAATCGGCGTGATCCAGCGCCCACTGCAACTGAACCTGGGCTGCGGGCAGCTCGCCCTGCTTGACCGCCAGCCGCGCCAGTACCAGCGCAGCCAGCGGCGCGTAACCGGAACCGCTGTATTCGCTGATCAGCTGGTTGGCGAAATTACGCACCGGCTCCTCCTCATTCTGATTGAGGGCGCCCATCATCTGCGCATACACATTGGAGGCGCTAAGAGTTCGGGTTTCCTGGTAACTGAACCAGGCTTTGCCGCCCAGCAGCACCGACAGGCCCAGCAATACGCCGGTAATAACGGAGCTGCCGTTCTCCTTCCACCATTTCCTTAATGCTTCAACCTGCTCTTTTTCCGAGGCATGTACGTCCATCGGATTTTCTCCTCGTTGTAAAAAACGTCACCGCATAACCCGGATGACGCAATAAGACGATTAAACCAGTTCCAGCAAGTGCGCCACGCGGGTATGCAACGCATCGAAAGATACTGTCTCCTGCTCCCGATCTTCGCGCAACGGCTTGATGCCGACCTCGCGCCGGTTCACTTCTTCGTCGCCCAGCACCAGGGCATAACGCGCGCCACTGCGGTCCGCCTTCTTGAACTGGCTCTTGAAACTGCCACCGCCGCAATGGGTCACCACCCGCAGCTGCGGCAAGGCATCGCGCAGGCGTTCCGACAACAGCAGGCCGTGGCGCTGCGCCTGTTCACCGACGACCACCACGTACAGGTGCGGTGAACGGTCCGGCACCGGCACGTCCTGGCTCTCCAGCAACCCGACCAGGCGTTCCATGCCGAGCGCAAAACCGATCGCCGCTGTGGCGCGGCCCCCCAGGTATTCCACCAGCCCATCGTAGCGCCCGCCGGCGCACACGGTACCCTGCGCGCCGAGCTCATCGGTCACCCACTCGAAAACCGTCCGACCGTAGTAGTCCAGCCCGCGCACCAGGCGCGGATTGATCCGGTAGTCGACGCCGGCGGCATCCAGCAGACTGCACAGCGACTCGAAATGACTGCGCGAGGCGTCATCGATGTAGTCTCTGAGCAGCGGCGCCGCGTCAAGCAGTGCCTGCATGTCGGGATTCTTGCTGTCCAGAATGCGCAGCGGATTGCTGTCCAGGCGCCGCTGGCTGTCCTCGTCAAGCTGGTCGAAATGTTCCTTCAGGTAGGCTACCAGAGCGTCGCGAAAGCGGGCCCTTGCCTCGCTGGTGCCGAGCGAATTCAATTGCAGTGACAGACGCCGTAATCCGAGGCTTTTCCACAGGCGCGCCGTCATTACCAGCAGCTCGGCATCAACGTCGGGGCCTTCCAGACCGAACACTTCGACGCCGATCTGATGGAACTGGCGGTAGCGTCCTTTCTGCGGGCGCTCGTGGCGAAACATCGGTCCACCATACCACAGGCGCTGCACGTGATTGACCAGCAGACTGTGCTCGATGCAGGCGCGCACGCAGCCCGCGGTGCCCTCCGGACGCAGGGTCAGACTGTCACCATTGCGATCCGCGAAAGTGTACATCTCCTTTTCCACGATGTCCGTCACTTCGCCGATGGAGCGCCGGAATAACTCGGTTTTCTCGACCACCGGCATGCGTACTTCGCAGAATCCATACGCTTCGAGCACGCCACGTACGCGCTCCTCGACAAACTGCCAGCGCGTCGACTGCTGCGGCAGGATGTCATTCATACCCCGAACGGCCTGTAGCGCTTTCGACATCTCAATCGTCCAGGGTGAGGCGCGCCACCTTGCCACGCGCGTGAGCAGCAACATCCACCGGCTTGCCGCGAAATATGACTTCAACACCCGGGGCGTTGCCAAGCAGCAAATGCACCGGCGGCTCGACCCGCACGGTACGTTCGGTGCCGGCGCGCTGGGTGCCCACCACCAGTTTGCGCCCGTTCGCTTCCATCTCGACCCAGCTGTCCTCGACAAAGCGCAGCTGCACCACCGCCGGACCGGCGGTTTCCTCGCGCGCCGGCTCCGCTTCGACAGGCGGCTCCATCTCGCTCTCGGCCGGCGCTGCGACATCTCCTTCAACCAGCTCTTCCACCGCCACCGGTTCAACCGCCGAGGGTTCGACCGGAAGTTCCGCCTGCACTTCGGCCTCTTCCTGCGCAGGGGGTTCGAGCTGCCCGACCGGTTCGTCATAACCGGGCAGCGGGATCACCAGTTGATCGGATGCCGGCTCGGCGGTTCGCGCCGACCACAGTCGCTGCAGCGCAGGCACGCCGTAGCCCGTCACCACGATGAGCGAGACCAGTATCAGCCCCCACCCAAGGTACTTGCCTCCAGCCAGCGAAACCGTCTTGCGCTGACGCATACCAACCCGCTTGAGCGGCACCGGAGCGTGTTCGCCGACCCGCGGCAGCTGCGCCAGCAACGCTGCCTCATCGAGCCCGAGCAGGCGCGCATACGACTTGACGTAACCCCGCACAAAAGGCTCGGAGGGCAGTTGCGCCTGATCGCCCGTTTCCAGCGCCTGCACCACCTCCGGGCGCAAATGCAGGTCCGTGGCGACCGACTCGATTTTCAGCTGCTGCTGCTCGCGCGCATGGGCGAGCTTGACGCCGACCGCGGCAAGGCCGTCCTGCTGCGCCTGAGCCTGCTCCGCCTGGACTTCCTCAGTGACCACGCTGCGCGCGCTCCCACTCAATCAGCGCCTGCGCCTGCTCCGACTCGGGAAACCCGTTCTTCAGCAACATGGCGTAGCTTGAGGAAGCGTTACGGTCGCCGAGTTCCACCTCGGTGCGCACGCCGATCCATAGAAACTCGGCGGTCAGCGGCGTCAGTTCCTGCAGGCGCTGCAAATAGGCGCGCGTTGCCAGGTAGTGCTGCTGGGCAAAGCTGTTGCGAACCATGTGGCGCAACGCAGGCTGAAACCGGGGGTTCTTCTGCAAAGCCTGGCGGAAATACTTCTCCGCCAGTTCGGCGTCCGGCCGTTTCGCCGCACACAGGCCGGCATTGGTCAGAATCGTCTCCGGGGAACCATACAGCGGATCCTGCAACGCTTTGGTAAACATCCGGTCGGCCTCTTCGAGCTGCCCGATACGGCACAGATACTGTCCGTAATTGTTCAGTATCAAGGAATCATTGGGGTTGAGCTGGTAAGCCTTGATGTAGTGTTTGTCGGCCAGCTCGATTTCACCCAGCTGCTCGTACAACACCGCTATCGACGCATGTGCGATGGGCAGCCTCGGGTTCTGCGCCAGGGCCTTCTTGAACTTCTCCAGGGACGCCTCATACATGCCCTTGCGCATGTACGCGATGCCCAGCTGGGTATTGACCTCGGCGGGCGTATCGGTCGCGGTGTCGCTCGGCGGTTGTTTACTTGTCGTTGCACAAGCACTCAACAGCACCGCCGTCAGTATCCCTACTGCCACAATCCAAATGCGCATCAAGTCGCGCCTCCAATCACTTGTACAGCGAATCGCTCCCGGCGCCGGGTACGATCCCGGAAATCGCCCGCCAGCTGGCCACAGGCCGCATCGATGTCATCGCCGCGCGTCTTGCGGGTGATAGTCACAATACCCGCGCGGTGCAGGATATCGCGAAAGCGGTCTATGCGCTCGGGGCTGCTGCGGCGGTAGTGCGCGGCGGGAAACGGATTGAACGGAATCAGGTTGATCTTGGACGGCAGCTTACGCAACACCCTGGCCAGCGCGCGAGCCTGCGCATCGCTGTCGTTGATACCATCCAGCATCACGTATTCAACCGTCACCCGGCGTCTGCCGCCTCCCACGTAGTCCCTGCACGCCTGCAACACGTCTGCGATCGGATATTTCTGGTTCAAGGGCACCAGCCGGTTGCGCAGGTCATCATCGGGCGCGTGCAGCGACAGCGCCAGGCTGATATCCGTTACTTCGGCCAGGCGTCTGAGAGCTGGCACTACGCCGGCAGTGCTCAGGGTCACGCGGCGCTTGGAAAGTGCGCAGGCAAAATCGTCCTGCATCAGCGATACCGCCACCATGACATTGTCGAAGTTGAGCAGCGGTTCCCCCATACCCATCAGTACCACGTTGGAAACCGGCCGGGTACCGTCCTGTGCCAGCAGGCGACTGGCCATCCACAGCTGACCGATAATCTCCCCGCTGGTCAGGTTACGGTTGAAGCCCTGGCGGGCGGTTGAGCAGAAGGTGCAGTTCAGCGCGCAACCCACCTGCGAGGAGATGCACAGCGTGGCCCGATCGGGTTCGGGAATGTACACGGTCTCGATACGGTTGCCGTCCGCCAGCTGGAAAAGCCATTTACGCGAACCGTCGGACGAACGCTGGTCGGCGGCCACAGTCGGGGCGCGGATCTCGGCAGCCGCGGCGAGGTCCCCGCGCAAGCCCTTGCCGAGGTTGGTCATGGCATCAAAACTGTCGACCCCCTGCTGGTAAATCCATTTCAGCACCTGCTGGGCCCGAAACGGTTTTTCACCACGGGCTTCGAACCAGGCCGCCAGCGCCGCCCGGTCGAAATCGAGAAGGTTCACCTTGTCCGTTTCTGTACTCACCACAATTCCTGTCGATGCTCAACGCGCGCCGGCCCCCGCCAATGCAGGGCGGAAACGCCATGCCGTTGCGGGGCCGCGAGCCGGGCCGGAGACAGCCCCGGCGTATGCGCTCAGCCACCGCCGGGTTGCGTGCTGCGGCCCCGCCGGGCCGCTCTGGCCATGGCATGCTGGCGTTGCATACGGGGTTCAGCCCGACACGCTGCTTTGCCGCTCAAAGTTCCTAAAAATCGGTAGTTTAGCTAGCGCAAATCGAATTGCGTAGTGTACCTGCTGAGGCGGCATTCAGGCAATCACATGCTCTGCAGGCCTGCCACCCGTTGATGCCCTCGGCGCCTCCGCGAAAGACTCCAGCCCGTCTCACAACTGATTGTTTATCATTAGTATTACTTAATCCGAGCCGAAACACCCGGGGGTTGACAGCGACCCTGGCAGCACGACCCGAAACATGAAGTCGGCGCAAACGGGGCCGTTGAGGCAGGGTTCAGACAGCGCGCAGGCGCGAGTTGTCGCCTGCCGGAGCAGGGCAGTTTCCTGTAATCCGTATGTGCCAGCAGCCTACCCGCCCGAAATGACCGGATTGTGACCGAAATCCGGCTGTTT
>CP070738.1:823832-831970 GCA_020347685.1 Gammaproteobacteria bacterium | reverse complement strand
GGGAAATCTCCTGCACGGACGAGCGCAACGGCCCAATCGCGTCATCCAGCCGCGCCGCCAATCCCGCCTGCTGGCTGAGCAACTGCTGCAGCTGACTCCAGGTGAAATAGGCCGTTACCGCCAATCCGATGGAGAAAGCGAGTGCGACCAGCGCCAGCACTGTCGCTGACTTCGCCTGCGCAGTCTCTGCCTGTGGCGGTGGAATGTGGGGGTCAGGCTCGTGCTCTGCAGTGAGTTTTTCTTGCGTGGTTGCCGGTTTCAGGTCACTCATGGTAAAGGCTAGTTGTTATCCGCTGATGCAATCTGGCTGTGATGCTTTTTCCAGCTCAGCAGCGCGTTGAGCACCGCCTCGTCAGTGGCGTTGTCGGCAACCACCGGATCACGATCGAACCCGAGCTTTTCGGCCAACGGCAGGATCCGTTCACTGGCCACCAGCAACTGGGTCGCGGTGAGCAGCCCCTTGCCCCGCTCGCCAAGTATCTCAACCAGGTTTTGAAGGCTTTCGGCGCTGTTTACCAGCACTATATCGATTTGCCCGGCCCGCCAGCGTTGCAGCAGGACACTGGTATCGCAGCTTGGTTGCAACCGCCGGTAGGCCTGCACATACTCGACCTCGGCACCCCGTTCACGCAAGGTGTCGGCGAGAAATTCCCGCCCACCGTTACCGCGAAAAATAACGAATCGCTTGCCTCGCACCTGGTGCATTTCCTCTAGATCCAGCAACGCTTCGCTGTTGAACTTCCGTTCCGGGTACACATCGGCCCGCAAACCGAACTGCTGCAGCTCTTCGGCCGACCGCTTGCCGATCACGGCAATTGCGAGCGTAGCCGGCCAGTCACGCATCGCCAGGATCCGGTCAAGAGCCCGGCTCACCGCATTGGCGCTGACAAATACAGCGTAATCGAACTCATCGAGCCGTCGTACGGCCTCCTCGAGCGGTTCGGGATCCACGGGATCAGCAATTTCAAGAACCGGAAAGCGAATCGCCGTGCCGCCCTGCTGCTCGATGAGGGTACAGAGTTCTTCCGCCTGGTGCGCCGGGCGTGTAACCAGCACGCCAACCCCGGCCAGTGGACCGGTGTCTACCCGCGTCATCATCGATCACTGCCACCATACACGTCGTCAAGAACCTCGCGTGCACCGCGCGACAACAAATCGTCGGCCAGCACCTGCCCAAGCTCTTGCGCGTCCTCCGGTCGACCGCTGATAACCCCTTGTATCAGGCTGGTCCCATCCGGGCGACCGACCAGAGCACGCAAGACGATCACGCCATGACTGATTTCAGCGTAACCGGCGATAGGCACCTGGCAACCACCTTGCAGCGCCGCATTCAGCGCCCGCTCCGCTGACACACGAATGGCAGTCTGGTCATCGTTCAGCTCCGCGACCAGCGCAGCTACCCGGTGGTCGTCGCGACGAATCTCGATGCCGATAGCACCCTGGCCGATGGCGGGCAAAAACTGTTCGGGCGCCAGGGCCTGGGTTATTCTTTCCTTCCAGCCCATGCGTTTGACGCCGGCAGCCGCAAGCATTATCGCGTCATAATCCCCGTTATCGAGTTTCTGCAGTCGTGTGTTGACATTGCCCCGCAGGTCCAGCACCTCCAGGTCCGGCCGCTGGGCGCGCAACTGGCACTGACGCCGCAAGCTGGAGGTTCCTACCCGGGCTCCGGCCGGAAGCTCGTCGATAGCGGCAAACGTATTGGAGATCAGCACATCACGCGGATCCTCGCGCGGCAATATTGCACCGAGGCCCAGGCCATCAGGAAATTCGACCGGCACATCTTTCATGGAATGCACTGCCAGATCGGCACGTCTTTCCAACATGCCGGTCTCCAGCTCCTTAACAAACAGTCCCTTTCCACCGACTTTGGCCAGCGGCGTGTCGAGGATTCTGTCGCCCTGGGTGGTCATGGTGACCAGCTCAACATCGAGTCGCGGATGTCGGGCCAGCAGCGCTTCCCGCACATGGTTTGCCTGCCATAATGCCAGCGGACTCTTGCGGGTGGCGATACGAAGCTTGGGCTCTGCCATGGGAATAATGTTCCGGATGTCAGCGTGTTGTCAGATGTGGCTGGAAACTGACCCGGATGTCGAAATCCGGGCAAACTGCGGCCTGGCGCCGGAGTTCAGAAATTCTGCCCATCAATTGAGCGGGGAGCATAACGAGTGAAGGACAGCAGGTGCAAGTGGGTGTTGCCGGTGGTGGTGGCAGCCCTGGCAGGTATCGGAAACGCCAACCCGGTGAACCACGTGCCGCAGGCAAGTCACTTGGGCAACGAAGCGGGTCAGGCGGAACGTGCCTGTATTCCCCTGCTGCTGGAGTTTGCGGCAGACTCCTGCGAATACTGTGTGTTGCTGGAGGAGGAAGTTCTCAAACCGATGTTGCGTAATCGCGACTACGACCAACGTGTGCTGGTCCGCAAGGTGGCCTTGGACAGGGCTGCGAAATTGCGCGATTTCGACGGCCAGAAAGTCAGCGCGGCCGAACTTGCAGAGCGCTACCGCATAAGCGTCACGCCAACCCTGATATTCGTAGACCGTCGTGGTGAAGAGCTGGCCGAGCGCATGGTTGGCGTGACGACGCTGGACTTTTACGGCGGCTACCTGGATCAGGCGTTGGATTCGGCAAGTGAAACACTGCGTGAACGGAGGCGTTGCAGATAACGGGCTACCATGCCAGACCCCGGCAAGCCACAGTAATCGAGCCGCAAGGCTTTCGCCTCAGTGTTAAGGCTCCTTGTTAAGGCTCCTTGGCAAGGTACCCTAGGAGCCGCGCCTTACCCGAGTCCGTTGTGGGCCTGGGAATGCGGCTTGTCGGCGTCTGAGTCAGTAACTGCCCGATCTGATGCGGCGCCTGACTTCCGGCAACAGCCGACGGCTGACTTCCAGTCGATCTTCGACCCCCTCGAGCAGCACGCGACACTGGCCGCCGGGATCTTTCTCCAGGCCGCGCACCGCGTGCACCGCTACCAGAGCATTTCGATGAATGCGTAAGAAGCTGGCGCCCAATTCCTGCTCCAGCGATCTAAGGGACTCCTCGATGAGAATCTGCTGACCCGGCGAGCGCACCGTGACATATTTGTTATCCGCCTGAAGAAACACCACTTCATCGACTGGAACCAGTTGCAGGTCGCCGCGAATCCGTGCACAAAAATGCGTGCGCCTAGCTGAGCCGGCGGCGTTACGCAGCTCTTCCGGCGGTATTCCGCCCAGACGCGCAGCCTTGTCAAGCGCCTGGCGCAGACGCTCCGGATGGATAGGCTTCAGGAGATAATCGATGGCGTGGGCATCGAACGCCTCGAGCGCGTGGTCACCGTAAGCGGTGGTAAACACAACCGCTGGCGGTCTGTCAAAGCCTGCCAGATGTCTCGCCGCCTCCAGGCCGTCCATACCGGGCATGCGTATATCCATGAGCACCAGATCAGGCTGAAGACGCTCCGCCTGGCGCAAGGCTTCCGCCCCACTGCCCGCCTCACCGCACAGTTCCCAGCCAGGCAACTCTACAAGCAACCGCGCCAGGCGCTCTCTCGCCAGTGCTTCATCATCGACCACCAGGCATTTCACTGCATCTTCTCCCGGGGGAAATACAGCGTAGTCTCAAATTGGTCGCCGGTCTCGGTTAGCGCGACACCGGCCTGCCCCCCGAATGCGAGCTGCAGGCGCAGGCGGATGTTTTCAAGCGCAATCTGGTTGCCTTTGCGGTGTGCGTCTGCACGGGAAACGGCGCGTGGATTGCTGATCTTTATAGTGATGCGCTTGCCCTCGGCCCAACCGGTGATTCGTATCCGGCCACCCTGCGGTGACGGTTCGATTCCATGATAGATGGCGTTTTCCAGCAACGGCTGAAGAATGAGCGATGGCACCAAGCGTTTTTTCGGCAGACGATCGATGTCCCATTCAACTCTCAGACGGTCGCCAAGCCGCAGCGCCTCCATGCGCAGGTAACGTTCGGCCACGCTGATTTCGTCGTCGAGGGTCACCCGCTCCGATGCCTCCTGCAGGGTGACGCGAAACAGGTCGGAGAGATCCTGAACGGCCTGCTCGGCCCGAACCGGATCGCTGCGCGTCAGCGCTGCTATGCTGTTCATACTGTTAAACAGAAAATGGGGGCGAATACGCGCCTGCAAGGCCTGCACCCGGACCTGGGCCTCGGCCTGAATCTGCTGGCGCCACTGGTGCTGGACATAAAGATAACGTAACACCAGGGCGCTCATGATGGCGCTGATCCCGAGGTTACGGAACAGAAAACCGGGATGGTCTGTGTTCCCCGCGACGGTTTGCCCGAGACCACCCATCTGGAATGCCAGTTCGCTGATCACCGCAGTAATCAGCAGCAACAACAAATAACTGCTTATGGCGGCCGCGGTATTTCCTATCCTGGCCAGTACCGGGCGCACCATGCACAGTACTGCGGCGCTCGTCAGCGCCACCAGCTGGACAAACAGGGAAACCAGCCCCAGTTTGCTCCAGCCCTCTGCACGGTCGCCTGCCAGCACCAGGACAAAGGCAAGCAGCTCCGCTATGACCACAACCGCAAAAACCATGCGGACGTCGCAAAAGCTGGGCAAGAACAAAGCCTCCTGCTGGTGTTGTGCACGCGCTGTTCTGCTGTCCCTGCCCATGAGCAAAGTGTGTTTCGTCTTCAAATGGCTTGCAAGTGTAGCGGCACGGGATCTCCGAAACTTTCAGGTATACTTGGCACCTGGTAACACTGTGGCAGACCGATATGAAACACAAATCAGCCGGCGGCAAACTCTGGGGAGGCCGATTCACCGAATCAACCGACGCCTTCGTGGAATCATTTACCGCGTCAGTGGAGTTCGATCAGCGCCTGTATCGCTACGACATTCAGGGCTCGTGCGCCCATGCGCGCATGCTTTGCAAAGTGGGCGTTATCAGCGCAGCGGAACGTGACGCCATCCTGGGGGGCCTGGATCAGATCGAACAGGCCATTGAACGGGGCGAATTCGAATGGTCGGTAAGCCTGGAAGACGTGCATATGAACATCGAAGCGCGCCTTACAGCGATGATCGGTGATGCCGGGAAGAAGCTGCACACCGGAAGATCGCGCAACGACCAGGTTGCCACTGACCTTAGACTGTACCTGCGCGATCAGATCGATGCCGCCTGCCGCGAGCTGCTGCGCCTGCAAGAGGGGCTGCTCACGGTTGCAGAGCGCGAATTCGATACCTTGTTACCGGGTTTCACCCATTTGCAGGTGGCTATGCCCGTGACTTTCGGGCATCACATGCTGGCATGGTTCGAAAATCTGCAACGCGACCGCCAGCGCCTGCTGGAATGCCGCGCACGGGTGAACGTAATGCCGCTAGGGGCCGCGGCGCTTGCCGGCACCAGCTTTCCGATCGATCGCCACTACACAGCCGAGCTGCTCGGATTCGACCGGCCGGCCGAAAATTCGCTGGACGCGGTCAGTGACCGGGATTTCGTCATTGAGTTCTGCGCCTGCGCTGCGCTGCTGCTTACCCACCTTTCGCGTTTTTCAGAAGAACTGATTTTGTGGGCTTCTACGCAGTTCGATTTCGTTGATCTGCCAGACCGTTTTTGTACCGGTTCCAGTATCATGCCACAGAAGAAGAACCCGGATGTACCGGAGTTGGTGCGCGGCAAATCAGGGCGGGTTATCGGTAACCTGGTGGGATTGTTGACGCTGATGAAAGGACAGCCACTCGCATACAACAAGGACAATCAGGAAGACAAGGAGCCACTGTTCGATACGGTGGATACACTGCTGGGTTGTCTGCGTGCCTTTGCAGATATGATACCTGCCATCCGGGTAAAGGCTGACAACATGCGTCTGGCCGCTGCCACAGGGTACTCGACCGCGACTGATCTGGCCGACTATCTGGTACGCAAGGGTGTGCCGTTTCGTGACGCGCATGAGATCGTCGGCGCTGCCGTGCGTCTGGGAATTGACAGCAAGCGGGAACTTTCCGAACTCAGCCTGACGGAATTACAGGCTTTGTCAGGCAACATTGAGCAAGACGTTTTCCGGGTGCTTACCCCTGAAGGCTCGGTATCGTCGCGCAATCATTTTGGCGGTACGGCGCCGCAGCAGGTCGAGGCCGCTGTGGAGCGTGCGCGAAAACGCCTTGGCAATTGATTACGCTACCGAGGCGTTCAAAGCCTCGTGCTTGCCGGCCGGGGCAGGGCCGAGTGTCGGCTGCGGCTTGCCGAGGTAATATCCCTGGACATAGTCCACTCCCAAGCTGCGAACGCGATCGAACACCTGTTCGTTCTCGACAAACTCTGCGATGGTACGCATTCCCATTCCGCGCGCCACGTCGACCAATGCCTTTACGAAAAGCTGATCGGCATTGTTATTGTGTATATCCCGGATGAAGCTGCCGTCTATTTTCAGTATATCCGCGCGCAGGTGCTTGAGGTATGAAAACGACGAAAACCCGACACCAAAATCATCAAGAGACACGTTGCAGCCCAGCTGCCGTATCCGCTGAATAAATTCAATAGCGCTGTCCAGTTGTTCGCAGGCGGCGGTTTCGGTGATTTCGAAGGTTATTCGGGACGGCTCCACGCCGGCTTCGCGCACTTCACGCTCGATGCACTGATACATTTCGGGGCTGCCGACCGATAATCCCGACAGGTTGATCGAAAGCCCTATCGGATCGAGCTCGCGGGGCAAATCGGCGAGACAACGTACAGCCTTGCTGACAATTTGCTGATCGAGCCGCTGTACCAGGCCGAACTGTTCCGCGGCCGGAATAAATTTGCCGGGCGCTATCAGCGTTCCGTCCCTCTCGCGCATGCGAACCAGCACCTCGTAATGGGAAACCTGCCCACCGGCGACGGCGACAATCGGCTGAAACACCAGCTGCAGCAGATCCTTTTCCAGAGCCTCCAGCAGCCGGTCCTTCCACACCAGCTGGTTATCCATACGCTCACGCATCATGTCTGTTTCGTTGTAGACGTGGACACGATTACGACCGGTCGTTTTCGCCGAACTCATGGCTGCATCCGCTTTCGCCAGAAGCTCCACGGGAACCCTGCCCTGGCTTGGGAAGGTGACCAAGCCGATACTTGCTGAAATATTCAGGGTTCTCCCGCCATACCGCGGTTTCAGGCTGTTTATACGCTCCAGTAACACCTGCGCCTTCGCGATTCCCTGAGTCTCATCCATTGTCGAGTATGCTACGGCGAACTCGTCACCGCTGATTCTGGCAAGCACATCTTGCTCGCGTGAAGCACGCTTTAGAAGCCCGGCCACCTGTACAATTATCTGGTCCCCCGCCGCATGGCCAGCCGTATCGTTGACCAGCTTCAGGTGATCAAGGTCGATTAGCAGGAGAACACCCAGCTCGCCGTGCTGTTCGACCCGTCGAATCTCGTGATTGAGATCCTGGATGAAGCGATGCCGGTTGGACAGGCCGGTGAGATGATCCTGATTGGCGAGCACCACCATGCGCTTTTCGTCCTGTTTCAGCTTGGTAATGTCGCGCGCCGTACCACGGTAACCGGTGAACTGAGCATCGACGACAAGCGGGACACCGTTGAGACGCAGGCAGTGCTGGTCCCCGTTGCGCGCGCGCACCCAGATCTCGACGTCCTTGAACCCGTCGTTACGTTGCTGCGCGGAACGCAGCAACGCCAACAATTCAGTGAGATTGCTGCGCGGAAAGACTTCTGCCGGCGTCCGTCCGAGCCAGGTGTCGGCCGACATGCCCAGGGTATCCGAAACGCTGCTCGATACGAACGTGAAGTGGCCGCCGCGGTCCGTCTCCCACAGCCAGTCGGAGGAACTGGAAGCGAAGTCGCGGAAACGTTTTCGACTCTGTTTGAGTTCGTTCTGCGAGGCGCTGAGCGCTGCAAGCATGGCATTGAAGGAAACAGTTAACTGACCGAGTTCGTCATTGCGCTGCAGAGAGACATTTTGAGTCAGGTCGCCCTGAGCAATGGCCTGGGTAGCTCGGGCCAGAAGCTGGATAGGGCGGGTCAGCGAGCGCCTGCTGACGGCGATCCCGAACAGCGCGGCCAATAGTAATATCAGCAGTGAAAAGTAGATCGCGTTCCGGCCCAGTACCTGATAGGGTCCCCAATAGGTCGCATGGGGAACAGCCAGCAACACGTTGGCCACCTGCTCTTCGCTGCCCTCCTGCTCCA
>CP070738.1:815598-823732 GCA_020347685.1 Gammaproteobacteria bacterium | reverse complement strand
TTCGGCGCCGTAGCCCTGGACTGGTGCTGGCTGGCAGCGGGACGCTGCCACGTGTATCTGCACGGGCAGCAGAAACTGTGGGACTACGCCGCGGGTTGCCTGATCCTGCAGGAGGCGGGCGGCCAGGCCGTCACCCTGGAGGGTGATCCGGTGTTCGTCCCCAGTCTGACGCCACGCTCGGCAGCGGCCGCCCTGGACCCGGATATTTTCCGGCAGTGGATCGACTGGCTGCGCATAGGATAGGGTGTTCCTGCGCAGCAATCCCGTTGACCGCATTGACCGCCTCGCCGGCCACCGGTGACACGGCATCCTCACCCCACCACCCACCGCCGGCAGGCCGCCGGGTACACTAACCCGCACCGAGAAAGGCCAGTGCCAGGTTACCCTGCTGTGCGAAGTGCCTGAAACTGGTAAAGCTGTCCTCGTCCAGGGGCCGTCCGCTGACTTTCCGGTCGGCATAGAACACGCCGATGACCTTGCCGCGTATCTCGATGGGCGTCACAAAGAACGCTGCGCCCCCGCAGATGGCCACCACTTCTGAAGTCAGCAGCTTACGCTCCGCAGCGTTATCCTGCTGCCCTGCCCACGCCGCCTGGCGCGTCTTGATAACATGCTGAAACAGGTTTGGCTTTGCCTCGACGGTTTCGATATAGAACTGCCGGCGCAACACCTCGTTGTCGACACCGAGCGCATAGCGACCTGCCAGAAAACGGTGATCCGGGGTGCGCAGCGCGAACAGGGTGCGATCCATGCCGACACCGCGATACATCCCCTCCAGTACCATTTCCAACACCATATTGTAGTCGGGCCGGGTCTCCATCAGGGCCGCCAGCTCGCGCAGGATGGTGAGCTGCAGCATCGGATCGGGCTCGAGAAACAGCGGCGCGGCGGGCTCGTCCGGTTCGGCATCCGATCCCTGCGTAGTGTCACCCACCACGGGGATCAGCTCGCTTGCCCGCACGGCACCGTAGAAGGCGGCGGTGTCGGCGGCTTCCTCGGCATTGCTGCGCACCAGTTTCGTCACCTCCGGCACCGGCAGGTAAAGGTTCTCGGCAATCCGCTCCACCAGCCGCTTCACTTCCTGCGTATCCCAGCCATGCTCCGCGGCGCTGGCCAGCTCGTACCCGAGCATGACATTGCCGGCGCGCGGATTCTTGTCACTCCGACCCTGCAGCGACTGCTCCAGCAACTCACCCAGTTTCCACTCGCGGCTCAGACCCAGCGTGAGGTCGCACAGCGCGAAGCCCAGCACCTGGCGCTGGACCACCTCGGGTGCGACGCCGCCCTGTTGTTCCAGCGCGGCGTCGAGACGCTCCGCCGACTGACCCGCGAACGCCCAGAACGCCATCTCGCCGAGACGTGACAGCAACGTCGCGATGAAGACCTCTTCGGGTGCCGGATCCTTGCGTTTTTTGGCGATGGCGCGCGCCTGCACAGCGGCGTGGAAGGCGCGGGCCATCTCCTCGATGACGCGCTGTTTCTGTTTTCCCTTCAGCATCGATTCGACCACGGCGATAGACAGACAGATGCTGCGCACCTCGTCGAAGCCCAGCAGCACGACCGCCCTGCTCACAGTGCTGATGGACTTGCCGGTCAGGTTGAATACCGGGCTGTTCGCCACCCGCAGCAGCTTGGCGGTCATGGCGGCATCCTGAAGCACCACCCGGGCCAGCTCGGCCGCACTGCTTTCCCTGCTGTCGGAGAGACGGGAAATGTCGCGCGCCGTATGGGCAAACACCGGCATACCGGATTCGCCCAGTTTCTGCACCCACTCGTTCAGACTGCGCGGGTCCGCATCGCCGACGCCCTGGCCAGCCGCTGCTTCGGCTTCCCTGTCAACCACTGTGCTCATTTCCGCTCTTGGCAATCTCCCTGTCTACCAGTAGGCTTTCGGCAGTTACCGCGGCAGGTTAAGAACCCCTGGCCCGCCATTCCCTGACAGCACAAGGAGCACGCCATGCACGTCACCCTGGTCCACGTTCATGTGAACCCGGAGCACATCCAGGACTTCATTGCTGCGACGCGCGCCAATCACCAGGCTTCGGTACAGGAGCCCGGCAACCTGCGTTTTGACGTCTTACAGTCCCCCGAAGACCCCGGTTATTTCCTCCTGTACGAAGCCTACCGATCGCCGCGGGACGCGGCGGCTCACAAGGAAACCGCGCATTATCAGCGTTGGCGCGAGACCGTTGCGGACTGGATGGCAGAGCCACGCCAGGGTATTCCGTTTACCGGTCTGTATCCGGCATTCGACTGATGATGCTGGCCGGCTTTTCCATCGCCCGCCTGCCGCGCATAGAATTCGGCGCGGGCAAGATCGCCGCACTGCCGGCGCTCGCCGCTGGCTATGGTAGCAGCGTGTTGCTGGTCACCGGTGCCCGCTCGCTACGGGCCTCCCGGACCTGGAGCGATCTGGAACAGAAACTGGAGCAGGCCGGGCTGCGCTGGCAGAGCGTCACGGTCGACGGCGAGCCGTCGCCGCACATGGTCGACCAGGCGGTGGCCCAGCACGCCGGCAGCAACATCGACGTGGTGATCGGGATCGGCGGTGGCAGCGTGCTGGACGCGGCAAAGGCGATCGCCGGCTTGCTGCGCGTAGGGGATTCGGTGATCGATTATCTGGAGGGCGTGGGTTCGGGTAAAGCCTACAGCGGCCCCGCCGTGCCTTTCATTGCCGTACCCACTACCGCCGGCACCGGCAGCGAAGCGACCAAGAACGCGGTACTCAGTGTGGCGGGCAAGGAGGGTTTCAAGAAATCCTTTCGCGATGACCGGCTGGTGCCGGAATACGCTCTGGTCGACCCCGACCTGCTGGCCACCTGCCCGCCCGCGCTGATCGCCGGTAACGGTATGGACGCGCTGACACAGCTGCTGGAATCCTATGTATCGCTGCGTTCCAACCCGATGACCGACGCGCTGGCGTGGAGCGGTCTGGAAGCGGCGCGCGACAGCTTGCTGCCCTGGTTCGAGGGCAGCGGCGACCCGTCGCCGGCGCGCTGCGGCATGGCCTATGCCGCGCTGCTGTCCGGTATTACGCTGGCGCAGACCGGGCTGGGCTCGGTACACGGACTGGCGTCTCCGCTCGGCGCCTTCTTCCCGGTGCCACACGGTGTGGTGTGCGGAACCCTGGTGGGCGCGGCGACCCGTGTCAACATTACTGCCATGCGGGCGCGCGAGCCGGATAACCCGGCACTGGACAAATACGCCCGGATTGCAGGGCTGCTGTGCCGGACATCCTTCAACCGCCGCGAGCAGGCCTGGGACGCCCTGCTGGAACTGCTGGATGAATGGACCCAACGGCTGCAGCTGCCGCCCCTGGACCACTACGGAATTACGCCCGACGATTTCGCGCATCTTGTCGCCCACGCGCGCGGCAGCAGCATGAAGACCAACCCCATTGTGCTGACTGACGAGGAAATCAGCGCAGTGCTCGAACAGCGCTGCGGCAATTCCCGAGTCGCATGAAACCGTTCGCCGAATCATGCCAGCAGAACCGTGGCCCGATACTCGAGGTGCTGCGCGTCGAGCTGGCTGACAGATCCCGCCTGTTGGAGATCGGCAGCGGCACGGGCCAGCACGCGGTGTATTTCGGCGCCGAATTCCCGCAGTTGCTGTGGCAGACCAGCGACGTAGCCGAGATGCACGGCGGGATACAGGCGTGGCTGGACGAGGCGGGACTGGCCAATGTGCTGGCACCGCTCACTCTTGATGTGTGCCAGGATGAATGGCCGCAACACAGCTATGACGCCGTGTTCAGTGCCAATACCGCACACATTATGGCCTGGTCGCAGGTGGAGTGTTTTATCCGCGGTATCGGGCGCGTACTGCAGACCGGCGGCGTGTTCTGTCTGTACGGGCCGTTCAACTACAACGGTCGGTACACCAGCGAGAGCAATGCCCGCTTCGACAGCTGGTTGAAAAGTCGCGATCCGCTGAGCGGCTTGAGGGATTTCGAGGCTTTGGATGATCTGGCCCGCGCGGCAGGCCTGGTTTTCGAACGTGACTATGCGATGCCGGCCAACAACCGCACGCTCGTGTGGTCCAAGCGGAGCTGATGCGGTTGCGGCCGGTGCACGGGTCCTATTCCAAGTGGTTTTCGAGCCACGGTTTCAGCAACAGCGCAACACCGAAAGCCACCATGTAGTCCGTCGCAGGACCGCCGAACGACAGCTTCTCCAGCAGCGGTTCACCGATCACTGCCATGACTGCACACAATATCAAGATATACTGCAACATAACCTTTACTCCTGATCCATGAGATACAACGCTATTTGACGGTTGCAGTATGCATAAGCGCGGACAAGGTTTCTGTGAACGGTTCACTGGCCGTCCTTGACCGGTTTCACAGATCCAGGACTTTGTGCAGTTTTTTTGGACTTTTTTGGGGTTTCAGGCCGCGCTTCACGCTACCGTCACCGGCGGGATGCCGGGACGGTGGTGATCGCGCTCCTGACGACGGATAACCGCCTGCACGGAGGGTCGGCTCAGGAAAGCGGCCAGCGTAATACTGTCGAGAAAGCTGTAGATTTGCCGGGACAGACCGCACCAGAGTTCGTGCGTGAGGCACTCCTGGTCCTGTCCACAGGGCTCTTTCCCTTCAGAACAGGTCGAGTCGACCTTTTCGTCGACTGCGGCAATAATCGCCGCAATGGTGATTTCGGTCGCCGGGCGCGCCAGCTGGTACCCTCCACCGGGACCCCGAACGCCGCGCACCAGGTTCTTTCTGCGCAGCTTGGAGAACAGTTGTTCTAGGTAGGACAGAGAGATGTCCTGGCAGTCGGATATGTCCGCCAGGGTGACCGGCCCCTTGGTTTCGTGGATGGCGAGATCCATCATCGCGGTGACGGCGTAACGCCCTTTGGTGGATAGTCTCATGTGGCAACCTGCGGGACAGACGCGTGGCTCGTACCGACACGATAGATAAACCGAGCAATTTAGTCAAGTATTAGCGCCGGGCGCTCAGGATTCCAGGCTCAGAGTCTGTTCGTCCTCGATGCTCTGCAACGCCTCGGAGAGCTGCTCGCGCGCCGGAGAGAACGCGTGCCCCTGGTGCAGGCAATAGCCCAGCCATTTGTGCAGGAACCGGTTGACCTGCCACTTGGTTTCCAGCGAATACCGGCTGCGGAAGCGATCGTACTCGGCTGGGAGAGGGCCGTGCCGCCGGCTGTGGGAAATCACTTCGGCCAGCTGGGCGTCGTGGTACATACGCACCACTACATCCGGCGCCAGGTAACTGTCGTCCGCCTCGATAAAGCGGTAACTGAGATTCAGGGTGGTTGTGTACCGGCTGCGCTCCCGCACCGTGAGGTACAGGTCCAGCGCCCCGTTGACCTTTGACACGCTGCGGTCCTGTACGGCGTCCAGATCAGGCACCAGCCGCCGCAGCTGGATATAGTTGAGTTCGTACAGTTCCATCAGTGCGGGCAGGTCGCGCGCCCGCACACCGGGATGTACAACTTGTTTGCCTGAATAACGCATGGACTCATAGTAGCATAGTAAAATGGCGCTTCGGCAAATTACCGGCCACGGCGCGATTACGTTACGCTTATCGGCGCTGCCGTCCTAAGCTTGACCGGGCACAGTGGACACTCACACGACATCAGAACAAGGCTGCATTACCAGTGAACGTGACAGAAAAAGAAACTCAACCGTATGCGGATCAGCGACCCGGCACCTCCGGTTTACGAAAAAAGGTGACCGTATTTCAGCAGGCGAATTATCTCGAGAATTTCGTGCAGTCGATATTCGACAGCCTGGAAGGACTGCAGGGGCAGACGCTCGTGGTGGGCGGCGATGGCCGCTATTTCAACCGCCATGCAGTGCAGGTCATACTGCGCATGGCCGCGGCCAACGGCCTCGGGCGGGTGCTGGTTGGGCGCGGCGGATTGCTGTCCACGCCGGCGGCTTCCTGTGTCATCCGCAAGCACGGGGCATTCGGCGGCATTATCCTGTCCGCCAGCCATAATCCGGCCGGACCGGACGGCGATTTCGGGATCAAGTACAACATCGGCAACGGCGGGCCGGCCCCGGAGAAGATCACTGAAACAATTTACCAGAACAGTCGCGAGATCCGCCGTTACCGCATTGCGGAACATGCCGACCTGGATCTCGACACAGTGGGTGAGCACCACATCGGCACCATGGTGGTCGAGGTCATCGACCCCGTGTCCGATTACGCCGATCTCATGCAGCAGCTGTTTGACTTCGATCGCATTCACGCGCTCATCAACTCCGGCCTGTTTCAGATGCGTTTCGATGCCATGCATGCCATCACCGGGCCCTACGCCGTGGAGATCCTTGAAAACCGGCTGGGTGTAACGCCCGACGCCCTCATGAACGCAGTTCCGAAGGAAGATTTCGGTGGCGGACACCCTGACCCGAACCTGGTCTACGCCAAGGAACTCGTCGATGTTCTGTTCGCTGCCGACGCCCCCGATTTCGGCGCTGCCTCCGACGGCGACGGTGATCGCAACATGATCCTGGGCCGCAAATTCTTCGTAACCCCGAGTGAC
Organism: Gammaproteobacteria bacterium; assembly: GCA_020347685.1. Taxonomy (GTDB): domain Bacteria; phylum Pseudomonadota; class Gammaproteobacteria; order DSM-19610; family DSM-19610; genus Thiogranum. Next base: position 817,220 of record CP070738.1, on the reverse strand, counting down.
AGCCTGGCGGTGCTGGCAGCAAATGCGCACCTGACGCCGGGCTACCGACTGGGACTGGCCGGCATCGCGCGGTCCATGCCGACTTCCCAGGCCGCCGACCGCGTTGCCGAGCGGCTCGGCATCGAACTGTACGAAACACCAACCGGCTGGAAATTCTTCGGTAACCTGCTGGATGCCGGCAAGGCAACGCTGTGCGGCGAGGAAAGCTTTGGCACCGGTTCCGACCACGTGCGCGAAAAAGACGGCCTATGGGCCGTGCTGTTCTGGTTGAACCTGCTCGCGGTGCGCAAGGAATCCGTTCAGAAAATCGTCACCAGTCACTGGCGCAGTTACGGGCGCAACTATTACTCACGCCACGATTACGAGAACGTGGATGGCGAGCGTGCCGGCGAACTGATGAAACGGCTGCGCGATCAGTGCGGCACCCTTGCCGGAACCCGATATGGCAACTATGAAGTCGCGTTCAATGATGACTTCGCGTATACCGATCCGGTGGACGGCTCCATCAGCGAACGCCAGGGCATTCGTGTCGCGTTCAGCGACGGCTCGCGCATTGTATTCCGCCTCTCGGGTACCGGCACCGAAGGCGCCACGCTGAGAATCTATCTGGAGCGTTATGAAGCCGATCCGGAACAGCAGCTGCAGGACCCGCAGCATGCGCTGGCCGACCTGATAAACATCGCCGAACAGATCGCCCGCATCCGCCACTACACCGGCCGCGAGACACCCACCGTCATTACCTGATCGGCGCGCCCCGGTCAGCGGGTTGCGCTGTGCCCGGCAGGTTCCCGGCTATACCGGCGCCGGGAACGGTTTGAACAAGTGTTCGCGGTAATACTGCAGTTCGCGGATCGAATCCTTTATGTCGTCCAGCGCCAGGTGCGCCGAGTTCTTGCTGAAGCCGGCGGCGGCTGCCGGCGCCCAGCGGCTGGCCAGTTCCTTGAGGGTGCTGACATCCAGATTGCGGTAGTGAAAGAAGGCTTCCAGATCCGGCATCAGACGCGCCATAAAGCGGCGGTCCTGGCAGATCGAATTGCCGCACATGGGCGACGCCTTGGCCTCGACATGCTGGGTTAGAAACTCCAGTGTCATGCGTTCCGCATCGCGCACTGTCAGGCGGCTGTCACGCACCCGTTGAGTGAGACCCGACTGGGCATGCTGGCGGGTATTCCACTCGTCCATCCCATCCAGTACTGCGTCGGGCTGGTGAATCGCCAGCACCGGCCCTTCCGCGAGCGGGTTCAGTTGTGAGTCGGTCACAACGGTAGCGATTTCGATAATCGCGTCCCGCAGGGTATCCAGGCCCGTCATTTCCAGATCGATCCAGATGAGGTTGGTTTTCTTGTCAGACATTCATCATGCTCCGTGAGGTTGTGTTGCATTGTAGCAAAGGCTAACCTTTGACTACGCATTCGCAGTGACATTGATGAACCGAATGAACAGTTTCTCCTGGATCTTTGTGGTTGCCCTCGCCGCCTATCTGGCGCTCAAGCTGTGGCTGGCACAGCGGCAGATCCGTCACGTCAGCGAGCATCGCGCCAATGTGCCCCAGGCCTTCGCCGACCGCATCGCACTCGCCGATCATCAGAAAGCCGCTGACTATACGCTGGCCAACGCCCGCC
>CP070738.1:805909-815498 GCA_020347685.1 Gammaproteobacteria bacterium | reverse complement strand
CTGCCAAGTACCACGACAATCCGGTTTCCTTCCGTTCGGGTTTCGTACGGGACCATTTCGAGCAAGTTGAGCACTACGCGAGTGCGACCTTTCACTTCCACCGCAGTCACGCTCTTGGCGGGGCCAATGCCGATCGGCTGCGAACGGGTTGCCAGTTCGCTCTTTGTCGCGGGCAGGTCAAAGGCGATGCGCGCCGGGTTGTCGATGGTGAAACTCGCTGGGCTGGAAACCGGCTGGCTCAGTGTGAAGATGACCTGAACCTGGTTGCCCGGCAGACCGGCATAACTGATTTCCTGTAGTGCATTGAGTGGCACCGCCTCAGCGCGTGCATATTGCCAGCCGCTGAGCAGGCACAGAGTGGCAAGTGCAAGTATTGCGTTCCCAGCCAGGCGTTGCAGGAACCGTGTACCTTGTGCCATAGCGTTCCAGGTCATCAGATTCGCGTTCATCGTTTTTTTCTCCAAATTACTCACTGAGTGCCAGTGCAGCCTGGCGTTCCATCCATCCGCCGAGTCCATCCGGTACGATCTCGGTCAGTTCAACTTCTGACTCTGTGATACTGACGATCTTTCCGTGGTTCTGGCCCAGGTAATTACCCGGTTTAACGCGATGAATCGTGCTATCGCTCATGCGCACCAGGGCCCACGAATCTCCGGCTCTCTCCAGCGTCCCAACCATTCGCAGGCTGTCCAGCGGCTCCGCCTCCAGGGGTTCACGGGCGCGGTTGAAGTCCGGCGAGATACCGTTGCCGGAAGCCTGTGCCACCTGTGACTTCGGTGTTGCGAGAACGGGGGGCGTGAACGGGTCACGATCGCTATAGGCTTGGTAAAGATGCGTTTCATATGGCGCGAACTCGGGCAGCGGCTCTACGCTCGGGTGCTGGCGAGATTTCACGTCTTCTACGTAGGTGCGCAGATCCTCGGTGTTGCTGCTGCTGCAGGCGGCTAAACCCGCTGCCAACAGGCAAGCTGTCACGGCCCGGGTTGCGTGAAGCAGGCGGATCATTGGGCACCTCCTTCTTCCTCGTCCAGGTAACGATAGGTCTTGGCGAGAATGTTCATCGTCAAACCCTCTTCCTTGCTCTGTTCAATGGCGACGTCGTGCACGGTTACGATCCGGGGAAGCGCGGCCACGCCACTGATGAAGTTGCCAAACTCGTGATAGTCGCCCTTCACGCGGATGCTGATGGGCAGCTCCGCATAGAATTCCTTGGGAATCTCGCTCTGGGGCTTGAACAGTTCGAATTCCAGGCCGCTGGCCAGCCCGGTCTGCGAAATATCCACGAGCAATTCGGCAACTTCGGTCTTGTTGGGGAGCTGGCGCAACATGGCGCCAAAAGATTCCCTCATTTCCTCAAGCTGTTGCTCGTAGGCCTGCAGATTGGCGGCTTTCTTGGCCTTGACTTCAAATGCATGACGCAACTCCTGCTCCTTCTGCTCCGCCTTTTCCAGTCGCATTCCCTGATCCTTGATGTCCAGCCAGTATCCCAGACCGAGTACGCCTGCAAAAATTATGGCTATGACAATCACTCGTGCCGGCAACGGCCAGCTGGCGACATTGCGAAGATCCAATTCATTGAGCTGAGACAGGTCCATTATCCTTGCTCCTCTGCCGATGTCCCCGATGGGGTGACTTGGCCGGCACGCAATACGAATTCAGCGTTGCGGCGCCGATCGGTATCCTTGGTCTCAATCACATCCAGTTTCGGATTGCCTAGCCACTCTGAGTTATCGATGTTGCGCATATAAGCGGAAACTCGAGCATTTGACTGTGCTACACCGCTGACCGTGAGCAATGTGCCTTTTTGAAGAATTTTTTCGAGATAAACGCCATCTGGAAGCGTATAAACAAGTTCATCCATGAGGTGGACGCTCTGGGGGCGGCTATGCTGCAGCTGCTGGATAATGTCCATGCGTGCCAGGAGCGCAGTTTTCGTTTTCTCGAGATCTTTGATCTTCGCGATCTTCTCGTCCAGTTCCGCGATCTCGTTGTCAAGAAAGCTGTTGCGCGCATTCTGCTGTTCAATCAGACCTTCGACCTGCATGTGGACCAGAAGTACCAAAAGCGCAGCAACAATCGCAGTACCGGCAGAAACCACAGCGAACTGCTGCTGTTTCTGCTTGCGCAGCTCGTCGCGCCAGGGTAATAGGTTAATGTGAGCCATTAGTCGAAACTCCTCAAGGCCAGGCCGCAGGCGATTAACAGTGCCGGCGCGTCGTTGCTGAGCGACTGTGGTTTGACCCGCGACGACAACGACATGGAAGCAAATGGATTCGCTACCAGGGTTTCGATGCCGAGCCGATCCTGGATCAGGTCAGTGATGCCGGGTACCGAAGCGCTGCCGCCGGCCAGAATCACTTGATCCACACCGTTGTACTGGCTGGAACCAAAGAAAAACTGAAGGGAGCGGCTGACCTGCTGGCACATGGCCTCCTTAAACGGCTCCAGGACTTCCGGTTCGTAATTCTCCGGCAGGCCGCCCTGCCGCTTGGCCATGCCGGCTTCCTCGTACGAGAGTCCGTACCGCCTCATAATCTCTTCGGTCAGCTGCTTGCCGCCAAAGACCTGGTCGCGGGTGTATATCAGCTTGGTGTCGTGCAAGACATTCAGCGTGGTCATGGTTGAACCGATGTCGACCAGAGCGATGGTTTTCTCCATTCCCTGATCGGGCACCTGGTCGAGTAACAGCTGAAAGGCGTTTTCGGTAGCATAAGCTTCCACGTCAACCACCCTGGTATCCAGACCCCCGCTTTCAACCGCTGCGGTACGCATGTCTACGGTTTCCGTGCGGCAGGCGGCCAGCAGTACGTCGACGGTGTCGGGGTTATTGTCGCTGGGTCCCAGGACCTCGAAGTCGAGGCTGACTTCCTCCAGTGGATAGGGTACGTACTGGTCGGCTTCCAGCTCGATTTGGCTGTGCAGCTCGTCTTCCGACAGGTTGTTCGGCATCGGGACGACCTTGGTGATGACGGACGAGCCTGCCACCGCAACGGCGGCGTTCCTGGTCCGCGCGCCGGCGCGCTTGACCGCGCGCCGCACCGCTTCACCTACGGCCTCGACGTCGGTAATATTCTTTTCAACTACCGAGTTGGGGGGCAGCGGCTCAACAGCGTAACTTTCAACGCGGTAGCGGTTACCGTGGCGACTGAGTTCGAGTAGCTTGACCGCCGATGAGCTAATGTCCAGTCCCACGACTGGCGGCTTTTTCCGTGTAAACAGTTGCGCGATTTGCACCGTAATTTCCCTTTAATTCACTGCAATTGCAGTGCCTTGATACTGTGACGGATTAGAGAGCAACAACAACAGCTTGTCAACGAAAGGCTCTTTTATCCTGTTAGGTTCGATTCCAATTATCGGACGCTTTATACTGAAGTTTAGAAATCCTTTTGTTTTTTAATTTGAAGCTGGTCACATCCCGCCAAATTTATGACAGTTCTTGTTAGGTTCCTCAGGTTCTTCCTTGCGACCGGTTTCGCCGTGGCGACGGCGGGTCTGGTCGTTGTCGTCGCAGCGTATTTCTACATCGCACCGCAGTTGCCGCCGATCGAACGGCTGAAGGAGGTGCAGCTACAGGTTCCGCTTCGGGTATTTTCCAGCGATGGAGAATTGATTGCGGAATTTGGTGAGCAGCACAGGACTCCGATCCGTTACGAAGATCTGCCGCCAATGGTCGTCAACGCCATTCTGGCCACCGAAGATGACCGCTTTTTCGAACATCCAGGCGTGGATTACCAGGGTTTGCTGCGCGCCGCAATGGAGCTCATACGCACCGGTGAGAAGCGCCAGGGCGGCAGCACGATTACCATGCAGGTGGCGCGCAATTTCTTTCTCAGCAGTGAAAAGACGTACCTGCGGAAGCTTACAGAAATATTTCTGGCGCTAAAAATCGAGCGGCATCTCACCAAGCAGGAAATTCTTGAGCTGTACCTAAACAAGATCTATTTCGGGCACCGGGCGTACGGAATTGCCGCCGCCGCCCAGGTTTATTACGGTGTCAATATCGACGAGCTGACCGTTCCCCAGATAGCCATGATTGCCGGCTTGCCGAAAGCGCCATCGTCGAATAATCCGGTAAGCAATCCGGAACGCGCGCTGGAACGTCGCAACTACGTGCTTGGGCGCATGTATGTGCTCGGTTTTCTCGACGCCGAACAGTATCGCTTGGCACTGGAAGAAGCGGATACAGCCAGCTTGCACAAGGCGGCGGTGAGCGTTGAAGCGCCCTATCTTGCAGAAATGGTTCGCGCCTATATGGTCGAGCATTTCGGCGAGGATGCATACGTCGCCGGTTTTCGCGTTTTCACCACGTTGGTCAGTGACCGCCAGGCCGCAGCTAACACAGCTCTTCGGTCGGGGTTGCTGGCCTATGACCGGCGGCACGGTTATCGAGGTGTCATCAGGCACACGGAACCGGATCCTGATGCGGCAGAAGACAAATGGCGAAGTATCCTGGCGGGCGTCGAGTCTGTCGGTGGACTACTTCCTGCGTTGGTAACAAAAGTCGAGGAAAAGTCAGCCAGCATCTATCTGGCCGCACACGGCGCGGCCCAGCTCGAATGGGGTGCACTGTCCTGGGCACGAGCCTATCGGTCGGTTAACAGTCGAGGCCCGGAGCTGAACGCGGCCGGTGAGTTGCTGAAAGCCGGGGACTTGATTTACGTTGAGGGTCTACCGGATGGCGGTTGGCGGCTGGCGCAGTTGCCTGAGGTATCGGGGGCGCTGGTGTCCGTTAACCCGCACGACGGCGCGATTGTGGCACTGGTTGGCGGATTCGATTTCTACCGCAGCAAGTTCAATCGTGCTGTTCAGGCGCAGCGCCAGCCGGGCTCCAGTTTCAAGCCGTTTGTCTATTCGGCCGCGTTGGCCAAGGGCTACACCGTAGCCAGCCTGTTTAACGATGCGCCAGTAGTTTTCAATGATCCGTCGCTGGAAACGACCTGGCGGCCAGAGAACTACAGCGGCAAGTTTTACGGGCCGACGCGCATGCGCGAGGCGCTCACGCATTCACGGAATCTGGTATCTATTCGATTGCTGCAGGCGATCGGCCCTGCCTATGCAGCTGACTATGTCCGCCGCTTCGGTTTCAGCCCCGATCAGATTCCCCGCGAGTTGTCGCTGGCGCTCGGCAGCGGTTCGGCCACGCCGCTGGAAATGGCGCGAGCCTACAGCGTTTGGGCAAACGGGGGATTCTATGTTGAGCCGTTCTTTATTCGTGAAATACAGGATGCGGAAGACAATGTCCTGTTTCGCGCGAATCCGCCGTTGGCCTGCCCGGAGTGTGAGCAGGCGCAGGCGCTCGAATCGGTGACGGCGGATGTCTCAGCCATGTCCGAGGCGCCGGAAAATAGCGAGCAGGATACCGAGCTCAGCGAGGCTGAGGAAGCGCCGCCGGTGCTGGCTGAACGCGTGGTGGACCCGACCAACGTGTATCTGATGACGTCAATGATGCAGGATGTAGTCAAGCGCGGTACGGCCCGGCGAGCCATGGAACTGGGACGCAATGATCTGGCCGGCAAGACGGGAACCACCAATGATCAGCGGGATGCGTGGTTCTGCGGTTTCAATGCCGAGCTGGTAACGACCGTGTGGGTCGGTCTCGATCGTGTGCAGCCGCTGGGAAACGGTGAAACCGGTGGCCGCGCGGCGTTACCTATTTGGATTGACTATATGCGTGAGGCCCTCAAGGATGTTCCGGAGGCGGTACTGCAGCAACCGCCCGGCCTGGTGACGGTGCGTATCGATCCAAAGACCGGCTTGCGCCTAGCATCCGGGCAGGCGGGTGGAATATTCGAAGTGTTTCATCCCGAGCATGTTCCGGAGCAATACAGCGAACCGGCCAGCCAGCGGGGCGAACTGATATACGATTCAGCAGAGCCGTTGTTCTAGCGCCATGGGACGAGTTTCCGGCCGTGATCAACAAATGCGGGTGCGTATTGCTCAGGAAGCTGCACGCCTGATTGCCGAGGAGGGAGTGCAGGATTTTTACGTGGCAAAGCGCAAGGCGGCACAACACCTCGGTGCGCCTGACACCCGGAATATGCCCCGCAATAGCGAGGTAGAAGTGGCTCTCGAAGAGTACCAGCGGCTGTTTCGCGCCGAGGAGCAGGTCGATCATCTCCGATCCCTGCGCGAAAGCGCTGTTCAGGCGATGCGCTTTCTGGCCGCGTTTAATCCGCGCCTGGTTGGATCCGTGCTGAGCGGAACGGCCGGTCGCCATGCCGATGTCAATTTGCACCTTTTCGCAGACACGCCTGAGGAAATCAGCCTGTTTCTGATCGACTCCAGGATACCGTTTCAGGCGTCGCATAAGCGCCTGCGGTTCGCTCGTGACGAGTGGCAGGAGTTCCCATCGTTCGAATTTGTCGCCGGCGAGCACGCGGTTGAGCTCGTTGTTTTTCCACGTGACGGTTGCAGGGAGGCTCCCCGTAGTCCCGTAAACGGGCGACCGATGTATCGTGCCCGGCTGGCGGAAGTGGAGGCGCTGCTCGTTTGAACGCAGGCGGGCGGCGGCTGCGCTCGCTGTCTTCCGGTTCCGCTATTTGCTATTCATCATAAGGAGTCTTGCGTGAAAATTGGAACCCCCCTGTCGGGCTCTGCTACCCGCGTCATGTTGCTCGGCAGCGGCGAGCTGGGTAAAGAAGTCGTGATATCGCTGCAGCGTTTTGGCGTTGAAGTGATAGCGGTCGATCGCTACGCAAATGCGCCGGGACACCAGGTCGCCCACCGCGCGCATGTGATCGATATGACAGACGGCGGAGCGTTGCGCGCTCTGGTGGAACAGGAACGCCCACAAATCATCGTGCCAGAGATCGAGGCGATTGCAACGGATACACTGGCCGATATTGAACGCGATGGTCTGGCCACCGTGGTGCCCGTGGCGCGGGCTGCCAGACTTACCATGAATCGTGAAGGTATCAGGCGTCTGGCGGCCGAAGAACTGCACTTGCCGACTTCTGCCTATGCTTTTGCGGACAGCTTGGACGAGCTGCGCTCGGCCATTGATGCCGGAATCGGGTACCCGTGTATCGTCAAGCCGGTGATGTCATCTTCGGGCAAGGGCCAGTCGCGAATCGAAGGGCCGGACGATGTTGCGATGGCCTGGAATTATGCCAGGAGCACGGGGCGAGTCGACTATGGTCGCGTTATCGTTGAAGAGCTGGTCCATTTCGACTTTGAAATCACCCTGCTGACAGTTCGATCGCGCAACGGAGCGGGGCAGGTCGATACCCAATTTTGCGCGCCCATCGGGCACATCCAGGAAAAGGGGGACTACGTCGAGAGTTGGCAACCGCAGGTGATGACAGAAACTGCGCTGGCGCGTGCCGAGGACATGGCGCGCACGGTTACCGGGAGTCTCGGCGGTTGCGGACTGTTTGGGGTCGAACTGTTTATCACCGGCGACCGGGTGCTGTTCAGTGAAGTCAGTCCGCGCCCTCACGATACCGGCATGGTGACAATGGTAACTCAATGGCAGAACGAGTTTGAGCTGCATGCGCGTGCCATCTTGGGTTTGCCGGTTTCAACCGCGTTGCGCAATCCGGGTGCAAGCGCGGTGATCTATGGTGGCGTCGACGATACCGGGATTGCCTTCGCAGATATTGATAAGGCTCTGTCGGTTCCTGGGACGGAGGTTCGACTGTTCGGGAAGCCGGAAGCGTTCCTGAGACGTCGCATGGGCGTTGCGCTCGCTTACGGTGATGATGTTGAGGACGCGCGCAGGCGAGCCCTGCAGGCGGCAAGCCGGATACGTCCCTGCCGGGCATGAAAGCAAGCCTTAGCGCCGGGGCGCCGGCGTATAGTGCCTGGGAAAGCTGCCGCGCGCGACACCCGAATCCACCGCGGCCTGTGCCACAGCTGGCGGAACAAAGTCCATCAGCCTCGGGTCAAACGGCTTGGGTATAAAATAGTCAGGTCCGAACTCCAGCTGATCGAGCCGGTAAGCCCGCAGAATCTCGGGTAACAGGGGTTCATGAGCCAGCGCTCGTAAAGCCTCTACTGCAGCCACCTGCATCTCGCTGTTGATGGCGCGCGCCCTGACGTCCAGGGCACCGCGGAAGATGAACGGGAATCCCAGCACGTTGTTGACCTGGTTTGGGAAGTCGCTGCGCCCGGTTGCCATGATGATATCCGAGCGGACCTGGTGTGCGAGCGTCGGGCTGATTTCCGGGTCCGGGTTAGACAAGGCGAAAACAACTGGCTTGGCGGCCATGCTGGCGAGCATGGATTCGCTGACCAGGTCGGGGCCTGAAACCCCGATAAAGACATCTGCGCCGCGCATCGCGTCAGCCAGCGTGACACGGTCCGTTGCAATGGCGAACTCTTGTTTGTAAGGGTTAAGGTCAGTCCGTTCCGTGCGGATCACCCCGCTGCGATCGACCATGAAGATGTTTTCCCGGCTGGCACCCAGTTTCATCAGCAGACGCATCGACGCGATACCCGCCGCGCCTGCGCCCAGGCACACGATGCGCGCGTCGGGTAGGGCCTTTCCGTTGATTTCCAGTGCGTTGAGCAGGCCGGCGCAGATGATGATAGCGGTTCCGTGCTGGTCGTCATGGAATACCGGAATGTCCAGGCGCTCGATCAGGACGCGTTCGATCTCGAAACAGCGTGGCGCAGCGATGTCTTCCAGGTTGATGCCGCCGAAGCCACCGGCGATACGGGATACGGTTTCTATGAAGTCATTCGGGTCTTCGGCAGCGACTTCGATATCAAAAACGTCGATATTCGCAAAGCGTTTGAACAGCACCCCTTTGCCTTCCATAACCGGTTTGCCGGCGAGCGCACCCACATTGCCCAGCCCGAGAACCGCGGTACCGTCGGTGATGACGGCCACCAGGTTGCCCTTGCTGGTGAAGCGGTAAGCGGCCTCCGGATCTTTGTGAATTGCGCGCACCGGTTCGGCAACGCCAGGAGTGTACGCCAGCGATAATTCCGCTTGCGTCGTGCAGGGTTTGCTTACCTGGGTCGCGAGTTTTCCCGGTGAGGGGAACTCGTGGTAGTCGAGCGCTTCCTGTTTCAGGTCTCTGGACATACTGACTCATTAACCGCGTTGGGGTATTTGCCCGGCATCATACCAAGCTTGGTGTGTATCTGCCGAGCCTGTGATCGCATGTGGCAGCAGGTCGCTCGAGGGGAGGCCGTGATTCAGTTGGCGGAGCGGCCGTGCAGCAGCCGGATTGCCGCAAAGACCGAGATTTCACGGCCTGTTGACCGGCTTTGGGTCGGCTACGCCGTTCACTTGAAGCTCTAATGCCGCCGGGTGGCGGACGGTAACGCGCAACTCGCCTCTCACTGCATACAACCAGCCGCGAACCTGAACCTGTTTACCTATCCAGGAGCTATTCGGCGGGTGCCTGAACCAGCGCAAATCCTCATCCGGGATACGCACCGCAAACCGGCCTTCCAGATTGACCCAGGTCGCGCCACCGCCGTGATTAACCCGCACGACGCGGCCCTCCACCAGCTGGAATCCACTGCTGCGCAGCTGCAATTGCGTGGATGTTCGAACGGCGTGATCGGGATGTCCCCAGACACCCCTGGCGGCGGCGCGCGCTGACTGCTCGGACTCCAGGTAGCAGTCCAGGAACCG
>CP070738.1:794275-805809 GCA_020347685.1 Gammaproteobacteria bacterium | reverse complement strand
ACAACTTCGGTGTACAGGAGCTGCTGGATTACTTCGTCGAGTACGCGCCGTCACCGCTGGCACGCGAAACCACCACCCGCAGTGTCGATCCGCTCGAGGACAAGCTGACCGGCTTCGTGTTCAAGATCCAGGCGAACATGGACCCGCAGCACCGCGATCGCATCGCGTTCTTCCGCGTATGTTCGGGCATGTACAGGAAGGGTATGAAAATGCACCACGTGCGCATCGGCCGCGACGTGCAGGTGGCCAATGCGCTCACCTTCCTGGCCGCCGACCGCGGGCACGTGGACGAGGCTTACCCCGGCGACATCATCGGTCTGCACAACCACGGTACCATCCGCATCGGCGATACCTTCAGTCAGGGCGAGGAACTGAAGTACACCGGCATTCCCAACTTCGCGCCGGAGCTGTTTCGGCGTGCCGTGCTCAAGGATCCGCTGCGCATGAAGGCGCTGCAGAAGGGGCTCGACCAGTTGAGCGAAGAGGGGGCGACCCAGCTGTTCCGGCCGCTCAAGAACAATGATCTGATTCTGGGTGCTGTCGGCGTGCTGCAGTTCGACGTGGTGGCGCAACGGCTCAAGGACGAATACAAGGTCGACTGCCTGTTCGAACCGGTGTCGGTGGCCACCGCACGCTGGGTGCAGTGCGACGACGCCAAGATCCTTGAGCGTTTCCGCGACAAGGCCTACGAGAATCTCGCTGTCGACCAGGCCGGCGAGCTGGTGTACATCGCGCCGACGCGCGTGAACCTGGAGCTGGCGATGGAGCGTCATCCGGATGTGCAGTTCCACGCGACGCGGGAGATCTAGACAGGCTGTTGCCCGTTCCCGGGCCACGGATTGGTGCGAGCTGCGCTAGAAACGTGCATAAATGCCGGGCCGGAACACAGCCAGTTTTTGTAAGGCGTTGAAAATCAAGTGTTGGTAAAAGTGGCACGCGCGATGCATCAGCATCAGCGTAGTCATTGTTATCTCCTCCAACCGCAAGGTTATTCGGGGTGCAGCAGCACCCCGTTTTTTATGGCTGCGGCTGGCCCTGGCTGCTAGCCGGGCGCTGGAACTCGCCGGCGTCAAGCAGCCGGCTGGTGTGGAAGCGAAACCCGGTTTGTCGTGGCGTGAGGCAGTCTGCCGGCGCCATCACCTGCGCGGCGGCCGGCGGGCAAGCAAGGCCCGATCAATGCTGCGCACTGGTGCCCATCAGGGCAGGGAACAGGCGCTTGGTTTCCAGATGCAGGCGCTCGTCGACCAGGCGGAAAATTTCCTGGGTCTCGTGAATGAAGTGGTCGCGGTCGCCGGAGTGGTAGCTCTTACACCAGCGCTTGGTGTATCCGTTCAGGATGCGCTCCAGCTCGTGGGTGTTGTCCACGAATTTTTCCGCAACCTGGTTCATGTCGTGATCGCGGTTACTCAGCATCTCCGGGTAGAGCGCCCTGGCCTCGTGATTCAGGTGGGCTTCCAGCTTCTTTCGAAAGCGGTCCAGGAGCTCGCAGAAGACCGCGTTGTTACGCAGGTCCGAGTGCGCGATGAGCGCCGTGAGTATCACGCGCAGATCGTCTATTTCCTTGTTTTCGGCCTCGAGTTCGGCGACAGGCAACATGACGTATCCTCCTTATTCTCTATTCGTTCTAGCTATTATACATGGCATGACACACTCAAAAGGCGTGCTTGTATTTGTTTAGTATAGGTGAGAAAGGCGGCCACGCCGAGAGCTGCGCGCAGGCTGGCGGGGAGGGCGGAAACTAATCTCTGGGCGGCGCGGATTTTTCCCGCTCGAGTATCTGCTGCAGCGACTGTTCGTTGTTGCAGAAACCGATATCGGCGGCATCCACGTCGCCGCGGGCAAGCCGGTCGTCGCATTCCGCCGTGCGCCCGCAATCCGAGCAGCGTCCCATCTGCTGCTGAATGTCGAGGATGCGCTCGCTGTGCAGGTAGCTGTCGACGTCGATGCCCAGCGCTGCGAGCATCCTGCTGAGCCTCAGCTTGTCGATATCGCGCGCCAGCGTCTGGCGGTATTTCTTGCCGACGTTCAGATTGAACACGATGGCGGTGAACAGGAGTCCCGCGAAGGCGGCCATCAGCAGGCCGAACAGCCCGGTGGCAATGAGACTGACTAGATTCATGCATCCTACCTTTGACGTTGCGGTCGCGACCAACAGCGCGACCATATAGAAAAGTCTTCGCGGCGTCCATGACATGGATCAGGGAAAGGTCGTGCAAACGGCCAGCACTGCACCATTTTGATCCGTGCGCCCCATCCGGTTCCCGGTTCTGGTGCGTGCGGCTCGCGACTGATCCCCTGTTGCTCCGCGCCGGGACGCCGCGGGTGCACTGACAGGGCGTTTTGCGGTACAAAACGATGCGCAGGCACATGGATTGCAACCCGCAGGACAACTTCACTGCACAGTCCGATCAGGCGTCTATTAGGGTATGTTGGATAAAACACTCGCAATTATTCTGGCTGGCGGCGTCGGGTCGCGTCTCTATCCCCTCACGGCGGATCGCGCCAAACCGGCGGTGCCGTTCGGTGGCAAGTACCGGATCATCGATTTCACCTTGGCCAACTGCCTGCATTCCGATATCCGCCGTATCCTGGTGCTGACCCAGTACAAGTCGCATTCGCTGCAGAAGCATCTGCGTGACGGGTGGTCCATCTTCAACCCGGAACTGGGCGAGTACATCACCACGGTGCCGCCGCAGATGCGGGTTAGCGGCGAGTGGTACTCGGGGACGGCCAATGCCATCTATCAGAACCTGTACATGCTGGAGCGCAGCGACGCCGAGTGGGTGCTGATCCTGTCCGGCGACCACATTTACCGCATGGACTATGCCGAGATGCTGCGCGCCCACGTTGCCAGCCAGGCCGATGTCAGCGTCGCCTGTATGGAAGTGGACATACAGCAGGCGGCCCAATTCGGTGTCATGACGGTGGATGCCGACGGGCGTATCAGCGACTTCGCGGAGAAACCCGAGCAGCCGCGTGCCTTGCCGGAGGACCCCGGGCACGCGCTGGCGTCCATGGGGATCTACGTGTTCAGCAAGAAGCTGCTGCTCGAGGTGCTGCAACAGGACCATGACAACCCCGACTCCAGCCACGATTTTGGCCGCGACATCCTGCCCGCCATGATCCCGGAGGGGCGTGTCTTCGCCTACCGATTCGGCGGCATGGGCGGGCGCGTCACGCCGGATCGCTACTGGCGCGACGTCGGCAGCATCGACGCCTATTACGATGCCAACATGGCGCTGCTGGAGCCGGTGCCACCGCTGGATCTCTACCAGGAGGACTGGACCATCCGCACCTACCAGGGACAGCACCCGCCCGCGCGTACCGTACCGGGTGCCTCCGGTAACGAGGGCGTGTTCGTGAATTCCATTCTGGGCAGCGGTACGGTGATCGCCGGTGGCGGGGTGAATCATTCCGTCCTGTTTTCCAGGGTGCGGGTCTATGACGAAGCCATAGTGGAGGATGCCATTCTGTTCGACGATGTAGTGGTGGGCAGCAATGCCCAGGTGAAGCATTGTATCGTCGACAAGGGTGTGGTCATTCCGGATGGGGAAACCGTGGGTATCGACCGCGACAAAGACGCGGAACGCTTCCACGTTTCTCCCAACGGCATCGTGGTGATTCCGAAGAACTACCGTTTTCAGCTCTGAGCGGCGCGCTCTTGTCAAACGATTGACGTGTGGCTCCGGTAGCGTGTTTGACATGCCCCGGTGACGGGTTAAGCTTGGTCGGCACGCGCGGCGTAAGCCGGGCCCGTCACAGGAACAAAGCTATGTCGACCGAAGTTACCGTTCCCGCGCCAGCCAGCGAAAAACGCGGTCTAGGCTGGACCCATGTGCTGCTCATCGTTCTCGCCACCATTGTCGTTACGGTCGGGCTTACTTACTGGGTGCTGGCGACCTGGGTGTTCGTCAAGGAATTCAAACCGGTGCAGCTCAACGCCCGGGAGGAGCAGGTGCTGAATTCCAAGCTCAGGGCCATCGGTTACGATGTCGGCGAACTCGACGCGCAGGGCAATCTGAAGCCGGAACCCTACAGCGAGGTCGGGGCAAAGCGCGAAGTGAGCTTCAGCGAGCGGGAGCTGAACGCCATGCTGGCCAAGAATACCGACCTGGCGCACAAGCTGGCCATCGATCTGTCCGACGAACTGGTAAGCGCCAAGCTGCTGATACCACTGGAGCCGGATTTCCCGGTACTGGGCGGCAAGACCTTGCGCGTCAATGCCGGTGTCGAGATGGCCTACCGTGAAAGCAGGCCGATCGTCATTCTCAAGGGCGTCAGCATTATGGGCGTACCGATTCCGAACGCCTGGCTGGGTAACCTGAAGAACGTCGATCTGGTCAATGAATTCGGTGCCGACCAGGGGTTCTGGAAGAGCTTCTCGGAGGGCGTGGACAACATCCGCGTGGAAGAGGGGCAGATGAAGATCAAGCTCAAGGAGTGACGGCGTCTCATGCGGGTCGCTGTTGAAACCTCAGACCCGGGTTTTGTCCGGTGAGGCGCAACGCGTGCTGGCTGCCGCTTGCGGGCGTTTTCCTGGCGGCCTGTGCCGGTACGCCCAACCCGGTGCTGTATCCCAACGCCCACCTGCAAACGGTCGGCCAGGCGACCGCCCAGCGGGATATCGCGCAATGCCGGCAGCTGGCCAGCACTTCGGGGGTTGCCGAGCAGCGCGACGGCCAGGTGGGTACGAATGCCGCTACCGGTGCGGCGGTGGGCGGCGCGTCGGCTGGCGCCTGGGGCCTGGTGCGGGGCAACGCCGCGGAAAACGCCCTGGCCGGTGCCGCGGCGGGTGCCGCCGCAGGCACGGTGCGCGGTGCCATAAAGAATTCGGAGACTTCCCCGGTGTACAAGAACTTCGTGCAGAAATGCCTGCGCGACCGTGGCTACGAGGTGATCGGCTGGCAATAGCAGGTGTTGCCACCCCACTCGGCGAGCCACCGCAGAGTTGCGTTGCTTGTGGCGCAGCAAACTAGTGCGAGGCTTTGCGCTCGTGTTTTGGCGCTGCAGGCTTCGGCTTCGCCCTGGCCTTGCCCGTGTGCTTCGCTGCAGCGCCGGGCTTGGCTGCACGCTTTCCGGCTGCTGCTTTACCCTTTGCTACGGCTTTGCGTGCCGGCTTCGCTGTTCCCTGTTTTGCCTTGGATCCGGTTCCGGGTGCGCGCCGCGCGGTGTCCGCTTTTCCGGCTTTCCCTCCCATGCGTTCGATCGCGAGACGCTGCTGGCAGACGCGCGTTTTCTTCAGCGCCGCAAAGGTTTCCTTCGGCATGCCGGCCGGCAGGTCGATGGTACTGAAGCTGTCGTGGATTTCGATGTGACCGATGTATTCGCTGTCGATGTCGGCCTCGTTGGCGACCGCACCCACGATGTTGCCCGGCTTGACGCCGTGCTGATGACCCACCGCCAGGCGGAAACGCTCCATCCTGACTTCCGGGTGGCCCTTGAGCGGCAATGCCTGGCTTGAAACACGGGCGCCTGGTTCCCGCTCTGGCCCCCGCTCCGGCGCTGCGGCGGGCGGCCTGTCAGGCGCTGTGCGTGTCTTGCCCTTATGGGCTTGCTCGGGCAGCAACATCGGTTCGTCGCCCTGCAGCAGGCGCGCCAGTGCGGCGGCGATTTCCAGCGCTTCCGCCGTTGTCTCTTCCTGCACCTCGGTCAGCATCTGGTAGAAAGGTTCGTTGCGCTCATCGGCCAGGGCATCACGCACCCGTTGCTTGAAGCGCAGTACGCGCTGCACGTTGATATCCCTGGCGGTGGGCATCTGCATGGGCGTAATGGACTGGCGGGTGGCTTTTTCGATGGTGTGCAGCAGGCGTTTTTCGCGTGGCGCCACAAACAGGATGGCATCGCCCTTGCGCCCCGCGCGTCCGGTGCGTCCTATGCGGTGAATGTAGGCCTCCGCGTCGGTGGGAATGTCGTAGTTGATGACATGGCTGATGCGTTCCACGTCCAGGCCACGGGCCACCACGTCGGTGGCGACCAGGATGTCGAGCTTGCCTTTGCGCAGGCGGTCGACAATGCGTTCGCGCTGCTGTTGCGGGATGTCGCCGTTGAGGGCCTCGCAGGCGTGCCCGCGGGCCTCGAGCTTTTCGGCCAGTTCCACGGTGGCGGTCTTGGTGCGCACGAAGATCAGCACCGCTTCGAACTGTTCGGCTTCCAGCAGGCGCGTCAGGGCATCCAGCTTGTGCAGGCCGCTGACCGGCCAGTAGCGCTGGGTTATGGTCTCCGCAGTCGCAGTGCGCCGGGCGATCTGTATGACCCTGGGATCATGCAGGTGCCGGTGCGCCACTTTCTGGATTTCTCTCGGCATGGTGGCGGAAAACAGGGCGATCTGGCGCGTATCCGGGGTGTGCTCGAGCACCCACTGCACGTCGTCGATGAAGCCCATGCGCAGCATCTCGTCGGCTTCGTCCAGCACCAGGGCCTGCAGTGCCTCCAGCTTCAGGGTGCCGCGGCGCATGTGATCCATGACCCGGCCGGGCGTGCCCACCACCACCTGGGCGCCGCGTTTCAATTGGCGCAACTGAATGTCATAGGACTGACCACCGTAGATCGGAAGTACATGAAAGTCCTGCAGATGACGTGCATAACGCTGAAATGCCTCGGCGACCTGGATAGCGAGTTCGCGGGTGGGCGCCAGCACCAGCACCTGGGGTTCGCGGCGCGTCATATCCAGGCGCGACAGCAGCGGCAGGGCAAAGGCGGCGGTTTTGCCGGTGCCGGTCTGCGCCTGTCCGAGCAGGTCGTGGCCGTCCAGCAGGGCCGGGATGCATTCGGCCTGGATGTGCGTGGGAGCTTCGTAGCCGACCTCCTGCAATGCCTCGAGCAAGGGAGGGGCGAGGCCCATATCGCGGAATGCGGGCAATGGGTCAGTGTTGGACATGTGGGATGCCTGCGAGTCAGTGAATTGCTGGAAGGTCTAAACAGACTGGAGTCGAGCCCGGCGCGGCTGGTTCAGGGTCGCCGTCTTGCCCGCTTCCCGATAAGCACAGGCATAATAGCATATCGCGGATGGGGGATACATTCTCATGTCGCGTGGCGGAAGCCCGGGCGGTGTGGAGTTTCTCTGACAAAGAATGGTGCGGGTTGGCGGGCGACCACAGCGCTGCGCCGCAGCGAACCGAAGCTTCAGCCCTGCCGCTGGCGTGGCACTGATCCGCTCAGCAGGTTTCGATCCACACCCCGGCAGGAACTTTCGGTTACTAAATGGGGCTGACACTGGCATAGGGGTGTTTGCGAACAAACCATACATAAATCGACGACTTAGTCGGCTGTCACGGGGCACGGGACGCGCTGGCCGGGCGTTTACCTATTGATCGACCTGGGCTTCGCAAGCACAATGCGCTGCTCCTATTTCGCCCCGGCTGCCGCTGACGCCGGCAAACCGGATGTGGTGTCGTATATCAATCAAGAGGGATGAGTCTGATGAAGTTGATTCTTTTGGGTGCGCCGGGTGCCGGCAAGGGTACCGTTGCCAAGCTGCTGACCAAGCTCGACGGTTCGGTGCAGATTTCCACCGGTGATATTCTGCGCGGCGCGGTGCAGGCGGGTAGCGAACTGGGCAAGCAGGCGGAAGCCTACATGAAGGCCGGTGACCTGGTGCCCGACGAGCTGATCATGGGCATTATGGAAAAACGCCTGCAGGAGCCGGACTGCCAGAAGGGCTTTCTGCTGGACGGATTCCCGCGCACCATTCCCCAGGCCGAAGCGCTCAAGCAGCTGCTGGCCAAGCTGGGCATCGAGCTGGACATGGCGGTGAACATCGACGTGCCGCGCGACGTGATTCTGGACCGTCTCACCACCCGCCGTACCTGCTCCAATGCCGAGTGCCAGGCGATCTACAACGTCAAGAGCAATCCGCCCAAGAAGGAAGGTGTGTGCGACAAGTGCGGCAGCCCGGTGGTGCAGCGCGAAGATGAAACCGAGGAGGCCATCAGCCACCGTCTGCAGACCTACAACGACAAGACTGCGCCGCTGATCGGCTTCTATGACAAAGAAGGCATGCTGTTGACGGTCACCGCTACCTCGAGCGATGCGGTCATCGACGCGATCCAGAAGAAGCTCGCGGCTTGAGTGCTCGGCGGCGTAACCGCGCAGTGTCGCTGTCGCGCCGCTAAGGCGATTCGAAAAACGGCGGCCCTGCCAGGGCCGCCGTTTTTTTTGCCTGTCCGCTGCCGGTTCAGTGATGCGTGCAGTCCGCGGGCAGCAACGGGCGTTCATTGAGCGTCGCTTCGCTCCATACGTAGATTTCCGTGCTGGCCGGATCGCACTGCGTGCAGCTGCCGCCACAGGAGGCTGTCGCCATCTGCCTGTGCACCTTGCCCTTCTGAATCCAGACCTGCAGCATGCCGCGCACCGCATCCGGTTCGGTGTCGAAATGCAGCGCGATGTCAGCCAGCGTGGCCTGGCCGCGCTGCTGCAGGTAGTCCCGGATATCGGACAGGATCACGCTTCCGCCCCCGCGGGTTTGCTGGCCGGCTCGGGGCGCCGCCGCTCCCAGCGGCGTAACATGAATACCACCAACGCAAACAGCCCCCACATGCCCGCCAGCCAGGCGGTTGATGTCGATGGGTGCAGGTCGAAACGCGCAATCTGGTAAAAGCTGGCTGCCGTGATGTAGGCCACCAGCGTAGTCCAGCCGGCGACGAATGCCGCCCAGGCAGAGCCGGCCTCGCGTTTGATTGCACCGATGGTGGCCGCACAGGGGAAATACAGCAGCACGAACAGAAGATAGGCGAAGGCGCCGGCCTGGCCGTCAAAGCGCGAACGCATGGTTCCGAACACGCCCTGGTTCACACCCTGCTCGGCGGCCGCGGCATCGACGTCACTGAGGTCGCCGATATCGAGTCCGACCGGGTCCAGCAGGCTGTCGCGCAGGGCGGCCAGATTGGCAGGGATGGTGGCAGCGGCGCTCTTAAGCTCGGCCCACAGGTCATACGGCGCTCCTGATTCGCCGCGCGTATCGCCAGCCAGGCTGGTGTAGAGGTTGTCCAGGGTGCCAACCACGACTTCTTTGGCGAGGATGCCGGAGAACACTCCTACCACAGCCGGCCAGTTGTCTTCGTGAATTCCGAGGGGTGCGAAGGCCGGAGTGACTACGCGACTGGCGGCGCTGAGGATCGAGCGCTCGCTGTCCTCGTTGCCGAACGACCCGTCGGTACCGATCGAGTTGAGCAGGGTGAGTCCCAGGACCATGAGGATAATGACCTGGCCGGCCTCCTTCACGAACAGTCGCACCCGGTCCCAGGCGCGCAGCAGGATCCCCTTGAGCGTCGGCAGGTGGTAGGGCGGCAGCTCCATCATAAAGCCGCTGCTGGTACCGGGCAGCAGGGTCCGTTTCATCAACAGCCCCGTCAGGATCGCCACCGCAATCCCGGTCAGGTACAGGGCGAACACAATGTTCTGTCCCGAACGCGGGAAGAAGGCGGCGGCGAACAGGGCGTATACCGGCAGGCGCGCGCCGCACGACATAAAGGGGTTCATCAGGATGGTCAGCTTGCGTTCGCGCTCGTTTTCCAGGGTGCGGGTTGCCATCACCGCCGGCACGTTGCAGCCGAAGCCCACAATCAGCGGCACAAAGGCTTTGCCCGGTAATCCGATGGCGCGCATGGAACGGTCCATGACAAAGGCCGCGCGTGCCATGTAACCGGAGTCTTCCAGCACCGACAGGAACAGATACAGGGCAGCAATAATCGGGATAAAGGTGGCGACCACCTGAACACCACCGCCCAGACCGTCGGCGAGCAACACGCGCAGCCAGTCGGGCGCACCGACACGGCTGAGCAGTTCGCCGAAGCCCGATACGAACAGCGCGCCGGCCGCACCATCGAAGAAATCGATAAAAGCGCCGCCCACGTTGATGGTGAACAGGAACATCAGATACATGATGCCGAGAAACAGCGGGATACCGCACCATTTTCCAAGCACAAAGCGATCGATGCGGTCGCTCAGGGTGCGGGTGACCTTGCCGCGGCTGCGTGACACGGTCTGTGCCAGCGCGTGGGCGTGTCCGTAGCGGGTATCGGCGATCAGGATATCCGCATCCTCGCCGGCGCGGTTGGCGATCTGCTGGCGCCAGTGGTGCAATTTGCCGCTCAGATTTTCCGGTGTCTGGCGGCTGACCGCATCATCCCCCTCGATCAGCTTGATGATCAGCCAGCGCCGGTTGGCGGCGGGATGGTCGCCGAAATCCGGTTCCAGATCGGCCACCGCCTGTTCGACCACTTCGTCCAGGGCGAGCGAAAAGCCGCCCTGTTCCGTGCCGTCGGCGACCGCCAGCATACGCGCCTTCAATTCGGTCGTGCCTTCGCCGCTGACCGCGACAACCGGGACCACCGGACAGCCCAGTTCCTGCGCCAGCAGCCCGGCGTCGATCTGGATGCCACGTTTGCGCGCCACGTCTATCATGTTCAGGGCCAGCACCACCGGCACGCCCATCTCGAGCAGCTGCACGGTCAGATAGAGGTTACGCTCCAGGTTGGCCGCATCCACTACATTGACCACCAGATCGGCTTCGCGCGACAGCAGGTAGCTGCGCGTCACCTGTTCATCGAGTGAGCTGGCGTCCAGCGAATAGATACCGGGCAGGTCGACCACAGCCACCTGACGACCCTCGAGTTCGAAGCGGCCTTCCTTACGTTCCACCGTGACGCCGGGCCAGTTACCGGTCTTCTGGCGAATGCCGGTAAAAGCATTGAACAGGGCTGACTTCCCGCAGTTGGGATTGCCCGCCAGTGCGACGGTCAGCGCCGGCTTGGGCCCGCGGCGCGGCGTGGCAGTCGCGTGGCAGCCGGCCATCAGTCGAGCACCTCGGCCTGCACCTTGTCGGCCATGCCTGCGCCCAGGGCAACGCGGTTGCCCGCGTTTCCCACCACCACGGCTCGGCCACGGTGATGCAGTACCTCGACTTCGGTGCCAACGCAGAGCCCGAGCGACAACAACCGGCGGGTCAGCTCGCGGCCGCCGTCGATGGCAACCAGGCGGACCTTCCTGCCGACGGGGGCTTCACTGAGAGGCTGGACTGGCATGGCTCGGGCTCGATAAACGAGAATGGTTCTCAAATATACTCCAGTTCGGAGATATTAGTAAATGCTAAATATCAGCGCTGTTCCTGAGCCGGTCGCGAATCTTCACGCCGACACCGTCAGCGCGTGTATCCGGAGCCGGTCCGAGCGGCCACTCGGCCGATCGAGACTGCAGGTTGGACTTCGCTACGCTCAACGCCACCCAGCCCACATGCGTAGCCGGAGGCGAGGGGTTCGGGCTGGTATCGCACCGCTGTCAGTGGTGCTGTGGCAGCCCCTGGCCTGAAAGTGTAGTCCGCCCAGGGGCAGAGTCGGGCACGAAACCGGTTCTCGTGCTAATCCGCTCGACCGGGCCGGCTGTCGCGCCAGAAGCTATCCTTAGAAATGGGCCCGGATGCCCAAGCTGGCTTCAGGAGGTCTGCGCCGGTTTTCCGGCGCATGTTGAGGTGCGAGGACTCTTGCTCCGGATGCTTTGAAGTCGCTGCTGCAGCGAGGCGAGGGGCAGTGCTTAACTGT
>CP070738.1:784688-794175 GCA_020347685.1 Gammaproteobacteria bacterium | reverse complement strand
CTGCAGCTTGCGCAGGCACAATTCGACCAGGCCCAGACTACACTGACACACTTGCGCGCATTGGCGCCCCGCAACAGCCAGGTCGTGCGCCTGCTGATGCAACTGTATCTGCGGCAGAAGGACTGGCAGCAGCTGCGCATTTTGTTGCCGGAGTTGCAGCGCAGTCGGGTTTTGAACAGCGAACAATGGCAGCGCCTGGCGACTCAGGTTTACCGGGAGCAGATTCTGGAGCTCGGCGCGTCCCGGGATCTGGATGGCATGAAATCGGGTTGGAACCAACTGCCGTCGTCCTTGCAACAGGATGAAGGCATGCAGTCAGTGTACGTGCAGGAGCTGTTGCGCCAGGGGCAACATGCGCATGCAGAGCACGTGCTCCGTGATCAACTCAGGCACGCGTGGAATTCGCGTTTTGTCTACACCTATGGCGATATTACAGCCGAGGACGCCGCTGCCCAGCTCAGCGTCGCCGAGAGCTGGCTTGATCAGCACCCCGACGATCCGGTCCTGTTACTGACGCTGGGTAAGATAAGTTTGCGTAATGCGCTGTGGGGAAAGGCGCGCAGTTACCTGGAGTCGAGCATTGCGCATCAGCCAACGCCGGAGGCCTACCGCCTGCTCGGCTCTCTGCTGGAGCAACTGGAAGAGCCTGAAAAGGCCGCCGCCTGTTATCGCCAAGGTATCGAGCTGGTAGCGCAGGGCCTGCCGGCCGCTGCCCTGGCCGAGCGGGCTGGCCATGCAGACAGCGCTGCGTTGCTTGAGCGTCCCGCCTGACTGCTGGCGCTAGCTTTCCGAAGCTTGGTTCAGCTTATCCAGCACATCCTGGGCAAACTCAAACGCGTCTGAATACATGTGGTCAGGTCGAGCGCCGTGGGCAGCGAAAGCCGGTGTTGCCGCTTCAATCATGGCGGGCGGTCCACTCATATAGATGTCAAACGGCTCGAGGTCCGGGTATTGCGCCATGACAGCTTCGGTGACCTGGCCGCTGGCGCCTTGCCACCCGTCCTCCGGCGCGGGTTCTGACAGCACTGGCGTGTATCTGAAATTGGGGTGGTGTTTCTCCCATTCTCGCGGGAGATTGCCCAGGTACAGGTCGCGTTTGGCCCGAACCCCCCAGAACAGGTGAATGGGTCGGTCAAAACCGATGTAGAACGCATGCTCAAGAATGCTTTTCAGCGGCGCCATGCCGGTTCCGCCACCAATCAGGAGCACGGGTCGCGGGGAATCTTCGCGCAGATAAAAGGTGCCGAAAGGGCCTTCGATGCGCAGCAGCGCCCGGTCCTTCATCTGCTCAAACACGTGGCCGGTAAATGAGCCGCCGGGCACGTGGCGAATATGCAGCTCCAGATAAGCGTCGCGATGCGGAGGATTGGCAATCGAGAACGCGCGTCTGCGACCGTCCTTGAGCAGAAACTCGATATACTGGCCGGCAAGAAACTGCAGGCGCTCGGTTTCCGGCAGCTTGAGTTGCACCAACATGACATCATGGGACAGCCGTTCCAGGTGTTGCGCGCGGCAGGGCAGCATTTTCACAGTGATATCCTGGTTCGCGGCGACTTCGCGCACCCGTATGACCAGATCGCTATCCGCCTGCGCCTGGCATAGGACAACCTCATCGGCGGCTTTGTAGGCGTCCGGCCTGCCACCAGGGTAACGGATGTTGCCGGAAATGAGGCCGGCGACACACGAACCGCACGCGCCGTTGCGGCAGCCGTAGGGAAGGCCAATTCCCTCGCGTAACGCAGCATTGAGGATGGTTTCGCCCGGCTGTACGGTAAACTGGTGCCCGCTGGACTGGATAGTAACCTGAAACGCCATACGGGTTTCCGCTCAACAAAGTCCTGTATTCTCGTTGATTTCCGGTTTCGGGTAAACGCATGGATTCTGTGTTAATCGTCGGTTGCGGCGATATCGGCTTGAGGCTTGCCGGCCTGTGCAGTGGCACTCCGGTAACGGGGCTGGTGCGCAGCGAGCCGAGTGCAGCGCGGTTGCGGGCGCGGCGAGTGCTGCCCAAACTGCTGGATCTGGATGCTCCTTTTGAGCCCGATGACCTGGCCGCGGCCAACAGCCAGCTGTATTACCTGGCGCCCCCCCCACCGCACGGGGATACGGATCCGCGAGTCCAGGCCGTGTGTGCAGCGCTTCGTGGTCCCCATCGGCCGCGCAAAGTCGTGTATATCAGTACCACGGCGGTATACGGTGACTGCGGCGGCCGCTGGATTGACGAGACCGCGCCGCTGCAGCCCGGGACCGCACGGGGGCGCAGGCGCCTGGACGCGGAGCGTCACTGGCTGAAATGGGGTGAGAGCGAAGGGGTGCCGGTGGTTGTGTTGCGCGTGCCGGGCATTTACGGACCTGGAAGACTGCCGCTTGAGCGACTGCGCAAGGGGCTGCCGGTACTTGCCGCGCAGGAGTCGCCTTTTACCAACCGCATTCATGCCGACGATCTGGCGCGGGTGTGTCTGCTGGCCATGCAGCGCGGCCGGGCAGGCGAGGCATACAACGTCGCGGATGGACATCCGACCAGCATGTCCGATTATTTCAACCGCATCGCCGATATCCTGTCCCTGCCGCGCCCGCCGGTTGTTGACCGGGCGACGGCCGAGCGCGAGCTCAGTGCGTCCATGCTGTCATTTCTGAGCGAATCGAAAAGAATCCTCAACACCAAGATGCTCAATGAGCTGGGTGTGAGACTGCAGTATGTCGATCTGGAGCAGGGGCTGGCAGGCCTATCTCAGGCCGGCCCATTTGAGTAGCAGGAACATCGGGCAGACACCGCTTATGCCGGCGCCCAGTATGGCAAACCCCATAAACCAGGGTAAGAACCAAAGATGATCGGGGTAGGCGAACAGGCTGATCGCAAGTGCCGCAGCGACCGTCAGTCGCCAGCCGCGCTCCGCTTCAAAGCCGGTGCGCTGCGTGAATTGGATGCCGAGGCAGCCCTCGCCGGGGTCGCCGTCGCTGCCGTGACGCTTCCTGGACACCAGCTTCGGAATGCGCAGATTGGTAACGGCTTCAAAGGTGGCCACGCCAATCAGCGCGTAGAGCAGCGCAGTGACATCAAAATAGAGCGAAAATAGCAGTATTGCGCCAAAAAGCAGCCTGTAAAAGCGATTGCTCATCGTTATCCCGGTTGCGGCCTGCCGATCAGGGGGGCATTTTGTTGGCCCGTTGCCAGGGTTACGACTGACCGGTGGCAGAGTTTAGCTGACCCCGGGAAAAATACCCGGGCGGTAAAGCCCGCAGGCCGCGCTGCTCTTTATCCGATCCACTGAGAGCTGGCGTATCTATCGGGACGGCCCGCTCCAGCCGGGTCGAGGGTCAGTCGGAGCCGTCCGGTCGCGAGCGCTTGCTTTTCAGCCAGCGAAGCAATGGCTTCCACTGATCGAGATCGTTGGCCGCCAGCGAAGGGGCGAGCTCGAAGATACCCAGACCGCGTTCAGCAGCGCGGATGTAGTTCTGGCTGTCACGCAGCGTTGCGATGAAAGGTATGCTCAACTGCTTGAGGAACGCCTCCAGGGACTGATAAATCAGGGTGGTCTCGCGTACCCGGTTCGCAACCACCGCCAGCTTGGTCTGCTGGCGCGACACCTTGCCCACGGTAAGCAGTTCGGTGATGAAGTGCGCACAGGCGCGCATGTCCATGGGTGACGGCAGTACCGGAATAATGATGGTGTCGGCTTTTTTCACCAGTGCGGCCAGATCCCTGCCGTGCACCGCAGCAGGAGCGTCCAGGACCAGCATGTCGCATGCCCGGGGCACGCGCAGCGCGCCGTTGCAGCCGTCCACGCCGGTCACCGCTGGATAGTCCTCGGCGCGTGCGTCTAGCCACTCCAGGCTGGAACGCTGGGTATCGAGATCAGCCAGTGCCACGCTGTTGCCGGCCGAGGCAAAAAAACTCGCCAGATTGGTTGCCACGGTACTCTTGCCGCAGCCGCCCTTGGGATTCAGTGTCATTACAGTGCGCATTCCTTGAGCCTCCTGAATTTTGGCGCGCACTCTAACACATCTGTGCGGGTTTTTTCATTCTCGCGACTAAATCGTGTCTGTGGGGCGCGATTAGCGGCGCCCAAGGAACGTTCGCGCCTTGTACCTCAGTCAGTCTTGATGCCCAGCTGATCCCAGATGTCATCAACCCGCGCTTTCACCGCTGCATCCATGCATATGGGACGCCCCCACTCGCGGGTGGTTTCACCTCTCCATTTGTTGGTGGCATCGAGCCCTACCTTGCCGCCCAGCCCGGAAACGGGTGATGCGAAATCCAGGTAGTCAATCGGGGTGTTGTCTACGATGGTAATGTCACGGCCGGGATCCATGCGTGTAGTCATTGCCCAGACGACGTCTTTCCAGTCACGCACATTCACGTCATCATCGGTTACGATGACAAACTTGGTGTACATGAACTGGCGCAAAAAACTCCAGACACCGAACATGACCCGTTTGGCGTGGCCGGGGTACTGCTTCTTCATGCTCACACAGGCCATCCGGTAGGAACACCCTTCAGGGGGCAGGTAGAAATCGGTGATTTCCGGAAACTGCTTTTGCAGAATCGGGATGAAAACCTCGTTTAGCGCAGCGCCCAGCACCGCCGGTTCGTCCGGTGGCCGACCGGTGTAGGTGCTGTGATAGATAGGGGCGTCGCGGTGGGTCATGCACTCGATGGTGAACACCGGGAAGCGTTCCTGTTCGTTGTAATACCCGGTGTGATCGCCGAACGGGCCCTCGAGCGCTTGTTCGCCCGGATGGATGACCCCTTCCAGCACGATTTCGGCGCTCGCAGGCACCTGCAGATCGCTGTTCCTGCAGCGCACCAGTTCCGTTTTGTGACCGCGTAACAAGCCGGCGAAGGCATATTCGGACAGCGTGTCCGGGACCGGAGTGACGGCGCCCAGAATCGTGGCCGGGTCGGCACCCAGTGCGACCGCGACCGGGAAGGGCTGATCGGGGTGTTTGTGCTGCCAGTCGCGATAATCCAGGGCGCCGCCGCGGTGCGCCAGCCAGCGCATGATCACCTTGTTAGGCGACAGCACCTGTTGGCGATAGATACCCAGATTCTGCCGGTTTTGGTTCGGCCCGCGGGTTACCACCAGCGCCCAGGTGATCAAGGGTCCAGCGTCCCCGGGCCAGCAGGTCTGTATGGGCAGCCGAGTCAGGTCCACCTCCTGACCGGCCAGTATATTTTGCTGGCAGGGCGCGGTCTTCAGAACCTTCGGTGCCATGTCGAGCACCTTGCGGAACACGGGTAATTTCTGCCAGGCGTCCCTCATCCCCCGGGGTGGGTCGGGTTCCTTGAGAAACGCGAGCAGCTTGCCGATTTCGCGAAGTGCCTCGACCGATTCCGCGCCCATGCCGGCTGCGACGCGCTGCGGTGTTCCGAACAGGTTGCCGAGCACGGGTATATCGAATCCCGTCGGTTGCTCGAACAACAGCGCCGGCCCGGCCGCCCGCAGGGTACGGTCACAGATCTCGGTCATTTCCAGCTTTGGATCCACCGGGTGGCGCACCCGTGTCAGCTCGCCGGCGCCTTCCAGCTGGTCAATGAAGTCTCTCAGGTCGCGGTAATGCATGGTATGTCAGGCAGTCGCTTGAGCAAATACGGCGATTGTAACCTAAAGCCTCCGGGCAACCGTCTGTCCGGTCGGGTGGTCGGGGAGAGATTTCAATTCTGTTTTTGGCCGCCGCCCGTTTCGGCTGCCGCCTGATTCCCGCTGGCGGCTGCGACCAGCCTGCCCCCGCGGCAATCGCTCAGGCCAGTGTGGCGCAGCAGGGCATCAATGCTGGGTTCGCGCCCGAAGCACGCCACAAACAGGTCCATGGCATCTCTGGAACCGCCCTGTTCGAGAATCTGATACATGAATTTCAGACCGGTTTCACGGTCGAATATTCCGTTTTCCTCGAACAGCGAGTAAGCGTCGGACGACAAGACTTCGGCCCACTTGTAGCTGTAGTAGCCGGCCCCGTAACCGCCGGCAAAGATATGCGAGAAAGCGTGCGCGAAGCGATTGAAGACCGGCGCCCGGACCACTGCGACCTGTTCGCGGACCCGGTCGAGTGTCGCGTAAATGTGGTTGCCAGGCGCGGGACGGTAATCGACGTGGAGCCGCATATCGAACAGCGCAAATTCGAGCTGGCGCACCATTTTCATCGCGGATTGGAAATTGCGCGCCGCGCGCATACGCTCGAAGAGTGCGTCGGGAATGGGCTCCCCGGTCTGGTAATGCCCTGAGATAAGATCCAGTGCTTCCCGCTCCCAGCACCAGTTTTCCATGATCTGGCTGGGCAGTTCCACGGCATCCCAGGCAACCCCATTGATTCCGGAGATGCTGGGGTAGTCAATACGGCTCAGCAAATGGTGCAGCCCATGACCGAACTCGTGAAACAGGGTGATGAGCTCGTCGTGGCTCAGTAGCGCAGGCTGGTCACCGATGGGCGGTGTGAAGTTGCAGCTCAGGAAAGCAACCGGCAGCCTGGTTTGGCCGTTTATCCGCAGGCGCGAGTGGCACCCGTCCATCCAGGCGCCACCGCGTTTCCTGGGCCGCGCGTACAGGTCCAGATAGAACCGGCCGCGCAGGTCACCGGATTCATCGAAAACCTCGAAAAGCCGCACATCGGGATGCCAGCGGCTTACGGCGGCGCGCTCGCGTACCTCGATACCATACAGGCGTTTCACCACGGAGAACATGCCGGGGAGCACCGCAGTGACAGGGAAATAGGGCTTCAGGTCCTGCTGCGAGATGGCGTAGCGCTGCTGGCGCAGTTTCTCGGAGAAATAGGGAATGTCCCACGCCTGCAGCGAAAAGTTGGCGCCGCTTTGCCTTGCGAACCTGCGTAGCTCGTTCAGCTCCGCGCGCGCCTGTTGCAGTGACTGCTCCGCCAGGTCTGTCAGGAACTCCAGCACGTGGTCGGTCGATGAAGCCATCTTGGTCGCCAGCGACAGCTCGCCAAAATTCCTGAACTCCAGTAACTGGGCCGACTCATGACGCAGCGCAAGGATTTCTTCCATCACTGCGCTGTTGTCCCAGTGCCCGCCGTGCGGCCCGGTATCCGAGGCACGCGTAGCGTATGCGGTATACACTTCTTGTCTCAAGGCGCGATCGTCCGCATAGGTCAGTACCGCGTTGTAGCACGGAGCTTCCAGGGTCAGTAACCACCCATCCAGGCCCTCGCGCTGCGCGGTCTGGCGGGCCAGCGCGAGGGCCGTTTCGGGCAGTCCGCACAGTGATGCCTGGTCGGTAACGTGCTTGTTCCACGCGTTGGTGGCATCCAGCAGGTTTTCCTGAAACTTGGCGCGTAGCTCGGAAAGGCGCTGCTGAATCAGCTTGAACCGTCGGCGCTTCTCCGTGTCCAGTTCGATGCCGGTGAGCCTGAAATCGCGCAGCCGGTTTTGAATAACTCTCTGCTGGGCATGATCCAGAGAGGCAAAGTCTCTGCTTTCCGCAATGTCTCTGAAGGCCTGGTACAAACCCTCATGCTGACCGAGCTCGGTTTCGAAGGCGCTCAGTTTGGGCAGGCAGGCATTGTGCGCCGCGCGAAGTGCATCGCTGCTCACCATCGAATTCATGTGGCTGACGGGTGACCAGACACGCTGCAGGCGTTCCAGCTCCTGTTCCAGCGGCGCCACCAGATTATCCCAGCTATACGGGGGACCCGACGCGATCAAACGGTCTATCCTGTCCCGTGCCAAATTCAGGGTTGTCTCAATCGCCGGCAGCACGTGTTCGGGCTGAATGCGTTCAAACTCGGGCAGCGTGTCGTCCAGCAGTAGCGGGTTATTCATGGCGACTCAAACAGTTTTCGGTACAATCGAGCGCTTCCGGGACCAGGGGTAACACGATCGATGACACAGCATTATGACCTGATTGCAGTCGGAGGTGGAAGCGGCGGATTGTCGGTGGCCGAACGTGCGGCACGCTATGGGGCCCGATGCGCGGTTGTCGAAAAAGGGCCCCTGGGCGGTACCTGCGTTAATGCGGGTTGCGTGCCAAAAAAAGTCATGTGGTTTGGTGCCAGTATCGCCCACACGCTCCAAGAGGCACCCAGCTACGGGTTCGATATCAATGTAAAGGAATTCAACTGGTCAGCGTTGAAAACTGCCAGAGACAGGTATGTGCACGGCATCAATGACTGGTACCACACCTATCTGGCTGATTCCAACATAGATGAGATCGTCGGCACGGCCCGTTTTGTCGACAGCCGCAGCGTGGAAGTCGAAGGAAACACCTACAGTGCGGATCACATAGTGATCGCTCCCGGAGGAGCCCCGATGGTGCCCCATACCCCCGGTGCCGAGCTGGGTATCACGTCGGACGGTTTTTTTGCGCTCGATGAGCTGCCGCGCCGGGTCGCAGTCGTGGGCTCCGGTTACATCGCGGTTGAGTTGGCCGGTATGCTCAACGCCCTGGGCTCCGATGTGACTATGTTGTTGCGCCGCGAACATCTGCTGCGCACATTCGATGCCACCTTGCGCGAGAATCTGACCGAAGAAATGCTTGGTGACGGCATCGATATACTCGCCCGTACCCAGGTCAAGCAGCTGGTGCGGGAGCAGGACGGATCACTGTGTATCCTGTGTGAAAACGGCCAGCGGCTGGAGGGGTTCGACGAACTCATCTGGGCGATTGGGCGCTTTCCCCTGACACAGGATCTGAATCTCGCAGCTGCCGGCGTTCCGGTCGATGACAACGGCTATATTCCAACCGATAAATTCCAGCAAACCGGCGTAGCGGGTGTTTATGCCATCGGTGATGTGACAGGGCGTGCCCAGTTGACGCCGGTTGCCATCGCCGCCGGTCGGCGCCTGGCGGACCGCTTGTTCGGCGGCATGCAGGACCGTCACCTGCCGTATGAGAATATCCCCACGGTGGTTTTCAGTCACCCGCCGCTCGCAACGGTGGGCCTGACCGAAAGTGAGGCGCGCGATATTCACGGTGAGGCGGTGAAGGTTTATCAGACTCGCTTTACAGCCATGTATAACGCATTGACTGAACGCAAGCAGAAGACCGCGATGAAACTGGTCACGGTGGGTGCCCAGGAGCGCGTGGTCGGTTGTCACGTTATCGGTCCAGGGGCGGATGAGATGCTCCAGGGGTTTGCGGTGGCAATCCGCATGGGAGCAACCAAGAGTGATCTGGATGATACCGTGGCTATCCACCCGACCAGCGCCGAGGAACTGGTAACTATGCGTTAAGTCTGCAGTTTTAGGCTCCGGTACAGGGGCTGTATTAGTCTATAATTATATTCGAAGCCTTGTGCCCGAGCGGTCCTCGGGACGGGCCTGAGTCATGTCCTGACTGCAAACCAAAGAGGTAAGCTGCAATGGTTGTTTTTTTTGGCAATTTGCCAAAATATGCTGCGTAGACGGACCTCTGTCGGTTGGCGAGCCTACCGCTCCGTACAGTGGTGCTAATCATCATGAAGACGTGTCGATCCGGTCAGATGAAGCGTTACGGGCTGGTTCCCGTTACGAGTGAAAGCCAGGCCAGGCGCCTCG
>CP070738.1:776852-784588 GCA_020347685.1 Gammaproteobacteria bacterium | reverse complement strand
GCGGCGCGACACCCAGGGCATCGGCAGCTACCTGAGCGAGCGTTTCGAAAAGACAGTCGCGGTCCCCTACCAGGGCGGGACCGCAGCGACGAAACTCGACAAGCGCGAGTACCTGGACCTGATCGATAAGGGTTGGGCAGCTATGGAAGCCTACAGCTACCAGCGCGAGGATACGGTAATCAACATCGCCCCCGACGGGCGCAGCGGCGAATCCAGCTCGACGATCATAGAGACCGTGGTTATCGACGGTGCGACCCGGGTCAGCAAGGTGCGCGAATATGCTCAATATGCGCTGGAAGACGGCAAACCCGTCATCACCTCGATCGGCGGCCACACCCTGGTCGGCGACACCATGCCCGATGCCGGCCAGTGAGGCACCGTCGGCACGGCGCGGCATGCGCAGCGGCGCCGTTGTGGAGCATTAAGCGACCGCGCGCGTGAAAACAATTAACGCGACACTGCAGGAGACTGCGCCATGAC
This sequence comes from Gammaproteobacteria bacterium, assembly GCA_020347685.1. GTDB lineage: Bacteria > Pseudomonadota > Gammaproteobacteria > DSM-19610 > DSM-19610 > Thiogranum. Next base: position 784,108 of record CP070738.1, on the reverse strand, counting down.
AAAGCCGATTATCGCCGACAACAAGCCAGTCAGAGTCGAGCTCGCCAAGGGTCAGGAGTACCATTTTTGCACTTGCGGCCGGTCAAAGAGCCAGCCGTTCTGCGACGGCTCGCATACAGGAACCCCGTTCACACCCAGGGTGGTTGTGGCTGAAAAGGATGGCGAAGCCTGGCTGTGCGCCTGCAAGCATACTGCGAACCCACCGTTCTGCGACGGCACCCACAAGCAGTTCTCGGCTGACCAGGTGGGTAAGGAAGGCCCGGGGCGCGAAGCTGACGCGGGTCTAACCGCGCGCGCTGTGGCGACTGCCGAGGAGCCGCACGTCGAACTCATTCACCAGCTGGCGCGCGACGGTCTGGAGAGCTTCGGCCATCACGGACCGATGGGCGCCATGGGCGTGCCGGGCCACCAGCTGCCGCGCTGGGACGATATCCAGATCATGGTCGCGCAGCTCGAGCGCAAGCCGGCTGCGGAAACTGCTGATGTCGATACCCGGCTGGTAATCGGGCCGCAGAGCAAAAAACCCTTGCAGCTGGAAATCCCGCTGCTGGTTTCGGACATGAGTTTCGGCTCCCTGTCAGAGGAAGCCAAAATCGCCCTGGCCAAAGGTGCGGAGCTCGCCGGCACCGGCATCTGCTCCGGCGAAGGTGGCATGCTGCCCGAGGAGCAGCAGGCCAACAGCCGCTACTTCTATGAACTCGCGAGCGCAAAATTCGGCTACCGTGAAGAGTTGCTGACACGGGTGCAGGCGTTTCATTTCAAGGGCGGCCAGGGGGCCAAAACCGGGACGGGCGGGCACCTGCCGGCAGCCAAGAACACCGGCAAAATCGCGCAGGTACGCGGTATTCCGGCGGGCCAGCCGGCGATCTCGCCCCCGACTTTTACGGACCTGCACTCACCCGCCGATTTCAGGCGTTTTGCCGACCGGGTGCGGGAAGTAACCGGCGGTATTCCCGTCGGTTTCAAACTGAGCGCCAACCATATCGAACGCGATATCGGCTTTGCACTGGAGGCCGGTGCCGACTACATCATCCTGGATGGCCGCGGTGGCGGCACCGGCGCCGCACCGCTCCTGTTTCGCGATCACATCAGCGTGCCGACCATGGCGGCGCTGGCGCGCGCACGCCACTACCTGGACAGGCACGGCGCCAGCGAACAGGTGACCCTGATCATCACCGGCGGCCTGCGGGTGGCGAGCGATTTCATCAAGGCGCTGGCGCTGGGCGCGGACGGCATCGCGCTTTCCAACAGCGCCATGCAGGCGATCGGCTGCGTGGCGGCGCGCATCTGCAGCACCAACAACTGCCCCGCGGGCATCGCGACCCAGAAACCCGAGTTGCGCCAGAAACTGGATATCGAGCGTTCCGCCCGCCAGCTGGCCAATTTTTTCCAGGCGTCGGTCGAACTCATGAAGGTCATGGCGCGGGCCTGCGGCCACAGCGCGCTCGCCGAGTTCAACCGCCAGGATATCGCGACCTGGCACCGCGACATCGCCGAGCTCACCGGGATCGAATACACGGGTTTCGATAACCGCCGCTGAGCCCAGGCATCCGCTGCACGCGTCATCCGGGATCAGGCTGCGAAGCGGTATGTCTCGATGTGCCAGCCGTTGTCCTGGATACGCAGCACCAGGCAGGATGCGCCGCCGAAGGTGCGCGCCCTGCCCGCCGCACCGGGGTTGACGACCCAGGGCTGCGCGTCCAGATCGCAGCACAGCCGGTGGCTGTGACCATAGACAATCAGGCGCGCATCCGGGTGGCGCTGGCGCAAAGCCTGGTGACGGGTCGCCACTTTGCCGGCACGGTGGCCGTGTTCCACCACCAGCGTTCCACCGGCCAGTTCCAGGCGTGCACATACCGGAATGCTGTCCAGCACGGCGTGCTGTTGCGGCGACCATTTGGCGGGTGTGTCGTTGTTACCCAGAACCGCTATGGTACGGCGCAGCCGCGGGCGCAGGGCGCGGATCACCGCGATGTCACCGATATCCCCGGCGTGCACCGCCATATCACAGTCGCGCGCCAGCGCTGCCACCCCCGGATGCAGCTGTCCGTGGGTGTCCGATACGATGAGGACGCGTGAGGCTTTGCGGCTGCGGCTATGGGCGGGAAACGGCAGCCGCAATCATCAGGCCTCGAAGTTGAACTCTTTGTGACTGATGTCGCAGAACGGCTTGTTGCCAGAATGCCCGCAGCGACAAAACACGGCCTCGTTGCGGGTGACGCTGGTTCCGTCGGCGCATTCGATGGTCATCGGACCCCGCGCCACCATGCCCGCGTCGTCGTACATGGTGATGACCAACGGCCCCTCACCCTGCAACTCGACCGGGTCGATGCCGGCGAATATACCGTCATTCTCGAAACCCACCTCGCGGTGGGTGCCGTCGCAAAACGGCTTGTTTTTCGACGCGCCACAGCGGCACAACGCCACGTCATCCGACTTGGTAAACAGGTAGCCGTCCTCGGCATAGACCTCGATCTCTCCAGTGCACAGCAAGGGCCCGTTTTCGCGGACTTTGATGCGGTTGCTCTGACTCACTGTTTTCTCCCGCTGAAGATTGCAGTTACCCGCCGGGACGGGGCCGTCAATACCAAAGATACACGAAAGCCGTAATCAAAAGTACACCCATCAGGTTCAACCCGAAGCCGGCGCGCGCCATTTGCGGAATGCGCACGCAACGGCTGCTGAACACGATGGCGTTGGGCGGTGTGGCTACCGGCAGCATGAAGGCAAACGAGGCGCACAGGGTGGCGGTCACCATCAGTATCATGGGTGGCAGCTGCAGCGCCTCGGACAGCGCACCCAGCACCGGCAGCATCACCGACGCGGTGGCGGTGTTGGATGTCACCTCGGTGAGAAAGATCACCAGCAGGCCGACCGCCAGTATCATCCATACCCGCGGCACGCCCTTGAGTACGTGCAACTGGTCCGCCAGCCAGCCCGACAGCCCCGTGTCGCTGAACCCGGCCGCCAGCGCAAAGCCGCCGCCGAACAGGATGATGATGTCCCAGGGAATGCGCACCGCCGTATCCCAGTCGAGCAGAAACACGCGCTGTCGCCAGTCCGCCGGTATCACGAACAGCGCCAGGGCCCCGGCGATGGCAATGGTGGAATCGTTGACCGCCCGCAAGGGTGCCCAGTCGATGAACCCGCGCCCCATCCACAGCAGCGCCACGCTGCCGAACACCCAGGCCACGCGTCGCTCCGGCGGCGACATCGGGCCCAGCGCCCTGAGCTGCTCGCGGATATGGCCGCTGGCTTCGGGCAACACGGTGCTGGTTACCCGGAATGCGATGCGGGTGAGGTACAGCCAGGTCAGCAGCAGCATGGTGACCGAAAGCGGCAGCGCGAACTGCATCCAGTCTGCGAAGCGCAACTCCATACCGTAGTTCTGCGACAGCACCCCGGCGAGAATGGCGTTGGGCGGCGTTCCGATGAGCGTGGCAACACCGCCGATGCTGGCCGCATAGGCGATCCCCAGCATCAGCGCGGTACCGAGCGGCGCCGACTGGTGCCCGCCGTCGGGCAACAGCTGTTTCAGCACCGCGATACCGATAGTGACCATCATCATGGCAGTGGCGGTGTTACTGATCCACATCGACAGCAGCGCGGTCGCCAGCATGAAGCCCAGCACCAGACGTGCCGGGGCGGTCCCCACCCGGCGAATCACCTGCAGCGCAATGCGCCGGTGCAGGTTCCAGCGCTCCATGGTGACGGCGATCATGAAGCCGCCCATGAACAGGTAGATCAGATGGTGTGCGTAAGAGCCGGTCACCTGGCTCGTCGGCATAATGCCGAGCAGCGGGTACAACACTATGGGCAATAACGCGGTGGCCGGGATAGGCACCGCCTCACTGATCCACCACAGCGCCATCCAGGCCGCCACCGCGGCGAGGCGCTGCGCTTCCGGCGCCATCCCCTCCGGCTGAGGCATCAGCAGCAGGCCGGCGAACATGGCCGGCCCGAGGAACAAACCTGCTGTGGCGCGCGTAAGTTTCATGTCATCCTGTCAGAGTAGGCATAACAACAGGCACCGCCGGCGCCCTGGAATCCAATCTGTAGCCAGACGGCGACATTTTCACCTATTTGGGTTCCGCGTGGCGACTTATGTCTGACCCGTGGCTATACTACCAGCACCGGTCCGGACCAAAGCCCCTGATGCAGCAAACTTCAAACACGTTAAGCGTTGCAGGCCGGAAATCCATTTTGCAGGGAACAACAAGCGAGAGGAGAACATCATGCGAGCACTGATAGGCGCGATTTTGTGCAGCTTCCTGATTCTGGGTGGCTGTGGCAAGAAAGAAGAGTCCCAGACCAGCGAATCGATGCTGGACAAGGCCAAGGAAACGGCGAGCGCTACCGCCGAGACGGCCGGTGACATGGCGGAGAGCGCCAGTGAAAGCCTGTCCGAGGGCTATGACGCCACCAAGCAGGCCGGCGCCGAGGCTATGGATGAAGCCGGGCAGGCCGCCGACGTGGCCGCGATGGAAGCCGAAAAGGCCGCCGGCGAGGCTGCCGAATCGGTCGAACAGGCGGCTGACGACGCGGCGGAAAGCGCCGCCCACTAGACGGGTCGGGCCTGCTGGCCCAGCGCCCTCCCCCGCGCCCCCGGATCGCCCTGCCGCGTGCAGACGATCGGGGGCGCTCCCGTCAGGAATACAGGCGCAGTGCCAGGGTTCCGGCGCACGGGAACAGTCCGGACCTGCTCTTGTAGCGCGTGTAGCAAGGCCTGAAGGCGAACGGCAAACCCGGGGCAACCGCGCATCCTCTGCCCCGCGACCGATTACTTGAATTCGGGAATCGGGTTGGCACGATACCAATCCCGGCTATCCTCGTCCTTGCGTTCCCACATCTGCTGATCCACCAGGGAATGCTCTACCTGCCGGTTTACCAGGATGTAGGAAATCCCCACCGTTTGCGTCGCTGTAGTTTTACTCAAAAGGACAGGCGGGCTGACCACCACGTACTGGCTGACCTCGATATTTTCCAGCCCCTGCGGCAGCGGAGTTTGCTCGGCCAGTTCCGGCTTCAGAAAGCCGTAGGCGTTCTGCGGGTTACCCCAACGCACCGCCGACTCGTAGCGTGACAGAACGGCCTGCAGATCATTCCCCAACTGTTTGTCCTTGATGTTATCGATTGTTCCGCAAGCCGCAGGCAACAGGGTAACCAACAGTACAAGAACGACTCGTGCAGGGACGCCTTTCATGTTCGATATTCCGGTAGTGATACAGAGTGCGCCCATATTATGCGACTTGAGGCGCCCCGAACAGGGGAGATTGCGCCGCGTCACCTCGGCAACTAGCCAGCTGCCGCGCCTCGGCGTCACGTCCAGCACAGGTGTGGTGTGAATCGACGGGTGCCGGTCGAACCCGCTGGCAACGATCCTGCGCAAAGCGGGAATATCTGGCCTGGATTTTTGGTTCCGGCTCACCTCCGACCTTGGTGCTGTCTGTCTGAACAGCACTAAAGCGCCCAGACTCGGACCTGGAAATCGCGGCTTGTTTCGGCATGGCCAGACCGGGGATGCCTCCGGCGCAAGCGCTCCGGTTGATCGCGCGGTGCAGGGGCACCGGAGATATACACAGCGTCTCAGTTTCGGGGTCGAATACGCGCCGGGCCTCTCAGCATGGCTTTCCTGTCTGTCGCTAAGCCCGCTCCTGGACTGCCTTCTCGATATACTCCTCGATCTTCTCCAGTGATGACCGGATAGTGACCAGCTTCTGTCGCGCCAGTACGGGCAGGTTGATATTCGTCCGGCTGAGTTCCTCCCAGCTGCTCTTTCGGTTGCCGTAGACGCCGAGCCAGGCGTTGCGCCCGCTGTTCTTGGCGGTATAGGCGGCGTGATCGGCCACGGCAACGGTCTGCTCCCAGGTCAGGGACTGGCTGCTCGTTGACGAGAACGGATACATGGCGAAGCCGATCGAGCCACTCAGCCGGCCCGTGTGGCCGTTACCGAGCGCGAACTGGTGTTCGGCCAGGCTGGCACGAATTCGCTCGGCCAGCTGTTCTACCGTGTGGGGCGAGGCCGTGTTGCCAATAACCATGAATTCGTCACCGCCCCACCGGATGATGGTGTCGGACTGGCGGCACGAGCTGTGCAATATGTCACGAACCTGTACCAGGGCCCTGTCACCGGCCAGATGTCCGTGGGTATCGTTGATGCGCTTGAACCCGTCCAGATCGATCATCATGAAGAACAGGCTGGGCGAAATATTGATGGTATTGGAGTTGCGCCGAGGCTTGTAAACACCGCGGTTCTGCCGGTCGATACGCGCTACTTCCGTGTCAATGAATTCGTCGAGATAACGCCGGTTTTTCAGCCCGGTGAGTGAATCCGTGACACTCGCCTGCATCAGCTGCTGGTTCAGGGACTTGAGCTGCTCGTTGCGCTGCGACAGCTCCCGGGTCCTGGCCTGAACCTCGCTTTCCAGAATCTGCTTCTGCTGCGAGACTTCGCCGAGTTTCTTGCTCTGCTTGCGGCGGTAGCCGACCAGCGTGCCGCCGAAAAACATGGTGTACAGGGAATAGGCCCAGGCGGTCTGCCAGGGCGGGGGTTCGACGTGCAGCCGGATCGAGGCACCCTGGTCATTCCAGATACCGTCGTTGTTCGAGGCCTTCACCGTGAACCTGTAGTCGCCGGCCGGAAGGCTGGCGTAGGTTGCGCGCCTGAATTCACCCGGATCAATCCACTCCTCATCGAGACCTTCCAGCTTGTAGCGATACTGGTTCTTATCCGAAGAGGCATAGTCCAGCGCCGCAAAGGTGAACTGGATATAGTCATCGTCGTAGCCCAGCGTGACAGTCTCGGCTTCACGCTGATCGGTGCTGTAGGCGGTAGCAAGGCGCTGGTACTTCGAATGCGCCGTCAGCACGATATCTGGCGTATGCGTGTTAACCAGCAGTTCATCGGGATGAAAACTCACCACGCCATCGCTGCCGCCGAACAGCAGACGTCCGTTGCGCATCTGCAGGTGGGCGCCGAAATTGAACTCATCGCCACGCAGCCCATTGAAGCGGTCGAAATTCCTGACGCTGCCGTCCACGGGATTGAAGCGCGACAGGCCGCGATTACTGCTGATCCACAGAAAACCGTCAGCGTCTTCCACGATCCCGAAAACGGTGTCGCTGCGCAGTCCACTGGTTTTCAGGTGTTTGCGGAACACCGGCCGGTCAGCCTCACGATCATCGGCATCCCAGCGGTTGAGGCCGCCGCCCAGGGTGGCGACCCAGAGCGAACCGTCCCTGCTTTCCAGAATATC
>CP070738.1:770248-776752 GCA_020347685.1 Gammaproteobacteria bacterium | reverse complement strand
GAGAAGCGGCTAGAATGTTGGGTAGAAGCAGGAAAACGACGCCAACATGGCGCAATTCGGGACTTGGGCATGCGCAGTTATATTCGCCATCCATCGGATATTCCTATTGAATATCAGGCCGATGCGGGCTGTTCCGGTGCGCAGCAGGAGCGACTGAGAAACATTGGTGAAGGGGGGCTTTCGTTTCGCTCCAGGTGCGCCCTGCCGGTCGGCGCCGCCATCACCCTGAGAATTTCCCAGGTGCAACCGGATTTTGAGGTCAGGGGACAGGTCGTCTGGTGTCGAGCCGAGAGCGGAGTCTTCGACATCGGTGTCGCCTTTCTTGATCCCAGTGATCTTTTCCAGGTCCGAATGGTGGAACAGATTTGTCATATCGAACAGTACAAGGCTGACGTGCTGGCCAGGGAAGGACGACGTCTGAACGGCGAGCAGGCCGCCAGCGAATGGATTCAGAAATTCGCGCGGGATTTCCCGCAATTGAGGGAGGATGATAATAGCTAGTAAATCTAGGTGCTTGTGCCGCCCTGTACCCAGGGCGGGCGTGGTTATACACTGACTAAAACAAAATAACGAGATGAGGTTCAGTTGTCATGATTACTAAACAGTGGTTTTCGGGGATAGCGTTTGTCGCGGGAGCGACAGTATTTTGCCTTGCGCAGGTGAGCGTGGCTGCCGGATTCGGGGCCAACTGGCTGGAAGTCCGCGTGCTGGACAAGCAGAACGGGAGTGCGGTCGCCGAGGCTGCAGTTTGCGTGGGAACCAGCGCCAATCCGCACCAGTTCGGTGCGCGTCGAAGCGACGCGAGTGGCGCGGTCCGGTTCGAGGATCTGCTTTCCGATTCACTGGTGGTCACGGTGTCGAAAAAGGGGTACCAGGGCAGAGAGCAACGCGTCGAGTCGCTAAACCAGGCCCGCGTGGTGGTATTGAAGCTCGCTCCGGGGGGAGGCGGTCCACACTGTGATGCGCCTGCCGCGTTGGCCCCTGTGGACGTGTCGTCGGGACTTGCGATTGATGGTGTGAGCATCCGCAAGGACCCTGGTGGTTCCGGCCGCATCCTTGTTTCAGTCAGGGCTTCGGGTCCTGCTAATCAGGTGCGCATCAGCGAACAGCCGGATTTCGGCGGGTCGGACTGGCAGCAACTTGAACAACCGGTACCCTATGAGCTGACCGACGCCGAGGGTGTGCGGCAGATCTATGTGCAGGTGCGTCGGCATGTCGAGTCACAAGGCGCGAGTATCGAAGTGATTTCGCCGGTCGAGCGGGTTCAGTATCGCCCCTGAAGTCGGGGCGTCGACCTTCAGGCGTCGATATCGGGGATAAGCCGGCTTTCGATCTGTCGAATGCTGTCTTTGAGACGCAGCTTGCGTTTCTTTAGCCTTTTCAGCTGCAGCTGGTCCGGGTACGCGGAAAGGGTGAGGTGGTTTATCACGTCGTCCAGATCCCGGTGCTCAAGGCGTAGCTCTTCCAGCTTTTGCTGGAGTGCCTCGATCTCTTCGCTTGTCAGTTGCTGATTGATACCGGGGCTCCTGCCTTGAGCTGCCCCGGCATCACCGGTTCAGCTAGTTCGCGTTTGCAACTCGGGGTTGTTCCGCCGTTTCTTCCTCTACGGAGACGGTCCGGAAGGGCCATTCGCGGATGCCGCCATCCAGGCTGACCACGTCAAACTGGTTTTGTGCCAGGACCAGCGTCGCTACCGCACTGCGCCCGCCAGCATGACAGTACACAATATACCGTTGATTCTTGTCCAGTTCATCCATCCGATTGCGCAGTTCATACAGCGGCATGAGTATCGCGCCCGGGATGTGGTGGTCGTCGAATTCCTCGGCATAGCGAACGTCGAGCAGCTTGTAACCGGTTTCGACCATGGTCTTGGCGACGTTCGGATGCACCGTCTTGATCAGCGGATTGCGGATCATATCGTCAAAATCGTCCCGGTGCAGCACCAGCAGCTTGCAATCTGAAGTCGCCCGCACGGTCTCGCTGCGTTTGTTTCCTGATATCAGCGCTTCGCAGCCAAAAGCATCGCCTTCGCCGAGGTCGGCAACTTTGGTGGGCTCGTCATCGTAGAGCCCGATCTGGTAGCTCTCCGCAGTTCCCTTGCAGATGATGTAATAGGCGTCCCCTTCCTCACCCACGCGGATGATGTCCTGGCCTGCCTTGACCTCTTCAATGGCCATTTTCCTGAAAGCCGTTTCCACGACTTCCAGGGGCAGGCGCCTGAATACCAGCGAGTTGCGCACCAGTTCGAGGCGTTCGTGCAGGGCACTGTCGATGTCTTCACTCAGGTGCACAACTTCATCCCAGGCAATGAGGTCGTTGAGCATTTCCCGGTCCGCGTGGCAGATGATGGAATCTTCGCGCGCGATAATGGTTGCCGTGGCGGGTGCGTTGGGGAGAATGAACGGCCGGTTCCTGGTGTCCTCGGGGCCGGTAAAAGAGCGAACTGATCCGCACTGCACAATCTCCAGTCTGCCTTCCACGACATAGAGATAGTCGTTGTCCTTTCCGCCGCGAATCTGCAGAATTTCGTCTTTGCGAAGTTCGACAAACCGCACGACATTGACGACTTCGTTCAGGCGCTCCGGGGACAGCAGCGTGAAGGGCATATAATGCGACGAAAGGTTGTCAAGGACCCTTTCCATCTTGATGCTCATCATGTTCGGTTTCTCCTTCAGTAGGCTCAGAGCAGGGGAGATTGCGGGTTACAGGTAGTTCAACGGTACCTTGAGGTACGCGACCTCGTTGTTTTCCGGTTCGGGGAGGTTGCCGGCATTGATGTTGACCTGCAGGCTGGGAAACAGCAGGCGCGGAGCCGGCAGAGTGCTGTCGCGGGCCTGAATATTTGCCACGAACTCGGCCTCGCTCATGGTGTCTGGTAGATCGACATTCTTCAGCTTGCTGTCGCCGATAGTGGTCTGGTAACGGAACTCCCGGCCATTCGGATAATCGTGCCCCACAAAGACCCGGGTTTCGTCCGGAAATCGATACAGTCGATGTTTCACCGACTGATACAGGGCCTGTGCACTGCCGTCGGGAAAATCGCAACGGGCCACGCCGATGTCCGGCATGAACAGCACGTCGCCGGTAAACAGGGCGTCACCTATCTGATAGGTGCAGCACGCCGGTGTGTGGCCAGGCGTGTGCAGTGTCTTCACCGTGAGGCTGCCGGCCTGCAACTGATCCCCGTCGTGCAGTAACCGATCGAATTGCCGGCCGTCGGTCGGGAAGTCCCGCGCCAGGTTGAAAGTCGCCTTGAAGATTTCCTGAACGCGTCTAATGTTGGCGCCGATAGCCAGAGGAGCCTGCAGATGTTTTTTCAGCTCAGCAGCGCCGCTGATGTGGTCGGCATGAACGTGGGTATCGAGAATCCAGTGCACGGTCAACCGCGTGTCCCGGATAAAGTCCAGCAGCCGGGTCACGGAGTCAGTCGAAGTCCGCCACGGCGTGGTGTCCAGGTCCAGTACCGGATCGATCACCACCGCATCGCGGGATGCGGGGTCAAAAACAACGTAGGTAACGGTCCAGGTGCGCCCGTCGTCTGCAAAAGCCTCAATCTGCATGTCGGTTCTGCCTCGCAGCTGGTCGCTGCAATATTCGGAAACTTGTTCCGGTTTGTTTCGGAATGTTTCCAGCAGGCTTTAACTGCAGGCAGAAGAATTTACAGCGAACTTACACGGTTAACAGGGTTATTAGCGCTTTGAGCGGGGGCGTCTGCGCCCCTCGAACGTGGCGATCGATTTGACGATTTCTCGGTAGGGTAACTGTTCAGGGGAGCCATAGGTCTCGATGCCCATCCCGATTAACCCAGCGACGTCGCTGACCTTTTCGGAAATCAGGTCGGGGCGCAGGACCCGCTGAAGGCCGAGCAGACCGCCATTTTGCACCTTTATTTCTTTGGCGTGCGGCAGCTCTGCTTCGACTGCGGTAATTCTCAGGGCAAACCTGGCCTTCTCGCGCAGCAGTGCGATGAAACGCCCACAGCGCTGGTGGGCTTTTTCTGAGTCGCAGGAAACTCCCTCACGATCAGCAAGATAGAAACGGGTGGAGCAGGCACAGGCACAGCGGTGCGACAAGATGGCCTTTTCGAACCCGCAGCGGCGTCGGTTGACTGCGTGATAGGTTGAACGGTATTCGTTCTCCTCGACCATGCGCGATGACTATTTTTCCCACTCGCGCAAAATCGGCGCCTCGCGTTTTTCCATCAGTTTTTCCTCAGCTTCCAGCTCGGTGTCCGCAAACATCACCTTTATCTGGTGGTCGTCGCCTGCGCCGATGCTGGCGCGCATAGTGCGGGCACGGGCCTTAGCCTCCTTGAAAGAATCGTGTTGTTCCAGTTTTTCCAGCGTCTTTACCAGGGCTGTAGGACCCGCAGTGATCTTGTAGATGTAATAAGGCATAAGAATGAAGCTAGTCGAGGTTATGGGTTGAAACGATTGGCGGAGTATAGCAACTCTGCTTCCAGGGCTCACAGGCCTACTTGCTCGATTCGGGAGCCCAGCATGATGATAAAACCGGTATGTCGCTCGACGCCGTCCTCGCTATACCCGAACAGGAAAGTCCTTCGCAGCGTCATGCGTCCTGCTGGGTTGCGTTTCAGGCTCAACCGGTGCAGCACCACCGTTCCGTCCAGCAATTGAAGATTCTGCCGGTCGCAGGTTTGCCTGGCCGCCGAGATTGCAAGTTCGCGGATCCTCAGCGTGTTCTGCCAGAACCACAGCAACAGGCCCAGCAGCAGCAGCGGTATCAGGCTGGCCGCGCTCAAGCGTTACCAGTCACTACCCGCGCCGAAAAGGCGGGTTTAATCGGTGTTGTCTGTCTCATCAGGCGGCGACCGTTCCAGTCGATATCGTTTTGTGCTGCGGGACTCAGACCCGCAGAGAGTCGGACCCGCGCGCCGATAGCGGCGCTGCTACTGCGCTTATCGTCCCCATTGAAGCCCCGGTTGAAAACCGCGTACCCGGGATCGAAAACCGCTTTTTTCACTATGCCGCTTTGACGCTATTGCCTGGTTCAACCTGCTCGGCAAAGGCGCTGGCCGCAACCAGGGCGACGATGACGCAGCCAATGGTGATGCGGGCCCACTTCATTACTCTCCACAGGTGCTACAGGCTCGGTTCCAATCGATCCCTACACAAGCAGAATAACAGCGACATATCCGGCGTGAAAACAGTAGCCAGACATGCCACGGCCCCTGGCGCAGGATGAACTGCAGTCGCGCTTGCGATTCCGCAGCGTCCGTGGGGTAAAGCAAGCGAATCTGCCTGCTGCGCGTGCTAAACTTGGCGCAGCAATTGCGGAGATATCGAATCATGGCCGGTATGACTGAACAGGAAAGGGCGGAACTCACGCGCGGCATTCTTGCGATGCTGGACGACTGGGAGGTGGAAGCGAAGGATCAGCTTACCTTGCTCGGCCTTTCCGAGGCACCGGTGAGGGAGTTGCGGCAGCTGCGGGAGAACCGCGCGCTTCCCGATGAGCCGGAGATCATGCAGCGTGTCGAGCATCTGATCAATATTGCCGATGCACTGCGAACTACCTATCCATTCAGCCGTCGCATGGGCAAACTCTGGATGCACAAGCCAAACAGAAAATTCCGCCAGCGCACGCCCATCGCTACAATGGTCGAAGACGGTATTGTCGGGTTCATTTCGGTTCGCTCGTACCTCGACTGCACATTCAGTTGGGACCACTCCGGATCCAAGGCCTAGCCCCGCCAGCGGCTCAACGCGAACCGGGGACTCGCTGATGCTTGCGGTGTTTCGTTTGCCCGCGTGGCTGGGCCTATTGCCGTAGCTTCCCCGCTATTCCATCCAGACGAATGCCTTCGCTGTTTCTTCACACGGATGATCCGTTATGGCGGCCACGGCCGCCTGGTGAGCTGGTTGCCCTGCTGGGGGAGCTGGGCCTGTTGGACGGCGAAGCGGCTTGTCATGGTCCAGATCGGTACCCCCCCGGACGCTGCTTTCTGCAACTGCTGATGTTCCTTGGCTGCTCCCCACGGGTGGCCCTTGCAGCGGGCGACGGGGAAACCGGCGATGCAGTGTGTTCTGTAAGGCTGCTTGCCTTTGAGGAGCCGGTTTTCCTTTTGGCGCGGCCCCTGCCGTCGGTCCGATGTTCGCAGTGTCGCGCCAGCGCGAGCCTGCCGCCGGAGTTTACCTTCAGTACGCAGTATCGTTGCAGCGCATGTGGTGCTGCGACACGCGCTGGTGATCTCGACTGGAGACAGGGTGCAGGTTATGGCCGTTTTTTTTTAGAGGTCAGCGGAATTTATCCGCAGGAAGCCATACCATCCGACAAATTGCTTGCCGAGTTGTCCCGGTTTGCCAGGTGCGGCTGGAAATACTTCTTCGCCGACGTGTCGTCATAGCACTGTCGGGCGCGGTGTTGCCGGGGCCGCGGGTAGCCAAAAACGGGGATGAGCCCGCTCTGTGTCATGATCGTGCTCCGGCCTGACCGGTAGGATGCCTAGTCCCTGCGCAGCCGGTCGGAGATGGCGATCGGCGT
>CP070738.1:764838-770148 GCA_020347685.1 Gammaproteobacteria bacterium | reverse complement strand
CAGCATCGCCGGCCTGCTGGCGCAGGGGCTGGAGCCCTTCTCGGCGATTCACGAAGCCCAGGAATACACCTGGCAGGCGCTGGCCGCCGGCTACCGTATCGGGATGGGACAACAACTGCCTAACCGGCTGTTCTGGGCCCGGGATGAGGAAGGCTAGGCTGCGCGGGCTGTACGCCATCACCGACGCGACACTGCAGGAACCGGAACAACTGCCGGAGCGGGTCGCCCAGGCTATCGAAGGGGGCGCGCGACTGGTGCAGTACCGGGACAAATCCGGCGACCGCGCCGCGCGCCTGCGCCAGGCGCGCGTGCTGGCCGAGCTGTGCCGGGCTCACGGGGTGCCGCTGATTATCAACGACGACACCCGGCTGGCCGCGGACAGCGGTGCCGACGGAGTACACCTGGGTCGCGACGACGAGGACCCGGCCGCGGCACGCCGCCGCCTCGGCGCGCAGGCGATTATCGGCGTGTCCTGCTATGACCAGTGGCCACGCGCCCTGCAGGCCGTCGAGCAGGGCGTCGATTACATCGCCTTCGGACGTTTTTTCCCCTCCCGCACCAAGCCGCTCGCGGTGCAGGCGAGTCTGGACTTGATCCGCCGCGCCAAGCAACAATTGGCCGTACCGGTGGCGGCCATCGGTGGCGTCACAGCGCAAAACGGCGCCCAACTGGTCGCGGCTGGCGCAGACATGCTGGCGGTGGTGCGGGGCGTTTTTGCCGCTCCGGATATCAGGCAGGCTGCCAGGGCGTACGCGGCCCTGTTCGACCGGGATGATGACGAATACTAGCCGAGTTCGCGCACACCAACAGGAAACATTGCCATGACGAAGTCGCAACAGCTGTTTGAACAGGCCCGGCAACACATACCGGGCGGCGTCAATTCACCGGTACGCGCCTTCAAGGGCGTCGGCGGTACACCGGTGTTTTTTACCCGCGGCGAAGGCGCCTACCTGTTCGATGCGGACGGCAGGCGTTACGTGGACTATGTCGGCTCCTGGGGGCCGATGATCGCCGGGCACTGTCACCCCGCGGTGGTGAAGGCGGTACAGGACAGCGCCGCCAACGGACTGGGTTTCGGTGCGCCGACCGAAATCGAGACGCGCATGGCCGACCTGCTGTGCGAGCTGGTGCCCTCGCTGGAGCTGGTACGCATGGTCAGCTCGGGCACCGAAGCCACCATGAGCGCCATCCGCCTGGCGCGCGGTTTTACCGGGCGCGACAAGATCGTCAAGTTCGAGGGCTGCTATCACGGCCATTCCGACTCGCTGCTGGTCAAGGCCGGCTCCGGGGCGCTGACCCTGGGAGTTCCGACTTCACCCGGCGTCCCGGCGGACCTGGCAAAACATACCCTCACCCTGGAGTACAACAACGCCGACCAGGTGCGCGGCCTGTTTGCGGACATCGGCGAACAGATCGCCGCCATCATCGTCGAGCCGGTGGCCGGCAACATGAACTGCATACCGCCCCTGCCCGGCTTCCTGGAGGCGCTGCGCGAGGTGTGCGATCAGTGCCAGAGCGTGCTCATTTTCGACGAAGTCATGACCGGTTTCCGCGTCGCGCTGGGCGGTGCCCAGCAGCACTTCGGGGTGACACCCGACCTGACCACGCTGGGCAAGGTGGTGGGAGGCGGCCTGCCGGTGGGCGCCTTCGGCGGGCGGCGCGACATCATGGAACAGATCGCACCGACCGGCCCGGTGTACCAGGCCGGCACCCTGTCGGGCAACCCGGTCGCCATGGCCGCCGGCCTCGCCACCCTGGAACTTGTGCGCGCGCCGGGCTTTCACGCCCACCTGGAGAGTACCACCCGCCAGCTGGTGGACGGGCTGCGCGAGGGCGCCGCGGCGGCGGGCATCCCGCTGGCCGGCAACCAGGTCGGCGGCATGTTCGGCCTGTTCTTCACCGATGCCGAATCCGTCAGCAGCTTCACCGACGTGAGCGCCTGCGATATCGAGCGCTTCCGCAGCTTCTTCCACGCCATGCTGGACCAGGGCGTGTACCTGGCCCCCTCCGCGTTCGAGGCCGGCTTCGTATCCTCGGCACACGATGCCAAGGCGATTCAGGCCACGCTGGAGGCCGCGGAACGCGCCTTCGCGACACTGGGCTGAGCGCGGGCATCAGACAAGTCCGGAAAATCAGCCACGGAAGACACGGAAAGCACGGAAATTCTCGATCAGAATGCGCGCTCAGCGCTGATCATCAGGAGGGAGTCAGACCCCGAAACGAAACGCAAGCCTTCGCCCGACCCGATCTCTAACTTCCGCACACCCCGTGGCCATGAACACACAGATTTCTGACTTGATATTTTCCGTGTTTTCCGTGTATTCCGTGGCCATCTTTGTTTCACCGTTGGTCACCCACTAGCGATGGAAACCGCACTCGCCGAGCTGATGGAATGGACGCGTGCCAACCCGAACTGGGCCGGCATGGTGGTCCTGGTCGTGTCGGCACTTGAATCGTTTCTCGTGGTGGGGCTGTTCGTGCCCGGCAGCGTGGTGATGTTCGGCATCGGCGCCATGATCGCCGCGGGCCACATGGAGCTGGTCCCTACCCTGGCATGGGCGACCGTCGGGGCGGTGCTCGGCGACGGCACCAGTTATCTGATCGGCCGTTTCTACCACCAGCGCCTGCGCGTCATGTGGCCGTTCCGCAAGTACCCGCAGATGATCGCCCGCGGCGTGGACTTTTTTCACAAACACGGCGGCAAGAGCATCATCCTGGCGCGCTTCGTGGGCCCGGTGCGCCCCCTGGTTCCGGCCGTGGCCGGCATGCTGGACATGCCCGCAAGCCGCTTTTTCGTGGTCAATATCCTGTCTGCCCTGGTCTGGGCGCCGGCGTACATTCTGCCCGGCATGCTGTTTGGCGCCTCGCTGGGGCTTGCCGCCGAAGTCGCCGGGCGCCTGGCGGCGCTGCTGGTCATCCTGTTGATTCTCATGTGGCTGTCGTGGTGGCTGATGATTCGCATCGCGCGCAGCTTCCAGGCGCACGCCCAGTCCCTGCAAACCGGGATCCTCGAGTGGTCGCGCCGCCACCCGTCCCTCGAACCGCTGGCGGCCGCCCTGCTGGATCCCAACCATCCGGAGGCACGCGGGATGAGCGTGCTGACCGGTGTGCTGCTGATTGCCAGCCTGGCCCTGCTGCTGATCCCGCAGCACCTGGCCGCAGAAGGCCTGTTCGGGAACCTCGACCTGTACCTGTTCAACCTGCTGCAGGAGCTGCGCAGTCCTTTCGGGGACCGCCTGCTGGTGATCACCACAGAACTCGGCAGCCGCTGGGTGCTGTACAGCTTCACCGCGCTGCTGAGCCTGTGGCTGCTGTGGCGCAGGCGCTGGCGGGCGGCGCTGCACTGGCTGCTGACAGTCGGCTTCGTCAGCCTGGTCACCGACCTGCTGAAGGTTGCAACCCAGGTGCAACGGCCGCCGGTGCTGGACACAGCCACCCTCAGCTACTCGTTCCCCAGCGGCCACGCCAGCGTCTCGGTTGCCGTGTTTGGTTTCCTGGCGGTGATGATCGCGCGCGAGCTGCGCAGCAACTGGCACTGGATACCCTATTCGGTGGCCGTGTTCCTGGTGGTAGCAATCGGTTTTTCGCGTCTCTACCTCGGGGCGCACTGGCTGTCGGACGTGCTGGCAGGCTGGAGCCTCGGACTGGTGTGGGTGGCTCTGATGGGCATCGCCTACCGCCAGCATCCGGCACCGGCGATTTCCATCAAGACCTTTGCCCCGCTTTGTCTGGCGGCCCTGCTGCTGACGGCCGGCGCGCACAGTACGCGGCAGCTGGAACAGGATCTGGCATTCTATCGCCCGTCCACGGCGGCGCCGGTTCTGATCAGGCAAGCCGACTGGCTCGCGGGTGGCTGGGTGGACCTGCCGGCCTATCGCGACGACCTGGAAGGCCTGCGCCATCATCCGTTCAACGTGCAGTGGATGGGCTCGGCGACCGAGCTGCAGTCGTACCTGGAGCGGGCGGGTTGGCGCAAACCGCGCATTGCTCACCTTGCCGCCCTGGTCGAGTTGTTCAACAGCGCAGCGTCAATCCGGGACTTTCCGGTGCTGCCACAGATCCACCAGGGCGAAACCCAGGATATCGTACTGGTGCGCGACAGCGACGATCCGGCGCGGCTGCTGGCGCTGCGCCTGTGGAAAACCAGTTACCGCGACGCCGTGCATGAGACGCCGCTGTGGATCGGTAACGTGTCCTACCTGTATGTCGAAAAGCGTTTCAGGCTGCTGCGTTTCCCGCGTACCGAGCCGGAATTCGGCATACCGCTGGACCTGTTCAAGCGTGACCTCAAGGGCGTCGGCACACGCTGGGTCGAACGCAGGCCGGTGGACACCGCCCAGCCCCCGGTGCAGTGGGACAACAGGGTCGTGCTGATCTACAGCAAGGCGCTCAACGAGTGACTTCTTCGGCAAGCAGCTCCCGATACAGGGTTTCCAGCCGCTGCAGGGGGTCATCCATTTCCAGCACGCGCTGCTTGTCTGCAACCGCGAACGGCAACAGTTCGGTCAGGCGATCGGCGACCCAGCCGGCATCCGCGTAGTCCGGCTCCAGTCCCGAGAACGGCTCGCCGGCCCGTTTCAGCAGCTGGCGCAGAAAATCCGCCAGCGGCTGTCGCTCTTGCGGCAGCGCGGCGCTGCCGCCGTCCTCCAGCCAGACCACTTCTGCGCGCAACAACTGGTTGGGTTCGACGTGTTGACCCACGACACGAAAACGGCGCTCCCCTCTGGCAACCACCTGCAGCAACCCGTCGTCACCACGGTCGAAATCCTGCACTCGGGCCAGGGTGCCGACCGGGTAACACAGCGCCGCCTGGCCGACTTCGCCGCCGGAGCGGATGGCACATACGCCGAAGCCCTTATGGTCGCGCAGGCACTCGCTGATCATATCCAGGTAACGCGCCTCGAAAATACGCAACGGCAACACGCCGCCCGGAAACAGCACGGTGTTGAGCGGGAACAGCGCGATTTCGCCTGGCTCATCCATCACGGTATCGCCAATGGCAGACAGCAGCCCATTCTTGACCACGAAGGACACAAAGGTCACGAAGGATTTTAGACATTAAAGGCACTCTAATTGATTCGCAATTGCAGGGAGCACAGCGACGAAGCGATCTCGAAGTTGATGGCGGCATCGGCACGCGATTGCTTCGCTGCGCTGGCAGTGATGACAGCTTGGGCGAACTGATCAGTGACTCCTTGGGCACTGACGTGTGCCCCGGACGCGTTCCCGGCGACACCCGCTGTTTATAGGTCTACTGCGTTCATCGGTTCAAGGTTATTCCTTCGTGTCCTTCGTGTCCTTTGTGGTGAG
>CP070738.1:763632-764738 GCA_020347685.1 Gammaproteobacteria bacterium | reverse complement strand
GGAGGCAAGGAACTGTTCATCCTGGAACCGGATTCCGGCGCCCAGCCCGGCATGCGGGTGAAGTAACCAGATTATTAACCACAAAGGCACACGAAGGGCACGAAGGGAAAAAACAAGGCATGAAACCCGATACAGTCTTTCCTTTGTGGTCGTCCTGTGCCTTAGTGGTGCATACCAACCACGTCAAGACCCCTGCCCACCCAGGGCTTCTTCGACCCCCTCCCCGATGCGCCCGCTCGCCCGGGTATGCGAGTGAAGCAACCTTGTCGCGACCACAATGGCCGAGAAAAGACACCAGGGATACGCAAACCACGAAACCGAAAAAGATGTTTCCTTCGTGCCCTTCGTGTTCCTTCGTGGTTAATGCTCGAATCCTGAAGCGCCACACGGCATGGGACCAAATCGCTGATGGCTGAACTGGCACTCATTCTGGTCAGCACCGTGCTGGTGAACAACTTCGTGCTGGTGAAGTTTCTTGGCCTGTGCCCGTTTCTGGGGGTGTCGCGCAAGCTGGAAACCGCAACGGGCATGTCGCTGGCGACTACTTTTGTGCTGACCCTTTCCTCGGTGTGCAGTTACCTGGCCAACGAGTACCTGCTGGCGCCGCTGGGTCTGGAGTACCTGCGCACCATCACTTTCATCCTGGTGATCGCCGTGGTGGTGCAGTTCACCGAAATGGTGGTTCACAAGACCAGTCCGCTGCTGTACCAGGTGCTGGGCATTTTCCTGCCGCTGATCACCACCAACTGCGCGGTGCTCGGCGTGGCACTGCTCAACGTGCAGCACCAGCACAGCTTCCTGCAGTCGGCGGTGTACGGTTTCGGTGCTGCGGTCGGTTTTTCGCTGGTAATGATCCTGTTCGCGTCGATCCGCGAGCGCATTGCGGTTGCCGATGTACCGGAAGTATTCAGGGGTTCGGCCATTGCGCTGATAACGGCCGGTCTGATGTCGCTGGCATTCATGGGTTTCACCGGTCTGATCAAGGGCTAGCCCGCATTTCTCACCGGGCGGCGCTGAAACGACATAAACGATGAGGTGAAAGAATTGTGGTTACGGGGCAATATTCAGCGTATTTCCGGACAAGGCCTATCCCGGCCCTGGCTGGT
>CP070738.1:762414-763532 GCA_020347685.1 Gammaproteobacteria bacterium | reverse complement strand
ACCTCGCGCTGCGCGGCTCTGGTATAAAGCACTCATGTCACCGCAATGCTCCCGGGAGCCGACTTGAATAAACGTGTCCTGATCGCCCTGTCCAGTCACGGCTTCGGCCATCTGGGACAGACCGCGCCCATTATCGACGCACTCAGACAACGCAGACCAAACGTCCGGCTCGTGGTGCGCAGCCGGCTGCCCGAATTCAAGTTGCGTGAAAAGCTCGGCGACGACATCGAGATCCAGGTCGCCGAACTGGACATCGGCATCGTGCAAAAGGATGCTCTGAATATCGATGTCGAGGCCACCGCAGACCAATACGCGGCCTTTCACCAGCAGTGGGAAACGCTGCTGGAACGCGAAAAACAGGCGCTCCGCGACATTCGCCCCGACCTGATCGTCGCCAACATTCCCTACCTGACACTGGCCGCGGCTCAGCAGCTCAACATCCCCAACCTCGCGTTCTGCTCACTGAACTGGGCGGAACTCTACCAGTATTTTTTTGCCGCGCGGCCGGAATCCGCGCGCATCCTTGAGCAGATGCTGGAAGCCTACAACGGAGCGCAGTGTTTTCTGCAGCCGGCCCCGGCCATGCGCATGCCGGGTATCGACAACAGCGTCGCCATCGGACCGGTTGCCCAGCTTGGGGCGGACGTATCCGGCGCGCTGCGCAGGCGACTCGGTATCGACGCGGCAACCACTCTGCTGCTGTTTTCTGTGGGCGGCATGGAAATCAGGACGCCGTGCGACGGCTGGGCGCGTTTCCCCGGCCTGCACCTGCTGGTACCCGAAGCCTGGAACAGCCGGCACCCCGACACCACGGCGCTCGAATCGCTGGGTTATTCCTTCGCGGATTTGATGCGATCCTGTGATGTGCTGATCGCAAAACCCGGCTATGGCAGTTTCGTGGAGGCGGCGTGTCTCCGCAAACCGGTACTCTATCTGCCGCGACCCAACTGGCCGGAAGCGCCTATCCTGATCGACTGGCTGCAGCAGCACGGCAGGTGCATGGAACTGCAATACGCCGACTTCCACGCCGGAGCACTCGCCACGCCGGTCGGGGAACTGTTGGGTCGGACTGCGCCCCCAACCATCACATCGAGCGGGATTCAGGCCGCGGTCGACAC
>CP070738.1:761193-762314 GCA_020347685.1 Gammaproteobacteria bacterium | reverse complement strand
TGTTGAGCACAATAGAGTCGCATGTCTTGGTCGGGCTGTGCGGGCTTCCGGTGCGCGTCTATCCAGGCGGCGATGTCGTTCAGAACCACCGCTGCCTGCAGGTCTCGGGTCAGCATGTGGTAACCCTGCTCGTAGACAATCGCCGTCAGCTGCGTGGTCGTATCGTCCGTGAGCTGTTCCAGCAACTCGCAGGTCGGCTGTGCGGGAATGATGTCGTCGTGCTTCCCGTACAATAACAAAATATTCCCGCGCACCGCTTGCGACGCGAGCAAGGCGCTGTCCATGAGGTCGCTTACACCGTACAGCACATCCACACGGGTGGCCTTGATGACCAGCTCATCGCGCCCCAGCGCCCGCAACATGTCAATGTTATCCGATGGCTTGAGATCCAGTCCTTCGCCGGTCAGTTGTTTGCCAGGAACTGTATGGGCAGCTAGCCATAGCGCGGCACGCTGGTAGAAGGGCATGCTGCGACGGCTCCAGACCGCCGGAGCGACGAGCACGGTTCCCGTAACGTCCAGCGGCGCGGAGCCTAACGATGCCAGCGCTACCGCACCGCCCATACTTTCCCCCAGCAGGTATAGCGGAATGTCCGGATAGTGCTGCCGCAACAATACTGTCATGGTGGCGAGGTCGGCACTCAGGCGTTCGCTGCCGTGCCACAAGCCGTGGCCGCTGGTATTGCCGAACCCGCGCTGGTCATAGGCAACCACCGTGATGCCCTGGCGGGCCAGATAAGCGCCCAGGCTGTCGAAAGCCAGGCGGTAGTCATTGAGCCCATGCAGCGCCAGCAGCACGGCGCGGGTGTTGCCGACCGACTCCCAGCGCGACAGCGGCAGCCGATAGCCGTCTTCCATCAGGGCATAGGAGCCCGCGAGCAGCGGCGCGGCGTGGGCGCCCGGCGACGGCTGTACGTAGGGTCTGGCGCAGGCGACCAGAAGCACGGCAGCTGCCAGGGGGGCGCCGCGGCAAACAGTCTGGACCCAGCGATGTAACAGCCGCCCGCGAGTGAGCAAGGTTGGTACCGGTAGATTACGCGACAAGGTTAAGCCTTTTGTGACACGGAAGGCGCGAAAAATCAACCTTCGGGTCGCCAGCGTGCGCGAGACGCGCCAGGCGCG
>CP070738.1:759950-761093 GCA_020347685.1 Gammaproteobacteria bacterium | reverse complement strand
TCCTGGAATAGCCCTGATGATAGAAGATCTCGAAAAACGGCATGAACGCCAGCAGACCGAACAGAAAATGGATGACCTGGTCGTAATAGTTCCGCTCCCAGCCGAACAGATCCGAGAACCAGTTAAACCAGGCCATCTTTTCATAGGTCAGGTTTGCGCCGAACAGGTGCAAGGTGACAAACAGCGTCACGCCGAAGAAGGTCCCGTTGGTGAAGATATATTTCCTGTCGAGCCAGAGAACGACGGGGAACACCGTCACAACCAGAATGTTTTCCAGCATCCAGATGCCACGATGGACAGGATCGATAGCCAGTACAATCCAGCACAGGATAAAGAACGCCACCAGGAATTTCTTGAACATCGCTTACCGGCCTGCCTGCTTCCAGTCGTCGACCACTGCCCTACGGCTCGTCATACCCTGTTTCGGAACCCTACTGGGTAAACTTCAGCGTCCCGGCCAGGGCCACCGGAGTCAGGTCTAACATTCCAACAAGCTTCAATTTACGAACAGCCTGGCCTGCATCAAACAAGGGCCGCCATGTTGGAATGTTAGACCTGACCCCGCTGTTCCCGCTGTTCCGGCTGTTACTCTCAGGGGCTCTCAATCGAATCCAGAATCCTTCGCAGAGCTACGATCATCACCGGCACGCCCTCTCTGATCACGGTGTACAGCCGCCGGTAGTCGATGTCGCCGTACTCGTGGGCCAGCACGTTGCGAAAACCGATAATCCCCTGCCACGGGATTTCCGGATGCCTGGACATCGTGTCCGGAGACACCCGCCGCGCGGCTTCGCCGACGATCTCCAGTGCCCGCTCGATCGCGTAGCGCGTGCGCGCATCGGCCAGCAGCTGGTCGAGTTCCATGCCGGCGGCAAACTCGGCGGCCTGCTGCGCCGCATCCAGCATATCCCAGAGATGCGCGGCGTCGCGCTCAAGCGGCTTCATACAACACCTTGGCATCCCGTTCGATCGTCTTTCTGCGGTAGGGGTTGCGCAGAATCTCCGGCGGCGAAATATCCACTGGCTTCCCGTGAAACAGCTGCGAAAAGTCCTCGTTCAGTTCCTGTGCGCTCCACAACGACGGCGCCTGCGCCGGCTCGAACTCGACCAGCAGATCGATATCGCTGTCCGGCCTGAGCTCAC
>CP070738.1:758704-759850 GCA_020347685.1 Gammaproteobacteria bacterium | reverse complement strand
CTCCACGTCCGTCAGCTTCAGCTCGTTGGATGGTCCATCGGCGACTGCAGCCGGCGTGTCGACTTTCGGTGTCTCGGTCGGAACGATCGCGGGCGGCGGGGGCTTGTTGCCGGCGAGCGCGCGGACGATGGCTTCCGGGTCGCGGACAGGCTTGCGGCCCGCCTGGAGTTCCCGCTCCAGTTTGGCGATACGTTGCCTGAGCCGGTCGCGCTCCTGCTCGAGCTGTGCGATGTGCAGTTCCGGGTTCCTGTCCGAGGCCGCGCTACCAGGCTTTTCCATACCTGCGTGCAGGCTGCGCCCGTAGTCATAGCTCAACCACATGGCGAGGATAACGCCCACAGATGACAACGCGATCCACAGGATGCGCCGGGACCGGCTCGCCTGCACGACAACTTTGGGTGCGACGACAGTTTTCTTCTTGCGCGCCATGGTTCCTCTCTCTGTCCACCGGACGGGTGCGACAAAATAACATTCGAAACGCGGAGCTTCTACCCGCGGCAACCTTTACTAACGCGGCCTGTGTGGGGCGCTGCATAGCGGGTCCTAACCATGCCCGTACGGGCGGTAAGCGCCCCCCAGCAGCGCGGGTCAGCGCAACACTGCACATCCCCGCCACGCTGGCACCACAGTCTCACTCGTGGCGCAACGCCTCGATCGGATCCAGGCGCGCCGCTCGGCGGGCCGGGAAATAGCCGAACACCACACCGACCGCAGCGGCGAACAGGAATGCCACCACCACGATGCCCGGATCGAATACGAACGGCACCTGAAGGAACTGCACCGCCACGGCCGCAAAACCCAGGCCGAGCACGATACCGATAAGCCCGCCGAACAGCGACAGGACCACAGCCTCGATCAGGAACTGCATCAGCACCTGTCGCTCCAGCGCGCCGATGGCCAGCCGAATTCCGATTTCGCGCGTGCGCTCGGTCACCGACACCAGCATGATATTCATGATGCCGATACCGCCCACCAGCAGGCTGACCGCCGCCACCGCGCCCAGCAGCCCGGTCAGCACGCCGGTGATGCCGGTCAGCATGGAGGTGATCTCCTTCATATCCAGCACGTTGAAGTCGTCATCCTCGCCGGGAGAAATCTGGCGCCGCTCGCGCATCAGCAGCTCGATATCGCGCTGCACTTTTTCGG
>CP070738.1:757416-758604 GCA_020347685.1 Gammaproteobacteria bacterium | reverse complement strand
AAAAGTGCTGCACGCCTGTTCCCAGGATCTGGAAATCTTCGCGCACCTGAGAGGGGCCGTACCCGGCCCGATATTTGATACCCAGCTCGCTGCGCCGTTGCTGGGACTTCCCGAGCAAATGGGATACGGGGCTTTCGTGAAGGAGATGCTGGGCGTGAATCTGGACAAGGCCCAGGCACGCACCGACTGGTCCCAGCGGCCGCTGGGTGATGCCCAGCTTCGCTACGCCGCAGACGATGTTCGTTATCTCGTGGAAGTTTATCCACGTGTCACACAACGCTTGCAGGAACTGGGCAGGCTGGAGTGGTTGAAGTCCGAGTTCGAGGCCTGCGAGCGCGCCGAACGCTATATCCAGGATCCCGCCACGGCGTGGAGGCGCGTACGGGGTATCGAAAAACTGCGCCCCAAAGCGCTCGCCATTCTGCAGCTTCTGACTCGCTGGCGTGAGGAAACCGCGCAGCAGAAGGACTTGCCACGCAACTGGGTGATCCGGGACGAGGTGCTGGTGGATATCGCGCGTCTGGCTCCCGGGCAACTTGACGCGCTGGACAGGATTCGCAACCTTACCGCGAAGACGGTCGATCGTTACGGCCAGGCGCTGCTCGATCTGGTTCGCGAGGGCCTGCAGCGGCAGCCCGACCCGATACCGTCCTGGACCCGGCGCAGCAAAGCGACAGTGGGCGAGGAAGCGCTCGCGGATCTGTTACAGGCGCAGCTTCGCCTGCTGGCGGACAATTTCCAGATCAACAGCGCCATGATCGCCAGTCGCAAGGATCTGCTGGCGCTGGTGCAGGGCGAGCAGGACATCGCGCTCCTGCGGGGCTGGCGCCGGGAAATGGCGGGTGCCGAACTGCTGGCGATGCGCAACGGGCAGCGCATAGTTTCGGTCGAGGACGGCCAGGTACAGATTGCCGCGAAAACGGCTGGTTAATTTTCGAGATACAGGGGTAACTATGTCATCCGATATCAACGATCTTACCGTCCAGTACGAAGAGGACGGCGTGGTCACGGTCAAGGAACTGGACAAGGTGGTACTGTCCAAGGGTGCCTGGTCGACCATCATTTACCGTTATCAGGACTGGGACAGGCAGAAAAATCAGTATGGCCCCGACAAATTCACCATTCGGCGCTATCAGAAGCGCGGCGGCCAGTACATGCAGAAATCCAAGTTCAACATTTCCAGTCGCG
>CP070738.1:756108-757316 GCA_020347685.1 Gammaproteobacteria bacterium | reverse complement strand
GATTACAGCACCCTGCTGGCGGATATCCACGCCTTCATTGCGCCGCTGCGAGAGCGTTACCAAAAGGTATTCCTGGTTGGCCTGTCCTGGGGTGGCAAGCTGGCGCTGAGTTATGGGCTGACCCATCCGCAGGACGTCGACGGCCTGGTGCTGATTACGCCCGGTCTGCGTGCGGAAGTGGACGTCAGCTTTGCGAACAAGCTGAAAATCGCATTGCTCTCGCCGTTGAACCCCGGTGCGCGGGTGCCGGTGCCGATACAGCCCGAAATGTTCACCACCACGCCGCTGTATCTGGACTATATCCGCGACGACCCGCTGCGCCTGACCTCGGCCACGGTGCGGTTTTTCTGGCAGAGCCACCGCCTCGACAAATACGTTGACCGTAACATTGCCGCTAACCGGCTCCCGGTGCAGCTGTTTTTGGCCGGCAAGGACACGATTATCGACAACGACGGGGTGCTCGAGCTGCTGCTGCAGGGTCAGGCGCCGGGGCTGGATGTGCTAAGTTATGAAGACCAGACGCATTCCATCCAGCTGGATGCACCGCAGCGTCTGGTCGACGACATGACGGACTGGATAAATGGCCACAGCGGGATGCCCTGAACGGCAGTTGCGCCGGATGGGGGTATTTCTTCTAACCTGAGGGTCACAGGTGCCCATTGGGTGCTCCTGCAGCTGGAGGCCTGACACAAAAAACAGCGTAAGGGGATTACGATGTCACTCGCCGGGAAACTGATCGCGTTTGTGGGGAAACAATCGGCGCGCCGCTTCGATGCTGCGACCAGGGATCCGTTGCGCACCCAGACCGAGCTGCTGCTCGGCATGGTGCGCAACAACGCGGATACCGAGTACGGGCGCCGCTACGGGTTCGCCTCCATCGACAGCATCGCCGACTACCAGAAGCAGGTGCCGGTAATCACTTACGCGGACATCGAGCGCGACATGGAACGCGTGGTGGCGGGCGAGAAGAATATTTTCACCGCCGAAGATCCGGTGATGTTTGCCCAGACCAGCGGCACCACCGGCAAACCCAAGTTCATCCCGGTCACGCCCACCGATCAGGGCCGTGCGCACAAGGACCAGATGCGCACCTGGCTGTATCACGCCCAGAAGGCCCACCCCGGCATTCTCGATCACAAGGTGGTATCCATGGTGTCGCCCGCCATTGAGGGCCATACCTCCTCGGGACTGCCGTACGGATCCACCTC
>CP070738.1:754782-756008 GCA_020347685.1 Gammaproteobacteria bacterium | reverse complement strand
CCGCCGGCTGTATTCTCAAGTGCGCCAACCAGCTGATTGCCAACAACCCGCATGTATTCGAAAAGCGGCTGTGGAGCGCGCTGGGCTACGGCAGCCCGCTCAAGATACTTGGCTGCCGCGACGGCGACCACGAAGCCGAACGCGTGGTGTCCGAAATACTGCACCACCAGTTCACCCACGGCACCCGCCACGGCGAGTACGCCATTCTGTATCGCGGCAACCATCAGTCGCGCAGCTTCGAAAAGGTGCTGCGCGAACACGGTATCAGCTACCACCTGAGCGGCGGCACCTCCTTCTTCGAATACGCCGAGGTCAAGGACCTGCTCGCGTACCTGCGTCTGCTGGTCAACAACGATGACGACCGCGCGTTTCTCAGGGTGGTGAACACGCCACGCCGCGAACTGGGTGCCGCCACCCTGGAAAAACTCGGCGCCTTTGCTTCGCAACAGGGTCTCGGCCTGCTGGCGGCCTGCTTCGAAACCGGGCTGGCGGAAAGCCTCAACAAACGTGCCCTGACGCGCCTGCAGGAGTTCGCCGAATGGGCTGTCGCGCTGAGCGACGAGGCACAGCGTGGCGATGCCATGACGGTGGTGCACCAGCTCATCACGGACATCGATTACCGGGCCTGGCTGCAGGACAACGCCAAGGATCCGAACGAGGCCGAGCGGCGCCTGCAGAACGCCGAGGAACTGATCGGCTGGCTGGAACGCATGGACAAACCGGACGAACAGGCACCCGGGCTGGCCGACATGGTCAACCGGATCAGCCTGCTCGACCGCCTGGATCGCAGTGATGAAGGCAACGACAACTGTGTGCGCCTGATGACGCTGCATGCGGCCAAGGGTCTCGAGTTCCCGCATGTGTTCATGGTCGGCATGGAAGAAAACCTGCTGCCACACCGCAGCAGCATCGAGGCGGACGACTTCGACGAAGAGCGCCGGCTGGCCTACGTCGGCATCACCCGGGCACAGAAAACCCTGACGCTGAGCTATGCCAGGAAACGGCGCCGCGGCGGTGAGTGGGAGAGCTGCGAACCCAGCCGTTTCCTCGCGGAACTGCCGCAGGAAGATCTGCGCTGGGACAAACCGGGCGGCGCGAAGAACGCCGACGAACAGAAGCAGCGTGGACAGGCCCACCTCGCCCAGCTGCGCGGCCTGCTGGCCTGAGGCGGGGCGTCCGCCCCCCGCAGGCGACAGGCGCATAAAAAAGGCCGCCCGCGGGCGGCC
>CP070738.1:753455-754682 GCA_020347685.1 Gammaproteobacteria bacterium | reverse complement strand
CGGTGGCGCGCTGCACCGGCGGCCTGTACTGCGAGGCGCAACGCAAACAGGCCATCAGGCATTTTGCCTCGCGCCGTGCCATGGATATCGAAGGTCTGGGGGACAAGCTGGTCGAACAGCTTGTGGACCTGAAACTGGTCGACGATGTCGCCGGCCTGTACGCGCTCGACGCCGAGACGCTGGCGGGCCTGGAACGTATGGGCGAGAAGTCGGCGGCCAACCTGATTGCCGCACTCGAGAAGAGCAAGCACACCACGCTGGACCGGTTCCTGTATGCGCTCGGTATCCGCGAGGTCGGGGACGCCACCGCCCGGGCGCTGGCGCAGGCGTTCGGCGAACTGGAAGAACTGATGGGTGCGTCCGCGCAGGAACTCGAGGCGGTACGTGACATCGGTCCGGTGGTCGCCCAGCACATCGTGCATTTTTTCGAGCAGGCCCATAACCGGGACGTGATCCGCAGACTGCTTGAGGCCGGCGTGAACTGGCCGGCGGTGAAGCGTGCGCGCCACCAGCCTCTGGAGGGCAATACCTATGTGCTGACCGGCACCCTCAGCTCCATGACGCGCGAGCAGGCGAAGGAAGAACTGCAGGCGCTGGGGGCCACGGTTTCAGGCAGCGTTTCGGGAAAAACCACAGCGGTAATCGCGGGCGAGAAGGCTGGCTCGAAACTGGCGAAGGCGGAGAAGCTGGGAATTCCGGTATTATCCGAGGACGACTTGCTCCGGCTGCTTGGCGGAGACTAGCGGGATACGTCGATGAAGACCCCTGCAGCCGCTAGGGGTGGCCGCGCAGCGTTATTGCCGGTCGGGCAAGCAGTGGTACGACAAACGCAAGGCGTCGCACGGTAACGGTTTCTGAACCGGGTCGGGTCGACGCGAGGAGTGCAACTCTGATGGCCCACAATCGCTGGCAAGCGGCACTGAAACTGGTGGGGCTGGAGCTGAGTCCGGTCAGCCACGCTGAACGCGTGGTATCGACGCTCGGCGGTTTCATGGGTATCTACGCTATTTTTGTGATAAGCGCAGGGTTCGTGGGTGCGCAGGCGGCCATGCTGATTGTGGCTTCCATGGGCGCCTCGGCGGTCTTGTTGTTCGCGGTGCCGCACGGACCGCTGTCGCAACCCTGGCCACTGATCGGCGGGCATCTGGTTTCGGCCGTGGTCGGCGTGAGTTGCGCCAAACTGATACCGCACAGCGCGATTGCGGCGGCAGCAGCGGTGTCCCTGGC
>CP070738.1:752121-753355 GCA_020347685.1 Gammaproteobacteria bacterium | reverse complement strand
CCACCGAGACACACCAGCGCATCGAGCTGGTTGCTGCGGTAGTTCTCGACGATGGCGTCGGTCATATCCTGCACCGCGCCATCCACTACCATCCTGTGCGGCTTGTCGCGACTGGTGCCCAGTATGGTGCCGCCCACGGTCAGGATCCCGGACAGCGCGGGCCCCGACAGTCGCACCGTGCGATTCTCGGCGAGACCACGAAAGCCGTCCCGAAACCCGATTACCCGCATGTCGTACCAACCCTCGGCGGCTTTGCCGACGCCGCGGATCGCTGCATTCAGCCCGGGGCTGTCGCCGCCGGCGGTGAGAATACCGATGTGTTTTGTCATCTGTGTCGAGCCTCGAACTCCGGCAGCGCTCAGTCAGACACTTTCGCGTGCCGGTTTGCACTGCTAACCGCGCTGCGGACAGCGCTTTGTGTTTCCATTCAACATAACACGAATCCGCCACTGCGACACGCGCTACCCGGGGTGTACACTGACAGTATGCGCACCATGCCGCTTGCCGACGCAACGGCGCGCACTGCGTGGATGACTGACATGGAACCGGCCCGGGCTGACAGCGAATCGCAACACACGGCAGAGGTGCTGCTTAAGCTCACGCAGCAACTGTTGCGCGAGGTCCATCCGCAGCGGCGCGCGGATCAGAGCATCACGCTCGACAGCAGCTTCGAAAAGGATATCGGTCTCGACAGCCTGGCGCGCGTTGAACTGATCGCACGAGTGGAAAAACACTTTCGGCTCGCGCTGCCGGAACGCACTTTCGCCGAAGTCGAAACGCCGCGCGACCTGCTGCGCGCCCTGCTCGGCGCACAGGCGCCGCGGCGAGCAGCGGCCGCTACACCGGAAGTCGTTGCGCGACCCAGCGTCCCCAGCGCCGCGCCGGCCACGGCGCAGACCCTCATCGAGGTGCTCGACTGGCATGTCGCTGAGCATCCCGACCGTGCCCATATTCAGCTGTATGAAGATCAGGGCCACGGTGATGTTATCAGCTACCGGCAGCTGCATGATCGCGCTCTGCGGGTCGCAGCCGGTCTGCAGCAGCGCGGTCTGCAGGCCGGCGAGCCGGTTTCGATCATGCTGCCCAGCGGCCCGGCCTATTTCTACAGTTTCTTCGGCATCCTGATGGCCGGCGGCATCCCGGTGCCGATTTACCCGCCGGCGCGACCCGCGCAGCTGGAGGACCACATGCGCCGCCACGTGCGTATCCTGGATAACTGCCGCGCACAGACACT
>CP070738.1:750778-752021 GCA_020347685.1 Gammaproteobacteria bacterium | reverse complement strand
ACGGATGCCACTACCGACCCGCACAGCAGCGGATCACTCAGCGACAGCAGGGGTCTGCAGCGGCGCTTGCAGCCCGCCGACGTCAGCTTAACTCCGCTCGCGCACTGGAACGCCGGCGACCGGCGCTATCCCATCGAGTGGCGCATGCAGCTGCAAGGCGAAGCTCACCCCTGGCGGGTGCGCGCGCTGCTCGAAGACCAGGAGATGCGCCTCAGCGTGCGCTACTGGGAAGGCGCCGTGGAAGTCATCGATGACGTCACCGGCGACAGGCTGGGCCACGGTTACCTGGAAATGGCCGGTTACGAATGAGGCGGTCAGCTTGAAAGGAGTTGGTTGGGCTTCACTCGCGTTCAGCCCAACGCTTCGACATTTTCGGGCTGACAGAATCAAGGTCCTTCGCCCAGCAGCCGTTCACCGACCGCCTCGATCACCTGCTGCACATAGCGGTCCGTCATGCGTGCCACCAGCCAGGCGGGAATATAGCCGCCAGGATCACTGTGCACCGCATAGCGCGCCTCGGTGACGGTTCCATCCGCGGCCGGCCGCAACTCCCAGAATCCCGAGAAGCGCTGCGGCCTGATCCCTGCGGAAGCATCGACACCGCGAAACTGCCGCTCTGACAGATGCCATTCGACACGGTAACCCGATTGCGCTGACCACGGGCTATCGGTACTCATGAACACATACACCCGGTCGGCGACCGGACCCGGGAAATGCAGATGATGGAACACCCACTGATGACTGCCTTCACGTGTCAGCAGCCGACTTTCCAGCACATTCGGGATGAACTCTGCAAAGCGGTCATAGTCGGTCACCACGGCATGCACGCGTGCCGGAGGGGCTTTGAACGTCGTGGCAATCATGACCATGGGCACCGACGAATCTTCTCGGTCGCGATGATAGATCCGGCCGGCGCTTGTGAACGCCACCGGTACCCAGCCCGATGAATCGGTTAAATCGGCGTCGCCATGCGTCATGCCCAGCTGGAAGAATAACCATATGAACAGTATGCCGCGCAAGCGGGCGGCACTGGCGACGGTTCCTGACGCGAAAGTCATGTCATCCACGCTTACCCTGCTGCACCCGGCACGAGGGCACTGAATCGCGACTATACTGAAATACGGTGCCAGAGCAGCCCGCCGTTCGATGTTCGGCCTGGCAAGGAGATACGCGTGACCGCTCGTCATTCCCAACGAGGTATTGCCGGAAAGCTGATTCTGCTGGCTGTCGGTATTGCATTGAC
>CP070738.1:749428-750678 GCA_020347685.1 Gammaproteobacteria bacterium | reverse complement strand
GAGCGTGCCGGTTTCGAGGTGGTGGTGGAGAACCGGATGCGCAAGGCAATGAGCACCATTAAGAAGGTAAAACCGCGCGTGATCGTCGCCGAATTCAATTTCCAGTCCGATTTCCGCGATCGCACCAGTTCGCTGGAATCCATGCTGTCGGTGGTGGAGCGGCTGCCGGATACCCGCGTGATCGTGTTTTACGACAGCGAATACCAGCACCAGTTCGATCGCCTGCTGGCGGTGCGGCGCTTTTACCGGACCTTCACTTTTCCGATCCCGGAACAGGAGTTGATGGACGCCGTGCAGGCGCTGGCCGACCCGGTCTAAGCCTGCGTCAGGCGCCCGGCTTGCCCTGGTTGCGGGCGTTGCTGAGGTGGATCAGCTGCTCGACGGTGTGCGGATCGAGGTCGATGCCGAATTCCATGCCCGGATTGATGGACACCGCAACGCCGCTGCCGATGCGGCCGAGAATCCAGCTGAATTCGGTCAACAGGCCACCGCTGTAGGCCGGGAACTCCTGCAGGAAACCCTTGGCGCGCTCGGGACTGGTGAACAGCACCAGCACGTTGACGCCGTCTTCGTTTTCGAGCGTCAGCGGATTGGCCCTGGTGGAACGCTGAAAGCCCTGAATCTGGTTGGGTTCGTCTTCCACCGGCATGAAGATCTGAGAATCCAGCAGCTGTTCCATGAACACATTGCTGTCCAGTTTTCCCTGCTGAGCGGCGACCAGCTTGGTTTCCAGGTCGTTGTGGGCGTTGAATGTCGGTTCCATGGCGTCTGCGCGTGTTGCTGTCTCCGGGGTGGGACCTAAGTGTGCATAACTTTACAGGCTAAATAAATCACAGAGTTTCCGGGGTTGGCGCCGCGCCCGAGCGGAATCTGACCCGTTCGGCAGAAAAAAGGGCGGCATCGCTGCCGCCCTCGGGTCGTCATGCCGGCGGATACAGAGCCGGCTGGTGCTACCCCTCAGTGGTCATGGTGCCCGATGCTCCCGGAAAAGAACCTGGGACCCGCGCCCTGGGGCGGTTGTACCAGCGTCGGATCGTAAGCCGGTACCGGCGGATCTACCAGGGGCAGGGCCGGATCGGTGGAATCGACGGTTTCTATACGGCCGATCGCGAAATCCTCGCCGTACACCATGTTGTCGTGATCATCCAGCCAGCGGCGTAGGGCGTGTACCGGGTGCAGGAAGTTGTCCGGTGCAACCTGTTTGACCGTGGGGCCGACAATGATCTGCTCGGTGTTCACCGGCTGCACCA
>CP070738.1:748055-749328 GCA_020347685.1 Gammaproteobacteria bacterium | reverse complement strand
GAGAACGGATAATCCGCAACGCCGGCCCGAGTGTGCGCGAACCTGCGGGCAGGATACTGGCGCACAGGCCGGTCCGGCCTCGGCTCCTCCCGTTGCGCGCAATCGCGGCGCGCACGCGATCAGAGCGTGACCGGCTGCGGCCCTTTGCGGGTTTGGCAGCCGGATGCGCCGCTTGTTCAGCCCTTGCGGTAGCTTATGGAGTCACTGCTTGTGGCTGGTGCAGGGTCAGCTGGGTGAACGGAATCTCCCAGTCGTTCTCGGTGCACGCCTCCACACACCAGCGCTGTATGGCACGTCTCAGGCGGTTGTATAGATCCGCCACTGCGCCATCGAAGTCGGCGATCACCACGATATCCAGCGAAGAGGTATTGGCGCGTTCGAACTCCACGCGCAGATTCAGCAGCTTGTCGGCGTAACCCTCGTCGGCTATGCGCTTTTCGACATGAGTCTTGAGAATATCCGGGATACTGGTGACGCTTTCCTGTTGCAGGTTGTAGGTGATGCCGATGGTTTCCTTTACGCGGAAGTTGGTGGTCAGATTGAGCGGCGACAGCGCGAGAAAATCCGCCGTCTGGTAGGTTCGGTGCGCCCCGCCCCGCTCGATCAGTTGGACCAGTTCCAGGGATATGCCGGTAACCTTGCCGCGCATCCCGTCACTCAGCAACACCCAGTCGCCGCGCACACACGGAAACCACGGTTCCTCTTTCCTGAGCGGGCGCGACTTGAGATCCACCAGCTCGTCGATACGCACGCGCTGGCTGATCTGCGCCACCGGATTTTCCAGGATGCTGAAAATGTTGATCTGTTTCACGCGCCAGGGCAGTCCATCCACAAATATCCTTTCGCCTTCGCGCACCGAGCCGACATTCAGAAACAACTGGATCTGCTGCCAGTAGCGCGGCAAGGCCTGTCGCAAGGTCAGGCCGATACCGAGCAGCAGCAGAATGCCGAGACTGAACAGCACCCAGTCCTCGACCACATAGAACACCACCATCGGCCCGAGAATCGCCAGGACGATGGTGAACATCCGGTGCAGCAAGTCCAGCAGCCGGATCTGGAAACTTCGGTGTTCCTTGCGGTAGCCCGGGATCAGCTTGACCATCGCCTTGTAGCTCAGGCGCGAGAGCAGCAGGATCACCAGCACCACCAGGAGCGCTTCGGTCAGATACAGACCGCGCTTTTGAAAGAACGATTTCAGGTAACTCTGCGAGGCTTCCGCCAGGGAGGCTTCGGATTGTTCCAGCTTCTCCAGCTGCAGTTCCGCCGCCTGCAG
>CP070738.1:746645-747955 GCA_020347685.1 Gammaproteobacteria bacterium | reverse complement strand
GGCGTTCGTCGAAGGCGGCGTACTGAGCCGCCTGCCGGTCGAATACCACCCGCAGCTCAAGGTGATATTCGTGCTGTTGCTGGTCGGTCTTGGCGTCAAGGCGGCGCTGGTGCCGTTGCACGGCTGGCTGCCGCAGGCAATGGTCGCACCGGCGCCGGTGAGCGCCCTGCTGCACGCCGTCGCGGTGGTCAAAGCCGGCGCTTTCGGAATCGTGCGCGTGGTCTACGACGTGTACGGCGTGCAGTTCGCCGACCAGCTGGGGCTGCTTACCGCACTGGGTATCGCTGCTTCCATCACCATCGTGTACGGGTCGGTCAAGGCGCTGGCCGAGGACAACCTGAAGAAACGGCTTGCCTACTCTACCGTGAGCCAGGTTTCGTACATCGCGCTGGGCACCGCCATCCTCGGCCCGGTCGGTACCATCGGCGGCATTGTGCACCTGGTGCACCAGGGTATTATGAAGATCACTTTGTTCTTCAGCGCCGGTAACTACGCCGAGACGCTGGGGATTCACAAGGTCAGCGAGATGAACGGTGTCGGTCGTCGCATGCCGGCGACCACGCTGGCCTTCAGTGTCGCCGCACTGGGCATGATCGGTATTCCGCCGGTGGCGGGTTTCGTGAGCAAATGGTACCTGGGACTCGGCGCCGTGGAAGCCGGCATGGCCGCCTGGGTGATGCCGGTGCTGCTGGCCAGCAGTGCGCTCAATGCGGCGTATTTCCTGCCGGTGCTGTACCGGGCCTGGTTCCGAGCCGCCGACGGTGCCTGGCCGGCAGAACACATCCCGGCGGCGCGGCTCGAAACCGCCGGGGCGCTGCTGTGGCCGCCGGTGGTGACCGCCACGCTGGCGCTCGCCGCGGGCCTGTTTGCCGCCGCCCCCTACAGCCCCCTCGAATGGGCGCAGCTGATTGCGCAGCGGGAGTACCGCCTGTGAACACCTTCTTGCTGTTGCTGGTGTGGACGCTGCCGCTGGTGTTGGCGCTGTTTGCCGGCCGGCGTCTCGCCCCTTGGCTTATGCTTATCGCGCCGCTGCCCGCGCTGGTGGCGGCCGCAACCGTGCCGATCGACACCCGCGTTGCACTGCCCTGGCTGCTGCTCGGTACCGAGCTGGGCCTGGACCAGACCGGCCGCGTGTTCCTGCTGTTCAGCAGCCTGTTGTGGCTGGCCGCTAGCCTGTATGCGGCCGGAAGTCCGTCCGCCGCGCGCAACACAGCGCGCTTCCGTATCTTCTTCCTGCTGGCCATGTCGGGCAATCTGGGGCTGATCGTGGCCCAGGACATGGTGAGCTTCTACCTCGGTTTCACGCTCAT
>CP070738.1:745230-746545 GCA_020347685.1 Gammaproteobacteria bacterium | reverse complement strand
CGCGCCCGACGCGCCGGCACCGCAACGCACTACCCGCCGGCATGAAGCCGTGCAGCGGCCCAGTTAAGCCCGGCGGCGCGTATCGCCCGTGGGGAGCGTGGTTGTCCGCGGTGCTATTTTTTGCCCTTGATGCGCTCGCAGGGTTTCTGGAAGTAGCAGGTCAGCGCGCAGGTTACCGAGGTCAGCAGCCAGAACAGAAAAAACCCGATGCTGTAGGCGCCGGTGCGGCTGACCTCCAGGTATCCGGCCAGTGTCA
This sequence comes from Gammaproteobacteria bacterium, assembly GCA_020347685.1. Taxonomy (GTDB): domain Bacteria; phylum Pseudomonadota; class Gammaproteobacteria; order DSM-19610; family DSM-19610; genus Thiogranum. The sequence goes on along the minus strand of CP070738.1, from coordinate 746,289 downwards.
CCAGTTCAACCGGATCGAACACGGTGAAAAACGCAGCGGTGGCGATACCGGACGTGATGAAGGACGGCCACAGCACTGCAATGACGCGCTGGATAACCGGTATCTCTGCCATCTTCTCCTCCATTAGCGGATTGCTGCCGACATTCATACTGGTTGCCCCCGTCAGTCGGTTCTATTTGTTGATCACAGCGTTACCATGCCGGCATTGCACCTTTACGGCACCGCCCTACCGCAATACTAGCGAGTTCCCGGCGGGCAAGTCCAGCCGGCCAGAGCCGTCAGGCGTCCGGGGTCAGGTTGGCCTGAAAGGCGCCGTCGGTGCTGATGCGGGCGCGCAGTTCCCATCCCTTGTGCTCCGGCTCCAGGCGCAGATACCAGATGCCGGGTGAAAGCCGGGCCGTTTCACCGGCATAACGACCGTCGCTGGTGCGCTGCAGGGTCAGCTGCCGATCGAGTTCGGAGCGCGTCGAATGGATGATGTGCAGGGTGAGGAAATTCTCGGTTACCGGCTCGGCGCTGCTCAGCCTGAGCGTCAACCGAGACCCGTCGTGTCGCAGCAGACCGCGTAGCGCGATGCGCGCGGCGTTCGCCTGGCGCTGCTTCTGCTGATTAATGGCCAGCCCTTCCTTGTAATAGTCGTCCACCACGAGGGCGTTGGGACTGTTCACCGCGAGAAAGATGGTGATGATGCCCCCTACAACCGCGCTCGCGGGCAGCGAAATCAGCAGCCAGGGCCAGCCCTGCTTGTACCAGGGCTCAATATCATGAACGGTCTGTGTCGGTCGGGTCATCGGATTACCTCAGCACGGGACCGAGAAAACGGGCTTTCTCGGTACGCGATAAATCGGGATTATCTTCCGCAGCAAGGCTGAACTTGATCTCGCTGGCGGCGCGTTCCAGTACCACCGGGTCAACCCGGACGGAGACGGGCAGGCCGAGCACTTCACCGGCCGGCACCGCGATTACGGGGTCCTTCATGACCAGCTGCAGACCTTCGGCACCGCTCACCGTCAGCCGGTAGCGGTGGTCCTGCTTGTCCATGTTGATGATCTTGAGCGT
>CP070738.1:743814-745130 GCA_020347685.1 Gammaproteobacteria bacterium | reverse complement strand
AGCGTATCCTCGGCTGGCGCAGCTTCGGGCACCGGAACCGGCGCCGGTTGCGGCCGTTCCGGTGCGTATTGAAAGTAGTACACGCCCGCACCGACCAGGGCGAGCGCCAGCACAAATACCCACAGGACAGGATCTTTCATGGCATTTTCAGTAACGCGCCCGACGGCTCGCGCTCAGCAACATGTCGCGCAATGCCCTTCGCATCGCTCCATACTAGCTGAAAACACTGCGCTCTGCCGAGCAGCCGCCGCAACCCGTCAGCGCGGCCGGCGCGCGTACGCGGCGTCGAACACCGCCTCCAACCGCGGGTGAACGCCGCGCAGCTGATCGACCACGTCGCGGCCCCAGTCGAAATACGCCTGGCGCCGCTGCAGGGTCCAGTCCGGCGGCGGGCAGTCGGCCACATCACGCAGGTTGTCGATCTTGTCCGCCAGCTTTACCAGTTTGGCCGGCACACTGATACCGGCGGCGTGTTCGACCTGCAGCCGCTTGCGCTCGGCCTTGGGCAAGGACTTGTCATCGGTGACTTCCACCACGATGTCGCGAACCTCCCTGCCAAACAGGGCTTGCAACTCATCGGCGCTGGCGTCGGTATCTTCCAGGGTGTCGTGCAACAGCGCCGCGCAGATCACCTTGATGTCGGTCACCTGACCCTCGTTGCACAGAATGTTCGCCAGCGCAATAGGGTGGTTGATATAGGGCGAGGCGTCGACGTCCCTGCGGCGCTGGTCCTTGTGGCGGGCCGCTGCAAACGACAGCGCCTTGAGCAGGCATTGCAGATCATCCGCGTTCATGGTCATGGTTTCTCCCTGCGCACCCGACAGCCTGCCGAGACAGGCGTCCAGTCCTAATAGTCGCGCTGCGGTTTCGCCGCTGCTGCGCTTAACCGTTATGATGCACGGGTATTCGCCCGTTTACACGCCACTTCGACACCCGGAGACCGCAATGGCCGGCAGGCTTAGCAAACTGATCGACGCGTATCGCATGAGCGTGGCACGCTACGATGCGGTGCCACAGCTGGCCCTGCTCGGCATTGTGGCCGGGGTGCTTGCCGGCGTGACCATTATTGCGTTCCGCCTGCTGGTGCAGTGGCTGCACGGCGCACTGACGCTGGGCGCAGAAAGCGGCAATTACCAGCTTCTGGCGCCGCACTACCGCTTGCTGTTGCCGCTCGCGGGCGGTCTGACGATCGGCATCCTGTTTGCCTTTCTGGCGGCCCCCGACCGCCGGGTCGGCATACTGCACATCCTGGAACGGCTGGCCTATCACCAGGGAAACCTGCCATGGCGCAATGCGCTGGTGCAGTTCGTAGGCGG
>CP070738.1:742398-743714 GCA_020347685.1 Gammaproteobacteria bacterium | reverse complement strand
GTCTGCCGAGACCCTGGAAGAGCTGCGCATGCTGTCCAATGTCAACGCCGACAAGGACCAGGTACTGCAGGTGATCCTAGTTGGCCAGCGCGAGCTGCGCGACACCTTGCGCCGCCCGGACCTGGTCCAGTTTGCCCAGCGCATCGGTGTGGACTACCACCTGGAACCCCTGACCGAAGCCGAAACGCGCGAATACATCCGGCATCGCTGCCAGACCGCCGGCGGCAAGGTCGATCTGTTCACCGATCAGGCCTGCGAGCGGATTTACCAGTCCACCGGCGGGGTACCACGGCTGATCAACCTGCTGTGTGATACGGCCCTGGTGTACGGCTACGCCGAGCAACGCGACAAGATCGACGCGGAACTCATCGGCGAGGTTGCCCGCGACAAGCGGCGCGGCGGCCTGTTTCCGGGCAACCCGCCCGGAGCTGCGGCTGCAGTCCCCGAGCCCCGCTCACCGTTTGCCGCGCGGACTGCCACCGCGCACAATCAAAACAGTACGAACAGGTCATCTACAAGGCTCACGTCGGGCAAATCGGGCCAGCTGCGCCTCGCCGTCGCGGCCGACTCCGAGCTGCTGCGTATCTACCTGGCCCGGTTGATGACCAAGTTCGATATCCGGGTCGTGTCGACGCTGCCGCTGTCCGCGCAAGCCCTGAATGAGCTCGATCCGGACAGCATCGACGTATTGCTGGTGGAACTCGATGATCGCATCGATCGCCTCGACCAGGCGCTGTATGACACGCTGATCGAATGGAAACACCCCATACTGTTCAACGACAGCCTGGCCACCGAGGCGAGCCTGTCCCAGCCCGACCGGCTGGACTACGGGCGCAAGCTGAGCCAGAAGCTGTATTCCCTGGTGCCGCACACCCCCCAGTCTGTTGCCTGATGACCGACAGCTGGTTGCGCCGCCTGTCGCTGCTCATGGCGCTGAGCTGGATGGGTTTACTGTTCTACCTGTCACACCAGACCCGCCTGCCGACACCGTCGTTGTTTTCCGGCCAGGACAAGTTGATTCATGCCGTCGTCTATGGCGCGCTCGCGGCCATGTTGCTGGCCAGCTATCCGCTCCGGGCAGGCCAGTACAGCTGGCGGCAGGTGGGCGCCAGCGTATTGATTGCAAGCCTGTACGGCGCCAGCGACGAACTGCACCAGTCCTTCGTCCCCGGGCGCAGCGCCGAGGTCGGGGACTGGATAGCGGACACGCTCGGCGCACTGATCGCCGCGCTGGCAGTCGCCTGGTTGGTCAAAAACCGCCGTGCGCTGAAACCGGCCGCGGAAAACAAGATGTTATAGCCACGGAAGGCACGGAA
>CP070738.1:740974-742298 GCA_020347685.1 Gammaproteobacteria bacterium | reverse complement strand
GGTCATCATGTTGGCGACCGTCTGTTGCAGGAGGTCAGCCGGCGGCTGGTCTCGGTGCTGCGCAGAACCGACACGGTGGCGCGGCTGGGCGGGGATGAATTCGCGGTGTTGCTGCCGGGTGCCGACGACGAGCGCAGCCGCTCGGTGTGCAAGAAAATCCTGGCTGCCTTGGACCGTCCCATCAAAGTGGAAAATCTCCAGCTGCGGGCGGGCATCAGCATCGGCGTGGCGCTGTGCCCCGAAGACGGACAGGACGCCAACCTGCTGATGCAGCGTGCCGACGTCGCCATGTACGAAGCGAAACGCCATCAACACGGTTTTGCATTCTATTCCGCCGATCGCGACGACAACTCAATCAGCCGACTCGGTCTGGCCGCCGAATTGCGTGAAGCGATCGAACACGACGAGCTGATGCTGGAGTATCAGCCCATGGTGGATATCAGAACCGGGCGGATTTTCTGTGCCGAAGCCCTGGTACGCTGGAGCCACCCGCGCTACGGCTGCGTGCCGCCCGAGGAATTCATCTGTATCGCCGAGCAGACCGGTGTGATCCGCCCCCTGACCCTGTGGGTAATCGACCAGGCGCTGGGGCAGGCCGCCGCCTGGCGCCGCGCGGGTATCGATCTGCGTGTCAGCGTCAATCTCTCGGTACGCAGCCTGCAGGACCGCAAGCTGCCCGGACAGGTGCAGAAGCTGGTCGACAAGCATTTTTGCGATCCCGACAAGGTCATCCTGGAAATCACCGAAAGCGCGTTAATGTCCGATCCGCTCACGGCCCGCCGGGTCATGCGGCGTCTGTCCAACATGGGGTTCCAGATTTCCATCGATGATTTCGGTACCGGCTACTCCTCGCTGGCGTACCTCAAGCAGTTGCCGGTCGATGAAATCAAGATCGACCGCTCGTTCGTCACCCAGATGGACCGCGACGAGAACGACGCGGTGATCGTGCGTGCAACCATCGACCTGGCGCATAACCTGGGCCTCAAAGTGGTGGCCGAAGGGGTGGAAAGCTCCGACGTCTGGGACCTGCTGGAAATGCTCGGCTGTGATACAGCGCAGGGATACTTCATCCGCAAACCGCTGCAGCCCGGCGAACTGGCCAGCTGGATCGAATCCAAGGCATGGGCCGGATCACGCTGGGACAGCCCGGTACCCGTGGCAGGCTAGACAGGACGGCGCGAAGCTATATCGACCGCGCCTGCTGCACGGCATTGCCGATATAGCCGGCCGGGGTCAACGCCGCCAGTTGCTGTTTCGCCTGCGCAGGAATATCCAGTGACTCGATGAACACCCGCAGCGAGTCGGCGTCGATACCTTTGCCGCG
>CP070738.1:739534-740874 GCA_020347685.1 Gammaproteobacteria bacterium | reverse complement strand
AGCTCCAATGAGCGCAAATGTTCCCGTGCGCGTCACGGCTGCGCTGGCGGCTGCGGCCGACTGTCGGGTTCACAGGCACCGCTGGTGTCGATGCTGTAGGGCCTGCGTTCGGCATCCGCTTCCACAGACCAGCGCTGCCGTCCCAGCGATTCCACCCAGCTTTCGACCTTGTCCCCGACTTCGAGGTAGGGTGAGCCGGCGATATTCTGTTCCAGATCCTCGATGAACGCCTTTCTCGCGCCCTGGACACTGAGGCCGCCGCGCACGAACAGCCCCGCCTTCTCGACGAGGCGCGGCTCGCGGATGGCGGTACCGCCCGGTGTTCCGGTGAGAATGATGCTGCCGGCCGGGATGACGCCGTCTGCATCGTGGATGAAGCGTGGATGCCCATTGGCATCGCGCATGCAGACTATCTGCCCGCGCCGAAAGGTCTGGCTGAGGTGCCTGACGATGGCCCAGGGTCCGCGCAACATGGCATCGGTCGTGGACAGCTGGCGCTCCTCCCCGAACGGCATTTCGCCGAGCGGCGGCTCGTCGGCAGGTCGCAGTTGTGACACCGCCGCACCGATCTCGAGACTGTGTTCACCCTCGTTGCGGGCACGGGGGCGCAGGTGCCGGCCGTGCACCATCCAGGGCCCGATGGGAAGATAGTTCGGATGCGACTTGCCGCGGGTATAACCGGCTTCCTCGTCGAGAATGATGGGTTCGCGGTCCGACACGTCGTTGGCGGTGAAGAACGCGACCTTGTTGATGAATGCCTCATAGTTTCCCGGGGGATTGCGCAGATCCAGGTCTTCGAGCAGCACCAGGCCCAGCTCGACTTCGTAGTCGAGCAGCAGCACCGGCCGTACCGGCAGCTCGCCGATCTGCGCCCCGGCACGCACCGGCGCGTAAGGGCCGGTAGGCACCACCGGCTTGGGAAACACCAGCAGTTCCGTTTCGTCTTCCTCGCCACCCACCTCTTCGCGGTGCTCGGCATAATTGAGGCCGACGCCGATCACGAAGCGCTGCAAGGCATCGAGTTCCAGGCCAGTGATCTCGACCGGCGGCAACACCAGCTCCGCCAGGCGTTCCTGGGCCAGATCCTCTGCCAGCCCATCATCTGTGTCGGTCTCTGCCCCGGCAGACGTAACGGCGTCGGCGGCCGCGAATGCCCAGCGCAGGAGCTGCGGCTGCCCATGACCGGGGTCTCCTGCATAGCAGAGCTGCGGATAGCGATCACTGAGCGCCCGCACCCGCACCGGGATACCGTTGGCCTCGACCAGTACCAGGCCGTAGCAGGTTTCGCCCTGGTGCTCGGGCAACGCAGAGATGTAACGGATGACACGCGGCCTCTCCGC
>CP070738.1:738091-739434 GCA_020347685.1 Gammaproteobacteria bacterium | reverse complement strand
GGTACCGATACCGAGCGGGCGATCAAACATATCCGGGAACGACTGCTGTCCGAGCACCTGGGGGTGCAGCCCGCAACGCTGGACGAAGCCATGCAGAGCGAACAATCGCTGATCAAGGCGATCGAAAGCCTGCGTGGTGGCGAACGCACCCTGCAGCCCCTGGATACCGCAGTGGACCCGGAGATCGATCAACTGGTACCCGAATCCGCCTTGATCGACCCGGAACAGCCAATCGATGCGCAACGTTTTGTCACCCATTTCGTGCCCGACGAGCACAAGCCGCACACGGCGCGGCGCGCCGTACTGGGGGCGTTGACGCTGGCTGCACTGTTGGGCCTGGCCGCGGCGTGGCGCTGGACCGCGCTGGGCGAATGGCTGGATATCGATACGCTGATCCGGCAGGCTCAATCACTGAACGCGCATCCTGCCGCCGCCCTGCTGGTGATCGCCGCTATCGCGGTGGCGGCAACGCTTGCAGTCCCGCTGACATTACTGGTGGTGGCGGCGGTGCTGGCTTTCGGGTCGCTGGCCGGGTTTTTCTATTCCTTGGCCGGCGCCGAACTCAGTGCCTTGCTGAGCTACGCGGCCGGGCAGGGTATGGGTCGCGACCTGGTGCGGCGCTACGCCGGAGAAAGACTGAACAGCGTCAGCAAGAAACTGTCGAACCGCGGCGTGTTGACCATTGTTACCTTACGCATTGTGCCGGTCGCTCCGTTTGTGGTTGTGAACCTGGTGGCGGGTGCCTCGCACATCAGCTTCAGGGATTTCGCGCTGGGCACGCTGGTCGGCCTGCTGCCCGGTCTGGTCGCCATCGCGTTCTTTGCGGACGGTTTGCTGCGTTCCATCCGTGATCCTGATATCGACAGCATTGCCTGGCTGACCGCAGTGGTGTTGATGATTGCAGTGTTGACGTTATGGTTGCGCAAGTGGCTGCGCGGCAGGCAGGCGCGGACCGAAAGCCAGGCGGATTCCTGAGTTACCGCGGTGCTCATCAAGCTGGCAACCTGGAACCTGCACCGCTGTATCGGACGCGACGGGGTCATGGCGCCGGAGCGTTGCGCTGCGGTGCTGAAGGAGCTCGATGCCGATGTTGTGGCGCTGCAGGAGGTGGAATCCCGCCCCGGGCACGAGCTCGACGTGCTGGCGTACCTGGCGCGGGAAACCGGCAGCCGTGCCATCCCGGGGGCGACCATGACCGAAGCCGGTATCCACTATGGTAATGCGCTGCTGACACGACTGCCGGTGCGCACTGTGCGGCGCCATGATCTGAGTGTGCCGGGGCGTGAACCGCGCGCAGCGCTGGACGTGGATCTTGAATCAGACCAGTGCGGGGTACAGTTGAT
>CP070738.1:736619-737991 GCA_020347685.1 Gammaproteobacteria bacterium | reverse complement strand
AAGCGGTTCGTGGTTTTCCTTCGTGCGCCTTCGTGTTCCTTTGTGGTTAGGATTTTCCGGCCCGCAACTGAGTTCTTGTAAAGCACGAACTAATAGTATTTTTTCTAGTATTTTAAGCCAATTGCAGACTTTACTTCATTCAATGTCTCATCAGCGACATCGCGCGCTGCCTCGCCGCCCTGCTGCAGGATATTGCGCACCAGCTGCGGGTCTTCCTCGAACTGGCGGGCCCGTTCACGGATCGGCGCCAGCTCGGCGAGCACCGACTCGATGATCGGCTGCTTGCAGTCCAGGCAGCCGATACCCGCCGAGGTGCAGCCTTCCCGGACCCACTGCTGGCGGGTTTCGTCTGAGTAGACCTGGTGCAGCTGGAACACCGGGCACTTGTCCGGATCGCCCGGGTCGGTGCGCCGCACCCGCGCCGGATCGGTCGGCATGGTGCGCAGCTTCTGCTCGATGTCGCGGGGGTCATCGCGCAGCGCGATGGTGTTGTTGTAGGACTTGGACATTTTCTGGCCGTCCAGTCCGGGCATCTTGGAAGCCGGCGTCAGCAGCGCCTGCGGCTCGGGGAGAATGATGCGCCCGCTGCCCTCCAGATAGCCGTACAGGCGCTCGCGGTCGCCCATGGTCAGGTTGCCCTGGCCGTCCAGCAGCGCGCGGCCCACGTCCAGAGCTTCCTGGTCGCCCTGCTCCTGGTAGCGCTTGCGCAGCTCGCGGTACATCTTGGCGTTCTTTTTGCCCATCTTCTTCATGGCCGCCAGCGCCTTGTCCTCGAAATCCGGCTCGCGCCCATACAGGTGGTTGAAGCGCCGCGCCACTTCGCGAGTCAGCTCCACGTGCGCCACCTGATCCTCGCCCACCGGCACCGAGCCGGCCTTGTACATCAGGATGTCGGCGCTCTGCAACAGCGGATAGCCGAGAAACCCGTAGGTTGCCAGGTCGCGTTCGCGCAGCTTCTCCTGCTGGTCCTTATAGCTGGGCACGCGCTCCAGCCAGCCGAGCGGCGTGATCATGGACAGCAGCAGGTGCAGCTCTGCGTGCTGGGGCACATCGGACTGCACGAAGATCTTGGCGCTGGCGGGATTGACACCCGCCGCCAGCCAGTCGATCACCATGTCCATGACGCTGTCGCCGATGATCTGCGGATCTTCGTAATGGGTGGTCAGGGCATGCCAGTCCGCCACAAAGAAATAGCAATCGTATTCGTGCTGCAGCCGGACCCAGTTTTTCAACACGCCGTGGTAGTGGCCCAGATGCAGTCGCCCCGTGGGCCGCATGCCGGACAGCACCCGATTCTGAGATTCCCCCGTCAAAACAGACTAGCTCCTCATCAATGCAAACAGTACCGTTTCCAGGTAGCCCGGTTTCATAC
>CP070738.1:735141-736519 GCA_020347685.1 Gammaproteobacteria bacterium | reverse complement strand
CGCTCATGGGTCTGGCCGCCTATGGGCTGGTCGTCCATTCCGCAACGCTGCGCGCCAGACGGGCGGCGCGCCGTTATCTCGCCTGGACCATCGCCGGAGAGCTGCTGCTGTTCGTCGCGGTGGTCATGCTGGTGACGCAGAATGCGGGAGCATTGACCTTCGACGGCCTGACAGCGAATCCGCCGGTAGGCCTGGCGGCGCTGCTGCTGGTGATCGGATTCGGCATCAAGCTGGCGCTGCCCGGTCTGCATCTGTGGCTCCCGCAGGCCTATGCCGTTACGCCGACGCCCGGCGTTGCAGTGCTGAGCGGTGCCATGATCAAAGCAGGGCTGCTCGGCTGGATGCGGTTCCTGCCGCCCGGCGATGCGGCGCTCGCCGACTGGGGACAGGCGCTGATGCTCGCTGGCATCGCCGGCATCTTCTTCGGCGCCGGCGTCGGCCTGTTGCAGCAGCAACCTAGGCTGCTGCTGGCCTACTCCAGTATCAGCAAAATGGGCGTATTGACCGCCGGATTGGGGGCGGCGCTGGCCTGGCCGACGGCGGCTCCGGCCCTGATCGGCGCACTGGCACTGTATGCCGCGCACCACGCGCTGGTTAAGGGGGCGCTGTTTCTCGGGCTCGGCCTGGCGGAACGCGGCGGCCTGCGTCCGTGGCTGGTGGCGGGGCTCGGCTTTCTGGCCCTTGCTCTGGCGGGGGCCCCCCTGACCAGTGGCGCGCTCGCCAAGTCGGTGCTAACGGCAGGACTTCCTGAACAGGCCCAGCCGCTTGTAGGGCTGCTTGCCGCATCCGCTGCTGCCACCACCCTGCTGATGGCGCGCTTCCTGTTTCTGGTCTGGAAACAGCGCCACAGCGGGACTGCCCCGTACGGCACCGCATCGACGACGGCGTGGCTGGCCCTGCTGGCGGTCATTGCTGTATTTCCCTTCGCGCTTGCCGATGCCGGCCAGTTGTTCGCCAACCTGGCGCCGGTGATTCTGGGCGCACTGGTAGCCGCAGCGGCGCTGCTGGCCGTCGGGCGTTTGCCGGGCCGCCGCGCTATCCGCAGGCGATGTGCGGCCGCAAGACGTGCTGCTTCTCGGTTTGCACGCGCAATGCGCCGCCCGACCCGCCCAGTACTGATTGTCATGGTGAAGCTGGTGTCAGTGTGGCGCAAGTTGCACGAACGAATTCAGCAGACCCTGAAGCGCCGGTCGCTAGCGCCGCGCTACGCGGGCGATAGCGAGGACCATTGGCCGTTGGCGGGCGCTCTCTGGCTTGGTATCGGCGGCCTGTTGCTGGTCGCATTGGTTTCCTCAGCATAAGAGACGGCAGGAGACGATCGATGAAACGTTTCAAGAACATACTCTTTGTCGCGGACCGCCCGGACGGGCTCACCGCT
>CP070738.1:733626-735041 GCA_020347685.1 Gammaproteobacteria bacterium | reverse complement strand
CCAATCAGCGGGTCGCTGACTCCGGTAGTCACATTAACCAGGAAGCTGCCGATGCTGCCGTTGAAGGTAAGTAGTCCAGCCTCTGAAATGTTGCCATCGCCGATAGTGGTCATAAGGCCGGAGTCAGTGGTGAACCCAGCGTTCTGATCATCGCTCAAAACGACATTGGTCACACCGTCACTGAGCGTCATGACGAAAGCGGCCTGGGCTACGGTAGCAGAGACAGCTGATGCAAAGCATGCTGCCAAGGCAGCCAGACGGGACAATCTCATGCGTATTTCTCCTCCAACTTCATTGTTGTTTTGGGTCCTTGGAATCCGTTAGTGCGAACCCGACCCCAACGAGCTCACAGCCGCATTCAGAGGCAAAACGCGGGCCATTAGTGGAACACTAACTAAAACAATGACGTATCCTTTGAGCGTAAGGGGCGTGTAAGTCAATTCGACGCCCCGAAAGGGTGCTGACGAACTGGTCTACTCGCCCTGTTTCTTGTATTTCATCTTTTTAATCAGTTGGTTAAGTTGTATTTCGAAGGTTTTTGGCGGTGCTCGGCACGCTTGTAAGAGAAATCGACAATTGGTGCTTGTCAGAACGAGCGTTCAGGGCTATGTTGAGCTTGGAAGTCGGCCGGACAGCCGCTGTGACTTCGGTCACGGAGGAAAGTCCGGGCTCCACAGGGCAGGGTGCCAGGTAACGCCTGGGGGGCGCGAGCCTACGGAAAGTGCCGCAGAAAATATACCGCCGATGGCCTTCGGGCTCAGGTAAGGGTGAAATGGTGCGGTAAGAGCGCACCGCGCCGCTGGCAACAGCGGTGGCAGGGTAAACCCCACCCGGAGCAAGACCAAATAGGGGAACATGGGCGTGGCCCGCGCCGTTCCCGGGTAGGTCGCTCGAGGTGCACGGTGACGTGCATCCCAGATGAATGGTTGTCCACGACAGAACCCGGCTTACAGGCCGGCTTCCACCCTTTTGTTTACTGATTACCCACCGAATTCCCTGTACAATACGCGACCTGTTTCACGTATTGTGGCGTGCCGTTCAACACGAATTTTCCCTTTCATGGTCGGAAAAGTTTTTGTCAAAACCCACGGGTGCCAGATGAACGAGTACGATTCCGCCAAGATGGTGGATGTGCTCGCCGATGCTCATGGTCTGCAGCTGGCGTCGTCGGCGGATGAGGCCGACGTGCTGCTGCTCAATACCTGCTCGATCCGTGAAAAGGCGCAGGAAAAGGTGTTCTCGCAGCTGGGCCAGTGGCGTGAGCTGAAGCAGAAACGCCCGGAGCTGATCATCGGCGTGGGCGGCTGTGTGGCCAGCCAGGAGGGCGAAGCGCTGCGCGAACGCGCGCCCTACGTGGACCTGGTGTTCGGCCCACAGACTCTGCACCGCCTGCCGCAGATGATCAGCGAGGTGCG
>CP070738.1:732111-733526 GCA_020347685.1 Gammaproteobacteria bacterium | reverse complement strand
GTCTGTTGCAGCTCACCGATATTGTCCTGCATACGCTGCATGGCGATGCGGTTGCGCTGCTGCACCAGTTCCGGTAGTTGCTTGATCACCTTGCGGCCGGTCGGCGAGCCGTAGAAGGCGTTCATCTCGTCGAGTTCCTGTTCCGTGAAAGTTTTTAAATACATGTCTGTGACATCGTCCTTGAGGCCTTGCCAGCCAATGGTTTTCTCCAGCCAGGCGCGCACCAGGTCCCGGTGTTCGCGCAGGGCCGGATTCTGGCCCAGTTGCATGGCCAGCACGTTGTCGACACTCTCGGCGATCTTCTGCTGCATATCCGTAAGCTCGAATAGCCTGTCCACCGCCTGACGGTGACTGGCAGGGTCTGCGGCCACCGCCAATGGCCAGCAGCCCACACTGAACAGGATCAATACTGCGGGTATGGTACGTGCCGTCATGGTGTTTATCCTCCCGGCGTTAGGGCGCTGTGCGCAGTTTAGCAAGGCGTCGCCGGGCATGCCGATGCCGCAGGCAGGCAGGCGCCCGCCTGGATGCGCACGGCCGTGCAGCGGTGTGAGCGACGCTTCGGGCGCGCAGTTCTGCACCGCGTTGATGCGGGGGCGGCTTGCGGCCGGCGTTGTTGGTGCGGGTTGCCTCAGGGCTAGAACGAAGCCTGAATTGTAACCACTTGTTTTAAAGAGCTTGTTCTAGTTCTTGACGGTGCTGCACAGCAAGGCACGGCGATTGCTACGGCTCCAGGTAAAACAACCGACGCCAATGTCCGGTTGCAGGCCAGTGGGGGCGGGTCGATGGACCGGCACGAATCACTGCACGACGTCATTCACCGGCACCGGCTGCAGCTGTTGTCGGTGCTGCGCCGTGCCCTGGAGCCGATTGCGGAGCGCTGTGCCTGCGCCTGGGACGATGCAGACATATTGGACCGGGTGCTGCGGGAATCGCTCGCGGATATTCCCTGCTGCCAGCTGTTGTACGCCATCGATGGCGACGGGCGCCAGCTGAGTGCCAATGTCGGCAAGTCGGGTGCGGATGTCACGGCGCGTGGCCAGAACCTGAGCGGACGGCCCTATCTGTCGGGTTACGCCGCCGGCCGCGACTTTCTGCTCTCGGACGTCTATATCAGCCGCTTCACCCGGCGCAGCTGTATGACCGCGCTGCAGCGCGTATATGGTGCGCAAAGCGTTGCGCTCGGGTGTCTTGCCGCCGATTTCGATCTGCGCGACCTGCCGCAGCTTCAGCAGGCCGCCCAGGTCCCGGCGCGCTGGCGGCAGATCCGCGGTGACCCGGCCATCCGACAGAACCTGTTCAACCAGGAGCGGGTGCCCTCGGCCATGGACGTGTGTCTCAACCAGGTCCACGATATCGTCCACGAGCTGATGGTCGAACGCGGCATTTTCCACGCCAAACTCCACTACAGCAGC
>CP070738.1:730585-732011 GCA_020347685.1 Gammaproteobacteria bacterium | reverse complement strand
GGAGAAATCTGACGGCGCTCGCGCATCAGCAGTTCGATGTCACGCTGCACTTTTTCGGTACCGACCCCGTCCTGCACGGCGATGTAAATGGCCGTGGTGTCCTGGTTACCGGCGATGCGCCGTTGCAGGGCCCGCAACGGAATCAGCACCAGGTCGTCCTGGTCCATGCCGAAGCTCGATACGCCCTTGGCGCGCAGCAGGCCGATGATACGGCAGGACAGTTTATCGAGACGCATCACCTCGCCCACCGGCGCGCTGCGCCCGAACAGGTTGTTGCGCACCGTCTCGCCGATCAGGCAGACCATCTGGCCGGCGCGCAGTTCGCCCTCGTAGAAGGCTCGGCCGCTGGCCAGGCTCCAGTCACGGGTACCGAGGTAACGGGTGTCGGTGCCGATCACAGTGGTCGACCAGTTGCTGTTGCCGTAGATCGCCTTGGCGTTGTGCTGGGCGGTCGGGGCCACCATGCGCACCCCGTCGATCTGATGCTCGATCGCAGTGACGTCCTTGAGATCGAAGGCCGCGGCCGTTTCCCGCACGCCGCCGGGGCCGCGCCGTGCCTGACCGGGGCGCAGCACCAGCAGGTTGGTGCCCAGCTTGGCGACATCGGCCGTCACCTGGGCGGTGGTGCCGCTGCCGAGGGTCACCATGGCGATCACGGCACCGACCCCGATGACGATGCCGAGCACCGTCAGAAACGACCGCAGCGGATTGATGCGTATCGACTGCAGGGCCAGCTTGAGGGTTTCGCGGAACATCAGCCGGTCTCCACACTGCGACCGTCGGACTGAATCCGGCCGTCCAGAAAATGAATGATGCGCCGGGCATAGGCCGCCATGTCCGATTCGTGGGTCACCATGATCACAGTGATCCCTTCCTCGCTGTTGAGGGCCGAGATCAGCTGCATGATTTCGTGGCTGCGCGCCATGTCCAGGTTGCCGGTCGGCTCGTCGGCCAGCAGCACAGCAGGGCCGGTCACCATGGCGCGCGCAATGGCGACCCGTTGTTGTTGCCCCCCGGACAGTTCCGAGGGCAAGTGTTGCGCCCAGTCTTCCAGCCCGACCTTCTTCAGCGCCGCCAGCGCCTGCGCGCGCCGCGGCGTCGGCGCCATGCCGCGATAGGTCAGCGGCAGCTCGACGTTCTCCAGCGCGCTGTTGCGCGCCAGCAGGTTATAGCCCTGGAACACGAAGCCCAGGAAATTGCGCCGCAGCAGCGCCCGCTGGTCGCGGTCAAGCTGTCCGACATCGACGCCCCGGAACAGGTACTGTCCCTCACTGGGGGTGTCGAGGCAACCCAGTATATTCATGGCGGTGGATTTGCCCGAGCCGCTCGGACCCATGATGGCCACGAACTCCCCGGCATCGATGCGCATATCGATACCGGCCAGCGCGTGCACCGCCGCCTGCCCGCTGCCGTAGATCTTGCGCAC
>CP070738.1:729035-730485 GCA_020347685.1 Gammaproteobacteria bacterium | reverse complement strand
TGCAGGTGGCCGATTTTGACTCCCGCGCGGCGGCTGAACGCCTTCGCCAGCAGCGCCAATCCAAGCCCTACGAACTGGGTATAGAGCTGGAAAATTTCGCCGGATCCGGCACGGTCAGCGGGGTGAGCGGACTGGAGACCACGCTCAGCCTGGGCCGGGTGCTCGAACTCGGCGACAAGCCTCGCCATCGGGGCGATGTGGCACAGCTCGAAGCCGGTCTGTTGCGCCATGACCTGGATGCGCAGCGGCTGGACCTGTTGGCCGAGACCGCGCGGCGCTTCCTTACCCTGGTGCGGGTGCAGGCCGAACGCGAACTCGCGGAGCAGCGGGTTGCGTTGATGCAGCGCACACTCCAGTCGGTGGGACAGCGCCATCAAATCGGCAAGGCACCGGCGGCGGAGCGAAGCCGTGTGCAGATCAATCTGGCACGCGCGGAACTTGACCTGGAGGAGACCGATCATCTGCTACACAACGGCCGCCGCCAGTTGGCCGTGATGTGGGGCGCGTTCGAACCGGATTTCGAGACGGTACAGGCCGATATCTTCCGCCTGGATGCGGAGCCTGATTTTGCGGTCCTCGATCAGGCGATCGACGGCAATCCGGCAATCGCACGCCTGGCGACCACCGAGCGCCTGAGTGAGGCGCGCCGGTTGCTCGCGCGCACGCTGGCACAGCCCGACCTGGATTTGCGCGCGGGCGTGCGTTACTTGAATGACAGCGATGATGTCGGCCTGGTGGCGTCGCTACGCATCCCACTCGGCAGTGGCGGTCGCTCCAGAGCCTACGTAAATGAGGCCGAGGCACTTGCCGCGCGCGAACCACTGCTGGCACGGGACCGGCGGCTTGCGCTGCGCGCCACGCTGTCGGGTCTGCATCAGGAACTGCTGCATGCACGCGACCGGTTCGAGACTTACCGGAGCCGCATTATTCCTGCCGCTGAAAAGGCGCTGGCCGACTACAGTCACGGTTATGACGCCGGTCGCTATTCGCTGTCGGAACTGAGTGCGGCCCAGGAAACCTTGCTTGAGGCGCGCATCGAACTCCTGTCAGCCGCCGCCGAACACCACGCCGTGCGTATCGAAATCGATCGCCTCATCGGCGCTGCCCCTGATAACGGAGTATCCCCATGACCCGCAATGTCCTCCTGAGTTTAGTTGTCGCCGGCGTGACCCTGAGCTGGTGGCCGACCATTGAAAGCCATGCCGCCGAGGATAGTCGCGCGGCTGACGTATCCGCCAGCGCCGCGATTCCTAAAGGGCCGCACGGTGGCAAGCTGTTCGAACAGGGCAGCTTCGCCATTGAGTTGGTGCTGTATGAAACCGGCGTGCCACCGGAATTCCATGTCTATGCCTATCACCAGGGCGAACCCATTGCGCCCGATGCTGTGGAACTGGAAGTTGAACTGACCCGTGTCGATGGTCAGGTGGACAGTTTCAGTTTCAAACCACTT
>CP070738.1:727472-728935 GCA_020347685.1 Gammaproteobacteria bacterium | reverse complement strand
CCGTTGCGGTGCCTGTTCCCGGGCCTGAAACAGGGAAAAAAGCGTGTAGAAGCTCTCCATGTCGACGACAAAACCGGTATATTCGCCATTGCGCACCAGCACGCTGTCAGCGTCCACCAGCAGGCTCCAGCCCTCTTCGGCCGTCGGCAGGGCCAGCACATCGGGCAGCCACTGCGTTGCACTGATGCCCTGCTCTCGCAGCAGCGCGCCCCAGGCATCCATCTTCGCACGCTCGACGGCGACAACCGGATAGTGATCGATGTTCTGCACCGGCCCGAGCGCAAAATGCATGCTCTCGACATCGCCGGCCAGCTTTTCTTCCAGCGCGTAGGGAACGGCACGCAATACCCGCTGGCGGTTGCGCCCCGGCACCCGGGCGTCACCGATGAACACCTCGGCCCCCGGCACCAGCACTACCACGCGGGTGGCGCCGGCGATGATGCCCGCATCGGGCACTCCGGTCTGCACCGGACTTCTGGCCACGCCCTGTTCGTCGACCAGCACCCAGTCGCGAAAACCGCGGTTCTCGGTAGCCAGGCGGATCAATAGTGTTTCAGCCATACCGACTCATCCCTGTGTCCCGGCCCGCATGGTCGGAACAAACCGTGTCCGTTGTCGAGTAAGCTCTCTTGTCATTACATCTATCCCCGCGGAAGCCACGACCAATTCGTCATCGCCAGCACCCGCAGGACACGTGTGACCTCGTTGGGTGCAATGACCAATTAACCTAAGCCCCGTTGGGTCTCATTTTACCGCAGCGGAGTGAGAAAACGGGCTAGTGGCGCATCCTACCATGATCCCGGCGCCGCTCGCGCTATTCAGCCTCCGGCAGCGGCACAAACTCGCGCCGGCGCTGAATCACGTCGACACCCTGGCTGCTGCGGTGCAGCAGGGTCGCCAGCCGTGCGCTCGCCTGGCCGACGTTGGCCTGCCCTTCGAACACAAACCATTCGCTGCTGACACTCACCGCGGCCGCGTCGGGTGGCGGCTGCTTGCCGGCCATTTCGGGCAGTGCCAGGAACGCCCCGACATCCACGAAGGCTTCCTCCGCCGCCGCGGCGCGGGCACTCACCAGGTTCGCGCCATCCATTTCGCTCAGCTGCGGCGCCAGGCTGCGCAGCACGGTGGCGGTGGCGGTATTGATGTTGATCGGCGTCGGCCCGGGCAGCGCGATGACATGCGGCCGCAACACTTCTATCACCTCCGGCTCGTAGCCGCGGATCACGCGCAACTCACTGACATCGGCCAGCGGCTGGTTGGACGTCCGGTAGGCGGGCTGCAACAGCAGGTAGGTCTGGTCCTCGGCGCCGTCCGGGAAGCGAACGTTGACATCCGCGTCCATCCAGTCGACCAGTGCATCGGCGAGCTCCACCGGCAGGTCGAGCGCCTCCAGCAGGTGCTTGTAGCGATCGACGGCGGGTTCGTCCGCCTGCCCTGCCACCACCAGGCTGTTGAGATTGAAC
>CP070738.1:725896-727372 GCA_020347685.1 Gammaproteobacteria bacterium | reverse complement strand
CCGGCCGTAGCCGACTCGATCAAGGAGCATCGGCCTGCGATTCGCAACAACCTCGTTATGCTGTTCAGCAGCCAGGATCCCCATGCACTGAATACCCGCGATGGCAAGGAAAAACTGCGTGACGAAACCCTTTCAGAAGTGCAGAAAGTGTTGAAGCAGGAAACCGGCAGCCCCGGTGTCGAGAACGTGTTCTTCACCAGCTTCGTCATGCAATAGGGTGCGCCAGTGAACGATCTGCTTTCCCAGGACGAAATCGACGCGCTGCTGCACGGAGTATCCGGTGGCGATGTCGAGACAGAAACCGATGATGAGGTTCCCGAAGGGCAAATTCAGGGCTACGACTTTGCCAGCCAGGACCGCATCGTGCGTGGGCGTATGCCCACGCTGGAAATGATCAACGAGCGTTTCGCACGTTATTTCCGTATCAGCCTCTTCAACATGTTGCGCCGGGCGGGCGAGATTTCGGTTTCGGGCGTGCAGATGCTCAAGTTCGCCGAGTACGTGCACAGCCTGTTCGTGCCGACCAGCCTGAACCTGGTGCGCGTCCAGCCACTGCGCGGTACGGCGCTTTTCGTTCTCGAACCGAAACTGGTGTTCGCACTGGTGGACAATTTTTTTGGTGGCGGCGGCCGCTTTCATACCAAGATCGAAGGGCGCGAATTTACACCCACCGAGTTGCGCGTCATACGTATGGTGCTGGATATCGCGTTTAACGACCTGAAGCAGGCGTGGAAGCCGGTGCTGGAAGTCGGGTTCGACTACCAGGGTTCCGAAGTCAATCCGCATTTCGCCAACATCGTCAGTCCCACCGAAGTTGTAGTTGTCAACACATTCCGTGTCGAGCTCGACGGCGGCGGTGGCGACCTGCACATGACGATGCCCTATTCCATGGTGGAACCGATCCGTGACCTGCTCGACGCCGGCGTGCAGAGTGATCGCAGTGACCGGGATGAGCGCTGGACACGCGCCATACGCGAGGAAATGAAGCAGGCCCGGGTCGCGATGCAGTCCACCCTGGTTGAAGCGACCATAACTTTGCGTGAACTCAACCGGCTCAAAGCCGGTGATGTGATCCCGATCGACTTGCCCAAACTGGTTACCCTGGAAGCCGAGAACACCCCGGTGTTTCGCGGAAAATTCGGTGTCTACAACGGCAGCAGGGCGGTCAAGATCATAAACAAGATCGTTCCGGATCAAACGGAACAGTGACGTTGGCAGTGGGAGACGCCGATGAGTAAAGAAACCGAAGTCCAGGAACCAGATGCGGCCGATGACTGGGCGGCCGCCATGGCCGAACAGGCCGATGCGGAAAGCGCGGACAACGACGCACCTGCGGCGGAATTCGATGACCTGGAAGATACCTCGGGTGGACCAGCCTCCGATGAGGCCAACCTGGATGTCATTCTCGACATTCCGGTCACCATTTCGATGGAGATCGGACGCACCCATATCAGTATTCGCAACCTGTTGCAGTTG
>CP070738.1:724315-725796 GCA_020347685.1 Gammaproteobacteria bacterium | reverse complement strand
AATACACCCAGCGAAACCGTCCTGGAGATCAAGGCGGAACTCGACCGCAGCTATCAGCAGGCCTGCGCCCTGCCGGGCGACATGACGCCCGTTAAGCAGTCTATTATCCGCCTGGTCGACCTCATCATGCAGGCGATCCGCGCCGGGGCCGGCAATGACGCCCACGCGCAACAACAGCTGATCGAGGAAGATCTCGCCCGCAAGGCACACTACGAGCTGCAGGAGATACCGCTGGTCGCCGCCTTGATGCACCCCGATTCGCCGATCGCTGCGGATGAGCTTATCCCGTCGCTGCTGAGCGAAGCCGAAGATACGCTGGCAGCCACCCTGACGCTGTTCGACGAGCAGCAGATCGCGGCGCTATGCCACGACGCGGGCGCGTTTCTGGCGCAGCACGACCCCGAGCGCAGGCTGGCCGATGCCTGGGCGCGGCTGCAGCTGATCGAAGCCCATTACCGACAACTGCAACCTTTAACAGGCCCCAGGACCCTGCAGACATGAGCAAGGCAATCGATCCCAAGCGCTGGAGCGAAGGCAGCGTATACGCGCTGCGGCGTTGGACCGACAAGTTGTATTCGGTGCAGGTTGAGGCCGATGTGCAGCCGTTCCTGGCCGGCCAGTTCACCAAGCTGGGACTGCAGGTCGACGCCGAGTTCGTGGAGCGGCCCTACTCCTATGTGAATGCGCCGCAGGAAATGCCGCTTGAATTCTATTTCGTCACCGTGCCCGACGGCCCCTTGACCCGCGCCATGACCAATCTGCAACCCGGCGACCCTATCTGGGTGATGCGCAGACCCTCCGGCTTCCTGACCCTCAACGAGGTCCCGGATGCGCGGCACCTGTGGATGCTGTCGACCGGAACCGCTATCGGGCCGTTTCTATCGATCCTCAAGACCGTCGAACCCTGGCAGCGCTTCGAACGCATCGTACTGGTGCACGCGGTACGCATGGCGGAAGAACTGAGTTTCGCCGACACCATCCAGGCGTTCGCGGCGCGCCATCCGCGCCAGTTCCAGTTCATTCCTTTTGTCAGCCGCGAACAGAGCGGCTTTGCGCTGCCGGGGCGCATCCCGGCAGCTCTGCAGTCGTCTTTGCTCGAGCAACGCGCCGCGCTGGATATCCGCCCGGAGACATCGCAAATCATGATCTGCGGCAACCCGGAGATGGTCAAGGATACCTCTGCCATCCTGCAGGCGCGCGGGCTGGAGCGCAACCGGCGCCGCACCCCCGGACACATCACAGTGGAAAATTACTGGTGACGCCTGTTCTCCCCCCGGGAAGTTTCTTATACTCTGGCGCGCGGACCGGGCACCTGCGCCAGCCACAGTCCATCGGCGATACTCATTCCGCTGTTTCGTTTGTTTTACTGAATTGATTTAAAACCAATAACTATCGGCGATTATCAAAGTGCAGCAGCAACGACGTTCCAGCGACCGAAGATCACACGAAGAGCGCCGCCGCACCCTCGACCGCAGAACCGC
>CP070738.1:722731-724215 GCA_020347685.1 Gammaproteobacteria bacterium | reverse complement strand
GTGTGCGCCGGGCGCTGTTGGTGGCTACTCCTGTCCGCGTTCCGCGAAGCCGTAGTATACGGCAATGCACACCGCCGCCACGGTAATCCCCACGCCCAGCTCGATGAGCGCGATACCCAGGTGCTGGCCACCCACCGGATCATCGGCGAGCACGCGGTATTCGAGGAAGTTGCCGCCCAGCACCAGGCTCTCGAAACCGACCCCGGCGTAAATCAGCACGCCGACCGCCATCAGCACCCGCAACAGGTCCGGCGGGATCACCTTTTCCGCCGCCTCGAGGCCGAACACCATGGTGTAGAGGATAAACCCGGTGGCAAAAATAACCCCGGCCTGGAAACCGCCGCCCGGCCCGTAATCGCCGTGAAACTGCACGTACAGGCCGAAGATCAGGATCAGTGGAAAAAACAGCTTGGCGATGACACGCAGTACAACCAGTGATTTCATTCGCTCCTGTTCTCCTTCTTGTCTCTGCGCGAACGCGCCACCAGCAGAATCAGCACCCCGACCCCGGCGGTGAAGATCACCGTCACCTCGCCCAGGGTGTCGTAACCCCGGTAACTCGCCAGCACCGCGGTCACCACATTCGGCACCCCGATGTCGCCGGGGGTTTCCTGCATATACGCCGGCATGACGTGCTGGTGAATCGGCGCGTTCGGATCGCCATAACGCGGCATGTCCAGCGTCCCGTAGATCAGCGCGGCCCCGGTAGCGACCACCACCAGCAGCGGCAACAGCGGCCGGTGCTTCGGCGCCTCCTCCCGCTCGGTGGTCAGCGACACCGCAGCGAGCATGACGATGGTGGAGAATCCGGCTCCCACCGCGGCTTCGGTAAGCGCTACGTCCACCGCGTCCAGAACCACGAACACCGCCGCCGACAGCAGGCTGTAGATGCTGGTCAACATGGCTACCGCAAACAGGCTGCGCATGCGTGCGATCACCAGGCCGGTAATCACCAGCAGTCCCAGCAGCACATTGTTTATCAGGTGCTCGATTGCTGCCGCCCTCCCTCGCCGCCCTCCGGTTCGACACCGGAGAGGCGGGCCGCCGCGGCCAGCGCATGAATGGCCGTGGGCCCGGTAAAGATGACAAAATAGAAAATCAGCATCAGCTTGACGGTGACCAGCGTCAGGCCACCCTGCAGCATCAGGCCCAGCAGCGTCAATCCCGCGCCCATGGTGTCGCACACGCCCAGCGCGTGCAGACGGGAATAGAAATCCGGAAAACGCAGAATACCGATGGCACCGGCGATCAGAAACAGTCCGCCGCCGACCAGGCACACCCAGCTCAGGCTATCGACCAGCAGCTGCATCAGTCCTCGTCTCCCACCTTGCAGTGACAGTCCGGTGGCTCGTGGTGGCGGCGGCAGAACTTGAGCACCGCGAGCGTGCTGACGAAGGAGATCAGCACGTACACCAGCGCGATATCCAGGAAATCCGGGCGCCCGGCCAGAAATCCGAGCACCGCAACCATCAGCACGATCTGGG
>CP070738.1:721143-722631 GCA_020347685.1 Gammaproteobacteria bacterium | reverse complement strand
CAGTCGCGGGTCCAGCTCCGTAACGATCTCCACGCTGGATGGCAATGTCGACTGGATCAGGGTCACCCACTCACTGACCAGTGGGGCCAGGTTGACCGGACGCGGCTCCCCGCGTTGACCACGACTGAAGGTGAGCATCTGCTGGATGAGGTCGCGCGCCCGCTGCCCGGACCTGTCGATGCGGTCGAGGTACTTGGCAAGTTTTTCGTCACCCCGCTCCTGCACCTGTTCTTCCGCCAGAACCACATAACCCATCATGGCAGTCAGAATGTTGTTGAAGTCGTGCGCGATACCCCCGGTGAGCTGGCCAATCGCCTCCATTTTCTGCGCCTGGCGCAGCTGCGCCTCGAGCTGTTTGCGTTGCTGCTCGGCCTTGCGACGCTCGGTGATGTCACGCAGGTAGCCAATAAAAATCTCGCCCTCGGCACCCTGTGCAACCGATATCGCCAGTTCCGCGGGGAACTCGCTGGCATCGGCGCGCATCGCCACCACCTCGACGCGCTGGCCGAGGAAGGCGCCTTCGCCAGTCTCGCAGAATCGCGACATTCCCTGCGAATGGGCGGCGCGGAAACGCTCCGGGATAATCAGGTCGGCCAGCGGCTGGCCCAGGATGTCGAACTTTCTGTAGCCAAACACCTGCTCGGCCGCCGGGTTGAACTCGATCACCTGGCCGTCCCGGTCCATGGCGATAATGCAGTCCAGCGCAGCCGCGACGGTGGCGCGCAGGCGATCCTCGCTCTTAATGAGCGCCCGTTCCTTTTCACTGCGTGCCTGGTCGGCGTACAGGCGCTCCAGTTCGACGGCTGCGCGCACGGAAAATATTTTCAGGAGGTTTTCGATCAGCGACAGATCCCGCAACGGTTTGCGGTCCGCAATCGCCATCAGCCCCAGTACGCCGCCACGGGAATCGAACAGCGGAATGCCGGCATAGCCATCGGTCTGCAGTTCCTTGATATGCGGGTCGGCAAACAGCTCGGACACGCCCTCCGGGTAACAGCGAAACTGCTGCCCAATTACGTTCTCGCAGGGCGTGTCCTTGAGGTCGTAGGTAAAGGTGTCGGTAAACTGCCTGAAGAAATAACCGGCGATGACGCGTACCGTGTCGGTACTCTCGTTTTCAAGGATACCGATAAAAGCGTGATCCACGTCCAGCGCCAGTGCGATGTTACGCACCAGTTCGCGAAACACGTTATCGCCGCGTTCGGCCGCAACACCCGCCGCGGCAATGCGGAAAATCTCCCGCAGGTCTCCGCTGTCGCTATGCTGTTGCACACTGCCTGTCTCGGCGCTCATGGTCTGGGTCTCTTCACGTTCTGGCTACCCCGTTCCCTGATCAGAGTTTATACAGGGTGGCAGGAATAGTGGTGCGCTGTTACACGACTGAAACAATTGAAACGGCCCGGATACATTGACGGATGGAATTCGGCAGGCCTGCCCCCTAGCCGGCCGGTTTCGTCTGCCCGGGAACGAACATATAACCCATGCCAC
>CP070738.1:719537-721043 GCA_020347685.1 Gammaproteobacteria bacterium | reverse complement strand
CCCGATCGATAACAGTGCATTTATGCGCCCCGCTGTCTGCGGGTCTCGAGCCAGCCCGGCCCCGGTATCGAAGCAGCGCTGAAATCTCACCGCCCCATTTCGCCATAATCCACCTAAGATACCGTCGCCGGAGGCATGCTTGCTTCCAGGGCTGAAACTGGGAATACCCGGGCACTTCGCGCGAGTCGCCCGCCTCGGTCTGTTATCAGCTTCCCTTTCATCCTCTCAGAGGCGAATTTTTAACCGACAGGTCACGCACATCCCTGCCCGCCTGCCGCGTCGCTAGCGTCTCGCGGCTGGACAAGGCAGCCCGCTGGGCGAGAGAGGCTCCTGCTCTTGTGCACCAAAACCCGCCGCTGGACTCATCATCAGGGGTAGCCGATGAACCGCAGATCTGTCCGTTGCAAAGGTTTTGCTCCGGCTACAGCCGGTCCAGATTTTATTAGAACGCGATGCTCCGTATAATAAGGCCGGAGGCACGCTGGAGGGTGTTGGTGATGGGCTCCGGCGCAGGCGAAACCCGAAGGCCGCGCCATTCTGTTTCCCGGTCGCATTGATGATTGTAGCACTGATGACAATCCCGCCAGGGTGATCGACGCGTTTATTGATGAACCCGGCTGAGGCCGCCCCGGCGGCCGAAGGCCACCCGGGCACCTGCGGGTATCGAGCTTTGGAGGACACCGGTATTGAACACCCTTGCGAACATGGCTCAGTCGCGCTGGTACTGGCTGGCGCTGCTGGCGCTGGGTTTTTCGCTCGAGGCAACCGCCCTGTATTTCCAGTATGTTATGGATTACGGCCCTTGTGTGTTGTGTATCCACGTGCGCATCCTGGTGCTGGGCCTGATGCTGGTGATGCTGCTGGCGCTGGCGGTACACAGGACCCAGGCGGGAGGCCTGGTGGCACACCTGCTCAGTACCATGCTACTGGCAGGGCTGGCGCAACGTGCCTGGCTGTTGCTGGGCATCGAGCGCGGGTTTGTTGAAGGCGAGTGCAGTTTCGACCTGGGGTTGCCGTCCTGGCTGCCACTCGACCACTGGTTTCCAGCCATGTTCCAGGTGCACCAGGCGTGTGGCTACACACCGCCACTGCCCCTCGGTTTCAGCATGGCGGAAGTGCTGTTGCCACTCAGTATCGTATTGCTGCTACTGAGTATCAGCCTGCTGCTGGCGACGCTGTTTTCGCTACGCTCTGACCGTCAGCCAACGCCGCTTTGACTGCCTGAGTCCTGAGTCTTCCCGGGCGGAAACTGTCGGAGGACTTCGCAAAGCGTCGACCCCGGAAGTTCAGCGCGGAGGTTGGGCTGGACCGACGCGAAGGCCATCGGGCCCGAAAACGTTAGGCTTCATGTCATTCAGCCCAACCTGCGGGTCCCGCGTTACGGGTTGGGCCGGGGTTGCCTCGTCGCCCGAGGCAACCCCGAACACCGTCTTACTGGAACACCCCGGTGAAGGCCGAAGCCAGCACGTTCGCGGTCTTGTTCTGGATGTCGAGATCCAGGTCGTT
>CP070738.1:717913-719437 GCA_020347685.1 Gammaproteobacteria bacterium | reverse complement strand
GACGCGAAGGGAAACAAGGCACTCTACCAACGCGGCCTGTTAGATAGTGGTGGACCTCTTTACGGGCCCGATAGCACGTGGGGCGTGTACGCCTGATGCCGCACAGCTGTTGCAGCCTTGAACGAGAACGACACGCAAGGGGCTTCACGCAGGGCATGAGAAGCGGAAATATTCGTTCCCTGCTCCGGGCAGGAGATAGGCAGCTCCTGTTTAGAAACAGAGACGATTCAAGCCTTATTTTCCTTCGCGTCCTTAGCGTCCTTAACGGTTAATATACGACGCGAGCCACCAACCGAAGAGAACCCTCACATGGATCTGACATCACTGACTGCTGTTTCGCCGGTCGACGGCCGTTACGCGCGCAAGACCGAAGACCTGCGACCCATTTTCAGCGAGTTCGGCCTCATCAGACACCGGGTGCTGGTCGAGGTGCGCTGGCTGCAGGCGCTGGCGGCACATCCGGATATCCCCGAGGTGCCCGCCCTGGGGGAGCACGCCAACAATGTGCTGAACGCGATTGTCGAAAAGTTCAGCGAGGACGACGCCCGCCGCGTCAAGAACATCGAGCGCACCACCAACCACGACGTCAAGGCGGTGGAGTATTTCCTCAAGGAGAAAATCGCCGGTAACGAGGCGCTGGAAGCGATCAGCGAGTTTTTCCATTTCGCCTGCACGTCGGAAGACATCAACAATCTGGCCTACGGCCTGATGCTCAAGGCAGCCCGCGGCCAGGTGGTGCTGCCGCTGCTGGATCAGGTGATCCAGTCAATTGCGGCGGTGGCGCACGCGACCGCAGAGATGCCGATGCTGTCGCGTACTCACGGGCAGCCGGCCTCGCCCACCACGCTGGGCAAGGAAATGGCGAACGTGGTGTACCGGCTGCGCCGCCAGCGCGACCAGATCGCCAGCGTCGAGCTGCTCGGCAAGATCAACGGTGCAGTGGGCAACTACAATGCCCATATCGCGGCCTACCCCGAGGTCGACTGGCCCGGCTTCGCCGAGCGCTTCGTTTCCGACCTGGGCCTGAAATGGAATCCGTACACCATCCAGATCGAGCCGCACGACTATATCGCGGAGCTGTTCGATGCCATCGCGCGGTTCAATGTCATTCTCATCGACTTCGCCCGCGACGTGTGGAGCTATATATCGCTCGCCTACTTCAAACAGAAGACCGTGGCCGGCGAGGTGGGATCCTCCACCATGCCGCACAAGATCAACCCCATCGACTTTGAAAATGCGGAAGGCAATTTCGGCATTGCCAACGCGATTTTCGATCACCTGGCCATGAAGCTGCCGATCTCGCGCTGGCAGCGCGACCTGACCGACTCGACCGTGTTGCGCAACCTCGGCGTCGGTATCGCTCATTCGGTGATCGGCTACCATTCGCTGACACGCGGTATCGGCAAGCTGGAGGCCAACCCGGCCCGCCTGCAGGAAGACCTGGATGCCTGCTGGGAGGTGCTGGCGGAGGCGGTTCAGACCGTAATGCGCCGCTACGGCGTTGACGAACCGTACGAGAAACTG
>CP070738.1:716289-717813 GCA_020347685.1 Gammaproteobacteria bacterium | reverse complement strand
ACCGGCGGCCTGCTGGACAGCGCCGACTTCGTCGCCTATCTGGGGGAAGTCATGGCCGCGCGCCGCTTTGGTCAGCTCGAAACGGAACTCAAGGTGGTGGCCGCCGATCTGTGGAGCGGAGAAGCAGTGGTGCTGGACTCGGGTGAACTGTTGCCGGCAGTACAGGCCAGCATGGCCTTACCGGGCGTGTTCGCGCCGGTCGCGCACGGCAAACGCCAGCTGGTCGACGGGGGGGTCGCCAATCCCCTGCCCTACGACCTGCTGTTCGGGGCATGCGACCTGGTGATCGCCATCGATGTGAGCGGCGACCGCAAGAACGATAACGAAACCGAGCTGTCGTTCCTCGGCGTGCTGTTTCACAGCTTCCATACCATGAGCCATAACCTGCTGGTGGAAAAACTGAAACAGCGGCGACCCGACATCTACATCCGCCCGGAGATCCGGGACGTGCGGGTACTTGAATTCTACAAAGCCGAGCAGGTATTCAGGCAAGCGCTGCCCGCCAAACAACAGCTGATCAAGGCGCTGCGCAAGGCGGTGTGAAGGCGTCCCGGCGTAGCCGCCTGTTCTGCTTCTGCGCCAGCGCGACGCGGCGCGGGCGGGATACTCCGCTCAACGATCGCAGGGTTTGAAAAACGCCTCGTCGCCGAGCGCCTCTCTGCACTGGTGATCCGTGCTGCCGCCGACAGGCTCGTCCTGCGCCAGCCGTAACAGCTGCTGTGCCGCGTCACAGGCGGTCTCGCCGCCGCAGGCGGACCGGTTGCCGCACACCTTTTCCACCAGCAGCTGGCATGACGATGGGGGCACATAGCGTGCCGTCTCCTGGCCCGTCGCCCAGGGCGCCGGCTGCGCACCGCAGCTCGCAAACAAATGCCGGTCGCGGTCCGCTTCCTGGCACTGGCCGCTGGAGTAGGTCATGCGGTTCGGCGTCGCCTCGGCGGCGCGCTCCTGCTGTTCCATTTGCAGCAGTTGCCCGGCGAGCGTACAGCCGTCCCTGTCGGCGCATTGTCGGTGTTCGCCGCACACCCGCCGCGCCAGCTTCTCGCACGGCGAATCGCCGACGATCGGGGCACCGATCCACACCTCGGCACCCGGGCCTTCGGCTTCCTCAGGCATGTCGGGCTGACGTCGCGCGCGCAGGATCTCCTGGTTGGGAACCACCTGCCCGGAGCGGACCGTGATACTGGAACCGTCTTCGAGACGGTGCACGCCGTCCCACAGCTGGGTCTGGACTCCGTTTTTCTGCACCGTGATGCGGTTGGTGCGCGGGTCCACGGTCACCTTGCCACCACCCTTGAGGGTGTTGGACCATTCGGCCGCCTGCAGGCTTACCGGCGCGCACGCCAGCGCGAGAAGGAGGAACCATGCAACGCCCGGCCAGCCACCCGCCACGCCATGTTTCACCGGGCCACACCCCGGCACGGAAAAGTTGATCAATGCCATAGACAACAACCCCCGCAGCTGTTTTCTGCCATTAGTTTAACAGGCTCTTGCGTGTAACATAGCAGCGAAACGCGAGTTCAC
>CP070738.1:714646-716189 GCA_020347685.1 Gammaproteobacteria bacterium | reverse complement strand
AGTGATAGCGTTGCCCGACAGTCAGGCGACTGGAAGCAGTGCCCAGTAACTCGCCGGTGTAATTACGCATGATCTGCACCGCCCCATAGGCCCAGCGGAAACGCTGGGATTTGTAGGCGCTGAAACTGTCCGGCATCAGACCCTTGCCGTAACTCCTGGGTATGTAACGCGCCTCATACCCATGCGCGAAAATTTTCAGCCCCAGCTCGGCGTCTTCGGTAATACACCACTCGCTCCAGTTGCCGACCTCCTGCAGTGCCGTGCGGCGCACCATGGTCATGGTGCCGTGCTGGATGATCGCGTTGCGTTCGTTGCGCGTAACCATACCGATATAGAAGAACCCCCGGTACTCTGCATAACACATCGACTTGAACGCGTTGTCAGCGGAATCCCGATAGTCCTGCGGCGCCTGCACGACCGCGGTCTCCGGGTGCAGGAACTGGGGCGCGAGATCGCGCAACCAATCCGGATCGACGAGGTAGTCACTGTCGATGACCCCGATGATCTCGGCCTCGGGGGCGGTTCTGGCGAGAGCATAGTTAAGGGCCCCGGACTTGAACCCGGAAAGCGGATCGACATGATAGAAGCGGAACCGCTCGCCCAGCGTCTGGCAGTGCGCCTCGACGGGCTTCCAGATAGCCGGGTCCTTGGTGTTGTTATCGATCACGATCACTTCGTAACGCGGATAATCGAGTCTCGCCAGGGCGTCAAGCGTTTCGATCAGCATCTCCGGCGGCTCGTTGTGACACGGGACATGGACGGACACCATGGGAAGCCTGGCGTCATCGATGGGCACCGGACTAAAACTGCGCCGCCGTTCCCTGACCCACAGCGCCTCGGCCCACTCGTGCGCCTCGACCAGCAATACCAAAATGACACCGATCATGCCGATCAGCATCAGTATCCCGACGATGACGGCACTCACGGTCAGGTACTGGTGCGCATAGTCATAGACTATCCACACCATCGCGGTCGCAGCCGTATAGGCGACCACCGCGAGAAAACTCCGCCCATGGTGTGTCAGGGTCCGGGCATCGATCAGCAACAGGCCGAATGTGATCAAGGCGATTACCACCGACACGCCGGCCAGCACGTGCCAGTGGGGAATATTGACTATGGGCGCGGAGAACGGAAATTTGGGTTGCCGCTCCACGTCGAATACGCCCCAGTAGGCTCCGACCGCCCCCTCGGTCTTGCGTTTCCAGGGCTGATCGAAGGCCTCCATGACGTAATAGACATAATCCTCCCTCTCGGCCCGATCCAGGAATCTGCGCAAGAAAATAGCTTCGTTCTGGTCCGAAGCGACGGCCGACTGGCGGGTACGCCCATTGCTCGGCCAGCCGACCTCGGCGATCACGATGGGTTTGCCCGGATACAGCCGTTTCAGGTCGTTGATACGGTCGATAACATAATCCACCGCAATATCGATATGAATGCCTTCCCAGTACGGCAGCATGTGCACGGCCAGATAGTCCACCTGTTCCACCAGTTCCGGGTACTTGGTCCAGACGTGCCAGGGCTCCGCGGTGCTGACCGGGATACC
>CP070738.1:712988-714546 GCA_020347685.1 Gammaproteobacteria bacterium | reverse complement strand
CAGCGGTAGCGCGCACTGAAGCGCGAAGGCAATTTTCAATTCGGATGGTGCTAATCCAGGTGGCCGGTGCGACCGGCTCGCCAGACACGCGCACCAAAGTTAACAGTCCGATGGGTCAGGTTGAATCTTGCAGCCGCCACGGCTTTCCTTCGCAGTAACGGTAGCGCCTGCAGCGATTCGTGCAACCGCGGCAGGGCAGCGGTCGGGACTCGCGCGGGCGACGTTCGGGGCTCGCTTCCTTGTCCAGCTGCTCGTCTCTTGTTACGCCTGTCATTCAATCCGCTCGATAGCACTGTCAAAGCCCGGAGAGGTAGTTCCAACCTCTCCGGGCAGAATCAGCGTGCCCCTGTTGCGAAAACAGGAGCGGTTGGAAATGCGGGCACGTTTAGCGGCGCCTCAGCCCTCGTCGATTCCACTGTCGACGGGATTGTGTATCACTTCGTGTAACCTGCTGCCAGGCACCACGGAAGACAGGACTTCGATGTCTTCCTGCTCGGCGGCATGAATCGCATCATCGTAGTAACGTGCAGTGTTCAGAATTTGCAGTTCGTAGTTACTCATGACATCTCTCCTGATGGTGTTTAGGGCATACGAGCCGTAATCCAGGCTCAAGGGCGAGTATACACAGTTTTTCTCGTTTGTCTAGGACAAACTGTGTTATTATTCTTGTACGGAATGTCGAGATTGGACAATATGATTGACAGTAAAGGTTTTTTTTCTATCGGGGTGGTCGAGCGTGATACCGGCATCGGGCGTGACACGCTGCGGGTCTGGGAGCGTCGCTACGGCTTTCCCGAGCCCACGCGCAACGAAAAAGGCGAGCGAATCTACTCCGAACTGCAGTTGCGGCGTCTGCAACGGATCCGGCGGCTGCTGGACCAGGGCGTCCGTCCGGGGAAGCTGCTGCCCCTCGGCGAAGAGGCCCTGGACGAACTCGAAGCCGGCCTGCAGCCGGAAAAGCCGGCCGAACTGGATAAGGCAGTCAGCGCAATAGTCGAAGCGGTGCGTTCAGCCGACGCCGGGCGAATTGAAACCCTGTTTCGCGTGCAGTATGGGAAACAGGGTATGCGAGGCTTCGTTCTCGAACTGGCAGTACCCCTGCTGAACGCGGTTGGCACGCTCTGGATGAACGGCGAGTTGCAGATATTCCAGGAACACTTTCTGTCTCAGCAGCTGATTCGTTTTCTCAATACCGAAATAGCCAAAACGCAGAAAAGTACCGGGAAACCCGTGGTACTGCTTGCAACCTTGCCCGGCGAAGAGCATACGCTGGGGTTGCTGATGGTGGCTGCCATGCTCTCATCCCACGGCATTGCAGCCATCAATCTCGGCGGCGAGGTTCCCATGGACCAGATCAATGGGGCCGTAAAGCAGTTTCATGCCGATGCCGTGGGCATTACCTTCAGTGGTGCATACCAGTACAAGAATATTCGCCCGCATTTGCTCGAGCTGCGCGAGCTGATACCGGCCGAAGTCCAGATCTGGACGGGCGGCGAAGGCGTCCGCCGCCTGCGGAAGCTGCCCCACGGCGTCACCAAGTTCAATTCGCTTGAAAAAC
>CP070738.1:711322-712888 GCA_020347685.1 Gammaproteobacteria bacterium | reverse complement strand
GGCGGAGGGCATCGTGGTAATCGATGATCCGGATTCCATTGTCAAATGTACCAACAAGGTCTACCTGGCGGAGCTGCTCGCCTTCAACCGGGTCGCAACGCCGCGCACCCTGGTGTTGCGCAAAGGCGAAGCAGCGGATCTGGAGGCAGCGGTTGGCTACCCGGCGGTGCTCAAGATTCCCGATGGCTCGTTTTCGCGCGGGGTACACAAGGCCAGCACGCCCGCCGAGGCCGCCGAGATCACAACCCGGCTGTTTCGCGATTCCGATCTGATCCTGGCGCAGGAGTACCTGTACACGGAATACGACTGGCGCATCGGTATTCTCAACAACGAGGTCCTGTTTGCTTGCCGGTACTTCATGTCGCCCAAACACTGGCAGATTGTGCGCCATGACGCCCGCGGACGCGCCACCGAGGGCGGCTATGCGAGTTTCGCGCTGGAAGACGTGCCGCCCCAGGTCATCAAGGTGGCGCTGGCCGCGGCGCGTCTGATCGGCAACGGCTTGTACGGCGTAGATGTCAAGGAACGCGAGGGGCAGGTCTACGTTATCGAGGTGAACGATAATCCCAACCTGGAGAGCGGGGTGGAGGACGGCATTCTGGGCGCCGAGCTGTACCGGCGCATACTGGCGGAACTGGTACGGCGCATCGAGTTGCGGCGCGCGAATTAGGCCGGCCAGGAACCGGTCGCACGGGAAACAGGCTTTGGGCAGCCCGGGCAACCAGGCGTCCAGCGCCATTCGGACGCGCAGCGAGCCAGCGATCGCGCGGCCGCAAAAGCCGCTTTAACGGACTGAAAATCCCCGTGCCGGCAGCTCGATTCTGTTCCTGGCCACCTTTAAACGATCCCTTACGCAAAACCAACGAAGAGCAGCTTCGCAAATGGAAGCATTATGGAAGCGGCTCTCACAGATTTAGTGCGCTGATTCCATCAACACTCTTGATTGCGAATTTTCGTCAAGAATCCTGTTCTCTGGAACCAGAAGATGTCAGTGATAGGTGGCGCATGGCCGGCGACCGTCTTGCAGTCGTTCAGGTGCTCCCTAATTTTCCTTTAGAAATTACATTTTTATTCATTAGTTCCACGTCCTTTCAGCCAGTCGCTAATTGGCTGAATTCTGGGCGGTTGGCCGTTATCAAGGAACCAGGAATCCACTGCGAAATGTTGTCCGTTACTTCGGTCGATGATCACGGCAGTCCAATGAAGGTTGAAAATCAATGGATGACGGAGTCGACGGTCCCCGATCTCATGCCATTTGAGCAACCCATCGTCAAACATGAGCACCAGATATGTCGTTGTGTTTTTGGATTCCGAAATGCAATCCAATTGGCCGGCTTTCCCGGCGCCAGCAACATTTCCGGCCATGTCACGCCAGGTTCCAGTAATGGCTCCGACAATAGTTTCCAGAAGCGCGATCGCTTGGCGAATAAATTCACGCTCTTCAGCCGGTGAAGCGTCTGATATGAAGAGATCGCGTACTGATTGCCACTGGCTGGGCGACAGCGTCACTGTCTCGCCAGTATCGCAATGATAGTCAGTACAGATGAAGAAAGTCTGTTGTCCGGA
>CP070738.1:709642-711222 GCA_020347685.1 Gammaproteobacteria bacterium | reverse complement strand
CGACGCAAGGAAAAAATCGTCGAGAAAGGGCACAAGCTGCTGGTCCGCCACGACGGGAATGAGATCGCGATTGCCGATTCGGCAGCGCCGATTGTGGATCAGAACGGTGTCCTGACTGGAGTTGTGATGGTATTCCACGACGTCGGACAGGCGCGAACGCTGGCTCGCCAGCTGTCGTTTCAGGCCTGTCATGACCCACTCACCGGGTTGTTCAACCGTCGCGAGTTCGAGGCCCAGCTGGCACGCCTGCTGGGCACTGCCCAAAGCGAGGGGAAACAGCATGCAGTGTGCTACATGGATCTCGACCAGTTCAAACTGGTCAACGACGTGTGTGGCCACGGTGCGGGTGATGAGCTGTTGCGCCAACTCGCCGCTTTGTTGCAGGCACAGGTTCGGGAAGCGGACATCCTCGCACGTCTGGGCGGTGACGAGTTCGGAGTTCTGCTGACCCACTGCAGTGCCGAGCAGGCGGTCCGAATTGCAGAAAATATTCGTACCGCGGTGCGGGACTTTCGCTTTCTGTACCAGGACCGCAGCTTTGAGATCGGGGTCAGTATCGGGGTCGTGGCCGTAACCCGGGACTCGCGTTCAACCTCGGAACTGATGAGTGCCGCCGACATTGCCTGTTATGCGGCCAAGGACGGCGGACGTAACCGCGTTCATCTCTATGAACCGAGCGACCACGAGGTTGCCCAGCGACGCGGCGAAATGAACTGGATTTCGGAAATCCGCGCCGCGATGCAGGAAGGGCGCCTGTATTTCCTGTTTCAGCCGATCGTGCCTCTGGCGAACCCGGACCCCGGGCGTCCCAGTCACTGCGAGCTGCTGCTGCGGATGCGCGATTCGCTGGGTAACGAAGTCCTGCCGATGGCGTTTCTCCCGGCTGCAGAGCGCTACAATCTGATGACCGAAATCGACCGCTGGGTAGTTTCGACCGCAGTGCGTCTCCTGGCGCAGCGGAACCTGATAACCGAAGATGCGACGTTTCTCATCAATCTCAGCGGCAAGTCGCTCAGCGACGAGAGTTTTGTCGATTACCTGGAACAGGAAATATCCGCCAGTCTTTTTCCTGCCCAGCGTATCTGCTTCGAGATTGCCGAAGCATCCGCCATCTCCAATATACGATCGATAGGAAATGCCATAGAACGTTTACGCAGGCTGGGTTGCCGGTTTGCGCTGGACGACTTTGGCAGTGGCCTGAGTTCCTTCGGTTACCTGAAAAACCTGAATATCGATTACATCAAGATCGACGGTGGCTTCGTCAGGGATATGATGCAGGATGAAATGGACACCGCCATGGTGCGCGCAATCAATGAGATCAGCCACATTATCGGTGCCCGGACGATTGCTGAATTCGTGGAAACCGATGAAATTCTCGAGAGCCTGTCGCGACTGGGAGTGGATTACGGCCAAGGGCACAGCATTTCCACGCCGCGGCCGATTGAAGAACTGTTCAAGCCCGTGCGTCGCAAACACAGTCTGACCGTGATCAGTTCGTGACAGAGTTACCCGCCGTGCAGGGTTTCCGCGGCATACAGGGTGTTCTGTAACAAGGTTGCCACCGTCATGGGCCCCACACC
>CP070738.1:707898-709542 GCA_020347685.1 Gammaproteobacteria bacterium | reverse complement strand
GGCGTGACCGAGGTTTATCCGCCGCGCGCCCTGCACCGGCGGCTGGCGGCGCGTCTGCGTTTGACGCTTCAGTTCGAGGACTACGCCAGGCTGCGTAACTGGCGCGAGCAGGGCAGCCAGCGCCCGGGGCGCTACCTGGAGCGGGTGCAGGAACTCGGTTTCGAGGTACGTTTTCGTGCCCACGGTTCCCTGCCCGACAGCGGTTGGGGGGCGGACCCGGCCGTGACCCGTTTCTTTCCGGCTGTGTTGCCGTTTTCGGCTGGCGAATGGTTGCAGCGCCTGGAAGATTACTTTTTCTCCGTATACGAAAACAGCCTGGCTGAGCTGATCCTGTTTCTGCTTGGGGTCGCGGGCTGGTTCGTCGGCCGCCATCTGTGGCTGTCGCACCTGATTCGGCGTGCACGTCGCTCCATGCCGCTGGTAATCGGTGGCTGGGGGACGCGCGGCAAGTCTGGCACCGAACGCCTCAAGGCGGCGCTGTTCAATGCGCTGGGGTACAACGTGGTATCCAAGACCACCGGCTGCGAGGCCATGTTCCTGCACGCGCACGCGCACGGTGCCTTGCGCGAGATGTTCCTGTTCCGCCCCTACGACAAGGCCACCATCTGGGAGCAGGTGCAGGTGCTGCGCCTGGCGCGCAGCCTCAACGCCGAGGTGTTCCTGTGGGAATGCATGGGTCTGACACCCGCGTACGTGGAAATCCTGCAGCAGCACTGGATGAAGGATGATCTGAGCACCATCACCAATACCTACCCGGATCACGAGGACCTGCAGGGGCCGGCCGGCATCAACATTCCGCGTGTCATGACCAATTTCATTCCGGCCCGCTCCAGTCTCCTGACTTCCGAAGAACAGATGCTGCCGATTCTGCGCCAGGCGGCGCTGGCGCGCGGTACGCGGGTGCGCGCCGTCGGCTGGCGTGAGGCGGGCCTGCTGGCCCCCGATCTGCTGGCGCGTTTTCCGTACCAGGAGCATCCCTACAACATCGCCCTGGTGACGGCCATGGCGGAGGAACTGGGTATCGAGGCCGACTTCGCCATCCGCGCGATGGCCGATCGGGTGGTCGCCGACCTCGGGGTGCTGAAGGTTTCGCCGCCGGCACCGGTGCGCGGTCGCAGCCTGGAGTTCACCAACGGTATGTCGGCCAACGAACGTTTCGGCTGCCTGGCCAACTGGGAGCGCATGGGCTTTGCGAGTCACGACCCCTACGCCGAACCCGCGGTAGCGCTGACGACGGTGGTCAACAACCGCGCAGACCGGGTGTCCCGTTCGCGGGTTTTCGCCTCCATGCTGGTCAACGATCTCATGGCGGACCGCCACGTGCTGATCGGCAGCAACCTTAACGGCCTGAGAAACTATGTTGCCGAGGCATGGGAGGGTTTCGCCGAGACTGCCACTCTGTGGCCGGCCGAGGGCGGACAGACACCGCTGCAGGTGCTCGAGGCGGCCGCGCGCCGGCTGCGGGTCCGTTATACGATGGAGCAGGTGCAGCAAGAGCTGGCGCAGCTGCTGGCCAATCTCGGCATCGCAAACGACGCGGCGCAGCTTCAGGGCATTCTGAAGCGTCCCGCGCGCCTGTCGGAAGACTTCGCGCAACAGATCGGCGACGTCGAGGTGCTGCAAAGTCACCTGGAGCAGCGTCTG
>CP070738.1:706143-707798 GCA_020347685.1 Gammaproteobacteria bacterium | reverse complement strand
ATCAGCTGGTCGCCGTGGTGTCACCTCAGCACCCGCTGGCGGACCGCGGCACCGTGGATATGAAGACGCTGTTGGAATACCCTTTTATCTGTCGCGAAGAAGGTTCCGGAACGCGCGAAGTGATATCCGAGTACATTAACGAGCTCGGCATCAATTCCAACCAGGTGCATTTATCCATGGAACTGGGCAGCCCGGAATCGATAAAAGGCGCTGTCGAGGCCGGCATGGGCGTTTCCATTGTTTCGCTGGCAACCATCCAGAAAGAGCTGAAGCTGGGTACCCTGGTGTGCCTCAATCTGAAGCCGGTGCTCGAGCGCCCGTTCTCTTTTGTCCACCAGAAGCAGAAGTTTCGGCATCGCGCCATGGATGAGCTGCTTGAGTTTGCGCAAAACTACTGCAAATCGCATCCCGAAGTTGTATAAGTTGCGGCATGGAACGCGACCAGGCAGAAGCCATTCTCAGCGTTTTGCAGCAGCTGTCAGCCGCGGATAAGGCGGCGGTACACAGCTTTGCGGAGTTTCTTGCGCAGCGGGCCGGTCGCGAGACCCAGACCCAGCCCCAGCGCGCTGCGCCCGTGCCGGTCGCTGTACCTTCACCTGAGGCTATCCCACGTCCTGATAACGAAAAGGTTGTCGCGGCGGTAAAGCGTCTTTCGAAAACCTATTTCATGCTGGACAAGACCAAGATGCTGGGGGTGACATCCGACCTTGTAACCCAGCATATCGTGCAGGGTAGGGATGCCGCAGACGTTATCGATGAGCTCGAACGGCTGTTCGAAGCGCACTACCGGGAACTCAAGCAGAGCAAAGACTGAGCATGGAAGTCCTGCGTAGCTGGTTCAAGCGGCACTTCAACGATCCGCAGGTGGTGATCCTGGCACTGGTGCTGGTGATCGGATTCGTGGTGGTGATCACCATGGGCCAGATGCTGGCGCCGGTGCTTGCGGCACTGGTACTCGCCTACCTGCTGGATGGTATTGTCGAAACCCTGCGGCAGTGGCGCGTGCCGCGTCTGGGTGCGGTTGTGCTGGTGTTTCTCGTATTCATGGTCTTCCTGGTGTTCGCCCTGCTGGGTCTGTTTCCGCGCTTGTCGTATCAGGTGACGCAGCTGGTGCAGCAATTGCCCCATATCATTGCCAAGGGGCAGGATGCGATCATGCAGTTGCCGGAGCGGTATCCGGGGCTGGTCAGCGAACAGCAGGTGGCCGATCTGATGAATGCCATTCGTGCCGAAGTCGGCAGCCTGGGGCAACGGGTTGTTTCCGCCTCGGTGGCCTCGGTGGTGGGCGTGATAACCCTGATGGTGTACCTGGTGCTGGTGCCGGTGCTGGTGTTTTTCTTTCTCAAGGACAAACGCCGCATTATCGGCTGGATGACTTTTTACCTGCCGCGCGATCGTGCCCTCACCACCCGGGTCTGGCACGAGGTCAATATACAGATCGCCAACTATGTGCGCGGTAAGATCTGGGAGATCCTTATTGTCGGTTCAGCCAGCTACGTCACCTTTGTGTTCATGGAGCTGCAGTACGCGGTGCTGCTCGCAACGCTGGTCGGTTTGTCCGTGGTGATTCCCTATATCGGGGCTGCTGCGGTGACCGTGCCGATTGCCGCAATCGCGTTCTTTCAATGGGGATGGAGCGCCGACTTCTGGTATAT
>CP070738.1:704365-706043 GCA_020347685.1 Gammaproteobacteria bacterium | reverse complement strand
CGGAAACGGGATTTCGGCGTTGTCCGGGTGCAGCAGCACACCAAGCAGGTAAAGAATCTCTTCGGCGGTTCCGACGCCGCCAGGAAATACCACGATGCCATGGCCGGTGCGCACGAAGGCCTCCAGGCGCTTTTCGATGTCCGGCAGAATGACCAGATCGTTGACAATCGGATTGGGCGATTCAGCGGCTATGATGCCGGGTTCGGTAATGCCGAGGTATTGCCCGTCGTGAATGCGCTGCTTGGCGTGCCCGATGGTGGCGCCCTTCATGGGACCCTTCATGGCGCCCGGGCCACAGCCGGTGCAG
This sequence comes from Gammaproteobacteria bacterium, assembly GCA_020347685.1. GTDB lineage: Bacteria > Pseudomonadota > Gammaproteobacteria > DSM-19610 > DSM-19610 > Thiogranum. The sequence goes on along the minus strand of CP070738.1, from coordinate 705,736 downwards.
ATATCGAGGCCGCGCAGGCCCATCTGGTAGCCGACTTCCTTGCTGTAGTCGTATTCCTCGCGGGTGATGGAATGCCCGCCCCAGCACACCACCTGCCTCGGGTTGGTGCCCGGGCGGAGGATGCCGGCATTGCGCAGGATATGGAACACCGCATTGGTAACGCCTGCCGACGTGTCCAGATCGAAATTCGGGTTGTCGTTGATCTCGTCGCTGACGTAGATCACGTCGCGCAACACCGCGAACAGGTGTTCGTTGATGCCCTTGATCATCTTGCCGTCGACGAAGGCCTGCGCCGGCGCGCCCTTCACCTCCAGCTTGATACCGCGCTCCTCCTGCACAATCCGTATATCGAAGGACTGGTAGCGCTCCAGCAGCTCCTTGCCATCATCCAGGTAATTACCGCTGTTGAGTACCGCCAGCGAACAGTTACGGAACAGCTTGTAGAGACCGCCCTGGCTCTTGTCCAGCAGCTTGTTGACTTCGACCTTGGAAAGGACTTCCAGGTGACCGGCCGGTGAGATGCGTGCGTCGATGACGTCGTAATGCATATGAACTCTTTTCCCTGAATCTTCTGATAGTCCCTGACTACAGGTATTAGCGGCACAGCGCCATCGATCTGCAATTCGGCAGGCGCGGAAACCGGGCAGTTGGGTTTGGGTGGAAACAGGACCGGAGGAGCGGATTCGCCCCTCCCGCAGCGAGCTTCGAGCGCGCCTGTCAGGCCACCGACGGCAGACCGGCGAGTGCCATGGCGATTTCGCTCTCGTCGTACTCCTGGTCCACCAGCTTGCCGTCCATATAGTCGCGGTAAGCCTGCATATCGAAGTGGCCATGACCGCACAGGTTGAACAGAATGCAGCGGCTGACGCCCTCCTCCTTGCAGCGCAGCGCCTCGTCGATGGCGCCCTTGACGGCGTGGTTGGCTTCCGGGGCAGGCAATATCCCTTCGGCCTGCGCGAACTGCAGACCGGCGGCGAAGCAGCCCAGCTGCTGGTAGGCGCGCGGCTTGATGTAACCCAGATCGGTGATATGACTCAGCATGGGCGCCATGCCGTGGTAGCGCAGGCCGCCGGCGTGGAAGCCCGGCGGCACGTAGGTGGAACCCAGGGTGTGCATCTTCACCAGCGGCGTCAGGTGCGCGGTATCGCCGAAGTCATAGGCGTACTTGCCCTTGGTCAATGAAGGACACGCGGCCGGTTCCACCGCGACAAATTCGATGTCGCCGCCGCTGCGCAGGCGCTCGCCCAGGAACGGGAAAGCGATACCGGCAAAGTTGCTGCCCCCGCCGGTACAACCGACCACGATATCGGGGTAGTCGTCAGCGAGCTCGAACTGGCGGCGCGCCTCCTGGCCGATCACGGTCTGGTGCAG
>CP070738.1:702569-704265 GCA_020347685.1 Gammaproteobacteria bacterium | reverse complement strand
TCCAGGTTATTGTTCGATGTCGCGTTGGTGCGAATCTGGATTCCGGTGCGGGCCGCCTCACCAATGCGGATAAGCGTGTCCACGCCGTCCTGGTAGGTGTTATTGGCGTCACCACTGGCGAACAGCAACCACCCGGTTGTCCAGTCGTTGGCGGAACCACCACAGCTCGGGGGGCTTGCCGCGGGGTCGGCGCTGCGGCACAGGATCACGCGCACGTTGCGCTTTACCGCCTCGCTGCGTGCCATGTTAATGGCCATCACCAGTTCATTGGTGTGCGAAGTAATGCGGTTGTTGGCGATCATGTTTTGAAAGGACGGCACCGCCAGGGTCATCATGATGGCGGCAAGCGCCACAACGACCATGAGTTCGATGAGTGTGAAACCGGCCGTGGAGCCTCTGCGTCGCATAATTCTTTCTCTCCGATGTCGCCATCAATTCTAGAGAAAGTAACGGCAGGCCAGAATGCGCGCCGCATACCGCTGGTCAGGGCTATGTGACCGTTAATCCGGAATCCGGGCTTCCGGGACTGGTGTTCGGGCGAATCGTGTATGTTTGCCGCACAAATGCCGCGTCGGGCAGGTGCGGGGATATAGCGGCAGAACAGCCGCTGACTTTTACCCGCGCGCTTTGGCTGGGGATGGTGGGAGAATGCCGGCTCCGGCGAGCCGCTATGCCAGGGAACGAGTGGCGTGACTCCGGCAGGCGCTGCTTCAGGCCCGCGGGCGCAGCTCTCTGGGTAGCGCAAAGGTGACGTTTTCCACCCGTCCGGTCTGTTCTGTTACTGCGTCGGCACCGGTTTCCTTGAGGCGTGCAATCACCTGTTGCACAAGGACTTCGGGCGCGGAAGCACCGGCTGTCACCGCAACGGTCCGTTTTCCCTTCAGCCAGGTTTCCTGAATCTGGTCAGGACTGTCCAGCAGATAGCCCGGCACACCCTGCTGTTCGGCGAGTTCACGCAACCGGTTCGAGTTGGAGCTGTTGGGCGAGCCGACCACCAGCACCACGTCCGCTTTCCTTGACAGCTCGCGGACGGCATCCTGGCGGTTCTGGGTGGCATAACAGATATCGTCCTTGCGCGGACCCTGGATGGCCGGAAAGCGCGCCTGCAGCGCCTCGATCACGCGTGCCGTATCGTCCATGGACAGGGTGGTCTGGGTCACATAACTGAGCTTGTGCGGGCGCATGACCTGGAGCCGCTGCACGTCGGCCAGGTCCTCGACCAGATACATGCGGCCGCCGGCCGAGGTGTCATACTGACCCATAGTGCCTTCCACCTCGGGATGACCTGCGTGACCGATCAGTATGCATTCGCGACCCTGCTGGCTGAAGCGACTGACTTCGAGATGCACCTTGGTTACCAGCGGACAGGTCGCGTCGAACACCCTCAGGCCACGCTGATCCGCTTCGCTGCGCACCGCTTGCGACACGCCGTGGGCGCTGAAAATAACCGTTGCGTCATCGGGCACTTCACGCAGTTCATCGACGAAGATGGCGCCGCGGTCGCGGAGGTGATTGACTACATAGCGATTGTGCACCACTTCGTGACGCACGTAGATGGGGGCACCGAACAGATCCAGCGCCCGTTCCACGATTTCGATGGCGCGGTCCACACCGGCGCAGAAACCACGCGGGTTGGCCAGAATAACGTCCATCATCTCCCCTCAGGATTCTGTGACCGGCGTTTCAGCCTGGCAGC
>CP070738.1:700746-702469 GCA_020347685.1 Gammaproteobacteria bacterium | reverse complement strand
TATTTGGCGACCAAACTTGACTACCTTGTGATCGGGCGGGTGCTCGGCGCCGAAGTGCTCGGTGCCTATATGCTGGCGTACCGCCTGGTCGTCATGCCGCTCAACAGCCTAAACCCACTGTTGGCCCAAGTGGCATTCCCGATTCTTGCCAGAAAACAGGCAGACAATGCGGCATTGGCACGCGGCTACCTGGAGATGATAAAGATTATCGCATTTGTCAGTCTGCCCATCCTGGTGGGGATCGGCACAACTGCGCCGCTGGTGGTCGAGGTGTTGTTCGGCGAGAAGTGGGCGACTGTGGCGCCGCTGCTTCAGATTATGGTGATGGTCGGCATGCTGGGGGCATTGACACAGCCGGTTGGTCCGCTGGTGCTCGCCAAAGGGCGACCCGACGTCGCCTTCAAATGGGCACTCGCTACTGCGATTCTCAATGGATGTGTGTTCTGGTACGCGGCGCACTATGGGGTGTACGCGCTGGCGCTCTCCTATGTCGGACTGATCGCAGCCTATTTCGTTGCGCGCGCAACGCTGATTGTTAAGCCTTTGATCCAACTTCCAGTGGCCAGGCAGATGGCGGTGTTGTTGCGTCCAGCGGCCGTAGGTGTTTTGCTGGGAGTGGCCATGTTCGTGGCCCAGTCGGGCCTGGCAGACGTGTCGGTGAGCAACAGGACGCTGCTGCTGGCGCTGGCAGCATTCGGGATAGTCGTATACGGCTCGCTGATGCTGATATTTGATCGCCGCTATCTTGTGGATAGCTGGTATCTTCTGGTTAACAAGAACACGAGGGCGTAGCCATGCCGGGGATTGCAGGTTTTACTGTTAGCGGCAGAAAAACGGGGGAAGAACGCGAGACCGTTGCGAACATGCGCGAACTAATGCTCCACAAGGGCGACTATATCTGCGACGCGCTGTTTTTCGACGGAAGCGTGTGTGCTACGCGCTGTCATACGGGCGTTCTGCAGCCGGCTGAACAGCCATTCACCCGGAACGGTGTTTCGGTGTGGCTGGACGGGGAGTTTTATAACCGCGACGACGTGGCAACGCAACAGGGCGTGGCAGCCGCTACGGACTCCGAGCTCCTGCACGTCCTGTATCGACACAACAGCGACTTATCGCTGTTGAAAGAAATCGACGGTATTTTTGCCGCGGTCATATGGGACAGCATCCGGGGCCGGCTGCATCTTGTCGCCGACCGCTACGGCTTCCGCCAGCTCTACTGGACCAGGCAGGGGAACCGTCTCGCCTGGGCCTCGGAAGTCAAGGCCATGCTCGGCCTGCGCGGATTTGAACCACGGATTGACCGCAAGGCACTCGCGCAATTCATGGGGGTCGGGCATTTTATTCACGATCGTACCTGGTTCGAAGGTGTGCGGCAGCTGACTCCGGCTACTGTGCTGAGCTGGGACACGGGCAGGTGCGACGCTCAGCTGCGTCGCTACTGGTGGTGGGATGAGATACAGCCATGGACAGGTCGCTACGACGAAAACCTGATCGCCGACGAACTCGGGACGCTGTATACGGAGGGGGTGCGCCGCAGAATGCCGCCGGGGGAACGCGTGGGCATCGAACTGAGCGGCGGATTGGATTCGCGCGGCATTCTCGCAGCCATGCCCGAACGCGGGGAGCCCATCCACGCCGTGACCGTCGGTAACAGGGGCTGCAACGAGGTGCGCGTCGCCACCGCGGTGGCGCGGGTAAAGCCCAATGTGGTCCACCATGTCTT
>CP070738.1:698919-700646 GCA_020347685.1 Gammaproteobacteria bacterium | reverse complement strand
CGTGGATGGCGATCAGAGTCATCACCGGCGCCCCGGTGCCTGCGTACTGCCCGACGTCGGCGCGCAGGTCGGTGACGATGCCGCGCGAGGACGCGCGGACTACCGTGTTCTCCAGGTCCAGCTCCGCTTTATCAAGCGCGCTCTGCGCCTGCTTCAGGATAGTATTCTCTTCCTCGCCACCGCCCATCTGCTCGATGGCGCGCTGTATTTCCGCTTCCGCCGCGTCCACTTGAGCGCGCGCCTGCGCCAGGCTCGCCTGCGCTATCTCCAGCCGCCGCACCGAGATGGTCCCGGGGTCTTCGCGGTACAGCCGTTCCAGGCGATTGGCGTCCTTCTCCGCCTTGAGCCGGTTGGCCTGCGCCGCGCGCAGATTGGCGCGTGCCGTTTGCACGGCGGCACTGCCCGCCTCCACCTGGCTCAGCGCGTTATCGAGATCCGCCTGCGCCTTGCTCAGGGCGATCTCGTACTGGGAGCGATCGATCTGAAACAGCGGCTGATCGGCCTGCACCTCCTTGTTGTTACTGACCCAGACCTCGGTCACCACGCCGGCCACTTTCGGCGCCACGCCGATCACGTAGCCCTGCACGCGTGCCTGCGAAGTATAGGGCGTGAAGCGGTCGGCGAGCAGGTACCAGACCAGGCTGAGCACGGTCACCAGCGCAATCACTCCTACCCCCTTCTTAACCGAGGTGGCCGCAGGGGTAGCTGCGGGGCCGGTGTTGTCGTTGCTGACGGGTTGGTCTTGATCACTCATGCCGTGAAGTCCTGGAAGTCGATGGTGGCTCGTCTGCATTCGTGGGCAAAGGTGCGGTGAGCAGGTCACCCCAGTCGGAACGCTCCTGCATGGTTTCCCGTACGGGTTGCGCGACCACCTGCTCGACCGGCGTCGGCTGCCATCCGCCGCCCAGCGCCTTGTACAGGCTGATGACCGCGCTGACGTGATTGCCCTGGTTGACCAGGCGGCGTTCGGCCTGGCTGAACATCGCCCGCTGCGCGTCGAGCACGCGCTGAAAATCGGTATAGCCTTCCTGGTACAGCTTGCTCGCGAGTGCCAGGGCGCGTTCGGAGGCCTCCACCGATTGCGCCAGTACCGCCTCCTGTTCCCGCGTCTTGACCACGCCGATGGCCGCATCGTCGATCTCGCGCGCGGCCTGCAGCAGCCTGTCCTGGTAGCTTTCGATCAACTGCTGCAGGCGCGCATCCTGCACCCGCACATTGTTGGCCACGCGGCCGTGATCGAAGATGTTCCACGCCAGGTGCGGTCCAAGCGACAGCGTGGTGGTATCCGGCGTTCCACTGAGTGTATTGGTCGCCCACCCGATGCCGCCGAACAGGGAGATCGCCGGATAGACGTCGGCCTCGGCGATACCGATCTGCGCCGACTGCGCCGCCACCTGCCAGGCCGCGGCGCGCACATCCGGGCGGCGCAGCAGCAGCCGCGCCGGGATCTCGCCGAAGCGCGACACGTCCATGCCCGGCAAGGTCTTCACCGGCCCCTCCAGTTCCGGCAGATCGCCCGGCGGACGACCCAGCAGAGCGCACAGCGCATTGCGCAGGTTGGTCAGCGTGATCTCCAGTTGCGGAATAGTCGACAGCGTGGCCAGGTACTGCGTGCGCGCCTGTTGCTGATCCAGCTCCGAGTCCTGGCCGCTTTTGTAGATGCGCTCGGCGATTTCGTAACTGCGTTTCTGAATCGCCGCGTTGTCGCGCGCGATGACAATGCGCAG
>CP070738.1:697087-698819 GCA_020347685.1 Gammaproteobacteria bacterium | reverse complement strand
GAAACTGCATATTCCCTTTGCCACCGAGGGTGGTCATACCGATTTCGCGCCCACGACCGAGCGCGACTGGCGCTTCTACGGCTTCCTGCAAAACCGGTTCGAGCATGTGAGCTGGGAACGTGTAGTGTCCGGCGCCGGGCTGATCAATCTGTTCGAGTTTCTGCTGCAGGAGTCAGGCGCGGCTGCCCCGGGCTGGTTCGAAGACCCGGCCGAGGACAGTGCAGCGTGCATCACACGCGATGCGTTGTCCGGGGCCGATCCCTTATGCGTCGAGGCACTGCACTGGTTCACGCGCCTGTACGGCGCCGAAGCGGGCAATCTGGCGCTCAAGATGAACGCGACCGGCGGCCTGTACCTGGGTGGCGGGATTGCGCCGAAGATTCTGCCGGCGCTGCAGGACGGCCGGTTTCTGACCGCGTTTCTGGACAAGGGTCGTATGCGCCGGCTGGTTGAAGCCATGCCGGTGCGGGTAATCTGCAACGAACAGGTCAGCCTGCAGGGTCTGGCGCGGGTGGCGGCCCTGCGCGGCTGACGCCGCGCTGACGTGCAGAGGGTGCTTGTATGCCCTTGGCGAGCCTTGGCAATCGAAGGTCTTGGCATGCTGCCGGCCCGGGTGCAATCAAGACCATCGCAGCCTTCGGCGCTGTTATTTCACGACCTTGAGCGACGGGCGTGACGGCTTGGGTCCGGAATCATCCGGCTCCGGTCCCGACTCGTCTTCGCTGAACATCATGCCGCGCCCGTTCTCGCGCGCGTAAATCGCCAGCACGGCGGCGATGGGTATGGACACCGGCTGCGGCACGCCACCGAAGCGCGCCATGAAGCTGACTTCCTCGTTGCCGATGCTCAGCGCCTCGACCGCGTTGGGCCCGAGATTGAGGACAATCTTGCCGTCCTTGACGTGCTGGCGCGGCACCTCGACACCCTGTGCTTCAGCGTCCACCAGCAGGTGGGGCGTGCACTGGTTGTCGATCAGCCACTCGTGGATAGCGCGGATCAGATAGGGACGGTTTGAAGTCATGGTGATGAGTCCCGCTCAGACGCGGTGACGATCGGCAGGAAGACCAGCGGCCTCACCCAACCCGACCATTCTAATCGCGCATTTCTTTCTCGGCTTCGGTCAGACTGGCCTTGAACGAATCGCGCTTGAACAGGCGATCGGCATACTGCAGCACGGGCTTGGCCTGTGCCGGGAGTTCGATGCGGTAATGGTTCAGGCGCCACAGGATAGGCGCGATGCTGGCGTCGACCAGGGAAAATTCATCGCTGAGAAAAAACGGCTTGGCACTGAACACCTCGGCGCTGGAAGCCAGGCTATCGCGCAGCGTCTTGCGCGCCTTGGCGGCGGCCTTCTCGCCCTTGTCGAAATCGCCCAGCAGCGAGTACCAGTCCTTCTCGATTCGGTACAGCGCCAAGCGGCTGCGCGCCCGCGACACCGGGTCAACCGGCATCAGCGGCGGATGCGGAAAACGCTCGTCCAGATATTCCATGATGACCTGCGGATCGTAGAGCACCAGCTCGCGATCGATCAGGGTCGGAACGCTCTGGTAGGGATTCAGGTCGATCAGGTCTTCCGGCAGGTTGCCCGGATCGATATTGACGATTTCGACCGTAATCCCCTTCTCCGCCAGCACCATCCTCACCCGGTGACTCTGCGGGCAGGTCGCGTCGGAAAACAGGGTCATTACCGAGCGACGATTGGCGATCACAGCCATGTACTTCTCTCCAGTCT
>CP070738.1:695203-696987 GCA_020347685.1 Gammaproteobacteria bacterium | reverse complement strand
AAACACCAGCCAGCACAACAGCCTGACAGCTTGGCGTGATACCCAGGGAAAATCTCTCTTGCTCATAGCGTGTTATCCGTCTCGCCGACGCCGGAGTATGCAACGACAGGCGCGCTCAACAGCAGTCCGCGCCGGCTCTCGCGCCGTGGGGCGGACATGGCGACCGGCAGTGGACGTCCCGCCTGCCGCGCCGGCCAGGCCGCGCATTAGGCGTGGCCGAGCGCGCTATGGTATCATCAAACGCTTTTCCGCGAGGCGCAGAAGCCTGTCGCCCGCAACGATCCCGAAGGTTTCATGGTGTTATGCACACGGTAATCAAAAAGCTGACGCGATTCCTGGTTCTCGGCCTGCTGTTCTTTCTCCCCAGGCAGAAAAAAATCCGCATCGATCGCTGGCTGCGCGGCAAGGAAGAGTTCCGCAAGCTGCGCCTGGCCGATTGCGTCATCGTTTCGTTCGGCAAGAGCGGTCGCACCTGGGTGCGCGTTATGCTGTCGCGCTTCTACCAGCTCAAGCACGGGCTGTCCGCCCGCCACCTGATCGGCTTCGACAACCTGCACAAGAAAAACGCGGCCATCCCCAAGCTGTTCTTCACCCACGACAACTACATCAAGGACTACACGGGAAACCGCGACACCAAGGCCGATTTCTATGACAAGAAGGTGGTGCTGCTGGTGCGCGATCCGTTCGACACCGCCGTATCACAGTTCTTCCAGTGGAAATACCGCATGCGGCCCGGCAAGAAGGCGCTCAACCAGTATCCCCAGCACGGCAGTGACACATCGGTGTTCGATTTCGTCATGGATGAGGATGCGGGCCTGCCCAAGATCATCGACTACCTCAACCTGTGGGCCTCCGAATCGAGCAAGATCAAGGATCTGCTGATTGTCCGCTACGAAGACCTGCGCGCCGACACGGCCCAGGCGCTGGAACGCATCGTCAATTTCATCGGCACTCCCGGGAGCGAAGCGGAAATCCGCGAGGCGGTGAATTTCGCCTCGGTGGAAAACATGCGCCAGATGGAAGAGAAAAAGACGTTCTGGCTGAGCGGCAGCCGCATGGTGGCCAAGGACCGCAAGAACCCGAATTCCTATAAGGTTCGTAAAGCCAAGGTAGGCGGCTACCGCGACTATTTCGACGACCAGCAGATCGCGCGCATGCAGCAACTGGTCGCCGAGCGCCTGGATCCGGTATTCGGTTACACAGCCCGTCCGCCCGCGACCGAAGAAGCCGCCAGCGCCTGATACCGGGCCGGCAGGCTGTGGGCCACTCGGGGACTTCTGCTAAAATTACGCCAATTTCGCTATTTCGAGGTCGACACACCTGATGGACTCCTGCGTATTCATCCAGACCAACCACAAGCAGATCGTCGGCGCCCTGGTCGCCGAGTATGCGCTGCGCCGCAACTCGCAGCACAACGACAAGTTCGACGTGCGCATCATGGATACGCGCGATTACCCCTTCTTCCAGGCTCATGAAGGCCAGCTGTACCTGCGCGACGGTGTCAAGCGCCCGTGGCTCAACGACGATCTGCAATCGTTCACCCCGACCCGCTTCATGCCGCCGGAACTGATGGGGTACCAGGGCCGCGCCGTGGTCATCGACCCGGACATCTTCGCCATCGCCGACATCTGGGAGCTGCTGTCGCGTGACATGCAGGGCAAGGCCATCATGTGCCGTCCGCGCTCCGGCACCAAGGGCGTGATCGACCGCTGCCTGGCCAGCAGCGTGATGCTGCTCGATTGCGCGAAACTCACGCACTGGAAGGTCGAGGAACAGTTCAACGA
>CP070738.1:693317-695103 GCA_020347685.1 Gammaproteobacteria bacterium | reverse complement strand
GCCGATGCGCTTAGCGAGGTACCGCAGTGGTTCGGTCAGGTTAAGGGAGGCTTGCTGCTTCTCGGCGAGGAACGCGCAGCCGCACTCACAGGCTCGGTCGCGAGGTATGTAAAAAACGAGCTGATTAAGAACAGGCAACACCCGCCGCAGCAAGAGTTGGATTCTCTGGCTGACTGCATATGCGGGCTCGAGTATTACCTGGAAAGCCGCAAGGAACACCGTATGTACGGCGGCTCTGCGATTGGTGTCGCGGAGGAGAGTATTGAACGCCTCGGCTATCCGGCAAACGATACTGATGAGCCGGTACAGGTAAGCGAAGAGGAAGCCGGGCAGGCAGAGTGTGGCGTGGGCGCTGTTGCGGTAGAGTGGGAGCAGGACGCTGCCGAGCCAGAGTCGCGATCCTCCGCCGAGCAGGTCGATGATAGCCAGCTGGACGGCGTAGCCTGTGCAGACGAGGGGGCAGCGAAAGCACCCGAACCGGCTGCCTGGGACTCGAGCGGTGCTTTTGACAGTGATGCCGAGGGCCAGGGGGCGGCACAAGACACGGCATATGCAGATGAGCAATCCGGGACGGAAGCCGGCGGCGACAACGAGTTTGTCGCTGCGGTGGAAGGGCAGGCGGAAGATCAGCGCTCAGCGGGTCCCGATCAGCACGCGGTAGAGGCGGTGGAAGCGAAGCCGTTCTCCGGTGCCGGTGACGCGGTTGAAATAGCATCCGAGCATTCAGCTGAACAAGACGAAAACGGACTCGAGATTGTTGGTGAGGACGTCGACGAAGAAATTCTTGAAATCTTCATTGAGGAAGCAGAAGAAGAGATTGCCAGTATTAACGAGCATCTGCCTGCCTGGGTACAGGATCCTTCCAATTCCGATGCCCTGGGTACAGTACGACGCTCGTTCCATACGCTCAAGGGCAGCGGCCGCCTGATCGGCGCAATGCGCATTGGTGAGTTCGCCTGGGCCTATGAAAACATGCTCAATCGACTCATTGACGGTTCAATCTCCCTGAGTCCGGACTTGGTAGAGCTTCTCCAGGCTGCCCGTGGGGCACTGCCGGAGTTGGTGGAGGAGATAAAACACGGCTCCAGGGTGCAACAGCCAGTTTCACATCTGAGGGACAGTGCCGAGGCACTGAGCAAGGGCCAGCCCCTTCCCCGGATGGCGCAAAGCTCAGACGCGCTGAGTGGGCTCACTGACCTCGAGTCATTGGTCGAGCAGCAGACCGGCATTGAAGCAGTGGAGGATCTGGCCTCAGAAGTCCAGCAACAGGATCAGATGCCTGCTGAAGCTGATGCAGGCCCTGAGGCGCTGTCGTCTGGCGTAATGGATCCGATGCTCCACGAGATTTTTAACACCGAGGCGCAGGGGTATCTGGAAGTCATCCGGCAATTTCTCGCTCGGGCCGACTCCGGTGAGCGGCATCCCGATGAAACCTTGGCGCGAGCCCTGCATACACTGCACGGTAGCGCTCACATGGCGCAGGCTGATTCGATCGCGGATTTGTCGGGCGAACTCGAGAAATACGTTAAGGCCTTAATGAGTTCCAGCCAGCCAATGCCAGAAGCAGGCTGTGCTCTGTTGCGTGATAGTTCGATTCTAATTGATGAGTTGCTGGGACAGTTACCAGACGAACTGTCAGTGCCGGATGCTTATGACGAAACGCTGCAGCGGGTTCGGCTCATCCGGGAGTCGGTACCGGCTGCATTGGATGCAGCTCAGCTGAGCGAGGTGGATAGTTCGGCAGCTACGGACGAATCACTCCAGGGGGACGAGATGGTGATCCCGG
>CP070738.1:691381-693217 GCA_020347685.1 Gammaproteobacteria bacterium | reverse complement strand
GATGTGCGCCGGGTCTTTCGGTTGCGAGATGATGCGGATACGCTGTGCCTGGATGCTGATGTTGACGTACTTCAGTGCGGGCACCGCGGTCTCGCCGCTATCGAACTGCTCCGGCTCGTGCTGCAGGAACGGCAGGAAGTAGGCCTGCAACTCGTCGCCGATCCCGGCCATGGTCTTGAGGTTATATCCAGGGGGCGAGGTCAGTGATGCGAACGTTTTGGGTTCTTCGCCTTCAGGGAGGTATTCAGCCGGTGGTGTCAGCAGCGCAAAGATACCGATGCTGAGCAAGGCGACGCCTGCGATCACGGCAATGCGCCGGCGCGGACCGGCGATCATCCGGTCGATACGCTCGATCACGCGCTGGTGCAGGTCATGTCGCCGGCCATCGACGTGCAGGTTATCGGTGGAAAAGCTCAGACGCGCGGTTGCGGTGGGGATCACGGCGATGGCGACCAGCATCGAGGTCAGGATCGATGCGGAAATGGCGATCGCGATGTCCGAGTAAAGCTGGCCGGCTTCTTCCCGGATGAACAGGATGGGCACAAACACGAGCACGGTGGTCAGTGTGGAGGCAAGCACCGCGGGCCAGACGCGCTGCACCCCGATCACGGCCGCGCGCAGGCGGTCGAGCCCCTTGCGACGCTGGTGCTCGATGCTCTCCAGCACCACAATGCCGTTGTCCAGCGTCATGCCAATGGCGAAGGCAATACCCGCCAGCGAGATCACGTTGATGGTGCGGCCGGTGATCAACAGGCCGATAAAACCGGCGATGGTGCAGACGGGAATGCCCATCACACCGACCAGCGTGGCCCGGCCGGAACGCAGGAAGAGGTACATGACCAGGCTCGCGAGTAGCGCGCCGAGGCTGAGGTTGATCCAGACGTTATGCACGGAGGCCTGGACATAGCCAACGTCATCGGCGATCAGGCGCACGACCATGCCGGCGGGATTGAGCAGCTCGCTGTTGATCCGCTCCATCTCGACCATCAGCTTTTCCTTGATGTCGATCACGTTCGAACCCGCCTGGCGCCGTACCGACAGGCCGATTACCGGGACGCCATCGGTATAGGAAATGCGGCTCATCTCGTAATGGTCGAGCTTCACCTCGGCGACATCCTCCAGTCGTATCAGCGAGTCCCCGCGCCGCACCAGGATCAGGTCGCGCAGTTCCTGCAGGTCCCTGAAGCGCCCCAGGGTGCGCAGCAGGTAACGGCGCTTGCCGGATTCGATTTCACCGCCGGAAATATCACGGTTGCGCTCGGTGATCGCGCGGCGCACGTCCTGGATGCCGATATTGCGCTCGGACAGGCGCTCCGGGTCGAGCAGGATCTGTATCTGGCGCTCGGCGCCGCCGTAAACATTGATCAGTGACACGCCGGGCACCGTTTCCATGCGGGTGCGCACGTGATCGTCAATGAAATCCTGCATCATCACCATGTCGAGCCCGCGCGGGTTGCCGGGCAGCGGCGTCACGCGGAAATACATGAACGAGTTGCTGGAAAACGAGGTCGCGTAGATGCGCGGCTCGTTGACGTTGACGGGATAGGAAGGTACCTGGGACAGTGCGTTGTTGACGTTGATCAGGGTTTCGTTGAGGTCGATGCCGAACGGGAACTCGAGTTCGATCGACGCACGACCGAAGGACGACGAGGAAATGATGCGCTGCAGGCCGGGGATGCTGCGCAGGTATTCCTCCTGCTCGATCACGATTTCCTTCTCGATGTCCTGCGGGGTCGCACCGGGCCAGGAGGTCCGCACGGTGATGGTGCGCACCTCGAGGTCGGGGATCATCTGCACCGGGATGCGCAGTGCGGCCATCACGCCGAGCACGCTCAC
>CP070738.1:689444-691281 GCA_020347685.1 Gammaproteobacteria bacterium | reverse complement strand
ACACGGCGATGGTTACAGTGCGCTGCTGGCGCACCGAGAACAGAAACGGCTCGCCCAGCGCTTCGACCTGGCGGGAATCCGCCCACACCGCGTGACGCAGCGTATTGCGGCCATCCGACTCGACCAGCAATTCGTTGGCGAGCAGTGACGCGGTTGCGGGACCATCGACGCGGTACTCCGACCGCTCGGCCTCCGGCTGGAGTCCGAGCAGCGCGACCGGCAGCGGCCTGTCGCCCAGCAATAAACCGCTTACGGTGTGCGCCGCCGGCGACTCCACGATCCCGGCCAGAAACTCGTTATCTATGCGGGCTGCGATCATCACCGAGCCCAGCACCCGGCCGTCATCACCGCGCACCGGCGCGGCGCTGAGCAGATACGCCATACTGTCGTGGACATAGACCTGCAAGCCGTTCATGGCGCCCTGCAGCAGGGCAATATCCGGTTCCAGGAAAGTCTCCGGAACGGTCCTGCGCCCGTTTGCGTAGACCGCGTACGTTTCGCGCTCCGTCCCGAGCACGGTAGCGACATCCAGACCGATGCGTTCATCCACCGACTTGATCCCCGGCAGCCAGTCCGGTTTCCACTGGCTCACGACCGGCACTGTGTGTGCAGTTCGGGAGCGACTCCAGTTGCGCAGTCGTTTGTGCAGCGGCTGATAGCTTGCCAGATAGTGCGCCGTGGCAAGGAACGACCCCAGCGACTTGCGTATGCGCCCGCGCTCGGTCACCGCGGCGGCGTGCAGCTGCTGGTGCAGGCGCGCCGACAGTTCCTGTTGTGCCGAGCGCTGGTAGGTAATGTCCAGCAGCAGCCAGACACTGAGTCCGACCAGCGCGACCACCATGCCCGTCCGGGTGGTCAACGAAGTGTTTCGAATATCACGTAAACGCCGCGGCAATCCGGCCGCTGCTTTGATCATGTTCATGGCATGTCCTCAATCCCCCGGACACAGGCTTTTTGCAGACAGGTCCTGATCAACCCGCACAACAGGTCTGAAGCAGCGAATGCAGCTCGGGAGGATACTGGTGAGAGCCTCAGGCGAAGCCACCTGAGAAACCGAATTGTCCTTATACTTCTTTGCCTTGCGCACTTTCCCTGGAACTGCTGGCGCAACGATCAGGCGAATTAGCGGCAGCGGGCCGGGAAAATTTAGGGGCGCCGCTCCCGGGCGCCTGTGGCAAACTCGCGGCCATGCAGCCGCAGGCACCGTATCGTATCAGGCAGGCATCCTGGCCACAGGACGAAACCGCCCTGCGCCGCGTGCGCGCCCGGGTGTTCGTCGCCGAACAGGGCGTGCCCGAACAGCTGGAATGGGACGGCCGGGACGCACAGGCCGTGCACCTGATTGCAGAAACCGCCAGTGGCGTGGCCATCGGCACGGCGCGCCTGCTGCCCGGCGGACGCCTCGGGCGCATGGCGGTACTGCCCGAGTATCGCGGCCAGGGTGTGGGCAGCGCACTGCTCGAGCACGCACTCGTGCTGGCCAGGCAACAAGGCCTTGGCACCCTCAGCCTGAATGCCCAGATCCAGGTAGTGCCGTTCTACCAGCGCTTCGGTTTCGAGACCGTGGGCGACTGCTTCGAGGAAGCCGGCATCCCTCATCAGGCAATGCGCCTGACTGTACAGTAGAACCCGATCGCAGTAATCTTTGTCGCATGACTAAAGAGGAAAATTTCAGAAAATTCGTAGAGCTGCGGCTGGGAATATCCGACCTCGAAATCGATCTCGATACCCGTGCCGACACCCAGCACGCGACCGACCTGATGGCGAGCCAGGTGCAATCCACGCTGGAGATATTCAGCCGCGATCTCGACCCGGTGCTGTATGCGCGCGAACCGTT
>CP070738.1:687503-689344 GCA_020347685.1 Gammaproteobacteria bacterium | reverse complement strand
CAACGGGAGGAGCCGAGGCCGGACAGGCCTGGGCGCCAGTATCCTGCCCGCAGGTTCGTGCACACCCGGGCCAGCGTTGCGGATTATCCGTTCTCACGGGCCAGCCGCCCTCGGTCTGCGTGGGCATGAAAAAACCAATAGAAACAGAATATAACGCTTCCTTTTCAGCCGCCCTGCGGGGGCTTGACCGCGTTTCCCCGGCCTTGCAGGCGGTTCGCGTATTTCCGCCGCACCCCGAGAGTGCTGCCACGGCCCTTCCGCTGCTAGCTGAATTTGTCAAGGGTTTTACCGAGTGGCCGACTTAACAGGTAGATAAGTTACGGAAATGTTTGAATTCAGGGGCCAAGATGTCGGAAAAGAATTTCAGAATCGTTCTGGGGGCGTGGCTGGTACTGGGCTTGTTGCTGAATTCAGTTCATGTCATCTACGCGCTGTTAGCCCTGTTGTTCTTCGAGGGGCTGACCAACCTTCGCGTGCCAAGGGTGCTGGTTCGAGCTCGGTCCGGCGCGGCCTCCGGCACGCTGGAGGAAACAGGCGATCTTAACCCGAATGCGCGGGTCTCCTTCGAGGCCGAACGGGCACTGCGATTGATCGTTGCGACCCTGATCATCATTTCGATGAGTGGCGTCGCGGATTTTCTCTGGTTGCTGCCCTGGTTTGTTGGCTTTGCGCTGATCGGAGCCGGGCTGAGCGGTATCTGTCCCATGGTGCTGGCACTCCGCTGGCTCGGGCTCCGATAGCGAAAACGGCCGGTGCTCGAATGACCAACAGTCCCAGCGACACCAAGATTGTCAGCCTGTCGACCAAGATAACGGTCATTGTGTTCTGGGGCCTGATCTTTGTGGGGCTGATCTTCGCCGCGATCCTGTTTCAGAGTATGGAGGAGACAACGCTGGACGGTCGCGAGCGTCTGGCGGATAACATCGCCTATAAACTCCACGAAGCGCTCGATTACTCCGGTCTGGAAAAAAATCCGGAACTGGCCAACCAGTTATATCTTATTGAAACACGCCACCCTGAGTTGCAGATCGATTTGCACCGCAGTGGCAAGCCCGTTACGGCAACGCCGTTGGATTCGGCCGCGGAGCAAGGGCACACCATTACACGACTGATACATTTTACCCAGGTTAACGGCGAAAAACTTTCCGCCGAACTGATACTGCGCTTCCCGAGTCTGGATGATACGCTGCATTCGCAGCGCACTCCGTTGCTGGTTGGTCTTGGTTTTCTCCTGCTGCTGTTCGGAAGCGTCATCAAGGGCTTGCTGGACAATATACTGAATGTGCCGCTCAGGCAGATGGTCGCCACGGCGCGGGCGATATCCGAGGGTAAAGCGGAAACGAACCTGTCTTTCGACGCCACGCGGAACGATGAATTCGGTTACGTGTCGCGTTTCATAAACCAAGCCATGGAAAAGATGCGTGAGTCACAGGAACTGGCCTGGGATGCAAAAGAACTCGCCGAGGTGACGCTGCAATCGATCGGTGACGGGGTCGTGACCACGGACCGGAAAGGCAGGGTCGTGTTCATGAATCCTGTGGCGCAGCAGATGCTGGGAATAACGCCGCAGGACGCCGCGGGAAAACCCCTGTGGGACATCATGCTGATCGTCGATGAGGAGCAGGGCAGAGAAATCGCCAATCCCATTACGCAGTGCCTTCATGAGCATCAGTCAATTGAGCTGGATGACAGCTATGCCATTCTGAGGAGCGATGATCAGAAGTATCCCGTCGAAATTTCACTGTCGCCGATCTCCGGTAAGGGGGGTGCCATCCACGGAGCCGTGATCGTGTTGCATGACGTGCGGGAAGCCCGGGCGCTGCAGCGAGAACTGTCCTATC
>CP070738.1:685556-687403 GCA_020347685.1 Gammaproteobacteria bacterium | reverse complement strand
GACGCCGGCAGCTGGGTGGCCCAATCCTCGGACAGGGTATCGATCTGGCTGTCGCGCAGGTCCCTTGCCAGCACCACGCGCGCCCAGCTCTCGGCACCCAGAAGATAGGTGTAGGCCTGTTCGCCGTGCAGCAGATTGCCGGTGCGCCGGATATCCAGCTGCTGGCGCGTGGCCATGGCGACCGCCGCGACCGTGGCCAGCGCCACCACCAGCAGTGCCGTGATGAGCGCCACACCGCGCTGCCGCCCGGCCGTCGTCATGGCGCCACCTCATCCTGGGGGGCGGCACCGCCACTGCCCTGGCCGGTGTCAGTGTCGGTGTCGTCATTCTGGTCGCCACTCTGTCCGCCGGCGCCTCCGGGCACCAGCTGCGGCGTATAGGCCATGGGCACGCGAAACAGCCAGCTCAGGGCGCCTATATCTTCCAGTTCCAGCTTCACCTCCACGGCCAGCGGCAGGCCGGCAGGGCCGCTCCCGCTCCCCGTCAGCGGCGGCCAGTTTTCCTGCCACTCCCGGTTTTCGTCCAGAAAACGCATGGCAAACTCGACCATGTTCTCCACCAGCACCTGCTCGTCGGGCTGGGTATCCTGGGCGCGGTCCAGAACCCGCCAGCTGCGCCGCAGCAGGCGGTCCTGGTCGGGAATATAGGCGACGCGCTGTATTTCGCTGCGCAGGAACCCGGCCGGGTTCGGATAACCGGCGCGGCTGAGCTCCACGCCGGTGAAGCCGCTGCCCCCAACCAGGGCCTCGACCGGATCGCCGAACTCGTTGCGGATGCCGCGGTCCACAATCTGCTCCAGATCGCGTTGCAGGATTCGGTAGACGAGCTGCAGCCCCTTGAGCCGCTCCGAGTGCAGCGCGGTCTGCTGCTGCTGATCCATGACATTCTGCAGGCCGCCGTACGCCATGGCGCCGATGACGGCAAAGATCGCCACCGCGACCAGCAGCTCGAGCAGGGTAAAGCCGGCCATGCAGCGCCACCGGCTGCGCCCCCAAGCTGCACGTCCAGGCACGCCACTCATGGCCGCTCCATGAAACCGCTGAGCCGTGCCACCGGCACCGCCTTGTCGCCGGCATCGCGCTGAAACACCTCGATATCGAGCCGGCGCAGGTCGGCCTCGGCGGTCTGGATCACCTGCATCACCCAGCGCCACTCGCGCCCCTCGGTTTCAGCGCCGGGCGCCGGCAATTCGGCATCGCCCTTCTGCTGCCCGACCGACGGCCACTGCCCGGACAGCTGCACGCTGGCGAGTTGATTGCGCGCCACCCACTCGGCAAAGGTGCGGTCGCGCAAGTAAGCCTGGTTGCCGGTGTAGTCGCCCACCGCCTGGATGACGGCGCCCAGGGACAGGGCGAGCACCGTCAGCGCCACCAGCACCTCGAGCAGGGTAAAGCCGCCGTGAGCGCGTTTCATTCCAGCTCCAGCTGCCCGAGCAGGTTCGCCTTGACCAGGAAACGCTGCTCGCTTTCCGGCGCCGACAGGGTTACCACGAACGGGGTCATTTCGCCGCTGGAGAGCAGGAATACCTGCGGCAGGTCCGAGTCTTCACTGATCAGCGAAGGCGGCGGATTGTCCTCCAGCTCGAGGCGCAGTTCGATACCCTCGGGCAGGGTACGCTCACGCAGTAAAGGGTCGTCGCTTAGCGGCAGCCACTGACCGCCCTGCAGCACCAGGAACTCGTAGCCTCCTTCGGAGAACCGCACCGCCAGTTGCTGACTGCTCAGCACCGCCTCCTCACTGGCCATTTCCAGCAAGGCGGCGAGGCGGCGTGTCTCGCGCTGCAGCTGCTCGGCACGCGGATCGCCGCCGGCGGTAAGCGTAACGAAGGTCAGGATGATGCTGACGAT
>CP070738.1:683603-685456 GCA_020347685.1 Gammaproteobacteria bacterium | reverse complement strand
ATACCGGTTATCGTAGTCACCGCCGTGGATGAAACGGAAGGCGCGGTGCGCTGTATCGAGCAGGGCGCAGAAGACTATGTGGGAAAGCCGATTGATCTGGTTCTGCTGCGGGCGCGGCTGCGCGCCTGCCTGAACAAGAAGCGGCTGTACGATTTGGAATCCGAGTACCGACGGGAGATCGAACGGCACAACCACGCCTTGGAGGAACAGGTCCGAGATCAGGTAAAAGAGATTTCGTCGACCCAGCTCGCCGCGATATTCGCGATGTCCAAACTGGCCGAGTCCAAGGACCCGGAGACCGGTGAGCATCTCGAGCGGATGCGGGAGTACTGCGTCGTGCTGTCCCGGGAGTTGGCTCGTCAGCCGGCTTACGCAAGCGTAGTCACCCCCGAGTTTCACGACAACATCTACGCCGCCAGTCCGCTCCACGACATCGGCAAGGTCGGCATCCCTGACCGCGTACTGTTAAAACCCGGCAAGCTCTCGGAAGAGGAGTGGCTGGTCATGAGGCAGCACCCCCTGATCGGTGCCGACACCCTGCGTGCCGTCGACCGGCAGTACCCCGGAAACCAGTTTATCCGTACCGGCATCGACATCGCACAGTGTCACCACGAAAGATGGGATGGCAGCGGTTACCCGAATGGGCTTCGAGCCCAGGAAATTCCACTGGCCGCAAGGATTCTGGCGCTCGGCGATGTGTACGACGCCCTGACTTCGCGGCGCTGTTACAAGGACAAGTTCTCACACCAAGAATCGCGCTCGATCATTGTCGATCAGGCTGGCCGGCATTTCGATCCGGACGTGGTCAAGGCGTTTTTGGAACGTGAAGAAGAGTTCGTAAGAATACGCAACCATTTTCAGGATCCCGATGAGGCGTAGGTGAAGCTATGAGTGAGCGGGTGTTTCGTTTCATACTGGGTACGGTGCTCATGCTGCTACTGCTGCTCCAGCAGGACCAGCTGATTCTGGTATATATGGGAATCCTGCTGTTTGAGGGCATCACCAACCTGCGCATCCCCATTCTGGTATCGAGAGTTCGCTATGGTGCCGCATACGGTGCGGTTCAGCCGGCGGATTCGGGCTGCAGTAAGATACCTTTCGACGCCGAACGTGCATTGCGGCTGATCGTTGTCGCCATGCTCGTCGTGAGTTTCGTTATGTATCGCGAGCAGATCTGGTTCTTTCCCTGGTTCATCGGTTTCATGCTGTTCATGGCCGGTATGACCAACATTTGTCCCATGGTCATGGGCCTGCGCTGGATCGGGTTCCGTTAAGTGGGCGAGCAAGTACAGGTCACGGATAACTGGACCAGGAACTGGCAGGCCAGTATTGCGGTAAAAATCACCGCACTGGTGCTCTGGGCGCTCATCCTCGTGGTTTTCGGCGCCTCGATATTCCTGTTCAAGGACATCAAGAAGGACCTGTTGGCGCACTATGCCGAAACCGCCGACCGGGTGGCGTACCGCGTTGCGGAGCTCGTTGCGCGCGGTGGTACTTTCGATGACAGCGGGCTGGGCGTGCAGCTCGAGGCCTTGTTCGATTCCGATCAGTTCACCGGGCTGGTGCTGCGCTCCGGCGAGGACCGGCTGGCAGTGGGCGACGTCAGTCACGATGACGAACGGTTGACCCGCGAGTTGCCGGTGCCGAACCGGGTGAACGGACAACCCGTACTCGTTGACCTGTACTACCCCGTGCTCCAGGAAGTCGTCCAAGCCAAACGCAACAATATGGTGGTAGCGATATTTGTCACACTGCTGCTGTTTGGCGTGTTCCTGACCTGGGCGATTCGAACCATTGTGCACAACCCGCTACAGCAGCTTGTGACCGCGACACGCGAGATTTCGGCGGGTAAC
>CP070738.1:681648-683503 GCA_020347685.1 Gammaproteobacteria bacterium | reverse complement strand
GCGGTCGGCACTCGCCGCGCTGCTGCTCGGCTGTGCCCTGATCGCGCCGCAGGCCGCGGCCTGGTACGGCAATCCCGGCTATGTACCGCTCAGGCGTGACCTGCCCAATGCCATCGACCTGATGGAGTCCGGTCTGTACTGGCTGCAGGACCTGTCCGGTGTGGACCGCCCGCGTGATCCGGCCTCCATCATTGCCCTGATGGAGGACCAGGCGGCGCGCTTTTTCGATTTCGCCTACATCGCCTACCTGGTCGCGGGACCCGAGTACACGCGCCGCAATGCCCTGCAGCGTGCGCACTTCCAGAACCGTATGCGCGACCAGCTGTTTGCCGACCTGGCACGCAAGATGGGGATGTACGACGTGCGCATGCCGAGCTTCACGCCGCTGGTGCCGCGCCAGACCGGAACCTACACCTGGACCGCGGGCGGCGAGTTTTACCATCGCGGCGGGCCCCACATCCGCCTGGTGTTCCACTTCTATCTCTCGTCACAGGGCTGGCGCATCTACGACGTCACCAGTAACGGCGCCAGCGCCGTGGACGGTCTGCGCCGGGCCTATTTCGCCGAGCGTTTCGAACGGCAGCCGGTACGTCCGGTTGCGACCCGGACGCGCTGAACGCACGCTGCCTGATACCGTCCAGGCATTACTTTCGCTGCCCCGGTTCTCCGAACGGTTGCGCTGCTGTCCACCGCGGCGTAGCGGCTACCGCCACCTCGCGCGGGCGGGGCGGTTCGGGCTACAATGCGCGCCTCGAGTTCCAGCCCGTGTAAGGATGCCATGACAGTTCGTACCCGTTTTGCTCCCAGCCCGACCGGTTACCTGCACATCGGCGGTGTTCGCACCGCGCTGTTTTCCTGGTTGTACGCGCGCCGCCACGGCGGCCAGTTCGTGTTGCGCATCGAGGATACCGACCTGGAACGTTCCACCCCGGAGTCGGTCAACGCCATCCTGGAAGGCATGACCTGGCTGGGGCTGGAGTACGACGAGGGTCCCATCTACCAGACCAAGCGCTTCGATCGCTACAACGTGATCATCGAACAGCTGTTGGAGTCGGGCCATGCCTACAAGTGCTACTGCTCGAAGGAACGCCTGGAGAAGCTGCGCGAACAGCAGATGGCCAACAAACTCAAGCCGCGCTACGACGGCCACTGCCGCGATGGCGCCAGCCCTCCGTCGGCCGATGCGCCCTACGTGGTACGGTTCAAGAACCCGCGCGACGGCGAAGTGGTGGTCGACGACCTGATCCGCGGACGGATCGTGTTCAGCAACAGCGAGCTGGATGACCTGATCATCGCGCGTTCCGACGGTTCCCCCACCTACAACCTGACCGTGGTGGTCGATGACAGTGATATGGACATCACCCACGTGATTCGCGGTGATGACCACGTCAACAACACCCCGCGCCAGGTCAACATTCTGCGCGCGCTGGGCGCCGAGCCGCCCGCCTATGCGCACGTGCCCATGATCCTGGGCGCCGACGGCAAGCGCCTGTCCAAGCGCCACGGCGCGGTGAATGTCGTCCAGTACCGCGAAGAGGGGTTCCTGCCGGAGGCGCTGTTGAACTACCTGGTGCGGCTGGGCTGGTCGCACGGCGACCGTGAGGTCTTTTCGGTCGACGAGCTCATCGAGCTGTTCGATATCGCCGACGTCAACAAGGCTGCCTCGGTGTTCAACCCGGACAAGCTGCTGTGGCTTAACCAGCAGTACCTGATCAACAGCAACACGCTGCACATCGCCCGCCACCTCAGTCACCACCTCGGGCTGCGCGGTATCGACCCCGCGCCGGCGCCGGACCTGCACAAGGTGGTTGAGGTGCAGAAGGAGCGCGCCCACACGCTGGTGGAGATGGCGGAG
>CP070738.1:679693-681548 GCA_020347685.1 Gammaproteobacteria bacterium | reverse complement strand
CAGCGCACCTACCCAGCCGAAATGCAGGTAGCGCATGTTGTTGCGGTGCTCGGTCTTGGCCAGGAAGGCAGCCAGGGCAGCGACCACCAGCAAGGCCTCCAGTCCCTCGCGCAGCAGGATGAAGAACGCGCTGGCGAACGCGGCAGCGCCGGACAGGCTGCGCCCGTCCAGGCGTTCGGAGGCCAGGTCCAGCTGCCCCTTGATCTGCATCAGCGCGGTTTCGAGCTCTGCGGCCGGGACGCCGTCACGGATCTGGTTGCGCAGCGCGGTCATGCGCTGCTCGATATCGAGCCGCAGGCCCGCGTCCACCGCATTGAGCCCCTGTTCGACCAGCTCGAAGCCCTCCAGGTAGGCCTCCACGGCCCGTGCGTAGGCAACATCCCGCTCGCCCGCCCGGTAGGCTTGCAGCACGTCATCCAGCCGCTGGCGGGAAAACTGCAGGGGCGACTGGGCAGCAAACAGCTCGGCCGGATTGGCACGCAGGTAGGCCATCAGCTCACCACCGGCCGGACCATAACCGGCAAGCGCCTCCGCGGGCGTGGTGACGGTGAGGTTGCGCAGATCCCGCAGGCTCGCCAGCCTGCGATCGGCGGCAACCGCCGCGCCTGCCTTGACCGCGCGCTCATCGACCGCCAGCTGACCGACGTAGAACGCCAGCGACCAGCGGTCGTCGGCGGACAGCCCAGGGAAGGCTGGCATGCTGGTACCGGCAACCCCCTGGGTGATGGTGTTGTACAGCCCGTACAGGGTGCGCTGCCGGTAACGCTCGCGATCGAGAAAATTGATCGGCGGCGGCTCCATGCCGGCGGCCAGGGGACCGCGCCCGTCGCCAACGGCGCCGTGGCAGCCACCGCACTGCTCACTGTAGAGCTGGCCGGCTCGCGCCAGGTCGGGTGGCCTGCGGGGAACTACGCTGACCTCGTAGCCCTCGATAACGGCCAGCCGCATGCGTCCGGTCAGGGCGTTCACCTCGGCCGGCGCCGCGCGGGCGTCCACCAGCCGGGCAAGCGTGGCGCTCTGTTCCACCAGAGTCGCTTTTTCAGCTCCCGCGGGAAGGCCTGCCACCTGGCGCGCGATACCGGCGGCGAAGTCCTGCATCTCGGCGTACTCGGCCGGGTTGATCACTTCGCCCCCGGCGACCGCCTCCGCATAGTCGACACCAACATAATCAATCAGTTGCAGTAACTGCTGGACATCGCTCGCGGTGACCAGGGGAGCGGACAGCAGGAGCAACAGCGCGGTGCAGAGGCGTTTCATGGAGAGACCACGGTCTGGGCAGGGACGGGAAATTAACTATAATGATTCTCATTTAGATTGTAAATGAGACTCGATACCGGCAGGTATCCGGTCACCGACCCGGGCCTGCTCATACCAGCGCACCACCGCCGCGCAGTTCGCCTCGCCCTCGGCCGGCGCCCATGACGCAAAATCCTTGTCGGTCAACGCGCTGTACGGTCCCTGCTTGAGCTCGAACAGCACCGAAGGCTGCAGCGCAACCAGCGCATGCCAGCGCCCCGCTTCCACCTCGGCGCCGAACACGGGCCCCTCCGCCTTCAGTTCCTGCCGCTCCGCCACCCGCCCGCTGTCATCAAATACCAGCAGTGCCATGGCGCCCCGCAGCACCACAAACAGCTCCCAGCGCGGCGGCGTACTGTGGCGATGCGGTCGCACGTAGGTTCCCGGCTGCATGGCGTTGAAAAAACGCTGCACCGGATCTTCCAGTACCGGGTGGATATTGTGGTTGGCGCGCAGCCGCGGTGAATCGGCCGCCGCCGCGAGGAGTGCCGTGACCGTTTCGTTATCCAGCAGTTTCATGTCTGGGTAAGCCTTGATCAGTACCGTAGGTTGGGCTTCG
>CP070738.1:677730-679593 GCA_020347685.1 Gammaproteobacteria bacterium | reverse complement strand
GTCTGTGCCGCTTTGCCGCACAGGCAGCGGTCGACGCTGATGAGCTGTTCCTGCTTGACCACTTCGGGCGCCAGGCCGCTGCTGGCGATGAGCTGCATGTGGCCATCCGCGGTCAGCATGCGCACTGTCCCGGCACGCGCGTCCACCACGTCTTTGAGCGTGTGCAGAAAGCGCGTCAGCAGGTCCTCGAGATCACGCGCCGCATTGATATTGGCCGCTACGTCGTAGAGGATTTCCAGCGAATGGGTTTTCTGCTGAATACGGTGCGTCTGCTGTTCGACCTCCGATTGCAGGTTCAGCGACAGCGATTCCAGCCGTTCGCCGAGCGCATTGATGTCCTGATACAGCTGGTTGAACTTGGGCTGCCCGGATTCGGGCAGACGTGCGCTCAGCTGACCGTTGCGCATCTGCATGACCCAGTCGCGCAACTCCGCCAGTGGCGCGAGCAGATCGCGGCGGGCGAGATGGAAAGCGAAGGACAACAGCATCACCCCGGCGATCAGCAGCACGCTGGTTGCGAGGTGCAGCCAGTTGCTGGCGTCTGCGCGCAGAAAGAACCAGGTATTGATGATGCCGAGCACGAACAGCAGAATGCCGAGCGCCGAGAGTGCAGCGAGGAACAGGCGGGTGGTCGGCAGGTCGAGCGGACGCATCCAGCGGGGGCGGCGTGTGTGCCGCGGCACTGCCTCGTCATAGTCCTGTCTGGCCTGGATTTCGGTGTCCATCGGTTAGCGGTCCGTGTGACTCAGGCCATTATAGCGCTGAATAATGGGGGTATCAGCAGCTTGCGGGCGTTTGCCGCGATTCCCTGATTAACTCTCCGGTTGCTGCTGGGCCGGATCATTGGGATTGACGAAGATGATCTCGTTGTTACCCTCGATTTCGACGTAGTCAATAACCGTGCCGTCGAGCATCGGCAGGCTTTGGGGCGCGACGACAATTTCGATCCCTTCGGAACTGAACACGTTATCGCCCTCGCGGCTGGTGTCGTCGAAGCCCAGGGCATAGTGGAAACTGCCGTCCTCCAAACGGGTAACTGCGATGCGCAGGGGCATGCCCTGCATATTACCCTGCCTGGCGGACTCGCGGATCTGATTGGCGGCTGCCGGGGTCACGCTGATCATTAAACCTTACCTCCTGGAATCGTTATCGTTTATTTAACCACAAAGGTACACCCAGGAACACGAAAGGTGAGTGCGGAAATAGGGGGCTGGTGGGAGGACCGGGAAGCGAGGACGGAAGTACTGTGGTGCCTTAGGGGGTTGTGGTCGTTTGGTGAACCACAAAGGCACACAAAGGAACACGAAGGGAAACCGGTAAAAAGCTTCATTTGGCATACCGATTCGCTGCGCTACAGACCTGCGCCTACAGCTTCGGTCTACACCAGATGAGGCCTTTTCTTTCCCTGTTTTACCTTAGTGTTCCTTCGTGTTCCTTTGTGGTTAGAAGAAAGTTTAACCACCTCGCTGTGCTTTGCAGCTGGCCACAAAACGCAGGAACCGTTCGGTCCAGCGGTTGTGACGTGTGGTGCGCTGGTGGGTATAACAGGCCAGCAGGTTCTTGTACACATAGCCGTCGTGCCGGCCGTCGATGCCGGCACCGCGCAACACATCGAAGGCATACGCCCGGGGCGGATCCAGGTTCTCGAGTGCCGAGTAATGGAACTCATGCGCGGCAATCTCCGCATTGTTGACACCGTTTCCGCACCAGGGCAGGCCGGCGGTTGCCTTGAGCCGCACATAGCCGCGGCCCTGCGGATGCCGGTGCATGATCACGTCGCCGGGAATGGCACCGACCATCTCGCAGTGCGCATCGTTCCAGCGCAGGCTGCGTGCCAGGTACATCAGGCCGCCGCACTCGGCA
>CP070738.1:675762-677630 GCA_020347685.1 Gammaproteobacteria bacterium | reverse complement strand
GCGTCGACGGTGTGGAACTCGGGGCTGGCGATTACCAGCTCGACGCCGAAAAGCTGCTTCTGTCCGGGCTTGCCGCGCGCGCCGTTATCGAAATCGAAACCGTGATCAACCCGCAGGCCAACACCGCGCTGGAAGGCCTTTATGTGTCGGGCAACATGTTCTGCACCCAGTGCGAGGCGGAGGGCTTTCGCCGTATCACGTTTTTCCCGGATCGACCCGACGTCATGGCGCGCTACACCACCACCCTCGTCGCCGACAAGGCCAGCTACCCGGTGCTGCTCTCCAACGGCAACCCCATTGAACAGGGAGAAACCGGTGACGGTCGGCACTGGGTCACCTGGCAGGACCCGTTTCCCAAGCCCAGCTACCTGTTTGCCCTGGTAGCTGGCGACCTGGTCTGCCAGCAAGACAGTTTTCGCACCCGTTCCGGCCGCGACGTTGCCTTGAAGATTTTCGTCGAACCCGAAAACCGCCACAAATGCGATCACGCGCTCGCCTCCCTCAAACAAGCCATGCAATGGGACGAAGACACCTACGGTCGTGAATACGACCTGGATATTTTCATGCTCGTGGCGGTCAACGATTTCAATATGGGCGCCATGGAGAACAAGGGACTCAATATCTTCAATGCGTCCTGCGTGCTGGCCAGCCCCGAGACCGCCACCGATGCGGATTATTACAATATCCAGAGCATTATCGGGCACGAGTATTTTCATAACTGGTCCGGTAACCGGGTGACCTGCCGGGACTGGTTTCAGCTCAGTCTCAAGGAAGGGTTCACGGTGTTCCGCGACCAGGAGTTCAGCGCCGACCTCAACTCGCGCCCGGTCAAGCGTATCGCCGATGTAAACGTGTTGCGCAGTCATCAGTTCGCGCAGGACGCCAGTCCGATGGCGCACCCGGTGCGCCCGGACGCCTATATCGAAATCAGCAACTTTTACACCGTTACCGTTTACAACAAGGGCGCCGAGGTGGTGCGCATGATTCGCAACCTGGTCGGTGCCGAGGGGTTTCGCCAAGGCTGCGATCTCTATTTCGATCGCCATGACGGCCAGGCGGTGACCACCGATGATTTTGTCGCGGCGATGGAAGACGCCAATGGCGTCGATCTGACCCGTTTCAAACGCTGGTACAGCCAGGCGGGTACGCCGGTCATACACGCCTCCGGGCATTACGACACCCAGTCCGGGCGCTACCAGCTGCTACTCGACCAGCACTGCCCTGCCACGCCGGGCCAGGAACAGAAGCTGCCGTTTCACATCCCGGTCGAAATGGCACTGCTCGATAGTCGTGGCAAAGCCATGCCGCTGCAGCTGGAACACGAAACCGCCCCGTCCGGCACGCACCGCATGCTCGAACTTACCGAAGCGACGCACAGCTTCACCTTCGTGGGACTGGCACAGCGGCCGACCCTGTCCCTGCTGCGGGGCTTTTCCGCGCCAGTCAAGGTGGAAATTGACCGCAGCGCGGAAGAGCTTGCCTTTCTGTTCGCGCACGATCCCGACCCCTTCAACCGCTGGGACGCGGGACAGACCCTGGCCATCCAGGTGCTGCTGCAGCTGGTGGACCGGGCGCAGCACGGTCAGCACCTGGTTGTGCCCGCCGAGTTCATTCAGGCATTCCGCACGACGCTCAGCCATCCGCAACTGGATCCGGCGCTTATCGCCCAGGCACTCACCCTGCCCTCCGAGTCCTACCTCGCGGATCAGTGTGAGACGGTCGATGTCGACGCCATTCATACGGCGCGTGAATTCGTGCGCAAAAGACTGGCCGAGGATTTATTTGATCTGTTCCTGGAGCGTTACCTCGAGTTGCGCTCGGATGCCCCGTACCGGTTCGATGCCGAATCCATGGCCGCCCGCTCGCTC
>CP070738.1:673777-675662 GCA_020347685.1 Gammaproteobacteria bacterium | reverse complement strand
CGCCAAACTGATACCGCACAGCGCGATTGCGGCGGCAGCAGCGGTGTCCCTGGCTATCGGTGCCATGCACTACCTGCGCTGCATCCACCCGCCCGGGGGTGCTACCGCACTCACCGCCGTGGTGGGTGGTGCCGGTGTACAGGCGCTCGGTTACCAGTATGTTGTTACCCCGGTCCTGCTCAATGTCGCGGTGATCCTGTTGGTGGCGGTGCTGTTCAACGCGCCGTTTGCGTGGCGCCGTTATCCGGCAGCTCTCAAACGGGCGAGACACATAGAGGAGCGCGCCGCCAAGGGGCCGATCTCCCATGAGAACCTGGTCTATGCACTGAGCGAAGTCGATTCCTTTATCGACGTTTCGGAACAGGATCTGCTGGTGATCTATGATCTGGCAACCCAACGCTCTCTGGAGGCACATATTGCGCCCGACGCAATCAAGCTGGGGCATTGCTACAGTAACGGCAAGTACGGGCCCGAGTGGTCTGTCAGGCAGGTTATCGATGCCTCTGGTCGCCGCGACGCGTCCAGGGACATGGTGATATTCAAGGTAATTGCGGGGGACGGGCGCTATGCAACCGGGGTGTCGACGCGCACCGAGTTTGCACGCTGGGCGCGTTACGAGGTGTATCGTGAAGACGAAAACTGGCGCAAGGTCGATGAGAGCAGGCCCGGCTAGCGGGTGGTGCCCGAAAAGCGATTGCAACTTGAGTGGCAGAGGGAAGCGTGTCGGGTGAAGTGCAGTACTGGCCGCTGGCGATCGGCTGGACCATTGTGCTCCTGCTGATGCTGTTCGGCTGGAAGCGGCAGGCGCTACTGGCGGCAGCCGGCATGGCGATCGTCACCTATGCGGTATTGTCGGTGGGGCTGGGCTGGCGATGAGACGCCAGATACGCGCAGCCGAGCGCCACCTCGCGCGAGTCGACCCGGTGCTGGCCGGGCTTATCCGGCACCACGGCCCCTGTACCCTGATGCGCGATCCCAGACCGCATTTTCACACCCTGGTATGGGCCATCATCAACCAGCAACTGTCCGTCAAGGCTGCGCAAAGCATCGAGGCTCGGCTGCAGGCGCGTCTCGGCGTGGCGCAGTTCGAGCCGCAGCATTTCCACCGGGTGCGCGAAGCGACCTTGCGCAGTTGCGGCCTGACTGGCGCCAAGGCGCGTTCTATTCGCGAGATCAGCCGCCGCATACGCTCCGGCGCGCTCGACCTGCAGGAGCTGGAGCACATGGATGACCGGCAGGCTGCCGGACTGCTGATACAGCTGCCCGGAATAGGCCAGTGGACGGCCGACATGCTGTTGATGTTTTCACTCGGGCGACTGGACGTGCTTCCGCTCGGAGACCTGGCGCTGCGCAAGTCCATTCGCATGCACTACCGTCTGCCCGACGATGCCGACCACGGTATGTACCTCGATGTCGCAGAAAGCTGGCGCCCGTACCGCACGGTGGCGAGCTGGTATTACTGGGCGGCGGTGGATTAGGGCGGACGGTCGCGTGCCGGCGAGCGGTGGCTCCGGGCCCAGTGTAACAGCGGTCTCCAGGCTTCGAAGCGTCCCTAACGCGGGGTTTCCCACGCCATCGGGTACAACAGATCCAGCACCTGGTTGAAGCCCGCGGAACTGGCGGCAATCGCCTCGACGATGTCGTCGCTCGTTACCCCGGTCAGCGCCAGCGCCTCTTTCTGAATCTTGCCCAGCGCCGTCTCGCTGATGCTCTCGGCATTCAGGTCCGCGTCCAGCAGTGCGCCGTAGGGATCATAGAACGGTGAGCCGAGCGGGTCCTTGCTCTCCTGCGCACAGTGGGTGACCTGGTCGGCGACATGGATCAGCGCCGACTCGATATGCGCCTGCAGCGCTATTTTCGGATTGTGGTGATAGAGCACCGAGGC
>CP070738.1:671765-673677 GCA_020347685.1 Gammaproteobacteria bacterium | reverse complement strand
GAAGTCAGACCCTCACGCGCCAGCGCGCGCTGCCAGGCGCCGACCACTTCCTCGGGATTGTCTTCCCGCGCGGTGGTGTCCATCTGGTTGAGGATATACAGGAACTTGCTGCTGTCGGCACGATCCTTGGTGGCGCGCACCAGGTGGGCGAGCGTATCGCTCATGGCGCCCGGCTCCGGGTGCCGGGCATCGAAGAACACCAGCACCAGGTCAGACAGATCGATAATGTGGTTGGTCAATCGCAGGGTCGCGGAGCGCTGGGCGTCGGCATCGAACCCGGGTGAGTCGATCAGGATGCGCCCTTTCAGCTGGTCACTGTTGCAGGTCTTGAGCTGCAGGTAGGCATCGATGCGCCGGCCCTGGCCGGACTCCACCCGGTCCAGTTCTGCACTGGTCTGGTAGAAAGGAAAACGCGGATCGGCGTCCAGCGCCAGGCCCGGCAGGGTACGCACCTCGCCTTCACCGGTGAAACAGACAACGGTAAACTTGTCGTCCACCGCCTGGTTGCCGGTATCCTGCAGAGGATAGGAAAGGTACTGGTTGACGAAGGTCGACTTGCCTGCGGAAAAGGTGCCGAGCACCGAAATCAGCGGCCACCACGGAATCTGGGTGGCATAGGATTCGTGCTTGCCGAGCAGCCCCATCGAGTAGCCGACCCTGGACAGCTGTCTGAAACCGTCCACGGCGGAAACCAGAATCGGATTCTCTTCCTGCAGGTGCAGTTCAAGACTCTTCAGCCGCTTTCGAATTGTCTTGTCGGGTCCTGTCATGCGGGTTTCTCACAAATTCGCCTGGTTCACCATGGCATAAAACTGTTCATGAAACGCATGGGGCCGGTGGTACTGTGCAGGTTGCGCCCCATGGTTGCCGTATCGAAACGCATTTCGTACATGGTGAACGACATGGAGTCGATCGAGGTGTTCATGCGGTCCATGCTGGCCGTAATGGCACGCATGGAGGCGTTCTGTTCTTTGATGTCCGCGGTCATGCTTTCCATGTATCCGGTCATCTTCACCATGTTCTTGGTCACGGTATTCATGTTATTGGTGGTCGATGAGAAGTTCTTGTTGATATTCACCATGCTCACCGATATTGCTTCCATCTGCACCGTTATTCTGTCTATGTCACTGGTCAGCTTGTAGATCAGGAAAAATCCATACGCCGCCAGAATGATGAACGCCAGCATGGACGGATAGACCACCAGCTCCCAGCGTCTTGCGCTCGCCTCGAAGCTGCGCGCGAACTGGCTCATGTACTGAGCCATGTCCTTGAAGAGGAGATGCTCGGCTTCCTTGGCAACCTCTTCGGTGTTCTCCACCTGCTCGGGTTGTGCCCCCTTGCCTTGCGCCTCCGTCTTGCGCTCGTCTGTCATTTATGACCACTCCAGCCATTTGCCGCCATGAACCGGGTTAACCACCCGGCTTCCTCAGGCGCCTTTCGAGTTCACCGGCTTTGTCCGCATCCAGTCCGTGCAGGACCCTGAGCAAATGGCGTGCGCGCTCCGCCTCGCCCTGCTCGATCAACAGACTGACAGCCTGATAATAGGCGTCTGCTGCCTGTGACCAGTGCCCGAGTTTGAAATTGACGTTACCGAACTCGCCCCAGGCTTCGGCGCTGTCGGGATAGGCCGCTGTCAGGCTTTCGTAGGCCTGCACCGCGGCGCCGATATCGCGCCGCCAGAAGCGCGTGCGTGCCTCGGCAAGTCTGCGTTCGTAGTCGGACAACTGGGGCGCGGCGGCGACTTCAGTTGTTGGCTGCGCGGCGCCCGCCATGGGCCGTGGCTGCAGCGCCTGCTGCGCCGCCCAGCGCTGCGACGGCGGATAGCTTCCGCGCTGTGGCTCGGGCCGGTACCGGGGAGCTGGCGCGACCTGGCCAGGCTCGGGTTGCACCACAGGTTGCGCCGGCGCGCCAG
>CP070738.1:669744-671665 GCA_020347685.1 Gammaproteobacteria bacterium | reverse complement strand
ACCGTTTTCCAGCTCACCGCTTTATAGGCCTCGTCAATGGATAGCACCCCCGACAGCACCATGCCCAGGGCGCCGGCCAGCAGCGACACCGAGAGCCGCAGATCGGTGAGCAGCACCAGCGCCAGCGTAACAGTGAAAAATATCAGGGCCGGGGTTACTTTGTGGGGACGGATCTCTTCGTGGGGATATTCGGTAGTGACGACCACGAAATTACGGTTTGTCTCCAAATGCGCCAGGTCTGCCCAGGTGGTGTGCACCACCAGTGTGTCACCGGCCTTTAAGGGGGTATTGCGCACGCCGCCCTGCGACTGATAATTCAGAATTTCATCGCCGCGGTGAATCCCCAGCAGCGACAGGCCGTACTTTTTGCGCAGCCAGACATCGCGCGCCGAGTGGCCGATCAGGGACGAACCGGGTGGAATAACCACTTCCGCAATACCCGCCTTGGCCGGCGACAGGACGTCGGCGAACACTTCGAGGTCATTCTTCACCTGCAGTCTGTTTTTCTCCGCAAAGTGCTTTATGTAGGCAGTGGTACTCAGGATGCCGAGCAGTGTACCGGCCTGGATACCGAGGTCGCGATCGACGCCCTCGGCGCCCAGGCGCAAACCGTCACCCTTGTCGACCGCGATAATGCGCACACGGTATTTCGATTCGAGCTCACCGACGCTGACGCCGGCCAGCGGGCTTTCTGCCGGTACGGTGAGCTCGAACACGCCCATGGCCTGCATGCCGTAGGTTTCAGCGAAGTACTTCATGGCGTTGGTTGCCTCGATGTACTCACCGCGCAGGCTGGGCAGTACCAGTCGACCGGCCATGACAAAATACAAAATGCCGGTAATCACCAGCGCCACTCCGATTGGTGTGACCGAAAACAGTGAGAACGCCTCCATTTGCTGATCGGCGGGCAGCACTTTATTGGAGGTCCTGATGAGATCGTTGAGCAGGATGAGGGGGCTAGACCCGACCATAGTGAGGGTGCCGCCGAGAATGGCGCAGAAACCCATCGGCATGAGCAGCCGCGACAGCGGCAAGCCGGTGCGCGCCGCGATGCGGCTGACCACCGGCAGGAACAGAGCGGCTGCGCCGACGTTCTGCATGAAGCTGGAAATGATGCCTACCACGCTGGAAATCAGCGGGATGATGCGCGATTCGTTGCTGCCGCCGAGGCGCAGGATGAAACCGGCCACCTGACTCATGATACCGGTGCGGTCCAGGCCGGCGCCAATAATCATGACGGCAATGATGGACATGACCGCGTTACTCGCAAAGCCGTCGAATAGTTCGGTATTGGCGATCAAGCCCTGTTCGAGTCCCATCAGCGGCGCCAGCAGGCTGGTCATGCCCAACAGGACCATGATGGTGATGGCGGCCACGTCGACGCCAACGATCTCGAATGCGAACAGATAGACGGTCAGCAGAAGCAGTCCCATGACCCAGGCCATTTCCACGCTCGGCACGATGCTGGCGAGCCAGGCCCCGGTGCCGCCAAACAGGGCGGCCGCGATTATGCGCCTGGTCAGTTTTGCGTCTACATGCATGCGAGATTGGCTCCGGTGAATTCGGGTTTTTAGGGCTATGGGCCCGGTAAAGCCGGCTATTATAATGGCTCGGTACGGCCTGTACCCGGTTTCCGCACGGGCAGGTCCGGGCGGCTCGCAGCTGAGATCCCTTCATCGCTGAGCCGCCGCACGGCACTGTGCTCAGCCAGGCGCGCCCGCTTGTGCGTCAGTCCGAGGGGCTCCGTAGAGCACAAAAACGGCGACCCGGGGGTCGCCGTAATAGCGTTGGAGGAGCCCGCATCGCCCATCAGCGGGCGATGCTCTCAAAATACACCATACGCGAGGCCCGAGTGGTGAAAAATGACATTTGTCAAATCAGGGTCTGCGGCGCGCGTGAGCGGACCCCCTGCGACGCGACG
>CP070738.1:667692-669644 GCA_020347685.1 Gammaproteobacteria bacterium | reverse complement strand
GATGAGCTGGCGGAAATCCTCTATGTTGACCACTACGGTAATGCGGTCACCGGGGTACGGGCAGATGCCCTTGAGCCGGACGCCGTGCTCGAGGTGGCCGGGCGGCACTGTGCGTTCCGGCGCACCTTCGCCGAGGCCGAGCCAGGTGAGGCATTCTGGTACCGGAATGCCAACGGGCTGGTCGAGGTAGCGCTCAACCAGGGCAGCGCTGCGCAGCAGCTGGGCCTCGCGGTGGGCACGCGGATACGGCTGCCCTGAGGCGCCCCGCGAGGTGCCGGGGTCAGGCGCTGTCGGCCAGCCCGGCTCGCGTGGTCTGACTCCAACTCTGGTAAATGACGTTGTTCTTGGTACTGCGCTTGATGCTGTACATGAGCTCGTCGGTGGTGGCCAGGGCCTGATCCAGATTCTCCGGTACGCTTTC
Organism: Gammaproteobacteria bacterium; assembly: GCA_020347685.1. Taxonomy (GTDB): domain Bacteria; phylum Pseudomonadota; class Gammaproteobacteria; order DSM-19610; family DSM-19610; genus Thiogranum. Next base: position 669,223 of record CP070738.1, on the reverse strand, counting down.
GAACGCTACCACCCCGATGCTGAAAGACAGCGGCCAGTCGCGCTCCTGCATGGCCTGTAGCAGGCGCTGGTGGACATGGGCGAACGCCTCCCGGACCGCGGCACCGCCAGTCTCCGGGAACAGCACGGCGAATTCGTCGCCCCCCAGGCGGGCCACCACGTCCGTCATGCGCAAGTTCGCCTTGAGGGTATGCGCTACCGCCATCAGTGCCTGATCTCCGGCTGCGTGGCCGAGCGTATCGTTGACGTGCTTGAAGTTGTCGATATCCAGATAGGCGAGCGAAAAGGCGCGGCTGAAGCGGGCACTGCGTGCATATTCCTCGGCGAAGCGTTCCTGGAAACCGAGCCGGTTGAGCGCCCCGGTCAGGTGGTCGGTTTTGGCGGCCAGTGCCTCGGCGTGCAGCAGGCCGCGAAACGCCGCCAGCAACAGGGCTATGAGCAGGAAGATCGCCAGCCGCATAAAGGTATTCCAGGGCAGTATGGCTGGGTGCGAATACTGCTGCCCCGCACCGATATCCGTTATCAGCCAGGTGGCTGCCGCCAGCACCGATACCAGGATCCCGGGTTTGCGCCCTCCGTACCAGGAGGCAATGGCGATCGGCAGCACGTAAAACAGCGCCGAGGAGATTTCGTGCCCGATCATGAAATCGACCACGCCGACGATGAGGGTTATCAGCACGGTGAGGACGCAGATGGCGGCGAACGACATCTTGTCCAGGAATTTCAGCAGCGTCTTCATGGAGCCCTGACACAACCTCTGTGCAGCACGTGCCTGGCGCCGCTACGGGCTGGGCCGGAAAAGGCCAGCCGGCGGGTCCGAACAGGTGTCCTGTTCAACAGCCACAGTATAGCTCGGCGCCGTCGGGAACGCTGCAGGCCACCCGGCACGGGCGGCTTGCTGTATTATGGGTCGCCCCCGGAGCGCAAGGCAGGAGCACGAAGCATGACCGACAGCCAGCTGGAGCAACTGAGTCGGCGCCTGCGCCGCTTCGCGCAGGAGCGCGACTGGGAGCAGTTTCACTCGCCCAAGAATCTGTCCATGGCGCTGATTGCCGAATGCGCCGAGCTGGTCGAGCATTTCCAGTGGCTCACCGAGGAGCAGAGCCATGACCTGCCGGACGACAAGCGCGTTGAGGTGGAGCTCGAAATGGCCGACATCCAGATCTACCTGCTGAGGCTGGCCGAGCGGCTGGGTGTGGACCTGCTCGGCGCAGTGGAGCGCAAAATTGCCATCAACGAGCACAAGTACCCCGCCGACCGGGTACGTGGCAGTGCGAAAAAATACACCGAGTACGAGTGAGCGGCGTCCTGGTCCGCCCACCCCTGCCAACCGATCCGGGCATCCATGCTGAGTTACCGCCACGTCTGCCATGCCGGCAATCACGCCGACGTTCTCAAGCATGCCGTGCTGGTGCAGGTGCTCGAGTACCTGAAGCAGAAAGACAAACCGTTCCTGTTCATCGACACCCACGCCGGGGCCGGGCTGTATCAGCTGGCCAGCCCCTGGGCGCAGAAGAACCGTGAGTTCGACG
>CP070738.1:665629-667592 GCA_020347685.1 Gammaproteobacteria bacterium | reverse complement strand
ATGGGCGTGGCCAGGCCCAGGGCACAGGGGCAGGCGATGACCAGCACCGCAATCGCGGTGGTCAGCGCGAACGGCAGCGGGGGTTGCGGGCCGAGGCTCAGCCAGGCGACAAAGGTGAGGGCGGCGATCACCAGCACCACGGGCACGAACACCGCGGCGACCTGGTCAACCAGCCGGGCGATCGGCGGCTTGCTCATCTGCGCCCGCCGGACCGAGTCGATGATGTGGGCCAGCGTGGTATCGGCGCCGACCTGCTCGACCCGCACCCTGAGCACGCCGGACTGATTGATGGTGCCGCCCGTAACCGCATCGCCACCGTGTTTGGGGACCGGCAGGGACTCGCCGGTCAGCATGGACTCGTCGACGTTCGAAGCGCCGTCCAGCACACTGCCGTCGGTAGCGATGGCTTCACCCGGCCGCACCATGAACAGGTCGCCTACCCGCAGCAGCGACACCGGCAGCTCGACTTCGTCGCGTCCCCTGATAACGCGCGCGGTGTTGGGCGCCAGCTCGACCAGCGCACCTATCGCCCGGCCGGTACGTGCCCGGGCGGTGATCTCCAGCGCGTGCCCGAACTGCAGAAACGCCAGAATCAGAACCGAGGTTTCCAGGTACACGTGGCGCTGCATCGCGGGCACGAAGTCGGGTGCCAGTATCAGCAGCAGCGACGCCAGCCAGGCCGCCGCGGTGCCCACCGCGACCAGGGTATCCATGTTGGTCTGGCGATGGCGTGCCTGCTGCCAGGCGCCGAGGTAGTAGTCGCGCCCGCTGTAAGCCATGGTGACCAGACACACCAGCGTCATCAGCAGCCAGAAGCCGCGACCGCGGAAGTCGGTTAGCGGCGATGCCGCGTCGATGGGGGGCAGGGTACCGGCCATGTGCGCCGCCATCAGGCCGAAGCCGACGGCAGCGGCGAGCAGCGCTCGCAGGATCGCCTGGCGAATACCGCTGCGGGCCTGCTGCGCCTGCAGTCGGTACGGGTCCAGGGTGTCCTCTATGATGCGGCCCGCGTAGCCGGCGTGACGCACCGCCAGCAGGCAGTCGGCGGGGTGGGCTCTGGTAGTGACGTTGCAGTGTTGCGGATCTGACCAGTGCCGTTCTGCGTCCGCGTCGACACTGGCCAGCGCGGCTTCGACCTGGTCCCGGTCTGACTGCGACAGGGGCTCGACAAAATACAGCTGCAGGTTGCCGGCAGCCTGAGCCGCGGCAAGGTGCGCCGGATAGCCCTGGTCGGTTACCGCAGCGACGACCCGTTTGGGCTCGCCGCCCACCACGTAGGCGGCGCCCTCCACCAGGTTGACCGAGGCCTGCGCGACGCCGTCAACGGCGCGTATGGCGTTTTCCACCCGCGCAACGCAACTCGCGCAGCTCATGCCCTGGATCTCGACGCGGTAGCTGTCGGGCAGGGCCTCCACCGCGGCGTGTTGCCTCGCTGGCTCGACCGGGCAGGTCTCAGGTGTCTTGGGCACCGGGCTGGCCTGATAGCCAGCCGCTTCGATGGCCGCGATGACCTGGTGCGGTTTTGCACCCTGCACAAGCGCGCGTTCGCGGTCGAGTTGCACCTCGACACTCTGAACACCGGCAACCGCGCGGATAGCGTTTTCGACTCGAGCCACGCAATGCTGGCAGGTCATGCCCTGCACGGACAGCTCGTAGCTCTCTGAGTCAGCTGCCGGGGAAGGTGAATCGCTTTGTACGGGTGCCGTCATGCCTGATTGCCGGGGTTGGTTGGAATTACTCTAATAGTAGTAGCCGAGCCAGGGAAGAAATAGCCACGGAAGGCACGGAAAACACGGAAATGTTGTGAGGCGACAGTGCTGTAGGTTGGGCTGAGCGCAGCGATGCCCAACAGGCGCTTCAAGCACGCCAAATTTGATCTGGCGTTGCGCCAGCTCTTACGCGCACGACCGAAACCGGATGGCACATTAACCCGAGTTGATGTTGGGCTTCTCTTTGCTCAGCC
>CP070738.1:663540-665529 GCA_020347685.1 Gammaproteobacteria bacterium | reverse complement strand
CGCGGCAATCTGCTGCCTTATGCCGTCGATGTGGTGGCGCTCGATCATCCGGGTATCGTGCACAACCTGGCCGGCTTTTTCTCGCGACGCAGTATCAACATTCAGGATCTGTCCACCGCCACCTATGCAGCCGCGCACACCGGCACCATGATGTTTTCGGTGCATATGATCCTGGACGTGCCGGCCGACACCCACATCGCGACCCTGCGCGAAGAGTTCCTGGAGTTTTGCGACCGTCTCAATCTCGACGCCGTCATAGAACCGATCAAGGGATAACACACCATACTTATGAGCACGGTAAAACTCGATAGAAAAGTTCCCGCATTCGAAGCCGCCTGCACCGGTGACGGCACCTTCAGCCTCGCTGCCTGCAAAGGCAAGAACCTGGTCCTGTATTTCTACCCGAAGGACAGTACACCCGGCTGCACCCGCGAGGGCCAGGATTTCCGCGACAACCATGCCAGGTTTAAACGCAACAAGACCATCGTTGCCGGAGTCTCACGCGACAGCCTGAAGTCGCACGAGAACTTCAAGGCCAAGCAGCAGTTCCCCTTCGAGCTGCTTTCCGACCCCGACGAAACCCTGTGCCGGATGTTCGACGTTATAAAAGAGAAGAACATGTATGGCCGCAAGGTCATGGGCGTGGAGCGCAGCACCTTCCTGATTGACGCCAACGGCAAGCTGCGCCGCGAGTGGCGCAAGGTCAAGGTCGACGGTCATGTCGAGGAAGTGCTGGCTGCCGTGCGCGAACTGAACCGGGAGTAGTCAACAACAGGAGCATCCTGCCCCGCCCATGTTCCACGTCGACCAATCTTCCAAGCGGCTGTTCATTCTTGACACCAACGTGCTGATGCACGATCCCACCGCGCTGTTCCGCTTCAAGGAGCACGATGTATATCTGCCCATGGTGGTGCTCGAGGAAATGGATGCCGGCAAGAAGGGCGTGTCGGAGGTGGCGCGCAACGTGCGCCAGGTGAGCCGTTTTCTCGACGAACTGATGCAGAACGCGGACGCCGAAGAGATCGAGCTTGGCATTCCGCTCAGTACGCGTGGCGTGATAGAAGACCTGGATAACGAACAACATGGCCGGCTGTTCTTCCAGACCCACACCCTGACTGCCGCGCTACCGGATGCGCTTCCAGGCAACAAACCGGACAACAACATACTCGGCACGGCGCTGGCACTGCAAAACGAGCACCCGGACCTCACGGTTACACTGGTATCCAAGGACATCAATCTGCGCATCAAAGCCGCGGTCCTCGGTATCCATGCCGAGGACTACTTCAACGATAAGGTGCTTGATGATGTCAACCTGCTGTTCCCGGGTATTAGCGAGTTGCCGATGGAATTCTGGCAGGAACACGGCGAGACACTGGAATCCTGGCAGAAGGACGGCCGCAATTACTACCGCGTGCGCGGCCCCCTGATCGCCGCATGGAATCCCAACGAGTGCGTTTACCTGCCCGAGGAGCAGGGCTTCGAAGCACTGGTACGCGAACTGGACAGCGATACTGCGGTGCTGGAAACAGCGGTCGACTACCGTGGCTCGCGACACACCGTGTGGGGCATCACGGCACGTAACCGGGAACAGAACTTCGCCCTTAACCTGCTCATGGATCCCGACATCGATTTCGTCAGCCTGGTGGGCACCGCCGGTACCGGCAAGACCCTGCTGGCGCTGGCTGCCGGGCTCACCCAGACGCTGGAGGAAAACCGTTACAAGGAAATCATCATGACACGTGTCACGGTGCCGGTGGGCGAGGATATCGGCTTTCTGCCTGGCACCGAAGAAGAGAAAATGACCCCCTGGATGGGCGCCCTGATGGATAACCTCGAGGTGCTCACCCATTCCGATATCGGCGGTGACTGGGGTCGCGCGGCCACCAACGACCTGTTGACCAACCGCATCAAGATACGCTCCATGAACTTCATGCGCGGACGCACCTTCCTGAACAAATACCTGATCCTGGATGAAGCACAGAATCTGAC
>CP070738.1:661338-663440 GCA_020347685.1 Gammaproteobacteria bacterium | reverse complement strand
AAAAAGGGCTCCCATTTTGGGGGCCCTTTTTATGTCTGGCGGTTTTGATTGATTCGAACCACCGACACTCAATCGGGCGGTTCGAGCCGAGGCCGGCGTAGACGGCCGAGACAACGCGCAGCGAACTTAGTGAGCGAGCGGCCCCCTTGAGGGGCGAGCCGCGTAGCGGCGAATAATCCTTCCGGGCGCGCCATAATTCGCATCAGGCGGTTATCAGACCAGCCACCCACCGCCTTTCGTTTCAGCACTACCCGTACCGAACTTGAAGCTGCTGCAAAAAGCTCTTCCGACGCCGGTGCCGAGTAGTGTGCTGTGACGTCACTGGTCCTGTAACCCGGCAACACTTTTAGGGCTTCGCCCGGTACACCTGCAGTACCTGGATGCCGGACCAACCTGTGCTTCAGGTCATGCACACTGGAGTTTAATAACGGTTTCGAAAAGAACACCAAGGCTCACAGGTCCCGCAAGCTTTCGGAGGGTTCGATGCGTGCCGAGCGCAGTCCTGCAAGTCCTGCTGAAATCACGGCAGCGCCGCAGGTGAGCGCCAACGCTATCTGGTAATGGTGCGGCAGAAGCCGACAGACCTGCTGTCCCACGTCAAGTTGCGACGCCATCATTTCATTAATGACCCAGCTAACCACCTGGTAGAGCCCCACCGCCAGTGCCCAGCCGAGCACGCCCGTGTACAGCGCCTGCACCATGGGAAACCAGGCAATATCCAGGGTGCGAAATCCCACCAGGCGCAGCACTGACAGCTCTTTGCGCTTGCGATCGACATTGGCCCACAGGTTGGCGCCCAGCGAGAGCGAAAAACCCAGCAAGCCGATGACTGCGATCGCCCAGTAGATGGCGGTCAGGTTCCGGTTCATGCGCTGTACGCGTTCGATATCGGCTGCATGGGTATGTACATCCACGCCGAGGTCGGCGAATGCGTTGCGCAGTCCCGCTACGTCATAGATCGAGTGCGCGTACAGACGAAAACCCGGGTAGGTGCGGACGCTGCTTGCGTAGTCTCCCGCCCAGCCCATACGGGGTACTGCATGACCGTCGCGGAAGTCCTCCAGAGCTTCGAGCAAGCTCACCGAGACGAAGGCCCCGTCGCGCGAAAAGGCCTGTGCCGGCGCGATTGCCGTCACGGTCAAGGGCAGGTGGACCCGCTCCTTCCGGTTGCGGAATTGCCGGGAGATACTCCCGGACACTGTATCTCCTGCTTCAACCTGCAGTTTTTTCGCTGTCGATTCTGACAGTACGACCCGCGTCACGCCCTCGGGCACTTGCCCTGGCGGGAGCAGCGGATCACCCTGGGCTGAGGGAATCAGCTCGACGCGCACATTATGCGATGCACTCTCACTGGCGAGCTCAACGGTTGCAGCGATACTGCGGGTACGCGGTACCAGAAAGGCCACATCCGCTCGAGCGCGAACATTCTCCAGCCAGCCATGGTCGTAGCGCCCGCTGCTTACAGGACGAATCTCCCTGTTGCGTGGATCGTCGATCAACTGATCGATCATGGCGCCGACGATACCGAACTTGAGCCCGAACAGTACCAACATCGGTCCCAGTACCGCCGCCAGGCCGATAACAAAACAAAACGACATCTGCCATTCGTGGAGGTAGTCCCTGGTGGCCAGCACAAAAGTTTTGACGAGGGGTATGCCCATGATTCAACCGCTCACCAGGGTCTCGGTCAGGTTGGACTCTGCGTGACACACCGTTCTGTGATGAAGCTGGCGCAGGCCGAGTTTCTTTATATGGCCCCAGGCGTGACTGGCCAGTATTACCGTAATGTTGAGCTCGTCGACCAGGCCCATGAAGTGGGTCATGATTCTCTGGGCCGCGTAGGGATCGAGCGAGGCGGTGGGTTCGTCGGCGATGACGATGGCAGGTTCGTGCGCCAGCGCTCGCCCGATCGCCACCCGCTGGCGCTCACCCGTCGACAGTGCATCCGGCAGCTTGTTCAGGTGGTTGGCAATGCCGAGTTCCGCAGCCAGATGTTCTACGGTCCCGTCACGTTTAAGGCCAAGTACATTGCGGCAGAGGTTCATATTGTCACGCACTGTAAGGTAAGGCAGCAGGCCGCCGGTCTGTATCACGCAACCAAG
>CP070738.1:659127-661238 GCA_020347685.1 Gammaproteobacteria bacterium | reverse complement strand
GGACCGCCCGGACGGGCTTACCGCTGCCCTGGACAGAGCTGTCGCTGTGTCTCGCACCAACGGGGCGCGCCTGACGGTTATGGATGTCACCCCTGATTCAGGCCTGGCCGATTATGTCAGACGGACCTACGCGGTCGACCTCAACGCACAGTTACGCGAACAGAGGCTACAGGCTCTGGAAACCCTGGTGCAGCCCTATACGGATTCCGGCCTGCCCCTGTACACCACCGTGGCAACCGGTACACCCTTCATCGAAGTGGTGCGAGCCGTGCAGCGCAATGGATACGACCTGGTGATGAAGGTGGCAGAACGTGATACCAGCGTTGCACCGGCGTTGTTCAGCAGCACCGATATGCACCTGTTGCGCAAATGCCCCAGCCCGGTGTGGATCGATCGGTCGACCAGTGCGTCTTCTTACCGGCGATTGCTCGCCGCAGTGGACCCGTTCGACGATGAATCCGGCGACCTGCAGCGCCTGATACTCGACCTCGCCACTTCCCTTGCCGAGCGTGAGCACGCCGCGCTCGAGGTGGTACACGCCTGGGAGCTGCCCGGCGAGTCGATGCTGGCCAGTGGTCGGGCGCGCATCGCGCGCAACGAACTCGATCGTCTACTGAAGGACACCGAAACACGCCACCGGCAGGCGCTCGATGAATTCCTGCTGCCATACGGCCTGAATAGCGGCAAAGACAACGTTCGGCTGCTCAAGGGACGTCCGGCACAGGTCATTTCTTCCTGCGCGGCGGAACGGGCAACCGATCTCATTGTCATGGGCACCCTCGGCAGAGTCGGTATACCGGGGCTGTTCATAGGCAACACGGCCGAAGACGTGCTGCGCGAGACGCAGACCGCCGTGTTAGCGGTAAAACCGCGCGGCTTTGTGTCGCCGGTGCAGTAAGGTCTGCGTAATGTCGCCCGCGGTGTTCCGCAGCGCCTCCGCGTTGACTGCCGCCGCCGCGCCTATGCGATACCGCGCTTTTCGCCTATAGTGTCGCGAAACCTTCGGGCAATACTGCATAGACCACGATGTCCAATCTGAATCTGAAACACCTGCGTTACTTCTGGGCGGTGGCCGCGAACGGTTCCATCGCCCGCGCCTCGGAAATCCTGCACCTCACGCCGCAGACCATCAGTGGGCAGCTGCGCGAACTCGAGGAACAGCTGGACGCCAAACTGTTTCAGAAGAGTGGCCGCAACCTGGTCCTTACCGACACCGGGCGCGTGGTGTTTTCCTACGCCGACGAGATGTTTCGCCTGGGTGACGAACTGCAGGACGTGCTGGAGGGCCGCATACCGGGTGCGGCGCTGACGCTCACCGTGGGCGTTGCAATGGTGGTACCCAAGCTGCTCGCCTATCGCGTGCTGGAGCCGGTACTGAGAATGCCCGACCCCGTACGCCTGGTCTGCCAGGAGGCGCCGCTGGCCGATTTGCTTGCCGACCTGTCGGTGCACAAACTCGATCTGGTGCTTGCCGACAGCCCGATCAGTCCGGCGCTCAACATTCGTGCCTATAATCACCTGCTGGGTGAATCCGGCATCAGCTTCTTTGCCGCTGCGAAAAAGGCACGCAACTATACGGCTGGATTTCCACATTCTCTGAATGGCGCGCCGATGCTGATGCCGACTGCCAGCAGCGCATTGCGACGCATGCTGGAGCAATGGTTCGAGCGACAGGAGATCAAGCCGTTGGTGGTCGCGGAGTTCGAGGACCGAGCGCTGATGAAAGCGTTCGGAGAAGCGGATGCCGGCATCTTCACGTCGCCCACGGCGGTTGAAGACGATGTGGTCGGCAAATACGGTGTGCGCGTCATCGGGCGCACCGACGCTATCAAGGAACGCTTTTACGCCATTTCTTCCGAACGCCGCATCAAACATCCGGCGGTCTCGGCCATCACAGAGACAGCCCGCAGCGAATTGTTCATCTGAGCCCGGCGCAGTGCCCCGGGCACCCGAAATAACAACATCGAGTCGACGGGATTACGCAGAAAGGCGCTCATTTGCGTGCCTTTACGGCTTGCGTGACGCGGCGATCGGCCGCGACAGCTCGAATGTTCCGAATCTTCCATCGACACATTTCGACTTCCTCCTGCGCCGGCCAAGGTCTAATTTCA
>CP070738.1:656911-659027 GCA_020347685.1 Gammaproteobacteria bacterium | reverse complement strand
CGGTTAAATCAAAAGAACGTCCCGTCCACCGGCGACGAAGCGCTGGCGAAACGCTTTCTGGGAATGCGCCCGGCGAGGAAAGATTCGCGACCCGCTTCGATCGCCTTTTTCATGGCCGAGGCCATCAGCACCGGGTTCCGGGCGCCGGCGATGGCGGTGTTCATCAGCACCCCGTCGCACCCCAGTTCCATGGCGATGGCGGCATCGGAGGCGCAGCCGACGCCGGCATCCACGAGGATCGGAACCGTCGCGTTTTCCACGATGGTCAGGATATTGTAGGGGTTGCGGATGCCCAGTCCGGAACCGATGGGTGCGGCCAGCGGCATGACGGCCACACAACCCATCTCCTCCAGCCGCCTGGCGATGATAGGGTCATCGTTGGTGTACACCATGACCCGGAAGCCGTCGGCGATCAGAGTCTCGGCGGCGCTCAGCGTCTGGGTGATGTCCGGGAACAGCGTCTTTTCGTCGCCCAGCACTTCCAGTTTTACCAGGTTGTGACCGTCCAGCAGTTCGCGCGCCAGGCGGCAGGTGCGCACCGCGTCCTCGGCGCTGTAGCAGCCGGCGGTATTGGGCAGATAGGTGTAGCGGTCGGGCGGCAGCACATCCAGCAGGTTGGGCTCGTCGGCCTTCTGGCCGATGTTGGTGCGGCGGATGGCCACGGTGATGATTTCCGCGCCGCTGGCTTCTATCGCCAAACGGGTTTCTTCCATGTCCTTGTATTTGCCGGTGCCCACCAGCAGGCGTGACTGGTACTCGACGCCGTCGATCAGCAGCGGGTCTGCGGTCCGGGGTGTTGCGGTTTTCATCACGGTTGACATGCGGTACTCCTGCCGTTCGCGTCGTGTTAACGGGCCCTAGTGGGCGCCGCCGCCAATGGCGCGCACAATCTCGATCTGGTCGCCGGATTTGAAGGTGTAGCTGGTGAAGGCGCTGCGCGGGACGATTTCCCGGTTGACCTCCATGGCCAGGCGCTGGTCGGCCAGGCCCAGCTGTTCGATCAGTTGCGCGGCAGTGGTGCCGTCCGGCAACTGTTCGGGCTTGCCGTTAATGATCAAATCCATGCCGCGCTATTCTACCCGAAAAGTTGCATCGGCACAGATTCCATGCACAAATAGCGGGTTATGAGCGATTGGCAGGAAGACCTGATCACCACCGAGGCAGCCGGCACCCTGGACGGGCTGTTCCAGGAACGGGTGCGGCGCACGCCCGAGGTGACCGCCTACAAGGATTTCGACAAGTCCGCGCAGCGCTGGGTGGACAGTTGCTGGCGCGACGTGGCCGCGCAGGTGGCGCGCTGGCGGGTGGCGCTGGCGCAAGAGGCGTTCGAGCACGGTGAACGTGCCGCCATCCAGTTACCCAACAGCATCGAGTGGGTCTACTTCGACCAGGCGGTGTTCGGTGAAGGACTGGTATCGGTGCCCCTGTATACGGAGGACCGACCCGATAATGTCGCCTATATCCTGCGCGACGCGGCGGTCAGGCTGCTGCTGGTGCAGAACCTGACCCAGTGGCACAAGCTGGCGCCGGCCCTGGAGGCCAATACCGCCCTGCGTCGGGTGCTGGTGCTGCGCACGCCGCGCGACGCCGAGCAAAAGCAGGCGGCGCTGGCCGGCGATGACCGTTTGCGCTTTGTCGACGACTGGCTGCCGGCCTCGGCCGCAAACGTGCAGCGCCGCAACGGTGATCCGCACGCCCTGGCGTCTATTGTCTACACCTCGGGAACCACCGGGCGCCCCAAGGGGGTGATGCTGAGCCACCACAACATGCTCGCGGTGGCGCACGCCGCGGCCGCCTCGGTGGACGTCTACCAGCAGGACCTGTTCCTGTCTTTTCTTCCGCTGTCCCACACCCTGGAGCGCACCGCGGGTTATTACCTGCCGATGATGGCCGGCGCGACGGTCGCGCATGCGCGCTCCGTCGCGCAGCTGGCCGAGGACCTGCTGCAGGTCAAACCGACGGTCCTGATCGCGGTACCGCGCATTTTCGAACGCGTACACGGCCGCATCATGGAGCAGCTGGAAAAACAGTCCGGCCTGCCGCGCGCCCTGTTCCGCGCCACGGTGCGGCTGGGCTGGCGGCAGTTTCTGCGCCGCCAGGGCGCGGCCCGCTGGAC
>CP070738.1:654675-656811 GCA_020347685.1 Gammaproteobacteria bacterium | reverse complement strand
CGCGTTTCGGTCCAGCGGTGCACAGTACTTTCCCGACACCCTGGTGTGGTCGCTGTCTCCGAGCCGCGAGATCGGCCTGCTGCAACAGGGCAGGGCGCGGATGCTCACCGCCGACCAGGTGTTGATCGCCGGCGGCGCGATGGAACGCCCGGTGCCGTTCCCTGGCTGGACACTGCCCGGGGTCATGAACGCGGGTGCCGGCCAGATCCTGTTCAAGGCGCACGGCATCGTACCGGCCGACGGTGTGGTGCTGGCCGGCTCCGGCCCGCTGCTGCTGTTGCTGGCCTGGCAGTACCTGCACGCCGGTGTCGAGGTGCAGGCGCTGCTCGATCTGACCCCCATGATCAACCACCTGTATGCGCTGCCTCGGCTGCCGCGCGCCCTGCTGGCGCGCCATTACCTGACTCGGGGCCTGTTCTACAAACGCGATCTCAAGCGCGCCGGAATCAGCACCCTGCACAACATTAGCGAGCTGCGCGCACACGGCGACGAACGCCTGGAGTCCGTCAGCTTCAGGCACCGAGGCCGCCGCGAGCGGCTGGAAACCGAACTGCTGCTGGTTCATTTCGGCGTCATTCCCGCGACCCAGCTGACTCAGGTGGCCGGCTGTCGCCACGAGTGGGACGCCGGGCAACAGTGCTGGCGGCCATGCCTGGACGCCTGGGGTCAGACCAGCGTGGCGGGGATCCTGGTGGCGGGCGACAGCGCCGGAATCGGTGGGGCACGCGCCGCCGAGCACGCCGGCCGACTGGCGGCCCTGCAGGCGCTGCACGCGCTGGGCCGGCTGGATGCCGCCAGCCGCGACCGGCTGGCGCGCCAGGACCGCCAGTGGATGCAGGAAGATCTGCACATCCGTCCCTTTCTGGAATCGTTTTTCCGCATCTCCGACGCGATGCTCCGGGTGCCGGACGATGACACCCTGGTGTGCCGCTGCGAGGAAGTCTGCGCTGGCGCCATCCGCGCGGCGGTGGCCGACGGTCACCTGGACAGCAACCAGGTCAAGTTCCTGACCCGCTGCGGCATGGGACCCTGTCAGGGCCGCCAGTGTTCGCAGGCAGTGGGCCACATCATTGCCGCGGCCAGCGGCAAGACGGTGGCCGAAACCGGCCACTACCGCGAGCGCCCGCCGGTCAACACCCTTACCCTGGCGCAGCTTGCCGGGCTGTACCCCGAGGAGCGCGAATGAAGGCAGACGTCGTCATCGTGGGCGGCGGCCTGATGGGTTTTTCCACCGCCCTGCACCTGGCGCTGCGCGGCAGCCGCTGCGTGGTACTGGAGAAGGACAGCCCCGGTCGGCACGCCTCGGGGGTGAACGCCGGCGGGCTGCGTCAGCTCAATCGCCACCCGGCCGAGATACCGCTTGCGGTGGCGGCCGCCGAAACCTGGCATCACATCCGCGAACTGGTCGATTCCGACTGTGATGCGCGTTTCCCCGGCCAGGTGCGGATCGCGGAGAACGCCGCTGACATGGAAAAGCTCGAGCAACGGGCGGCGCTGGTGCGCTCGCTCGGCTACCGGCACGAGGAACTGATCGGTCGCGACGAGCTGTACCGCCTGGTTCCGGCGCTGGCCCCGAACTGCGTCGGGGCCCTGATCTGTCGCGGGGATGGCTACGCGCGCCCGTTTCATGCGCTCACCGCATTCCGCAACAAGGCATGCTCGCTGGGCGTGCACTACCTGCACTCGACCCGCGTGGAGCGGGTGGAGCAGAGCGGCGGCGACTGGCGCGTACAGTCAGCGCGCGGCGAGTTTCAGGCCCCGGTGCTGGTCAACTGCGCCGGCGCCTGGGCGAATGCCATCGCTGCCATGCTGGGCGAGCCGGTGCCATTGACGCCGGGTGCGCCCATGATGATGGTTACCGAGCGCCTGCCGCATTTCATCGACCCGGTGGTGGGGGCGGCGAGCCGCAAGCTGTCGTTCAAACAGATGCACAATGGCACACTGCTGATCGGCGGTGCGCACCTGGCGCGGCTCGATCTGCAGCGCGAAAGCACCGAAATGAACTGGCGCAAGCTGGCGGTCAGCGCGCGCACGGTGCTGGCGCTGTTTCCGCAACTTGTCAACGTGCGCATCGTGCGCACCTGGGCCGGTATGGAAGCGTTCATGCCGGATCATATACCGGTCATCGGACCCAGC
>CP070738.1:652384-654575 GCA_020347685.1 Gammaproteobacteria bacterium | reverse complement strand
TCGACAGCCTGGAACGCGACGGCCGTCTGCCCGAGGGACTGGATTTCCGCAACCGCTTCATCTATTACGTCGGCCCGGTCGACCCGGTGCGGGGCGAAGCCGTGGGACCGGCCGGCCCGACCACAGCGACGCGCATGGACAAGTTCACCGACACGCTGCTGGAGAAGACCGGTCTGATCGGCATGATCGGCAAGGCAGAACGCGGCCCCGCCGGAATTGAGGCAATACGCCGCCACCGTGCCGTGTATCTCATCGCCACCGGCGGGGCGGCCTACCTGGTATCCAGGGCGATCCGCTCCGCGCGGGTCGTTGCCTATCCGGAACTCGGCATGGAGGCGGTATACGAATTCGAGGTCCTCGATATGCCGGTCACCGTTGCGGTGGATGCAACCGGCGAATCGGTGCACCAGAGCGGTCCGCAACTGTGGAAAAACCGGATTGCCGGCATTGCGGTTGTCGATAAATAGTTAGATCAATGGGTTGTCGCTCCGGCAGCCGCATCCGAATATCGGCCCCGGCGGGACGCCCGGGTCCAGATTTTTCGCTTTGACCCGCTAACAGAAGCTGCGCAAGCCGCTTTTGAGCCGGTATCCCATGGAACCATTGCAACTCACAATCCCGGCCCGGGACAAGACTCAGGCAGTCAAGATCCGCCCGCGCGGAGTACGCGAGTGGCTGGACAACCTGCCGTACCTGAACCCGGACCGGGCCACCCGGGTCGCCAGCCACCAGCTGCGGGTGATCAACCGCCAGCCCCTTGCAACAGGCGCGCGGCTTGAAATCCTCGGTGATTTTCTCGCCGCCTATCAGCGTCTCAGCGAGTCACTGCCGGCCAGCGGCGACGAAGCGGATGCCATCCGGCAGATGCTGAAACGGCTGTGCCAGGACATCGGCTTCGGCTACAAGATCGCGCTTCACGAACTGGCCAACGCCCGCACCCTGTTGCTGGACGGGCGCAACCTGTCAGTCAGCCTGCTCGGCGCGATGCATACGCTGGGCATGCAGCTGATGCACTACTACGCCAGCTACCAGCGTGCGCCGCGCGCGCTCTGGAGCGAGTGTCTGGCCATATACCGCTATGCGCACAAGCGCGGGCGTCACAGCTGCAGCACGAAGCTGCCGGGCGTTGGCGATATACGGCTCGATAGCGCGTTCCACCTCATCGCGCTAATGCGCCACGCCAACCCCTACGGCCTGGCACCGGGAATGGCGCTGGCGCTGCAGCGCTACCTCGGCGCGCACGCTCATCTCAGTGTGTTGGTAAGCGACCCTGCTGCGCTGACCGCGGCCCCCTGCATCCGGCTTACCGGGTCGCGGCAGCCTGCCGGCGACGACGAAACTGTGCTGGCACTGGATGTGACAGCCCTGCTGCAACAGCTGGCGTCCGATATCGGTACGCTGAAGCGGCACCAGCAGGCCCGCGCCATTGGAATGCCGGCCGAGGTCCCGGCCACCGATCTGCTGCGCACGCTCGAGCAGCTGCTGAAGAGCTGGCAATCACCGCCCAGCCGCGCCAAGGAACGCGAAACCACCCACACGGCCATCGAGCTGGTGGCGGGGCTGGACGCAGCCTATTGCGTATTCAACAAGGGGCGTTGTTTCGACCCCGGACAGTTCCTGGCGCCCGGCCATGAGGACATAATTGATCTGGGTTCCCGGCCAGCGCGCGAGGCTTTCAGCCGCGACGCGCAGCCCTCTGTCATCCCCTGCCAGACCATTAATCGCAGCGCCGGTGGTGTTGCGCTCAGTCATCGCGACCATAAGCACCCAGGCCCGCGGGTCGGCCAGCTGGTCGCCGTGCGCCGTGCAGCCGGTGCGTCTGCCGGCGGCTGGGTGTTGGCGGTGTGCCGCTGGCGGGTGGAACGCGACACCGGCGCGGGCTTTGATATCGGCCTTCAGTACCTGGCACGTGACGCCAGACCGGTCGTCATTCGTCCTCGCGCCCCGATCGACGGATACGGCCAGTATCAGCCTGCCCTTGCGATACAGCATAAACGCGGCGACCAGCCTCTGCACACGCTGATTGCCCATACTGGGCTACTGGCGCCCGGCACATCCGTCACCGTGCACGACCGGGGCAGCCAATACAGCCTGCGTTGCGTAGAACTTCTGGACTCCGGTACCGGTTTCGAGCGCCTGGTATGTCTGCCGCTGGACTGAACCCGGCAGCAGGCCGTTCCGCCACACCAAA
>CP070738.1:650074-652284 GCA_020347685.1 Gammaproteobacteria bacterium | reverse complement strand
CCGGCGCAGACGGGTGCGGGGATCTTCAGCGCGTCGCACTGGCGCAGCTCCTGCAGGCCGCTGGCCTCCGCGGCAAACATGTCGTAACCGGATGAAGAGTTGAGCTTGACGAAATAGGTGGTGTCGCCGTAACGCACGCGGGCGGCCTGGTTGATACAGCCGCCGCCCACGCTGCCGTGCTGGTCGAGGGACGCGGAGACGCCGGTCGCGGCCTCGATGTCGTTACGGATGTTTTCCCAGAGAGACATTCCATCCATACCCGTTGAAATTATCATCGCGCCTGCAAGGCGCTGCTACGGAAAAATTGTGCTCTGGCCCCAAACAAATAAACAAAATTCTCATCGCACCTGCAAGGCGCTCCTACAGATGTATCTATTATCGTAGGAGCGCCTTGCAGGCGCGATCACAAGACCCGCAACAGCTTTGCCGTGGTCATGCGCCCCAGGCCTAGCTGCGCGCAGGTCTCGCTGACATCCTGCCCCGCCACGGCGCGGCGCCTGACATCGCGCACCCCGGCGCTGACATCGGCGTCGCGCGCGATCCCGGTCAGCTGCCGTGCCAGCAGCGCCGCATCCCTGTGCTCCGAGAGCAGGCCCTGCACGCGTTTCGCACCACGCAGTTGCAGTTCCGCGACCCGCTCGAGATTGCCGAAAATATTCTCCAGCGTGCCGAACTCCTCCAGCAGCGCCGCTGCCGTCTTCGGCCCGATCCCGGGAATGCCGGGGATATTGTCGACGGCATCGCCGGTCAGCGCCAGCCAGTCCGCCACCTGCCCGGCCTGCACCCCCAGCCAGTCCGGTATACCCTCGTAGTGGTGCCGGCGGTTGCGCGAATAGTCCCACAGCAGGTCGCCCGGCTCGAGCAGCTGCGCAAGGTCCTTGTCCGCGCTCAGGATCACCACCGAAAAATCCCGTGCACGCAGGCGCTCCGCCAGCGTGCCGATCAGGTCATCCGCCTCGAAGCGATCGCTGGAGTACGCCGCCAGCCCCAGTGCCTCCACCAGGGTGCGGCAGAACGCGAACTGCCGCTTGAGTTCCTCCGGCGGTGTCTCGCGGTTTGCCTTGTAGGGCGGGTAGATGTCGTTGCGGAACGAGGTGGTCAGGCTTTCATCGAACGCCACGGCCAGGTATTCGGGGCTGACCTGCTCGAGAAAGCCGGCGAGAAAACCGGCAAAGCCGTGCAGGGCGTTGATCAGCTGCCCGTCGGCATTTTCCAGCGTGTCCGGTACGGAATAGTAGGCACGAAAGATGTAGATGCTGGCGTCGACCAGGTAGACGCGCCGCTTGCTATCGGCCACGCCGCACTCTAGCCGGTCAGTGCCAGGCGCCCGTGCAGCGGGCTGCTGCGCGGAAAATGCGCGCGCAGGAATTCCATCTGGTCGGCGAGCACGCGCCGCCCCTGCAGGTAGATGTACTCGGCATGTGTCGGCGTGAACGGCACCGCCAGCAGCTGCATGCCGGCCTGCTCCGGGGTACGTCCGGCCTTGTGGTTGTTGCAGCGGCGGCAGGCGGTCACCACGTTGTTCCAGGTGTCCTTGCCGCCCTGGATCACCGGCGTGACGTGGTCACGCGACAGGTCGCGGGTGTGGAAGGTCTCGCCGCAGTACAGGCACAGTCGGGAGTCGCGCCGGAACAGTGCCGGGTTGTTGAGCGGCGGTACGTAGGCATCGCGCAGCTTGAGCAGCTCGCGGTTGCGGCCCTGCGTGGCGATGATGGAGTTGACCTCGATGACGCTGCGGCGGCCGGTCCTGGCGCAAATGCCGCCGTGCACGCGGTACAGCAGCGTGCCGCAGGTATAGGCCACCTGTCCCAGGTGGTACAGGCGCACCGCATCCTGGTAGCCGACCCATTCCAGCGGCATACCGGATATGTCCGTTCGCAAGACCTGGTGACTGAAATCAACCATACAACTGCCCTGGTGAAACCCGTCGCGGCATCCGGAAATTCGGGAGGTTCCCGAATGCCCTTTCAAATTATGGTTATTTCGACCTCCACGAAGCCTACCATGTTCAATAAATATGCACCAGACAGGCGGACCCTGCCCGTCTATCCCGGAAGTTTGGTTCCACAGACCCGATGATTGCAGTAATATCCCAGCTCAAAATCACGCCCCGGGGAAGAGCAAGAAACATGGCTGATAAACTCACTTTCCGTCGCTACGCCGACGATGACCACACCTACGACCGCTGGAGCGAAGACATCTTCAACGAG
>CP070738.1:647756-649974 GCA_020347685.1 Gammaproteobacteria bacterium | reverse complement strand
GTCTGGAGGGCCCGAATGACCTCAGCGGGTCTGGCAGGAGGGAGGTGCTGGTTGATAGTGGCGCGCAGCGAGGCCTCTGAATGTGCGCCGTAGATCGAATCCACCACGCTGCCGTTGCGGTAGATTTTGACGGTCGGTACGCTGGTGATGCCGTTTTCGCGTGCCAGCCGCTTCTGTGTCTCGGTGTTGATGTTGACCAGCAGAAAGCGTCCCTGGAACTCCCGGCTGAGTGATTCTAGGGCCTGCCACAGCTTGAAACAGGGTCCTGCATTCGGCGTCCAGTAGTTGGCCAGCACCAGTCCTTTTTTCGAGTTTTCGACCACCAGCTGTTGGAAGGTGTCGCGGGTGCCATCGAATACGTAGTTGAGTTTCTGCATGAAATAAAGGCGCCGGAACAGGTTCGAGTCGCCTCTATAGTGATCAGCCTGGCCTGTCAGTTCAACCATTGACTAACTGTGATTAACTGCGGGTTATCCGGTGGCGCCGGTCCCGTCGCCGCCTACAGTTGGTATTTCTTGATCTTGCGCCACAGCGACACCCGATCAATACCCAGAATGTCCGCCGCGCGGGCGGCATCATGACGGTGCTGTTTCTGGTCGTGACTATCGCGGTGATGGCGCTGGTGTTCTGAGCGCCGAACCGCATCACGGCGACGGGTCGCCGGCTGCGGTGCTCCTGATGCACGGCAAACCGGCATAAGGCACGCAGAGCTGCCAATTGATGACTGTCAATTACCGCCGCGCCTTTACATGGTAAGAGTAAATAAGGAGGGGTAGCTGAACCAAACGGGAGGTGAGCACCATGCGCCCGCTATTCCTTGTTGTTGCATTCGTGCTTGGATGCGCCGGTAATGCCCTCGCTGAAGAGCCCGCCATTCCCGCCGACAAGGCGGTTATCCAGTTTGACACCAAGCTTGGCGTGGTGACTTTTAACCATCAGATGCATGCCGATCTCAGTTTCACCCAGTGCACCAGTTGTCATCACACCTGGAAGCCGGGTGAGACAATCAAAGCCTGTCATGCCTGTCACCAGAAGAAAGAGGGTGAGTCACCGGCGGCGAAAACTGCCTTCCACACGCGTTGTATCGGTTGCCATGAATACACGGTGGGCAAGGGCGAACCGGCCGGCCCGCAGAAGAAGATGTGCAAGCTGTGCCATGTCAAGTGACGGCTGAAGTGAGCCGGTGGCACGGACCAGGGCGTCCCCGTCGGAGCGTTGGGTGCCGTACCCGGCGCCCATGCAGCGCGTGCCTCAGAACTGAAACAGGGCCGAGGCGCTGACCGCGTGCACATCATAGTCCTCGGTGTCCTCGCCGAATAGCAGCAGACCCGGCACGCTGTTTTCCTGCACACCGTCCAGCGCCCAGTTATCCGCGCTGTATTTCTCGTACCAGTAGGTGAGTCTCAGGGCGAGGTCCTTGCGGTAGTGGTACAGTGTCCACAGTTTCACGCTGGTCAGTTCGGTTTTCAGATCGGGGTAAGGGGTTACCTCCCCGCCCGGGATCAGGTTCTTCATGTCGATGTCCCCGCTCGAGTCGGTGTACACGAGGTCTGCACCGACGTCCCATTTGGCGCGGACACCGGTAACCTTGGCGCCTGCGCCGTAGGTGTTCACGGTGTCGTCGAAGTCTGCCTTCCAGTCGGGGAAGCTTGTGCCTGCCTCGCTGCCGGCCTGCCGGGAGCGGATATCCTCGCGCGTGAAAGAGGCATAGGTCGTGGTGTTCTGGCGCGGGCGGTAACTCACCTCGAGTGTGTAGGTGGGCTGTGTCGCCTCGGTCAGCCCGATGTCTGAATTCCGGTAGTCGTCCTTGCTATAGGCGGCGCCGGCCGCGATGCTCAGTGTGTCGCTGGGCAGATAATCCACCGAGGTCCCCACCCGGGTGCGATCCCGGTCTGCGAGGTAGTATTTTCGCAGGGCCGGATTTTCGCCTTCGGGAACGCGATAGTTGCTGCCGTCGCGCCGGCCGGCCTCGGCATACAGGGCCAGGTCCACAGTGGCGTGCGCCTGCAGCTTCCACTTCGCAGACAGCGTGTTCTCCTCGGTTCTATCGCGTTCCTCGTCCTGGTAGTCACGCGACATGCGGTCGTACTTGTAGCCGCCGCGCAGACTCATATCCGAGCGGATGCGGTAATTCGCACCCAGATCGGCCTGATAGCGCTTGTAGCTCAGCGGGTTGTTCGCCACCGGCTGCGTGCCGATTGGACCGCGGCCCACGAAC
>CP070738.1:645433-647656 GCA_020347685.1 Gammaproteobacteria bacterium | reverse complement strand
CGGTAGGGGCCGCAGGGCGATTCGGAACAGGGTGATCTGAAAGCCGAATGCGCGGCTACCGTCAGTCGAGCGCAGGTGACCGGTCAGGTACCACCACTCGTTGCGATACGCCGGGTGGGGACCGTGGTCAGCGGGAAAGCGGAACGGGTGCACTTCGGTGGCGCGCGCGAAGCCCTCGGCGCTGCCGCCGCCCAGCACCTCGGACACCTGGAATCCCTGCGGCTCGGGTGCGGGCCGCTGGCAGCCAGGCAGCGTCAGCAACAGCAGCAAAATCAGCCCGCGCATCGGTTCACTCCTCGCGCAGGGCCAGCGCAGGCTGTACGCGGCGCATGCGCCAGGCAGGGTAGAGGCCGGCCAGCAGGGCTGCGCTCAGTGCCAGCAACAGCGCCTCGGGCAGTGCCGCGGCTGGCAGCCGGGTTTCGATGCTCCAGCCGAACGAGCGGCGGTTGATCACCTCGATCAGCACCTTCGACATCAGCCAGCCCAGCGGCAGCGACAGCACACCGGCATACAAACCCATCAGCCCGGTCTGTATCAGCGTGAGCAGCGACAGCTGGTCCGGTGTGACGCCGGTGGCACGCAGCACCGCCTGTTCGCGGGTGCGTTCCAGCTGCAATGCCATCAAAGCACTGAACACCCCGACGAAGGCTACGCCGATGGCCAGCAGGCGCAGTACCCGGGTGATAGCGAAGGTGCGGTCGAAGATGTCCAGGGACTGCGCGCGTATTTCGCGGTTGGAGCGGATCTGCAACGCCTGGTCGAGTGTGCCCAGCGCGTTGCGAATGGCTGCCATGGCCGTGGCCGGTTCGGCGCCGGGCTGCAGGAACACCCCGAGCGTGGAGAACGCAGGGTCGTCCCACCAGCGTGCGTAGGTGGGGCGCGCCAGGGTGATCAGGCCGCGGTCGGACCCGTAGTCATAGAAAACGCCGCCGACCGGCAGGGTCAGCGGCCCATGCGGCGTATGCAGCCGCAGCGTGTCGCCTGTCTTGAGGTGCTGATGGAAGGCATAGGGCTCGGAGATCAGCAGCAATTCGCCGCGCCGGTAGCGCTGCCACAGGTCGGGAAGCGGCGCAGTGACGAACTGGAAACCGCTGTGGCTGCGCGATGCCAGTTCCAGAGCCAGCAGATCCACCGGGCCGTGTTCGCTGCTCACCGTGACACGCCGCCCGCTGCTGGTCTCGGCCACCTCGGGCAGCGCCGCTACCAGCGCGCGGGTCTGCGGCAGCAGGGTGCCATCGGCACTGTGGGCCTGGCTGGACCGGGCGGAGACGTAGATGTCACCGCTCAGCGTGTAGTCCAGCCAGTCCGCCACGGTGGCGCGGAAGCTGCTGATCATGATGCTGACGCCGAGCGTGGCTGCCACCGCCACGCCGAGTGCTGCGATGGCAAGCCCGGTGCGACTCAGGTTGGCGTCGATACCGCGCAGGGCGAAGCGCGTCAGCAGGCCGCGGCGTTGCGCCAGCCGGCTGCCGGCGCGGCTCAACAGGGTCACGGCGAGCGGTACCAGCAGACTGTAACCGCCGATGATCAGGAACAGCCCGGCAAAACCGCCGCTCAGACCATAGTCGGCTTGCTGCACCAGCAGCCCGCCAGCCAGTAGGGCGGCCAGTCCCAGTGCGGCCAGCCAGGGCAGCCCGCGATGCACGCGGCGCTCCAGCTGTGAGCGGCGCAGGGCGCTGACCGGCACCGTGCCGGCGGCTTCGAGCGCCGGCGCCACGGCTGCCAGCAGGGTGATGCCGAGTCCCACCAGGGTGCCTTTCAACAGCACCAGCGGTTCGACCAGCAGCTGTGTCACGGTGAGCACGAAATACAGGTCGTTGATGGTGCGCGTTACCAGCTGTACCAGGTAGTGTGCGGTCAAGGTGCCGAGCAGCAGACCGAGTGCGGTGCCAACCAGGCCGAGCAACGCCGCCTCCAGCAGCAGCAGGCGGAACAGGGCGCCGCGCGTAATGCCGACGATACGCAGGGTGGCCAGCAAGGTACGCCGGCGCAACACCGAGAAGGTCATGGTGTTGTAGATCAGGAACGCGCCCACCAGCATCGCCAGCAGGCTCATGGCGACCAGGTTGGTCTGGAACGCCTCGATCATTTCCGCCATCACCCGGGTGCGCGCGGCGGGCACTTCGAGACGCAGGCCGGCCGGCAGGGCGTCGGCCAGCTGTTCGGCCTGGGCGGGATCGAGTATCAGGTCGATGCGGTCGAGTCGTCCGCTGCGTCCCAGCA
>CP070738.1:643105-645333 GCA_020347685.1 Gammaproteobacteria bacterium | reverse complement strand
AAAGGGTACTGACCCCTTTTTTACAGCAGTGGCCCAGGGCGAGGTGCATCTGGTCAGGCGCATCGCCGGCTACAAGAAGATCCGCTACTACACTCACGAGAATGTCGGCTACGGCAACATCGATCTGCCCGACCAGGAAATGCACACCACCGCGGTGTGGTGGCAGGTGCAGCCCGAGGCGCTGGACGCGGCCTTCCCGTCCCGCCACATGGCGCTGGACGGTTTCCTGGGCGCCGGCTACGCGATGCACATCGTCGCGGCCATGCGCATGCTTTCGGAGCAGCAGGATATCGGGCGTGCGGTGGGTGACGGCAATGCGGAGTGGTTTGCGACTGTCGGTGCCAACGGTCGCGGGCAGATGCGCAACAGCGAAGGCGAAGCGGTGGACCCCGGACAGCTGCAACAGTTCACGCCCACCCTGTTCCTGTACGACAACTACCCGGGCGGCATCGGCATCTCGGCGCCGCTGTTCGAAGTCAGGTCCGCTATCGTCGCCGATGCACAGCAGCTGGTCAGCGCCTGCGCCTGCAGGCACGGCTGCCCGAGCTGCATCGGCCCGATCCTGGCCAGCGACGAGGTGCGCGGCTATGCGCCGAAACAGGTGGCGTTGCAGGTGTTGTCGCTGCTGTCCGAGCAGCGGGAATAACCGGTATTAACCAGGGGGGTCAGGCCCGTGAATCTCAACTCCAGACTGTCACGCTTGCAGAGTCAGGCCGGTACCAGCATGACCCAGAATGCGCCGAAGCCGTCTGTGTCGAGTCTGCGTGAGCGGATTGCCGAGCTGGAAAAAAGGGGTCGGAGTCGTTCCTCGGGGACGGCCGCAGTGGTATCGCAGGCGCGCCTGCCAGCCGAAGAACTGGCCCGGGCACTGCAAGGCGAACTCATCGCCGACGGCGTGATCCGCATCCACCAGCGCCTGCCGCTGCAAGGGCAACTCGGATCCATTCCGCTACACAGCGTGCACGGGTATCCGCGCCTGCCCGGCGAGACCGGCAGCGACGGCCTGCGCAACGTGTACATCGATACCGAGACCACCGGTCTGTCGGGCGGCAGCGGCACACTGGCCTTCCTGATCGGTATCGCCGTGGTGGACGACGAGACCATTGAACTCACGCAGTTCCTGCTCACCCGTTTTGCCGCGGAAGCCGCATTGCTGAGGGTATTCGCGGAAACCCTGTTAGCCGATGACCGGCTGGTCAGCTACAACGGCAAGAGTTATGACCTGCCGCTGCTTGTCACTCGCTTTCGCATGCAGGCCATGGCACACCCCTTCGCGGAACTGCCGCACCTGGACCTGCTCCACCCGGTGCGACGCCTGTTCAGCAGCCGCTGGGCCGACTGCCGCCTGATAAGCCTGGAGCGGAACCTGCTCGGTTTCAGTCGCGTCGACGACCTGCCAGGCAGTGAGGCCCCGGGGGCCTGGTTCAGCTATGTGCGTTTCGGGCACGGCGCACAGCTGCTGAAAGTCGTCGAGCACAACCGCCAGGACATCGTATCCCTGGCCATTGCGCACAGCACGCTCGCCCGGGCCATTGCGGAACCGCGCAGCTTCAACGTGGACCTGCACGCCCTCGCCCGCTGGCTGGCCGAAGGCAACGAAGACGATGCACGCGAGCTGCTGGAATCCCACCAGGGTACTCTGTGCGACCACGGCAGGCGTTTCCTGGCACACCTGTTACGCCGTGCCGGACACTGGCCACAGGCCGTCGCCGTCTGGGAAACCCTCGCCGCCACCGGCTGCACCGATTCCGTGGAACGCCTCGCCAAGTACCACGAACACATCAGCAAGGATTTCGCCGCCGCGCGGCGCTGTTGCGAGCGCCTGCCACGCGCGGCCGTTCACGAACGGCGCCGCCGCCGCATCGAGGAGAAACTGCATAAGCGCTAGCAGCGCCCAGAGCGCGGAAAGCATAGACGCCGCATGCGAGCGCGACCTCGGAACCCGGGCGCGGCCGGCCCCTGTGCTGGTCTGTTCGCATCGCTGAATTCATCAAGGCGTTGAAACACTCCGATGTTTAGCGGCCGCGGGTAACCGGATCGCGGACCTGAAGCAGGGTCGGTCAGACACCAAAACCCCAATAAAACAGGGTCATTACCCTTGTTTTGGCGGTCCTTTTCATCCACCTTTAGTTGATCCACATCAAAGGTCGGGGGTACAAAAGAGCATAGTGTTTTCAGTGAGCGAACATCGCTCCATGGAATCTCAGCTACAAGACTAACAGCGGGTT
>CP070738.1:640777-643005 GCA_020347685.1 Gammaproteobacteria bacterium | reverse complement strand
GGCGCAGGAGAACCGTGAGTTCGACGGTGGCATCGGCCGCCTGCTGGAGTGCGGCCAGCTGCCCGCCGAACTGGAAACCTACGTCGGGCTGATCAAGTCCCTGAATCGCCACCGGGCCCTGCAATACTACCCCGGCTCACCGTGGTTGGCCGCGGCACTGTTGCGCCCCGGGGACAGGGCGCGCCTGTTCGAGCTGCATGCCGGGGAGTTCGAGGCTCTAGGTTCGCAGTTTCGCAAAGACAGGCGCATCAAGGCGGAGCAGGAGGACGGCTTCCGGGCACTGGCCGGGCTGCTGCCGCCGGTGCAGCGGCGTGCCCTGGTGCTGATCGATCCGCCCTACAAAATGAAGCAGGATTACACGGCCGTTGTGGGCGCACTGCAGGCGGCCTGGCGGCGCTTCCCGACCGGCCTTTACCTGCTGTGGTATCCGGTGGTGCAGCGCACCAGTATCGACCGGTTGGTGCGCGACATCAAGGCCAGCGGCCTGCGTGACGTACTGCTCGCCGAGCTGGCGGTTGCGCCCGCGGACCGCGGTGGTATGCAAGCCAGTGGCCTGATCATCGTCAACCCGCCCTGGACGCTGGCGCAGCAGTTACAGGGCCTATTGGCGTTTCTCGCCACCACGCTCGGGCTGCAGGGGCAGGGCAGCTACCGGCTCGAGACGCTGGTCGCGGAATGAGCGCGGCTGCCGCTCAGACAGCGGCGAACCGGGTGGCGCTGAACTGCTCGACATCGGCGCGCAGGGTCGGAATCAGCGCCTGCCGCAGGCCCGGCCTGCAAGTTTCTACGCTCTCATCGCTGACCCCGCAAATGTTATCCAGCGCCGCGGTCAGAAGGGCGGGCAGGGTGCTGCTTTCTCCGGTGGTGACATCCTGGTGGAAGGCGGTCAGGTATTCCAGCGTGCGCTGCGGGAACGCCGCGCCTGCGCCTTCGCCAAAGGCTTCATTCACCTTCTGTGCAAAGGCCAGTGCATAGCGGCGCTGGATGTCCTTGTGCAGCTGCGCCAGGCTCATGGCCAGCAGCGGTACGAAACCGGACAACATCACCACTTCGGTCGCATCGAGCGCCAGCGGCGTACAGTCCGCAAACAGCTGCTCGAAACGCTGCGCCTGTTCACCGGCTGCCTTGCTGCAGGCCTGTTCGACAAAATTGTCGGGGTTGGTTTCGCTCTTGTCCTCAGATAAGTCCATTCGTATTCCTCGCTGGCGGGTAACAATGACGCCGGAGCGCCGGCGGTGTTGCGGCGGAGCTTCCCGGGCCGTGAAGCGCGTGAACCGGCTGCGGTATACGAAGCGGGCGTCAATCGTTTGCCGGACAACCTGATCACGGGCTGGGCAGCCTAACTGCCCCTAGCGCAGCGCAATGCAGACCCGGTTTCCGCCTTCGCTCTTGGCCTGATAGAGTGCCTTGTCGGCCGCGGCCATCAGGGTCTCCAGCTTATCACCTTCGGTCTGCAACTCGGCAACGCCACAACTCATGGTTCGTGCAATGTGCTCCCTGTTAAATTCAATCACCAGGTTCATTATGCCCGCCCTGATGTGCTCGGCGAGGGTTGCCGCCTGTGCGCGGTTGGTCTCCGGCGCCACAATGGCAAACTCCTCGCCGCCGATGCGACCCAGCATGTCGCTCGACCTTACCAGTGCCCTGACATGCTTCGAGACCTCGACCAGAACGACGTCGCCGCAGGCATGCCCCCAGGTGTCGTTCACCTTCTTGAAGTTGTCGATATCGAGCATGATAAACGACAAGGGGCGCCCGTAGCGCTGGGCGCGCTGCATTTCGCTAGCGGCCTGCCTCATGAGCGCGTGTCGGCTCAGCACACCGGTCAGCGCATCGGTGTTGGCCATGTGCTGGATGGCGTTGCCGCGCGCGCGAACCGCCAGGGCCAGGGCGCCGACGCCGAATGCCAGCAGCACGGACAGCACGGTGAACAGCAGGCTGTTGGGGCGTGCAGCCGGCCAGCCGCCGCGCGGCTGGGCGGCGAGCTGCCACTCGCCGTTGGGCAGGTTCACGGTCGCGGTGATAGCCTGCGCCGAGAAGGTTGCCGCGTCGCCGATGAACAGCTCGCCGGCTGCCCCAAGACTATCCTTGCCGCGCACCGCGAATTCGAGCTCAGGGTCACTGGTCAGCTCGGAGAACGGGGCGATGAATTTTTCATAGTCCAGCACCAGGGTGACAAAGCCCCAGAACTTGCGCGCATCGGCGGTGCCGAGGTACACGGGATTGCG
>CP070738.1:638442-640677 GCA_020347685.1 Gammaproteobacteria bacterium | reverse complement strand
GAGATCGTCGCGCGCCGTGCTCACTTGCGCCAGCCTGTCACCCAGGGTAGCGACCCGGGTCTGCAGCTCGGCCTTTTCCTCGCGTTCCAGCGACAACACATTGGCCAGCTCGGCGATACGCCCGCGCAGGCTGTCCAACGCCTTGTCGCGCCCCATGAGGGCATCGGTGAGCAGGTACTGGCCGACCGAGAACAGCAGCAGCACGAAGATGACCACCATCAACAGCGCGGACAGCGCATCCACGAAGCCGGGCCAGATATCGACCCCTCTGCGTCGGCGACTGACCAGAAGCATGACCGGCGCTTACCCCGCCTTGGCCTGTTTACGGTTGCGCGAGCGGCCGTGGGTCTCGGCCGACAGGGCGCGGCCGATCAGACGCAACTCGTCGCGAATTTCTTCCGCCAGGTGCTGGTTGCCGGAGGCCAGCTCGTCGGCCAGCCGCTTGATGTTGACATCCAGGTTGCGCATATGCTGCTGCATCACGTCTTCATCCGCCCCGCGCGCTTCGGCGAGCCGCGCCACCAGCGGCGCCATTTCGCCCTGCCCCTTGCCGAGCGTCACCAGCAGTTTCTGACTGTCGCGCGCCAGATCGGCAAACACCGCCAGCTCGCGCGCCAGCATCATGATCTGGTCGCTGATCACGCGGCGCTGTTCCTCGTCCCGGGTGACGTGACGCTGCAGCCGATCCAGCGTCTCGGCGGTCTGTTCCAGCATGGCGTGGATATAGGCGGGTTCGCTCAGTTCGCGCTCGCCGATGGTGCCGCCGCTCAGGCGCGTCACCCCCGACAGCCAGTCCTCCAGCTCGTTGAAGAAGCGGTTCTGGGCGTGCCCGGCCTGCAGGTCCAAAAACCCCAGCACCAGCGAACCGGCCAGACCGAACAGCGACGAGCTGAACGCCGTCCCCATGCCCGACAGGGGTGCCCGCAATCCCTCCAGCAGGGTCCCGAACACGGCCGCCTCGGCCGCGTTGTCGGCCAGCTCGTTGATAATGTCGCCGACCGCCCCTACCGTAACCAGCAGCCCCCAGAAGGTGCCGAGCAGGCCGAGAAAGATCAGCAGTCCGATCACGTAACGCGACAGGTCGCGCGATTCGTCGAGCCGCAGGCGCACGCTGTCGAGCAGGGAACGCAGCGACAGGGGCGACAGGCTGAGCAACTCTGTTTCGTGCTGTCCGAGCATGCGCGCCAGCGGCGCCAGCAGCCGCGGGTGTTCCGGTACGGCGCGCCGGAAACGCGAGGCCTTCTTGCCGCGGAAACGGTTGATCCAGGCGACCTCGGAGGACAGCGTGCCCACCTGGCGGAAATTGATCACGATCCCGCCCAGGAACACCACCAGGATAATG
This sequence comes from Gammaproteobacteria bacterium, assembly GCA_020347685.1. Taxonomy (GTDB): domain Bacteria; phylum Pseudomonadota; class Gammaproteobacteria; order DSM-19610; family DSM-19610; genus Thiogranum. The sequence goes on along the minus strand of CP070738.1, from coordinate 639,335 downwards.
CCGTTGAACACGGGGTTGGCGTAGAACGCGTCGGCGAGCGGCGCATAGAGCACTGCCACAGCCAGCCCGACCAGGGCGAGAAACGGGACCATGCTGAACAACACCTGGGTCGGCCGCGTCATGAAATGCCTCCGTATTTGATTTGTCATCGGCGCCGCACTACAGCCTGGCGTAGCTGTGGCGGCCGCCGGGGCCGCACCGGGCACCCCAACCCGGCTAGATTAGCACAACCCGGGCTGGCCCGCGCCACGGCTACCCGAGCACGGGCGCCGGGGTCCCTACGCGCCTAGCTGTTCCCCAGAAACGGCACAGGAACGCCGAACACGGCCGCCAGGACCGCCGCGGCTACAATGACCACTGCAATGACCAGCACAACCACAAGGTGGCGCTCGTAGCTAAACATGCGCGTTTCTCCTCTTTGCCGCGACTCCCTGACCGACCACCCGCGGAACCGGCCGCTGCGGCCCCCGCCGGGCGCGAATACGGGTGTTATGGTAGCGAAAATCCCCCACACCCCGAAGCTTTTTTAGGCACGCCGGCACCTTGCCGGGGGCGGCGGATCAGTACACCACCCGCACCTGCGCGTCGCCCGCCAGCTCACGCAGCCGGTGCAGAAGCTCATCGGTCGGGTGCACGCGCCACTCGTTGCCGAGCGTGATGTGGGCCTGGGCACTGGAGCCCAGGTAGCGGATACCCACCGGGCAGCTGCCTTCACAGTACGGCAGCAACACGTTGGCCAGCGAATGCACGAAGCCGTTGCCGGCCTTGACCTCGGCGACATCGACCACCAGGCGCTTGGCGTACACCTCGCGCGCCTGGTCGACTTCATAAACGCGCTCGGCGTTCAGGCGCATGCTGCCGGAGAAGTCGTCGAACGCCAGCGTGCCCTGCAC
>CP070738.1:636104-638342 GCA_020347685.1 Gammaproteobacteria bacterium | reverse complement strand
CCGACAAATTCACCATTCGGCGCTATCAGAAGCGCGGCGGCCAGTACATGCAGAAATCCAAGTTCAACATTTCCAGTCGCGACCAGGCGCGCGGTATTATCGAGGCGCTGGAAAACTGGATGAAGGATTGACCACGACCTGTTTCAAGGTGCGGGTCAGGCGTTCAGGCGGGGCTCAGCGCCGTATACCGTGGCCGATGGTCAACAGGTAGAGCGCGTAGCCATACAGCGCCAGCACGAAACCTGTAATGATCAGGTAGGACAGGCCGAGGCTGATGTCGGACACCCCCAGAAAGCCATAGCGGAACGCGTTCACCATATAGAGCACCGGATTCAGACGCGACGCGCTTTGCCAGAACTCGGGCAGCATGCTGATGGTGTAGAACACACCGCCCAGGTAGGTCAGGGGGGTAAGCACAAAGGTCGGGATGATGGAAATATCGTCAAAGCTCCTGGCATAGACTCCGTTGATCAGACCGGCCAGGGAAAACAGCGCGGAAGTCAGTATCACCGTGCTGACAATCACCACCGCGTTGTGGATATGGACCGGAGAGAAAAGCAGGGAAACCACGCTGACAGCGAGTCCCACCGCCATGCCACGCGCGATCCCGCCCACCATGAAGCCAAGGATGATAAGGTAATTGGGCAGCGGCGAGACCAGCATCTCCTCGATGTGGTGATGAAACTTGCAGCCGTAGAACGAAGACACCACATTGGCGTAAGAGTTGGTGATGACCGCCATCATGATCAGGCCCGGCACGATGTAATCCATGTAGCGCACGCCATCCATGTCACCGATCTGGGAGCCGATCAGGTTGCCGAAAATGACAAAATACAGCGACATGGTGATAACCGGTGGAATGATGGTCTGCACCCAGATGCGGGAAAAACGCAGAATTTCTTTTATCACGATGGTCTTGAATCCCACCATCTGCTCGGCAAAAGTCATTGCAGCCCCCTTCAGTCAGCGCCGTTCTCGACCAGGTGAACAAACAACTGTTCGAGGCGGTTGGTCTTGTTGCGCATGCTCAACACCTCGATGCCGGATTTTGACAGCTCCTCGAACAGGAAGTTGATGCTGCAATCCTTGGAGATATCGGCCTCCAGGGTGGTTTCGTCGATCAGACGCAGGCAGTCTCCGTTGCTTGACGGGCGGTTCATGGCGGGCAATGCCGTGATCGGAGATCTGATGTCGAGCACAAAGGTTTCGGTCTGCAGCTGGCTAAGCAGGTGTTTGACGCTGGTGTTCTCGATCAGCTCACCTTCGTCGATGATGGCGATGTTGCGACACAGACTCTCGGCCTCCTCCAGATAGTGGGTGGTGAGTATGATGGTGGTGCCCGAGCGGTTCAGTTCGCGCATGAAGTTCCACATGGAACGGCGGATCTCGATATCCACACCGGCGGTCGGCTCGTCGAGTATCAGCAGGCGCGGCCGGTGCATGAGTGAGCGCGCGATCATCAGTCGGCGTTTCATGCCGCCGGATAACTCGCGCGCCTGGACGCGTCGTTTCTCCCACAAGCCGAGCTGTTTCAGGTACTGTTCAGCCCGCACGAACGCAGTCTTGCGCTCGATCCCGAAATAACCGGCCTGATTGACGAGGATTTCCTCGACGGGTTCAAATACGTTGAAGTTGAATTCCTGCGGTACCAGTCCGAGCTGACGCTTGGCGGCGGAGAAGTCGGTGTCGATGTCGTGGCCAAAAATCTCAACGCTGCCGGAGGTCTTGGTCACCAGGGAACAGATAATGCCGATGGTCGTGGATTTTCCCGCGCCGTTGGGTCCCAGCAGGGCAAAAAAATCGCCTTCCTCCACGTCCAGACTTACCCCTTTGAGTGCCTCCAGGCCGTTGGTATAGGTTTTCTTGAGATTTCGTATGGTTAATGCTTTCGCCATGAATCGGAATGGGGCACGCCGTGCGAAACGACCGCACAGTCTAGCACAGATCGTGGCATAGACCGCGTGCAGGCATGGCTGCGGCTCAGGTCAGGACGATCAACAGGGTCACGAAAGCCGCGACCAGGGCAATCGGAATGAGAACGCTCATCCACTCCTCGTGACTGGCCTTGCGGCGCTCCTGAAAGGCCGCTTTTATGCCGGGGCGGAACCAGAGCACCACCAGCACGACCAGCGCGCCGATCAGGAGTTTTTCCCATAGTGCAGTTGGTTCCATTCCCTGTCCTCTGTGTTTGACTAGTCAACGTTGGCGTGTGCGGGGAATATCGATACCGGAGGTGGC
>CP070738.1:633764-636004 GCA_020347685.1 Gammaproteobacteria bacterium | reverse complement strand
CAGCATGCCCCGGGAGCGTGCAGGCAACGCCAGCGTCTGCGCGAAGACAGGGCAGGGCAGGCTAAGGACGCTCTGAGTGACTGAAACATACCCGTCATTGCGAGTACCCAAAGGTCACAAGTGCCCTTCGGGCGCCATGACGAATTGAAAAGAGTTTCCCCAAGGTTGCCTTCCGCAACCAGACTGTCTAAGTTAGGCGTGCAGACGCCCCAGGATCATGCGCCGTGCGCGGGGTGTCGCAGGGGACGGCCGAACGGGACGTCTGCCAGGTGCTGCCGGCGAACTTTGTCGCAGCGCCGGGCCGAGGCCTTCAATAAACGGGGTGGGAATGCCAGTGATGGAACGACGTGCAGAGCTGGACGCCGTTGTGGAGCGCTACGGGGGTGAGCCGACCGCGCTGCTGCAGATTCTGCGCGATGCCCAGGACCTCGAGGGCTGGTTGCCGCCGGCGACCCTGACCTATCTGGCACAGCTGCTCGAGTTGCCGCGTGCCCGTGTCGAAGGCGTGGCCGGTTTCTACAGCTTCCTGCATCTCAAACGCCCCAGCCGCTACCGGGTCTTGTTCTCCGACAACATCACCGACCGTATGGCGGGCAATCTGGCGCTGCTGGAACGCATGTGCAACAGCCTGTGGCTGGAGCGTGGCAAGACGTCCGAGGACGGACTGGTGCTGGTGGACACCACCTCGTGCACCGGCATGTGCGACCAGGGCCCTGCCATGCTGGTGAACGGCTGGGCAATAGCGCAGCTCACGCCGGCCCGCATCGACCAGGTTGTCGAGCTGATACGGTCCGGCGCAGCGGTGGAAGACTGGCCAGCCGAACTGTTCCTGATCGAGGACAATATCTACCGTAAGGACATGCTGCTCGATGCCTTGCTCGAGCCGGGCGAAGGGATCCGGGCTGCGATCACGCGCGGGCTGCGCGACGACCCGAGCTCGGCGAGGGGGCCGCTGGCGACGCTGGAGGCGATCAAGCGCTCCAACCTGCGCGGCCGGGGCGGGGCGGGTTTCGCCACCGGGCTCAAGTGGGAGGCCTGCCGCAATGCGCCGGGCGCTAGACACTACGTGGTCTGCAACGCCGACGAGGGCGAACCGGGGACGTTCAAGGACCGGGTGCTGCTGACCCGTTATGCAGACCTGCTGTTCGAGGGAATGACGGTGTGTGCGTACGTCATTGGCGCACGCAAGGGTTTCGTCTACCTGCGTGGTGAGTACCGGCATCTGCTGGCGCCCCTGCAGGCCGTGCTGGCGCGCCGCCGCGCCGAGGGGCTGCTGGGCACCAGGATTTGCGGGCAGACTGGGTTCGAGTTCGATGTCGAGATCCACATGGGTGCCGGCGCCTACGTGTGCGGTGAAGAGTCCGCCCTGATCGAATCGCTGGAAGGCAAGCGGGGTATTCCGCGCAACCGCCCGCCGTACCCGGTCACCCACGGCTACCTGCAGCAGCCGACCACGGTCAACAATGTCGAGACTTTCTGCGCCGCGGCCCTTATCGCGCTGCGCGGTGGCGAGTGGTATCGCAACATCGGCACCGCCAAGTCCGCGGGCAGCAAGATCCTGTCGGTATCCGGTGACTGCGCGCGCCCGGGCATTTATGAGTATCCGTTCGGCGTGACGGTCCGCGAGGTATTGGAGGACTGCGGGGCGGAGCGCACCCAGGCAGTGCAGATCAGTGGCCCGTCGGGGACCTGCATCGACGCAAGCGAGTTCGAGCGGCGCATCGCCTTCGAGGATCTGCCCACCGCCGGCGCCTTCATGGTGTTCGACGCGTCGCGTGACCCGTTCGAGGTGGCGCGCAACTTCACCCACTTTTTCGCCCACGAGAGCTGCGGCTTCTGCACGCCCTGCAGGGTCGGCACCACCCTGTTGTGCAACGTCGTGGACAAGATCCACAGGGGCAAGGGGTCCCAACATGAACTGAACCAGATTCTGCGGCTCAGCCGGCTGTTGCAGTCCGCGAGCCACTGTGGCCTGGGTCACACGGCCTGCAACCCGCTGCTGGACACCATCAAGCGATTCCGCCCGGCCTACGAGCGCCGCCTGGAGTCGCTCGAATTCGAGCCCGCCTTTGACCTGGACGGGGCGCTGGAGCGGGCTCGGGCGATAACCGGCCGCGTCGATGCCGGCGCGCTCCCGGGGGGTAAGGAATGAGTGCCGGGGAGTCAGCTGCAACGTTCCTGCTGGACGGGGAGGAAGTGCCGTTCGAACCCGGGCAGACAGTGATACAGGCCGCGCTCGC
>CP070738.1:631380-633664 GCA_020347685.1 Gammaproteobacteria bacterium | reverse complement strand
ATACCGAACCAGATGAGATAAGGTACGAGTGTTTCCAGCCACTGCTCCATGTCCCAGCCTCCCGACAATTCAAGCGCTCCCGTGGAGCCAGTGTGATCCGGTGAGGCGAGGCGGCCCGCGCAAGCCGCTTTCGGAGCGCGCTTTCTCAGCCGCTGTTGCCGCCACCGTTGGGCCGGGCTCGAGTCAGCCCGGTTATCGTTTGCGACTGATGGGCGCGGTGATGGTTCCCGGCTGCCGCCGGCAGGCCGCGTGCCGCACGATTCAGCGCCGACGCATATTCCGGGTCGATTCAGGGGTATTGCCGCCATTGAATCCGGGGGCGGCGAGGCTAGATTTAGAAGTCTGCGCACAGGAAAAAACGGGAGCCGGAGGAGCCATGTCAAAATTCACGACCTTATATTCGGGCTACGGGCAGTCCCTGTGGCTGGACTACATCGACCGCAACCTGGTGGTCAACGGCGGGCTCCGGGAGCTGGTGAGCGCCGGGGTGCGCGGCGTGACCAGCAATCCGACCATCTTTCACAAGGCTATTTCGGAGGGTGGGCTGTACGACGACACCATCCGGGACCTGATGCAGGCCGATGCACAGGTGGATGCACCGACCCTGTACCAGTGGCTCACGGTGCAGGATGTGCAGATGGCGGCGGACATACTGGCAGAGCTGTATCGGAGCAGCGACAAGGCGGACGGTTTTGTCAGCCTCGAGGTTTCACCTCACCTGGCCCACGACACCCAGGGTACGGTCGAGGCAGCGCGCCATCTGTGGAAGATGGTGGAGAGGCCCAATCTGATGATCAAAGTGCCCGCTACCCGCGCCGGTATCCCGGCGGTCGAGACCCTGATCGGCGAGGGTATCAATGTGAACGTGACGCTGTTGTTTTCGACCGCGCGCTACGAGGAAGTGATGGATGCCTACCTGCGCGGCCTGGCGCGCAACCCCGATCCGCACTCGGTCGCATCGGTGGCCTCGTTTTTCGTCAGCCGGGTCGATGGCATGGTGGACGACGCGCTGGCGGAACTGGACGGTCCGGAGGCGGCGTCGCTGCGCGGTCGCATCGCCATTGCCAACGCCAGGCTGGCCTACAGCCGTTTCAAAGAGCGCTTCAGCAGCCCGGATTTCGAGCAACAGCGCAGGCGTGGCGCGCGGGTGCAGCGACCGCTGTGGGCCAGTACCAGCACCAAGAACCCCGACTACCGCGACGTGCTCTATGTCGAGAGCCTGATCGGACCCGATACGGTGAACACCGTGCCGCCGGCCACTCTGGACGCGTTCCAGGGACACGGTGAAATGCGTGCCACGCTTGAGCAGGACGACGGCCAGGCGGAGAAGGATCTGCAGGCGCTGGCGGAACTGGGTATCGATCTGGCCGAGGTGACCGAGGAACTGGAGCGCGACGGTATAGTGAAATTCGCCGATTCCTACGACGCGCTGCTGGCGCTGCTCGACCGGAAGCGTTTTCAGGTGAGCAAGGAATACGCGCGCGGCTAGCCCGCACTTTTCACGGGGCGGCCAGGAAAACGCTTTGCCGGTCGCCGGCCGCGTGTCAGACGCCGGTTTCGGCGCTCGCCTCGCGCAGCGCGGCACCGCCGTATTGCCCGGTTTCAGGCTCCAGGCTCCAGCAGTCGGGCCGCGCCCGGTTCCATTCCTCGCGCACGCCCTCGGGAATTCCGTCTTCGTGCAGCAGCTGACCCGGCTCCAGGAAGTCGTAGAGTTCGCCCAGGTTACGCACCCGGCAGCTCGTCGATACGCCGGTACACGACGCTGCACATTTCGCGCTCGATGGGGAAGGCATCGATATTCGATTCGATGAAATACTGCTGGATTTCCGGGCGCACCATTTCCATGAAGTAGCGGCCGTGTCCGATGACCGGGAAGTTCCGCAGCACCGTGTGCGTGCGCTGCAGACTGTCGCGTATGCCGAGCAGGACCAGCGGCCCGATGAACAGCAGCGACCAGGCGGCACCCGGCCACCACAGGCTCAGTAATCCGACGGCGATGAGCGCCAGGGCCGAGAGAGCGAAGAACCAGCGGCGTACCATGGGTGCCTCCAGGGCTGGGTGCTTGTTTGCTGTGTCAGCGTTCCGCGCTGGCGAACGCCTCACTGCAAGCATAGAGTACCCGCGGCTGGCGGTGCCACGGCTGTGCCGTGAAGCGGCGCCTGAGAACGGCCCTGCCATGTCGCTTGCCGGTTATGGCTAATCCAGCCAATTCCATTATCATGGCGGCCGGTCACTCCCTGCACCGATAACGGATCTGAGTCATGGAAATACAGCGACAGGCGTC
>CP070738.1:628987-631280 GCA_020347685.1 Gammaproteobacteria bacterium | reverse complement strand
AGGGCGCGCAGAAGCTGACTCTCCAGCCGGGCCACCAGCAGATTGTCGTCGTCGCGGAGTTTCCAGCTAACGCGCCCGGTTTCAATAACGTCGAGCGCCTCGTCCCGTCGTGCCGGGCCGACCGCGTCCAGCAATCGTCTTTCCAGCCCCGAAGCCGAGTCCCCCGCTACCGGTTTAGCTCTGACGGACGGGTTCGGACCGCGCGCCAACTCGAGCAGGTTGCGCAGCATGGGTTCGGGCTGATCGTGCAGCCGTACACGATCGTACGCGATGTCGAGAAACCGCTCATTCAATTCCTCGAACCCACGGACGAAATCCCCCGCACCGTCAGCGATCCGCATCAGCGCGTCACGGAATGTGGGCCAACGCAGTTTACCGGCATACTCTGCGAGCAACTGTTCAACGGCTGACCGCAGCGAGTCGTTCGCTGCCAGTTGTTGTGCGAGCCGGCCGATGGCCCCGTTACGTTGCATGGCGACCAACGGCTGGTCGCGCAGCAGAGCCACGAATTCATAGGGGTCCTCCGGTCGCACCGCGTCATTGTAATAGGTCGCGAGTCGGCGGACGCCATGGGCAAACGGGATGAAGTCGTCCCAGTAGATCTTCTTCCACCTGGCGACGGCTGTGCTTCGTTCCTCGATCGCATCGGCCAGTTGCCGATCGTCGAGCAGATCCAGTTCCTCGGCCGCGAACGCCTGGCCCGCCGCTTCCAGTTCCGGAATCAGCCGTTCAGCGACACGCTTGCGAAGGACCTTCAAGCGCGCGTCTCCGGGCCGCAAGGTGAGACACCAGGCTCGCTTTTCATCCTCGTCAGGAGCGGCGGTCGTAATCGGCCGGGCCTGAAGGACGGTCAGTGAATCGGATTTCCCCGTCCATTCCATGTCGGGGGGCCAGCCAAACAGTTGTTCGACCGACAGCAGGGTCACCAGTATCTGCTCGAGATCGCGAGGCTCGAGCAGCGCAGTCGCCCGTTGCGCATCGTCGCGCTGCCCGGGAAGCCATGTGATGATAGCGTGAGTTGTGCGGTCAACTTCCCAGTGATCGGGATCAACCAGACCATCAACGAGCAGGTTGCAGGGTCCGGGCACCGACTCTATCACGGCGTGCGCCTTACTCGTGTCGCGCGGATCACGAGCAAAGGCAACGCCTGAAGGATCGGCATTGACCATTTCCTGTACCAGTACTGCCATGCGGCTGTGCGCCGGGTCGAGACCGAGCTCCTTACGGTAGAGCAAGGCTGCATCGGACCAGAGCGACGCCCACACCAGACGCACTGCGTCTTCCACGGCTTGCTTGCCGCAGACTCCGATAATCGATTCGTGCAATCCCGCAAAGCTGCCCCCGGCAGAGTCTTCACCGATTGCCGAGGAACGAACTGCGAGCGGCGTGGAGGAATCGAAATCACGCAGACCCTCGGCGACGGTCTCGCGCAGCAAAGCGGACAGCGGTTGCGCAAGAAACGTGGCTCGAATGCGCAACGCGGCATCCCAGATTTCTTCCCAGCGCATTTCGTCCAGCGACTTGCGGCCAAGTTCCATGCGCATCGTTGCGCTGATCCCGGCATCTTCCACGAACGCCTGGTAAGCCCACGTCGTCAGACAGAACCCCTTCGGTACTTCAAAACCGGCGCGCGACAGTCGTGCCAGCTTCGCCGCCTTGCCACCGACAATCTGTTCGTCCCACTTTCCGGCCGTATCGAGTGGAATCAGGAGCGGGCGGTCGGAATCCATTGGCTGACCTCCTGGAATCGCGCAACGTGCAGAAAACGCACAACGTCGACGCGAAACAACGCGCACGTGGCGGCTTTCACGAATGATTTCAGATACGGATGGCGAGCGATCAGCAACCCGGCCCACTGGTCGAAATCGCCGCCGCGTTCGATCATTTGCGAACGTCCGGTGACGGTAACGGCTTCGATCTCCATAAGCTCATCCGCCTTGTCGGCCCGGTTGTCGACGACAAGCGCCACGTGATCACACTCGCTGAGCAGGCGATATTTTCGGGTTGCGATGGGCGTGACAAAAACCGCGTGCCGCAGATCTTCCGAGAACGCAAAGGCCACCAGTGCTCCATACGGCTGCCCCTTGCCCTGGACGCAAAGTACCGCGTACGGCTGTTCACCGACCAATTGCTGGATACGCTCCCGTACCGCCGGGTCAGCCGTTGCACCCGGGCTGTCCATACTGTCGTACCTGTCCAACAGCGGTTCGTCGTGATCTTTCATCGCAGTACGGTCCCTTCCCCTTTTTGCGCCACGGGCCGCTTCGTCAACAGAGGGTGGCAAGCAACCCCA
>CP070738.1:626590-628887 GCA_020347685.1 Gammaproteobacteria bacterium | reverse complement strand
CATCGTCAGCGCGTCAAGATCGACAGCATAGTCTTCGCGTTCGTGGGTACTGTCCGGCGGGCTGAAGTTATACTGCTGACGCACGACTTCCCGCCAGGATGCGCCGCCGTCCGGGGACCAGCGCAGCACGAATTCCTGTGTGCGCTGCCGCTCGGCTTCCTGAAACTCCAGTTGGATACGACTGATCCTGTGCGGCTGGTCAAACAGCAGGCGGATCGTCTGCTTGCCGGCTTGTCGGGCACGCCAGCCGGAACCCGTATTCATTACCAGCGCCGCCTCGATCGGATACTCCGGGTCTTCCGACGTCAGCTGTGCCTGCACCAGGTGTTCCAGGTCAAGCCAGTCCTGATGTTCGGCGGCTGGAGCCCCTTGCGCGCCCTGGTTGATTATCTGCTTGCGCATACGCAACCTCCTGTTACTTCCATCCCCTCTGACAGACAACCTAACATATCAACCCGGCTCGAACCTAACCCTGCGACCACCTTGTTCGCAGACTTGCGACCTGAAGACCCTGACACAGTTAAGAACTGGCGCAGCGCATTGGCATGAGCGCCCGCAACTTTACCCGCCGTTTCAAACAGGCTACCGGTGAGACGCCCTTGACCTATTTGCATCAGTTACACATTATCTGCGCCAGACAGTTATTGGAAACCGAGTACAAATCAGTTCAGGAAGCAGGCTACGAGGTGGGCTATGAAGACATGCCTTTCTTTCGCAGTGTCTTCAAACGCTATACCGGTTTGTCGCCAAGAGAATACGAACAACGGTTTTCTGCGCGCAATCAGAGGGCCCCGTAAGGGACGGGGCCCTGTCTCAGTTGTCCGGATCAGGGATTCTTCCGGGCAATGAAGTTCACTGACTGAACAAACAGATGCTTTGCCACCTTGGATTCGGCTGTCGTATCGTAAAAGCAGTTGAAACGCCGCGTTATACGCCCGCGCGCGAACCCAGCTTCCCGGGCCAGCGCCTCCAGTTCAGGCTCCACCAGCGCCCCACCGACGCAGGCTGCCCAGAGATCCGGGTTGCTGCGTGCTTCCATGTTCAACTCCTGCTGCACCACGACGTCGGCCAGGTACAGGTAACCGCCGGGCTTCAGCACGCGGAATACCTCGTTCATTACCCGGTGTTTCTCCGGAGACAGGTTCAGCACACCGTTCGAAATGACGACGTCGACACTTGCGTCCGGAACCGGCAGGTTTTCATAGTAGCCTTGCCGGAATTCGGCGATGTGCGAGAGACCCGCCTGGCGTGCGGCCCGCGCGGCGCATTCGATCATCGCCGGCGTCATGTCGATACCGATAGCACGACCCCGCGAACCGACCTTTCCGGCGGCGAGCAGCAGATCCATACCGGCCCCGCAGGCGTGATCCAGCACCGTGGCGCCCGCCCCGATGGGCCCGATCGCCAGCGGGTTGCCGACACCGGCAAAACGCGCGGTGCTGAGTTCCGGTAGTCTGGCCAGTTCATCCGGGTCATAGCCCAGGAAACGGTGGGCGTAGTCGGGCCCGCGGTGAAAGTGATAGTCGCCCTCGGGGTTGCGTGCGACCTGCTCGTAGGTAGAACGTACCTGCTCCCGCAGGTACGCCACGTCGAAGTTGATGGGACATCCGGTTGCCATGTCTGTGCTCCTGTTGACCAAATTGAAATCAGATCAGTGTCAAAAGCGCCGCGCCGATACGGTCGGCCTGTTGCGCGTTCACCATGCTGCCCAGGATGTTCGAGAAACGTGGCTCCTGCACACCCGAGAGGATGTACTGCCAGCGGTAGGCGCGCAGCAGCTGCTGCTCGACAGCATCGCGTTCATCGGTGCTGAATGGACGCCCTGCAATGGCGCAGAAATAGTTTGCGTCGGACTGGCTCTGCGCCTGCAGAATGCCGTCCACCGCCACCACCAGTGCGATCAGATCATCCACGGCGCGGTCGCGTTCCTCGTCACTCAGTTTTTCATTCTCACGCCTCCACTCGAGTTCATCGAGAATGGCGTGCTGAGACTCCTCGCGCCAGTGAAACAGGAACACGTCCTTGAACAGTTCGGACACACCCTCATCCGGTTCGATGCTCTGCTTGTAGTGCGCCTGGGTGAACAGCTCGATATGGCAGGTCAGACCCAGCACCGCCCAGGTGGATTTGGACAACACCACCGAGGCCACCTCGTTGGGCTGCGGCACGAACGCGTAGCCCTCGGGCAGACCGGCGGCGATCATCTGTTCTATCTGGCGGAACAACTCCTGGTGTTTCAGTTCCTCATCGCTGAAACGAATCAATGCTTCCAGTGCCGTCTGGTCGCCCAGCCAGTG
>CP070738.1:624190-626490 GCA_020347685.1 Gammaproteobacteria bacterium | reverse complement strand
TTCGTTGAACTGGAACAGGCGATTGCCCCTCACAGCGTCGATGACTTCATCGTAGGGGCGCTTGATCACGGCGACCAGAGCGACAGCCAGTTCCTTCTCCGTGCTGTCCTCGCGATCCAGCATGACGATCTCGCCCGCCAGCGCCCTCTCCTTCACTGACGGGTCCAAGTGCAACAGCGAAAGCACCGCGTCGAAGGAAGGGGGCACGTCGTCGGTGGCACGCGCAAGACCGGGCAACATGGCGAACAGGGCAATAAAAACACAGGCGACAAGCTGGCGCATCAAGGCTCTCCCGGGGACTGAGCATGGGTGCCATAGCGATTGGCATAACCATACTAGCACTCACTTTGGTACCTCTGAAGTGGGTCGTTCTCCGAAATTTATCAGCCGCTAATATTCGCAGGCACTAAAGGACCACTACCGGGCGCCAACCTGTCGTTCGATGCCCTTATGAATACGGATTGTCGTTCAGGCTGGCAACGGGGATTGCCGGCCACTTTCGGACCTTCAGAAGCATGAACGACGGGTGCTTCCGGCTGGACCGATAGCAGGGTGTGTCTGTCACCCACTCGGGAAACGCCGCTGGGGTGGAGCTACCCGACAGCGACAAATCGCACAAACCGGGCAGCTCATACAGAAAGAGCCGGCGCACCGGCGCGCTCTCGATCGCTAACGCCCCGTAAGTCGATTTAGCGTTTGGGGGCCTTAACTATGCTGTACTCCGTGCTTGGGTCTGGGGGAACGCTCAACCTGGAATTCACCGCATACAGATTGTTTCCGAATACATCCAGTGCACTTGGGATATCAAACGCGGAATCTGTGATGGTGCCAGTCAACGCCCCGGACGACAAATCCGGTGCCAGTTCAACAACTGCTATTTGATTTAAGAGCGCTTGTGCCACATAGAGAGTTCGTCCAGAAAGCTGAATGCCATCGGCACTGTCCACTAAAATGCCTCCTAGATCGATTCGAACTGCGTCCCCGCTGAGCGGATCAACGCGGTAGATATAGCCCAGGCTGCTGTGGGAAATAAGTAGCGCCTTCCCATCCGCGGTGGCATCTATACCGTTCGCGTCAATACCACCGGTAATGACGAAATCCCCTCCCAAGGGCACGACCTCAACTGCCGATGGGTCAGGCAGATCACCATTCGCTGAAAGCGGCAGTCGGTAGAGGACACCTAGTAGTGAATCAGTGAAGTAGGCGGCGCTCCGCGTCACTACGACATCATTCACGAAGCTGAACTGGTTTGACAACTCGTAGAATCCCACGAGCGACCCGTCGTCAGTGTCGTAGACCCGGGCGACGCTGGTAGCAAGACCCAAAATCGGACCACCTCCAGCCACAAACAGATAGCCCGTGCGCTCATCAAAAGAAAGGCCCACACTGGCTTCACCCCCACCGCCTTGCACCAGGATAGCACCATCACCAGTGCGCAGGTCCCCTTTATATATCGACCCGTCTACCAAAGATCCTGTGAAGAACTCAGCTCCATAGCCACGTACTATGCCTTCAGGGGCGAAACCAGTGGGCAGTGGGATAACCTCCGGGAAAACTGGGGGCGCTGCCAAGGCGCCGCCCGCAAAAAACAGCGCCCCAGCTACCAAAACTTGACTTATTCGCATGAGGAATACTCCTTATCATGAGGCATAGTAGAGACGCGTAGACTCCTTGGCTTGTCTTTATAGCTGTATCTTGCGCGCTTTCCCGACACAGCCGCGGACGCGAGAATGAACAGTCGAACCCTGTTCTGTCCACCGCCTGAGCCAAGAATAGTCGGTACGCAGTTACGTTGAACTTACACAGCGGTGGTGGCGAATAACCGCTTATCCCTAGGGCGCCCTGATGTATCCCTTCGCGATGGTGAAGTCCTCGGAAGGGCGGATCCCCGCCTGTCAACAGCTAATGTATGAAAACGCTAAGAGTCTGAGTTGGGTCGACTTGAAGTTACCCCAGTTTAACGGACACTCGGAAAGGGTTTACGATGCCCTGGGAGGAGTGTTCGATGACAAGACGAGCGTACCGAAGATTTTCAAAGGAATTCAAGCTGGAAGCGATCCGTCTGGCCAATGAATCCGGCAAGCCAACGGCACAGGTGGCCCGCGAGCTTGGCATTCGGGTCAACCAGATCGGCAAGTGGAGAAAGGAACTGGAAGAGAAGCAGGATGAGGCGTTTTCCGGCCAGGGTCGACAAGCCGGGAAGGATGCCGAGATTCAGCGATTGCGGCGTGAACTCGCGGATGCCCGCGAGGAGAACGAGATTTTAAAAAAAGCCGCGGCCTACTTTGCGAGAAACCAGC
>CP070738.1:621781-624090 GCA_020347685.1 Gammaproteobacteria bacterium | reverse complement strand
GTAACCGGCTTTTCAACACAGAGCGGGGTTCGTTAACCACAAAGGCACAGGAAGGAACACAAAGGGAAACCACAGCAATCCTTGACGTTGCATACGACCCGGCTTGCGGTGCGGGTTACCGGGCAATGCGGGACAGCGGATCTTTGCTTTACATCGGGCAGGGCGCGGAGGACTGATGATTGACCAGAAAGGCGCAGAGTGGAGCACCAAGGCAGCCCTAAGGTATTTCCATTTCTCTCCTTCGTGCGACTTTGTGTCCCTTTGTGGTTACCGATCCAAAGCCGGGAGGATAGTCAGTGCAGGGTTTCGCTGTTGCCGCCGGCTTCGGAGGTGTCGACCGCGACCTGTACCACGCGGGGCTCGTCGGTGTCGTCCGGCTCAGCGCCCTCGCCGGACTCGAGATGCTCACCGGGCATCGCTTCACCCGGCAGGCCCAGTTCCAGCTCCGCGTTGATGGTGTCGATGTCGCGCAGCTCCATCAGCGTGGGCAGATCATCGAGACCTTTGAGATTGAAGTAATCCAGGAACTGCTTTGTGGTGCCGTACATGGCCGGGCGGCCCGGCACATCGCGGTGCCCCACGATACGCACCCACTCGCGTTCCTGCAGGGTCTTCATGATCGAGGTGCTCACACTGACCCCGCGAATATCCTCGATTTCGCCGCGCGTGATGGGCTGCCGATAGGCCACCAGTGCCAGGGTCTCGAGCAGGGCGCGCGAATAGCGCGCCGGTTTGTCTTCGGTAAGGCGCGACACCCATGGCTCCATGTCCTGCCTGACCTGGATGCGGTAGCCGCTGGCCACCTCGATCAGCTCCAGGCCGCGTTCGGCATAGTCCTGCTGCAACTCGGCCAGCGCCGCCCTGAGCTCATCGCGTTCCGGTTTTTCGCCGTCACCAAACACGGCCAGGAGCTGGTCCAGACTGAGCGGCTTTCCAGCCGCCATCAGCAGTGCTTCGACGATATGCTTGATGCGTTGCTCACTCATTTGCCATGCTCATAGTCAGGATTGCCCGGCCGCCTGAGGGACCTCTTCAATGGTCGCCGCAGAACCGGCGGCTTTGATGTAGATGGGTGCGAAGGGCTCCGACTGCACCAGCTCGATCAGCGACTCCTTGATCAGCTCCAGCACCGCCAGCAGCGCAACTACCACACCCATGCGCCCCTCTTCCGTCTTGAACAGCTCGGTGAAAGAAGTGAATTCGCCGCTGCCGACCCGGCTCAGCACCAGGGACATGCGCTCGCGCACCGACAGCGGCTCCATCTGCACATGGTGGTGGGAGAACATCTCGGCGCGGGTCATGGCTTCCTTGGCGGCGATCAGCAGCTCCTGCAGGCTCACTTCCGGCGGCTTGGCGATCACCTGTTTCTCCGGAGCCTCGACGTTGACCGGAAAGGTGTCGCGCTCCATGCGCGGAATGCCGTCGATATCCTCGGCCGCCTGCTTGAAGCGCTCGTATTCCTGCAGGCGCCGGATCAGCTCGGCGCGCGGGTCCTCTTCGTCCTCGGCCTCGACCGGCCGCGGCAGCAGCATGCGCGACTTGATTTCGGCCAGCATGGCGGCCATGACCAGGTACTCCGCGGCCAGCTCCAGGCGCAGCTCCTTCATCAAATCGATGTATTCCATGTACTGCCGCGTGATCTCGGCGATAGGAATATCGAGAATATCGAGGTTCTGACGTTTGATCAGGTACAGCAGCAGGTCGAGCGGGCCTTCGAAGGCCTCGAGAAACACTTCCAGCGCATCGGGTGGAATGTAGAGATCCTTGGGGAGCGTGGTCACCGCCTCGCCCTGCACGTAGGCGAAGGGCATTTCGGTCTGCTGGGGTGCGGGTTCAGTCGGCGGCGCAGTATCGGTCATGCGGTCAGGTCACTCCGTTGATGGGGCATTGTATGCGCCCGGGACGCAGATGGAAACCGCCGCGGGGTGATGCTGGCTCCAGTGCGGACCCCACCCACGTCAAAAAAACCATTAACCACAAAGGAACACGAAGGGACACAAAGGTAAACCAAGGTATTCTCATTCCTGCGCTTGTCGGGGTTCCTGCCGAGTTGCTTTACGGGCTTCCAGACAGACGACGGATATAACATCCCCTGGGTCGCGCTTAAAAGGCGTTTCGGTTAACCGCAAAGGTACACGAAGCATTACCTGATTCAGGGTCTATTTCCTTCGCGCGACTTCGCGTCCTTCGCGGTTAATGCTTTTGGGTCGTGTCGAGAAACCGCGAATTTCTGGCCTTTGCTCGGGGCCCCGAGCGACCACAACCGAACCCGAAGCGGTTCGTGGTTTTCCTTCGTGCGCCTTCGTGTT
>CP070738.1:619329-621681 GCA_020347685.1 Gammaproteobacteria bacterium | reverse complement strand
GCCGGGGCGGTCAGGTTACCTGAAGCCAGAACGTCACCGGTCCGTCGTTGACCAGTGCGACCTTCATATGCGCACCGAATACGCCGCTGGCGACCGGTGCATGCGCCTCGCGTGCCACGCCGATCAGATAGTCGAACCAGCGTTTACCCTCAGCCGGTTCGGCCGCGGGCGTGAAGCTCGGACGCGTACCCTTCCTGGTGTCGGCCGCAAGGGTAAACTGAGGCACCAGCAGCATGCCGCCCCGCACATCGATCAGGGAGCGATTCATGCGCCCCTGGTCGTCCTCGAACACCCGGTAGCCCAGAACACGCTCGAGCAACCGTTCGGCCTGCGCGGCGCCGTCACCCCTTTCCACACCGACCAAAACCAGCAGACCGCCGGCGATTTCACCGATGCAGCGCCCCTCCACCTCGACCGAAGCCTGACATACGCGCTGTAACAGAGCGATCATGCCAGTTCAACGGCGAAGGCGTCGGTGGCGCGGACCAGCGCATCGGCAATACCGGGTTCAGCGGCGGAATGGCCGGCCGCGTCAATAATCTCAATGCGGGATTGCGGCCAGGCCTGGTGCAGGGCATAGGCCTGCTCCATGGGACAGACCACGTCATAGCGGCCCTGCACGATAACGCCCGGAATGTGCTGCAGCCGGGCAGCCTGGTTGAGAATCTGGTTGGGTTCGATGAAACAGTTATTGGCGAAGTAATGGCATTCGATACGCGCCATGCCGAGGGCGAAATGGGCATTACCGAAATGTTCGACCAGCGCCGGATTGCTGCGCAGCGTGGATGTGCGACCCTCCCAGACCGACCAGGCACGCGCCGCCGCGAGGCGGTTTACCTCGTCGTCACCGGTGAGCAGCTCGTAATAGGCGCCGACCATATCGTCGCGGCGTGCCGGTGTTACGGGGGCAATGAAATCCCGCCAGTAGTCCGGAAACAGCTTCGATGCGCCATTCTGGTAAAACCAGTGAATGTCCTCGCCCCGGCACAGGAAAATCCCCCGCAGCACCAGGCCGAGCACCCGATCCGGATAGGTCTCGCTGTAAATCAGGCTCAGGGTAGAACCCCAGGATCCGCCAAACAGCAGCCAGCGCTCGACATCCAGGTGCTCGCGGATCCTTTCCATATCGGACAGCAGTGCCTGTGTGGTGTTCGCCTGCAGCTCGGCGTGGGGTACTGAACGACCGCAGCCACGCTGATCGAACAGAATGATGCGATACCGTTGCGGGTCGAAATATTGCCGGTGGTAAGGTTCGCAGCCGCCACCGGGGCCACCGTGCACGAAAAGCACCGGGATGCCGCGGGGATTACCACATTCCTGGACATGAATTTTATGCGGTGGCTCAACCTCTAGCGTGTGCCGGACATAAGGTTCGATGGCAGGGTACAGGGTTCGCATGCTGCGCATTCTGGCACAAAAAAAGGCGTGCCAGGCACGCCTTTTTCAAATCATGGGCCGGCTCTCAAATGAACAGGCAGACGTCCGCTTCCTTGCCCATGGGCAGGAAGTAAGTAGCGCCCACGTAGTCCACGCCGTCAATGAATTCACTGTGGCTGAACCCGAACACATCCACCGTCATCTGGCAGGCGAACATCTTCACCTCGGCCTCGATACACAGCTCGCGCAGTTCTTCTACCGTTGCCACGCCCTTGTTCTTGAAAGTCTTCTTCATCAGGCCGGTCGCAACCTTCTCGAAGCCCGGCACACCCGCCATCAGCAGGTTGGGCATCGGCCAGCTGAAGTCCTGGAACCACTTCGGGCCGAACGGCATCTTCATCGGCATCGCCGGATTACCCAGCGGGCTGACCTCGCAGGGTATTTCCTTCTTCAGCAGCAGCAGGCCGTAGAAGGTGAAGAAGATCGAGGCGTCCCAGCCGAGCGCGGCCGCGGTCGACGCCAGAATGAAAGGTGGGTAGGCCCAGTCGAGGGTACCCTTGGTGGCGATTATCGCCATGGACGGGGTCCTGGCCTCTTCGATTTCCTTGATTTTGCTCGGCAGCAGCTCGTCCAGCTTCTTGTTCAGCCACTCGTCCATCTGCGCTGCATTCATACCTTCGGCGGTTGTCGACATACTTTCTTCCTCCCAACCCGTTTACTGACGGTCAGTTGCGTGAAACCCGAGATGTGTCTGAGATTCAGGGACACACCCATTACCCCGCGGTATGATGGCACCGCCGTCCCAATGATGACACAGCTCGGTGGGACTAGGCGATACTCAGGACAAAGTGGCAGGGGGTGACGCCCAGCACAACATTATAAGAACGGAGCTTTTAAGGGTCAAACTATTGGCAGCAACGGCGGGACAGTTGGATCAGCCGCTCAGCACTGCTCCCAGGGCAAGCCGTGAAAACG
>CP070738.1:616867-619229 GCA_020347685.1 Gammaproteobacteria bacterium | reverse complement strand
ACCAATACGCAGTCGCTGCGCGAACTCGAGCAACAACTCAGCGAGCAACAGCAGAAACTCGACGCCATCGATCAACGGGCCAGTGCCCTTGAAACGAAACGGACACCGATACCGGCTGCGCCGGTCAGCGAAAGTCTCCCGCCGCCGGTACCCCCACCAGCCATACCGGGTTTCACCCTGCGGTTTGCGTCTACCGAAGCCCTGGAGCGCCTGGTGGCGGCGGGAGAAGTGCAGCTGTATGCCATGGCGGACAAACAGGCCTGGCGCTTGTCGCTGGGTGACGGCGCGCGGGTGTTTGCGCCGGACGCGTTCCCGGGCTGGTTTCACGAAATGGCACCGGCAACGGTACCCGTCGGCTACCTCCAGTCGCTGCAACAATCGGTGCGCGGGCCGGTAACGTCACCTGTGGTCTGGGGCGTGCAGCTGCCCGCCGCAACCAGGCAGGATATAGCGTCCCTGACCCGTGGAGTGCAGGGTGGTAACCTGGTGATCGGGGCCGACGGCCAGGTAACGCTGGGGCCGGAGTGACAGGCTCATGGGCAGACTCCCCACCCTCTTCCTCACCCTCGGCGCCCTGGTTTCGGTCGGCTGCGCACAGCATTCCACACGCCCGGCACAAGGCGAGGATTCGTCGCTGCAGCGCTGGCTCGGCGCCGAGCTGGCACCCTACCTGGCAGAGCAGCTCGGCCAGCATCCCCGCTTCAAGGGCGAGCCCGTTATGCTGGTCAGCCTGGACGGGCCCGACATTCAACCCGACATCGACGGTCTGACCCGCAGCCTGCGCGATCAGTTGATGGACAGCCTGCTCTCCGAGCCCGGCGTACGCCTGCCCTGGCAGCCCCAACAGCAGCAGGCGCAACACCATCGCCGCCTGGAACAGGTGAACTGCGCCAGAATCCGCGACGCCAACTACTACATCGGCATCGAGATCACACGCAGCGCGACCGCGCGCTATCGGGTCGCGGTGCGCGCCCTGGACGTGCGCGCCGGGGAGTGGGTCAGCGGCTTCGGCAACAGCTGGTCAGGGTCATTGACCGGCGGCGAGTTACGCGCCCTGCAGGAACGCCGTACCGATGAATCCCTGCGCGGCCTCAGGGTACTGCCTTTCAGTTCCGGACATCCGGACCTGGCGGCCCGCTACCTCGCCAACAACCTGAGCTGTCTGCTGCGTCAGCAGGACGAGGAGGACCTGGTGATCTACGTGCAATCGCTACAGTCCGATCAGCCCGGGCTGCACACGCTGCTGGGTCTTGTCGGCAACAACCTGTCGCGTTACCGCGAAGTGCGGGTCACGGACAGGCAACAGGAAGCGAATTTCCTGCTGCGCGGTGAAGCCCACGAAATCCGGGCGGGGCTGTACCAGGTGTGGGTGGTGTTGCATCCGAAACACTCGGGCGAACATCTGTCAGGCATGGACACCGCGACCTACGTCCGCATGCTGCCGGCCGCTGGCGAGCCCGCATCGCGCCCGCTGGCAACAACGCTGCGCAGCGAAACACCGGCCATCGCCGGCATGGAGCTGGTACGCCGGCACAGCATGTCTGGCAACCCTGACAGCTGCACGGAGCAACGGGGTCGCACGTTCGGTACCACAGACGTCGCCGAGGGTTGCCCGGTACTGGAGCTCAGCGTGGAACGGGCGGACCGGGTGTTTGTGTTCGTGCACGGAACCAGAGACGGTATCAGCCGCCTGTCATCCGGGAGCTGCGGCAGCGCAGGAGCACTGGATACCGTGGCGACACGCAGCTACCGGTTCCCGACGGCGCGTTTCTCCGGCTCGGACTGGCCCACCGTTT
Organism: Gammaproteobacteria bacterium; assembly: GCA_020347685.1. Taxonomy (GTDB): domain Bacteria; phylum Pseudomonadota; class Gammaproteobacteria; order DSM-19610; family DSM-19610; genus Thiogranum. The sequence continues at coordinate 617,433 of CP070738.1, read as the reverse complement.
ATGCGATCGCCGTCAGCGGGTCGGAACTGGCGCGACAGTTCACGGGATTGCTGCAGGTGTTGCCCGATGCCTGCGGCAGTGCCCCGGGCATGCGCGCCGAGAAGCGGGACACGGAGCAGTGGCTGGGCGAGCTCGACCGCCTGATAGCCGCCCACAGCGACCACGCGGTCTGGACAGCAAGGCGTATACCATGATGAGAGCACTGGGATTCCTGTCGGGCATTGGCCTGACCGTGGCAGCCTTCCTGCTGGTGCTGGACAACCGGGAAAACCAACCGGCGAACACAGCGACCGAGCTGGCCGGCGACGCTACACCGGAACAGCTTTCAGAGGTGTTCGAGGCGATAGCCGAACAGGTGGATGTTGTACCGCCCGCGGATGACCCCGACGCGGGGGTTACATCGGAGCCGGACTCCGCGCTCACCGAGCGTGAAACTCAAAACGGTTTTCAGGTAACGCCGCCCGATCCGCAGCAGCGCGCGGATGGGCAGCAGCTAACGCCGGAGAGTGAACTGGCCAGCGCCCAGGGTGACGCAACCGGCGGTTTCGAACTATTGGCACCGAACC
>CP070738.1:614404-616767 GCA_020347685.1 Gammaproteobacteria bacterium | reverse complement strand
GGTACCAGCCTGCAGCCTGCGCGTGATCCTGGGGTACCCCGCGGCCGGCCCGGTAAAGGGCCGCCAGCTGATACTGGGCTTCCGTGTGACCTTGCCCGGCGAGTTGCCTGAACAACGCGGCCGCCTGCGCGAAGTCCTTAATACGAATCGCATACTGTGCGTCTTCGAACGATCCGGCCGCGACGGTCGGCGGCCAGGCGAGCAGTATTGACAGGACCACGGTAATAGCAAGGCCGGCCGCTGGTTTGGCCCACCGTTTACGCGCTGCCATACTTGGTTTCCACCTCGATACCGATGTTCTTCAGGAAAGGCGTCGGCAGAATACCGCCCGCGGAAACAATCACCGCATCGTTTGGAATCTCCACCGGTTTGCCGTCGTGATCAAGCGTCACACTGCGTTCCAGAATCTCCCTGACATTCGACTTGAACAGAACGCTCAGACGACCCTCGGATACGGCCTGTTCGACCTTGTTGCGGTTTTTCTCCTTGGCTCGGGAAAACGCTTCCGATCTATAAGACAGCCACACTCGGGTTCCGGGCTGCTCGGCGATACTGGTGGCGGCCTCCAATGCGCTGTCGCCGCCGCCCACAACCAGGACGTGCCGGCCACGGTATTGCTCGGCATCGATCAGGCGGTAAACCACTTTTGCGAGATCTTCACCGGCCACACCGAGTTTGCGCGGGGTACCGCGCCGACCAATGGCTAGTAATACGGTCTTTGCCTTGTAGGTATTGAGTGGGGTCTCGATCCGGTAGCCGCCCCCTTCGGGCGTGATGTTATCGACGCGTTCCTGGTAGTTGATCGCAAGCCCGGTCGTCTTCTCAACGCCCTGCCAGAATTCCAGCAACTCTTCCTTGGTGGTCTCGGTGAACCTCACTTTTCCCACCATGGGGAGTTGCGCCGGTGCCGTCATAACCAACTTGCCGCGCGGGAAATGGGCGACCGTGCCGCCCAGGGTATCCTGCTCCAGGGTGACGAACTTCAGCTTGTTTTCCAGCGCACCAAGTGATGCCGCAAACCCGGCCGGGCCCGCCCCGACAATGGCTACATCAAGCCAGTCACCCCCGGCTTTGCCAACCCCTTTCACCTTGCGAATCGCATCGAGTGCCTGGCGTCCCTGCTCTACGGCGTTACGGATCAGACCCATACCGCCCAGCTCTCCGGCGATGAAGATCCCGGGCATATTGGTTTCGAAGTTCGAGTTCACCTGGGGGATGTCGACACCGCGTTTCTCGGTACCGAACACCAGCGTGATGGCGTCCATGGGACAGGCCTGCTTGCAGGCGCCGTGGCCGATGCAATGGGTGGGGTGAATCAGGTTTGCCTTGCCCGCGATCAGCCCCAGCACCCCGCCTTCCGGGCAGGCACTGACACAGGAACCACAGCCCATGCATTTACGTGGATCGATGACCGGATGCAGCGACGCCGGCTCGGTCAAACCGGCGCTCCGGTTTTCTTCCAGCTGTGCGGCGTTAGCGGACTCGACGCGGCGCCTGCTGGCGGCGGCCCAGAATATCATCAACAGCAGCGGGGCCACGTAATAAAGCAGTTTTGCATCCATGGGTATCCAGCCAGAAAGTCGCTGCGCTTGCAGCGGTTCGCACCAACTACCGTAAACGGCATCGGCGCAACGATTACTTAATTATCCTTGCGCACACCTCTTGCGCCTGTGACAGGGTTCGCACCGAGGCATCACGAATTGCAACTGCCGTGCCAGTAACAGGAATCCGCCCGGCGCGCAGAACTCTTCCGAGCCCACTCGGGCTGCATCGGCCAAACAGCCGCCGGTTCGTCGCCATTCCACTACAAACCGCTGTTCGGTTAACAACAGACCGGCAATAACAACCACAAAAGATTGATTGTTAGAGTCGCTCACCCCCGACAACAGCCTCTCCGCCGGAGCACCGCCGGCAGCGCAAAACCTGTCTCCGCTCAAGTAACCCCAATGTTTATCCGAAAATCGCGCATGAAGTCTGGACCGCTGACCATCGTCGCTCGTGGCGCGAGTATTGCACTGAAATAATTATTTTTGGGCCTCGTTTCCCATTTCTTGTGACGCAGAGCACGACGAAAAGATTTTCTAACGGCCAAAATCAGCCACAGCAGCATCGCCAGAGGGGTAAATGACAGGAATGAATACAGGACTCGCTACGGGTTTCACCGCTGGGAATGCCGACAGCAGCGCTACTGGAAACCCGGCCAACCCGGTGTCGGTGTTACGACTGATTTCGCTCTATCAGCTCCGACTCGGCGGCTTCCTGGTGCTGCTCTCTTACCTGCTGGTTGCGTTTCTTATCTACGCGGGCTGGCAACAGCGCATGGAGTGGCCACTCAGCGCCGAATCGGGACTCGGCTATACACT
>CP070738.1:611923-614304 GCA_020347685.1 Gammaproteobacteria bacterium | reverse complement strand
ACAGCGGTCTATCGGATCGTGCACCGGTGGATTGCGTTTCTGCTGGCTCTTGCCTGCATCGCATTGCCCGGCCTGGCACGCGCGCAGCCGGCTGCGGAGCCGCAGCAGCGTGAACATCTGGTATTCGGCTTTCTGCCGATTGTCAGCCCCGAACGGCTGGCGCGGCGGTTTTCGCCCCTGGTGGACTATCTGTCGCGCACGCTGGAAACCGAAATTCGTATGGAAACGGCTCCGAACTTTGCGGAATTCATTCGGCGCACCGATCAGGAACACCGCTATGACCTGTTGTTCACTGCTCCACACCTGTTCTATCTCGCCGGGCGCGAACAGGGCTACCAGGCCGTGGCGCGTGTCGCCGAGGCTGGTATGAAGGCGGTTATCGTCGTACCCAGAACCAGTTCAATCCAGACGCTGAAGGATCTGCGCGGACACCGCCTGGCGACCACCGACCGGCTCGCCCTGGCCACGGTGCTGATCCGCTCGACACTGGTTCAGGCCGGTATCGATCCGGATCGCGACCTGACCCTGGTCGCCACACCCAGTCACAATGCCTCGCTGCTGTCCACCTACCAGGGTACCACCGACGCCTCGGGCCTGATTCTGCCCCTGTTTCAGCGCTCGCGGGCGGAAATCCGCGACGCGATGAAAGTTATCGCGGAAACCCGGAGCGTGCCGCATATGCCCATCGCGGTCGCACCCTGGGTTCCGGCCGCACGGGTGGCGCGCCTGCGTGCCGTGCTGCTCGACATGGCGGACGACGATCAGGGACGCACCCTGCTTCGAAGCCTTGGCTGGCCCGGCTTCGCTCCCACCCGCGCGGGAGACTACGATGACCTGGGCCGGATGGCCGAGCAGGCAGGTATCGAGGCGCCGCAATGACGCCGTCCGTGTTCCGATCGTTGCGCTTCCGCCTCATCGCCAGTGTGGTGGTGATCGAGATCGTCATGCTGTCGCTGCTGGTCTGGAGCAACATGGGCGTGATTCAGCAAGCCTATGCCGAACGCCTGCAGGAAACCGCAGCCGGTCTGCTGCAGCAGATCGCGGACACCTCGGGCAGCTACTTGCTGGAAGTCGATTATGCGAGCCTGGAGGAATACCTGCGCAACGTCGCCGGCCAGAAGGAACTCAACTATCTTGTCGTCAGCGATCGTGACCAGCGTTCCGTCGTGAGTCTGGGGAAACCGCCGCTATCGCAATGGCCCGAACCGGACCTGCACCCGCTGCGGGTGCACGATGATGTGCTCGATGTCGCCAGGGATATCCGTATCGGTGAGCAGTTGATGGGAGAAGTCCGCGCCGGGTTTTCGTTGACCCTGATGGAGCATGCGATCCGTCAGGCACGCATGCGCAGTATTGCCATCGCGGCAACCGAAATCACGCTCACCATACTGGCTACGGTGTTTATCGGCGTTCATTTGACGCGTCGTCTGGGCCGCCTTGCACACGCCGCGCAGCAGGTGGGCGCCGGCAACTACAGCGTTTCGGTCAAAGCCGAGACCCGGGACGAGGTCGGCATGATGGCAATGGCATTCAACCGCATGGTCACGGAGGTGTCGGAGCGCACCAGGCGCCTGCAGCAGGCACTGGCCCGCGAACGTGTCATAGAGGAGACCTCGATCGACGGGATGATCACCTACGGTGTGGGGCACAAGATTCTGTCCCTCAACCCTGCCATGACGGCATTGTTCGGTTTTCCGGAGCGGGAATTGCTGGGCGAGCCGGTCGAAAAGCTGCTGGCAGCACCCGACGAAACCGGAGCAGGCACCGCGGCAGGCCCTGCCAGCGCCATCTGGGACAAGCCGACCGTCGCCCGTACCGAGGCGGTTGGCAGGCGCAAGGACGGCAGCCGGTTTCCGCTCGAACTCTACATCGGCCGGGTGGATAGCGGCGGTGAGGTGCTGTTTGCGGCCACCTTGCACGATATTACCGAACGCAAGCGCGCCGAGCGCGAATGCCTGACCCTGCTGGAAGGCAACCGCTTCCTGATTCACAAATCCCTGGCAGTCCAGGAAGAGGAACGCCGCCACCTGGCTCGCGAGCTGCACGACGAGCTGGGCCAGTGTCTGACCGCTATTCAGGCCGACGCGGAAATCATCCACGAGCTGTCCCGCACCGCGAACCCGAAAATAGAAGCCAGCGCCGCCGCAATACTGGACGTCTCCTCGCGCATCTACAGCGTCGTACACTCGATGATGCAGCGCTTGCGCCCGAGTGTACTGGATGATCTCGGTCTGGCGGCCGCACTGCAGGAGGAGATCGAAGCCTGGCAGCAACGCCACCAGGCTGTGGATGTGAGACTGTCTATCGACGGTGACATAACGCAGCTTGGAGAAGCGATCAACATCTCCCTATACCGCGTGGTTCAGGAGAGTCTCACCAAT
>CP070738.1:609412-611823 GCA_020347685.1 Gammaproteobacteria bacterium | reverse complement strand
GGCCGCCCGCGGGCGGCCTTTTGCTTGACCTGCCTGCGGAAACCCTACAGGCCGCTCTGCGACAGCATGTATTCGATCGCGGCTTTCAGCTCTTCGTCGGAGCAGGTGGCACAGGTTCCCTTGGGCGGCATGGCATTGAGTCCATTGATAGCGGTGGACAGCAGGCCGTCGACACCCTTGGCGGCTCGCGCGCTCCAGGCGCCCTGGTCGCCAAGCTTGGGCGCGCCGGCAACCCCGCTGGTATGACAAGCCGCGCAGGCACTGTTATAGACCTGGTCACCCGCGCGTGGCGCAGCGGCGGCAGCGCCCGCCCCGGCAGCAGCGCTCGCGGGCACCGACCCGACGTTGACCTTGCCGACAGGACGGATATTTTCCTCGATTTTGGCCTGCATGCGACCGTCGTGATCCTCGTTGACCAGGTCACTGGTGACTATGTTCGCGACTGCGTAAAACAGAACAGCAATCACCACCAGGCCGACGAGAACACCGATAAAGGTACTCATGAATGCTTTGTCTTCGTGGCTCACCTGAACCCCCTGAATTTCAACCGATTAATTGGATTGCCCTGGGCATGAGGCGGTCGCCGGACCCGAGACTGGCGGGCAAGTATAACGGCAAACATCTGTTCGGGAAAGAAAATCGCCCGCAATCCACTAAAGTATTAGCGCCTGCGTGCCGTCATGACTGGTAAGGGAATCGAGCAACCGCGCAGGGATCGCCCGCGAGGTACAGCACCATGAACGTCGATACCCAGTTCCAGCACGCGCTTCCCACCGTCGCACCCACGCGCTCAGTGCACCAACAACCCGACCAGGCCTCGGCACGTCCCGTGGAACGCCCCCACCACGATGAAGCTGCTGAAAACGACCCACGCAAGCGCGGCGCCGAGAGCGACGTGCAGCGCGACCCCCACCAGCCAACCGGGCGGGGACACATTCGACAGGAAGCAGAGCTTTCCGATGACGAAAAGCGTCAGCTGGAAAACCTGCAGGCGCGCGACCGCGAGGTGCGCGCTCACGAAGCCGCACACAAGGCCGCAGCCGGTAGCCTGGCACAAGGCGGCGCCCGCTATGAGTTCGAGACCGGACCCGATGGACGTCGCTACGCCGTCGGCGGAGAGGTCAGCATCGACGCAGCCCCGGTCCCCGGCGATCCCCAGGCCACCCTGGTAAAGGCGCAGACCATCCGCCGCGCAGCCACTGCGCCGGCGCAACCCTCGGCTCAGGATCGTGCCGTTGCGCTCCAGGCCTCCCACATGGAAGCCGAAGCGCGCCAGCAGCTGAGCGAACAACAGCGGACCGAGCCGCACAGCGGCAGCTCGCCTGCAGGCATAGAACCGAACAGCCTCAAGTTAGCCAGCAGTGAACCGGCGCCGGTCGGCGATCTGCTCGACGTCATAGTGTGAGGTCCTCGCCATGAAGATCGACGGCACCCTTTCCCACGCCATCAGCGGCATCCAGCGCGGGCTGGGCAGCGCGCGCCAGCACGCGGCCGAAATCGCCAGCGCCGACCAGCTTGGCGCCGCCAGCCCTGAAAGTCTGGCCGGGCCGCTGGTCGGCCTCATCCAGGACCGCCTGCAGGTATCCGCCTCTGTACAGGTGCTGAAAGCGGCCGACGACATGATCGGTTCCCTGTTCGACGACAAGGCCTGAATCAGCCCCTGCGGCTGGCGAGGTAGTCGCGCCAGCCACCCCAGCGTGTCACCTCCTCGGCGCCGGCAATGGCGCAGGGTTCGCAGATAAAGCCGCTCACCCAGCGGCCATCTTCCAGCTCCACCTTGCCCAGTCCCAGCGGTGCGGGGATTAGCTGCAGAAAACCACCGACCTGCTCGCGCGGCATGGCCCAGACCTCGACGTCGATGGCTGCGCCTCCGGCATCGCGCACCAGCCCGGGCCGCTGCGGCGGGCCACCCGCCAGGGCATACAGCCGGTAACCGGCGGAGGTCCGCGTCTGCTGCATCAGCCAGGCACCGCGTTCGGTCAACTGCGGGTTCAAGGGCAACCCCGACAGGTGGGCGCCGCACACCGCGATGGGAACTACGCCCGCTGCCGAACCGAAGCCACCACCGGCCGCGGGCAAGGGATGGCCCGTGGCACCCACAGGCAGGCCGGCTGCGCGCTGCAGGCGCTCGGCCAGCGCCAGCAGCGCCGCATCGGCGAATGCCCTGCCAACCAGCGTTAACCCGAATGGCAGCCCGTCCTGCTGGAATCCGGCCGGCACCGCCACCGCGCACAGGTCCAGCAGGTTCATGAAGTTGGTGTAGTAACCGAGGTTGCTGTTCAACCCAACCGGATCCGCCTCCACTTCATCGATGCGATAGATGGTGCCGGCAGTCGGGGTAACGATGAGGTCTACCTGTTCCCAGGTGTTTTCACTGGCGCGACGGCACTCCATCAAGCGGTACTGGGCCA
>CP070738.1:606887-609312 GCA_020347685.1 Gammaproteobacteria bacterium | reverse complement strand
TGAACGACACCATTGTGGTGTTCGACCGGGTGCGCGAGAACTTCCGCAAGATTCGCAAGGGCGGTTCGGAACAGGTGATGAACATCTCCGTCAACGAGACCCTGTCGCGTACCATAATGACCGGTGTCACCACACTGCTGGTTTTGCTGGCGCTGTTCTTCCTGGGCGGCGAAGTCATTCACGCGTTTGCGCTGGCCCTGATCATTGGTATTTTCGTCGGTACCTATTCCTCGATCTATGTTGCCGGCGCCTTGGCGCTGTTGTTGGGGGTCAGCAAGGCCGATCTGATGCCGGTGCAGAAAGAGGGTGCGGAAGCCGACGAGGGTCCCTGACGCGCAGATAACCGGGGCAGGCTAGCCGTAGGGGTCTTCCCTGAACTGACGCTGGATGGATTCGATTTCCTCCGGTCTGTCGATCAGCGCCGCCACGCAGTCGGCGTCGAACTGGACACCGGCGAGCTTTTTCAGCATAGCGAAGGCTTCCTGGTTGCTCCATGCGCGCTTGTACGGGCGTCGGCTGGTCAATGCGTCGAACACGTCGGCAACGGCAACAATGCGGGCTTCGATCGGTATCTCCCGACCTTTCAGACCGCGCGGGTAGCCCGAGCCGTTCACCGCTTCATGGTGCAATTCGGCGATGTTGCGCAGCACATCCACCGACACCATGTCGTCGAGGCGGAAGTTCTCCAGCATATGGTCGATGATGTTGCGGCCCTGAACCGTATGCTCCTGCATCACCGCGCGTTCTGCATCGTCGAGACTGCCCGGCTTCAGCAGCACCCGGTCGGGTGTGCCGATTTTCCCGATATCGTGCAGCGGCGAGAACAGAAACAGCTTTTCGATGAATTCGTCATCGAAGCCATATTGATCGGCGATACCGATGGCGATCAATCGCGCGTAATGGGCCATGCGGTCGAGATGACTGCCCGTTTCACCGTCCCGGGAGTGGGTGATGTCCTTGGCGGTCTTGATGGTCGCCAGCAGGTTCTTCATGGCGGTCAGTTCGCTGGTGATGACCAGGACAATCAGATGGCCGAATACGTCGAGGTAGTGCAGTGTTTCACTGTCGAACGGATTTTTCTGGTAGGAGTTGAAAAACAGAAAACCGAAAAACCGGCCTTCCAGGTACATGGGCAGCGTATAGCTGGATGCATAGCCCTGTTGTGCAATCTTCCGGGTATGGGTGTGGGTTCCGGAACCGAATATATCCAGGTCGTTGACTACCCGTGGTCGGCCGCGCTCCAGTATGTCTCTCAGCGAGGGGCTGTCGGTGAGCCTGGCCTCATAGTGCGCCAGGGGCTGGTCACCCCCGCTGCTGTGAACGAAGGTCTTGACCGTATCGGTCTCCGGCTCGTATAGCGCCGCGGCGATACGGTCGATGAACGGGTAGCGTTGCCTGAGGACATCGTGGACGTAGACGAACTTGCTGGTCAGCGGGAGGTTTTCGTTGAGGCGCTGCAGGGTGTCCTGATAATCAAACATGGTGCTGGGGGCCGGCTGAAAGACGATGCATGGCTGACCGCAAAGCATAAAGGATCGGCCGGGTTGTCACCAACAAAAAAGCGGTGGCCCAAGGGCCACCGCTTTTCACCTGCAACGATGATCGCTGCTGTGTCCGTTTAGCTGCCCATGGCCGCGAAGCTGCGGATAAAGGGCCCGGCCATCCGCGGATCCTTGATCATGGCGGTGTAGTCACCCACATTGAATTTGAGCTTTCTCGAGGTGTATGCCATCCCCAATCCCATCATTCCCGGTGGCTTGCTCATCCATTTCTGCCAGTTGTCAGCAGTGGCGCGCAGATCCCAGTTGAGTTCCTGGCCGCCATAGGTCCCGGCCTCGGTCACACGGCCGTTTTCGACCCGGATGTAACAGCGCGGTTTGTCTTCGCCATCGAAACCGTAGGCGATATTGGAATTAAACCCGATTTTTTCCAGGGCACCGGCCAGCTCGCTGTCGGCATTCCAGCGGTCCTTGAAGCCATTTGCCCACTCCTCAGAAAATAACTCGGCCATCTCGTCTTCTCCTCTCTTGTTTGTTAGTTGAAAGACTCCCCCCTGGGAGCCTTTGCTTAGGTTATCCAAGAATAACTCAAACAAAGCCTTATTAAGTATAAAAAATAGCACGAAATTCCAAATCGGCACTGATCGCGGTCAAAGTAGCCGAATGGCCAGTTTTGTGTCCAGATCTTGCATGCAGTGCCGATAGCCCGGGCAACCAGCCGGTGCTACCGGGCAGCGACACAGGGATACTCAGATGAAAGCAGATAACGTGTTGATATTAAATGCGAACAGGGATGTCATCGGGCAGGACAAGGTGGTCCGTCTGCGCTTCCGTGTGAATGACACGCTGAGCGGGGAGTCGCTGCAGTTCGGCGATGACCTGTTCTACCTGCACGGCGGGTACGGTGGGGCCTTTCCCAAGGTGGA
>CP070738.1:604316-606787 GCA_020347685.1 Gammaproteobacteria bacterium | reverse complement strand
TCAGGAACAGGTACAGAATGCCGACCACCAGAACCAGCCCGCCCAGGCCGTTCTTCAGCAGCAGCATGATGCGCTGCTTGATGAGCTGCCAGGATTCATCGTAGACACGCACACTCACGCCTTTTGGCAGGGTCGGACGGGTGTCCTGCAACCACTGTTCAAGCACCTCCGCCGCCTCCAGTGAGTCACCAGTTTCGGTCCGCTGCAGCAGCAGCTCAACTGCGGGTTTGCCCGCGACGCTGAGCGTCACACCGCCGGGGCGCGGTTGTCGCTCGATGCGGGCCACGCTGCCCAGATCGATACGATAGTCATCTTCGCTGACCACCGGCAGACGGGCGAATCCAGACTGGTCGCGGCGCTGGTCCAGGCTGCGCAGCTCGCGCGCCGCCTCGCCGTCGCCGACCGTGCCGGCCGGCAGGTCGCGCGACAGGGCGCCAACGCGCTCGGCAACGTCATCCAGACTCAGATTCAGCTGCTGCAGCATGGAACTGCCGATCTCGATCGCGATTTCCTCTTCCGGCCGGCCGTTAAAGGTGATCCGGTCGATGCCGCGGCGCAGCAGCTCGGTCTCGAATTCATGCGCCAGCTCGCGCAGCTCGGCTACGTTGTCGGGGCCGGTAATCAGCAACCTGGCCACCGACTCGTAGTTGACGGCATGGGTGACCTGGGGCTCCTCGGCATCGAGCGGCAGATTACGGAATTCGTCGACCTGTTGCTTGACCTGGTCCAACGCAATAACGGGATCGGTGCCCTCCTCGAACTCCAGCGTGATGGATGCCACACCCTGCGCCGAAGTCGAGGTCATCTTGCGCAGGTTGTCGACGTTCTTGAGCCGCTGCTCCAGCGGCTCGGTGATACCCGTCTCGACGTCTTCGGCACTGGCTCCGGTCCACACCACGCGCACGGTGACGATGTCGAGGGCAAAGTTGGGAAAGAACTGAATGTTGAGTCTGTCCAGCGCGAACACGCCGGCGAGCAGCATCATGAGCATCAGCAGGTTGGCGGCGACCTTGTGGTGGGCAAAGATGCCGAGCAGATCGTTGCGGAGTTGCTGATCGGGGGACGTCATGGTGCGCCCGCGCTGTCGCTCTCGGAGGCCGCTTCCGCCCGCAGCCCGGTCACCGCGTTGGGCAGGTGGGTGGTCACCAGCTGATCGCCGGCGTGCAGCTGCGCACTCTTCACCAGCAGCATGGGCTGGTCGCCGGCGCCGGCATAGTCACCCAGCGCCGTCACCGTGATAGCCTGCAGCCGGTCATCGACCAGCTTGTACATGCGGTCATTGCCGTACAGCGCGGTATAGGGAACGGCCACGACGCCGGCTTGCGGATCGCGCTGCAGTTGCAGCGTCATCATGCTGCCGAGCCGCAGCAGTTCGGCGCCGCGTTGAATACGAAACAGGCCATCGATACCGCTGGGATCGGCCTCGCCGGACACCCGATCAAGATGCAGCACGATCTCGGTGCCCCCCGCCCGTGCCGTGGCCCGCAGCGTGCGCCCGGCATCCAGCGCCTCCAACAGCTCCTGCTGATACGGCGCGGGCAGCTTGGCGCGCACCTCGAGGGCATCCGAGGGATACAGGGTCAGCAGCGTATCGGCGCGTTTGACCTGATCGCCCGCGGCGACCTCGACCCGCGCCACGAACCCGCTGAAGGTCGCGGTTACGATGCTGCGTTCCTGGTCGAGCTGAGCCTGGGTGAGGGCCGCGCGGGCGCGTTCCAAACGCGCCTCGTACTGTCGCAGACGCGCCCCGTGCTCATCGACGTCGAGCTGGCGTGTCGTGACGGCCAGCAACTGGCGCTGCCAGTCCTGCCGCGCCTGATCCACGGCGGCATCCGAACCCAGCTTGCGCTCACGCAGGTCGCGCGCCCGCTTCAGGGCGCGTTCGGCCAGTTCCAGCAGCTCGCGTTCGTGCGCCAGCGCCGCCTGGTTGGCCGCGTGCTGCAGCCGCTCGCGCTTCAGCTGCGCCTGCAGATCATCGACGTCGGCCTGCGCCTGTTGCACCCGTGGCTCGAAATCGCGCGGGTCCATGCCGAGCAGCAGTTGCCCGGGTTCGATGCGCTGCCCTTCCCTGACTTCGACCGCGGCGACACGACCATCGGCCGGAGCCGCGGCGCGCAACAACTCGGGCGTCTCGACCCGCCCATACAGGGTCAAAGTCGGGGACAGCCGCGCAGGCTGCGCGATCAGGGTATCCACGCGCCACACCCGCTCCCGGCTCTCCACCGGTTCTTGCACCGGCCCGCTCAGCTTCAGGATGACGAACAGACCGATCCCCGCGCCGAGGATGGCCGCGGCAGTAGCAAGCTTGCGACTGGTTCTGGGCATAGATGGCAATGTTTCAACGGCAAACCGCAGGAGCCCCGCAGTGTAGCAGAAAGCCCTGAGCGGGTCGGAGCTAATACCTTGACCCCACCGCATTGCCTAGTGCTGTTGAAACGGACAGAAAACGTACGAAATTCCCGGGCAATATC
>CP070738.1:601739-604216 GCA_020347685.1 Gammaproteobacteria bacterium | reverse complement strand
CGCCTGTTCGGTGGCCTGGTGGATCCAGAAGCCGGCCACCACGAGCGCCGCCGCCAGGGCGAGGCCGCCCAGCAGCAGCGGGTTGCGCCACAAGGCAGCCGCCCGCGCGGGGCGGGTTTCACGGGCCCAGCGGAATTTCGTGGCGTTGGCGAGTGCTTTGTCTGGCATGGTGTCAGTCGGCTGGTGCAGCACTGATACAGCATAGCGGAATCCGCTGACAGGGTAACAGACATTATCCGGGGAGTGCGTCTCACCCCAGACGGCCCACGCGCCACGCACGATCGTGCCGAGGGACTGCGTTTATGTATCTGCGCCCCAGGGCATCCCTGCAGCGGTGAGCCGGGCGCGCTCTGCTTGACAGGCCCTCCTTCGCGGCCAATGCTTGAACGTGATAATCAGAAAAACTTTATCGGGAGAGAGCCATGCTCGAAGCCGCCGAACAGGGCCTGAAGGTTTCCAAAGACGAATATGCCGCAGCCGAACCGGGACTGCGGGTGGATCTCATCAACGCCCAGTACGATCTCCAGAATGCCGATTTCTCCGTGGTACTGATCATTGCCGGCGACGACCGCATCGGCATGAATGAAACCATCCAGTTCATGCACGAGTGGATGGATGCACGCTACCTGCAAACGCACATCTTTCACCTGCCCACACACGAAGAACTGGAACGACCACGCTTCTGGCGCTACTGGCGAGCGCTGCCACCACAGGGCAGGATCGGCGTCTATGTGGGTGCCTGGCCGTTGAACGCCATTGCCGACCGGGTGCGCGGACGCCTCGACGGCGACGGCTTTGCGCGCCGCCTGGCGCACATCCGCCAGTTCGAACAGGATCTCGCCAATGACCGCACACTGGTGCTCAAATTCTGGCTGCACATTCCCAAGAAGGATCTGAAAAAGCGCCTGAAAAGGGCCAAAAAGGACAAGCAGGACAGCTGGCAGGTGGAAGAAACCGACTGGGAAGTGTACGACATCTATGACAGGGCCATGCCCCACGTCGAAACGCTGCTGGCCGCCACCCACACCGATTCCTGTCCCTGGCACGTGGTGGACACCAGCAACGACCGTTTCCGCAACCTTACTTTCGCCAGGACATTGCTGCACGCCGTGCAGCAACGCCTGGCCTCAACCCCGCCCGCGCCGGCCGTTGAACCCGCGGTCGCGGATTTTCCCGATGCCCTCGCCGGCGTTGATCTGAGCCGGTCGCTCAGCAAGGAAAAATACAGTGAGGCGCTGAACGAGTACCAGGCGAGCCTGGCCAAGCTGTCGCGGGAAGCGCGCAAAGAGGGTCTTTCCAGCGTACTGGTATTTGAGGGCTGGGATGCCGCCGGTAAGGGCGGCGTGATACGCCGCATCACCCAGGCCATGGCGGTGCGTGACTATCGGATTATTCCCATCGCCGCGCCAACCGAAGAGGAACGGGTGCGCCACTATCTGTGGCGCTTCTGGCGCCAGCTGCCGCCGGCCGGACAGATGCTGATTTTCGATCGCAGCTGGTACGGGCGGGTACTGGTGGAGCGCGTCGAAGGATTTTCACCGGAGGCTGCCTGGCGGCGCGCCTACGAGGAGATCAACGACTTCGAGGCCCAGCTGTATGAGCACGGCATGGTGGTGCAGAAGTTCTGGCTGCACATCGACCCCGAGGAACAGCTGCGCCGCTTCAAGGCACGCGAGCAGACCGCCTATAAAAAATACAAAATCACCGAGGAAGACTACCGCAACCGGGAAAAGTGGGACGCCTATGTCAGCGCCGTGAACGAAATGGTTGCACGCACCAGCACCGGACGCGCACCCTGGCACCTGGTAGCCGCCAACGACAAGCGCTCCGCGCGGATCCAGGTGCTCAAGGCGGTGTGCAACGGCCTGAAAGGCGGATTGAAATAGGCGTCTAGTAGTACCCTATCGGCACCCGAAGAGCATAAAGGCTTAAACGGCTTCAGCCGCGGTAGCGGGTTGGGATAGCTCAGACCATCGCGGCTGAAGCCGCTCCTACAACGACACGACCAGTGATGCGACCGCCTTGTCCGGTCTAATCCCTTGCCGCCTTGGGCAAGGTAAAATGCAGGATAATGGCTCCGATGATGCCGGCGAGCAAAGAGGCAATCAGGATGCCCACCTTGGCCTGGTCGATCAAAAGCTCGTTCACGAACGCCAACTCGCTGATGAAGATGGACATGGTAAAGCCGATACCGGCGAGAAACCCGGCACCCAGGAGCTGCGGCAGCGTGACCCCGCCCATCTTGATATCGGCAAACCGCAGCACCAGCCAGCTCGCCACCAGCACACCGATCGGCTTACCCAGCACCAGACCGGCAATCACGCCAAGGCTGACACCGGTCGGGAAGCCCTCCAGGTTCTCGGGACTGAAGGCCACGCCGGCGCTGAACAGGGCAAACATCGGCAGTATGACCAGGGATTGCACCGGGTACAGGCGATTTTCCAGGGCGGTGGCCGGCGGAATGGCGTCCTCCACTG
>CP070738.1:599157-601639 GCA_020347685.1 Gammaproteobacteria bacterium | reverse complement strand
TCGGCCTCGATCGCCAGGTCACATTCGCAGTCCAGCCCCATGGAGCGGTTGCTCAGGTTGGATGACGCCACCCTGAGCAGGCGGTCGTCGATCACCATGACTTTGGCGTGCACCATCAAGGCGGTGTCCGAGGAAGGCGACAGCTGCGGATAATACAGGCGCAGGCGCTCGCCTTGATCCGCCTCGTGCAGCCGTTTCACCAGCCGCGCGCGCAGCACGTCCATGGTGTGCTGCTCCAGCCAGCCACCGGTCTTTTGCG
Source organism: Gammaproteobacteria bacterium (assembly GCA_020347685.1). Lineage (GTDB taxonomy): Bacteria > Pseudomonadota > Gammaproteobacteria > DSM-19610 > DSM-19610 > Thiogranum. The sequence continues at coordinate 601,380 of CP070738.1, read as the reverse complement.
GCATCACGATGACCACCTCCGGCCCGTCGCTCTCCACCAGGCGACTCGCGAGCGCATCCCTGATGCAGTGGGCGGTCAGGTACTGGTTCTCGATATAGATAAAGCGCTCGGCGGCCGCAATGCTGTCCAGATAGAGACGCTCGACCTCGCGCGCACCCTTGCGACCGGCGTAGTCGGCTGTGGTGCGCGCGATCGCCACCGGTACGTCGTGCATCACCGCTTGCAGCGATGCCGGCCAGGGATCATGTGTCGCGTTGCTGGCCGCCTTCTCGATCTCATCGCCCGTGGCGCGCCGCCAGCGTTCACGGGCCAGTTCACCCAGCGCCGCCGCTGCGTCACCGTCCACCAGCATCTGCACATCGTGAAATGGCGGATAGGGCTTGCCGTCGGGGTCCACACGGCGCTGGTCGTCGATACCGTGTTGCGGTGTATCCCAGCGCCATTTGCTGAGGTCGAGGCCACCACAGAACGCAACGGCATCGTCTACTACGACGATTTTCTGATGTTGGGACGCGCCCACCGGGTGCCTGTCATCCATGTGAAAGTGCACGCGCGAATGCGTCTTCCAATTGAGCGCATACAGCGGCAGGGGTTCGCGCTCGACCACGTAAATCATTGCGAAGTCCCAGCTCAGCACATAGACATCGACCGCACGCTGTCGGGCCGCAAAATCCAGCAACTCACCCAGTTCCTCGGGAAAGCCATCCTGTTCGTTGTCCCGGACCAGCTTCAACCTGCTGTGGATATCCCAGCCGAGGATGAACACCGAGCGCCTGGCAGCGAGAATCGCTTCGCGAACGGCGCGGAAGTAGGCCTCGCCATCGATTGCGATGGCCACCCGCCGCGCATTTTCCTGTCGCCAGCAGTTATCGCCCTGTTGCAGTATTGCGTTGTGTTCCTCTTGCGGCATGTTGAGACCCTAGCCGGAAAAGTTCGCAGATACAATCTGCCGGGCACAGCGACCCACCACGGGGCAGCAGGCTCCCGCCTGGCTTTTATTCGCCTTTCCGGACTGGCCCTGTTTCAACCGAAAGGTCACAATGACCGCTTAGTCAGAACTTCCCGACGTGGATATCTCAACAATGTATGACAACCTCCGCGCCCTGACCTTTGACCTGGACGACACACTCTGGGATAACCGCCCTGTGCTCAGGGCAGCCGAGCAGTCGCTGTACGACTGGCTGGCCGAGCACTACCCGCGGATCAAGCGGCACTACAGCCTGGAAGATATGCAGCAGCTGCGCCGCGATCTGCTGCAGCGCAACCCCCCACTGCGCGACGACGTCAACATTCTGCGCAAAACCTCGCTGCGCCTCGCGGCGGAAACCGCCGGTTACGATCACAGCCTGGTGGAACCGGCTTTTGCCGTGTTCCTGGAGGCGCGCCACCGGATCACGCTCTACAGCGATGTCGTGCCCGCGTTGCGGAGATTGCGCGACGCCGGCTTTTGCCTCGGCACGCTCAGCAACGGCAATGCCGACGTACAGCGTTTGGGGCTGGGCCACCTGTTCGACTTTTCGCTGTCTGCAGCGTCCACCGGCAGGGCCAAGCCCCATCCGCGCATGTTCCAGGAGGCCTGCAGGCGTGCCAACGTGGCGCCCGCACAACTCGCGCACGTCGGTGACGAAGCGGAAACCGACCTCGCCGGTGCACAGGCCGCTGGAGTCACTGTAATTTGGATGAACCGTGGGGGGCAGCGGGCCGACCCCGGCGTTGCTCACCACGCGGAGGTCCGCGACATGACGGAACTGCTCACCCTGCTGGGACTCAACTGATACAGGTGGAGTTCACGACAGAGCCGGCCCTGCCGCGCCGTGGCACGCGTCTGGAACCCGCCGCAGTCGGCGCTGTCACAGAGACCATGGCATTTGATGATCTGCCGATGTTACGCCTTATCGTCATTGCAGTACTGGTGGTAACCGGCTCTGCCTGCAGCCGCACCGAGCTCGCCTACCGTAACGCGGACCGGCTGCTCGGGTACTACGCCTGGCAGACGGTCGATGCCGGCAGCGCTCAGCGCGAGCACTGGCGACCGGTAGTGGAGAGCACGCTGCGGCGCCACCGCGAGCAGGAACTGCCGCTGATCATCGCCTACCTGGACCTGGCCAGACGCGCCGTGGCAGAAACCGATGCTTCGGTCGGCGCGGCCTGTCTGGTGGACGGCGCCCGCTACCTCTATCAGCGCCATGCGCGGCTTGCCGTCGAACTCTCGGTCCCGCTGCT
>CP070738.1:596570-599057 GCA_020347685.1 Gammaproteobacteria bacterium | reverse complement strand
GTATTCATCATCATGGGCGGCAGCGGCTGCGGCAAGAGCACGCTCCTCAAGCAGATGATCGGCCTCAGGGCACCGGCCAAGGGTGACATCGCGTACGAGGGCGTAAGCTTCTGGAAATCCCCCGAAGAGGTGCAGAACCGTCTCAAACGCTCCTTTGGGGTCACCTTCCAGCAGGGGGCCCTGTGGAGCTCGCTGACGCTGGCGGAAAACGTGATGCTGCCGCTGGGCGAGTATACCGACCTGGGTGCGGCCGAGATGCGCGACGTGGCTTCGCTGAAACTGGCGCTGGTGGGTCTGGCGGGTTTCGAGGAATTCTATCCTTCCGAGATCAGCGGTGGCATGCAGAAACGCGCCGCCCTGGCGCGCGCCATTGCGCTCGACCCCGACATCCTGTTTTTCGACGAGCCTTCCGCCGGTCTCGATCCTATCAGCTCGCGGCGGCTCGATGAACTGATCCTGGAGTTGCGCGACAGCCTGGGAGCGACCATTGTAGTGGTGACGCACGAGCTCGCGAGCATATTCACTATCGCGAACAATTCGGTATTTCTGGATGCGGAGACCCGCACCATGACTACCACCGGAGACCCGAAAGTCCTGCGCACCGAGTCGCCGGACCCCAAGGTGCGGGCGTTTCTGAATCGAGGTGAAGTATGAGCAGGAAAGCCAATCCCACCGTGATCGGCGCCTTTGTCGTGGGGGCGATCGTCATCTCGGTCGCCGCGGTGATGATATTGACCAGCGGCCAGCTGTTTCAGAAGAAGCTGAGCTTCGTCATGCACTTCGAGGGCTCGGTCAAGGGCCTGAAGGTGGGAGCGCCGGTGAGTTACCGTGGCGTCCAGGTCGGCACGGTCAAGAACATAGAGATCGTGTTGACACCCGAGCAAAATGCCAGGATACCCGTGACGGTGGAGATCGATCCCGCCGCGTTCACCCTGATCGGTTACGACAGAAAAATGAGTCTGGAGGAGTTCCGGGAGGGGATTTACGACAGCTGCAAAAACGAAGGTCTGCGCGCACAATTGCAGATGCAGAGCATGCTGACGGGGCAGCTGTTCATCCAGCTGGATTATTTCAAGGGGACACCGGCGCGCTTCGTAGAAACCAGCGAAACACCCGAAATTCCGACCATACCCACCACACTGCAGGAACTGGGCGGCGTGTTGCAGGATTTCCCGATCAAGAAGGTCCTGGATGATGTCGCCAAGGCGGTCGCGGCCCTCGCCGACCTTGCTGCGGATGAAAAGATCCGTACGACAATTGAATCCGTCGATCAGGCCTTCAAGGACATCAGTAAACTGGCTGCCGACCTCGACAGCCGTACCCGGCCCCTGGAACCGGCGCTGGTCGAGGCGCGGCAGATGCTGGCCGAGGGGCGACAAACGCTGGCACAGGCGACCACCACACTGGCAGCGGCGGAGCAGACCTTTGTGAAAGCCACCGAGACCCTGGCCCCCATGAAGAGCCTAGTGGCCGACGACTCCGAGTTGCTGGAATCGGTCGACGAGGCGCTCGCCGCCATGACCGACGCGGCCGCTGCCATCGGCGCGCTGGCCGACACCCTGGAACGCCGCCCGGAAGCTATCCTTAGAGGCAAGGGCGTGTTTGGAGGCGACTGATGCGATTGCTCGATGTAAAGACGCTGTGCTTGATCCTGTTTCTCGCGGCCCTGTCGGCCTGCGGCACCTCCCAGCCGACCAAATATTATCTGCTGTCCGCCGGCGCACCCGACACGGCGCGTCTGTCCACGCAGCGCGAACTCACCATCGGTGTCGGCCCCATCATCCTGCCGCCCTATCTGGACCGGCGCGAGATGGTGTCGCGCAGCAGCAGCAACGAACTTAACGTTGCCATATACCATCAGTGGGCAGAACCCTTGCGTGAGAATTTCAGCCGCGTCATCGGCGAGGATCTCGGCCGCCGGCTGGCCACCGACCGCATCGTCCGGCTGCCCCTGAAACGCTCCCTGCGCAAAGTGCTGGTGATTGACTACCAGGTGGCAATCGCGGTGCGCAGTTTCGAGAAAGCACCGGACGGCAGCGTGGTGCTGAACGCGCGCTGGACAATTCTGGACAATGACAAGCAAGAGCTGGTGTTGCGCCGCTCTGAGTATACCCAGATGCCCGCCAGCGCCGACTACGCCGCACAGGCCGCCGCACAGAGCCAGGTTCTGGGTCGGCTCAGCGAAGAAATTGCGGCGGCGGTTCTGGAACTGCAGCGAGATGGTAGTCGGTGAGACCTGACTGTGGGAGTACTATTGGGAGCAGGTCAAATACGGACCAATTGGTGAGCTTTACAGCCAACGTCGTGCACAAGCGGCCGAGCGTAAGCGAGGTCCGAGGCCGCCTGGGAGGCGGGCGTGCTCGACGCACTTGTTACGTGTTTTTCTTAACATCCAATATTTCGATCTCATAAATAAGCACGGCGTTTGGTGGAATAAGACCCTCTACCCCTTGCTCTTTGTAGCCCAAATGCGGGCTGATTTTCACT
>CP070738.1:593972-596470 GCA_020347685.1 Gammaproteobacteria bacterium | reverse complement strand
GGCCGGTGATCAGGCGCTGCTGCAGGTCCGCGACATCCTGCAGTCCACCTGCCGCAAGTCCGATACCATCATCCGATGGGGCGGCGATGAGTTTATGATTATCGGTGAAAACACCAGTTCGCGCGCCGCCGAGCAGCTGGCCGAGCGTATCCGATACAATCTGGCCGAACGCCAGTACCAGCTCGGCGCCGGACACGTGGGGCGCCTGTCGGGCTCCATCGGCTTTGCAATGTATCCGTTCTCCCCGCTGAATGCCAAGGCCCTTTCCTGGGATCAGGCCGTGGCCATTGCCGACCACGCGGCATATACCGCCAAGAAGAACGGACGCAACGCATGGGTGGGAGTGTACGGGACGCGCAAGAGCCTGTGGGAAGAATTCACCAAGACCAAGATAAACCTGGAAGCCCTTGCGAGTCAGGGCATGATCGACATCCGATCATCCCTGAGCGCGGTACTCAAATTTATCGACGACGCCAGGAAGGAAGAGGTCCACTGAGGTCTGCATGGAACGTCGCACCGGTCGCACAGTCTGGCCAAGCACCGCGCTCCGATTCGCAGGCAGCCTGATGGCATCAGGCCTGCGCGCCGACAACCTGTTTCCACACACATCTGCCCGAGCTTAAACTTATGTCCACCGGAAAAGTCTTACTGCACGTCAGCCAGTTAAAGCTCGGCATGTTTGTCAGCGAGCTGGACCGTCCATGGCTGGGCACGCCGTTCCTGTTCCAGGGTTTTCGGATTCAGAAGCTCGAAGAGATCGAGCGTCTGAAAACGGTTTGCGACAGCGTCTACGTTGACATCGAAAAGAGCGTGAAAATCGCTCCCACACGGGCCGGCAAGCCCGCCTCCAACCGCCGCGCCTACAAACTGGCGGCCTCATTCGAGGAGGAGATTCACTCCGCCAACGAAATACGCGAATCCACCCGGGTAACCGTAGACCAGCTGTTCGACGACGTCGCTCACGGGCGCATGATCGACCTGGTCAGCGTCAAGCGCCTCATGCACGACACGGTCGACGGCGTGCTGCGCAACCCCGACGCACACGTGTGCCTCACCCAGCTCAAGCAGCGCGACGCCTACACCGCCCAGCATTCCATCAACGTCTGCGTCCTGTCGCTGGCCCTGGCCCGGCACATGGGCCTGTCGCGCAACGAAATGGAAACCCTCGGGGTCGCAGCGCTGCTGCACGATATCGGCAAGATCAAGACACCCCTGGACGTGCTCAACAAACCGGACAAGCTGACGCCGGACGAATTCGCCATTATGCAACAGCACCCGCTGACCGGCCGCCAGCTGCTGGAACACCACTACGCCTTGCCCTACCAGATCGCCGATGTCGCCTTCTCCCACCATGAACGCATTTCCGGGAAGGGCTATCCGCGCGGCCTGAAGAGCAATGAAATTTCCCTGTTCAGCAAGATGGTGGCCATCGTCGACGTCTACGACGCCATTTCCAGCGACCGCTGCTACCACGACGGCATCTCACCCACCGAGGCGCTGACCAAGATGTACAGCTGGCGCCTGACCGATTTCGACGGGGAGCTGCTCGAACAGTTCATCCAGTGCGTCGGCATCTATCCGGTCGGTACCCTGGTCGAACTGACCAGCGGCGAAGTCGGCATTGTCATCTCGGTCAATCCGGACTTCCGTCTGAAACCCAAGGTCAATGTCGTTCTGGACAGCCACAAACGCCCCGTGTACCCGCACCGCGTCGTGGATCTTGCCCAGCACCAGCTCACGGCGCCCGACGCCACCTATGCCATCCGCCAGGTGCTGGCGCCCGATGCCTATGGCATCGATATCAAGGCCGAGCTGACGCCGTTCCAGAAGGCCAAAGCCAAGCAACGAGTATCCTGATCCGAGCAGCGGCTGTCACCCTTGCCGTTCGGCTTCGTCGACCCCACCCTGGTACAAGCGGCCACCCTCGATGCATGTCCGGCTGCGCTCAGTGATCTTCCACAGGGCCATGACCGGTTAGAATCGCCTGGCGCACCGTCTCGGCCTTGCTGGCCAGTACCGCTCTCTCATCGGGATCCATTTCAACCAGCCCCAGGATGCGGTTGACGGCTGTCACGGTATCCTCGCTGATAGGCACGGTCTTGTCCGATGCGGAGCCGAGGAAAATCGCCGCCAGATCGAGCTGGCTGGCAGGTACCAGGTCGGGATCCAGACTCCTCAACTGGGTGTCCCCAAACGTCATCACATCCTTGTACAGGGCCAGGTTCTGGAGCGGAGAATCATAGCGCGCCACCTCGCTGAAGCTGCTCGCAAGCAGCGCCGCGGCCTGGTTCGCATCCAGACTGTAAAGGTCTCTCATCCCCTGCTGGTAGGTTGCCAGGGCTTCACCCTCGGCGCGCCCCAAAACATGGCCGGGGGCACGGGATACGTTCAAGCGGCCCAGTTCGACCTCGGGGATACCCTCGCGCGCCCATACCGGCCGCCGTCCTGTCAGAACCCTGTCTTCGACCGCCTTGCCACCGCCGCGGCCGACCTCCTGA
>CP070738.1:591371-593872 GCA_020347685.1 Gammaproteobacteria bacterium | reverse complement strand
ATCGCCTGCGGGCATTCGGTCGGCCGCGAAGGTCCAAGCGCGCATCTCGGTGCGGCCAGCAGCAACCTGCCTGCGCAAGGTTTGCGCCTGCCACACAACAGCCTGAGGGTAACCGCAGCCTGTGGCGCTGCCGCCGGTATTGCCGCCACGTTCAACACGCCGCTGGCCGGGGTCGCATTCGCCATGGAAGTGCTGATGATGGAATACACCGTGGCCGGATTCGCCCCGGTAATTCTCGCCACGGTGAGCGCCACCATGCTGACCCGCTGGGTGTTCGGTCATCAGCTGGCGTTCACGGTACCCGACGTGACCCTCGGCTCGCTCCTGGAGCTGCCCTATATCATGCTCGCCGGCATCGCCATCGGGCTGCTCGGCGCGGCCTTTGTGCTGGGGGTCAACTGGCTCTCCCGCCAATCGCAGCGCACGCCGGTGTGGCTCAATTTCGGCCTCGCCGGGGGGCTGGTCGGCGTGTGCGGCCTGCTGGTACCCCAGGTGATGGGTGTCGGCGACCAGACCATCACCGAGACCCTGTACGGCCTGTACGGAATCAAATTGCTGTTACTGGTCGTGGTGTTCAAGCTGCTGGCCAGCATCACCTGCATCGGTGCCGGCATCCCGGGCGGTATTATCGGCCCGTCACTGGTCATCGGCGCGGCCGCCGGGGCGCTGTTTGCGCTGCTGGGCGCGTGGCTGGGCATCACCGACTCCGGTTCCGTAGCGTTGTACGCCCTGACCGGTATGGGCGCCATGATGGCGGCGATTCTGCAGGCGCCACTCGCCGGCCTGGTCGCTGTGCTGGAACTCTCGGGTCATCCCAACGTCATACTGCCCGGCATGCTGGCGGTGGTGACAGCGACCATCACCGCGGGCCTGTTTACCGGCCGCGAGTCGGTGTTTCAGGCATTGATGCGCCAGCTGGGACTCGACTACCGCAATGACCCCATCACCCAGTCGCTGCGCCGGGTGGGCGTTACCGCGGTTATGGACAGGACCTTTGTCACTTTACCCCGGGAGGTAGACCGTGAACGGGCGGAAAGCGAGCTGGGCAAGGATCCGCAGTGGATTCTAGTGCGTGAACCAGACCAGGCGGCGTTCCTCCTGCCTGCGGTAGACCTGGTTCGCGCTCTCAAGGACGCCGAGGACACGCTGCAGTTCGACTTGCGCGAAGTGCCGGCGCAGCGCCTGCAGGCTGCCGAGATCGACATGCAGGCGAGCCTGCAGGAAGCCCGCGAACACATGCGCGAAACCGGTGCCGAAGCCCTGTATGTGGCCCGCATTACTGCACCGGGGATCAAGCGTGTATACGGGATTCTCACCCCACAGCGCATCGAACAGGCGTATCGATACTGACTGCCTCGCGGTGGAGTCCCGCCACCCCTGGTGGAGCAAAGCCGCTGCGCTCCCCGCCAAGGCAGCCGGCTTGGCTGTGTCCAATGCGGCCCGGGCCATAGACGCCGTGCCGCGTAGCGCGCGGGCATGGCAGGCTACTGCCCCGGGTCTACACTGATAGGAACCTTTGCACTGCGATTCGCGCCCGTGGAGGCTCCCTATGCGCGGTTGGTATCTGGAAGGCTACCTGGCTGACGGCGAAACCGTTTACCGCGTGCCGTTGAACCGCTTTCCGGCGCTGGTCGGCAGGCAGCCGGAGCTGGCGGTCACCCTGCGCTCCGACAATGTTTCGCGCCAGCACGCGCAGTTCGTACAGCAGGATGGACGCCTCCTGCTGCACGACCTGGGCAGCAAGAACGGTACCTTCGTCAATCACGATCAGATCAGCGAGGGCCGCGTGTTACGTTGCGGTGATGTGCTGCGCTTTGCCGATGTGGAATTTCGCCTGCGACAGGAAGCGGCGCCCGCACGCCAGGAAACGCCCTCGGATATCACCCGCACCAGCTTCTTCGCGCCGGACCAGAAAATCGACCGCATGCCGATCGGCGCCCCGCAGTTCGAACAGCTGTTGCAGCACAGATTGATCAGGCCCCTGTTCCAGCCCATCGTATCCGCCAGTGAGAAACGCGTGACCGGTCTGGAGCTGCTGGGGCGCGGCTGTCATCCGGACTTGTCCGAGTTACCCGAACCCTTGTTTGCGCTGGCCGAGGGCCTGGGCAGCGCTGTGGAGCTGAGCGAAGCGATACGCGAGGTCGGTGTCGCGGCCTGGGCGGATTCGAGTTTTTCAGGCGTGCCCCTGTTCATGAATACCCATCCCAGGGAACTGAATAACTGTGCCCGCCTGATCCGGTCGCTGCAGGCGCTGCGCGAACGACATACCCGGCTCCCGCTGGTGCTGGAAATACACGAACAGGCGGTCACCGACCAGGTTACCTTGAACAGCCTGAACAACGCACTGCAGCGCATGGACATTGGACTGGCATACGACGACTTCGGAGCCGGTCAGGCACGCCTGCTGGAACTACTCAATGTTCCGCCCTACGCGGTGAAATTCGATATCTCGCTGATTCGTGACCTGGACAAGCTGCCGCGCAACCGCCAGGAGATGATTG
>CP070738.1:588762-591271 GCA_020347685.1 Gammaproteobacteria bacterium | reverse complement strand
TGAAACCGTCCTCGTAGACCACTGCCCCGGAAAACGCGCCCTCGGACAGAATGTAATGAGTGGAGAGTCCGGCACCTGTTGCCCGCAGCACGCAGCCTGACATGCTACCGCTCTTGCGCGCTGCAACGGCCTAGCCGTGCCGCGTAATCGGCATCGCCGCATGGGGCCGCAGCGCGCGAGTCATTATGTAGCAAAGAGCCTGCGACGCGATTGCTAACCACCGCCATCATTACCGCCACCTGCGTCAAAACCGCCAAAGCCGCCCGCAGTCTGCTTGACGCCCTGCCTGTAAAACGGCAGCACGAACCAGAGCCCGAGAGCCACCAGGGCAAGAAAATCGATTGCCCGGAGAACGACCGAACAGAACACAGAAGGGCTCTGAATATCCGTACAGATAAACGACGTGGCCCCGATCAGAACAATAACTGGAACACTCTTAATCATATCCCTTGGGACGATGGGGCTGTCCGGAGGACGAATCGCGTAGCGGTTTGGCGCTCGCGCGGAATTACGCAACATGTCCATCTGACACTGTGTCGGCGTAAGCAAGATGTTTCCGCATTATTCTGGATAATCACATATTCCTATGTCATTGACAATTTAAGACGATCGTCCTAATCCATTAGGAGAGCTATCCCGGTTTGTTCGCCTGGGGGGAGCCATGCAGCCAACCACTGTTCTCGTCACAGGAGCCAACGGCTTTGTCGGCAGTCACATTCTCGAAGCCCTGACCCAACGTGAAGGCATCGTCCCCCTTGCCGCGTGCCGTGACCGGCGCAGGCTGATGCCCGGCTATTCCGGTGACGTGCGTGAGGGTGACCTGCGCAATCAGGACTATCTGCAAGAGCTGCTCGAGGGTGTCGATGTTGTGTGTCACGCCGCGGCCTGGACGTCGGTGTGGAATCACGCGGTTGAGTCGGAGCGACTGTTCCTGGAGCCCTCGATCGCGCTGATCGACCAGGTTCTGCGCCGCGGAGTTTCGCGATTCATCTTTCTGAGCACAACCAGTGTCGCCGCACCCTATGCCTCCGCCGACCCCATGAGCCAGGCCGACGAACAGCGCCTGACGTTCTGGCCCCATCTGCGCAATGTGGCGCGCATCGAGCGCTATCTGCGCGATAACGCTACCCGGGGCTGCAGCATGATCACGCTGCGCGCGGGTCTTTTTGCCGGTCGTCGGTACGGGCTGGGAATGTTGCCCCTGCTGGTTCCTCGTCTCACGACCCACCTGGTCCCCTGGGTTAAAGGAGGGAGAACCGGGATGCCGATCGTCGCGGGCGACGATATCGGTGAATCATTCGCACTCGCTGCGACCGCGCCGGATCTGAATGGCTATCAGGGGTTCAATATCGTGGGGCCGACGGTGCCCACGGCGCGCGATGTGATTGCCTTCCTGAGCGCGGAATACGGCCTGCCGAAGCCGCACTACGGCGTGCCTTTTGCCATGGCCTACCCGTTTGCCCGAAGCATGGAACTCCTCGACCGATTTGTACCCTGGGAGCCCCTGGTGACACGCAGCATCATTCACCTGCTCGAGGAAACCGGCGCGACCAACGAGCGCGCCGCCTCCATGCTGGGCTACGAACCGAAAGTGCACTGGAAGGCAGCGATCCGCATGCAAATGAACGAAATGGCCGAGCGCCAGAAGAGCCCGATGAAAATGTGCAAGCCGATAGCCCCGTAACGCTGTGGAAGGTCGTCCGTATCCGCTATATGATCCGCCCGGTTGTATATTTTCTGTCAATGCGAAACAGCGCAGAACCCGAGTTCGGTTAGATGGCCAGCAAAGGAGAACAGACACGCCAGGAAATCGTTGCGGCCGCCAAGCTGCTGTTCTACCGGCGCGGTTACAGCAATACCTCGTTCAGCGATATCGTCGCTGTGACCGGCGTGCAACGGGGAAACATCTACCATTATTTCAAAACCAAGGATGACATCCTCGCCGCCGTTATCGAACAGCGTCTGGACGAATATGAGGTGGCCCTGCACAACTGGGACCAGGAATACAGCGATCCGAAAGATCGTCTGCGCCGTTTCGTGCAGATGGTTGCCTCGAACAGGGGCGAGCTCGCGCAGTACGGTTGCCCCATCGGCACACTCAGCGCCGAACTGGGGAAAGAGTATTGCGACCTTCAGGGTGCCGTCAGGCGTCTGTTCGACCTGTTTCGCGACTGGCTGGCCGAGCAGTTCAGGCAGCTGGGAAAGCCAAAGCAGGCAAAGTCGCTTTCCCTGCACCTGCTGGGTCGCACAGAAGGTATCAGCGTTATCGGACACGTCTACGCTGACCCGGCACTGATCACGGCGGAGATAAAAAGTCTGCAGAAATGGGTCGATGAGTTGTAGCGGTTATCCGGCTTCATGGCAATCTCACCAGTCGTATCTTGTTCGGATTTTCCATTGTGACCGACCCCGATTCCGAATTTGATGGCGCCGTATGTCAGCGCCCCGGCCGCCTGAACCTCTTGCGCGCACGCTCCACTTTGGTTCTGATCACGCAGTCCGCAACATG
>CP070738.1:586143-588662 GCA_020347685.1 Gammaproteobacteria bacterium | reverse complement strand
TGGCGATTTCCTACAACCCGGGTTACCAGAGTGTGCTGAAGGACCTGAAGCAGAGTACCCGGCAGCGTTTCGTGGCGCTGGAGTTCGACTACCCGTCGGCAGAACTGGAGTCCAGAATCATTGTCAACGAAACCGGCATTGATGCCGGTATGGCCGCGCAGCTGGTCAAGTTCGCCCAGATGACCCGCAACCTGAAGGGCAGCGGTCTGGAAGAAGGTGCCAGCACGCGGCTGCTGGTGCACGCCGCCAAGCTGATGAAAAGCGGTGTCAGCCCGGTGGTGGCGTGCCGCTCCAGCATCGCCCAGGCACTCACCGACGACGCCGAAATGCTTATTGCGGTCAATGAATTAAGTGCCTCTGTTTTCTAAACTATTTTTCAACCACAAAGGAACACGAAGGGACACAAAGGAAAGACCAAGCGGCTTATGTGGTGTGGTGCCCTGAGCAAGGAGTGCGCCGTCGCAGTGGCGGGCCCGATTACCGGAACTGCAGGTCAGCGTTTGAAGGGTGTCCTTGCTTTTCCTTCGTGTTCCTTCGTGCGACTTTGTGGTTAAACCTTTATAGCGCGCTACTTCGATGGTCCAACTTCCCACAGTCTCTGAAGCCGATACCCGCGACGTGCTGGTCGAGACGCCGCTCGATGACTACGAGCTGATCGACTTCGGACGCGGACGCAAACTGGAGCGCTGGGGTCCCTACCTGGTCGAGCGTCCCGACCGGCTGGCGATCGGTATGCCGCGCCATGAACACTGGCAGGCTGACTGGATCTACGTCGCCGAAGTCGGCCACAACGGGCACTGGGAGCCGACCGGCAGCGGTCTGCCGCGCGCCTGGACGGTCAGCATCGGCGGCGAAACCGTTACTTGCCGTCTCGATGCGCACGGGCGGGTCGGGTTGCAGGGCCGAGATATTCCCTGCGCCGCCTGGGTACGCCAGCGTATCGAGGGTTGCTACGACCTCGAGGATTTGCGGGTGCTCAACCTGTTCGGTGGCAACGGCTATGTTACCGGCCAGGCGCTGGCGGCCGGCGCATCGGTGGTGCACGTCGACTCCGACCCGGAAATGCTGGCGCTGGCACGGGCCCAGACCGGTGAGCAGCACGTGGAGTACGTGCGCGAGAATGTGATGGATTTCGTGGAGGACCTGTTGCGTCGCCAGCAGCGTTTCGACATCGTGATCCTGCCCGCTCCGGCGCTGGGCCACGGCCCACGGGGTCAGCTTTGGGACCGCGAAGTCGATTTGCCCAAGCTGGTTCGCTATCTGCCGCGCCTGATCAGTGACAACTGTCTGGGTATCTGGTTGTCGACCGACAGTGGGGCCATCACCTGGAAGGCCGAGAGCCTCGGCCAGCTGCTGCGGGAAGTGCTACCCGGCTGCACTATTGAACCGTTGCGGTTGGGGGTGAAGACTGCCGACGGGCGGGTGTTGCCCGCCGGCGTAGCCGCGCGCTGGTACGACGAGACCGAGTTTCTGCAGACCGGCGGCATGCCGCTCACTGCGGCGCAGCTCGAAGAGCGGCTGGATGCGCACATGGTGTCGCTCGGCGCAGCCGAAGAACCGGCTCGTGCGCTGGCCGAGTATCCGCGTGACAAGCAGGATTTCGTATTGCGCTGGTCGAGCGTCGTGGCACGCACCAGTTCCGGCATGGCGTTCAATTTCGTCAGCCATGTGTGCGCTGCGTTGCGCCTCATGGACGAAGCCGGTGTTGAAGCCTGGCTGCTGCACTGCATGGATGTTTACGACACCCGCGGCCTGCACCCCGCGGTGGTGGCATTCAAGGACGTGGAAAACTTCGCCCGTGAACACAAGGCGCGCAGCACCGGCCTGGTGTTCGATGACGTGGCCAATGTGCTGGAGGCGTTCGTGCACGGGCTCAATGGCCGGCGCCTGAAGATCGAAGCCGGTGAGCAGGTCTACACCGATACCGAAACCCTGTTCGTACCGGCTACGGTGAGTCGCTTTGAGCAGCGTGAAGAGAATTTTCAGCTCTACAAGGCCATGGTGGTTCACCAGTGGGCGCAGACCTGGTATGGCACCTGGCGTATCGATGTGATGCGGGAACTGGCCCGTTTTGCGGCGCCCGAACGGGCGCTGGCCTGTTTCCATGCACTGGAGACGCTGCGACTGGACGTAAAGATCAAAGTCGCATTGCCTGGCGTATACCGCCAGTTACAGGCGCTGCGCCATCCGCCCGGGCAGCACGACGACCCGCGCTGGCAGCGGGTGCTGCGACGCATGCAACGCCCGCAGGCCAGTGTGCAGGACACTCTGGAGCTGCTGGGCGAGGTGTTGGATACCCCCTTGCCGGCGGCTACACCCTACCAGGGCGTGTTGCGGCCGGCGGAAGTGGAACGCGTGCGCAGCGCGCGTATCCAGGCCGACAAGCAGGCGTTCAGGCTGGGTCTCTTGAAAATGCAGAACGAACTGGGCAAGGCGCAGGACGAGGAGGAGCCGGGAGAACTGGAACTCGATCGCGACGATGCCCCCGAGGAAAGTTCCAGGTTCAAGCTGCGCAAGGT
>CP070738.1:583494-586043 GCA_020347685.1 Gammaproteobacteria bacterium | reverse complement strand
ATTTCTCTACAACGACGGCGACTGCGAGGATTACGCCATCACCAAGCTGTTCTCGCTGCGCTGGCTGGATTTTTCTCCCGCCGAACTGCGCATCGTGGTGCTGCAGGACACCAACCTGCGCGTCCCGCACGCAGTACTGGCTGTCGCCGATCAGAATGACATCCTGATTCTCGACAACCAGATCCAGGAAGTCGTTTCCCACCAGGCGATTGTGCATTATCTGCCGGTGTACTCGATCAACGAGCAGCACTGGTGGATCCACCTCCCGGACTAAGCGAAGGAATCGGCTATTTTGCAGCAACGCATCACAAAACCGATCTGGGCAGGCATTGCCGCCCTGCTCGTCATCCTGGTGGCAGGCGCCCTGCTGATCAACGCCTACATCCAGAAGGAACGGCAACGTGACCTGGACGACTGGTCAATCCGCCTGGGTCTGATTGCCGAAACCCGGGTCGAGGCCATAGAGGAGTGGCTGCATCGGCAGCAACAATCCCTGCAGGAACTGGCTGACAACGCCTCACTGCAGCTATATCTGTGGCAACTCTCGCAGCGCGAGGAAACGGAACCGGCCGCCGAACCGGCGCAACTGACTTTCCTGCGCAACCTGGTCGTCGCCAGCGCCGAGCGCTATGGCTTCACGGACAATCAGCAGCAACCCGCGATACCGGCCAATGTACCGCTGCGTCACGCCAGCGGGCTGGCCCTGCTGGACCTGCAGCGTCACCCCGTGGTCTCGACCTCCGGCATGCCGGAACTCGGCCGGGCGTTCAAAAACGCCATCGACCAGGCGCTGGCGAGCGGCAAAACCAGCTATAGCAGCCTGACGCTGGATTCGCACGACCGGGTCCTGCTCGGCATCGCCGTGCCGGTACCCATGGTGCTCGGCGCACAGGGCAAGGGCAGCCACAGCGGGGTCATCCTGGCCGTGCAGAGCGCCGAGCGGAAACTCTACCCGTTGCTGAAAAGCGGCGTCCCGCTGACCACCAGCGACGAGTCTCTGCTGGTGCAGCGGGAGGACAGCCAGGTTGTCTACCTGTCACCGACCCGCGCTGGTGGCGTGCCGACGCGCAAATCACTGCCCCTGGACCGTTATCAGCTGGCTGCCGCGGCCGCGATCGCCCAGCCGGGCACCTTCGGTCAGTTTCGCAATTACGCCGGCGCCGAAGTGCTCGCCACCAGCCGCCCGCTACGCTCGGTTCCCTGGGTTTTGCTGCAGCAGGTAAACGCCAAACTGGCACTGCAGGAATCGAACCGCCACCGTCGCTTCCTGGTCACCGTGTTCTCGCTGCTGTTGTTCTTTATCGCCGCAACGCTGGTCGCCGCCTGGCGCCACGGCAGCAGCGTACGCGCGCTGCACGACGCCGATGCTCTGCGCGCCAAGACTCTGGAACTGCAGAAACAGACCGAACTGCTGCACGCGGTCACCGATAACGCCGAAGCCTACGTCGTGTTGCTGGACGACCAGCAGCGCGTACTGTTTGCCAACGCCCGCCTCGCCAGCGCCACCGGGACCGAGCCGCGGGAACTGGTGGGCAACACCCTGGCGGCCGTAATCGGGCCGGCCAATGTCGAACCGCTGGCGGATGCCATGGAAGAACTGCACCGGGAGACTGCCGCCCAGCATTGCACCAGGCAGATGCTCATTGGCGGTGAAGAGAAGACCCTGCAGTGTTCCATGGTGCCGGTAGACCGGGTCGGCGAACGTTTCAACGCGACGCTGCTGGTGCTGCAGGACATCACCGAGCTGCAGCGCGCGCAGCAAAAACACGCCAGCCTGCTGCGCAAGCTGGTCGCCACACTGATGCACGTCGTGGACCTGCACGATCCGCACTCCGCGCACCATTCGGAGCGCATGGTAGAGGTCGCCAACGCCATCGGCCGCGAACTGCGGCTGGGGGAAACCGACCGGGACACCCTGGACATGGCCGCCAACCTGGCCAATCTGGGCAAGATCTTTGTTCCCCGGGAAGTGCTCACCAAGACCGAACCGCTCACCGAGGCGGAGCAGGAACTGGTGCAGCGGCACGTGCAGTTCGGCGCCGAACTGCTGGAGGAACTGGAATTCGAGGGGCCGGTGCTGGACACCATCAAGCAGAAACAGGAGCATCTGGACGGCAGCGGCTATCCCTACCGCCTGAGCGGCGAACAGATCCTGCTGACGGCGCGCATACTGGCGGTCGCCAACGCCTTCGTAGCGCTGATCAGCCCGCGCGCCTACCGCGGCGGCATGAACCCCGCGGCCGCCCTGGACCGCCTGCTCAAGGAAGCCGGCACAAAATACGACCGCCACGTGGTCGCGGCGCTGTTCCACGTCGCCGAAAACCGCAGCGACTGGTCGGAGTGGGAGAACGAGGCCTAGCCCGCGCAGACTTATGCATAACCGCGAAGGACGCCAAGGACGCGAAGGCCTTCTTAGCGGTTCGTCCCGCTGCATCTCAGCATGCCCGGACGTACCCAGGGTACGCTGGACATTAGCCCCTACGCTCGATCACAGGCAGTGAGCAATATCGTTATTTTTCCTTAGCGTACTTCGCGTCCTTAGCGGTTAA
>CP070738.1:580843-583394 GCA_020347685.1 Gammaproteobacteria bacterium | reverse complement strand
CAAGGCTAGTAGCCCTGCGCTCGAAGCTTTCTTACGTGCCTGCTCGACTGCGTCTACCGGTGGTTTTTGGGGTTCCGGTTTCTTCGCGACCTTGGGTGGAGTTTTCTGCTTGGGCTCCGGTTTCTTGGTTTCTACCGGTTTGGGTTTCGGTTTCTCGACGACTTTGGGCGCTGGTTTTGGTTTCGGTTCGGTGCGCTTGTCAAAAATAAGCTTGGCGACCCGTGGCGGCAACTCCACTTGTTGCTCAATGCTCTTCTTGAATGCCGGTAGCAGGGGTATGGCAATGCCCAGCGCGATTGTCACCACGAGCACCGCTGTCAGTATTTTTCGGTACCGGCGTTCGTCTTCGGCAGATACCGACCAGGGCAAAGATAGGGAATGCGAGTACACCATCGTGAATGTCCTAGCTCTCCTGGGCGGCTTTCTGCAGTACCGCAAGGGATATCTTCCCATAACCCGCCTCGGTGCATGTTGCCATGACCTTCTTCAACAGGTTGTACGGAATTTCCTTGCTGCCCATAATGGTAACTTCGGGAGCAGAGGCGGAAGCAGGGGCGCCCTGTAATACGCGGCGCTGATTTTGCGCCTCCAGAGCGACCTTGAGCGAATCGATCACCAATACTTCGCTGCTCGTTACGCTGCTCACCCGCGCGATAGCGCTACCCTGCACTAGAATATCGCGCTCCGTGACCATCACCACCACGTTCTGGCGGGGTTTCTGTTCCGCGATGGATTCCGGCAACTCCACGCTCTTTGTACTGGGCAGTACCTCGCCGTCCGAGGAGTTGACCAAAAGGAAAAAGACCAGGATCGTAAAAATGTCCATCAGGGACACGAGATTGAACGCTGGTGCACGTTTATGGCGAATGTGGTTTCGCTGCATGCGGCGCGCGCGGCGCGACTGTTTCATTTTGCATCCCTCGCGCGATTATACGCCGCCATGACCGGTGCATCCCCGACCGAAATCGTGGGGAACAGTTCAGCCGTCACTGTCTCGCCGTCCTCTTCAACACGGGCAACCCGCAGGGCATCCATCATCGCGACCAGACGCTGGTACGCGATGTCCTGCTCCAGCAACAGCGTGATGTCCTGTTTATCCGGATGCCGAGCTTTGATCTCCTGGAGCAATGCAGAAATCTCCTTGAGATGACCGCCGTCGCTGGTGACGGCGACCGCTTTTAGCAGACCGCGTTTGCGATCACCTACTTCAATGACATTCTGGCGTACGATCACCTCGAGCTGGAGCTGCTCGGTCTCATCCGGTTGTCGCTCAGCCTGAGGTGTGCCCGGAACGGGCAGGTTCAGATCGAGAATCGTAATCCGGGAAAACACGGCAGTAATGAGCAGAAACGGCACCAGTATGACCATCAGGTTCATAAAGGCCGTGATGTTCACCTCCGCCGGTTCACTGAGGTGACTCTTGCGCCAGCGGCGTTTCATCAGGCATCCGCTCCGCTGTGCTGTTCGGTCAGGATGTTAAGGAATTTCACCGAGGCCATCTCGAGACTGTCCACCAGTTCGGTCGTCTTGGTTTGCAGCACGGTGTAGATCAGCAATAACGGTATTGCGGCCATCAGGCCGAAAGCGGTGGTATTCATGGCCACGGAAATACTGGCTGACAGCATGTCGGCTTTTTCCGCCGGGTTGGCGTTCGCCACCGCTGTAAATGCCTGGATCAGGCCCATGATGGTGCCCAGCAGGCCGAGCAAGGTGGCAATATTGGCAAAAGTCGCCAGGTAGTGGGTGCGTTTCTCGAGGCGCGGAACGGTCTCCATCAGGCCTTCCTCCATGGCCACCTCGACGTCGTCGCGGCGCTGCGCATGCTCTGCGCGGTCCAATCCGTAGCGCAGGATACGGCTGAGCGCTGATTTGGACTTCTCAGTCAACGCCACGGCCTGGGCGTAGTTCCCGTTCATCAACAGCGGCATAACCTGTTTCCAGATGCGCTGATTGGTTGCGCGAGCCGCGGTAAGATACACATAGCGTTCCAGCGCAATGGCCACTCCAAGCGCCAATACCAGGACGATCGGGTACATGAAGAGACCTCCCGCCTGGAAGAAGGTAACGAGTGACGAGTAGATTTCCATGATGAACTCCTTAAAAGTAGGCCTGTTAGTTGTCGGGGCTCGGGCGCGACAGCTTTAATCCAGTCTGTGAACGGTTTCGAAATATTCCAATTTGCGCCGGAAAACGTCGGGATCGACCGGCTGCAAGACTTCATTGACAAGGGTGTTTACCGGTCGGTCCGGCGCCATGGCTGCCTCCGGCGCTTTCCAGGGTACGATGAACAATGCTTTTGGCAGTTCGCGATTGCCCACTACCGCCATGCCGTCAAGCTGCAGTTCGTCCTGGGCGCCGGCCCCAGCCGTGACCGCGGCCATGAGTGCTCCGCATATCCCTGATAATGCTTTCATTATTCGGCCCTCGCCTGCGCGTTTTCGACGCGACGTTGAAGATCAACGACCCAGTCGCGAACCTGGCTGTCCGGTTCCTGGCTGAGTTCAAGGTATGTCCGGTAGTGGTCCAGGGCCAACGTGGGCTGCTGCAGGTA
>CP070738.1:578144-580743 GCA_020347685.1 Gammaproteobacteria bacterium | reverse complement strand
GCCGCACCCATCATCACCGTTTCCAGGTCGGCGCGATCAACGGTGATGGTCAGATCCGGATCCTTTGCCTGCTGTCCCTTGATATTGGTGAGGGTGGCGTTGCTCATTTCCAGTACGAACTGCTCGCCGTTGTCCGGTGTGACGACATTGATCATGAATTCCATGTCTTCCGCCTTCCTGCTATCCATACGGATGCCGAGAAAATCCAGGAACAGGTCGGTGGTCATGGCGCGCACCAGGTCGGGTCCGCCGGTCTTGGGGCTGGCGCCTTCGGGGATACCGGAGCGCAACTCCAGGGCCGCCGCCAGGAAGCTGTTACGCACGCTGGGGCTCTCCTGCTGGTAGCCGAACTGCTCGAAGGCATCGGCGAGCAGGTCTTTGGCCGCCTGGTTATCGGGCTCCGCGTACACCAGCTTGTTAAGGATCTCCTGGGCGTGGCGGTACTTGCCCTGGTCATAGAGTTCCTTGCCCTTGGCAATAATCTTCTTCGAACCGCCCATCATTTCCACGTAAAGGGGCGCCGAGTCCTCCGGCGACAGCGGAATCAGGGTGGTCGGGTTAGCATCCCAGTAGCCGAGATAGCGGTTGATCACTGCCCGGCTGTTGTGCTCCATGGAACCGTGATAACCGCGCGCGTACCACTGCTGCTGCAGGCTCTCGGGTGGCGCGTAGATATTGTGGATCTGGTTGATGGTCACGCCCTGGTTGGCCAGGTGCAGCACCTGGTTGTTCAGATGGGCATACATGTCGCGCTGCCCGCGCATGACTTCCTGAACGCGCGCGTTACCCCAGCGCGGCCAGCTGTGGGAGGCAAACATGACTTCCGCGTCCTGCCCGAAGCGGTATAGCGCCTCATTGATCTGCTTGGACCATTCCAGCGCGTCGCGCACCAGCGCACCGCGCAAAGTGTAGATGTTATGTATGGTGCCGGTGATATTCTCCGCGGCCCAGAAGGCCTTCAGATCGGGGAACCAGGTATTCATCTCCGCCGGTGCCTCGGTGCCCGGGGTGTTCTGAAACACCATCTTCACCCCATCCACCGTCATCTCTTCAAAGTCATCCTCGATGATGACATTCGGCTCGATCAGGCCCAGATTACCGGCGGCCGTATTCTTGCCGATGGACTGGTCCACGTGGCCGAACGGGCTCGCGGGCAGCAGCACACCGTACTGATAGAACAGGCGCCGGCTCATGGCGTTACCGGCATACACGTTCTCGGCGACGGCGTGATCCATGAAGCCCACCGGCGCGATAATCTTGACCTTGCCGCTGCGTACATCGGCCTCGTCCACCACCCCGCGCACGCCGCCGAAGTGATCGGCATGCGAATGGGAATAGACCACCGCGACTACCGGGCGCTCGCCCAGCTTTTCGTTGATAAATTTCAGCGCTGCGGCGGCAGTCTCCTTGGCGGTGAGCGGATCGAACACGATCCAGCCGGTGTCACCCTTGATGAAGCTGATGTTGGCCAGGTCGAAACCGCGCACCTGGTAGATCCCCGGGATGACCTCGTACAGGCCGTAATTCATATTGAGGATGGCCTGGCGCTGCAGCGACGGATGGATGCTGTCGAAATCCTGGCCCTGAAGCAGGAAATCGTACTTGCCCATGTCCCAGGCCACATGCCCCTTTTCGGCCATGATCTGGTTGTAATCCGGGGCTGCGATAAAGCCTTTCTTCTGTTCTTCGAAATCCTGCTGGTCGGCGAACGGGAGGGTCTTTCTCAGCTCCTGTTGTTTAGCAATGGTATAGCTGGAAGGCAGCTTGCCTTTGTCGTGAAAATGCTCGACCGGCGCCGCTATGCTGAAACTGGCCGACAACAAAAACCCGGTCAACGCCATTGATATTCCCGCTGGACGTAGGTTCATTTTCTTCTCCTCGCGACGCGTGTTTGCATTCATGAAGCCCGCGGCAAACCCGCCGGCGACGCTCCTCGGTAGATCCGCAGTATAGTTTCGCCTATAGTCGTCTTGAACGGCGGTATCCACTTTGCGCAAAAACACGAACCCGGAATATCGCAGGGGATTTGTATGCGACGGCCAATCGCGACCGTATCGCTGACGTCATTCAGCACCGAGCAACTGCGCGAGACGGTTCGCGGCAGCGACTTCGAGCACACACAACTGTCCGACGGTCCGTTCCGCGGGCATCTGCTTCGAAGCCAGTTCGGTGACAGTGTGCTGGACGCCGGTGTTTACTCCCAGGACCTGCTGGTAAGTGGAACATTTCCTGCTGACCGCGTAATACTCGGGTACATATTGTCAGGAAGGGAAGCGGGATACTTCAACGGCTTGCGCGTCGCTGTCAATGACGTAGTTGTTATCGGAGAAGGCGGTACCATGGAGCCGTACCGGCTACCGGCCGGCACCCGATGGATAGCCTTCCAGACACGCCGTGACCTGCTTGAACGGGAGGGGATGCCGGTTCCCACCCCGTCCCGGGTGGCGCGCTATTCAGGGCTGTCCCCCGAGGCGTTGCAGCTTGGCCAATGCCTCAAGGCACTCGTGGCGCCGGCGCGCAAGCATCGCCCCACGTCAAGCCTGTGCATGCCCGGGGACGGCCTGGTACTGGAGGACGAACTCATTGCTGCATTCCGTCG
>CP070738.1:575430-578044 GCA_020347685.1 Gammaproteobacteria bacterium | reverse complement strand
GCTGGGACGACGCTGAGCCCGCCCAGGCCAGCCTGTTCGAGCCAGGCGGGCAGCCCGAATACAGTACGCGGCTGCTGAAAACGATCGATGCTGTTACCGAGAAATACGGCAAGGGCATGCTGCAGGTGGGCGTCTCGCGCCGCAGGGGAAAATGATACGCAAGCGGAACCGTACCGCGCCCTTATTCCCCGCTCTTCTCCCCGACCGACTGCGCCAATGCCTCGACCGCAGCGAGCAGATCCTCGACCATGGCCGCCAGCAGGCGGCGCCCCTTGTCCGAGCTGGCGAGCGTGGGGTCACCCCATACACCGGAAGGCGAAAAACGCGGGTTGTCCGGGTCGCTGCGACTGAAGGGACCGCTTACGGCCATGGCCGGCGGGGTCCACGCCTCGGCCTTGTCCAGAGCGTCATGCCCGCAGCCAATCGCCAGCAGGATGGAGGTCTCGAGCTCGTCGGCGTGTCCGCCGCGCGGTTGCCGCTCGATGGCCTGTGTCACGTCGCGGCAACGCGGACCTGCGTACACATTGGCCAGTCCGATGCGCAGCTCTTGGGCCGCCGCATCCACCGCCGCCTGCAAGGGTTCGATGGTACTGACACCCGTGTTCAGTATCAGCACTGCACGTGCACCGGCACGCCGGATGTCAGCCAGGATCTCCTGCACCATGGCCCGGAACGTAGCGGCCGAAAGACTGACGCTGCCGGGATAATCGATGAACGCCGGGTAATAGCCGTAGGCAACGGTCGGCCACACCAGCACTTCGGCGCGCTGTACCAGCGCCGCGGCCAGCCATTCGGCCTGCAGCAAGTCCGCGTTCATCGGCAAGTGGGGCCCGTGCTGCTTGCAGGCTGCGCCGATCGGCAACACGGCAACGGCACCCGCCTCGATGCGCCGCTCGACTTCGGGCCAGCTCAGTTGCGCGACGCAAGCGCCGGGTACCTTTCTGTTCACTGCGAGAGACCCACGGCCACAATAATAAAGCTCCACTTCACCGCTCGAACCTTCGATAGTTACCGAACTCGGCCTGCAGGTACAGCTCGCCGTCCTGCGCGGCGATGGCGATGGTGGCCAGCGGCTGTCCCTCGCGACGGAACAGCTGCTCGCCAACGGGGATCAACGGGCGGCGGCCGGTCGCCGAGCGCGTGTACAGTGCACCGTCTTCCAGCACCACCTGCAAGCGATCCTGCTCCAGGTCCGCGGGGTCCTGCCAGTCGAAGCGACGGGTGACCGCCACATAGGTGCCGGTGAGCTGACCCAGGGTATCGGGAGCGATGTTCGACGCGGTCGGTCGCGGCGCTGCCAGGCCGCGGGTGAGGTGCTCCTGCACGCGGGCCTGCATGGCATCGAGGGCGTCATGCTTGAAGGCGTTGATGGTCAGAAAGAACCCCGCATTGGCTTCCCGGTTGTAGCCGAAGTAGGACAGGTAGCCATCGCCGTCTCCCCCGTGGCCGTACCAGCGGAACCCGTTGCGCAGCGACTGGCGCAGTCCAGGGCCGTAGCCGTAGGGGAGGCCATGTCGCGCGCCCAGGGTGGTGGCGGGTCGTTCCATGCGTTCGATCGAGGCCGCTTCTAGCAGTCGCGCGTCGCCGACCCGCCCGCGACGCAGGAACACCTCCAGCAGCGCGCCCATCTCGCGCGGCGTGGCGTTGATGGCCCCGAGCGGCGGAAAGATCATGTGCCAGTACGGGATCGGGGTCTCGCCGTCGCTGTCATAGCCGGTGGCGAGTCGCCCGCGCGTGGCCGCATCGTCGACCAGACCCGCCGCGCGCATGCCGAGCGGCTGCAGCAGCCGTTCGCGGATGAAACGCGCGTAGCCCTGCCCGCTCGCGCGCTCGATGACCAGCCCGACCAGTCCGGCGTTGGCGTTGGAATACACCTGGTGCAGACCCGGCGGCCACTGCACCACGCGCGCCTGCGGACGAAAGGCGAAGGCGGCCTCCAGGGTGGGGAAAGGCTGGTTGTGATCGAACTCCTCGCGCGTCATGTCCAGCAGGCCGGAGCTGTGCTCGAGCAGATGCGCGACCCGCACCGGGTACGCATCGGCCCAGGGATTATCGAGCGGCGCGTCGGGCACCAGCTTGACAAGCGGTGCGTCCAGATCGAGGCGCCCCTGCTCCACCAGCAGCATCACGGCCAGGGCGTTGAAGGTCTTGGTAATGGATCCGATGCGAAACAGCGTATCGGGGGTGACCGGGCGAGCGCTGTCGCGGTCGGCCACGCCGCCGCTGCCGGTTTGCAGGCCGTGCTCGCCGGACAGCACGGTGAGGGCGAAGCCGGCGACCCCGTATTCGGCGCGCAGGCGGTCGAGCTCCGCGATCACCCGCTCGAAGGACCTCGGGGAAGCCATCGCTATCGGTGCCGATACCAGTGCGAGCAACACAGCGGACAGTGGCAGTACCCGGCGCACGCTGCCTCAGCTCTCCGGCGCGCGCATGATCGCCGCGCAGATCGCCGCCTGCGGCGCCGTCGGGTCGAGCCGCAGGCTGGTTTCGCTCATGGGCTGCAGACCCAGGTCGGCATACAGCGCGCCCAGCTCGGGGAAATGATCGGAATCCACATATTTCCGGTACAGTTCCATGAACACTCCGGTGCCCGTCAATCGATCCAGCTCGCCCA
>CP070738.1:572708-575330 GCA_020347685.1 Gammaproteobacteria bacterium | reverse complement strand
CATGACCCAGCAGTTGCTGCTGGTTACCAAGAGCATGAACGGTGAGGTCCGCACCCAACAGATCCTGCCGGTTGCATTCGTACCGCTGACCGGAGGCCACTAGGCGCTGTCAACAGACCCTGGCCCGCTACCCGAGGCACGCCATGCAGCCGTCGCCCGTAACCGCCAACACCAGCCTGCCGCGCTACTCGGTGCTGCTCGCCTCCGCCACCGCACTGGCCTATGAGATATTGCTGGTACGGCTGTTCTCGATCAGTCACTGGCACCACTACGCCTATATGATCATCAGCCTGGCGCTGCTCGGCTACGGCATCAGCGGCGCGTTTCTGGCCCTTTTTCAGCGCCGCCTGCAGGCGCATTTCAGCGCCGCCTATCTGGTCAATCTGGTGCTGTTTGCGGCTGCCATGCCGCTCGGTTACCTGCTCGCCGGCAAGAGCGGCTTCAGCCCCGAGGAGATCCTGTGGGATCCCGGTCAGTGGGCGCGACTGGCGGCAATTTACCTCTATCTTGCGCTGCCCTTCCTGTTCGTCGCCAACGCCATCGGGCTGGCGCTGATGCAGTATCGGGACAACGTCGGGCGCATCTACGCAGCCGATCTGCTCGGCGCCGGGCTCGGCAGTCTCGGCATTGTCGCGCTGCTGTTCATGGTGTTTCCCGCCAGCGCGCTGAGACTGCTCACCGCACTGGGTATCGGCGCGGCCTGGCTGGCCGTCCTGGAACTGCGTATGCGCCCTGCGGCGCTGCGCGTGGCGCTTCCCCTCGCGGCGCTGCTGCCAGTGCTGCTGCCGACGGCCTGGCTGGAACCGGCCATGTCGCCGTATAAAGGGCTGAGCGAGGCGCTCAACATCAGCGGTACCCGGGTTATCGAGCAACACTCCAGCCCGCTGGGACTCATCAGCGTGACCGAACACACCGGCATCCCGCTGCGGCACGCACCCGGACTCAGCCTGACCGCCAGCGCAGGCCCGCCCGAGCAGCTCGGCATCTTTGTCGACGGCGACGGCCCGAGCGCCATCACCGCTGCGGGCGGCGACGCCGCGGCGCTGGCGTTTCTCGACCAGCTGACCTGGGCGTTGCCCTACCACCTGAAACGACCCGGGCGTGTTCTGATCCTGGGTGCGGGCGGCGGCAGCGAAGTGTTGCAGGCGCGTCAGCTCGGCGCCGGACACATCGACGCGGTGGAGCTCAACCCGCAGATTGTCACGCTGGTGAAAGATACCTATGCCGATTTCGCCGGTCATCTGCTCGACGCAGACAATGTACGCATTTTTACGGCAGAGGCGCGCGGCTTCGTCAGCACCACCACCGATCGCTACGATCTCATCCAGGTCGCCCTGGTAGACAGTTTCAGTGCCTCCTCGGCGGGACTCTACGCCTTGAGCGAAAGCTATCTCTATACTGTGGAGGCCCTGCAGGCCTATCTGAGCAAGCTCAGCGCCGACGGCTATCTCGCCATAAGCCGCTGGATCAAGATGCCGTCGCGCGACGCGCCCAAGCTGTTCGCCACCGCCATCACTGCGCTCGAGAAGCTCGGTATCGACGACCCGCAAAACCGGCTGGCACTGATACGCAGCTGGCAGACCAGCACCCTGCTGATCAAGAACGGGCGCTTCGACGCTGCCGAGCTGGAGGCACTGCGGCGGTTCTGCAGCGCGCGCAGCTTCGATGTCGCCTATTACCCGGGCATCGACGCCGCCGAAGTCAACCGCTTCAACGTCATGGCCGAGCCGCAGCTGTATCTGGCGGCTCGGGCCCTGCTGGGTCCGGAGCGCGAACGTTTTCTTGCCGACTACAAGTTCAACCTGGAGCCGGCCACCGATGACAAGCCCTACTTCTTTCGCTTTTTCACCTGGCGCGCGCTACCCGAAATCATCACCCTCTACGGGCGCGGCGGCGTACCGCTGCTGGACACCGGCTACCTTATCCTGGCCGCCACCCTGGTTCAGGCGGTGGCCGCGAGCCTGGTGTTGATCCTGTTGCCCCTATGGTTCCTGCGCCGCAGTGCTGCGCCGAACGCAGCGGGCGCGCAACGCTGGCGGGTGCTGGTGTATTTCAGCGCTCTGGGGCTGGCATTCCTGTTTCTTGAAATCGCCTTCATCCAGAAATTCATCCTGTTCCTGCACCATCCGCTGTACGCCGTCGCGGTGGTGCTGACCGCATTTCTGCTGTTTGCCGGCGCCGGCAGTCTGTACTCGCAGCGCCTGGTGAAGGCCCATGCCGGCGTTACCGTGGCGGTCGCGGCCATTACTGTTGCGAGTCTTGTCTATGTATTCGCCCTGGACAGGCTGTTCACGCCGCTGGCCGGCCTGGCGGACAGTCTGCGCATCCTGGTATCGGTGGCACTCATCGCCCCGCTGGCATTCTTCATGGGCATGCCGTTTCCTCTCGGCATCACCCGGGTCGGCGAACGAACCCCCAACCTGATCCCCTGGGCCTGGGGCATCAACGGCTGCGCATCGGTGATCAGCGCGGTGCTCGCCACGCTGCTCGCCATGCACTTCGGATTCACGGTGGTGGTACTGGCCGCGGTGATCCTGTACGGAATCGCCGCGGCCAGCATGCCGCGTTGAAGCGCGCTGCAGGGTACCGCTAACCGGTGCCGCTGTTGTCGCTGGTTCCGTC
>CP070738.1:569978-572608 GCA_020347685.1 Gammaproteobacteria bacterium | reverse complement strand
TGATACTGGCTGCGGAAGGTGGTTTCGTCAACGTCTTCTGCCAGCGCCAGCAGCAGCGACTGGGTCTCACCGAGTTCCTCGATCAGTGCTTCGCGGCTCACAACGACAACAGTTCGGGTGGTTCTTCGGGATCGAGTATCAGAATCTGATGATCGGGCACGCTTTGCCAGAACGAGGATTCAGTAAGGCGTTCCGAGGCGATCAGCTGTGCATCGGGAAACGTCTCGTCGTCGGTGGTGTAATACAGGGAAGGGCAGTCGTCATTGAGTGCGTGGCGTACCGCGTAGAGACGTTCGCCGTCGCTCACCACGATGTTGAGCAGGCAGCGTCCGCCGTCCGCCCAGGCTTCAATCCGCTGCATCAGTTCCGCCAGTGCCGCTTCCATGGGCAGGTCCGGGTCATCGGCCAGCAGCTGGCGCAACACGGCGAACAGATACTCGGACTCGGTATTGCCGAGTATGCCGGCGAGGTGGTGGGGCTCCAGCTCGGCGACGATCCTGGGCCGGAAACGGGCGTGGAAATCATCGATCAGTCCGTTGTGATCGAAGATGAACTCCGCGTCTACAAAAGGCTGGGTATTGGCGTGGTTGACCGGATTGCCGGGGCTCGCGCTGCGCACGCTGGCAATCCACAGATCGCTGGTCAGGGCACGCGCCAGGTGTGGCAGGTTGGGGTCGGTCCAGATCGGCGCCGGATTGACGTACGCGGCCGGTCGGCCGTCGTCGTTGTACCAGGCAAAGCCGTAGCCATCGGCATTGAGGGTGGCATACTTCAGCTCTTGCGGGGCCCATCCCTGTACGCACAGGCTGTGGGGCGGGTCAAGCAGGAGCCCGCCCAGTCCAATGGGTTGCCCTAGGTAAGCGATAATCCGGCACATGAAACGGGTCGAATGCTCTGTTTTCTATTAACCGTAACGATGGTAGCCTAACCGGCTCCGCTGTCCAACTGCCTGGAAATCCGCCATGGAAGAAAGACGCGCGCCCCGCCTCACCAGCCGCAAGGTACCGCCGGTCCGACCGCTCGCGGATATTGCCGAAGACGCACAACGGGGTTTGACCCGGCGGCCGCGCTCCATGCCCCCCAAGTATTTTTATGACGAACGCGGCTCACGGCTGTTCGACGCCATTTGCGAGACACCCGAGTACTATCCCACCCGTACCGAGGACGCCCTGCTCGGCGCGCACGCCAGCGACATCATCGCCGAGATCCGGCCTGATCACATCGTCGAGTTCGGCAGTGGCACGGCGCGCAAGACCCGGCACCTGTTCGATGCCTGTGACGATCGCGGCAGGGCCACGGCCTACTGGCCGTTTGACGTGTGCGAGGCCATGTTGCTGGAGAGCGGCCAGCAGCTGGTCGAACAGTACCAGCGGCTGCGGGTGAATGCGCTGGTCGGCGATTATCTGGGCGGGTTGCAAGGGTTGCCGGAATTTGATGGCTGCTGCCTGTTCCTGTTTCTGGGGGGCACGATAGGCAATTTTACCGAGACGCAGGCAGGAAAGTTCCTGAGCGAGGTGCGCGCCGTGATGAAGGCGGGGGATTACCTGGTCCTCGGGGCGGACCGCGTCAAGCCGGCGCAGGTGCTGCACGCGGCTTATAACGACAGCGAGGGTATCACGGCGGAGTTCAACCTGAATCTTCTACGCGTCCTGAACCGCGAGCTGGATGCGGATTTTCGCCTCGACCGATTCGAGCACAGGGCCCTTTTCAACAGCGACGCCAGCCAGATAGAGATGTATCTGGTATCCAGCCTTGAACAGTCGGTGCGCCTGGAGGCGCTGGACAAGACCCTGCACTTCGCGGCCGGCGAACAGATTCTCACGGAAATCAGCCGCAAGTTCACCGCGTCCCGCCTGGAGTCCATGCTGTGTCTGGCCGGGTTCAGCGTAACCCGCCATCTCGAGCCCGAAAATGGCTATTTCTCGCTGCTGCTGGCCAGGCCTGACTGAAATCCGGCCTGGTGCGCTGTCATACAACCGTAACATAGGTGTGGTCTGCTGCCCGCGTTAGCTTGCCGAGACGTAGCGATGAAGCGGATTCTGGTAGTCGAAGATGAACAGGCCATCCGGGAGATGGTCGGGTTCGCGCTGAAAAAGGCCGGGTTTCAATTCGAGGAGGTGGCGGATGCCGAGCAGGCACTGGTATCCATTGCGTCGCAGACACCGCGCTCAGTGCAGACCAGCTCATCGAGTATGACGATCTGTCGCTGGATCCGGTCGGCCACCGAGTGCAGGCAAACGGCCAGGCCCTCAACCTCGCTCCCACCGAGTTCCGTCTGCTGCATTTCTTTATCAGTAGCCCCGACCGGGTGTACAGCAGGGAACAGCTGCTGGACTATGTCTGGGGACGCGGGGCGTTCGTGGAAGATCATACCGTGGACGTTCACATCCGCCGCCTGCGCAAGGCGCTCGGCGCCATGAGCCGTGACCGCTTTATCCAGACGGTTCGCGGCTTGGCGGTGACGAGATTGAATGATTGAACAACGCCGCGGCGCGCTGTCTCGGCTTCGAGTATCCGCGCGACAGCGGCCAGCGCATTAGTAATCTGCTCAGGTACCCGGCGTTTCTCGAGTACCTGCACCGCGGCGACCATGAGCGGGCCATTGAGCTGCAGTAGCCGGGGTGGTTGCC
>CP070738.1:567227-569878 GCA_020347685.1 Gammaproteobacteria bacterium | reverse complement strand
ATGAATCACGCTTGATTGCAGCCAGCGTTTCGTAACCGTCCATGACCGGCATCATGAGATCGAGCAACAGGGTATCCACGGGTTCACAGCGCATCACGTCCAGCGCCTGGCGACCGTTTTCCGCCTGCAGTACCCGATGGCCGTCGCGAACCAGCCTGCGCGACAAGATTTCGCGATTGTGTTCGTTATCGTCAACAACCAGAATCGTGGCGTTCGCCGACGGCTCGCTTGCTGACATCTCGACACTGGCTTCAAGCCCCATTTGCACAGCCATTCCAATAAGTTGCCACAATACACAGCGCTATCGGCACGGCCGGCTGGGGCTTTATGCGTGGAGCACATGGCGCCGAGCCCCGGACGCCGCGGTCCGTGCCCGATACTGCAGTGGGCGGCATTCGATGAGCCTTGCCGCGTCCAATCCCGGAGTGATCATTAAAGCCACACCGGCGCGGGCCGACTAGCTCAGTCGCGGGGTCCGGTACGCAGCGCACAGCTGCTTATGGGTTGACACCGCCGCCAGCGCCCACCGCTGCAGACCTTGTGACTGGAACAACATGGACAGGACTTATTCTTCGCTTCTGGTTGTTGACGACGACGACTACAATCGCGACTTGCTGTCTCGGTGCCTGTCCCGCGAAGGCTACACGGTGGCCAGTGTCAACAGCGGACGGGCTGCCCTGGAAGTTCTGGAACACGAGGTTTTCGACCTAGTGTTGCTGGATATTAAGATGCCCGATATCGACGGAATGGAAGTCCTGCGCCGAGTTCGTGCGAACCCGGTGCTGCGTGAATTGCCGGTGATGATGGTAACGGCGCTCAACGACCGGGAAAACGTCATGGAGGCCATCGAGTCGGGAGCCAACGACTACATCGCCAAGCCCTTCGACACGTTGCTGGTCAAATCGCGGGTGTGGCGTTGCCTCGAGGGTGGCAGTTACTGTGAGGTCTTGCCGGCCAGCATGTCGGATGAGACCTGCAGCAGCGTACTTGTGGTCGACGACAACGAATTGAATGTCGACCTGCTGTGTCGCCGCATACAGAAACAGAAACACCGGTGCCTTCAGGCTGCCGACGGCCACCAGGCCTTGACAGTGTTGCGCGACAATCCGGTTGACCTGGTGCTACTGGATATACACATGCCAGGTATGGATGGGATGCAGGTCCTCCAGACAATGAAAGCGGACCCCGACCTCGCGGACATTCCCGTGATTATGGTCTCGGCGAACTCCGAGGCAGACACCATACACCGGTGCATGCAACTGGGTGCCGACGATTACGTGACCAAACCATTCCATGCAACCCTGCTGCGCTCGCGGATGATCCCGCTGATCAAGATAAAGAAGCGCCGGGACATGGAACGCGAACAGCTGCAGCGGATGC
This sequence comes from Gammaproteobacteria bacterium, assembly GCA_020347685.1. Lineage (GTDB taxonomy): Bacteria > Pseudomonadota > Gammaproteobacteria > DSM-19610 > DSM-19610 > Thiogranum. The sequence continues at coordinate 568,498 of CP070738.1, read as the reverse complement.
AGGAACTCGCAGCTCTGGGGCAAAGCCTCCGCTGACATAACGCTTGATACCCGGATACCACGCCAGAACACCACTGTGGTGGGTCAGGCACATTGCTCCGCCCGCTGGCATGTTTTTGTCACGGCGCTTCGCTGGGGCAGATACAGCCGGGGTGGCTTGACGGAGCCTTCTCACCGGACTATGGTCGCGGCAACTGAATCATCGCTTGATTGCGCCACCACCAGAGGGGTACCCGCCATGGCTTTGCGACTTACGCTTCTGATCCTGCTGTCACTGCAAATCCCGACGGCGCTCGCCCAGGAGGTCGAGCTGTCACCCGCATACCTCGCGGGCACATGGAGCATGAGCGGCAGCGATGGCTGCGGCAGCGCCGATTACGTGCTGTTCCGTGAAAACCGCACGCTGGAACTGGGCACGGGCAAGGCAGCGGGTATTACGGGTTTTTGGGAACTGAACAAAGATACCATCATCCTGCATATGCTGGTTGCACCGAGAGGCGGGAACACCCAGCACCCGTTTTACCAGGACAGCTACTTTTACCAGTACCGGGCAGCGCAGGTGTTGGCCACTCGCGCCGATGCTTTCGACGTCAGCGTCGGGACACAACAAGCGCAGGGCGAAAAGTACACCCTCACCCGCTGTCGCTAACGCGGTGCCGCGGCCCGAGTCAGCGGTGGCAGGCCGCTATTGCTCGGCGCCTTGCGTGATCGGGACGCGCGTCGCTACAACTGGATGTTCTCCACCTGGATCACGTGACCGAGCGCGTCTTCGATCATGTGACGCGCCTGCGATGCGGTGGCATGCAGAAAAGCATGCAGCGCCGCATCGCGCGAACTTCGGCTCTCGCACTCGTTGCTATAACGCTCGAAGGCGGAAAGACTCGAGATCAGCTCGGCCAGGTGACGCGGACATTCACATTTAACGGTTGAAGACAGTGTCGCCAGCTGCGCGAGGGTCTCGTCATCATAGCGCCTCGGCGGCGCCGCCTGGGCGATCGCGGCGACATCGGCCGCGCCGGGGGCGGGCCCCAGGCCCGACGCATGGCTGATCGCGACACAGTGGGCCTGCAGGGCCGCAGCGTCCACCGGTGCGCGCAGTGCCAGACATTTCGACACCGGCAGGCGCAGCAAGGCGTCTGCCGAAGCGTAGCGGTACACGACCAGCGCGTGCTCCGCGCCAGTTCGCCCCAGCCAGTCGAGAATGCGCGCACCGCTGTCCTCGTGCAGTGTGGCCAGCTCGACCACCAGTATTTCCGCGGATTGTTTTCCCGC
>CP070738.1:564471-567127 GCA_020347685.1 Gammaproteobacteria bacterium | reverse complement strand
CGGCTGATCTTTCAACTCGGCCAGTCCCGCTTGCAAGGTAAGCAAGCTGCCGGCCAGGTTGCCGCTGTCCACTGAAGAGACGTACTGCGGGCGAAGCGGTTGCAGCGTGCGGGTGTCGTACCAGTTGTAAAAATGGCCGCGGTAGCGCTCCAGCTTTTCCAACGTAGCCAGAGTGCTCCCGGTGCGACGCAGAAATTCCTCGGCGCAGATATAACCAAAATCGTACGCAGCCAGGTTCGCCAGCAGCGACATGCCGATATTCGTGGGCGAGGTCCGCGTGGCGATGGCCGGAGCCGGATACTCCTGGAAGTTATCGGGCGGCAGCCAGTTGTCCTGTGGACCCACAAAGTCCGCAAAGAAGCGCCAGGTACGCCGGGCCGACGCCCGCAGGAACGCCCGCTGATCCGTGCTCAGGTCCGGTACGGGGGACACAAGCGGCCGGCTGATCCACCAGCCGACGCCGGGCGACACCAGCCAGAGCAACAACACGGGCGCCCAGAACAACCACTCCACCGGGCGGATTTGCCACAATGCAAAGGCCAGCACCAGCGCCACAACGGGTGCGACCCACATCTCCCTGAAAAACTCCACCAGCGTACGGCGCGCGTTGCGGCTTGCATAGGAGCACAGTTGCCAGAGCAACAATCCGCGCCGAGTGAACAGCATCCGCACACCCGAACGCAGAATCGCATCCAGGCACATGATTGCGTCGTAGGGCAACATGGCCAGCGTCAGACACGCGAGCGCGGTTGGGCGCCCCGCGGATCTGCCTGTCAGGACCAGGTGCACCTGCCAATCGCGCTCTTCCGGCTTGCGGATGAACTCGATCGCTGCTCCCAGCAAGGTGGGCAGGAACACCACAGCCGCGACCAGCAGGGTCCAGAACCACGCCGGTCCCGGACCGAACAGCCAACCTCCTGCCAGCAAGGCAAGCAGCGACGGCGCCACGAGGCTGCGTCGAAGGTTATCGAAGAGTTTCCACACCGACAGGGCGGTAAGCGGGTTCGGTTGCCGCCTGGTTTTCGATCCCTCTAACCCGGGCGGTCCCGGCACGCGCGGGAGCAGCCAGCCGGCAAGCTGCCAGTCGCCGCGTATCCACCGGTGTCGGCGGCTGGCCTCCATGGCGTAACTGGCCGGGTGCTCTTCAATAAGCTCGACGTCGGTCACCAGTGCCGAACGCGCATAGCCGCTTTCCAGAAGATCGTGACTGAGAATGCAATTCTCCGGAAAGCGTCCATCAACGGCCTGGCGAAACGCATCCACGTCGTAGATGCCCTTGCCGATGAACGACCCTTCCCCGAACATATCCTGGTAGACATCCGATACCTGCCGGCTGTAGGGATCGATGCCTGACTCACCCGCGAACAGTTTTGTGAAGCGTGACTGACTTGCACTGGTCAGGCTGATCGACGCGCGTGGTTGCAGGATCGCGTAGCCTTCGACAATGCGTCCCTTGTCGGCATCGAACACCGGCCGATTGAGAGGATGAGCCATGTTACCAATAAGTGTGCGGGCCGCGTCGCGGGGCAGTTGCGTGTCGGTGTCCAGGGTGATGACGTACCTTATCGAAGGCAGGATAGAGGCATCACCTACACTATCCGGGAAGGCTGTCTGCTCCCCTCCCCGCAGCAAGGCATTGAACTGTTCCAGTTTGCCGCGCTTGCGTTCATATCCCATCCACACCCGTTCGTATGGATTCCACACCCGGGGCCGGTGAAACAGATAGAAGATGCACGGCCGATCCTCGCGGTAGGCCTCGTTGAGGGCCTGGACAGCAGCGCGCGCGCGGGCGAGCAAGGCGTCATCGGCTGGCCGGGTGCGCTCGGGCGCGTCAGGGAAATCGGTCAGCAGGGCAAAGAACAGATTTGGATCGCGATTACCGAGATAGCGAATCTCCAGGGCCTCGAGAAGATCATCGATGTCCTGCGGCGCGCCCAGCAAGGTGGGGACAACCACCATAGTGCGGTGAACAGCAGGTATTCCTTTCGAAAAATCCAGGCGTGGTAAGGCGCGCGGCGGCAGGACGAGTGTGACCAACTGGTTCACCAGCGGAACGGCCAGCGCCGAGACAGCGATGATGCCGGTGATCGTAAAGAACCAGTAGCGCCAGTCCCCCGGCGCGAAGCCGCCGAAGGAGAACAGCACCACCGATGTCGAAAGCAGCGTGAGCAACAGGATGGGCCCGAGGTAAAGGGACAGGCGGAAATGCCGGCTCGCCCGACTGACCCGTTTGGTCCACAGCAGATGGGAACCGACCGCACGCTCCAGACTCTGCCGCCCGTGATCGATCAGGTAGTATCCGACATGCGCGCTGCGGTCGTTGCTACCCACTCGTTCTGCAGCAGCCAGCGCAAGACCAACAGCTTCGCGTGCCACCGCTACTTCACTGCGCGAACTGCCCCGCGCCACGTCTTCGATAACATGCCGGTACCGGTCGCGGGTGGCGAAATCCTGGCTGGCATGCATCCCCGCGGGGTCGTCACGCAATGTCTGTTCGACGACACTGAGCGACTCGACGTAATTCCTCCAGTCCATTGCGCCGATGAAACGCAGACTGCCGATACTGTTGGCGATGGAGATCTGGTTGGTCGCGGCCGTTCGGCCGGCCGCCTCTGACAATTGCGTAGCGGTCACCCCTTGTTCGAGCAGTTGTTGC
>CP070738.1:561696-564371 GCA_020347685.1 Gammaproteobacteria bacterium | reverse complement strand
AGCAACTGCAGCAGACTGCCGGTACGCTTCAGGGGCGTATGTTCGTCGGCGTCGCGCTGCATTACGTTTCCGCGATACAGCGCCCAGCCTGACTGCCCCTGATCCTCAACATAATGCAGCGACAGCCGCTCCTCGGACAGGTCACGGGAAATACCCGGATTGATGATGTCGACTTTGCCGGCCTTGCGTTCGAACGCTACGTAGAGCTTTCGGCCCAGCAGATTAAGATCGGAAGACCGGATCGTGAGCTGGTTGTCCTGCTCGCGCGCAAATTGTGAAAGGGTTCGGTAGCTGCGGGTCAGTTCAGACACAAGCACATTGATCTCCTCCAGAACACGCTTTATTTTCCATTGCCTGCGCTGATCCAGCGTTTCCAGTTTCGCATGCCCCCAGCCCCATTCCTTGATCAGGCTGCGCATCGCAGCGCGGCGCCACGAATTCTCGTAGGGATGGTCAGCCCTGCTCATCGATTCGCCCACTTTGAAGTAGAAACATCGTCGCGCCAGGTCAACCCGATCGAGTTCCTTGCGGGCCAGCAGATATTCCTCCACCCGATTGCATATCATCACGTAGGGATCCACGCGTGAAAGGTGTACATCTGCTTCGTGCACTGCCTTTTTGAACCGCAGAGAGAGAAGCTCTGTCTCCGGGTGCTGGTTGGCATAGGCTTCCATCAGCAGAATCTTGAGAATCGATTTGTAGGGTGAGTCCACGGCTTTGTACAGCTGCCAGAGTGTGGCGCCAAAGAACTCTTCACTTGGGAAGTGGGCGAGGCCGCCAAAGTCGACAATGTCGCTGCCCTTGACGAAGCGATTAGCGACGAGCCTGTTAACATACTCGTCGTATACGCGTTCATATTCAGGGGGAACCAGCCACCAGACCGGGAATCGTCCCGCCACCAGCAGTCCGGTGCGGTAGAACTCGTCCAGTAACAGGTGGTGCTGGGAGCTTCCAGCATTCTCGTTGGACAGCTGCTGGTGCTCTTGGCCGCGGAACGAAACATCGTCCATCAGAAAGAAATGCACTTCCAGCCCGAGTGACTCGGCCCAGCTCCTGACGGCATCAGCCTTTTCACCAAGCGCCGCGAGTTCGGTTTCGCTGAGACCGGGCTGGTGACAGACCCAGATATCGAAGTCACTGGCACTGGAATAGGCAATGGTTCCGGTGCTGCCCATAAGATAGAGGGCTTTGATGGAGTAAAGACGCTGCGCGCGTTTCTGATAGTTGAAGCTCTTGGCCAGTTTTCTTGCGGCCTGAATGCAGCGCTTAGCGGGCGCATAATCCGAAATGCCGCAGGGCGTCTTGTTGGATAAATAACCCGGCAACATAGGGTGATTGATATGAAACAGCAACGGCACCAGCTCGACAAACACGCGTTGGCGCAGCTCGAGGGACTCCTGAACCAGGCGCAGACGGTCCTTGTTCAGCGCAAGAAAACGCCGTTTAACCGCGCGTAGCTGCAGCGCATCGATCTCGATCGGGGTCTCGGCCTGGGCGGGTTGCGCACGGAGCATCGCTGATTTGCCGGCTGACTGTGGCGCGCTCTTTATTGGTGCGCCCAGTGGTTTGGGTGGCCGGGACACTGCGGTCGCTGCTCTAGGAGGCGACGAAATGGAGCTTTCGCTCGGCGCGCGCCCGGGCCAGCGCCTGTGCCGCACGTTTCAGCAGTGTGCCGGCGTTGTCGCTCTTGCGCCAGCCGGCAACGCCAAAACAAAACCAGTCGCTGTTTGCGCATGGCGCCAGTCCACCGAGCTGCTGCTCAAGCTTGTCAGCGAGCGCAAACGCGGCCTCAGCAGTTGTTTCAGGCAGCACCAGCATAAATTCCCCTTGCTCGGTGCATCCAATCAGGTCTGCCCAGCGCAGCTGGTCCTTAAGATGTCGCGCAACATCCATAAGCACTGCCCGCTGGACCACGGTTTGATCAAGCGAAAGCATTATTACCGCCATGGGGCGGTCATAGCGCCTTGATCTGGCTACCTGGGGTTCGAGTGCGAGCATCAGCCCGCGCTCGTTCAGTAGTCCGGTCACCGAATCGGTAAGGGAGTGTCGCCTGATTTTCTCGTCCATTGCGCCGAGCGCCTGTTGGAGCCGAACCTGCTCGGAGATATCCACAAATATCCGAACCTGCATGTTGCCATGCTCCGCCAACGCGAAGCTGTTAATCGACAAATGGCGCTGCTCGCCACTGTGCTCGGTCCAGGACACTGTTCCCTGGGCGTCGACAAGGGCTCGTAAGGGGTCATCGCCAAGGGGCGTGGTTTTAGCGGCATGCTCGCCGCACCGCCGCAAGCAGGTGAGAAGCTGTTCGAATGCGAGATTGTAACCACTCACATCACCGTTCCTGTTGACAAGAACAAGGGGCAACGGGCAGTTCTCGACGATTGCCAACGCTTGGTTTGCTGACAGGGGCTGCGTCATCACACTTATACTCCAACCAGACCATCCCGCTTGCCGACCTGAGAGCTGCGGAAACTTGTGTTTAATAGCGGAAAATGTGACGGAATCTTTATTCGCCGTGTGGGCTTGTTCACAGTGCTTTCAGGGCGGCGTTTGGCCGCGCTTACACCGCCACCGGATGTCACCTCTTTGAGGCTTTCCGCGCGCCAATGGACCGCGTTCAGGGAAGCCCGGCCCCTCCGGCAACAGCTACCCGGGCCAGCGTCAGGCGGCTATGG
>CP070738.1:558915-561596 GCA_020347685.1 Gammaproteobacteria bacterium | reverse complement strand
ATTTTCCGCGGCAAGATCATCGATGTCACCGACACCGTCTACACTGTGGAGCTGACCGGCACCGGCGACAAGCTGGATGCCTTCGTCAAGGCCGTCAACCAGGCGGACATCGTCGAGGTGGTTCGCTCCGGAGTCACCGGTATCGCGCGCGGCGAAAAGGCGCTGCGCGTATAACACGATTCGAAATTCAATCTTAGGGTAGAGAGCAATGGCGCTGAACATCTATTACGACAAAGACGCGGACCTTTCCATTATCAAGAACGCCAAGGTCAGCATTATCGGTTACGGCTCGCAGGGTCATGCGCACGCCAACAACCTCAAGGATTCCGGCGTTAACGTAACGGTGGGCCTGCGCCCCGGTTCTATCTCCGAGGCCAAGGCGAAGAACGCCGGGCTGACGGTCAAGTCCGTCGAAGAAGCGGTCGGCGGTGCGGACGTGGTGATGATCCTGGCGCCGGACGAGCACCAGGCGCAACTGTACCGCGACAAGGTGGAGCCGAACATCAAGAAGGGTGCGGCGCTGGCGTTTGCGCACGGCTTCAATATCCATTTCGAACAGATCGAGCCGCGCGCCGACCTGGACGTGATCATGATCGCGCCCAAGGGTCCGGGGCACCTGGTGCGTTCCACCTACAAGCAGGGCGCCGGTGTGCCTTCGCTGATTGCGGTATTCCAGGACGCCAGTGGCAGGGCCAAGGACATAGCACTGTCCTATGCGTCGGCCAACGGCGGCGGCCGCGCCGGCGTGATCGAGACCAGCTTCCGCGAAGAGACCGAGACCGACCTGTTCGGCGAGCAGGCGGTGCTGTGCGGCGGCGCCACGGCGCTGGTGCAGGCCGGCTTCGAAACCCTCACCGAGGCCGGATACGCGCCCGAGATGGCCTACTTCGAGTGCCTGCACGAACTGAAACTGATTGTCGACCTGATGTACGAGGGCGGCATCGCCAACATGCGTTACTCGATCTCCAACACCGCCGAGTACGGTGACCTGACCCGCGGCCCGCGCGTCGTGACCGCCGAGACCAAGGCGGAAATGAAACGCATCCTGACCGAAATCCAGAACGGTGAATTCGCGCGCGAGTTCATTCTGGAGAACCAGGCCGGTGCGGCAACGCTGAAGGCCAAGCGTCGCCTGGGACGCGAGCATCCCATCGAGCAGATCGGTGAGCGGTTGCGCGGCATGATGTCCTGGATCAGCGAAAACAAGATCGTCGACAAGAAAGTCAACTGAGTGTGAACGGGGCCGCGCGGCGGCCCCGCTACCCTGAAGAGGCGATCGCGTAGATGCCAGGAGGCCGTCATCCCTATTTTTCCCGTGCCGGATGGCTCCCGTTCGCCGTGTGTGCGGCCGGAGGGCTATTGATCGCGCGTTCGCTGGGCTGGGCCTGGTCGATTCCTTTCTGGCTGGGTTGTGTGGCTATCGTCTACCTGTTCCGCGACCCGCGGCGTGAAATACCGTCCAGTCCGCTGGCGGTGGTGAGCCCCGCGGACGGGATCGTGGCTTCGATCGAGGAGGTGAGCGATCCCTACCTGGACCGCCAGGCCATTCTTCTGGTGATCAACATGTGCCATACCGGCGTCTACAGCACCCGCAGCCCGGTGGAGGGCAAGGTGCTGGAGCCGCGCAACTCGGCTGACGGCGTGGACCGACCGCACGGGGTGTGGTTGCGGACCGATGAGGCCGACGATCTGGTGGTGGTGATGCATCGAGGTGCTCTGCACAACCTGCCGCAGTGCTATGTGCAGGTCGGCGAGCGGGTGGGGCAGGGGCAGCGCTGCGGTTACGTGCCGATGGGCGGGCGCGTGGAAGTCTACCTGCCAGCCAACAGCCGCCCCCTGGTCAAGCCCGGCTCGCAGATCAGGGCCGGATCTGATGTAATAGCCACCCTGATTCACAAGTAGCGGCTGCCGGCCCCTGGGCAAAGCGCATGGACGAAGAACAAAAACAGCCGGCTACGCGTCGCAGGGGCATCTACCTGCTCCCCAACCTGTTCACCACCGCCGGGCTGTTCGCCGGGTTTTACGCCATCATCGCCGCCATGAGTCACGATTTCGAAAACGCGGCGGTGGCTATTTTTGTCGCCATGGTGATGGACGGCATCGACGGCCGGGTGGCGCGGCTGACCAATACCCAGAGCGCGTTCGGCGTCCAGTACGACAGCCTGTCGGACATGGTGTGTTTCGGCCTGGCGCCGGCGCTGGTGATTTTCCAGTGGGCGTTGCGCAGCATGATCGAGCACGGCTGGATATGGTCGAAACTGGGCTGGCTGGCAGCTTTCGTGTACACCGCAGGCGCGGCGTTACGGCTGGCGCGTTTCAATACCCAGGTCGGTATCGCCGACAAACGCTACTTCCAGGGCTTGCCGAGCCCATCGGCGGCCGCGGTGCTCGCCGGGCTGGTATGGTTCAGCGTCGACCACGGGCTGGAAGGCAGCGAGATGTGGGTGCTCGGATCGTTGCTGGCGGCCGCCATGGGCATCCTGATGGTCAGCAACGTACGCTATTACAGTTTCAAGGAAATCGATTTCAAGAACCGGGTGCCCTTTGTGGCTCTGATCGCGGTGGTCCTGGTGTTCGTGGTGATTTCCAGTCACCCGCCCAGCGTGCTGTTTTTCGGTTTTCTGCTGTACGTGGTATCCGGTCCGGTCCTGACGCTCTACCAGCTGCGCAAGCGCCGACAG
>CP070738.1:556133-558815 GCA_020347685.1 Gammaproteobacteria bacterium | reverse complement strand
CAGCCCAAGCAGTACGCGGGCGGTGTCGTTGGCCAGCCGGATGCGATTGTCCGGCGCCACCACGACGATTCCCGATTGGAGCTGGCGTATGATGTGCTGATTCAACTGCTCCAGGTTGGCCAGGTCGATGCCGCGTTGCTGGGCCAGCGCTTCGCTTTCACGGATGCGTGCCGCGAGTACGTGCGCCAGGCCGGCCGCGGCGAACAGCACCAGTCCAAGCAACCCGGCCCGCGTTATGCTTTCCGCACCGGTCTTTTCCGGAGACAGACTCGCCAGCCCGGTCTCGAACAACAATGCCAGCGTCGCTACGGCGGCGAACAGGTAGGCCAGTCGCCCCGGCGATATGAGCGCGCCCGCCGTGACCGCAATCACCAGCAGAACCCCGAGCGCACTGTTCACGCCTCCCGTCGCGTGCATGAGCAGGGTAATCGCAGCGATGTCAGCTAACACCTGAAGCAGCGCCTGGAACCCGAATTGTGGCCAGTGCAGGCGCGTCGCGAAACCGATGGCGAGGCTGAAAACCAGGTAGGCGAGCAGTGTCGAGCCGAAAAGACGGGGCAGCTGAACGTTGAAGGGGTTGCTTTCCTGCGCGGCGAAATACAACACCGTAAGCAGACCGGCGAGAATCAGCCGGTAGAAGGTCAGCAGGCGAAGGGGTCGCCAGGCGATATCAAACTGGGCTGTGCTGCGGGCAGACGATGGGGTCACTGGCATCCCGCTACCGGTCTGTGTCGCGATGCTCTCGGCAGCAGAAGTAGCGGTCGCCGTCCTGAACCGCTTCGCCGCGCGGCACGTATACGCCGCAGTGCGAACAGCGCACCATGTCACCAACCTTTTTCTGCGGTTTCTTCGCCAGACCGGGGCCCTTTGCCAGGCGGATCAGAATCCACACGACCAGGCCGATACCCAGCAGGAATATCAGGACGCGTATGCCGAACATGGAACTAGTGTAACCGAAATCCCTGCGCGCAGAAGCAGCCGCGTGCATGAACGGCGCGCTTGTCGGGGTGAAAAACCGACCACAGCGTCCATCTGCCGTCTGCAGCATAACAGCGCTTTACTCCGGTGCAGGTTTTTCAGGAGAATACGGGCTTTGAACCACACGGGCACCGCCATGCATCTCCACGAGTACCAGGCAAAACAGCTGTTCGAGCAATACGGCATTCCGGTGCCAGAGGGGCGGATGGTCGAGTCCACGCGCGATGCCGCCGCCGCGGCCAAGGCGCTTGGGGGTGAGCGTTGGGTCGTCAAGGCGCAGGTGCACGCGGGCGGGCGCGGCAAGGCTGGGGGCGTGCAGCTGGTCGACAGTCTCGAGGCTGTGGAACAGGTCGCGGACCGTCTGCTGGGTTCGAATCTGGCTACCAGGCAGACCGGCAGTCCGGGTCTGCCGATTCATCGCCTGTTGATCGAAGCGACAGTCGACATTGCCCGCGAACTGTATCTCGGCATGCTGGTCGATCGTGGCTCCGAGCGGGTGACAATCATGGCCTCCGCGGCGGGCGGTATGGACATAGAAGAAGTCGCGGCGCGTGACCCCAAGGCTATTCTTACCGAAGCTATTCATCCTGCGGTGGGATTGCAGGGTTATCAGTGCCGTAATCTGGCCTTTGGTCTGGGTCTGAGCGGCGCGGAGATCAAGGCGTTCACCAGTTTGCTGGGCGGGCTCTATCGTCTTTTCGAGCAGCACGATGCCAGCCTGGTGGAGGTCAACCCGCTGGTGGTGACCGGCGCCGGTGAGCTGCTGGCACTGGATGCCAAGCTGGACCTGGACGACAATGCCCTGTACCGGCACCCCGACACCAGCGAACTGCGCGATCCCAGCCAGGAGGATGACAAGGAACGGCGGGCGCGTGAGCACGGGCTGAACTACATCACTCTGGATGGCGATATTGCCTGTATGGTAAACGGGGCCGGCCTGGCGATGGCGACCATGGACCTGATCAAACTGCACGGCGGCGAGCCGGCGAATTTTCTCGACGTCGGCGGGGGCGCAACCGCGGAGCGGGTGGCGGAGGCGTTCAAGCTGATTGTCTCGGACTCCAAGGTGCGAGCCATTCTGGTGAATATTTTCGGCGGTATCGTACGCTGTGACCTGATCGCCGAGGGCATCATCCAGGCCCTGCAGCAGGTAGACGTGCAACTGCCCGTGGTGGTGCGTCTCGAAGGCACCAATGTGGACAAGGGCAAGGCGCTGCTGGCGGGTTGCGGGTTGAGCATTATCACGGCGGACGGCCTTACTGAGGCGGCGCAGAAAGTGGTCGGAGCGGCGCGCGGGGAGCAAGCATGAGCATTCTGGTTGACAGCGGTACCAGGGTGATTTGCCAGGGATTCACCGGCAAGCAGGGCACCTTCCACTCTGAGCAGGCGCTGGCTTACGGTACCCGACTGGTGGGCGGTGTCACTCCGGGTAAAGGCGGGCAGGAGCACCTCGGTCTGCCGGTTTTCAATACGGTGCAGGAGGCCGTCGACGAGACCGAAGCCAATGCCAGCATGATCTATGTGCCGGCGGCATTTGCCGCCGATGCCATTCTCGAAGCTGCGGACGCGGGTATCGAGGTTATTGTATGCATTACCGAGGGCATCCCGGTGATGGACATGCTGAAGGTCAAGGCCGCGTTGTCGGCGACTGATGCCAGGCTGATCGGCCCAAACTGCCCGGGTATCATCACACCGGGCGCCTGC
>CP070738.1:553345-556033 GCA_020347685.1 Gammaproteobacteria bacterium | reverse complement strand
CAGGCGCCGCAAACCCAGTAACGAGGAAGAATCGAGGATCCGCTCCTTGTCGAAAGGGATACCCGGAGGACGCCGTGGCCGCGACCCCGTCGCAAGGATGATCACCGGCGCCCGCAGTTCTTTCTTCTCGCCACCCGGCCGCCGCACGCCCAGGGTGTACGGGTCTACGAAGGAAGCTTCGCCGGGAAGCAGGTCGACCCCGTCCCGTAACAATTGGTTCAACAGCAGGCTTTCCTGGCTCTCGACTATGCGCTGCTTGCGCCCGATAGCTTCGCCTAAGAAAGCGCCATCCACACTGCCACGACCGCCGGCGCCCTGCCGCATGCCACGCACGGCGAAACGCGACGACAGGTAGGCCGCCTCGCGCAGCGCCTTGCTGGGAATGGTACCGGTCTGCAGGCTAACTCCTCCGATATAGGGCTTGCGCTCCACCAGGCCGACACGCTTGCCAAGACCGGCCGCCTGCAAGGCGGCACTTTGCCCGCCGGGACCAGACCCTACTACCAACAGGTCATAATCGAAATGTTCCATACTTGTTTCCAATATGAATGGACGACGAGGATTATAACGATGCTGCGCTCCGGGCGATGGCGCACGTAACGAAACGCACCGCCGCGCGGACTGTATTCCCTGTCAGCCGGCAACGGCAAGATGATCGCATCCCTGCGAGTTCGTCTTGAGCGTCAGACTAGCAGGCGGACCAGGGTTCAGCCAGCTCCCGGTAACGCAGCTACCATGTTCATGCCGCTGCTGGCAATTGCCACGCGCTCACCGCGCCTCGGTGCAGTGCTATTCATTCTCGGTGCAGGTGGCATCGCCATCGGCACCCTGGTGCACCTGATGTCTCTGCCGGTGGAGTGGAACGCCAGTTTCGGACGCGCGCTTCCGGTACTGACCCGGGGTGGATATATTTCCGACAGGCAGTCCTAGCATGCGCGCAGGATCCCCAGGACGGCCGCTTTCACCTACCTTGCAGGTTCCCTCGACCGCCTGTTCAACCTGTATCGCTGGATCGCCATCCTGCGCCGCTGAGCAGGAACGGTGCAGAAAAGTGCGGAGTTTTTGACCTGCGTCATGGTAAACAGCTTTAGCTTGCGGCAGCCGCGGCTGCGGCACTGGAAGATTCACTGCCGGCATCTATGTTTAAGTTTAAGGTGGGGCGCAGCAGCGGGCCGACCGCGGAGGATACAACAACACCGAGCGCCTGAAAGAATGAATAACCAGTTTGCACTGGCATGTGCGGCGTTGGGGGTACAGAGGAGGCGTGACTATGCAAAATTACCAGGTTCTTGTCGCATCAAATGATCTCAAACATTGCAATATAATAGGCTGGGCCCTGAAGGACGGCGGCCTCGCGGTCAGCGTGGTGTATAACATCGACGCGGCAAGTGCAGAGCTGCGCCGAAATCATTATGACCTGGTGCTGGCGGAACTGGAACTGGAACAGAAAAGCGACTTCAGGCTGTTGTGCGAGAGCAAGCGACGTGATCCCGAAACCATCGTGATCCTGCTCGGCTGCAACGGCGCAACCCGCCAGGATATCGAGTCGCTGCCGTTCGAGGCCGACGACTACATACTCCAGGAATGCTCCGTCCCCATGTTGTGGAAGCGGGTTTCCAACTGCCTCGAGCGCATGGAACTGAAACGCAAGGATGCCCGCTGCCGGGTATCGCGCAAGCGTCTGATCGACGTCAGTCGAGAGATCAGCGAGCTGCAGAACGGTGAGTACGGAGAAATCAGCCAGGCTGTGCAGGCCCGCCTGTACGGCATCCAGGAAGGGATCAACCAGCTGATCACCGGCGCCGAAATCCAGCTGGGCGTCGCCGACCGCGGACTGGCTGAACACCGCATCCAGTAAGGGGAAAAGGGGTCAGTACCCTTTAACCCTCCGCCTCATCCAGTCTGCGCATGGGCCTGCCACGCCGTGCCTGGCCGACTTTGCGTTTGAGCGCTGCCTCGATCTGCTCCCGGAAGCGATCGTTGCCCAATGGCGTCCCTGTTTGCACTGCAGACCGAATCGCGTCCAGCTGTCCCGGCCCAAGCACGGCACGAAACAATTCCCGGTAGGCGCGCTGGCGCGACTCAGGTGAGTCTCCGAGCGCCATATAAATTGCGTGATATCTGAGCAGCGGGCAAGATTCGCCGCCTGCGTTCGCCCGATAGCTCGACCACCTGTAGTCTTCGGGCGCCGTCACCATACCGGCGCGCACCGGATTAAGCTCGATATAGCGGCTGCAGGCCAGCAGATAAGCTTCACTGGATATAATGCTTCCCTTGTGCCGACCTTCCCACAGCGTTCCGCTGCGACCGTATTGGGAATTGACGTAGGTCACATAATGACGACCCACGTATTGAATCGTCCGGCTGATGGCGTCACGCGTTTCCGGCGTCACCAGCAAATGCACGTGATTGGTCATCAATACATAGGCGTGAATCGCACAACCATGCCTAGCAGCACCCTCTCGCAACCAGGCGAGGTATGCGCGGTAATCGTCATCGCAAAAAAAGACCGCCTGCCGATTGTTACCCCGCTGAATGACATGCGCGGGCACATCCGGCAGATAAAACCGGGGTTTCCTGGGCATGCGAACATCCTTGTTCTGCTTGTCAGGGAAATTAGATGAACGGTGGTCTATTGTAAAGCGTGACGAAGTGTTTTCGATTTAAAGGGTACTGACCCCTTTTATT
>CP070738.1:550549-553245 GCA_020347685.1 Gammaproteobacteria bacterium | reverse complement strand
GATCAGCGGGCGGCCCTCGGGCGTCAGTCCGCCCAGACCTCTGAGCAGCAGGCGTACCGAGCGCGGAAACTGTGCGGCGTGGCGCTCGGCGATGTCGCGGATATCCTGGCTGGGTGAAATCAACAGGAAGTCGATCGGTTTGAGGGTCGCGTCACCGAATTTCAGCCGATTATCGCGTGTTTCGCCGATGGTGCGGTTGATGCGCTTCATGCGCTCGATGTCGGCGTCCAGACTGTCCATGAACAGGGTGTCGAGCATGTAACCGGTGATCTGGCCGATGCTGGGGTAGGGGACGTGTGCGCGCGCCGATGGCACAGCGTCGATGCGCGGGTTGCGCACACCGATGATCAGCAGCCGGTTGGCGCCCAGGTGTATGGCCGGGCTTAGCGGCGCGGTCTGGCGCATCGAGCCGTCACCGTGATATTCGTTGTTCAGCCATACCGCCGGGAATACCAGTGGGATGGCGCTCGAGGCCATCAGGTGGTCGATGCTGATCTCCTGCGCTAGGCCCATGCGGCGTGCCCGCCGCCAGGGGCGCAGCTTTTCGCTGCCCTGGTAGTAACTGATGGAATGCCCGCTGCTGTAGCTGGACACGGTGATGGCCAGTGCGCGTAGCGCGCCGCTGTCTATCGCCTGCTGCACGCGGGCCAGGCGGATATGACTTTCGATCAGGGAGCGCAACGGGCTGTTGTCGAGCAGGGCGCGTGGTGCTGCTGTGCCGAGCCGCGCGGTGGCAAAAGCGGCCACCCAGTGCGAGCCGGTTGTCAGCGCTGTCCACCAGTCGGTGCGGTACACCTTGGCGGAATGGAAGTTCTCCCACACGCCGTTCATGCGCGCGACACCCTCGGTCAGCTGCATGGCGTTGCTGGCCAGGATCGCGGCATTGAGTGCTCCGGACGAGGTGCCGCACACGACCGGAAAAGGGTTCGGCGCGTCGGCCGGCAACAGTTCGGCGATGGCCTTGAGCACACCGGCCTGGTACGCGTTGCGCGCCCCGCCACCGGGGAGGATCAGGCCGTTGATGGGTGCGATCGGTTTCTTTTTGCGTGAAAACCAGTACACGGGAGATCGGCTCCTGTCGGCAGCCGCGGCGCGCCGCGGTTTGCGCCGCTGTCTGCAAAAATTATAGCCGTATGCCGTGTGCGGGATGCCCGGGTGTTTCGTTCCGGCAACGGTTTTGGCTACAGTAACGGTATCATGAACAGAAATCCTAACCCTCAGGGCAAGGGGCTTGCGCCGGTGCTGGACAGCCTCACGGCGAGCCGCACGCAGCTGTCGGTGCCGCCCAAGCGCGTCGATCAGATCTCCAGCGAACTGTTCACCTCGCTGTTTGTCCTGCATAGCGAGTTTCATTTCAAACCGGTGCCCGGTAAGCGCTACTGCCTGTACCGCAAGGCCGATGGCTTCCGGCTTTCGCTGATCACGCCGGCCGAGTGGGGCGACGGCCGCTTCGGCCAGTATATCGGCGAGTGCGTGTTGCAGCCCGATCTCACCTGGACCCTGCGTTTCGATGAGCGCGCCGCACAGGACCAGCGGCTGCTCGCGCTCATCGAGTCGCAGCGCAGGGCGTTCGAACAGCGCCTCGCCGCGGCCGAGAGCCTGGACAGCGCCTTGCCGGTGTTCGACGCCTCGCTGCCCTTCTTCCGGCGCGTGTTCGCCTCCGCGCTGGCGCATTCGCTGGGGCTGTCGATGCGCAAGAGCGGCATCCTGGGGCTGAGTTACCGGCAGGCGCAGGGCCTGCTGCCTGGCCCCGGGGCCCGGGAGCGGGACGCGTGACAGACACCGCGGCGCAGGACACCTGGGTGTACCCGGACTATCGGGGTGCCGGCATCGTGAATCTGATGACTTCCGTGGTCAGGGCCTGCGGCGGGCGTGCCGACGGTTACGCGCCGCTGCAAATACTCGACCGCCAGCCACTGGCCGAAAGGCGTAATCTGGTACTGCTGGTGCTGGACGGCCTGGGCTACGAGTATCTGACCCAGCAGGGTGCGGGAAGCCTGCTGCACCGCCAGTTGCGAGCGCGCCTCACCTCGGTAGCGCCACCCACCACGGCGACCGCCATCACCACCTTTCTGACCGGTCAGGCGCCCCAGCAGCACGGTCTCACCGGGTGGTTCACCTGGTTTCGCGAACTCGGCAGTGTGCTGGCGGTGTTGCCGTTTACGCCACGCTGCAGCAGCCGGCCGCTGGGCGGGACGGGCGTCAGCGCCGCGGCGCTGTTTGGCCATGTACCGTTGTTCGATCGCCTGCCGGTGAAAAGCACCTCGGTCTGCCCGGACTGGATTGCGCATTCGGAATTCAACCGCGCCCATCTGGGCCGCGCCGAGCTGCTCCCCTATCGCGATCTGGAACAGTGCTTCAGCGCTATCGCGCGCGCGGTGCGCGGCACAGACGCGCCTGGCTACGTGTACGCCTACTGGCCGGGTTTCGACCGCCTGGCGCACGAACAGGGCGTCGCCAGTGACGCCGTGAGCGAGCACTTCGCGGCCCTGGACGCCGGCTTTGCGCGCCTGCTCGACAGGCTGGCGGGAACCAACAGCACGGTGCTGGTCACGGCCGATCACGGTTTCGTCGACGTGGCGGCGGAACATCGCGTCGCGCTGTCCGCACATCCGGTGCTGAAGGACTGTCTCGCTTTGCCGCTGTGCGGCGAGCAGCGCCTGAGCTACGCTTACGTGCGCGCCGGTTGCGGCCAG
>CP070738.1:547748-550449 GCA_020347685.1 Gammaproteobacteria bacterium | reverse complement strand
AGAACGATGCTTGGGACAGCCCGCTGCTGGGAAGCGTCAGCCCAGAACAGCCGAGCGCCGGACTCTGGCTCGCCGAAGAAGGGCCGCGCTATTCGGTTATCAGGATGGTCGGCGAGAAATCGACGGCGGGTTACCTGGAGATTCGGTTTGATCCCGCTTTCTCGCTGCAATCCGTTGCCGAACTGACCAATCTTCCGCTGCGTATCCAGTCGCTGTCCGGGACCGTTCTGTTCGAAACCGGAGAGTGGCAGAACACGAGCACTTCGGTGCATGAAATAAGCCACCAGGCAAACAGCGGCAACGGATCGCCGGTACTGACCCTGGCGGTGCTGGATGACTTCGCGGGCCTCTACCGCGCCAGCGTGCAAACGCGCGACACCATGACCGCCGCTGTTGTAACCCTGATCGGTGCGGCGCTGCTGGTCGCCATCCTGATTCTGAACCGGTTTCTGTTCCACCCGGTCAAGACCATGATCGAAGAAATGAAACGCGTTGCCCACGGCGACACCGAAATTCGGGTGAACGGCCGGGCACTGAAGGAATTCCACACCCTCGCGAACGCGTTCAACGCGATGACCCAGCAGGTCCGCGACACTATCGAACGCGAGCGGCAGGCGGCCGACGACGTTAAAGGTAAGGTCGAACTGATCCAGGAGGTGGTTGCCATGGCTGCGAAAGGCGACCTGACCGGTCAGGTCATGGTATATCGAGACCAGGACATCATTTCCCAGCTGGCCGCCGGCATCCAGCAGATGCTGGACAGCCTGAACTCGCTGGTGGCCCGCATCCAGCAGTCCGGCGTACAGGTGACCTCCTCGGCAACCGAGATTGCAGCGACCGCCAAGCAGCAGGAAGCGACCGTCACCGAACAGGCCGCGACCACCAACCAGATCAAGGCCACAGTGACTCAGATCACGGCCACCTCGAACGAACTCGTAAAAACCATGAACGATGTGACGGAGGTCGCCTGGAAAACATCTGAAAGCGCCAACACCGGCCGTTCGTCGCTGCAGCACATGGAGACCACCATGCACCAGATGGTGGAAGCGAGCGAGTCCATTGGTTCCAAGCTGGCCGTGCTGAGCGAGAAAGCCGGCAATATTAATACCGTTGTGACCACCATCAACCGCGTCGCCGACCAGACCAACCTGTTGTCACTCAACGCGGCGATCGAAGCCGAGAAGGCAGGCGAGTACGGCGTAGGGTTTGCCGTCGTCGCGACCGAAATCCGCCGCCTTGCCGATCAAACCGCTGTGGCGACCTGGGACATCGAGCAGATGGTCAAGGAAATGCAGTCGGCGGTTTCCGCAGGCGTAATGGGTATGGAGAAATTCTCCGAAGAAGTGCGCCGTGGAGTAGACGATGTTCGTCAGGTCGGCTCCCAGCTCGCACATATCATCGAGCAGGTGAACGCCCTGATTCCGCGTTTCGAGGAGGTGAACGAAGCGGTAAGCTCGCAGGCTCAGGGCGGACAGCAGATTCGCGATGCTATTGTCCAGCTCAGTGAGTCGGCACACCAGACAGCGGACTCGCTGCGCCAGTCCAACGGCGCGATTATGCAACTCAATGAAGCAGCGCTGCGGTTACAGGAAGGCGCGTCACATTTTCAGGTCAATGCCTAGGACGACCGGGCCATGCTGATGCTGTTATTCCAGCTGGGTGACAGCCGTTACGCGATCCCCGCCCGGGACGTAGTGGAAGTGACGCCGCGGGTTCGGCTGGAACCGCTGGCGAGCACGCCGGTATATGTCGCGGGCCTACTCAATTACCGCAGCGAGCATGTCCCGGTTATCGACCTGTGCCAGCTGATCAACAACAGGGCCTGCAGAAATTCGCTCACCACGCGGATAATACTGGTTCAGGTTCGGGCTGGCGATGATTCAACCGGCACGCTCGGCCTGCTCGCAGAGGCCGTGACCGAAACAGTCCGGATTGAACACGACGCTTTCGCTGATACCGGCGTCACGGTGGACGATGCCCCCTTCCTTGGTCAGGCCGCACATTCCAGCCGCGGTCTGGTGCGCAAAATTACGGTCGCCGAGCTGCTCCCGCGTCACGTGCGGTCACAATTGTTTGCTTCAGCGGTGCAGTAGATGCCGCGGGATCATATCGAACAACTCCTGCAACAGCGCATCGGGCTGCACAGTTCAACGGTCGGCAGCAACACCATCGCGCGCGCTGTAGAGCAACGCATGCGGGCCTGCAGCATCGAAGCCATAGAAGAGTACCGCAACGTTGTGAACCACTCCGATACGGAGCTGGATGCTCTCATCGAAGCTGTGGTGATCCCCGAAACCTGGTTTTTTCGCGATCCCAATGCATTCCAGGCCTTCAGCGACTGGGTTCGTGATGACTGGATACCTAACAGAACCAGCGCCTCGGTTCTGCGCGTACTGAGCGTGCCCTGCTCCAGTGGTGAAGAACCCTATACGCTGGCCATGTGCCTTGCGGAGTGCGGCGTCCGAGCAGACGAGGCACGCATCGACGCTATCGATATCAGCAGCACTAATCTGCAAAAAGCGCGCAAGGCCCGCTACGGAAACAACTCCTTCCGCGGCGACAACCTCCTTTACAGAGATCGGTATTTCGCCTGCCAGGCACCGGATTACTACCTGAGCGACGAGATCCGGCAGCGGGTTAATTTCCAGCGCGGCAACATTCTGGACAGTGACTTCACCGGAGATCACTCGCCCTACCACGT
>CP070738.1:544939-547648 GCA_020347685.1 Gammaproteobacteria bacterium | reverse complement strand
CGGGTGATATACAGCGAAGACTTCGGTGCGGGTGGACGATAACGCCCCATTCATGTCACTCCGGTTGGCCGGACGAGCCGGGCGCCTAACATAGCAGATCGCAGCGCGGGATTGTGAGCGGCACACCGGCTGCCGCTGGCACGCCGGGGCGCAGCGGCAGAACCGCGCTACCGGAGTTTGACTGGCACCGGGCCACCCGGGGTTGTACGCTTGTGGATAGGAGAGTCGACCCGAGAGAGGCCTGCGGTACGCTGATGCCGAAGAACAACGACACCGGTCCGGAGATGAACATCCAGCTGTGGGCGCGCATGCTGCTGATGGGGATCCTGCTGGGCATACTGTACCTGGTATTTGTCGAACCGCAGCCGGTGGCGGAACGCAGTTACCCGATCAGCTACAGCGAGTTCAAGTCGCTGCTCGATCAGGGCCGCATCGAGAAAGTGCTGCTGGTCGCTGACACGGCGAGTGGACAGCTGTTCGATGCCGTGCCGCTGGGGCCCCAGGGGCAGACCGGTTCCCGTTTCACCACCCGCATCCCGGCGCTGGGCGACGAGGCGTTGCTGCCGGCGCTGGAGGCGAAGGGCGTCGAGATCGAGGTCGGTGAAGAGCGTAAGGGTGTGCTGGGCCCGGCACTGTTGTCGCTGTTGCCCTGGGTGTTGTTCATCGCGCTGTGGTGGTGGCTGCTGCAGCGCGCCTCGCGCAATCTCGGTGGCGGCCTGGGGCGCGGCGGAGCGCTGCAGGATTTCCTGCGCCCGCCCACCCGCAAGGCGACCATTCCGGATGTCACCTTCAACGACGTCGCCGGCCAGGAAAACGTCAAGCGCGAGGTGTCCGAGCTGGTCGATTTCCTGCGCGATCCGCAGGACTATCTGAAGCTCGGCGCCGAGGTGCCGCGCGGCGTGCTGCTCATGGGTCCTCCGGGCACCGGTAAGACGCTGATGGCGCGTGCGCTGGCCGGTGAGGCCGGCGTGCCTTTCTACACCATTTCAGCGTCGGAATTCATCGAGGTGTTCGTCGGCGTGGGCGCGGCGCGGGTGCGGAACCTGTTCCAGGAAGCCAAGAAAAATGCACCCAGCATTATCTTCATCGACGAGCTCGACAGCGTGGGGCGTACCCGCGGTACCGGCCTGGGTGGCGGACACGACGAGCGCGAACAGACCCTGAACCAGATCCTGGCGGAAATGGACGGCTTCGAGGGGCACGAAGCGGTGATCGTGCTGGCCGCCACCAACCGGCCGGATGTACTGGATCCGGCGCTGCTGCGTCCCGGCCGTTTCGACCGCCACGTCACGCTCGATCTGCCCGACCGCAAGGACCGCGTGGCGATCCTCAAGGTACATACCCGCAAGGTGCCGCTGGCCGAAGACGTAGACTTTGAGCAGATCGCTTCCGGTACGCCCGGTTTTTCCGGTGCCGACATCAAGAACCTGGTCAACGAGGCGGCGATGCTGGCGGCGCGCATGAAAAGCGCGCAAGTGAATATGGCGCATTTTGATGAAGCGCGCGACAAGCTGCTGCTGGGCACGGTGCGTACCCTGGCCATTCAGCCGCAGGAGCGTCACCGCCTGGCCGTGCACGAGGCGGGGCACACCCTGGTAGCCTATTTCCTGCCGCACGCCGACCCGCTCTACAAGGTCACCATCATTCCGCGTGGCCACGCGCTGGGCGGCACCCACCAGTTGCCGGAGGAAGAGCGCCACACCCTGCCCGAGGATTATCTGCGCGACCGTCTGGCGGTGACGTTGGGCGGACGCAGCGCAGAAAAGGAGCTGCTCGGCAGCGTGAGTTCCGGGGCCGATGACGATATCCGCCAGGTCACAGCTCTGGCGCGCGCCATGGTGGGGCGCTGGGGCATGTCCAGCGACATCGGTCCTGTCGATCTGCGCGACAGCGAGGAACACCCGTTTCTGGGACGCGAAATCGCTCAGCCGCGGCGCTTCTCGGAGGCTTCGGCCCAGGCCGTGGACCAGGCCGTGCGCGGTCTACTGCACGACGCGGAGGAACAGGCTCTGGCGGTCATCCGCGGCCACCGCCAGGCACTCGAACGCCTGATTGCGCTGCTGGAGGAGCGGGAAACTCTGCACCGCGAACAGATCGAGCAGTGCCTGGGACCGGCGGTGCGCAAGACCAGTATCGAAGTGGTGCCGCGCTGAATGTCGGAGCGTGCCAACGCCCTGGTTGCCGACCGGCTGCGCGAAGCCGCGGACCTGCTGGAGCAACAGAACGCCAACCCGTTCCGGGTGCGCGCCTACCGCAGCGCTGCCGATACCATTGCCACTCTGGATGAGGATATCGAACAGCTGGCCGAACAGGGGGGCGTGGAGGCGCTGGTGGCGCTTCCGCAGGTCGGCAAGGGTATCGCCGCGGCCATTGTCGAGATCCTGCACACGGGGCGCTGGACCCAGGTGGACCGGCTGCGCGGTGTGCTGGACGCCGAGCACCTGTTCCAGACCGTGCCCGGTATCGGTCCGGAACTGGCGCAACGCATTCACGACAGCCTGCACGTGGACACCCTGGAAGCACTCGAGATGGCGGCCCACGACGGTCGCCTGGAATCGGTGCCGGGGGTGGGCGCGCGGCGCGCGGCGAGTATCCGTGCGGCGCTCGGCAGTATGCTGTCGCGGCGCCGCGTACACCACGCGCCGCAAGGTGACGGGCCTTCGGTCGAACAGTTGCTGGCGGTGGACGCGGAATACCGCCGCAAGGCCG
>CP070738.1:542087-544839 GCA_020347685.1 Gammaproteobacteria bacterium | reverse complement strand
AGGCCTGCCGCCTGCCCGGTGCTCGGCACGGCTAGGCGTTGCGACCGATATCCTGCAGACCGTACTGCTTCAGTTTGCGATACAGGGTGCGTTCGCTGATGCCGAGAATCTCGGCGACCTTGGCGCGCTTGCCGCGGTGTTCGGCCAGCAGTTCAGCGATGTAACGCGATTCGAGGCTTTTCATCGAAGGTTCGTCGCCGCGTCCGCCGGCAGCTGCCAGCAGCGGGTCGGCGCGCAGCGTTTGCGCGTCGTCTTCAAGGCGAATTTCCCGGGCGGTGATGATGCCATTGGTGCTCAGCGTAGCCGCGCGCTGCAGGATGTTGCGAAGTTCACGAACATTGCCGGGATAATCGTAGCCGAGCAGCAGGTCTATGGCGTCGTCACTCAGGCGGTAGCTGGGGTCGTCGCGCGAACCCATGCGCTGCAGCACGGCCCTGGCCAGCTCGGGAATATCCTCGCGGCGCTTACTGAGCGGCGGTATCTCGCACACGATGGCGGCGATGCGGTAGTAGAGATCGGCGCGGAAGTTCTTGTTGGCCACCAGCTGGAGCAGGTTCCTGCTGGTGGCGCAGATGATGCGCACATCAGCGGAAAGAATTTCGCGGCCGCCGACGCGCCGGAACTGTCCGGTTTCCATGGCGCGCAGCAGACGGCCCTGCAGAGGGTAGGGAAGATCGCCGATCTCGTTGAAAAACAGGGTCCCGCCGTCGGTCTGTTCGAACAGTCCGTAGCGCCTGCCGATGCAGCCGGTAAAAGCGCCGCGTTCGTGGCCGAACAACTCGCTTTCGAATACCGATTCGGCGATGGCGTTGCAATCCACTATGGTGAAAGCGCGTCCATTGCGATGCGAGCGCCGGTGGATGTACTCGGCGGCCAGGTCCTTGCCGACGCCGCTCTCCCCGCTCAGAACCACCGGCAGATCGGTTTCCGCGGCACGGGTCAGCCCCTCCATGAAGGTCAGGAACGCCCTGGACCGGCCGATCATGCGCTGCTGTTCACAATCCAGGTCGTCGCCATGGGCCAGCGGGAACATGGCTTCACCCAGGTACACGCTTCCCGCGGGCCCGAAGATCGGCGAACCCTTGATCCGCACGTGTTCCGGTTGTGCATGGGTATCGTAGTGGACGTGCAATACCTGGTGGGGCTGGCGGGTGGCGAACACCTGCTTGTGGGGACAGTCTTCACCATTTACATGGCAGGGGACGTCCGAGCGATGCGAAATCTGGTGGCACTTGCGTCCCACCACCACCTGGGCGGTGACGCCATAGGCGAGCTGGTAGGCCCTGTTGGCGGCAACAATATTGTAGTCATTGTCGATGAGGACGAAGGGATTGTCCTGGGCATCGATAATCGACTGCACTTCGACGGACAGTTTCCTGCTCATGCACGCTCCCGGCTGTGTTGGCCAGGATGTCAATATGGCAGAATGCCTGGCCATAATCTGATTGTAGTCTAGTCAGGTCGGCATCGCAGGCAGAGGCGATATAACTAATTGTTAGGTAAGTTTATTATCTAGGTTCAGGGCTGTCGCGACGGTTTCTGGCTGACAAACTGACAGGATGTGAGCGCGCAGGATGCCCCGCGACCCCGCATTCCAGATCGCCTGGCTGGACGCCCGCACGTCGCCTGTCAGCCGGCGGTTTCCATCAGGTTGCTGCGCAGGCCGCTGCACAGAGACGCGGAAAGGTCCTTTACCGGGCTGATTCTGTCCAAAACCGCAAGTATCAGCTGGTTCCTATTGCTGGCCCCGAACTTCCTGAACAGGCGCGCCAGATGCATCTTCACTCCCTGATGGGACAGGTGGACTTCGGCGGCGATCTGCTTGATGGCGTAGCCGCGTATGACCTGGCAGAGAATCTCCTTTTCCCGCCGCGTCAGTTCCTGGCACATGCTGTCGATGTTGCTGCCCAGCGTCGCTGCCATCTGTTCAGCGGCAGACCCTGGCGCGGAAACACAGTTGCTGACCACGCGCTGCTCCATCCAGGCGTTGCCTGCCAAGACCTGTTGCGCCGCCAGCCGGATTTCGGCGGGCTCAGCTGGTGTGTTGAGGTAGCCGTGTGCGCCTGCGCGCACCAGCCGCGAGAGGTAGTCATCGTTCATGCCGACGCCGAATACCAGGATGCGTCTTTGCGGTTGTTGCTGGAGAAGCT
This sequence comes from Gammaproteobacteria bacterium, assembly GCA_020347685.1. Classification (GTDB taxonomy): domain Bacteria; phylum Pseudomonadota; class Gammaproteobacteria; order DSM-19610; family DSM-19610; genus Thiogranum. Next base: position 542,689 of record CP070738.1, on the reverse strand, counting down.
GCTCCAGACAGGGTTCGAGCGGCTGCTCGATGAGCTCGTTCTGGATCAGCAGCAGGTTACAGGCGGCGGACCGGAGCCCGTCGGCGCGGCGAAGCGGGGACTGCAGCAGCTCGATCGCGTAGCTGTCGTCACCGGCATGGAGTGCGCCGGCCAGAGCGTGGCTGGTCTCTGCGCGCTGCGCAGCGACGATGATGCGCGGTGTCCGGTGCAGGCGCTCCTCCGGCGGTGGACTGTTCATTTCGGTGGACGCTGGATAGGGGCGACTCATGGCGCCGTGACAAGGTGTTGTTGCTGTCATCAAATACTCCTCGATCACCCATGTGGCTGGACGGGTTTCTACAGCCCGCAGTTTCAAGCGGTTCGCTTTCCGGACCCTGAGGTGTGTGCCGCCACGCCCCCAGACCTGACCCGCGGGGCGGTGCAGGAAGCGCAAGGCAGATCCGGATGAGGCGTCAGCACCAGCAGGCGCCGGCCGGTGGTCAGTAGTTATTGTTGGACTGACTCGCGCGGGACTAAAGCAAGTTGTGGGCCAGAACGAAAAACAGCTTTTGTTACAGAGAGTTGATGATGGCGGTAGCCGAATGTCCAGCGAGTTTCAGGGT
>CP070738.1:539167-541987 GCA_020347685.1 Gammaproteobacteria bacterium | reverse complement strand
GCGTGGACCATTCGGCCCCGGCCTCGGCTTCGAAACGATAACGACGGCTGAGGCGGTAGTCCATTCTGATCGAGGGTATGCCGATCCACTGGGTCGAGTCGTCCCTGTCATTCTTGCGATAGTCAACCCGCACGCGCGGATTGACGCGCCATACGCTGTTGACCGGGTAACGCGTATTCAGCGAAACGGAATAGATATCGGCCGTGTCCAGGTTGGAGTAGCGCAGTCCGCCTATGGCGATGTCGCCGGACTTGATGAGACTGCTGCCGATCAGCTGCAGGTTGTAGATATACTCGTTTCCGGTTCCCGGGATCGCTTCGATTCCTGCCGATGCCTCGGTATCGGAAAGATTGGTTAACGTCACGTCGCCACTCAACTGAACGCGCTCGGAGAACGGGTGCGAGGCACCCAGCGAGACCGTGGTGTATTCCGCGGTACGATCCTCGGCCAGCGCCCTGAGCTGGTCTTCGGACAGGCTGTCCAGCAACTCATCGATGTCGCGCACCGTCTGCCCCTGCAAGGCGTTGGTGGTGGTGAGTATGGGGCTGTTGCGGTAGTCCACCGTGGCGTTGAGCGTGGTTTTGTCAGGCAGCGTCCAGGTGCCGAGAAATATCATGGTATTGAGAGAATCGTACGATATGTCGTAATCGACGAAGCTCAACAGGGAACGCGTGGAGTCGAAGTAGCGCGCCTCGCCGCCGATGGCCCGGCGGTCCACAATACCGTGGACTTCCTGTTCGATGAAAAATACATTGAAGTCCCAGGCATTGGCGAACGTACCCAGGTCGGCGCTGATCCCGTACAGTTGCTTGTCCGTGTCCACCTGGTCGCGGGTCGAGACGACCGGAAAACCGGCTACACCGTTAACGGTCAGCCAGTCGGTCAACTGGTAACCGAGCAGCAGCCCGTCAAAGCGGCCCAGTACACCGCCGGTATTGCGCGACTGGCGCCCCAGCCGCATCGAGACATCGTGCACTTTGTCACGTGCGTCGAAATACAGGCTGCTCACGCTGGTTTCATCGCCGGGTCCGTCGCTGAGAAAATCATGCAGGTAAGACCCGGTGAAGCGTGATTGGATATCATAGTTCTCGGAGCGCTTGCGAGCGGTTACATCGAGATCCGAGGACAGTGCCGACTGGGTAACGATATCCGAATCGTCATCCAGGGTATTTTCGTTACGCAGGTAGTACTGCGAGAAACCACCGTAGACCTCCCAGGGCTTGTCCTTGCTTTCGACCTTGACGCGTCGCGGACCAGTCTTCGGTCGCTCCCTTGCGGTGGTCAGGCCGGCCAGGCGTTGCCGGACCCGGTCTGCGCCTTCGCCTTCAGGATACAGCGACAGATACCTGCGGTATTCGCGTATGGCATGCGCGAGCTGGCCTTTGCGCTCGCGGGCAACGCCCAGAAACTCCAGTGCGTCCTGTCGATGGGGGTGGTCTGGGTACTCGAGTATCTTCGTGTAAAGCTGGACGGCACGATTGTAGTCCTGCCTGGCCATGGCCTGTCGCGCTTCTTCCATGAGGGCCGCAATCCGGTCAGTGGGCGCCGCGGGCCGGGTCGGCTGGATGTCCGGGATCGCCAGCGCGGGTGCTGGTATCTCCGGGGCCGGGGGTACCGGCGTCACGGGCGGCGCGACGAGCGGGGCGTCAGTTTCTGGTGCTGGCGCGGTTTCCCCACTGGGTTCCGCCGATGCGGCGCCGGTTATTGGGGCTGGCGTTTCGGTGTCGGCTTGCTGCGATGCAGTTTCGGTCCGTGTGATTGGAATGACGGCCGGTGCAACCACCGGCGGTTCAACCCACTCGAGTGGTTCCCTTGCGCCTGACAGATCCGGTACCTGAATGGTGCGCTCGGTTTCCGGGATCGCGAGTTGGGTCTGCGGTGCTCTTGCAGGGGGCAGCGCGGTTCCAACCTGAGCAAGCGCGTCGGCGACTTCCTGGTCGGTCGCGATCGCAACCCAGGCGTGCGGGAACTTTGTTTTGAAGGCGTCCAATACCAGCTGAGCATCACCGGGGCTGGCGAAAAAGCCAACACGCAGTCGGTTCCACATGCGACCATCGAGTTCGAAGCCCGTGGTGTAGATTACATACTGTCCGGCATCGACCAGATTGCGAAGTGGGGGGACAACGATCGGTTTGGTGGATGACTCCAGGTTCACCACGTACCGATGATCGTCCTTGATTATCGAGCTGTCCGGCAGCGCCACGCCAGTTACGGGCTGCTTGGTTTCTGGCGCTTTAACCTCCGGCTCGACCGCTGGCGGTAGCTGAACCGGTTCGGGTGCACGGGTAGCTGGTGCCGCCGGGGTAGCAATCGGACTGGGTATGGTGATCGGTGTGCTCGGTTCGGTCTCGGGCGGAGCCGGGATCGGTGCGGGGGCCGGGCTGCTTGCCTTGGGGGGCGCCGGTGTCGCGCTGATAATGAGATGCCTGCGATCCGAGCCGGGTTGTATGGAAAAATCAATTGGCCGCCGGAAGCGAATGGTCAAGATACCGAGGTCTGCGCTTTCCTGCTCATAACCGGCGTCGCGCAGCGGAATAGCGTGACTTGGCGGCACGCTGATTGCCTGCAGCCCGCTTTGCGGGGCATCCAGCAGCTCCGGGCCGGGACGGATGCTGCGCAGCTGGATGACAATCTTTTTACCGTGCGAGTCGGGCGCATGGTTGATGTACTGCATCGGGAAGGTGAAATCGACGCGTATTTGGGCAGGTGTCTTGCGCTCGTCGATTTCAATGCTGTCGATCGCATCAGATACCGCATGGGTGCAGTTTAGGAGCAGGGCAACGCTCAGAACGATCTTCTGCAGCCACACAGGTGCAAGGC
>CP070738.1:536170-539067 GCA_020347685.1 Gammaproteobacteria bacterium | reverse complement strand
GCCCGTCCAGCAGAACCCTGTTCAACCTATCCCTGTCGCCCCACGCGGGGGTGCATTGCTCGCCCAGTCGCGCCAGGGGTTCCCGCAGCTTGTACGCCAGTTGCTCCCGTTGCCGGTAGATACTGTCTTTCCATGATTGATACATTCTTCTTTTCCTCCTTGGTCACTGCACTGAAGCCTTGTGCGCTAGTTGCCCTGAGCGGGCGAGCGCCTTGATGTGACCCGTTTGCGAGCCGGGAGTTCACAATGCAGTGGCGACGCTTGAACAATCCTCGAACACGGAGCAGCAAGGTATATGCCAGTTGCTTCAGCGGAGCCATATTACCTGTAAAAACATTGAGAACGGCACCGGCCAGGACAAACGTCACCGATTGAAGCGCGTGTTTCTGTCACCGGGCGACGACATGTAGAATGGGGTCGGAGAGCAGATCTCTCTAATACTGGAGAAGCTTTGATCAATTCTTTCAACCTGTCATTGCACCCAAAGAGCGTAAACGAGCGAAGCGAAGCAATCTCGGGCCAATGTCATCAGGGTCTTGCAGATTGCTTCGTTACCCGAGGGTGTCCATCAGGGCACCCGGCCCCACGTTTATAACCTGAAGGTCACAAGTGCCCTTCGGGTGCAACGACGGGTAGGTTTCAATTAATCTGAGTGTGCTCAGGGATAATTGCTCCCTGACCCCGATTTACTTAGCGGAAGCCATGCCATGCATATCGAATTCTACGGCGCCACCAGCGGCATTACCGGGTCCTGTCATATCATCAGGGCCAACGGCCACCTGGTGTTGCTGGACTGTGGGCTGATCCAGGGGCGGCGCGATGTGGAGGCGCTGAATCGCGAGCCGTTTCCGTTTGCACCGGACGAAATCAGCGCCGTGGTGCTCAGCCACGGGCATATCGATCACTCGGGCCGTCTGCCGCTGCTGGTGAAACAGGGCTACCGCGGCCCGATCTATGCGCACAATGCGACCTGTGACCTGTGTGAGATCCTGCTCGAGGATTCGGCCTCCTTACAGGAACGCGATGCCCAGTACGAGAACAAGTGGCGCAAGCGCAAGAACAAGCCGTTGATCGAGCCGCTGTACAGTGTCGAGGATGCGCGTGGCGCGCTGGCCAACATTGTCGGCCTTCACTACCAGGAGAAAAAGGATATCCTGCCGGGCATCAGCATCCGCTTCCAGGATGCCGGGCACATCATGGGGTCGTGCAGCGTGGAGCTGTGGTTGGATGAAGACGGCGCCCAGCGCAAGATCGTGTTCAGCGGTGACCTGGGACAGTACGACACGCCGATCCTGAATGATCCCGCGGTCATCGAGGAAGCCGACCATGTGCTGATCGAGAGCACCTACGGTAACCGCCGCCACCGTGACCGGCAGATGACCATCGACGAAATCGGCGAGATTATCAGCGCGGCAAGTCACCAGCACGGTAACCTGCTGATTCCCGCGTTTTCGGTCGGCCGCAGCCAGGAGATTCTGTATTTTCTCGGCAAGTATTACGAGCAATGGGAACTGGATCGCTGGGAGGTGTTCCTGGACAGCCCGATGGCGATCAAGGCCAGCAAGGTCTACTGGGACTACCCGCACCTGTACGACGAGGAGGCGACCCACCTGCGCCGCAACATCAACGAGATGCCGCCTTTGCGTAATCTGCACCTTACCCCGGGCGTGGAGGAATCGATGGCGATCAACAACATCAAGAGCGGCGCCATCATCATCGCCGGCAGCGGCATGTGTAACGGCGGCCGCATTGTGCACCACCTGAAACGCAATATTTCCCGCGAGGGCGCACATGTGATGATTGTCGGTTACCAGGCCGGCGGTACGCTGGGGCGCAGGCTGGTCGACGGCGAGCCGCAGGTGAAGATTCACGGTGAGTACTACCCGGTGCGGGCAAAGATCCACACCGTGGGCGGTCTGTCCGCGCACGCCGATGTCGATGACCTGAGCCGCTGGATCGGAAATTTTACCAGCGGCCCGGCGGTGCACGTGGTGCACGGCGAACCGCAGTCCAAGCAGGATTTCCGCGACCGGCTGGAGCGGGAGCTCGGGTTCGGGGCGGATGTCCCGGAGCAGGGGCAGGTGCTGGAGCTGTGAAGTCGAAAAGCTAAAAAGAGGTCACACTAAAAAGGGGGCAGAGAGGAATTTACCCTGATATTACGAATAATTGCTCTCTGAGCCCTGTTGCCGCCGGGGGACCGGGGGCGGATGTTATACTGACAGTGAGTCGATAACAGGAATCAACCCATGGCCATGAGACGACTGTGCGGCGTGTCCGTCGGACTGCTGCTCGCCTGCGGTATCGCCGCCGCCCATGATGAACCCCGCGACAACCGCTGGTGGTGGAGCGACGCCTGGTGGAACGACGGCCAGATCGAGGCCCCCGATAATTATGCCGTCGAAACCGAGTGGACCAGCTATCGAAGCGGTGACGTGGAGGTGCCCGCCCTGGTGGCGCGCCCCGCAGGGGAGGGCAAGTATCCGGCGGTACTGTTCCAGCACGGGCGGCGTGGGCTGGACGAACTGTTGCAGCGCCATGTGCGGCGCGTCGCGGCCCGCGGATTCGTGGTGCTGGCCCCGGATATCTACGGCGCGCATTTCATCGGTACCCATCCCATCGCGCACGATTATGCGCTGGAGAAAGACGTGAACGCGGGGGTCGACGCCCTCCTGGCGCGCGCTGACATCAGCACGAACAAGGCCTGCCTGTATTCGCACACCCGTGGTGGCTATTACACCCTCAAGGTGGCGACCACGTTCGGCCGCCAGGAAAAAGACGTCGCCTGTTATGTCTCCTACTATCCCCATCTGCAGGATCCCAATGCGCCGGAGCCGCAGCAGGTTTATGGCTACGCACCCGAGGTCGATGAGCTCGCGCTGCCTACCCTGGTGTTCATC
>CP070738.1:533166-536070 GCA_020347685.1 Gammaproteobacteria bacterium | reverse complement strand
CGAGGACTCCGGGGTCAAGTATGGGAAAAATTTCCCATCTCTTGACCGGAGAGTATAGGCGCAGCAATTGGGAAATCAAGCCCAAAAAGAGCCCCGTGTGAAGGAGAGCGAAAAACTGTGAATCAGGTCACGAGACACGGGGCGCCGGCCGTGGTGTCGGTGACCACGGGTGGTCGGGGTGCGCCGACGGCCGCTCGCTTGGGGAATCCACGGGGAAAACACGCCTGAGCGCGGTGCTTCGGGAAGCGAACCGCTGGGTGGCGAGCGAGGCGGTGCTGTCAGGTACGCCGAAGCGGTGCTCCCGGCCGGCGTGAACCGGGCGTGCGGGAGCACCGCTTCGGGGCATAACCGAAGTTGTCAGGGCGAAATCGTGTTTCGGCTTCAGTAACTCGGTGCCTCGGCTTCATAACGCAGGCCCTTCTTGCCAGCCTGCGCGCGTACGGCGTTGAAGATCTTTTCGTCGAGCGAATCCTGCGCGCCGCCGGCTTCCTCGACCTTCTGTTTCAGATAGGCTGCGCGTTGGCCGGACAGTTGCCGGATCTCATCCTTCAGTGCGTCTCGCTGGCGGGCGTTTTCCTCGATCAACGCCTGCTGTTCCTGCGGCGACATGGCCTGCAGAGACGCCGGCAGGGCTTCGCGCTCGATGCTGGACAGGTCGACGCGGCCGCTGGCGACGTCCTCGACCAGTTCGCCCTTGCCGAGCAGGTTGGCCGCCCCGGACTCGGAAGCATTGAAGGTCGCGCGACGGGCCCGCGAGGCCACCGATGACCCGGCGTGCAGCTTTTCGGTCGCTTCCAGTTTGCGCTTCTGCTGCTGTTTCTCTTCTTCACTGCCGTAGTACAGGCGGGTGTCATCGAGTTGCGCAGACAGGGTCGCGAGTTTCTCATCGAATGGGGTGGCAATCGCGACCGCACCGCCGCTCTGTTCCACCCGCAGATACTGGCCCTGGCCGAGCTGCGCGACCTGCTGCCAGGTCCGGGCGGTGTCGCTGCTGTCGCCACACTGGATGGCGTTAACCAGTATCCCACGCTGCCGGGCCGCGGCGAGGGTAACCGGGTATTTCACGTCGTCCTGGTAGTCCATGTGCGGCGGTGCGTCACCGACCAGGAACACCACTCTGTAGGCATCGTCGTCCTGGCCCCAGGAGACCTTGTGCACGGCGTCGTAGAGTGCCTGGTTGACGCTCTCCGGGCCGTCGCCCCCGCCGTCGGCCTGGAATTCCATCAGTGTGGCGTAGAGCGAATCCAGATCTGCGGACAGGTCCACGACACGGGTGACGTAGCTGTCACCACGGTCGCGGTAGGCGACCAGCCCGATGCGGATCTCCGGTGCCGGTTGCGCCTGCGCCATGGTGGTGGCGATCGACCAGATCTTTTCCTTGGCCGCCTGAATCAGACCGCCCATGCTGCCGGTGGTATCCAGTACGAAGACCACCTCCACCTTTGGTCTGTCACTGGTCAGGACAGCGCCGGGGTGCTGATTGCCGGCGACTGGATGGGGCGGCGCCGCGTTACTGGTGCCGATGCCCTCGTGCGCCGGGTAGAGAACCACGCCGGCTGCGGTGAAGCCCAACAGGGCAAGTGCAAGAATTTTCGATGTCATGGTGATACCTCCGGGGAATTAGCGAACGGATGAAAGTCTGCGCAGCGCCGCCTGCGCGACACGGTGCGCCTGTTGGAAACGGTCACGGGGGTCTGGCGGGGCACGCCGCGCCGCCCGCCTGTCGTGCAGGTCGCGCGGGATGGCCACGAACAGCGCCTGCAGCAGAAAGAAACACCAGGTGCTGACAAACAGGCTTGCGGTGTGGGTGGAGGCCCACAGCGCCGCTGCCAGCGCCGCGCCGTTCAGGCCCAGGTCCGCGAGCGCGGACAGCACGCTGGCGTAGTGATACAAGGTGCGTACCAGCCACAGCAGTCCGACATGCAGCACCAGGTACAGCAGCAGCGGGGGATGCCACACGGCCAGCGCCAGCGCCGCCAGGCACCAGCCTGCAATCACGCTGACGCGACCGACGCGCGCGCGGCTGCGCCGCAGCAGATAAACGATATAGCCCAGGGCGAGCAGGGCGACTACGGCACGCAGCACAGTGTCGCCGCCGAACTGCGGGGCCAGCGCGCCAAACAGTATGCTGGCCGCCAGGCTTGCAGTCAGTGCCACGGCCACGCCTTCCAGAAAGCTTGGCGTTCTCATGCGCGGACCCTCCGCTGTTTTTCGCGCACAAAGGCAACTTCCACGTCCTCGTCGCGCACCCTGAATTCAGGGCTGTTGCAGATTTCCCCGGGTCGCTCGGAGGGCGTGTCCTCGGCGAGCAGTTCGGCCTTCTGGCGCGTGGCTTCCAGCTGGGCACGCTGCTCGTCCACTCGCGCCTCCAGCCCCGCGAGTGTGTCCTGCACCGTGGCGCGTCTTCTCTGCAGGTATTTCCTGTAGCGCTGCGTTTCCAGCCTGCGCCTGATGAGCGCGCGCGCCAGGTCGTCCTTGTCGGCGTCAAAGCACACCTCCAGTTGCTCCTCGATCTCCTGCAGTGTCGGGTCGAGTTCCCGTATGCGGGATTCGATCTGTTCCTGTTCGTGACTCAGCTGCTTGACGCGCCGCTGGTCGCCGGCCAGTTCCTCCTCCATGTCGCGGACCGCCTGCCGCAGCAGGATGTCGGGTTCTTCGATGCGGTCGAGGACCGCGTGCAGGTCGGCCCGGAACAGGCGCGCTACGCGGGTAATCAATGCCATGGTGTTTACCTCCGATCGGATGTGGGTGAATGCAGTCTAGGCAGGATGCCGGCAGCCAAACAGGCAGACTTTGGTAAAACCTCGGCGCGCCGATTTACAAAACATTTACATGCCCGTAACGGGTTGAACTGATAAAGTCGAACGCGTGATGAATCGGAAGCTGCGCATACTGGTGGTGGAA
>CP070738.1:530160-533066 GCA_020347685.1 Gammaproteobacteria bacterium | reverse complement strand
GACAGCATCGCGGTACTCAGCGGTTTCGTTCCACCCGGTGTCCCGGATGCCACTTACCGCCAGCTGGTCGAGCGTATCCGGGCACAGGGCGGCAAGGCGGTGGTGGATGCGCACGGCGCGGTGCTGGAGCAGGCGCTGGAGGCGCAGCCCTATATGGTTCGACTGAACCTCTACGTGCTGGAGATGACCGTGAAGCGTCGTCTCGACAACACCAGCCGGGTCGCGGAGGCGGCCCGCAGCATTCAACAGCAGGGCATCGAGTACGTCTGTATTTCGCTGGGGCCCGAGGGCGCGGTCCTGGTCGACGCCGACAACAGTTATCACTGCAACGCACCCAAGCTGCACAAACAGTCCACCGTCGGCTGCGGGGATGCGCTGGTGGCTGGCCTGGTGGCGATGGCACGCAGGGGCGAAACGCCCCAGGCGATGCTGCGCTTCGGGGTGATCTGCGGCAGCGCTACCGCCGCACACCCGGGCACCGAGCTGTTTACGCGCAGTGAGGTCGATGTCGATCCGGTGGATCTTCAGGTCACCAGTCTGGACATTTAGGGAAACCGTAATCAACTCGCCCAAGCTGTCATTGCGCGCGAAGCGAAGCAATCTCGCGCCACTGCCGTCAATGGGGAGCTTGACGCTCAGGTGCGCCGCAGATCCAGACAGTAGTCACTCAAGGCCGCGGCCGGCGGCGTGAGGGCATCGGGCGCCTCTGCGGGCGCGATCTGTTCCACTACAAAGCGCTCCCGTGTCCGCCTTCGTGCTTCGTCGAGCGAGTCCGGCAGGCCGTCGTAGGGTTTCCCCTGCGGCTGCCAGTCGTGCAGTGTGACGCGCAGCCCCTGCTGCGCACCGGGCGGCAGCAGGGTAAGCACAATCGGCGCCTGCGCACCGAGTCCCGGGTGCAGGCCGCTCCAGGGCACGAAGGCACGGTAGCGCAACCCTATGATGAACACCGGTCCGGAGTCGTCCCGCTCGTGGCGTAACGGCACCCGGAAGCGACCGGCCAGCAGTTGCCAGGCGTCGAGGTTCGGGGCGTGACCGGCACACGGCCGCAGGCTGAGCTGCAGGCGCGCAGTACTGGCATCGACCAGGCGCGAGCCGCCTTCCTGCACGGCGGCATCGCCCAGCAGCGGCCAGAATTCGATCGCCTGGTCGACATCCAGCCGACAGCCGGCAAACTCGGCGTGCCCGATATGACGCCAGTCATCGGCGTACAGACGCTCCGTGATGGGCGCGCCCAGACCCAGTCCGGCAGCTTCCAGGTCACTGAACACGGTGCGCAGATCCTGCCGCAGGTAAAACGGCAGGGCAAAACGGTCGTGCAGCCGGCTGCCCCACTCGATCAGCTGGTAACGGGTGTCCTGCCGGCTCAGCATCGCTGCCAGCGCACGCAGCATGGCGGCGATGGCTGCCGCGGCTTCTGCATCCCTCGCCATGCGAAAAGCACGGAATTCGACCAGGCCGAGACACCCCCTGCCGGGTAGGTCCGGGTTCCAGAGTTTTTCGATATTGACTTCGCTGCGGTGGGCATTGCCCGAGGTGTCGACCAGAAACGGACTCAGGCTGCGCCAGATGAACTCCGGCTCCGGCTCAGCCGTGGCGGCAAGATGCTGCAGTGCCACCTGCAGTTCACTGAACGATTCCAGCACGTTTTCATCCGGGCGCGGCGACTGACTGAAGCTGCCGACATACAGGGGCGCAAACCAGTAGGAAAGCGACGGGTGGTGATTGAGATAGGTGACCAGGCAGGTCATGAGCTGGGGCGCGAGGAAGAACGGGCTGCGTGCAGGGCTGGGCCCGCCGAGCGTAAACTGGCCTCCCCCACCGCTGTCCGAGATCACGCCATTGTACTGTAGCCGGTAGGGCGCCAGGCCCTCGCTCTCCGCCACGGCAAACAAGCTGCGGCTCATGGCGAGGAACTCGGCGACACTGGCGGCGGGGGCTTCGTTGACTTCAAGCACCGCCGGGTCAGGCGTCACTGTGGCCCAGGCTACAGTCTCATCCACCGGCGGAGGAAATCCGCGCCATACCAGGGCAGCGAGTCCGGTTTCCTGTGCCGCCCGGGCGACGCGCTCTACAAAGGCCACGAACGGCGCGACCTCCGCAAAGTCAGGCAATTCCATACACGGCTGCAGGCTGTTCCCGGGTCCCGTGGGCGCGCAGCCGAGCGCCACCAGATACAGCCCCTCGCCGGCGACGTCGTCGACTACGCCACTCGGCGGGATAGCCTGGTCGTGCAGCGAGCGACGGCCGAGGCGGGAATCCGTTGCCGGGTCGGCAGCCGGCCGTCGGCCATCGCAGCGGAACAGCACGCGCAGCCCCATGTCCCCGTCGATCCGAAAGCCCGTCGCCGCCCAGCCGTCCCGGCCCAGTACAGCGGTCAGGGATTGCCAGAACGCCGTCATGTGTGCCTCGTCGCAGGGACACGAAGCACCCAGGGGATCGGTCGGCAACCCCTCGGCCAGTGGGCGCGCGTCGCGGCGCCGATACAGCCCCAGGCTCCAGCGTGGCTGTTGTTCGCCCGCATACTGGCGCCCCAGGGTTCGCAATACAATGGAGCCGGGATGGCTGTCGCGCAGGCGCGCAATGATGTGGCAGGCGTAGGCCTGTTTGGTTTCGCCAAGCGCATCGGTGAGCCATTCGGGCGACTCGGAGCGGCGGTTGGTGAAGGTCGGTTCAGCGCCTACCCAGACATCGAGACCGCAGGCCGCCATGGCCTCATCGTGGGCACGGATTGCTGCATCGAAACTGCCGTTGTCGGGTTCCACGGCAGGCAGTGTTTCTCAGTTGGGAGGCACTGTCAAAAGTAACGGGGTGATACCTTTTCCCGGGCCGGTGCCCTAGACTGGCAACTATGCGCCGCATTCGAATCCAGCACCTGACACGTTACCACTACGCGGAGACGGTGACGC
>CP070738.1:527150-530060 GCA_020347685.1 Gammaproteobacteria bacterium | reverse complement strand
ATATTGTAACCCACCAACATATACATAATGCTGGCGATGGCGAACAACGAGATATTCTTAGTCAGGATTTCAGCTGTGTTTTTGGAGCGCACCAGTCCGGCTTCGAGCATGGCAAAGCCGGCCGCCATCCACATGACGAGCGCGCCGGATACGAGGAAATAAAACGTATCCAGGGCGTACTTTGTTTCTATGATAGCTGATTCCACTTTTCGATCCTCCGCAGCTGGATAGACTGCCTGTTGGATGAATTAAAGAGCGTCAGGCCCGGTCTCACCGGTACGGATACGGACCGCCTGCTCCAGGGGATACATAAAGATCTTTCCGTCACCGATCTTGCCAGTATTGGCGGCCTTGGATATGGCTTCGATCACTTGCTCGGCCAGGTCGTCATTGATCGCAATTTCGAGTTTGACCTTGGGCAGGAAATCCACCACATATTCGGCGCCACGGTACAACTCCGTGTGACCTTTCTGGCGCCCAAAACCTTTGACCTCAGTGACCGTGATGCCCTGCACACCAATCTCGGACAACGCTTCGCGCACGTCGTCGAGCTTGAAGGGCTTGATGATTGCAATTACGAGCTTCATCAGATGGTCTCCCAGTTAGGGCCCGCCCTCTCGGGCGGACCTCTTCAGTGCTTGATTAAATGAAAGGGGCTATTAGAAATCCTTGGCCCAACCGATCCAGAAATTGGGATTCTCGTCGGTCGCGACCGCGTCATCCTCGTCCCCGTCGGTCTGCTCGTAGGTCACGCTGAAACTGCCGAAATCGCCAGCGTCCTTGCTAAGGCCGAGACCCCAGTGCGTATAGGAGGCGTCACCACAGCCACTGTTGCCATCGCAGTCGAAGTCGTAGTAGCCGATGAACGCGCTCGGCGTGAAGCCCTGGATATCCACCGGCAGGTCCGCACTCAGACCGTAGTAGATGTCGTCTTCGGCGAACGGAACATCCTCATCGGTCTCCGAATCAACGGTGTAGGCGATGGTAGCGGTGACCCACTCCCAGCCCAGGCTGCCGCTGACCTCGGTGTAGTCCAGGTCACCGCCCTGCTGATCACCACCGGCGCCCGGGTACCAGTAGTACCAGACGCTCAGGTCGTAGTTGAAACCGGAGTCGCCGATGTCGCCGCCGAAACCGGCGTACAGATCGACTTCCATGTCTTCCTTACCGCCGAAGTCGACGTTGGACGCCCAGGTGCCGACGTAGAAACCGGACTCATGGCCCCAGTCCAGACCACCCGAGACCGCCGCCTTGTCGTCGGTCTGAGTGACGCCGCGGAAGTAGTAGTTGCTGGAAACACCCAGGTTCCCACTCAGTTCTGCCTGTGCAACACCGGTTGCAACCAACAGTCCCGAGGCAAGTAGGCTTTTCGAGAATTTCATTGTTGAGGACTCCTATATCCTGACCAAAAAAATCGCTGACAATCGCTGGTCCCGGGCATCTGTTGCTGCCCTGCGAGGACGTACGCAGTGCATTAGCAGTTCCTGTGCCAGCTGATGTTTACAATATAAATCAGCGTATTACGCGATAACCGCTGACTATTGGCGAGATTCAACGCACCATTTCGGTGAGCCTGTTCGAGCATGCACCGATCTTGTGCGCGTTATTGGTGCACAGAGTTGCGTCGGCGCAACGCTGGACGAAAACGCCCGCCTTAGCTATGGTGCCAGGATGCTCGATCCCAAATTCATCGATGACCTCGCCCGGCGCCTGACAGGGGCCATGCCCAGCTCGGCAAAAACCCTGCAGGAGGATCTGGAGAAGAACCTGCGCGCGGCGATGCAGTCGGTGTTCGCCCGGCTGGATCTGGTGACACGCGAGGAATTCGACGTACAGACCAAAGTGCTGGCACGGTCGCGCGCCAAAATCGAGCAGCTGGAACAACAGGTGGCTGCGCTGGAACAACAGCTGCTGAAGAAGGCCAAGGTCAAAACCAGGGCAAAGACAAAGAAACCGTCATAGAATCACCCAGGCAATATTCCAGGGAAGGAATGTTATGTCTCTCGCTGTTGTGTACAGCCGTGCACAGGTGGGTTTTCACGCGCAGCTGGTAAGCGTGGAAGTACACCTCGCCAACGGCCTTCCGTCACTGTCCATCGTCGGCCTGCCGGAAACCGCGGTAAAAGAAAGCCGGGAGCGGGTGCGCAGCGCCCTGCAGCACAGCGGCTTCGAGTTCCCCGCGCGCCGCATCACCGTCAACCTGGCACCGGCCGACCTGCCCAAGCAGGGCGGCCGCTACGACCTCGCGATTGGACTCGGCATCCTCGCGGCGTCGGGACAGATCCCGACCCAACCGCTAGCCGGCTACGAATTTGTTGCCGAGCTGGCCCTGGGGGGCGCGCTGCGCCCGGTGCGCGGCGTGTTACCGAGCACCCTCGCCAGCAGCGCAGACCGGCGCCAGCTGGTATGCGCCATCGACAACGGCGCCGAGGCTGCCCTGGTGGCGCCCGAAGCGGCGCTGATTGCCGGTCACCTGCTGGAGGTCTGCGAGCATCTGCGCGACATCCAGTCCTTGCCGCAACCGGTACCGGACCCGTCGGCCGGGCCTGCGGCAGTGCCCGATCTTTCCGACGTGCGCGGCCAGCACCAGGCTCGACGCGCCCTGGAAGTCGCCGCCGCCGGCGGCCACAGTCTGCTGCTGGTGGGCCCACCCGGCACCGGCAAGACCCTGCTCGCCAGCCGCCTGCCGGGCCTGTTACCGGCGCTGGAACACTACGAGGCACTGGAAACCGCCGCCGTGGCATCACTCAGCCGCGGCGGATTCGCACCCGCCCGCTGGCAACAGCGGCCGTTCCGCGCCCCGCACCACAGCGCGTCCGCCGCGGCGCTGGTAGGCGGCGGTTCCGACCCTAGGCCGGGCGAAATATCGCTGGCCCACCACGGCGTCCTGTTCCTGGACGAATTACCGGA
>CP070738.1:524134-527050 GCA_020347685.1 Gammaproteobacteria bacterium | reverse complement strand
TTTATTCGCTGGTGTTTCTTGAGCCACGGCACCGTTTACAAGGGTTGCGTCCCCAGCGATGAACGCAACGGCCGCACAAAATAGGCTCATCAGGAGTTTCGGCATAGTTCGTACCGTGGCAGACATTGTATTGGCTCCCTGGTTATCGCTATTTCGAATGAAGAGATGGTAACAAGGCCAAGCAGAATCACAAAATGCCCCGCCAGTTTATAGCAACGAGCCCGCTGGTTGTCGCCAGGTTTTTACCGGTCAATTCACTTACCAAGGACTGTTCGTGCAAGACCGATAAGGATCGTCTTCAGCCGTTCCTCCCCGAACGGCGCAAAGAATCCTGACACCTTCCATAAGCGCTTAAGGACCGCTTTGGGTCGTCTCCCGCCTGTTAGAGAACTCGAATATTAGAAAAGCATGTAGGTCGCATTCCGGGCTGTTACCTGCCGTTCACGAGACCAATGGAGCTGACCCCTGGCCCCTGATGTGTACGGGCAATTCCGGCCAGAAGCGGACATTCCGAGTAAACGAAAGCCTCAATGACGAGAAGTTCCTGGGAGATGGCTATCCGCCGAACCAAGTCATTCGCTGCGCCTCAGGTGAAATGTGCCCGGAAGAGGTGTATCGGGCAACCTCATCCGGGCATTGGCAGACAAGACCTGCCGGAGACTTCGCTCAATTATCTTGAGCCACGCACCTCTGAATTGCACCTACCTTCTCGATTTCGTAGGACTTCATCATCTCGTTGAGAAGATCAGCCGTGCAGCTTACACGCAGTCCATGGTTGCGCACGCCATTACCACATTCTTGGAGTCGATCGGCGATGGTGCAACCGTCTACGTATAGGGTATTAACAACCCCGGAATCACAATCACCAATGGCCACGGTGGGATTAAGATCTGACACAATGCACTGATCCTCGTCATCATAAACCCCATCCCCATCGGTGTCTTGGATAGGTGGCGGTGCACCTACAATGTCGCCATCGACGCGGAAAAATGCGGCTCCAACATAAAACGGATTCAAAACAACACCGATTGTGATTGCATGATATCCCGGTGTAAGTTCGAAAACGCCCGCACTCATTTCAGCCATACCGATACATTGATCAGGAGTGCCGCAATAAGCGGAACCCGGCGCAGATGTCAGCCCGAGCGACATATAGTTGTCAAAAATCTCGAACTGATCACCAGACATGAAAGCATCTACAACTGTGATAGTTCCACTGCCGCCATATTCCACTGTCACCTCCCACGGCGGATTGTTAGCAGGCACTGAACCTGCTGGTATGTAACACCATGCCCCATCGGGGTCAGCTGGCCTGCAACCCGTAGCGTCGCTGTCACCATACCAACCAAAGACTAGCCACTCGCCATTTGCCCACTCAGACACATCGTCTGCCACACTGGGGATGGCGAATAGAGCACCCATGAGCGCCACCGCGAATGACAACAGGTGCACAAAGCGTTTACTGCGTGTCATGGCATCTACCTCCTTGTGCGTTAGGGACCGGACCATTTTCGGCTTGGCGACCCTCGGTGTTCTGTGTCGTCCAGATATGCTCTAAAAACCCCATTCAGCGCGCGCAAGGCGTGCTCAATCGTAGAACTCCGGATGCGATAAACACACACGAAGCTCACCCCGCTTGTACATCCGATCAGGGTAAAAGGTATTTCCATATTTATTCAGTAGTTCAGTATCGTGACTAACGGTATAGGTGAAATGCTGAATTGCGATTGGGCAATGCGAAGACATTGACTTGGGTCAACCGCACATGAGTTTTTCACATCGGCGAGATCCATGATGAACAGAATCTGGAAACGGGTAACTACCTTCGCATGGCATCTGCCTCCCGAAAACCAACTTCCTGGGAGGTCTTTTGAGGTCTACTCATGAGACAAAAGGGTACCGTTTAGCCCTCAGATTCGCGGTTCGCGGGATGACCGATTAGGGTCGACTCCGGCCTATTAGAGAAATCGCATATAAGAGATTCCTGTAATACCGGTTTCGACCACTAAGCTGCCGTTCGTGAGAGAGAGAGAGCGACCCGCCCGGCTGGTGCACCTGGATACGGGGAAGTTCGGCCAGAACTTGCCATTCCCAGAAACAGAAAACCTCGTTGATGCGGGGTTACTGGTTGGCGACTACCGGTCAGTTCAGGTCGTTCGACGCGAGGTTCCCAGTCTTGCCGGACCTCTTTATGGACTAAGCAATGAGACAGGAAGTTCGGGGCGAGGGCTTCACACCGGCTCCAAGGCTGCACTCAGCCTGGCCACATCGCCTGCAATTTACGCCGGGCTCTCGTCAGCCTGCGGCAATCGCACTACATCTCCACGTGCACGCCGTCGCGTGGTTCTCGACTAGGGCTTCGCAGAACCGCCGGCCGGGTTGTACATATAGAGTATCGCAGAACGGAGTTCTGCGTCGGTGAGATTAGCCTGGCCGCCGCGCGGGGGCATTCCACCGTGTCCACGGATAGCTGAGCCGACCAAGTACGGAAGCCCGTGTTTCATGCGCGGCACCCAGGCTTCCAGATCGCCGATTTTCGGCGCACCGCCGACACCTTCTGCATGGCATTTTACGCACTGCGCGTGGACAACTTGCGCGCCACTTCGCTCTGTGGCCAAGCTCTCCGCACTCGCAGGCTCGACCCAATTGCCGCCCGACTGATTAACCATGTAGGTAACAGCGCGCGCGATCTCCAGATCGCTGAGATCCGTGTCACCGCCGTGTGCAGGCATGTTGCGTATACCCTCTAGAGCATGCACTGTCAGGCTGGAAAGACCCTGCGCGGCGCGGCCGCTCCAGGCTTTCTGGTCGCCGATCGTCGGCGCGCCATTCACGCCCGTCGCATGGCACGCGGCACAAACCGTATCGACTACTTCCTTGCCGCTGCGCGCGTCGCCCTGCGCGCGCGCCGGCGAC
>CP070738.1:521058-524034 GCA_020347685.1 Gammaproteobacteria bacterium | reverse complement strand
GCGCTGCCAGCCAGCGGGCCATTTCCGATGAGGCGCCACGCTGGGACAGGACATAGACCGACGAGCCACGCGCGCGGCTGTCGCGGAACGCATCCGCGTGGATGGAAATAAACAGGTCGGCGCGCTGGTTGCGAGCCTTCTCGATACGTTTGCGCAGCCCGATATAGTAGTCACCGTCGCGTATCAGCACCGGCCGCATGCCGGGCTCCTTCTCGATCAGCGCCGCGAGGCGTCGCGCGATCGCCAGCACCACATCTTTTTCGCGGGTACCCTTGCGGCCGCGCGCCCCCGGGTCCTCGCCGCCGTGACCGGCGTCGATGGCAATGACCAGGTCGCGCAGCCGCGACGGCTGACTCGGGGTCTGGACTTTCCTGGCCACGCTCGGCGCCACCGCCGCCTTTGCCCCGCTGTCGAACAGGTCGATGACCAGTCGATGGCCATACTGTTGATTGGGCTTGAGCATGAAACTCTTGGGTTTGACCGGACCGTCCAGGTCGAGCACCAGGCGCAGGTCGGTCTTGTTGCGCGGACCGCTGCGCAACCCCTGAACCAGCCCGCCCCGCGTCTTGAGACCAGCCAGGTCGGTGTCGAGTGCAGCATTCTTCAGGTCCACCACCAGGCGGTCAGGACCTTTCAGGGTGAACAGCCGGTGATCCGCCGGGCCGCTGACGTCGAGCACGACGCGCGTATTGTCCGGTGCCGCCCACAGCCGCACACCTTGCACCTGCAGCGGCCCGGCACTCGCCAGGGACGACACCAGTAACAGAAGTAGCCAAGCCAGCCGTGTCAAAGCGTATTCTCCCCAACCGAGAGGTGTTTTTCGCCATTAATACATTATCCGGCCGCGGATTTCAATATTTTATATAGTTCTCTGGAAGATAGCCGTGCTTCCTAGTAATTCAAGTTAAGTGTCGACGGGGGAAAAGAAAATGGGGTGGCAGGGACAAGCAGGCAGAAATTCAGTCCAGACAGTGCAGGACCTGTTCCCCGCGCGTGGAAGCGGCTGCCAGCCGCACCCGCCGGCCGCTGTCTTCGAGCCGTAGATAGACATGCAGGTCCGCCGCGGGCAGAAACCCCGCGCCCCGCTCCGGCCATTCGATCAGGCATACCTGCTCACCGTCGAACAGGTCGCGCACCCCGATCCATTCCAGTTCTTCGGCATCAGACAAGCGGTACAGGTCGAGGTGGTAGAAGCTGCCGCGTTGCGAACTGTAGGGCTCGACCAGGGTGTAGGTCGGACTCTTGACCGGTCCGCTGCATCCGGCCGCCCGCAGGAAACCGCGCACCAGCGTGGTCTTGCCGGCACCGAGGTCACCGTGCAGGAACACCAGCAGCCCGCCGCGACAGCACTCGGCCAGTCGCGCGCCGAACGCCTCCGTCGCCTGTGCGTCGGCGAGAAATTGCTCCAGTGCGGCCATCAGTCAGGGGCCTTTTCCGTGCCGCCCGGGTTCACCAGCGTTCGCAGCCAGGGAATCAGGTCTCGGGCCAGCAGGCCACGCTCGCCCTGCCTCGCGGCCCGGTCGGCCGCCACAGCGTGCAACCAGACACCGGTGGTGGCGGCTTCGAAGCGCGGCACGCCCTGGGCCAGCAGCGCCCCGAGCACCCCGCTCAGCACATCCCCCATGCCGCCGCTGGCCATACCGGGATTGCCGTGCGCGCACAACCGCACGCCGGCGGCCGCGTCGCCAACCAGGCTGCCCGCGCCTTTCAATACCACGCTGCCAGCGTAATCGGCCGCCAGCCGTTCGAGCGCCGCGAAGCGGTCGCGCTGAATCTCGGCGCTGGACCGCCCCAGCAGGCGTGCCGCCTCGCCCGGGTGCGGGGTCAGTATCCAGTTATCGCGGCGCAGCGGGTCCTGCGCCAGCAGGTTGAGCGCATCGGCGTCCATCACCAGCGGCAGGTCACTGTCGAGCACCCGCCCCAGCAGCTGTTGCGACCAGGCACTGCGGCCCAGCCCCGGGCCGACCACCACGACGGTGGCACGCACCAGCAGCGGCGCCAGCTCGGCGGCCCGCTCAACCGCGTGCACCATGAGCTCGGGGCACCCGGCGTTGAGGACCGGCGCGTGGGCGGCACGGGTCGCCACCGAGACCAGGCCGGCGCCGCAGCGGGCCGCGGCTTCCGCGGCCAGACGCGCCGCACCGCACATGCCGGCATTGCCGCCCACCACCAGCACGTGACCGAAATCACCCTTGTGGGCATCGCGCCGGCGCGGCGCCAGCAGCTGCTCGAGCGGCAGCTGCCCAATCAGCTCCACGCCGGCACGCTGGGTTGAATAGATATCCGGCGGAACCGCCAGATCGGCAAACTCGACGCTGCCCGCCTGCTGACCACCGGCACCGGTGTACAGCCCGCGCTTGCGCCCGATAAAGGTCACGGTGCAGGCTGCCTGCACCGCCGCGCCGAGGATCGCACCCGTATCCGCGTGCAGGCCGCTCGGCACATCCACCGCCAGCAGCGGTGCCGGGTGCCGGTTCAGCGCCTCGATCACGTCCCGGTAGCGCCCCTCCACCGGCCGGTCCAGGCCGGTTCCCAGCAGCGCGTCCACCAGCAATTCCGCATCGCGGGGCAACTCCCCCGCGTATGGCGCGACTACACCGCCCGCGGCACGATAATCGCCAGCCGCACGCGCCGCATCGCCACTGAGCGTGTCCGGGTCGGCGAGTCCCAGCAGCGTGACCTCGATACCTGCGTCGCGCAGCAGCCGTCCCAGCACATAACCATCGCCGCCGTTGTTGCCGGCCCCGCACACAACGCATACCCGCCGGAGCTGCGGCCAGCGGCGTGCCACGCAGTCGGCCAGCGCCTGGCCGGCCCGGCTCATCAGCTGGTAACCCGCAATGCCGCGTTCCTGGATAGCGACGCGGTCCAGCTCCCGCACCTGTGCGGCCGTGTAGAGAGGAATATAGGCGGGTTCCGACATACAATGACCAGCAGTACCTGACTGTGCGCACCATACCGTGAAGCTTTCATCCA
>CP070738.1:517954-520958 GCA_020347685.1 Gammaproteobacteria bacterium | reverse complement strand
TTTGGGAAGCTGAGTGAGTCTCTGGTGTCGAATCAGGCACTGCAGGCAGCCAATCTGGTTGGGCGCAGTGTCCTCGCCCCCACAGGTCTGGCCGCATTGAGTGAGGGTGGAACTATTAGTGGCACAGTCGAACTGCCCGCAGCGAGTAACGATGTGGCGGTCAATGTATACGACCAGGCAGGACAGCTGGTGCGCCGTGTCGAACTGGGGGCGCAGGCTGCGGGGTCAGTGTCCTTCCAGTGGGATGGGCTAAAGGACGACGGCCAGTTCGCGTCGCCGGGAACCTATTTTGTAAGTGCCGAAGCAAGCGTGGACGGCCGCACTGAGGCGGTTGACACGCTGCTCGAATCGCAAGTGCGTAGCGTCACGCTGAGTAACAGCGGTGGCTTGCTGCTTGATCTTGAAGGTGTCGGATCGCTGGACTTCTCTGAAGTACAGCAGATTCTGTAAACAGTTTGGCTGAGGGAGAGATACAATGCCGTTTCGAACAGCTCTAAGTGGGTTAAACGCATCTTCCGCAGAATTGCGGGTCATCGGTAACAATGTGGCGAACGCCAGTACTACTGGCTTCAAGGAGTCACGGGCAGAATTTGCGGATATTTTCGCAACCTCGAACCTGGGTGTCACTGCCAATGCAATTGGTACTGGCGTGCGTGTTTCGTCGGTGTCCCAGCAGTTTACCCAGGGTAATGTCGAGTTTACCGACAACAATCTGGACCTGGCTATCAACGGGCAGGGATTCTTCATGCTCAATGACAACGGCGTGAATGTCTACTCGCGAGCCGGCCAGTTCGGCGTAGACCGTGACGGGTACGTCGTCAACAATCAGCAGCAGCAACTGACTATATTCCAGTCCGACCAGAACGGTAACATTACAGGTGCAACGGGGCCTCTGCAGCTGGATCGCTCCGACATCGCGCCGCAGGCCAGCACCCAGATCGGCGTCGGCGCCAATCTGGATGCGTCTCTGAGTGCGCCGGCGACGGCGCCATTGGATCCGACAGACGCCACCAGCTATAACAACTCGACGTCCTTAACCGTTTACGATTCCCTCGGCTCGCCGCATCTGGCGACGCTGTATTTCGTGAAGAGCGCAACACCGAACCAGTGGGATGCGCACCTTTATGTCGATGGCAACCCACAGGGCGGTGCCAACACGATCGAGTTCACCAGTAGCGGTGGTATTGATACCACGACCTTCCCCGGTACCTACACCATAGGCGGCATCAACCCGGGCACGGGTGCGGCAACCATGTCACTGGACCTGGATTTTACCGGCACCACCCAGTACGGCAGCCCTTTCAACGTCAGCCAGCTGGCGCAGGATGGGTTTGCCACCGGGCGTCTGAGCGGGATCGATATCAGTGAGGCGGGTGTTATCACCTCGCGTTTCACGAACGGACAGTCGAGAACTCTGGGGCAGATCGCCGTAGCGACCTTCAATAATTCGCAGGGACTGCGCCAGTTGGGAGACACCAGTTGGGCTGAAACCTTTGATTCCGGTGCGCCGCTGGTCGGTGCACCAGGAGCCGGTGCTGCGGGGCTGATCGAATCCGGAGCACTGGAAGGATCGAACGTCGATCTGACCGAACAGCTGGTAGGCATGATTACCGCACAGCGCAATTTCCAGGCTAACGCGCAGGTTATCACCACCGCCGACACCATAACTCAGACCATTATCAATATTCGCTAGGTCTGACTAGGAGCTGATCATGGACCGGGTCGTGTTTGTTATGGCAAGTGGCGCGAAGCAGCTCATGCGTGCGCAGTCTGTCAACGCCAACAATCTTGCCAATGTAAACACCATTGGCTTCCAGGCCGACCTGGCCAACTTTCGTGCCCAGCTCGTTGACGGGCCGGGCTATGAAAGTCGCGCTTATGCGCTGGGTGAAAACGCAGGGGCGCGCTTCGAGAAGGGTACCATACAGTCGACCGGGCGACCGCTCGACGTGGCCGTGAACGGGGATGGCTGGATAGCAGTGCAGGCGATGGACGGGACCGAAGCCTATACGCGTGCCGGTAACCTGCGGGTCAACATCAATGGCCAGCTGTTAACCGGCGCGGGTCACCCGGTTATGGGCGAGTCCGGGCCGATTGTCATACCGGAATTCGAAAAGCTGGAAATCGGCCGCGACGGGACTATCAGCGTACGCCCGATCGGGCAGCAGCCGAGTACGCTCGCGGAAGTCGGACGGATCAAGCTGGTTGCACCGGAACATAGCGAACTGGTCAAGGGCGAGGACGGTCTGTTGCGCACGCGCACGGGTGGGGCGGCACCGGCAACCACCGAGGTGACGCTTCTCAGCGGTGCGTTGGAATCGAGCAATGTCAACAGCGTCGAAGCGCTGGTGGATATGATCGGTCTGGCCAGGCAGTATGAAATGTCTGTGAAGATCATGCAGACCGCCAAGGAAATGGACGAACAGACCGCCCAGCTCATGAGTCTGGGCTAGCGGCAACGGGTTTGACGAGGTAGAGATATGAACAAAGCATTATGGGTTGCGAAAACCGGTCTGGAAGCCCAGCAGACGCGGATGAGTGTGATTTCGAACAATCTGGCCAATGTGAATACAACCGGGTTCAAGCGGGATCGCGCCGTTTTCGAGGATCTGCTGTATCAGAACGTGCGCCAAGTCGGCGCCCAGTCGTCACAGGACACGCGCCTGCCGTCCGGTATGCAGCTGGGCACGGGCGTGCGCACCGTAGCGACAGAGAAGCTGCATACCCTGGGGAATATCGTGCAGACCGAGAACAGTCTGGATGTGGCCATTCAGGGGCGCGGCTTTCTTCAGGTGCTCTTGCCGGACGGGAATATCGCGTACAGCCGCGATGGGGCATTCAAAATGGATGAAACGGGTCAGCTGGTAACGGCCAGCGGCTACGTCATTCAGCCTGCTATCACCATCCCCAGCAACGCCACCAGTATTACGATTGGTTCCGATGGCGTTGTGTCGGCGCTGACGCCGGGAAGCAGCTCCCCGACTCAGCTGGGCAGCATTCAGCT
>CP070738.1:514838-517854 GCA_020347685.1 Gammaproteobacteria bacterium | reverse complement strand
CTCGCCGGCTAACCCGTTACCGGTCAGCACCGCTGGGGTCGTGGCTCGTTGCTTCATACCGGCGCGAGCGGGTCCGGGACTCTACCGCAGCGGCCGGTTACGCTGTGGCTGATGGCCTCGGGTCTGACGGGTCCGGTATCAGCGGGGGCGCGATGCTTCGCAGTGCGCTGAAGGCGCTGCAGCGGGGTGCAGTGATCAAGTGAGCGGCTGCGACGTTCCCCGCTTCGTTCGCTTCGGCCGCGAAATCTGCGGCGAACTCGAGTTGGCGGAGCGGCGCGAATGGTGGCTGGCCAACGGCAGGGGCGCTTACGCCTGTGGCAGCGTGGCAGGGTCACTGACACGTCGTTACCACGGGCTGCTGGTCGTGCCTCTGCACCCGCCGCTGGGTCGCGCGCTGCTCGCCGTCAAGGCCGATGCGACACTGCGCTGTGGCGAGCAGGACTGGCCGCTGTTCACCAACCGCTGGGCCGACGGGGTCGTAGAGCCACCCGGTTACCTGCAGCTGCAATGCTTCAGCCTGGAAGGCCGTATGCCGGTGTGGCGATTTGCCATCGCTGACCTGCTGCTCGAACAGCGCATCTGGATGGAGCACGACAGTGACACCACCTGTATCGCGTTTCGCCTGCTGGGCGCGCCCGCGGACGTAACGCCGGAATTGCATATCGCGCTGCTGGCGAATTGCCGCGACCATCACCAGGTCAGCGAACACCAGAGCCTGGCACCGACGGTCGCGGCAGACGGTGCGACGCTGCGGGTCGGCTTCGAGCCCGATTGCACCCTGCATATCCGCGCACCGGGCGGCGAACTGCGTGCGGATCGTACCTGGATCGAGGCCTTCGATCTGCCGCTGGAACGCGAGCGCGGCCTGGAGCACCGTGACCAGCACCTGCGCATCGGGTTTGCGCGCCTGGGTCTGTCGGCACAGTCCTGGTGCGGACTGGTCCTGCAGCGTCGGGCGGAACCCGTGAACCTGGAGGCGAGCCTGGAGGGTTTCCTGATGCGGGAACGCCGGCTGCTGGCGTCAGCCAGTACGGTGCTGGGTCGCTTGCCCGACTGGATTGCCCAGCTGGTGCTGGCTGCGGACAGCTTCATTTTTGCGCGGCACCTGCCTGGCGGGGGGCGCGGCGTCTCTGTGATCGCGGGCTACCCCTGGTTCGGCGACTGGGGTCGCGACACCATGATCGCACTGGCCGGACTGACGCTGGCCACCGGGCGCCACCATACCGCGCTGCGCATCCTCGAGACCTTCGCCACGTTCATCGACCAGGGGATGGTGCCGAACCTGTTTCCGGGGCGCGGCGAACACCCCGAATACAACAGTGCCGATGCCGCACTCTGGTACATCGAGGCGTGGCGCGCCTACCTGGATACGACCGGCGACGAGGAGAGTCTCGAACGCCACTACCCGGTGCTGCAGTCCATTGTCCGGCATTATCGCGACGGCACCCGTTTCGCCATCGGCATGGATCCGCAGGACGGCCTGATACACTGCGCTGACCCGGGGGTGCAGCTCACCTGGATGGATGCCAGGGTCGCCGGACGGGTGGTGACGCCGCGCACCGGCAAACCGGTGGAGATCAACGCCCTGTGGTACAACGCGCTGTGCGCCATGACCGACTTCGCAGGCCGGCTGAATGACCCGGAGGCCGACTACGCGGAACTGGCAGCGCGGGTATCGGTGGGTTTCGCGCGCTACCGACGTGATGTGGACGCCGGGCTGTTCGATGTCCTGGACGGGCCGGCGGGCCATGACGCCAGCATCCGGCCCAACCAGATACTGGCGGTCAGCCTGACACACTCGGCTCTGGAACCCGAGGAGCAGGCCGCGGTGGTGGCCGAATGCGGACGCGAACTGCTGTGCGGCATGGGACTGCGCTCGCTGGCCCCGGGGGAGCGCGACTATCGGGCAACCTACAGCGGCGGCGTGCCGGCGCGCGACAGCGCCTATCACCAGGGGCCGGTATGGGGCTGGCTGCTGGGTCACTATGTAATGGCGGAGTACCGCGTCAGCGGCGACCGCTGCCTCGCCACGCAGCGTCTCGAGGCGCTGCGCGATCATCTGTTCGATGCGGGGCTCGGCACGGTGAGCGAAATTTTCGACGCTGCGGCACCGCATCGTCCGCGCGGTGCGCCGGCGCAGGCCTGGTCGGTAGCCTGCACCCTGCAGGCCTGGCGGGTGGTGCAGGACACGCTTGTCTGAGCGTCGCGGGATCCGTCCGCTTGACGTGCTCGCCCAGCCGCGGTAATCATCGCTAGCAGGCAGGCCGCCCGCCACCGCGATAATCCGGGCGCCACGACAACAATAATCCAATGAGCTTCTGACCAGGAGTACGCGAATGGCGAACGAAGGCTATCATGAACCGGTTGACGAACTGTCTGATACGACGCGCGACATGCATCGCGCGATCATCTCTCTGATGGAGGAGCTGGAGGCAGTCGACTGGTATAACCAGCGGGTCGATGCCTGCAAGGACAAGGAACTCAAGGCGATACTGGCGCACAACCGCGACGAGGAGAAAGAGCATGCGGCCATGGTGCTGGAATGGATACGCCGGCAGGATCCGGCTTTCGACAAGGAGTTGAAGGATTATCTGTTTACGGAAAAACCGATTGCGCACCAATAGCCATGGCACACCGCTTCGACGCCCCGCATGGACGCGGTGTCGGATATTGTCGCTGCTGGTTTCCCGCCAGCAGGGTGCGCAGCGCGTGACAGCATAACGCCATGGAGGTGGAACGCAGATCAGTAATTACCTGCCCGTTGTGCGGCTGTTCGCGCGAGGAAACCATGCCGCTCGACGCCTGTCAGTGGTTCTACGAATGCACCGGTTGCGGCGCGCTCCTCAAACCCAGGCGTGGTGACTGCTGCGTGTTCTGTTCCTGGGGCAGTGTGCCCTGTCCGCCGGTGCAGCTAAACGGGCGCAGCGGCTGCTGCTAGTGCGAGTTTTTCACCACCAAGCACACGAAGGAAACGACGGATCGAAAATAAACAGAGGTTTCCAGGCTTGCCGCCAAC
>CP070738.1:511692-514738 GCA_020347685.1 Gammaproteobacteria bacterium | reverse complement strand
GGTTCGGGCAGCTCGAACCGGACCAGGCAAAACGCCTCGCTGTCCGCGGGGGTATACTGCTGCTGGTAGTTTGTGTGCTGTCGTTCGCGGTTATCGCGGTGATGCCAGCTGCATTCCCCGTCATGCAGAGCGCATCATTCTTCAGCCACGCCCTCGTCGAGCCCAAGCATCCGTTCTCCATCGCGGACCTCTACTTCACCTCGAACCCGTTCCATTCACTCTCCAACGCCGTCATACCCGCCGTTGTCCTGTTCAGCTCGATGATCGGCATCGGCCTGATAGGTCTGGAGGACAAGGAACGCGTACTAGGCACCCTGCGGGTGCTCAATGCGTCGATCGTGCGCATTACCCGATTCATCGTCAGCCTGACGCCAGTCGGCGTGTTTGCCATCGGCGCTGTGACTGCCGGCACGATGACACCTGAGACTTTCGTGAGGCTGGAAGTCTATTTCATTACCTTCGGTGCCGCATCGCTCCTGCTCGCCTTCCTGGTCCTGCCGCTACTGGTGACGGCGCTGACGCCATTCCGCTACCGGGAGGTCATCGGCATCGGCCGCGAAGCGCTGCTCACGGCGTTCGTGACCAACAACGCCTTCATCGTGCTGCCGATACTTGTGGAACGCACCAAGGCATTACTGCAGCAGCGCGGACTGCTTAGCGCGGAAAGCGACTCGGCTGCCGAAATTCTGGTGCCCATCATGTTCAACTTTCCCAACGCCGGGCGCCTGCTGACCCTGCTGTTCGTTCCGTTCGCCGCCTGGTTGGCCGGCAGTTCCCTGTCTGCGGCCGACTATTCGAACCTGTTCGCGGTCGGCGTGCCGAGCTATTTTGCCAAGGCGCAGGTGGCGCTGCCCTTTCTTATGGATTTTTTCGGTCTGCCGCACGACCTGTTCCAGCTATACATCCCGACCACCATCATCAGTGGCAAGTTCGACGCCATGGTGACCGCGATGAACCTGCTCGCATTCGCCCTGCTCGGTGCCGGTGCCATGGGCGGGTTTCTGGTGCTGAAGCGCAGGCGGCTGCTGGCAGCCGGTGCAATAATGCTCACCGGCACCGCCGTCACCGTCATTGCCGTACGGATGATACTTGACGCGACGATCGACACCGCTTATCACAAAGATGAGGCGCTACGTCGGATGCACACGCCTCGCGACATGTCATCTGCAATCGTCCACCGGGACCGCATCACAGTGCAACCGGAGGACACAGCGAGCCGAACTCTAACACTCGCACACATCCGGCAGCGCGGCACCCTGAGAGTCGGCTACGACCCGGCGAACCTGCCCTTCAGTTTCTTTAACCTCGACGGCGAGCTGGTTGGCTTCGACATTGAACTGGCCGAGAGTATGGCGGACTCCTTCGGCGTCAGGGCCGAGTTTATCCCTGTTGAATGGCCGGAACTGCCCGAGATGCTCGCCGACGGCGTCATCGACGTGATGCCGGGCACCTGGTACCGGCCGTTCTGGTTCCCTTCCCTGCGCCTGTCCGCGCCCTACATGACGGGAACCATGGGTCTTGCGGTACGCGACGAACACCGCCACGCGTTCGGCAGCATCGCGGCACTGCGTCGCAGCCGGGGCCTGAAAATAGGCGTGCCGCTTGACACCCGCCAGGTCGAGTACAGCATGCGACGCTACTTTGGGGATGCGGACGTGGAGTTCATCACACTGGAGTTCTGGGGGCCCTTTTTCGAGGGTGAGCACCCCGAACTCGATGCCTTCCTGGTGCCGGCGGAAAATGGCTCCGCATGGACGCTGCTGCACCCCGAGTACACCGTCGTCGTCCCGCAGCCGGATCCCGTGAAGATACCCTCGGCCTTCGGGCTCGCGCTGGACGCCGGCGAACTCGTGGACGCAATCAACGAGTGGGTAGTGTTTGCCACCAACGAGGGCATGATCCAGCGCTCCTACGCCTACTGGATTCTCGGTCAGGGAGCGGAGGGAAAGCAGCCGCGCTGGTCTATACTCCGCAACGTCCTCGGCTGGATTGACTAGCTGGCCGGCCGCTCCGGGCAAGGACCGCAAACACGCGTTTACCCGGCGCCGACTCCCCCCAGTCCAGCGGCTGGGAGAATCGACTCTGACCCCCCTTTCCCAGTCAGGACGTTAACAATACTGGGGAAGTTTCATCCCTTCTTCGCTGGCGCAGTCAATCATCAAATTTCAACGTGGCGATAATCTGATTCAGGACCCCCTGCTTACCGCCATCACCCAGCAGCGCAGCGGTTTTCGCGGCCTCCGCCATTTCTCTTTCCCGGATGCTGGTGCTGTACCGTTCGTTGCAGTCAGTGATTTTCTGCCGGATCTTGTCCAGGTGTTCCTGGATCAGGTGCATGTCCCGCACATAGGTTTCGATGAACAGGCCCTCTTTTTTGTTGATCTTGATCGTCGGCTCCATTTTCCCCGTCAGCCTGTTGAACTCGTCACACCAATCCTCGGGCACCTGGCGGGACAGCTTGAAGAACAGGTCGATATAGGGTTCCTTGCGCACTTTGGGCGGCCGTTTCTCGTCGATAGCGACGATTTTTATGTCACTGATATCCTGCAAAGAATTTTACTCCTGATAGTCACACGCGATTCGCACCGTGCCGGGCAAGCCTACGCCCGCGCCGGACCGGATGCACGGTAAATTTTCTGCAGCCGCGGAAAAGCAGATGGCGTACTGCACAATGGCGCCAAATAGCGGCGTTAATCGTCTCCTGATAGCGGCTCAGGCGCCAGATTGCTCAGCCGCCGGCAGAGCCAATTTCAATTGGCTTTGATAACACCGCAGGCGTCGCGTGGACCACCGGCACAGCCTTTCTTGAGTTCGCTCTCCTCGTCGCAGTAGGTGTCTGAAAAGGTATGGATGATGAATGCGCTGCCGTCTGCATCCAGGATGCTCAGCCGGCCGGGTGACAGGGTAATGCGGTTGGTCGTATGCATCAGGGTCCCCTTACCATTCTTTACCTCAATGTTGATGAGGTCACCCATATGATACGGGTGATTGATGTCCGATGCGGGAACTTCGTCAGTAGCGCTGTCCGGTCGCGTCTGCCCGAAAG
>CP070738.1:508540-511592 GCA_020347685.1 Gammaproteobacteria bacterium | reverse complement strand
GTGCGGCGATCACTTGCCGTTCCTGGGGGAGAATTACGCCGGCTACGTTGACTCCGACGTGCTCGTATCGAAGCGCAGCCGTTTCACCCTGGACATGTTTCACTTCTACGTCACCACGCCCCTGATTATCATCGACGGCCAGCGTGGTCCCCTGCGACCCGGTAGCCTGCCGATGTATCAGGTGCCGGGAGTCCTGCTCAAACTGCTTAACATCACCGAGCCAACCATCATGGATTACACCCGTGCACCAGACGGTATGCAGGTGCGGCCTTTGCCGGGTTTGCACCTCACCCTGCTTGCCGACGGCGAGGTCGAGCTGTGCAGGGAACCGCCGTATTCCCCGGCGTGTCAGACGTCGGCACGCTGGCTGCAGCGGGTGCTGACCGTCAACAACGATCTATTCATCGGTGAGCAGTTCACCAGGAACGGGGCGCAAAGCCGGTTTCGGGACGCCCCTGACAGCGCACAGCAGGAGCTGTTGCGGTAACCGGCTCTGAACCGATTTTCAGGCGGCCAGCGGCCTGGCGACCTGCTGCAACAGCGCGGATTTGCGTTCCCGCAACGACTCGCAGAGCATGTCGTAGTCGGTTCCGACGGCCTCGAACAGGGCCTGCACCTCCAGTCCCATGCCCTGGAACATGCGGTTCAGTGCTTCGATGCGTTGCGGAATCCTGCCCAGATAGGCGTCCCGCTCGACCGCTTGCAGCTGTGCCAGTTCGTGTCTGAGACGATCGACCCCGAAGGCGATGTGGTCGAGTTCGTCCTGTAACGGCACGCGCAGCGATTCCCGGGTGCCCGGATCCGCGAGCGGCACTACCTTTTCCACCGCATCGCTGCCGAGCGCTTCGACGCACAGATACATGTCGGTCAGAAAGTCCATCCAGTCGAGCTGGCGAAAGTGCGCGAGGATGGCGGCCTCCTGGGCGGCGGAAATAACCGGGGTCGGATCGGTGGCGAATGATTGCATCCATTCGTTCTGAATGGCGACATGACGGGATTCATCCCCGACCTGTTTGGCCAGCCCCAGCTGGGCCGCTTCGTCCGGCGCCGTCGCAATACGCTCGGCGCAGGCTTGCATAATCAGGCGATCGACCTGGGTGTAGAGCACCAGCAGTTGTCCCATCGCGGTGCGATACGTGGTGTCATTGTGTGAATCTTGCAGGTTCATAACAAAGTCCTCCTTGGGTTGGGAATACCCCAGCTGGTGGTGGAGCGCCGGAACTTGCTGCGGCTGAACCGGCGCATCCAGGAAAAACGCAGCAACCGCCACAGAGGTCCGGAAATACCCAGCGCGCGCAGCATGCGCTGACTTGCCGGCAGCAGCGGTGGCTCGATCCCCGGCAGCACCCAGTTACCGGCGTCGCGTGCCTGCCGGGTCAGATAAGCGGGCAGGAACCCGGCGACTTCGGGTTCAATATAGAACGCCGGGGCGAGTCCGATTGCGGCGCGACTCAACATGCCCGCGGCAATCAATTGCTCTGCCAGTGGCGTGCCGGGGTACACGCGCACGCCGGTCATGGCAATGACAGCGGTCGGCTGCATGGCGCGGATCGCCCGGCAGGTATTGCGAATCGAAACGCGGGTTTCCCCGGGCGCGCCGAAGATCAGGCTGTGGCAAACACGCAAGCCCGCATCCAGACAATGCCGGTTGGCCTGGTGCACAGTATCGGCATCGAACGATTTGCCGAGACGCTCGAGCTGAGCATCATCGACAGCGTCGGTTCCGAGCTCAATGCCTTCGCAACCGGCCCGGGCCATGAGCTGTGCCTGGTTTGCGTCGAGCTTGACAGGCGTGGCGTAACAGCTCCAGCGCACCTTCAGCTTACGCCGCAGGAGTTCTTCGCAAATGCCCTCCAGGTGGCCGTGCGGGAAGTTGAGTATGGAGTCGACAAAGAAAATCGGATGTGGACCATAGCGCGTCTGCAGCGCTTCGATCTCATCCACCACATCCGCGGCCGCACGCAGCTGAAAGCGGTTGCCCTCCAGCAGGGGATAGGTGCAGTAGCTGCACTTGAATACACAACCGCGCTTGGTCTGTACATTGCCGCAACCGCCGCGGCGGATGTAGCGGGCATAGTCGAACAGTCGGCGGGCCGGCCACGGGCTTTCTGCGGATTGTGAAGGGGGCACCGCGGGTGCGGCAACAGGCTGACCGTTATCAGGCCACGGGTGTTTCGAGCGCAAGGCCGGGATGTTTCCAGGATTGCGCTTTTCGGCCAGTGCATCGAGCAAGGCGACAAAGGCCTGTTCGCCTGCGCCCCGGATACCGAAGTCTGCATCCAGTGCCTGCATGTATTGCTCGGGCAGGATGGAGAAGCCCGAACCGCCCACCACAACGCAGGCAGAGGTCGTTGCGCGAATGGCGTCGATGACCTCGCGGTGTCGGGGTAAATAGTCAACGGTCAGGGGATACGCTGCATTATCGACGTTGCGAATCGATAAACCGATCACCTCGGGCTGGAAGGCGCGGATACGCCGCTGCAGGTCACGCACCGGCTGGCGCCCGAAGCACAGGTCGGCAATGTCGATTGCGTGTCCCGCCCGCTGTGCCGCCGCGGCAATATAGGCCAGGCCGAGGGGAAAGATCGGGTCCGGTATATGTTCTCTGTTGGCTGAAACGAGCAGAACCCGCATTAGTCGGGCAACGCGCTGGTTACGGTTAGCGTGCCTTCCATGCCGCGGGCGAGATGGCTTTTCATGAAGGGCAGTTTCTTATTGCAGTGGAAGCGGTAGGTGCCGGCCACCCGGGGGGTGAATTCGACCACTACGGATTGACCGGCGCCGACATCTGTGTCGATATCCAGCCCTGCCTGTGTGTTCCGCAGCGTGAAATTGTGCGGTGTGATGGCGTCTTTGTTGGTCAGGGTCAGAACGATCGGAGTGCCAGCGGTAACTTCGATATGCGCCGGGGAGAAGGCATAATCACCCAGCGTCAGGGCGATCGCACGGGGCATTTCCAGCGCGCCGACAGCGTGGGTGAGGGTCAATGCAATACCGACAGCCAGCAGAATCAGCGTTTCGGCAATACCTCGGTGGGAATGACGAGCGGTCA
>CP070738.1:505358-508440 GCA_020347685.1 Gammaproteobacteria bacterium | reverse complement strand
CCGCAGCTGTTCAAGCAGCTGCTGATGATATCGGGCGTGGACCGCTACTATCAGATCGTGCGCTGTTTCCGCGACGAGGACCTGCGTGCCGATCGCCAGCCCGAATTCACCCAGCTGGACATAGAAACCTCGTTCATGGACGAGGACGCCATCATGACGCTCATGGAGGCCATGATCCGCTCGGCGTTCGACAAGGTGCTGGGTATCAGGCTGGATGATCCGTTCCCGCGTATGAGCTACCAGGAGGCGATGCGGCGCTTTGGCTCGGATCGACCGGACCTGCGTGTGCCGCTGGAGCTGACCGACGTCGGCGATCTCATGCAGGGCGTCGAGTTCAAGGTGTTTGCCGGTCCGGCGCTCGATCCCGCCGGGCGTGTCGCTGCCCTGCGCCTGCCTGGGGGCGGCGAGCTGAGCCGCAAGGAGATCGACGACTATACCAGCTTTGTTGCTATCTACGGCGCCAAGGGACTGGCCTACATCAAGGTCAACGAGCTCAGTCGCGGGCGCGATGGTTTACAGTCTCCGATTCTCAAGTTCCTGCCCGACGATGTCATCGCGGCCATCATGGAACGTACCGGTGCCCAAGACGGTGACCTGGTATTCTTCGGGGCCGACAAGGCCAGGGTGGTCAACGAGGCGCTGGGAGCGCTGCGCGTCAGGCTGGGCGAAGACCGCGGCCTGCTGGAGGGTCAGTGGAAACCGCTGTGGGTGGTCGATTTCCCCATGTTCGAGTGGGACGAGGACGCGGAACGCTGGATCTCCCTGCACCACCCGTTTACTGCGCCCAAGGAGGAACACCTGGAGCTGCTGGAAACGGATCCGGGCGCCTGTCACTCGCGCGCCTACGACATGGTGCTGAACGGCACAGAGCTCGGCGGCGGTTCCATTCGTATTTTCCGCACCCAGGTGCAGAGGCGGGTGTTTGAATTGCTCGGCATCAGCGACGAAGAAGCGGAAGACAAGTTCGGATTCCTGCTCAATGCGCTGAAACATGGCTGTCCGCCGCACGGGGGGCTCGCGTTCGGGCTGGATCGTCTGGTCATGCTGATGAGCGGCGCGCAGTCGATTCGCGAGGTGATGGCCTTTCCCAAGACCCAGACAGCCAGCTGCCTGCTCACCAATGCGCCTTCGGAGGTCCCGGACGCCCAGCTGCGGGAGCTCAATATCCGCCTGCGCAAGATTCCCGAAAAACCCGCCGATTCGTGAGTGACGCGCAATACAAGCGACCCGAGTCCGTGCTGGTCGTTATCTACACGCTGACCGGCGAGGTGCTGTTGCTGGAACGCCAGCAGCCGCCCGGCTACTGGCAGTCGGTTACCGGCAGCCTGCGCTGGGACGAAACGCCCGAGCAGGCCGCCCGCCGCGAACTGGGCGAGGAAACCGGTCTCGAGGCGGGCGACCTGCTGGTTGATTGCGGCTATAAGAACCGCTTCGAGATCCTGCCCGCATGGCGCGCCCGCTACGCGCCGGATGTGCACCGGAACACCGAGTACGTGTTCAGCATCCAACTGCCGGAGCCGGTGCCGGTAAATCTC
The DNA here is from genome assembly GCA_020347685.1 of Gammaproteobacteria bacterium. Taxonomy (GTDB): domain Bacteria; phylum Pseudomonadota; class Gammaproteobacteria; order DSM-19610; family DSM-19610; genus Thiogranum. Next base: position 506,905 of record CP070738.1, on the reverse strand, counting down.
AACCCCGCCGAACATCGCCAGGCACAGTGGCTGCCTGCCAGGCTGGCCGCGTTGCGCGCCAGTTCCTACACCAACCAGATCGCGATCGAACGACTGGTGCTGAGAAAATAGTCCGCCCGGCCTGCGCGGCGCCACCGACCCGGGTAACGGGTCTACCATTGCGCCGGTCGAATCCAAGCACTCGCAGCCGAACTTCCAGTTCATCTGTTCGCACCTTTTCCAGCCTGGCGGCTGGCACGCCGGGCGGGGCCCCTGACGCGACCCGCCCGGCAATGCTAGAATTCCGCCATTTAGGTATCCGAGTGAGGACGTAATGGCCGGACACAGTAAATGGGCCAATATCCAGCATCGAAAAAAGGCCCAGGATGCCAAGCGTGGCAAGGTATTTACCAAGTTGATCCGCGAGATCACGGTAGCCGCCCGGGCGGGCGATCCAGACCCGGCAGCCAATCCACGGTTGCGCCTGGCCGTGGACAAGGCGCTGAGCGCCAACATGACCAAGGACACGATCGAGCGCGCCATCAAACGCGGCTCCGGTGCGCAGGACGGCGAAAATTTCGAGGAGGTCCGTTACGAAGGCTACGGGCCCGGCGGTGTCGCGGTGATGGTGGATTGCATGACTGACAACCGTAATCGCACCGTTGCCGAGGTGCGTCACGCGTTCACCAAGGCCGGCGGCAACCTGGGCACCAGCGGCTCGGTGGCTTTTCAGTTCAGCCAGACCGGTATCCTCAGCTACCCGGGCGGCAGTGACGAGGACGCCATCATGGAGGCCGCGCTGGAGGCCGGCGCGCAGGACGTGATCAGCAATGATGACGGCTCCGTCGACGTGTTGACGAGTCCGGAGGATTTTGTCAGCGTCAAGGAGGCCATGATCGCGGCCGGTCTTGCGCCGGAGGCCGCCGAGGTGACGATGCGTGCTGACAATTCCACCCCCCTGGACAGGGACAACGCGGAAAAGATGGTGCGTATGCTGGAGCGTCTGGAAGACCTCGACGACGTACAGGACGTCTATTCCAACGCGGACATTTCCGAGGACATCCTGGCGGAACTGTGATCCGCACGGCGCGCATCCTCGGCATTGATCCCGGTTCCCGCTTGCTGGGCTACGGCCTGATCGACAGCGATGGCAGCGCGTCGCGCTACGTGGCCAGCGGCTGCCTCAAGGTGACCGGTGACAGCCTGGGGGACAAACTGGGGCTGATTTTTCGCGAACTGAGCGAACTGATCGGGGCCTATCGGCCGCAGCAGCTGGCCATCGAGAACGTGTTCATGCACCGCAATGCCGATTCCGCGCTGAAGCTGGGACAGGCGCGTGGTGCTGCGATCTGCGCCGCGGTTTCCAACCACCTGCCGGTATCGGAGTATGCGCCGCGCGAAATCAAGCAGGCGGTGGTGGGCAAGGGCGGGGCGGATAAACAGCAGGTGCAGCACATGGTCTGCGTGTTGCTGAATCTGGCCCGGACGCCGCAGGCCGATGCCGCCGATGCCCTGGCGATCGCGCTGTGCCACAGCTACCAGCAGCGCGCCCTGCAGCGGGTGTCCGG
>CP070738.1:502174-505258 GCA_020347685.1 Gammaproteobacteria bacterium | reverse complement strand
AGACTTCCCAGGGCCAGGTGCAACTCCACGGTGTCGGGGTCCACTTCGAGCATCTGAACCAGCACTTCGGTGGCCTTGTCGGGTTGTTCATTGAGCAGGTAATTGAGCCCCTGACCGTAGGCCGAATTCAGTACTGCACGGGATCCGGCGTTTATCTTCTTCTGACTGTAGCGCGCCGCCCACCAGCCCGAGGCAGCCGCCACCGGCAACAGCAACCAGAGCAGGATTTGCGTTTCGATGAATTGCCCCTTACCGCTTTTTACTGCTTTGCGGGCAGAATGCTGAGATGATCGGCTGCCTTTTCCGCCCGCTGCAGCTTTCTGCGCAGCTGTGCCGCCTGCTGCTTGAGGCGCAGAATCATGCCCATGCTGACCAGCACGCCGATCAGGGCGCCGGCCGCCAGCGACAGCACGACCACCATGGAGAGAGGGATATCGCGAGATCCGAAATAGTAATTGAGCGGGACGGGTTCGGCGTTAAGCACGGCAAAAGACAAGCCGAGCACCACCAGAACGATGAGCAAAATGAAGCCGAACAGACGCAACATGACCGCCCCTAATGCATCTTTTCAAATCAGGAGCGGCAATTATGTGGTGTTTGCAGGTTTGCGGCAAATGCCTAGAACAGGCTGCCTTCTTTGGGAGTGTTGTGGCCGCCGCTGTCACCGGATACCGGCGCAGAGCTCTCGGGCGTTTCGGACCTCTGGTGGATATTGACCCGTTCACGCAATTCCTTGCCGGGTTTGAAATGGGGCACGTACTTTGCCGCCAGGGCGACCGCTTCGCCGGTCTTGGGATTGCGTCCCATGCGGGGCGGGCGATAGTGCAGGGAGAAGCTGCCGAAGCCGCGGATCTCGATGCGGTTACCGGTCGACAGCGACAAGCTCATCTGTTCGATCAGGCTTTTGACGGCCAGCTCCACATCCTTATGGTTCAGATGACTGTTTTTAGCCGCGAGCAGTTCGATTAACTCTGACTTTGTCATAACGCTGTCCCCGATGGGTTTCGGAGAGGCCACCCGGCCTCCCCTTCACCCGCTATCCCAATACTAGACTAATATACTGATTAGTCTCCACTATTTTCAAGTTGTTCCTTCAACACGTCGCCCAGCTTGGCGCCCGCCGGCCCCGAGGTACGGGTGTAATCCTTGATCGCCGCCGCTTCCTCGTCGCTATCCTTGGCCTTGATCGACAGCTGAATGGTGCGGTTTTTCCGATCCACACCGATGTACTTGGCTTCGATCTCCTGGCCGACGTTCAGCACCGTGCGAGCGTCTTCGACCCGGTCCCGGGTGAGTTCGGAGGCGCGCAGCGTCCCTTCCACGCCGTCTCCCAACTCGACGATCGCCGCCTTGGCGTCGACTTCCTTAATAACGCCCTTGACGATACTTCCTTTAGGGTTTTCAGCTGTGAAACTGGAAAAAGGATCTTTCTCAAGCTGTTTAAGTCCAAGGGAAATCCTCTCGCGCTCGGCATCGACCGACAGCACCACGGCCTCGAGATCGTCACCCTTCTTGAAGTCGCGCACGGCTTCCTCGCCTTCATCGCTCCAGGAGATGTCGGACAGGTGCACCAGGCCGTCGATACCGCCCGGCAGGCCGATGAAGATGCCGAAATCGGTGATGGACTTGATGGTGCCCGTGACGTGGTCACCCTTGTTATGGGTCGCGGAGAATTCCTCCCAGGGATTGGTATGACACTGTTTCATACCCAGCGAAATGCGGCGGCGCTCTTCGTCGATATCGAGCACCATGACTTCCACTTCCTGACCGATATGCACAACCTTGCCGGGATTGACGTTCTTGTTGGTCCAGTCCATTTCCGAGACATGCACCAGGCCTTCAACGCCGTCCTCGATTTCCACAAAGCAGCCGTAGTCGGCGATATTGGTGACCGCACCGAATAGACGCGTGCCCTCCGGGTAACGGCGCGCCAGATCCGCCCAGGGATCCTGACCCAGTTGTTTGAGACCCAGCGAAACGCGATTGCGCTCACGGTCGAACTTGAGCACTTTCACTTCGATCTCATCGCCGACATTGACGATTTCAGACGGGTGTTTGACCCGCTTCCAGGCCATGTCGGTGATGTGCAACAGGCCGTCGATACCGCCCAGATCCACGAACACACCATAGTCGGTGAGGTTCTTGACGATACCCTTGACCTGCGCGCCTTCCTGCAGGGTCTCGAGCAGCTGCTCGCGTTCCGCGCTGTACTCCGACTCGACCACGGCACGACGCGACACCACGACGTTGTTGCGGCGCTGGTCCAGCTTGATGATCTTGAATTCGAGTTCCTTACCTTCCAAATAGGTGGTGTCGCGCACCGGGCGCACATCGACCAGCGAACCGGGCAGGAAGGCACGGATCTCGTCGATATCGACAGTGAAGCCGCCTTTCACCTTGCCACTAATGACACCCTTGACGATTTCACCATCCTCGGTGGCTTTTTCCAGTCGCTTCCACACCTGAGCGCGTTTGGCTTTTTCACGTGACAGACGCGTTGCACCGAAACCGTCCTCGACGGCATCCAGCGACACCTCGACAGCATCGCCAACGGCGACCTCGACTTCACCCTGACTGTTGTAGAACTGTTCGATGGGAATGACCCCCTCGGACTTGAGGCCGGCATTGACAATGACAGCGTCGGGCTGGATGTCGACCACCGTACCGGTGACGATAGAACCTGGACGCATTTCTTTGTTAACCAGGCTTTCTTCAAAGAGTTGAGCAAAACTTTCAGACATGGGTGAAAAATCCTTCCGCTGCACTCGGGCAACGGCACATTTAGGTCCGCTGTGCGGGGAAAAAATGCCCCGGTTGACGGGTTGACGTTTAAAAACAACTGGCACCGTAAAACGGTGCCAGACCAAGTAGCGTTACAGTATAACTGTATATTCTATGGAATTCACGGGTTTAGACGATTTTTTAGCAAATCGCGCAGGCGCGCCATCGTGGCGGCGATATCCAGCTCGGTGGTATCGACCTGCTGGGCATCCTCGGCGGCCCGCAACGGCGCGACAGAACGACCCGCATCGCGCTCATCGCGCGCCCGGATATCCGCCAGAATATCCTCGAACACCGACTCGA
>CP070738.1:498977-502074 GCA_020347685.1 Gammaproteobacteria bacterium | reverse complement strand
GCCAGCTCCTGGCGGGCCTGCGCGAGCTGTTGTCTCAGAACCGTCAGCGCGGCGCTCAGGCGCTCGCGGTCGCTGCGTGCCTGCTCGGTCTGATCGACAAGCAGCGTCAGTTGTTGCTGCGCTGATGACAACGCCTGCCGCGCGCCCACGGTGCGCTCCTGTGCGCTGCGGGCCTGCGCTGTGAGACGCTCCAGCCGCGCCTCGAGAAACCGCGCGCGCTGCTCCTGCAGGGCGATATCGCGCTGCAGTTTCTCCAGCTCCGCCTCGCGCGGGATGCGCTCCGTGTCCTGGCGCGGAATGCTCTGTACCAGCGCAAACACGGCCATCAGGCACAGGCCAAGAATGGACATGAAACGCATGACATCGGTCTGCAGTGCATCGGTATCGCTGCCCGCGCTACCGGGTGCGGCGGTGTATTTTCCGCTGCGGCCACGCCGGATCATTTTTCTTCCAGCAGCTCACAGGCCGCGGGTGAGGGCGCTGCGGAAAGGCAGGCGATGGACTCCCTGATGTCGCGCAGCAGGTGTTCGACCCGCGCGGCATGGCGCTGCTCCTGTTCCTCGTAGTAACGGCTCAGTTTCGTGCCCAGGTACGAGCTCTTGATCACGCGCATCAGGTACCCGCCGATACCGCCCACGATAGTGGTCGTCAGAGCGGTCAGGATACCGCCGTCCACCAGCCGGGTGAGGATGGCGAAGGCGCCCGACTGCGCTGCCACGTCCGGATCCCCAATGGCGTAGAGCAGTGCGCTGCGCATGCCGATGGCGGTCCAGATCACCCCGATGCCGAAAAACAGGCTGGTCCAGACGTCGGTCAGATGTTCGAGCTGTCCGATTTCGTTCTGGGGAGAGCCGTGGTCGAGCCGCCTGGCCAGGCTGCGCAGGCTGTGAACATACAGGCCCAGGGTGATTCCGAACGGGAGTACCGACAGGCCAAGGTTGCGCCGGGTCCACTCGCTCACCGCCTGCACCCCGGGGGTATCGACCACCGATACCGCAACGATGTCCAGCACGATCAGCAGGTAGACGCCGACCAGGCCGGTCAGCAGGCTGAGAACCACGCCCAGCAGCATGCCGGACAGAAAGCCGCGGCCGTGCTGCTCCCGCATGGCCGCTTACTCGATTGACCCGCAGGCCTCGCAGGTAGCCTCCAGGACCAGTTCGGTCTCCTGAAACAGGCGATTGGCGCGGTAAAACTCGCGCCGGTCTGCGCTGACCTTGAGCAGGCCCTGTTCCTTGTCCACCAGTTCCTTGTTCATCTCCCGCATGACCTCGGCGCGGCGCGGGCAGGTCTGGTCGCAGACGCTGTAATCACTGATAAGGGAGACGTACTTGACCCCGAAATAGCGGGTGTAGGTTTCCCGCGCCTGACGCTTGCTCAACAGGCCTTGTTCATTGGCCCATATCAGAAAATCGCTGAATGCGCTCTTGTTGTCTTTTTTGGGATCGCCCTCGGCAATCGTCAGCAGGCGCTGGAAATACTGATCGAACTGCTGCTCGCAGCCGGTCTCGAGGTCGAAGCGGGCCGCGGCGATGGCGCGATTCAGGTCGGGGCCTTGCGGAAGACTGCACGCCGTGGCGCGCGTCGGGTTGCTGTTACAGGCCGTGAGTAGAGTCGCCATGGCCGCCAGGGCAACGGTTGCGGTGACGCTGGAAGTTATCGATGTGTTCATGGCGGTGTTCCCCGCTTTGCTTGCTGTTAGAGGTTCAGGGGGCTGTCGTACGCCTGCTCGGGCTGGCTGGCGGGCGGCGCCGTCATCGGCATCAGCGGTTCTTCCTCGCCGAACAGGATCGACTTCACGCCCGCCACCACTTCCTGCATCTCCGGTGTGATGGTGCCGAACGACTGGTTGAGCTGCTCCATCAGGGTGGCGCGGCTGATCTCTTCGCGGGTGCGCGCGATCAGGCTCGAGGTTTCCTGCATATCCAGATAGATGTCCGATGCGATCACCGCCAGCGAGGAGTTGACCTCGCCGCCGGAGCGGGCCACCAGCTTGTAATACTGGTGGAAGCGGTCGCTGAGCCGCATGCCGGAACGCCCGCGCAGCGCCGGTCGGTCTGCCTTGTCTGTGCCTTCCAACTGTGCGCCCGCCAGCAGTTCCTGCAAGGTCCAGGACGTCTTTTTCTGACCGAGTTCCCTGCGGATGCGCTTCTCGAGACTGGCGGAGGTGCTGTTGACGGCGGTTTCCATCTCCGGCAGCTTGTCGCCCATGATAGTCAGCATTTCGAGATAGCTCTTGCCCATTTGCCGGGCAATCTGTTCACAGCCGGGATCGCCCTCGTTGCCTTCGCATTTGCTCTGGACATACAGCTGTTGTTGTTCATCGAGGCGGGCGATGACGGTTTGCAGGCCGGTTTCCATTTCCGCTGCGACGTTACCCGTGTGCTTGATCTCCTCCAGTACCGTGGTCGGAAACAGTTTAATGGTCGGCGTCTGCGAACTCGCGTGCACGGCCATCGGCAGCAACAGGAGGCATCCTCCCATCAGGCATCCGGTAAATTTCCGGTCGATTTTGCGGTCTCGAATCGTCGTGGTGTTCATTGGCACGCCTCATTGCAGGAACGCATTCTGGATTCAGCTCGATGTACAGGCCGTACACCCTCTCGGCTATGAATATATGCAAGGATTCCTGAACAGAGCCTGAACGGACGGCCGGGGGGAGAGTAAATCTATTTCGGTGCAGGTCTTTACGGTTGGCCCCGACGACCACGGAAAAACACGCGCCGGTAATTGAGTATACTGTGCCCCGATATGATACGACTTCGCGAGCTCGGCCCGGGCATTGTCATCGCGGCCACCGGACTGGGTGCCGGCGACCTGATTGCGGCTTCGGTCGCGGGAGCAAAGTACGGGGTCGCCATTGTGTGGGCTGCGGTCGTCGGCGCCGTGCTGAAGTTTGCCCTCAATGAGGGACTGGCGCGCTGGCAGCTGGCCACCGGCACAACGCTGCTGGAAGGCTGGGTCAGGCGGCTGCCGCGCTTCTGGTCGGTGTATTTCTTTGTCTACCTGCTGTTGTGGAGCTTCATTGTCGCCGGCGCGCTGATGGCGGCAACCGGCCTGGCGGTGCACGCCCTGGTGCCCGCGGTCAGTGTCGAGG
>CP070738.1:495752-498877 GCA_020347685.1 Gammaproteobacteria bacterium | reverse complement strand
TCGCCGCGTTCGGCCGCAACACCCGCCGCGGCAATGCGGAAAATCTCCCGCAGGTCTCCGCTATCGCTATGCTGTTGCACGCTGCCCGTCTCGGCGCTCATGGTCTGGGTCTCTTCACGGTCTGGTTACCCCGTTACCTGGTCAGAGTTTATACAGGGTTGCGGAAATAGTGGTGGGCTGTTACACGACTGAAACAATTGAAACGGCCCGGATACATTGACGGAGGGAAATCCGCACGCCTGCCCCCTAGCCGGCCGGTTTCGTCTGCCCGGGAACGAACATATAACCCATGCCACGCACGGTCTTGATCACAACCGGATTGCGCGGATCGGGCTCGATTTTGCGTCGCAGGCGTGCAATGCGGATGTCGATACTGCGATCATAGGGGTCCCAGTCGCGATGCTGGGTCAGGTTCAGTAACTGATCGCGCGACAGTGGCCGATTGGGGCGCTCGGCGAACACCTTGAGGAGCCCGAACTCCATGGCCGTCAACGGGATCTCCGCGCCGTCCGCACCAAGCAACTGGCAACTGTCCAGATCGAGCAGCCCGATACCGAAGGGCACGCGGCTCGCCGCCGCCTGCGGCTCAGCGGATCCGCGTTGGGCCGTGGCTGCGCTGCGCGCATAACGCCTGATCACGCTTTTGACGCGGGCGTGCAACTCACGAAGATCAAAGGGTTTTGCCACGTAATCGTCGGCGCCAACTTCCAGGCCGATAATACGATCGACTGTATCGCCTGCGCCCGACACCATGATGATGCCGACGTCGAAGTGCTCGCGCACATAGCGCGCCAGGCTCAGTCCGTCCTCCCCGGGCAAACCGATATCCAGTAACACGACATCCGGCACATGCTCACCAAGCGCCTCGCGCATCGCCTCGCCCGTGGCCAGCGCAATGACTTCGTAGCCCTGACCGGTGAAATAATCCGTCAGCATTTCACGCACGTCCGGGTCATCGTCCAGCACAAGGATCGAATTCTGCTCTGTCATCCGGGCAGCCTGTGGCCTTAAAGGAAGGGAAAATCATCTTATAGCACAAAAAGTAACGTCTTCCTCTGTTCAAGCAAAGGCTCTTGAACCCGTCCCGGTTACGGGAGAGGTAACATTCGGCGTTCAATGGACCGTTGTCGCGACTGTTCCTGCCCGCGAGGAAAGCCCGTAGACCCGCGCGTATTTTTCCCACCAGTAGTACTCGAAGGTGTGATATTCACGTTTGATATCGGGGGATCCTTGCCACTCTGTGTAGGCCCGGATATGTAGCTGTCTGGTCGTCATGTTGCACCCCCGTGGTGTCGCTGTTGCGGTTGATAAAACGGTTGCCTGACAAAGCACCGGCGTGTGCCATGCCTTGTTCATGGCTAATAGATTAGGCAGGCCGTGTTTCGGTTGGATGTCGAAAGCGGTGGGAATTGTTATGAGTTTGTATCAATACGCTGTCAATGCGCGTGCTTGGAATCAGTTCGCTGAATTGAGTATGCGTCAGCAAGACAGCGAATCGGCGAGAGCCCTCAGCAGTTTCGCACCATCACCACTCCAGGCACTGCCATGCATACAGGCAAGTGTCGTTGGTTCAGTGGCTGCCAATCGCTCAAGCATTACCCTGGTATTTTTCGCGTATGAGAAATAATCCATTCTGTGCCGGAACACTTCACTTGGCCCCAGAATGTCCGATTCCGTGATGGGCGGAAGATCCGCACCGCCCTGCGTAAACAGATCTCCGCACAGAAAAGTCCCGGTTAGCTCCTCCGTCAGAAATCCACAGTCCCATCCGTGCGGCAGGTGCGGGGCATCTGACCAGCGCACGCGGTGTTTGCCCAGAGAAATCACCTCACCGTCTGTGAGGGCACGGGGACTCCGATCAGCAACATCCTCAATTGATACCATGGCTGCAATCGTGCCGCAGAGAGGAGTGGACTGCGGAGCTACAGCAAGCCATTCATTAAGTGAACCACATTCGTCAGCCTCAACATGGGAAAAACCAATGTAGCGAAGCCGTTCGACCGGTAGTACGCTTGCGACGGCTTCACGTACAAGAGAAAACATCTTTCTCGGCCCGGTGTGGAATAACAATGGCTCATCGTCAGTAATCAGATACTGGTTAAACGAGAAGCTGTTTCCATTCTCAAACACAACCGGTGTATTGATTCGATAAATCCCATCGGAAACTTCGTGGACGTTCGTCCCGGACTGGCTGTTAGTAACGGTCATTTCACTCTACTCACAATGGAGATTGGCCTGAGCGGCATCACCTGGGCAGACATTGCCCAGGTACTATGGAGCGGTCCGACATCGCGTTTGCGTTACGATTCCCAGAATATCTTTGCATTCGCGCTGCCGTGACACTATATAGCCTGATGGATCTAGTAATTAGCGCTGGTGGATATTGAGCAATGAGAAAGGTTTCACCACTGTCATTGAAGTGTAGACTACTGCCGGTCCAAGGCACCGACTATCTGAACAGAGTAGCGCCCGGTTTTTTTGGGAATTTTTCACACTGAATCAGTCGTAGGTCCCCTTCCGCCCAGAACTTTCCGCTCCCCCCATACAGAAAACCCCGCTGACGAGGGGTTCCTGGTCGGCGACTATCGGCCGAGGCTGTGTGAAAACTAGCGCAGGAAGTTTTACTAAATCGTTTTTCTCGGGCATCGAAGTCCAGATTGCTTGTTCAGAGAAGGTATGTTCTTCAGACGAGCGAACGTACTAGATCGCTTCGGCTAATGCTTTCGCACCCAGCAGCTTGATCGCCCGTTTCATGTTGTATGCGAGCACATGAAGACTCATCTCCGTGCTTACATGGGCCAACGTTCTGGTCAGGAAGTGGTTTGCTCCCATCCAGGCTTTTAGTGTACCGAAGGGATGTTCCACCGCCGAGCGACGAATGCGCATCGCGTCGGGATACCCCGCCAGCCGTGCTTGTGCAGCCTCAAGCACGGATTCGTGCTCCCAACGACTCACGCGGCGTTCTTTACTTGGCGTACACTTCGACTGGATCGGACAACGCACACACTCAGATGACCAGTAGCGGCGGATGTTCTTGCCATTCTCTTCACGCGTAAACCGATAGATCAGGCGTTCACCTGCGGGGCATTCGTATTCATCGTCTGCCGGGATGTACCGGAATTCAC
>CP070738.1:492526-495652 GCA_020347685.1 Gammaproteobacteria bacterium | reverse complement strand
ACCTTGTTGGTACATTTGACAATGGAATCCGGATCATCGATTACCACGATGCCCTCCGCCTCCGCCTTCTTGGCGAAACGGTAGGTGTGGTGGTTGATCGCGGTGGTCTCACGAATCAGCAGGGCATCGTACTCCGCCAGACGGTTGTAGTCCTTGCGGGTAATCAGTTCCACGTCCGCATCGACCTTCTTACCGGCCTCGATAAAGCGGCGCAGCGCACCCATGTTGGAGGGCGGCAGCTGCTCATCCGGATTGTAGAGGATCGCAAAGTCGTAATAGGGCTGGGGACGCGCGCGACGGGTGCGCCAGCGGCTGCTCAGATAGGTGTTGAGACTGTCACTGAAGAAACTGCCCTGCTCCGGCGTCAGGCCGCGCAGCGGCACCGGTCGCAGGCTGACGATCTCCCAGCGCTGCTGGCGGCGAAACTCGACGCGCAGCAGCGGTGCCTGGAACAGATCGAAGATCTGACGCGCCAGTTCCTGCAGCTCGCGGTCTTCGCTCTGACCGAAAAAGATGTTGGCTTCGAAGGCGACCTCCTGGGTATCGCGTGCGCGCTTGCGCAGCACCCGCTGGATCAGGTCATCCAGGTCCTCGACGTTGAGGCTGTAGATCGCCTTGCTGGCCAGGTCGGTGATGGTGCGCACCGACGGTACGATCTTGTGACGGCGCGCCTCGGCCAGCAGCGAGCAGTAATAGCCCGTACTGCAGTAGCGGTAGCTGCGACACAGGTTGACGATGTGCAGCCCCTTGGTCTTGTATTGATCCGGCTGCATCAGATAGTCACGCGCCGTGATCAGTTCGACATCGGGAAATTCCGCCGCCCAGTCCTTGGTGTTCTCGACCAGTATCAGGTGTGATGGCACTTCGTCCTCCTAATGGGTTGCGCGTTGCTGCTGTTCGCCGCGCCGCCGGATGATCAGAACCGCTTTCTGCCCCGCCTTGCCGTAGCGCGCCATGCGGTCGAAGTCCTTCTTCAGGATCGGCATGTTCATGGAATCCAGCGCCAGCTTGCCCGCCTCGTAGTCCACGAACGGATCGTGCACATAGACATACTTGTCATCGAAGCCCGTCACCACCACCCAGTGCGGGAATTTTTCGCGGTAAATGCGGTATGAGCTGATCAGCACGATGGGGATACCGCCGCCCTCGAATTTGTCCTGAATAGCGTGCACGCTGAGCGCGCCGTGGCGGATTTTCACCGGCAGTTCCTTGAGCTCGGCGAGAAAGTCCTCCTGTACCAGCCGCATCACTTCCTTCTTCTCCTCGCTGCGCACCGAATCGACAAACATCACGCCCTTGCCGTTGACGTGCACCTCGACGTCGAAACCCATGTGATACACCGCCAGTGCCATGCCATACGGGCCGCAACCGCCGTGGCCGGAGGTCATGTACACGGTGGTGGACTCGCGCCACAGGCGCAGCTCCAGTTTGCGCGACAGTTTCAGATTCGGGTCGAGGGCCTTCATGGCCATCATCACCGCCGACGGTCCACAGGTAAAATCCAGCGTCTGCTTGTAATAGGGAACCCGTACCAGTTCCGGTTTCAGCTGCGGCGCCAGGTACTTTTCGAAACGCAGCGCTTCCATATGGTCCTCGTAATAGTCGGCGTGCCGGCCGAACAAGCGGTAACCCAGCTTCTCGTACAGGCTTATGGACGCCGCGTTATCGCGCCGCACCTCCAGGCGCAGCACGACACAGTCGTTGGCGAGCGCCGTTTCCTCGGCGGCCTTGATCAGCGCGCTCCCGGCACCGCGACCACGCGCCTGCGGCAACACCGCCAGCGAGTACAGCCGTGCCAGCGAGGTGCCGGTGTGAAACAGCACGGTGGCATAGCCGAGCAGCGCCCCGCCCTCCTCGTACACCAGAGTTTCGGCGTTGGCCTTGGTCAGAAGGTACCGAAAGGTGCGGCGGGAAAAGCGGTCGACATCGAAACAGGTGTTTTCGATTTCCACCAGCGTGTCGAGATCCCGAAGGTCGGCTTTGCGTAACATGAACGGTCCTCGCCGGTGTATGCTGTTATCATGAGCTGGCACCGGGAAACTGGCAAACTCGCCGCAGCAGTATACTGGCAGACAGAGTCGGCGCGAATATACCCCGGCGCCACGCCAATTCAAGCACTTTCTGGCGCCAAGGGAACGACCGAGTGACACAAGCCAGCCAGGCAACCGATCCGGGCGCCAACCAGCGGCGCATGCTGCTGGCCATGCTGCTCACGGGCGCGTTCACGCTGATCGAAATCGTCGGCGGCCTGCTGTCCGGTTCGCTGGCCCTGCTGGCCGACGCCGGACATATGCTGACCGACACGGCAGCGCTGGCCATCGCCTGGGCCGCGGCGCGCCTGTCGCAGCGACCACCCGACGCCCTGCGCTCCTACGGCTATCAGCGCCTGCAGGTGATCGCGGCGCTGTTGAACAGCGTCGGCTTCATCGCCATCGTCATCTGGATTCTGGTGGAAGCGTTCCAGCGTCTGCAGCAGCCGGTCGAGGTACTGGGTGGTCCGATGCTGGCGGTGGCCGTGGTCGGACTGGCGGTGAATCTGATCGCCCTGAGACTGCTGCACGGCGGACACCACCACGATCTCAACCTGAAAGCCGCCATGCTGCACGTGCTCGGCGACCTGCTCGGCTCCGTCGTCGCCATCGCTGCCGCCGCCGTCATACTCCTGACCGGCTGGATGCCGATCGACCCGCTGCTTTCCGTGCTGGTGGCATTGCTGATACTGCGTGGCGCAGTCTCCGTGGTGCGACAGTCGCTGCACATTCTGCTCGAGGGTACACCGCCGGAGTTCGAACGCGAGGCGCTGGAACAGGCACTGATCGAGGTGGTTCCCGGTGTTACCGGCATACACCACATCCACGTCTGGTCCCTGTCACCCGAAAACCCGCTGCTGACCATGCACGTGGACGTGGCTGACATGCGCGACTACAACCGCACCCTGCTTGCTATCAAACGGGTACTGAGCGAGGATTTCGGCATCCAGCACGCGACCGTTCAGATCGAACCCGGCCGTTGCGTCGATTCGCACTGACACCGCGCGGGAACAGCTGCACAGCCGGAGGAACCGGAACCCAGGCAATGCCACCTCAGACCGATGACAAGCACCCGCTCCCGCGGGACGACTGGCAC
>CP070738.1:489295-492426 GCA_020347685.1 Gammaproteobacteria bacterium | reverse complement strand
CGGTCTGCTGGCGCCCGCGCACGGTTATTTCGGCCTCGACGGCAGTTTTGGTTTCAACGCCTGGTACGGGTTCGCGACCTGCGTCGGGATGATCCTGGTGGCCAGGGCGCTGGGTTACTTTCTCAAACGCAGGGACAGCTACTATGACCGGGATTGAGCTTGTGCCGCCGGGCCTGGTGCTGATTGCCGGTGCCGTGTTGTTGCCGCTGTGCGGCCCGCGCTTGCGTGTTGTCGCCGTGCTGGGGCTGCCCCTGATCGCACTGGCCCTGGTCTGGCAGATCCCCGATGGGGCCAGTCTGCGGCTGGCTTTCCTCGACTACCAGCTCGAGCCGGTGAGAGGTGACCGGTTGAGTCGCCTGTTCGGTACCGTATTCGCGCTCATGGCGTTCGGCGGCGGGTTGTTTGCGCTTAACCACGCGCGCCGTGTCGAACTGGTCGCGGCGCTGGTCTACGCCGGCGGCGCCCTTGGCGTGTGTTTCAGCGGCGACCTGTTGAGCCTGTTCGTGTTCTGGGAAGTCATGGCCCTGGCCTCGACCCTGCTGGTCTGGTCGGCGATGACAGATCGGGCCCAGCACGCCGGCCTGCGCTACCTGCTGGTGCACCTGTTCGGCGGCGTGCTGCTGATGGCGGGCATCGCCTGGCATGTTACGGACAGCGGTTCGGTGGCCTTCACGGCCATGGCCCTGGACAGCCCCGCGCACTGGCTGATGCTCGCCGGTTTTCTGCTCAACGCCGGCGCGCCGCCGCTGTCCGCCTGGCTGCCGGACGCCTATCCCGAGGCCTCGCCGGGCGGCATGGTGTTCCTGTCGGCGTTTACCACCAAGATTGCCGTGTATGTGCTGCTGCGCGGTTTTCCCGGCGCGGACATCCTGGTCTACATCGGTCTGTACATGATCTTCTACGGGATTGTGTACGCCCTGCTGGAGAACGATATGCGCCGCATCCTGGCCTACAGCATCGTCAACCAGGTCGGCTTCATGGTGTGCGGCATCGGCATCGGCACCGAGATGGCGCTGAACGGCGCCGCCGCACACGCTTTCACCCACATCATCTACAAGGCGCTGCTGCTGATGTCGGCGGGTTCGGTGCTGTACATGACCGGCAAGCGCAAGTGCACCGATCTTGGCGGGCTGTTCCAGAGCATGCCGCTCACCACGCTTTGCGGCATCGTCGGAGCGCTGTCTATTTCGGCGTTTCCGCTGACTTCAGGCTTTGTCAGCAAGTCGATGATCGGCGCGGCCGCCGCCGAACAGCAGCTGGTGGCGGTCTGGTTCCTGCTTGCCGCGGCCTCGGCGGGCGTATTTTTGCACGCCGGCATCAAGTTTCCCTGGTTCGTGTTCTTCCAGAAGGATTCGGGTCTGCGGCCACCCGATCCGCCGCTCAATATGCGCCTGGCGATGATCCTGTTCGCGTTTCTGTGCCTCGGGTTGGGTGTGTGGCCGGCGCCGCTGTACGCGATCCTGCCGTTCCCGGTCGACTATATTCCGTACACGGGCGCGCATGTCATCGACAGCCTGCAGCTGCTGCTGTTTTCAGGCTTGGCCTTCTTTGTCATGCTGCCCTACCTGCAGCGTACCATGACCATCACCCTTGACACCGACTGGTTTTACCGCCGCCTGGCACCGCATCTGGCCCGCGGCCTGATGCGCCTCGGCGACCGTTCAGCTGCCGCGGTGCGACGGACGCTGGTGAAACGCGGCCAGACGGCACTGGCAACGCTGTTTCGCTATCACGGTCCGCAGGGCATCCTGGCGCGCACCTGGGCCACCGGCAGCATGGTGCTGTGGGTGGTTGTCCTGCTGGGTATCTACCTGATCGCCTATTACTACTGAGCTTGCCGATCGTTGGCGTGTGCGTGCTTGACCGCGAACGCTTGATCAGTTTTCTTCGGCGCCTGCAGCCGAATAGACGATGCTCCGGTTGCGCCCCGACTGCTTCGCTTTATACAGCGCCTGATCGCTGCATTCGATCCAGTGCTGGTGATCCCGGATGTCCTCGCCGCATTGCGCCAGGCCCAGGCTGATAGTGAAGCGGATATCCTTCCCGTCATGGGTCACGGTGTGATTTTCAACCTGCTTGCGCAGGCGCTCCGCGAATACCATGGCGCCTTCCGGGAGGGTGTCAATCAGAATAACGGCGAATTCTTCACCGCCGTAGCGCCCGGCAATATCGGTGGCGCGTTTGCATTCGGTCAGCAGCTTCGCCGTGATGCGAATAACTTCGTCTCCGGCCTGGTGCCCATAGGTATCGTTAACTTTCTTGAAATGGTCGATGTCAAACAGCACGAGCGTGCAGGGTGCCTTGGTACGATGGACGCGTTTGAATTCCGCGATCAGGCATTCTTCCCAGTAGCCGCGGTTGTTCAGGCCGGTGAGCCGGTCGGTGCGGCTCAATGATTCGAGCTCGTCGTTGGCTTTTTCCAGCTGTGTTTTCCCGACCGCCATATCTGTCACGTCATAGATGATGATGCCGATATGGTTTACCTTGCCGTCCGCGGAAACCAGTGGGATCAGCGTTATGTTCTGGTACATGTATTCCGCTGTGCCGGTTATGGGACGATAATTCTTGAACCGGAACAGGTAGGGACGCTGCTCCCAGGTAGTAAAGGCGCGGTTCTTGAGCAGAAAAACCGATTCCGCTTTGTGCCTGAACCAGGTTTCCGGAATAGTGTCGAATGCTGTGAACAGATTCTCGCCGATAACGTCGTGCGGTGCTTTGCCGCTGTGATTGGCCATGAAGCCGTTCCACACCTGAATCCGGTAGTCGCCATCGAGTACCACCAGGCCCACGTCGATGGTCTGGATCATGTTCATGAGCCAATGGAATTCTTTTAGTTCGGAATGCCTGTTTGGCATGGCTCAGTCCAGGGCATATGCAAGTTGTTTGTTCAGCGAGGGCAGGGAGTCTTCCGTGAACAGCAGCAGCAAATCGCAATTTATACGCCTGTTTTCAATGCTGTAGGCGATTTCGATAGCAAGCGTTCGTTTCCAGCGCGAGGCATTGTACTTCAGCAGGTCACGCACCTTTACGTGCCGGCCGATCACCATGGGGTGCCCCTGGCTGAAGCTGATATCCAGCTGGTCGGCGATACCGGTCAGGCAGGCGCCGAGCAGGATGTTGGCGACATCCAT
>CP070738.1:486050-489195 GCA_020347685.1 Gammaproteobacteria bacterium | reverse complement strand
AATATCGCATATTTCGAAACTGGAACAGTGAATTTCTCTCCACGCGTTGAGCCTTCATTACTGGATCGCCAAACCGCTCCGTACCAGCAGTGCCGTCAGGCCCGGGTCGCGCCCCATGAAATCGCGGAACAGCTTGGCGGCGTCCTCGGAGTTGCCCTTGCTGAGAATCTTGTCGCGGAACTCGCGTCCGACGTCGGGGCTGAGCACGCCACCTTCCATGAAGCGGGTGAAAGCGTCGGCATCGAGTACCTCCGCCCACTTGTAGCTGTAATAACCGGCCGCGTAGCCGGTGGAGCTGGAGAACAGATGGCCGAAGCGCCGCGCCATGGTCGGGGGGCTGGTCTTCAACGGCACCTGGTAGGCGGCCAGCAGCTGTTCGCTGAGTTCGTCGAGATTGCGCGCCCGGTGCTGCGCGTAATGCATATGCAGCTCCAGATCCAGTCTGGCGAAGGCGAGCTGACGCATCATCGCGGTCGCTGAGCGGTAGTTGCGGGCCGCCAGCATCTTCTGGAACAGTGTTTCGGGAATGGGGTCGCCGGTTTCATAGTGGCGGGCAAAAAAGTCCAGGCTGGCCCGTTCCCAACAGAAATTCTCCATGATCTGTGAAGGCAGCTCCACGAAATCCCACACCACATTGACACCGTTGAGTGACTTGATTTCCACATCCCCCAGCAGGTGATGCAGCAGGTGACCGAATTCGTGGAACACGGTCTGGACTTCGTAATGCGTTAACAGCGCCGGCGTCCCGCTCGAAGAGGGCGTCAGGTTGCCGCAGATAAGCCCCAGATGGGGTTTGCGCGCCTGCCCTTCGGGACCCGGCGGTTCGCCGGTGCGCAGGTAATTCATCCAGGCGCCGGCGCGTTTCTCGTCGCGCGGATGCCAGTCGGCGTAAAAGGAACCGAGATGCTCGTCGGTTCCGGCATCGTACAGCTCGTAGAATTTTACGTCCGGATGCCAGACCTCGATCCCCGCGGGGGCAGCGGAGCCCGGCTCAGCGTAGACGCTATCGCGCGCGCTGATCTTCAAGTGAAATATCTTTTCCGCGATGCGGAACAGGCCGTCGAGTACACCGTCGATGGGAAAATATGGCCGCAGGTCCTCGTCGTCGAAATCGTATTTCGCCTTGCGCTGTTTCTCGGCCCAGTAGGCGAGGTCCCAGGGCTCGAAGGCTTCCGCCGCTGCGCCGGTCTGTTGCGCCCGGAAGTGTTCCAGCTCCCGGGTTTCCCGCGCGAAGGCCGGTTTCGTCTTGCCGTGGAGCTCTGCCACGAATTGCATCGCTGTCGCACCCTCCCTGGCCATGCGGCGCTCGAGGACATGATCGGCAAAGTGTTCCTTGCCCAGCAAGGCGGCTTTTTCGTGGCGCAGATCGAGAATCTTCCAGATCAGGTCGGTGTTGTCGTATTGGCCGCCGTAGCCTATGGTGGTGGAGCCTTCCCAGACTTCCCGGCGCAGGGATTCGTCGTCGGCATAGGTGAGAACGGGAACGAAGCTCGTCGCCTTCAGGGTGATCCGCCACACGGGCTGGTCATCACGGCCGAGTCCCCTGGCTTCGGCTTCGCCGCGCAGGGTGGCCTTGACCGTCGGCGGCAGGCCGGCGAGCCGGCTTTCGTCTTCCACGACCAGTTCCCAGGCATTGGTGGAGTCGAGGATGTTTTCCGAGTATTTCTGGGTCAGCCTGGCGAGTTCGGCCTGGACTTCTTCGAGCCGCCGCTTTTTCTCCGCTGGCAGGTCGGCGCCGTTCTGCCGGAAATCGGCCAGCGTTTCATCCAGCAGGCGCTTGCGGGCGCCCGTGAGTTTTGCGGCGTCCCGGCTTCGCGAGTACGCTTCGATCCGCTTCCAGAGTCCTTCGTTGAGCGGGATCCTCGCATAGAACTCCGACACCAACGGGAGCATCCGGTTGTAGGCCTGCCGCTGGGCATCGTTGCTTCGCACCGAATCCAGGTGGCCGACACGGGCCCAGGCCAGGTCGAGAGTTTCGGTGGCGTGCTCCAGTGCCAGCAGGGTGTTCTCCGCGGTCAGCGGCTCATCCTCGCCCACCGGCGCCGCAAGCGCATCAATCGCTGCCTGCGCCTGTTCGAGTGCGGCGGCGATATCCGGCTCAATGGCGTCGGGGACCAGCTGGGACCAGCGGATGTGGAAGGCGTGATCGAGAAACGGGTTAGGCATGGGAAAAGTTTATGCTATCCAGGGTTTGTTAATGCAAATGCGGATCTTCAATATACCTCAAGCACGGGCCCTGTAGAACGATCAACCCGTATCTCGATCCACACCTGGAGCTCGCGGCTGTCCCACTCAAAAAAGACACTTCCGGTGTCTTCATAGGTGCGACGGAGAACCGCGCGCTTACCGGCGTTGCGCGCCACCGGGATTCTCCCGCTCCGCGGGAATCGCAGACGACATCAGGCCTTCGATCTGTTCCGCGAGCCGGTCCAGCAGCTCCGGCTTGAGCGCATCCTGCTTGCGGATGGTCATAAACAGTTTTTCCAGCCGTTTGCGACTGTCGGTATCGAGGCTCTGCAAGCCGCCCGGCTCGCGCGTCAGTTCGATGGGACCGCGCTGTGCGTGGGTGCGGTCTTCGATCATTTTGTGGTGCAGCAAGGCGCGGCCCAGTGCGACATAGGGGAAGTTGATATTGCGCATCGGACCCACACTGAGCGCTTTGCCACCCAGGGGTAAGCCCAGCACCTTGATGTGCGCGATACGCTCGGCCCCGGCCCAGGCAGAGACACCGCCAATGAGGGCGCCGAGCCCGGCGCCCAGCAGTAACGAGTGGCCACCGGTTGCCACGTCGATGACGCCGCCGGCCGCCGCGCCACCGGCGCTACCGGTGGCGATGAGTTGCCGTCTTGTGAGCCCGAACAGGTTCCAGGTCTCGGTGGCGAACAGGTCCGCGTCCAGCAGCTGCATCACGGCTTCGTGACGCTCGACGTGTGTGTAGTCGTAGACCTGTTCCACGTCGCTGCGGCATTGCTTTTCCATGCCGACCAGATCCTGCTGGTATTTAGTGCGCAGCTGTTCCAGTACCGCACTTTCGGCTTCGGCACTGGTCAGCCTGCGCTGGCAGGTGTGGGTCAGCATGGCGCCCAGGGTTTCCGCGATAATGCGCGCTGACAGTTTGCGACGCTGTGCCTGTTCCGCTTCCAGT
>CP070738.1:482787-485950 GCA_020347685.1 Gammaproteobacteria bacterium | reverse complement strand
GGACCTGCGCAAGAAGCAGCCCTACGAAGTGTACGACCGGGTCGATTTCGACATCCCGGTCGGCGTCAACGGCGACTGCTACGACCGCTACCTGGTGCGTATGGAGGAAATGCGTCAGTCCAACCGCATCATCAAGCAGTGCGTCGACTGGTTGCGCGACAATCCCGGGCCGGTGATGGTGGGAGATCGCAAGGTGGCGCCGCCGGCACGCGAAGAGATGAAGCAGGACATGGAAGCGCTGATCCATCACTTCAAACTGTTCACCGAGGGCTATTGCGCGCCCGAGGGTGAAGTGTACGCGGCGATCGAACACCCCAAGGGCGAGTTCGGTATCTACATGATTTCCGATGGCGCCAACAAGCCGTACCGGGTGAAGATACGCGCCCCGGGTTTTGCGCACCTCTCGGCGCTGGATGAAATGACCCGCGGCCACATGCTGGCCGACGTGGTAGCGGTGATCGGAACGCAGGATATCGTGTTCGGTGAGATTGACAGGTAGATATTAACCACAAAGGCGCACAAAGGAACACGAAGGATTCACTAAGGTAAAAACCTTCGATCTGGAAACAGTTTTTTCCTTTGTGCGACTGGTGTTCCTTAGTGGTTAAAAACAGGATTCGAAATGGCAACAGCAGAACAGGGCAAACAGGTGTACGAGTTGCCGGCCGAGGTGAAGGCCGAGATCGACCAGTGGCTGCAGAAGTACCCGCCGGAGCAGAAGCAGTCGGCGGTGCTGGCGGCGCTGCATGCGGTTCAGCACCGCGAGGGGTGGCTCAAGAACGCGCACATGGATGCTGTCGCGAAATATCTGGGCATGCCGCGGGTCAGCGTTTACGAGGTCGGCACCTTCTATTCCATGCTGGAGCTGAAGCCGGTGGGCCGCAACATGGTGTCCATTTGCACCAATATTTCCTGCATGCTGTGCGGCGCCGACAACATCGTCGAGCACATCGAGAGCAAGCTGGGCATCAAGCTCGGCGAGACCACCGCCGACGGGCGCGTCACGCTGAAGAAGGAAGAGGAATGCCTGGCCGCCTGCATCGGTGCTCCCATGATGGCGGTGAACGGCCATTACCACGAGAACCTGACCATCGAGA
Organism: Gammaproteobacteria bacterium; assembly: GCA_020347685.1. GTDB lineage: Bacteria > Pseudomonadota > Gammaproteobacteria > DSM-19610 > DSM-19610 > Thiogranum. The sequence continues at coordinate 484,853 of CP070738.1, read as the reverse complement.
AGGTGGATCAGATTCTGGACAGTCTGGAGTAGGGCATGACGAACCAGGTCTGTTTTACAACGCTTGAATTCGACCAACCCTGGACCCTCGAGAACTATCTCAAGGTCGGGGGCTACCAGGCATGGAAGAAGATCCTGGCGGAAAAGACAGCACAGGAAGACATCATCGAAGAGGTGAAGAAATCCGCCCTGCGCGGCCGCGGCGGGGCGGGGTTCCCCACCGGCCTGAAATGGAGCTTCATGCCGCGCAATGCGCCGGGCCAGAAATACATCGTCTGTAACTCGGACGAGTCCGAGCCCGGTACCTGCAAGGACCGCGATATCCTGCGCTACAACCCGCACGCCCTGATCGAGGGCATGGCCATCGCCGGCTATGCCATCGGCGCCACGGTGGGCTACAACTACATGCGCGGCGAATTCCACCACGAGCCCTACGAACGTTTCGAGCAGGCGCTGAAGGAGGCTTATGAAGCCGGTCTGCTCGGCAGAAATATCCAGGGTTCGGGCATCGATTTCGACTGCTACAGCCACCTCGGTGCCGGCGCCTATATCTGCGGCGAGGAAACCGCGCTGCTCAATTCGCTGGAGGGCAAGAAGGGCCAGCCGCGCTACAAGCCGCCGTTCCCGGCCAACTTCGGCCTGTACGGTCAACCCACCACCATCAACAACACCGAGAGTCTCGCCTCGGTGCCGGCTATCATGCGCAACGGCGGCGAATGGTTCCTGAACCTCGGCCGGCCCAACAACGGTGGCGAGAAAATCTGGTGTGTGTCGGGGCACGTGAACAAACCGGGCAACTACGAAATTCCGCTCGGTGCGCCGTTCAAGGAGCTGCTGGAACTGGCTGGCGGCGTGCGCGACGGCCACCAGCTGAAGGCGGTGATTCCGGGCGGCTGCTCGATGCCGGTGATGCCCGCCGAGGTGATCATGAACTGCGATCTGGACTACGACTCGCTGTCCAAGGCGGGCTCGGCGCTGGGCTCTGCCGGCATGATCGTGATGGACGATTCCACCTGTATGGTGCGGGCGCTGATGCGCATCGCGCGTTTCTACTACGCCGAGTCCTGCGGCCAGTGCACGCCGTGCCGCGAGGGCACCGGCTGGATGTACCGGGTGATCAAGCGCATCGAGGAAGGGCGCGGCACCATGGAGGACATCGACCTGCTGGACAGCGCGGCGAGCCAGATAGAGGGCCACACCATATGCGCCTTCGGTGATGCCGCGGCCTGGCCGGTGCGCAGCTTCGTCAAGCATTTCCGCGCCGAGTTCGAGTATCACGTCACGCACAAGAACTGCATGCCCGGCACCAGCAGTCACCGCGCCGCCGGCAGCAAGGGAGCCGCCGCATGAGCGCCAAGCCGGACAGCGTGGCCGAGGACATGCTCAACATCGAGATCGACGGCAAACCCTTGCAGGCGCGCAAGGGCGCCATGATCATCGAGGTCGCCGACGCCAACGGCATCACGATTCCGCGCTTCTGCTACCACAAGAAACTGCCGGTCGCCGCCAACTGCCGCATGTGCATGGTGGAAGTCGAGAAGGCACCCAAGCCGCTGCCGGCCTGCGCCACGCCGGTAATGGACGGCATGAAGATCAACACCCGTTCCGACTACGCCAAGGCGGCGCAGCGCGCGGTGATGGAGTTTCTGCTCATCAACCACCCGCTGGATTGCCCGATCTGCGACCAGGGCGGCGAGTGCGAGCTGCAGGACCTGGCGTTGCAGTACGGCCGCGGCGTGTCGCGCTTCACCGAAAAGAAACGCGTGGTGAAGGACAAGGACTTCGGCCCGCTGATCGCCTCGGACATGACGCGCTGCATACACTGCACCCGCTGCGTACGCTTCCTGCAGCACGTGGCCGGTTACAAGGAGATGGGCGGCATGGGTCGCGGCGAAAACGTCGAGATCGGCACCTATATCCAGCACAACATCGAATCCGAACTGTCCGGTAACATCATCGATGTGTGCCCGGTCGGTGCGCTCACTTCGCGGCCGTTCCGCTTCAAGGCGCGTGCCTGGGAAATGACCCAGTCGCCCTCGATTGCGGCGCACGACTGCGTCGGTTCCG
>CP070738.1:479513-482687 GCA_020347685.1 Gammaproteobacteria bacterium | reverse complement strand
GCGGGCGGGGGCCCGGTGGCGCTGACGCTGGCCCAGGCCGGCTATTCGGTACTGGTGCTGGAAAAAGGCCCCTGGCTCAGCGAGCAGGATTTCTACAAGGACGAGCTGGCCTGCTGCCGGCGCAGTGTCTATACGCCCGAGCTGGAAGACGAGCAGCACGTCATCGAGGACCTCGACAGCCATGGCGACTGGGTCGGCGAGGCCACCTCGGAGTCGGGCTGGGATTTCTGGAACGGCAACTGTGTGGGCGGGTCCTCGAACTTCATGAGCGGGTTTTTCTACCGCCTCAAACCGCAGGACTTCCGCCTGTTGTCCGAATTCGGCCCGATCGAGGGCGCCAACATCGCCGACTGGCCGATCAGCTATGAGGATCTGGAGCCCTGGTACACGCGGGTGGAACGCGAGGTCGGCATTTCCGGCCGGGTGGTGCAGCACCGCAACGCCGAACCGCGCTCGACAGAGGATTTTCCCTATCCGCCGACCGCGGAGCACCCGATTGCGAAGCGCATCGACGCCGCCTGCGCCGAGCTCGGGCTGCAGGTGTTTCCCACCCCGCGCGCTATCCTGTCGAAGCCGAAACACGAGCGGCGCAGTTGCGAGTACTCCGGTTACTGCGGCAGCTACGGCTGCTCCAGTGGCGCCAAGGGCAGCTCACGCGCGGCGCTGCTGGGCCGCGCCGTGGCCACCGGCCGTTGCGAAATCCGCCCCCACGCCAAAGTGCACCGGCTGGTGAGCGACAGCAAAGGGCGGGTGGCAGCGGTCGAGTATTTCGATGCCGCCGGCGCGACGCAGCGCGTGACTGCGCGCGTCTACGTGGTGGCCTGCCAGGCGGTGGAAACCAGTCGCCTGCTGCTGTATTCGACCGGGCCGCGGCACCCGAACGGGTTGGCAAACCGCTACGGCCAGGTGGGCAGGAACCTGCTGTTCTCGGCCGGTGGTGCCGGCAACGGCGATTTTCCCTATGCGGAGCTGGGCGAGGCGGAGGCCGCGGCGCTGCGAGTGCGCGGACCGTTCGTCAACCGCAGCCTGCAGGACTGGTATTTCATCGACGACAAGGCGTTCGGTGGCGCGGCCAAGGGCGGCACCATCGATTTCCTGCTGCGTCATCCCAACCCGATCGGGCCGGCGGTGGCGCTGAAATGGGGTGACGACGATCGGCTGGTATGGGGGCGGCCGTTGCAGGCGAAGTTGAAATCGCTGTTCACCGATGCCCAGTACCTGCGCTATGAAATCTTCTGCGACTGGCTGCCCACTGACAACTGTCGGGTGACGCTCGATAACCGGGTGCGTGACAAATGGGGCACGCCGGTGGCGCGGGTGCGCATCGGCTATCACGAGCACGATCTCAAGGTGGGGCACTATCTCAACGACCGGGCGCTGCAGGTGCTGGAACGCATGGGAGCAGACAACATCCGCTCCAGCGTCAGCGGTGCGCCGCCGCAGAACCTGGTCGCCGGTGGTTGCAGGTTCGGCGTCGATCCGCGCAGTTCGGTGCTGGACGCCGACTGCCGTGCCCACGATGTCGACAACCTGTATGTGACCGACGGCAGTTTCATGCCCACCGGGGGAAGTGTGCCTTATACCTGGACCATCTATGCCAATGCTTTCCGGGTCGCCGAACGTATTCGCGCGGCCCTGTAGCGATTGCCGGATGCAGGCGCTGGCCGGTTCCAGTAAAATCGGCGCTCCGTAACGTAACGCTGGATAGCCGATATCCGATGAATCTCAATTTTCTCGAGTTTGAGCAGCCGATCGCAGAGCTGGAAGCCAAGATCGAAGAGCTTCGCTATGTGGGCGACGATGCCGAAATCAATATCAACGAAGAGATCGGTCACCTGCAGGCCAAGAGCCGTTCCCTGACCGAATCGATTTTTGCCAAGCTCGACGCCTGGCAGATTTCGCAGCTGGCGCGTCATCCGCAACGCCCCTATGCGCTGGACTACTTCGATAAGATCTTTACCGAGTTCGAGGAACTGCACGGCGATCGTGTCTATGCCGACGACCCCGCCATCGTGGGCGGCCTGGCGCGGCTGCAGGGGCGGCCGGTGATGGTGATCGGTCAGCAGAAAGGCCGCGATACCAAGGAAAAGATTTATCGCAACTTCGGCATGCCGCGCCCGGAAGGCTATCGCAAGGCGCTGCGCCTGATGCAGCTGGCAGAGCGCTTCAAACTGCCCATCGTGAGCTTCATCGATACTCCCGGCGCCTATCCCGGCATCGGCGCCGAGGAGCGCGGCCAGAGCGAGGCCATCGCGCGCAACCTGTACGTGATGGCGGATTTGAAAGTCCCCATTGTCTGCACCGTGATCGGCGAGGGCGGTTCCGGTGGTGCACTTGCGATCGGTGTTGGCGACCGCATGCTGATGCTGCAGTACAGCATCTACTCGGTTATCTCGCCGGAGGGCTGCGCCTCCATCCTGTGGAAGAGTGCCGAGAAGGCGGCCGATGCCGCTGAAGCGCTGGGCGTCACCTCCACGCGCCTGAAGGAACTGAACCTGATCGATGACATCATCGAGGAACCGCTGGGCGGCGCGCACCGCGACCCGGACACCATGGCCGAGCGCCTCAAGGTGCGGCTGATCGAAGAGGTCGAGCAGCTGAGTCACCTGCCGGTCGATCAGCTGGTGGCCACGCGTTATCAGCGGCTGATGTCCTACGGTGAGTTCGTCGAGAAGTAACCCCTTCCAGTCGCTGCTGAACAGACTGCCGCCGGCGCCCGCCTACTGGGTCGCCTACAGCGGCGGTATTGATTCCCACGTTCTGTTGCATTTGCTGGCCGCGCGGCGTGCCGAGCTGCCGGCTCCGCTGGCTGCCGTGCACGTCAACCACCAGCTGCAGCGCCATTCCGGTGACTGGGAGATTCATTGCCGCGCGGTGTGCGAGGAACTGGGTGTCGGTTTTCACGTACTGCGGGTGGAGGCACAGCCGCGGCGCGGCGAAAGTCCCGAGGCGGCGGCGCGCACGGCACGCTACCGGGGGCTGGCCGACTGGCTGGCGCCCGATGCCGTGCTGGTGACCGCCCAGCATCTCGATGATCAGGCCGAGACCCTGTTGCTGCAGCTGTTTCGCGGCGCCGGGTCCAGGGGTCTGGCGGCCATGCCGGAACGAGCGCGGCTCGGCAGCGGCTGGTTGGTGCGGCCGCTGCTGGATGTGCGCCGCGAGGCGATTCGCGCC
>CP070738.1:476226-479413 GCA_020347685.1 Gammaproteobacteria bacterium | reverse complement strand
ATGGCTGCCAGGCGGCCGTTTATGCGGTTTATGTCCTTTATGCCCTTTGGGTATTTGGGTATTTGGGTATTTGGGTGCTGGCAGGGGGCTGCTGCAGGTGAAACCGCGGAGCCTGGCTGGCGGCGCCTGGACTAAACGGCGCTTCCCTGAGCGCGAGGGTCGTGACCGTTCCGGTGCTGTCACAGGAACCGCAAAGGCGTAACCTGTCGACAGCCGCCCGATGTTCCAGGCCGGGCGAACGGGTGTAATTTCGTTTCAGCCATGCGCAAACTGATTTTCGGACTGCTGGTATTCATCGCGGGCGTGAGCCTGGGCTGGTATGCGCAGCGCTATGGGGCCGATCAGCCGCGGGACGCGGGTGCGCCCGTCACGCCTGTGCCGGCGCCGACGGAGCAGCAGGAAGCCGTCACCGAGGTGGCGGTGGCGCCGCGAGCGGATGTCGTGGACGATCTGGCGCAGCTGTTGGCGCAGAATGCTTTCGACGCTGCGCTGCAGCACTATGCAGTGCTACAGGCAGGCCGGGATGAAGCAGCCGTGGAGCGCGCCCGCGAGCAGATCCTGTCGCGCGCCCGCGGGCTGCTGGGGGCAAACCGGCACGGCGAGGCCGAACAGCTGCTGCAGCTCTACCTGCTCGGTGACCACCGCGATGCGGAGGCACGCATGCTGCTGGCGGATGCCTACGCAGGCCGCAACGATTTCCGGGCGGCCATCGACGCGCTCTACGAGGCGCGCGGCTACGCCTGGCGGCCGGATACTCTGGAACGGCTGGCGCAGCGGATCCGGGCGGTGGTAGCCGCGCAGGCGCATGCGCTGCAGACCGGCAACGATCGCAGCGGCCTGCTGGAACTCTACCAGCACCTGACCCAGCTGGAACCTGGTTATGCGCCGTATTTTCTCGGTCTCGCCGATGCCCAGCTGGCGCTTGACGATGCCCAGGCGGCGCGCCGCTCACTGCAGCTGGTGGTGCAGGACCCGGATATCGGCAGCGAGGCCCGCGCCAGGCTGGAAAAGCTCAGCCAGGCCGAGGCTCCGGCCCGCGACGCCCAGGCGTCTGCGACACTGGACCGGGTGATCGGGGTCCCTTTGCACCGCCGCGGCAATCATTTTCTGGTCGACGCACGACTGGCCGACGAGCGCAGCGTGCGCCTGCTGATCGACACCGGCGCCAGCATGACCATCCTCACCCCCGGCGTGGTCGCGGGCAGCGGCTACACGGACACCGGTAACACGCGCATATTCAGCACCGCCAACGGCAGGGTCACAGCGCCGGTGTATCGCCTGGATGCCCTGTCGGTGGGTGACTGGCAGGTCAGCCAGCTCGAGATCGGCGTACTGGACCTCGCCGACAGCCCGCACATCGACGGCCTGCTGGGCATGAACTTCCTGCGCCATTTTCAGTTTTTCATCGACCAGAACGAAGCGGTGCTGCGGCTGTCGGTGCAGGGGCCATAAGCCTTGTGACAACGCTGGCCGGAGCACTGTCCCGAGCGCAATGATCGCGCCGGTGCTCTCTTGCTGGACCTGACAAATGAGTCCAGAATCCGCACACCGGGAATCGGAAACGAATTCTGGATGTATCTCGCAAGGATTAACGCCTGGCGCTGCAGCGCCTGGTCGGTCTGCTCGAGCAACAGCGCTGACACCCCCTGACCACTGCTATCAGAGAAACAATGAACCATTCCAGTATCCGCAAGACCAAGATTGTGGCGACGATCGGGCCCGCCTGCGACTCGCCGGACATGCTCCGTGCGATGATCCAGGCCGGCATGAATGTCGCTCGCCTGAACCTGTCGCACGGCAGCTATGACGAGCACTTCGAGCGTCTCACCCGTATCCGTGCCGCCGCCGCGGAGCTCGACGCCAACGTCGCCATCATGATCGACACCCGCGGGATCGAGATCCGCACCGGCAAGCTGAGCCAGGACTTCATCGAGCTGCGGCCCGGTGGCAGTTTCACCCTGTATACCCACGAACGCCCCGGCGACACCGAGGGGGTATCGGTGTCCTTCAAGGGGCTGGCCAATGAGGTGGCGCCCGGCGCCACCATCCTGCTCGACGACGGCGCCATGGAGCTGCGGGTGCAGTCGGTGATCAATGACGCCATCCATTGCCAGGTGGTGCACGGCGGCACGCTGCGCAGCCGCAAGAGCGTCAACCTGCCGGACACCAAGCTGTCGATCAGCCTGGTGGGCCCGGAGAACCGCGAGGACGTGATCCGGGAGCTCAGCTTCGCCAGCGAGAATGAGGTCGAGTATATCGCCGCGTCTTTCGTGCAGAGCGCCGATGACATCGTGAAAATGCGCGAGATCCTCACCGAGCGCAACGTCGAAATCCCGATCATCGCCAAGATCGAAAACAAGGCGGGGGTCGCCAACCTCGATGAGATCATCAAGGCCGCCGACGGGCTTATGGTGGCGCGCGGCGACCTCGGCGTGGAATTGCCGCTCGCCGACGTGCCGGGCGCGCAGAAAATGATGATTCGCAAGACCGTGACCAACGGCAAACCGGTGATCACTGCGACCCAGATGCTGGCCTCCATGGAGTGGAACCCCAAACCGACCCGCGCCGAGGCCAGTGACGTGGCCAACGCGATACTCGACGGCAGCTCGGCGGTGATGCTGTCGGGCGAGACCGCGGTCGGCAAATACCCGGTGGAGGCGGTGAGAACCATGGCGACACTGGCGCAGCGCGCCGAATCGCAGCTGGGCGAATACGGCTACCTGCAGAAGATCCTGCCGCACCCGTCCAATGTGGTGACCGAGGCGGTCAGCCAGGCGGCGGTAGCGATGGCCAAACAGCTCAAGGCGGCGGCGATCTTCAGCCTCACCTCGACCGGCTTCACCTCGCGGCTGGTGTCCAAGCATCGCCCGGACTGCCCGATCCTCGCCATCACGCCGGAGAAAAGCGTGGCGCGTCGCCTGGCCATGAACTGGGGTGTGCTGCCGATCCTTTACAGCGGTGAGGCGTCCGACCTGGCCAAGATCGATTTTGGCATCGAGCGCGCCTCGCGACTGGGTTACGTGCGTTCGGGGGACATCATCATTGCCACCGCGGGCCATTGGCAGAAAGCCGGCGGCACCGATCTGATCCGCGTCATTACTCTGGGTTGAGCTTGCAGCCGCCTCATGGCTGCGCCGTGCCGCGCGCAACCGCTACTGGTGAAAAAACACACAGGGGCCCGGCGTGC
>CP070738.1:472916-476126 GCA_020347685.1 Gammaproteobacteria bacterium | reverse complement strand
GCCAACCGCCTGCTGCACAGCATCAGCGCATTTACCTTCCAGTGGCAGGAGCGGCGCTTCGATGTCGGCGTCAGCGTCGGCATGGTCCCGATACACCGCGACACGCCCAATGCGTCCTTTGTGTTGAGTGCCGCTGACGTCGCCTGCTACGTAGCCAAGGAATCCGGACGCAACCGGGTACACGTGTACGAGGAAAGCGACATCGACCTTGGCCAGCGTCACAGCGAGATGCACTGGGTATCGGGCATCAAAGAGGCGCTGGAGGAAGACCGCTTTGTGTTGTACCGGCAGGAAATCACCGCCCTGACCGCGGACGAAGCCACGCCCCACTACGAGCTGCTGGTGCGCATGCGCGCCAGGGACGGCGACATCATAGCGCCGGGCGCTTTCATTCCCGCCGCGGAACGCTACAACCTCATGAACGCCGTGGACCGCTGGGTTATCGATACCGCGTTCCGGTGCCTGAACGAGAGACAGCAGAGCGGCGACAACAGCATCTACTCAATCAACCTGTCCGGCAACTCCATCAACGACGACAGTTTCCCGGACTATGTACAGCAGAAGATCGATCAATACCGGATACGCACCGGCCAGTTGTGCTTCGAGCTCACGGAAACCGCCGCGGTCTTCAACCTGCAGAAAGCCAGTCACATGATCCATGCGCTGAAACGACTGGGCTGCCGTTTCTCGCTGGACGACTTCGGCAGCGGCCTGAGCTCGTTCGGCTATCTGAAAAACCTGCCGGTGGATTTCCTCAAGATCGATGGCAGTTTCGTCAAGGATATGAACACCGACCCCATGAACCGCGCCATCGTGGAGGCGATTCACCAGGTCGGTCATACACTGAGTATTCGCACCATCGCCGAATTCGTGGAGAACCAGGAGATCGTCGACCACCTGCGCGACATCGGCGTCGATTTCGGCCAGGGCTACCATTTCAGCAGGCCCGAGCCGCTGGATAACAGCGCCTGAGAGAGAAGTTTTCGTCTTTTCAGTCCCTTGGAGCACGTGAGGTGCGGACGAACCGGTGCCTGCGGGGGTGTCCTGCAAGCGTTCCGGCTGGCCGGAATGCCCGCCAACCGTTTATACTTTGTGATATGCAATGGTTAACCCTGGTATCCGAAGATGCGGGCGTGCAGCGGCTGCGAGCCGAGCGCCCTGTTACGGCCAGTACCGGCCAGCTGGATGCGGTGGCGCGTTACCCGTCCGCGCATCCGGCGCAGATCGGCGAGACGCGCGCCAGCGCTCCTGCGCCACGCCGGGAGCGGCGGTGCGGCGAGCGGCGCCAGGGCGACCGGCGCGGACAACAGCTGGGCGGCGCCTTCGACACCCGCAGCAAGCATGACCGCCGGGGCTGCCAGGATCGCCGCCGACCCGCGGGCGAGGCGGTCGCCACGCCCAAGGGCGCCGGCATCGATGTCTATGCCTGACCCGGCGCAGCGGCAAGCAGCCGCATCCGACAGCGCCGTTGCCTCCCCCTGCATACGCCACTGTTGCCTGGACGCCAACGACACCTGCCTCGGCTGTTTTCGAACCGTCGAGGAAATCGCGGCCTGGAGCCGCAGCAGCGACAGCGCCAGGCGGCGCATACTGGCCCGGGCCGAGCAGCGGAAAAGACAACCGGGCAACATCTGAGGCGCCCCTCTGCGCAGCATGAACGACACATCCCTTAACCCGCAGCTGATCGATTTCATACAGCGTTCGCCGACTCCGTTTCACGCCGCCGCAGAGCTCAAACAGCGGCTGCTGCAGGCCGGCTATGTGGAACTCAGGGAGGGCGATCGCTGGCAGCTGCAGCCGGGGGGCCGCTACCTGGTGGTGCGCAACGGTTCGTCGCTCATCGCTTTTGCGCTCGGCAACGCCGACCCCACCGAGAACGGTTTCCGTATGGTTGGCGCGCACACCGACAGCCCCTGCCTGCGCGTCAAGCCGGAACCCCAGTTTGTCAACAAGGGGTATTACCAGCTCGGCGTCGAGGTGTATGGCGGCGCCCTGCTGAACCCCTGGTTCGACCGCGATCTGTCTCTGGCCGGGCGCATCAGCTACCGCGATCCTGACCGGCAACCGGGCAGCGTGCTGATCGATTTCCAGCGCCCCGTCGCCATCATACCCAGCTTGGCTATTCACCTGGATCGCGAGGTCAACACTGCGCGCTGCATCAATGCGCAGACCCAGCTGCCGCCGGTGTTGATGCGCTCCGATGAGGCAAAGCCACAGGAGTTTCGCCAGCTGTTGCTGGCCCAGGCCCGCCAGCAGTATCCGGACCTGGCTATCGAGGCAGTGCTGGATTTCGATCTGTGTCTCTATGACTGTCAGCCAGGGGTTGTGCTCGGCCTGAAACAGGAGTTCATTGCCGCGGCGCGCCTGGACAACCTGCTCAGTTGCTTCATCGGTCTGCAGGCGCTGCTGGCCAGCGACGCACAGCTGCCGCGACTGCTGGTCTGCAGCGACCACGAGGAAGTCGGCAGTGCCTCGGCCTGCGGTGCCGACGGACCGTTCCTCAAGTCCGTACTGCAACGCATCTGCGCGGACAGCGAATCGCTGGCACGCTGCATCGACCGCTCCTGGCTGATCTCGGCCGACAATGCGCACGGCATCCACCCCAACTACGCCGACAAGTACGACGCCAACCATGGTCCGCTGCTGAACCGCGGCCCGGTGATCAAGATCAATGCCAACCAGCGTTACGCTACCAGCAGCGAGACGGCGGCGCTGTTCCGCCTGCTGTGCGAACAGGCCGAAGTACCCGTACAGTCGTTCGTGGTGCGCAGCGACATGGCGTGCGGAAGCACCATCGGTCCGCTCACCGCCGCCAACATCGGCGTGCGCACCCTCGACATCGGGGTACCCACCTTTGCCATGCATTCGATTCGCGAACTGGCCGGCGCCGCCGACACCGGCCACCTGTTCACGGCACTCGAGGCGTTCTTTGCCTACAATGGGTAGCGAGCGCCCTGCGTAAACAGCATTCTTTACCCCTGGCGGGCGGGGGCACTACAATCGACGGCGTGAAAGGGCAGCGATGTCAAAACAAAAACGCGCATTAGTAGTCGACGACTCCAAGTCCGCACGCCTGGTTCTGCGTCGCATGCTGGAAAAACACGGTATTGCGGTCGAGACGGTGGAATCGGCACGGGCGGCGCTGGACTTCCTCGGCAATCAACGTCCCGACGTCATCTTCATGGATCACATGATGCCCGGCATGGACGG
>CP070738.1:469606-472816 GCA_020347685.1 Gammaproteobacteria bacterium | reverse complement strand
CTTCTTCCGCCACTTGCCGATAGCGACTGTAGCTGATCTCGGCCAGTTCACACTGGGTCCGGGTACGGACCCAGGCGCTGCGGTTGCTGTCTTCGCCAAACAGCCCCATTTCACCGAAGAAATCACCTGGATTGAGGTACGCCAGCACGATTTCGTGTCCATCCTCGTCTTCGATCAGCACGGTTACGGAGCCCGAAACGATGTAGTACAGAACGTCGGGCTGGTCACCGGCGTAGATGATCACGCTTTTGGCCGGGTAGCGCCTGCGGTGGCAGTGCTCCAAAAACCTGTCTATCGACACGTTGCCGGTTGATTTTGGTGGAGCAGGTATTGTATTTGGCATCATCTGACTGTACCTTCGCTGGCCCTCGTCTGTTTACCTATCGTTTGGTTGACGGTTAGCCTTAGTCCATGCAAACAATGGGCCAGGTTGATTCCGTGACGGGGTTCTCGTTATTTGACCATGAGGGCGTGCGATGAAGGCGCGGATCAAATGGGTGCAGGACGCGACCTTTGTGGGGGAATCCGGCAGCGGTCACGCCGTTGTCATGGACGGACCACCCGAACATGGTGGTCGCAACCTGGGTGTGCGGCCGATGGAGATGCTGCTGCTGGGAATGGGGGGCTGTGCTGCGTTCGACGTGGTGCACATCCTGAAGAAATCCCGCCAGCCGGTCACCGATTGCGAGGCGGAGCTCGAGGCCGAACGGGCTGCCGAAGACCCCAAGGTGTTCACGGCGATCCACGTGCACTTTATCGTCACCGGGCGGGGACTGAGTGAAAAGCATGTGGCACGCGCTGTTGAGTTGTCGGCGGAGAAATACTGCTCGGCGTCGATCATGCTGGGGAAGACCGCGCAGATCAGCCATGATTACGAAATACGAGAGGCGTAAATGGAGCGTCCCAAGCCGACGGCCGGAATGCGCCATGTCGCATTTCATGTCCGTGATCTGGAGGCGGCTGAGCGGTTCTATGTTGACCTGCTGGGTATGCAGGTCGAATGGCGGCCGGATCCGGATAACGTCTATCTAACCTCGGGGAACGACAACCTTGCATTGCATCGCTCGCGAGCGGATTTTGACCTTTCGCGGCAGGTGCTGGATCATATCGGGTTTATTTTACGCACGCCGCAGGAAGTCGACGACTGGTATGCCTTTCTGCTTGCTAACCATGTCGAGATGAAAAGCGAACCTCGCACCCACCGCGACGGCGCGCGCAGTTTCTATTTCGTCGGTCCTGAGCGGGTGACGGTGCAGATGATTTATCATCCGCCGATCGCGGATTACTAGTTTTCTCTCAAGGGGAATATGGATGCGTGTTCGTTCCTCGATGAAAAAGCTCAAGCTGCACGGTTTCAACAACCTGGCCAAATCGCTGAGCTTTAACATCTACGATATCTGTTATACCGAGACGCGGGCCCAGCGGCGTGAGTACATTGAATACATCGATGAGGCCTATAACGCGGAGCGGCTCACCCAGATACTGACCGATGTGTCTGACATTATCGGGGCCAATATCCTGAATATCGCCCACCAGGACTATGATCCGCAGGGCGCCAGCGTGACCATGCTGATCGCGGAGGAGCCGGTGAAGTTGCCGGACATACCAAACACGCCCGCCCCGGGGCCGCTGCCCGATGTGATCGTCGGGCACCTGGACAAGAGCCATATCACGGTTCACACCTACCCGGAGAGTCACCCGGACAATGGCATCAGCACCTTCAGGGCGGACATCGATGTGTCGACCTGCGGGCGTATTTCACCGCTCAAGGCGCTGAATTACCTGATTCACAGTTTCGAATCGGACATCGTGATCATGGACTACCGGGTGCGCGGCTTTACCCGAGAGGTGCGCGGCAGGAAACATTTCATCGATCACAAGATCAATTCGATCCAGAACTTTCTGTCCAAGGACACCCGCCAGCGTTACCAGATGGTTGATGTGAACGTGTACCAGGAAAACATCTTCCATACCAAGATGCGGCTGAAGGAGTTCGAGCTGGATAATTATCTGTTCGGCATGGGTGAGGAAGCCCTGAGCGCGGCCGAGAAACGCAAGATCAGCAAGCGGGTTGAGCACGAGATGATGGAGATATTCTCGGGACGCAACATGGCGCGGAATTAGGCTGCGAGGGGGCAGCTGCCGGGATTCTTGCCTGCGAGAAGACTGTGTCGAATGCCGGCATTCCGGCGCACTGGGCGGGGTTTGGTCGGGCTGCGCTGATATTGAAACTCGGCCGCAAATTGTGGAGACTGTGACGACGATGAAGGCGCGCCATTACACCCCCTTTGACCATCTGATCATGAACCTCGACCAGGCGGTTCGCACCCTGGCCGGGAAACCGCTGGTGAGTGGGAGGCCCGACCCGGCGGATGAGGCGGATGAGACGCCACTCAGTGAGGCCGAGAAAGGCGAGTCGGCGCGGCTCATGCGCGTGAACCACGCCGGAGAGGTGGCCGCGCAGGCGCTGTATCAGGGACAGGCCCTGACCGCGCGGCTTGAAAGCGTGCGCGGGCGAATGGAGCAGGCGGCGCAGGAAGAAAACGACCATCTGGAATGGTGTGAGCGGCGCGTCAAGGCGCTCGGCAGTCACTTGAGTTATCTCAATCCGCTCTGGTATCTGGGGTCGTTTGCGGTAGGCGCCGTTGCCGGCGCAATGGGCGACAAATGGAGTCTGGGTTTCGTCGCCGAGACCGAAAAGCAGGTCATAGCGCACCTCGATGAGCACCTGCATAACATATCAGAGAGCGACAGCAAGAGTCGCGCCGTTCTCGAGCAGATGAAAATCGATGAAGCTCACCACGGTGCAGTAGCCAAGGCTGCCGGAGGCGCAGAACTCCCGGCGCCGGTCAAACAGCTGATGCGCCTGACATCACGGGTGATGACCCGGACCGCGTACTGGCTATAGCGCTGCAATTCCATGGCGGTGCGCGACTTCGAAGGTGTTTTTCCGCAACTGCACCCCAGCGTTTTTATCGATCAGCAGGCCCTGGTTGCCGGGCAGGTGGCGATCGGTGAAGACAGCTCCGTGTGGCCGATGAGCGTGCTCCGGGGTGATGTGAATTCCATTCGTATCGGTGCCCGTACCAATATACAGGACGGCTCGGTTCTGCACGTGACGCATGACAGTGAATACGCTGTCGGCGGTCATCCGCTCGTTGTCGGCAACGAGGTGACGGTGGGTCACAAGGTGGTGCTGCACGCCTGTAC
>CP070738.1:466293-469506 GCA_020347685.1 Gammaproteobacteria bacterium | reverse complement strand
GCTGGCGGCGCAGGCCGGACTACCGCTGCAGACCAGGCCCTACCACTGGCTGGCCGACGAGCTGGGTGTCGATGCCGAGACCCTGATGCAGCGCTTGCGTGTTATGCAGGCCGACGGGCGCATCCGGCGTATCGGTGTGGTGCCGAATCATTACCGGCTGGGCTACACGGCCAATGCCATGACGGTATGGGATGTCGCCGATGAGGATATCCGCGAGGTCGGCAGGCGGGTCGGGGAACTGGATATCGTCAGCCATTGTTACCACCGGCCGCGGCGGCTGCCGGACTGGCCCTACAACCTGTTTGCCATGGTGCACGGACGCAGCCGCGAGGAAGTGAAGGCCAAGGTGCAGCAGATCGCGCAGCTGCTGGGCGACAGGGTGCGCGGCTACGACGTGCTGTTCAGTACCCGCATACTCAAGAAGACCGGACTGCGTCTGGCAGGAGGCTGACATGTTCCGTATCTCCCAGTACATGCAGGAACTGCAAACCCCACTCGCCGACAGCCGCGCGCGCAAGCCGCCGGGCCCGGTGGTGATCTGGAACCTGGTGCGTCGCTGCAACCTGACCTGCAAGCACTGTTATTCGATTTCCGCCGATATCGATTTCCCGGGTGAGCTGAGCACAGCCGAGGTATTCGAAGTCATGGATGACCTGCGCGCTTTCCGGGTGCCGGTGCTGATCCTCTCCGGCGGCGAGCCGTTGCTGCGCCCGGATATTTTCGATATCTCGCAACGCGCCAAAGCTATGGGTTTCTATGTCGGCCTGTCCACTAACGGTACGCTGATCGACAGAACCAATATCGGTCGCATCGCAGCGGTTGGTTACGACTACGTCGGTATCAGCATCGACGGCATTCGCGAAACCCACGACCGTTTTCGCCAGAAAGCGGGCGCATTCGACGCTTCCATGCACGGCATCCGTCTGTGCCGGGACGCGGGTATCAAGGTCGGTATGCGTTTTACGCCCACCCAGGACAACGCCTATGAACTGCCATTGTTGCTGCAGGTCATGGAACAGGAGGGCGTGGACAAGCTTTATGTCTCGCACCTGAACTACGCCGGACGCGGCAACCGCAACCGCGGCTCCGACGTGGTGCACCAGACCACGCGCTGGGTCATGGACCTGCTGTTCGATACCTGCTGGGCCGACGTACAGGCCGGACGCAGGCGCGAATTCGTTACCGGCAACAACGATGCCGACGGTGTGTACCTGCTGCACTGGGTGAAAAAGAACCTGCCGGAACGCTACGACTACCTGCGCCGGCGGCTGGCGCAGTGGGGCGGCAACGCCTCGGGCGTCAATATCGCCAACATCGACAATCTGGGCAATGTGCACCCCGATACCTTCTGGTGGAACTATAATCTCGGCAACGTGAAGGAGCGGCCGTTTTCATCGATCTGGGCCGATATCAGTGACCCGCTGATGGCGGGGCTGAAGGCCTCCCCGCGGCCGCTCAAGGGCCGCTGCCGGGTGTGCAGTTACCGGGATGTGTGCGGCGGCAACACGCGGGTGCGCGCCTTCCAGTTGACCGGTGATCCCTGGTGGGAGGATCCGGCCTGCTACCTCGATGACGAGGAACTCGGCATCCGCGCCGAGGACTATGAGCACGAGCGGCCGGAACCGGCGGCGCTGAAGCTGCGCACCATACGGCGAACAGGTTAGAACCTGTCGCAAGATAGTGTGTCGGGCGTCCGGCCAACACGCGGACCCTGCGAGGAGCGCAGTTTACACGCAGTAAACGAGCCCGGAGCGGGGTCCGCAACACCGCATGCGAGGTCGAGGCGCGTTTTGAGGCAGGTTGTAATACTCAGGCACACACTGACAAAGCCTCGTGTCTGTCGGCGGGTGTCGGCCGCAGGGATGCGGCCGTCAAGCCTACAGGGATGTATTCATGGCGTCCCGCTGAGAGAGACGAGGCTTTGTCAACGTGGTTCTGGGTGTGCCCGGCGGCGATGGTATTTCGAGAAGATGCGTAGTGTTACCCTGCTAGCTTTGCTGTCCGCGCCACTGTTCGCAATGGCGGCCGAACCCGACGCAGCCGCGCTGTTCCGGCAGCACTGCGCCGAGTGTCATGGGGTCGACCGCCTGGGCGGTATGGGACCGGCGCTACTGCCGGAAAACCTCGGGCGGCTGCGCCGCGACAAGGCGGCCAGTCTGATCGCGGACGGGCTGCCGGCCACCCAGATGCCTGCCTTCGCCGCCAGGCTGAACGCCGCACAGCGGCAGGCGCTGGTGGACCTGATCTACACGGCGCCGGCGACACCACCGGTATGGGGTGAAGCGGAAATTCGCGCCAGCCAGGTGATCTACAAGCCGGAGCTGGCGGAAGGGGACGCGAGCACGGCAAAGCCGGTCTACACCGCCGATCCCCTCAACCTGTTCCTGGTGGTTGAGGCGGGTGATCACCACGTGTCGGTGCTGGACGGCGACAAGCTCGAGCCCATCCACCGCTTCAAGTCCCGTTACGCCCTGCACGGCGGCCCCAAGTTTTCCTCCGATGGCCGCTTTGTCTATTTCGCTTCGCGCGACGGCTGGATCAGCAAGTTCGACATGTACCGTCTTGAAACCGTGGCCGAAGTGCGGGCCGGTATCAACACACGCAATGCGGCGGTGTCGGCCGACGACCGTTTCGTGATGGTGGGCAACTACCTGCCGCACTCGCTGGTGTTGCTGGACGCACGCGATCTCAGCCTGGTCAAGGTGATCCCGGTGCGGGACGATACCGGGCAGGGCTCGCGGGTCAGCGCGGTCTATACGGCGCCGCCGCGCGAGAGTTTTGTGGTCGCGCTGAAAGATCTCAAGGAAGTGTGGGAGATCAGCTATGCCGACGATCCGGAGCCCGTCTACCGGGGGTTGGTGCACGATTACCAGATGGGCGAGGGGCTGGCCGAAACGGGCAGCTTCCCGGTGCGCCGCATAAAGCTGGACGATTATCTCGATGATTTCTTTTTTGACCAGTCCTATCAGCACCTGATTGGCGCCGCCCGCAACCACAAGAACGGCCAGGTGGTCAACCTGATCGTGGGGCGCAAGATCGCCGACATCGAACTACCCGGCATGCCGCACCTGGGCTCGGGTATCACCTGGTCATACCGGGACACCAGGGTGCTGGCTACCCCCAACCTGGAGGAGGGAGTGGTCAGTATCATCGACATGCAGGACTGGAAGACGATAAAGAAGATCGAGACCCTGGGCCCCGGGTTTTTCATGC
>CP070738.1:462935-466193 GCA_020347685.1 Gammaproteobacteria bacterium | reverse complement strand
GGAAAGTGACTATTCCGGCGTGGTGACGAAACGGGTTCAGTAGTTTGTCCGGGCGGTGCGTTGCACCTGCGCGCCTACGAACCCAATCGGTCCCGCAAGGCGGACCGCAAAACGCGCAGCCTGCGACTGCAGGGAACGGTATGGCGCCACGCACAGACCGGCCGTATCAGGTCACAAATCCGTGGCGAAGTTTTTTACCGTCCAGTGCATAGGCGATGGCCAGGTAAATCAGCAGCAGGGCCGTTCCGGATAGCAGCGCCGGCGCGCCTGTGCCTGCCACGATCTGTCTGTTGGCCAAATAAAGCATGATACCGAGGCCGATATAGCCCAGCACACGTCTCACGTCATACGGCACCGGGTAATACCTGCGGCCGAGCAGGTAGGACGCCAGCACCATGCTGGTATAGCAGGCCAGTGTTGCCCAGGCGGCTCCGACGTAACCGAACAGCGGTACCCACCACAACAGACACGCCACGGTGATGAGCGCACCGCCGATGGATACCCCGGCGCCCATCAGGGTGCGGTCGGTGAGCTTGTACCAGATCGACAGGTTGACATACACGCCGAGTAGCAGATTGGCGAGCAGCAGGATGGGCACCACCTCAAGCCCGACCCGGAATGCTTCCCCGATAAAGTACTGGAATACGTCGATGTACAGCGTCACCAGCAGGAAGATGAACACACAGAATATGACGAAATAGGTGAGCACGGAGGCGTAGGTCTGTGGTGCATTAGGCTCTTTCGCATGGGCGAAAAAGAACGGCTCGCCGGCGTAGCGGAATGCCTGGATGAACAGCGACATCAGGATCGAGAGCTTGTAGCAGGCGCTGTAGATGCCGAGCTGCGCCAGGTTGGTCTCCATATCGTAAGGCAGCAGGTACTTCATCAGCGCCCGGTCCAGCATTTCATTGGCGACGCCGGCGAAACCGATGATCACCATGGGTAGTGAATAGCGCAGCATCCTGCCGAACAGGGCGGCATCGAAGCCGTTCACCACCCCGCGCAGCTGGGGCGCGAGCAGCAGCAGCTTGGCGCCGCTGGCGAGCAGATTGGCGATGAATATGTAACCGACACCGACAGCCGGGTCCCACAGGGCGCCGAACAGGGAGTCCGGCGCCTGCTCGTGCGCCCCGCGGCAGTAGACAATCAGGAACAGGCACAGTGCCACGTTCACCAGGATCTCCACCACCTTGATCGCGGCGAAGCGCAGCGCCCGTTCCTGGGCGCGCAGCCGCGCAAAGGCGATTGAGCCGATAGCGTCCATGGCCAGGATGGCGGCCATCCACCAGACGTACTCCGGGTGCTCGCCGTGGCGCAGAGCCTGTGCCAGGCTGTCGCTGCTGGCCAGCAGCAGCACAAAGAACACCAGGTTGGAAACGAGCAGAAAACGCAGTGCGGTGGCGTATACCACGTCCGGCTCGCTGCCCTCGCGGTCGCGAAAGCGGAAGTAGCCGGTCTCGAAGCCAAACGCCAGCAGCACGGCAAAAAAACCGGCGTAGGCGTAGAACTCCGATACCACTCCGTACTCGAGCGGGGTGAAGTAATAGGTGAACAACGGAACCAGCAGGTAATTGATGAAGCGCCCGACGATGGAGCTGATGCCGTAGACGGCGGTTTGCGCGGCAAGGCGTTTAAACAGGTTCACGGTAGTGCTCCCCTCAACCTGCATACACCGACTTGCGGTATTTCCAGCGCTTGTACACCCACACCCAGTCCTGCGGTGCCGCGCGTATCTGGGTCTCCAGCGCCCGGATGTAGCGTTCCATCAGGTCACCGTCGGGCTGCGGGTAGGGCGGTATGGCGAGCACTTCGAAGCGCACCCGGTAATAGCCACGCCGCACACGCTGCATGTGGGCGAACACCAGTGGTGCCTTGAGCAGGCGGGCCAGCTTTTCCGGCCCGGTAAAAAATGCGGTGTCGCGGCCGAGCAGCATGCTCCAGTACTGGTCGTCATCGGGGCGTGGAACCTGGTCGGCGACCAGTGCGATGACCCCGGGTTTGCGCGCGAACTGCAGCAGCTGGGGCAGCGCGGTGCGCGCCACGATCAAGCGGCTGCCGAAGCGTCCGCGCAGCTGCTGCACAAAGGCGTCCAGCCCGGCGCGGCCAAGCGGTTTATACACGGCCGCCAGCGGTGCGCCGAGGCGCGCCGCGCAGGCCAGCTGCAACCATTCCCAGTTGGCGTGATGAGCCGCCACCGTAACCACGGTCCGTTGCTCCTGCACCAGCCGCTCGATGAGCTGCGGGTTATCGATCACCACGCGGCGCGCCAGCTCCGCATCAGTGAACGCGCTGGAGGCGATGGTTTCGAACACCACGTGTGCGGCGTTTCGCGCGCTCTGTGCCGCGAGCCGCGCGACCTGCGCGGACGGCAGCTGCGGAAACGCCTGGGCGATATTGTCACGGGCCAGGGCGCGCTGAAAACCAAACACACGAAACAGGATGAAAAACAGCGCGTCGGCGATAAAGTACAGCAGCGGCAGCGGAACACGCCCCAGCAGGCGCATGATCTCGAGTAGCCAGCGCTGGGAGAGAGTTTTTCGTGCTGCATCTGACATGGGGTGGAAATTATCGCATGCTTCGTGGTGAATCCCCACGGCCGCCTGACGCTATACTCGGGAAAAATGCAGCAGAGAGCCGCTCACAGCATGGATCAGGACCACCCGGCGTTACAGCAAGCGGTCGAGGCAATCGGCCGCGGCGAGTTCGATCGTTCCTTCCGTCTGGTTGCCGAGCTGGCGCGGCAGGGCACTGCGATTGCCCAGCATTTTCTCGGCTGGCACTATCACAAGGGCATAGGTACCGATCAGGACGACCGCCAGGCCTGCGTCTGGTGGCTGAGGGCGGCACAACAGGGGCTGCCGGAAGCACAGCAGGGCATTGGCTGGGCCTACGCCAACGGGCGCGGTGTGGATCAGGACCTCGAGGAGGCCTACCGCTGGTACAACCGGGCCGTGGCCGGCGGCGACGAGGAGGCCAGGCAGGGGCTGTCCGAAGTGGCCGAACAGTTGAGCCCCGAACAGTTGCGCGGCCTGGAGCTGGAACAGCCGCAGGGCAATTAGCTCCGCGGTACAAGAGGTCTAGGGATGGCTGGTCAGCCAGCGCCACACCGAGCCGCTGGGGCGGTCGATACCGGTGCGGGTGTAGTCGATGGCCTGATGATCGTGTACCACGTGGTCCATCTGGTCCTTCGCTTCCTTGCGTCCGCAAAACAGCAGCTGGTCACCCCCGCGCAGCACCCGGTCCATGTCCGGCAGCAGC
>CP070738.1:459562-462835 GCA_020347685.1 Gammaproteobacteria bacterium | reverse complement strand
TCCTCGCCGTCGAAGTTGAGCAGCAATACCTCGTCGCCTTGCAGCAGGGTAAGGATCTTGGCGCTCAGTTCCCGAAATGCGCTTTCCATTTCAGTCGCCTCCGAAAATCTCGACCTGGTGAAACACGCAGGCCGGTGAGGCGTGGCCAACCTGGATGGTCTGATTTGGCTCTCCCTTGCCGCAGTTGGGTGTGCCCCAGATCTCGAAGCTACTGCTGTCGCCCACGCCTGCCAGGTTGCGCCAGAAGGTGGCCGATACACCGCGGTAGCTAGGATTGCGCAGCAGGCCTTTGAGCTCGCCATCCCGGATCAGCCGTCCCAGTTCGCACCCGAACTGAAATTTGTTGCGGCTGTCATCGATGGACCAGGAACGGTTGCTGTCCATCAGCACACCATACTCGATGGAGCCGATCAGCGCGTCCAGGCTGGCATCGCCGGGCTCCAGGTTGAGGTTGGCCATGCGGTCGATGGCCGGCCGGTTCCAGTCGCAGGCGCGCGCATTGGCTACTCCCCGCATGTCGGCGCGCGCCTGGGAGACGGCGCCGCCCAGCGGCCGCTCCAGGATCCCGGCGCGGATCAGGTGGTTGCGCTCGGCCGGGGTGCCGTCGTCGTCGAAGCCGTAGCTGGCCATCTCGGCTGGCTGGTCGGGGTCGAAAGTGACGTTCAGCAGTTCCGAGCCGTAGCGATAGTTGCCGAACATGTCCAGAGTGACGAAACTGGTGCCGGCGTAGTTGCGCTCGTCGCCGAGGATGCGGTCGAGCTCCAGGGGGTGACCGATGCTCTCGTGGATCTGCAGCATCATCTGGCTGGGCAGCAGCAACAGCGAGGCGGTAGTGTTAGGACATTCCGGAGCGGCGACCAGCGCCAGCGCCTCCTCCGCCACCCGGGTGGCGCTGGCGGGGAAGTCGAAGGCGGCGAGCTGCTCCAGTCCACCCTGGCGGGCCGAACCCCAGCCGCCTCCGCTGCGCATCTGGGTCTGGGTGCCGGCGTTGGCGATCGCGGCATAGCCGGGCAGCAGGTAGTGGAAGGTCTGCTCGATCTCGACCCCGTCGCTGGTGAGCAGCAGCACCTCGCTGCAGCGGCGGCTCAGCTGTGCCTGCCGGTCGACGATGCTTGCGGAGATCTTCAGGTGCTGATCGATGTCCTGCAACAGCTCCAGCTTGTCAGTCAGGCTCCAGGACTCCCAGGGCGTGACGACGCGCGACTGGTAGCTTCCGGAGCGTTGCGGGCGCGCGATGCGGGCAGCGTCGAACAGACTGTGCCGCCGTGCGGTCTCCAGCCACTGCTGCGCCCGGTCGCAGGCACGCCGCAGGCCAGCGCGGCTCAGTTCACTGGTGGCGGCATAGGCCAGCCCGCCGCGGTCGATGAAAGTCAGGTGCGCGCCGCGGCTGAGCGCATGGCGCGGGGGTTCCACCACGCCCTCGCGCATGCTCAGGGTCTCCTTGCGGTCGGCGACCAGGCGCAGTGACCAGAAGTCCACGCCCGGGACGACGTCCCGGAAGTCCTTGATGAGCTGCTGCCAGGGCATGACGTTCACTCCGCGGTGGTGATGCATAACGCCCCCACACGCCGGTACGTTAGGGGCAGGAAGGGGCGCTTGTGCAGGCGCTCAAGCAGGGGGCTCGAAGCCCGCTGCAAGCCGGGGGGACCCTGGGCAAAGCCTCACCACGTTTTCAGAACTTACTATACTGTGAATATGACTTTCCTGCATATCGGGTATCGGCGGGTAACAGGAACCGCGTCGCTTATCGCCCTGGCGCTGCTGCTGGCGTTCATCGCCCCGGCTGGCGCAGCACCGTTCGGTGGACCAGGGTACGCGGCCGACTGCGCCCTGGACATCCAGCGCAGCGCCGATCCCAGCGCCTATTACCTGCAGATTGGATTCGACAGCGCGGCGGTGCCCGACATCGCGATGCAGGTGCGCGGTCGCCTGTTGCGCATTCGGGTGCGCCAGGGTGCAGACCTGCAGTCGGCCGCGTGTCACACCCGTTTCTACAAGAGCCTGACTCTGCCCCGGGACGCCGACGCCAGGCGCATACAGCGACAGGACGAAACAGACCGGGTGCTGATCATTATTCCGCGCCGGGAATCCTACTGGCGCTAGCGGTCAACGGAAGCTATCGCAACCGGGACAAACGCTACAGAACCTTCGCGAGACCGGCGTCAGCTGTTATGGATGTTGTTGAGGCACTCAACCGACGCAAGTCAACGCGCGCTTTCCTGCAGCGCGGCGTAGACGAAGCCATTATCGAACAGATCCTGGCTGCCGCCCGGCACGCGCCGTCGGGGGCCAACACCCAGCCGTGGCAGGTCGCGGTGGTGAGCGGTGAGCGCAAACGGCAACTCCAGCTGCGCATCGAACAGGCGTTCCGTGACGGCATACCCGGCAAGATGGATTACCTGTACTACCCGACCGAGTGGACCGAGCCTTACCGGTCGCGGCGCAAAGAATGCGGCCTGCAGCTCTACAGCGCCCTGCACATCGAGCGCAAGGACAAGGACCGTCAGCGCGAGCAGTGGGCGGCCAACTACCGGGCTTTCGACGCCCCCGTGGCGCTGTTCTTCTTCATGGACGCCGGTCTGCAAACCGGGTCGTTTCTCGATTACGGGATGTTTCTGCAGTCGCTGATGCTGGCGGCGGTGGAAAAAGGTCTGGCAACCTGTCCGCAGGCCGCGCTGGGCGAATACCCCGCGATCGTCAAACGGGCGCTGGGCTATCCGGATGACAGTATCCTGATCTGCGGCATGGCACTGGGTTACGCGGACCCGGAGGCGCCCATCAACCAGTACCGTGTACCGCGCCAGGAGGTCGCCGCCTTTACCCGGTTCTTCCGTTAGCCTTGTTTTCGGCCGCGGTGGCCCTCGGATCAGTGGCCAGATTCAGGCACTGATTCAGCGTGTTCCGTTTTTTGGTGCAGAAGCACCGATCCCCGTTACTGGTTCAGGGCGGTTCAGGAACATGCCGAGTGCCATATCGAATTTCTCGATGTGGACCAGCGCCCAGCCCTTGAGGTCGACCATAACGGCAAATGACAGCAACAGGTCGCCACGCTGGTACTGCTCGGCAAGTGCCAGGATGTGCTGAATGAGCCGGTCGTGCTCGTCCTTGTGCAGGGTGTAGCCGGGATAGCGGTTTTCGAGCATCAGCCGTTCTTCGTAGTCGAAGTGGGTCCGCGTATGCTCGACCAGGGCGCCCATGAGCCGGTCCAGAACATCCCGCTCGCTGCGTTGGGTCATGGCGCCGTGCAGCTGGTTGATCAGGTCGATCAGCGTC
>CP070738.1:456176-459462 GCA_020347685.1 Gammaproteobacteria bacterium | reverse complement strand
CACGTGCACTCGGGTGCGCTGGGCTGGGTGGCGATGGTATCGATCGGAGCGGTGTATTTCCTGGTGCCCAAGCTGTTCGGCCGCGAACAGATGTACTCCATCAAGCTGATCGACTGGCACTTCTGGATGTCGACCATCGGCGTGGTGCTGTACATCGTAGCCATGTGGATCGCCGGCATCATGCAGGGCCTGATGTGGCGCGCCGTGAACGACGACGGCACCCTGACCTACAGCTTCGTCGAGTCACTGGAAGCCATGTACCCGTACTATTTCGTGCGCTTCCTGGGCGGCGCCCTGTTCCTCACCGGCATGCTGGTGATGGCCTACAACGTCATCAAGACCGTGTCCGGTGCCAAGCCGGCAGAAGCGGCCATCCCGCAAACGGCGTGAGCAAGGAGAACTGTCATGAGTCATGAAGTCGTCGAAAAAAATATCGGCCTGATGGCGGTGTTGATCCTGCTCGTCATCAGCATCGCCGGACTGGTGGAGATCGTGCCGCTGTTCTTCCTGAAGAGCACCACCGAACCGGTGGAGGGGCTGAAACCCTACACCGCGCTGCAGCTGGAAGGGCGCGATGTCTATATCCGCGAAGGCTGCTATGTATGCCACTCGCAGATGATTCGTCCGTTCCGCGCCGAAACCGAGCGCTACGGCCACTACTCGGTGGCCGGTGAGTTCGTCTACGACCACCCGTTCCAGTGGGGCTCCAAGCGCACCGGTCCGGATCTGGCCCGCGTGGGCGGGCGCTACAGCGATGAGTGGCACCGGGTGCATCTGATCAATCCGCGCGACGTGGTCCCGGAATCCAACATGCCCGGTTTCCCTTGGCTCGCAGAAAACACCCTGGACGGTGAGCTGACCCCGAAGAAGATGGAGGTCATGCGCACTCTGGGGGTGCCGTACAGCGATGAGGATATTGCCGGCGCCGGCGCTGCGGTGAATGGCAAGAGCGAGCTGGATGCGCTCGTGGCCTATCTGCAGAATCTCGGCACCGCCCTGGCGTCGCGGAGGTAAGCGGTATGGATATCAACATGGATATCAACACACTGCGCGGCATCTCCACCGCTCTGGCGCTGATTGCCTTCATCGCTGTCTGGGTTTGGGCCTGGAGCGGTAAGCGCAAGCGCGCCTTTGATGAGGCCGCGAACCTGCCGTTCGCGGACGAGGACATCGACCAACAAAGCAAAGGTGTTCACCATGAATGAATTCACCTTCACAAGCAATTTCTGGAACCTCTGGATTATCGTGCTTACCCTGGCGAACGTGTTCGCCTGCTGGTGGCTGATCGCCTGGTCGTCGAAAAAGCGCCCCGGTGAAGCGGCCACGGGCGACGTAACCGGCCATACCTGGGACGAAGACCTCGCCGAGTACAACAACCCGCTGCCGCGCTGGTGGTTGTGGCTGTTTCACATCACCCTGGTGTTCGGGCTGGTGTATTTCGCGCTGTATCCGGCGCTCGGCGCCTGGAAAGGGGTGCTGGGATGGACGCACCAGAACCAGTACGAAGAGGAAATGGCGGCGGCAAACGAGAAATACGGCCCGCTGTTTGCGCAGTTCGCCTCGCAACCGATCGAGGCTCTGGCTGACAACGAAGACGCACTGAGAATCGGTCAGCGCCTGTTCGTCAACTACTGCGCAAGCTGCCACGGTTCGGATGCCGGCGGTGGCCCCGGGTTCCCCAGCCTGCGCGACGGCGACTGGCTGTACGGCAGCGATCCGGCCGCCATCAAGACCAGTATCCTGGATGGCCGCAGCGGGGTCATGCCAGCCTGGGGTGCAGTGCTGCAGGATAAGGGCGTGGATGAGGTCACGGCCTATGTCCTGACCCTGAGTGGCCGGGATGCCGATGCCGGCAAGGCAGCCGCGGGGCAGAAACACTATGCCACCTACTGCGCCGCCTGCCACGGCGCCGACGGTACCGGCAACACGGCCTTGGGCGCGCCCAATCTGACAGACGACATCTGGCTGTATGGGGGCTCCCCGGGCGTGATTCGCCAGACCATCGTCGAGGGCCGTAACGGCCGCATGCCGGCACACCGCGACTTCCTGGGCGAAGACAAGTCGCACCTGCTGGCAACCTATGTGTACAGTCTTTCCAAATAACAGCAGGTACCCATGTCAGGTGACCAGACGCCCCGCATACGGCCGGCTGCTGCGGAGTCCTTGGGGGACTCCGCAGAGGCGGAGATCTATGCCAAGCGCGAAAAGATCTATCCGCGTGAAGTGCACGGCATTTTCCGCAACCTGCGGGTGCTGGGTGTGGTCGTCCTGCTGGGTTTGTTCTACGGTATTGCCTGGTTGCCCTGGGACGGGCACCAGGCGGTACTGTTCGACCTGCCGGCACGCAAATTCTACGTTTTCGGCCTGACCTTCTGGCCGCAGGATTTCTTCTATTTCGCCTGGCTGCTTGTCATTGCGGCCCTGGCGCTGTTTTTTTTCACCGCGCTGGCCGGCCGGCTGTGGTGTGGCTACGCCTGCCCGCAAACCGTCTGGACCGACGTGTTCCTGTGGATCGAACGCAAGGTCGAGGGCAGCCGCAACCAGCAGATGAAACGCGACAAGCGCGGCATGACGGCGGAAAAATTCCGCCTCAAGGCGACCACGCATTTCATCTGGATCGTATTCTCGCTGTACACCGGGTTTACCTTCGTCGGTTACTTCACGCCGATCAGGGAACTCAGCGGCTCGATGCTGAATTTTTCGCTGGGCCCCTGGGAAACCTTCTGGGTGTTTTTCTACGGGTTCGCGACCTACGGCAACGCCGGCTGGATGCGGGAGCAGGTGTGCATCTACATGTGCCCCTATGCCCGCTTCCAGAGCGCCATGTTCGACAAGGACACCCTGATCATTTCCTATGATGAGGGGCGCGGCGAGCCACGCGGTTCGCGCAAACGCGGTACCGATCTCAGGCAGGCGGGCCTGGGCGACTGCATCGACTGCACCCTGTGCGTGCAGGTGTGTCCCACCGGGATCGATATCCGGGACGGGCTCCAGTACCAGTGTATCGGCTGCGCAGCCTGCATCGATGTCTGTGACCAGGTCATGGACAAGATGGGCTACCCGAAAGGCCTGGTGCGTTACACCACAGAGAATGCCATGCAGGGCGTGTCTACCCACGTGGTACGGCCGCGCACCATCATGTACATTATTCTGCTGGGGCTGCTGAGCTTCGGGCTGGTGTATGCCATAACCCAGCGCACGCCGCTGGAGCTGGACATTATCCGTGACCGCAACAGCCTGTATCGCGAGACCGCCGACGGACTGGTGGAAAACGTGTATACGCTCA
>CP070738.1:452770-456076 GCA_020347685.1 Gammaproteobacteria bacterium | reverse complement strand
GGCACCAGCGGACTGGAAGGCACCACCTCATGGCCCTTGTTGCGGAAAAACTCCAGAAATGCCGTGCGGATATCAGCGCTGCTTCTGGCCTGCATCGTTGCTCACCGTAGCTCGCGCTGGGATTCTGGCGCCCTGGGGAAGGGGGAAATCCCCGCCCGCTCGGCGGGCGCGCAGAAACGCCGAATGCGGAACATGCAGTCGCTGGGCAGCCGTGGGATGCTGCAACAGCATAAAAACGTGAGTTTTTGGCTCGTCATGGCGCGGAAAGTTACAGGATTGCGGTATAAAGATACAAGTAATCGAGTCACTTAAAGCCGAAATACCGCACGAATCTGGTCACCGGTGAAGCCGCGCTGCTGCAGGAAACGCATCTGCCTGGCCCGTTCCCGCGCGTCTTCGGGCAGTCCGGTACCGAAGCGCTTGTTGCGCTGCCGGGCCGCGGAGTCGACCCAGGCCCCGGACAGCTCGGCCAGGGTTTCCGCGACCAGATCCGTCACCACGCCGCGTTCGCGCAGCTCGGACTGGATACGCAGCGGCCCGAACCCACGCTCAAAACGCCCGCGAACATAGGCATCCGCGAAACGCCGATCGCTCAGCAGTCCTTGCGCCGCCAGTTCGGTGACCACCGTATCGATAAGGTCGTCGCCGAACTGGCGGGTAGCGAGCTTGTGGCGCAGCTCCAGTTCGCTGTGCTCGCGCCGCGCCAGCAGTCGTAACGCCGTAGCGCAGGACTTCTGGTAGTCCTCGTTGGCGTCGCCGTCAGGCAGTGGCGGTGGATTCCAGCTCTTCACCGGCCTCGACGACGGGTGTGCGACCCAGCAGCAGGGCCCGCAACTGTTGTTCGATATCCGCGGCAACCTCGGGATTGTCTTTCAGGAAGCCGCGGACATTGTCCTTGCCCTGGCCGATCCGGTCACCCTTGTAGCTGTACCAGGCACCGGCTTTGTCAACGATGCCGTTCTTGACACCCAGGTCGATCAACTCGCCCTCGCGGGAAATCCCTTCGCCGTACAGAATCTCGAATTCCGCCTGCCGGAACGGCGGCGCCATCTTGTTCTTGACCACTTTGACGCGGGTCTCGTTGCCGACGATTTCATCGCCCTTCTTGATGGCGCCGGTGCGGCGGATATCCAGTCGTACCGATGCGTAGAACTTCAGGGCATTACCCCCGGTGGTGGTCTCCGGATTACCGAACATGACACCGATCTTCATACGGATCTGGTTGATGAAAATCACCAGCGTGTTGGAGCGCTTGATGTTGGCGGTCAGCTTGCGCAGGGCCTGCGACATCAATCGGGCGTGCAGTCCCATGTGCGAGTCGCCCATCTCGCCCTCGATTTCGGCCTTGGGCGTGAGCGCCGCGACCGAATCGATCACCACAATGTCCACGGCACCGGAACGCACCAGCATGTCGGCGATCTCCAGCGCCTGCTCGCCGGTATCCGGCTGCGACACCAGCAGGTCGTCTATCTGCACGCCCAGTTTCTCGGCGTAGGCCGGGTCGAGCGCGTGCTCGGCGTCCACGAAAGCGGCCGTCCCGCCGGCTTTTTGCGCCTCCGCAATGGCCTGCAGGGTCAGCGTGGTCTTACCGGAGGACTCCGGACCGTAGATCTCGATAACGCGCCCGCGCGGCAGGCCGCCGACACCCAGGGCCACGTCCAGCCCCAGCGATCCGGTCGATACCACGTCGACATCGCGCGCGGCGCTGACGTCACCCATGCGCATAACCGAACCTTTGCCAAACTGTTTTTCAATCTGACCGAGCGCTGCGCTGAGCGCCTTGCGTTTATGATCGTCCATACACTCCTCCGGCTAACAAGCGTTCGATTAACGGGTCAATCCCTGATCCCGTTGGTTGGCTGTGACAGGCACCCGATTATCACACAGGCCCTGCGCGTCGACCAATCCAGCCTGCGGTCGACGAAAGGCAGTATGCCTCATACCACTGTAGAAATAAACAGTATAAAAATAACCGCGCTGGCAATCCCCGGCGCGGCCTGATCAGCCGCCCTGACGCAGCGCCCAGCGCTCCAGCACCTGGTAACGCACACCCCCGGGTTCCCGCACGGATTCGACCAGGGCGAAATCATCCACCGGCCAGACGAGCCCCTCCAGGCCGGCCTTTACGACTGGATTTTTTACTTTCCGTGACAGAGTTACGTGAGGAAGAAAACGCCGTTTCTCAGGTTCGAAGCCGCACTCCTGCAAGCCCCGCGACAGCTCGCGAACCAGGCACCGCAGGGCCTCCGGCGTTTCGCTGCTGCCCAGCCACTGGATACGCGACCTGGCGCGGCCGCCGAGAAAATTCAACGCCAGCGTGAAGCGCTCGGCCGCGACAGCCGCCGCCGCGGCACCGTAACAGGCGCGCTGCTCGGGCGTGCAGTCACCGAGAAACACCAGTGTCATGTGCAGGTTGTTCTCCGGGATCGGATGGCGGCTCCATTGCCGGGAGGCGGCTGCCAGCCGTTGGCGGACTTCATCGTCCGGCCAGAGGGCGAAGAACAGGCGCTGGGTTTCCGGGGCCGGCTGGTTCACACCGGTTCGCTCAGTCGCTGCAGCAAGACCTCCAGGGCGGTGGCCACGGCCTGCCGGCGCACCGCGTCGCGATCGCCTTCAAACCGCGCCTCCCGGGCCAGCTGCCAGCCGCCCGGGCCACCCCAGGCAAACCACACCGTGCCGACCGGCTTTTCGGCCGATCCGCCGCCCGGACCGGCGATCCCGCTGATTGCCAGCGCCCAGTGTGCGTGGCTGCGCGACAGGGCGCCGGCAACCATTTCCAGCACCGTTTCGCGGCTGACCGCGCCGTGGCGCGCCAGCGTCTCGGCCTCTACCCCGAGCAGCTCCTGCTTGGCTGCGTTGCTATAGGTAACAAAGCCGCGCTCGAACCAGCCGGAACTGCCAGCCCGATCGGTGCAGACCTTGGCCAGCCAGCCACCGGTACAGGATTCGGCCGTGGCCAGAAGCTGGTTCCGGCGCGACAGCTCTGCGGCCAGCGCGGCGGTCTGCTGCGCGAACTCGACAGCCACGGTCAACTGGTCCGCTTGTGGATGGTACGGATTGCGCTGCCGATGGCGTAGCGACCGCTGTCGCTGAGCGGTTCGACGCGGACCACCTCGATCGTGGCATCCAGATCCGGAAACAGCGGCTGACCGGAGCCGATATGCATTTCCAGCCGGTCTCCGGTTTGCAGCAGCTCCTCGGTATGAAACAACACGCCCCCGGCGCTCAGATTTCTGCCCGTGGCATTAAAACTTCGGCCATCCGGCACCGTCTCCAGCGTGAGCTCGCAATCCACCGGGATGCGCA
>CP070738.1:449355-452670 GCA_020347685.1 Gammaproteobacteria bacterium | reverse complement strand
CGATCCGGCGCGCCTGCGTCTGATGCACACCACCATGCAGACGCTGGGGCGGGTCGCCATCGTCGGCGGCGGCATCGCGGTGGCGTTGCTCAACGTCTACAAGTTCAGCGGCGTCGAGACCATGTCCGAGGCAGACAAGGCGCAGGTCTACGTCGATATCTTTCAACTCGCCCTGCTGATTCCCCTGATCTCGGTGATCGGCGTGACTCTGGCGGGCTGGCTGAAACTGCGCGACCTGGCCCGCCTGCGCGGACAGGGCTACGCGCGCGAGCACGCGTGGGCCATGATCCGCGGTCAGATCGAGCGCCCGGAACCGAACTGGTGGATCCTGATCGGCAGCCTGGTGTTCGTGGTGTTCACCATTTCCATCGGGCTGAGCGAACTGCCCTACAACGAAGAGATCATTTTCACCGGTTCCATGGCGATTGTCCTGTTCCTGATGACGCGCCTGGTGCGGGTGCTTGATGCGCCCGCGCGGCGGGTGCTGGTGGGCACCGCGATTATCATTTTCGTCTACCGTGCCATGCCGCTGGCAGGCGCCGGCGAAACCTGGTGGATGATCGACCAGCTCGGTTTCGACCAGCGTTTTCTGTCCATCCTGTCGCTGATCAGCAGCAGCCTGGCATTGTTCGGCATGTTTCTGTTCCGGCGTTTCATGGCGGAACGCTCCATCGCCTACGTGATCACCTTTCTGACCCTGATCGGCACCTTCCTCTACCTGCCGGTGATCGGCATGTACTATGGCCTGCACGAGTGGACCGCGTCGCTTACCAACGGTGTAGTGGACGCGCGTTTCATCGCGCTGGTTGACACCGCACTCGAATCACCGCTGGGACAGGTCGCGATGATCCCGATGCTGGCCTGGATCGCTAACTCGGCGCCGGCCAATCTCAAGGCCACCTTTTTCGCCGTAATGGCCTCGTTCACCAACCTTGCGCTGTCGCTCAGCCAGCTCGGCACCAAGTACATGAACCAGCTGTTCCTGGTTACCCGCGAAGTGCGCGATGCGGCCAGCGGCGCGGTTTCGGTGCCGGCCGACTACAGCGAGCTGGGCATGCTGCTGATCACGGTCAGCAGCATCGGGCTGCTGCTGCCGCTGGCGGCCATCGCCATGGTCAAGCTGACGCCGCTGCGCAGCGCCTGAGCGCCGCGCTCGCCGGAAGCGACAGCCGGGTAGCCTGCCACGACGTTTTTCACGATACACTGAGCGCATGACACAGTCCTCACTGCTAAGCCAACTGGTCGATCTGCACGCGGCGCTGCGGCTCGACAGCCACACCCCTCTGGACAGCCGCAAACAGCGCGATCGCAGGATCGGGCAGGCGCTGCAGCAACACAGGAAACACCCGGCCAGGCAGCTGCGCGGCTGGCTCGAGCGGCTCGAACTGCCGGGCTGGAAGCGCGACGGCCATGATGCCGCGCAGCTCTATCACGTACTTTGCCTGATCCTCGTCATCGCGGGACTGGCCACCGGCTGGGGGCTGGCGCGCGCGGTACTGCACTACACCGGCGAGGCACCGATCAACGTCGTCAATGCGCTCGGACTGCTGGTGCTGCCGCAACTGCTTCTGCTGCTGTTGTGGCTGGTCGCCGCCATCCCGCACCGGCTGCCGCTGTTCAGCAGCCTGCAATCCGCGCTGCGACTGCTCAATCCCGGCCGCCTCGCGGGCCTGCTGGCGCATTTTTTTCCCCAGCAGCGCCGCCAGAGTCTGGAAGCCCTGTGGGACAGCGAGAACGCGCTGCTACTGGCACCGGCCGCGCGCTGGCTGTTCTCGCTCTGGTCACAGCTGTTTGCATTCTGGTTCAATGTCGGCCTGCTGTTTGCGCTGTTCTACCTGATCTCCTTCTCCGATCTTGCCTTTGCCTGGAGCACCACGCTGAATCTGGACAACAGCAGTTTCCACCGCCTGCTGGCTGCGCTCGCCTGGCCCTGGCACAGCCTGTTTCCGGATGCCGTGCCGAGTCCCGAACTGGTGGAAATCAGCCGGTACTACCGTCTGGACGAGGGTTCGCTGACCAACGGGCCCGGGGCAGCGGCTCGGCTGGGTGGCTGGTGGCCTTTTCTGGTGGCGGCCGTGGTCTGTTACGGATTACTGCCGAGACTGCTCACGCTGGTGCTTTCCTGGCTGCGGTTCCAGCATCACCTCGCCACCGCGCTGCCGCGCCTGCCCGGCGCACCCGAGCTGCTGGCGAGAATGAACTCGCCGCTGATCAGCACCGCCGCGCTGCAGCCCGAAACCACAGCGGCAATTCAGTCCGGCAGTGACAGGGTCCCGAGCCAGACCTCGGCCTACCGGTTGAAGTGCGCCGTCGTCGACTGGTGCGGGGCGGTCGAGAGCCGCGAGCGGATCAGCGCGCGCCTCGAGGGCATGGGCATCGAACCGCTGGAGTTTCTCAACGCCGGCGGAACACGCTCCACCGCCGAGGACAACGCCACGGTCGCGGCCCTGTGCAAACAGGCCAGCGAGGGGGTGGCGGTAATCGCCAAGGCATGGGAACCGCCGTTGCTGGAATTTCTCGATTTCCTGCAGGAGATCCGTGCGCAGTGCGGCCGTCGCCAGCCGCTTATTGTGGTGCTGTGGGGCGGTCCGCCCGGCGTCAGCGAACGTGACAGGGAGTCATGGGCACTCACCTTGCGCCAGCTCAGGGATCCCGATCTCCACCTCGAGGCCATCGGGGCGGCGCCGTGAGCACGCCGGTTTTCGCCATCGTCGGTCATCCCAACAAGGGCAAGAGCAGCATTGTCTCGACCCTGGCGCGGGATGAGAGCGTGGCGATCTCGCCGCTGCCGGGCACCACCGTCGACAATCGTGAATACCCCATGATCATCGATGGCGAGACGCTCTACCTGCTGATCGATACGCCCGGCTTCCAGCGCGCCCGCGCCGCGCTGGAGTGGATGCAGGCGCACACGGGCTCTTCGATTGATCGCGCCGATACCGTGCGCCGCTTCGTGGAACAGCACCACAGCGATCCCCGTTTCGCAGCCGAGTGCCGGCTACTGACGCCGTTACTGCAAGGTGCAGGTATTCTCTATGTGGTCGATGGTTCGCGCCCCTTCGGCGAGGAATACGAGGCGGAAATGGAAATTCTGCGCTGGACCGGTCAACCGAGCCTGGCGCTGATCAACATGATCGGGGAAGCCGATTACAGCGTCGAGTGGAACCGCGTCCTCGGACAGTACTTTCGCATCGTGCGTGTGTTCAACGCCATGACCGCCGACTTCGACAAGCGTGTGCAGCTGCTGCGCGCGTTCGGGCAAATCCGGGAGGAGTGGCGCGAGCCGCTGGAACAGGCAGTTCGGATACTGGAAGC
>CP070738.1:445932-449255 GCA_020347685.1 Gammaproteobacteria bacterium | reverse complement strand
GTGGTGACTGTGCTCATCAATCTGCCTCGGATGTTGCGATACGGAACGAGCGTGAAAAATACTCGTTCTTGAGTCGCTGCACCAGTCCCGCCAGCAGCGCGAGACTGAGCAGGTTCGGCAATGCCATGAGCAGGTTGGTGATGTCGGCGATATTCCATACCAGCTTCAGGGGCACGGCCGCGCCGATCATCACCAGGAACGTAAACAGCACCCGGTAGGGACGCACCGCACCCTCGCCGAACAGGAAATGCGCCGAGCGATCGCCGTAGTAGGACCAGGCGATCATGGTGGAAAAAGCGAACAGGCTGAGCCCGACGCCCACCACGCCGGCGCCGGCCACGCCGATGGAACTCTGGAAGGCGTGGGCAGTGAGCGCCGCCCCGACCAGATCGTCCTGCTGGATGCTGTAGGCGCCGGTCACCACGATCACCAGTCCGGTCATGGTGCAGATCACCAGCGTGTCGATAAACGGCTCCATCATCGCCACCAGGCCCTCGCGCACCGGTTCGTTGGTGCGTGCCGCCGCGTGCGCCATCGGCGACGAGCCGAGCCCGGCCTCGTTGGAGAACAGGCCGCGCGCCACGCCCCAGCGGATCGCTTCACCGACCGCCGCACCGCCCACCGCCCAGGGGTTGAGCGCATGATTGAGGATGGTCGAGAACGCCTGTGGTATCGCCTCGACGTGATTGATCAGCACCAGCACCGCGGCACCGATATACAGCAGCGCCATGAACGGCACAATGGCGCTGGCGACACGCGCAATGCGGGTCACGCCGCCGAGGATCACCATGCCCACCAGCAACGCCATCACGGTGCCTGCAAGCCAGGCGTTGTCGCGCACCTGCGGGAACAAGTAACCCAGTCCGTCGACAACCGAGTTCGCCTGCACCATGTTGCCGATGCCGAACGAGGCGATCAGTGCGGACACCGCGAACAGGGTGGCGGCGCGTTTCATATTCAGGCCGTGCAGCAGGGTGTACATGGGGCCGCCGGCGACCTCTCCACCAGCGCCGACGCGGCGGAAATTCAGTGCCAGGGTGCACTCGGTGAACTTGGTGGCCATGCCGAAGAACGCCGTCACCCACATCCAGAACAGGGCGCCGGGACCTCCGAGCGAAATGGCCGTCGCAACGCCGGCGATATTGCCGGTGCCGACAGTCGCCGACAGCGCGGTGGCCAGGGCCTGGAAGTGGCTGATCTGGCCCTCGTGCTCGGGGTTGTCGTAACCGCCCGAGATCAGCGCGACCGAATGGCGGAAACCGCGTATCTGCACCAGTCCCATGCGCAGGGTCAGATACAGACCCATGCCCAGCAGGATCAGCAGTGTCAGGCCGCTGCCCCACAGGACGCCGGCCGCCTGGCCGGTCCATGCGGTCAGCTGTGCAATGAACTCATTCATAGGGTCGCAGGATCAGGGTGTCGCCGCGTTGGGTGAACTCGATACGCTTCAGTACGCTCATTCCGAGCAGGATCTCCATGTCCCTGAGGCCAGGATTGATGCTGGCCGGCACGTTGCGAACCACGATCGGCCCGATAGTGACGCTGTCGAGCACCGTGCGGTAGGCGGTGACCACGCCGTTGGCGGTCTGGTACTGCACCGCGGCGCCGCGTCTGAGGCCCAGCTGTTCGGCCAGTGCCACCGGTATCGCCACGTCGCTTGCGCCGGTGTCGAGCAGGAACTCGACGACCCGGTTGTTTACCGTGCCGGCGGTCACGTAGTGACCGAAGCGATTGCGTTTCAGCAGCACCTCTTGCACGCCGCTGTCATTGATGCGCGCGTACACCGACTGGTTCGGATTGCGCTGCTTGTCCAGCCGGTCTTCGAAAAACAGGGTAAAGAGAATCAGTGCGATCACCCAGGCGGCAACGGTCATGCCCTTGCCGAGGCGGCTGGTCCCCTGTTTGTCTGAATCCGGCATGGGGCGATTGTAAACCAAGTTGTTACGGCTGTCGGCGAGGAAATGCCGGCCAGCCCCCCTCTCTCACCACAAAGGACACGAAGCTCACGAAGGTCAGAAAAAAGTAAGAAAATAGGGCGTTTTCGATGGCCGCCGCTGACTCTGTTCCACGACCCAGGGCCCCTGATGCGGTCTAAAGAATCACTTAAGCGTTTGTTCCTTCGTGCCCTTTATGCCCCATGGGTATTTGTGGTTAAGGTCTTTGGCTATACCCGCTAAAACACCAGCCGCAGGCCGGCGAACACGTGGCGCTTATCCGCCTGGAAGAAGTTGCGGAAGCTGGCGCGCCTGACTGACGGACGCGTGTGCAGACTGCCGCCGCGCAGGCTGTAGTGCTCCCCGTCGAACCACGGCTGGGAGTATTCGGTGTAGGGAAACGGCTGGAACCCCTGGTAGGGATGAAAGGTGTTGTCGCACCATTCCCACACCCGGCCGGTCTGCTCAAGCGCACCGAAGCGGCAGGCAACCTCCCACTGGTATTCGTGCGGTAGCCGCGCGTCTGCCCAGCGCGCGAAAGCGCGCGCCTCGTAATGGCTGATCCCGGACACCGGCTGATCCGCAGCCAGCTGGAAATCGCCGCGCATGCCGGTGGCATACCAGCCGTGTTCGCGGCTCAGCCGCCAGTGATCGGGATGCTGAATGCGCTGTTGCTCGCGCCAGCTCCAGCCAGCGGCCTCCCACAGGGCAGCACGCCGATAGCCGCCGTCCTCGATGAACCCGAGATACTCGGCGTTACTGACCGGATAGCGGCTGATGGCGAAAGGGCCGAGTTCGGCGCGCTGCACCGGCAGTTCGTTATCGCAGGCGGCGGGGCGTTTGCCCCCCACGCGGTAATGGCCGGCGGCTATAGGCACGCTGTCGCGGCGCAGCGCAGCGGCTTGTAACGGCACGGACGGCGGGTCCGCGCGCCGCTGCGCCGCGAGTGCCTTCTGGGTCAGCACCATCACCATGGTTTCGTAGTGCTGGCTGTTGTGCTGGATCAGGAAGTGCAGGACATAGTCATCCTCGAACAGCGGGTGGCGCTGCCACTCGGGACGCAGGTTGCGCAGGTAATGCAGGTTGAAATGCTGCAGCTCGCGCGCCCAGGTCAGCAGGGTGTTCTGGGGCGGCAGCAGCCTGCCGCGCTCCGGCTTGGGCGTGTTGGGCGGCGTGTAGAAATCGGCGATCGGGGCGGTCACGCTGTCGTCACCGCGTATGGTTTCGTGCAGCCACAGGCAGTCGGTGTACACGCAGTGTCCGAGGTGCCAGCCGAGAGGGCTCAGGTCGTCATGATACTGGCTGCGGAAGGTGGTTTCGTCAACGTCTTCTGCCAGCGCCAGCAGCAGCGACTGGGTCTCACCGAGTTCCTCGATCAGTGCTTCGCGG
>CP070738.1:442472-445832 GCA_020347685.1 Gammaproteobacteria bacterium | reverse complement strand
CGACCCAGAACAGAAGTCTTAGGCACCCAAGGCGGGTACCAGAAATCGTTGCAGCCGCCTCGGGTCGTTTCGCGATTGGCAATATTACTGACTGATAAACTTCCGAGAACGGCCCAGGCTGTGTAACAACTCTGGCTGCATGATGCCCTGCAAAAAACCGACTTCACTAGAATCCCGTAGAGCGGCGATCGGCATGTGAGGAAGGGTTTTGGTACTCCCTTTTTTGCGATTATTCCGGGTTTTTACACAGCCTTAACCCGAAACGGAAATTCGGTATTTTGGGCTATATGTGTCGAATGCGTTGAAGCTGCATACACGGGCTATCGGCTGTCATCAATCCGGGGCAGACATAGAAGTCCACGCAATTCATTGCGTTACCCAAGTAGCTTGCCTATTTGACGGCTTAGCCTAGTATTCAGCTGGAACAATACAGGATGAAGCTTTTTTCAAGTCACCCCATAAGAGCTGGAGGATAAGAATCATGAATACAAAAGCTAAATACTATATTTGTCAGATGGTTTTCATTGCATCGTGTCTAGGCGGCACATCAATGCCTGCCTATGCTATTACACCCATTTGTACGCTTCCCCCAGAATTGTCAGTGTCCGTAACACCCAATCTATTGTGGCCACCCAATCATAAATATGTCACGGTTGAGGCTGGTGTTACTGTATCAGGTTCATGTCCTAACGGGATTACAGTTACATTGGTTAGTGTAACAAGCGATGAACCAGATAGCGGCTTGGGCGACGGCGACCAGGTAAATGATATCGTGATAATTAACGACTTTACCTTCAATCTGCGTGCCGAGCGGAGCGGGTTAGGCGACGGTCGAATATATACCATCACTTATCAAGCAACGGATTCTTCCGGGAACACAACGGAGGCCAGCGCACTTGTTTCGGTCCCTTTAAACCAATCAAACTAATGTGAATAACTGGATATCTGTGGTAGAGAAACAGGGAAGCACCAGGTATTTGGAGATGCATGTGGCGATCTTCGGGTCGCCGCCTTTGTATAGCCGGTGTTTGCCGATCTAATCGGGGAATGACGGGATTTGGACGAACTTTCCCGTACGCACCAGCCGGGTTGGCTGGGCATCCCCTGAAATGCGACGGCCGGCGGACAGACGCCGCGCGTCGCGCTGGCATCCCTTTGTCAATGTTGGTTCAATAGCCTAACCGCAGTTTTCGCGAGAGAGGCGCTCGGCGGCAATCTTGTGGGGCAGACGTTCCATCCAGAAATAGGACGTTTTGTATTTCGTTATATTTTATAGTCAGCGACGCAGCTTGCGGGCAACACTTGCCGCCCCGCCTTCCTTTTGCTGGCAAATGGTGAAAAAGCAGCAAATAGTTGCCTTTCTCGCCCTGCACTCCGCCTTAATCCTCTCGTCCAGCACAACTTGTCTTTAAACCGTCGGCGAACGGCACATCTACTCTGTTACGGGGTCACTGAGTTGCAGCAATTGAGGTCGTGGGTTTCTTGTAAGCCTGGCCGCGATGGCACGTCACACACAGCGCGCTGAAGCTCGGTGCTCCTAAAACCGATACTTCATCTGCCGTACGTTAATGAGGTTTCGACGAAGGTATATGGTGTAAATTCGCTTAGAGCACCAGCACCATGATGATCGTGCCGAAGAGGAAAAGCACTACTAGTAGCCAACATCCGCTAATGGCTGGATACCGTTCTTTACCTGTGCGTGCCTGTATCGACGCGCCTGGCCGCCAGGAATGAACCCTTTACTGTCACATGAATCATATATGATGCAGCCCGTTCTGATCGTCTTAGTGGCCAGTCCGCCCTAAAAACCCCGTGTAAACATGTCAGGCTGGCCTATGGCTGGGTACCTGGGTCGCCAACCTGGCGATGAAATGGGGCGGTTTGAGGATGGCGTGTTTATTGTTGTCGTGGTACAGCTTCTTCAACTGCTAATGGACGCCGTAATATGCTTTGAGCGACAGCAGCTTTCCCGAACCGCCAGGCTTGGGCGGGTCACAGCCCCATTACCCACTTGATCACCCGCTTGGCGAGAAAACCCAGCATGCCGAAAGCCAAAACAAAAAACAGAATAAAGGTGCCTAGCCGCCCGGCTCCACTCTTTCTAGCCAAATCCCAAATGATGAACAGCATGAAACCGATCAACAGCGCCAGGCCCCAGGTCAAGCCGAACCGGGAGATCTGTTCTTCAGTTATCGCGAACATAGCTTCACTCGCTGCCTAACGCGGTGGCAGACCCCCTGCGTCTACCAGCTCTCGATACGCGTGCCAGGAAGCGTGGCCCATCAAGGGATAGAGGATCAGAAATCCCAGCATCAAAGTCGCTATGGACAGGGTGGTGGCGAGCAGTAGGAACAACGCCCAACCGAACATCGTGATCGGGTTCTCGCTCACCGTCCGGAGGCTGGTGACCAGCGCCAGTTTTGCACTGACGTCTCGATCGACCAGCAGCGGGACAGAAACGACGGTAACGGAAAACACCAGCGCAATCACCAACCCAGCCAATACCGTCCACTCCACAAAGGTATCGTTGCCCTGCAGCACGACGTAGCGCAGGAAGTCCAGAGGTCGTTCTATCTCTGCGTCGACGAAGAAATGGAAGACCAGTTTCGTAATACCGACCCATAGCGTTGCGACGAGCACCAGCAGGAGCCCCAAGCGGAACAGGCAACGACTGCCTCGCCGCCAGGCGTCAACGGCGTCTTTGGTCCGCGGCCGCTCACCCAGCTCCAATCGCTTGCTTAGTGCGAATAGGCCAGTGGACAGTATTGGCCCGATAAACAAGAAACCTGACACCGCTCCGGGCAGCAGCGGCCAAAACAGCACTGCGACCTCCACGACGACGAGACTCGCAATGCTGAGGATGAGTCCGTGTAACAGGCTGGGCCAGCCAGCGCGGCGCAGATCTTCCCAGCCAAGTCGAATCCAACGCAGCACGGCAGCTGGGGGAGCCTTCCTTATCGGCGGTGGTTCAGTTGGTGTTATCGTGACACGCGGATCCTGATTCATTCGATCTCGTACCTCGCTGACAGGATTGCTTGTTTGTCTGATTGTGCGAGTATACGCCCAGGAGCGAACTTGACATACGCTGATGCCTGCTGGAAGGCCGCTCATGGTCGCTAGCGGAAGTCCATGACTCAATCCCGCAGCATGTCATTCTCGGCTAGTTGGCGATCGAGTGTATAAAAAGAATAAGCGCCCTTTTCCCCATCGATCACCGTCCTATTTGTACATGACTGGCGAGCCCCTTGCCTGCCGGGCTAGCCGTCCGCGGTCCAGTCGAACTTGGCGCTGGCGCCGCGGTACTTCTTGTCGTAGGGCTTGGCCTCGATGGCGATGTTCTTCGGTTCAAAGTCGGGGGGC
>CP070738.1:439011-442372 GCA_020347685.1 Gammaproteobacteria bacterium | reverse complement strand
GCCGGTCCGGTCCGCTGTTTCCTTCGTCTGCGGGTGAGGCCGTGCCCGGCGGATTCAATCCAGCCGTTTCGGTGCAGACTCCCGATGTGACGCCGGAGCACCGGAATACCTGGAGATCGGCAATGGGCAACTCGCTACAAGCGGTGACGGCGTGGCCCGGCGGGCAAGCTGAGCGCCGCTACCCGGTGTGCCGCGCCGGTCTGCCCGAACTTGGGTAGCGACACAGTATTCTGTAATCTAGCGTTCCGTTTTAACTGAGATTGGACCGGGAGAAAAACC
The DNA here is from genome assembly GCA_020347685.1 of Gammaproteobacteria bacterium. Classification (GTDB taxonomy): domain Bacteria; phylum Pseudomonadota; class Gammaproteobacteria; order DSM-19610; family DSM-19610; genus Thiogranum. The sequence continues at coordinate 442,093 of CP070738.1, read as the reverse complement.
AATGCGCAGGACAACTCTGGTGGCCTTGCTGCTGACAGTTCCGCTGTTTGGCTGTAGCAATGAGGATCTGGAACCGCGCGCAGAGCAAAGCCGCGCTGCCGTGAAGGACTTCATGCTGAACCTAAAAGGCGCGCTGAAACAGGCAATGGAGCAGGGCGGTGCGGTGAATGCCATCGCTGTGTGCAAGGAACAGGCCCCGGCGATTGCCGACGACCTCTCGACCCAGAAGGGCTGGCGTGTCGCGCGTACCAGCCTCAAAGTGCGCAATCCCTCCAATGCGCCGGACGACTGGGAACGCAAGGTGCTGGAGGACTTCGATAAGCGCAACGCGCAAGGCGAGAACCCCGAGACCATGGAGTACTATGAGGTGGTCGAGGAAAGCAGCGGACCGGTGTTTCGCTATATGAAAGCCATTCCGACCGCGCACCTGTGCCTCGAATGTCACGGGGAGAGCATCGACGCTGCGGTAGCCGCGAAGCTGAAAGCGCTGTATCCGGCCGATCAGGCGCGCGGATTCAAGGCCGGTGATATACGCGGCGCCTTTACCATCACCCAGCCATTGACTCCTGCAGGAGAGGCCGAGGGGTGAGAGCGGCCACGGCCGGCGCAGGCTGAACCGGCCCGTCCGGGTGTCGGGCTTGATCAGCCCGGTCCCGTCTGTGGCGCCGCCGCCGGGCCGCTATCCGGATTCCTTTCGCGTTGCTGAATCCAGTCAAGGATATTCGCCCACGGGGCCAGATCCTTGCGCGCCGCGGGCTCTGCCAGCTCACATACGCCGATACCCTGTTCCGCGGCACGCACATAGTGCTGTGTATCGCGCACATGAGCGATCACCGGGATGTCCAGATTTCTCAGAAACCGCTCCAGCGTCTGCAGAGATTTGGTTCGCACGCGGGTCCTGTTGGCGATAATCGCAATGCGCTTGTTGCGCGCCCGCGCTTTGCCCACCAGCAACAGGTCGCGGATGAAATTGGCGGTGGAATGGATATCGATGGCCGAGGGCAACACCGGAATGAGGATGACGTCCGCCTCGTTTACGCGGTCAACCAGGTCAATCCCGGTATGCCCGGCCGGTGTGTCCTTGATAACGAAACGGGTCTGCTCGGCTACCCGCAGCTGCCAGGCGCGAGTCATGCCCGACTGCGGGGGTTTGTGGGCGGCGACACCGCGGATGCCCGGACGGTCCTCGGCGCGCGCCTTCAGCCAGTGGCTGCTGGAACCCTGGGCGTCGTAATCGAACAGATCGGTCGCGTAGCCCTGTGAGGCACAGTAGCTGGCGAGGTTGGTGGCGACGGTGGTTTTTCCGCAGCCACCCTTGGTGTTCATGACGACAATCCGTATCACACTGATTAACCGGGGCAATGGCTCGACTGCCCGGGCTATCGGCGTGGCGGGAAAATAATTAAGAAAATGAGCGAAGTATCGGCGACCGTGGCGCGTCCGGGCAGTGCCCCTCCTGGGCCGCGGTCGAGCGCAGCGGTACCGCCGGTTATGCGATAATCCGTTGCCAGTGCTATATCGCCCGGCATGCCACCGACGGCAATCGATATGAAGACCCGTACGCTCGTGCTCTATCTCATCCTGTTGACCGGGGTGCTCACCTATGTGCTGTACCGATACCACGAGGCGCAGCCGCCCGACGAGGCGCAGATTGACTACTGCAACGAGCTGGTGAAGGACATGCCGGAAAGCACCCAGGAAGAGATCAACCGCAGCATCAATACCTTCCTCGAGTGCCTGCAGGACTAGCAGCCTGCGCGGGTAAGCATCGCGCTATCGGGGCGTAGTTGTTCCGGTTATTACGCCCACCTCGATTAATCAGAAATTCCAGATGGTCTGGTTTGGTGCCACCGGCGTACCCACCTGCTGAATATCGTGAATGCGTTTGAGATCGATGCTCATGCGCCCGTTGCGGGTATGCCGGTACATGTCCTTGAAGCGCGCGCTCCAGACGATCTCGTCCCACTTGTACGAGGAACGCGCGTGCACGGTCTGGGAATAATTGTCGTCGACGGCGTTGATCAGCACCAGGAACTCGGCATCCTGCGTGCTCAGCTGCTCGGGTGTCACCCCGTACAGCGGGCTGTCCTCGGTGATGGGATGCGCGATAGTCCAGTCGAGCGGGAAGAACGCCGCCTTGCTGCGCTCCAGGGGCAATTGATGGAAATGGCGGGTACGGACTCCGTCGCGGGTCTCAGTCATGCACAGCAGGATACGCACCTCGACCTCGATCAGTTCGTTGGGTGAGCCGTTGGCGATGCGGAATTCGAAACAGGTGGTACCGTGATAGGGACCGATCACGGCGCGGTTGCTGAACAGGATCCTGGCGCGCGGTCGCGCGAAGCGCGCGAACATCAGCGCGGCGGCAACGGCAAAACCCGAGAGGCCGAGAAAGGCTTCCAGAACCACGAGAAGATTGGCAGCCAGGCTTTGCGGTGAAATATGGCCGAATCCCACCGTGGTCAGGGTCTGCACGCTGAAAAAGAAGCATTCCAGCAGGCGCGCGCCGCTGCTCATGGCCTGCAGGCCGCTCAGGGCCTGCGGGCCGCAGAGAAAATACAGCGTCGCAAACAGAATGTTGGTGAGCAGATAGAGGCCGATGAAGGTGAGGTTGAACTGCCACCAGGGGATGCTCAACAGGGCCTGGTACAGATTCAGGGACTTGAACAGCGGCAGCCCGCCGCGCGATACGTTGAAGGTGCCGTCGCGGTTCAGCAGTCGCAGCGCGCTCTCGCGCATGACTTTGGTGCCGAAACCCAGATCCCGGATTATGTCCGAATTCTTATCGCTGGTTTGCTGGGGCATGGTTCGCGCCCACCTCGCACGCATTCACCCGGGGAAGCCCTCCAGCGGGACCTGATTCCCGGAGCGGCGACCAGTTTTCAGTGTTAATGACAGAAAATCCGTCAGTTACCATCCGCACCTGATAAACCCTGGAAAACAAAGTCTAGTAAAAACGCCAGGAAAGTAAAAAACAGCAGGCCTCATGACCGCGAGGCGGCTCGCCGATGACACATTCACAGCACGACTGAGGCGTTTGCCGACCGAGGGGCTGACAGCATGAGCGACGGCAGCCGGTCAC
>CP070738.1:435472-438911 GCA_020347685.1 Gammaproteobacteria bacterium | reverse complement strand
GACGTATCATCCTGTGTATGAAACCTTCACTGCCGTTGTCATGGTTCGACCTGTGCCTGATTCCCGAGCACGACGCACCGCCGCGGGCGGCGAACGTGCTGGTCACCTCCGGGGTGCTCAACACCGTTCAGGCTGGCGGCCGGCACGATGCCGACACCGGACTGATCGTGCTGGGTGGTCCGTCGCGACATTTTCACTGGAATGACGATGACATGCTGCAGCAGGTCGAACAGTTGCTCGAGGCGCGCCCGCGCAGCCGCTGGCTGCTCGGCACCTCGCCGCGCACCCCTGCTTCGCTGGCGCGGCGGCTTGCCGGGCGGTCCGAATTCGAATACGTCCCGTTTGCCGCCAGCGGCAGCGACTGGCTGGCGCAGTGCATGGCCGAGGCCGGCGAAGTCTGGGTCAGCGAAGACAGTGTGTCGATGCTCTACGAGGCGCTCAGCTCCGGGGCCAGGGTGGGCGTGTTGAAAGTCGGGCGCAGCGCGGCTAACCGGGTTACGGCGGCCGTGGATACGCTGGTCGAACGGGGCTGGCTGGGCCGCCCCGGAGACTGGCAGCCGGGCGCCGGTCTGGAGCGCCCCTTCAACGAGGCGGGTCGCTGCGCGGCCTGGGTGAGACAGCGATGGCTGAGCGCCCACTGACGGTCCTGCAGCTGCTGCCGGCGCTGGAGTCGGGCGGTGTCGAACGCGGCACCCTGGAACTGGGCGCGGGCCTGGTCAGGGCCGGGCACCGCTCGCTGGTTATTTCCGCGGGCGGACAGCTGGTCAGTCGTCTGACCGGGCAGGGCAGCGAGCATATCGAGTGGCCGATCGGCAGGAAATCCCTGTGGACCCTGCGGCTGGTGCGGCGCTTGCGCCACCTGCTGCGCGACAACCAGGTCGATATCCTGCACGCCCGTTCCCGCTTCCCGGCCTGGATTGCCTGGCGCGCCTGGCGTGGCATGGCGCCTCAGGACCGGCCGCGCTTCGTAACCACGGTGCATGGCCTGTACTCGGTCAGTCGCTACAGCGCCATTATGACGCGCGGCGAAGCCGTAATCGTTGTTTCCCAGGCGGCGCGCGACTATGTGCTGCGCAACTATCCGAAAACCGATGCCGCGCGGCTGCACCTTATTGAGCGGGGCATCGATCCGAACGTTTACCCGTTCGGCTACCGGCCGCCCGATTCCTGGCTCAACCGCTGGTATCACGAGTTTCCGTTCCTGCTGGAACGCCAGGTGCTCACACTCCCCGGGCGTATCACCCGACTCAAGGGTCACCTGGATTTTCTCCAGCTGCTGGCGCGCCTGGTGGGTGCGGGACTGCCGGTGTACGGCCTGATCGTGGGGGCGGAGGATCCGGCTCACGCATCCTACCTGCGCGAGGTGCAGCGCAGCGTGCAGCGGCTGGGTCTGGAGAATCATGTCACCTTTACCGGCCATCGCATGGATGTGCGCGACATCTATGCGGTGTCCAATCTGGTGTTTTCCCTGTCGGCCAAGCCCGAGTCGTTCGGGCGCACGGTGCGCGAGGCGTTGAGCCTGGGGGTGCCGGTGGTGGGTTATGACCACGGTGGCGTCGGCGAAACGCTGTCCCAGGCCTATCCGCAGGGTCGGGTCACCCCGCGCGATGTCGATGCCCTGGAGCGCGCCACTCGCCTGTTACTGGAGTTCCCCGTCGAAGTGGACCAGTTCCGCTTCGCGACCGTGCAGGACATGATCGACCAGACCCTGTCGGTGTACCGGGGCCTGACGCATCCATGATTCTTGCCGCGCTGCTGGTCGCCGGCGCGCTGTGGTTTTCGCTGCGCTACGCCTGGTGGCGCCCGCCGGTCGACCGGCGCTTTCCGCGCATCCTGATGTACCACATGATTGCGGATGCGCGCCCCGGCGCTCGCTTCAACGGGCTGCGGGTTGCGCCGCAGATGTTCGAGCGGCAGCTGCGCTGGCTGAGCGAACAGGGCTGGCACAGTTTCACGGTGAGCGAGCTGGTGCAGCAGGCCGGGAGCCTGCCGGCCAAGGCGTTCGCTATCACCTTCGACGACGGCTATGCCGACAACCTGCACCGGGCGCTGCCGCTGCTGAGGAAATACCGCTGCAAGGCGACGCTGTACCTGGTGGTTGAGCGTCTCGGGCGCGACTGGTCGGTCGAGCGCAAGGCGCATCACAACCAGGGCGAGCTGGGCCGGGAGCCGAAGCTCAGCGACGCGCAGGTGCGTGAACTGCTGGACTCGGGCTGTTTCGAGCTGGGTTCGCACAGCCTGACGCACGCGAACCTCGAGCGCCTGGACGAAGAGGCAGTGCGGCGCGAGCTGGTGGAGTCGAAGCAGGAGCTGGAACAGCGCTTCGGCCGGCCGGTGACCAGTTTTGCCTATCCGTTCGGGCTGTACCGGCCCGCCCAGGTCGCGCTGGTGGAACAGGCCGGCTACCGGAGCGCGGTTACCACCCGCGAGGGCATCGACAATCCGGGGCGCTGGAATCCGCTGGAACTGCGCCGCATCAAGATCAGCGGCAAGGATAACTGGCTGGCATTTGTGCTGCGCATGCGCGGTGGCCGGCGCGGCTGCTGAACGATGCAGGCGCGGCGGGCCATATGCCAGGTGCTGGCGGGCGCGGAGAGCGGCGGGCTGGAGCGCCACTTCATCGACCTGTGCAATGCCCTGGCCGAGCGGCACCAGGTGACCGCCATTGCTCACCCCATGCACGCCGGCGCTTTGCACGGGCGCGTGCACTTCGTGCCGCTCGATCTGTCGGGCGGGCGCTTCAATCCCCGCTTGCTGCTGATGCTGTACCGCGCAGTGCGCCGCGCCGCGCCGGACATCGTTCACAGCCACGCCAACAAGGCCACCGCCATGCTGGCGCTGCTGAAGCCGCTGCTGTCGCTGTCCTTTGTCGCCACCCTGCACAACCATAAGTCGCGGGTGTGGATGTTCCGGAGTTGCGATGCCGTGATTGCCGTCAGCCAGTCGCTGGCCGACTGCCTGCCGGGAGGCAATGTGAACGTGATTCCGAACGGCATCGCGCCGCCGGCGCCCGTGGATGCGGCGCGCCTGGCAGCGGTCAAAGCGCCGCTGGCCGGTCAACCGCTGGTGCTGGCGGCGGGTCGCCTGGTGGCGGCCAAGGGGTTCGATGTGTTGCTGGCCGCCTGGCAGGCTATCCCGGCGCAGCTGTGGATCGCGGGCGAGGGCCCGCAGCGCAGCCGGCTGGAAGCCCTGATCCACGACTATCGACTGCAGGACAGAGTGAGGCTGCTGGGACAGTGCGACGACATCGACGTGCTGATGGAGGCCGCCGACCTGCTGGTGTTGCCGTCGCGGCGTGAAGGCTTCCCCTACGTCCTGCTGGAAGCGCTGCACCACCGCCTTCCGGTGATCGCCACGCGCGTCCCCGGCGCCGTCGATGTGCTGCCGCAAGCCTGGCTGGTCGCAGTCGAGGATGCGGCGGCACTGGCCGGGGCCGTCA
>CP070738.1:431927-435372 GCA_020347685.1 Gammaproteobacteria bacterium | reverse complement strand
CAACCTGCAGCGCCAGATCCTGCACCGCCATCGGGACATTGGCCGCGCCAAGGTCGATTCGGCCAGGGATACGCTTACCGGGCTCAATCCGGACATACAGGTGACCGGGCTGCGGGCGCGGCTCGACGCCGAACAGCTGGGGACGCTGATCCGGCAGGTCGACCTGGTGATCGACGGCAGCGATAACTTCGCCACGCGCTTTGCCGTCAACGCAGCCTGCGTGCAGCACCACACCCCGCTGGTGTCGGGCGCCGCGATCCGCATGGAAGGCCAGCTGGCGGTTTTCGATCCACGCCGCGCGGACAGTCCCTGCTACCGCTGCCTGTACAAGGAGGGTGAGGAACCGGACCAGACCTGCACGGACAACGGTGTGCTGGCGCCGGTGGTAGGCGTCATCGGCAGCCTGCAGGCGCTGGAGGCCATCAAGGTGCTGCTGAACCTGGGCGGGAGTTTGTGTGGGCGTCTGCTGCTGTTCGACGCCCTGTACAGCGAATGGCGCAGCCTGATACTGCGCAAGGATCCGGCCTGCCCGGTGTGCGGCACTCATACGGCCCTGGCGGCCGGCGCGCACGACAACTGAACAGCGGCTGAAACGCTCCAGGACCATGGAACGCGTTGTGCTGCCGAGCCACCTGATTGAACAGATGCTGGCGCAGGCGTGCGCGTCACCGCACGCCGAGATCTGCGGACTGGTGACGGCCCGCAACGGGCACCCCAGCCGCTGCATTGCGGTGCGCAACGTCGCGCCACAACCGCAGCGCCTGTTCAGCATGGACCCGCAGCAGCAGATCGCTGCCATGCGCAGTATGCGCGAACAGGGTGAAGAACTGTACGGCATCTATCACTCCCACCCGCAAGGACCGGCCGAGCCCTCCACGACCGATATCCAACAGGCCGCTTACCCGGAGGCACTCTATTTGATTATCGCGCTGAACGGTGAGCGGCGCCCACAGCTGCGCGCTTATCGCATCAGCGACGGCAAGACGCGAGCCGTGCAGCTGCTGACAGACCCTGCCGAGGGACACGGCAGCTGACCCGCGCGAGCGACCCGACCGGAATGGTTTGCTCCGCGCCCTCGGCGCCCTCGATGTGAAAGAACAAACCGCTAGTGGCGGGTGTCGGGAACCTCGGGCTGATCCGAGGCGGCAAACAGGCGCTCCACATCGACAGCATCGAAGACGTGTGTCTGGCTGCAGAACTCACAGGTAACACTGACCTCGCCCTGTTCCTCGAGAAGGTCGCGCACCTCGTTGTAACCGAGACCACGCAGCACCGTTGCTATGCGCTCCCGCGAACAGCGGCAACGGAAACTGACCGGCTCCGGCTCGAACAGTCTTAGGTCTTCCTCGTGAAACAGGCGTCGCAATATTTCGCGGCTGGACAATGTCAGAAGCTCGGCCGCAGCGAGGGTTTCTCCCAGCATTACGTCGCGGTTCCAGGCGTCCGCATCGGGCGTTGCTCCTGGCAGGCGTTGCAACAGCATGCCGGCGGCACAGCGCGCATCAGCCGCCAGCCACAGACGCGTCGCGAGCTGCTCCGATTGTCTGAAATAATCCTCCAGGGTGGCCGCCAGGCTGTCCTGCTCGACCGCCACCAGGCCCTGGTAACGTTCGCGTCCGGCACCCGGATCGATGGTCAGGGTCAGCCATGCCTTGCCGACCTGCGAGCCGAGCGGCGCTGCCGGCACCTCACCGGACCAGCGCGCCAGGCCGCGCACCGTGCGCTGCGCCGTAACCTCCACCAGCACCAGATCGAGCGGTCCGTCGCCGCGCAGCTGCAGGTGCAGAAAACCGTCGAACTTGATGGTCGCCGACAGCAGCGTTACCGCGGCCAGTGCTTCGCCGAGCAGTTCCCGCACCGGCGCGGGGTATTGCTGGTGTTCCAGCACGGCGCGCCAGCTGGCGTCCAGGCGCACCAGCTCGCCGCGCACATCGGTATGCTCGAACACAAAGCGGTGCAGACAGTCATTGTCGCGGGATGTCATGTGCAGTGATGCACTCTCGAGTACAGGTGCTGCAGTGTGGACAGGTGGCGCCGTGTTTTCGCCCGGATCAATGCCGCGACTAGTCGCCCAGCGCCTGTTTGAGAATCTTGTTGACCTCGGCCGGATTGGCCTTGCCCTGGGTGGCCTTCATGACCTGGCCTACGAAGAAACCGAACACTTTCTGTTGCCCCCCTTTGTACTGCTCGATCTGTTTGGGGTTGGCCTCCAGCACCTCACGGACGATTTTCTCGATCGCGCCCGAGTCGGTGATTTGCTTGAGCCCCTGATTCTCGATGACCGTGTCGGCGTCCCCTTCGCCCTGCCACATGGCCTCGAATACCTGCTTGGCGATCTTCCCGGAAATGGTGCCGTCGCTGATGCGCTGCAACATACCGCCCAGCATTTCCGGGCTCACCGGACTGTCGCTGATTTCCTTGCCTTCCTTGTTCAGCACCCCGGACAGCTCGCCCATCACCCAGTTGGCGGACAGCTTACCTTCGCCCCCGGCCGCTTCGGCAGTACGCTCGAAGAACTCCGCCATTTCGCGGCTCGAGGTCAGCACGCCCGCGTCGTAATGCGACAGGCCATACTGCTGCATGAAGCGGTCGCGCTTCGCATCCGGCAGCTCCGGCAGGCTGTCCCTGACCGCGTCGATGAACGCCTGATCGATCGCCAGTGGCAGCAGGTCGGGATCGGGGAAATAGCGATAGTCGTTGGCCTCTTCCTTGCTGCGCATAGGGCGGGTTTCGTTTTTCTCGGCGTCGTACAGACGGGTCTCCTGAACCACCGAGCTACCACCCTCCAGCACGTCGATCTGGCGCTCGATCTCGTAGTTTATGGCGCGCTCGACAAACCGGAACGAGTTGATGTTCTTGATTTCGGTGCGGGTACCAAACTCCCCTTGCCCCCTGGGACGAATGGAGACATTGGCGTCGCAGCGGAACGAGCCTTCCTGCATGTTGCCGTCGCAGATATCCAGATAACGCACCAGCGCGTGGATCTTCTTCATGTAGGCAACCGCTTCGCGCGCCGAACGCATATCCGGCTCGGAGACGATTTCCAGCAGCGGCGTACCGGCCCGGTTCAGGTCGATGCCGGTTTCGCCGTGAAAGTCTTCGTGCAGCGATTTTCCCGCATCCTCTTCCAGGTGGGCGCGGGTCACACCGATACGCTTGCTCTCGCCCTCCTCGAGATCGATGTCGATATAGCCGTTTTGCACAATCGGCAATTCGTACTGGCTGATCTGATAACCCTTGGGCAGATCCGGGTAGAAATAATTCTTGCGCGCAAACACCGAATGCTGCGCCACCGTCGCGTGAGTGGCGAGCCCGAACTTGGCCGCCATGCGAACCACCTGGCCATTGAGCACCGGCAAGACACCCGGAAGACCCAGGTCAACGGCACACGCCTGGGTATTGGGCGCCGCCCCGTAGGCGGTCGAGGCCCCCGAAAAGATCTTGC
>CP070738.1:428332-431827 GCA_020347685.1 Gammaproteobacteria bacterium | reverse complement strand
AATGTGCAGCAGGTTGAGGTGCTGGCGCTTGTATTCGTGAATGCGCTTTACCTGGATGTCGAACAGCGACTCGGGATCGACGCTGACGCCGGTGCGGTTCTTTATCCGTTCGGCCAGAGCGCGTTTGGCAGCCAGATTCACCGCGCGCCATTCCTCCTGGAAGCCGCCGTCGTCGGCGTAGGGTTCCAGCTGGCGTAGTTCCTCCATATGGCTGAGCCAGCTACCGCCGATGCAGCGCGTGATCAGCCGGCTGAGCGGCGCATTGCTGAGCCGCAGGAAACGCCGTGGCGTGACACCGTTGGTCACGTTCAGGAACTTGTCCGGCCATAATTCGTGGAAGTCCTGCATCACGGTCGACTTGAGCAGCTCGGTGTGCAGCGCCGCCACACCGTTGACCGCGAAACTGCCCACCGTGGCGAGGTGTGCCATGCGCACCGAGCGGGCGCCGTTCTCGTCGATCAGAGACAGCCGCGCAACGCGCTGGCTGTCACCCGGGAAACGTGTCCTGACCTCATCGAGGAAACGGCGGTTGATTTCGTAGATGATTTCCAGATGACGCGGCAGCAGCTGTCCGATGAGTTTCACCGGCCAGGTCTCCAGAGCCTCGGGCAGCAGGGTGTGGTTGGTGAATGCAAAGGTCTTGCTGGTGATCTCCCAGGCGTGCTCCCAGCCCAGGCCGTGCTCATCCATCAACAGGCGCATCAGCTCCGGCACCGCGATGGAGGGATGCGTGTCGTTCAGCTGCACCACGAACTTTTCGTTGAATCCATCGACCTCGCCGCTCAGTGCCAGGTGCAGGCGCAGCATGTCCTGCAGCGCGCAGGACACAAAGAAATACTGCTGCTTGAGGCGCAATACCTTGCCCACCTCGGGCTCGTCATTCGGATACAGCACCTTGGTGATATTCTCGGCCTCTACCTTGGCGTCCACGGCACCGTAATAGTCGCCCTTGTTGAAGGCCTGGAAGTCGAACGACTGGCAGGCCTCGGCCTGCCACAGGCGCAGCAGGTTGGTATTGTTGACCTGATAGCCGGGTATCGGGGTGTCGTAGGCAACACCGTTGACCACCAGATGGGGAATCCAGTTGACGCGCTGGCGTCCCTCCTCGTCGGTATAGCGCTCGGTGCGGCCGCCGAAGCGGACCGGGAAACGCAGCTTGGAGCGCTGCAGCTCCCAGGGGTTGCCGTTATGCAGCCACAGGTCGGTGATCTCCACCTGCCAGCCGTCGCGGATTTCCTGGTCGAAAATTCCGTGTTCGTAGCGAATGCCGTAGCCGATCGCCGGTATCTGCAGTGTGGCCAGCGAATCCATGTAGCAGGCGGCGAGACGACCCAGCCCGCCGTTGCCGAGCCCCGGTTCCTCCTCCTGTTCCAGAATCTCCTCGCTGTCCAGCCCCAGTTCCGCGGCGGCCTGCGCCGCCTGCTCGGTGATGCCCAGGTTGAGCAGGTTGTTGCCGAGGTGGGGACCGAGCAGAAATTCGGCGGACAGGTAGCACACCGTGCGACTCTGGGTCTTCTTGTAAGTCTTGGCGGTGCTGAGCCAGCGGTCCAGCAGGCGATCACGCACCGTGTAGGCCGCCGCCATGTAATAGTCATTGAGGGTCGCGACATCCCAGTCGCGCCCCTGCACATAGAAAAGGTTGTCCTGGTAGGCGCGCTTTATCGAGTCCACCGACATGCCGGTGCGGATATGCTCGCGGTCGTCTGCCGGAAGGACCCTGACTGTCTCGCTCATGTCTGCTCACCCGCTCCGTCCCGGAACCAGGGGATTACTTTAACAGCACCCTACTCGCTCGGCCACGGCTGAATGGCACGCGCATTTCAGTACGGCCACTGCCAGTGCGCCTCCTGGGGGTCGTCCACGCCGTACCGGTGGGCGTAGTTGCGGCAATCGATCTGCCGGTCACGCAGCTTCTCCTTCACGTGCGCACCGGCCACCTGCAGTCTGGGCAGGCGGTCGATGACATCGATGGCCAGGCTGAAACGGTCGATTTCGTTGCTGATCGCCAGTTCCAGCGGCGTGTTGATATTGCCTTTCTCCTTGTAACCGCGCACGTGCAGGTTGCGATGATTGGTGCGCCGGTAGGCGAGCCGGTGGATCAGCCAGGGATAGCCGTGAAAATTGAAAATGATCGGCTTGTCCACGGTGAACAGGCTGTCGAAATCGCGATCCGACAGCCCGTGCGGGTGTTCGCCGGCCGGCTGCATGCGGAACAGGTCCACCACGTTGATGAAGCGGATTTTCAGATCGGGGAAGTTGGCGCGCAGCAGCGCGGTGGCGGCCAGCGCTTCCTGGGTCGGGATGTCACCACACCCCACCATCACCACATCGGGCTCCGAACCCTGGTCATTGCTCGCCCACTCCCAGATGCCGATGCCCTTGGTGCAGTGGCGGATGGCCGCGTCCATATCCAGGAACTGCAGGTGCTTCTGTTTGTCGGCGACGATCACGTTGATGTCGTTGCGGCTGCGCAGGCAGTGGTCGGCGACCGATAGCAGGGTGTTCACGTCCGGTGGCAGATAGATGCGGGTCACTTCCGGGTTCTTGTTGACCACCACATCGAGAAAGCCGGGGTCCTGGTGGGTGAAACCGTTGTGATCCTGGCGCCACACCGTGGAGGTGATCAGCAGGTTCAGCGACGACACCGGTGCCCGCCAGGGAATCTCCTCGGCGATTGCCAGCCACTTGGCGTGCTGGTTGTACATCGAGTCGATGACGTGTACGAACGCCTCGTAGGTGGAGAAGAAGCCGTGTCGCCCGGTGAGCACATAGCCCTCGTACCAGCCTTCCAGGGTGTGCTCCGAGAGCATTTCCAGCACCCGGCCGTCGGGTCCCAGCTCACCGCCGTCCAGGTCCTCGGGCAGGTAGTCGGCCAGCCACAGTTTCTTGCTCACCTCGTAGATGGCATCGAGCTTGTTGGAGGTGTTTTCGTCCGGACCGAAAACGCGGAAATTCTGCATGTTGTTGCGCATCACATCGCGCAGGAACACCCCCAGCGGGCGGGTGTTCTCGCGCCTGTCGCGCGCCGGGCTGGCAACGTCGACCGCGTAGTCGCGAAAATCCGGCAGGCGCAGCGGCTTGCGCAGCAGTCCGCCATTGGCGTGCGGATTGGCGCTCATGCGCCGGGTGCCCTGGGGTGCCACTTCCCTGAGCTCGGGCCGCAGCCTGCCGTTGTCGTCGAACAGCTCTTCGGGACGGTAGCTGCGCAACCAGTCCTCCAGCATCTGCAGGTGGGCGGGATTGTCATGGATGCCGGATAACGGCACCTGGTGGGCGCGCCAGAAACCCTCGACTTTGTGACCGTCCACATCCTTCGGACCGGTCCAGCCCTTGGGACTGCGCAGCACGATCATGGGCCAGCGCGCGCGCGTCGCCTGCCCCTTGCTGCGCGCCTCCTCCTGGATGGCGCGAATCTGCAGCACGCAGTGCTCCAGGGTCGAGGCCATCGCCTGGTGCATACGATCCGGATCGTCCCCTTCGACGAAATAGGGCGTC
>CP070738.1:424736-428232 GCA_020347685.1 Gammaproteobacteria bacterium | reverse complement strand
GACCAGGCCGGGTCGCGAAGCCACCCGGGACGACATCGGAGTAAGGCACGCTGTTGATGAACGTCGGGTTACCCTGGTGCCGTTTGGCCACGACCCGCTGGTATGGACAGCGCAGCAGATTCTCGACCACTACCAGGAGAGCTTGCCGGATCTGAGCGCCTGCCAGATTCTGGTCGCTGAAGATCGCTGTGCCCCCAGGCTGCGCACCGAGCTTCTCCGACACGCGGAACAGCGCGGCTTCGGCGCCCTGCTGGGTCCATCAATCGAGCGTCTTGATCAGTGGCTTGACCGGACCTGCGTTGTCAGGCAAACGGTCCTGAATCGCCCCGCCCAGGAACTTGTGCTCGCCGAAGCACTGCGTGATGCCAGCCCGATTTATGCCGACACCGACCCCTGGCTGTTGGCCGAACAACTGCTCACGTTGTTCGATGAACTGACCCGATACGATGTACCAATAGCCGCTGATGTCGATCAGTTCGAATCGGTACTCAGGAACTGTTATGCCCTCGGCGGACCGAATACGCTGCTGCAACAGGAAGCCGGCATCCTGCACACTCTCTGGCATGCGTGGCAGGAGCAACTCGCCACCGACGGACTGCTCGACCCGGCGTCCGCCTATCGCCAGCAGCTGCACGCCAGCGCTACCCCTAACGGGTTAACCCTCTGGCTGATAGGCATCACGGAATTAACACCCGCAGAAACGGATTGGCTGCGCGGTCTGCTCGAAAGCGATCGTGCCCGGCTGATACTGCATGGCAACGCGGGGTACCGCGGTTATCATCCCGACGCCCCCCTTACGGACATCTTTGACCGGCTGGAGCTTGACCTCTCTGAACCTACCCGCACTGAGCCCGATGGGCTGTGCGACTTCGTTACTACGCTGTTCGAGGCATCGGAGGATAACCTGCGAGTACGCGCACAGCGCTTTGCCGCCTTGCATGAGCGGGATCCCGTCAGCGACCGCCTCAGCATCGTGCGGGCCGATGACCCGGAGCGCGAAGGCCAGGCCGTGGCGCTGCAAATCCGGCGCTGGCTGCTTGAAGGCCTGCAGCCGATCGCGCTGGTAACAGAAGACCGACGCATCGCACGCAGAGTACGTGCCCTGCTGGAAGCATCCGCCATCCAGCTCGACGACCCCGGTGGCTGGGCATTGTCCACTACCAGCGCCGCAGCCACCCTGGAACGCTGGCTGGAGACCGTCGAGGAGGACTTTGCCGCCGGACCGTTGCTGGACGTTCTCAAATCCCCGTTTGTCAGCTTTTCCGAGCGCAACGCGCATCTCGCGCATGTGCGCCGGCTCGAACAGGATATTATCCTGCATGAAAACATCGCCCGTGGACTGAAGCGCTACCGGCACCACCTCGATGTGCGCAGCGAACGTCTGCCCGAGTGGTCTGAGCCCACGCGCCGCGCGCTGCACCGTATGCTCAACCTGCTGGATCATGCCGCCAGCCCGCTTGCCCCGTTACTCGCCGGCACGCATCCTGCGCAGGATTTCCTCACCGCCCTGCGCGCCAGCCTGGTGGAGCTCGGCGCCTGGCAGCCTCTTGCGACCGATGCGGCCGGTCTGCAATTGCTGGAGGCGCTGGAGGATCTCCACCAGGCCGGCGGGCACTCCCGTGTCCAGCTGGACTGGCCGGAATTCAGGGCCTGGCTGGGGCGCCATCTGGAACGCACCACCTTCCAGCCGCCGACTTCGGCCAGCCCGGTGAAGCTGTTGACCCTCGAACAAACCCGCCTGCAGCATTTCGCTGCAGTCATCATCGCCGGCTGCAGTCGTGACCACATGCCCGGCACGCCGGCCAGCCAGGCGTTCTTCAATCAACGGGTGCGAACCGAGCTCGGCCTGCCTACCTGGTCAAAGGCGGCAGCCACCAAGCTGCATCATTT
Source organism: Gammaproteobacteria bacterium (assembly GCA_020347685.1). Taxonomy (GTDB): domain Bacteria; phylum Pseudomonadota; class Gammaproteobacteria; order DSM-19610; family DSM-19610; genus Thiogranum. The sequence goes on along the minus strand of CP070738.1, from coordinate 426,342 downwards.
CTGCCGTGTCCTGCAGGCTGCACCACAGGTACTCCTGACCTGTCATCGCGAGCAGGATGGGGAACCCGTCAGCGCCAGCCCGTGGCTCGACCTGTTGGATATTTTTTACCGCAGCGCCTATGGAAAAACGCTCGAGGACCTGACGCTCAAGGCGCTGGCAGACCGGCCCGAGGTGCGACCGGCGGCTCCCGACCAGGCGGCCCTTCCGGACCAGCCACAACGACCGGCACCGCGCGTAAAGGCTTGCATTCAGCCGGAGCGCTGGTCTGCCTACACGCATCAGCGGCTGATCGACTGCCCTTACCGGTTCTTTGCGGCCGACGCCTTGAACCTGAAACCGCAGGATGAAATCCGCGAGGCGCTGAGCAAGAGCGATTACGGTTCGCTGGTGCACCGCATCGTGCAGGCATTCAACAGCAAGGTAGCCGGACTGCCCGGTCCCTGGTCCGGCGCGCTCACGCGCGCAGACTTTGACCCGGCGTGTGCTTTGCTGAGACGCATCAGTGAAGCGGTATTCGAACGGGCGATCAATGACAATTTCCAGGCGCGCAGCTGGTACAGCCAGTGGCTCAGGATACTGCCGGATTACCTGGACTGGGAAATGCACCGTCGCACCGAATGGCAACCGCTCAGCACTGAACTCAAGGCAGACAGGCAGCTCACCGAACACCTGCGCATCACCGGCCGCATCGATCGCCTGGACCAGCGCGCAGGCAGCATCGCCCTGGTCGACTACAAGACCGGACACCCTCCGCGCTCCGAAGAGGTTCTGTGCGGTGAAGCCGTACAACTGCCCAGTTACGCATTGCTGATCGACAAACCCATAGCACAACTCGACTATCTGGAGTTCTCCAAAGACAAGGTCAGCGCAACCACCTGCGCCGCGGGCGAGGCGCTGGATGACTTACTGAGACAGGTCGCGCAACGACTGACTCTGCTCGCCGACGCGCTGCATGACGACGCTCCTCTACCGGCATGGGGGGACCCCCGCGTCTGCGCCTATTGCGAATTCAGCGGCGTCTGCCGGCGCGAAATGTGGTCGCACCATGAGTTCAGTAATGACTGATACACCGCTTGCCACACAGCCGGACCGCAGCTTCAGCGTGCTGGCGTCGGCCGGCACCGGCAAGACCTGGCAGCTGGTAGCCCGGCTTACCCGTCTGCTATTGCACGGTGCAAAGTGCGACAGCATTCTGGCCATCACTTTCACGCGCAAGGCCGCTGGCGAGATGCAGCTGCGCCTCAACCAGCGCTTCCAGGAATTGCTGCACGCCGACGATCCGGAACTGGACTCGATGCTGACCCAGATCGGCGAACAGCCGACAGCCGCGCTGCGCGACAAGGCGCGCAATCTGCTTGAGGAGTGGCTGCGCAGCGAGCAGACCCTGCGTACCACGACTTTTCACAGCTTCTGCAGGGAACTGCTGCAGCGCTTTCCGCTCGAGGCCGGTCTGCCGCCCGGCTTTGAGCTCGCCGAGCAAACCGGCCTGCTGCTGGAGGAAAGCTGGGACGCGCTGTTTGCCGAGGCAACCGGTGCCCCTGATCAGCCGCTGGCCGACGCGCTGGAGGTCCTGTTCGAGGCGCTTAACGGGTTGCACAATACCCG
>CP070738.1:421114-424636 GCA_020347685.1 Gammaproteobacteria bacterium | reverse complement strand
GCGGATCTGATACCCCTGGCACGCAGCCGCTCGAGCAACGCCGCATCGAAGTGCAGACCGGCGGTCGGCGCGGCCACGGCACCGGGGTGCTGGGCGTAAAGGGTCTGATAATCATCGCGGTCCGCGTGCTGATCCGGACGTTCGATGTAGGGCGGCAATGGCACGTGCCCGTAGCGATCCAGCAGGTCCAGTACCGGTATTTCCCCTGCAAAGCGGAGCTCGAAAAGATCGCCGTCACGTCCCAGTACCTCGACCGGCAACCCCGACTCCCCCAGCCGCAAGGTTGAACCCGCGCGCGGCGCCTTGCTGGCACGCACGTGGGCCACTACCCGCCGCTCGTCGAGCAGCCGCTCCACCAGCACCTCGACCCTGCCACCGCTGGTCTTGTGTCCGAACAGGCGGGCCGGAATGACCCGGGTGTTGTTGAACACCAGCAGATCCTCGGCCTCGAGCAGGTCCGGAAACTCACCCATGCGGCGGTCACGCAGCACACCCCCGGCACCCAGCTCCAGCAACCGGCTGCTGCTGCGCGGCCGGGCCGGGTGGTCCGCTATCAGGTCGCGCGGCAACTCGTAGTCAAAGTCGCTGACTTGCATGGCGCGGCATGGTAACACAGCGCTTGCTTGCGGCTGGGACGAGAATCCTTATACTGGCGCGCTCACAGTGCGAGCGGAGCCAGCTTCCTCCGCTCGCATCCCTATGCCGGGGTGGCGGAACTGGTAGACGCGCCTGACTCAAAATCAGGTTCCTTTACGGGAGTGCGAGTTCGAGTCTCGCCCTCGGCACCATTAGACCCCCCGTTCTGCACGCTAATCGAACCACGTGCGCGGCGCCTTGCGGTCATCAGCCACGCGGGCCCGGTGTCGGCGCCGGCAGTGCCCTGTGGGCTAGCGCCCGGCGCGGTGAAACACCGTGGCGTGACAGTCGGGACAGGGGGATATTCGGCGCGGCTTGTGGAAGTGCTGTTTCGCCCCGCAGGCATCGCACTGCAGGGTACCGGGCCCGGTTACCTCGCCCGCATGGTAGCTCGAGGCCTGCCGGGCTTTTTCCTTGATATCCAGCAACTCGACGGTGGTCTTGTCGGCGGCGCGCATGAACAGCTCCAGCAGCTGGTTCTCGATCAGACGGGTTTCGAAGCCGAGCCAGTCCTTGAGTTCCTCGCCGGTATCGGCCAGAAACTCGCCCGCATCGGTCAGATCCCGCTTGAGATAAGCAGCGATCCGCTCCGCCTCTTCGCGTGACAGCTCTTCGAGTTCGATGGCCTTGTCCCGCGCCGTATCGATCAGACTGTGCAACGCGGGCGCCGTCTTTTCCCCCGCCTTGCGGAAATCTGCCATGGCGCGTTCCAGCATCCGTTCGTAGGCTTCGCCGACCATGTCGACAGGGTCATGCCGCAACGGGTCTTTCATGTGCCTGCGCTCCTGGTTACCGTTTAATTTCAGTATAGTCAGCAGCGCGCACGGCGCTCCTTGACCCAGCGCAAACCAGCGGGCTGCCGCCGCACCACGTGTGCCGGCACCGCGACGCGTGCCCGATTTCGTCACTGTGGCAGGCCGCGACGCCCCATTCGGGGGCGCGCCGGCCGCACGTTTCGACATACAGCCGATTGACCTATAATGCGGAATTCCGCCGCGAAGCGACGCCGGCGGCAGCTGGTATGGCTTGTGCAAGCCATGCGTTCGCCGGCTGGGCACCCTGGAAAACTATTAATCGGAGACAGTATGTCCGGAACCCGTTTTACGCTGGAAGTCCAACCCCAAATTCCGCAGGAACTGGCGCGACTCGAAGAGCTCGCCAACGACCTGCTGTACAGCTGGGACCGTTCCGTGCGTTCGCTGTTCTTCCGCCTCGATCCACCGCTATGGGAGAGTTCGGGCCACAACCCCAAGGTGTTTCTGCGCCGGGTCGCCCAGCAGCGCCTGCAGGAGGCCGCCGAGGACCGCATCTATGTGGAAGCGTACAATCGCGTATTGTCGACCTACGACACCTACCTGCAGGCCGAGCAGCGCAAGAACATCGACCGGTATCTGGACCCCGAAGCCGATCTGGTAGCCTATTTCTGCGCCGAATTCGGCCTGCACGAGAGCCTCCCGATCTATTCCGGCGGCCTCGGTATTCTGGCCGGCGACCATTGCAAGGCCGCCAGCGACCTCAGCATTCCGTTCGTGGCAGTGGGCATGCTGTACCGCCAGGGTTATTTCACCCAGACCATTGACGAACACGGCAGCCAGGTTGCCCACTACACCACCACCGATTTCGACCAGCTACCGCTGACTGCGGTGTGCGGCAAGGACGGCAAGGAACTGCGCGTCACAGTGGATTTTCCAGGACGCGAGGTACAGCTGAAAATCTGGCAGGCCAGCGCCGGCCACATCCGGCTGTACCTGCTGGACAGCGATCTGCCGGAAAACGAAGATACCGACCGCGCCATCACCTACCAGCTGTATGGCGGCGACATCAATACCCGCATACAGCAGGAACTGGTGCTCGGCATCGGCGGGGTACGCGCCCTGCGGTTGCTCGGTCTGGAGCCCACAGTCTGGCACATCAATGAGGGTCACGCCGCGTTCCAGATCCTGGAGCGTTGCCGGGAGCTGGTGGCAAGCGGGCTCGATTTCTCCAGCGCCCTGGAGCAGGTCGCCGCCGCCACCGTGTTCACCACCCATACGCCGGTACCGGCCGGCCATGACATCTTTGAGCATGGCCTGGCGTCCAGCTACTTCGAGGACTACGTCAAGCAGCTCAAGCTTTCCATGCAGGAGTTTCTTGCGCTGGGGTCCAGTCACGCCAACCCCGCTGGCTTCAACCAGACGGTTCTGGCCCTGCGCGGATCGCGGTTCCACAACGGCGTGAGCCGCATACACGGCGAAGTCGCATCGCGCATGGAGGGCTACGTGTGGCCGCAGATTCCGGACCGCGAGAACCCGATGCGCCATGTGACCAACGGTGTTCACGTACAGACCTTCCTGGCGCACGAGTGGCTCAACCTGTACGACATGCGTTTCGGCATGGAATGGCGCAACGAGCTGATCAACGAGGAATACTGGGAGCGTATCGAGGAAATTCCGGACCACAGTTTCTGGAGCCTGCGCCAGTCGCTCAAATCCGAGCTGCTGAACTACGTGCGTCGCCGCCTGGTGCTGCAGTTACGCCGCAACCGCTGCGGCGAAGCGCAGATCGACCGTATCACGCGCTTCCTGAGCCCGCACGAGGCAGACATCCTGACTATAGGTTTCGCGCGCCGCTTCGCCACCTACAAACGCGCCACCCTGCTGTTTTCCGACCCCGCGCGCCTCGAGCGGTTGTTGAACGATCCGCAGCGACCGGTGCTGCTGATTTTTGCCGGCAAGGCGCATCCCAGTGACCTGCCTGGCCAGCAGTTGATCCAGGTGATTCATGACTTTTCACGCCGCCCGGAATTCGTCGGCAAGATTCTGCTGCTGGAGGGCTACGACCTGTCGCTGGGCCGCAAGCTGGTATCGGGGGTGGATGTGTGGCTCAACAATCCCGAGTACCCCATGG
>CP070738.1:417482-421014 GCA_020347685.1 Gammaproteobacteria bacterium | reverse complement strand
CATCCGCTGCGTTACGCCTCTTGGAAAGGGAATGGCCATTCCCGGCGAGGCAAGCCTTGCGGCTAAGCGCTTCCTGGCCCGCTGAATGGGTCAATATCAGTGGCTGGGTACACTAGGGCGTTTCCGCCGGTGTCGAGCGACGTTCTCGAGGTGCAGCGTGCGCGCAAAGCGTTACAGGCATTCTGTGCGCGCCGCAACAGGTCGCGCAGCGCCTCGCAGGCGCGACTGGTTTGCCGGGCAGAGGCCAATGTTGTTGAGATCCTTGAAACTGAGGGGATTGGCCAGCCGGACGGGCCGGCGAGCGCACACGCGCTGCTGCGTTTCAGTTATGACCACGGGGTGTGGCGGATATACTGGTGGCGTGATCAGGGCGCCTGGGAGCCATATCCCCATTTGTCCGAGGCTGACAGTGTGCTCAGGGTGATCGATGAACTCGAGCAGGCACCCCTGCATGTGCACTGGGGCTAGCCGGTTGCAGGCTGGCGGTAAGCAGGCAGGGAAACCCGGAGTGAGGCCAGATGTACCAGAAGCGTTGGTGTTGTGAAACCGGTTCGTTGGGACGCATGAGTTACCGGTATGTGGCGGCGGTTACGCCGGGTTCGAGCAGCGCAAAAGCAGAATCTCTCCGTCCCGGTCCGGATTCGAGGAACATTGCGAAGGCAGCGGTGGTATGAGGCGTCTTGGGGTGGCACTGATGCTGTGGTTCACAACCGGCTTTGCGCCTGCGGCGCACGCCGATGAAGTCGAGAAGGTCCTGTTCCTGGTGGTGGATAAGAACGGGGTGTTTGCATCCAACACCCTGACCGGCCGTATAGACCGTCTGGAACTTCAGGCGAAGGAAACTATTCAGGAATACAAAGTAGCCAATGCTGTTGCCGTTGTGGTGACCAACCAGCGCTATGCCGCTTACGGTGTGCTGCCGGGGGGATGGCAGAGTGTGCGGGTACGGGCCCAGGAAAAAACCGAGTCGGTGGAAGTCGGTGACTATTCTGCGACTGTTGTCACCAGTGACCGGATATTGAATTTCTACGGGCGTCGCGGTGCCTGGAGTGAAACGCGGCGATCGGTGCAGTAGCAGCCGGCTGGAACAGACTGCACTATCTGATGGCCCGGGTCACCGGGCAGCGAACAGCCCCTCGCGCCAGGCAGCGACTAGACGCCGGCCTGTTTGGTGACATCCACATACAGCTTCAGGCGCTGGCCGGGTTGCAGGTAATGTCCGGCCGTCAGCCCATTCCATTTACGCACCTGGCTTACCGTGACCCTGAAGCGGCTTGCGATGCGCGACAGGGAGTCACCGCGACGTACTGTATAGTGAACGGGTCGAACCTGTGCACCGGGATGGGCCGAGGGTGAGGATCCCGAATCGGTCCATACCACCAGCTTCTGTCCAACGCGAAGCGTATCGCCGGGCGCCATGCCATTCCATGAGGCCAATCTGCGAACACTGACCCGGTAGGATTTTGACAGCTCCCAGAGCGTATCGCCGTTACTGACGACGTGCTCGGTTCGCTGTCCGCCGCGGTCAATGCTCTTCTTGCGATTCAGGCGTTGCTGGGCGCTGAGTGTGTAGCTTTCCTTGCCCTTGCTGGCTACCGGAATCAGCAGGTACCGACCGGCGCGTATCGAACTGTTGTTCAGGTTATTTGACTGTTTCAGGGCCGCTACCGTGGTCTGGTACCGTTTGGCGATGTGGCCGAGAGTTTCGCCACTAACGATCTTGTGTCGGGTCCAGCGTACCCGAGCTTCCGGGGGCAGATCCGCGATCGCCTGGCGGAAGGTCTCGGCGTGTTCGCTGGGGATCACCAGCCGGTGCGGACCCTCCGGCGCGGTCGCCCACTGGTTGAAGCCCGGATTAAACCGGTACAGCAACTCCAGCGGCATGTCGGCCAGGTCTGCCGCGATTGCCAGGTCTATCTGCGCTTGAGTAGAGACGATTTCGAAGCGCGGTCGTGCAGCGATCGGCGCGAGTTCGACATCGTACTTGCCGGGCGTGTCCACCAGCTGTTTCAGCGCGATCAGTTTGGGTACGTACTCGCGTGTCTCCCGGGGCAGATCGAGATCCCAGAATCCGGTCTGTTTGCCTTTGCGGCGGTTGCGACGCTGGGCCTTGAGCACGGTGCCCTCACCGGAATTGTAGGCCGCCAGAGCCAGCAGCCAGTCGCCTTTGAAGCGCTGCTGCAGGTAATCGAGATAGTCCAGCGCTGCAGCCGTCGAGTCGACAACATCGCGGCGCCCGTCGTACCACCAGTTCTGTTGCAGACCGAAGCGCTTGCCGGTCGCCGGTATGAACTGCCAGAGTCCGGCGGCACGGCCGTGCGAGTAGGCGAACGGATCGTAGGCACTTTCCACGATCGGCAGCAGAGCGATCTCGGCCGGCATATCGCGCTTGCGGATTTCCTGGTGGATGTACCAGGCATAGCGCTCGGCGCGCTGGGTGACGCGGCGCAGGTATTCCGGATGGCGGATATACCAGTTGCGGTGGGTACGAATGCGCTTGTTGTCCTGGTCCGGTAGTGCGAAGTGCGTGCGCAGCTGTTGCCAAAGGTCAGTCGGCCGGGGACTGACGAGGCCGCTTACCAGAATCCCCTGCACGGGTTGCGCGGCGGCCAGATGGGTCGGCGCGGGCGGGTTTGGCGAGCTGGATGCGGACTCCGGCGCGGCCGGTGCTTCGCCAGTGTCGACGGCTTGGGAAAAGAGGGTCAACTGCGCCTGGTGCGAAGCGCACGCGGACAGCAGGATCGTGACCAGTGTGAGTATTGAGAGCGGGCGACTGGGCATAATGTCCTTAGCGGCCCCGATCCCCAGGTTTTTAGTTCAACCTGATGATGATTAAAGCCTTTCCTGTGGCCGGCCGGGTATGCTGACAGTGTGGGCCGTGGGCGTCAAGCGACCGTGTCGCGGGTGGCAGGATGCGTTATTATTTAGTGGCTTATGAATTACAGACCTTGCCCTATAACCAGCCTGGACAACTTGCGGCAGCTCCGGGCGTGGTGCCGTCAGCCACTTGGCCAGCAGCTGGCGGAGGCTGAACAGGCCCTGTTGTGTGAGGTGCTCAGCGATGTGTTCGGCTATCACCTGGTGGTACTGGATCCCTCCTGTCAGCCCGATTCGCTCGGCGCCAGCCGCATCAGGCACCGCGTGATCCATTCCTGTACGGGGGAGGGACTGGTCGAGCCCCCCGGCTTGCTGGGGTGCGCGGAATCCCTGCCGCTGCAGTCCGACAGTGTCGACGCCTTTGTGTTGCCCCACGTCCTGGAGCTTACCGGTGACGCGCACCAGGTATTGCGTGAAATCGATCGCTGCCTGGTCGCGGAGGGACATCTGATCGTGCTGGGCTTCAACCCGTACGGCTGGTGGGGGCTGCGCCGGTTGCTGGTCGGCTGGCGCGGCACGGCGCCGTGGGCATTGCGTTTTGTCAGCCTGCCGCGTCTCAAGGACTGGCTTTCCCTGCTCGGCTTTGACACCATCCAGGCGCGCTACCTGTTTCCGCACCCGCCCTGGGCCTATGGCAGCGGCCAGGCTAGCGGCG
>CP070738.1:413790-417382 GCA_020347685.1 Gammaproteobacteria bacterium | reverse complement strand
CCGCAGCGTGGTCCGGGTCAGATGGGCGGTCCCGGCATGATGGGCGGTCCCGGCATGATGGGCGGTCCGCAGGGCGGTCCGGGTCGGATGGGTGGTCCCGGCATGATGGGTGGTCCGCAGGGCGGTCCGGGTCAGATGGGTGGTCCCGGTATGTCGCGCGACTCCTCCGGTCCCGAGGGCGGGCCGGCCATGGCCATGATGGATGCGGTTGCGCGCCTGAATCTGACCGCCGAGCAGCGCGCAAAGCTCCGTGAGCTGCGCACGGATCTGACTCATCGTCAGCAGGAACTCCTGGAAAAGATCAGTGTGGCAGCGTCGAAGCTGCAGGAAATCACTCGGGAACAGGCTCGTGCAAGTCGCGGCTTGAGTGATCTCAGGGGTCATCTGATTCACGCCAATCTGGACACCGCCAACCGGGCCGAGGAAATGCTGACAGACGAACAGCGCCAGGCCCTGATGGGTGCGGGCGCGCATGTCATGACGCCGGAGCAGGGGCACTAGCGAAGGGGACGTGATAAGAATCAGGGGGGCAGCCTTGTAGTACACCGAGCTGACCCCTTGCAGCCCTTTGGTGCTCGGCTCCCGGGCGGCCTGCGCAGGCCGGCCCGTAAACTGGCTTCAGCCCGGTGGCAGCAGGGTGAGACATCCGTCCGGTGCGAGGGCGGTCGCCAGCATCACTTCGTTGATGTCGCGGTGCTCAGCCCAGCTCGGCGTGTCTTGGTGCGCGGGGTCGCGCCAGAACGTCACCAGACCTTCAGCGAGGGGTACGAACTGCATTAGCGCCTGGAGCAGTGTGCGTATCGCTGAGCGTGAGGATATGCTTGCGGGGCCGCGTTGCAGCGTCTGCCACATGCGTTCGACTGCCTGCAGCCCGATGGCCAGTCCCAGTTCGCGAAACGCAAGCCGGTGCCCGGCCGGCAGTTCCATTTCTCTGCTGTTGGCGTAGACCTGCAGGCCGGTGAGCGACGCTTTTAGCAGGCGTTCGAGCAGCCGCTGATCGGTGACTGCGCCATGTTGCATCAGCTGCTGCACGCGGTAAGCGTCCATCAACAGACCGCCGATGCCAAGCGGATCGGCACTCGCCCAGTCGCCGCCCTTGATCATGCCCGCGAACCCGCGTGTTGCCGCATCGAGATCGGGATCAGTCACCGGGTCCGGCAGCCCGGTCGCGGTTGCGGCCAGCTGCAGGGCAGTGATGTAACCGTCCAGCGCATCGTGCTGGCCCATCGATGAAACCAGCGGTCGACTGAGGTCGATGCTCATTTTCCAGTACATCCGGCGCGGGCCTGCCGCAGCGAAGGGCCGGTAGCTGAACGCGCGATACGCACTGTCGGCGAGTTCACGCGCCCACCGGTTGAACTGCGACTGGCCGGTTGCTCGTGTCACCTGATCGAGGGCCTGCATCCACTTGGTGAGGTAGTGGAAATACTGGCCATCACGCTCCCACTCCAGGCGTTCGTCGAAGGGCTCGCGGACGCCGCGCTCCGGGAGTTCCTTGCCGATGCGCAGTCCGCCGCGGGTCGGATGGGCCTCACCCTCGTGCTCGCCGAGCCCGCTGATCCAGCCGCGGCGTCGATCGTCGGCCCGGTGCCGTCCCAGGCTGTGGTGCACCTGGTCGACCAGTCGCAGGGCGAGTTCCTGGTAATGCTGGTCAGCGGTGGCGCGCGCCAGGCCGACAAAGTTGCACACGGCAAAGGCGTCGGTCCACAGGTAACGCTGCGCCGAGTGTCCGGATGCGAGACCGGTGCGTTCGGCGAAACGCATCATGAGCGCGATGGCTTCCTGTGTCTCAGTGTCGGGCATTTTCGTAATCCCGGTCTGTGCGTCTGCCGGCGTGGTCGCAAAGAGTAACAGCACCATCACCAGACAACGATGCGTTTTCATTGCTCGAATACTCCCGTCCGGCCTTGTTCACCGCCTCGTCCGCCGAAGGCCGGTGCTTATACCCGCGCAGTTGCTTCCAGAATGTATTTTCCCGGCTGGGCGGTATGCCGGCGGGGCAAAAAAGGCTTTCTGAACGCGAGCGTGCATATCTGTTCACAAAGTCAGCGTGAATCCTTCCACCAGGGCGCCCGGTAACAGGGCGCTGTCCTGGGAGCGGCGTTCATAGGTGCTGCTGTCGAACAGGTGTTCCCGCTCCCGGGTCAGTGCCAGCAGACCGCTGCCGAGGATGGTATAGAGGGTTTCGTCAAAGCGCATGACGTTGACCGGCGCGACGATCCTGCCGTTCTCGACCCACAGGCAGGCGAAGCGGGTCATGCCGGTGATACGGCAGTGGCTGCGGTCGGAGTAGTTGCAGTACCAGAGGTTGCTGATGTAGAGGCCCGTATCGAGCGCCCGCAGCGCCTCGGCGGCAGGCAGTTCGCCGGCGCCGATCTGCAGCGACTGCGGATACTCCTGGTCGCAGTTGACCGTGGTGCCGTACTCGCTGGCGCTGCGCGCGTCGGCGAGACAGTCCTGATACACCCCGTCACGTATCAGTTCGACGCACTGCGGTTTGATGAAGCCGGCGCGGGTAAAGGGGGGCGCGAGTCCGGCCGCGTGGTGCTCGGTGAGGCTGACGCCCGGGTGCAGGGTGACGCCTTCGCGGATCATGCGCAGCAGCGGTGTCTGCGCAGTACGATGGCTTTTCAGATCGAACCCGCCCCAGCCGAGCAGGGTAGTGAGTTCATACAGCGCGGCGGGGGTAAGGAACACGCGGTAGCGTCCCGGTTCGATGCTGCGCGGCGGACCGGCCAGCAGGGGCAGGGTTTCGCGAGCCCGGGCGATTTTTTCCTCGAACAGCTCCTGCTGCCAGTCGAAGCCGGCGTAATCCTGTTTAACGGCTTTGTCGCCCTGGTGATAGAAACTCCAGTCGAGGTTGAAGCTGGCGCGGCTGTACCAGTTGAACTGGCCGAGCGAATTGGCGAACCCGCTCGCCATCTCGCCGCTGGACCACAGGCCGACCAGGTCCAGTCCCCGTGCGGCGGCGATGATGCCGCTCACGGTGTCGCACGCCGGCGCAAAGCTGCCGGTCTTCCGCTGCACCGTATCGTGCGGTTCACCGGCGTAGTTGATATAGGGATCATCCGGCAGGAACGGTAACTGCTGGCGCAGGGTGTCGAGCACCGCGCGGGCCTGCTCGAGGTCCTGGGCGCGCTGGCCGCACAACTGAAAGGCCGCCGCGGCCTGGTGGCGGCCGTCGATCAGGGTCAGCTGCAGCCGCTGCTGGTGTACATGGCCGGCCTGGCGGATGGCATTGCGGTTGAAACGTACAAAATCCGAGTCCTCGCCGTCGAAGTTGAGCAGCAATACCTCGTCGCCTTGCAGCAGGGTGAGGATCTCGGCGCTCAGTTCCCGAAATGCGCTTTCCATTTCAGTCGCCTCCGAAAATCTCTACGTCGCGAAACACGCAGGCCGGTGAGGCATGGCCAACCTGGATGGTCTGGTTGGGCTCGCCCTTGCCGCAGTTGGGTGTGCCCCAGATCTCGAAGGTACTGCTGTCGCCTACGCCTGCCAGGTTGCGCCAGAAGGTGGCCGATACACCGCGGTAGTTAGGATTGCGTAGCAGGCCTTTGAGCTCGCCATCCCGGATCAGCCGTCCCAGTTCGCA
>CP070738.1:410096-413690 GCA_020347685.1 Gammaproteobacteria bacterium | reverse complement strand
CCGTCAACAGCAACATCAACGTGATAGCCACGTGTGGCCAGCATATTGCGTTCCACCTCGCGTACCGTAATCGAGTCGTCGACAACCAGTACATGTTTTCCCTTTACCTGAGTATTGCCATGGCCATCTTTGATCCTGTCGAGACGCCCGCCGGCTGCCAGGATGTCGATGGAACGCAGCATATCGTCGACATCGATAATGAGGCAGGGTTCGCCGTTCTCCAGCAGGCTGGCAGCGCTGATATCCTTTATCTTTCCTATACGCGGGTCGAGTGGATGAACCACCAGGGAGCGCTCGCCTACAAAACGGTCGACGACCAGCGCGGAGCGGTTGAGGCGTTCGCCCAGGACAACCACGGGAAGCCTGTTGTCGGGCTCGCTATGGGCCCGTGTCCCAAGTACCTGACTGGCGAACACCAGCCCCACGTGGTGGTTGCCCAGCGTAAAGTACTGCCGTCCTTCCAGAGACTCCACCTGGCTGACATCGAGGCTGAGCGTGCGGTCGATGCGGGCCAGCGGTATTGCATACGGCTCGGCGCAGATCTCCACCACCAGTGCGCGGATGACCGACAAGGTAAGCGGCAACTGCATATGGAAACGGGTTCCCTTGCCGGGCTCACTGGTGGCACGCACCATGCCGCGCATTTTCTGTACCGTGCTGTGCACGACATCCAGCCCGACACCACGGCCGGAAATTTCGGTTACCTGTTCGCGGGTGGAAAAGCCGGGCAGGAACAGGAACTCGAGCAGCTCAGCTTCCGACAGTTCGCTCGCCATGGGAGCGTTCACCATGCCTTTGCTGACCACGCTGGCGCGGAGCCGCTCGGTATCGATGCCGCGCCCGTCGTCCTCCACCGTAATGGTCAGCATGCCGGAACTGTGTGCTGCACACAGTGTCAGGGTTGCCTGCGGCGGTTTGCCTGCACGCAGGCGCTCTTCGGGTGTCTCGATGCCATGGTCAAGGGCGTTGCGCAGCAAGTGGTTTAGCGGAGCCTCCATTTGCTCCAGAATATCGCGGTCGACCTGTGTCTGCAGGCCTTCGATTCTGAGCTCCACCTGCTTGCCCAGTTGTCTGGACACGTCGCGTACCATGCGTGGGAAACCGCGTGTGGCGTCCGCGAAAGGACGCATGCGGCTGGCGAGAACTTCGTGGTGCAGGCGCTTGCCTAGTCCGTCCATGCGTCGGTCGAAGGCATCGAGTTCCACCAACTGATCGGTCAATGAGTGACGGCAACGGTTTGCCTTGCTCTGTATTTCGCTCGCCAATGTCCGGCTGTATTCGTCCGCGTTATTCGCGTACAGGCTGTCGTGAAGCTGGTCAAGCAGTCCCACCAGTTCTGCCTGCCGGTGCTTGATCTGCAGCAGGGCATCACAAAAGGATCGAGGCCAACGGGCCTCCACCTGCACTTCCCCGGCCAACCCCACCAGCCGGTTGAGACTCTCTGCGCTTACCCGCACAGCTTCACTGACCGTCAGCGCATTGCGCTCGCTCGGGACGGGGGCGGTGTTCCTGTGGGCCGCAGGATCCGCGGCGCTCTCGCTCGGTGATGGCGGCGTGCCTGCCTCGCTGACGGGCAATGCCTGCTCCAACTCTGTCAGTAGTTCGTTGTGAGTGACCGTCTCCGGCTCAGCCGTCGGGGCGCCGTCGGGCGGTTGATCGATGGCGCGGATTTCCGCCGTCAGCTGGTCGATTTCCGCTGTGTCCTGTTGTTCCCGGGAAATTAGCACCAGCTGGTCCACGGCTTTCAGTAACAGGTCCACGTGCCGCTCGCCGAGCTGCAGTTCCCCCTTCTGCGCGGCGACAAAACAGTCTTCCATGGCGTGTGCCAGTTGCACGCCGTCGTCGATGCCGACCATGCGTGCTGCCCCCTTTACGGAGTGTGCTGCGCGCATCAAGGCCTCGAGTTGCCGGGCGGATTGGTTGTCGCGTTCCAGTGCCAGCAGGCCCTCGCTGAGGATTGCCGCCTGATTGTCGACTTCCAGGCGAAACAGCTCCAGCATGGAAAAATTGCCGAGTTCATCGCTCATTGGAGGCCCCTGGTCAAGGCGTAGAAAAGCAACTCGTGATCAAGCACGCCTATGTGCTGCTGGTTCCACGGTAAGACGCCTGCGGTGAAGCTCTGGCGGGATTTCGACAGCGTTGCCGGCACCGGTTTGAGCGCGCTGTCGGGGTAGTGGTGGATGCCGCGGACTTCACTGACCGGAAACACAAAACTCTGACCGTCTTTCAGGATACAAATCATTCGTTCCTTTATGTCGTGGTCCACCCTGTAGTCATCCTCTGCCTTGTCGAGTTGCAACAGAGAACCAATCGACACACAGACCCTGAGTTCACCCCGCACGTTAACCAGTCCCTTGAGCAGCGGCTTGGTCTTGTGGGGGAGGCTGTGAATGGGGCGCATAGCGGTGATTTCCTGCACCTGATGGCAGTCAAGCCCCAACCACTCGTCACCTAGCCGAAACAACAGAAGGGCGTTGGATGCGCCTTCCTTGGTCTGTCTTGCTGCCGCCAGGCGCTCCGTCCACTCCGCGCAGTAATCCGCCGACATGGGGTGTTCCAGCATCGACCGGCCGGCGGCCGAGTATTGACGGCAGTTGCGGCAGTGGATCACCTGTCGCAGTTCCGGGCAGCTGGCACGGTTCGGGCTCCATACCCCGATACGGTTCCAGCAGTCATCGATTGCCGACAGGCTGTGGCGTGCCGCTTCGCTCATCTTCCTGGCTGCCGTTGCCGCGACTGCGTGCGCGTGGCGCGTTCACGGAAACGCCGGGCGCCTGCCGCGTCGCCTGTTCTTTCGCAGATGACACTGAGATGAACCAGCGCCTCGTAGTGACCGGGTTGCAGATAAACCGCTTTTCGGAACATCCGTTCCGCGTCCCGCGTGTTACCGGCTGCTTCGCGGATAACACCCAGTAGATAGTGTGCGTCCGGTTGACAGGGTTGTTCCCTGATCACGGATTCGCAGCACGCTGCCGCTTCGTCCATGTGCCCCTGATCTGCGAGCTGAAAAGCGTGAAGCATCAGCTGTTCCATATCTGGTGCAGAGGCCGCCGCACCGAGCTGCGCGGGCCTGGCGGCGGCCGCGGAAAACCGCGCTGGCATGGCTTCGCGCGCCCTGACGGCGCCGTTCACCCGGGCCGGACGTGGGAGCTCGCGCCGCGCAACGGGTGCCGGGCTCGGGGCACCAGCATTTCCGCGTCGGAAGCCGAAGCAGCGTTCAAACGGAAGCGGAGAAAAACCGCGTTTCTGCAGCAGGCTGGTTTCGGAATGGCCGAGAAACAGCAAGCCGCTGTCCGTGAGCAGCTTTTCCAGCTGGTCGATAGCCCGGTGCTGGGTTGCGCGATCGAAATAGATGAGAAGGTTGCGGCAGAAAATGACGTGGTAGGGCGAGTGATCTCCGGTGAATTCACTGTCCAGTATGTTGCCGCGCTGAAACACAACCGTATAAGACCCCGGAAACACTCGAGCAGGTAATCGCCATGCTCCAGAAGGCCGGCTTGCAGTAAGAGAAAACCGGATGTGAAAAAATGCTGGATCAGCGACCCTCATTTTCAATTCTTGCGCTCATAGCAGCCAATCTGGCCCCGCTGTTTG
>CP070738.1:406341-409996 GCA_020347685.1 Gammaproteobacteria bacterium | reverse complement strand
TGCCGGTCACTACATTCCCCATCTTTGTTACCATCCGGAGTTCAAGCCGCACGGCAGCTGCAAAGTCTGCACCGTGGAGGTGAACGGTCGCACCGCGGCGTCCTGCACCATGCCGGCCGAGAACGGCATGGAGGTGGCGAGCCAGACCGAGGCGCTCAAGGAACAGCGCCAGACGCTGGTACAGATGCTGTTTGTCGAGGGCAACCATTTCTGTCCCTCGTGCGAAAAGAGCGGCAACTGCCTGTTGCAGGCGGTGGCCTATGACCTGGAAATCATGTCGGCCGAACTCGACCACCTGTTCCCGAACCGGCCGGTCGACGCCTCGCACCCGGAGATTTTGCTGGATTTCAACCGCTGCATCCTGTGCGAACTGTGCGTGCGAGCCTCGGCGGAGGTGGACCGCAAGTGCGTGTTTGCCCTGTCCGGGCGCGGCATCACCAAGCACCTCATCGTCAATGCCGAATCCGGGCGCCTGGCCGACACCGAGATCGCAATTACGGACAAGGCCATGCAGGTGTGTCCGGTGGGCGTCATCCTGCGCAAGCGCGTCGGCTTCGAGGTGCCCATCGGTGCGCGGCGTTTCGACCAGCGGCCGGTCAGTGCCCAGGCCCTGGAGGATGCACCGCGTCGCCCGGCGGCCAAGGACGAGGGGGCGACGTGAGCGACGCCGCAAAACCCCGCCTGCGCGTCGCCACCACGTCGCTGGCGGGTTGTTTCGGCTGCCACATGTCGCTGCTCGATATCGACGAGCGGCTATTCGAGTTGCTCGAGCATATCGAATTCGACCGCACGCCGCTCACCGATATCAAGCACTGCGGTCCCTGCGATGTGGGACTCATCGAGGGCGGGATCTGCAACGCGGATAACGTCGACGTACTGCACGAGTTTCGCAGCAACTGCAAGATCCTGGTGGCAGTGGGTGCCTGTGCGGTAAACGGTGGCCTGCCGGCGCAGCGCAATCACCTCGACCTCGGTGCCTGCCTGCAGGAGGTCTATGTCACCGAACCCAGTCTGGAGAGCGGCTGTATCCCCAATGACCCTGAGCTGCCGCTGCTGCTCGACAAGGTACATCCTTTGCACGAGGTGGTGAAAATCGATTATTTCCTGCCCGGCTGTCCGCCGCCCGCGGACGCCATCTGGAAGTTCCTCACCGATCTGCTGGCGGGGCATACGCCGCATCTCGGCCATGGCCTGATCCACTACGATTAGCTACCCGGAGTATTGCCCCATGAGCTCTGAACTCGAAACCGCTGCCAATCCCGCCGGGCTGGAGCGGGTGGTTATCGAGCCGCTGTCCCGCGTGGAGGGGCACGGCAAGGTCTCGATCCTGCTCGACAGCGACGATCACGTGCAGCAGGTGCGGCTGCACATTGTCGAGTTTCGTGGCTTCGAGAAGTTCATCCAGGGCCGACCTTACTGGGAAATCCCGGTGATGGTGCAGCGGCTGTGCGGGATCTGCCCGGTCAGCCACCACCTGGCCGCGGCCAAGGCGCTGGACCAGGTGGTCGGCGCCGACCAGCTGACCCCGACCGCCGACAAGATCCGGCGGCTGATGCATTACGGCCAGATCCTGCAGTCACACGCGTTGCACTTCTTTCATTTGTCGTCGCCCGACCTGCTGTTCGGTTTCGACTCGGACCTCGGGCGGCGCAACATCGTCGGCGTGGCGGCCGAGCACCCGGATATCGCCAGGCAGGGGGTCTTGCTGCGCCGCTTCGGGCAGGAGGTGATCCGCGTCACCGCCGGCAAGCGCGTGCACGGCACGGGAGCGATCCCGGGCGGCGTCAACAAGCCGGTGACTGCTAAGGACCGCGACGAACTGCTGAAGGATGTCTACCAGGTCGTCGCCTGGTGCCGCTCGGCGGTGCAACTGGCCCGGCGCCTGCATCTGTCCAATGTCGGACTGTATAACAGCTTCGGCGCGTTTCGCTCCAATCTGATGAGCCTGGTGGCGCCGGACGGGGGCATGGATCTCTACCACGGCGCACTGCGGGCGCGTGACAGCAATGGCGCAATCGTCTTCGACAAGGTCGACTACAGCCGCTACTGGGACTACCTCACCGAGGAGGTCAAACCCTGGTCCTACATGAAATTCCCTTACATCCGCGCGTTGGGTGCTGAGCAGGGCTGGTACAAGGTCGGGCCACTGGCCCGGGTGCAGAACTGCGACCATATCCCAACCCCGTTCGCGGACGCGGAGCGGCGCGAATTCGTCGACTTCGGTGGTGGTCAGCCGGTGCACGCCACGCTCGCCTATCACTGGGCGCGCATGATCGAGATGCTGTTCGCGGCCGAGTCCATCAAGGGCCTGTTGCACGATGATGACATCCTGGGCGACGATCTGGTAACCGGCGGTCAACGCGCTGAACGCGGGGTGGGGGTCATCGAGGCGCCACGCGGCACCCTGATTCACCACTACCGGGTAAACGAGGACGACCAGGTGGTGCGTGCCAATCTTATCGTCTCGACGACGCACAACAATCAGGCGATGAACGAGGCAATCCGTCACGTCGCGAAGCGCTATCTCGACGGTCGCAAGCTCACCGAGGGTCTTCTCAACCATGTCGAGGTGGCGATCCGGGCGTTCGATCCCTGCCTGTCCTGCGCCACCCACGCGCTCGGCAGGATGCCGCTGCACCTGGAGCTGTTCGACGCCGACGGTCAGTGCATCGATACCCTGGTCAAGAGTTCGCGCGAGCGGTGTCCCTGAGTTCGGCACCGGTGGCCGGTCTGGCACCGGTGCTCGTCATCGGCATCGGCAACCCCAGCCGCGGCGACGACGCCGTCGGGCCACTCGCGATCGAGCGGCTGGAGGCGCTGGGGTTACCCGACACCGAGCTGCTGACCGATTTTCAGCTGCAGGTCGAGCACGCGCTCGACCTGGTCGGGCGCCGTGAAGTCGTGTTCATCGACGCCGCTGCATCCGGCCCCGAACCGTTCAGCTTCGAGCCGGTAATCGCAGCCGCGGATGCCGGCGCGCTCACCCATGCTTTGTCCGCGGCGGCGGTCCTGGAGGCGTTCCGGCGTATCAGCGCGGCGCCACTGCCGGCTGCATACGTACTCGCCGTGCGCGGCTACGGCTTCGAGCTGGGCGCGCCCCTGAGCGACGCCGCTGGCGCGAATCTCGATGCGGCAGTGCAGATGCTGGTGTCACGATTCAGCGCGGCCTAGTGCAGGGTGACCGGCATCGGCGTTGGCTGTGACTGATGCAGCTCAGAGTCGGACCAACAGACCGCCGGCCGCGAGTTGTTTGCTGCTATTCCGTGCCTTCGGCTTTGGGGGCAGTGAGTCTGTCTTTGTACAACTCCGCCAGGGGAATCCAGACTTCCTGGAACAGCAGATTCTCCTTATCGTAATCCGTGTCAGCAGATTCGATAATATCGATTGCACGCCGGTACAAGTACTCTTCGAGTTCCAGTTTGGTTGCCATCCGAAGTATCCTCGTTTAGAAACCATTTCATTATACGCGCTGCCGTGCACCGAAGCAGTCAGACTGTCGGTAAGCGCCCGAGGTGGTGCGGACCGAGCGCTGCAGAACGCCGCAATTCGATGCCGGCAGACTATCGTGGGCGTTTTCGAAGCCGTCACGCGCCGGTATCACCGCGTCGCTGCGCCGGCAACAACCCTGTTTCGTCACGGCACTCAGCGTAGTCTG
>CP070738.1:402554-406241 GCA_020347685.1 Gammaproteobacteria bacterium | reverse complement strand
CATCACAAGGTATGGCAGCACGGTCATCTGCATCAGCCGGATGTAGATGTCGGCGACGGGTTGCAGGGTTGCGGCGGGCTCCCCGACGAACAGCCCGACGAATACGCCGAGCCCGAGCCCGGCGATGATCCGAACTGAGAGGCTTAAGCGGCCGAGCGCTGCAAGGGTTGGCTGGATATACATGATACCTTATCGCTGAAAAGGATTCGGTCCCTTGCCGGCTGCTTTCATCCAGGGCCGTAGGATACCTCGCGCCAGGATCCGGGGATGACCATCCGCTCAGTCGGCGACCGGTTGCGTGCTCGGCATATCCTGCTCGCCGGTCGCGCGCCGCGTTGCGGTCGCCTGTGCGAGAGCGCTTTCGAAGCGAGACAGGTAGTCGTGCGGAAAGCGCCATACCGGCGAATCACCGCGCTGCTCCAGGCCGCGTTCGGCCGGTGCCAGTCCATAGCGCAGCGTCATCAGGATATCGCTGCTGACCCAGGGGCTTGTGCGGAAATAGGCGTGCCCGTTGCCGTCGTCGAAGTGGTCCGCGTCGGCCACGTCGATCAGGGCGAACTGCGACGAGGACGCGGCGAACTGGCGCATGCGCTCGTCCAGCGTGCCAGGTAGGATCTCGCCGACACGACGGTGTGCAAAAATCTTCTCCGACAGGTGCAAGGCCTTGTCGCTCGGGGAGGTATAGATCGACAGGTGATCCTGCACGCGCAGCAGCCCATCGATGATGTAGCTGGCGAAGGTACCCGTATCGACGTCCGAGCCGACCAGGATGACGTTGCCGAGCCGCGTCGCGTTGCGTGCTTCGGCCTCGCTGTCCCGCTGGTGGATCAGCGCCAGCTCGTACAGGGTTGTGAGCACCACGCGCGTGCCGGCGCTGTAGCCGACAATGTGGATGCGTTCGGCGGAAGTTTCGCGAGCGAGGAAATCGAGAAACTGACGCAGGCCCCAGGCTGAAACGCGCGCGGTTTCGATGTCTTTCATGTAGGCAAGCCGCGCCGGTGTCGACGGCCACGAGAAGGCAATGAACGCACCTTCATGGCCAAGGAAGTGCCACATCTCGGCCGCCACCAGCAGCGGATTCTCGAAATTCACCTTGTAGCCGTGGACATAGATGAAGATGTCTTTCACCGGTGAACGTGCCAGGCGGTTTTCGAGCTCGCGCACGAAGTCACGCGACGGCCGGTCATCGACGGTCGCGGCGATCTCCTTAGGGGTGAATACCGATACGCTGGAGGCCAGGATACCGGCTTCCTGTATGCCACTGACTTTCAGTGGAAACGAACCCGGCCGGTTCTTCAACAGGGATATCTCGCGCGCCTCGTCCCAGGTGATATCGCTGTCACCGAAGTTGATGTCAGCCGAGCCGACGCGCACCAGGTAGCCGCGCTCGCCGCTATAGTAGCGTTCCTCCCCCTGGTCGCCGGCAGCAGCGGGTGCACGGTTGGTGGCATAGAGCATGTCGAGCGCGCTCAGTCCATCCGGCGTGGTAGTGGCTGCGGGGCCGAACGGCTTCTCGCTCTGCTCATAGGCGGCCGGCGCCGGCATCAGATCGAGCGAGCGGGGCGGGCTGCCGGCACAGCCTGAGAGCAGCAGTGCGATGGCGCAAGCGACGAGTGATATCGAATTCATGGCGTATTCTGTTGAGCTGCGGCTGCGTGCCGTCACGTCCCACGCCCGAAAGCCTGGCGCGGAGAAACTGCACTTATGCATGGCGGGTTCCTGGTGTATTGGGTATTACGCAGCCAAAGCATAAACGCCACTCTGCGCGAAATCCAGAAACCCGAGGCAGTGTGTCCGGTATGCGATGAATGGGGCGAATAGTAGCGGAACCGGGGCTCGGGCCCAATGGATGCCGTCGCAGGACGTTACGGCCTCCGACTGGAGTCTGCGCGACGGTTATAGGATCATTGCCCTCTAATTCGCGCGCCAGGGGCCAGCCAGTACCGCTGGGGCGACCGCATGCCGACCGCAGGGCGTGGTGAGTGCGGCTGGCGTTACGCTGATCAGAGGAGGATGGACCTATGCAGTTGGATACCGAGAGCGTGAAGATATGGTTGTCCACGGATCTGACGGACACACTGATACGCTTGGCCATCGTTGCGGTTTTGGTGGTGCTATGCGTGCGTATCTTCGAGCCCTTTTTGGGGCTGATGCTGTGGGCCTTGATCCTGGCCGTGGCACTTTATCCGGCGCATCAGTGGATGGTCAGGCGCTTCGCGATGCGGCAGGGGCGGGCTGCGACGCTGTTGGTGCTGATCAGTGTGCTGGCGGTCGGGGTGCCCGGCTTCATGCTGGGAGGCTCCTTTGCCAGCCAGGTCTATGATTTCCATGCCCGCTTCAAGAACGACGAGATCACCATCAAGAAACCCGACCCCGCGGTGGCCGAATGGCCGCTGGTGGGCAAGAAAGTCTACGCGTCCTGGAGTCAGGCGGCCGAGGACCTGCCGGCGTACCTGGCAAAAATCAAGCCGCAACTGACCGAGACCTCGAAAAAACTGGCGGCGGTAGCCGCGAGCACGGCGGGCGGCGTGTTCAAGTTCCTGGGTTCGATGATCATTGCCGGGATCATGCTGGCCTATGGAAAGGCGGGCAGCCAGTCCATGCAACGCATTATGAGTCGGCTGGCCGGGCCGGAGCGTGGCGTTCGATTGCACAGTCTGTCCACCGCGACCATACGTTCGGTCGCCACCGGTGTGGTGGGCGTCGCCTTTATCCAGGCCTTGCTGCTGGGTGTCGGTTTTATCTGGGCGGGAATTCCGGCGGCCGGGGTCTGGGCGCTGGTGGTATTGCTGTTCGGCATTGCACAATTGCCGGCCGCGATTGTTACGCTGCCCGCGATCGCTTATATCTGGTGGACCGGCGACTCGACGATGCTCAACGTGGTGTTCAGCGTATACCTGATCGCCGCCGGCCTGGCGGATAACGTGCTCAAACCGCTGCTGCTCGGCCGCGGCGTCGACGCGCCCATGCCGGTGATTCTGCTTGGGGCGCTCGGCGGCATGGTGTCCGGCGGCATCGTTGGCCTGTTCATCGGGGCGGTGGTGATGGCCATCGGCTACCAGGTGTTCATGGACTGGGTCGCTGAAGCTGACCAGGCGGGCGGGGCTCAGGGCGAAGCGGCACCGGAGGCCGAGTGAGCCGTTTGCCCGGCGTCAGTGTACCGAGGCGCCTTGCCCGCGGCCTGCTGTGTTGCGGGCTGCTGGCGCTTAATGGCTGCACGATGCTGGGGCCGAACTACCAGGAACCCGATGTGGGCTGGTTGAGCGGCTGGCAGCCGGATCTGTACGGCGAGGTCGCGCTACCGGCGCAACAGGCTGAGGAGGATCTCCGTTTCTGGTGGGACGTGTTCAACGATCCGGCGCTGAACCGCCTGATCGAGGCGGCGCGGCAGGATAACCCTTCATTGCGCATCGCCGGCCTGCGCATCCTGGAAAGCCGGGCCCAGCTCGGTATCGCCGGCAGCAACCTGTATCCGCAGCTGCAGCAGCTCAACGGTGCCATTGATCGCGTGCACAACCGGCGCCGCGGTGGTGACCTGCCGAACGATGACCAGACCTTCACCAGTTACCAGGCAGGCTTCAACCTGGCCTGGGAGCTGGATTTCTGGGGGCGTTTCCGGCGCGGTATCGAATCCGCGGACGCGGCCTTCTTCGCTTCCATCGCCAATCAGCAGGACGCGCAGGTGTT
>CP070738.1:398703-402454 GCA_020347685.1 Gammaproteobacteria bacterium | reverse complement strand
ATTCGCGCCGCAGCGCGAATGGGGATGGCTGCGAGGTGCGCTTTACTCGGCTGTGCCGGTTTCGCCAGCGGTGTCGCCGGCGCCCTGCTCGGCCGCACTCTCTGGCGCTGCCGCGGCCGGCGCAGTGTCTGCGGCAACCGGTGCCGAGGTCTGCACGATGTTGATGGTGGCGTTACTGCGCAGGCTGGCGACGTAGTCCTGTACGCGCTGATTCTGTGCCATCATTTTCAGCTGCGGTTTCACCTGCTCGAATGACGGTACCTCAGACTCGCGCGAATCGTCGAGAATAATGACGTGCCAGCCAAACTGGGTCTGCACCGGTTCCTTGGTGTACGTGCCCTTTTCCATGTCGGCCAGTGCGTCTGAGAACGGCTTCACCATCTGGCTGGCCGAGAACCAGCCCAGTTCGCCGCCGGTTTTGCCGGACGGGCCGGTGGAATGCTGCTTGGCGAGCTCGGAAAAGTCCGCGCCCCCATCCAGCTCGGCAATCAGGTCACGCGCCTTCTGCTGCTCCTCGACCAGGATATGGCGCGCCTTGTATTCCTTGCCGTCGCCGACATTGTCATCGTAGAGCTTCTTCAGGTCTTCATCGCTGACCGGGTTGACCTGCAGCTGGTGCTGGATGGCGGCGGCCGCGATCACAGCCCGGCGCTGCTGGTCGATCTGCAGCAGGATGTCGGGCTTCTGGTCCAGCCCTTCCTGCACGCCCGCCTGGCGGGCCAGTTCGAGGTTGATGAGTTCATCCAGCACCGCGTCGCGGTCCTGACTGGTGGGATCATTGGGACGCCGGCTGTGGCGCTGCTGCTGGTAGGCTGCCAGTGCGTTTTCGGTGATCGGGCTGCCGTTGATGGTGGCGACCACTGCGCTGGTGTCGCTGACCGGAGCCGCGCTGTTGTCCTGTTTGGACGCCAGTGGTATCTGGTCGCAGGCGCTTATCAGCGCAGTCAGCCCCAGTGCAAGTGTCAGGTGGTGAAGTTTCATTTGTCGCTTCCTTATTCGAGTTGCTCAGGATCCCGCCTCAGCAGGTGTAGATGCCTTGATGCTCAAGGCGTGGATCTCGTTGCGTTTCATGGCGTCGTGCAAGGCGTCGTAAACCAGCCGGTGACGCTGGATCAGCGTCTTGTCCTGAAAGGCATCGGAGACGATTTCGACGACGAAATGACCGCCGCCCCCGGCACTGGCGTGGCCGGCATGCGCGGCACTTTCGTCGATAATGTTCAGAGATTGCGGCGCGAGGGCCTCCGTAAGGCGGTTCCGGATCAGCTCAATCCGATCGGCTTTCATCAGGGCAGCACCTTCTTGAAAGGTTTCACAACGACCTGGCGGTACACGCCCGCTTTGACATAGGGGTCGGCATCGGCCCAACTCTGGGCGTCTTCCAGGGAATCGAATTCAGCCACCACCAGACTGCCGGTAAAACCGGCGGGCCCGGGATCCTCGCTGTCGATGGCAGGGTGCGGCCCGGCCAGCACCAGGCGGCCGGCATCGCGCAGCTGTTCCAGGCGCTCCAGGTGCGCAGGGCGCGCCGCCAGGCGCTGGTTCAGGGTTCCGGGCAGGTCCTCGCTGATCAAGGCGTACAGCATTCAGGACTTTTCCTCGGCTTTCGGTTCCTCGACATAGCGGCCGAGATAAAATGCCTGCGCGATAACAAAGGCGAACGTGATGCCCAGAATGCCGAACAGCTTGAAGTTGACCCAGGTTTCTTCGGCGAAGTTAAAGGCGACATACAGATTCAGGATGCCGACGCCGGCGAAAAACATGATCCACATCCAGCTCAGGCGCATCCATACCGGGCGCGGTGCCTGGATGGCATGCGACATCATGCGTTCCACCAGCGGCTTTTCGCCAACCCAGTGGCTGCCCATGAATACCACGGCGAATAGCCAGTTGATCACTGTGGGTTTCCACTTGATGAACACCGGGTCGTGCAGGGCGATGGTCAGACCACCGAACACCAGCAGCAGGCCGAAGGTGACCAGGTGCATTTTTTCGAAACGCCGGTGGCGGAACCAGAACGCGGCGGTCTGCACCGCGGCAGCGACAATCGCTACTGCGGTCGCCACGTAGATGTCGTACAGCTTGTAGGCGACGAAAAACAGTAAAATCGGAAAGAAGTCGAACAGAAACTTCATGGTGCTGGTATCTCGATACTCTTCATCAGTGCAGGGAGCGGTCCACGCTCCATTTGCGGTAATAACGGTCCATCACGTCCCTGACGTGGCCGGGGTAGTTTAGCAAGTCCATCTGCTCCATGCCCTGTGAAAAAAAACGCGGCGCATCCTCGGGCAGGTCGCGAGTCAGGACAGAAAATGCCTCTTCCATGATATCCGGATGGTGGGTGCGGGTTGCCACGATGGCACGGTTCAGGTGCAAAACGCGCCACGGCCGGCCCGGGTTGGTCCTCTCCAGGTCCTGGCGGATGGCCGTTGCCGTCGCGTCCATGATTTCACTCATGGCCCGGTACAGTGGCACCAGCCGCTCCGGTTCCTGGATCCGGTTGGCGCTGCGGGCCAGGGCATCCACCACCGGCTCAAGGCTGAAAATCTGCCCGCCATGGCGTGCGATCCAGCGGCCCATGGCAACGACAAAACCTTGTAGAACATCATAAACATCATCAAGATCAAGCTGTTGAGACCAATTCAGCGCCTGTTCGAAAAGCTCCAGAGCGTATTCTCCCAGCTCAGAGACATCCTGTCCGCTGGCCTGGTTCCCGGTCTGCACGGCACTTTCCTGCGCCAGACTCGCCTCGGTGCGCTGCATCGCCTCGAACAGCTGAGCGAACGCCTGCACCAGCAGAGGGGGAGCGCTCTCCTGCGCACCGCCGCTCTTGCCATCACTCAGCCGATAGGCCTCCGCCAGCGTGTCCAGCGCTGCGGCCAGCGGACCGCGAAAGGCGTCCAGTGTCGGTTCGGGCAGATTCATGGAGCCGAATGGTACCGTATTCGGCGCCGCGCCGCAGAGGCGGCATGGCGCGTAACACTCCGGTACAATAAAACGGATATGCCTCCGACCGCTGTGGCCGGGGGGCGCAATTCACATTACGAATCCAGCCGGGCTCATGCGTTCTGTCATTACCGATACCGACTTATTGCCACGCCTGCCAATCCGGGTGCCCGGCGGCGTGTCCCGGCGGCGCTGACACATGGCGTCCAGCTACGATCTGCACAGTCACTCGACGGCGTCGGACGGGACCCTGGCCCCGGCTGCCCTGGTGCAGCGGGCCCGCAGCGCCGGCGTGGATGTGCTGGCTTTGACCGATCACGACACCCTCGACGGTGTCGCCGAGGCGTTGCGGACCGCCGCGGCCCTGCAGCTCGCCGTGTTACCGGGGGTCGAGATTTCGGTCACCTGGAGCGCCATGACCATCCACGTACTCGGCCTCAACGTCGATCCTGCCAATACGGATCTGCGCCAGGGGCTGAGCGAACTGCAGACGTTCCGCGACTGGCGGGCGCAGGAAATCGCCCGCAAGCTGGAAAGAACCGGTATCGGCGGCGCCCTGGAAGGAGCAGCGCAATTTCGCAAGGGCGCATTGCTCAGTCGCACCCATTTCGCCCGCTTTCTGGTCCAGCAGGGCCATGCGGCTTCGGTGCGCGAGGTGTTCAAGCGTTTTCTGGTCAAGGACAAGCCCGGCTATGTGCGCGGTGAGTGGACCTCGCTCGCGCGGGCGGTCGGCTGGATCCGGGATGCCGGTGGTATGGCGGTCATCGCGCACCCGGCGCGCTACCGGCTCACCCGCAGCAAGCTGAAG
>CP070738.1:394837-398603 GCA_020347685.1 Gammaproteobacteria bacterium | reverse complement strand
CGGGCACCACCGATGGTTGCCTGTTAAAGACGCCCTGACGTCACTCAAACCGGCTCGCCCAGCCTGGACATCTCCTCGTAACAGTCACCGCAACAATCCGCGAGCTCGCCGCTGATACGGCAGCTGAAACGTTTAATCTCGCCCCGGACACGTCCTGCCCTGGACAGCACAAAAAGCTCGCCAAGCTTTGCAGAAGCAAACACAATGCCCGTCAAGCGCGGAACATCCCCCCGATCATTTCTTTTCGCCAGACCCTTCAGGCTCTCCGTCACGGGGGCGGGCAAACCCCACTCCCGCGCCACCTGCCATGACAAGGCGGGCACACGTTCGATGAGCCAGTCCCTGAATGCAGCGGACCGGGGCGCATCCGCACCCCGATACTCCCTGCCAAGGACGCGTGCCACGATCCTGTAGCCGACTTTATGCACCAGTCCGGCAACAAAGGCATCGAATACGGGCACGCCACTGCGCCTGGCGATGCATTCGCACGCCAGCGCACAGCGTTCAGCCTGCTGCCACAACAGTGGCCCGGCAAGTTTACTGAAGTGATCCGTGTGACCGTTCAGTAGCGGTCTGAAGGCCGCCCTGGCGACCAGGCTGCGCACACCGTCAGGCCCCACCATGAGCATGGCGTGATCAATACTCCTGACGGGTTCCGGTGTTTGGTAATAAGCGCTATTGGCAAAACGCAGCACGTTGGCAAGCAGTACCGCATCACGGCTGATCTCCGCCGCCAACTGATTAGCGGACAGACTGTCATCACCCAAACACCGCATCAGTCCGGGAACCGCCGTCGGGACAGGCGGTACCAGGCCGCCAAGGTCGCCGCTCTTGCCGGTCAGGCGGTCAACCCGCTTCATCACCGTCCGTTCCAGCGGATTGACACTGTCGATGCACGAGCGCACCCCCAGCAGCTCGGCATAAAAGGCCCGCTCCAGGCGTTGTGCCGTCAGAACTTCGCGCGTGGTTTCGATCGCGACCGTTGTGCCGCCCGAGCGCGATTCGCGCGGCCGGGCCTCAGACACCGGGGTCTTGTTGCCCCGCGCAAATCCTTTCAGCTTGTCCCACATCAGTATCAGTGTTTTCCGTGCTCAGCGGGTGCGTCAACCCTGAGCGGCGTCGCGTTCCTCGCTGTGTGTTTTGCTTCCCCGGCGCCACTATAGCGGTTTCCGTTGGCAAACATAGACCTGAGTAGGCAACGGCCGCAGTCTAACAGCCGTGGCAGGCCCAGGTCATTTTTGCAACCCTGTGACTTTACGATGCTTTCTTTCGGCGTGCCGAAGTAGAAAAAATCCCTGCCTCCGGTTTCACCCTCGCCGCCGGCGTGACTAGAATTAAGTTTAGTGGCGCCAAACAATAACTGACCCCTACTGCAACGCAATGTTATCTCCACCGGTTTCCAAGCAACGACCTGACCCGGCCCGCGCAGTGCTCAGTCCCGGGCTGCGCCGGCTGCTGAGCGGTGTTCTGGTGCTGTTCGGGCTGCTGGCGATCAATTCGCTCTACCTGGCGAGCGTCACCGTCGCCGAGCACATCGCCACCCAAAGCTACCAGAACTATTTCTACCTGGTCATGTTCCTGGCCCATCTCGGCCTCGGCCTGCTGCTGATTGTGCCGGGGCTGCTGTTCGGAGCGCTGCACCTGCGCCGAGCCTGGCGCTGGCGGCGCTACAATCGCTACGCCGTCGGCGCCGGACTGGCGCTGTACAGTTGCGCCATCCTGCTACTGGCCTCGGGCGTGCTGCTGACCCGCTTCGGCTTCTTCGAGATCAACGACCCGCTGGTCCGCTCCATCGCCTACTGGCTGCACGTGGTCACGCCGCTGGCGGTGGTCTGGCTGTTCGTACTGCACCGGCTGGCCGGACCGCAGCTGCACTGGCGAAGCGGTGGCTACTGGACCGGTGCCGCGGTGATGTTCAGCGCAGCGGCCCTGGGCCTGCACCTGTGGGCTCAGCCGGAGCCGCCCGATCTCGACCGGCCATTCCTGCCGGCCCTGGTGGAGAGCACTGCACAGCAGCGCATTGCTCCCGAGCATCTCAGCACCGACGCGATGTGCGGCGAGTGCCACGCGGATATCCTGCACCAGACCGAAGGCAGCATGCACCGCCTGAGTTCCTTCAACAACCCCGCCTACCGCTTCAGTGTCGATGAGGCGCGCCGGGTGCTGCTGGAACGCGACGGCGACGTGCAGGGCGCGCATTTGTGTGCCGGCTGCCACGACCCGGTACCGTTGATGAGCGGCCGCTTCAGCGATCCCGCCTATGATCCCGACCGCGACCCGGGCGCCAGCGCCGGGATTACCTGCATGACCTGTCACGCCATCAGCCGTATCAACAGCCCGCGCGGCAATGCCGACTACAGGCTCACCGACCCGCCCCGCTACCCGTTCGCCTTCAGCGAGCAGCCGCTGCTGCGCGCTATAAACCGCCAGCTGATCAAGGCCAAGCCGGAGTTTCACAAGCAGACACTGCTCAAGCCGCTGCACCGGACGGCAGAATTCTGTTCCAGCTGCCACAAAGTGCACCTACCCTATGCGCTCAACCGCTACCGCTGGCTGCGCGGCCAGAACCACTACGACAGCTTTCTGTTGAGCGGCGTGTCGGGACATCGGGTGGACAGCTTTTACTATCCGCCCGCAGCAAAAGAGAACTGTGCCCACTGTCATATGCCGGCGGTTCCCTCCGACGACCCGGCGGCGCGGGATTTCACCGGCAACGGCCAGCCTGCGGTGCACGATCACCGCTTCGCCGCCGCCAATACCGCAGTGCCGGTGATGCTCGGGCAGGCCACGGAGCACAACGCGGCACGCCGCGACATGTTGAGCAAGGCGGCGCGCGTGGACATTTTCGGCCTGCGCGATGACGGCCGGGTGGACGGACAGCTGCACGCCCCGCTGCGTCCGCAGCTGCCGGCGCTGCAGCCCGGCGAACGCTATCTGCTCGAGACCGTGGTGCGCACCCTGGGCGTGGGCCACGAGCTGACCCAGGGCACCTCGGATTCCAACGAACTGTGGCTGGACGTGACGGTACGGAGCGGCGAGCGGGTCATCGGCCGCTCCGGGGCGCTGGACGCTGAAGGAGATACTGACCCCTGGGCATACTACCTGAACGCCTACCTGCTGGACCGCGACGGCAACCGCATCGAGCGGCGCAATGCCCAGGATATCTTCGTGGCGCTGTACAACCATCAGATCCCGCCCGGTGCCGCAGCCGTGGTTCACTACGCCTTCAGCGTGCCCCCCGATGCGCGCGAGCCGCTGACCATCGAGGTGAAGCTGCAATACCGCAAGTTCGACACCCGCTTCCTGCGCCACGTGCTGGGCGAGCGCTTCCGGCGCAACGAACTGCCGATCACCACCCTCGCCAGCGATCGCATCACCCTGCCCTTGGGAACGTCTGCGCGAACACCTGCGCAGAGCGTTTCCATCCCGGTATGGGAACGCTGGAATGACTATGGCATCGCGCTGCTGCGCGAAGGCAACCAGGGCGCCAACAAGGGCGAGCTGCGGGCGGCGACGGCGGCCTTCGAACAGGTCGAAGCGCTCGGGCGTCCCGACGGCGTGCTGAACCTGGCACGGGTGTATTACAAGGAAGGGCGGCTCGAAGATGCCGCGGCGGCGCTGCGCCGCGCGGCGGCCTTCGATCCGCCGGCGCCGCCCTGGACCCTGGCCTGGTACTCGGCGCTGGTGGATCGGGAGCTGGGCAACCTGGATGCCGCCATCGCGGGGCTGGAGGCGCTGGCCGACACCCGCTTCCAGTCCGCCCGCG
>CP070738.1:390952-394737 GCA_020347685.1 Gammaproteobacteria bacterium | reverse complement strand
GAACAGCAGCTGCTGTTCCGGCGGCCGGATCCGGTGACCAGGACCTGCTGAAACAGCTGCAATCCTTGCCGGAGGACGGCAACCTGTTGCCGTTTCTGCAGCAGGTGATCGACGCCGCGGCCACAGCCGGTACTAACCCTCGCAAGCTTCTGGAAAGCATCGTCGCGGGACTGCACGGCACCGGAACCGACGCCGGCCGGCAGGTGGCCGCACGTATTCAAGAGGTCCTGGACCAACTGGTCGAGGGTGGGGCAGTACAGACAGCCGCCGTGCCGGCGGATACGGCCGCGCTGGCCGCTGGCTACCGCGATATCACTGGAACTCAGGAGGGGTCTCCCGTGGCTCCGGGCCGGCGTCTGCCGCAGCTCCTCGAGCAGCTGCGACTTTCACATGGCGGTGCCGGTGAGCACGGCAAACCGCCTGCCGAGGGCGGGCGCGGGGAGCAGGGCTCCGGGGTGGCGAAATTCCTTGAACCCCTGTATCAGCCAAAAGCCGAAACCGGGCAGCGCAGTCTTGAACTGTTGACCGTACTGGCCGGACTCAGGCAACCCGGGGGAGGTCTGAAACCGGCTGTGCAGGGCGTGGCGGCGGGGCCGGAAACGCTTAGCGCCGCAATTTCCCATACTGCGCTGCAGCCCGCTGGCCCGGCAGGCAGCAGTGCGATTCCCAGCGTGAGCGTGGATGTGCCTGTGCAGCAGGCTAACTGGGATCAGGCCCTGGGCGAACGCATTCAGTGGCTGATGGGGCAGCGCCTGCAGGGCGCGCAGATCAAGCTGAATCCTGCTCATTTGGGACCTATGGAGGTACGTATCCAGGTACAGCACGATCAGGCCAGTATCCAGTTCAGTTCCGCGCACGCTGTGGTGAGGGAAGCCCTCGAGGCGGCTTTGCCGCGCCTGCGTGACATGTTCGAATCGGCCGGTGTCGAACTTTTGAACGTGGACGTTTCAGGTCAATCGCTGGCGCATCAGCAGGGTGCGCCCGAAGGACGAGAGGCGTCGACCTGGAAGCGCCTCGCCAGCGGGCCGGATGAGGGGGTCGAAACGGTGCTGGAAACCCCTGTTGGCAACCTGGAGATTTCAGGGCGCCTGGACCTGTTTGCCTAACCGCTTCGAATTAAAGGCATTGTTAAGGTGGTGTCGGAAAGCCCTGCGCGGCACTCTGCGATCCGCCGCTAACAGATTGATTGTATTTAGCCATACGCCTGTGCTAACGTTATTCGACAATTATAACAATGCTGGATTTGGCGATGCCAACACCCACCAAAAAGCGCAGGCGGACGAAGGAGGAGAGGCCCGGTGCCCGCAAGAAAGCGCCGCATCCCATCGTCGGTAAGGAATTCAACTACGTTCTTCAGTTGACCGCCGAGGATACCGCGCGGCTTGCCCGTTACCGCGATGTGCTGGCGCAGGGCGCCGCGGGATTCGCGGAGACGACCTACAACTACCTTTTCGACAATCCCGACATCGCCGATGTCATGTACGCCTATGAACGCCAGGGAGGCAATATTGGCGAACTGGTGCGTGGCCACCTGCAGCACCAGCTGGACCTGCTGAGCGGCGAGATCGACGACAAGGCGACGGCGCGCAGTGAAGAACTGGGCCGGTCTCATTTTCGTCTGGGAGTCAAACCGGTCTGGTCGATTGGCGCCTACCGCCTGTTCCTGGAACATCTGCAGGGACTTATCGCAACGAATCCGCAGATCGCGCACGACGACCGCGACGCCCTGGAATCGGCGCTGGTCAAAATGGTATTCCGCGATCTTGCGATCACCAGTGAAGCCTACTGGCGCGCGGCCGTCGAACAGCTGACCGACCAGCGTGACGAACTCGGCTTCGAACAGAATCTCGCCGGCGAGCTGCTCAGCAACATACCCCAGCTGCTCTGGACTGTGGATATCGAATCCAACCGGATCAGCTACGCGAGTCCCGGCACCAGGGCGTTTTGCACCGAACCGCTGGATGCCCCGATACCCTGCCTCTACCGGATTCCGGGCTCGGAACGTCAACGCGTGCTGACCGCCTGGCAACAGGTGATTGACGGCGAGTCGGTGCAGCTGGAAGTGCGGCTTGCGCCGCAGGAGGACGGAGACCGCTGGTTCCGCATGGCGTTCTATCCGATGGCGAACCGTCGCGGTCGGGTGTTGCGTGTTCACTGCATGATGGAAGACGTAACGGAACTACACAGCGACCGCGAACGTCTGGAACAGCTTTCCACCCAGGACGAAGTTACCGGGCTACCCAACCGCACGCTCTGGTACGACCGCCTCGGCTCGGCGCTCGCGGTTGCGCGCCGCAATCCGGGCGCCTCGGTAGCGGTTATGGTGCTGGATATCAACCAGTTCAAGATGTACAACGACTCCCTGGGGCACCAGGCCGGCGACCAGCTGTTGAG
This sequence comes from Gammaproteobacteria bacterium, assembly GCA_020347685.1. Classification (GTDB taxonomy): domain Bacteria; phylum Pseudomonadota; class Gammaproteobacteria; order DSM-19610; family DSM-19610; genus Thiogranum. The sequence goes on along the minus strand of CP070738.1, from coordinate 392,343 downwards.
CCAGATCGGCCAGCGGCTGCAGAAAGTGTTGCGCGACACGGATACCCTGGCGCGTCTCGGAGGAGACGAGTTCGGCATAGTGTTACCCATGGTGCAGGATGCCGAAAAGGCCGCTGAGCGCGTGGTGCGCGAAGTCATAACGTCGCTCGCTGCACCCTTCTCGTACCAGAAAAAAGACCTGTGCCTCAGTACCACCATCGGTATTGCGGTGTACCCGCAGCACGGTGAGGAAGCGCATACGCTTGCCAGCCATGCCGACAGTGCCATGTATCGGGCCAAGTGGAACACTGTGCCGTACCTGTTCTACGAGTCAGAGTCGGCCGAATCTGCCAGCGAGCATCTGCAGTTTTCCGGCCAGCTGCACGGGGCCCTGGAACGGCAGGAATTCGAACTCTATTATCAGCCCAAGGTCGATCTGGCCAGCGGCCAGATCTGCGGCGCCGAGGCGTTGCTGCGCTGGAAACATCCCCAGCAGGGGCTGGTGTTGCCCAAGCGCTTTATTCCCGTGGCCGAGCAGCTTGGCATGATTTCGCCGATCACCGACTGGGTGTTGCACACCGCGCTCGAGCAGAGCAAGCACTGGTCGGCCAACAGCGCCCCGATGTCGATATCGATCAATGTATCGGCGCGCTCTTTCCAGTCCCCAGGCCTGGTGGGCAGGATTGCAAAAGCATTGAGACGCGCCGGCGTGAAAGGGTCCCACCTGGAGGTCGAGATTACCGAAGGTACCCTGATGGCGGACCTTGAGGAAGCAGCGCGCACCCTCAGCAAGCTCAACGAGCTGGGCGTTTCCATTGCCATCGATGACTTTGGTACCGGTTATTCCTCGTTGTCGTACCTGAAAAGCCTCCCTATCGATACGCTGAAGATCGACCAGTCGTTCCTGCAGGGCATGGCAAACAATCCCAAGGACGTCGCCATTGTGCGCTCCATAATCGAGCTGGGTCACAACCTCGACTGCAAGGTGGTCGCGGAGGGGGTGGAAGGCGAAGCAGTGCGTCAGCAACTGCAGGAGCTGGGCTGCGATCTGGTGCAGGGCTTTCATATCAGCGAACCCCTGCCGGACGCCGTGTTCCGCGAATGGTTGTCCCATCTGCCGCATTGATAGCTTGTTGGCGCTGAGCAGACTGCCAGTCCCGCGCGGCTCGCGCACAACTACGAGGGAAGTGCCGACGCGCAGTCTGTCTCGCAGCAGGCATTCAGTCGGACGCCGAGCTCGGGCCAGCGAGACCGCACAGTGAGCGCTGCAGAAGACCGGTCGCAGCCCGAGCGGCGCCAGGTGTCTCAGCCAAGGTTTCGGCGATCCGCCAGCAAAGAATGAGTCAAAACTCTGTCGCCTGCCCGGAAAATAATTATAGTAATCTGTTTTACAAGTAAAAAATATACTGTTC
>CP070738.1:387044-390852 GCA_020347685.1 Gammaproteobacteria bacterium | reverse complement strand
GTTGCGCCGGACATCAGCCTCAGCGACCAGGATGACACGCATCTGCAGGGCGCTACCGTGCAGATCACCGTCGGCTACCAGCCGGGACTGGACGAACTTCACTTCGCGGACACCCATGAGATCGCGGGCAACTGGGATCCCGTCTCGGGACGCCTGACACTGAGTGGAGGCGCAACGGTTGACGCCTATCAGAGCGCGCTGCGCTCAGTAGCTTACGCCAGCGCGGGACAGGCTGCGGTTACAGGCCTGCGCACGCTCAGCTACCAGGTCAGCGATGGCGACGCACAGAGCCTGCCTCAGTCCGGCCTCCTCAGCGTCGAGCCGCCCCCTGTGACCGGGGACCGTCAGGCGCCTGCCGAATCCGTGGTCATGAACGGAGACCCGCCTGCCTCCGCCCCAATACGGGGTGGTGTGGTGTTTCTGCCCGGGGATAGCACAGCGGCATCGGAGGAAAACCAAACCACCACGCAACCGGATGAAGCCGGCCAGACAGAGTCCACACCCGAACCGCCCGACACAGCGGAATACAAACCCGAGGAGCCGCAGTACCGCGACCCGTCAACAGACGACTCCGACGGTTACTCGGATGAGCTGTATCGAAACCCTCCGCCGGTGACACAATACCAGCCCGAGCAACGGCACTCTCCCGGCGCGGGCCATAGCCGCACCACCGGGCGCCGCGCTGACCGAACGCCCGCACCGGACCCACGTTATACGGCCCCAACAAAACCCGAGCACACCCCGAATGCCAGAGCTGGGAGCGACGCCTCTGCCGAGCCGGGGGGCGACAGCGCCGAACTCTGGAAACAACTGGACTACATGAAACAGCAGATGAATCAGGCTGCCGGTGCGCAAGACACAGACGCGAAACTTGTCATAGGCACCGCCAAAGGGCTCAGCGTGGTGCTGTTCGCGGGCTTCATGAACTGGTACCTCAAGGCCGGCAGTCTGCTGGCCGGCCTGTTGTCCAGCGTGCCACTCTGGACACCCTTCGACCCGCTACCGATTCTCTCCCTGTCTCGTCAGGAGCGCGAACGTCAGCGTGCCAACGCGCAACGACAGCTACAACAGGAGAGCCGTTGTCTGGGCCAACTGGGCGGCCTGCTCGATAGCGAAGTCCGGTCGCCGGCGGCGCCGCTGAAAAAGGTGCGAGGGTCATGAGGCCGGTCACGCCGGTAACACGCATTACCATCGGTCTGGTGCTGCTGACTGTCAGCATTCTGTTCGCCGGTAACCTTATCGGCCTGACGCCCGACACCACACGCGCCACGCTGGAGGCGCGTCAGCGCTTCTGTGAAGCGCTCGCCGTGCAGCTGTCCATGGCAGTGAGCGAAAACAATTTGCGCCTGGTGGAAAACACCATCGCGGCGGTTGTCGAGCGCGATCCCGCGGTATTGTCGGCCGCGCTGCGCAAGATCGATGGGACACTACTCGCTGAAACCCGCGAACATGAGCTTCACTGGCAGGCGACCCGCGACGAAAGCTCAACTCCGAGCCATGTGCAGGTACCGATATTCAAGGGTCCCGACCGGTGGGGAACGGTGGAAATCAGCTTCACTACCCTGCAGGGTGACGGGATCGCGGGACTGTTGGGACGCCCCTTTGTGCGGCTCCTGATATTCATGACTCTGTGCGGTTCGCTGGTTTATTACATACTTTTAAAAAAGGCCCTGAAATATCTGGATCCATCATCGGTAATCCCCGGGCGCGTAAAGGCGGCCCTCGATGTACTCGCCGAGGGTGTAGTGCTGATGGACGACCACGGCCGTATCGTACTGGCCAATGCCGCCTTTGCCAGTAAAGTCGGAGCAAACCCCGCATCGCTGTTGGGCACGCGCCTGGTACAGTTTGCGTGGCGTCACCCGAAAGACGACACGCCGGTGCAGCGCCTGCCCTGGGAGGATGCACTGCAAGGCGGCCACAGTCAGACCGGCATTCCGATGCGGCTGCGCCGCGGCGAGGAAGATGTGCTCACACTGATGGTCAACAGTGCACCGATTCTTGATGGACAAGGGAAACCACGCGGAACCCTGACGACGTTTGACGACGTCACGCAACTCGAGCGGCAGAACGTGCAGCTGGAGGAAATGCTGCGCATACTGCGGGACTCTCAGGACAGGGTGCACCGACAGAACGAGCAACTGCAAATTCTTGCCACGCGCGACTCGCTGACCGAGTGCCTCAACCGGCGCGCCCTGTTCCAGAAACTCGATGAGGAATTCGCTGAAACCCTGCGTACCGGCAAAGCCCTGTGTTGCCTGATGTGTGACATTGACCACTTCAAAGCCATCAATGACCGCCACGGACATGTGCACGGAGACCGTGTCATCAGGGCAGTCGCTCAGGCACTGAACAGCCTGACGCGTGATTCCGACACGCTGGGCCGTTACGGCGGAGAGGAGTTCTGCATCCTGTTGCCGCGCATGAGCCTGCAAAATGCCGCTGAAACCGCAGAACGTCTGCGCCAGAGGATCGCAGCGCTGGATATCGGCGGAGTCCGGGTGACCGCGAGCTTCGGCCTCGCCGCAACTACAGCGGGAACCAGGGAAGCGAATCAACTGATTCAGGAGGCCGACTCGGCTCTCTACCGAGCCAAGAACAGCGGCCGCAACCGCGTGGTCGTCGGGGACGAACCGCAGGCTCCACACAAGAACGTTAGCTGATCCCGAGTCCCCGGCGTTCACCTCCAGAAAGCGCCCTGGTCTGCAAAACGGCTCGCGTATCTTTTGTCTCTCTCTTCTTGTTCGATCACGGTGGTATTGCAGAGGATCTGCCTTCGGTGGTTGGCCGGCCACCAGGCTGTTGTCTTACGTAGGTCGCAATAAAGCGCCCCAGCTCACGCTGATACGCAGGCTGACTCAGCAGGAAGCCGCCGTTATGGTCGCCATGCAACTTTACCAGTCGCTTCGGTTCGCCCGCGGCCGCATACACTTTCTCGCCCAGCGCGAACGGCATGATTTCGTCCTCCGGGCTGTGCAGCACCAGCACCGGACAATGCACCCGCTGAACGCTGCGCTGGGTATCAAAGCCGTAGCGCACCACCACCAGCCGCGACAGCAGCGGGAACACCGAGCGGGCGAAATCCCGTGCCGAACTCAACGTCGACTCGAGGATCAGCGCGCCCGGCTGCTCCGTGGCGGCCAGTTGCGCGGCAACCGCACCTCCGAGGGATCGACCGAACAGCACAATCTGCCCCGGATCGAAGCCGCGTGTCTCGGTCAGGTAACGCCAGCTGGCCGCCGCGTCGCGGTACAGGCCCTGTTCGCTGGGTGAACCCTCGCTGCGGCCATAGCCGCGGTAGTCGAAGATAAAGACGTTCAGTCCGAGGCGGTGGAATATGGCGATGGAATCGCCACGGTGCGAGATATTGCCGGCGTTACCGTGAAAAAACAGCACTACCCGCTTTGCCTGCGGGTGCGGAATATACCAGCCGTGCAGATTTACCCCGTCGGCCGTGGTAACAGACACGTCCTGATAGGCATAACCCCAATCGGACGGGACCGCATCCAGATCTCGATAAGGGAAGAAGATCATCCCCGGCTGCTGCAGCAGCATCCAACCGTTCAACAGGCCCAGGGCCAGGAGCACGACGACGAGGCTGCTGATCATGTTCTGCTTCACACCGACCGGCCGGGCTCTGCGTAACGCGGCTAGCGGTTGAGATCGGCGTATTGGCCGGTGGTCATGAACACTACCCGCTCGGCGCGGCCAGCATACGCCGGCATTCCTCACCGAGGCGTTCAATGGAGCCGGCAAAAGCCGCCAGCGGCGCCGCATCCATCTGCACGACGATTTTTGCGATATCGGC
>CP070738.1:383060-386944 GCA_020347685.1 Gammaproteobacteria bacterium | reverse complement strand
TCCTTCGTGCCCTTCGTGTTCCTTTGTGGTTAAAGGTTTTATACAGACCCTCCCGCATTCACCTCTGCCCGACGACAATGGTCGGATCGACTTCGTGCATGTCGGGCAGGCGGTGGGCGATACCCTTGTGGCAGTCGATGCAGGTCTGGCCTTCCTCCAGACCCACGGAGTGGCGGTTCATGGCACGACGACCCTGCGCCGTGAAATCCATGGAATCGTAGTCGTGGCAGTTGCGACATTCGCGCGAGTCGGTCGCTTTCATGGCACGCCACACGTTCTGCGCCAGCTCCAGGCGCTTGGCTTCGAATTTGTCCGGCGTATCGATGGTGCCCATCACCTTGTGGAACAGTTCGTTGGTGGCCTGGATTTTGCGCACCACCTTGTGATGCCACTCCTTGGGCACATGACAGTCCGGGCAGGTCGCGCGCACCCCGGTGCGGTTGGCGTAGTGAATGGTGTCCTGGTACTCCTTGAAGACGTAGTCCTCCATCTCGTGGCAGGAAATGCAGAACTCCTCGTTGTTGGTCATTTCCATGGCGGTATTGAATCCGCCCCAGAAAATGATACCGGCTACGAAACCGACCACCACGATGGTGCCGAGCGAGTAGCGCAGCGACGGGCGTCGCAGGGCGCGCCACAGGCCGCACAGGAGTCCTTTGCATTCGGTTGAGCTGTTATCGGTCATGACTGCACCTGTTAGCGTTGGCTGTATCTATTTACCGGAGATTGCGGTAATGGGTTTGAAAGTGTTCTCCACCAGCGGCGGCGCCTCGACCTGCGGCACATGACACTGAGTGCAGAAGTAGCGGCGTGCCGACACGTTGGCCAGCACGTGCTTGTCGCGATCCTCGAAATGGGTCTGGCTGATCTTGGTGGCACCGGCTTGCTTGTAGTTTGCCCAGCTGTGACAGGTCAGGCACTTGTTCGATTTGTGGTTGATCCAGTAGCCATCGATCTTGTGCGGAATGAGCGGCGGCTGCTGCACATAGTCGCGCGTAATCGGCTCGCCGTCTTTCTGGTAGTGCTTGAGCTCCGGGGCGGTGGACTCCTGGTCCAGGTCGGTAACCCCGCGCAGGGACACCACATCCGCCGATATCGCCTGCCCGGCAAAGCCTGTCGCACCCAGCAGCACCACTGCCATCGATAGTTGCTTGATCATCTTAACACCTCCACTCCGGGTGAATCGTTTGCAGGTAGCCCGTCCTCGCGGGCTGCCCGCCGTTGTATGGAACTTTCGCCGCGGTTGTCGAACCGGCTGCCGAACCTGAATACATCGCGCGCGCACACATCGATACAGCGCCCGCAGTTGGTGCAGTTGATCCCGGTGATCACCGGGCCAACGCCCTTGTCGGCGCCCTTCAGCGCCGGACGTATCACCTGTGGCTCCGGGCAGACAGCGAAACAGTCCATACAGTCGTCGCACTGCGCGCGCTTGTCCGCCCGCACCCGCACCGGGCTGGGCAGCGCCAGCAGGCTGTAGAACGCGCCCATGGGACACAGGTGCCCACACCAGGCGCGGCGGCTGACCAGCAGGTCCAGCAGGAACACCGCCAGCAGCACCAGCCAGCCCAGTCCCATGCCGAAAATGACGCCACGGTGAAACATGGACACCGGGTTGACCAGCTCCCACACCACGGTGCCGGTGACTGCGGCCAGAAGCAGGGTGGCGCCCAGCAGCCAGTAGCGGGCGTGTCGCGACAGGCGCGCCGCGCCCACCAGCCCGAGCCGTTCCCGGCACCAGTGCGCGGCATCGGTCACCAGGTTGACCGGGCACACCCAGGCGCAGAACACGCGCCCACCCAGCAGCACGTAGAAACCGAGCACGATCAGGGCGCCGGTAACGGCGGTCAGCTCCGCGGCGTGCCCCGCCAGCAGCGACTGCAACAGCACATAGGGGTCGCTCAGCGGCAGCACATCCAGCGTCAGGCTGGAATTCAGGTTGCCCTTCACAATCCACACACCGAACCAGGGTCCGAGCAGGAACAGGCCCAGGATGGACAACTGGCTGAAACGACGTGCCAGCAGCCACTTGTGGGCCGACAGCCAGCCTCTGTCGGCCGCGGCCTGGGATCCGGGGCGACGCGGCGCTTTCATCGCGTTCCCTCCGCGCCGCTCTTGAGAGTACTTAGCGGATCGCTGGAAAACGGCACAGCGTCGCTGTTTTCCTGGAACTGCAGGCCCTCGCCGCCGTAATCGTAGCTCTGACCCTCGGGCAGGTTGTACTCATGCCGCTGATCGGGAGCCACCAGGCTGCCGCCCGCCTTCCGCTTTTCTTCCCAGCCCCAGCGGTAGTGGTGACCCAGCTCGCCCTTGGCGAGGTGCATGGGAAACACCTTGATGGCCGCCTCCTCGAGCACGCAGGCCTTTTCGCACTTGCCGCAGCCTGTGCAGTGGTCCGAGTGCACTGTGGGAATGAACAGGGCGTGCTTGCCGCTGCGCGCGTTGTGTTGCCGCTCCAGGGTGATCGCCTGGTTGATGGCAGGACAGATGCGGTAACAGACGTCGCAGCGCAGACCCTGATAGTTGAGACAGTTTTCCTGGTCGATCAGCACCGCCAGACCCATACGCGAATCATCGATATCGGTCAGCGCCGGGTCCAGCGCACCGGTGGGACAGGCCTTGACGCAGGGGATGTCTTCGCACATTTCGCACGGCACTTGGCGCGCCACGAAATAGGGTGTACCGGTTGCCACCGGCTCGCCGGGCGCGGCCAGGTGCAGGGTGTCGTACGGACAGTCGCGCACGCACAGGCCACAGCGGATGCAGGCGCCGAGAAACCGGTCCTCGGCGCGCGCACCGGGCGGGCGGATCGCCTGCGCCGGCAGCGACGCGGCCTGACGCGAGTAGAGGCCGACACCCACGCTGAACAGCGCCACACCACCTGCGGTGCGGGCCATGTCCACCAGAAAACGGCGGCGCAGTATGTCGGTTCGGCTGTTGCTCATTCCAGTCTCTGCCTGTTGCAGGAGCGGGTGCCTGGCCGCGATTGCGGATCCAAACTCAATCGCACTCAGCCAGGCGCTCCTGCAGGTTGCTCCCTAGGCCTTGACCACCTTTATCGCGCACTTCTTGTAGTCGGTTTCCTTGGACAGGGGGTCGGTGGCATCCAGGGTCACCTTGTTGATGAGCCGGCTTTCATCGAACCAGGGCACGAACACCAGCCCGCGCGGCGGGCGGTTGCGGCCGCGGGTTTCCACCCGGGCGGTCATTTCACCGCGCCGGCTCACCACCTTGGCCGCCAGCCCGCGCCGCAGGCCGCGCTCGGTGGCGTCGTCCGGGTGCATGAAAATCACCGCATCCGGGAACGCCCGGTACAGCTCCGGCACCCGCCGCGTCATGGAGCCCGAATGCCAGTGCTCCAGAACCCGGCCGGTGGACAGCCACAGGTCGTATTCCTTGTCCGGGCTTTCCGCCGGCGGCTCGTAGGGCGCGGTTATGACGTTGGCGCGACCGTCCGGGTTACCGTAGAAGGCGACGTTCTCCCCGGCTTTCACGTAGGGGTCGTAGCCCTCGCGGTAGCGCCACAGGGTTTCCTTACCGTCGATCACCGGCCAGCGCAGACCGCGGGTCTTGTGGTAGACATCGAACTCGGCCAGCTCATGCCCCTTCTTTGGCCCCTCGAACTGGAAGCGGCGGTATTCCTCGAACAGACCCTTCTGCACGTAGAAGCCGAATGCCTCCATTTCGTGATTGGTGTAGACGTTGCCCTCCTGGTCGGTGACTTCCTGCTTCTTGAACTTGTCCACCTGGCCATTGGCATACAGGAGGTCGTACAGCGTCTTGCCGCGGTACTCGGGCTTCTTGGCGATCAGCTCTTCCGGCCATACATCCTCGACCTTGAAACGCTTGGAGAACTCGATCAGCTGCCAGAGGTCGGACTTGGC
>CP070738.1:379064-382960 GCA_020347685.1 Gammaproteobacteria bacterium | reverse complement strand
GCCATGCGGTGCAGGACCTCGATCATGAGCACCAGGGTGATAATGAGTACCAGCGCACCCATCAACGTCACCGCGCCACGCTGTTTGTGTAAGGTGTGGATCAAGGCTGATTCCTTAGCGCCACACGGGAGCGCTGCCGATAATCATTGCCCGCGTGCGTCAATTCCAGTTCGAACTCAACGAAGGCCACATTGCCGGCGCCGGTGGCGGTGCTGCCGTCGCTTTGCAGATAGAAGAAGCTGATATTGTTGAGCTCGTCGCTCAGAGCGTACGCGGCACCGCCGCCGACCGAGTCATAGGCCAGGGTGAGCAGCGGTCCGGCGCTGTCGATAGTCACCGTCTCGCCGTCGGTCTTGGTGAACACCAGCGGCAAGCCGCCGATGGTGATGTCATAGTTGGCCGGCGTCGCGGGGTTGCGCCGCACTTCGCGCAGTTCCCGCACCAGCCGTTCGCTGGCCACGCGCAGTTTGCTCAGGGTATGCACGGCGGCTGCGGAATCGTTGAAGGCGCGCACACCGTTGCTGAGATAGGGGCCGGCAATGGCGGTCATCATGGCAAGCATCACCAGTACGATGACCATTTCCATCAGGGTAAACCCTTGCACCGCGGAGCGAGTCATCAATAGTCCACCAGTAGCAAGGTGACCTCGGCAAGGGTATCCGGACCCTGGCCCACATTGACGACAACCTCCTTGCAGGCGGCACTGACGCCCGTCACGGGATGGAGCGGGCAGCCGGGTCCGGCCGGTGGCTGGGTCACCGTGACGGTGCGGGTGTAAGCGCTGTAATTCGCGCCCAGAACGTCGGTAGTGGTACCCACACCGACGCCAGCGAAGTCCGGCGCGCGCCTCTGTGCGAGTATGCTTTCAGCGCGCTCCTGCGCCAGCTGTACCGCGGTCTGAATCCGTTCGTTGTCGAGCAGGCTGGCGCTGGCCTGCGTGAACAGCCCGAACAGCGGTACGGCAGCGACGGCCAGGATGACGATCACCATAACCAGCTCGATGAGTGTGAAGCCGTCTTCGCGCGTCATGGCGTCACCGTCACGAAGCCGGTGACCGGCTGCAGGGTGACACTGGCTCCGCCGCTCAACGTCCAGGTCTGCGGCGTCGTGATCAGACTGCCGCCGCTGACGGGGCGCCCCAGGCTGTCGAACCTGACATCGGCACCGGCAGTAATCAGAACGCCGTTCTGGAGGCTATAGCTCTGCAGTTCCCCGGCGGGATCGCGAATGGCAGAGACCCCGTCGGTGATGGCGTAGGCCGTCGGTGATATAACATCGAGCGTCAAGGCGCGTCCCTGGGTCATGGCCAGCGTCTGGGCGTGGCGCAGGAGCCGTCCGAGCTGGTCGGCCTGGGCGGGTTCCGTGGCCTCGCGGTGGGAAAAGCGGGGTAACAACAGTACGCCGAGGGTGGCCATAACAACCATCACGGCGACCAGTTCGACGAGCGTGAAACCCGTCGACTTGCCCACTGGTCCATGTTGTCGGAAGCGCCTGTTCATCCTGTCAAGCTCAGCAACAAAAAAGGGTGGACGTAAGGCCCACCCCTCGGATGTAGACCTACTGAAACTACGGGCTACGGAATGGAGCCCACGCAGCCCACTTGGTCAGTGGTGTTGCCAGTCGCTGAACTGCAGGTGGAGTCGGTGTAGGTGGGCACGATATAGTCTGTGCCGTTTATGTTCACCTGAACCCCGGTTGCAACCGCGGTAAGCGTAGACTCGCCGCCCACATAGGTCACCAGCTGGTCGACATCGGGCAGGTCTTTCAGCTTGGCGATGGCGATGGAATGCGCGGATTTCACCGCCATGCTGGAGCCCTGTTTGGCCGCCGTCAGGGCGTCATCCTGCATGTTTGAAAAACGCGGCACGGCCATGGCGCCCAGCAGGGCGAGGATCACCAGCACCGCAACGAGTTCGATTAACGTAAAACCGGCTTGCTTTTTCATCTGACTATTCTCCAAGAATTGGGCTGATGGCCCGCGTACCTGCTCTGCTTATCGTCACGAGGTCATTGAATCTTTAGAAAATTATCCATCTCACAGCGGGCCGACAGTGATCCGACAGATGCGCACAACCTCACTCTAACTTGTTGTCAGTTAGAACGTTTTCCCGTGTGATGGCAGGCCGGTCCGGGGAGCGAGCGCCCGGTTCGAGAGCCGGAAACCGGAAAATTTCATTGAACGCTGTCACAAAATCAGTTTGCAACGGCGGTATGAGCGTGGGTCGGGCTAGCCCGTGAGAAATGCAGGCTAGTGCAGCGCGACTTTGTAGAGGTCCCACATGGGCAGAAAGATGCCGGTCGCCAGCAGGAACACCAGACCGGCAAGGGCGATGGTGAGGGTAGGCTCGATCGATGCACTGAGTTTGCCGATGGCATAATCAACTTCGTCGTCGTAATAGTCGGCGATTTCCTGCAACAGCTCGTCGGTGGCGCCCGACTCTTCACCGACCTGGATCATTTGCAGCACCAGAGGATCGAAAATGCCGCTGCTCGCGGCCGTGTGACTCAGCGCCTCGCCACGCTCGATGCCGTCGCGCATGGCCAGGACGCGTTCCTCCACGAAGTCATTGTCCAGGGCCCGCCCCACCACCGACAGGCCGGTCACGATCGGTATGCCGGATCGTTGTACCAGCGCAAACAGGCGGCTGAAACGGGCCAGCGTCGCCTGGTAGAGCACGCTGCCGACCCCCGGCAGGCGCAGCTGCAGCTTGTGCCATTTATAGCGGCCGGTCTCGCTGTTGAGGTAGAAGCGCAGCCCCATGACCAGCGCCACCACCCCCACCAGCAGGAGCTGCCAGTGATTCACGGTGACATCAGACATCCCCACCAGTATGCGCGTGGGCAGCGGCAGGTTGGCGCCGAATTTCTCGAAGATAGCCGCAAACGCCGGTACCACAAACACATTGATCACGACCACTGCCACCAGAATTGCGGCGATAACAAACAACGGGTAGCGCATTGCGGATTTGATCTGGTCGCGGGTCTTCTTTTCCCGCTCGAGATAGGTGGCTAGCTGGCGGAATACCTGTTCCAGTTGGCCGCTGGTTTCGCCCACGCGCACCAGGCTTATATAGAACACGGAAAACACTTTTGGGTACAGCGACAGCGCGCTGGACAGATCACGCCCTGCTTCCAGACTTTCGATGACGCCGCCCAGAGTTTTGGCCAGGGTCCGATTACGCGTGTTACGGGTCAGTCCGTGCAGCGCGCTCAGAATCGGTACGCCCGCTTTCAGCAGGCTGTGCATCTGGCGGCTGAACTGAATCAGGTCGACGAGTTTCACTTCGGGTGGAAACAGATCGGCGAGATCGGTCCGCATCCCGACCCGCTCCTCGAGCGGCTGGATGTCGATCGGCGTGAGGCCGCCCTCGATCAGGCGCGTCGCCGCCAGATCAGTGCTGCCGGCCTCGATCACGCCTTCGATAGCGTCACCACGCTGACCGCGCGCCCGGTATTGAAATGACGGCATTGTGCTACTCCACCATGCCGCTCAAGCGCATCGCCTCGGCGAGACTGGTGATACCCTGGCGGGCAAACTCCAGCGCGTTGTGCACCAGCGGGCGGTAGCCGCGCTGCGCGCGCGCTGCGTTTTCGAATGCGGCCGGATCGTTGCGCCGCAGCGCGTCTGCGAGTGTGTAGTCGATCTCCAGCAACTCGTAGACACCGAGGCGACCACGATAACCGGTATGGTTGCACTGATTGCAGCCGGTACCCTCGCTGAAGCCGTCCAGCGTTGCGTTTTCACCCAGCACGCTTCGGACCCACGCCTGTTCGCTGGGATCGAGTTGCTTCGGGCTGCTGCAGGTATCGCAGATCCGGCGCACCAGCCGTTGTGCCAGTATCGCCTGAACCGAAGCGGCAACGAGATAGGGTTCAAGGCCCATGTCGATGAGACG
>CP070738.1:375052-378964 GCA_020347685.1 Gammaproteobacteria bacterium | reverse complement strand
TCAGCAGTGCACTGCTGAACGCGGCACAGGAAGAAATGTTCACCATCGTAATCGCGCTGGGTATGTTCGTGGCGCTGGTACAATTCGGCATGCCGCTGGCAACGGTGATGGTCCTGGTGGTGGCGCTCGGTCGCATGCTGGCCCACTTCGGCAAGGTACAGAAGCAATATCAGAAAATGGTGATCGGCGAGAGCGCCTTCTGGTCCATGCGCGACACCATCGACGCGGCGCGCCAGGCCGAGGAGCCGCTGGCACCGCGCGGCGGCGCACCCGTGTTCGCGCACAGCATCCGCCTCCAGGACGTGGCCTTTGCCTATGCCGACAAAGCCGTACTTAAGCAGCTGTCTCTGGATATCCCGCACGGTTCCCTGACCGCACTGATCGGACCTTCCGGGTCGGGAAAAACCACCATCATCGATCTGATCATCGGCCTGCTGCAACCGCAGTCGGGCGCCGTGCTGATCGATGGGGTACCGTTGAGCAGCCTCGACATCAAGGCCTGGCGACACATGATCGGCTACGTGCCGCAGGAAACCATTCTGCTGCACGACAGCGTGCACCACAACGTCACACTCGGCGATCCGGCGCTGAGCATGGAAGACGTCGAATACGCCCTGCGCGGTGCCGGCGCCTGGGAATTCACCTCGTCGCTGCCCGAAGGGCTGCACAGCACGGTCGGTGAACGCGGCGGCCGGCTGTCCGGCGGGCAGCGGCAGCGCATCATGATCGCCCGCGCGCTGGTGCACCGGCCCAAGCTGTTGATCCTGGACGAAGCCACCAGCGCGCTGGATCCAGCCAGCGAGGCGGCGATCCGCAAGACCATCGAGAATCTGCGCGGTGAGCTGACCATACTCGCCATTTCGCACCAGACCGGGCTGGTGGAAGCGGCAGACCAGGTCTACCGTCTGGAACAGGGCGTCCTGAAGGCGGTGGACAAAAACGCGCTAGCCGGCACTGGAAAATAGCTGCCGGACGCGCTCCACTGCACGTTCGAGATCGCTCGGACCGCTCGCCGTCGCGGGTCGAAACGCGTCCCCCAGCCACGCCACCCTGCCCTCGGCCAACAATCTCTGCTGCACCAGGCGGATGTCCCGGCTGAGACGCCGCGGCCCGAAGCGCATCAGCCAGCTGTAGGTTAGCGCCGTGAACCGGAAGTCGACCTCCGAGCCGGCACCGGGTCGCATGGGATAACCGTAACCACCCAGTGCGGCCATGTACACCGGCTTGCCGGTGGCACAGGCCTCGCTCAGCATCGACACGCTGTCGGCCGTCACCACCAGCTCGTCGCCCACCGCCAGCATGCCGAAATAGGGATTCGCGCTGTCATCGGGACGCCACCGATACAAAAAACAGGGCACCGAAACCTGCCGCTCGAAGGCGCTCAGCGCGCGCGCGGGGGTGCGCGCGCTGCTGGAGACCAGCAGCGAACCGCCGCGTTGCTGAGCCATGCGATTCACCTGGCGGGCAATCCCCGCCGCAGCCTTCGGGCCCAGCGTGTAAGGTCCGCTGTTGCCGCCCAGGATGACGGCAATACGCGGCCCCGGCAGGTCGGCAAATTCCGGTTCCCAGACCCGCGCGGCCTCGGCGAGACGCGTCGCGGTGACGCGGTGCAGGGTGGCGCTGTTTTGCAGTACGCGCGGGTGCTCGGGCAGGCGGTACTGCGGCGTGGTGATAACCAGATCGAAGCGCTCCGGCGTGGCCCAGGGACGGCCAATATGCACAATCCGCGTCTGCCCCCCCGCCTGGGCGCGAATCCAGCGGCATACCGGTTCGTTACGCATGCCGGCGGAAATCACCAGGTCCGGCCAGGGCGGTTCCAGGCGGCTGGACTGCTGCAGGCGGATCCCGCGCAGGTCGCTGCCCCGGAACAGGCTGGTGCGAAACTCGCTCTTGCGGTAGCTCAGTTCCTTGAGTTCGAAGGGCCAGCCGAGCGCCTCGGCCAGCGCCAGGATCTGGCTGCGTTCACCGGCCCGATAGGCGCTGATCAGCCACACCCGCGGGGCGCCGCCGGCGGCCGGCGCGCGGGATTGTCGGTGCGAGGCAACAGGTCCGTTCATAAGGGCTCATGCGGGGCCGGCACCCATGGCACCGCCGCCCAACTCCAAGTACAATTCAGCGTTTTCGAATCTAGCGACTTGCCCTCCCCGGCGCAAGCGCTGTCCCTGTGCCACGAACTGAATCCGGGTGAGCCTGTTTCATGCCTGACTACAACGACTTCCTGTCCCGCATTTATGAAATACTCAAACCGTTCGCCAAACACGGCCGGATTCTCAACGAAGACAGTGAACTGGTGACCGAGCTGGGACTGACCTCGCTGCAAGTCATGGAGCTGATCGAGCAGATCGAAGACCATTTCGACATTTCCGTACCGCTGAACATTCTCCCGGATATTCGCACCATTCGCGATCTGGCACTGCAACTGGAAAAACTGACCAACTGAGCCATGAGCCTGTTTGACAAATTTCAGCCCATTGTGGACATCCGCGCCGAGCTGGCAAAACTCGGCGTCATGCCCTTTGGCGCGGTAACGGAAAAACTGCTGTCGGCGACCGAGGCCATAGTGAACGGCCACAAGGTGATACTGGCCGGGACCAACAACTACCTGGGACTGACCTTCGACCCACAGTGTATCGCCGCGGCGAAACAGGCCGTCGAGGAGCAGGGCACCGGAACCACCGGTTCGCGCATGGCCAACGGCACCTTCGCCGAACACATCAAACTGGAACAGGAGCTGGGCGCGTTTTTCGACCGCAGGCACACCATCGTGTTCTCCACCGGCTATGCCGCTACCATGGGCATGGCTTCGACGCTGGCCGGCCCGGGTGACGTGATTGTGCTGGACGCGGACAGCCACGCCAGCATCTACGACGGCGTGCGTATGAGCGGTGCCGAAGTCATTCGTTTTCGTCACAGTGACCCGGCGGACCTGGAAAAACGCCTGCGCCGGCTGGGCGAGCGCACCGCCAATACGCTGATTATCGTGGAAGGCATCTACAGCATGCTTGGCGACCAGGCGCCGTTGGCCGATATCGCCGCGGTGAAACGCGAGTACGGCGGCATGTTGCTGGTCGACGAGGCTCACTCGCTGGGCATGCTCGGCGCACACGGGCGCGGCGTGGCCGAAGCCGCCGGTGTCGAGGCAGACGTCGATTTCGTGGTCGGCACCTTCAGCAAGAGTCTCGGCGCCATTGGGGGCTACTGCGTGAGCAATCACCCGGAACTGGAAGCGATACGCTTCGGTATCCGCTCCTATATTTTCACCGCCTCGCCGTCGCCGTCTGTCATCGCCTCCACGCGCGTGGCGCTGCGCCTGATGCAGGAGCGGCCGGAATTACGCGAACGCCTGTGGAACAACGCACAGCGTCTCTATGATGGCCTCGAGCAGCTCGGCTTCCAGGTCAGCCCCCAGGTCAGCCCGGTGGTCGCCGTGACCATCAAGGACCGCAACCAGGCCATCGCCTGGTGGCAAGAGCTGCTGCAACGCGGCGCCTACGTCAACCTGGTGATGCCACCGGCCTCGCCCACCAGCGACAGCCTGCTGCGCTGCAGCGTCAGTGCCGCGCACAGCCCTGAACAGATCGACCGCATCATCGACGCCTTCGCGGCCCTGCAGCCGGCCGGCATGGCAGCCGCGGACTGAGCGCCATGGATAAACTGAACATTGTCGGCAACGGCCCGCTGCGCGGTGAAATCAGCATCTCCGGGGCCAAGAACGCGGCCCTGCCGGTACTGGCGGCGACCCTGCTGTGCCCGGAACCGTTTACGGTGCGCAATGTGCCGCACCTGCGTGATATCACCACCACACTGGAACTGATGGGCCGCTTCGGCACCGGCTTCGAGCTGGCCGAGAACATGACGCTGGTGGCGGACAACTCGCGCATCTCCGAGCTGCGCGCACCCTACGAGCTGGTC
>CP070738.1:371029-374952 GCA_020347685.1 Gammaproteobacteria bacterium | reverse complement strand
GCCAGAGTCGCCAGTCTGGTGCGCCAGCGCAGCGGCTGGTAGCCGAGCCGGTGCTGCAAGGCGTGGCCCACTTCGTGCGCCGCCACTGTCACCGCGGTGAGCGACTTGCCGTTGAACTTGTCGGGAGTCAGGCGCACGGCACGGGCACCTGGGTCATAGTGATCCCCCGCCGCGCTGCTCTCGACCTGCACTTCATCCAGTTGCAGCCGTTGCAGCAGATGTCGCGCGAACTCGCCGCCGGTGCCGGGGAAATCGTCCCGCGGCGCGGCGTGACGTCTCAGCACCTGCTGCACCCAGATACTGGGGCCGAACAGCAGTAGCAGTACGATCAGCGTGGCGACTAGAATGTGCATTGGAACCCTGACTTCAGGTATACCGGCGATGCATTATGGCACGATCATTACGGCGCGGGATTTGCTTCGTCCGGGGCCGTCTCCGGACTGGGTGGTGATCGATTGCCGGTTTGAACTCGCCGACCCGGCGTGGGGCGAGTCGGCCTATCGCCTCGGGCATATCCCTGGCGCATTTTTCGCCCATCTCGATAAGCACCTTTGCGGTGCCGTGACGCGCGGCTCGGGCCGCCATCCGCTGCCGGACTGGAGGCGGTTCGCCGAGCGCCTCGGGCAATGGGGGATTCGTCCCGCGACCCAGGTGGTCGTGTATGACCAGCACAACGGGGCCTACGCCGCCCGCCTGTGGTGGATGCTGCGCGCCCTGGGGCACGAAAACGCCGCAGTGCTGGATGGGGGGTGGTCGGCCTGGCTGCGTGCCGGCGGCGCGGAGGACGCGCCTGTCCCGCCGTTGCGGTCGGGCCGCTACGAGGCGCGTTGCGGTAGTGGCTGGGTCACCGCCGCCCGGTTGGAACAGGAACTCGCCAGCGGCGACTGCGTGCTGGTGGATGCGCGCAGTGCCGAACGCTACCGTGGCGAACAGGAACCTATCGATCCGGTTGCCGGGCATGTGCCGGGCGCTCTCAACCGACCCTACACGGAAAACCTGAAGAGGAACGAAACGTTCCGGTCGGCTACGGTGCTGAGAGCCCAGTGGACCGCGTTGCTCGGCGGGCGGGCGCCCGGCTCGGTGGTGCACATGTGTGGTTCGGGCGTTACCGCCTGCCACAACCTGCTGGCCATGGAAATCGCGGGGCTGAGCGGTTCGCGGCTGTATGCCGGTTCCTGGAGCGAGTGGATTGCAGATTCCGCCCGCCCAGTGGCCGTCTGCGCGCGCTGAACTATACTCAGACCGGGAGTCCCCGAGTTAGGGAGGATGATGTCATGACCATTGCCAATCGAGTGGTCAATTATCTGGTGGAACAGGATGCCGACTACGACGTGCTCGCTCATCCGCATTCGTCCAGCAGCCTGGAAACCGCGCAGCTTGCGCATGTGCCAGGCGACCTGATCGCCAAATCGGTGGTGCTGGAAGATGATCGCGGCTATCTGCTGGCGGTGTTGCCGGCCAGTTGCAGGGTCGATCTGGGCGAACTGCATCGCCAGACCAAGCGGCCTCTGGCACTGGCCACCGAGGCGGAACTGGAAGCGCTATTCAGGGATTGTGAGCCCGGCGCGGTGCCGCCATTCGGTAATGTGTACGAACTCGAAACCATCGTCGACGACAGCCTGGCGGAGCAGTCGGACATTTATTTTGAGGCGGGCGATCACGAGCAGCTGATCCATGTCAGCGCCGAGACCTTTGAGGCGCTGATGGGCGATGCGCAACACACGGGGTTCAGCCGTCACATGTGACCGCGGGGGCGGGAACGGTGTTGGGCCTGTTCCCGCCGAGCCGCTACCGGGTCGCGCCGCCTGGCTGTGCCAGCCTGCGGATCAGGGTCTGACGGTTTGTCGCCCGATGGAATAATAGGTGAAGCCCTGCTTGGCCAGAAAGTCCGGGTCGTACAGGTTGCGCCCGTCAAAAATCAGCGGTTCCTTCAGGGTGTTGCGAATGTAATCGAAATCCGGGCTGCGGAACTGGTTCCACTCGGTAATGACAACCAGTGCATCGGCGCCCTGCAGGGCATCGTCGGCGGATTCACAGAGCACCAGGTCGGGGCGCTCGCCGTAGATGCGGGCGGTTTCCTGCTCTGCTTCCGGATCAAAGGCGCGCACGGCTGCGCCCTGTTCCCACAGGGCTTCCATCAGCACCCGGCTGGAGGCCTCGCGCATGTCGTCGGTATTGGGTTTGAAGGCAAGGCCCCAGAGGGCGAAGGTCTTGCCTCGAATCTGCCCGTCGTAGTGCAGTGATATCTTGTCCACCAGCTTCCTTTTCTGCCTGAAGTTGACCGCCTCCACCGCGTGCAGCAGTTCCGGCGTGTAGCCGTTTTCCAGCGCCGTGCGTTCCAGGGCGCGCACGTCCTTCGGGAAACAGGAGCCGCCGTAGCCGGCTCCGGGATAAATGAACTGGTAGCCGATGCGCGGGTCGGAGCCGATGCCGATGCGCACCTGTTCGATGTCGGCGCCCAATTGTTCGGCGATGTTGGACAGTTCGTTCATGAAGCTGATCTTGGTCGCCAGGAGGGAGTTGGCCGCGTACTTGGTGAGCTCGGCCGAACGGATGTCCATGGCCAGAATACGCTCATGGCTGCGGTTGAACGGCGTGTAGAGGGCGCGCAGCAGCTCTGTGGTCCTGGGGTTGTCGGTGCCGATGACAATACGGTCGGGACGCATGAAGTCGTCGATCGCCGCGCCCTCCTTGAGGAACTCCGGGTTGGACACCACGTCGAATTCGATGTTCGCAGCGCGCTTGTCGAGTACCGACTGGGTGTGTGCCCGCACCCGGTCGGCGGTGCCGACCGGCACTGTCGATTTATTGACGATAATGCGGTAGTCGCTCAGGTGTTCGCCGATCGAGCTGGCGACCGCCAGCACGTGCTGCAGATCCGCCGAACCGTCCTCATCCGGGGGCGTGCCAACGGCGATGAACTGAAACAGCCCGTGTGCCACCCCTTCGGCGGGATCCAGGGTGAAGTTCAACCGCCCGGCCTCCTGGTTGGATCGCAGCATCTCGGTCAGGCCGGGCTCGTAAATCGGACTCTCACCGCGCTTGAGGCGCTCGATCTTGGCGGCATCGATGTCCACACACAGCACGTCATTGCCCACCTGCGCCAGGCAGGCGCCCGTTACCAGCCCGACATAACCGGAGCCGTAGATGGTTACCTTCATGGTTGAACCCCCAGATTTCGTTAACGCTTTAGCATTGTTATGGCGCCGGCGCCGGGCCGGCCGGCGGTGGCCCGCGACTACAGCCGGCAGCATGGTATCAGAAACCGTGTTCGGGGTCAGGCATCGAGCGCCGCGCGTCATCGTCAACATTTCATTTTTATTGAGAAAACGGCGCGTATTCGTAGTTGACAGCGGTGGGAGCCTCGCTCAAAATACGCGGCTTGCGTTTGGGAGGGGTTCCCGAGTGGCCAAAGGGATCAGACTGTAAATCTGACGGCTCAGCCTTCGGAGGTTCGAATCCTCCCCCCTCCACCAGAGCTTTGTGGTGCGGCGCTGATACGCTGCCGGAACCTGCGCCTCCCGCATGCCGGGCAGGCGTGCCGAGGGGTTCGGGTGAATCGTGCAGGCGCCAGGCCGGGTGGAACGCCTTGGACCTTGGCAGTAACAGGCTTCGAGGCGGGTGATGAGGGCAGCTGGCCGGATGCTGGTCCTCCTTGAGACATGTAAATTTGGCGGTACCCGTCGGGTCCGGGAGCGAGCGCAGCGCGGCGCCGCGTCCTGGTGGGCGGGTGCCGCCGTGGCGTCTTTCGGGTTGGGGAATCAGGGTGGCGCGCGCGAGCGCAGCGGGCCCGCGGCAAGCCGATAGCCGTCTGAATTGCGGGTGTAGTTCAACGGTAGAACCTTAGCCTTCCAAGCTAATGACGTGGGTTCGATTCCCATCACCCGCTCCAAGACGGGTTTTGCCCATATAGCTCAGTCGGT
>CP070738.1:366931-370929 GCA_020347685.1 Gammaproteobacteria bacterium | reverse complement strand
CCGGAACGGCGGGGTCTGGAAATCCGCCTGCTGCAGCGCACGCTGCGCCTGCAACCAGTCGCTGTCGGCCAGGTAGGCCTCCACGGGCAGATAACTATCGAGGTCGCTGGTCAGTTTCTGTGCGCCGTCGATACGCGGATAGCGTGTCTCAAAGTCGGCGAGCACCGCGAGCAGGTCTTCAGCCCGCCCCGCCTGCAGTTTGTCCTCGACCGTTGCGCCAAGCCGCTGGATGGCGGCAAGATCCAGTGCCTTGTGGCTTTGCAACGCGCGCTGATGGCTGAACACGCGGGCACGCAGTTCGGCGAATGCCGGCACCTGCTGGGCGATGGTCGCCAGCGAACGATGGTGGGCGTTGGGATCCGCCTCCCACCAGTCCAGCAACGCCTCGATGCGATCCTCCTGAGCGAACATCACCAGCGGCGCGTCCTGTCCGCCTCTCTCGACCATGAACTGCTCCAGCCCGGTCACCCATTGCATCATGTCGAGATATTGCGCAGCGGAAGGATTGAACGCGGCCAGGCCGCGGGCAGCTTCGATAGTGCTTTCTGCCGCGGCAAAGTCGCCGTCCATTACCGCAGCGGTCCAGTCCGGTGCGGTCGCCTTGAGCAGCGCCTCGGTGGCCAGCGCGCTGACGTCGCGCTCCTCCCCGTGGCGCTCGAGATAGCGGCCCGCCGCCAGCGTGGCCTGTCGGTACTCACCGGCCTCCAGCAGCTCGCGGATGTTGCGCTGCGGCGCCGTGCTGATGTACACCGCCGCCGCGGCGCCCGCGACCGTGACCAGCACCAGGCCGCCGAGCCAGCGGCGGCGCGGACGTTTTTCGCCGTCATCGGCCAGGGCGTTGCGCGCCTCGCGCAGCGAGGTGCGCAGGCGGCCGAACGGTGCGCGCCGGCCGCGCACCGGTCCTGCCTCGGCGCTAGCCGTCTCCGCCTGTGGGGCTTCTTGCGGCGCTACAGCGTCGCCCTGGTCTTGCTCGGCAGCGGCATCCTCGACGCAGAAAATATCCAGGAAAGAATTGGCCGCGGTAACGAAGGTGGTACGGGTGACATCTTCGACCCCCGTCATCTGGGTGGCCACATGTGTGGTGGGATCGGCAGCCGCACCGGCGTCCGCATACACCAGTTCAGCGCGGTATACGAAACAGTCACCACCAAAGGCGATCACATCACCCGTGTGCAGCTCGCGTGCGTGTTCCTCCAGGCGCTCGCCCGCCACGTAAGTGCCGTTGGTACTGCCCAGGTCCTCGAGATAGAGACTGTTGTTGCGCACAAAGATGTGCGCATGACGTCGCGACAGATAGCGCAGCTGCTCAGGCAGCCGCTCGCTGTAGCGGGCGAACACTTCGCTTTTCTTGTTGACCAGGAACGGGAACTGGCTGACCACAATCGGCTCCAGCAGTCCGCTCGCGTCTTCCGGCTTCAGCACCAGCTGGAGCGGTGCCGCAACCGGTGCCTGCGCACCGTGTTTTGCTGCGGCACCCAGTATCTCCGCCTGGTAACACAGGCCGGCGAAACACAGCTCGTCTCCCGGCCTCAGCTTTACAGGTATCTTGTCGACGCTCTGCCCGTTCACGGTGGTGCCGTTGAGACTGCCCAGGTCGGCGAGGTAGACCACGCCGTCCTGCTCAAAAATGCGCGCGTGGCGGCGCGACAGGCGCGTTACCAGTCGCGTATCGTATCCCGCGAACGGCTCCTCGTGCCTGCCGATGGCAAACAGGGTGTCGTTGACAATGATGTCACCCAGCTCGGGCTGGGAAACCGGCTTGAGAATGAGCTGCATCCCGGACTATGCCTGTCGTCAGTGTTTGTTATTGGACGTCAACCCGACCGCTTCCCTGGGCCATCCTCCTCCCAGTGCCTTGTAGAGTGTGATGGTGTCGGTCAGGATCTGCCAGTGATTGGCAAGCATCTGCTGTTCCGAATCGAGCAGCGAACGCTCGACCTCGAACACCTCGAGCTGTGACACCAGGCCCTCTTCCAGCTGCGCGTACACCTGGTCCGAAACCACCACAAGCTGCTCGCGCCGGCTCACCAGCACCTGCTTCTGCGCGTTGCGCGCCGACAGGTTGGTGAGCGCGTTTTCCACTTCTTCGAAGGCAGTGATCACGGTGCGCCGGTATTCTTCTTCGACCACCTGTGTCTGCGCTTCGCTGACCTTGATCCTGGCGCGCACATTGGGATCGAAAATCGGGAACGACAGCAGCGAGGACAATCCCAGGGTGGTGGTATCGAGCAGGTCGGCGAGCGAAAACGCCGCCTTGCCGGCCCTGCCAGTCAGGCTCAGCGACGGCAGCCTGGCCAGTCGTGCCTGCCCCTCCAGGTTGTAGGCGCGCAGCACCCGGTATTCGGCCGCGATGATATCGGGCCGCCGCGCCAGCAGGTCAGACGGCAGACCGGCGGGCACCTCTACCGGCGCCACCGCGCTGCGCAGTGCAGCGCGCGGCACGTGCAGCGTGTCTGCGGGCATGCCCAGAAGCGTCGCCAGACTGTTTTCGGTGAGCTTGCGCAGCCGCTGCAGCTCCAGCAGCTGATTCTGCAGGCGATTGATTTCGGCCTGCTGCTGCAGCACCTGGGTGTTGGGCACCAGCCCTTCCTCGTACATGCCCTGATAGATCGCCAGTATCTCGCGGTTGCGTTCGATGGTCTCGCGCTGCCGTTCCATCTGTTCGTCGAACTGGCGTATCTGGAAATACGCGGTACCCACCTGCGATACCAGGGTGAGGTAGCCGGCCCGCCAGTCCGCTTCCGAGGCCTTGTATTCGGCCTCCTGGGCGTCGACGCCCTTGCGCACCTTGCCCCAGATATCCAGCTCCCAGCTGGCCTCCGCGCCAGCGCTGTATTTGGTCGTCTGCGAGCTGCCGGTGACCTTGGAGGTATCGGTGCCCGCGCCACCGGTCAGAGTCGGCAGCAGGCCGGCGCTGGCCTGGTCGATGCCCGCCTGTGCCACGCCGCTGCGCGCGGCAAGAATGCGGATATCGATGTTATCGGCAATGGCCCGCTCGATGAGCTCGTTCAGATAGGGGTCGCCGAAACCGGTCCACCAGTCGGGCTGGATGGTGGCGGCGGCAGACACCGTCACGCCCTCCGGCTGCGACCAGCTTTCCTTGGCCGCCACCTCGGGGCGCTGATAGTCGGGTCCGCCGAGGCCCGAACAACCCGCCAGCCAGCAGACCAACGTGAGCGCCACGCCTGCCCGGGAAGCGGGGCTGGAATGATGGCTGACTGAAACAATGCCGATCCGCTGCATGCTGTCCTCAATCCTCGTTGAGCCCCGCACACGACGGGGTCTGGTGTGCCATGAAAAACCCGCCGCGGGTCCCGAAAAGCTTAGTAACCGCACCCTGGGTCTGCCACCCCGGGTCGCGACGACACCCGCTGCAACCGTGCTTCAGCAGAACCCGTGCCAGTTCCCGGCACGCTCCCACCACAATCAAAAACAAGGGCTGGAAATCAGAAGCTTAGCAGAACCGGGAGCGATGTCCGGCCGACCGCCGGCGAGGCGCCCCCTCCGACGAGTTGGGTGTCGACCAACAACTGTCCCAGCAAAGGTTGGTGAAAATTCAACGCCCGCAGCGGGGCGGCGTCAGCAGGTAGTCGGATCGTCGTCGCGCGCAGCGTGCCCGGTCGCCGGCGTCACCGACGGGTTGTAATGGGTCCGGGTCACCTGCTCTTCGTACAGCGCACGCACCACCGCCACCGTGACATTGTCGCGCGCCCCATGCGAAAGCGCCTTCTCTAGCAGCCCGTCACAGGCCTGCTGACAGTCATCCAGCGCCAGGCATGCCCCGATCTCCCCCTCATCAAGTTCCCGGTACAGTCCGTCGCTGCACAGCATGACAGTATCGCCCGCGGCGATTTCGAACATCTCGGAATCAAGCTCGAGGTGGCCGGCCACACCGACGGCGCGGGTGATAATGTTGGAGGCCGGGTGGCCCTCTGCCTGTTCGGGGGTGATCAGGCCCAGGTTGACGAACTCCTCCACCTGGCTGTGATCGCGCGTCA
>CP070738.1:362778-366831 GCA_020347685.1 Gammaproteobacteria bacterium | reverse complement strand
ACCACCCCGGGGCCATCCAGTATGATTGCTGGCTTTCGTCGGACCCCAATCAGTCAGAGAAAATCCATGCTGCAACTTCCCGGCGCGCCTGCCTTTTCGAGCTTCCGTATCCAGAAACTTCTGGAACGAATCCGGCGAGACGTCACCGGCGTTGTCGGCCTGAGTGCGCATTTCGTACATTTTGTCGAACTCGAGCAGGAACTCAACGCGGCACAACGTGAAGTCCTGCACCAGTTGCTGGCGCCGCTCAGTGCGCCGCCTGCCGAGACACTGTATTCCTTCTGGGTGGTGCCGCGACTCGGTACCATTTCTCCCTGGTCCAGCAAGGCCACTGATATCGCCCACAACTGTGGCCTGTCCGCGCTGCGGCGCATCGAGCGGGGTATCCGTTTCGACCTGCAACTGCAGGATCGCGTCGTGCTGGATGCCGCCGCACTGGAGAAGCTGCTCGCGCTGCTGCACGACCGCATGACGGAGTCGGTGCTCAGGTCCGCAGAGGATGCCCAGTCGATGTTTCAGCAGGCCGAGCCCGCCCCGTTCGCCACAGTCGATGTGCTGCAGGGGGGGCGAGAAGCCCTGCAACGCGCCAACAGCGCGCTTGGGCTGGCGCTTTCGGACGACGAGATGGACTACCTGGTGGAGAGCTTTACCGGCCTGGGGCGTAACCCTAGCGATGTAGAGCTGATGATGTTTGCGCAGGCCAATTCCGAGCACTGCCGGCACAAGATCTTCAATGCCAACTGGATTATCGACGGCGTGGAACAGGACGCCACACTGTTCAACATGATCCGCGCCAGCCATCGCGCCAGTCCCGAGGGCATCCTGTCCGCCTACCACGATAACGCCGCGGTGCTGCAGGGGCACCCGGCCAGGCGTTTTCTGGTCAATCCCGGCACCGGCGTGTTCGAATGCCATGCCGAGGACGTGCATATCCAGATCAAGGTGGAGACCCACAACCACCCCACGGCGATTTCTCCTTTTCCCGGTGCGGCGACCGGTTCGGGGGGGGAAATCCGCGACGAGGGTGCCACCGGGCGCGGCGCTAAACCCAAGGCCGGCCTGTGTGGCTTTTCAACCTCCAACCTGCTGATTCCGGATTTTATCCAGCCCTGGGAGACCGAGCATGGCAGGCCGCGGCGCATAGTTTCTGCGCTGGAGATCATGATCGATGGTCCGCTGGGAGCGGCTGCCTTCAACAACGAGTTCGGGCGCCCCAATTTGTGCGGCTACTTCCGCACCTTCGAGGAACAGGTGCCCGGGCCGGATGGGCCGGAGCTGCGCGGTTATCACAAGCCCATCATGATTGCCGGCGGATATGGCAACATCCGCGCTGAACACATCGACAAGCTAAGCATTCCGGCAGGTGCACAGATCATCGTGCTGGGCGGGCCGGCCATGCTGATCGGACTGGGTGGCGGGGCCGCTTCGTCCATGTCGAGCGGCACCAGTTCCGAGGATCTCGATTTCGCCTCGGTGCAGCGTGGCAATCCCGAGATGCAGCGCCGCTGCCAGGAGGTCATAGACCGCTGCTGGGCGATGGGGGAGGACAACCCGGTTCTTTCCATACACGATGTCGGCGCCGGCGGCCTGTCCAATGCAGTGCCTGAGCTGGTCAACGACGCCGGTCGTGGCGGCTCGTTCGAGTTACGCGCCGTACCCAATGACGAGCCGGGCATGTCGCCCATGCAGATCTGGTGCAACGAGTCGCAGGAGCGCTATGTGCTGGCGGTGCCTGCCGAGCGCATGGACGAGTTTCAGGCGATCTGTGAACGCGAGCGCTGTCCGTTCGATGTGCTGGGCGAGGCCACCGAAGACCAGCGCCTGGTGCTGGGTGATGGCTATTTCGACAACACGCCGATTGATCTGCCATTGTCGCTGCTGCTCGGCAAACCGCCCAAGATGTTGCGCGACGTGCACCACCGCACCTTCACCAAGCCGGAGCTGGAACTGCCTGAGGATATCGCCGAGATGGCCTACCGGGTGCTGCGCCTGCCGGCTGTGGCGAGCAAGCAGTTCCTGATTACCATCGGCGACCGTTCGGTGACCGGCCAGGTGGTGCGTGACCAGATGGTGGGACCCTGGCAGGTGCCGGTAGCCGACGTGGCGGTGACCTGTGCCGATTATATGGGCTATCGCGGCGAAGCCATGGCCATGGGCGAACGGCCGCCGCTGGCGCTGGTCGAGCCGGCTGCGTCCGGGCGTATGGCGGTGGGCGAAGCGATCACCAATATTGCCGCGGCGCGTATCGAGACTCTGGCCCGGGTGCGTCTGTCGGCGAACTGGATGGCGCCTGCCGGTCACCCCGGAGAGGATGCGGGCCTGTTCGATACCGTACGTGCGGTGGGCGAGGAGTTGTGCCCGCGGCTGGGCATCGCCATTCCGGTTGGCAAGGATTCCCTGTCCATGAAAACCGTATGGCGGGAGGCCGGCGAAGAGCGCGCGGTGACCGCTCCGCTGTCACTGATCGTTACCGCTTTCGCCCCGGTTGAGGACGTCCGCCGTACCCTGACCCCGCAGCTGCGCTGCGACTGCGGCGACACCGATCTGATCCTGGTCGATCTGGGCAAGGGGCGTAACCGCCTGGCAGGCTCGGCACTGGCTCAGGTCTACAAGCAGGTGGGACACCGTGCCCCGGATCTCGATGATCCCGGGGCACTGCAAGCGTTTTTCGACACCGTGCAGGACCTCAACCAGGCCGATCTGCTGCTCGCCTACCATGACCGCTCCGATGGCGGCCTGTTCGCGACGCTGTGTGAAATGAGTTTCGCCGGCCACTGTGGCCTGGAGGCGCAACTGGACGAGCTCGGCGACGACCAGGTGGCGGCACTGTTCAGTGAGGAGCTGGGTGCCGTGCTGCAGGTGCGCCACTGCGATACCGACACCGTGCTGGAGACGCTGCGCGCGGCCGGGCTGGGGCGGCACAGCCACGTAATCGGCACGCTGCGTGACGACGATCGAATCCTGTTCACCTTTGCCGGCAGTACAGTGCTGGCGCAGAAACGCGCCGATTTGCAGCGCGCCTGGGCGCAGACCAGCTATCGCATGCAGGCGCTGCGCGACAATCCCGACTGCGCCGAACAGGAATACCGCGCGCTGCTGGACGGCGCCGACCCGGGGATCCGCCCGCAGCTGAGCTTCGATCCCGATGACAACCCGGTCGCCGCCATGATCGCCACCGGTGCGCGTCCGCGCGTAGCAATCCTGCGCGAGCAGGGCGTGAACGGTCAGGTGGAAATGGCGGCGGCTTTCGATGCCGCCGGCTTTGCCTGTCACGACGTGCACATGAGCGATGTAATCGAGGGCCGTACCGATCTGAGCGAATTCAGCGGGCTGGTCGCCTGCGGTGGTTTTTCCTATGGCGATGTGCTGGGCGCCGGCCAGGGATGGGCCAAATCGGTGCTCTTCAATGCGCGTGCCCGGGACGCGTTCAGCGCCTTCTTCGCGCGTGCTGACAGCTGGGGCCTGGGAGTCTGCAACGGTTGCCAGATGATGTCTGCGCTGCATGACATCATTCCGGGTGCGGCACTGTGGCCGCGCTTTGTACGCAATACTTCGGAACAGTTCGAGGCGCGCTTTTCCATGGTCGAGGTGCTGCCCAGTGCTTCGCTGTTGCTGGACGGCATGGCGGGTTCGCGGCTGCCCATTGCCGTTGCCCACGGTGAAGGACGTGCCGCATTCGAGCGACCGGAGCTGGCGCAGCGAGCGCTTGACGAAAGTGCTGTGGCACTGCGCTACGTGGACAACTACGGAACCGCCACCGAGCAGTATCCCTTCAACCCCAACGGCTCGCCGTCGGGCATTACCGGTCTGACTACCGAGGACGGCCGCTTCACCATCATGATGCCGCACCCCGAACGGGTGTTCCGCAGCGTGCAGAACTCCTGGCACCCGGACAGCTGGGGTGAGGACGGTCCCTGGCTGAGAATGTTCCGCAACGCCCGCAAGCGGGTGGGCTGAAACCCCGTCATCAGCGTGGCGACTATCGGACCGTGCCGCCCGGGGGCGGCGCGTCGCTGCCGTCTGGCGCCGCATTACCATGCGTCCGCCGCTGTG
>CP070738.1:358556-362678 GCA_020347685.1 Gammaproteobacteria bacterium | reverse complement strand
TAGCGTACTTCGCGGTTAATAACTAACCAATCGCTTCCACCACCCAGTCCGAGCCGTTCCAGCGCAGTAGGCGGTCACAGCCCATTTCCGCAAAGCTGCCTGCCTGGCCCGGCAGCTGCTGTACGACGCGTTCACCCTGCGCGCGGAGGGTGCGCACCCGGTCGGCCAGCGCCGGCTCGTCTTCCGCCGGCGCGGCGATAGCGCCCGCTGCTGCCGCTGCCTGCCTCGCGCCAAGCCGCATCAGGCTGCGCAGATCGGTGCTGAAGCCGGTGGCCGGCCGCGCCCGCCCGAACACCTTGCCGATATCGTCGTAGCGCCCGCCGCGCGCGATTTCCTGGCCGCGATCCGCCACGAAGGCAGCGAAGACCACGCCGGTGTGAAACTGGTAGCCGCGCAACTCCGCCAGATCGAAGTGCAGCGCAACATCCGGCAGTCGCCGCTGGGCAAGCGTGGCGATACGCTCCAGGTTTTCCAGCGCCAGCTGCGCGGCATCACCGCTGCCCGCAAACAGAGTGCGGGCGCGTTCCAGCACCTCTGCCCCGCCGTTGAGGGTCGCCAGCCCAGCCAGACGCTCGCGCTGGGCCGTGGACAAGTCCAGTTGGCGGAGAAATTCATTGATTTCCGGAATCGCCTTGCGCTGCAGGGCGTCGAACAGCAGCGCCTCCTGGTCGTCGTCCAGTCCGGCATCGGCCGCCAGGCCGCGGTAGATGCCGACATGACCGAGGTCAAGATACAGGTCCTCTATGCCGGTGAGCGCAAGCGTCGCCACCATCAGTTCGAGAATCTCGACATCGCTCTCGGCACCGGCATGACCGAACAGTTCGGCGCCCACCTGCATAAGGCTGCGCGATCCCGCGAAACCGCCCGGGAGGGTATGCAACACGGTGCCCAGGTAACACAGGCGGGTCGGCGACTCGCGCTGCAGGCGGTGCGCATCGATACGCGCGGCCTGCGGCGTCATGTCGGCGCGCAGCCCGAGCAGCCGCCCGGACAGCTGATCGATGAGTTTGAACGTCTGCAGGTCGAGGTCGTGGCCGGTGCCGGTGAGCAGCGAATCCAGGTATTCGATGAACGGCGGGATGATCAGCTCGTAACCCCAGCTGCTGTACAGGTCGAGCAGCTCACGGCGCAACTGCTCCAGCTGCCTGGCCTGTTCGGGCAGCAGTTCCTCGATACCTTCCGGCAATAACCAGCGATTCTTTCGTGTCATCCGACCACGTTGCCCCGGCGCACCCAGTACAGGAGCCCGACTCCAACCAGCATACTGATCAATCCGGCGACGCGGATGCTGCGGTTGTCCATCTGCAGCATGGCGGCCAGCATGCGCCGCATGGCGTCCGGGCTCAGAAACGGCACGATGCCTTCGATTACCAGCATCAGGGCCAGGGCCGCCCAGAGATCATCCCACATCGTCTAATCCAAAAAAAAGCCGGACGACACGGCATCGTCCGGGCTTGCACATGTTAGCCGGGCTAGTCTTTGGCCCGGTCGAAATAGTCGAAGAACTCGCTGTCCGGCTCCAGCAACAGTACATCGCTGCCGCCCCGGAAGGATTCCTGGTAGGCCTTGAGACTGCGAGTGAACGCGTAGAACTCCTGGTTCTTGCCGTAGGCGTTGGCGTAGATCTCCGCCGCCTTGGCGTCACCTTCGCCGCGAATCTGTTCGGCTTCACGGTAGGCCTCGGCGATCAGTACCTGACGCTGACGATCGGCGTTGGCGCGGATCTTTTCGGATTCCTCGAAACCGCGCGAGCGGAATTCCTTGGCCACCCGGGAGCGCTCGGCCTGCATGCGCCGGTATACCGAGTTACTCACTTCCGCGGGCAGGTCGATACGCTTGATGCGCACATCGGCGATTTCGATACCGATCTGCTGCGCCTGCCGATTGGCGGCCTCGGTGAGTTCCTCCATGATCACGTCGCGCTCACCCGAAACGACTTCGTTGATGGTGCGCTTGCTGAACTCGCCGCGCATACCGTCCTTGATGACCTGCTCGATGCGCAGCCGGGCATTGCGTTCGTCGCCCGCCACCGCCTTGTAATAGCGTTTTACATCGGCAATCCGCCACATGACGAAGGAATCGACAATCACGTTCTTCTTTTCCACCGTCAGAAAGCGCTCCGGTTCCACGTCCTGGGTCAGCAGACGGCCGTCGAACTTGCGCACGTTGTTGATGAACGGGATCTTGACATGCAGGCCCGGCCTGAAGTCGGCCTCGCGTATCTCACCCAGCCGGAACATGATGGCTTTTTCCCACTCCGCCACGGTGAACAGGGAAAAGCCCGCAAGCGCCAGCAGCAGCAGCGCCAGCATGAGAAAAAAAGCCCTGGTATTTGCCATCAGCGTGTCTCCCTGGTTCGGCGCGGTGGCCTCAGCGCTTCATCATTGCCCGAGTCGTCGGATGATGCCTCGCCCTCGTCGGGACTGGAAAAGCGCGGCGGCTCGACCCGCCTCTTGAACAGCTCGTCCAGCGGCAGGTACATGAGGTTGCCGGTGCTCTCGCTGTCCACCAGCACCTTGCCGGTGCGCGACATGACCGACTCCATGGTTTCCAGGTACAGACGCTTGCGGGTCACTTCCGGCGCCTTTTCATACTCGCCCAGCAACTGGGTGAAGCGGCTGGCCTCACCCTCGGCCTTGGCGATCAGCGATTCCCGGTAACCCTCTGCTTCCTGCACCTGCCGTGCCGCGGTACCGCGCGCTTTCGGAATCACATCGTTGGCATAGGCCTCGGCCTCGTTCTTCAGTCGCACCCTGTCCTCACGCGCCTTGATGGCATCGGAGAAAGCGCCCTGCACTTCTTCGGGCGGCTGGGCGTCCTGCAGATTGACGTCCGAAACCAGCAGGCCGCTGTTATAGGAGTTGAGAATCTCCTGCATCAGGATCTTGGTCCGGTTGACAACCTCGGCCCGGCCTTCCTGGAGCACGAAGTCCATTTTGCTCTTGCCGACGACCTCGCGCAGCGCGCTTTCCGCGCTCTGCTTGAGCACCGCGTCGGGGTCGCGCACATTGAACAGGTACAGGCGCGGATCGTCGACCTGGTACTGCACGGCGAGCTGGATGTTCACAATGGTTTCGTCCTGGGTGAGCATCAGTGCTTCACGCGGCACGGTCACGGCGGATTGTCCGCCACTACCCGACCGGTAGCCGATTTCAATGAAACGCCGCTGTTCGACGTCGACAATCTCGACCTGCTCCACAGGATAGGGAATATGCCAGTGGGGACCGGGCATGGTCGCCTCGGTAAAGGCACCGAAACGCAGCACGACGCCACGCTTGCCGGCATCGACAATGTAAATTCCGGAGAACAACCACACCACCAGCACGATGATCGCCACCAGACCGAATCCGGCGAATCCGGCCTTGCCGGCACCTCCGCCACCGCCACCGCCGCCGCGCTTGCGGCCGCCAAAAAGGCCGCCCAGCTTGTCCTGCATCTTGCGCACGACTTCGTCCAGGTCAGGTGGGCCCTGGTCGCCTCGACCGCCCCAGGGATCCTTGTTGTTTCCGCCTCCCGGCTCATTCCAGGCCATGCATGACTCCGTAAGCTAGATAATTTCTGTTGAGGCCGTCTGGCACGACCCAAAACCCTGACAACCGCGCCGCAGATGGCACGATTCCCTGCGCGGCCCCAGTGTATCAGCCAAAGTGCGAGATTCTAGGGAGCTTGCGCCGCGCCCGCAACACGCAGCGCCTCCCGATCGGCGCGCAGGACATAGTCGAGGCCCTCGCGGCGGTACAGCGCCTCCAGTTCCCGGGCACTGATCCTGACTTCCAGCCACCAGCCACCGACATCATCCGGGTTGTCCTGCAGGACTTCGCCGGTCCGGTAGATGGCAGCCCGCAGGCGGCCTGCCGAGGCCGGCAGCTGCAGCCAGCCATGCACCTGGTCGGACAGGAAAAATTCGCCCAGCGCCTGCTGCAGCAGCTCGATCCCTGCACCGGTGACGGCCGAACACCACAGCCGGGTGACCCGCCCTTCGGTATCCCTGAGCAGATGCGGCGGTTCCGCGCTCAGATCGCTCTTGTTGTAGACCAGAATCTGCGGTAGCTCGCCGGCACCGATGGCGCTCAGTACCTCGTTGACCTGTTCGATACGCGTCTGGCGTTCCGGGTCGTGGGC
>CP070738.1:354270-358456 GCA_020347685.1 Gammaproteobacteria bacterium | reverse complement strand
GCACTCGTCCTACACTGGTGGATCACCTGCGCATACCGGCCGTGATTACGCGGCGTGCCGAGGACGGTATCGGGCTCAGGTGCACCTGCCGTGAGGACATCGTTCTGGACTATGTACGGGCTTAGCCCGCACTGAGGCTGCAGCACCGGAACGGCAACAGGGCTTCGTCAGGCAGGCAAGGGGCGGTACCCTTGCCGGGACTCCCAGGCGGCGGTGGCGACATGAGCGACAAACCCGCTTACCGGCCCGCAAGCGCAGGGGACAGTCGTTTCATTGCCGAAATGATCGACATCTCCTCCGATGGCGTGGCACTCATCGACTGGACGCAAGCCGCGCAGGCGGCCGGCGATCGCACGCCGCTGGATATCGGCGTCGAGCGCTACGCTTCCGGAGAAGGCGATTACAGTTACCGGAACTGCTGGCTGGCGGAAGTATCGGGCCGGCGCGCCGGTGTGTTACTGAGTTTTCCCATGCCTGCGCGTGATCCGGCCGCTGCGGTGGCGCCGCCGCCGTTTGACGGCAGCGATGTGTTTGCGCCCTACAAGTACCTGGAAGCGCCCGAGACCTGGTACATCTGCGGCATCGCGCTGCTGCCGGACTACCGCGGGCGCGGTATCGGCACGCAGCTGATGCGAATTGCCGGGCAACAGGCACGCAAACACGGCTACGACCGGCTGAGTCTGGTGGTGTTCGAGGAGAATACGGCCGCGCTGCGGCTCTATCAGCGGCTCGGATACCGGATCATCGATCGCGCCCCCATCGTGCCGCACCCGCTGATCCGCTGCCGCGGAGACGCTTTGCTGATGGTGGCGCCGGCCTGACCAGCGCGCCGCAGGCCGGTGCGCCTACACTTCCACTTCGGTCAGCAACAGACCGATCGGGTCCGACTCGTCCACCGCCGTGTCTCGATCGGCGATGAACTGGCGCAGTTCCGCCTCCGGCAGCGGACGGCTGAACAGGTAGCCCTGCACGATGTCGCACTGCCGGTCGCGCAGGAACTGCAACTGCTCCGGGGTTTCCACGCCCTCGGCCACCACCCGCAGGTCGAGGGTGTGGGCCATGGCCAGGATGGCGGAAACGATGGCGGCGTCGTCCGGGTCGGTGGTGATGTCGGGTATCATGCTGTGATCGATCTTCACACTGTCGACCGGCAGCTTGCGCAGGTAACGGAACGACGAGTAGCCGACACCGAAGTCGTCCAAGGAGATCTGCACGCCGAGCGCCTTGAGGTCGTCGAGCGTATCGGTGGCGCGCTCGTGGGCATCCATCATGCTGGATTCGGTCAGCTCGATCTCCAGCCGCTCCGCACGGCAGCCGTTCTTGTCGATATATTTCCTCATCACGTCGGCCACGTTCTGCGCGTTCAGCTGCACGGTGGAGATATTGATCGACATGGACAGCTCCATGCCGTCCCGCTGCCAGCGGCGCAGCTGTCGTGTGGCCGCGTCGATCATCCATTCGCCGATCGCCAGGATCAGGCCGGATTCCTCGGCCAGCGGGATGAACCTGTCGGGCGGGATCACGCCCAGCTCCGGGTGCTGCCAGCGCAGCAGCGCCTCGACCCCCACGATGGCGCCACTGCGCAGGTCAAACTTGGGCTGGTAGTGGAGCGCAAGCTCCCGGTTGTCGATCGCGCTGCGCAGGGCATTCTCCAACGCCAGGCGTTCGGCGGCCGCTGCGTTCATGGACGCGTCGAAGTACTGATAGTTGTTGCGGCCGTTTTCCTTGGCGTGGTACATCGCCATGTCCGCGCTCTTGATCAGCGTCTCGACGTCATTGCCGTCGCTCGGATAGAGGCTGATGCCGATACTGCCGCCGACGTGGAACTCGCTTGCGCCGATCACGAACGGCTGGGCCAGTAGCTCCAGCAGGCGCCGGGCGACACTGGCGGCGTCGCTTGCGTCCCTGACGCCGGGCAGCAGGAACAGGAACTCGTCACCGCCGACCCGTGCCACGGTGTTGCCCGGTGCCGCACCCGCCCCCGCGGGCGCCTGCCGCGACAGCAGGTCTTCATCGCGCAGACACGCGGTGAGCCGCGCGGACAGCTGCTGCAGCAGCTGATCGCCGGCCTGGTGCCCCAGGGTGTCGTTGACCTGCTTGAAGCCGTCCAGGTCCAGAAACAGCAGCGCCAGGCCGGTGTGGTGGCGCCGGACGTGGGCCAGCGCGGCCTGCAGGTAGTCCTGGAACCGGCGCCGGTTGGGCAGCCCGGTCAGCGGATCCTGCTGAGCGAGCTGCGCCAGGTCCCGGCTCATGGCCTCCAGCTCCTGGTTGGCCTGGTTCAGCCGCCGCAGCAGGGCCGAGAAATATACCGGCAGGGCCACCAGGCCCACCAGCAGACCGGCGCCCAGGTAAGGCTGGCCGTTCCACCAGACACTGGTGGCCATGACGGTGACGAGGCTCGTGAAGGCCAGACCCATGGCTGTGTACAGGTAGGGTTGCCCGAAGCGCAGGCCGTTGCCGACGATGACCCAGAGGTAGAGGGGGAACAGGGCGGTCCCGGCCGCGTCCAGCAAGTACAGGCTGGCGCCCAGGCCGCTCATGTCCAGCACCATCCCCGCCAGGCGCCGGGCGGGCGAGACCTGCGGTCGGGCCACGATCAGGACCGCCAGGGTCGAGGCCAGCAGGAAGAATGTCCCGCAGACGGCAAACAACGGTGTGGCCGCCGGTCCGAGCCGGCCGTTGACCATCGCCACCGCCACGTAGCTCATCACCAGGGCGCAGATCGCCAGACGGATGAACGCCTGTTCGTGCTCGCTGTCGGCTCGCTGTCGGAGGATTTCGCGTACGCGCTGCATCGGCTACCCGTTGACTGGTAGAGTCGTCCCACCGGGCACGGTCGTCGCGCACCGGCGCCAGACTACGACTCCAATTGATAATGTTTCGGTCCGCCGGCCCCGGTCTTAAACCGGGCGCGCGCCAGGGGCGGAGCCAAAGCCGGGGTATGCGGGGCAGGGATGACGTCCTGCAACCGGTGGGGTGGGTATTTCCGTGTCGGGGCGGCCCGTTACGCCGCGCGGGTTTTCGGGGTGCCCGGCCGCGAGGGGGCTCGACGGGACGAAGGGACAGTCCTGCATCCCCGGGGGTCAGGCCTCGCGAAGCCGGT
This sequence comes from Gammaproteobacteria bacterium, assembly GCA_020347685.1. Taxonomy (GTDB): domain Bacteria; phylum Pseudomonadota; class Gammaproteobacteria; order DSM-19610; family DSM-19610; genus Thiogranum. The sequence continues at coordinate 355,353 of CP070738.1, read as the reverse complement.
TCTGACCCCTTGGTCCGCCCGGCGGGGCAGGGAGCAGCTAAGCTATGCTTGCTTTACGCAGGGCGTCATGGACAGTCTGGCTGCACGTGCGGAGTTGCGGTGCAGCAAGGGTCTGCGACCCTGGGACACAACTGCCCACGTCTTCCGGGAACCCGCACCTACAAGGCACAAGAATGGGAAAGGCATACGGAGAATGGCTGGCACGCTGGCGCTACCCGGTTCTGTTCCTCAGCATCGTGCTGGCTGCCGTGGCCGCCAGCGGTATCCGCTTCATTTATTTCGACGCCGACTACCGGGTATTTTTCGGTGCGGACAATCCCGAGCTGCAGGCCTTCGAGAATCTGCAAAACACCTACACGAAAACAGACAATGTTCTGTTCATCCTCGCGCCACGCGGCGGCTCCGTTTTTACGCCGGAGACACTCGCCGCGGTCATCAGCCTCACCGAGGGGGCCTGGCAGATTCCCTATTCCATACGCGTCGATTCCATCAGCAACTACCAGCACACCGAGGCCGAGGGTGACGACCTGATTGTCGAAGACCTGGTCCCGGACGCCGCGGGACTCGGACCGGCCCAGCTGCAGCGTATCCGTGCGGTCGCACTCAGCGAGCCGACACTGGTCAACCGGCTGGTGTCCCCGAGCGGTCATGTGACCGGGGTCAATGTGACCATCCAGTTGCCGGACCTGGCAGAGCAGACCGGCCTGGAGGTTGCCGATGTCATCGGCTATGCCAGAGGGCTGGTTACCGAACTGCGCGCCGGCAATCCCGATCTGGAGGTGTATCTGACCGGCATGGCGGTCATGAACAATACCTTCCCGGAGGTCAGCCTGCACGACCAGCGCACCCTGGTACCGCTGATGCTCGCCGTGGTACTCATGACCCTGCTGCTACTGCTGAGGTCGTTTTCGGCCATCGCGGGCACGTTTCTGGTGATCGCCCTGTCGGTACTCACCGCCATGGGCCTGGCGGGCTGGCTGGGCATCGGCCTGACACCGCCCTCGGCGCAGTCTCCCACTATCATCCTGACCCTGGCGGTGGCCGATTGTGTGCACATCCTGATCAGTTTCCTGCACGCCATGC
>CP070738.1:349915-354170 GCA_020347685.1 Gammaproteobacteria bacterium | reverse complement strand
GGCGCAGCATTTCTGCATGATGATGCGCGGGGTTCAGAAACAACACTCCTGGACGGTGTCTTCCATGATGCTCGGTTCGTTTCGCGAAAATCACCGTACCCGCCACGAGTTTCTGCAATTGATTGCCAAGCGCTAGAGGAAGCGATAGAGCAGGCGTGGCAGGGACATTTCCGCTGCGGCGTTTCCGGCACCCGTTGCCGCCCAATGAGGCTGCTCTGAGTGTACTGCCTATGGCTGCTGGTTGTTGATCTATATCAATAAGTTGGATGATTTGGCGCCGAACTTCGGCCAATTGCGCGCGTATCTCGCGGGAGGCCGTTGACGCCGGCTGGTGATCGGCGTATCAAACTGATTGAGTGTTCAGTTATGTCCGGATCGTGTTCACCGTTTCAGGTGTCGTGTTGTCAGAACAGCAGGTCGTGCCGCAGGTCTGTGCGGATTTTTTCCCGGAGCAGGGCCGCCGTGCCACTTCGAGCATCGAGGTGGAGAAGTTCGCGGCGCGCGCCGACGCGAGGTCCGGCTGTTTCCGCCTTATGCGCCAGCGGCCGCATTCGCGCGAGGTGAGCACCGGATGGGGCCAGTAGTAGAAAAGATCTTCCCGTTCCTGACCTGGTTCCGCAACTACGGCGCGGGCAGTCTGCGCGCCGATATGATTGCCGGGCTGACGGTCGCGCTGGTGCTGATTCCGCAGTCCATGGCATACGCGCAGCTGGCCGGCCTGCCGGCGTACTACGGTCTGTATGCCTCATTCCTGCCGCCCATGATTGCGTCGCTGTTCGGTTCCAGCCTGCAGCTGGCAACCGGGCCGGTTGCCGTGGTGTCTCTAATGACGGCCGCCTCGCTGGAACCGCTGGCGGCTGCCGGCTCCGAGGGTTATATCGCCTATGCCATCCTGCTTGCGCTGGTGGTGGGTATGTTGCAGTTTCTGGTCGGCGTTCTGCGGCTTGGGCTGGTGGTCAATTTCCTCTCCCACCCGGTGGTCAACGGGTTTACCAACGCCGCGGCGATCATCATTGCCTCTTCCCAGTTGTCGAAACTGTTTGGTGTCAACGTCGACAGCGCCAAACACCATTACGAGACCATCCTGCAGGTCATGCAGGAGGCGATGCACTACACGCATTGGCCGACCCTTGCGATGGGCGTGCTGGCGTTTTCCATCATGTACGGGCTGAACCGTATTTCGCACAAAATACCCAGCGTGCTGGTTGCGGTGGTGGTTACGACACTGCTGTCGTGGGCAACCGGGTTTGAGCATAATGTCAGCACCGCGATATCCAGCATCGAATCGTTGCAGACGCGCAAGCTGATCCGGGAGTTCAATCGCTCGGTGAAGACGGTGCAGCCGCTGGCCGCGGAACGTACCGAGCTGCACAAGAAGCTCGAGGAAGCCAAGCAGAGCGCCGATGTTACCGGCGAAATCAATGCGCGGCATGAAATCAGTCTGATTTCGGTCGAAATCGAGAGGCTCAACCTCGAGGCGCAGGCCTACCGCAACGAGTTACGCCGGCAACTGTTCGCCGGGCAGCAGCGCGGCGACGGCTCGTACCGGTTTTTCCTGCGTGACAAGGTGCCTGACGGGGTCGAAACCGACGGCCGGACCTGGCGTATTCTGGTAGGTAACAGGGCGCTGCCAACGGACAAGTTGGTGGTGAGCAGCGGCGGTGCGGTGGTCGGTCAGGTACCGCGCGGTCTGCCGACCTTCGCGGTGCCCCAGTTCAAGATGCATACCGTGCTGCAGCTGTTGCCCTATGCGGCGATCATCGCGCTGCTCGGTTTCATGGAAGCCGTGTCGGTCGCCAAGGCCATGTCGGCCAGGACCGGGCAGAGGCTGCACCCCAACCAGGAGCTGATCGGCCAGGGGCTGGCCAATATTGTCGGATCGATCGGCAACAGCTACCCGACCTCCGGCTCCTTTTCACGCTCGGCGGTGAATCTGCAGACGGGTGCCATATCGGGCCTGTCCAGCGTATTCACCAGCCTGGCGGTGGTTACCGTGCTGCTGTTTTTTACCCCCTTGCTCTACCATCTGCCGCAGGCGGTACTCGCCGCGGTCATCATGATGGCTGTTATCGGGCTGATCAATGTGTCGGGCTTCGTGCACGCCTGGAAAGCGCAACGGCACGACGGCATCATCTCGGTAATCTCGTTTGTCAGCACGCTGGCGTTCGCGCCACACCTCGACAAGGGCATCATGATCGGGGTTTTTCTTTCGCTCGCCGTGTTTCTGTACAAGAGCATGCGCCCGACCATCGCGTCGCTGTGCAGGGACGAGGACGACGCACATCGCGAATGCGGAGTGCGCAGGCTGAAGGAGTGCGAATACCTCGCCGTGGTGCGCTTCGACGGACCCCTGTTCTTCGCCAACGCCAGCTACCTGGAGGACCGAATCGCGCAGATTCGACTGTCGAAGCCGAAACTGCGGCATATACTGCTGGTGTCCAACGGCATCAGTGAACTCGATGCTTCGGGCGAAGAGGCGTTGTCGCTGATGGTGGACCGGCTGAAGAGCGCCGGGATCGAGATTTCCCTGAGCGGCGTCAACGAATCGGTGATGGCGGTGCTGCGACGCACCCATCTGTTCGAGAAGATCGGCAGGGAGCATTTCTACGTCACCAGCAGCCGGGCTATCACGCTGGTGCACCAGCGGGTGCACGAGGGCGGTGATCACGCAGAGTGTCCGCTGACGGTGGCTCCCGAGGAGGCCTAGACGAGGCGCATAGCATGCCGAATATTTCAGTGTTCTACGGGGAATTCTGCAGGGCGGACTCGGTTGTCCGCGAAGTGTTCGACCGCACCGGCTGTCGGCTGGTCACCGACGCCAACATTCTCGACGCTGCGGCGGAACTGTCGGGTATCGAGCGCCACAAGCTGGAACGGGCGTTTTCCTCGACGACCTCGGTATTCAACAAATTCACTCATGAAAAGGAACGCGCGCTGGCGTTTCTGCGTCTGGCGGCGGCAGAGTCGCTGGCCGAGCAGAATGTTCTGGTGTCCGGCTACCTGGCACACCTGATACCGCACGAAATCACCCATTTGTTGCGTGTGTGCCTGATAGCGGGCCTGCAGGCGCGCGTCGCGGTGGCCGCCGAAGAGCGCGGTCTGGCGGAGAAGGAAGCGGTCAAGACCATAGCGCGCCTGGATGCGGAGCGTGCCAGCTGGGTGCGCTCGTTACGCGGTGTCGACGACCCCTGGAGCCCGCAGCTGTATGACATGGTTATTCCCATGGATACCAGCAGTGTGCACGAGGCTGCCGGGCTGATTGACGAGCGCGCCAGGCTGCCGGAGCTGGACACCACGGCCGCCTCGCGCCAGGCGGTGCAGGATTTCATTCTGGCTTCGCGGGTGGCGGTGGCGCTGGCCAGGGAAGGGCACGGTGTCGATGTCTGTGCAACAAACGGCAAGGTGGTTCTGACCATCAACAAGCACGTGCTCATGCTCGAGCGCCTGGAACAGGAACTCAAGGCGATAGCCAGCACGGTCACCGGCGTGCGTGCCGTGGAGACGCGGGTCGGCAGCGCTTACCACCAGAATGATGTGTACCGCAGATGCCATTTCGAGGCGCCGTCCCGGGTATTGCTGGTGGATGACGAAAAGCAGTTCGTGCAGACGCTGTCGGAACGCCTGCAACTGCGCAACATGGGTACCGCGGTGGCTTATGACGGGGAGTCGGCGCTGCAGTTGATTGCCCGGGATGAACCGGAGGTCATTGTGCTCGACCTGATGATGCCCGGCATCGACGGTATCGAGGTGCTGAAACAGGTCAAACAGACCCGGCCCGGGGTGGAGGTGATCATCCTGACCGGGCACGGGTCGGACGAGGATCGCGAAACCTGCCTGAGTCTCGGCGCTTTCGCTTATCTGCACAAACCGGTCGATATCGAGGTGCTGAGTCACACCATCAGGGAAGCCAATGAGCGTATACAGCACAAGCGTGGGCAAGGCGCCGGCCCCGGCTAGGCGCTGCGTCGCACCTGCAACCGCTGGCAGGCAGGCGGGCGCTCACGGCGCGCGCGGGTGAGTCTGTGCTGGAGCGCTTCAAACCGCAGTTCTGGAACGACCGCTTTACCGACAGCGGACCGTTCAAACGGCTGTTCAATTTCCGCCGCATCTGGAAGCTGGCGGTATTGTTGACGTCCTGTGTCGCCATCGTCCCGCTGTTCATGCTGGCGATTTTCGATTTCAACGTCACCAAGCACAGTGCCGAAACCCAGATCAACCTGCGCATCAGCAAGCTGGTGTCCAACACCGACCGCAC
>CP070738.1:345532-349815 GCA_020347685.1 Gammaproteobacteria bacterium | reverse complement strand
ATCAGGTGCCCCTTGAGGAGATCGAGCTGCGCCAGGATGTCATTGGCCACCGTGACGCCGTTGCTGCCCTCCTTCTTGGCCAGCGCCACTGTCACCGCGGCTTCGCCGGTGGCCGGCGGCTCATTCTCGGGCGCCGCCTGGCCGGTGTAGTAAGCGACCATGCGGCGGGCTTCTTCCGGACCGTTGGTCACGGTAGCGACATCGCGCACATAGATCGGCACCCCGCCACGCGAACCCACCACCAGCCGCCCGATCTCCTCGGCGGTACGCAGGAATGCGCCGGTGTAGACGCTGAAATTGGTATTGGCCGCTTCGACGTAGCCGGCCGGCATTTCCTGGTTGGCGGCCTGGATGGTCTGGCCGAGCTGCTCCAGGGTGATACCGAAGCCCGCCAGCCGCTCGGGTAGCACCTCGACGCGCACCTGCTCGGCCCGGCCACCGACCACGAAGCCCTGCCCGGTATTTTTCACCTGCTGCAGGTGCTGCAGCACGTCCACCCCCAGAGTGCGCAGCGCGGCGTCGTCGACACTGTCCGAGGACAGCGTAATGGTCACCACGGGTACGTCATCGATACCCTTAGGCTTGACCAGCGGCATGGCCACGCCGGGCGGGATCTTGTCCAGATTGGACTGCAGCTTGTCGTGCACCTTGACGATAGAGGGCCCCAGCTGTTCGCCGACCAGGAAGCGCACTGTCACCATGGCACGGCCGCGTTCGGTGGCCGAATACACGTGCCGTACACCCGGAATCTCGTGCATGATCCTTTCCAGCGGTTCGGTCACCAGGCTGGTGACCTGGGCCGCCGAGGCGCCGGGATACTGGACGAATATGTCGATCATGGGCACCGAGATCTGCGGGTCTTCCTGACGCGGCGTAAACATCAGACCCAGCAGACCGATCGCCAATGCGGCCATCATCAACAGCGGGGAAACCGGGGAATCGATAAAGATGCAGGCCAGCCGGCCGGCGATGCCAAGTGACTGCTTTTCGATTTCCTCGCGCTCACGCTGTTCGAGGAGATCGGGGCTTAGCTCGGGAAGCGAACCGTTTTCTGTCTTATCCGTCATGGCTGCCTGAACTCAACCGCCGCGCGATCACTTTTCACCACGATGACTCCAGCCGGGCGCTGCTCCGCCCGGCGGCGACACATAGATGCGCTCGCCTATCTGCAGGCCCGACAGCACTGCCACTTCGCGACTCCCGACATAGTCACCCAGTCGAATCAGGCGCAGCTCGGCCTTGTCGTCATCTGTCGCCACGTACACGGCCGGCAGGCTGCCGCGCCACAGCACGGCAGAGTCAGGGATGACCGGCACCGAACTGACCCCGGTGGAGATGTCCGGCACCATCACTTCGGCATACATGCCCGGGCCGCCGGGAACGTTCATGGGAAGATCGAACTTGACGGTAACGGTATGGCGTACCGGATCAGCCGACGGGAAGATCTGCGCAACCCGCACATCGACCCGTACATTGCCGACGTCCAGTCTGGCCGGGATCAGCATGCCTTTCTTCAGACCGGGCATGAGGCGCACCGGTACATCCACCTCGACCTGCAGGTAGGTCAGGTCCGCGAATTCGAGCAGCGGCTGACCGGGCTGGACGGTGTCACCCTCTTCCACCATCTTGCGGGTAATGACGCCATCGAACGGCGCGAAGGAGCGCGTATCGCGCAACTTGGCGTCGATTTCCTCGATCTGTGATTGGGCCGCCAGAGCCTGGTTGTGCGCCTGCGTGAGCTGGGTGCCGAAGCCGTGAATGTCGGCCTGCCGATCCACCCAGCGGTCACCGCCGACATTGCCGGGCATGAAGCTCTGCGCGAACGGCTGGGTGAACATCTGGTCGAACATGTTGGGCATGCCCATGCCGCCCGAACGGCTGATGCTGCGGCTCTGAGGTGACCACAGTTCGCGCTGATACTGTACCTGCGCATTCGAGATCGCCGACTGGGCATTCGACAGCTGCGCCAGCGCCGAGCGCCGCTGCGCCAGCAGGTCATCGTCATCGATGGCGACCAGGATGTCATCGGCCTTGAAGCGGTCGCCTTCGGTACCGGCGAGGAATTCAACGCGTCCGGGAATCTGTGCCGTGAGCGTGACTTCTCGGTACGCCACCACCGTGCCGCCCAGTGCCACCGAACTGCCGATACTGCTGGCCTGCACGGTGACGATTTGTGAACCTGCCGCCGGTCCGCCTTGCGCCAGCGCTGCCGGACTGCACAAGCCCATCACCACAGACGCAAAAGCACCCCCTAATAAGGAGGTAATCCTGTGGGAGCGGGTCGCGTATTTTTCCAGTGCGCAGGGCGCGTGTGCGCCGCTGCCATGCACCATCCGTAGATGCCATGCTAATGCCACGGACTGTCTCCTCAACGCTGTCGTTTGTACCCCCGGCTGGCGCCGAGTTGCAGCATCCGCCGGGGTTGGGGTCATTTTGAAGAAGACAACGCAAACCGTGTGCCAACTGTCACATTGTTGATTTTCCGTATATTTCGAAACTGTAGACGTAGCTTCAGCTGCAACACTATTAATAACAATACACTTTCACTTCTTGCTACAAGATATTGAAACAAATCACTGAGTAAAACCGGCACACCCCCATGCAACGCTCGTGCAACGAATTCAACGGATTTGCAACAATATTCCGCGGGTAGCTGATCCATATCAAAGTGCTACATTTAGGGGCATAATAAGATTTAATCCTGCCGAACGATTACCAAAGCGGTGTAAGGGGAGCGGTAATCGCACGGTTTATATAGACCTGAATGCATAACAATAAAGATACGCGGTAGAGGAGCAGGTTTAATGAACGCGCTAGAACAATTCACTCCCTTAATGGATGCCGTCATTTCGCACATCAACGAAGGCGTCATCCTCACCGACTACAAAGGCAAGGTTCTGTTCCACAATCCGGCGGCTGACGAATTGCTGGGATTCCCGGAATTCCGCTCGGTGCATGAAATCCACGAGACCACCGGCGTCAATCTGCAACTGCCCGCGCCGCACTCGCCTGACAGCAGCACGCTGGTCGCGGATCGCACCTTCATCGACCAGCATCGTTTCGAACAGCGCATCAAACGCAACGGCACCGTCCGGTTCCTGGAGGTCAAATCCACGACGGTCCCGGTACCTGGAGAACCCGATCCCATTCAGCTAATGGTGATGGCGGACATCACCGACAAGCGCCGTCTGCAACACGTGTTGAACGACAACAAGAACTCGGGCCTGGTGACGCAGGATCCGCGCATGCTGGAACTCACCGCCATGATCGACCAGATTGCGCTGACCAAGGCATCCGTGCTGCTGCAGGGCGAATCGGGCACGGGCAAAAGCCTGCTGGCGCGCATGATCCATCAGAAAAGCCCGCGCCACGACAAGCCGATACTGGAAATCAATTGTGCAGCCATCCCCGAATCCCTGCTGGAATCCGAATTGTTCGGCCATGTGAAGGGTGCCTTCACCGGCGCCACCCAGGACCGACCGGGGCGCTTTCAGGCGGCGCACGGCGGCACGCTGTTCCTGGACGAAATCAGCGAGTTGCCCATGCACCTGCAGCCCAAGCTGCTCAAGGCAATCGAGGACCAGACTTTCCAGATGGTGGGCTCGGATCGCAACGTGAATGTCGACGTGCGCATTATTGCCGCCTCCAACCAGAACCTGCGCAAACTGGTCGACGAAGGCAGTTTCCGTGCTGATCTGTTTTATCGTCTGGCGGTGATCCCGATGGAGATTCCGGCATTACGCGATCGCCCCGGTGACATCCCCTTGCTGATCCACTATATCTGCGACCAGCTCACCAGCCGCGGCTACCCCGACAATCTGGAATGCGACCAGGAAGCGATGCGGCTGATGATGGACTACCCCTGGCCCGGCAACGTGCGCGAACTCTCCAACGCCGTCGAACACGGAATGATTCTCGCCGAGAATGGCAAAGTGACGCCGGGCTCGCTGCCCTACGCCATCCGCCACTACCACTCGGCACCCCAGCCTGGATATGGCAGCGCCAGCAGTCGCGGCGAAACCGACCCGCACCGCAGGGAGATTCTCGACGCCCTGGATCAGAGCGGCGGCAACCGTGCCGAAGCGGCCCGGCGGCTGGGCATCGACCGCAGCACCCTGTGGCGGCGCATGCACCGCCTGAATCTCATCTAAGCCGGCCAGGCGCGGCCTTGCGGGCACGTCTGCCGCGCGGATGCGGCGTTTTGGCTGCACCTCGAGCCGCTGGCACAACAGTGTCAGCGGCTCGGCGGGCAAATAAGCCTAACTAGTTCAAATAGTTGTAAT
>CP070738.1:341143-345432 GCA_020347685.1 Gammaproteobacteria bacterium | reverse complement strand
GGTGTGACGGTCAGAATCACCTCGGGGCTGGCCAGCACCAGGCTCAGCTGGCCGGGATCAGCGCCGCCGATGGCATCGATCAGCACGAAGTCGTAACCCTCGAGCCCGGCCAGGGATGCCGCCAGGCGTTGTCTGTGTGCCGGCTCCAGCTCATCCAGTCGGGCCGCACTGGCCTGTACCTGGAGGATGTCGAAGCTGTGCCCATCGCGAATCAGCAGCGCATCGAGCCGTGCCCGGGCCGCGGCCAGATCCGGCGGAGTGTCGCCCGGCTGCAGATCGCCCCCACCACCGACAGCCGTGTCGACCCGCTCGCCATCCAGCAGGCACACACGCTGGCCGCGTTCGGCCAGCTGCGCAGCCAGATCGAGCGCGATACTGCTGGTGCCGACCCCTCCCCGCGCACTGGTGACAGCAATGATTCTCGGCATGCTTCCGAACCCGCACATCCGGCCGGTTGTGGCGACCGGTTCCGGCGGCCAGCATAGCACAGCCCTCGCTTCAGGGTGCGCCGTGGCGTCAGTGGCGGGGTACACTACTCCTCGATCAGCACTGGAAATCCCGCCTCCACCAGATCGAACAACTCCATCACATCAGCGTTGCGCATGCGCACACAGCCGTGCGAGCGCGGTTGCCCCATGGGTTCGCTGTCCGGACAGCCGTGGATATAGATGTAGCGTCGCATGCTGTCTACGGCGCCAAAACGGTTGCTGCCCGGTTCGTTTCCGCACAGCCACAGGATGCGCGTCAGTATCCAGTCGCGTTGGGGATGCCGGCGCGCCAGCGCAGCGGAATAACACTCGCCAGTCGGGCGCCGTCCCACGAACACGGTGCCGGGCGCGCACCCCGCACCGATGCGGGCGCGGATACGGTGCCAGCCACGCGGCGTCTGTTCGCTGCCGAGCTTCTCGCCGGCGCCGCGCAGCGCGGTGGACACCGGGTATTCGCGCACCATCCTGCCCCCTTTCCAGAGGCGCAGACGCTGTTCGGACAGTTTGATGTGCAGATAATTATCGGGCATGGCTCAATGCGGCCTGGACAGGCGTGGGCGACTGTCCGCGGACCGTGCGCACCAGGGCATCATAGTCCCCGTGGGCGTCCAGCGCATAGCCCTGGATACTGTCTCTCGCCGCGAAGAACTGGTCTTCGAACCACAGCGGGACATAGGGCAGCCGCTCCAGCAGCAGGGCCTGCAGTTCCCGGTACAGCGCCGCCTGTTGCGACAACGCGGGCGCATGAGTGGCACGGCCGATCAGCGCGTCGACCTGCGCATCATTGAGCCGGCCGCGATTGGCGCCGTCCGGCGGCAGCGACGCACTGTGAAACGCGTAACGGAAGATGTCGGGTGATTTCACCCCGACCCAGGCGAGACTGTACACCTGGAAGCGGCCGGCCTTGATATCGCCGTAAAAGGTGCCCCAGTCGTAGCTGTGAATATCGACCTCGATGCCGGCCTCCGCCAGCTGCTGCTGCAGCACCGTCGCGACCCGCAACCGGAACGGATCGCTGGAGGTCTTGTAACTCAGGCGCAGCGGATGACCGGCATGGTAGCCCGCCTCGTGTAACAGTGCGCGCGCCTGTGCCAGGTCCCGCTGCGTATCCTCCAGCCCGGGTGCGCCGGCCCAGTGCTCCGGGGGCAGCAATGCCGAAGCCGGCCGGGCAGCGTCGCGAAACACATGCCGGATAATGGCCTGACGATCGATCGCCAGGGCGACGGCGCGCCGCACCCGCCACTGGCCGGTATCGGGGTCGGCCAGATTGAAGCCCAGGTAAGCGAAATTGCCGCCCCTGGCGCGGTACACGCGAATCCCGTCCTTCCCGGCCAGGTAGTCCAGCAGTTCCGGCGGCAGGTCGTTCTGCAGCAGATCCACCTCACCGCGCAGCAGCTTCAGGACCCGCATGGTGGGATCCCGGACCTGCTCGAACACGAACCGCTGGCCATCCTCGACGCGCGCCAGTTCCAGCCTGCCGGCCTGCGGCCAGGCTACGAAACGGAACGGCCCGCTGCCAAGCGGGCGGCGGTGCAAGGGAAACCCGCCATGGATACCCGCGGCGGGCACAATTCCAAGCGACAGGTAGCCGGGAAACAGCAGGTCGGCATGCGTGAGGAAGAAATCCAGGCGATCCTCATCGAGTACTTCAATACGCTCGATCAGACTCAAGGTCGCGCGGTGCGGCGAGCCGCTGTCGGGCGCCAGCACCGAGCGGTAAGTGGCCGCCACGTCGGCGGCGGTGAGCCGTTCGCCGTCATGAAAGCGGCGCCCCTGGTCGTGCAGACGAAACCGATAGTGGGTCGCCGACAGTTGCTCCCAGGACGCCAGCGACGGCACCGGCCGCGCCTGCGCATCGAAATCGACCAGCCGTGCATACAGCAGCCGGTTGATGCGCTCGGAGGTCGCATCGGTAGCGAAGCGCGGGTCCAGATTGGCCGGCGCCGCGGCCAGCCCGAAGCGGATGGCCTCCGTGTCGGGCGCGCTGCAGGCTGCCGCCATCAGGCTGCAGAACAGCAGGATCCAGGCTTTTACCATTGCGTGTAAGGCACCTGGGCGAGATTCATGTTGTAGTAGCGCGGATCGTCGGATACTTCGTCGCCGAGCCAGGCCGGTCGGGGGAATGCTTCGTGCTCATCAGCGAGTTCCAGCTCGGCCACCACCAGACCGGCATTGGCGCCTTCGAATACGTCCACTTCCCACACATGGCCGTGGTACTCGACATGATAGCGGGTCTTTTCCACCGGCGGCTCGGGGCAGGCGCTGTGCAACAATTCACGGGCATCGCTGAGCGGAATCTCGTACTCGTACTCGAGGCGCCGCAGCGACGACACGGCACTCTTGATGTTGAGCCAGGCCCGCTCGCCAGCGATCCTCACCCGTACGCAGCGTTGCGGATCAGTGCTCAGGTAACCCTGGCTATAGAACACGCCGCTATCGGCCTGTGTCCGCCAGCTGTCATCACGCACCAGGAATTTTCGCTCGATCTCGATTGCCATAGGCGGATTGTATCAAGCGCACCCGCAGGCGGCGAAAGTCGTCCGCCGCGCAGCTCTGCCCCACCACCAGCAGATTTCGATAAGCGAGGCGGCCGGTGCGGAAGCGCACCGCCACCAGCCGATGGCTGACAAACACCGGCAGCACCGGATCGGCATCGATCCAGTCGCCGCGCGCCTGTCTGATTCGCCAGCCGCGCGCCGCGTCCCAGCTGAGGGCGCAGATGGCGGTCGGAACACACATGCGGATATGAGTGCAATACAGATAGCAGAAATGCAGCACCAGCAGCCCAAGCAGCGCGCCGGGCACGGGCGCCGACAGACACGACAGCCCAGCCACGAGATACAGCGCCAGGCAGCCCCGCAGCAACCGTGGTGAAGAACGCAGTTCAATCCGCAGCGGCCGATCGAATTTTTTCGACGAGTTGTGCGACATCCTTGTCGGCGGGCCGGATACGGCCCATGAACCATTCCAGTAACACAGCGTCCGGATAATCAAGCAGCTGGTCGAAGCAGCGCCTTTGGGTTGCATCGAGGCGCCCGTAGCCGCTGTTCAGAAAGTCCCTTAACAGCAGATCCAGCTCCAGCATGCCGCGCCGGCATTTCCAGCGCATGCGCGCCAGCTCGCTCACAGCGCGCGTTTAACCATCAGTTCCTTGATGCGCCCGATTGCGCGGGTCGGGTTCAGCCCCTTGGGGCACACCTCGACGCAGTTCATGATGGTGTGGCAACGGAACAGCCGGAATGGCCCCTCCAGGCCGTTGAGGCGTTCCTCGGTGGCCTGGTCGCGACTGTCGGCCAGAAAGCGCCACGCCTGCAACAGCGCCGCCGGTCCCAGGAACTTGTCCGGGTTCCACCAGAACGAGGGACATGAGGTCGAGCAGCAGGCGCACAGGATACACTCGTACAGGCCGTCCAGCTGCTCGCGTTGCTGCGGCGACTGCAGCCGCTCCACCTCCGGACAGGGGTCTTCGTTGATCAGGTAGGGCTTGACGGTGCGGTATTGCTGGTAAAACTGCGACAGATCCACTACCAGGTCACGCACCACCGGCAGCCCCGGCAGCGGGCGGATCTGCACCGGTCGTTTGAGACTCGCCAGCGGCGTGATACAGGCAAGCCCGTTCACGCCGTTGATGTTCATGCCATCGGAGCCGCATACGCCTTCCCTGCAGGAGCGGCGGAAACTCAGTGTTTCGTCCTGCTCCTTGAGCATCAGCAGCGCATCCAGCAGCATCATACCCGGGCTGAGGCGCGCTTCGGGCAGTTCGTACTCCTGCATGTAAGGCCGGGCGTCCTGGTCCGGGTC
>CP070738.1:336745-341043 GCA_020347685.1 Gammaproteobacteria bacterium | reverse complement strand
GACCTGCAGAGTGAGCACCGCATCCGCGTCGGCCAGTCGCTGCGCCTGTCCAGTGCCGCGCTACCCGAGACGATCCAGATTGCGGCGATGGAGACTATGGAGACGGCCGGGGACGACGACGAGCCGGCGATGTTGCCGGCCCCGGACGAGTCAGGGGAATCGGTTGCCGCAACGCGCTGAGCACACCGGCGCCCGCTCATTGCAGGCGGCGTAATTCCATGCGCCGCTCGGTCCGCAGTGCCTTTTTGCCCGTAGAACAAATACAATAGACAGACTTTTCCGGGTAACAGAAGACTGCTATCTGTTTCCTGTTTCTCGATTCTGATTGAAACCATGCCCTACACGAACCTGTCGTCACTCCCCGAGAGTGTCAGGAACAATCTGCCCAGGCACGCCCAGGAAATCTACCTGGCCGCTTTCAATAATGCGTGGGAAGAGTATCGCGATGCCGAGGACAGACGTGGCAAGGCATCGCGGGAAGAGGTTGCGCACAAGGTCGCCTGGGCCGCCGTTAAGCAGCAATACGAAAACACGGGCGACAAATGGCAGCGCAAGAAGTGACGGACCAAAGAGGACGTTTGTGACGCCCTGGATTCTGCTCGATAGCGCACAAGTGCCCGGCGACGGCGGCGAGCTGCGCCTGTACCGGCGCGGCGATGAATTCTCGATCAAGGTCGTGGGTCGTGGCGAGCTCATGAACAGCCGTGTGCACGGCTCCGAAGACGCCCTGGCGGAGCAGACCTGTGCCCGGCTAAGGGAAGACATAACGCCGCGACTGCTGATCGGCGGCCTGGGCATGGGGTTTACCCTGGCGGCGGCGCTGCGACACCTCGGTGCGCAGGCGCAGGTGCTGGTGGCTGAACTGGTACCGGCCGTGGTGGCATGGAACCGGGGGCCGCTCGGGGAGTCGGCCGGTCATCCGCTGGAAGATCCACGCGTGAGTGTGCGCGAAGGCGATGTCGCTCGCGTTCTGAAGACCGGGCAGCAGGCCTACGATGCCATCCTGCTGGACGTGGACAACGGCCCCGAAGGACTCACGCGCAAGCAGAACGACTGGCTGTACGGTATGAACGGCTTGAACGCGGCCTACGCGGCGCTGCGCCCTCAGGGCGTGCTGGCGGTATGGTCGGCGGGTCCGGATCCGGATTTTGTGCAACGGCTGCGCAAGGTGGGGTTCGAGGTGGAAGAGCTGCGCGTGCGTGGCCATGGAACTAAAGGGGCACGGCACATCGTCTGGTTCGCCAGCCGCCCCTAGAGGGACAGTATAGGTATCTCTATGCTGGCGCCTGCTGGTGAGCAAGGTTTGAAAGGAACAGCGCTTGCGGAAAACAGTATACTGTCCCCGTATTGCAAAGGTAACTGTGATGGCAAACTCATTTGGTGATCAGTTTCTCAAGGCGGGCCTGGTTAACAAGACCCAGCTCAACAAGGCGAAAAAGTCGAAGAGCAAGCAGCAGAAGCTGAAAGACAAGCAGAAGGTCGAGGTGGTCGATGAAGCTGCGCTGGCGGCCCGCCAGTCAGCGGCAGAGAAAGCGGCGCGCGATCGCGAGCTCAATCGCAGGCAAAAGGAAGAGGCCGAGCGCAGGGCGGTGCAGGCGCAGGTGCGACAATTGATCGAATTGAACCGCTTGCCGCGTGACGACGGCGAGGTGGGTTACAACTTTCAGGATGGCACCGCCATCAAGAAGATCTTTGTCTCGCAGGAGGTTCACGACAAGCTGGCGCGCGGTCTGCTCGCCATCGCCAGGCTGGATGATCAGTACCAAGTGATTCCGTCGGTAGTGGCGGAGAAAATCGTGCTGCGCGATGAATCCTGCATTGTCAGCAATGCGGTCTCCCAGCTGGAGGAGGGGGAAGACGACCCCTACGCGGATTACAAGGTCCCCGATGATTTGATGTGGTAATCGCGGTTCTTCTCGGCCCGCTCGTTCCAGCCTGTCGTATATAAGCGGTTTCTGATATACTGCGCGGCCCTTCACGCAGGTAACTCACCGCAGGTCATTGATGTTTCAGCTTGGTTGCGCCAGCCGCGTATGCTTTAAAAACGAGATTTTGTCCGGCCTGACCGTGGCCCTGGCGCTGGTGCCGGAGGCCGTGGCCTTCGCCTTTGTGGCCGGGGTGGATCCGCTGGTCGGATTGTATGCGGCGTTCATGGTGGGCCTGCTGGCGGCCATTTTTGGCGGTCGCCCCGGTATGATTTCCGGGGCGACCGGTGCCATGGCCGTGGTGATGGTGGCGCTGGTCGCCGACCACGGCGTGGAATACCTGTTTGCCGCGGTGGTCCTGACCGGCTTGATCCAGATGGGCGCCGGTGTGTTACGGCTGGGAAAATTTATCCGCATTGTGCCGCACCCGGTTATGCTGGGTTTTGTCAACGGCCTGGCGATTGTTATCTTCCTGGCCCAGCTGCAACACTTTCAGGTGACTTCCGCCGAGGGTGTGAAGGAATGGTTGAGCGGTGAGGCCCTGATGTTGTTTGCGGGCCTGATTGTACTCACCATGGCCATTATTCATTTGTTGCCGAAATTGACCGGGGCCTTCCCGGCGTCGCTGGCGGCGATTATTGCGGTAAGCCTGCTGGTACTGGGTCTGGATCTGGATACCGCGACCGTGGGTGACCTGGCCAGTATCAAAGGCGGCCTGCCGGCTTTCCATGTTCCTGCGGTGCCGTTCAATTTCGAAACCCTGATGATCATTCTGCCGTATTCGTTCATCCTGGCGGCGGTAGGACTGATCGAATCCCTGCTGACACTGAGCCTCATCGATGAGGTGACCAATACCCGGGGCCGCGGAAATCGTGAGTGCATGGGGCAGGGGATTGCCAACACGGTCACCGGTCTGTTCGGAGGCATGGGTGGTTGTGCCATGATCGGTCAGAGCATGATCAACGTGAACTCCGGGGGACGCCAGCGGCTGTCCGGAGTCGCTGCGGCCCTGTTTCTGTTGATATTTGTCCTGGTTGCCTCGCCCCTGATCGAACGCATCCCCATGGCGGCACTGGTGGGCGTAATGTTTGTGGTGGTGATTGCGACCTTCGAATGGTCGAGCCTGCGCATCATGGGCAAGATACCTGCGAGCGACGCCTTTATCCTGGTGCTGGTTTCGGCGGTCACCGTGTTTACGGATCTGGCGATCGCGGTGGTGGTGGGCGTGATCGTCTCGGCACTGGTGTTTGCCTGGGAACACGCCAAGCATATCCATATCAAAACCCATGATGACCAGCAGGGCTCGCGGGTGCACGAGCTGAACGGCCCGCTGTTTTTCGGTTCGGTGAAAAACTTCCTGGAACTGTTCAACCCCGAGCAGGATGCGGATGACGTGGTCATCGAATTCCAGAACTCGCGGGTTGCTGACCACTCGGCGATCGAAGCTATCGATACCCTGGCGGAACGCTATATCCGCGCGGGCAAGACACTGCATCTGCGTCACCTGAGCGAAGAGTGCCGGCAATTGCTCAGGAAGGCCGGCGACCTGGTGGAAGTGAATGTTCTGGAAGACCCGCGCTATCACGTGGCGGATGATCAGATTGCATAACGTACGGGTCAGAGCGCATTTTGCACTTAAAGCAATAAATCTTCTTCAATGGGATGATAGACGCTGGCGGCATCGATAAGCGAGCTGGCGGTGAGCGCGGGCACGCCATAGACTTCAGCTCTGACGCCATAGTCCTTCCTTATCTTCTGCAGTAACAGGTCGAAGTCCCCGTCACCGGACAGCAATACGACGGTGTCGACCTGTTGTGCGACTTCCATGACATCGATGGTAATGCCGACGTCCCAGTCACCCTTGGCGGAGCCGTCGCTGCGCTGGATAAAGGGCTTGAGTTTGACCGTGAAGCCAATGTGCCTGAGGGCATTCTGGAACTGGAGCTGCTTTTCGTCGCCACGATGAATGGCGTAAGCGATGGCAGAAACGATTTCTCCCTCGGCGCTTATGCGCTGCCACAGTTTGCGGTAATCGAACTGGCGCCCATAGGCCTGGCGCGTGGTGTAATAGATGTTCTGCACATCGACAAAAACGGCGATTCGTCTGGACATGGAAATTCCGTGGACCGTATCTCCGGCTCTCTACCAACCCGCGGTCCCGGGTTCGCCCTTGAACGGCCCCACGATCTCAGCGGTAATCCAGCCGCCGTAGAAGCCACCCGCCTGCGCGCGCACCCGCTCGCCATCGACATAACACTCGAGCCGGTCCGGATAGAAAGCGAGATAATTTCTGATCGTTGTGAACTCGGCAAAGGGTTCCGGATAGGTCCAGGCGGCGTTGTCGATACAGTGTTCGCCCACGCAGACACTGAA
>CP070738.1:332322-336645 GCA_020347685.1 Gammaproteobacteria bacterium | reverse complement strand
CGCAACCGCATTCTACAGACCTACCACGATGGCCGGATACGGCGCGTGTTCGGCAGCGGCACGGCAGGCATGCTGGACGGGTCCGAAACGGCAGCCAGTTTCGACAACCCTCAGGGGATGGTGATTGTCGGTGATTTTCTCTACGTGGCCGACACGGGCAATCACGCGATCCGGCGCATCCATCTGAAGTCCGGTGAGGTTATGACGCTGGCCGGAACCGGAAAGCAGGGACGCTATGTAGCCGACAGTTTCCGTGACCCTCTGGCAGCCCAGCTGAATTCCCCCTGGGATCTGACCTATTACGAAAGTAACCTGTATATCGCCATGGCCGGGCAGCACCAGATCTGGCGCATGAATCTGAACCATCTCGGTATCGAGCGCTTTGCGGGTTGTGGTCGAGAGGATATTGTCGATGGTACGCGTGAGCGTGCCTGTTTTGCCCAACCGTCTGGGTTGGTCGCGCACAACAACCAGCTTTTCCTGGTCGATTCCGAGACCTCCGCGGTGCGCAGCATCAGGCTGAGTGGGGACGCGGTAACCACGCTGGTGGGGAAAGGCCTGTTTGACTTCGGTGACCGTGATGGTGTGGGGCTGGAGGCGCGGCTGCAGCACCCGCTCGGTATAACGGCGGATGAGGAGCGTAATGCCCTCTGGATAGCCGACACGTTCAATTCCAAGATCAGGCGCATCGACCTGAAGACCAAAGAAGTCAGCCGCTTCAAGTTCAGCCACCCCTTGAACGAACCGGGCGGCCTCAGTCTGTACAGAAACAAGCTGTTTGTGGCCAACACCAACGCGCACCAGATTGTGGCGGTGGACCTGCAGACGCGCATTGCAGAAGTGGTCGACGTCCGTGAATCCTAGTACGCCGGCTTTTGATGCCGGGTGCAGGCGCTGCGAGCGGCTCAGTGATTTTTTGACCGAAGTGCGGGCTCAACATCCCGAATACTACGCCAGACCGGTGCCGCCGTTTGGGGACCCGCAGGCGGAATTGCTCATTGTCGGCCTTGCACCCGGCATGCATGGAGCCAACCGTACCGGACGGCCTTTTACCGGCGACTTTGCAGGCATACTGCTCTACCAGACGCTGTACGATTTTGGCTTCGCCAGTCAGCCGGTGTCCGCAGCCGCCGACGATGCCCTGGTCCTGAAGCGCTGCCGCATCACCAATGCCGTCAAATGCCTGCCGCCTCAGAACAAGCCGGTTACCGCCGAAATCAGGCGCTGTAACGATTTTCTACGCGCCGAGCTGGCAACCGTGCCGGCGGGCGGCGTGGTGCTGGCGCTCGGCAAGATCGCGCACGATGCGGTGCTGCGATCGGTGGGGGCGCCACTGGCTCGCTATCGCTTCGCCCACGGCGCGCAGCATGAATTGGGCGACCTGACGTTGCTTGATTCGTATCACTGCAGTCGTTATAACACCCAGACCAGGCGGCTCACGGAATCGATGTTCAGGGACGTGGTCAGACGTGCCAGCGAACTTCTCGACAGCGCCGCGTAACATCCGTTGGTCCGATGCCGAGAGTTCAACCCGGTCGACAGTTCGACAGTAAATCCTTTTTGCGCACCCTGACCTCACGACCGGGGGTGTACCGCATGCTGGACGAACAGGGTAAGGTTCTGTACGTAGGCAAGGCGCGCAATCTGAAAAGACGCGTGGCGAGCTATTTCAGGAAAAGCGGTCTGGCACCGAAGACCCATGCACTGATGAGGCAGATGGCTGCAGTCGACGTGACGGTAACCAATACCGAAGCCGAAGCGTTGATCCTGGAAAACAATCTGATCAAGGTGCATCGGCCGCGTTATAACGTGCTGCTGCGGGACGACAAGAGTTACCCCTTTATCTACCTCAGCACCGATCACGCCTACCCGCGCCTGTCATTGCACCGCGGGGTGCGGCGCGGCAAGGGGCGTTATTTTGGCCCCTATCCCGATGCCGGCGCTGTCAGGGAAAGCCTGCAGCTGCTGCAGAGGATGTTCCGTGTCAGGCAGTGCGAGGACAGCTTCTTCCGCAATCGAAGCCGGCCATGCCTTCAGTACCAGATCAAACGCTGCAATGCACCCTGTGTGGGCCTGATAAGTCCGCAGGACTATGCGCAGGATGTGCGTCACACGGTGCTGTTCCTGGAAGGTAAGAGTTCGGCGCTCAACGACGAGCTGGTAAAGAAAATGGAGCAGGCCTCGGAACGCCTGGATTTCGAACAGGCCGCTGTATTTCGTGACCAGATCGCCAGTCTGCGCCGGGTCCAGGAACGCCAGTATGTGAGCGGCGAATCCGGCGACCTGGATATCGTCACCTGCGTACTGTCCGGGGGGCTTGCCTGCGTGCAGCTGTTTTTCATCCGCAAAGGGGTGAACCTCGGAAACAAGATCTTCTTCCCCAGAATTCCCGCGGACAGCAGCCGCGAAGATGTGTTGTCGGCGTTTGTTGCGCAGTATTACCTGGCGCACCCCGTACCACAGAAGATCCTGCTGAATTGTGAGCCGGAAGATAAGGCGGTTCTGGCTGAGGTGCTGAGTGAAAAGGCGGGTCATAAGGTGGTGCTGGCCCACCGGGTGCGAGGCGAGAAAGCCCGCTGGCTGCAGCTGGGGGTGGAGAACGCGGAGCAGGCGCTTGCAGCGCGGCTGAGCAGCCAGGCCGGCATGTCGAAGCGCCTGGACCTGCTGCAGGAGGTGCTGAAGCTGGACCAGCTGCCCAACCGTATTGAGTGTTTTGATATCAGCCACACCCAGGGCGAGGGGACGGTCGCCTCCTGTGTGGTGTTTGACCGCGAGGGTCCCCGAAAATCCGACTATCGCCGCTTCGGAATTCGCGACATCGTCCCTGGAGACGATTATGCCGCCATGCAGCAGGCGTTGCTGCGGCGCTACACGCGCATGAAAAAGGAAGATGCGAAGTTGCCCGATGTGGTACTGATCGACGGTGGCAAAGGGCAGCTCGGTTCGGCACAAAAAGTCATGCAGGAACTTCAGATTGACGAGATGCTGCTGGTGGGTGTGTCGAAAGGGCCGGAGCGAAAACCGGGTATGGAGACTCTTCATATCCCTTCCCAGCAGCGTCACTTTAACCTGGAGCCGAGCTCTCCGGCACTGCACCTGATACAGCAGATTCGCGACGAGGCGCACCGGTTCGCAATAACCGGACACCGGCAGCGGCGTGCCAGGGCGCGCGCTGTCTCGCCGCTGGAAGCGATCCCCGGCGTGGGTCCGCGGCGCAGGCAGCAGTTGCTCAAGCAGTTCGGAGGTATGCAGGAAGTCGCGCGCGCCGGCGTCGAGGACCTGTGCGGGGTGCCGGGCATCAGCCGTGCCCTGGCCCAGCAAATATACGATGCGTTTCATGGGGATAACTGAGATACTGAACACATGGTCTGGACCGTACCCAATACGCTGACGGTGCTGCGCATCGCGCTGATCCCGGTACTGGTGTTGGTGTTTTACCTGCCGTTTCAATGGAGTAACCTCGCCAGCACGGCGGTGTTTGGCCTGGCAGCGCTTACCGACTGGTTTGACGGGTACCTGGCGAGAAAGCTGGGGCAGTCCTCGCCGTTTGGAGCCTTCCTGGATCCGGTAGCCGACAAACTGATCGTGGCCGTCGCCCTGGTCATATTGGTGCAGGCCAACCCGACCTGGTGGTTTGTGATACCGGCGGCGGTAATCGTGGGCAGGGAAATCGCTATTTCCGCGCTGCGGGAATGGATGGCAGAAATCGGCGAACGTGCCCAGGTCGCCGTGTCGGTCATCGGTAAGATCAAGACCACCGCGCAGATGGTCGCCTTGTTGCTGCTGTTATACCGGGAGCCGCTCTGGGCTCTGCCGACCCGGGACATCGGTATTGTGCTGCTGTACGTGGCGGCAATTCTGACGCTGTGGTCGATGGTGATCTATCTGCGAGCGGCCTGGCCGCTGCTCACCGCCAGCGAGAAAAAGTGAGTCCGGACAGGAGTTGACACCGGACAGGACATCCATACAATAGCGGCTCTCAAATGATTGCGGGAATAGCTCAGTTGGTAGAGCACAACCTTGCCAAGGTTGGGGTCGCGAGTTCGAGTCTCGTTTCCCGCTCCAGATTTCCGGCCCAGATGGCGTAACCTCGGTCGATCCGGCCGGGGTTTTTTGCATTCTGGGTTTCAGCAGATACAGGCCGGGTGGCAGAGTGGCTATGCAGCGGACTGCAAATCCGTGTACCTCGGTTCGACTCCGGGCCCGGCCTCCACATCACGACTGTTCCGGGAACGTTGTTCAGCCCCGGGTCTGAACGGCCCGGATCGCCAGCTTGCAGGTTCGTCTCGGTACTGCCGGGAAAGCGGCGCACGGGAAAACCTT
>CP070738.1:327808-332222 GCA_020347685.1 Gammaproteobacteria bacterium | reverse complement strand
GCGAGCAGATGCGTCTCAACCACGTGCGCCACGACGCCTTCGAAGTGCTGGAGCGCACGCCGGATCTGCCTCCGGCACCCCTGCACCCGCTGACAGCGGCACAGCGCCAGGCGGCCTGAGCACCGCGGCCGGGCCGCAGCCATCCGCAGAGAACGCACGGCGGGTGACTGCGGCCTCAGCCCGACTCAAACAGCGCGCGTACCCGCGCACTGGCCCGCTCCAGATCGCGCGGCGGAACAAACTCCGCGCCGCGCGGAAACGACTGCCCCAGCCACACGGCGCGGCCGCTGGCCACCAGCGCGCGCTGGATATTGCCCACGTCGCGCCGCATACGCGCCGGTCCGAGACGCATGGCGAGCCTGTGCGTCAACGGGCGGTAGCGGAAGTTGTGCCGCTGCAGCCACCAAGGCCGGAGCTCTGTCGCCCCTGAGCCCGAGGCATCCCCCGGGTCGAAGATATACAAGGGGCTGTGCGTCGCCGCGGCCTCGGCGAGCATTGACATGCTCTCGCCCGTAACCACCAGCCGGTCCGCGAGCGCCAGGTAAGCGAGATAGGGATTGTCCTGGGGGCGCATTCCCCAGCGATAAAGGTGCGCGGGCACGCTGATCTGATTGTAAAAGGCATCGAAAAACACCTGCGGCGTACGCGCGCTGTCGGTCACCAGCAGCGAGCCGCCGGTATCATGCGCCATGGCGTCGGCCAGCTGACCGAGCCGTTCGCCCTTGGCCGCGGTAAATACAAACGGGCCGCTGTCACCACCCAGCAGCACCGCCACCCAGGGACGCGGCAGATCGGCAAAGCGATCCCGCCACTGGGACGCCACACTCGCCAGGCGTTCTCCGGTCACCGCGTGCAGCGGTAGCTGGTTGTGTAGCACGTTGGCCCGCTCGGGCAGAAAATATTGCGGTGTGGTGACAATGAGATCGAAGTGCTCCAGCGCCGCCCAGGGTCTGCCGATGTGCACCAGTCTGGCACCCCCACCCGACTGTTTCCTGAGCCAGCGCGCCACCGGTTCGTTACGGCGCCCGGCCGTGATCACCAGCTCCGGCCAGGGCGGCTGCAACGGGGTGGAAAGCGTGGTGTCGATACCGGCCAGGGTTGCCCCCAGCAGCCGGTTGGTGGCCAGTTCATACCAGCGATAGCGTAGCTGCTTGACCTCGAACGCCCAGCCCAGCGCCTTCGCCAGTGCCAGCACCTGGGTATTGTCGCCCGCCTTGTGGCCGGTCAGCACCCAGGTGCGGGGGCCCGGGCCGGCGCTTGCCGCTGTGTCGTTCACTGCTGCATCAGGATTCCGCTTGGCACGCGCGGAGCTTACCGTAATCGCCGGGTATCTGCAGTGCAAATCGTTTACCATTGGCGTTGCAGCACAGCGCCCCGGGAGGGCCGTTTGGTTCTAAGCCGCTACATTACTGCCGAGATTGCCAGGCCACTGTTTCTGGGCGTGAGTCTGCTGGTGGTCGTGTTCACCGGTTACAGCTCGGCAGTCAGGCTCGGCCAGGCCGCCGACGGATTCATCGCCATGCCCGCCGTGGCACGCCTGATCGGGCTCAACACCATCGTGGCGCTGGAGGTGTTGTTGCCCACCGCGCTGTACCTGTCCATCATATCCAGCCTGAGCCGGTTCTACCGCGACTCCGAAATGGCTGCCATGCGGGCCGCCGGCATCGGCGAAACACGTATCCTGCGCTCCACCGTCCTGCTGTCGGTACTGATCGCCATCCTGGTCGGGGTGATCTCCGTGTATGGTCGTCCCTGGGCCTACCGGGAGATCTACCGCATCGAGGCCGAAGCGCGCGCGGAGTTCGATATCCGCAAGATACAGCCGAGTCAGTTTCTCGAGCTGCAGGACAGCAAATATGTGCTGTTCGCGCGCGCTGTCGACAAGAAGTCGGGCGGACTGAAAGAGGTTTTTCTGCAAACCGAGCTGGGCGAGAAGATCCAGGTGCTGTATGCGCAGGAAGCATTCCTGCCACCGGTACGGTTCGGCGAAGCCCGCACCTTCGAGCTGTTCGACGGCTATGGTTACCTGCTCGACCGCCTCGGCGGCAAGGACATCACGCTGCGCTACAAGGAAATGATTGTGCACATACCGACCGAGGAACTGGACACCAGTTACCGCAGGAAGGCCGAGCCGACCATCAACCTGTTCAACTCCGAGGCGCCCAAGGATATCGCCGAGTTCCAGTGGCGGGTCTCGACACCGCTGGCGACTCTGGCACTGGCGCTGCTCGCCGTGCCACTCAGCCGCAGTGCGCCGCGCGAGGGCCGCCACCGCAGCTTCTTCCTGGCAATCCTGGTGTACGTCGGCCTGTTCAACATGACCAGTGTGGCGCGCACCTGGGTCGAAGAGAGCAAGGTGGCCAGCTTCCCCGGGATCTGGTGGATTTATATCTTCCCGCTGCTGCTGTTCGCCATTCTGATGCTGGCGCCCGGCTGGGCACGGCGGAGGCGCTGACATGGGGCGTCTGGACCGCTACATCGGCGCCGCGCTGCTGAAGGGCTGGTTACTGGTGTGGCTCACCATCTCGGCCATCTTCAGCCTGCTGGCGTTTGTCGACGAGCTGGAACGGACCTCCGACCTGTACCGGATTTCCGATGCCGTGGAGTTCATCCTCTACACGCTGCCACAGCGGTCCATGGACCTGATGCCGGTGACCGCCCTGCTCGGCACGCTGGTTGCGTTGGCGGGACTGAACAAGAACAGCGAGATCATCGCCATGCGCGCCGCAGGTATGTCGCTGCGGCGTTTGATTCGTTCCGTTGCGCTGCCGGCCGCACTTCTGGTCGGCAGCCTGTACGCAGTCTCCGAGTATGTGTCGGCCCCGCTGTATCGCCAGGCAGAAACCCAGAAGACCGTTATCCGCGAAGGGCGCGCCAACCTGCTCAAGGGCAAGGGCCTGTGGTCCGCCAGCGACTATCGCTTCTTCAATGTCCGCACCCTGCAACACGGTAACGTGCCAAGCGGTATATACCTCTACCAGTTCAGCCCCGATGGTCAGTTGCTGGATTTCATTTTCGCGCAGAGCGCCAATCCGGCCAAGAACCGGGAATGGCGCCTGATCGACGTGCGTCACAAGAAACTGGAAAACGGGCAACTGAAGAACGCGCACCTAGACCACCTCGATACCGGGCCGTTCTGGTCCACCGACGAGCTGCCCATCGTGCCGCTGTCGATCATGGGCATGACGCTGACCGGCCTGTACGAATACGCGGGCTATCTCCGCGACACCAACCAGAAATGGGAGGCGGTGCGACAACTGTTCTGGCAGAAGATCGCCCTGCCGCTGACGGCGGGCGCGATGGTGCTGCTCGCCACCCCGATCGGCGCCGGTGTCAGCACCCAGCGCGCTTCCAGCTTCGGCAAGAGCCTCGCTGTCGGCGCAGCCGTGGGAATCCTCTTTTACCTGGCGGCGCAGATCATCAATACCGGCGGCGCATTGATCGGCATCCCGGTGCCCCTGGTGGCTTTCATACCGGTTACCCTGGTGCTGCTGGCCGCGTTCGGCCTGTTCTACCGCATGCGCTGATTTGTAGCCCCTCGCGCCAGCAGGCATAATCCGCAACCACATGCGCACCCACTCTGTATTCCTCACCGGGCTGATCTGAGCACCTGTTATGCGCCTGATGCTGACCTTTTTCCGGGCCTACCCGTTCCAGACCTTCGTGATGCTGCTGGCGTTGTTGTTTGCAGGCATCGCCGAGGGCATTGGCCTGTCTGCACTGCTGCCGCTGATCAACATCGCCATGCGCACGGATGTCAGCGACACGGGTGGAGCCGGCGCAGCGCACGACCAGAACCAGTTCGAGCGCTTCGTGACCGAGTTCCTCGCCGGGCTGGGCGTGCAACCTTCCATCGGCGTGCTGTTGACGATTATCGTGATCGGCGTAACGCTGAAAAGCCTGTTACTGCTGGTTGCCAACAAGCGCGTCGGCTACACCGCGGCGCAGGTCGCGACCGACCTGCGCCTGGAAATGCTGCGCGCCATCCTCAGGAGCAAGTGGGAATACTTCATTCACCAGCCGGTGGGCAGACTGACCAACAGCCTGGCGACCGAAGCGCAGCGTTCCTCGGAGGCCTTTGTCAACGGCGTAACGGTGATTACTTTTTCCATCCAGGCGCTCATCTATGGGCTGGTGGCCGTGGCGGTATCCTGGAAGGCGACCCTGATCGGTCTTGCCGCCGGCACATTCATTATCGGCATCTCATACTTTCTGGTACGCATGGCGAAGAAAGCAGGCAGGAAGCAGACCAGCCTGCTGATCTCGCTGCTGGCGCGCCTGACCGATACCCTGCTCTCGGTCAAGCCACTCAAGGCCATGGGTCAGGAGCACCTGGTCGATTCGGTGCTGGCGATGGAAACCAACCGGCTCAACAAGGCGCTGCGGCGTCAGGTGTTCAGCAGTGCACTGCTGA
>CP070738.1:323273-327708 GCA_020347685.1 Gammaproteobacteria bacterium | reverse complement strand
CGTCACTTCGATGCAGCGAAAGCGGAGTCGCTGCCGGTCGGCTAGGGGTTTCCCCGATGTGCTCAGCGTGTCGTCAGCACACTGGAAAAAGGAGCCCGGAGTTGATCCTGGTCAAGCCTCGCTGGCGCATATTTGGTAACAATTCAGTTGTGCAGGGGCGGCGCAGCCGGCGGCTCGCTGCAGAGGTTCCAATCTCAGGTATGTTGAATAGGATGTCTTCGAAGTTGTCGCCTGCCGTTGTGATTGCCTGCCTTCTGGGCGGCCACGCGCTGCACGCCGCCGAGGATGCGGTCAGCACGACGCAACAGGCTACCGGCAGCGGCTCGCAAACCGGGATCAGGCAACTGGATGCCGAGGACCGGGATGGTTACCGGATGGGCAGTTTTGTCGTCCAGCCCGAAGCGGCCGTGTCCGGCGTTTACGACAGCAACATCTTTGCTACCCCTACCAACGAGGTAGAGGACAGCATTATGTTGTTCGCGCCTGCCCTGGCGGCGGACTCCACCTGGGCGCGCCACAAGCTGGATTTCGACCTGGGCGGGGCATTCGCACGCTATTCCAGCAATGACGACGAGGACTACGACGACTACTGGGCCAGCACCGACGGTCGCTACGACCTGACCGACGACACCAACGTGTTCGGCGGCCTGGGTTATTCCCACCAGCATGAGGAACGGGGTTCGCCGGAAGACGAACAGGCCGGCGATGAACCCACAGTGTACGATTCCAGCCGTGCCCACGCCGGCATCAGTCACGCGTGGGGCAAGCTCAGCGGGCGCCTGGGTGGCACCTATGAAGACCTGAAATTCGACGATGCAGGCACGCTGAACAATTCGGACCGCGACCGCGTACTGACCGGCGCCGGGGGGCGCGTGAGCTGGCAGCTGCACCCGCAGTATACCGTCTACGGACAAGGCATCTGGGACCAGCGTGACTACGACAAGAGCGCCGATGACAACGGCTACCAGCGCGACTCGGACGGCTACCGGGCGGTGGCCGGGGTACTGGCCACGTTGACCAACCGGCTCAAGGGCGAGGCCTATCTCGGCTATCTCAGCCAGGCCTACGACGACGCCCGCTTCGATGACGTCAGCGAGCCCGACTACGGCGGCAGCCTCAGCTGGCGGCCCACGCCGCGTACCATTGTAGGCGCCGAGCTGGAGCGGAGCCTGGAGGAAACCACCCTGGCGGGGAGTTCCGGTTACCTTTACACCTCGCTGAGCGGCAGCGTCAGGCACAAGCTCACGCCACGCATGAACGTGCATGTCGGCGTTTCCGCCGCCGAGGCGGACTACAATGATATCAGCCGCGAAGATCACTATTACAGCGCCCGTTTTGGCATGCGCTATTACCTCACTACGCGCTGGTACCTGGGCGGTGAGTACCGGGTCCTGGTGCGCGACTCGAGCAGCGATGCCCAGGTCAACAACCCGGCCAGTCAACAGGAACTGGAAGACTACGGGCGCAACCAGTTCTTCCTGAGCCTGGGGACCCTGCTCTATCCGGTCAAGCCCGGGGCTTATTGGGACGCGCCTTCCGGGCAGGCATTGCCGCTGAGCGGTGCCCTGGCAGGGGGTTTTTACGCCGGTGCGCTGCTGGGCTATGACAGCCTGAATCTGCGCACCAAGGGCGCCCGTGACCAGGGCACCGACAAGGGCGAATTCAGCGACAGTGACGCCAGCACCGGCCTGTTCGCCGGTTACGGGCTCAACTGGGGTCGCTGGTATGCGGGTCTGGAAGCCGACTACGAAGACAGCAGGGTCGACATCGATCACAGCGAGGAAAGGCTCAGCAGCCGCACAGTAAGAATCGACAAGAATGATTCCTATGGTCTGGCAGTGCGCGGCGGTTACCAGCTTGCCGGCGGGTCACTGCTGTATGCGCGCGCCGGGGCGGTGCGCAGCAATTTCGACCTGTACGATACCGTGAATGCCAGAACCGATGCCGCCGACGATGACGATACGACCGAAACCGGGGTGCGGTTCGGTCTCGGTACGGACATTCCCGCCACCCGGCATGTTTTCGTGCGCCTCGACTACAGCTTTACCCAGTACGATGACTTCGCGGCCGACATCGTCGATAGCCAGGACCAGCCCCAGACAGAGCGTTTCCGCCCCCGGGAAGACCTGTTTCGTGTCGGTCTGGGCTGGCAATGGGGTGGGGCCGGCGAGCGGCGCGCGAAACAGGCCAGCGACTACACCGGCCTGTATGGCGGGCTGCACATCGGGCATGGCGCATTGCAGTCGGATCTCAGCGGTCAGACCAACGACGCCAGCGCGCCGCCCGGGGACCCGGGTCCGTTCCGCTTTGTTGGCGACTTCGGCGACGACTCGGCTGTGACCGGCGGGGTATTCTTCGGATACGGTTTGCAGCACAGGCACTGGTACCTGGGCCTGGAAGGTGAACTGGAGGACTCCAACGCGGACTGGGCGCATACCCGGGAACCGGGCGATCCCGATTTTTCCGTCGAGAAAATGGATACTTGGGGCGCCGCGCTGCGCGGCGGCTATGTGCTGGATAACGGCAGCTTGCTCTATGCCCGCGCCGGCAAGGTGCGCACGCGCTTCAATACCACCTGGGTTAAGGGCAGCGACCCCGTGGAGTATGTCGACCGGGACGACCGCAGATCCGGTAACCGCCTCGGGGTCGGTGCCGAACTGCCCGTCAGCCGCAGCGCTTTTGTGCGCCTGGACTACAGCTATACCGACTACAACAGTTACGAGTTTGTCACCAGTCACCCGGATCCCGACAGCATGGAATTCGACAACGATGAATCGCTGTTCCGGCTCGGTCTCGGCGTTCGCTTCTGAGCCCTACATGGCAGGTGGATCCATGTTACGCCACTCCGGCGTATGCCCGAATCCTGTAACAGATTGACTTCCAGGCACCGGATCGGGGGTCTCCCCCAGGGTCCGCCCGGAATGACGAATCAATCAGAGATTCCAGTATAAAAAACATAAAGTTAGGGAGTCTTCTCGACCGTAACAGTTGAGTAACAAATTGGAAACAAATTGATAACTGTCAATGAGCCCAGCCACCCTTTGGGATCACAATACCAATAGGAAAATTACTACGCAGTAACACTTCCGGCACAACCGGAAAGGGGGTAGGGGCATGAGAGTCAGCACATTCCATTGGAAGAAAACCGTAATCGCCAGCGCTACAGCGCTCGCGCTGGTGGCAGCACCGGCGTTTATGGGTAGTGTTTTTACCGCGGACACGGACGCCCCCGGCCTGTTCCCGCAGGCCTATGCCGCCCAAGGTAGCGGCCAGGGCCAGCAGGGTGCCGGCGGTGGAGGTCAGCGTGGAGGCCAGGCCGGTGGTCAGGCTGGTGGCCAGATGCAGGGAGGCGGTGGCCAGGCTGGCAAGAGCGGCATGGACAAGGTGCTGGAAGCCGAGGATGAAGGCGATGATTCCGATCGTCCGACATGGGCAGGGCAGCCGGGTGGTGAAGACAGACCTGGCGGCGGCGGCAACGCTGAGCCCGGTGTCACCAAGGGTGACGACTACGGTGACCTGATCGTGCTGCTGAGAGACCCGGTGACCGGTGAGCCCATCATGCAAGACGGCGAGTATCTGGTATGCCTGGACGCGGCCTGCGAGCAGGAGCCGGTACCCACGGTTGAGGGTGAAGTTCCGGCAGGGGTGACGCCTGTCGAAGTCGACTTTGGCCGGGCCTCACTGGCACGGGCCCCAACCAGCGTTATCGATCATGCACTCGAGGAAGCGCTCAGCAATCTGACGGCTGACGGTGTGGTGCTTGCTACGGATCCTGCCGGTAGGATTACCTACACGGTGGACGGCGTGACCAACACCATCGACTCTCCGCTGGAAAACCTGGCGCTTTACGTCGACCTGATGACGGGTTTGGCTTCCAACAATACCACGTCGGAGACCGAGGCGGCATTGGGTGATCTGGCGACCTTGGATACAGCAGCAGCGCTGCTGGCCGGTGCAGCCGACAAGACCGGTGATATCTCGCTCGACTTCGTTGTTTATGAAAACGTGATTGCCGACGTAGTCGCAGACGCTGACAGCTACTACGACTTCAAAGGCTTCACCTATGACAGGGACTTCGGCGAGACTACCTATTGGGTCTCGATCGACGGTGCTGATCCGGTCACGATGACCATCGACCTCGATGCCTATCTCGAAGCGATCAACGGTGAGCTGCCCGACAGCAAGGAATTTGCAGCCTTGTTCGCAGCCGCCGCCGATGACGCCCTCGAGGTGATCGAGTTCGTGCACACCGCGGTCCAGACCGAGATTCTGCCGGGGACGGTCGAATAAGCGGTGTGTAAGGTTCCGGCGGTTGCCGGTCCGTCCTGAACCCGCGCGGGTGCCTAAAGGTTACCGGTGCGGGTCAGGCGCGGAGGGCCTTATCATGAATACAGAAACGAAACGAAGGGCTTGGGCGCGCCGCGCAGTGGTGCTG
>CP070738.1:318736-323173 GCA_020347685.1 Gammaproteobacteria bacterium | reverse complement strand
GTAGGACGGGTGCTGACGGGAATCAGCAGTTGCACTATGGCGTGTGCGGGTGGGTCGACGATATCGAGTTCAACGAATACCCCTTCGGATCCCGCATCGCGCGTCCGACCGGTAACCGTCTTTCCGCCCGGGTACATGATCCCGATGCATTTGTTAACCAGATAGCGAATGTTTCGGCGCCGTTCCATGTTCGGTCTCCCTTGGTCACTGCGGTGCGCCTTGTCGTCGTTATTGTTTTTATTTTTGTTTTCGTGGATCAGGCGTGGTTACCACGACTGGCGTGACGCAGGTTCGATGACTCGGCATCACGTCGGTCCGTACCGCTCTCGAGACAATATGCTTTTTTATCTGCGCCTGCAAATTGCGAGTTGTTAATATTCTTAAATGCAGATAGGGTCTGCGCCCTGCTGTGACTTGATCGCCTTAGCGCAGCAATGGCGTAGCAGCGACTTCGCTCGCGAAGGCCGGGCGAAACAGTTGCAGCCGTCGCGACCGAAATCGTTTCGACGGGGCAGTGTTTCCAGTTCAGGTGGAACAAGCAGTGGGATTGCTCGCTATTCCTGTTTTGTGATTAGAAGCTCGAACGGGAACGCCTGTTGTTCCTGTTCCGCGGCCAGTACCAGTTCGATGCGCGCAGGGCTGCCGTGGGTATCGAAGCGGCCGCGCCAGCGTCCGTCCTTGAACTCCAGCTGGGGATGCGGCACCCAGATGCTGTGGTCCTCGGCGTTGTAGGCGTTGACGGCGACCAGCGCGGGTAGCTGGGTACCGAAATCCAGCATCAGACCCTTGTCATCGATCCGGCCCAGGGTCACCTGCAGATCCGCTGCGCCGACCGAGCTGCCCACCGCGGTGGCATCAATGGACACTGAACGCAGCTTGCGCGGCAGGCGCACCTGCAGCTGACCCTTGAGCTTGTGAATCTCGGCCGCATCGACGCGCGTATCGAACTCGACCCGGACCTGGTCCTGCAGCCGCGCGGGATCCTGCCAGTCTTTGCTGAGACGTACCGGAGCGGTTTGCGCAGCGGCGACCAGATTCTCGCCCGCGGCATTCTCGATGGCGGTGACCTGCAGCGCGACGGCGCTGAGGTTGTCCGCCAGCCCCGGTACGGCCGGTGCGTAGACGGTAAATCCGGTGTACAGGCCCATGAACGGCCGCAGCTGGCTGAGTGCCACGCGGAAGGGTCCGGTGCCCGCCTCGGCCAGGATGTCCTTCTGGTCTTCGGGCAACGCCGGTGGCTGCGGGAACTCCCGCTGCAGCTCTGCCAGACTGTAGGTCGGCACGCTGACCGGATCGTGGCGGGTTTCGCTCTGACTCACCCGCGGGCGCCGTGTTTCGAGCTGGAACGGGAAGCTCTGTTCGACGTCGCGCAGCGCGATCACCACTTCGGCATTGGCGACCTGGCCGGCAAAGCTGCGGCTTTTCGCCTGCCCCTCGCCGAACAGAAAACCGCTGGACATGCTCGAGCTGCCGCTGAGCGGTTGCGCCGCGGCATTGAGGCCGCGCACTTCCAGCAGGCGGGCGGGATCGCCGTACACCTTGTAGTCCAGGGTGTCCGCGGCGCTCGCCTTCAGCGCCACGCGAATTCCCTCGCGGTCGATCGTCTGTTCCGTATCCAGCGCGGCCAGGCGGAGGGTTTCGGTCTCCGTCGGCAGCGCGAGCTCGACGCGGCCCTGGATACGGTGGATATCCGCGTGTCGCACACCCGGCTTCAGGCGCACGGTCTTGTCACCGGTGAGGCTGTTGTTGAAGTGTGGCCGGTCCAGTTCCACCGCCAGGTCGTTGCGCTCCCGGCCGCAGCTTTCCTCGCGCAGCAGCTCATTACCCGCCGCGTCGCTGACACTGTCGATGTACAGCTTGACGCGCTGCCCGGCGTCTCCCAGGTTGGGAATCCCGCGGTGGGTTCCGGTGATGGTCAGCTCCAGGCTGTCATCCGCCGCATCGAGTTCCACGGCGCTGAGCCGGATACCGAACGGGCCGCTGACGACATCGACCTCGGGCAGGAAAGGCGGGTCCGGCTGATAGGCGGCCAGCGCCTGCGGCACAACGCCGGAAACATAGCGGGTCGGATTCTCGTCGATGCGCTCCTCGGGCTGCGCCGACGCCCCACCGTTGATCGACATGTGCATGCCGGCACCGCTGAACAGCAGGGTCATCAACTCCTGCGGAATCCGGGCGGCATCGGCCAGCCAGTCCTCGTCGACGCTGGCGTTGAGCCGCAGCGCGCTGTCTTCGGTCGTTACCGACAGCGCATCGTGCAGGCGCGCCACGGTCGGCATCTGCTCACCCCACTGTGCCCGGGAGGCCTCCAGCGCCGCCTGCCAGTCGGAGGCCGCGCGGGTGGCGGCCGCCGCATCCTCGCCGGCCAGCATCAGCTCGAGCCGGGCGCGAAACGGCAGCGGCCACAGCCCCAGGCCGAAATACACTTCATCGAAAGCCTCCAGTGCATCGTGCGTACGCTGCACGGGTTGTTGCAGGAAGGGGTTACCGGTGTCCGGGCTTTGTTCCGGCACGAACAGCGCCAGGCTGCCCAGCTTGGTGTCGCGGAACCCGCGCCAGCGATCCAGCTGCCGCAGCGCGGCCGCGCGGCGGTTGATACGATCCAGCAGGCCCGGCATGCGCGCGGGATCCGCGGCCACCATCAGACTGCTGCCGATATACACGCTCCAGGGCTGCGACCAGCTGCAGGTATCGGCGTTCTGCTTGCGCAGCTGCCAGACGGAAGGGTTGCCGTCCGGCGCCGGGCTGACTTCATACTCGCTTTTCAGCCAGGACATCACCCTGGCGGGCTCGAAGCGGCCCAGCAGGGCGAGCGCATAGCCGGGCTCGGCGTCGGCGCCGAGGTAGAATCCGAACACCAGGTGACCGAGGTCGCGCCGCGGGTCGATACCGGCGGACTGAAAGGTCGCAAAGGGGGTGCTGGCGAGCAGGCCGCGCTGCCCTGCCCCTTCGGTGTCCGGGGCACCGAGGAAGGCCTGTTCCAGGCGCACGGCGTGCTGGATACTGACGCTGCCAAGACCCACCAGGTCATCCGTGGCCAGCGCGTCTTCGGTGAGCAGCAGCGCGGGCGGCTGGTCGACCCTGATGTAATAACCCCAGGCCTCGTACCCGGTGATGACGATCAAGGCCGCGGCGGCGACCGCCAATAGTCCCTTCAGCATGCTGCATCCCTCCATGGTAAGCCATTTACATCAGCGGGTTAACGGCAACCGCCGTATGGTTTGAAGGGTAAAAAAATAAAAGGGGGGAGCAGACCCCGTGTGAGGGGATCCACTCCAAGGGCTATCCCGGGTACTCGAGGTACCCGTGCACCATGAAGGCATGAACGCCGGGCTTCGGAGCGATACCTACTGACAGGCATCCACAGCCTGCCTGCAGATCAGTCGGCCAGTGCCTCGGTCACCACATCCGCGATGATGCCGTGCGTCACCTTGGTGGGGTGGACACCGTCCCAGAACACATAGTCATCCGGTTTCCTGCAGGCATACGGCGGCTGTTCGGGCATCACGCAGGCGTCCGCGCTGTTGGCGAGCCCGAAGTCCTGCGGATTGAGCACCAGATCCCGGAACGCGTCGACGATATTGACGATCTTGACACCCGGTATGCCGCCGACCACGGCGCTCAAAGCATCATTGTAGTCATCCGAAAAAACCGTTGCGGCCGCTATGACGGCTCCGGGCGGTATCGCGGGGTTGGTAGCTGAAACGAAGGCATCGACAAGCTCGATCGCCGGTGTCAGAGACACATCGGGTGCGTTGATCACCACGAAATCGCTGCCCCCCGCGATGGCCAGCTTGCCGATTTCCGTGGCGACCGACTCGATGGCCTGCTCGAGCACCATGTCACTTGTCATGCCCGTCGGGTCGATGGACAGCGCAACCACGGCATCGAAAATATCGTTGCCGCCGATAAAAATCATGTACCGGGCATCGGCTGGCGCGCTGCTGTTGACATCAGCGAGGAAGTTCTCAATCTGGGTGGGCAGGTGCTGATTTTCGTTGGGAATGATCACCAGTCCCGGCCGCGCCCTTGCGCCACCGTAGGCATAGTTACGTGCCCCGCCCTGACTGCGCAGCGCCGGGCGCACGTCGCCGGCCAGCCCCAACGGGCGGGCGTACTGCTCGATCCAGGTCGCCCCGTTGCTGTGATGCAGGCCACCGCGGGTGTAGGGTCCATCCGCCACCAGGAAAAAGTCCAGCAGCTCTGAATACGGCGGTCTATTGGCAAAGCCGGTGATGTAGTACTTGTTACCGGTGTCCGACAGGCTGTCACCAAACACCACCAGCCCGCTGAAGTCGTTCTGCGCCGCGGCGAACCCCGGCAGGAGCAGCTGCAGCGCCAGAACCATGATGCCCGAGCGCAATGAAATCGTGTTCATTGTTCTGCCTCCCGATTTATCTCACTTGAACCATATACCGTTTAAACCCGGATAACACC
>CP070738.1:314195-318636 GCA_020347685.1 Gammaproteobacteria bacterium | reverse complement strand
CAGCATCTGGATCAGTTCATCCGAGCCG
The DNA here is from genome assembly GCA_020347685.1 of Gammaproteobacteria bacterium. Lineage (GTDB taxonomy): Bacteria > Pseudomonadota > Gammaproteobacteria > DSM-19610 > DSM-19610 > Thiogranum. The sequence continues at coordinate 318,608 of CP070738.1, read as the reverse complement.
TTGCCGAGTACCAGCTGCATGCCGGACGGCACCTGCATGGCGCGGCGCAGCTCATCGGTCAGCTCGGCCGCGCCGGGATCGGGATAGCGGTTGAGTTCCACCGAACGCAGCGTTTCCAGCCAGTCCTGCACCAGTTCGGGCGGCCAGCCGTAGGGGTTTTCCATGGCATCCAGCTTGATGAAGCCCCGCGCCGGGGGCACATGGTAGGCGCTCAGCGCGCGGATTTCCGGCCGGATCCAACGCTGCACCAGGCTGGTGTCCGGGCTCATTCTTCTCCGATCCGGTATTCCGCCGAACGCGCGTGCGCCGTCAGTCCCTCGCCGCGCGCCAGCACCGAGGCCGTTGCGCCCAGGTCGGCGGCCCCGGAACCCGAGCAGAAGATCACACTGGAGCGTTTCTGGAAGTCGTACACGCCCAGCGGCGAGGAAAACCGCGCCGTGCGCGAGGTGGGCAGCACGTGGTTGGGACCGGCGCAGTAGTCGCCCACCGCCTCGGCCGTGTAACGCCCCATGAAAATGGCACCGGCGTGACGGATGCGCACCGCCAGCGCCTGCGGGTCGGCGACCGACAACTCCAGGTGTTCCGGCGCAATGTGGTTGGCCACCTCCACCGCCTGGTCCAGGTCGCGCACCCGGATCAGCGCGCCGCGCGCGCCCAGCGAGGCGCGAATGATGTCCTGGCGTTCCATCTGCGGCAGCAGTCGCTCGATGCTCGCGGCCACCCGGTCCAGGAACGCCGCGTCGGGACTGACCAGGATAGCCTGCGCATCCTCGTCGTGTTCCGCCTGCGAGAACAGATCCATGGCAATCCAGTCGGGATCGGTATCGCCGTCGCACACCACCAGGATTTCCGAGGGTCCGGCGATCATGTCGATACCGACATGGCCGAACACCATGCCCTTGGCGGTCGCCACATAGATGTTGCCGGGACCGACGATTTTGTCCACCCGCGGCACCGTCTCGGTGCCGAAGGCCAGCGCCGCCACCGCCTGGGCGCCACCAACAGCGAACACCCGGTCGACACCGGCCACCGCGGCCGCGGCCAGCACCAGTTCGTTGCTCACTCCGTCCGGGGTGGGCACCACCATAACCAGCTCGCCCACACCGGCGACCTTGGCCGGGACCGCGTTCATCAGCACCGAAGAGGGATAGGCGGCCTTGCCGCCCGGCACATACAGACCGGCCCGGTCCAGCGGCGCTACCTGCTGGCCGAGGACGGTGCCGTCGGCTTCGGTATAGGACCAGGACTGCATTTTCTGGTGCTCGGCGTAGGAACGGATGCGCTCGGCGGCGCGCTCGAGCGCAGCGCGCTGCTCGGCAGGGATGGTTTCCAGAGCTTGCGTCAATCTGGCCTGGCCGATTTCCAGCTCCGCCACGCTGACCGCCTGCAAGCGGTCGAAACGCCTGGTGAACTCCAGCAGCGCCGCGTCGCCGCGCGTTCGAACTGCGGCAATCACCTCGCGCACCGTCTGCTCGACTTGCTGGTCCGACACCTGCTCCCACGCCAGCAGAGCATCCAGCCGCGCGTAGAAATCGGCGTCGGCACTGTCGAGTCGCATAATGCCGGGCATCTCAGGCAACCTGTTCCTGCTGCTGGCGCACCGCCTCGGCGAGCTGGTCGATGAAACGCTGCACCCGTGCGTGCTTGCGCTTCATGGACGCCTTGTTCACCACCAGCCGCGAACTGATGTCGGCGATTTTCTCCAGCGGCCTGAGCCCATTGGCTTTCAGCGTATTGCCGGTGTCCACCACGTCCACGATCAGGTCGGCGAGGCCCACCAGCGGCGCCAGCTCCATGGAGCCGTACAGCTTTATGATCTCAACCTGCTGCCCCTGCTCGGCAAAGTAACGGCGCGTGCTGTTCACGTACTTGGTGGCGATGCGCAGGCGTTGCGCCTGCTCCGACCAGGGCTCGCGTCCGGCGACCATCAACCGGCAACGCGCGATGCACAGATCCAGCGGCTCGTACAGTCCCTCGCCACCGTGCTCCATCAGCACGTCCTTGCCGGCCACACCGAGGTCCGCGGCGCCGTACTGCACGTAGGTCGGTACGTCCGAGGCGCGGATAATCACCAGCTTCACGTCGGCGTTATTGGTGTCCAGGATGAGTTTGCGGCTGCTGTCCGGATCGTCCAGCGGTTCGATACCCGCGTGCGCCAGCAGCGGCAGCGTCTCGGTGAAAATACGCCCCTTGGACAGGGCGAGGGTGAGCTGTTCGGACATAGTGTGAGCCTGTGTAACCTGTACGCGCCGGAAACGGTGATTTCAGCGGATCTGCTGCTCCCACTGCTGCGGCGTGAAGGTGCGCAATGCCAGCGCGTGCACGGCACCCTGCATCAGGTCGCCCAGCGAGCCGTACACCATCTGGTGCTGCTGGACCCGCGACTTGCCCTCGAACGCAGGGCTGATCACGGTAGCCTCGAAGTGGTCGCCGTCGCCCTGCACGGTGACCTCGGCGGAGGGAAGTCCGGCTTCGATGAGTTTTTTCAGTTCGTCTGCCTGCATGCCAATACCGTCCTGCTGATCCGAGCGCGAATCATACTATAAAAGCCGGCGCGTGATCCCCCCGCCACTGTTTCTGATATAGAAAACAGCAATTAACCACGAAGGACACGAATACCCAAAGGGCATAAAGGACACAAAGGAATTCAATATGAGAAAGATGTCCCGGGTGTCACTAAGCGCTCGGAATATCTAGTGTCTCTGATGATGTCCTCACAAAAAACGTTTGCCTTGGTGTTCCTTTGTGTCCTTTATGCCCTTTGGGTATTCGTGACCTTTGCGGTTGAGATCAAGCGGAGTGTGCGGAAGTGCCGCGGCCAGGTCCGAGGACGATCAGTCGCGCTGCAGCGGCAGCACTTCGTCCAGGGCGCTGACGCGCGCGATGGCGAGCATCTGGGCGGGAATATTGAAAAACCGGATCGTCTTTCCGGCCCGGCGGGCGTGGCGCAGGCACTCCACCAGCAGCGCCAGCCCGGCGCTGTCGGAGCGTTGCACGTGGCTGAGATCGATGTCCAGCGCGTCGCCCTCCGGCAGGCACTGGCGGCTGGCATTCCACAGCAGCGCCACCGAGGCGAAATTCAGGTCGCCGTGGATTTCCATGCGGCCATTGCTGCCTGTTTCGATGCGGGCTTGCGACATGGACCGGCGCCGTTACTCAGCGTCCGCATTCTGGCCGCCTTCGGCAGCCTTGCTGAACAGGAACTTGCTCACCAGCTTTTCCATGATCAGCGCCGACTGGGTGAGCTCGATCTCCGCACCGTCGACCAGCACATCCGGTGATCCGCCCGGCTCCAGCCCGATGTACTGCTCGCCCAGCAACCCGGCAGTGTAGATACTCGCCGAAGTGTCGTCGGGGAAATTGTCGTATTTCCGGTCCAGTTCCAGGCTCACCACTGCCTCGTAACGCTGGGTGTCGTAGTCGATGGCCGAGACACGCCCCACCCGCACGCCGCCGACGGTAACCGGCGAGCGCACCTTCAGGCCACCGATGTTCTCGAAGTGCGCCGTCACCGTATAGGTGTCAGTCTGGGTGAACGTGCTGAGGTTGCTGACCTTCATGGCCAGCACGAACAGCGCCGCGATGCCGGCTGCGACAAACATGCCGACCAGAAGTTCAGTGGTTTTGGTCTGTTTCACCGTCAGTTGTCTCCGAACATCAGGGCAGTTAATACGAAATCCAGTCCCAGCACCGCCAGGGCCGAATGCACCACGGTGCGCGTGGTGGCGCGACTGACGCCTTCCGAGGTCGGTGTTGCGTCGTAACCTTCGAACACCGCGATCCAGGCGCACACAAAGCCGAACACCAGGCTCTTGATGACGCCGTTGAACACGTCCTCGTAGAGGTCCACCTTGTCCTGCATCTGCGACCAGAAGGCGCCGTCATCCACGCCCAGCAATCCCACGCCGACGAAAAAGCCGCCGTAGATGCCAACCGCGCTGAAAATCGCCGCCAGCAGCGGCATTGCCAGGAAGCCGGCCAGAAAACGCGGTGCGATCACCCGGTGGATGGGGTCGACCGCCATCATCTCCATGCCGGACAACTGCTCGGTGGCTTTCATCAGGCCGATCTCAGCGGTCAGGGCCGACCCGGCGCGCCCGGCGAACAACAGCGCCGTCACCACCGGCCCCAGTTCGCGCACAATGGACAGCGACACCACCACGCCCAGCGATTCCTCGGCACCGAAATCGACCAGCGTGTTGTAGCCCTGCAGCGCCAGCACCATGCCCACGAACAGCCCGGACACGGCGATAATCAGAAACGACAACACCCCGACCGACAACAGCTGAGCGATCAGCAGGCGCGGGCGCGCCAGTACCGCGGGCATGCCTACCAGCGTCTTCAACAGAAACAGGTTGCCGCGTCCCAGTTTTTCGAAGAACCCGAAGCCGCCGCGACCCAGCTGACGTATCC
>CP070738.1:309615-314095 GCA_020347685.1 Gammaproteobacteria bacterium | reverse complement strand
TGGTTGTTGTATGCGATAAACGGGCCGGTGTTCGCCCCCCCCTTAACTATAGTGATAATTCGGGCTGCCAATATTCCCTCCGGCCGGGCGCGACGCCGCGCCGTGCTCGAAGTTGCCACAATTCCGTTCAGCGCTTGCCGGCTTGTGCGGCCAGGTGGCATCGGCCACAATCGAATGATGAATAAACCCTGTTGCAGAGCGGGCGTCGCGCCCGGTTCGCACACCGGAAGAGCGACGGGCATGGTGTCGGTTTGCGGGAGTCGGCATGGCTGAAGTGACATTCTGGGGTGCGACCGGCCAGGTGACGGGCTCCTGTTATCTCGTACGGACAGGCAATGCCACCGTGCTGCTGGAGTGCGGCCTGGTTCAGGGCAGCCGCGAGGACGAAGAGGCCAACAGCAAGCCGTTTCCCTTCGATGTCGGCCGCATTGATGCGGTAGTGCTTTCGCACGCCCACCTCGACCACAGCGGGCGCATACCCAGGCTGGTAAAGGACGGTTTTAGCGGTCCAATCTATATGACCGACGCGACCGGCGACCTGCTGGAAGTGATGCTCAAGGATGCGGCGTTTCTCGCCGAGCGCGACGCGGAGTGGGAAAACAAGCGACTGCGCCGCGCCGGCAGGGCGGAGATTCCGCCCCTGTACACGGTCGACGACGTCGAGCTCGCGCTCGCGCAGTGCGAGGGCGTCGCCTACCACGAGCGACGCCAGGTCGCCGATGGTATCGAAGTGTATTTTCGCGATGCGGGCCATATCCTCGGCTCGGCCATTGTTGAACTGCTGGTGCGCGACGGCGGCGAGACGCGCAGGCTGGTGTTCTCGGGTGATCTCGGCAATAGCTGTGCGGCACTGCTGCGCGATCCGGAAGCGGTGGGTGAGGCGGATGTGCTGCTGCTCGAGTCGACCTATGGCGACCGTGACCACCGGCCGCTGGACGCGACCCTGGAGGAGTTCGAGGACACCTTCAAACAGGCGCAACAGAGCGGCGGCAACGTGCTGATACCCGCGTTTGCGGTCGGTCGTACCCAGGAGATCATTTTCCGACTGGGCGAGCTTTACCAGCGCGGCGCCCTGCAGCAGGGGGTGGTGTTCCTGGACAGTCCCATGGCGATCGCTGCAACCGAGATCTATCATCGCTACCAGCGCATGTTCAACGCCGAGGATTCGGCCCAGCTGCGCCGTACCCGTTCGCCCACCCTGCACAGTTTCCTGCCGCCGCTGCGCTATTCCCGTACCGCCGAGGAGTCGATGGCCATCAACCGGGTGAGTGAGGGCGCCATCATCGTGGCCGGCAGCGGCATGTGCACCGGCGGGCGCATCCGCCACCACCTCAAACACAATCTGTGGCGGCGCGAAGCGCACGTCATAATCGTCGGTTTCCAGGCCATCGGCACGCCGGGGCGCGCCCTGGTGGACGGGGCACGGCATCTCACCCTTGCCGGCGAGGAAATCGTCGTCAAGGCAACGGTGCACACCATAGGCGGGTTTTCCGCCCACGCGGGGCAATCGCAGCTGCTCGACTGGGCGAACGGCTTCGGCACCCGTCGGCCGCGCCTGTACCTGGTGCACGGCGAACCCGACAAGCGCGCCGCCCTGCGAGAGCAGTTCGCGTCCCGCTACCAGTGGGATGCCGCGTTACCCGCCTATGGGGAGAGCGTGAGGCTGTGAGCCGGGCATTTACCCGCCCGTTCCTTTGCCATTTGTTTGCCCCGCGGCTATTCGTGGTCAGGGCAAGCGGGTCACAGCACTCAACCCGCTGAGCGCTTGCTGCCGCCGAAGCGTCGCAGCAGGGCCTTCTCGGCCTCCACCAGCACCAGCACCGTGACGGCCGTCAGCAGGATGCGCAGCCAGGCCGCAGCATCGATGCCGGTGGTGCCGAACAGCAGCTGCATGAACGGCACGTAGGTGAACAGCAGCTGGAAAACGATCAGCAAGGCGATGGCCGGATACACGTAACGGTTGCCGCCCAGCGCCGTGCGCGTGAGTGCGGGTGCGGTCAGGTAGCGGGCACTGATCAGATAAAAGATCTCGAACATCACCAGGGTGTTCACCGCCACGGTGCGCGCCGTCTCGATGCTGGCGCCGTGTTCGCGCTCCCAGAGAAAGTTACCGAAGGTGCCGGCCACCAGAATCAACGACACAAACAGGATACGCCACAGCAGGAACCCCGACAGGATGGGCTCGCGCGGGTCGCGTGGCGGGCGCTGCATGACGTCGCGTTCCGGCGGCTCGAAGGCCAGAGTCAGCGCCAGCGTTACCGCGGTAATCATGTTGACCCACAGGATCTGCACCGGGGTGATGGGCAGCAGGCGACCCAGCAGGATGGCGGCAACAATGGTCATGGCCTCGCCGCCGTTGGTGGGCAGCACGAAAATAATGGATTTCTTGAGATTGTCGTAGACGGTGCGGCCTTCCTCGACGGCGTGGGCGATGGAGGCGAAGTTGTCATCGGCCAGTACCATTTCGGCGGCTTCCTTGGCCGCTTCGGTGCCTTTCACGCCCATGGCGACCCCGACGTCGGCGCGTTTCAGTGCCGGCGCGTCGTTAACGCCGTCGCCGGTCATGGCGACCACCTGGCCGTTGGCCTGCAGGGCTTCGACCAGGCGCAGCTTGTGTTCCGGACTGGTGCGGGCGAATACATCCGCACCCATTGCCCGCTCGCGCAGCTGCGCCGCGTCGAGCTCGTCCAGCTGCACGCCCTGCACCACGGTCATTCCATCTCCGATCCCCATCTGGTCGCCAATGGCGCGCGCCGTGATGGCGTGGTCACCGGTGATCATCTTGACCCGGATGCCCGCGGTCTGGCTGGTGCGTACCGCCGCGATCGCTTCTTCGCGCGGGGGGTCGATAATCCCGACCATGCCCAGCAGGGTGAGGCCGCTCTCGACGTCCGCGAATTTCAGGCTCTCCTGTCCGGGCTGGGCGACCTTGAAGGCGATAGCCAGCAGGCGCTGGCCGCGGTTGGCGAGCAGATCCATGAAGTTGGTCCAGTAGCTCCGGTCGAGCAGCAGGTCCTCACCGCGCATGCGCTGATACACACACATGTCCAGCACCCGTTCCGGTGCGCCTTTCAGGTAGACGAAGCCGTGGCCGGCGTGGTCATGGTGCAGGGTGGACATGAAACGGTGCTGTGACTCGAACGGAATCACGTCGGTGCGCGGCCACTGTTCCTGCTGGAACGCCTGGTCCAGTCCCGCTTTCAATGCCAGGGTGATGAGGGCGACCTCGGTGGGGTCGCCGTGAATATTCCAGTGGTCGTCGCTGCGGGTCAGCGTCGCGTCGTTGCACAGCAGGCCCGCCTGGGCCACCTCGTGGAGCAGGGGATAGGTGTCGGGCGACACCGGGGTGCCATTGAGGGTGAACTCGCCGTGCGGGTCGTAACCGCTGCCTGTGACTTCGAACAGGCCCGCTGCAGTGACCAGGCTCTGGACCGTCATTTCGTTGCGCGTCAGGGTGCCGGTCTTGTCGGAACAGATCACCGTCACCGAGCCCAGGGTCTCCACGGCCGGCAGGCGGCGGATAATGGCGTTGCGGCGCGCCATGCGCTGCACACCGATGGCCAGCGTGATGGTCATGATGGCGGGCAGACCTTCCGGGATTGCGGCTACCGCCAGTCCTACCGCGGCCAGGAACATGTCGCTCGCCGGGTAGGACTTCACCAGCAGGCCGAATGCGAAGGTCAGACCCGCCAGGGCGGCAATACCGACCGTCAGCCAGCGTCCGAAGGTCGCCATCTGGCGCAGCAATGGGGTGGTCAGCGTCTGTACTTCTCCCAGCAGGCCGCTGATACGTCCGACTTCGGTGTTATCGCCGCTGGCTACTACCACGCCCTGACCCTGGCCGTAGGTTACCAGGGTGCCGGAAAAGGCCAGACAGTCGCGGTCGCCGACCGCGGCGTGCTGGGCCACCGGCGTGGTGCCTTTTTCCGCCGCTACCGACTCACCGGTGAGCATGGCCTCATCGATGCGCAGCTCCTTGACCCGGAGCAGGCGCAGGTCGGCAGGAACCTTGTCGCCGGACGCGAGTGCCACGATGTCGCCCGGCACCAGCTGCTCGGCAGGCAGTGTGACGAAGCGGCCGTCACGTCGCACCGACGCGCTGTGAGACAGCATGTTCCGGATTGCATCGAGCGCTTTCTCGGCCTTGCCTTCCTGGACGAAACCGATCAGGGCATTGAGCACCACCACGGCGAAAATTACCCCGGCGTCCACCCAGTGGGCCAGCGCCAGGGTCATGCCGCCCGCCGCCAGCAGCACGTAGATGAGCACGTTGTGAAACTGGCTCAGCAGACGCAACAGCGGACCGCGCTTTTTCGCCGCCCGCAGGCGGTTGGGTCCGTAGCGTTGCAGACGCTGCGCGGCCTCGTTCTGGCCCAGGCCCTCGCTCGAGCTGGCGAGTCGGCAGAGCACCTCGTCGCTTTCCAGCGTGTGCCAGTCGTCCCGCGGGAGCGGGTGCTTGTCATCGGTCTGAGGTGGCATT
>CP070738.1:304905-309515 GCA_020347685.1 Gammaproteobacteria bacterium | reverse complement strand
GCTTCGATGATACCGCGATTAACGCCGCTGGATGCGCCAAAATCATCGCCATTGACGATACAAATCTTTCTTTTTTCTGCGTCAGTCATCGAGCCGGTTTCCTATACATGTTCATAATAGCCCGATAGTGGCCATCAGTCGGCGTATTACATCATCCGCGTCGAAGTACTCCCTTGCGATTGTCAGCGCCGCTGCACTGTGGCGCTCATAATCACCCGCTATTGTCTCCAGCGCCTGTTTTGCGTCCTCCTCGGTCAGAAAGGACAATAGACCTTCACCGCAGGACAGAAACTTGCTGAACCCGGTTTCTTGAGTCACTACCGGTCGGCCGGCTGCCAGGTAGCAGACACTGCGATCGCTGAACCAGCCCGTCCGCGGGCGCACATACTGTTCTTTGGCCACGGTAAATTCGCCCAGTGATCCACGGATATACTCGCGATAGACGCCGGGATCCGCCAGTTCTGAAGCTGCTCGCAGACGCCAGCCGCAGGTCCGGAACTGCTCTGCTTCCTCGTCACTGATGCCGACTACGGCTAGCTCCAACGGTACACCGCAATGTCCGGGCAGAGATCGGAGCTTGCGAAATTCGTAATGCTTGCTCCACCGCCAGCGCTCGTCACGCCATGTCACGTCATTCCAGCTATGCGTCCAGCTGGTGACGGTACTGAATACTTTATGCGTCGTCGGGTTTCCTGATGGTTGCCACCAGTCAACGACGACCGGCGGTCTGGTGGCGTGCCATGTGAAATGCTCGACCGGCACCAGACAGTCGTCAGCCCCGAGATTCTCCCCGTAGGTGAACAGATAATGATAGCGAGCGAGGTCCGCCATCGTTTTTTGGTCACCGTTTGCCACGGCGATCTGCTTGGGTACCGGGTCAGTCTCCAGATAGACAAGACAGCCGATCTGATCGTGCTCCGGACGGAGCTCATGCGAGCCACACAGGTTGATTACGGTGTCTGCGTCCCGGTACAAACCAGCTAATCCGTTTATATCAGCGGCACCAAGACAGAATTCGTACACCCCCGGCGGTCTGAAGATCCAGCGCTCTCCGAGACCGACTGATTCCATCTGCTGCCTTAGAAACTCCACGTTCGGAGCATAGTTATCGGTCGGCCAGAAGGTTGCGGGATCCCTTACTTCGGCATCGGTGTCTTCTACATACCAGACGTCAAAGCCAAGATTGCGCAGTCCCGCAAGATAATGCAGCACTTGCCACGTCATGCCACCGAAAGGATAGGAGGCCAGATAGCCCCAGACAACCACTTTGCCTCGCCTGGCCGGTGGGTAATCACCGCCGTTGCGTTTCATTCACGCATCCCGTCTTGCCATGTCCCGACATCATTTCCTGCGCCGGCTGGTGCCCGTTCTCCCTCGAGGTTATACACGACAAGGCGACTATTACTGAGCACGCGCGGGTATCTTGATCGCAGGTGCTCGCGCAGCCCGCTATAGTAGTCAAGCCACCAGAACGCTGGCCAGCCGAAAACCACAAAAGCGGCTCCCATCCCGCGCAGCCGTTCGAGCTCCTCGATGGCAATACGATCGTCTGCCGGAACCCCCCAATAGCATCCGTCGCGTTCAAGAAACGGTATCACCTGGCGCTCCGGTGCGATTTCAGCCCCCCATTCGCCTTCATCGACCAGGATGAACGTCTTACCGGGATCGATACTCGCCACGATCTCGTCCCTTGCAATTTTGATGCGCTCGTCCCAGGACAAGTTGAGCTCCGGGACGAGTTCGTGCGTCAAGGCGCTGCGGCGCATGCTTAGGTGAAAGAAGCGGTCAGCGAGCCACTGGCGGAATGACGCATCGTTGGCCCGATCCGATCTCAACAGATGCGCAACGGCATCGCAGCGCTCCGCCATCGTCGCCAAGGGGCCGGTGCCCCTGGATGACCCGAACGTGCGTTGGGTGTCCTGGCCCGCATGAAGCCGCACACGCCCCAGTAATCTGGGAATCAATATCAAATCGTAGGCCGCCAGCATTCGGTAATACAGATTTATGTCTATAGAATGATTCGAATGGGGGGTGTCGAAAGGCCCGACCTCGTCTAGCACTGCGGATCGCATCAAAACAGTCGACGCGTGTATAACCCAGTTTGCTCCGTTAACGATTGCATAAAGATAGTCGGTACCCGCAATAAGGCCGTCCCTCGGGTACTCCCCGGGTAGCGCTACGGGCTCGCTGTTCAGGTCGATTCCACCAGCCAGCGTAAATGAAAACGCGGCGGTCGGATTGCGTTCGAGCACTGCCACGGATTCCCAAATGAAATCCGGCAGTAACTCGTCGTCGTCCTGAAGGATTACCAGATAGGGACTGTGATTCAGTTCGATAGCGCGGTTCCAGTTGCGAAACAGGCCGATGTTGGTTGCGCTGCGCATATACCTAATCCGCCTGTCGCAAAACGAATTTACGACCGCCTCCGTGTTATCTGTTGATGCATTATCCAGCACCAGTATTTCGAAATCGTTATACTTCTGGGCAAGCGCACTTCGCAGGCTCGCACCCAGCAACGTCGCGCGATTATAGGTCGGAATCGCTATGGTCACCTGCGGAGCCGTGTGTTTTGTTGTCGCCATTGGATTTCTCTCACTCAAGTTCAAGCAAACGCGTCTTCCAGCAACCTGGTCAGCACCGCGTCTGAGGAAAAATACTCCTCTGCCAGCGCGCGCGCCCTCCTGCAATGGTGGTCATAATCCGCATTGATTTTCTCGACGCCATTCAGTGCGGCCGACCGATCACGGAAAGTCACGAGCCCCTCGCCTGCCGGCAGCCAGGCTGACTGCCCTGTGTCCTGAACCAGGGTCGGCCTTCCGGAGGCGAGGTAACAGACGCTTCGGTCGCTGAACCAACCGCCCCGCGACTTAACATAACCGTGCTTGGCCACGCCAAACTCAGCGCGTGAGCTCCGGATGAAGTCCTGATAGTTCTGGGGAGTGCGTGAGGCAACCCATCCGACCGTTGTGGCCCAGCCGTAACTGGCGAGTTCCTGCGGCTGACCGCCGGTGAGCGCCAAGAGAAATGGCTGCCTGGTGGCAGCCGGCAAATCTATAAACTTCGGGAATTCGCTAGCTTTGTTGCCGTACCTGTTTCCCTTGTAGGCCGCGTCCTTGTAACTTTGCCATTGCATAATCGACGTGAAATATTTCGCATCGCTGTCCTTGACTGCATGCCAGCGAGACAGCAGCACCGGGAACACGGTCTTTCCCCAGGTTCTGCCCAGCGTTGGGATCGGGCAGTCGTCGGTCCCGATCAGCTGTCCGATGGTAAAGAGGCGCTCACAGTGAGCGATGGTTTCCGTCAGGTCGCCGTCCCCACTTGCAAGGCTGAACTGCGTGAAGCCCGGATCCGAATCAATGAAGATTCGTCGCCTGGGCAGGTCGTACTCGGGCCTCCAGAGCGGAATTGCACAACCCCTGATCAAGAACAGATCGGCCCGTGCGCACACCTCGCGGAATTCCTCCAGATCCATCCCCAGACAGCTGTCCCCTGCTCGGTAAATCCATCGCTCCCCAAGCCCGACCGGATCCAGACACGTTCGAACATAATCCGTCGGATATTTAAGATCCGTTGTAGTCTCTTCTGTTTCCCAGTTGTAAACCCATGAGCCCTCGCCGCATTCCTCGAGAAAAAACACATCGTGTCCCAGCTCTCGAAGGCCGAGAAGATATTGCAGTTCAGTCCAGGCGTGTCCGCCAATCGGGAAGCGCCCGAGAGCGCCTGCAAAAATAATCACCATCGTCCGATTCCTCGCCTAGATCGACACCTGATTAGCCCGGTGTTCCCAAATCGAATCGAGCATTGCAGGAAGCACGGTCCGGTAGCCGAAAATCTCTTCAGCCAGCTCCCTGGCTGTCCGGCAATTGGCGAAATATCGCGAATTCACCTGTTCGATACAGCCCAGGGCCTCGTCCACCGTTGAAAATGCGAGCACACCTTCTCCAGTCGGCAGCCAGTCGCTGAATCCAGTGTCCTGCATGATGACCGGTCGTCCAGATGCTAGGTAGCACACGCTCCGATCGCTGAACCAGCCACTATTTGTCTTGACATAGGCGTTCTTGGCGACGGTAAACTCTCCCCGCGATTTCGCTATGTATTTCTGATAGGTCGCGATATCTTTGCTGACCTCCGCGGCGCCGACCACCGACCACCCGCTCTGCATCAACTTTTGGGTGGCGGCTGCATCCGCATTGGCGAGAGCCAGTTCCAGTTTGTGGCTGGTTCTGCCCGGCAGGTCGCCGAGGGCCAGGAACTCCTGGTCTTTTTGGCCGTATCGCACCCCCTGGTAGTCAACGCCGCCGTATGCATTCCAGTTGGCGACAGTCGTGAAGGGCGCCTTGCCGGGATTCTCCGAGCCTGCCGATTGTGTGACCCAGATCTCTGGCACCACCGGTGGAACCGTTGGCAGCCAGGTCTTTCCTCGGGTTGGAATCTGACAGCCGGCGTGGCCTATATTGGCGCCATAAGTGAAATACGCCTGGTACTCATCCAAGCCCTCTATTGCGAAGCGCCCTATCTGGGTGAAAAACGGATCCATATCAACCAGGGCCCGTCGCTGACACAGGAGAAAGTCCGAGAGCCAGCACACCCCGCCGACATTCAGCAGG
>CP070738.1:300161-304805 GCA_020347685.1 Gammaproteobacteria bacterium | reverse complement strand
TCCTGGCCGCGAATCCGGGTGTCAAAGTCTCCCTGGAAGGGCACGCCGACGAGCGCGGTGCGCGTGAGTACAACATCGGTCTGGGAGACCATCGCGCCCAGGCGGTGCGGCGCATGCTGGAATTGCAGGGCGTCGCGGCTGCACAGGTCAGCGCGGTGAGCTATGGCGAGGAGAAGCCCGCGGTCGAAGGTCATGACGAGTCCGCCTGGGCCATGAACCGGCGCGTGGAGCTGATCTATGTGGGCTACTAGGACAGCGCTCGCGCTGGTCCTGCTGGCCGTCGGCACCTCGGTGTCGGCGGTCAGCAAGTCTGAACTGGAGAACCGGATCCAGCAGCTGGAGCGCAAGCTCGACAGCCGCAGCCTGGTCGACCTGATGGATCAGGTCAAAGCCCTGCAGCGCGAAGTTCAGCAGCTGCGCGGCGACATCGAGGTTCAGGCGCATGACATGGACGGTCTCCAGAAACGCCAGCGTGACCTGTATCTGGATATCGATCGGCGCCTGCATCGCCTGGAGACGGGCGGCGTGGAAGTGCAGCCGGCGGCAGGCGCTGGAGCACCGGGCGCGGACCTGGCGGGCGGCAGCGTTGCGCCGCCGGCTGCCGGCAGCCCGACGCGCGACGTGACGCCGGCCATCGGCACGGCAGGTGCCAGCGCTGCGGTAGCGGCCCCCCCGGTGGCACTCAATCCTGCCGACGAGCGCAAGGATTACGATGGCGCGCTGGAGATCCTCAAGGAAGGGCGCTACAGCGAGGCCTCGACTGCATTTCAGCAATTTCTCAGCAAGTATCCCGGTAGCGGCTATGCCGACAACGCTCAGTACTGGCTCGGCGAAGTGTTCTATGTAACCCGGGAGTTCCAGTCCGCGCTCGGCGAGTTCGAAAAAGTGGTAACGGTCTACCCGGACAGCAGCAAGGTTGCTGATGCCCGGCTCAAGATGGGCTATATCCACTATGAGCTCAAGGACTGGGGCAAGGCGCGCGAGTTGCTCAACCAGGTCGTGCAGAGTTACCCGGGAACCACTTCGGCGCGGCTGGCGCAGGAGCGCCTGGACCGCATGAAGAGCGAGGGACACTAGCGCCCAAGCCGGGTGCAGGCGCCGGCCGCATTAGTGGTACCATAGCCGGATGGAGCCCGTGGCCTGCGAGCCGACGCGCGCACCCGGCGCGCGTCTCAGAATCAGCGAAATCTTCCTGTCGCTGCAGGGGGAATCGAGCACGGTGGGCTTTCCCACTGTGTTTGTGCGGCTCACCGGCTGCCCGCTGCGCTGTCACTACTGCGACACCGAGTATGCCTTCCGCGGTGGCGAGTACATGGACCTGGACGCGATCGCCGCGCGGGTCGCTTCCTACCAGATCCGCCATGTCACTGTAACGGGTGGAGAGCCGCTGGCCCAGCCTTCCTGTCTGGCCTTGTTGACCCGCTTGTGTGATGCCGGCTACCAGGTGTCGCTGGAGACCAGTGGCGCGCTCGATGTCAGCCAGGTCGATACCCGGGTGATGAAAGTGCTGGACCTGAAAACCCCGGGTTCCGGCGAGGCCGACAAGAACCGTTATCAGAATCTCGACTGCCTGATGCCGCGCGACCAGGTCAAGTTCGTCATTTGCGATCGCGCCGACTACGTTTGGGCCCGACGCATGCTGGATGAGCGCCGACTTGCTTCACGTTGTGAGGTGCTGTTTTCGCCCAGCTTCCGCCAGCAGGATGCTGCAGAACTCGCCGGCTGGGTGCTGGAAGACCGGCTGCCGGTGCGCTTCCAGATGCAGCTGCACAAGATCCTGTGGGGTGATGAGCCAGGGCGGTGATCGCAAGGCGGTGGTGCTGTTGTCCGGCGGCCTGGACTCGGCAACGACGCTGGCTGTGGCGCGCGACCAGGGCTATCTGTGTTATGCCCTGAGTCTGGACTATGGCCAGCGGCATCGCGCCGAACTGGCGGCGGCACACCGCGTCGCCGAATCGCTGGGCGTGGCGCAACACAAGGTGATTCCGCTGGACCTGACCGCGATCGGTGGCTCGGCTCTGACCGACAGCGGCATCGCCGTTCCGGAGCAGCCGGGCGAAGGCATACCGGTTACCTATGTTCCCGCGCGTAATACCATTTTTCTCGCGCTGGCGCTGGCGTGGGCCGAGGTACTGGGGGCCTGGGACCTGTTCATCGGGGTTAACGCGGTGGACTATTCCGGCTACCCGGACTGCCGGCCGGAATACATCGAGGCGTTTCAGCGTCTTTGCCAGCTAGCCACCCGGGCCGGTGTCCAGGGTGGTGCATTCCAGGTGCATGCGCCGCTCATCGAATTGAGCAAGGCAGATATCATTCGTGTGGGTATGCGCCTGGGCGTGGATTACGGTTTGACCGTATCCTGTTATGCAGCCGATGACAGCGGGCGGGCCTGCGGCCGTTGTGACTCCTGCCGTCTGCGTGCAAAAGGCTTTGCCGATGCCGGCGTGCAGGACCCGACGTCTTATCAGGGCTAGGCCAGCCTGAGGCGGCTGCGCTGCACAGGTTGCTCAATTTAGCTGTTTCCGGGCATGACCAGCCGGCGCTGTTTTGCGCCAGCCGGTCGGCCCATACCAAGCCAGTGTCGTCAGAGGATTAACGCCATGCAATTCGAAACCTTTTTCTCGGCCCAGTCGTTCTTTCTCTGGGCCACCTTCGCCATCGCACTCGTCATGGGCGCGGTCGTCAACAAGACCAATTTCTGTACCATGGGTGCGGTTTCGGACTGGGTCAACATGGGCGATACGGGGCGTTTCCGCGCCTGGCTGCTTGCGATCGCGGTGGCGATGCTGGGGGTGGTCGGACTCGAGTATTTCGGTTTTGTCGATGCCGGTAGCGCGTTTCCCCCGTATCGCGCCGGGCAGCTGATCTGGGCGGAAAACCTGCTGGGAGGACTGTTGTTCGGTATCGGCATGACCCTGGCCAGCGGTTGCGGCAACAAGACACTGGTGCGGCTGGGTGGAGGGAATATCAAGTCCCTTATGGTGTTTGCGGTGATTGCGGTGATCGCCTATTTCATGGTGAACCCGTTCCCCGGCTCGGACCAGACGCTGTTTACGGTGCTGTTCTACGACTGGATCAGGCCGCTGGCGGTTGATCTCGGCGCATCTCAGGATCTGGGTAGCGTGCTGGTGCGGGAGAATCCGCTCACCGGGCGGCTGGTAATCGGCCTCATACTCGGGGTCGTGCTGCTGGTGATCATCTTCAAGTCGGCCGACTTTCGCCGCAGCTTCGACAACATACTCGGTGGCCTGGTGGTAGGTCTGGCGGTGCTGGGTGCCTGGTACGTGACCAGCAACGTCTCCATCGATCTGGACGGCGAGCAGTACAGCCTGCAGTCCTACGCGCAGCAGTGGGATTTTCTCGCCGATTCGGGTGAAGGCAAACCGGCCGACACACGGCCGCTGGCGCCGCAGTCCTTTACCTTCATCAATCCCATGGGGCAGACGCTGGGGTATGCGAGCGCCGGATTCCGCGAGACTTATCTGACGTTCGGCGTCATGGCCCTGCTGGGTGTCATCGCCGGATCGTTCCTGTGGGCCTTGCTGAGCCGCAGCTTCCGCTTCGAGTGGTTCGCCTCGTTACGGGATTTCGTCAACCACCTGGTCGGCGCAGTGCTGATGGGGTTCGGTGGTGTGCTGGCGCTGGGCTGCACCATCGGCCAGGGCATAACCGGCATTTCAACCCTGGCTATAGGGTCATTCATAGCCTTCGGCGGCATTGTGCTCGGCTCGGCGCTGACCATGAAAGTGCAGTACTACAAGCTGGTCTATGAGCAGGAGGCCAGCTTCATGGCTGCGCTGATCAGCGGGCTAGTGGATCTACACCTGCTGCCCAAGGGTATGCGCAAACTCGAAGCGGTCTGAGCACTGCGCCCGCCCGCGGGCGGGGACAGCGTCACGGACTTGTCATTTTTGGCCGGTCCGGTATCATCCCGAGCTTCAATTTCGGGTCGTTAGCTCAGTCGGTAGAGCAGTTGGCTTTTAACCAATTGGTCGTAGGTTCGAATCCTACACGACCCACCAGACTGCCGTTGCAGCACAAAAAAGCCGGATCAAATGATCCGGCTTTTTTATTGCGCAGTGGGTGGCCGCGGATCAGGTTCCGAAGCCGGGGTTTCCTTTAGCACCCTTGATGAGTGGCTCGTTAAGGTCGATGTGCTTGATGGTCTTCTTGTCGCGCAGGTACTCTGCTACCACATCCCACACCGGACGGCCTTCCAGCGGCTGCGCCACGCTGGCCCAGCCGGCTACCGAGTATTCCTTGTCCGGGTCCAGCGGTTTGCCGTCCAGTTGCATATCGGAGATGCGCGAACCCATGCTCGCGGCGGGGTCGATGGTGTATTTCAGGCCACCGACACGCACCATATCGCCGCCCTGCTGGTAATAGGGATCCGCGTTGAACAGGTTGTCGGCGACGTCTTCCAGGATCTCCTTGATGCGTGTGCCCGGCATGTTGTTGAGTGTCACCGTGGGGTAAGTGATGGCGGTCTGGGTCATGACGTGCTCGAAGGTGATCGCCTCGCCCGGCATTACGCTGACGCCCCAGCGAAACCCGGGCGAAAACGCGATCTGGGCACCCTGTACATCCATCAGCGCATCGCAGATCAGCTGGTCGAAGGTGCCGTTGAAGTTACCGCGCCGGTAC
>CP070738.1:295357-300061 GCA_020347685.1 Gammaproteobacteria bacterium | reverse complement strand
CCGCTACTTCCTCGACAACGTCGCCGGCTGGATACTGGAGCTGGACCGTGGTCACGGCATCCCCTGGCAGGGCAACTATTCGTCCTGGCTGGAACAGAAAGAACAACGCCTGGAACAGGAAGAAAAGACCGAGAGTGCTCGCCAGAAGGCCATGAAGGCGGAACTGGAGTGGGTGCGCAGCAATCCCAAGGGCCGGCACGCCAAGAGCAAGGCGCGTCTGGCGCGTTTCGAGGAACTGGCCTCACAGGAAGCGCAGAAGCGCAACGAGACCAAGGAACTGTATATCCCGCCGGGTCCGCGCCTGGGCGAACTGGTCATTGAGGCCAACCACATCCGCAAGGGTTTCGGCGACCGTCTGCTCATCGACGACCTCAGCTTCAAGCTGCCGCAGGGCGGCATTGTCGGCATTATCGGCCCCAACGGTGCCGGCAAGACCACGCTGTTCCGCATGCTGACAGGCAACGAGCCGGTCGATACCGGCGAGCTGCGCATTGGCGAAACGGTACAGATCGCCTATGTCGACCAGAGCCGCGACGCACTGAACGGCGACAAGACGGTGTGGGAAGAGATTTCCGACGGCCAGGACATCATCACCGTGGGCAAGTACACGGTGAACTCGCGCGCCTATGTCGCGCGCTTCAACTTCGCCGGCAGCGATCAACAGAAACGCGTCGGCGATCTGTCAGGCGGGGAGCGCAACCGCGTGCACCTGGCCAAGCTCCTGAGGAGCGGTGGCAACCTGCTGCTGCTCGACGAACCGACCAACGACCTGGACGTGGAAACCCTGCGCGCGCTCGAAGAAGCCCTGCTCGATTTCCCCGGCTGCGCGGTGGTGATTTCGCACGATCGCTGGTTCCTGGATCGCATCGCCACGCACATCCTGGCCTTCGAGGGCGACAGCCAGGTGGTCTGGTTCGAGGGCAACTACGCCGACTACGAAGCCGACCGCAAGCGCCGCCTCGGCGAGGACGCCGATCAGCCGCACCGCATCAAGTACAAGCGCTTGAGTTGATCGGCGGCCACGGAAAGCGCGGAGTACACGGAAAATAGAATAAGGGCTCCGTGCTTTCCGTGTAGCCGGCGGCCAGTGCCCGGGACTCCGCGACCGCTTAGCGCGCTGCGCGTACTGCGCGGTAAAACGCCTGCAGGCGTGAAATGCGCGTCAGCAACAGCAGGGCCAGCAACACAGCGTACAGCAGCGGCCCCCGCAATTCCGCATTCACCAGCCACCAGAAATCTAGCGATGGATCTCGAGCGGCGTGACATCCCGCTCGCGCAGGTCGGTGGCTGTTCTTATCTGCACTTTGCTACCCCGGGGTCAAACACGCATGCAACATGTGACCTGCTGGTCGGGGCAGGCTCCCTGTGTCGGGGACAGACAATGCAGCTCGATGCCCCGCTACTGCCACCAGCGCTTGCCGGACTTGCGCACCCCGCCTCCCAGTGCGCGCAGTTGCTCGTACAACGCCTTTTCCTGTGCCGACAGATGCTCCGGGATATGCACCTGAACCCGCAGCATGATATCGCCGTGACCGTCGCCGCCAAATACGGGCAGCCCTTTGCCGCGCAGGCGCAATACTTCGTCGGGCTGGGTACCCGGTGGCACCGTCACATCCACCTTGCCGGCCAGCGTCGGCACCTGCAGCCGGGTGCCGAGCACCAGGTCCGCGACTTCCAGGGTCTCCCGGCGCCACAGATCGGCGCCGGCACGTTCGAAGCGTGAATCCGGTGCACTGGTCACCACCACATACAGATCCCCGGGCGGACCACCCGGCTCATCGGCGGGCATACCGTGCCCGGCGATGCGCAGCGCGGTCGCTTCCTCCACGCCCGCCGGGATGTGCACCTTGAGCGACTCCTCCTTTTCGATCTGTCCGCGACCGCGGCATTCCTCACAGGGATGATCGATGAAGCTGCCGCGCCCATCGCAATCCGGGCATACCGTGACCTGCTGAAAACGCACATTGCCCTTGTCCTGTTTCTGCTCGCGGGTGATCACCCGGCGTCCGCTGCCGCCGCAGCTGGGACAGGTGCGCGGCGCGGCACCGGCTGCCGCGCCGGAGCCGGAACAGGCCGGGCAACTGACCATGCGGGTGAAACGCACGGCCTCGTCGCCACCGCTGTCGACCCGCTCCAGCGGCACCACCAGGTGGACCTCCAGATCCCGCCCGCGTACCGGCCCGGCCCGGCGGTGCCGGAACAGCCGGTCGAAGATACTCTCGCCGCCGAAATCAGGGCCGAAACCCATGCCGGCAAACAAATCACCGAAATCGATGCCACCGAACAGGTCTTCGGCGCTGAAATCAGCGACCCCGGCAAAGCCACCCCGATCATATTGCGCCCGTTTCTTGGGATCGGACAGCACCGCATACGCTTCGGCGATCTCCTTGAATTTCGCCTCGGCGTCCGGCGCCTTGTTGCGGTCCGGGTGATACTTCATGGCCAGTTCCCGAAACGCGCTCTTGATGGCTTTCTGGTCAGCGTCACGGGCGACACCGAGCACCTCGTAGTAGTCGCGTTGCGGGGTGGCCATGGTGAAACTGCGCGGCTAGCGACTCTCTTCGTAGTCTGCGTCGACAACGCGTCCGCGTGGACCGGAACCCGACGGGCGTGCGCCACCCGCAGCCGCCTGGTTTTCGGTCTTGACCTCCTTGTAGCCGCCCTTGGCGCCGGGGGTCTGCGAATAAATGACCACGCCGGCCTCCTTCAGCACGTTGGCCAGTTCATCTGCGCGTTGTTTGGCCAGATTGGCATCGCGTTTGGCAAGCGCTTCACGGGTGCTGCGGATGCCCTGCTCGATTTGCTGCTGCATTTCATCGGTCAGCTTGGTGGCGAAATCGGCCAGCATTCTCTCGCCCTGGTAACAGACCGAATCGGCTTCGTTGAGGCTGTCGGCCTGTTCGCGGCGCTTCTTGTCCTGGTCGGCGAACTGCTCCGCCTCCTTGACCATGCGCTGCTTTTCGTCTTCCGACAGGCGTGTGGAACCGGATATGGTGATCGACTGGGAACGCCCGGAAGCCTGATCTCTCGCGGTCACATTGAGAATGCCGTTGGCGTCTATATCGAAGGTGACGTCGATCTTCGGCACGCCGCGCGGTGCCGCAGGAATGCCGTCCAGGTTGAATTCACCCAGACTGGTGTTGTCGCTGGCCATCGGGCGCTCACCCTGGTACACGTGCACGGTGACCGAAGTCTGCATGTCAGCCGCAGTGGTAAACGTCTCGGCATGCTTGACCGGAATCGGCGTATTGCGCGCAATCAGCGACGTCGCCACGCCACCCAGAGTTTCCACGCCCAGAGTCAGCGGCGTGACGTCCACCAGCACGATGTCACCGACCTCACCGCTCAGCACCCCGGCCTGGATCGCCGCACCGCTGGCCACGCACTCCATCGGATCGATACCCATTTCGGCCTTGCGACCGAACAGGTCTTCGAAAAACTGGCGCACCGCCGGCATACGCGTCGGGCCGCCGACGAACACGATACGGTCGACGTCACGCGGCGTGAGTCCGGCATCGCCGAGCGCCTGCTGCACGGGCGCACGACACCGCTCGATGACTTCACGCACCTGGCGTTCCAGCTCGGTGCGGTTGAGATCGAGCTCCAGGTGCTGCGGTTCGCCGCCCGCGGCCGTGATATAGGGCAGACTGATGTGCGTAGAGGTGCTGGTGGACAGTTCGATCTTGGCGACTTCGGCGGCCTCGCGCAGGCGCGCCATGGCCTTGGCGTCACCGCGCAGGTCGGTCCCCGTCTCGGTCTGGAAGCGCCCCGCCAGGTACTCGAGCAGTTTTTCGTCCATGTCGGTACCGCCCAGCTGCGTGTCGCCGCTGGTGGCCTTGACTTCGAACACACCCTTGCCGAATTCCATAATGGTGACGTCCAGGGTGCCCCCGCCCAGATCCACCACTGCGATACGCAGTTCCTCGCCGAGGCGGTCGAGACCGTAGGCGAGCGACGCGGCAGTCGGCTCGTTGACCAGTCGCGCGACCTCGAGACCGGCGATGCGGCAGGCGTCCTTGGTGGCGCTGCGCTGGTTGTCATCGAAATACGCCGGTACCGTAACCACCGCCTTGGCGACCGGCTCACCGAGAAAAGCCTCGGCGTCGCGTTTGATTTTCTGCAGCAGGAATGCCGACAGCTGCTCGGGCGTGAACTCGCGTTCGCGCAGGCGTATTTTCTCGCGCTGCCCCATCCTGCGTTTGAAGGCGGTGGCCGTACCTTCCGGGTTGGCCGCGGCCTGACGGCGCGCCGGCTCGCCGATCAGCGTCTGTCCGTCGCGGGTGATGGCGACGTAGCTCGGAAAGGCCTTGCCGCCGAGGCTGATACCTTCCGCGCTCGGTATCATGACAGGGCGGCCCCCACGCAGTACCGCCGCGGCCGAATTGGATGTACCGAGATCAATTCCGATGGTTGGCATTATTCTGTCTCCGGGGATTCAGGCAACAACACCCCAGCAACCTGCTGACGCACCGCTTCCTTACAAAAAGCATAGTTCCGGCAACCGTCACGTTCAATCACAGCGGCGGACGCATGGTAATGCGGCGCCAGACGGCAGCGACGCGCTGCCCCCGGGCGGCACGGTCCGATAGTCGCCACGCTTATGACGCGGGGTTTCAGCCCACCCGCTTGCGGGCGTTGCGGAACATTCTCAGCCAGGGACCGTCCTCACCCCAGCTGTCCGGGTGCCAGGAGTTCTGCACGCTG
>CP070738.1:290515-295257 GCA_020347685.1 Gammaproteobacteria bacterium | reverse complement strand
CACCTTGTCCGCGAAAAACTCCACCGCATACATGAGACCCGCCGCCGCCATGACCAGCGGACTGGCCACCACCTGGAGTTGTTCGGGTAACACGATGTTACCGGTGTTGGCGAGAAACCCGAGCGTCAGCAGCGCTGCGTACAGGTTGATGCCGCTGGCCCAGGCCAGACCCATGCTCAGGGCGATCAGGCCGCTAATCTGGTCGAGTGTCTCCATGTCCCCCTGCCAGGCCGCTGCGACCGCCGAGCCGGTTCACTCATTGTGGCTGTAGTAGCCCTGCCGCACGCCGCTCAGCAGGGTCTGAAAGGCCTCCCCGCTCACATGAATCAGCTCCTCGTGGTCGCCGGCCTCGAAATAGACATTGGCCAGGCTGACAACGGCCTGGTCGAGAAAGGTTTCGATGCCATAGGCGGGGCCCAGCGGCGGTACCGCACCGACTTCGCAATCCGGAAACAACTTGCCGATTTCCTCTTCCTCAGCCAGGTGCAGCTCCCGGTTGAGCTCCTTGCGCAGGTGCTTCATCTCCACCCAGTTGCTGGCCGGCACCACCACCATGGCGTAACCCGCGGCATCCTTCACGATCACCGCCTTGGCGATGTGATCCTCGCTGATATGCGACGCTTCCGCTGTCTCGTGGCTGGAACCGGTATGCGGATGCGGAACCAGATCATAGTCAATTGAGTGCTGCACCAGGAAGCGGTGCACTGTTTCTGCCACTGCCATACTGTGTCTCCTTGTCCCCACGGCCTGAACGATGTTTCGCGCCAGGCCACGCCGAGTCAGTCACCGATCGTCCAGACGGCGCGTTCGCTGGAAACGCAATCGGAAACAGGTAGCGACTGACCGCTTTGCTACACCCTGAAGACTAGCGCATTTAGCGCCAAACACAATTGCCGCAGATCAAACTGCGCGGCGCCAGAGAGCAATGCATCTGCGCGCCTCAGCGCTGATCGTGCTTGCGAATGAAATCGGCGAACTCCCGGTCGCTGCGGATCACATGCACGATAAACCAGGACTTCAACGCCTTGAACACCGCCGGGTCCATATGACAGCAACCCTGCTCGAACTTGGTAATGAAGGTGGATTTCAGTTCGGCGAGCAGCATTACGTGTTCCCGCAGGTGTGAAGCGTAGCCCGGATAGCCCCGCTCCTGCATCAACGCTTCCTCGTTCTTGAAATGCTGTTTCGCCTTCCCGTACAACTCGTCGAGCAATTCACCGAGGCGCCGCCTGACCTCCTCCCTGTCCTTTTCCGCGACATCCTCCGCACAGGAACACTGCTGCACCAGCCGGTTGATACAGTCTGCCAGCAGCCGGTGCTGTTCATCAAGCAGCTGAATACCGAGGCGCCAGTCATCGCGCCAGCTGATAAACTCTTCCATCCATCCCCCTGTCCTGTGACAGTCAAGCCGGCGCCTTGATCTACGCGGCGCTCTCTCGCTACCCCCGTCGGACCCTGCCACCGTTGCCTATAGTGACGACCCCGCACCCGGAAGTGCAATAAACAACCGGCTGTTTTTCAGCCCGCTCCATCGACCGGCGGCCGCGCCCGTTATCAGGGCAACGCAGCGCCGGCCGGATTCAGATGGTTAACCCAGCCCTCGCTGGCCAGTCGCGTCAACTCCAGCACGCTGCCCGGCCACACACCCAGCAGCAGGACGGGAAGCCGTTGGTGCCCGGCACGCCCATGCTGGCCAGCCCGAAGAAAAAGAAGAACGCCGCCGGCGACAATCGTGAAGTTCAGCAACTGGAACAGTGCGCCCTGCAGCCCCTGCACATTGAGCGAGGCGATGCCCAGGATCACCAGGCCGGCCAGCAGCCAGTGATAGTCGCTCGCCGCCCGCGGTCAGCCATCCGCCGGGGGCGATTCCTGGGCCATCACCAGCACCAGACCCAGCACGCTGTTGACCAGATAGACCAGCGAGGCGATGCCGTGCAACCGCGCAAAGGCAGCGGCGTCAGACTGCCCCGCCCCACGCAGTTCCGCCATCATGGGGGTGAACACGAACTGGCCGAGGACCACCAGCAGCAGCATTGCCAACAGCACCAACATGCGCCAGTTGATACGCCGCTGCGGGTAACGAAGCTGGTTGATGACCAGCAGCACCGGGGCGCACGCCATGCCTGTCCAGGCGATGATGTTAAACATCACGCCGGCCAGCGTGCCGGCCAGCGCGCGGTCTTCCAGGGTCGCGAACAGCGCCGGCGCCACCATGTAGCCGATGGTCCACAGGCCGCCCACCCACAGCGTCAGCAGTACGCGTTCGCCGATATTGGCAGCGGGACGTTTCAAAGGGGATCAGGGCAGTTGGACGGAAACGCGAATCTGCACTCGGCGACGCGCGCTCACTCGTAGCGGACCTCGACGATTTCGAAACTTTTTTCGCCTCCCGGCGCCACCACCGTCACCAGGTCCCCCTCTTCCTTGCCGATCAGGGCACGCGCGATGGGCGAACTCACCGATACCAGCCCGGCCTTGATGTCGGCCTCATCGACACCGACGATCTGGTAGGTCACCTCGGCCCCGCTGTCCTCCTCCACCAGGTCCACGGTGGCGCCGAACACCACCTTGCCGCCGGCGTCCAGGTGCGCCACATCGATGATGTTGGCGTGCGACAGCTTGGATTCGATATCCTTGATGCGTCCCTCGGTGAAACTCTGCTGCTCGCGCGCGGCGTGATACTCGGCGTTTTCCTTGAGGTCACCGTGGGCGCGCGCTTCGGCGATCGCCTGGATAATCCGGGGGCGGTCGACAGATTTGAGGTGCTGGAGTTCCTTGCGCAGCTTCTCGGCACCACGCTTGGTCAATGGGTGCTTTTTCATGCCACCTGCTCCTGATGAAGATCCTGCAATCGTTGCACGGTAGGTGAATCGATGAAGTTGAGCGCCAGACTGGTTGCATAGGCATGGGCAATGGTGGTGCTGTAAGGGACCTTGTGCTGCAGCGCCGCGCCGCGGATGGTGTAGGAATCCGCGATCGCCTGCTTGCCCTCAGTGGTGTTGACGATCAGATCGATTTTCTCATTCTTGATCATATCGACAATATGCGGCCGCCCCTCGGTCACCTTGTTGACCACTTCGCAGGGAATGCCGGCGGCGCTGATAGCGCTCCCGGTGCCACGCGTCGCCACGATAGTGAAACCCTGCTTGACCAGTTCCGAGGCCACCTGCACCGCGTCTTCGCGGTCACCCTTGCGCACGCTGATGAACACGCGGCCCGAACGCGGCAGGCCCTCACCCGCGCCCAGCTGCGCCTTGGCAAAGGCCTCGCCGAAACTGCGCCCCACGCCCATCACCTCGCCGGTGGACTTCATTTCCGGACCCAGCAGCGGATCCACGCCGGGGAACTTCACGAACGGGAACACCGCTTCCTTGACCGAGAAATAGGGCGGCACCGTTTCACCGGTCACGCCCTGCTCGGCGAGCGACCTGCCCACCATGCAGCGCGCCGCCACCTTGGCCAGCGGCACGCCGGTGGCCTTGGACACAAAGGGCACGGTGCGCGAAGCGCGCGGGTTGACCTCCAGCACATAGATGTCTTCGTTCTGGATGGCGAACTGGGTGTTCATCAGTCCAACCACGTTCAGCGCCCGCGCCATGGCGCGTATCTGCTCGCGCAGCCGCTCCTGGATTTCCTTGCTGAGACTGTACACGGGCAGCGAACAGGCCGAGTCGCCGGAGTGCACGCCGGCCTGCTCGATATGCTGCATGATGCCGCCGATCACCGTGTTCTCGCCATCGCTCACCGCGTCGACATCCACCTCGATGGCGTCGTTGAGGAAGCGGTCCAGCAACACCGGTGATTCATTGGATACGCTCACCGCTTCGGCCATGTAGTTGCGCAGATCGTCCTCGTTGTAGACGATTTCCATGGCCCGACCACCCAGCACATACGAGGGCCTGACCACCAGCGGATAGCCGATTTCCTCGGCCAGTGCGATGGCCGCATCGACGCTGCGCGCGGTGCGGTTGGGCGGCTGCAGCAGCCCGAGCTGCTGGATCATCTTCTGGAAGCGTTCGCGGTCCTCGGCCAGGTCGATGGAATCGGGCGTGGTGCCGATGATCGGCGCACCGGCCTTTTCCAGGGCGCGTGCCAGCTTCAGCGGCGTCTGCCCGCCGTACTGCACGATCACCCCCTTGGGCTGTTCCTTGTGGATCACCTCCAGCACATCCTCCAGGGTCAGCGGCTCGAAGTAGAGGCGGTCGGAAGTGTCATAATCGGTGGACACGGTTTCCGGGTTACAGTTGACCATGATGGTCTCGTAACCGTCCTCGCGCATCGCCAGCGCCGCGTGCACGCAGCAGTAATCGAATTCGATACCCTGGCCGATGCGGTTGGGCCCGCCCCCCAGCACCATGATCTTTTCCCGCCCGGTCGGCTCCGCCTCGCACTCCTCTTCATAGGTGGAATACATGTAGGCGGTGTTGGTGGCGAATTCCGCCGCACAGGTATCCACCCGCTTGAACACCGGGCGCACGTCGAACTCGTGGCGCAGCTTGCGAAACGCGGTCTCATCGATGGCCAGCAGTTTCGCCAGCCGCCGGTCGGAAAAGCCCTTGCGTTTCAGCTGCCGCACGCGGTCCCTGTCCAGCCCGCCGATGCCGGCCTCGCGCACCTGTTCCTCGAGATGCACCAGTTCCTCGATCTGCACCAGGAACCACAGGTCGATACGGGTCAGCTCGTGGATCTCTTCCAGGAACAGGCCGACGCGGAACGCATCGGCGACGTACAGAATGCGGTCG
>CP070738.1:285562-290415 GCA_020347685.1 Gammaproteobacteria bacterium | reverse complement strand
GCCGCGATCGATGTGGGCGAACTGACCCGCGAGGAAGCCGACAAAGTGCACGATTTCGTCAGCCGCGATGTCTACAGCGCGGGTGAGCAGCTGGCGATGCAGGAACGCGAAGTCGCCGACCGGCTGCGTCTCGGCACGCTGTCAGTAGAACAGGCGTTACTGGAGCGGTTCTCGCGGCTGGCGCAGGCGGCGAAGCTGGAGCTCAGGCACCTGGAAAAGGCCCGGCGCAGACTCGCGGAATGGCATACCGGTGAAATCACGACCATCGGAATGCTGCGCTGCCGGCACTGTGGTGAACTGTTGCACTTCGAACGCACGGGCCGTATTCCGCCCTGTCCCAGGTGCCATGCCACCGTCTTTGAACGCGCCAGAGAGTAACTGTGCACAGCCATGCCTGCGCATGTTCGCGAACGAAACCTGAGCGGGAGACGCCACGCCCCCTGCTGCACCCATCGGGTTGCGGATTGCGTCGCACTCATCCACACTGTCGGCCATCACGTTCTGACTGTACACACACGGGCGCCGATGACGCGTAACGCTGCTCGACGCGGCAGGACAAGGGAAAGCAGACACCGTGATACACATTTCACACCGGCATAACAGTGACGCCCTCCGGGTGCCCCTGGTGCAAGACGCCACCTTCGGCCCGCTCTTGTCATGCGCCGCGGAGTTCCTTCGCCGCCGCGGGGGTCCGTGGTCATGAAGGAGTGGATTACAGGTTTGTTCAGCGAAACCCTCCACCTGGAGCTGTCTGGCCAGCCGGTGGGACGCTGGGCGCTGGCGGTTGCGGTCGCCGCCGTCGTCTTCCTTGTGTTGCGACTGGTCGTGGGCCTGGCTGGCCGCCGGCTGGGCGCGATTGCAGCGCGCACCGAGACGCCGATAGACGATGGCATCGCCAGCCTCGTCAAGAAGACCCGCTGGTGGCTGCTGCTGGTAGTGGCACTGTTCGCCGGTTCCGTGCTGGTGGAATTGCCCGAGCGCGGCCGCGCCCTGCTACACAACGTGGTGGTAATCGCATTGCTGCTGCAGCTGGGTATCTGGGCCAGCACGGCGCTCAGGTTCACGCTCGAGCACTACCGCCAGCGGCAGATCAAAAAGGATCCGGCCAGTGTAACCGCGGTCAACGCCATCGGCTTGATCCTGACTGCGGTGTTGTGGCTGGGCATCCTGTTGCTGGCCCTGGACAACCTGGGATTCAATGTCACGGCGCTGATCGCCGGCCTCGGCGTCGGCGGTATTGCCGTGGCGCTGGCGGTGCAGAACATCCTCGGCGACCTGTTCGCCTCCCTGTCGATACTGATCGACAAGCCCTTTGTGGTGGGTGACTTTCTCATCATCGACGACTACATGGGTAGCGTCGAGCACGTCGGGCTGAAGACCACCCGGGTGCGCAGTCTGTCCGGCGAGCAGCTGGTATTTTCCAACTCGGATCTGCTCAACAGCCGGTTACGCAATTACGGCCGCATGTTCGAACGCCGCGTCGCCTTCACCATCGGGGTGACCTACCAGACGCCGCGCGAGCAATTGAAACAGATCCCCGGCATCATGCGCGCGGCGATCGAGGCGCAGGAGCACACCCGCTTCGACCGCTCCCACTTCGCCAAGTACGGGGATTTTTCCCTGAATTTCGAAACCGTGTATTACGTCCTGGGTCCCGATTACAACCTCTACATGGACATTCAGCAGGCCATCAACCTGTACGTGCACGAGCAGTTCGAACAGGCCGGTATCGAATTCGCGTACCCCACTCAGACGCTGTTTGTGCAGCGTGACGAGCCGATCGGCGCGACGTCCTGACTGTTTCACCATGCGGCGTTCCGTGTCCAGCCGTCCACCCGTCCCGCCCGGTGCTCGCGCCGCGTTGCGGTGGCTGGGCACCGCGCTGGTGCTGCTGACGCTGGCCGGATGCGACGACCTTCCGTTTCCCAAAGACCCGCCCATGCCGGAGGTCCCGCTGCTGCGCTGGTATGTGTTCGCCGAACCCTCGGGCGCTTTCGCCGCGGCGGCAGAACGCTGTTCCCAACAGCCCGAAGAGACCTTTCGCGTCGAACTGGTGGCGCTGCCCGCCGACGCCGATCAGCAGCGCGAGCAACTGGTGCGGCGCCTGGCGGCGCGCGACAGCGATATCGATATCATCGGCATGGATGTGATCTGGACCCCGGAGTTCGCCGCCGCGGGCTGGATCCTGCCCTGGACAGGCCGGCTTGCCGAGCAGGTCCGGGCGGGACGCCTGGCTGCGGCTGTCCAGAGCGCCAGCTTCGGCGAACGGCTGTGGGCCGCGCCCTTTACCACCAATACCCAGCTGCTGTGGTATCGAACCGACCGGGTCAGCACGCCGCCCACCACCTGGCAGCAAATGCTCGACCTGGCCGAGTCACTGGGCGCCGGCGCGATCCAGGCCCAGGGGGAACGCTACGAAGGTTTGACCGTGTTGTTCACCTCCCTGCTCGCCTCGGCTGGCGGCGCAGTGCTGGATGAAAGCGGCACCCGGGTGGCGCTGCCGGATGAACCCACGCGCACGGCACTCGGCGTCATGCAGCGGCTGGCGAGCTTCCCCGCCGCCGACACGTCGCTGGCCACGGACCGCGAGGATCAGGCCCGGCTGGCATTCGAAACCGGGGCACCGAGCTTCATGATCAACTACACCTATGTGTGGCCGAGCGCGCAGCGCAATGCGCCCGAGGTAGCGGCCAACATGGGCTGGGCACGCTGGCCGGCGGTGGTCGAGGGCCGGCCGAGCCGGGTGACCATCGGCGGCATCAACCTGGGCGTCGGCGCCTGGTCGCGTCACCCGCAGCTGGCGTTCCGGGCCGCGGCCTGCATCGCCTCAGAGGACAACCAGCGCCTGGCCGCCGAACGCGGCGGTCTGCCGCCGACCATCGCCGCACTGTATGACGATGCGCGGGTACGGGATACCTTCCCCTTCGCCGACCTGCTGCGCGAAACCCTGCAGGACGCGGTACAGCGGGCGCGCAGTCCACTGTACAACGATGTCTCGCTCGCCATCAGCCGCACCCTGCACCCGATGCGGGACATCGATCCGCAGCACGATGTTGCGCGCCTGCGCGCGGTGCTTGGGCGGGCGCTGCGTTCCGAGGGCCTGCTGTGAAACGTATTCCGGCAGAATACCGCCTGGGCTGGCTGCTGGTCGCGCCCGCCGTCAGCGCCATGCTGGTGGTCACCGCCTGGCCGGTGCTGTACGCGTTCTGGCTGTCGCTGTTTCGCTATGACCTGCGCTTTCCCGGCCAGCGCGCCTTCATCGGGCTGGACAACTACCTCAGCGTGCTGGGTTCCGAAGTCTGGTGGCAGTCGCTCGGCAACACCCTGATCATCACCGTCGGCTCGGTGGCAGTGGAACTGCTGTTGGGTTTCGCGCTGGCGCTGCTGATGCACCGCGCCCTGTTCGGGCGCCGCACCGTGCGCACCGCCATTCTGATCCCCTACGGCATCATTACGGTGGTGGCGGCCCTGGCCTGGAAGTTCGCCTTCGATCCCACCACCGGCTTCGTCAACGCCCTGCTCGGCCTGGAGCAGGCGTGGCTCACCGAACGCGGCTCGGCGTTGTTCGTCATTATTTTCACCGAGGTCTGGAAGACAACACCGTTCATGGCCCTGTTGCTCATGGCCGGACTCACCCTGGTGCCGGACGACCTGCTGCGCGCCGCACTCGTCGACGGCGCTTCGGCGGTGCAGCGCTTTTTCCGCATCACCCTGCCGGTGATGAAACCGGCGATCCTGGTGGCGCTGCTGTTCCGCACCCTGGACGCCTTCCGTATCTTCGATACCGTGTTCGTGCAGACGCGCGGCGCTCAGTCCACAGAATCGGTGTCTATTGTCGGGTACCACACCCTGATCACGCGCCTGAACCTCGGCCTCGGCTCGGCGGTATCGGTGCTCATCTTTGTGTGCGTGGTGATCATCGCGCTGCTGTTCGTGAAGGGCTTCGGCACGGCGCTGGCGCGCGGCAAGGAGGAACGCTGATGGCGGCGCACACTCAGGGCGAACGCCTGTGGTGGACGCTTGGCAGTGTGGCGGTGGTGATATACGCGCTGGTTCCGGTGGCCTGGATTGTCTCTCTGTCGCTGAAACCCGCTGACCAGCTCAACGACAACCGCTTCCTGCCCCAGTCCATCAGCCTCGAGAACTACCGCGCCATATTCCAGGACCCGCAGTTCCCGGCGGCGCTCTGGAACTCGCTGGGCATCGCCAGCCTGTCCACGCTGCTGGCCGTGCTGCTGGGCATGTTCGCCGCCTATGCGATCGTGCGCCTGGAATTCCCGGGACGCCGGCTGGTGCTGGCCGGTGCGCTATCGGTCGCCATGTTTCCGCCGGTCGCGGTGATCGGACCGTTGTTCGACCTGTGGCGGACCGTCGGCCTGTTCGATACCTGGCCGGGACTGATCCTGCCCTACATGACCTTTACCCTGCCGCTGGCCATCTGGATCCTGGCGGCGTTCTTCCGCGAGATCCCCTGGGAGCTGGACAAGGCCGCCCGGGTGGACGGCGCCACGCCCCTGCAGGCTTTTCGTCGGGTCATCGTGCCACTGGCGGCACCGGGCGTATTCACCGCCGCGATACTGGTGTTCATGTTCGCCTGGAACGACTTCCTGTTTGCCATCGCCCTGACCTCCACCAACAACGCGCGCACCGTGCCGGCCGCGATCGCATTTTTCACCGGCAGCTCGCGCTTCGAACTCCCCACCGGCTCCATCGCCGCCGCCTCGGTGGTGGTCACGGTACCCATTATCGTCATGGTACTG
This sequence comes from Gammaproteobacteria bacterium, assembly GCA_020347685.1. Lineage (GTDB taxonomy): Bacteria > Pseudomonadota > Gammaproteobacteria > DSM-19610 > DSM-19610 > Thiogranum. Next base: position 285,655 of record CP070738.1, on the reverse strand, counting down.
CTGTTTCAGCGCCGCATCGTGACCGGATTGACCGCCGGCGCGGTGAAGGGCTGACGCCATGGCCGGGATCACCCTGGACCGGGTCAGCAAGCG
>CP070738.1:280526-285462 GCA_020347685.1 Gammaproteobacteria bacterium | reverse complement strand
TGCGCAATTGCCTGCAGCTTGCGCACCTCGCGCAGCTCGTCCTCGCTGTACAGCAGTCGCGGTGGCGGTGTGCGCCCGGCATCGGCCGCGGCGCGGGTCAGCGCCGCGATCTCGTAGAACTCCTCGGCGCTGATGTCACGGCCGCCCAGTCCGCCGATAAAGCTCGCCAGCACCGTCGGCGCATCCGGCTGGCCGTACAGCGCCGAGGCCAGCTCGCCGTGCAGCACCCCGCCCTTGCCGGGCGCCAGATTCTGGTCGATGACGGCCACCGCGCGCTTGCCGCGCAGCGCGTCATAAAGCGCCTGCGCCGGCCAGGGCCGCACCAGACGCGGCCGTAGCAGGCCGACCGGGATGCCGCTGTCGCGCAACCGGTCCACGGCGTCGCGCGCCTTGGTGGCAAAGCAACCGATCATCACGAACACGATATCGGCGTCATCGCACCGGTAAGCCTCCACCACCGGGTAGTGGCGCCCGAACCGTTTGTCGAAGGCATCCGCGACCTCGTCGTACACGCCCAGCGCATTCTGCGCCGCCAGGTGCGACTCGTAGCGGAAATAGGAATACGGGCCGCTGCCCAGCACCGCGACCGCCTGGCTGGCCGGCGCGCTGGCGCGAAAGCGGATGTTCTCCGCCTCGAAGGGTGGCAGAAACCCGGCCGCCGCTGCCGCGTCGGGAATATCCACCGGCTCGCGTGTGAACGACAGGTAAAAGCCGTCCAGGTTGACAATCACCGGCAGCCGCACGCGCGTGTCCTCGCCGAGCCGGAACGCCATCAGGGTGCTGTCCAGCACCTCCTGGCAGGTCGAGCAGTGAATCTGCAGAAAACCGCTGTCGCGCGCCGCGAAAATATCGTTGTGGTCCGGCTCCAGGGTGATCGGCGAGGCCAGCCCGCGCGACACGTTGATCAACACGAAAGGCGCGCGCCAGCCCGCCACCGTGTACAGCATCTCCATGCCGTACAGCAGCCCCTGGCTGGAGGTGGCGCTGAACACCCGCACCCCGGTGGCCGCCGCCGCACCGGCGGCGGTGATCATGGAGTGTTCCGACTCCAACGTCACCATGCGCCCGGACATGTCGCCGGCGTCGAGCCAGCCGGCCAGCGTCTCGATGATTTCGGTCTGCGGCGTGATCGGAAATGCCGGCACGTAGTCGACACCAGCCAGGCGCGCCCCCCAGGCGGCGGCGGCGTTACCGGTGAGCAGTGCGCGGCTCATGGCACGGCCTCCTGTTCCTGCGCCTGGTGTTCCGGGATGGCTTCGATGGCGTGCGGAGGGCACTTGGCCACGCACACCAGGCAGCCTTTGCAGTGGTCATAGTCGATCACGGGGGTCCCGTCGGACTCGACACCGATGGCCGCGTCGGGGCAGAAGGTGCTGCACACCCACCAGCAGTGCTTGCAGCGGGTGTAATCGACCACCGGACGCATGGTGCGCCACAAACCGGTACGCACCTCGACACTGGTGGCCGCGGCGTGAATTGCCGGTGCCGCCTGACGGGCGCTGTCGACGGGCAGATCCACCCAGGCGGGACGTGCATAGTTGCGCGCGCCCGCTTCCTCACGCTGCGTTACCAGGCCCCGGTGTGGCGCCATGGCGTCCCAGGCGCGCTGCGCCTCGGCCAGGTTGTCTTCGATTACCTGCGCCGGGAGCGCCGCCAGCTCTTCGCGCAGCGCCGTGATCAGGCAGTCGCGTTCGATGGCGCCGCTCAGGCACGCCGCCGCCGCGGCGCAGGCGGTTCCGACATAGGGCAGCGCGGCGCGATCGGCTGTTTCGGCCGGCGCCGGCAGCACCAGCAGGGGGCCGGACAGGTTCAGGCGCTCGCGCCACAGCTGTGCGTCCTCGTGCGTATTGATCAGCAGCACGGCGTGTTCGTCCATGCCCGCCAGCACCCCGGCGGCGGGCACGCCGGGCAACGAATCGTCGGCGACAATGACCAGATCGGGACAACGGATAATGCCACGTTCGTTGATCGGCTCGCGCGCAGCTCGTACAAAGGCAAAGATCGGCGCACCACGTCGCTCGGCGCCGTAACGCGGCGCGTCCTGCACCTGGAAACCCTCGCAGAAAAACGCGCTGCCGAGCACCCGGCTGGCAGTCTTCATGCCCTGCCCGCCTCGGCCGTGAAAGCGGATGCGAAACATGCAGTCTCCTTTTCACCCGGTGCGGGTGGCACCGCCACCCGACCGTCTAGACGAAACCCGGTGCCGACGAGAACAGCGAATAACGCCGGTAGCTCATCGCCCTGTGAACCCGTTCCAGCGCCATGTCCACCGCCGCCTGGCGCGGCAGGATCTTGCGCTTGCTGGCCTGCTCCAGGGTCTGACGCGTGTTGCGGCGCAGTTTTTCCTCGATGCTCTGAAGTGCGGCACTCTCGCTGGCGCCGTGATATTCCATGGCCGCACAGATGACACCGCCGGCATTGGCGATGAAATCCGGTACGCACAGTACGCCCTTGCCGGCCAGAATGCGTTCCGCCTCCTGGGTAATGGGGATGTTGGCGCCTTCGATGACCAGCCGCGCGCGCAGCCGCTCGACGTTATGCGCGTCAATGACATCGGGACGCGCGGCCGGGATCCAGATATCGCAGTCGATGTCCACTACCGCATCGCGGTCCAGTTTCTTCGCATCGGCGTAATCTCCCACGCTGCCGCCCGCCTGCTTGATCTCCGTCAGCCGCGCAACGTCCAGGCCCTGCGGATTATGGATGCTGCCGGTGGAATCGGCGGCGCCCACCAACACCGCACCCTTCTCGGTGATAAAGCGCGCCGCGTGCCTGCCGACCGCACCGAAACCCTGCACCACCAGCCGCGCGTCCTTGAACTCGAAGTCGCAATACTCCAGCGCCACCTCCGCGACCTGGCTGAGACCGAAGCCGGTGGCGCCGATCTCATCGAGCGGTATGCCGCCGATTTCGCGCGGCAACGCCACTACCCGCGCGATCTCGTCGCGCACCCAGGCCATGCACTCCTCGTCGGTGCCCATATCAGGCGCGAAAATGTAACTGTCCTCGTTGCGCAATGCCTTGGCGAGCGCGCGGATCAGCACCTGCTTGCGGTCCTTGGGCATCTTGGGATCACCGTACAGCACCGCCTTGCCGCCGCCGTGCGGCAGCCCCGCCGCGGCGTTCTTGAGCGTCATGGCACGTGCCAGCCGGCAGCACTCCTCTGTGCTCACATCGGGCGCCATGCGCACGCCACCGATGGAAGGACCGGTGGCGACATTGTCGACCACCAGCACAGCCCGCAGGCCGACCGAGGGCTCGTGTACGTGGATCACCTTCAGTGGTCCCAGCTCGTCCGCAAATTCGAACACGTCGCTCATGCTTCATCCTCGTTCAACCAGCACAGAACTGACCTTGCTAACATCAAAACCCAGTTATGGCGCGGTGGCAATTGATCCAGGTCAAGTGTTCGACAGGCGACCGGCGGCGCCGTGATCATGACTGGCAGCGCTCACCCAGTACCAGCACATTGTCGCCACGCCGTTCCACCCGGGTGTCCAGCGCGGCGCCTTCCCGCTGCAACGTCTCCGCCAGCCAGCGCGCGTCCCGGTCCGAGGCGTGATGCAGACTGAACTGCCGCATCTGCAGGGGCACCATTTCCAGCCCCGCGAGCCGACCACTGCGCGGCTCGAGCTCGGCCAGGTACATCAGCGCGAGGTCACCGCGAAACTCTTCGTAGCCGTGGATGCCCTCGTAGTCGTTCAGAAAATCGCCGCAGCCGTAGATGATGAGCTTGTCCCGGTAGACCTCGATACCCCTGGGATGGTGCGAGGAATGCCCGTGAATCACATCGATCCCCGCGGTATCGATGAGCCGGTGGGCAAAGCTGCGGTGCTGGTCGGGGATGGTGTAGCCCCAGTTGCCGCCCCAGTGAATCGATGCCACGGCGATATCGCCGGGCCGTTTCGCTGCCGCGACCTGGTCTGCGATATGCCGCACTGTCGCGGGGGAGAAATCGGGCAGCAGGTTGATACCGGGCCGCGTGCGCGTGGCCGCCCAGGTGCGCGGAATCCCGCTGGAAGTCGCGCCGAACGCGAACACCATCACGCGGCCCTTACCCGCCACCTCAATGACGGCCGGCGCCTCGGCCTGCTGCCGGTTGCGCCCGGCGCCGGCCGTGCTTAGACCCGCCGCCTGCAGTGTGCGCAGGGTATCGGCGAACCCGCTGTAGCCCCAATCCAGCACGTGGTTATTAGCGAGCACACAGCAATCGATGTGCGCGGCGCTGAGGCAGGCGATGTTGTCCGGGTTCATGCGGTAGTTGATGCCCTTGCCGGGCCAGTACTCGTCGCTGCGCGTCACGGCCGTTTCCAGGTTGATGATGCGCGCATCGGGCATCGCCTGCGCCAGCACTGCCAGCGCATCGCCCCAGATATAGCCAAAGTCCACCGGCCGGGCGATCGCCCCGTTGGCACGCTCCGCCAGCTGCACATAGCCGCGCGCGTCGCTGATATAGGGTTCGTACAGGCGCGCGTCGCCGGGGTGCGGCAGTACCTGATCGATGCCGCGCCCGGTCATGACATCGCCGCACAGGAACAGTTTGAAGGCCGGCAGCCGGGCGCGGGGCGCCCGCGACGCTGTGTTCGTGGTTTGCCTGCCGGCCCCTGCACCCGGTCGAGCATCTGTTCCAGAGTGCATCAGGCTCAGTGTCGCAGCCGCAGAAAGCCTCAGGAAGGCTCTGCGACCCAGCCCGCTCCGCTGCGCACCCATCAGTCTGTGCCGCTTTCGGCCTCGCTGGCACAGCGGATGCACAGTGGCGTGGCCGGATCGAACTCGAGACGCTTGAGCGCAATCTCCTCACCGCATCGTACGCAGTATCCGTACTCGCCCGCTGCCATGCGTTGCAGTGCGCTGTTGATGCGCTGCAGCTCGAGATGGCGCCGCCGTTCGCTCTCCTGCGACATCGCCTGCGCGCGCAGGTCGTCCATTCTTGACA
>CP070738.1:275458-280426 GCA_020347685.1 Gammaproteobacteria bacterium | reverse complement strand
AACATCAATCCGGCCTACCGTGCCCGCGAGCTGGCCTACGCGCTGCAACGCTCGGAGGTGCAGGGCCTGTTCATCACCCCGCGTTTTCGCAGCAGCGACTATGTGCAGATGCTGCTGGAGCTGATACCCGAGCTGGAGCGGGCACACGCCGACCGCCTGGCCAGCCAGGCGTTTCCTCTGCTGCGGCGGGTGGTGGTCTATGATCCGGCCGACCCCGCGCACAGCGTGGCGCCGCAGCCAGGTTTCACCACCTGGCAGGCGCTGCTGGCGGCGGGCGACGGTGTGTCGCCTGAGCAACTCGACGCGGCCAGCGCCGAACTCGACACGGACGACGCCATCAACATCCAGTACACCTCCGGAACCACAGGTTTTCCCAAGGCGGTGGTGCTGTCGCACCACAACATTCTCAACAATGCCTACTTTTCCGCGCGTGCCATGCATTTCACCGAGCGCGACCGGCTGGCGGTGCCAGTGCCGTTCTATCACTGCTTTGGCATGGTGCTGGCAAACCTGCTGTGTCTCAGCGCGGGGGCTTGCCTGGTGCTGCCCTGCGAGCATTTCGATGCGGCTGCCGTCCTGACAGCCATCGCGCAGGAGCGCTGCAGCGCCGTGCACGGTGTGCCCACCATGTTCATCGCGATGCTGGAGCACCCCGAATTCACCAGCTTCGATCTGTCCAGTCTGCGCACCGGTATCATGGCGGGCGCGCCCTGTCCGCCCGCGCTCATGCAGCGCGTCATGCAGGATATGCACTGCACCGAAATTCTGATCGGTTACGGTGAGACCGAGGCCTCGCCGCTGACTCACCTGACCTCACGTGACGACAGCCTGAAGCGGCGTGTCGAAACGGTGGGCAGAAATTTGCCGCACCAGGAGGTGAAGGTTGTCGATGTGGCCAGCCGCCGGACAGTGCCGATCGGTGCGGTGGGCGAGATCTGCTTTCGCGGTTATCACATCATGAAGGGTTACTACGGGGATGCGGAGGCCACCGCAAGGACGGTGGACGCCAACGGCTGGCTGGCCTCCGGGGATCTGGGCAGCATGGATGCCGACGGTTATGTGCGTATCACCGGACGCCTGAAAGAAATGATCATCCGGGGCGGGGAAAATATCTATCCGCGTGAAATCGAGGATTTCGTATTTACCCATCCCAAGGTGGCGGCGGTGGCGGTATTCGGTGTCCCCGACGACTACTACGGCGAGGAACTGATGGCCTGGGTGCAGTTGCACGCCGGTGAGAGCGCGACCGAAGAGGAACTGCGCGATTTCTGCAAGGGCCGCATCGCCCACTTCAAGATTCCCCGGTACATCTGGTTTGTCGACGAGTTCCCGATGACCGTGACCGGCAAGGTGCAGAAATTCCGCATGCGCGAGATCGCTATGGAAAAACTGCAGGCTGGCGCGGGCACCTGAGTCACAGTTCCAGCTGGGGCGCGTCTACCCGGGCGCGCAGCTTTCCAAGCAGTTCGTCCACCAGATCGACCGCTACCGTCTGTTCGGCCGACAACGCGCCGCGGATCAGGGTCGCGAGCCGGGTAAAATGCTCGCTGTCGATGTGCTGGCGCGCAGATTCGCTGAGGCCGGCGCGGAAATGTTCCACTATGCTCTCGGCAACTTGCTGGTGGGTCTGGTTCATTGCTGACACTCCTGGTTACGTATTGCAGTGAGATACCTGGATCATAGCAAGTTTTGCGTGCCGCACGGTTGCTGTTCCAGCTTCTAACCACAAATACCCATAGGGCACAAAGGACACGAAGGGCACAAAGGAAACAGGATCAAGTAGAGTTTGCAGGGCTAGGGTTCCCCCTGATTGCGCGGATCACCAAATCGTAGCTGGCGTGCTACTCACAAAAAGGATTTAATCGTTTGTACCTTTGTGTCCTTTATGGTTAGAGTAGCGCGAAATCTGTACTTTCGAGCGGCAACCGTCTTGAGTTTCGGCGCCGCAAAAAAAAGAACCCCGCCGGCGGGCGGGGTTCTCGCAGGTTGGCCTGCCTGAAGGCGCTGTGTCAGCTTGCCACTTCGACCTTGGCAGCCTGCAGCCCTTTTGGTCCTTTCTCCACTTCGAAGTTGACCTTCTGGCCCTCAACCAGGGTTCTGAAACCATCGCCCTGAATCGCGGAGAAATGAACGAACACGTCGGCGCTGCCGTCAGAAGGTGCGATGAAACCGAATCCCTTGGATTCGTTGAACCATTTAACGGTACCTGTAACCATGCAAATTACCTCTGGTAGAACAAATAAACGGATATTCAATTGCAGATCATGGAAGGCGGTATACAGGAAGTAGCAAAGACGTAACTTCTGATTTAGACCTAACGAACGTGCAACCGATATTCACTGTGACCGGCCCGGTGACAAAGCCGAACAGCCAACCTTGAGCAAGACACGTTTTGAGTATATATCAAATTCTGCAATGCGCCGCATTACTTTTTTGTGACGCCGATCGCCGCGTTTGCGCGTGGCACCGGGGCACTGGCGCGGCGTTTGCCCTATCATTGATCACCGGCTCCACTGCGGAGTACTGCACGCGGATTTCACTATGAACAAGGCTGAGGCCGACCGCGCCCTGGGCGAGGAATTTCTCGACTCGGTCGCAGGGTTGCTGCAACAACACCCGGCAGGACTGAGCGAGCACCAGTTGCTGCGTCTGCTGTGCGATGCGGGCTATCTGCCGTTTCTCGGCGCGTCGCCCTGGGAGCCACACGCGCTGTTCTGCGCGCACTTCCTGCTGTTTCACGCTCTGTACCGCCTGCGTGACCGCAGCTGGGAGGCGCAGCAGGCGCACCTCGAAATACGCCCCCTGAACATCCGCTGGCAGCCGTACCGTGGTGGACAGGGGGGGCTCGCACGGCCTGACAGCTTGCGCGATTATTATCTGGATCTGTTCAACCTGGAGCAGACCTCTGCGCGTGATGTCGACGAGCTGCTGGCCGCGTTCTGGGTGCGTTTCCAGCGCCGCGACCAGCGTGCCGAGGCGCTGATGGAACTGGGGCTGAGCGATCCGGTGGACGATGCAACCATCAAGCGCACCTACCGGCAGCTGGCCATGCGGCATCATCCCGATCGCGGCGGCGATACTGCGCGGTTGCAGGTGATCAATGCGGCGGTGAGGGCGTTGCTGGGCAACGGCTGAGTGGTGCCAGCGGCGAGGGCGCCGGAGTGCTATAATCCCGGCCCTTGTTTCTTTTTTCGCCCGGCCCGGCGCCGCGCCCCCGACCGATGCTCACCGCCAAGCCCATTTTCTCCTACCGCCCGTACTGGGCCCGCCGCTTCGGCGTGGCACCGGTGCTGCCGATGTCGCGCGCCGAAATGGAACAGCTGGGCTGGGATTCCTGTGACATCATCCTGGTCACCGGTGATGCCTATGTCGATCACCCCAGCTTCGGCATGGCGGTGATCGGGCGGGTGCTGGAAGCGCAGGGTTTTCGTGTCGGTATCATCGCCCAGCCCGACTGGACCCGTGTCGATGACTTTCTGGCGCTGGGAAGGCCCAATCTGTTTTTCGGCGTCACCGCGGGCAACATGGATTCCATGGTCAACCGCTATACCGCAGACCGCAAGCGGCGTTCCGACGATGCCTATACACCGGGCGGAACCGGCGGCAGTCGTCCCGACCGTTCGGTGCTGGTGTACGCCCAGCGCTGCCGCCAGGCCTGTGCCGACGTGCCGATCGTGATCGGCGGCATCGAGGCCAGTCTGCGCCGCAGCGCGCATTACGATTACTGGTCGGACAAGGTGCGCCGTTCGGTGCTGCTGGATGCCAAGGCCGACCTGCTGGTGTACGGCAACGGCGAACGCCAGGTGGTCGAGATCGCCCACCGGCTGGCGGCCGGCGAACCGGTCGTTGCGCTCGACGATATCCGTGGTACCGCGCTGTTGCGCAAGGGCATGCCCGACGGCTGGACCGAGATCGATTCCACCAGCATCGACACGCCGGGGCGTATCGACGCCCGACCCGACCCCTATGCCGAGGCACCGGCGGCGCCCTGCGCCGAATCCGGCGACGCGGAACGGCCGCTGCAGTTTCAGCGTCGCCCGCGCATCGACCGGGCGCGCAGTGTGATACGCATGCCGTCCTACGAGGCGGTGCGGGATGATCCGCTGCTGTATGCGCACGCTTCGCGGGTGCTGCACATGGAAACCAACCCCGGCAATGCCCGCGCCCTGGTGCAGCGCCACGGCGAGCGCGATGTGTGGCTGAATCCGCCCGCCATCCCGCTGACCACGGCCGAACTCGACCGCGTGTTCGAGCTGCCCTATACGCGCCAGCCGCACCCGGGCTACCGGGGTGCGCGCATCCCCGCCTACGAAATGATCCGCTTCTCGGTGAACATCATGCGCGGCTGTTTCGGTGGCTGCACCTTTTGTTCAATCACCGAACACGAAGGGCGCATCATCCAGAACCGTTCGGAAGACTCCATCGTGCGCGAGATCGAGACCATCCGCGACACCGTGCCGGGCTTCACCGGTGTCGTGTCCGATGTGGGCGGGCCCACCGCCAACATGTACCGGCTGGCCTGCAAGAGCCCGGACATCGAGGCCGCCTGCCGGCGGCCGTCGTGTGTCTACCCCGGCATCTGTTCCAACCTGAACACCAGCCATGCGCCGCTGATTCAGCTGTACCGCCGGCTGCGCGCGCTGCCGGGTATCAAGAAGGTGCTGGTCGCTTCGGGCCTGCGCTACGACCTGGCGGTGCAATCGCCGCAATACGTCAAGGAGCTGGTCACTCACCATGTCGGCGGCTATCTAAAGATCGCGCCGGAACACACCGAGAGCGGACCGCTCACCAAGATGATGAAACCCGGTATGGATGCCTACTACCGGTTCAAGGAGCTGTTCGACAAGTATTCCAGCGCGGCGGGCAAGGAGCAGTACCTGATCCCCTATTTTATCGCCGCACACCCGGGCACCACCGACGAGGACATGCTGCAGCTGGCGCTGTGGCTGAAGCGAAACGGTTTCCGCG
>CP070738.1:270369-275358 GCA_020347685.1 Gammaproteobacteria bacterium | reverse complement strand
CAGGTTGTTGCAGGTAGAGATCATAGAGAATGCCGAGGTTGCGGTGTGCCAGTGCATAGTCCGGCTCAAGTTCAAGTGCCCGGGTGTAGGCTTCCAGTGCGGCGTCGAAGCGCCCCTGCTCGCGATGAACGATAGCGATCTGGTGGTGCGCGACTGCGTTCGCCGGATTTAATTCAATGGCCTTTTGCAGAGCCTCCAGGGCGGCATCCGGCTGCCCGGTTTGCCGGTAGGCGATTCCGAGGTTGAGGTACGGCCCGGCAAGTTCGGGCTCTTGTTCGATGAACTTACGCAAGACGGCGATGGCCTGCGGGTAGTCACCGCTTTCCATCAAGATCAGGGCCTGGTCATAGGCGGCCGGCAAAGCCGCGGGTTCGGATCCGGCTACGGCTGGTCCGTGTTGCCGCGGGGCGCTGCTGCACGCGCTCAGCAGCACCAGTAAGGCTGCGCACAAGTGGTGATGTTTACTGGAGAACGGCGACAAAACTCTCTCCCTCTTCCTGTTTCGCATAACGCACGGGCATCAGCACCGCGAGGCTCGCCATGCTCCTTCGCGTCCAGTGGTCGTACACGCCGGACGCAATACGCACAGTATTGGTTTCATGCACCTCAATGGCTTTCTCCTCAAACGGGTAAGCCTGTTCCTCCAGCAGGATGTCATATTGCTCCAGTTCCTCTGCGTTGAGGTTGCGGGGGCGCTCGGATTGCATGAGCGCCCTGCTGAAGTCGGCATACAGCTCCCCAATGAGGAACGTAGCCTGGGTAGTAACGTCGGCGACCTGATATGCGGCAGCCTCGGTAAATCCCGTCAATGTGGTCTGCATGAGATTCTTCTTGTTTGCCAGATTCCTTTTCAGCGGCTCAATCAGCTTAACCGTCCGGTACCTCTCGAGATCGGAGCTTGCCAGCGCGAGCCGTGCATGCGCAGCCAGATAGCGGGTGCGATCCGAGCGCTGAGCCCCGGCCGCGCGGTCAGCATCCACGATTTGCTGTTGCCAGTAGCGCTGTCTAGCGGCATCGCCGGCTTTTTCATGCAGCGAAACCAGTTGCAGCCGCGCCTCCATGGCCTGTTCGACGGGGCTTGGGAACTTCTCGACGAAACGTTGATAGGCTGTGATCGCTTCAGTCGTCTGTCCTGCACGCTCATAGAGGCCCGCCGCTGTCCAGGCCGCTTCCCGCTGCAGCAGAGGGTCGCTTTCAGTGTCGGCAATGCGCGCAAACTCGCTCGCCGCCAGCAGTGGCTGGTCATTTTCTTTGTACAGCACCGCTAGCTTACGTGTGACCTCCGGCTCGAGCCCATGTCCGGAATTGCTGCGTCGCCAATCCTCTAGAATCGCGATGGCATCGGGCCAGCGGCGCAGCGCAATGTACGCTGCTGCAGCATCATATTGCGCTGTGACGTTGATGGGTGAGGCCGGAACAGCGTCGCGAATTCGGAGGAAATGAGTGGCAGCGGAGGCGAGATCGCCTGCCGTGCGCGCCTGCTCACCCTGTTTGTATATGCTGGCTGCAAGCTTTTCTTCGTGTTTGCCGCGCTCAGGAGCGCCGCTGGCGGTGCGAGATAATACCTGCTGATACGCAGCTTCCGAGCGATGGTAATCGGCGAGTTCGAACTGGGCATGGGCAATGACTGTCCAGGCGGCCAGCTGCAACTCTGCGGGCGCATCACGACTCGTGGTTACGACTTCCGCGGTCTCGCTGGCAGCCGCGTACTCTTTCAAAGCATAAAGTTCCTGTGCTGCGCGAGTGCGCACCGGAATCGCCTGCCGGTGATCCGGGAACTGATTACTGAAGCGCAGAGCGCTCTTGAGACCGGCCATACGCCACTCTGCACCAGCCTGGCCGCTGAGAGCCTTTTCGTGTTTCTGGTATGCGAGCAGCGCCGCGTAGCCGGCCTCTGCCGCCTTTTCGTGCGCGCCATAACTGTATGCCGTGCGCTCATACTGGCTGGCCGCGTCACCATGGTTGCCGGCACTGGTTAACAGTTCCGCATACAGAAAGTTCATATAAGGTGCTTGCTCGCTGTCTGCAAAGGCCTGCAGATATAACTGATACCAATGTCCAGCACGTGCGTAAGCGTCCGGCGCCGGCTGCTGCTGTGCCAGAGCGTGGTAGTGTTGCGCTATATCACGCAGGTGGCGCTGTACCTGTGTGAGAACTTCGGGCGCCTGGGCCGGGTCATGCTGCTTCCAGTATTCGCTCGCCGGTTGATACAGCTCGACAAAAGCCTGTTTCTGCTGCAGTACCTGCGCGCCGAAGCCGGCCTTTTTGTAGACGTCGATGACTCGTGACTGAAACAGCGGCGCATCTCTATGGTGGGGATGAACATCGGCAAACAGCCGATAGCTATCCGCGGCATCCGTGAACCGTTCCTTGGTCAGATAGAGTGTTGCGAGCTTCGCATAGAGCAGCGGTTCGTACGCCCTGCTGCCGTTTGAATGAAAATACGTGCTTACCTGCTGGGCGCCGCCCAGGGATGAAAAACTGAGGCTGACTGCCCGTAGCGTATCATCGAGGCGCTCCTGTTCTGCTGCCCCGAGCCCCGGCGGGAGGGCGGCACTGTCATGGTCACCGATTGTCTCGTCCAGCAGCTGGATATATGCATCAAGCGCGGCTTCGTAGCGATGTTGCTTGAAGCGGGTCCAGCCCATTTTATACAGAGCGTGCTGGTGGAAGGGTGACTCCGGCCCCTGGTCAAGTACCGCCTGGTATGCGCTCCCGGCCTCATCATATTGTCGGCGGACGAACAAGTACTCGCCGCGTCGGAACTGGGCTTCGTCATACTTGGCGCCGGTGGGGAACTGCTTCGTATAGTCAGTTAACGCCTGCATGGCAGGTTCGAGGTCGCCGCGCTGCTCGTGGGCTCGCGCCAGTTGATAGAGCGCGCTGTCGTTGCGGTCGTGGTCTGGGAAACGTTGCAGGAGCTCCGCATACAGCTGTGCGGCACGGGACTGTTTGTTCGGTAATGGGCCGTCGGCCTGAATGAGTTCTTCCTGCTCTTGTTCCAGGTGCAGATCGGCAAGGCGTCGCACGGCCTCGGGTACGAACTCGTAATCGGGGGTTTCGTCCAGAAACGCCTGGTAGTGTTGCATGGCGGCAGAGCGGGCCTGCGGGCTGTCAGTTCCCGAGGGGCGAGGCAGCTCGGGTCTCTGAAGCTGGCCGATGGTCGGGTAGTCGCCCTTGTCTGATGACGGTAACCAGGAGCACGCGCTGATCAGCCCTGCGATCAGGGAATGGGTGAAAACTGCGGACGCTCTCACGGTTGCGCCTCCGCGCCGCGCGCAAGCTCGTCGTAACTGCGTGCGAGCGCATAGCGCGCCTGGCTACGGTAACTGGCGAGTCGCTCTTTGCGGGTTTGCAGTTCCTGCAGCGCCAGCCGCTGAAGAGTGGTTGTGGCGTTGATGCGTTCAAGCTGAACCCGGGATATGAGGGCGAGTATTCGCTTGCGCAGAGCCTCAATCCGCTGGTCGTAACCGGAAAAACCCGCCGGGGCTGCATCCAGCGCTTGGCTTAACGTCCGTTGTCTGTTACTTGCTTCGGCGACCGCCGACTCAAGCTCTGCGTGCTGCTTTTTCGCATCCCACAATCTTGCCTTGTAATCGCTCTGGATATTCCAGTAAAGCACGCCTCGTAACCATTCGGCACGTTGCAGCATACGCTGGTGGCGTTGTGTGTCCGGGAGCGTAGCCACTGTATTCTGAATTCGAAGCAATCGTTGCCACTGCTCGATTTCGGCTGTGCTGGCCAGTCCCAGGGGATCGCCACTGGTTTCCAGGGCCTCCAACTGCTGGCCGAGTTCTTGCCACGCTGCGTTGAGAGACCCGCTTTCCTGATGTTCAAGCCGCCGGCGGATCCCCGGCGCTCTCTGCTCATAGGCCTGTCGCCGTGTTTCGACCATGTCGCGGTAGACGCTGATGTTCTCCAGCCACTGGCTGAGCAGGTCCTCGAGATAACTGAGGTCGCGATAGTCCTTCAGTTTTTCCTGAAAGCCGTGTTCCGACAAAACATCGACCAAGTAGCGGCCTGCGGGGATGTGTTCGAGCGTCGGATTGTCCTTCAACCACCCACCAGATACGCCGGTGCGCGCCTGACTGAGCAAGGAAAGCAGTACCCCTGCCTCGACGGCGGTGATCGCGTTTTCTAGTTCAGTCTGTTCCTGGTCGTAGAAGCCTATTGCCTGATTGCCGAATTGAACTGCATGTTCATAATCCCCTAGTTTTGCAAAAGCATAAGGGACAGCCAGATGAGCCTCCTGCACCGGCGGGTCGTAACTGCCAAGCTTGATCAGTGACAGCCAGGGTGTCAGTGCCTCCTGGTATTCCCCGCGCTCGGCGTCCGACCAGCCCGCCCCAAGCAGGGCGGCCTGGGTGAAGGGGCCGGTCAGGCGTACGCGATTGAGATAATGCCTCGCCTGTTCAGGGTCACCAGCACGTAATAGCTGGTAACCGAGTCCGAGATTGGCGCGATCACGCAGTGACCAAAGTTCTTCGTTGTCGGCATCCTGTTTCCCAAGCGTATCCAGTACCGCTCTTCCGCCCTCCACGTCACCCGCGCGCAACAGTGCGATCCCTCTGTTAATGCGAAGATATTCCTCCCATCCTTCGGGAGCACTGGAGTCGCGCAGCGCCTCGGCGGCTTCACTGTCCTTTCCCAGCGCCATGCGAATGTTAGCGCCCAAAATCGCAGTTTCGGCACTAATGCCCGTGTCGCGGGGGCTATTGATCTCCTGCAGTGTCGAATAGGCTTTCTCGTATAAGCCCCGCTGATAGGCAATCTTTGTCAGGTAATACCAGACACGATTACGGATCTCCTGATCGGATCCGGCGTCCAGCAGCCGTCTGAAGCGGCCCTCGGCTTCTTCCAGCATACCGTAAGAGAGTTGCATGCCACCGAGGAGCAAATCCGAATCCTGCTTGTGACGCTTCAGCAGGTCCTGTTGCTGCGCAACCATGAGATGGGTGATCGCGGTGAAGTAGTCCTCCTGGTAAAAAT
>CP070738.1:265261-270269 GCA_020347685.1 Gammaproteobacteria bacterium | reverse complement strand
GCAACTGTTCGAATCCCTGCTGCCGCCGCCCGACGTGGACAGCGGGCGCGAACGCATACCCGGTGTCACAGGCAGCGCGCAGCGGGGCGCGGACCCGCCTTAGAAACACCCCACCCTCCAGAGCACCCAAGGGGCATAAAGGGACCGCTGCTGCAGGGCTGGGGGATCGCCCAGGCCTGGCTTGGTTCGCGCGCTGCTGTTGCCCGAGGCCGCATAGATCGGCAGATCTCTGTTGGTGTCGCGCAAACAGATAGGCCGTAAAGTGCGCCTCGCAGCACTGTCCTCGCCACCTTCAACCCACCTATAACGTCTTTTCATTTCATCGCCTTATACCATCCGCCCGGCTTCGCGCCCGGGCCCTGGCACAGCTCCTGCTCTATCCCAGCGACAGACTCAAACCGTAGGGATGGAGACAACATGTTTTTTGAAACACTGATGACCGGCGACGACCAACACGGTAAGGGATTCGGCGCGGTGGTACGCGACGTCGATCTGCGCACGCTGTCCGCCGACCAGCTGGCCGCCATCAAGCGCGCCCTGTACGCGCACCGCGTCGTGGTCATCAAGGGGCAAGACCTCAGCACCGAGGAGTATATCGATTTCTCCTACCAGGTCGGTGAACCCCAGCCCTACCTGCAGGACAACTACCATCACCCCGAATACCCGCTGATCTTCGTTTCCTCGAACGTGGAACAGAATGGTCAGAAGTTGGGCGTGGCGCGCACCGGCGGCTACTGGCATTCCGACACCTCGTTTCAGGCCGAGCCGATGCCGCTGACCATGCTGTACCCGCAGATCATTCCGCAAGTCTGGCGGCGCTCGACGTTGTTCGTCGACATGGCCGAGGTTTATGCGGCGCTGCCCGCAGAGTTGCAAGCACCGCTCGACGACGCGCGCCTCCTGCACAGCGGCCGCTGGCGTTACAAGGTGCGCGAACAGGACGTCGGCTTCGACATCACCGACATCCTCAGGATGATCGATGACTATGCACCCCCGGTACCGCACCCCGCCGTTATCGAACACCCGGTGACCGGCGAACGCGCACTGTACGGAAGTCGCGGCTTCAGCATCGGGATTGACGGCATGCCCGCCTGGCAGGCCGAGAACCTCCTGAAAGCCGTTTTCGATTTCGCCGAGCAGCCGCGTTTCGTCCGCAAGGTCTTCTGGGAACTGGGCGACGTCATTGTCTGGGACAACCGTTTACTGATCCACCGCTCGGGCCGCGCCGAGAATGCCAATGGCGATGTTCGCGATGCCGCCGCGAAGGAAGAACAGACCATGATGTTCCGCATCACCCTGAGCGATGGCTACCCCTTGTCCAACTGACGCAGCTGTAAAGGAGAATGTTATGTCGACTGTAATGAATGCTTCGAGTGAGCCCAAGACCTGGGAAGTGGAAGGCGATTTCGTTCGCGAAATCCTGTCGCCCTACAAGGACCACGCGACCTACCTGCGTTCCGCGTTTATCGTTGACGCCGAGGCTCACGATGCCGGCGCTGCACGCCAAGACGATCGAACCAAAGCGCTGCTGATGGCGTTCGGCGAGTTCGCCATTCCCGAAAGCTGCTATATCGACGACACCGGCCATTTCAACGCAGTGGAGTTCAATATCTGCTTCAACCAGCTGGCCTACGTGCTGTTCGCCGAGTGCTTCCGGAAGGAGCTGTTGCCCAAGGTGGCTCCGGGGCTGGCGAAGAAACTCGGCATGAACTACGCCGGCTACAGAACCCACCAGCTGTCGTCCATGTTTATCGTGAAGTATCAGAGCAAGTTCAAGGCTCCGATCGACAGCGACCTGTTCCACGGCGAACTGAGTGTGAAACGCATGTCATCGATGGCGAACACGTTCTTTGCCCACACACACATCGCATTTTCGGATGCCAACGGTGGCTATGCCGACGGCGATGTTCTGCTGGCATTTGCCGCCGGCGCGGCGCATTGAGCGGCCTGCCCGCAGTCACTCAAACAGGCAACGGAGATAAGGACCATGCCCTGGACGCTAAATGCCTTGCTGCACCACCCGGATTTTCCGCAATACGATGCCTGGGTACACGAACGCTTCGCGCCTGGCGAGTACATCCTCAGGCAGGGCGAACCGGGTCGTGATGTCTACCTGGTGCTGGCGGGTACTGTGCGGGTGCTGGGACAGATCGATGTCGAGGCAGGACGACCGGTGCGTCCGGCCTACTTTGACCTGGGCGAGCACGGCATCTTCGGAACACTCAGCCTGTTCGACCAGGCGTCCCGCTCGGCTGATGTGCAGGCTGTCAGCGACTGTGAAGTCGCCGTCATCGACGGGCGGGCGCTCACCGATTTCATGGAACGGCACCCGAAGCTCGGCTATTCCATTCTCAAGCAGCTGTTCTCCCACTCTGCCGAGCAGATTCGAAAGAACCGGAAGCGGGTTCTGTCCATGCTGGCCTGGGGGCTGAAGGCGCACCGCATCAGCCATTGTCTGTAGGGCATGAGCGCTTCGATCAGCAGACATCCGTATTCACTGACCAGACAGGTAACGACCATGGAACACTACCATCTAAGAGCCCTGCAGAAACAGGAACTGAGCTTCGAGACTTCGGGATCCGGCTATCCCATCGTCCTGACGCCCACGGCACTGGGTTTTGACCCAAGCCACGGGGGGTTGCGGGAGACCCTGCGCAACCATGCGCCGCGCCTCAGAGAGACCATTGCCGGTAACGGCGCATTGTTGCTGCGCGGTTTCCCGATCGAGAGCCCCGCCGAGTTCGAGGCGTCGCTTTATGCCCTGGGCTATGACCTGTATCAGAACAACGTCGGCGGCGTTTCACCCAGAGGGAAAATCACCAACGCCACCTATTCCTCGACGGATGCCGCCTCACCCTTTGTCATCGGGATCCATACCGAGTTTCCCTACCACTCCGTGCGTCCGTCGATGATCTCGTTCTACTGCGATACCGCGCCGTCCATCTACGGTGAGACACCAATATTCGATTGTGCTGCGGTCCTGGAGGATCTGAGTGACGAATTGAAACACAAGCTCAAGACCCTGCGACTGCGTTACAGCCGCTTCTTCAGCGCCAGGAAGAACACCCTGTTCAATTTCCGCAAGCCGTGGATGGATGCCTTTCTGACCCCGGACAGGGCGGTCGTCGAGCGGCATCTCGAACAGGAAGGGATAGCCTACAGCTGGGATAGGCAGGGCAACCTGAAAACGCAACACACCGTTCCTGCGGTCATCACCGACCCCGTGAGCGGCAGGGAATGCTTGAACATCGCCATATTCAACGGCGACACCTTTGCCTACAACATCGGTCACTTCGCGCACCGCTACAACCCGTTCAAGCGGCACCTCGTGCAGTGGTTCGTGCGACGCGAAGGTTCGAAAAAAGACGCCTTTCTGCGCACCACCTTCGGTGATGGCAGCGAGATCAGTCGTTCCGAGAGCGAGGCAATCCAGAAAGCGGCGTGGGCCAATGCCATCGCCTACCGCTGGTTACGCGGCGATATGCTGATCCTGAGCAACATACGCTTCGGGCACGCGCGCCTGAACGTAGCGGGCGCCAGGCGCATCGTTACCGCCATGGGCGACAAGTACGACATTCGCGCACTCCCCGCTTACGCCGCCTGACGGGTGGTCAGGCGCGCGCGGCACCACAAACGGATTGCGACATTCACCACCACACAGCGACCAGAGGCAAACATGAAAAACGCTAGTCGATATGCTCGAGGCAAGGCCATTGAGTCCGCGGAGACCGTCGCCGCCTTTCGTGCCATCGGGTGTCACGAAAAAGACGCCGGGCTGAGAAATCCTGACCGGCTGGCAGAGAAATTTCTTGGACCCCGGTATCGCCTGCTGCTCAGGCTTCGCCACCTCACGCGGCGCTATGCGGAGTTCGCTTACCCCGGCATGTACTGGTTCCACCTGGCCCGGACCCGGCACATCGACGCGCTGCTGAACGCAGCGCTCGATGACGGCGTAGAGCAGGTGGTGTTCCTGGCGGCCGGCTACGATTCCCGCGCCTACCGGTTCAGCGACAGGCTCAACGGCAAACGCGTATTCGAAGTGGACCTGCATGGCACGCAGGAGCGAAAACTTGAGTGCCTCGAAAAGACAGGCGTTGCGGTTCCCGACAACCTCTCGTTCGTCTCGATCGACTTCAACAAACAGAAGCTGGAAGATGTGCTGTTGGCTGCGGGTTTCGACCCGCGCCGGAAAACCTTCTTCAACTGGGAAGGAGTCACTTATTACCTGCCGGAGCGCTCGGTCGCCGAAGTACTCCGCTTCGTGAACACCCAGGCCGCAGCGGGAAGCCGGGTTGCTTTCGACTACATGCTGCAGTCACTCGTCGACGGCGACTACAGCAGCTATGGCAGCAGGCAGGTAATAAAGGGCTTCAATAAAGTCGGGGAGCCCGCGCTATTCGGTATCTGCGCCGGGGCCACCGAGGCCTTTCTGAAAACACACGGCTTCAGGGTGCTGTCGGATATGGGGCCGGAGGAACTGGAAGGCAGCTACACCAAAGGCGAAGAGGGCCGCACCAGACGCGTACTCGGCTGCATGCGGGTTGTGTGTGCCGAGGTCGAACGGCCAAGTCGCACCTGACGGGTCACACGCTCTGCGCCCTCATTTGTCCACCCTCATCAACAACGGCGGGAGAAACAGGAAATCTGCGAGCAACGCAAAGCCAATGGTAATGGCGGTCAGCAGCCCCATATCCGCGTTCAGTTTGAACGGCGACTGGGTCAGGATCAGGAAGCCGGCAATCAGCACCAGGGTGGTGACCCACAAAGCCAGACCGACAGTCGAAAAGGCATAGCGCACCGCGTCAGGCGCGCCGAGTTGCTCTTCGCGGCGCGCGCGCAGGTATTTGCTGAGAAAATGGACGGTGTCGTCGACGACGATGCCCAGCGTCATACCGGTGACAACGGACAGGGCCAGCCCCACCTCGCCGACCATCAGGCCCCAGAACCCGAAGCCCATCGCGGCCGGGGCCAGGTTGGGCAGCAGGCTGACCAGGCCGATCTTGATCGA
>CP070738.1:260069-265161 GCA_020347685.1 Gammaproteobacteria bacterium | reverse complement strand
CATGCGGGATTGGCGCTGGCGACGGCGCTGGCCGGTTACCTCAATGCCGGCCTGTTATTCCATTATCTGCGCGCCGAGGCGGTCTACCGGCCGGCACCAGGCTGGCCGCGACTGCTGCTGCAGATCCTGTTCGCCCTTGCGGTAATGCTGGTCGCGGTCATTTGGACCATGCCTGACGGGCCTGCCTGGGCGGCGCTGTCGGGTTCGCAGCGTGTACTCTGGACCGGTTTGCTGGTGGCGCTGGGTGCGGTCAGTTACCTGGTGTCGCTGCGGCTGGCAGGATTGCGTCTGTCGGTTTTCCGGACACCCGGCGCTGAAGCGGAACGCGAACCATGACAGCGCCGGAATGTTCGTTATAATTCAGCACTTTCGTCCAATGGCCCCCGATGCGACTGATACGAGGATTCCATAACCTGCGCCCCGTCCACCAGGGCAGCGCTGTCACCATCGGCAATTTCGATGGCCTGCACCGTGGCCACCGGGCGGTCCTGGAACGGTTGCACCGGCATGCCGCGGAGCACCAGCTGTTGACCACGGTAATGACCTTCGAGCCGACGCCGCAGGAGTATTTTGCGCCGCAATCTGCGCCAGCGCGCCTGCAGCGGCTGCGCGACAAACTGGCCACGCTCGAAGCGCTGGGCGTGGATCAGGTGATTTGCCTGCGCTTCGACCGTAAACTGGCAGCCCTGAGTGCGCGGGCCTTTGTCGAGCAGATACTGGTGGCGGGGCTCGGGGTGCGCTATCTGGTGGTCGGTGACGATTTTCGCTTCGGCGCCGGCCGCGATGGTGATTTCGCCTATCTCTGTGACGCGGGCAGGGTGCACGGCTTCGAGGTTGCGAATACCGAGACCTTTTTCGAACACGGCCAGCGCATCAGCAGCACCCGCGTTCGAGAGGCGCTGGCGGCCGGTGATCTGGACACCGCCACGCAGCTGCTGGGCCGCCCTTACCGGATTTGCGGGCGGGTGGCGGCCGGCCAGCAACGCGGGCGCACCATTGGCTTTCCGACGGCAAATATCCATCTGCACCGCCGGTTGTCGCCGCTGAGGGGGGTGTTCGCGGTACGCGCCCATGGCCTGGCGCCCGAACCGGTCACTGGGGTTGCCAACATAGGCACGCGCCCGACGGTAGATGGCAGTCACTGGGTGCTCGAGGTGCACCTGTTCGACATGGACGCGGATATCTACGGCAAATACCTGGATGTCGAATTCTGCGCCAGGCTTCGCGACGAGAAGAAGTTCGCCTCGTTTGAGGTTTTAAAACAGCAGATACAACGTGACGCCGAGCAGGCGCGGCAGTTTTTCAGCGAGTGAGTGCGCGAGTGAGTAACTACAAAGAAACCTTGAATTTGCCCAGTACGGCGTTTCCGATGAAGGCCAATCTCGCCAACCGCGAGCCGGAACTGCTCAAATACTGGGAACAGATCGATCTGTACGCCAAGCTGCGTGAACTCGGCCAGGGCCGGCCGCGCTTCGTGCTGCACGATGGACCGCCTTACGCCAACGGTGACATTCACATCGGCCATGCAGTCAACAAGATCCTCAAGGATATAATCGTCAAGAGCAAGACTCTGAGCGGCTTTGACGCGCCCTACATTCCCGGCTGGGATTGCCACGGATTGCCGATCGAGCTGAACGTGGAAAAAAAGGTCGGCAAGGTCGGTACCAAGGTGGACGCAAGCACCTTCCGCGCAAAATGCCGGGACTATGCCCGCAGGCAGGTGGACGGCCAGCGCAAGGATTTCATCCGTCTCGGTGTATTCGGTGACTGGCGACACCCCTACCTCACCATGGACTACGGTTTCGAGGCCGACATTATTCGTGCCCTGGGCCGTATCATCGCCAATGGCCATATCACCAAGGGTTACAAGCCCGTGCACTGGTGCACCGACTGTGGTTCGGCACTCGCCGAAGCCGAGGTCGAGTACGAAGACAAGACCTCGCCGGCCATCGATGTCCGGTTCCGGGTGCTCGACGAGGAAAGCCTGCTGGCCCGCTGCCATCACGCCGAGGGCCGCAAGGGCGAAGGTGCGCTGTCGTTTGTCATCTGGACCACCACTCCCTGGACGCTGCCCGCCAACCGCGCGGTGGCTCTGAACCCGGAACTGGAGTATGCCGTTGTCCAGGCCGACGTCGGCCATGGCCCGGAGCGGCTGGTGCTGGCCGAGGCGCTGCTCAAGGATGCCATGCTTCGCTATGGCTGCGATAAGTATCAGATTGTCGCCTATTGCAAGGGCGCGGAGCTGGAGCATCTCAAGCTGGCGCACCCCTTCTATGCTCGTGAAGTCCCGATCATCCTCGGCGACCACGTCACCATCGAGGCCGGTACGGGCGCCGTGCATACGGCCCCCGGTCATGGACAGGACGACTACGTGGTCGGCAAGCGCTACGGGATCGAGGTTGACAATCCGGTCGGACCCGACGGTGTTTTCGTGCCGGGGACGGAGCTGTTCGCCGGCAAGCACGTGTTTTCCGCCAACGACGACGTGCTGGATGTTCTGAAAGCCCGTGGTGCGCTGGTGCACAGCGAGGCGTTGCGCCACAGTTATCCGCACTGCTGGCGCCACAAGACCCCGATCATCTTCCGCGCCACGCCGCAATGGTTCATCGGCATGGACCAGAACGGGTTACGCGGCGCGGCGCTGGCGGCGATCCGCGAGGTGCAGTGGATGCCCTCCTGGGGTCAGGCTCGCATCGAGGGCATGGTAGAGGGGCGCCCCGACTGGTGTATTTCGCGCCAGCGTACCTGGGGTGTACCCATCGCCCTGTTTGTGCACAAGCACAGCGGCGAACTGCATCCGGATACGGCGCGCCTGCTCGAGGATGTCGCGTTGCGGGTGGAGCGCCACGGTATCGATGCCTGGTTCGAACTCGAGCCATCGGCGCTGCTGGGAACCGAGGCAGAGCAGTACACGAAGGTGCAGGACACGCTGGATGTCTGGTTCGACTCCGGCACCACCCACCAGGGTGTGCTGGAGCGGCGCGCGGCACTGGGTTTCCCCGCGGATCTGTATCTAGAGGGCTCGGACCAGCACCGAGGCTGGTTCCAGTCTTCACTGCTCACCTCGGTCGCCATGCACGGCAAAGCGCCTTATCGCCAGGTGCTGACGCATGGCTTTACGGTCGATGCGCAGGGACAGAAGATGTCCAAGTCCAAGGGCAACGTGGTCGCCCCGCAAAAGGTGGTCAACAGCCTGGGCGCCGACATCCTGCGGCTCTGGGTGGCGGCCACCGACTACCGCAACGAGATGGGCGTCTCGGACGAGATATTGAAGCGCACCGCGGACGCCTACCGGCGTATTCGCAACACGGCGCGTTTTCTCCTGGCCAATCTGAACGGATTCGATCCCATCGAGCACGCGCTACCGCCGGAGCGGATGCTGATGCTGGATCGCTGGATCGTGGAGCGCACCCGCAAGCTGCAGGAGGACGTGGTGCGGGCCTATGAAACCTACGAGTTTCATTACATCTACCAGAAGGTACACAATTTCTGCTCTGTCGATCTGGGTGGCATCTATCTGGATATCATCAAGGACCGGCAGTACACCACGCAGCGCGACAGCGTGGCGCGCCGCTCGGCGCAGACCGCTCTGTATCTGATTGCCGAAGCGCTGGTACGCTGGCTGGCGCCGGTGCTCAGCTTCACGGCCGAGGAGATCTGGCGCAACCTGCCGGGCGAGCGCGAAGAATCCGTGTTTCTGGAAACCTGGTTTGTGTTGCCGGAGATGTTCCTGCCCGATGAAGCCGAGGGCATGCGTTTCGGCCTCGAGTACTGGCAAGACGTGCTGGCGGTGCGCGAGGCGGTCAGCAAGGAGCTGGAAAAGGTCCGTGTGGCGGGCGCCATCGGCTCGTCGCTGGATGCCGAAGTCGATCTGTATTGTGACGCCGAGTGGCTGGAAAAGCTGTCTCGCCTGGAGGATGAGCTGCGCTTTGTGCTGATCACGTCCTACGCGCGGGTGCACCCGCTCGACCAGCAGCCGTCTGATGCGGTGAGCGCGGACCTGGGTGCAGGATCGATGAGCATTCGTGTCAGTCCATCTTCCCATGGCAAGTGCGTGCGTTGCTGGCATCACCGCGAGGACGTCGGCACCCACCGCGAACACCCGGAGCTCTGTGGCCGCTGTGTGAGCAATGTGGCGGGCAGCGGCGAACCGAGATCGTACGCCTGAGCCATGGCCAAGTGGTTGAGCATTTCGGTACTGGTGATCTTGCTGGATCAGATCACCAAGTATTTTGCCAACACCGGCCTGGTGTACGCTGAGGCCGTTCCCGTCGTGCCGTCTTTCAACCTGACCCTGCTGTATAACCGCGGCGCAGCGTTCAGCTTTCTCAGCGACGCAGCCGGCTGGCAGCGCTGGTTCTTTGTGGCGATCTCGCTGGGGGCGTCTGTTCTGCTCATTGTCTGGCTGCGCAAGCTGAAACCGCAGCAGTGGGTGCTAGCGGTGGCGCTTTCGCTGGTGCTGGGCGGTGCGGTCGGCAATCTGATCGACCGTCTGTGGCTGGGGTATGTCATCGATTTCATCCAGCTCTATTACAAGGGCTTCTACTGGCCGGCATTCAACGTGGCCGATTCTGCCATCAGCGTCGGTGCGGTGCTCCTGATATGGGATGCCTTGTTCGCCAAGCCAAAGGACTCCTGACATGCAGATCACCATCGGCTCCCGCGTTACCATGCATTTTTCGCTCAAGCTGACCGACGGCATGCTGGTGGAAAGCAGTTTTGATGACCAGCCGCTCAGCTTCGTGGTGGGGGACGGGACGCTGGACAGAGGCCTGGAGCTCGCCCTCATCGGGCTTCGTGAAGGTGATCACCAGGTGCTGACACTGATGCCGGGACAGGCGTTCGGAATGCGTGACGAAAAAGCCATCCAGCTGGTCGAGAAATCACGTTTTCCTGCGGACATGCGGCTCGAACCCGGACAGATCGTCGGCTTTTCGGGTCCTGACGGTGAGGAGCTCGCCGGCGCGGTGCTGGAAGTTCATGATCAGCAGGTCAAGGTCGATTTCAACCACCCGCTCGCCGGGCGCGAGATCATTTTCGAGAGTCTGATCGTCGAGGTAACAAACCCGCCATCCGAGGCGGATATTCCCGG
>CP070738.1:254853-259969 GCA_020347685.1 Gammaproteobacteria bacterium | reverse complement strand
GCCTCGATGGCCCGCCACCCCGCCGCGTCGGCACCGTGCGGTGACCCGAGACCGATAATACGCACCGGCGTCATGGCTCGCGTCGCTGCAGATTGAGGCGCAGGAAATGGGTCGCGCAGGAAATACAGGGATCGTAATTGCGGATCACGGTTTCCGCCCGCAGCCGCAATGCGGCGGCATCCCGTTGCAGGCCGAACCCTTCCAGCGAGGCTTTCAGGTCCTGCTCCATGCGTGCCTGGTTCTGGCTGGTGGGCGGCACGATGCGGGCACGCCGAATGCGGCCCTGTCCATCGGTTTCGTAACGGTGCCAAAGCAGGCCGCGTGGCGCCTCGGTGCAACCGAAACCCGTACCGGCGCGGGGCGACACCTCGACCCGGGACGGGACCGGGTCCGGCGGATCTTCCAGGATGCGCAGCGCCTCCACGACAGCGAACAGGATCTCGGCGGCGCGCGCCACGATACTGTGAAACATGTTGTCACTCGGAAACGCGATGCCGGTTGCGTCCAGCGCCTGGCGCACCGCCGGCGGCAGAGACTGCCGGTTCAGATTCAGACGTGCCAGCGGACCGACCAGATAGGGCTGGCCATACAGGCCGGCGTGCAGCGCGGTCGAGTGCGGCACCTGGAATTCCTCGAAGTGCTGCTCGTAGGCCTCCGCAGCGATGTCCAGGCCGGCACTGGACCGGATCCGTCCTTCGTTCATGGGGTATTCGTCTGCATGCTGCAGCGCCACGCAGCAGAACGCCTGCCGGTCATCGGGCAAGGCCAGCCCGGCGGTCCATTCGAGCAGCGCCAGCGCATCGTCATAACATGCATTAATTGTTGCTTTTATCTTATTGATTTCATTTTTATCTGGCAGCTTATGAAAGCCGCCGACGCAGGCCCCGACCGGGTGCACCGAGCGCCCGCCCAGCAACGCGATAATGTCGTTCCCGAGCGCCTGCAGGCGCAGGCCGCGGCGCACTTCGGCGGGATAGGTTTTGGCCATTTCCATCACGCTGTCGAAGCCCAGGAAGTCCGGCGCGGCCAGCAGGTGAATGTGCAGGCTGTGACTCTGTATCCACTCGCCGCAATAGAACAACCGCCGCCAGGCGCGGATGTGCGCCCCGGGATCGACACCGAACAGCCGCTCCAGTGCCTGCACGGCGCTCATCTGGTAAGCAACCGGACAGATACCGCAGATACGCGCCACCATGTCCGGCACCTCGTGGTAGCCACGCTCTTCGAGAAACTTCTCGAACAGCCGCGGCGGCTCGTAGATGCGCAGCTGCAGCGACTCGATGGCACGGTCGCGGATCGTCAGGTCGAGCGCGCCCTCACCCTCCACCCGCGCCAGCACTGGCACCCTGATGCGCAGTTCATGTTGATCGGTCATCGCCTGCCACCCACTGGCTGCCGCCGGTCAGGAAGGGTTCGACCTGGCTGTTGATGCCGTGAAAGCGCCGCGCGATGTCCGCCGGCACCAGCCCCAGACCGGCAAAGCGCCTGCCCAGGGCATCGGTATTGGCCGCCTCGGACGGACCGTAGCAGCCGTAACAGTCGCGACCGAAGCGCGGACACAGGGCGCCGCAGCCGCCGCGGGTTACCGGTCCCAGGCAGGGTTCGCCACGGGTCACCAGCACGCAAACCGCCTGGCGGCGCTTGCACTCCATGCAGACCTTTTCCTTCTCCTCGACCGGCAACACACCGAACAGCAGCGCCCGCAGCGCCTCTACCACCTGGCGCCGGTTGACCGGGCAGCCCCACAGCTCCAGGTCCACCTTGACGTGGTCTCGGATGGCGCGCGCCTCATCGAGGCTGTCGATGTACCCAGGGCGGGCATAGACATCCGCCAGCCAGCCTGCCCCGTCGGCGAGGTTACGCAACGCCTGCAGGCCGCCAGCCGTGGCACAGGCACCGATGGTGACCAGGAAATCGCTGTTGGCGCGCACCCGCCGGATACGTTCGACGTCTTCCCGGGTATTGATACTGCCCTCGACAAAAGCGATATCCACCTGCGCCTCGGGGTTCACCGGGCCGGCTTCGGCGAAGTGCACGGTGTCGACCAGGCCATCGAGCGTCAGCAGCGCCTCACCCAGGTTCAGTAACGCCAGCTGGCAGCCGTCGCAGGAACTGAACTTGTGCACTGCAAGCCTTGGTTTCATGGTCATATCCCCCGCTCACCGAACAGCGTCCGGATCTCGCTGAAGGGAAATACCGGGCCGTCGCGGCAGATGAATTTCTCGCCGAACTGGCAGTGACCGCAGTGCCCAACACCGCACTGCATGTTGCGCTCCATGCTGAGCCAGACGCTATCCGCACCGACGCCGCGCTCCAGCAACTGGTTTGCCGCGGCCACCATCATCAGTTCCGGCCCGCACATCATGGTGACGCTGTTACCGAAATCGATATCCAGCTGCTCCATCAGGCCGGTGACCCTGCCCCGGTAACCGCGCCACTCGGGCCCGCTCACGTCGGCGGCCAGCAGCACCTGGGTAAAAGGCTCGGCGTCCCACTTTTCGTAGCGGTCGCGCCAGATCAGGTCATCGCTGTGCTTGACACCCTGCAGGATCGCTACCTTGCCGTGCTCCGCACGCCGGTGCAGGACATGGTTGATCACCGGCACCACCGGCGCGCAGCCCAGACCGCCGGTAATGATCAGCACATCCCTGCCCTGCGCCGCCGCCAGCGGCCAGCCGCGCCCGAACGGGCCGCGGATACCGATACGGTCACCCCGGGCCAGTTTCGCGAAACCGTGGGTGACCCGGCCGACGTTACGGATGGTGTGCTGCAGCAGCTCGGGGTGCTGCGGGTCGCCCACGATGGAGATGGCAATCTCGCCCACCCCGTACAGGTACAGCATATTGAACTGGCCCGGTTCGAAGCGGTAGGCGCGGTGCTGGCGCTCGTCCACCAGCCGCAGCGACAGGGTGAAGATGCTGGACGATTCGTCCACCCGCTCCAGGACTTCGGCTTCGAGGGGGATGCCGCGTTCAAGCGCCATGTGCACCTCCCAGCAGCGCGTTGACCTCTGCGCAAATATCAATACCAACCGGGCACCAGGCGATACAGCGGCCGCAGCCCACGCAACCGCTGCGCCCATACTGTCGGTGCCAACTACCCAGCTTGTGGGTCAGCCACTGGCGATAGCGGTGACGCGGCTCGCCGCGCACCACCAGACCGTGAATATAACTGTGCCCCTCGCTGAAACAGGAGTCCCACTGCCGCACATGGGTGCTGCCACGCCCGTCCAGCTGTGCCTGGTCCTGTTCGCGGCTGCAGAAACAGGTCGGACACACCTGGGTACAGTTACCACAGCTCAGGCAGCGCCCGGCAACCTCGTTCCAGCGCGGATGCTCGCGCCGCGCCATCAGCTCATCGTAGAGATCACCGGCGGGTATGGAACGCGTCTGCTCCGCGCGCGCGCGCTGCCTGGTGCTGGCGACTTTGCGAACCTGGTCCTCGCGCACCGGAACCAATGGCAGGCCGGCGAGCAGCTCGCGCCCGCGCCCGGATCCGGCGGCAACGATAAACCCTTCGTCGAGCTCGTCCAGCAGCAGGTCGAAACCGTCTTGCGCCTGCGGCCCGTCGCCGGTGGTGGCGCAAAAACAGGTCGCCGCGGGATGCGTGCAGTTGACCGCCACCAGCAGCAGCTGCGCGCGGCGCGCGGCATAGTGTTCATCGCGGTAGGCGCCGTGCAGAAAATGCTGGTCCTGCAGCTGCAGTGCGGCCAGGTCGCAGGCGCGCACCCCGACCAGGGCGAGTGGTTGCGCATCGGCGCTCGCAGGGCGGAACGCGAGCCCGCCATCGTCACCTCTCTGCACCCGCCACAGCGTTTCTTCGGATCGGAACAACAGCGGTTTGAGCGCCTGCGGTCCATTGGCCCACGCAAACAGGCGCGGCAGCTGCGTCTCGGTGCTGCGCACCCTGCCGGGCGCGGTCTCGACCATGACTCCGGATGGCAAGTCAGCGGCGTCGTGGACGTCGGTATAGACAATGGCGCCGTCGCGGTGCACCGGCCCCACCACGCGATAGCCGGCCCCTGCCAGCAGGGCCAGCAGATCACCGAAACGCTGTCGCATCAGAAAGCCTGTCTCGGCCACGGGATTATCCTGTCCATCCGCCTGACTGAAACCATAGCAGGCGGCCACAGCAGCGCCGCTGATCCAGATCAATCAAGGGAGCCGCCCGAAGCGCGGCAACGACTAAAGCGAGCAGATAGAGCGCAGTTCGGCCGGGGACACCTGCTTACTTGAAGCCCAGCACGTCCTGCATGTCGTAGAGTCCAGCGGGCTGCGCCGTCAGCCAGGCCGCAGCACGTGCAGCGCCCGAGGCGAACGTCATGCGGCTGGAGGCCTTATGGGCAATTTCCACGCGTTCGCCTTCGGCGGCGAACATCACCGTGTGTTCGCCGACGATATCGCCTGCGCGGATGGTTTCGAAGCCAATGGTGTTGCGCTCGCGCGGCCCGGTAATGCCCTCGCGCCCGTACACCGCACAGTCCTTGAGATCGCGACCCAGCGCCGCGGCCACCACCTCGCCCATGCGCAGCGCGGTACCCGAGGGCGCATCGACCTTGTGGCGGTGATGCGCCTCGATGACTTCGATGTCCACCGCGTCGCCGAGCACCCGGGCCGCCATATCCAGCAGCTTGAGACAGAGATTCACGCCGACGCTCATGTTGGGCGCAAATACCACGCCGATCTCTGCGGCCGCAGCGGCGATTTCCTGTTTCTGCGCGTCGCTGAAGCCGGTGGTACCGATCACCATGCGCTTGCCGTGACGGCGGCAGATATCGAGGTGCTTCAAGGCCGCCGCCGGTACGGTAAAATCGATCAGCACATCGAACTCAGCCACCGCCGCTTCCAGGTCGTCCCTGATGGCCACGCCCATCTCTCCCAGACCCGCCACCACACCGGCGTCGCTACCGATCAGCTCGTGGCCGCTGCGCTCTGTCGCGACGCCGAGGCGCAGACCTTCACTGCGCCGACAGGCATCGATCAGGTTGCGGCCCATGCGGCCGGCGGCTCCGGGAATGGCGATTCTTGTCATACGAGTCTGCTCAAATCAGGCGTTGGTGAAGATTACAGTGCAAAAAGATATTAACCACAAAGGAACACGAAGGACACAAAGGAAA
>CP070738.1:249610-254753 GCA_020347685.1 Gammaproteobacteria bacterium | reverse complement strand
TATGGAAATATGGTAATTCTGATGATCGGCTGTTTCTTTGAAATCGGACTGGGTGTTGTCGAAGATGTCATCGAAGCCACGTGAGTAGCCCAAGGTCACAGTCGTTAAGGCACCGAACATGGTCTGGCTGAGGCTGACGTTATAGGTGTCGGCCTGGTAGTCGCTTTCGTCGCTGTTGGTATAGCCGACACTCATGATTGTGTCGGCATGCAGATAGTCTATGCTGCCCGACCACTGGTCGCGCTGCTCGCTGTAGGAGCTGCCCTGGGTTACGACGTCTATTGATGCACTGCTGATGCTATCTGCGTAATAGTTGGCAGACAGTGAAAAGTTCTTGGCGTCACCCTTGCGGACAAGGATGGACGGTCCGGTGACCTCCACGCCACCCCCGTCATAGGAATGATACAGGGCGTCGGCACGATCCTCCGGTAAGACGCCGCACCATGCGGGGTTAGCGGAAATCGCCAGCGCCAAAGCTGCGCAGAGGTTTCGGGTGTTGCTAATTACAGCCACAGCCACCCCCGTGCCCGCCCTCTGCACCGCGGGCCCCTTCCCTGACCTGGTAGATGTGGCTGATGTATGAATCCGATACCGGATCGCGGCTGAAACTCATTATGGGGTCGGCAAGATGACTCCGTTCATAGGGTTTCACCCAGGGCTCGATGTTGCTGCACCCACTCAGCGACAACACCAGGATTAAAATAGGAGTTCCCTTCCAGTTCACGGTCATTCCCTGATCAGAGCACGCACCTGCTCCTGGTAGGTTTGTTCGTAGCCCGGTTTGTAACCGTGATGCAGGTAACGGACGTGGCCGTCCCGATCAACGAGTACTGTACTCGGCATGGCTATCACATCATAAAGCTTGCTGACCTGGCTCTGGTTGTCAAACAATACCGGGAAGCTCACCGGTACCTCATCGAGCAGCGCCTTGGCCTTGCTGGAATCTTCCTCTACGTTTACGCCCAGGATGGTGAAGCCCATTGGCTGGTACTCTGCGTAAAGCTCGTCCAGGAGCGGCATCTCCTGACGGCAGGGCCCGCACCAGGATGCCCAGAAGTTGATCATCACAACTTCTCCGCGAAGCTCGCTCAGGCGCAGATTTTCGCCGCTCTGGCTTTTAAGTGTGAAGTCGGGTGCAACTTTCTGACTGATTTCTGCGTGGGCAGCGGTTGCGAGGAACAGGCAGCCTGACAGGGATGCCTTAAGTCCATACGCCAAGAAATTCGACATCGTTTTCATCCGAAGATTCCCCAAAAAAGTCCTAGCAGGTAGCGGCCACCCACAGTCGCGGTTGATTGAAATTGCGTCGGCCACAAGGTTAGCGTCCTGTTAATTTTCTTAGAGTTGCTGACATCAATATGGGAAGTTGCTCACACTTCAGAAAAATATCGACAGGCCACCGGTAAACTCGAGATTGTGGGTGGTGTTTGACTCACCTAGCAAGTCGAGATCGAAAACATGATCTCTCGCATCGGCACGTAGCGCGAGCCAGTCGTTTAACAGCACTCTGTACCCAAAGCCGATATTCCAGGTAAACAAGTCGTCACCGGCAAAACTGGTGCTGCCTACGCCGCCGATCAGATAGAAATCTGAGGTGAATGCCCAGCGACTTCCCACGAACGACTCGCCCGGCAACAGGTTAAAGCCGAAGGAAAGGTTGTAGTAGTCCAGCGTCCTGTCGCTGTCCTGCAATATCTGGAAGCCGCCGAAGCGCTCGGCGCTGGTCTCGTCAGTGTCAGTGCGGCCATAGCTTGCTTCGACAAAAACATACTCGGTGACGTGGTAGCCCAGGCGGGCCCCGTACACGAAGTTGGTGCCGAAATCCTCGACACTCATTACGCCCGCAAAAGCGCCGATTTCGAAATCCTCCGTATCGATGTCTGCTTCTTTGATTTCGCGGCGTTCCACTTCAGGCCTGACGACCTGTTCAGGTTCCTGCGCGTACGCTGACGAAACCACAGCACCCATTGCAGACAGCCAGGGTGTTGCCACAACTGTCAAAAAAATACGGAAAATCCTGCTTTCCATTCGTCGATCTCCTGGTTGTCATCTGTACTCTGAAAGATGACATAGTTTTTGTACTGAGCTCTGAAAATGAAGCGCCTCGCAAGGTACACGCGTACACCCGCACCGACGTGTGCGAGCTGGTCTGTACGGTCCGGCTCCTGCACCAGAGTGGTCTTCGGATCAGTGCGGATAACGCCTGTGCCGAGCGAAAAAAACGGCGAAACCCGCCAGGCCGGAAATGGATGAATCGAGATGCTGATATCGGCCATATCCGCGTCGGAAAAATCAGCAAACACTTTGGAAACTGACGCCTCCACCGACAGGTTTGGCGTGAACGCAAATCCACCATAGATGGTCATCACATCGGCGCTCTCGAAGTCGCCGCCCATTGCGCCCATTTCCCAACGGCGGAAAGAGAATTCCTTAATTGTGGCGTCGCGGATTTCCGTCCGATCGCCGGACGGTGTGAGTGTGCGCTGCAACTGGTCTCGGGCCACCCAGCCTTCTTTGCCGGAATCGGTTCTAACCTTGAACCAGTCGGTCTTTCTCTTGAGGATTTCTATCCAGCTACCGCGCTCCTCGACATGAAAGACCGGATAGCCGCGGCCGTCGCCCGAATGGAGCTCGATGTAAGGGTCGGCGATTTCCACGCGCATCGGCGGCTGGTCCCCAAACCATCCAGCCGACGCCGTGTCAAAGCCCAGCATGATGATGAACACCAGAAGGAACGAAACATCCGCGCGATTCCGAGCGGCCTGAAACGCGCCAGTCCCTTTTTCCGTGTCCGGTTTTGTTAAGTCCATTTAGCTACGCCTGCAACCTGTTACGGCGGCACGTCAAAGGGATTGTTGTAGTACTGACCCCCAATATCGAGCCATTCCGCAATCAGCTTTAACTCGGCAGGAGAGAGCGTTCCGAAGTGATCCGAATCGGCCGGATCGGAGAAGCGGCTGAAAAACTGGTCGCTGAGTGCCGCACCGGCGATCCGCATGGAAGGGGCAACCGGAAAAGTCTGCGTCTGCTGTATCGGATTGCCGAGGCCGTCCAGCACCAGGTCGCCGTTGGCGTCGGTCACAAAGACGGGCTGACCGTTCTGGTCAAAGACCGGTTCCTCGCGAATAATGAGATTTCCGGTTGCCGGATCCAGAATTTCCTCCAGGTCCTGGGAAACCAGCTCGCGATAGGCCTTGAAGTGATCCGCATTGAGGTCTGAGGCGCCGTCGGTCAAGTCGAGTTGGCCGGCTGGTTCCATATCCTGGCCGCCGGCATCCTTGTTGGTGTGGCATGTTGTGCAGGTGCTCGGGCCGCGATCCAGGTTCCACAGCGGATGAATATGCTGCTCATAGTTGATGACAATGCGGCACAGGTTATCCCAGTTCGTCTGGCAGTTGCTGCCGGCCGGTGCCGTCAGGGCAGGATCGAGGTCAGCGTAGCTGTAGTCGAAGGGGGCGTCCTTTGGACGAGCGGCGGCCGCTTCGTCGGTCCAGACGTCCTGGTAGCGGATGTCTACGCTGAGCTCCAGTGCCGTGGGATCGAGACGGGTGCGGGACTCAGCCATGGTTTCAGCCGCGTCGCCAAAAAATGTTTCGGTGTTGGGGAATATGTAACCGTCAAAAGGTGCACCGCTGTACAACCCGTCGAACGCATCCATGCGGCCGTGGGAGGTGCCGCTGGCGGGGTCGTGGCAGCCATTACAGGTCAGTAGCTCTCCCGGACGCACCTGAAGCCAGTTCTGATGGCGGCCGGTGATGCGTTTTCCGTCCTTGTCCAGCACGCTGATCGCAAAGGGGATGTTTGCGGGGACTTTGATACGCACCGAACCGTCGGGCTCGATCGGTGCGTAGCCGATGATTTCTCTCATCAATTGCTGTGTGCTCACGCCAAAATCGGATCCGTTGAGATCAACCAGGTCACGGTCGGGAATAGCGACGGCCTTGACGATGCGCAGGAAACGGGCCGGCCGCTCGTCCGCAACGGTCTGCTGAGGGTCTGCAAGTGTCGCAATATCGGGGGCTGCTGCACCGAGCGCATTGAATGCGCCGTCAAAGTCATAGACGCTGCGAATATTCAGGATGCCAACGTTCTCGTCTACCAGGCTGGGGTCGAAGGCGAAGCCGGCGGTCGGCAGGCCGGCCTGATCAAAGTGAATTGCCGGCAACCGCCGCGGTTGAGCGGCGACGACGTCCCGATACATGACGCCTTGCTGGGGGGTAAATACAGGGATCTGGGTCTGGTTGGCCATATCATATATGTAAACGCCGTACAGCGGTGGGGCTTCCAACACGTTCGGGTCGTTTAGCAATGCATCGGTGCAGGGCACAATCAGGCCGTTGTCCAGCAGTCGACATTGACTCCAGCTGACCAGGGCGCGCTGGGTGCCATCCCAGAGCGGGAAAAAGGAATTGAAACGGCCCCCTGGAGAGGGAAAGGGATCGGTGAGTACGGTGTTGAAGGCGGCAGAGGTCTGCGCCGGGCCGCTTAATATGCCCGCATTCGCCGCGGTTGCCTGAGTGTTTTCGATATAGTTGCCGACGTCGATATTGACGATGTCGCCGCCCTGAAAAGTTCCTGTGGCGGGTCTCAAGACGACGGCAATGCCTCCGTTCGGCATCTCCCGGGGTTGCAGGAACTGGACGGGGACGGACTGACCTCCGCTGCCGGTATCGTGGCTTTTGGCGCCATAGAGCAGCCGCAGATTAGTGCCATCCGGATACATTTTGTACAGGTGGATGCCGTCGCGGTTACCCATGTTGTCCCATCGGGAGAAGACCACTTCGCCGTTCTCCAGCACGACCGGATCGAGGTCGTGGCTTTGGTTGAACGATACCTGGTGAATATCCGATCCATCGTCGTTCATCACATGCAGCACCAGCGCGGGTTCGTTGCGATCTTCGTCGAGGGCCGCGAACTGGGGTTTGCTCTCGTCCAGCAGCGTTGCCTTGGATGTGCGCTGGCGCGTCGAGGAAAATATTATCCTGCCGTCAGGGAGGTAATGCGGCGCGACGTCCTGTCCTTCCTCTGCAACGATGTCTGAGGCGATGACGCGCTTCAGGGTGTCCGTGGCGATCTCGTATTCCCAGATGTTCCAGGTAGGCTGGTCCTCAGGGGCGGCGCCTTCTATCTCGGGCATACGCAG
>CP070738.1:244351-249510 GCA_020347685.1 Gammaproteobacteria bacterium | reverse complement strand
GGTGTCGATGTGAAATATTCGCACGCCTCCTGAAACAGAGGTCCGAGCGGTTTTTCCCGCGCCGTGCGCCCGCATACAGGAGAGACTCAACAATGAAAGCCACCGCTGAATTCCAGGTTGTTCCGATCGGGCAAGGCGTTTCGGTCAGGCGCGAGATCGGCCGGGTAGTCGCGCTGCTGCAGGGGCATGACTTTATCCTCGAGACCCACGCCTCGGGGACCAATATCGAAGGGGAACTGGGGGAGATTCTCGCCGCCGTCGCACAGGTCCACGAGGCGCTGCACGCCGAGGGCAGTGTGCGTCTGGTCAGTTATCTGAAACTGGAAACGCGCACCGATAAGACACCGACCCTGGCTGGCAAGCGCCTGTAGAAAGGTGCTGTCAGGGTGCGGCGTCGCTATCCAGCACGAACGGCGGCAGCGGGCAGTGCAGTATGGTGCACACGGCGCGCAGCAGTTCAGCCTCGCCGACCGTGACGGTGCCGTCGTGCGAAATGGTGGTGGTCAGCGCCGTGACCAGTTCTTCCTTCGCCACGGGGGGCAGCCGGTCCAGGGTGTCGAGGGCTGCGTCCATCTGCCTGACCCATTTTTGCGGTGCCTGGTAGTCGGGCCAGTCGATGCTGTTGGGCAGCAACGCCAGCATCCCGACCTGGTAGGCGTCGCGCGCCGCCTGGTCACCGTCCGCGTGGCCGAGATGCGCAACCACGCAGAACAGGGTGTGCAGCTGGTCGAGACTGTTGACCAGCTTGATGCGGCGCTGGCTCGCTGGCCGCCCGGGATGTTCGGCATCCCTGAGGTGCGACAACAGGGCGCGCGACAACAGGTACTCGAAGGTATCCACCCGGCCGTCGCTCTGGATGAGCTCATCGATCAAAGCCACAAAGGCCTGAATCTGGTCGCGCGGGCGCTGCCTCAGCGCCGGGAAGGCCAGTTCCATCAGCGGTAGTCGGAACGGCGGGCCCAGATCGCTCACCCTGGCATGCAGTTTTTCGATCAGCGACAGGTGCTCGGCACCGAACGAGGCTGACAGCCGGGCCAGCTGGCGTGCGCGGATAGCCTCGTTTTCATCCAGCAACAGGGCGAGGCTCAGCAGCAGGGCGCCGCTGTGTGAGTGAGCCGCGTGGTACAGCAGTTCCGGAATCCGGCGGCGCAGTTCGGCGGCGTGTTCGATGTGTTGCTCCTGCGGGTTGCCGACGGAGCCGCTGACCGCGCCCGGTGTCAGTATGATCAGTGACTCCATCAACCGGTTCCACTGCGTCTGCGTGGTGCGGGTTTCGGACGCCGCGCCGCTGCGCTCCTGCTCCGCGGCGGCATCGCGGGCGGCGGTTTGTCGCGCCATGTCGCGCAGGTAGGCGACCGGGTCGAAGCCCGGGTCCAGCGCCCGGATGCGTGCCTCGATTGGCGGGTGGGTCGCGTAGAGTTTGAGGAATGCGCTCAGGCCATTGGCAAACAGCATATGGCTGACTTCCTCGCCGTCGGAATCCTGGATCAGCGATGACGCACCGTAGCCGATTTTCTTCAAGGCACCGGCGATGCCGTCGGTCTGGCGGGTGAACTGCACCGCCGAAGCATCGGCCAGGTACTCGCGCTGGCGCGACACGCCCGCCTTGATCAGGCGCGCGAAGAACAAGCCCACATAGCCGATCACTGCCAGCGCCGCCCCGACGGCGACGATCAAGGCGATGCCGCCGCCCTTGTTGCCGGAGCGGCCCGAGGTGAAGCGCGGGCGCCTCACGCTGCGCAGAATGGTCCTGCCGATCAGGCTGATCACCAGGATGCCGAACAGCACCCCTATCAGGCGCATGTTCAGGCGCATGTCGCCGTTCAGCACATGGCTGAACTCATGCGCAATCACGCCCTGCAACTCGTTGCGGTTCAAGGATTCCAGACTGCCGCGGGTGACCGCAATGGCCGCGTCGCCGGGCGTGTAGCCGGCAGCAAAGGCGTTGAGGCCGGCTTCCTGTTCCAGCACGTAGACCTCGGGCACCGGCACACCCGAGGCGATGGCCATTTCCTCCACCACGTTGTACAGGCGCCGGCGCAGCGGGTCCCGGGTGTCGGGCGTGACCAGGGTGCCGCCCAGGCTGCGTGCCACCTTGCCGCCGCCGCTGCCCAGCGTAGCGATGCGGAACAGGCTGGCCATGGCGATGAAGGCCGCAGTCGCCAGGCTGACCAGGGTAACCAGCCCGGCGTGTTCGGCGATCCAGCCGGGACCCGGCAGGGTCAGCTGCCCGGTCTCGTTGCCGACGTTGGCGACCAGGCTGAGTACCACCACATCGACCGCGAGCACAATGGCGATCAGGGCGAGGATGAACAGCAACACCAGGAAGCGGGTCTGGCGGCGGGCCCGGTCCTGGTGCGCGAAGAAATCCATGTGCGTGTGTGACGGAATCTGGGCGGCGAACTAGACGCGATCAGAACGAGACCTCGGGCACCTCGCGTTTTTCCGGTGCTTCGATCTCCAGGAACTCGGCCGGCCTGAAGTTGAAATTGTTGGCGACGATGGAGCCGGGGAAGCTCTCGCAACCGGTGTTGTAGTTCATCACCGCATCGTTGAAAGCCTGGCGCGCGAAGGCGACCTTGTTTTCCGTGCTGGCGAGTTCTTCCTGGAACTGCATCATGTTCTGGCTGGCCTTCAGATCCGGATAGGCCTCGGCCAGCGCGAACAGGCGTCCCAGCGCCCCGTTGAGGGCGCCCTCGGCCGCGCCCAGCTGTTTGATCGCCTCCGGGTTGGAAGGGTCGGCTGCGGCGTTCTGCAGGCCAGTCACCGCGGCGTTGCGCGCCCGGACCACGTCCTCCAGGGTGCCGCGCTCGTGGCTCATATAGCCTTTCACCGCTTCCACCAGATTGGGGATCAGATCGTGGCGCCGGGTGAGCTGCACGTCGATTTGCGAAAACCCGTTCTTGACCCGGTTACGCAGGCTGACCAGGTTGTTGTACAACACGATGCCGTAAAGAATGACTGCGGCTGCAATACCCAGAATCACCAGTAATGTCGTCATCTGTGAAGGGCCTCCCGGCTTGTTGTGTGGCGCCATGGGCGCGTTATAGGGATGCGGGGATTATACAGGGTAGGGGACGATTAATCGCTTTGTGGCCTGTCCGAGGCAATCACGCCGCGGGCGCGCGTTCACGCCCCCGGGGTGCCGAAGGGGGGCTGCCGTCAGCGCTTTGTCGCAGGTTCAGTGGTGTGCCCCGGGTTGGGTGGCACTGCGAGGTGTAAACGGTACGCTGCGCGCGATATGTTTCCGGGTAGCAACCGTATTCCCCGAATTCCGCCCGTTTGCAGCCTGCCTGCAGCCATATACACTGGGCCCATGACGACAGACCAGATACCGACCATCCGGCCTACCGAGATCAGCCTGCACCAGAAATCGCGCCTGCTGGAAATCGCTTACTCGGATGCGTTTCGCTTCAACTACCCGTATGAATACCTGCGCGTGTTCTCGAGCGGTGTGCAGGGGCTGGACAAACCCGTGCACGGCAAGGACAGCGTCGATATCACGCACATCGAACCGCACGGCACCGAAGCACTGCAACTCGAATTCAGTGACGGCTATACCGGCAGCTATGCCTGGAGCGTCCTGCACCAGCTGGGTGTGAATTACGAGCAGAACTGGCAGGCGTACCTGGACGCGCTGCGGGCGCAGGATCTGACACGCGGCGCGGGCAGGCCGGCAGGGGGCGACGGCCGGGTCATTATCAAGCTGCTGTATTTCATCCAGCTGGCAACGCTGGCCGGCAAGGACGGTGAGGAGGTGCAGATTCCCGAGTCGGTCAGCAACGTGGAAACCTTGCTGGCGTGGCTTCGCAAGCGCGGCCCGGAATGGGCCGAGGCGTGCGCCGATGACGAGGTCCAGGTGACAGTGAACAAGCATTTCGCCGAGCCCTTTACCCTGATCGAGCACGGGGATGAAGTGGCGATCGTGCCGCGCGGGAAGTAAACGCAGAACGAGCCCCAGGCGGGCGGAGGGATCGAGCGTGCACCCCTCCGCCGTGGGCTTTATGACGGATCGGCCGGAACCTCCGGTTGCCAGCGGCTACCGGTGGCGCCCTGGTGTT
The DNA here is from genome assembly GCA_020347685.1 of Gammaproteobacteria bacterium. Lineage (GTDB taxonomy): Bacteria > Pseudomonadota > Gammaproteobacteria > DSM-19610 > DSM-19610 > Thiogranum. The sequence continues at coordinate 245,449 of CP070738.1, read as the reverse complement.
GCGGTGTGGACACGTCCTTGCCGATCAGCATTTCCGCTATACGGCGCGACGCGCCGTTGTAAAACCCGCATTCCAGATCGATGCTGTCGCCGGCATTTCTGAATGTGCCGAACAGCATATCGATCACCGGCAGATCCGCATAGTTGTATCGATGCAGGCCGCGTTGGTGATGGATGTTGTGGCTTTCCGGGCGCTGAATGAAGTAACCCAGCCACGCGGGCGTGCTCAGGTTGGCGTGCTGGAACATCGCATTGAAAGTCAGGAACAGCGTTGCTACCACGGCCGCCTCTACGCTAACCCCGAACAGCGGGAAGAACACCAGGCTGCTCCAGGTCGTGAACATGGCGGCGTCGAAAGGGTGCAGGTAATAGGCGCCGAAGGCATCGAGACTTTCGGCGCTGTGATGCATCTGGTGGCCGGCACGCCACAACCAGTTCCACTCGTGCGCCGCGCGATGATAGGCGTAGTGCATAAGTTCATAGACCGCGACCGCGACCACGGCACCGAATACCCCCAGGCCGCTGGCGTCCAGCAGATGGAAGTCGCCGAATACCTTGGCCCAGAACACGGCGACTTCGCCGGTAAAGAAAAAGATCGCCACGGTAACCAGCAGGCCGCGCGCTCGCCAGTGACGGGTCTTGTGGTACTTGCGTTTCTGAATCACCAAATCCAGCAACAGAAAGCCCGGTATCAGGGCAAGGGTGAGCATTTCCAGATAGTCAAACATGGTTCCAGTCTCCTCAGTGGCTTCAGCGAAAAAAGTACCGATCGGTATGTTTTAGGCTAGACCAGGTTTTCGTGTAAATCAATACCAAACGGTATTTTTTTGTGTATTTTTAAAAAAACCTACAAAACAATATGATGAGTATATTCACCGCATTTTATGGCGATAAGAGCGTATTGCGGCATACTGAACAGTATGGTTATATGGCCAGTATGGGCAGGAAAGGTGAGGACACACGGAAACGCATTCTCGATGCCGCGCAGCAGCTGATTCTGTCGCACGGTTACAGCGGAATGTCACTCGACCAGCTGATTCGTCAGCTGGGGATGACCAAGGGCGCGTTTTTTCATCATTTCAAGAACAAGCACGACCTC
>CP070738.1:239078-244251 GCA_020347685.1 Gammaproteobacteria bacterium | reverse complement strand
CGGGACGAACCGCTAAGAAAACCTTCGCGTCCTTAGCGCCCTTCGCGGTTACCTGTCTTCACTTCTTCTTCCAGCCACCCTCCTGATACCACCAGCCGGCGGGTGCGTTGGCGATCCAGCGTTTGGCGAAGGTGCTGCGGATATCGGCTTCCCACTCGGGATGGCCGTTGGCGCGCGCAATTTCCTTGTACAGGGCGTTGCGGTCGCGGTTCTCGTCGGCCACCAGGGTGTTGACCGTCTTGCGGTCGCGCAGCGGCACGGCGTTCAGGTCGCGCACGGTGATCAGCCCGTCCGCGGTCATGCCGACGCTGCCGTTGTCATAGAAGGGCTTGAGCGCTGCGAAACGCGCTTCCATGGAGGCGCGGATGGTGTTGATGGCCGGTGACTGGATGTTGATGTCGGCGTTCGCCTGCGCCGGCGCCACCAGCCATTCCAGAACCCCGATCAACAGCGGTTTGTCATTGTCGGGCAGCTGCAACGAACTGCCCGGTGCCGGTTGCTCTGCCGGTGCGGCCGGGGCCTGTTCCTCGCCGTACACGCCGCGGATGATCTGATCCGCCGCTTCCACTGCCTGCGCCGTGGGGAAATACACGTTGATGGTAACGCAGGCTGTGATGAACAGCAGCATGCCCAGCACGGAGCTCATTCGGATGGTATGCATAAGTATCGGCTTCCTTTTTGTCAGATCGGCCTATTATAACTAACCCTAACCCTGACAAAACCTTATTCAGAGCCTCACAGAGGGTTTGGATCAAGGCGCGGCTCGCAGGCAATGGCCACGTTCCCTTGCCAAGAGCCGCAACACCGAGCCGGACCCTCTGTGCGGCTCCCTGCGGGCGACTCGCTGAATGAGGCTTTGTCAGGGTTTGGGTTAGTGAACATTAACGCCAGCAGGCGTGAAAGGTTACTCGATGCGCGGCGTCTCGCCCTTGGTGATGGCCACCAGGCGTTCCACCAGTGAGTCCCAGGCCACCTGGTCGGAATAGCCGATGACGTCCAGGCGCGGCAGCAGCTGCCCCTCCACCAGGTAATAGCCCTGCTTGGCCGGCGCCACGCCGCCCATGTGACAGACGCCGTTCTCGAGCCGGCAGCGGATACCCAGGCGCTTGTAGGGAAAGTCCTCGAACACGCGCATGAAACTGCGCGACACCGCGCCGCCGACACCGCTGCCGCCCAGGTTGGAGATGTTGTCCACCGCGCGCTGGCTGATGCGGTGGCGGCTGTCGTCGTCGGGCGGTGTCTCGAAGTGTGCATCGAAGGCCACCAGTTGCCAGGCCTCCATGTACAGGCCGTTCACCTCCCCTTGCAGCCGCCCCTCGATACGCCCGAAGGAGAAGGTGCGCGTCAGGGTGTCGAGGTCCAGCCGCTCCAGGCGCGCATCCGCCCACAGCCGCGGCACCAGCCCGAGCGGCTGGCGGATGCGCAGGTTGCGCACCGTAACAGCACCGTCGAACGCCTGTACCAGCAGCGTGCCGCCCAACGTCAGTTCGCCCTTCTCGTAGCGCACCCTGGGCACCATGCCGGACAGCGAACCGGCCATGGTCGGCCAGCCCAGCGCGTTGCTGAACGCCTGCATGGATACCGGTGTCAGGGTCGCGTCGAGCAGCCAGCGCACCCCGCCCTCGGCGTCGCGGCCCAGTTCGAATTCCTCGACGTGCAGCTGGCCGTCCAGCAACGGTACTTTGAGCGGCTCGCGGATGCGCAGTCCATCCGGACCGGTTTCCAGTTGCAGCGCAGCGGCGCCCAGCAGCAGTTGGTGGAAGTGCGCGCCCTGCCAGGCCAGTCGCGAGCGTTGCGGCTCACCGCTGGCGTCCCAGGCCAGTTCGCCGTCCAGTTCCTGCACCCCGAACAGGCCGCTGCGCTCGCCGAACGAAACACCGTCCAGCGCCAGCCGCGCCGCGCGCGGCCGGCCGTCCTCGATCTGCACACGACCCTGCAGCCGCCCACCGGTGTCGAGTTTTTCCAGCACCGTACCGGCGAACCAGGGTTGCACCCAGTTGGCGTAGAAGCCGGGCAGCAGCGCCTCGTCGAGTTCCACGCTGAGCCGTCGCAGCGGGCGCTCGGCGCCTGGTGCCAGCACCCCCTCTGCGCGGCCCCGCGCGACACCGGGCTGGGTGAACTTGAGCGAGTCCAGCAGCAACTCGGCGGAGGCGGCGCGCCAGCGCAGCTCAGCCGCGAGTTCCAGCGGCTGAGCCTGGGAGAATTCCAGGTACAGGGGATCGCTGTACAGCATGCCGCCGCGCGCCGCGAGCGAGGCCTGCACCTGCCAGTCTTTGCCGCGCGGCGTAACCTGACCGCGGCTTGCCACCGCCAACGCCTCGCCCGCCTGGCTGCCCTCCGCATTGCTGTAACCGGCCTGCCGGGTCTCCAGCTGCCAGTCGACATCGCGCAGACCCTGCGCGCCGCCGCGCAAGCGCACACGCCCGCTGACGGTGCCCGCCAACTCGAGCGCCGGCAGCTTCACGCCGGCTTTCGCCGCCAGTGCGGCGAGTTGCGCCAGCAGCACGTCGCCTAATACCGCCTCCAGGCGCCAGCTATCGGCCTGCTGATGCAGCGCCAGCTGCACGGTGCCACCGGCCAGCGGCAGCCGCGCCAGGGAAAGCTCCAGGCTGCCGGTATCGAAACGGTAGTCGAAACTGACCGGCACTTCGCGCGCCTCGAGCCAGTCGCTCGCCAGCGCCAGCGTGCCCTTGCGGCAGTGCGCCGCATCGCCCAGCAGCTCGAACGCACTGCAGATCACCTGCACGCCGGTGACACGCTCGCCCGCGATCTCGAGCTGCGCAATGGACAGGGTCAGCCGTCCGGCGTCGGCCGCGCTCCAGTCCAGTTCCAGAGCGATGTCGCGGGCAGCCCAGGTCTCGGCTTCGAGACTGCCCCAGCCGAGCTGGATCCGCTCGATGGCCGATGCCGTGCAGGCCAGCAGCAACAGAACGATGCCGCCCGACCAGCGGCTCAATCGGGAAACACCCCGGTGGACAGGTAGCGGTCGCCGCGGTCACAGACAATGGCGACAATCACCGCATTCTCCACCTCGGCACTGAGCTTCAACGCCGCCGCGACGGCGCCGCCGGAAGAAATGCCGCAGAAAATGCCTTCGCGCGCCGCCAGCGCCCGGGTGGTGTTCTCGGCCGCGTCCTGAGCGATGTCGATGGTGCGGTCGACGCGGCTGGCCTCGAAAATCGACGGCAGATACGCCTCTGGCCAGCGCCGGATGCCCGGAATGGAGGCACCCTCCACCGGCTGCACGCCCACGACCTGGATGTCGGGGTTCATTTCCTTGAGGTAACGCGAGGTGCCCATGATGGTACCGGTGGTGCCCATGGCGCTGACGAAATGGGTGACCCTGCCCTGCGTATCGCGCCAGATCTCCGGTCCGGTGCCCTCGTAATGGGCGCGCGGGTTGTCGGGGTTCGAGAACTGGTCCAGCACCCTGCCCTTGCCCTCGGCCTCCATCTGCTTGGCGAGATCACGCGCGCCCTCCATGCTCTGCTCACGGGTCACCAGGATGATCTCGGCGCCGAAGGCTTTCATCACCTGGCGGCGTTCCACACTCATGTTCTCGGGCATGATCAGGACCATCCGGTAGCCGCGCATGGCGGCGGCCATCGCCAGCGCAATCCCGGTGTTACCGCTGGTGGCCTCGATGAGCGTGTCACCCGGGGCGATTTCGCCACGCTGCTCGGCGTGCACGATCATGCTGAGCGCCGGGCGGTCCTTCACGGAGCCGGCCGGGTTATTGCCCTCCAGCTTCACCAGCACGGCATTACTGGTGTCGCCGGGCAGGCGTTTCAGCATCACCAGGGGGGTGTTACCGACAAATTGCTCGATGGTGGAAAAATTCATAAAACACAGTCCTTTGGAATGCCGCTTGAGCCGTATCCCAGGGAGCCCGCCGGCACGCAAACGCGCCTGGCGGCCGCTGGCACAGCGCAGGGAGCGCTAGCGTAGCAGCGATTAAGCCGCGAACCCAACTGTCGGCGACCTGATCCTGTGCTAGGCTTGTGAAAAGTGTCCCAAACGGAACACTTCGCAGTACCGTCCGCAGGTCGACGCCTATGATCCGCAAAGAGGATGCCTCTACCGCTCATCAGGAAGACCGGATTTCAAGGAACGAACCCACTGTCCCCGCCAGCCGGCTGGTGCGACAGATCGATCGTTATCTGCGCCTGCTGAATATCACCCGCGAAGCCATTCTGTGTGTGGATGACGCCTGCCGTATCGTGGCCTTCAACCAGGGCGCGGAAAAACTGCTCGGCTACAGCCGCCAGGAGATCCTCGGCACACCACTGCTGGACCTGCTGTGCAGCCGCTTCCGCTGCGAGGCGAAAAACCGCCTGGCGGCGCTCACGCGCATCGCGCGTGAAGAACATCTGACGTTCCAGACCGACCGCATTATCGCCCGGCACAAGAACGGTGAGCGCATTCCGTGCGAAGTGTCGCTGTCCCAATCGCCGATGCTGGGACACAGTCTGTTCACTCTGGTGGTGCGTGATTCGTCCAAGCGTCTGGAACGCGAACAGCGGCTGGCCTACCGCGTCGAGCACGACGACCTCACCGACCTGCCCAACCGCGTGCTGCTCAACGACCGCCTGCACGCCGGCCTCGCGCGCGCCGGGCGCGACGGCAAACGACTGGCCGTGGTGTACCTCGACCTGGACAATTTCAAACCCATCAACGACCGCTTCGGTCACCAGGCCGGCGACTGCCTGTTGCAGGCCGTGGCGCGGCGCCTGATCGATACCGTGCGTCAGTCGGATACGGTGTCGCGTTTGGGCGGCGACGAATTCATTGTTTGCATCGAGCAGATCAACACGCCGCAGGACGCGCTGGCCGCGGCCGCCAAGCTGTGCGACGCCTTCAAGCAGCCGTTCCAGATTCTCGGTACCGAGATCGACACCCGCGCCAGCATCGGTATCGCCGTCTATCCCGACCACGGCCGTGATGCTCCCACCCTGCTGCGCAAGGCCGACGAAGCGATGTATGCCGCCAAGGCGGCGGCCGCGGGTCCGCAACTCTATCAGCCGCCGACCGATGCTGGCGACAGCTGCGATTGATCACTGCAGCGGGCCAATCCGAAACAGCAACACAACCGGGTTCACATCGAGGACGCCGAGATCACGGAGAAAGACCGGAAAGTCTGTTTAGGTCTGTGGCTGCATTTCGAACTCTGGTG
>CP070738.1:233778-238978 GCA_020347685.1 Gammaproteobacteria bacterium | reverse complement strand
GCTGCCGTTATCGATATAGGCGGTGAGTCGACCCGTCCGGGTGCTGCGACGGTGTCTGCCTCCGACGAACTGCAACGTGTCATTCCGGTCATCGATGCGCTGCAATCCCGGCTCGCTGTGCCCATTTCCATCGATACCCAGAAACCCGAAGTCATGCAGGCCGCAGTTGCGGCCGGCGCGGGCTTGATCAACGATGTCAACGCCTTGCGTGTGCCGGGGGCACTGGAGACGGCGGCCGCCAGCGGTGTGCCGGTGTGCCTGATGCATATGCGGGGCGACCCGCGTACCATGCAGTCTGATCCGCACTATGCGGACGTGGTGGAAGAGGTAAAAGCCTTTCTGATACAGCGCGTTGCGACCTGCGAGGCGGCTGGTATCGACCCCCAGCGCCTGCTGCTCGATCCGGGCTTCGGCTTCGGCAAGACCGTTGATCACAATCTGCAGCTGTTGGCCCGGCTCGACCGGCTGACCGAGCCGGGGCTGCCGCTTGTGGTAGGCTTGTCGCGCAAGTCCATGATCGGCAAGCTGCTGCATCTGGACATCGCCGAACGGTTGCCGGCCAGTATCGCGCTGGCGGTGCTGGCGGTGGAGCGCGGCGCCCGGCTGGTGCGCGCCCACGACGTGGCCGCGACCTGGCAGGCCTTGCAGATGCAGATCGCATTAAACGACTTATAGAGTAGAAAACTCATAAAATTGACAGCAGTTACAACGGTTGTGGAGGTACAAGGTGGGGAGAAAGTTTTTCGGTACTGACGGTATCCGCGGGCGGGTCGGCGAAGCGCCGATCAATGCCGAATTCATGCTCAAGCTGGGCTGGGCCACCGGGCGGGTGCTGGGCAACGGGCCCAAGTCCCGCGTGGTGATCGGCAAAGATACGCGCATCTCCGGTTACATGTTCGAGTCGGCGCTGGAAGCCGGGCTGTCGGCGGCCGGTGTGGATGTCAGGCTGCTGGGTCCCATGCCGACACCCGCGATCGCGTATCTGACGCGCACCCTGCACGCCTGTGCCGGCATCGTGATCAGCGCGTCGCACAATCCGCACTACGACAACGGCATCAAGTTCTTTTCCGCTGAAGGCTGCAAATTGCCGGACGACGTGGAGGCGGCCATCGAGGCGGAAATGGAAAAGCCCATGGTGACCATTGCCTCGGAAAAACTCGGCAAGGCCGAACGGGTCGACGACGCGCGCGGGCGTTATATTGAGTATTGCAAGAGCACCATCCCGTTCAGCATCTCGTTGCGCGGCCTGAAGATCGTCGTGGACTGTGCCAATGGTGCCACCTACCACATCGCGCCCAGTGTGCTGAAGGAAATGGGCGCCGAGGTGATCAGCATCGGCGTTTCGCCGGACGGTCTGAATATCAACCACGAGTGCGGATCGACCCAGCCCGGCCTGCTGCGCGAGGCGGTGCTGAACCAGAATGCGGATCTGGGTATCGCGCTGGACGGCGACGGTGACCGCGTCATCATGGTGGATGACAGGGGCGAACTGGTCGATGGCGACGAGCTGCTGTTCATCATTGCCGCCTCGCGCCACGAACAGGGCAAGCTGACCGGGCCGGTGATCGGTACCCTGATGAGCAACCTCGGGCTGGAGCACGCGCTGCAGGGCCTGGGCATCGAGTTCCGGCGCGCTCGGGTGGGCGACCGCTATGTGCTCGAATTGCTGCGCGAACACGGTGGCCTGCTGGGTGGCGAGTCTTCCGGTCACATCATCTGTCTGGACCGCAGCACCACCGGGGACGGGATGGTCTCGGCGCTGCAGGTGCTGGCGACCATGGTGCAGAAGAATGCCAGCCTGCACCAGCTCAAGCAGGGGATGAAGAAATATCCCCAGCACATGATCAATGTGCCCCTGGCACAGCCTATCGATGTCGAAAGCAGTGCGCCCATCCAGGCTGCGGTGGCCGGGGCAGAGGCCGTCCTCAACGGTAAAGGCCGCGTGCTGCTGCGGCCCTCCGGTACCGAGCCGCTGATCCGTGTCATGGTGGAGGGCGAGGACGCATCTCTGGTGCGTGAGCAGGCTCGGCTGCTGGCCCGGGTAGTGGAACAAGCCGTCGAGGCGAGGGCCGAGGCCGGCTGAAATCTAGCGGGGGGGCAGGTTTATTCTGCGTGTAATATGAATCTGTCCCCTTTTTGTTAACGCGACGCTATGCGCAAACTGATCTGGGGTTTCCCCGTCACTATCCTGGTTCTGGTCGGGCTGTCGGTGGGACTGGTCGCCTGGAACCTGCATACCTACAACCGGCTGACCGACGAGGCGCTGATCGCGAAGCTGCGCTTCGTGCAGGTGGCCCCCCGGCACTACCAGGTCGAACTGCGCTCCGGTGACTTCTGTGAACAGCAGAGATTCGAGCTGTTCGGCGACGAGTGGCGACTCGACGCGCGTTTCCTGAAATGGAAACCGCTCGCCAACCTGTTCGGCTTCGATGCCATGTACCGCCTGGAGCGCCTGACCGGACGCTACCGCAGCATCGCTGACGAGAACAGTCACAAACACCAGGCCTACGAAGTGAGCCACCGGCCGGGCATCGATCTGCTCAAGTACCTGGAGCGCGACTGGAAGTACTGGTCGCCGGTGGATACCTATTTCGGCAGCTCGGTATACGAGAGCGTCGATCCCGCCTACGAGTATTCGGTGTATCGTTCCCAGTCGGGGCTGCTGGTGCGCAAGGAGCTGCTAGCCGCGGCACACTATGAGGGCGATGCCCTGGTGATTCATATTCGCAAGGACTGCCAGGATTAGGTTCGGTTTCTTACCACAAAGGACACGAAGGCCACAAAGGAACGACTGGTCAAGTGCTCTTGAGGATTGGTTTGTCAGGCACCATTCGCAGCACCGCGCGTTCAGCACCAGGGTGAGAACGTGGCTTGGTTGCCGGTTTCTTTAGGTCCTTTGTGCCCTTGGTGTCCTTCGTGGTTATGTTTTTGGAACGTTAGGACTGACACGGAATATCTTCCCCGGCGGCGCAATGTATTTGATTTTTGCGCGCCGGACCGCTACGCTACGCGGCTATTTTCAAGGGCTTGCGGGAGAGGGGTATGCGGCAGACACTGGTCGCCGGGAACTGGAAACTGAACGGTTCCCTGCAGAGCGTTAAGGAACTGATTTCCGGTATCAAAGCGGGCGCCGCTGATGCGGGCGGTACGCAGATCGCAGTCTGTCCCCCCTTCGTGTACATTCCTCTGGTGTCCGAACTGCTGGCCGGCAGCAGCGTCGCCTGGGGCAGCCAGGACGTCAGTGACCAGGAATCCGGCGCCTTCACCGGAGAAATCTCGGCCGCCATGTTGAAGGATTTCGGTTGTCGGTACGCCATCGTCGGTCACTCGGAGCGCCGCGCCCTGTATGCGGAAGACGACGAGTTTACCGCGCGCAAATTTGCGGCAGCGCGCAAATCCGGCCTGATCCCGATTCTGTGTGTGGGGGAAACTCTCGAGGAGCGCGAGCAGGGTATCACCGAACAGGTTGTGGAACGCCAGCTGGATGCGGTCATCAAGCTGGAGGGTATTGCGGCGCTGGGCGAAGCGGTGATCGCTTACGAGCCGGTGTGGGCTATCGGTACCGGCAAGACAGCCAGCCCCCAGCAGGCTCAGGATGTGCACGCCTTTATCCGTGCCAAGCTGGCCGGTCTGGACAAGGCGGTTGCGGACAAGGTGCAGATTCTTTACGGAGGTAGTGTCAAGGGCAGTAACGCGGCCGAGCTGTTTGCCATGCAGGATATAGATGGCGGTCTGATCGGCGGTGCATCGCTGAATGCCGCGGACTTCCTGGCCATCTGCAAGGCTGGCGGCTGAGCGCCCACCCGGATACACACAATTATGTTTACAGTATTACTGGTTCTTCAGGTGTTGATGGGCATCGCCATTATCGGGCTGGTGCTGCTGCAGCAGGGCAAGGGCGCGGACATGGGCGCGGCGTTCGGCGCCGGTGCTTCGGGTACCGTGTTCGGTGCCGCGGGCGGCGGCTCCTTTTTCACCCGTGCGACGGCGGTTCTCGCCGCGTTGTTCTTTGCCAACAGTCTGCTGCTGTCTTCACCGCTGGTGCGGCAGGCCCCTGACGCCAGCGTGAGCGTCACCCAGTCGGTGCCTGCCCCGGCGCCGGCGCCGGAAGAATCGGATGTTCCAGTGATCGAGGAAGACATCGTGGTGCAGGAGGCAGACCTGCCGCCATCGGATCTCCCCGAGGTTGCGGAACCGCCGCAGCCTGTCGAAGCGACGCCGCCCGCGCCGACGCAAGAGCCGGCCGGGGCGGAGGAAGCGCCTGCCGACACCCAGCCTGAATGATCGCCATTAATGCCGACGTGGTGGAACTGGTAGACACGCTATCTTGAGGGGGTAGTGGCGTAAGCCGTGCGAGTTCGAGTCTCGCCGTCGGCACCATTCGCATAAAGGGGACCGCTAAACGGTCCCTTTTTCTTGTCTACGACCCGACAGGCCGGGAGATCGCGCCAAACGGTGGCGCTCCTGTAAGGGGTGGGGCCATTCTTGACGGCTCTAACCCGCCGGCAGGGAAAAGCACCGTACCGCGCGGCGCCTCATGGGCTTTTTTTATGGGCCCAGAAATATAAATTAACTAGTTGATTTAGCGCAAAAACCATTCAATATCGCTTCTTGACACTCGCAAAGCTGCTGGCCTAGACTGCACCGCTGTAGCGGGCACACATATCACACCCACAACCCGGTCATGGCCGGACAGCGTCGGAATGAAGCGACATGCTGGAAAATTATTTGCCGGTCCTCATCTTTATGGCCGTCGGAATCGGTTTCGGCCTGATTCCAGTCGCGGCCGGATTCCTCCTTGGGCCGCGCAAGCCCGATAGCGAAAAGAACTCACCGTACGAATGCGGCTTCGAGGCGTTCGAAGACTCGCGGATGCGTTTCGACGTGCGCTATTACCTGGTCGCCATCCTGTTCATCATCTTCGATCTCGAAATCGCCTTTTTGTTCCCCTGGGCCGTGGTGCTGGATGACATCGGCATGTTTGGCTACCTCGCCATGATGCTGTTCCTCGGCATCCTGGTGATCGGATTCATCTACGAATGGAAAAAGGGTGCGCTGGAATGGGAGTAGCGGCGCGAGCAGTGAGCAGGGGCCCCGCGCAGCGGGGATGCGAACGCCCGCGAGCGACGCAATGTGTGAGCGGTCGCGGAGATTTCGGTTCGGCGGCGCGAGCAGTGAGCAGGGGCCCCGCGCAGCGGGG
>CP070738.1:228472-233678 GCA_020347685.1 Gammaproteobacteria bacterium | reverse complement strand
CGGGCCGGCCCGTCCAGACCGGTACTGGCCGGCTGGATCCACGCCTCGATGGTGATTTCGTTGGTGGCTTTGATTCCCTCACTGACCTTGGTCGCGGCGCCGGTACCGGCAATGCGCGTTGGCCTGATTACATCCAGGCCTCCGCCCGGCAACCAACGCGTGCGGGAGGTGTCCGCAATGCGCAGGTCAAGCGGTGTATCGACCCCGCTCAGGTCGTGCACCACGGCGCCGCCACCTTCGCTGAAGTCGTACAGCGCCAACAGACCGGCCGGCGAGGCGGCGTGCGCCTGCGTCAGCAGCGATGGAACCAGAATAGTGAAAAAAACAGCTGTTACCCTTGCAGCCCTGCTGAGACAAACCATAAATACGTCCTTAACCTTCCTGACTGTGGCGACCGATGCGCGACCGGTAGCGTTAACTGCGGATGCACCGGCAGTTGCGCGGCACGTTGCAAAGGGCGCCCATTTTGTTGTGGTTGGAAAAGCGCGCTAGGAGGCTTATGGCAAACGCTGTGCCAGCGTGTCGAACTGGTTGTCGCGGAAGTATTTTTCTCTCACAGGACAGCTGCTCGGCAGGCCGCGGACAGAATTGCGCCCGGGATTCTGTTGCCGTGACGGGACAAAGAGCCCGGCCGGACTCACTAAGCCTTTGAACAAAAACGCCTGGGCGGGTCGTTATGCTGCAACACCCAAAGCTGGCGTGACACTGGAAAGAAGGCCCGGCACGCACGGCGGCAAACAGGAAATCAGCGTTGCTGGTGTTCGGGCGCGTGCGCGCGCTTTCACCGCATGGCATCTATACTGGGTTACAGTATCTGTAATACCGATTTACTGTGAGGAGACTCGATATGAATAACACCCTTAAGCTGTTCGGCCTTTGCAGTGCCGCACTTTGCTGCCTTTCCGGCGCCGCCGCTGAAGAGCGGCTGGCGACCTTCAAGGTCATGAAACCGGAACTCGCTCTGGAGCTCGCACAGGCAACTCTGGGTGCCTGCCGCAAGGCCGGATTCCAGGTCGCCGTCGCGGTGGTCGACCGCGCCGGCGTGACGCAGGTGATCCTGCGCGATCAGCTGGCGGGCGCACATACGCCGGAGACTGCGCGCCGCAAGGCGTGGACCGCGGTGAGCTTCCGGAGCGATACCCTCACCATGGCGGAGGAAACTCAGGCCGGCAAGGCGCAATCAGGTGTGCGTTTCGTCGCGGAGGCGATGATGATCGGTGGTGGAATTCCCGTCAACGCGGGCGGCACCATGGTGGGAGGCGTCGGAGTATCAGGGGCTCCGGGCGGTGAAGAAGATCACAAATGTGCCCAGGCGGGTATCGACGCAGTCGAAGAAAGCCTGATGTTCTAGGCGCCCTGACGCGCAGATTACTGCTACCGGACCCGACGCCGCTCGCTCACTCCGACTGCATGTCGGCGGCGAACGCGCGGCTGTCGGCTTCGCGCAGACGCCGACACACCTGGCGCGCCATGTTCATGTAGATCAGCGCGAATTGATCCAGGTGCCGCTTGTAGAGCTTGTACAGGTCTTCGGTTGACAACTCGATAGCCCGACTGGGCTCCACCGCCAGGGCGGAGGTGTTGCGTGGCTGCAGATCGATCAAGGCAACTTCGCCATAACTGTCGCCCCGGCCCAACGACTTCAGAGCGTGGTCCCTGTCCCGCCAGCGTTTCATGAGCACCACCTTGCCGGTTTCGAGTACGAACACCGAACTCCCGGGCTCGCCCTCGCGGTAATAGTAGTCTCCCTTCTGCACCTCCACTTCCCTGGCGAGGCTCATCAAAAAGCGCAGCGCCTGCTCACTCACACCACCAAATATCGGCATGGCCTGCAACAGCCGGATCTGTTCCTGCTCCGTGATGATGTCCATAGCTGTACCACCCGTTGTGTATGAGTCGCCCATCCGTCTAGCTTAATTGCGTGTCATTCCCGGTACACGTGCCTGGATGCCCCCGCCTGGTCGATAGTGTTCAGGCGGATGTCTATAGGGCACCGGTACTGGCCGGTGGCGCAGCTGCACGGGCGGGCGTGGATGCTTGCGCGGGTAATGGTAATAGTAGGGGTAGACGGGATAGTAGCGTGTGCTTTCGGCATCCTGGCGCTGTTCGCGGGCGGCGGCCTGCGCCTGTTCCTGCTGCAGTCTTTGCCGTTCCAGACGCAACCGCTCGCGTTCCAGCCTGCTTGCCTCGAGATCCTTTGCGACTTCAAGCGCCGTCCTGTAGTCCGGGGCCGCCGCTGGAGGAGGCGCAACATCAACCGGTTCCAGCCTCTCGACAACCGGTACCTGCGGTCCCGGCGCTGTTTCGCTGTAATGGGTCATGCCATCCGGTCCGACCCACTTGTAGATTTCGGCGCCAGCAAGGACCGGGCCGGCAAGCGCAAACCCGATGACCAGCAACCGCAGCAAACCATGACCCGGCATGGCGGCACCTCCGCATTGACCTGTGCATAATTATGACAGGTTACGCGCAACTGGAGTTCGTTCGGCATTGCGACAACAAGGCGGGATCGCTGGCGGATCGCATCGCGGCGCCTTCACGCCACAGCCCGGGAGCAGGAAACACTCTCGATGTCACTTAAAGAACCGCTATTTACCTATTGTTTTTCGTCACTAGAATGCAGATACTTTCCATACGACACAAAGCCCAAAGCGGGTACCGGCCGATAAGCACGCTGATACCTGGCACGATACGGCAATTCAGCCAGCTAATGACGTTCGGGCCCGGGCGGTGCGGCCGTCCGGCAGGGTTTAGGTGGTTATGACAAGCACGGCAAAACTGCTTCTGGCCGGACTGGCACTGCTCAGCGCTGCCGGGTTCCTCGGCGAACTTTACCGCTTGTTCGAGCTCGCCTCGCATTTCCGTCCCCAGTATCTGTTGCTCGCCGCTTTGCTGCTGGTGGTGTTCGCGGCCCGACGCGAGTTGCGCTGGGCGGCACTGGCAATGGGGGTCATTGCAGTCAACGCGCATCACCTGATGTTCTCGGCAGTGCCCGATGCCGTTGCCGCCAGCGTTGCCTCGCCACACCGCGTTCCGGTGCGCCTGCTGCTGGCCAACCTGCAATACACCAACGGCGCCCACGCGGAATTCACCCGCCTGGTCGGGGACGAGCAGCCCGACGTCATTGTGGTCGAAGAAGTCACCCCAGCCTGGGCGGAGGCTCTCACCGGCCTGGGCGAGCGTTTCCCTGCCCGCAAACTGGTACCGCGCGAGGGAGCGTTCGGAATCGGTATTCTGAGTCGCTGGCCAATGCACGACGTGGAGCTGCTGGACTTTGGACACCCCGATTATCCTGCCATAATCGCGCGTATCGCCACCGGCAGCGGCCGACTCACGCTGCTGGCCGCTCACCCGCCACCCCCGATCAGCGACAGCCTGTACGCGGTGCGCAACGATCAGCTCCGGCAGGCGGCGGAGCTGCTGCGCGGGCGCGGACCGCGAACCGTGCTGCTGGGTGACCTCAACACCTCGCCCTGGTCACCCTTCTTCGCGAAGCTGGTACAACAATCCGGTCTAACCAGCGCCCGCGCGGGATTCGGGCTGCTGCCGACCTGGCCGAGCTTCTTCCCGCCCGCGATGATCCCTATCGACCACTGCCTGATCAGCCGCGATGCCCGAGTCAGGAGCGTCAAGACCGGCCCGGATATTGGTTCGGACCATCTGCCACTGGTTATCGATCTGCTGGTTCAGGGCCCCGGATGTTGCACCGCAGTCAGCGCCTGAAAAACAGCGCCAGCAGCAGGGAAACGACCACGCTGATGAGCAGCATCGAGGTGAGGGGAAAAAAGAACACGCCGTTTTCACGTTCGATGCGGATATCGCCGGGCAGCTTACCGAACCAGGCGAACAGCCAGGGCGCATAGCCGATGGCGATGCCGACAATCACCAGCACAATCCCCAGCACGATGAACAGCTTCGCCATGACGTGCATTCTAGTGTACCGACCTGTGCGATGCATTTGTGGCGCGGCTGGCACCGCTTTCACCGACAGCAACACGCCCAGCGCCGCCAAGCCGGATCGCAACCCGCATGGTCTAGACTTCACACAGGCGGCAAGCGGTTTTCGGTTAACATGCAAGATCCATATGGTTTTCTCCGCCACCCCCGCCAGGAGGCTGGCAAACAGACGGTGCGGCAACGCGTCCGGCACTGGCGCGAATATGTCAGGGCCATGCCGGAGAGCCAGGCGGCGCGCCAGGCACGCCGGTGCATGGATTGCGGGACACCTTACTGCCACCGCTACTGCCCGGTACACAACCTGATACCCGAGTGGAATGAGTTGATCACGGAGGCACACTGGCAGCGCGCCTACCAGCAACTCGACTCTACGAACAATTTCCCAGAACTCACCGGGCGCCTGTGTCCCGCACCCTGCGAAGACGCCTGTACCCTCAGGCGCGCCGACCAGCCAGTGACCATAAAGGGCATCGAACGGGCCATCGCCGACCGTGCCGGGAACAGGGTTGGGTGCGGCACCAGCCCAGCCGGCGAGGCCACCGCCAGCGGGTGGCGGTGGTCGGCTCCGGGCCAGTACGCGAAGGTCGCCAATGTGCACGCGCTGTCGACAAATGGCTGAGCGGTGACAGCAATCTTCCTCGTGTCTAGGCGCAAACCGTATACCCTGATCCGGATCTCGTCCACGCGGGGACGGACGCGCGGCTTGCGTGCGCGCTGCACCCGCCTGTCGAATCGTCACCGGGTTGAGCCACAGGTCGCCGTATTCCATGGTGCCACCGCGCGTGGGCAGCCATGAACACCGATAACCCTTTCGCCGTCCTGCCGCTGCAGCCGCGCCTGCTGGCCCGCTGGTTGTTTCAGCACGGGCCGCGCGTGCTGTTGCTGGGCGCACCGGGGGTCGGCAAATCCACCCTGGCTGGGGAGCTGGCCGCCGAGCTGCTTCTCAGCGGGCAATCCTGCGCCTGCATCAGCGCGGATCCAGGTTCGCCTCTGTTCGGTGTACCCGGCACGGTCAGCCTCGGCACATGGACGCGCGACGGCTGGGAGGCGTTCAGCTGCGAAGCGCTGTGTACGCTGGATGCAGGCCGTTTCCGGCTGCCGTTAGTCGACGCGGTGCGCCGCCTCGCGACCCGAGCCCCGGCAGGACCGCTGTTGATCGACGCACCCGGCGTGGTACGCGGCGTTGCCGGCGCCGAACTGCTGCTGGCACTGGTCCCGGCGCTGGCTGCAGACACGGTACTGTGCCTTG
>CP070738.1:223025-228372 GCA_020347685.1 Gammaproteobacteria bacterium | reverse complement strand
TGATGGGAAAGAAGACCAACAAGTGCTGCAAGAAATACAAGCAAGGCAGGCGGTGTAATAAGTGCCCGGGCCGTTCGGCCTGAGGGCCCGCGGCAGCCAGTAGCGTGGTGTGTATAGAAGAGGTTAGGCCGTGACCTATCACGGCCTAACTGAGGCTATCTGGTGGAGGCGGCGACAACCGCATTGCGCAAGAAAACAATGCGTCGTAACGAAAAATGTCGGAAATGCCCCCATGAATAGCCCCACGCAGCTTGATAGGAATTGATAGGGTGCCGTGTCTCCGCTGAGTTTCTATGCATCCCAGGTTTTCTGTCCGCAACGCCTCAGCCTGATAGGCTAGGACACAGGACCAACTCGCAAGGATGCGATCGTGTTGCCGTTGCCGGCTGGCAGGGAAGCCAGTTCGGGTGTCGGCGCGCCGCCGTAGATGTGCCACCGCCCGGAGCGCACCCTCCTTTATCAACTCGTTGAGGAGCACTACCCAGCGTTCAAGGCGCATCTGGCGGCACAGGGCACCGCGCTGCCGGGGTATGTCGAGCGGGAGTTCGAGGACTACCTCCAGTGCGGGCGTCTCGAGCACGGGTTTCTGCGGGTGCACTGTGACAATTGCGATGCCGAGCACCTGGCGGCGTTCAGCTGCAAACGCCGAGGCTTTTGTCCCAGCTGCGGCGCCCGGCGTATGGCCGACGACTGCGGGGATGCAGGAGGTAGGGCGAAGCAGGAGCCAGAGCCGAGAGTGCGGCGCTGCTGGTGGATGAAGTCTTTCCCGAGCAGCCTGTGCGCCAATGGGTGCTGAGCTTTCCGTTTCCCTTACGTTTCCTGTTCGCGAGTCGTCAGGCCATCATGGGCCAGGTGCTCGGCATCGTCTACCGCTGCTCGGATCCGAGAAACCTTGAATCAGGAACTGGTTCTGGGCAGGGAGGATTTCAAAGACAGGATTGAACAGATGCTGAATCGTCAAGTGCGCCCCGGTGTTCCCGGGCGACCGAGAATCGAGGACGAGTCAGCGGATTACTCAGTCTTCTCCTATATTAGCGAAAACTGTGTTCTACCCCCGGTTTTCCTGCCTATACTCGAATCCCCGGCGGGCGTATGCGTAATAAACGCGCCATCAGTTCATCCTTGAACTGAGACTAAGGCCTTATCCTGACACCGCTATCAGATTTTTCGGATGTCCTTCCTTTGACCTAAAATATCTGCGCTACCGGGATACCGGTTTCACATTCCAGATGCGGTTGGCGTACTCCTGGATCGTGCGGTCGCTGGAAAACCGGCCCATATGTGAGATGTTGAGAATCGACTTGCGGCTCCACGCGCGGGGGCTTTTGTACAGCTCATCGATGTGCTGCTGACATTCGACGTAGGAGCGAAAGTCGGCCATCAGCAGGTAGTGGTCGCCGCCGTGCGTCAAAGCGTCGTATACGTATCGGTAGCGGTCGCAGTCATCCGGACAGAAATGCCCGTCGCGGATCATGTCCAGGGCGCGTCTCAACTCCGCGTCGGCATGATAATAGTCCCAGGGGTTGTAACCCTGCTGTCTGAGCGTCATGACCTGCTCGGCGTTAAGGCCGAATATAAAGAAATTGTCGTCACCCACCTCGGCGCGTATCTCTATATTGGCCCCATCTAGGGTGCCGATTGTCAAGGCGCCGTTCAGCGTCAGCTTCATATTGCCTGTGCCAGATGCCTCGGTTCCCGCTGTCGATATCTGCTGCGACAGTTCGGCCGCCGGTATTATCAACTGAGCGGTCGATACGTCATAGTTCGGCATGAAAACGACTTTCAATTTGTCGCCTATGCAAGGATTGTTGTTGACGATATCTGCGACATCGTTGATGAGCCTGATGACTAATTTCGCCATGCGGTACGCCGGTGCGGCCTTGCCAGAAAAGATTACGGTGCGTGGGACGACGTTTTCGTCCGGGTGATGCCGAATGTAATTGTATCGCGTGATCACATGCAGAACGTTCAGAAGCTGGCGTTTGTATTCGTGGATACGTTTGATTTGCACATCAAAAAGAGCATGCGGGTTCAATTCGATCCCGATCTGATTTCTGACCACGTTGGAAAGACGAATCTTGTTTTCCAGCTTCACCGCTGCGACTGCGTCCTGGAAATCCGTATCATCTGAAAGATCCGCCAGTTCCTTCAGTCTCGACAGATCCTTTTTCCACTGCTCGCCGATGCGAGAACTAACCAGCTGCGAGAGCGGCGGATTCGACTGGTTGAGCCAGCGGCGCGGCGTGATACCGTTGGTCACATTAATGAACTTGCCGGGGTAGAACTCATGAAAATCACGGAAGATGGTTTCCTGCAGCAGCCGGGAGTGAAGCTCCGCGACGCCGTTGACCTTGTGGCTGCCGACGATCGCCAGATGCGCCATGCGGATGGAGCGTGAACCGGATTCATCGATGATGGACATGCGCCGCAGCAACTCGTGATCACCGGGCCGCCAGTGAGTAACCTGGCGCAGGAAGTGATGATTGATGTCGAAGATGATCTGCAAGTGTCTGGGCAGCACTTTCTGCATCAGCCACACCGGCCAGGTTTCCAGCGCTTCCGGTAACAGGGTGTGGTTGGTGTATGAAAAGGTACGCTCGGTGATGGTCCAGGCACGGTGCCAGTCGTAATTGTGCTTGTCGACCAGGATGCGCATCAGTTCGGCGACAGCGATAGCCGGGTGAGTGTCATTCAGCTGGATCGAGACTTTTTCCGATAAGTTGTCGAAGCTGTGGTGGAACTTGCTGAAACGGTAAAGAATGTCCTGCAGTGACGCGCTGACGAAGAAGTACTGCTGTTGCAGGCGCAGTTACCGGCCATTTTCCGTTGAATCGTCCGGATAAAGCACCTTAGACAGGTTTTCGGAGATGGTCTTGTTCTCCACCGCCTTGACGTAGTCGCCTTCGTTGAAATATTGCAGGTCGAGATCTCGGCTGGCCTTTGCGGTCCATAGACGCATATTGTTTACGGTGGAATTGTCGTATCCCGGAACCGGCGTGTCATACGCCATCGCCATGATGTCGTCGGTATCCACCCATTGATAGCGTTTTTCGCCGTGTTCGTCAGCGTATTCGACGATACGGCCGTAGAGTTTGACGGGGTATAACACTTCGGGCCGCGCGAACTCCCAGGGATTTCCGTAACGCAGCCAGCTGTCCGGGTGCTCGATCTGTTCGCCGTTGTGGATCTCCTGGCGGAACATGCCGTAGTCATAGCGGATGCCGTAACCGTATCCCGGAAGCTGCAGCGTCGCCATAGAATCCAGAAAGCAGGCGGCCAGCCGGCCCAGACCACCGTTTCCGAGTGCGGCGTCATACTCGATTTCGCAGACATGCTCCAAGTCGATACCGAGCTCCCGCAAGGCCTGGCGGCAGGGCTCGTAGATACCGAGGCTGAGCAGGGCGTTGGTCAGTGAGCGGCCGATCAGGAATTCCAGCGACAGATAGTAGACTCGCTTGGCGTCGGCACGGTAATAACTGCGCATCGTATCCATCCAGCGTTTTGTGAGCCGGTCGCGTACCACATAGGCCAAGCTGTGTAGCCAGTCCCGGGTTGTCGCGGTGTAGTGGTCCTTGCCGACGTTGTAGATCAATCGATTGACAAGCGCCTGCCTGATGGATTCCGCGTCCGTCCCGGATACCATTGAATCGATGGGCGTTATTTCACCCGATGCTGACATGCCCAAGCCTCTCTAGTCAGACGTACTGTTCGGATATTCGCTACCACCGTCTGTTAGCGACATGGGACTGCGGAGATTAAGATCGCCCTCCTTGCGGCCGGCGTGTCGGCCTGTTTCAGCGCACCGGAATGCTTCGTCCTGCCCACACGGGGATTGTTGTGGAAAACCGCCGACCGGATGGCAATTGGGGTGCCTTTATTAACGTTAACAGTATGTTGCCTGCATGTCGTAGACTGGGGCAGCCCACTGGGCAATGCTGCCGGCGGCTGGTGCGAGGTCCGTGGCGATTCCGCCTAGGCGAATTCAGCGATGCATTGAGGACAGCCCTGAGATTGACCCCGATTCGACGCCCAGCCATTCGTGGCGGCCGTCGAGTTCATCCTCTATTTCTCGGCCCGTTTGCGTCCCGAAAGCCGCACGGGCAACGGCACTGAGGCCCCGCCGCCGCCCTACCAAGACACCGCCCTGCACCGCAACCACCGCTGACTGCGGCCCGGCCCCTTTCCCGTCAAGGGCAAAGGCACACATCGCGACGGGCATCGATGAGCTGCACCCAGAGGGCATAAAGGCGCAACGTCTCAAGCGGGTGTTCGCCAAATTCCAATGGCAGTTACCCAAGGGGCAGAGCCAGGCTGCCGGTTGGCCCGACGCCCGGGGTAGCCGTCCACGTGGTACGGGCGAGGGCGCATGGTTGGATAGGGAATGTGGGACGGGGCGCAGATTTCGGGGTGCTGGCAGGGCACAGGTTCCTTCATTGCCCGTGGATGATCCGTTGACGAGTGACGAAAAGGGCATTTCTTTTTCCTATCGTCGTCTCCCGGTGAATTACAGGTAACACCAGCGCTGCGCTGTCGCGAATTTATGCGTCTGCCAACGCTGCCATGCTTGCTTCTCATTGATAAATATAGAATTTCATTTGGCGATGGATAGTGACAGTCAGACGACTACCGGTGCCAACCCCGCCTAAGCGGTATTTTTTTGACGCAATCGGCAGAAATGTTGATCCAGGTCAAACAGACAGCCTAAAACTGTGAGCATATCACCCGTTACTTATACGCAAGAGCAACCGTGATATCCGGGTCTACCGGAAAGGATGGGGAAATGCGAACCATCAAGTATGTCATGCTGGTTGACACGGAACGTTGCGTAAAATGTGATGCCTGCGTCACCGCCTGCCGGGCGGAATGGAACACACCAGTGGGTTATTCGCGCAACTGGGTGCGCGAGGTCGAGGGCACCGACGCCAACGGCCTGCCCGCGCTGTCCTTTGTCTCGGGACGTTGCCAGCACTGCGATAATCCACCCTGCATCGATTCATGTCCCACCGGCGCCAGTTACAAACGCGAAGACGGCATGGTCCTGATCGACCGCGATCTCTGCACCGGCTGTGAGTTCTGCCTCGAAGCCTGTCCGTACGATGCCCGCTACAAGGATCCTGTCGACGGCATGATTTCCAAGTGCACCTTCTGCCAGCCGCGTGTCGATGCCGGCCGGCAACCGGCCTGCGTGGAGGTGTGTTTCAACCGCGCGCTCACCTTCGGTGATGTCAACGACCCGGATTCGGAAGTCAATCGCATGCTGGCCACCGGTGACTGGAAACAACTGGTCACCTCCGAAACGAATACTGCCCCGAATCTCTACTATTCGGCGAGCACCCGGACCGACGAG
>CP070738.1:217532-222925 GCA_020347685.1 Gammaproteobacteria bacterium | reverse complement strand
TGCGGGTTGGCCTATATTGTAATTGCCTGTCCCCCAAACGGGGCAGGCACTCCTCCAAATAAAGCCTCGTGCTTTCCCCGCCCTTGCGGCGGGTTTTCATTTTGGCACCCCGATTTCGTATCACAAACGAACAAAGCGGCAGTCGAGCGAGTTGCTGGCATCCGAGGCTACAAGGCGGTGCGGCTGGCCACAGTGCAAAAAGAAAGGCGCCTGTGAATTGGGCACAGCTGCGCCTCAGCGCGGCTCTGAGATGTGCCTGCGCGCTCTAACCAGGCCATGCGCCGCCAATACCTCGGAGCGGATAACGTGCAGGTGCATACGATCATCCCGATCCGGCAACGCGGCGAAGCGCTCCGCCAGCTCGGCCCGCGCGGCGGCCACCTCCGCTACCGCTACCACCAGCCTGAAGCGATTGAAGCCCTCGAAATCCCGCAGCTCCCGGCCACGCATGAACAAGCGCTCCAGCCGGGCCGCCACCTCCCACCAGGACGCGGAACTGATCACCAGCAAGAGCAGCCGGTTTCCGACCGCAATCAGGTAGTCGCCGGGCAGGTCGGCGAACCGCGAAGACGCTTCCAGGATATCAATGCGTTCGAATACGTGGTCGGGACAGGCGCAGCCCAGCTCGGAACGCACCAGGTGCTTCACATCGGGAACGCCAGTCTGTTGCACCAAAGCTCTCCGTTCGAAGCGCACCCCCCTGGGCCACGGCGCGCGGGGGCCCGGGCACCTAGTTTGCCATGCCAGGCACGGCAGGGACGCCCTCAAACTGCAGCGCCTGGCTCAGGTCGTAATGCAGCGCCATGGTGAAGATACCGGCGGCTCCGATAATCACAAAAGCCACCAGCAGATGTCTGAACAGCTCGCGATGGCCGAGGGTGAGGACCAGAAACAGCTTCATGAAGGTGTTAGACAACGCACCCAGCACCAGGTTGAAGCTCGCCCAGTCGGTGCTGACCAGACCAGCCCGATGCAGATTGCTGAGCGAAAACGCTATGGCATCGGCATCGGTCAGCCCGCTGACGACGGCCACCGCAGGAAGCCAGGCGTTGCCCAGGTAGCTGGTCGCCAGACGGGTCACCATCAGTATGGCCGCGAATACCAGAGCAAAGGTCACGGCGGCTTTCAGGCTGAACGGGTTCTCGAATTTCAGCTCGGGCTGGGTGGCGCTCAACGCCTGCGAGCGCCGAAAGAAGAACACGGCCAGCAACAGTCCGGTCACGCCCATCACCCCGAGCGGCACCAGAATGCTGCGCATCAGCGTCTGGTTGAACACCGCAATCTCGACGATCAGGCGCGGAAACATGATGGAGGCCGCAAGCAGCACCGCAACCGCGAACAGCCGGTTGCCCTCGGGGGCCTCCCGGCTGCGCCGTGCAAAGCTCAGCGTGGTCACGGTACTGGAGACCAGCCCCCCGACCAGCCCGGTCAGGCCAATACCGGCACCCCCGCCGATGAGCTTGATCAACACATACCCGATGAAACTGATCAGGGATACCAGGACCACGATCAGCCAGATGCGATAGGGATTTAGCGCCGACAGCATCACCTGGAGGAAATCGATGCCCAGTGGGCGCCTTACGCTCATCCCGGCCTGCACGCGGGTGATGTCAGCCCCCTCCCAGACACCGGCTGCGCTCTCCTGCGTCACCTGGGTCACATTCACGTGGCCGAGAAAGTGGGCGCCGTCCTGCAACACCTCGAGGGTCTGATCCTTGCTCACCCGTCGTTCGGGTGCCAGCTCGATCTCCACCCTTCCGGCGGCCGGATCGACGGCACTGACGGTTCCGACCGGAAAACTCGCATAGTGGTCCAGGGAAAGATTGGGCAGTACCGGCAGCACAATGAAAGTAATGGTGAGGAACAGCAGTGCGGCGCGCATGTCTTGTGCCTGCACCTGGGAACGAAAACGCTTGATCGCCGCCTTGGGAAACAACACCGCGACCGTGCCAACCGCCAACGCGATCGCGAGTTCCGTCATCCCGGAGAGCACCAGAACGCCGAGCAGGAAGGTGACGGCCGCCGCGATCTCCGTCGTCACGCCGGGTCCGTGGCTTCGTTCCGCCCAGTAGCTCGACAGGGTCAGTGCCAGCAGGCCGGCGAAGCCGGCCAGGATAAGCCAGGTGTTGTCGTAGCGGTCGGCCAGAAAGGCGCTGAGACCACCCAGCAAGGCGAACAGCACGAAGTCGCGAATGCCGAGGGTGACGCTCTCCGGGGGGCGCATCTCGCGCTCCAGACCGATCAGAAATCCGATCAGACCGACCAGTCCAAACTGGGCGAACACATGCAGCAGGGTATCTTGCGGCACGACAGATAGACTCCAGCAATTCGACGCAGCGTTTTCGCTTTCACCGCAGTCTGCGCTGCACCTGCAAAGGCGTCAAGGTAGTGCCGAAACAGCGACATGTCGCAGCGCACATCCTGGCGCAGCGTGAACGGCGGCCCTGTATCCGAGACGCGGCAGTTCAGGAACCGCAAGTCTCCGCGCGCGGCGCGGTGGCGGGAAACACGACGCGGAACTCGGCGCCCGGTGCGCGGTTCACCACATCGACCTGCCCGCCCATGGCCTCGGCGAGTTGCCGCACCAGCGCCAGGCCGATGCCGGTACCGACGGTTTCCCGGGTCAGCTCGCTCTCGGAACGGTAGAATAATCTGAAGATCTTTTTCATCTGGTCACGCGGCACACCCGGCCCGTAATCGCGCACGCTGAAAACCACGCTGCCGTCGCGCTGCTGGCGACAGCCGATGTCGATGATTCTGGAGTCCGCACCAGCGGCGAATTTCACTGCGTTGTCCACCAGGTTGATCAGGATCTGGGTGAACGCGTCGGCATCCACCTCGATCACCGCCTGGCCGGCGGCCGCGTCGCAATTTACGCGCAGGGCGAAGCCGGCCCGTTCGATCTGGCTCGACACCGGGGAGCGAACTCCATCTATGAGTTCGCTGACACTGACTGCTTTGACGTCCACCTTGACTTCGTTGCGGTTCATGCGCGCCAGCTGCAATACGTTGCCGATCAACCGCGACAGGCGTTCGCTTTCATCGTGGATGAATGCGTAGTAGCTTTGTTTTTTGTCCTCGGGAGCCCAGCCCTCGCGCAGCATCTCACCGTACATACGTATCGACGTGAGTGGCGTTTTCAGCTCATGGCTGACCGCGGACACGAAGTCCTGCTGCTGGCGCGCCAGCGCGATCTGCCCGGCGCCGAGTCGGTACATGAGATAAAAGCCCCCACACAGCACCAGCACCAGTACCACAGTTACCCAGCCCAACACCCGCGCGCCCGGCCCCGGCGGCAAGCGGGTGACACTGAAAATCAGTTGCATATCGCTCAACGGCGCCGACAGGCGCGTCTGGTGCAGCAGCGCACCGCGCAGCTGTGCAGCGCTGGCGAGAGGTGCACGCGCGGCCTGACCAGGCAGCGCGGAAAACACCTCACCCCGGTAGGCAACGATCAGGTCGCTCATGCCCGCCAGCGCGGTGGCGCGAAACGCGGCGCGGATCACACCGTCCAGAAACACCTGCTGTTCCAGCAACAGCCCCTGGATATAGCGTTCGCCGTCACGCCAGACCTTGCGGAACAACACGAAGTGGCCGCTATCCAGCAGGCTGAATTCGAACGGGTCGATTTCGCTCTCGAAAATACGGATGTCGAGCTCGGACTTCAGCGGCGCGTCGTGTACCTGCGCCGGCGCAGACGACAGCAGCTGCGCTTCAGGCACGGCGCTGCGTTCGGTGCGGGCGCGTTTTTCGGCCAGCGTCGATTTACCTGCAGCGAGCAGGTCTTGCGTCGCCTCGGGGGACGCGGCCTGGTAGCGGTAATCGAGCTTCAGGTCTTCAACACGCCCGAGTTTGCCGGCGAGTCGCTGTTTGTTTTCCGCCTGGCGCGCCAGCGCCGGTGCGTTGAGGCGGTCGAAGGCTGCCTGGGGCGCGACGGAGTCCGCCTGCCCTGTGTCGGCGGCTTCGTCGAGCGCCAGGGACTTCCGAAGCGCCGAAGATTTCGGCGCGGCATCCTCGAGTGGCGACGTGACACCTTCCTCCTCCGCCGGGTAACCACTTGTGTCGGGGCGCGCTCCGGCAGCCGGGCGAGCAGCGGCCACCGCGCCGCTCTGTACCAGGCGGTTGTCGCTGAGAATCCGCCGGAGACGCGCGGCGAGCGCGCGGCGCTGATCCAGTTCGGCTGCACCGATCCCGAAGTCGTCGGCCGCAACGCCGGTCTGCGGCAACAGGGGCGTACTGAACCCGCCCTGGGTATCGACCTGGAAATAGCCGATCAGACCAGGCAGACCGGATTGCAGGGGATAGGCCGACAACGGCGAACGCTGCACGAAACCGGCGGCGGGATCACCGGCCACCACCAGAAACGCATAGTCGCTGAACGAGCGCGCTTCCTCGGCGTCGATCAGTTGCGCATAACGTGCATCGATACGCGCGGCCAGTTCTTCGGCCAATACCTGGTGCTGGTGGAACGCCTCCCACTTGAGCTGGCTGTATGCCTGGTGGATAAGAACAGCGGTCGGCACCGCCAGCGCAACGAAGAACAGCGCCAGCCACAGGCGCAGGCGGTTGCGATCCAGCCCTGTCAGTCTGGCACCCATCCCCGTGTGCGTCGTCACGAGTCCGTCAACAGCCGGTAGCCGGCGCCACGCACCGTGGTCAGGTAACGCGGCGTGCCCGGATCCGCTTCGATCTTGCGACGCAGCTTGGCGATGTGGATATCGACAGTGCGCGTTTCGAGATCTGCATCACGGGCGTAGCCCCACACCTTGTGCAGCAGTTCGTCTCGTGACACCGGTCGTTCAGCGTTGGCGTGCAGGTATTGCAGGATATCCATTTCACGACGCGTGAACGCCAACACTTCCTCGCCACGCCGCCCGCACAGATTCGCGGCATCCAGTTCCAGCTCGTCGCCCAGCTGGATGCGCTTGTCGAGCGCCAGCGTCGCTCGCGCGCGACGCAGTACCGCCTGCACACGCAGCACCAGTTGCGCCACCGAAAAGGGCTTGGCGACATAATCGTCGGCCCCCAGGGACAGCCCCTGGATGATGTCTTCGTCGCTGGTGCGGGCGGTGAGCATGATAATCGGCTGGTCACGGTCCGCGGCCCGCACCTGGTTGCAGATCTTGAATCCGTCCACGCCCGGCAGCATGACATCCAGCAGAATCAGATCGAAGCCCCCGTTCAGGGCTTTGTTCAGCCCACTGCTGCCATCCTCCGCCCAGTCCACCTCGTAACCGTGGAACACCAGCACGTCGACGAGACCGGTGCGGATGGCCGCCTCGTCTTCCACCACCAGTATGCGCAGCTTCCGATTCATCACGCGTTCGACTCTATCAGTTCAACCCGTTGCGGGCATGTAAATGTTTTGTAAATCGGCGCGCCGAGGTTTTACC
>CP070738.1:211968-217432 GCA_020347685.1 Gammaproteobacteria bacterium | reverse complement strand
CGGCTGGTTACGCCTGCCTCTATGCGTCCCCGTTCCTGAAGCCATTGCGCTGCCAGCCAGCAGGCGGCGGCCCAGGCCGCGCCGGCGGACCATCCGGCCAGCACGTCGCTTGGCCAGTGAACCCCGAGGTAGACACTGAATCGGGGTCAGAGCGCGATTATCTCCAGTACTGGAATGAATTGCTCTCTGACCCCGTTTTGACGCAGGTCGTCATTTCCCGGCCAGCCCGGCGACCACCTCCGCCAAGCCCCGGGTGACCCGTGCCAGGCTCGGGTAATCCAGCCTGTCCGGCGTGTCCGTCGGCGCGTGGTAGTGCGGGTAACGAAACAGCGCCGTGTCGGTAATCATGATGGCGCGGTAGCCAGCCTCCCAGAACGACCAGTGGTCCGACCAGTGCACACCCACCATCCCGCCGGGGGCCGCCACGCCTTCGGAGGGAAACGCCGTCGAGGCCCGGAAGAGCCCGAGAGCGCGGCGCACCAGGGCGCGCGAAGACAGATTGCCGACGAAGCCGATGAAATTCCCACTGTCCGGATAGAACAAACTGAACGGAAAAGGATAGCGCTGGCTGGCGGGCTGATCGCTGTACCAGCCGATGGTCTCCAGCGCCAGCATGGCCTCGATCTGCTCGCCGCGCCGGCGCGAACGGGTGGCATACACCGTACTGCCCATCGCGTCGGTGTAGAAAAACGGCGGCTCTTCATTGGCAAAGGCCACCAGGCGCACGCTGCGTGCATAGCGGTTGCCGGCCAGCAGTCGGGCGATTTCCAGCAGCGCGGCGACCCCCGAGGCGTTGTCGTTGGCCCCCGGCGTCCCGGCGACCGAATCGTAATGCGCGCCCACGACAATGATCTTCTGCGATGCAGTATCACCCGGCAGCTCCACCTCGAGGTTCTTGAGCGTCAGGCCCTCGCTCTCGAACGACTGGGCACGCACCGCATAGCCCGCGCCTTCCAGGGTGGCGCGAATATAGCCCGCGGCGGCCGCCAGCGCTTCGGGGTGCCAGACATTCCTCTCGCCGATGCGGCCCGCCAACGCGTCGACATGCGTCCGGAGCCGGTCCTGGATCAGCCGCTCTTCAGCGAACAGGGGTGGCACCGGGCCCGACCAGGAGTGGCCGGGCATGCCGGTCATGTACCATACTCCCGCCACGATGACGCCCGGTAACACAGCCCAGCGCAGCGCCGCCGAAAACCGTTTGCCATGGGCCCCGCGGGCCGCTGAGTGTTGCTTCATATTTCTTCTGCCGGCCCGATTCAGCGGGCGGGGCGTTCGCTCTGGGCAAACGACCAGGCGAACGCCGCGAACACGCCCAGGTTCAACTTGTCCTTGAACAGGGGGCTGTCCCTGTTGGTGGCGCCGCTGTAGATGCCGAGCCGGGTTCCGAGTACCGCGCGAAACCTGTTGTTGAACCGCTTTGACACACCCAGCGTTATATCCGAGCCGAGATACCCGCCATCCGCATCATAGGCAGGCCGCTGGGGCGTAACGAATTCAGGCTCCACCTGATAAAAGTAGTCCATCAGTTTTTCGGTTGCGAAAACCGGTCCCGCGCTGGTGAATACGGTCAGGTTCAGGTCGCTTACGTGCTCGCGCGTGTAGCTCAGTTTGGGGTTGAAGACGTAACCCTGCCGGCTGATCGACGAAAAGTCCGTCGCGTACACCGCACGCGCCTGCAGATTGAGGTTCAGCTTCCTGCGGCCTGGCTCGTTGATCAGCTTGAATATCAATTGGGGCCCGATACCGAACAGAAAATCCAGATCCGGCATATCGCGGCGCGCGTTGTTGTCCGCCGAATCGACGGGAAACGCCGCGCTGAGGGTTACATCGAATTCAAACTTTTCGTTTTTCACAAAGCGGCCGCTTACCGCCCCGCGGTTCTCTTCGCCACCCACACGCCAGAAGTCGCCACGATAGACCAGGTAGGGAACGGCAAGAGCACGAACCGTGTTTTGTCCGGCCGCGGGATAGTCCGGCAGCCAGCCCGCGAAGGCCCCGACACCGACTTCCCAGAGGGGCTTTATATCGTTGGAGGGTTTCACCTCTTCGTCTTCGGCGCAAACGTCCTTGAACCCGCAGGCGATAAACGCCAGCACGAATACAAACCGGTGAATTGTGAGCAGTCGAGGCGCGTGGATCATGGTATGGGCTGGACAACGTTCTGACGGGTACCGCCTACATGGTAATGGTCGCGTCAGCGTGTGACCATATCGACTGTGCTCCGATCGTATCCCTGCGGCCTACAACCGGGCGGGACCGCTTGCCCGTGCCATTACTTCGGTTTTTTCGAACGCTTAAACCCGAGTAATCGAATTTTCGTCCGAATCAACCGCGCTTACCATTTCTCCTGGTAAAGCAGCAATCGTGCTGCAACGGGGAGGACCGCATGCAGATTGACATCCAGACACGCAATTTCGCACTGACCGACGCCATTCGCAGCCATTCCCGACGGCGCTTGCGTTTCGCTCTCTCCAGCTATAGCGATCGCATCCAGCGGGTGGTCATGCGGCTGTCCGACATCAACGGCCCGCGCGGTGGCGCGGACAAATGCTGTCACCTGCAGCTGGTGCTGCCCGGCCTGAGCGATGTGGTGGTGGAAGACATCGAGGCCGACCTGTACCTCGCCATCGACCGCGCCGCGGATCGCGCCGGTCGCACCCTCGGGCGTCGCCTGGCACGTCAGCGGGACAGAGCCCGCTCATCCGGCAGGCCGCCAGCGATGTCGGTCGCCGATTGAGCGGCGACCACGCGATCAAACCTGACAGGAGACAAAGCACCATGAATACGTTACTTAGAAACCCGGCGACCCGTACACAAGCGGCCGTTCTGACCACCAACAAGGTGATCCGTAACACCTATATGCTGCTGTCCATGACCCTGCTGTTCAGCGCGCTGAGCGCAGGGGTTTCGATGGCCTTGAACCTGCCCCACCCGGGGCTGCTGCTTACGCTCGGCGGTTATTTCGGCCTGCTGTTCCTGACCGCAAAGTTCCGTGACAGCGCCCTGGGACTGGCCTTCGTGTTCGCCCTGACCGGTTTCATGGGCTACACCCTGGGGCCGATTCTGAACGCCTATCTGGCCCTGCCGAACGGCAGCCAGGTGGTGATGACGGCCATGGGCGCCACCGGCGCGATCTTCCTCGGTCTGTCCGGCTACGCACTGACCTCCCGCAAGGATTTCAGCTTCATGGGCGGATTCCTGATGGTGGGCATCCTGGTGGCTTTCCTTGCCGGTCTCGGTGCGGTGTTTTTCGAGATGCCCGGCCTGTCCCTGGCGGTCTCCGCCATGTTCGTGCTGCTGATGGCGGGGCTGATCCTGTACGAGACCAGCAACATCATCCACGGCGGCGAGACCAATTACATCATGGCCACCGTAACCCTGTACGTGTCGATCTTCAACCTGTTCACCAGCCTGCTGCACCTGCTGGGCTTCATGAACGGTGAAGAATGAGGTCTGGCGCAACAAGGCCAGCGCCTAAGCGACACAGGCATGTTCGCGATCTATGACATCGAGGGGCGGCGTTTCAGGAACAGCCTGGAGCAGCTCGAGCGGGTTCACGCCGCGCAAGCCAGCCGCAGGGTCTCGTTGCGCCCGTACGACGGGGAACAGGCCCCGGAGCACGGGGTTGCCGCCGCCCCCGTGTCACTCAAGGCGAAGCAGGCCTACCGGGAGATGCTGCAGGTCACGGACCGGCAGGCCATTCTGCACGCTCATCAGCTGATGAGCAGCCCGGTTGTCACCGCACAGCTGACGCAGGATATCGTATCGGCCTGGGAGCGGTTGCGCGAACAGCACTACCACCAGCTTCCGGTGCTGGATGAGCGGCAACGGATCGTGGGCATGGTGTCGGAGCACGACCTGCTGCGTGTCCTGCTTATCGAGGACGCCGAGCTCAGCTATATCCGCGGCAAGACGGTTGCCGATGTCATGTCTGCGGAGGTGATCACCGCGGATCCGGTGACCGACGTGCGCCGTATCGCAAAGGTGATGGCGACTTACCAGCTGAGCGCCGTTCCTATCGTCGATGATCGGGACGCGCTGATCGGACTGGTGTCACGCACCGATATCCTGCGATCGGTGTCCAACGATCCCCCGCTCAGTCTCTGGTCTTGACGGCAGCGCATGCGCCAACCGGTTCAAACCGCATGTCGCCCGTGCAAAATTCGGGTCTGCCCCCGTTTCCGCGTCGGTGCTACAGTTTCATTACCCATAGCGGTGCAGCTTATGACCAGACCTGTGGACAGCGTTCTTCTCTTGCTGCTCGGGCTACTGCTGGCAAGCCTGTCGGCGTTCTTCCTGGGCATCATTCCCTACCCCTACGGCCTGCTGGTGCTGGCAGCCTTTATCACGGCCCGGATTCTGCATCTACTGAGCAACAGGAACTAGGGGTCGATCACTTGCTCTCTGACTCCGTTGTTCCGAGCCCCTGAGCGGCAGCGCGCGCCCGTTCGATCCGCTCCCCGGTTATCGGGTGGGTGGAAAGAAAATCCAGCGCGCCCGGGTCGCACTCGCAGTCGCCCTCGATGCGCTCCATCACCGTGGCAAAGGCCTCGGGGGACATCCCGTGGTCACGCAGCAACCGGAACGCGAAGTCGTCCGCCTCGCTCTCGAAGTCGCGTGAATATTCGGCCTGCGCCAGCACCGATGGCAGACCCGCCACAGCCACACTGAGCGTGGCTGCATCGCCGGTGATGGCGGCCGCAGCAACGGCTACCGCCGAATCCTGCAGCACATGGCGCATGACATGGCGCAGCTCGACGTGCCCGATTTCGTGCGCCAGGATTGCCAGCACTTCCTCATCCGATTCGGCCAGGTTCACCATGTCATCGGTAATCACAAGGGTCCCACCCGGCATGGCAAAGGCGTTCGCCCCGATATACTCGGCCTGACGGAACTCCAGCCGGTAATGCTGCGCATAGGGCAACTCGGCGTACAGTTCTTCCAGTTTCCAGCGGATGCGGTCCTGCGTCTCCTGGCCCAGCTCGGAAGGCTGGAACCAGTCGCTGTCGTCCAGCCATACCAGCGCCTGTTCGCCCAGCGTCTGCTCCGTTTCGAGCGGAATCTTTGCCGCGACCTGCTGCGCCGCCGCGGGCAAGCCGTACTGGTACCCGCCGGCCAACAGCGCAACGATCAGTACCACGCTGGCAACGGCCACCGCCACGCGTTGTTCCAGCCAGGCGACGGCGCCTTCCGTTGCACTGTGCTGGGGGAGACGATCGAGGGCTGCAGTATTGCTGCACTGAAACTGGCCCCCATCGGGCAACGCGATGAAGCGATCCGCGCGGCCCACCCTGGGCGATACCAGCAGGCCCGATGCGCGGTAGCGGCGGGACTGTTCTTCCCAGAGCAGGGTCGCTTCTCCCGCCGCGATTTCCAGCGTGGCGGAGCGCCGCAGCGGTTGCCTGCCGTCGTAGTAATAGCCCCGCAGGGCAAACCAGGCGCCGTTCATAGCGAGAGATCCAGA
>CP070738.1:206220-211868 GCA_020347685.1 Gammaproteobacteria bacterium | reverse complement strand
CGTGTCCCTGGTGGTGAGAGCCAGCGTCGGCACGGCGCGTCGCGCACGTCACGCTTGTCACCGGCGGGGTGTATCGGTATCTTTCGCGGATGCGATTGAGCAAGCTCAAACTGGCTGGTTTCAAGTCTTTCGTCGATCCTACCACCGTTCACTTTCCCTCTGACCTCACGGGTGTGGTCGGGCCGAATGGCTGTGGCAAATCGAACGTCATCGACGCGGTGCGCTGGGTGATGGGTGAAACGTCCGCCAAGCACCTGCGCGGCGATTCCATGGCCGACGTCATTTTCAACGGCTCCACGGCGCGCAAGCCGATCGCACAGGCCTCCGTCGAACTGGTATTCGACAATTCCGACGGCGCCATCGGTGGCCAGTACGCCAACTACAACGAGATCTCGTTGCGCCGCCAGGTTTCCCGCGATGGCCAGTCCGCCTACTTCCTCAACGGTGGCCGCTGTCGGCGCCGTGATATAACGGACATTTTTCTCGGCACCGGTCTGGGACCGCGCAGCTATGCCATCATCGAACAGGGCATGATCTCGCGCCTGATCGAAGCCAAGCCCGAAGAACTGCGCGTGTATTTCGAAGAAGCTGCGGGGATTTCCAAGTACAAGGAGCGCCGCAGGGAGACCGAGAATCGCATCCGGCATACTCATGAAAATCTTGCTAGATTAAATGACTTACGTGAAGAAATTGAGAAACAGCTTGATAAACTGAAACGGCAGGCGCGTACGGCGGAAAAGTTCAAGGAGCTGCGCGAGCAGGAGCGGCGCGTAAAGGCGGAACTGCTCACCTTACGCTACCAGAGGCTGCACGAGGAAAGCGGCGACCGCCGCAAGCTCATCCAGGAACAGGAAACACGCCTCGAGGCCGTGACCGCCGAGCTGCGCGCGGTGGAGGCGGCGTTGGAGACAGGGCGCGAAGAGCATATCGAGGCGTCGGATACGTTCAACGAGGTGCAGGGCCGGTACTATCAGCTCGGCGCCGAGGTGGCTCGTATCGAACAGGCTATCCAGCACGGCAAGGAGACACGCCGGGCCCAGCAGGAAGAACTCGAGAATACCGAGCAGGCCTGGAACGAGGTGCAGGCCCACATCAAGGTGGACACCCAGCGGCTGGAGCAGCTGGCGCGTGACCTGGCGGAAAACGAGCCGGCCCGCGTCGAGGCCGGCTCCCGAGCCCGGAGTTCGCAGGAACAACGCGAGCAGGCCGAGCAGCAGATGCAGCTCTGGCAGTCGGAGTGGGATGCTTTCAACACGCGCGCCAACGAGGCGTCGCAAACCGCCCAGGTGGAGCGGACCCGCATCGATCATCTGGAGCGGCAGCTGGGCCAGCTGGCAACACGCCGCGAGCGCATCCAGCAGGAGCAGCAGCAGCTCGACAGCAGTGCGCTGGACGCGGAGCTCAGTGAACTGGAACAACAGGCCGCAGAGCGCCAGCAGCAGGCACAGCTGCTGCAGGAACAGCTGGAACAGCTGCGTGGCCGGATCGAAGAATTGCGCGACCTGACCCGCGCGCAGCAGAGCGAGTTGCACGATGCCCAGAACGCGCAGCAGGACATGCGCGGGCGGCTGGCGTCCCTGCAGGCCTTGCAGCAGGCGGCGCTGGAACAGCGCGAGGGCGAGGTCAATCAATGGCTGGATGTCCGCGGGCTTGGAGAGGCTCCGCGCCTGGCGAAACAGCTGGACGTCGACAGCGGCTGGGAGGGTGCCGTGGAAACGGTGCTCGGCTCCTATCTTGAGGCAGTGTGCGTGGACGGTACGGGCGATCTGGCGGATGCCCTGAATGAACTGCAGCGGGGAACCCTGTCGCTGATCGATACCGCCGTCGCGCCGCCGGCAGAGGGCGGCAGGGGTACGCCGCTGACTGCGAAGGTGCGGGCGCCCTGGTCGTTGAACGGGCTGCTGGCGGGCGTGTACGCAGCGGAATCCCTCGCCGAGGCTCTGGCGCTGCGCGACCGGCTGGCGGCGCATGAATCGGTGATCACGCGCGAGGGCATCTGGATCGGCAGCGGCTGGCTTAGAGTGGCCCGGGAACAGGATGAGAAAGCAGGGGTTCTAGAAAGAGAAAAAGAAATCAATAGCCTAGGAGATAAACTTAATAAAAAACAGGAGGCTGTGCTGGCGCTGGAGCAGGCTCTGGAGGCGGGCCGTGGCGAGTTGCAGCAGGCCGAGGCCCGGCGTGAAGAGCTGCAGGTCGAAGCCAATCTGGCGCACCGCCAGTTCAGCGATGCGCGCGCCCAGCTCGACGCCCGCCGTACCCGTCTGGAGCAGATTCACAATCGTAGTGCGGCGCTGCACAAAGAGGCCGACGAAATCAGCGCGCAGCAGGACGAAGACAGCCGGGCCGCCGAGCAGGCACGCGCGCGTCTGCACGAAGCGCTGGCGACCCTGGATGCGTTGGCCGATGAACGCGAACAGCGTTGGGGTGAGCGCGACCGGTTGCGCACACTGCTGGACGAGGCACGCGCCGAAGCCCAGCGCGACCGCGACCAGTCGCACGAGCTGGAATTGCGCTACCAGTCGCTTTTTACGGAACAGGAAACCACTGGCCAGAACCTGCAACGCATGCAGGGCCAGCAACGCCACCTGCAGCAGCGGCGCGAAGAGCTGCGGCGCGCCCTCGGCGACGGCGAGGCGCCGCTGAAGCGCCTGGAGGAAGATCTGGCCGGCCAGCTGCAGTTGCGCCTCGAAGTGGAAGCCGAGTTGACCGACAAGCGCCGCAATGTCGAGACCATCGAGCACCGCCTGCGCGAGCAGGACCAGCAGCGCCACCGCCGGGAGCGGGACGCGCAGGAGCTGCGTGAGCAGCTGGGGCAGGAGAAGCTGGCCTGGCAGGAAACCAAGGTGCGTGGCGAAACGCTGCTCGAGCAGGTTGCGGCCAGCGGCTTCGAACTGTCCGTGCTGGTCGAAGAACTTGACGAACAAGCGACGGTGGACGCCTGGGCCGAGGAAGTCGAGCGCCTCGAAGCCCGCATTCAGCGCCTTGGGCCCATTAACCTGGCGGCCATCGAAGAGTACGAGGAACAGTCCGAACGCAAGACGTATCTGGATGCCCAGCACGCCGACGTTACCGCGGCGCTGGAAACGCTGGAAAACGCGATCAAGAAGATCGACCGCGAGACCCGGACCCGCTTCAAGGAAACCTTTGACAAGGTCAACACCGGTTTGCAGGCCATGTTCCCGCGTCTGTTCGGCGGCGGGCATGCGTACCTGGAAATGACCGGCGAAGACCTGCTGGATACCGGTGTCACGGTCATGGCGCGGCCGCCGGGTAAACGCAACAGCACCATCCACCTGTTGTCGGGCGGTGAGAAAGCGCTAACCGCGGTAGCCCTGGTGTTCTCGATTTTCGAACTCAACCCGTCGCCGTTCTGCATGCTCGACGAGGTCGAC
Organism: Gammaproteobacteria bacterium; assembly: GCA_020347685.1. Taxonomy (GTDB): domain Bacteria; phylum Pseudomonadota; class Gammaproteobacteria; order DSM-19610; family DSM-19610; genus Thiogranum. Next base: position 208,476 of record CP070738.1, on the reverse strand, counting down.
GCGCCGCTGGACGACGCCAACGTGGGTCGCTTCTGCGACATGGTGAGGGAGATGTCCGGGCGCGTGCAGTTCATATTCATCACCCACAACAAGATCACCATGGACCTTGCCAACCACCTGACCGGTGTCACCATGCACGAACCCGGCGTATCGCGGCTGGTCGCCGTGGACGTCGACGAGGCGGTACAGCTGGCTGCTGTCTAGCCGCCGAGCGGGCTGCGCTGATGCATTCACAGCGGTGCGACCATCCGTCACAACTCCCGGGCCTCGGCCCTCTCACTGCCAGCCGGCGGCACGCGCTGGGGCTTGTCACGGGTGGCGTACATGAATGAACTGCGCGTCATCCTGCTGCTGCTCGGGATCGCGGTGATCGCGGGCGTCTATGTTTGGACCCGCTTCAAGCAGCGTCCCCGACAAGCGCCGAGCTATCGCCGTACACCGGTCAGGCGGTCGCCGAGCGACGAGCTGGATGCTGCGGAAATCGAGCAGGAGCTGACGCGCATGGGACAGCTGCTGGCAGAGCAGGAGTCGGACGGCGCGGGAGAGCCGGGAGAGTCGGAACAGCCGGCGCCACAAGGCCCCGATACGGCGGCTGGCGCGGCAGGGGAGCGGCTGGTTGTGGTCTCGGTGGTGGCAGAGCCGGGCGCCGAGTTCGAGGGCGAGGCGCTGCTAAAGGCTTTCCAGCACAACAAGCTGAAATTCGGCGAACACCATATTTACCACCGCATGGTGTTCCGCGATAACCGCGAACAGCCGCTGTTCGGGGTCGCCAACCTGGTAAAACCGGGCAGCTTTCCGGTACAGGATATGGAGAGTTTCGCAACACCCGGCCTGACGTTGTTCCTGCAGCTGCCGGGGCCGATAGACGCCGTCGAGGCGTTCGACGATTTCGTCAAGACGGCAGAGCGACTGGCCGTCGAGCTGGGCGGCGAGCTCCGGGATGAGCAGCATCAGCTGCTGACTCACCAGGGTTTGATGCAGGTGCGCGACAGCATCGCCAAGCACCGCCGCCATTCCATGCCCAGACCTGCCTGACAAGGTTGAGCCGTGACACCGGAGCAGCGCGCCGAAAAGCTTCGCGAACAGATCCGTTACCACAACTACCGTTATTACGTTCTGGATGATCCGGAGATACCGGACGCGGAATACGACCGCCTGTTGCGCGAGTTGCAACAACTCGAGCAGAAACATCCCGAGCTGATCACGCCTGACTCACCGACCCAGCGCGTCGGCGCTCAGCCCCTCAGCGCGTTTGGCGAGGTGCGCCACGAAGTGCCCATGCTGTCGCTGGACAACGCATTCAGTGACGAGGAGCTCGGCGAGTTCGACCGCCGGGTGCGGGAAAGACTGGGCGTGGACGCGGTCGATTATACCGCCGAACCGAAGCTCGACGGAGTCGCGGTCAGTCTGCTCTACGAGGACGGGCGGCTGGTGCGGGGGGCGACCCGCGGCGACGGAAGCACCGGTGAGGATGTGACCCAGAACGTGCGCACTATCCAGTCGGTTCCGCTGCGACTGCGCGGCAAGGGCTACCCGCAGCGCCTCGAGGTGCGCGGTGAGGTATTCATTTCCCACCACGGTTTCCGCCGGCTCAATGAACGCGCCGCCAGCGAGGGGCAGAAGGCTTTCGCCAATCCGCGCAATGCTGCCGCCGGAAGCCTGCGCCAGCTCGATCCCCAGGTCACCGCGCAGCGGCCGCTGGAAATCTACTGCTACGGGGTGGGTGTGGTGGCGGGCGGCAAGCTGCCGGATCGACACAGCGGGGTCCTCAAACAACTGCGCGACTGGGGTCTGCGGGTGTACTCGGGTATTGAACGTGTGCACGGCCTGACAGGTTGTGTGAAGTATTACGGCAAGTTGGAACACCAGCGCGGCAGCCTGGCTTTCGATATCGATGGCGTGGTATTCAAGGTCGACCGACTGGATGAGCAGCGGCGGCTGGGGTTCGTGGCACGCGCGCCGCGCTGGGCGGTGGCGAGGAAGTTCCCGGCCCAGGAAGAGCTCACGCGGGTGCTGGACATCGACGTGCAGGTGGGACGTACCGGCGCCATAACCCCGGTGGCGCGGCTGGAACCGGTGTTCGTGGGCGGCGTGACGGTGACCAACGCGACATTGCACAACGAAGACGAGGTGCGCCGCAAGGACGTGCGTATCGGCGACACCGTCATCGTGCGCCGCGCCGGTGACGTGATCCCCGAAGTGGTTTCCGTGATCGCCGAACGCCGGCCGCGCAAGGCGAAAGAGTTCGTGATGCCG
>CP070738.1:200095-206120 GCA_020347685.1 Gammaproteobacteria bacterium | reverse complement strand
TGGGCGAGCTGCGCGCCGTAGAAGCGCACCTTGTCTTCACGCAGGCGCTGGTTCGGGCTCACCGCCGGTCGCTCCAGTACGGCCACTTCAGCGGCGGCCGGCGTGCTGTTGCCGACCGAGCCTACCGGCAGCAGTGTCAGCATGAACCCGAGCACGCTGGCGATGGCGACGCCCGCGAGTGACGTCTGCAGGGTCGCACGCGTCATGCGCGCGGCGATATCCTTGTCGTGCATCTTGATCGCCAGCAGGGTCGCCAGCAGATAACCGAACGCGTAGTAGTCCGTTACCTTGAGTTGCGGATACCACCAGATCAGCACATAGCCGAGCAGCAGCTTGTAGGCAAAGCCGATGTTGAAGAACAGCAACAGCTTGCGGGCGCCCTCGATATTGGCGTTACGGAACAACGGCAGCTGCAACAGGCCGCGCGCAATCCACAGGATCAGCAGAGCCTCCACAAACGACGCGAGAATCTTGCCGGGCTGGTACCACTGCAGGGCGAGCAACGACGGAATCAGGATGCCACTGAAATCCCAGCCGTACAGCAGGTTCATGCGTGACGCCACCAGCGCGGCGACGATCAGTACGATATAGGCCTTGGGACTGGCCAGTATCGACGACGCGATGTCCTCATACATGTAGCCAACGTTGCTGATGGTGAAGTTGGTCAGCGTCATGAGGCCGTAGCGGATAATGAGGTAGCTCACGCCCACCGTCACCGCGAGCGGCAGCAGGCCGCGCCACAGGCCGGTTTTCCAGAACTGGTTCGCGATCAGCGCGATGATGATGAGGCCGAAGCTCTGCAGCTGACTGCGGTAATCGAAATCCAGTCCGAGGGCCGTATTGGCCCAGGCGCCCAGCGCAGGCCACAACCAGCCGTCGAAACCGACGCGTACCGCGACACTGGCCAACACCAGCGCGAAGAAGCGATCACGACCGAACAGGTTGCACCAGTAACCGAAGCGCGAAAGCCGCTCGGAAAACAGCCACACCAGCAGGTAGGTGACAATGGCCTCGACAAAAACCACCCCGGCAGCCCAGGGTTTGAGCAGCAGCAGCGGCACCATGTAGCCCGGCACCACCAGGCCAGACAACACCCAGCCGAGGCGCAGGTTGAAGAATGCCACCACGGCAACGCCGATCCATACGGTGGTGATAACCGAGCTGGCCAGGCTGCCCTGGGGAAACAGCGGCAAAGGGAAAATATCCAAGGTCTATCCCTGCAGCAGCTGGTTTACCTTATCGAGAAAGGTCGTGACATCGATAGGCTTGCGGACCACCTCGGTGGCGCCGCTCGATTTCAGCTCTTCGACCATGCCCGGGCGAGCCACACCGGTCATGATCAGCACCGGAACAGCGCTCGCCCGCTCCTGGCGCAGCCAGCGAATGAAGCACACGCCGTCCATAACCGGCATAACCAGGTCCAGTATGATGAGGTCCGGCGCCTGCGCGTCGACCAGCGACATGGCCTCGCTGCCGTTGGATGCAACGAGGACCTGCTGTCCGTTGAGTTCCAGACTTATGCTGATGAGTTCCTGCAGGGCCGGATCGTCGTCGACCAACAAGATCTTTGCCGGGTTTTTTGCGTTCATGACTAGGCCACCGCCGGTATGGAAAATTCGAAACGGAAGCCCCTGCCCACCTCGCTGGACGCCTTGAACTCGCCGCCCCAGACCTGCAGCGCCGCGCTGCATTCGTGCAGAAGCCGGAATTCCTCGGAGATGGCGTGCCCCGTGCCACTGAGAAAACGTTGCAGGTCCGCGTCGGGCAGTCCGAAGCCGGCATTGGATAGCTCGAAGGTTACGACGTCAGGCTCGAGCCGGATGCGAACCCGTATTTCGGTGTCGGCCGCGGCGTCATTGAGCAGGGTCTCGAGGACGTTGCGCACCAGTTTGTCGAATTCGGCCGGCTGTGCGATCACCAGATTAATGAAGTTCGGCGCCTCCAGCACAATGCGTAGCGCGCGTGCGGCGGCGGCAGTTTCGAGCTCCGCGATGATGTTCTGCACCCGCGACAGCGTTTCCAGAGGATAGCCGTCGCGGCTGATGGACTGCGCCGGCGCCCTGACGTCCTTTTGGACGCGGTCAAGGAAACGGGTGAGGTTTTTCAGCTTGGCACCGACGATTTCACTGACACGCGCCCGCTGCTGCGCGCTGGGCCGGTCCGACAGCAACAGGTCGGTGCCCATCTGGATGGACTCGACATCGTTACGCATCTGCCATACATACTGCTCGACCACAGATTCCTTCAGGCTGCACAGGGCGCTGACTGCGGAGACATCGGCGAGTTCGAACATCAGGCCACTGATGTCGAACGCCGCGGCGCCTGCGTCCTCGCCGCTCAATGGCTTCACCACCAGCAGGTGGTTCTGCTTGCCGTCTCCGGTCAACGCCACCGGCATGCGCATCGGCTGCATCTGCAATACCAGGTGGTTGAGAACCTGGCGCGCCTGGGTGCGAGTCATGTCCGTGAGGCGGGTGAGCAGGTCGAGGGCGGTCATGTCGTAGACGGGCAGATCGTGTTTCTGCACCAGCACCTCCATGGCGCTGTTCACCGTCAGCACGCGGCCAAACAGGTCGTATACCACCAACGCCGTATCCAGACCGCGCAGCACAGCGTCGAACAACTCGCGGCGCCGCTCCGCGGACTTGATCGCATCGGTCACCAGCCGGTTCAGGGAAGCACCACCCTCGAGACGCAGGTAGCGAGCCAGCGCGCCCCGCTCTGCGGCCTGGTCCCGCAGCCACTGCTGGCGGTGATACAGCAGCTCGGCGATCTGGTTGGCGAAGCGTCGTACGACGGTTTCGAACTGACCGCGCTGTTCCAGCCTCTGCGGCGCCACCCCGAAAGCCCAGAATCCGACCACATCACCGGCGAAAATCAGCGGCACCAGATATTGAATTTCCTCTGTATCGGTCTGCGTCTTCAGGTAGGCATTGTGCAACTGCAGGGGCCCGCCCTGTTCCATGGCGGTGCTGTAGGGGGCGCGTTCATAGTCTCGCCGGCGCTCGTCGATGTCGTCGATATCGCATCGCAGCGCCTTCACCTCCCGCACCCGGTGCTCTGCCGGGACGCGCTCCAGAAAAATTAACCGCTCCAGTTCCAGACTCTGGTCGACCAGCGTGATGATCTGCGCCCAGTGCTGGGAACTCTCGTAGAAGTCCTCGGGCAACATATGACCGCGTACCCAGCTGCGGGTATCGGCCAGAACCTCCTGCAGCGCGTCTTCGGAGCTGAGCTGCCGATGCCTGCTCAGCGTCGCAAACAGCAGCAACTGCATCAGCACCAGTTCTGCCAGCGGAATCCAGAGAGCGGCAAACTGCAGGAACAGCCAACCGGTGAGCGCGTAAAGGCCCACCAGCACCAGCGTCATGCGCAACGACATTACGAAACTCAGACGTTGATAAGCCACCACACTGACGGCTGCGACCAGCAGCAGGAACAGCAGGGTTACCGGCAGCGACGGGCTGCGCACATCGTTGTGATTCAGCAGCGTTTCCAGCAGGTAACCCTGATACTCGGTCAACGACACCGGGTCGGCATCCCCGTGCACCGGCGTGTACAGGCCCGCTGCACCCGACAACTCGACGCTGCCGAGCAATACCACCCTCCCGCGCACCAGCTCGGGGATCAGTCCACCGGACAACACCCGCTGCAGTGACACCACGGGAATCCAGTCGCGACCACCGCTGAAGTTAACCCGTACGGATGTGTTCGACCCTGAATAGCTGCCGGCACCCAGCCGCTGGCTGGCGGCGACGACCAGTACGTTACGGCCTTCCAGCTGCAGGTCCGCGCTGCGGTGTATGCCCGCTTCCGCGCGCGGAACGGCGAGCGGTGCCGTGTCTATGCCGCGCTGCTGAAAGTCGGCCTCAAGCGGCCACGGGGGGGCGGATTGCGCCACGGCACGCGGCGGCACTGCCACCAGCAGCCCGGCCGCAAGCTCGTTACTATCGGGAAAGGCATCGGACAAGGGCGGCGAAAAAGTGAACACCACCGCACCGGCGCCGAGCTCCTGCAGCGTGCGCGCAGCGGTGTTCCACTGCACCGGTTCTATCCGCCAGGGCGCGGGACCCGTGTCTACCAGCAGCACCCGTTCGGCCGCTGCACTGATCCCCGGCCGCAGGCGCGTCAGGTGGTCGTAGAGCCAGCCATCAGCCGGGCGCAACAGACCCAGCCACGCCAGTAGCCAGACACCCAAACTCACGGAGATCGTCAGAAATATGGCTCCGTACCTGCTCACCCGCACCGCCACTGTATCATCCTGAAAACGCCACTATCCCTCGATATCGGAACTAATATGATTTTATTTACATAGTGTTACGTAGCTTTTGTAAACAAATGTGACAAACTTGTCCGACCCCACCCCAAGCGCGGTCGCGAAGCGCCCAGGCGAGTGTTCCAGGAGAGAAGCAACGGTGATGCCAACAGCCCTTCCCTTACGCGGCAGATGGCGCATAAGGACGGGCGTGAAACGGGGAAGAACGGGCCGCGCTATCCGGCGTCGGCCCGCCAGCGGCGCGCGTTGCGCGGTGGCGAACGCGCCGGGGCTCAGTCGGATACGGCCGCGCCGTCGGTACCGTTATGCAACGGGCGAACGGCCGCGCCGGGCTCATGCTGATGGACTATAGTCGGTTTGCCGTAGTAGTAGCCCTGCGCCCAGTGCACACCGATCTCCTTGAGGATGGCCTCGGTGCGGGCGTTTTCGACGAACTCGGCGAGCGTGGTTATGTTAAGGGCGTCGGCAGTGTCCTGTATTCCCTGCACAATGGCCCGCACCTTCGGCTCGTTGATGCGTTTGACCAGTGAACCGTCGATTTTGAGAAAATCGATCGGCAGGTCAGCCAGGTACTGGTAGGAAGAATAGCCGCTGCCGAAATCGTCCAGCGCCAGGCGCAGTCCGAAATCGATAAACGGCATGAGCATGTCACGGGCGGTATCGATATCGGCCAGCAGTTCGCGCTCGGTGATCTCGATGATCATGGGCTTGACGTCGCCGATCAAACCGCCACAGCCGCTGCAGTGTGTGCGCGCTGCCTGCAGCAACTGGTCCACCAGCTCCGAGTGGCGCAACAGGTCGGCCGAGATGTTGATGAAGTGATCGAGCCGGTTCATGCCGCTCTGCAGGCCGACCACGCAGTGCGAAAACGCCTGCATGACGATCGCCTGGTCGATGCGGTGCAACAACTGCAGCTGGCTGGCGGCGGCGACGAAACGCGCCGCCTCGATGACCTCGCCATCGGGCGTGATCATGCGCGCCAGCGTTTCCTCGGCGACGACCTTGCCGGTGGCCAGATCGATGATGGGCTGATACGCCGGCACAATACGGTTTTCCGCCAACGCGGAATCGAGCATGTTGCCGATACTGTAGACGTCCTGCTGCACCACCTCCGCGCTCACGCAGCGGTCGCGCCCGGCACGTTTGGCGTGGTACAGCGCGGCATCGGCCGCCGCGATCAGCTTGTCGATGCTGTCACCGTCGTGCGGAAACGTGGACACGCCGAAGCTGGCCGTTACCGTCAGGACACCTGACGACGCCTCGACCTCCGTATGCGCAATATTTTTTCGCATGCGCTCGGCCAATGCTATCGCATCCTCGCGCGTCGCATCGGGCAGTACGCAGATAAACTCCTCACCACCCCAGCGGCCGAAATAGTCTTCGCCGCGTAACATGCTGTGTGCCGCGTCGGCGACCGCTTTCAGAACCGCATCGCCTTCCTTGTGGCCGAGCCTGTCGTTGACCAGCTTGAAGCGGTCGATATCGAACAGCAGGATGGACAAGGGCCGTCCCTTGCGCACACTGCGCGCCAGTTCGTGTTCCATGCACTCCTGCGTTCCGCGCCGGTTCATTAAACCGGTTAGCAGGTCGTGGCTGGCCATGTGCGTCAGATTGCGCAGCAGCGTGCACTGCTCCAGCGATGCATTGGCCAGATGAATGAAGGCGGCGAAAAACTCCGTGCCCACACGGTCGAAGTAGCCCGGCAGATCCGAGTACAGCGTGACAATCCCGGACAGCTCACCGCCCCGC
>CP070738.1:193848-199995 GCA_020347685.1 Gammaproteobacteria bacterium | reverse complement strand
GCAAGGCGCGAGGAGAGAAGTTTGGTTATTCCAAATGAGCGACGAGCAACGCGGCATGACGCTTTTTGGGGCGCAACCCGCAGGGACGGGGCCCGTTTGCCGCGAGCCGGCGTTGCACCTCGCTTATGTGGCTCAGGTCCACTGCGTTCGGCGCGCCTTGGCTCGCGGCAAACGGGCCGCCGTCGCCACGGCGGGGATAGTGTTAACAGGCCCTAGGGAGAAGCCAATGCGGCAGATTGTGCTGGATACCGAAACGACCGGCCTGGAACCTCAGGAGGGCCACCGAATCATCGAAATCGGCTGCGTGGAACTGGTCAACCGGCGGCTGACCGGAAACAATTTTCACCAGTACCTGCAGCCGGACCGCGAAATCGATGCAGGCGCTATCGAGGTGCACGGGATAACCAATGAGTTTCTCGTCGACAAGCCCCGGTTCCAGGACGTGGTTGCCGATTTCGTGGACTATATTCGCGGTGCTGAACTGGTCATTCACAATGCGCCGTTTGACGTCGGATTCATAAACCATGAATTGAAGCTGTGCGCCTACGGCCAGCAGGTCGACGAACTCTGCCAGGTGCTCGATACCCTGCTGATGGCGCGCAAGATGCACCCGGGCCAGAAAAACAACCTCGACGCGCTGTGCAAGCGCTACGAGATAGACAATTCGCGCCGCGATCTGCATGGCGCGCTGCTCGATGCAGAGATCCTGGCCGACGTCTATCTTGCTATGACCGGTGGCCAGGTCACCCTGTCACTCGGCAGCAACCTGGAAACGGGTGGCAGCACGGCTCAGCCGGACAAACCGCGTCGTCTGGCAGCCAACCGGCCGCCACTGCGGGTGATACGTGCTGACCGGGAAGAAAACGCCGCGCACCAGAGTCGGCTGCAAGCCATCGCCAAGGCGGCGGGTCGGCAATCGGTGTGGGAGGCTCTGGAAAGCGATTGAGCCCTGGCCCGGCCGGGCGGTCGCCTCGCATTAGCGCGCAGCCCGGATTCTGTTTTATCTTGCGGTTACGGCTACGCCATAGGTGGGGGCATTGAGCCACAGATGTGTGAGCACACTGGTGGCATAGCCCATGGCGATGGCCGGCGTCCATTTCAGATGCAGGAAGAACGTGTACTGGCCGCGCGCCTGTCCCATCAGGGCCACCCCTGCCGCGGAGCCGATCGAGAGCAGACTGCCCCCAACGCCCGCGGTCAGCGTCACCAGCAGCCAGTCGCCCAGCGGCATGTCCGGGTGCATTGACAGCACCGCGAACATCACCGGGATGTTGTCGATCACTGCCGACAGCAGGCCTATCAATACATTTGCAGTAGTGCTGCCGAGGTCGACGTACATGGCTTCAGATATCAGTTCCAGATAGCCGATAAAACCCAGCCCACCCACGCACAGAACCACACCGTAGAAGAACAGCAGTGTGTCCCATTCGGCGCGCGCGATCCGCCCGAATACATCGAACGGACGGTCTTCCTGTTGCATAGGCAGAACATCACCCACGGCTCCATAATTCGGCGAGTCCGTGGCCACCGGGATGTGAGTCTTCTTAAGGTAGTAGCCGAACAGCTGCAGGTAGGCGAGGCCGGTCATCATCCCCAGCATAGGCGGGAAATGCAGGAAGTTGTGGAAACCGACGGCGGTTGCAATGGTGCAGCCAAACAGGAACATTATGGTCCTCGCGCCGCGGCGCATTTTCAGCACTTCGTTATCTGTTTCAGGGATGCCGGCGGGCACAAACGGGTGCATGAGAAGGGCCGGCAGCAGAAAGTTGATGGCGGCCGGAACGAACAGCAGGAAGAAGGTTCCGAAATCGACCAGCCCTTTTTGCCAGACCATAAGGGTGGTTATGTCTCCGAACGGACTGAAAGCGCCACCCGCGTTGGCGGCCACCACAATGTTGATACTGCTCAGCCCGACGAACTTCGCGTTATCCCGGCCGACGGCGAGCACTACCGCGCACATCACCAGCGCGGTGGTGAGGTTGTCGATCACCGGCGACAGGGAGAAGGCAAGAAACCCGGTGATCCAGAACAGCAGACGGTAACTGCAGCGTTTGTGTACCAGCCAGGAGCGCAGGGCCTGGAAAACCCGCCGTTCGTCCATGGCGTTTACGTAGGTCATGGCGGCCAGCAGAAACAGGAAAAGTTCCGAGAATTCAAGGAGGTTGTGTCGGAACGCGTTCTCTGCGGCTTGGCTCAGCCCATGAGTGGCGTACTGGTAGGCAATCATGCCCCAGATGATGCCCGCGCTGAGAATCACCGGTTTGGATTTGCGCAGCTGGGTGAATTCCTCTGCCATGACCAGCAGGTAGGCGATCACAAACAGCGCCAGGGCGGCGTAGCCCACCGTGTTGCCGGTCAGGTCCAGCCGGTTGTCTGCCGTTACCGCTGCGCATACCGGGCGCGCGAACACGCACGCGCTGAGGATGATGACGGTAAACCGGCCCGCCAGCCTGCCCAACGACACCATGCTGTAGTCCATTCCCAATGCCGGTTGCGACGGCGGGCGCCCAGTATATAGACGCTGCGGCGCGCTGCACAGAAGCTCCGGCAGTGGCGGTTACACCCCGAGTTTAGCGCCGCGTCAGGCAGGCGCGGCGCGTGGCGTTTTGGCCGGGTCGCCGACGCAGCGGGGCTTATTGGTCCACGATATCTGCCAGGATTTCGCGCTGTTGGGGGGAAATATCGATAATCTGGAATCCGCTCCAGTAGGAGCCGGACTCGTTGGCGTCCTGGCACCAGAGACTTTCGGCGCCTACCAGGAGCGGCTCGGCGCTACTCCCCGTTTCCAGCGGAATCCGCAACTGGTAAATGGTTCCCGGGCAGATGCAGTGCGGGCCCATCAACATCAGGCCGTCCGCAGACAGGTTCACCAGCTGGCCCAGAATTCTGCCGTTATGGGCATCCGTGATCTCCACGTATTCGGCTATCGCGATCCTGCGCTTGCGGCGCTGTTCGGTGGCGTTCTGTTGTGACGGTGTGCTCATTGTGCCTCCGTTGGTCAGGCCCGCGCCTTTTGCGCGGTTCCATGATCCAGCATTCGGTGGATCGCATGCAGGGCGCGATCAACAAAAGGTTTCTTCTCCTCTTGAATGATCCGTACCTTGCCGTTGATCATGCAGTCGGCAAGTTCGCGCATCGATATTACGGCAGCCTTGACGCCCATTTGGTCCACGAACATGAATTTCTCGGTAATCGTGCTGCGCCATGAGAGTTTTGCGCGTAGCGGGGCTTTTGAGTCCTCGATGAACTCGAACCAGGTGCCGAAGGGGACACCCTTGAGCTTCGCGATGGTGTCCTGCTGTGCGGGCGTGAGCGGCGCGGCATCCAGAGGTTCCGAAGTGTCTGAAGCTGTCGCCGTTGCCTCGCGGGGGGTCGGTTCCGGCGCGGTCGGACTCGCTTGCTCGGGGGCAATTTGCTTCAGTGCCGCTGCCTGCAGTTCGAAAAGCTTGTTAAACAGCCTCTCCTTATCGCCCTGCTGCATCGCTCGGGATTGTTCGCGCAACTCCTGTTGAAGTCCGCTAAGTGCCTGCTGGCGCTCCTGTCTGATCTGTTCGTCTGGCGGTGGCAGCAGCGAGTCAATCATTCGTTGCGCCAGGGATACCGCCTCGCGCCAAGCTTCACACGCGTCACCCTCAGGGTTACGCAACAGGATAAATGTGAGTTTGTCTGCCCATAGCCGTTGCAGAAAGTCTTGCCCTGCCGCCTCGACAGGTTTCCCTGCGCACAGGCTGGCGAGTTCCTTGTGGGCACGGGCACGGGCCGCGTGCAGCTTGTCCTGACCTTCGGCGGCTTCGGTATTCCGGTGTTCAACCAGACGGGCCCGTTGCTGGAGCTCCTTTACTGACTTGTTGAAGTCCTGCAACAGCGCATCGAACAAATCAACGTCCTCCTCGAATTCGAGCAGGGCCCTGTCTACGACTTCCTTCATTTTCGGGAAGATGCCGCGTTCGATGTTTTGTTCTTCTACCCAGCGTCTGCCGGCCGCGGCCATATCGTTGAGCAGTTTGCGGGCTGGGTGCTGGGCCCGGGTAAAGAAATGCCGGTCCAGAACAGCCACCTTAAGCATTGGTGTGTGCAGCCTGCTGAGCAGGGCCTTGACCACATTGGGCAGGTTTTCCTCCAACAGCATGTACTCGAACAGCATGCCGACCAGCTCGATGACGTTGGTATCGGCAGCGGGCAGCTTGCGGCGGTCGACGCCGCCGAAGATCTTTTCGCGCTCTGCGGTCAGCGTGTTCTGCAGGCGTTCGACCAGGTTCTCGTCGACTTCGATATTTTCGATGAACTCGGAACTCGACATGCGCGTCGAGCCCGACTGGGCTACGGACTGGAGACGGTTGATTTCACCAACCAGCAGCGACCCGGGTCCGCTGATGGGAACTCCCGTGTCGCCACTCTCGGCGCCAGCCTGGCCGCGCATACCCTGGGCAGCCGTGCCACCCGGGGATGCCCCGCCGTGGCTTCCGCCGGATCCGCCCCCCGCGTATGCGCCGCCGTGGCCTGCGCCCTGGGTGCTTCCCTGGCTCGGGCCGCGGGCTGCCCCCTGGCCGGGCCGCGGGGCGCTGCGGCGCACCGCAATCAGGTCACAGATCCGACCGAACAACTCGTCCCCGAGTTCGGAGGCGCTCTGGTCCGGCTCGTACTCCGGGTCGGTTTCCGTACTGTCCTCCGGTGCTTCGCTGTCAGGCGTCGTCTGAACGATTTCGATGCCGCCCGGTTGCTTGCGGATCTCGTAGCGTAGATGCGGCAGAATGCCGGCCTGGATCAGATGTTTATTGAACTCCTCGAACAGGCTGTCGACTTTGCTCAATACGTACTTCTCATACAGTACGATGAATACCAGCCGCACCTTGTTCTCCAGGTCTAGCTGCTCGATTGCGCGTTGGTAGGCGGTGCCGAGCCAGGCGGGTCCGGCCGGAATGTGGCTTTCTTCGATGGCTTGGCCGTCATTGACGATAGACAGGCGCTGTTTGAGCCCAAAAACCTTGTCCATAATGCGCGTACCGAGCTTGCGGGACGCGTTGAGCATGGCTACCGAGGTTTCCATTTCGTCTCTGTCCACCAGCGACAGACCACCGAACGGGTTGTCCGGTTCCTCCGGTTCCTCGGAGGTGTCCGGCTTCACTGGAAACTCGGAAAAACTGCGTTTGATTTCGGTGAAAAAGTACTGCTCGATGGCGCTGCGTTTCTTGCGCACTTCGGCCATGGCCTCGAAGAATACCGTCTGAGCCATGTTGCTTTCGGCGCTCTCTGCAAAGCCGAGCAGGGCGACGTCGGCGTTCTCGAACATCCGGTCCATGAGAGGGCGCAGATGGCTGATTACCATCTCATAGCACTCATCCATCAAGCGGTTAAACTTGGGTGGTATCGCCATGTTTCTTAACTCCATTTAGTCGGCGGCATGGGCGCGGGGGGTCGGTTCGGAGCGTATCGGCAGCACCGTGGATTCCCTTGAGCAGCGGGGGCAGGGGCCTGGGCGGCGGGTTTCGTAGCGCGGGGGCGGGTACCGATGCCACGCCACGCGAAACGCCAGGCCAGCGTCATCGGTTGAATGTGCGTGGGTGGTCCCGGTGGGTGCCCCGGTGAATGCGAGCTGGAGGCACGGCGAGGGGAATGTGTGATCGCCGAAGCAGCAGAGCAGGCCGAGATGCATGAGCCCGGATGACGGAGTTAAAGGGGGGTGGAGACGCTTATCGGGTCTCTGGCTGGCGCCTGGTCCCGAAGTAGCTTGCCGCGATCGCGTCGTGGACGCGCGCCAGGCCGAGCTGCAGCTGGTCGATGAATTCGTGCAACTCGATTTGCGACAGACTTTCGGGCTTTGCCCGCATGACCTTGTTCTTTACCCTGGTCACCGCTTTGCGCGGCTTCTCGTTGTGCGGCAGGTTTTCGAGGCAGGTCTCCGCTTCGCACACCGTGTGATAGAAGGAACGCGGAAAGCGGCGCTCCTGGAACAAAAAGCGCAGTACGTCTGGCCGGCGCACGCGTACCTGTACCGCCCGGCGGTACATCTGGTAGGCCGTGAGCGACTTGAGCACACTCATCCACTGAATGTTCTCGAACGGCTGGCTGCCCTCCAGAGCACCGGGGTTGCTTTAGCCCAGATCCGGCAACAGGGTTGCCGACCGTACGTCGATAATGCGCGTAGTC
>CP070738.1:187468-193748 GCA_020347685.1 Gammaproteobacteria bacterium | reverse complement strand
GTACCCGCGCCAGGGCCGAGGTTTTTACCAAACACCGAGCCAGGCGCGCCCCAAGCGGGCGGTTTTTCCGCGCGCCCTTTGAGCACGGCGATACATGCCGCATAATCGAGGGCTTTACAGTCACCTGGAGTGGTTGGCAGTGAAATTCAGCGTGGAAACCTTTCGAGCCTGGACCAACAGGAGTGTCACCCTGCTCGGCATGTCCGGGGTCGGGAAGACCTACCTCTCGTCGTTGCTGCGCGAGCACAACTGGTTTCACTACTCCGGCGACTACCGTATCGGTACGCGTTACCTGGACGAACCGATCCTGGACCTCATCAAGCAGCAGGCCATGCAGGTGCCGTTCCTGCGCGACCTGTTGCGGCGCGACTGGATCTACATTCGCAACAACATCAAAGTCGACGATCTGGGGCCGGTGCTGAGTTTCGTCGGCAAGCTGGGCAACCCGGAGCTGGGCGGTGTGCCGCTGGAGGAGTTTTCCCGCCACCAGGCACTGTACCGCGACGCAGAGATCAAGGCGATGCGCGACGTTCCGGAGTTCACCCGCAAGGCGCGCGAGATCTACGGCTATCAGCATTTCGTCAACGATGTCGGCGGCAGTCTGTGTGAGCTCGATGAACCCTCGGTCATCGATCTGCTGGTCGAGCATACCCTGATCCTGTATATCAAGGTCACCGACCGGGAAGAGGAGCAGAAGCTGATCGAGCGGGCCCAGAGTGACCCCAAACCACTCTACTATCGCCCCGAGTTCCTGGCCGAGCAGCTGGAGGTGTATCTCGGGGAGAACGGACTTGCCTACGCGGCACAGATGGATCCCGACGCCTTCACGCGCTGGGTGTTCCCGCGCCTGTTCCACTCGCGCATTCCGCGTTACGCGGCGATTGCCGAGCCGCACGGCTACACGGTCACCTCCCGGGAGGTGGCACAGGTTCGTGACGAGGGCGACTTTCTGGAATTGCTGGAAACGGCGATTGCGCGTGCCGGAGATTAGGGCTTGCTAGCCCTGGGAGAATGATCCATGCCGCTGGTTGCACATAACCGTCTGCCCGCGTTCGAGCGCCTGCGCCAGGAAGGCATTCGGGTACTGCCCGCCGATTTCGCGCTGCAGCAGGATATCCGCGAACTTCACATCGGTCTTCTGAACATGATGCCGGACGCGGCGCTGGCGGCAACCGAGCGGCAGTTTTTCCGTCTGGTGGGCGAGAGCAACCCGATCGCGCAGTTCTATGTGCACCCGTTTACCTTGCCGGAACTGCCGCGCGGGCCGGATGCGCAGGCCTACATCGACGCCTACTACGAGCCGTTCGAAAAAGTGAAACAGGAAGGTCTGGACGCGCTGATCGTGACCGGCGCCAACGTGGTGGGCCCGGATCTGGACAGTCAGCGGTTCTGGGAACCGTTGAAAGGCGTCATCGACTGGGCGCTGCAGAATGTCACCTCGATCCTGTGTTCCTGTCTCGCCACCCACGCCGTGCTGCAGTTCCGCTACGAAAAGAAACGCATTCCCCAGCCGCACAAGATCTGGGGTGTATTCCCGCACCGCGTGGTCGACAAGCGCCATCCGCTGGTGAACGATGTCAATACCCGCTTCGACGTGCCTCACTCGCGCTGGAATGCGGTCACCCGGCAGCAGTTCGAGGAAGCGGGCTTGCGTGTGCTGGTGGAAGTCGAGGGCGACGGTGTGCATCTCGCCACCAGTGCCGATGGCCTGCGGGTGGTGTTTTTCCAGGGGCATCCCGAATACGACACCATTTCCCTGCTCAAGGAGTACAAGCGCGAAGTGAGTCTGTACGCCAGCGGGGAACGCAAGGACTACCCGCCGTTTCCGGTCGACTATTTTGGCATCCAGGAGAGGGCGCTGCTGAACGAACACCGCCTGAGGGTGGACGCCGCGCGGGTGCGCGGCGACAAGATCCCCGCGTTTCCCGAACAGCTGGTGGTACAGCGGCTGGACAACACCTGGCACGATACGGCCGAAGCGGTGGTGGGCAACTGGATGGGCCTGATTTACCAGGTCACCCACAATGACCGGCGTATTCCGTTCATGGAAGGCGTCAATCCGGAGGATCCGCTGGGTCTTTACGGGGGCTGAGAGAATCATGCTAGCCGCGCGCTTCTCTGTTCTGTTCTGGTTTATGGTAGCCGTGGCGGCGGCGGGTGAAGCCGACGTCCTGAAGGTCGAAGTCTGGCGCAGCGAAGCCCGCGAGTACCGTTTCGCGGTGACGGTGCGGCACGGGGACACCGGCTGGGACCACTATGCGGATCGCTGGGAAGTTGTAGCGCCGGATGGCGACGTGCTCGCGACCCGCGTGCTGGCTCATCCCCACGAGCATGAGCAGCCCTTCACTCGCAGTCTGTCCGGCATTGTCCTGCCCGCGTCGCTGACCGGGGTGGTGGTTCGCGCGCATGACTCGCTACACGGGTTCGGCGGTGCCGAGCTCAGTGTTCCGCTGGGCGATGCGCTTCATTTCGTGGTTCCGGACGACTGAGCATGCGCGAGATAATCCATCTGCAAACCGCGGCACGCGAGACACTGGTCGACATCACGGGGCAGGTGCAGGCAGTGGTCAGCACCTCGGGTGTCCGCAATGGTCTGGTGTCGGTGTACGCCCAGGGCGCGACGGCGGCCATCATGATCCAGGAGAACTGGGACGAGAGCGTGCAGACCGACGTGGTGAATTTCCTGCGCAAACTGATTCCGAACGGGGTGTGGCTGCACGATGCTCAGGACGGCAACGGCGATGCGCACCTCAAGTCCGGGCTGGTTGGTCCGTCGGAGACCATCCCGCTGATCGATGGTGAGCTCGGTCTGTCGCGCTGGCAGAATGTCTTCTTCTGCGAGTTCGATGGGCCGCGCAAGGACCGGCGGGTGGTCTGTACTGTGCTCGCCGACGACTGACGCTCGGCGGGTTATCTGCAACGCGCCGGTCTGGTCGGTGGCGTATTCTCTGCTAGCTGTGATTGTGATGCCGTACCAGCGCCAGCATGCTGAGCAGACCGGACGCGAACAGCCACACCGCGGCCGGAACCGGGACCGGCGCCGAGCCGGCCACCCAGGTACTACTGGCGCCGTAGGGGTGGTTGTCAAAGCCGCCGATGTGAGCGGCAAAAAACTCCGTGGCCCCGTTGTGCAGGCCGTAGGCTGGCGTGGCATAGGAGGCAGGTGAATCGCCGTCCACGCCGGTGATGCTGAATGCCAGTAGCCCGGTTCTGCTGCTGCCGCTGCCCTTGAGCTGCAGGGCATAGCGGTCAAAGCCGCCGCCGGCGTTGCTGTTCTCGATCACCCGCCAGCCGGAATTCAGCCCGGTGACATTGCTACTCGACACCGACACGGCGCTAGCGTGGTTGAACAGGAACCTGTCCATGCCGAAGTTGCCACCCGGGGGTGGAAAGGCGTCGGGCAGCAGCGCCACCCGGAAATCGATATCGCCAGGGACAGTGGTGCTGTCACTGATGGTTACCCGAAGATAGTTCACGCCACCCGGCAGTTCGTTCGCCAGGTCGAGGAAATAGGAAACGGTTGCGGCGCGGGCGGGCAGTACGAGTACCAGCAGGGCTGCCAGGGACAGCAGGCGGGCGGGCGCGGAATTCAGGAAATGCACTTCAAATCTCCAGCTTCATGGTGCGAGCTTCGCATCGAGCGAAAATCCGTCGGGCGGGTTCGGTCCGACCCTGCGACGGGATTCTGCCCGGATGTGGAGCAATAACGAGGCCAGAAAATCTAAGCGCTTAAAAATTAAACAATAAGGGAATCATTATATGCTGAATAACGCGGATAAATGTAAGGTGTACCGACGTCATCATGGCGATCCGTCAACCCGGTAGCGCAACCATAATCGTTTTATAATCAGTTAAATGTTGATTTTTTCTGAGGTTGTGCTGTGAAACGGCAACGACCATTTCATATGTAAAAACTTCCGACTTTTTCGGGCTGCGCTCGCGGAAAGGAGCTCAGCCCTGCGCTGGTTGGAGGGCTGATCGCCGGAGCAGGCTCAAGTCAGGACGATGGTGGTCCAGCCGATATCCGGGGCCGGCGAGCGCGAGTGGCAGCAGCGCGCTCGCCGGGCTGTCTGCGCCGTGCAGGGTCAGAATTCGCCCGCGGCGCCCCGGTTCATGATGTCGAGGATGATGTCCTTGACCTGCAACGCCTCTTCCTTCAGGGCCGGTGGCAGTTCCTCTCCGCCATGAATCATGAGATCCATGTTGAGGGTATACAGCCACAGTTTGCCACTGGTGTCCTCGAGCAGCGTTACCCGGCACGGCAGGTAGGCCGAAAATGCGTCGCTGTAGTCGATCATGCGCGCCGCGGTCATGGCATTGCAGAACATGTAGATCTTGATGAAGCGGTAGGGTTCGCCACTGATGGCTTCGACTTCCTTGTAGAGGGGCAGTTCACCGACGTTCTTGATGTTGTGTTCGTTGGCGACAAACTTCATGGTCTGCTCCACGTCTTCGGGGGACAGGCCATCGTCGACCGGCACTTTCCAGATCGTGGCCTCGGCACCGTTGCCGGTCTTGACCAGGGTTCTGGCGATATCGCCGTAGGTTGTCAGTGCCTGGCTGTCAAAGCTGGTAAGATTGGTGATCGCCGGGCCCACCTGCACGATGGCCACGATAATCACGATAACAACCGCCAGTCCGAACAGTCCGATCAGGTTCCAGAGTAGACGCATGGTGGTTTCCTTATTGGCTGTTTACGGGCAAGTCTAGCACTCCTTGCACACTTGTGTGGTGGTCAGATCCTTTATCAGCGCCAGCGCGCGGGAATGGTGGCCGCCCTGCCAGTAGAGTTTTCCGCACCCGGGGCATTGCAGGAAGTGCTGATAGTAACGGCGGGTCTTCGGTTCCAGGCGGTGTTCGATGTGGTTCTTCTGCACCGGCTGTAGCCGTGCATTGCAGCGCGTGCAGCGGGTGAAGGGTTTAACGCTGCGGTACAGGTCCAGGCGTGACAGCACTTCGCGTGCCTGGTCGCGCGGACGGATCGCGCGGATAAAAAATCCGTGCGAAATGATTTTGCGCTGCAGCAGCCGGCGATCACGGGTCAAAACGATACGCTGCTGTTGCACGCTGATGGTGGCGACGTCGTCATCCGTGAAGTCGTTGCGGTACTCGCAGTCCAGCCCCAGCAGTCGCAGGTACCGCGCCAGCCGCCCGAGGTTGCAGTCCACCACGAAGCGCGGTTTGCGCAGCGGCGCCGCGCGCAGGCGGATCAAAGGCGATACATCCAGACACTCGAACACCGGATACACACTGACGCGGTCGCCGTCCTCGACGATGTAGGAAAAATCTACTGAGCAGCCGTTCACCAGGATCAGCTCGATCTCGGGATGCGGCACTCCGAACGACTCGATCATGTCCTTGATGGAAGCGCGGCGGTGGAAGCGGTGGCTGAACTCCACCTTGCGCCGGGCGGCCGGGAGGAAATCGTTCAGTTCTTCGTAAAACCTGAAGTAGGCGACAGCCATGACGGGGAGCATACAATAAAACGCCGCGCAGCCTCTTCAGCGCTGGAAGACCGGCCGACACCGGCGGGGGAGCGAACGCTGGGCCGCTGCACAGGCCATACAGCGTGCCCTGCCCAGGTGACGAATTTTCGTCGTATCAGGCTGTCTATACTGTGTAATGCGTCAAGCCGGAGTCGTTTCGGCCGTGGCTGCGACGCCGGCTCGCCGTGACTTGCGCGGCCCGCTGCATTGGTGCCAGGCTTTGCCACAGGATTAGCGCTTAACTTAGCGGGTTGGCGTGAGTTTTGCGTGTGATTAGGCGGTATAAATAAGCCCAGGATGCGGGTCTGCCGCTGCGTACAATAAATGGACGACATTTCCAGACAAAAAGGCCTGCTCGAATTCTGGGACAGCTCGCAACTGGCGGGCCACAACGCCGCTTATCTTGAAGATCTCTACGAACAGTTTCTGTCAGACCCGAACCGGGTCTCCGGTCACTGGCGGACCTTTTTCGAAACCCTGCCGCGGGTAAACGGGGAGGGTGCCGAGGCGCTGCACTCGGCTGTCCGGCAGGCGTTCCGCGCCATGACGCGTGAGCCACTGACTCAGCGTCGCGCGCTGGGCAGCCTGGCCGGAACGCGGGCCCATGAAGAAAAGCAGATTCGGGTTCTGCAGCTGATCAACGCCTATCGCTTCAGGGGACACCAGATTGCCGCGATCGATCCACTCGGGCTGCGTGAGTCTCCCGAGCTGCCGGAACTGGGTCTGGCTCACCATGGCCTCAGCGAAGCGGACCTCGATACGGTTTTCGACAGCGGCTCGCTGGTCAGCACCGC
>CP070738.1:181035-187368 GCA_020347685.1 Gammaproteobacteria bacterium | reverse complement strand
AGTTTTGCCCCGGTGCTGGACCTGGATCTCGGTATCTCGACGGTGATCGGGGACCGCGCCTTTCACCGTCGACCTGCCGTAGTGGCGGAGCTGGCGCAGGCCTACCAGCGCGGCATGCACGAGGCCGGCATGGCAACGGTGGGCAAACATTTTCCCGGGCACGGAGGGGTGGCAGTCGACTCGCATCAGAGTCTGCCGGAAGACCAGCGTGCACTGGTCGACCTGGAGTTGCAGGATCTGATCCCCTTTGAACGCCTGATTCACAACGGTCTCAACGGCATCATGGCTGCACATGTCCTGTATCCGCAGGTAGACGCACAGCCCGCCGGCTTTTCGCACCGCTGGCTGACCGGAGTGCTGAGGGGCCAACTGGGCTTCCAGGGCGTGATCTTCAGCGATGATTTGAGTATGGGGGGTGCCGAGTGGGCCGGCGATCATCCGCAGCGTGCACGCATGGCACTGGAGGCGGGCTGCGACATGGTGCTGGTCTGCAACCAGCCGGAGCATGCGGCCCAGGTGGTGGAGTCGCTGGGGGGTTACAGCGATCCGGCAGCCCACTTGCGACTGGCGCGGATGCACGCGGGTGCCTGTCCGCCGCGCAAGCAGCTGCTCGACTGCAGGCGCTACCGTGGCACGGCCGCACTGCTGGAACAGTGTCAGGCGGAGCGCTGGCTGGACATGGATCTCGATTAAGCGGCACCGGCGTTCGGGTGTCGGTTTCAGGTTTGTGCGCGGGTCGCATATAATGCGCCCGGGTGTCTGATCGGGAGAACCGGCGTGGCCGATAAGCTGATGATTGTGCTGGTCAATACAGACCCATCGAACCCGGTCGAAGTGGGGCCGCCGTTGTTCCAGGCCACGGTTGCTGCTGCCATGGAATACGAGGTGGAGATCATCATTACCGGCCGCAGTGCGGAACTGGCTCGGCGCGGCGTCCCGGAACGGCTGCGGTTGGCCGACGCGGCACAGACGGTTTATGGCTTGATGCAGGATGCCCATCGCGCGGGTGTCGTGTTCAAGGTGTGCGCGCCGGCGCCGGGACTCGATGACGATGACCTGATTCCGGAAATCGACGAGACTGTCGGTGGCGCCTACCTGATCAGTGAGGCCATGGATGATGCAACCGTGACCCTGACCTACTAGCCCGCATTTCTCACGGGGCGGCGGGTGAGTGACAGAAGGTATTGAGGTTATGAAGCGCTTTGTGCGTACGGGATCCCCGTGAGACATGCGGGCTAGCCGACCTCACCGGGCGGCGGTGCAACTGCATAAAGGATCGAAGCGATGAATATGAGGCTTAGCCGGCAGCAGAGCCTGCGTTCGAGAGTGCCGTCTGGTGCGGTGAGATGCGGCCTAGCATGAACGACACGGATCCACTGCAGGAAGCCCGCCAAGTGCTGGCGGCAGCCGATCAGCTTTACTCACAGCATGACATTGAAGCGGCACTGGATCGAATGGCCGCCGCTATCACGCAGGCGGTTGGTGATGCTGATCCGCTGTTGCTGTGCGTCATGACCGGCGGGCTGGTTCCCGCCAGCGAGTTGTTCACGCGCCTGGAGTTTCCGGTGCAGCTGGATTATCTGCATGCAACCCGTTATCAGGGCACCCGTGGCGGGCGCGAGTTGAAATGGATAACGCGCCCCTCGCAGTCGCTGCAGGGACGCACCGTGCTGGTAGTGGACGACATACTGGATGAAGGGCTGACACTGGCAGCGATACTTGCTTACTGCCGTGAGCAGGGTGCCAGCGCGGTCTATAGCGCGGTACTGGTGGAGAAACTGCATGAGCGCAGAGCCAGCGGCCTGAGTGCCGACTTCGTGGGTGTGCAGGTCGAGGACCGCTACGTGTTCGGCTACGGCATGGACTACCACGGCTACTGGCGCAATGTCAGGGGCATCTATGCCGTGGCCGGCAGCTGATCCGGCAGCGGGAATGACGACGGAATTCCTATGGCCGAAATAGCGATCATTGGCGGCACCGGTCTTGCCACCCTCAAGAATCTCAAGATCAAGCGGCGCGAAGTCATACGCACCCCCTACGGAGAACCCTCCGGTCCGCTGCTGCACGGCGAGTTGTGTAACACCGACGTGGTGTTTCTGCCCCGGCACGGGCGGGGTCACACCATTCCGCCGCACATGGTGAACTACCGGGCCAACATCTGGGCGCTGCGCGAAACCGGCGTGCAGAAGGTGATTGCCGTCGCGGCAGTGGGCGGTATCCGCCAGGACATGGAACCGGGCCGTCTGGCGTTCCCCGACCAGATCATCGACTACACCTGGTCGCGCATGCACACCTATTTCGAGCAGGATCTCAGCCACGTGACGCATGTCGACTTCACCGATCCGTACAGCCCCGAGCTGCGCAGCGTGCTGATCGAGAGTGCGCGCAGCCTGCAGCTGGAGGCGGTGCAGGACGGGACCTACGGGGCGACCCAGGGTCCGCGCCTGGAGACCGCGGCCGAGATCAATCGGATGGAGCGGGACGGCTGTGCCATGGTCGGTATGACGGGCATGCCCGAGGCGGCGCTGGCGCGGGAACTGGAGCTGGGGTATGCCTGCTGCGCGGTTATCGTCAACTGGGCGGCCGGACGGGGTCCCGGTGTGATCAGCATGGACGATATCGAGGCCAGTCTGGCGGTGGGTATGGAGAAAGTGCGCCGCCTGCTGGAAACCGCCATCCCCATGGCAGCCGGCTGCAGCGCCTAGTCTGGCGCCGCAGGGCGGTGGCTACAGTTTGGCTCCCCGGCTGCAATCCAAACAGCCAGCCCAGAGTCGCCACCCGCCTGCGCATCTCAGGTTGGCGTGCCCACCCGTCTCACCTATCGTTCTGATCTCAAATAGAAATGTGAGAAACAACCGTCGGCCGGGTAAGCGCTGAAAATCCAGACCAATTAAAAGTTTTTATGCCCGCGCTAATACTTGACTAAAATACTCAGGTACTATATATTAGCTTTCCCTTATAAACACACTGACGCGGAAGGTGAATCATGAACGGATTAATTGCGAATTTTCCTCACAACGGTGTGGTAACCGTGAATCGTGTCATCCTGAAGGACGGGTACAGCGTAGACGATCTCCAGGAGCGCGTGGCGACCCTGTGCGAGAACGTCAAGACCTATCACTCGGACACCGGTTTTGTGGGTGGTTTCGTGTGCCTGAACAAAGGCGACGTGTCCAACGAGGGCTCCACCGTCGGCCAGGCGGTGGAAAGTGCGTTAAAAGGAAAGGAGGCGCTGATCGTGACCTTCTGGAATACCTTTGAGGATCACGAGCGCTCGCATCGCAGCGATACGTTCCAGCCGCTGTTTGCGCAGGTACTGGAGCTGTGCGAGAACGGTAACGAAGAAATCGCCTACGAAATGCTGTGGTCCGGCAAGGCCTATGACGAGGAGCAGGCCAAAGCCGCGCGCGAGGCCAAGGCCAGATACCAGGTCGCCTGAGCGGCACCACAGCACGATGCGCTGACTCAAGACCGGGCTTCGGCCCGGTCTTTTCATTTAGCGCGGGCTGTCCCCTGAAGCCTCGCTATCGCGAGTTTCGCCGTCCGGGTCGGGCGTATAGGGTGTGATCAGCGCCAGGGCTCCGAAGCGGGGGTTGTCGAAGTAGTGCAGCTCCTTGCTGCGCATGCGGCGCTTCTCCTTGAGCCGGAACTCGGGCACAGCGTGCGGTTCGGGATCTGCGTCCGGTTGATACACGACCGGCGCCCGCGGCACCGCGCCGTGCAGTCGCAGATCCAGGTACAGGTGGAGGTAACGCTCGACCGCCACCCGGGCCGAACCGTCGACATAGGCGCCGCCGGGCTGCGCCCCGGTGGCAGGCAGTTGCAGCGCGGCGGCCTGGTCACGATCGAGCAGCGGCTGGCGCCAGGCGAAATGGGCCAGTGGCCGGTACTGTGCCGAACGCCGTAGCGCTTCGTAATGTGCGCCGAGCCGGTACGGTTTGCTGAGCCAGGTTACTTCCGGGCCGGAAAGGCCGGCCATTTCCTCGCCGCTGTTTGCCGACCAGGCCGAGTCGTCGAGAGGCCAGACTTCGCCGGCGTCGTTCTCCACCAGGTTCTGAAACACGACCAGCTCGATATCATAGATCTGCTCTTCGGCCCGGATCTCGCTGCCGTAAAATGGCCCAATCCACGCCAATATCGCGAGTATGAGTGCGCCGGTACGCTTTCCTTGCCTGCCGTTCATCACGCTATCCTGCCTGAGTCGGCCGCGCTGCTCAACCGCTGTAGCAGCGTGCCGACGGTCGCAAAGCGCTGTTCGGCGGAAGGCATGGGGAAGCGGAAACGGATCTTGTCGCCGCCGTCAAGACTGTAGTGCTGCGGCTGGGTCTGGATCAGAGTGATGATGGTGCCCGGGTCCACATTGGGCTGTGCACCGAACACCAGGCGCCCGTTATCCTCGCCTGCATCGATCTTGCTGATGCCGAGCGGAACCGCCCTGAGTTTCAGCTCGGTAACGGTAAACAGGTGTTTCACCGGTTCGGGCAGCAGCCCGAACCGGTCGATCATTTCGACCTGCAATTCGCGCAGCTGTTCGGCGTCGGCTGCGCTGGCAATGCGCTTGTACAGGGTCAGGCGGGTATGCACGTCCGGCAGGTAGTCATCCGGGATCAACGCCGGGATATGCAGATCGACCTCGGGGCCGTGGTTCAGGGGCCGCTCCAGTTCCGGCTCGCGTCCGGCCTTCAGCGCCTGTACCGCGCGTTCCAGCAACTCGGTGTACAGGCTGAAGCCGATTTCGTGGATCTGGCCACTCTGTTCGTCACCCAGCAGCTCGCCGGCACCGCGAATTTCCAGATCGTGGGTGGCAAGCGTGAATCCGGCGCCCAGGTCCTCCAGTGATTCGATCGCCTCGATGCGTTTGATAGCGTCGTCGGTCATGGCTTTTCTGTGCGGCACCAGCAGGTAGGCGTAGGCGCGGTGATGCGAGCGCCCCACACGGCCACGCAACTGGTGCAGCTGGGCGAGCCCCAGGCGGTCGGCGCGGTTGATCAGAATGGTATTGGCCGTTGGCACATCGATACCGCTTTCGATAATCGTGGTGCACAGCAGGATGTTGAAACGGCGGTGATAGAAGTCCAGCATGACCCGCTCCAGGTCGCGCTCGCGCATTTGCCCGTGGCCGATTTCCAGCCGCGCCTCGGGTACCAGCTCGCGAAGTTCGCGCGCCATCTTGTCGATGCTTTCCACTTCGTTGTGCAGAAAATAGACCTGGCCGCCGCGCTTGATCTCACGCAGGCAGGCTTCGCGGATGGTCGCCGTGTTCCATTCGCTGATAAAGGTCTTTATGGCCAGGCGCTGCACCGGTGGCGTGGCGATAATCGACAGGTCGCGCAACCCCGACAGCGACATGTTCAAGGTGCGCGGAATCGGCGTGGCGGTCAGAGTGAGCAGGTCGACCTGGGCGCGCAGCGCTTTGAGCTTTTCCTTCTGCCGAACGCCGAAGCGGTGCTCCTCGTCGATGATCACCAGGCCGAGGTTCTTGGGCCTGATATCGTCCTGCAGGATCTTGTGGGTGCCGATCAGAATATCCAGGGTACCGGCGGCGAATTCGGCGATGATCTTGTCCTGCTGTTTCTTGTTGCGAAACCGTGACAGCACATCGATACGCACCGGCCAGTCGGCGAACCGGTCGCTGAAGTTCTGATAGTGCTGCTGGGCCAGCAAGGTGGTCGGCACCAGCACGGCAACCTGACGTCCGGCCTGTGTGGCAACGAAGGCGGCACGCATGGCGACCTCGGTCTTACCGAAGCCGACGTCACCACACACTACCCGGTCCATGGGTTGCGGTGCCGCCATGTCTTCGAGTACCGCCTCGATGGTCTGCGCCTGGTCCGGTGTTTCCTCGAACGGGAAGGTGCTGGCGAAGGCACTGTATTCTTCCGAGTGGACCGGGAAGGCATACCCCTTACGTGCAGCGCGGCGCGCATAGATGTCCAGCAACTCGGCGGCAACGTCGTGTACGCGCTGGGCGGCTTTCTTGCGCGCCTTCTGCCACTGGTCACTGCCCAGCTTGTGCAGCGGCGCGGTTTCCGGTGCCGACCCGGTGTAGCGGCTGATCAGGTGCAGCGAGGCGACCGGGACATACAGTTTGTCGTTGCCGGCATACTCCAGGGTCAGGAATTCCGCCTCGATGCCGCCCACGCCGAGCTTCTGCAGCCCGATGTAACGCCCCACGCCATGATCCTCGTGCACCACCGGTGCACCCAGATTGAGATCGGTCAGGTTGCGGACAATAGCGTCGGCATCGCGGCGCGGGCGGCGCCGGCGCTGTTGCAGCGCACGTTCGCCGAACAGCTGGGTTTCGGTGATGACCGCGAGCGGCGGATCGATCGA
>CP070738.1:174055-180935 GCA_020347685.1 Gammaproteobacteria bacterium | reverse complement strand
GATGAAATTGTTTTCGTTCAAGACCACAGCCAGACTGTGTACCGGTTCCCGACACCGACTCCCGAGATTGACGCGGCAGCCCGAAAAACAAGTTATCTGGCTGAGTCTTCCGAGCATCAGCTGACGCTGACCCTGGAGGCCAAGCCCTGCACGGGACCGGCCGGCGCAGAACCGCTCGAGGTTACGGTTCAGATCAAGCTGGATGACAAGATCTACCAGGGCTGTGGCAAGGCGCTACAGTGACGCGACTGATGAGCGACCCCAACCTTCTGCAGCGTCTGCAACACGAAATCCATATCTGGTTCGTTGTTCCCGAGTCCGTCCAGGACCCCGCCAGATTGCGTGGTTTCCGGGCCATGCTTGCTGAAGACGAATCGCGGCGGCATCGCCGCTTTCATTTTCCCGAGGACCGGCACCGTTTCCTGGTTTCCCATGCACTGGTCCGCCAGGTGCTGTCTCGATACTGCGCGCTTGCCCCCAAAGAGTGGCGTTTTTCGCATTCAGAACACGGAAAACCCGAAATCTGCAACCCAGAGGCGGCCCCACTGCGTTTCAATCTGACCCACACCGCGGGTCTAGCCGCTTGTGTCGTGAATTTGTCCGGCCAATGTGGGATTGACGCCGAGAAAGTTACCGGGCGCCACGATCCCCTGGGGGTCGCCCGACGCATGTTCTCGCAAGCCGAATACCTTCACCAGAAGCGCCTAACGGGACAGGCACAACTGGAGTATTTCTTTCAGCGGTGGACGCTGCGCGAAGCTTACGTAAAGGCCCGAGGGATTGGCATCCACTTCCCGACCCGAAAACTGTTTTTTCGCGTCGATACGGAGGACAAAATATGTGTTGAGTTCGACCCCGATATTGACGACCGAGACGAAAACTGGCAGTTAAAACTACTGCGTCCAACTGAACAACATATTGCCGCAGTCGCTGTTGCACACTCCGGGCAGCAGCGCAAAACCATCATTGCACAGCCGTTCGAGTTTGCTGACTGATGTCGAACGGCACTGAGCCGGGACATCCGTGTCGCTACCGCGCGATTCAGGAACGGGCTACAGGTAATTGAACAGGTTCAGATTCTGCACACGAACAAACGCCTGCTGCGCCGCTTGCAGTGTCACACTTTGCTGACTGAGCTGACTCGCTGCTTCGGCGTAGTCCAGATCACGAATGCTGGAACGTGTTTGCTCGAGTTGTACGAGCAGTGCGCCATTTATATTTTCCTGGCTATCAACCGCGTTCAGACGCGCCCCAACGGTCGCCCGGAATCCCAGTAAATGGGTCATTGCGTTGTCAAGCTGGTCGAGACTGTTGGGTTTAGGTGCATCGGCCTCGAGATCCGAGGCCAGGTTATACAGCGTAGTAAACAGGTCCTCGGTACCACCTGACGTCGCAGGAATATCGAGAAATACCGCCTGTCCGGGGTCGCCATCCGCCACCTGGCGGGCAGGTCCCACCTGGATATTGCGCTGCCCCTGATCACCCGCGTAACTGAAATTACCGGCCCCGTCGTGGCTGAAAGGTGTCGTCTGCCCTTGGAAACCCGCAAAAAGATACTCACCGTTTTCGCTCTTGCGGTTCGCGAGACCCAGAACTTCATCGAGGATCTGACGGATCTCCTTGGCCATCGCAACACGTTCGTCCCCCGCGTTTGTGTCATTGAGTCCTTGCACTGCCAGTTCGCGGGCGCGCTGTAATGCGTCGCCAACCGAGCCCAGTGCCGTGTCCTCCAGCTCCAGGCGAGTCTGCACCCGCTGAATATTGCGCTGGTATTGCTCAGTGATCTGGAGCGACTCGGACAAACCGATCAGCTGTGCTGACCCGATCGGGTCATCGGAGGGATTGACGATGCGCCTGCCGCTCGATAACTGTTGCTGGGTCCGTAACAACTGGGTCTGTTGTTCAAGAATGGAACTCACGCCCTGGCGAAACATCTGCAAGGTACCGACGCGCATTGCTATCTCCTCACCGCACTGAGCAGGGTCTGGAAGGTTGAATCCGCAACCGAAATGACCTGAGCTATTGCCTGATAGGCCTGCTGAAAACGTAACAGGTTTGCAGCCTCCTCGTCGAGGTTCACACCGGAAACCGCGTCACGCGATTGCTGTGCCTGGGATAGCAGCGCCGCCTGGGCATCCGCGTTGATCTGGGCGGAGCGCGTCTGAGTGCCAAGTTCACCGACCAGCTGGCCGTAGGCGCCCTGAAAACTGGTGGTCGCATTTTCCATGGTCTGCGCAACCTGCAGATTCGCCAGCAGCAAAGCGTTACTGTTATCGCCGGGAGCGGGAGCCGCGGCGGAAGCGGCGGCCGCAATTTCACGGGGATTTCCGAGCAGCATCGATACGTCGGCGCTGGCCGATCGTGTAGGCCGGATCAGGAACCGGTCACCTGCTGCCGCGCCGCCGGCAATATCGATCTGCAGGCCATCGGCGAAGAACGGGCCGCTGCCTGTCATGGTGACCGGCTGCCCGTCGCTGACGCGGCTCAATGACCACGCGGCACCGTCGAACCCAAGCAGATAGTCGTCTGTGGACAAATCATCGATGTTCGCGCTATCGAAGCTCGCAGTAACGCTGGCGGTCCCCGTGTTGTTGAGGTTCGCGGCAACCTGCGGAGCCGTCACGGAAAAGAAATCGGTTCCGGCCACTCCGTCGAGGTCCATGCCGAGCCCGTGCTGCCGGTTGAACTCCATAGCCACGGTTACCGCGATACGACCCAGACCGTTCTGAGCCGGGTCGAGCATGCGATCGCGAAAATCCAGCGTGGCGCCCAGCTGCCCACCCGTCAGGTTGTCCGTGATGACAGTTGAAATTCCCGCTCCGACAACAGCGATGTCGAGATGGCGGTTATCAAAATTGTTCGGCACCGTTCTCAGCTCAGATGCCAGAAAGCCGGTAACCAGCGACTGGCCGGAGCCAACAAACACGTTCGTGGCGCCATTTTCCTGTTCGACGGTGCGCACTGAAACGAGTTCCGATAAACGGTTGATAAGATTGTCCCGCTCGTCGAGGAGGTCATTGGGGGCGGCCCCACTGCCCTGACTCGTGGCATCTACGATGTTACGGTTAGCCTCGGCGATCGCCGTACTCAGGCTGTTGATCTCAGCCACCATGTTGGAGAGGCTACCGTTGATCTCGTCACGCATGGAATCGAGTTGGGTATCGAGATTGTGAAACCGCGCGACCAGCGATTCGCCTTCCGCCAGCAATAGCTGACGCACCGGGATCGATGAGGGATCGTCTGCAAGTGCTTGTACCGCGTTGAAAAAGGCCTCGAGTCCGTTACCGAGCCCCGCCTGGTCGTCTCCCAGCAAATTGGAAACGCGTCCGGAGAGCAGTGCGAGAGTCTCGTACTGTGAACTGGAACTCGTGGTGTTTCGCAGGCGCTCGGTCACGAACTCGTCGAATACCCGTTCGATGCTCTCGACCTGAACGCCGTTACCAATGAAACCCTGACCCGTAAAGCTCGGTGGACGCGTGCCGAGTTCAACGCGTTGGCGAGTATAGCCATCCGTATTGGCATTGCTGATATTGTGGCCGGTTACCGAAATCGCACGCTGGAACGCCTGCAGACCTGATGCCGCTGTACCCAGTAAACCTACTGCCATGATCGCGTACCCATAATGCCCGACTCAGCGATAGCGGATGCTTGCATCGTAAAACCTCTCGTCAGCTTAGCGGCTCGGATCCGGATTCCTTGATTTCGGTAATCGTTGTTCTCAGCTGCTTGCCGTTCATTATCTCTTTGATCTTATTGGCATACTCAGGGTCCGTGGCATAACCCGCTTCGACCAGGGCCTGGGCAAAACCAGCAGCATTGCCGGCGTTGTTCAGAGCCTCCCGATAGCGCGGATTGGACTGCAGAAAGTCTGCGTAGTCGGCAAAGCCCTCGGCAAGGGACGAATAGGCACGAAAACTTGCGCGTTCCTTGCGCATCAACCCGTCCCTGAACTCGATGGTTTCACTCGTCACACGTTCGCCGCGCCAGCGTGCATCCGCCTTGATGCCAAAAAAGTTAAAGCTACTGTGTCCGTCGGGGCGGCTCATCACGTGTTTTCCCCAGCCTGTTTCCAGCGCTGCCTGTGCTATCAGCGCCTCTGGTGCCACTCCCAACTTATGCGCTGTACGCGCCGCGTGCGGCCATAACTCTGTCACGAATGCCTGCGGCGAATCGGCGCTCCAGTCCGTATTCACTGCCGACGTGCCGCGGGAATGCGCCGGTGCCGCGAAGGCAGCTGCCGGGCGCACCAGCGCCTGAAAAGTTGGACTCTGCGGCGCCAGTTCCGGGTCATTACTCCCATTGCCTCCACCCGCCCTGCTCAGCTGGCGAACCATCATTTCCGCCATGCCGAGTCCCTGCCGCTTGCTCAGGTCAATGGAAATTTGCTTGTCGAACATCGCCTGATAGGTTTTGGTATGCTCGCTGTCGAGTATCCCCTCGCCGAGCCCGGCGTCGCGCATGCTCTTCAGCATCATCTGAATAAACAGCGCTTCAAACTGCCCAGCGACTTCGCGCAACGCGGCTTCGCTGTTGTTTCTGACACGCGAACGCAGTTCGGACAATCCCTGAAAATCCGTGTAGACATCGTTGTGTGCAACCGGGCTTGTCATTAGGACACTCTGCCTGTTCGGGTCAGATCACCATCAGCTCGGCACGCAGTGCGCCTGCCTGCTTGAGGGCCTGGAGAATAGCTACCAGGTCGCCCGGGGTGGCCCCCACCCGGTTCACTGCGTCCACAACATTCTGCAATGTAATGCCGGAGTCGATAAGAAACATGCGATTACCCTTCACTCCGACATCAATGTCACTTTGCGGTGTCACTACTGTCTGGCCGCGTCTCGCAAATGCGCCCGGCTGACTCACATCAAGATTCTCCGTAATGGTTACCACCAAGGTACCGTGGGACACCGCAGCCGGGAGAATTCGGACATTTGCACCGATGACCACTGTGCCCGTTCTGGAGTTCACAATCACCCGTGCCGCCGCCTCACCAGGCTCAACAGGGATATTCTCTACCAGTGACGCAAACGCAACCCGCTGCGAGGCCTCGTTGGGAGCGCTGACACGAATGGACATACCGTCCATTGGCTGGGCCACGCCGGGCCCGACCGTCTGGTTGATGGCCTCCGCGAGGCGGTTCGCCGTGGTGAAATCGGAGCGATTGAGATTGAACGTAATATAGTCGCCATCCAGAAACGGATTCTGCACAACCCGTTCCACAGTGGCGCCATTTGGAATACTACCCACACTGGGAACGTTGACAGTAATGCTGGAACCATCACTGCCCGATGCGTTAAGCCCGCTCACCAGAAGATCGCCCTGCGCTATGGCGTACACCCGACCGTCAGCCCCTTTCAGCGGCGTCATGAGCAAGCTGCCGCCGCGCAGGCTTTTCGCGTTACCGATCGAGGAGACGGTCACATCTATGGTCTGACCAACCTTCGCGAACGCGGGCAAGCGCGCATGTATGGCAACTGCAGCAACATTCTTGAGCTGAGGGTTCGTGCCCGGCGGAAGCACAATGCCGAACTGCTGCAGCATGTTCTTCAAGCTTTGCACGGTGAAAGGCGTCTGGCTCGTCTGGTCACCACTCCCGTCCAGGCCGACTACCAGCCCATATCCGACCAGCTGGTTATCGCGCACACCGGCCAGACTCGCCAGGTCCTTGATGCGTTCCGCCCATGCCGATCCCGAGCAGACCAGAAACATCAGAACAAAGGTTAGTTTACGCATGATCTCTCACTACTACTGCATCTAAAATGGCCAGACAGGATGGTTGAAGAAGCGCGCCAACCATCCCATTCGATTGCTTTCCGCCAGGGCCCCCTTGCCGCTGTAGGCGATCCGGGCATCTGCAATCTGCGTCGACAGAATCGTGTTCTGGGTGCTTACGTCCTGTGGCCGCACGATACCGGAAATCTGTATGAACTCCTCACCCTGATTCAGGGTCAGCCACTTCTCGCCGCGCACGACCAGGTTTCCGTTCGGCAGGACATCTGAAATCGTCACCGTAATCTCACCCGACAGACTGTTACTCTGACTCGAGTCAGCCTCACCCTCGAACGACCGTGTGGCACTCAGATTCTGCTCCAGCGTGTTATTGCGATTGCTGTCAAGCGGAATGATGCCGGGCAGATTGAATGTGGGCGTGGCACCGAAAAAGGTGGGGCTGGCGATCTCGGTACTCTGATCCTTGTCTGCCGAGGTCTTGGCGGATTTTGACGCCGACGTACTCTCTCTGAGAACCACCGTAATCACGTCACCGACACGCCGTGCTTTAACGTCTTCAAACAGGCGAACATCCTGCGATGCCTGGTAAATCGAACCGTTTTCGGGCTCCGCGTAGGTATACGCGGGTGGCAGCGTGGGTCGATAGCTCTCCTGCTGCCGAACAGGGGTCGCACAGCCACTCAACACGAACACGGCGACCAGCGTCAGCCGCGCTCTCATCTCCGTTCTTGTCAACCCCTTCATATGCGGTAACCTGTCAGTTCAGACCTAGAGGTTGGAAGTAACGAACTGCAACATCCGGTCAGTGGTCTGTATCGCCTTGGAGTTCATCTCATAGGCGCGCTGCGTTTCGATCATGTTCACCAGCTCTTCCACGACGTTCACGTTGGAGGTTTCCAGGGCTCCCTGCACCACCGAACCGAGACCGTTCAGGCCCGGAGTGCCGGTGGCTGGCGAACCGCTGGAAGCGCTTTCCAGAAACAGATTCTGCCCTATGGACTGCAGCCCACCGGGATTGATGAAATCGGCAAGCTGAATGCTGCCCAGCTGAGTCGGGGAGCTGCTTCCCGGCGTCAGCGCGGATACAACGCCATCGGAGCCGATCGTAATGCTGGTGGCGTTGCTGGGGATGGTGATAGCAGGCTGAATG
>CP070738.1:166585-173955 GCA_020347685.1 Gammaproteobacteria bacterium | reverse complement strand
GAGATGGGCTGTGTGGCCACTGCGATGCCGGCAATGAAGGCGCCAATTTCCGGCGACAGCCCCAGCGACTCTGATAATTCTGCCATGCCCAGGCACCAGCCAATTGCAAGAAGAAAGATGTATTCCTGGATCGTATCGAAGCGCGCCAGCAGGCGTGTCAGGACGAAACGCGAAAATCCGAAGGCGAAGATCAGAAAACCGGGTAGCGCCAGGCCCAGGGCGGCGGCGCGGTGCCAGCCATCGCTGCTCCCGGCCATGCCGTGCAATAACAGAAGAATCACGATCGCAATCAGGTCTTGCAGCAACAGAACGCTGATAATGATCTCGCCGGTGTGCTGGTGGTGCAAAACGGTGCTGGGAAGCAGCTTGAGTCCGATGATGGTGCTCGAAAACATCATCGCGGCTCCGACAATGAGCGATTCCGCAATACTGTAACCGAAGAACCAGGCGGTCGATATCCCCAACCCTGCGAACAGCGCCGAACTGACCAGAGTGACAACCGTTGCCTTGCGAAACATATGCCACAGGTCCTGGGGATGCAGGTTCAGCCCCAACAGGAACAGAAGAAACACGACACCGACCTGCGAAAGTTCCTGCAGTAGCGCGATGTCCTTGATCAGTCCCAGTGCGGAGGGGCCAAAGGCCATACCGAGAAATATGTAGGCGACGATCAGCGACTGGCGCGCATACAGTGCCGCGGTCGCCAGCGTTGCAGCGCCGGTGAAAATCAGAAATACCGAAAAGACGATGGATTGATCCAAGCCGGTAACGTCCTCGCTATCTCCATAGCCGGTTGCGCTGAATGATCGGTCGTGTTTCTCGATCCGCTGCGCCGCGCGCAGCTAATCCGTTGCGGAAGGCAAGCGCTATTCGTCGCCCTTTTTCAGGCCGCGCTTCATTGAATTCACATCCAGTGGAACCACGGTCTCGGCTCTCGGTTCGTCGATAAAGCGGGGGCGGGCATTCATGCTGCGGCCGTGTTCTCTGGCCAGTTCCTGTTCGCGCGCGCTGATCAGTGCCAGACACTCGCGGATACCCTGCACAGTGTTAGCCGACAGCGGGTGACGCAAACCCGGGTGCGGAGCGGTGTCCTTGGCGACATCGGTAAGAACGCGCTTCATCATCCGCAGGATGCGCTCTTCTTTGGTCAATTCTGCTTCACTCATCTCGACACTGCTCCGTTGACTGCTTCGAGTCGCTATTCTGCCACAGCGGCCGGGCGCTGCCGGAAAAAAACTGCGATTAGGCAGGTTTTTGGCATTCCAGGTCTTCCCAGCGCTGGTAGGCGTTCTGCAGGTCGGCCTCCAGGCTCGCGAGGCGCTGTTTCTCGGCGACAATGGCCTCACCGGGTAGCCGGTAAAATCCCGGATCGGTCATATGGCGGTGCAGTTCGGCAAGTTGGGCTTCCAGTTGCTCGATCTGTGCGGGCAGCCGCTCGAGCTCGCGCTGTTGCATGTAACCGAGCTTGCCCCCCGGTGTCGTGGGTCTTGCCTGGGCCTGGGCCGGGGCTGCGGGTTGCACCGCTTTGACGCTCACGGTTTCAGGGGTGCGGCGCTGACGCAACCAGTCCGCGTAGCCACCGACATACTCATTTACCGTGCCATTGCCTTCGAATACCAGTGTGCTGGTAACGACCTGGTCAAGGAAGTGGCGGTCGTGACTGACCAGCAACACCGTTCCCGCATAGTCGACCAGCAGATCCTCCAGCAGCTCCAGGGTGTCCATGTCCAGATCGTTGGTGGGTTCGTCGAGCACCAGGAGATTTGCCGGTTTGCTGAAGAGTTTTGCCAGCAGCAGGCGGTTGCGTTCACCGCCCGACAGCACGGCCACCGGGCTATGGCAGCGGTCCGGTGAAAACAGAAAATCCTGAAGATAACTTATGACGTGGCGCCGCTGGTCGTCGACCTGGATGAACTCCCGGCCGTCGGCAAGGTTGTCGATAACCGAGCGGTGCGGATCGAGTTGTGCGCGGCGTTGATCAAAGTAGGCCGCAGCGATTCTGGTCCCCAGGCGGATGTGCCCGGTATCGGGCCTGAGTTCGCCCAGCAGCAGTCTGAGCAAAGTGGTTTTGCCGGCCCCGTTGGGTCCGATAATCCCTACCTTGTCACCGCGCAGAATGGTTGTGGTTAAGCCGCGGATCAGTTCGCGGCCTCCGATTGAGTAGCCTGCATCCTCGGCTTCGGCCACCAGTTTCCCCGAACCATCGGACTGCTGGGCGCGGATCGTCGCCGTGCCGGTTGTCGTGCGGCGAGTGCGTCGCTGCTCGCGCATCCTCTGCAGGGCGCGTACCCGTCCCTCGTTGCGGGTACGTCTGGCCTTGATGCCCTGCCGTATCCAGTTTTCTTCCTCGGCGAGTCGCTTGTCGAAGGCGCGCTGCTGCACAGCCTCGGTTTCAAGCCACTCCTGTTTGCGGCGGCGATAGGTCTCGTAGTTACCCGGCCACTCGGTAATCACGCCACGGTCGAGATCAACAATGCGGGTCGCCAGCCTGTCAAGAAAATTGCGGTCGTGAGAAATGAACAGCAGCGTACCGGCAAAATTATCCAGAAACTCCTCGAGCCACTCGATCGCCTGTATGTCGAGGTGGTTGGTCGGTTCGTCCAGAAGTAACAGATCAGGGTCCGACACCAGTGCCCGGGCCAGCAGCGCGCGGCGCTGCATGCCGCCGGACAGTTGCTCGAAACGCTCGTCGGGGTTCAATGCCAGTCTGGACAGCACCGTCTCCACTCGCTGTTCGAGTGTCCAGCCGCCCTGGGCCTCCAGTTCGTGCTGGGTGGCTTCCAGTTGCTGCATCAGTCTGCTGTCGCGGGCGAGCCCGGGTTCGGTACTCAGTTGATGGAAACGCTTGATCAGCTCTCCAAGCTTGCCCAGCCCTTCGGCGACACAATCGAACACCGTTGCGTTTATGCCTTCGGGCAACTCCTGGCCGAGCGCCGCTATCTTGAGATTCTGTTGCCGCTCGATTTCGCCTTCCTCGGGCAGGATGCGGCCTTCGATTACCTTCAGCAGGGTGGATTTACCGCTGCCGTTACGCCCGACCAGGCAGATCCTTTCCCCCGGCTCTATGCTCAGATCGACGCCGTCGAGCAACGGTGGACCGCCAAAGCCGAGGCGCAGGTTTCGGATTCGCAGTAATGGCATGGGATGCAGAGCATAAGCCGCGCATGTTCCCGGCTCAACTGCGCGGGTGGCTGGTCGTTAACTTGCCTGAGGCTTCCGTTCGGCTCCCTGTCTTGAATTTATCGCATTGTCATGCTATTGATATCAATAGAAAAACAAACGAGGCCGGGCCGATCGCGAGGAGGCCGCGGGCAGGCTGACGGGAGGTGCCGAATGGGAAACGCATCACGCCAGCCAATGGAGAGTTGCGGGACACTGGATGCCCGGACCGGTTGAACAGGTAGCCACGCCATGTCTGAACACGAGTTCTACGCAGACCCGACTGTATTTGATATCTGGCATGACCGAACCGGGGGCTGGTTCAGCGTGCGGGTCGCGACGCTGCGACCCTATTTCTGGAGCCTCGCGTTTTCCGGTCTCGCGCTGCTGTTGCTCGGGATTGCGCTGAATGTGTTGGCTTACTCGGTCTACCAGCGGATTGGGAGCGGTGCGAGTCTCGGCTGGAATCACTCGATGGCGCAGTGGTTAACGGTTCTCATGGCGTTGCTGTCCTGTCACAGTCTGTTGGAGCAGGCGCTGCGCGCCTGGCCGCGGGAGCGGGCGTTTCCGCAGCGGTTGCGCAGGTTTGTGCGGCTGTGTGGTTTTCGGGAGCCGGCGATCGTTAACAGCTCATCGGTCGCAGGTCCGGGTCTGGTAAGAAACAGCGTCGACGCGGCAACGGCGAGGGAGATCAGGACGTTCTTCGTCGGCGCGCGGGCAGCCGGTGTCAACGTTGCGATCGCCAAGGCGCTTTTCGCCGCGGGAATCCGATCGGTTTCACAGTTGCGTGCCGCAGACGACGCACAGCTGCTGCGCATCCACGGCGTCGGTCCCGCCACGGTTCGCAGGCTGCGAACGCACTTCAATTGACTGCCATCTGTAGCATAGCCCGAATTTTCGCCGCGTTACCCGTTGTACACCGCCGAACCAGCTGCAATTAGGGTTCGTGGGCCCGATAGCAGGCGGGCATAAAGCGCGGCGAGCAAATCGCATAGAAAATCAGTTCACCGCTGCCCGCATTGCGAATGCGTTGCGGCGTGTCCGGTGGTATCAAGACCACGTCGCCGGCAGCAACCCTGGCGGGCTCCAGGTCCCCTATCTCCGCGATCCCGGCCCCCTCTACGATGAGGTACCGCTCCCAGGTGTCGCGCAGGCTGTGCCATTGTGTGGTCATACCGGGCTCCAGGCGGGCCCGCGCGATGGAAACCTGAGGATCGCCGGGGTGGTTGGCGACTTCCAGAATGTGGCATCCTTCCCTGAACCAGTATTCCTCTTCGGGCCGGGCGTGAATCACTTTGGCGTGCATGGCGCTTTCCAGTTCGGTTGCTATGTCGGGCTAAGCTGATGGTAGCAGCTGTGCTGCAAGGTGGCTGCGATGTTCGGCCGCCCGGGCTGTCGCTGCGCCGGCCGCCGCCAGGGTTAGAATTCGGTAATTGGAACCGCGACTCGTAGTAGAGGAGACAGCTATGTCCCAGTCCGCACCGTTCGCTATCCATGCCCGCGAGCTTGGGCCGATGGAAAACTTCGTCTACCTCATTGAGGACCAGGCCAGCGGCCGTGCCGCCGTGGTCGATCCCGCCTGGGATGTACCCGAGATCCTGGCGCTGGCCAGGCAGCACGGCGTGCGCATCACCGACATTCTCCTGACGCACAGTCACCACGACCACATCAACGGTATCGAGGATGTGTTGCGAGCCTATGACGCCCAGCTGCATTTGCTGAAAGCCGAGGCCCGTTTCTGGGGTTCGTATCTTGATTTGCCGACCCTGCATCACGGTGGTGACATCGTCACTCTGGGCGAGACCGAGATCGAGGTACTGCACACGCCCGGGCATACGCCAGGCTCGGCCTGCTACCGGGTCGCGGATCGTTTGATTACCGGCGACACCCTGTTTGTATTCGGTTGCGGGCGCTGCGATCTGCGCGGCGGCGACCCGGAACAGATGTTCAGTACCCTGCGGGACATGCGACAGCGGCTGCCGGACAGCACCATCATCCTGCCGGGGCACAACTACGCGGTAAAACCGACCTCCACGCTGGGCGAGCAAAAAGACGGTAATCCTTTTCTGCATTTCGAGGATCCTGGCCGCTTTGTGCAGTACC
The DNA here is from genome assembly GCA_020347685.1 of Gammaproteobacteria bacterium. Classification (GTDB taxonomy): domain Bacteria; phylum Pseudomonadota; class Gammaproteobacteria; order DSM-19610; family DSM-19610; genus Thiogranum. The sequence continues at coordinate 168,693 of CP070738.1, read as the reverse complement.
GCATGCACTATCACGACAAACACCGTGAGGAGCCCTACGGTCCCGTGTGTAAGGGGCAGGAGATGCCGGACTAGCTGTGTTCGATAGCGCGCCGGTACGACCGGATCTTGGCCCCGGCAGCGGAGACAGGTGAGCGCGATGTCCGTGCCGGCTGGGTCAGGCGCCTGTCAGCCGACCTGCCCGCCATTGCCGTAACGGGGGGGCGGTCTGGCTGTCGCAGTGCCGCTGTTTCTGCTGACCTGGTTTGCAGTTGACGGTATGTGGCCGGAGGTGCTTCCGAACCGGGCGCGTTATGCAATACTGTATCTTGCGCTGTTCGGGTCGGTGCTGGGATTCTTCTGGTACTTCTACCTGTTGCGCAGGGTCGAAGCGGGCAAGGTGAACTTGCTCACTCTGGTGACCCCGGTGACGGCGCTGCTATTGGGCCACTGGCTGAACGGAGAGGCCCTGTCGACCCGTGTGTGGCTGGGTACCAGCCTGATTCTGCTCGGCCTTGGTCTTCATCAGTGGGACTTGCAGCGCCGGCTCTCCGGGCCCGAACCCGGCGCCTAGCGGGCAGTGCACTGGTTCATGCGACGCCTCAGCGGCCGGATGCGTTGCTGCGCAGGGTTTGTCGAGGTGGCGCGGGCGGCCCGGCGAGGAGGTAAACATGGTCAGGCGGCTGTGGGTTCTTGTAACGGTTGTTTCGCTGTTTATGGCGGGTTGCCACGCGTACGATCCCACCAGCGGTTACTACGGCAACCCGCTGGGCCCCGGCGCAGAGCTCCAGATCATGACAGAACTGGTCGTTCCGGCCGGCCTGGCACGGGTTTACCTCCAGTACGGAAAAACCATGGGTTACGGTGCAATGAACCAGTACGCGCCGTTCTGCTATTTTCTGATGCGTGAGCCGTTGCCGGTTGTGCAGACTATCCGTCCCGGCCTGTTGCGCGTGGAATCGGTGTCCCTGAACGAAACCGAGGTCAGCAGGGTGTTGCCGACCCGAGTTGCTGCCGCGGGCCTGTTCGTGAACTCGGACGGCAGGGGAGTGATCGCCCTGCAGTCGTATATGCGGGTCTCGGTTGACGGGCAGCCCGATGTTTATGCGCTGGTGTGTTCGGGGGCCTTCGCTGCACCGATGGAGGCGAAGCCGATTCGTTGGAACGAGCTCGGGCAGGTGTTCGGCGAACTCGTTGAAATCAGGGTGCGGGCGGGCTCGATGCCTGATTGACGACCTTGTTCCAGCCGTCCTCTTTGCCGGGCGCGATATTGTGCCGGTCGGCGTACAGAATACCGACCATGTCAGCCACGGCATTGGCAAAATTGCTGTTCGGATTCACGGCGCAATAGCCTTCCAGCCAGTCGAGAATGTCCGCCATGCTTTTTGCGCCGAGGATGTTGTAGGTGCTGGCGCCAGCATTGTTGACCGCTGACAGGTAGCCGGCCAGCCAATGGTGGTAGCGGCGTTCCACCTCGCCTGCTCGGTCGCGGGACACGAGATAGGTGGCGCAGTCCTCGCCGCCAACGCCAAACACCGCGTACTGACCATCCATATCGCGGGCCATAACGGCGGATACGCACAGAAACCCGCCGAGTAAAATCTTCGATAATTGAAATAGCGACTGTTTCATTTTAGATCCCGTTGATTTTGCTGGCTTATCGGCTTGCCAGTGCGGTTGCTTGAACGCGCCGCTCTCAGCGGCGCAGCCAGCGCCACAGGTTGAGCAGACTCGCCAGTGAGGCCGCTACGTAGGTAAAGGCTGCGGCCGTCAGGATCTGGCGGGCATAGCGGCGATCGGTATCTGATAGATAGCCGCCGGCGTCCAGCAGCGGCAAGGCGCGCCTGAAGCTGGCGTCCCACTCTACCGGCAGCGTAACCAGGTGCACCAGCGCCGCGGAGCCGAAGCTGGCCAGGCCGGCGATCAGCATGATCCCGGCGCTGGAGGGCGCGCGCGTCACAACGGTAACCAGTGGCGCCAGCAAAATAAGCCCGTTGCCCAGCTGCTGCGCCGCCTGCGCCAGAGTCGCCAGTCTGGTGCGCCAGCGCAGCGGCTGGTAGCCGAGCCGGTGCTGCAGGGCATGGCCCACTTCGTGCGCCGCCACTGTCACCGCGGTGAGCGACTTGCCGT
>CP070738.1:158971-166485 GCA_020347685.1 Gammaproteobacteria bacterium | reverse complement strand
GGCACCGGCCCGTCCGGCAGACCCTGCATGAACTGCGTGACCCACTCAGAATCTGTGCCACTCAGCTGCTCCGGGGTCCCGTGCCCCATCACCTTGCCCTCGGAAATGAGGTAAACGTAGTCCGAAATCGCCGTGGCTTCCTTAACGTCGTGCGACACAATCACACTGGTGAGTCCGAGCGCATCGTTCAGCAGGCGGATCAACTGCACCAGGGCACCCATGGAGATCGGATCCTGCCCGGTGAACGGCTCGTCGTACATGATCATCATCGGGTCCAGCGCAATGGCCCGCGCCAGGGCCACGCGCCGCGCCATGCCGCCCGACAGCTCGCTCGGCATCAGCTCCCGAGCGCCGCGCAGGCCGACCGCCTGCAGTTTCATCAGCACCAGATCGCGGATCATGGGCTCGGGAAGGTCGGTGTGCTCGCGCAGCGGAAAGGCAACGTTCTCGAACACGGTCAGATCGGTCAGCAGGGCGCCGGACTGAAACAGCATCCCCATGCGCTGGCGCAGTTCATAGAGTTCGGAGCGGCCCAGCCGGGGAACCTCCAGACCGTCCACCTGTACGCTGCCGGCGTGCGGCTGCAGCTGCCCGCCGATCAGGCGCAGCAGCGTGGTCTTGCCGGTGCCGCTCGGCCCCATGATGGTGGTGACCTTGCCGCGCGGGATGTCCATGTCCACGCCGTCAAAAATCATGCGCTCGCCGCGTGCGAAGCACAGGCCGCGGATGCTCACCAGCACGTCGGACTTTGTCTTGGCGTCTGCTTCGGCCATGTTCCCTGTTCTTGTTGGTCGCTTCCCGGAGGCGAATTCCGTCTATTATACGGATAGCCGCGGGTTCGGGTACTGCCCGAACCGGCGCAGCACCGTTCAGCGGCTTTCGGTTTTCTCGGCCCCGCAGCGTTGGCAGCGATAGCAGGTCACCAGCCGGCCCTGTTTGACATCGAAGGGGCTGTTGACCACCACCCACTTGTGAAAGCCGCGCCGGCACAGCGTGTTGCCTTTGTGCTTCTGTGCTGCCGTGGGTCGCTTGAACGGGATGACGTTGCTCATGGGTGCTACTCCGCTAACCGGCTGCCATTGTGTCGCCATTGGCGGGAAACCGCTACTATACGCCCCCTATGTGGATCCAGCTGTTTGCCATCGCCGCCGGTTTCGGGCTGCTTGTCTGGGGCGCGGACCGTTTTGTGACCGGCGCGGCGGGCACGGCACGCAACCTGGGCGTGTCGCCGCTGATCATCGGTTTGACCATTGTCGGTTTCGGCACTTCGGCCCCGGAAATCCTGGTCTCGGCGGTGGCCGCCTGGCAGGGCAACCCGGGCCTGGCGGTCGGTAACGCGATCGGCTCCAATATCACCAACATCGCCCTGATTCTCGGCACCACCGCCCTGGTGGTCCCGCTGACCGTCCACTCCGGGGCCATCCGGCGCGAGTTCCCGGTACTGATCGTCACCACCCTGGTCGCCTACCTGTTGCTCAGCGACGGCATACTGGGTATCGGCGACGGCGCGATGCTGCTGCTCGGACTGGCGGTGCTGTTGAGCTGGATGGTGTACCTGGGCCTGACGTCGCGGGAACTGGATCCCATGGTGGCGGAATACGAGGCGGAGGTTCCGCGCGACCTGTCGCTGGGCCGCTCGCTGCTGTGGCTGGTGCTGGGTCTCGTGGTCCTGCTGGTCAGTTCGCGACTGCTGGTGTGGGGCGCGGTGGGTATCGCGCAGTTCCTCGGCGTCAGCGACCTGATTATCGGTCTCACCATTGTCGCGCTCGGCACCAGCCTGCCGGAGCTGGCGGCCTCGCTGGCGAGCGCGCTGAAAAACGAACACGACATTGCCATCGGCAATGTTATCGGCTCCAACATGTTCAACCTGCTGGCGGTGCTGGGACTGCCGGGCATCATCCAACCGGGCCCGATCGAGGACGTGGTGCTGACCCGCGATTTCCCCGTCATGGCCCTGTTCACCGTGGCGCTGCTGATAATGGCGTATGGCTTTCGCAGCTGGGGGCGCATCAACCGCCTGGAGGGCGGCCTGTTGCTGGGCGGCTATCTCGCTTACCAGACCCTGTTATACTTCACCGCCCGGAGCTGAAGCGCGATTGTCAACGGCATGAATGACACTGTGTTGAAAAAACTCGGTCTGGCGGTGCTGGAAACCGAATGCGCCGCGGTCGATGCGCTCAAGTCGCGCATCGATGACGATTTTGTGCGCGCCTGTCATTTCATGCTGGAGTGCGAAGGCCGCGTCGTAGTCATCGGCATGGGCAAGTCCGGGCATGTGGGCGGCAAGATCGCCGCGACCCTGGCGAGTACCGGCACACCGGCTTTTTTTGTTCACCCGGGCGAGGCCAGCCACGGGGACCTCGGCATGATCACCAGCAAGGATGTGGTGCTGGCGCTGTCCAACTCGGGAGAAACGGATGAAATCCTGACTATCCTGCCGATCATCAAGCGCCTGCACGTACCGCTGATCTCGCTCACCGGCAACCCGAATTCCACCCTGGCCAGGGCCGCCAGCGTTAACATCCACGTCGGGGTACAGAAAGAAGCCTGCCCCCTCGACCTCGCGCCGACCGCAAGCACCACCGCGGCGCTGGCCATGGGCGATGCGCTGGCGATCTCGCTGCTCGAGGTGCGCGGCTTCACGGCGGACGACTTCGCCCGCTCCCACCCGGGCGGCAAACTGGGCCGGCGCCTGCTGCTGCTGATCGATGACCTGCTGCATACCGGCGACCGCGTCCCCAAGGTGCCCTCCGGCACCCTGATCTGCGACGCCCTGCTGGAAATGACCCAGAAAGGCCTGGGCACCACCGCGATTGTGGACGACCATGACACCGTGCTGGGGATTTTTACCGACGGTGACCTGCGCCGCGCCCTGGATCACGACATCGATCTGCATAAAACGCCGATCGACGAGGTGATGACGCGCAAACCGAAGCTGATTTCGCCGGGACTGCTGGCCGCGGAAGCCCTGCAGATCATGGACGCAGGGAAGTTCAATGCGCTGCTGGTCGTAGATGCCGACAAACGGCTGATCGGCGCACTCAACATGCACGACCTGCTGCGCGCAGGCGTGGTCTGACAAGACCTGTTAGGAGCCTATGAAAGACATTCTGCAAAAAGCAGCTCAGGTGCAACTGCTGATTTTCGACGTCGACGGCGTACTCACCGACGGCAGCCTGTTCCTGGGCGACGACGGTCAGGAATACAAGGCCTTCCATTCCCAGGACGGCCACGGGATCAAGATGCTGCAGAAACACGGAGTGCGCTGCGCCATCATCACCGGACGTACATCCAAAGTCGTCGAACACCGCATGCGCAACCTCGGCATCGAGCTGATCTACCAGGGCCAGGAAAACAAGCTGGAGGGGTTCGCCGACCTGCTCGAGCGCGTCGGCCTGACACCGGAACAGGTCGCCTATGTAGGGGATGATGTCGTCGACCTGCCGGTGATGCGCAAGGTCGGCCTGGCCATCGCCGTGCAGGACGCCCACCCCTGGGTACTGCAGCACGCCCACTGGCAGACCCCGCGCGGCGGCGGACGCGGCGCGGCGCGCGATGTGTGCGAGCTGCTTCTCGAGGCGCACGGAGTCCTCAGGCAGGAGCTGGAAACCTACCTGTGAACCCGCCCCAGAAGGGCGCGCTGGCGCTCGCTGCGGTCGCAACCGCGGCGACTCTGTGGTTGCAGCTGCACACCAGCCGCAGCGGTCCCGCTCAGGCTACTGTCGCTGCACTACCCGACCTTTACATCGAGCAACCGCATTGGGACCGGTTCGACGCGCAGGGCCGGCTGGCCACGCAGCTGCAGGCCAGCCGCGCCGAGCAGTGGCCCGGAGAGCGGCACACGCGCCTGATTCAGCCGCAACTGCAGATCGGCGCTCTGCACCAGCGCCACTGGCAGCTGCAGGCCGAGCGCGGACGCCTGGCTGCGGATGGCGGAACGCTGCTGCTGGAGCAGCAGGTGGTGTTGCGGCCGGACGCCGCGAGCCGGGGACCGGTGCTCACCACCGAGCGCCTCAGCATCGCCGCTGGCGGCGACCTTGTGGAAACCGATGCGCCGGTTGTTTTACAGTCGGCGAACTGGCATTTTAGCGCCGGCGGGATGCGCGCAGAGCTCGGCCGCGAACGCATCGAGCTGTTCAATCGGGTACGGGGCACACATGAATAGACTTGGCTACCTGTCGGTTCTGATGATCGCGCTGCTGCCGCTGCGTGGCTGGGCATTGTCCAGCGACCGGGATCAACCCATGACCATCGAGGCCGACCGCGTGGAACTCGACGATGCCAAGGGCATCAGCACTTACCACGGCAACGTCAAGGTCACCCAGGGCACCCTGGTGCTGACCGGTGATCTCATGACCGTGCACAGCAAGGGCAATGACGTACAGAAAGTTATCATGCTCGGCAACCCGGCCACCTATCGCCAGCGCCCGGACGGCAAGGACCAGGACGTGCACGCCAAGTCCCAGCGCATGGAATACTACATCGACCCGGAACGCGTCATCCTGCTCAAGCAGGCCGAGGTTGTGCAGCGCGGCGATGTGCTGCGCAGCGAACGTATCGAGTACGATATTGCCAAGGACCAGGTCAACGCCGGCACCAGCAAGCCCGACGAACGGGTGCGTATCACCATTCAGCCGCGCAGCCGCAAAGACAGCAAACAGCCCACCCCGCCATGAGCCGGCTGGAAGCACGCGACCTGAGCAAGAGCTACTCGGGCCGCAAAGTCATTGAATCGGTGTCCCTGCACGTGGACAGCGGCGAGGTGGTCGGCCTGCTGGGACCGAACGGCGCCGGCAAGACCACCTGTTTCTACATGATTGTCGGACTGGTCCCGAGTGATGGCGGTTCGGTATGGCTCGATGATCGCGAACTGACCCGCTATCCGATGCACGTTCGCGCCCGCCACGGGGTCGGCTACCTGCCGCAGGAGGCCTCGGTATTCCGCAAGCTCAGCGTGGCGGACAATCTGCTCGCGGTACTGGAAATGCGCAAGGATTTAACTCGCCGCCAACGGGCCGATAAACTGGAGGCGCTGCTGCAGGAACTGCACATCGGGCACCTGCGCAGCCAGAAAGGCATGAGTCTGTCGGGCGGCGAGCGCCGCCGTGTGGAGATCGCCCGGGCGCTGGCCATGGAACCGCGCTTCATACTGCTCGATGAACCCTTCGCCGGAGTGGACCCGATTTCGGTCATCGATATCCAGCGTATCGTCGAACACCTGATGGAACGCGACATCGGGGTCCTGATCACCGATCACAACGTGCGCGAAACGCTGGGCATCTGCAACCGCGCCTATATTATCGGCAACGGTAAAACGCTGGCGGAAGGCGCGCCCGAGGCTATTCTCAACAACGAGCAGGTACGCCAGGTGTACCTCGGCGAGCAGTTCCGGATGTAGCCGGTAAAAAAAAGTACAACAAAAGCTTCACTGGCATAATAAATGCAGTAAAATACCACCCCAGTGATTAGCCCAAAACGGTCCAGGCACTGGAGTGCAAACAGTGGTCAATAGCGGAAAATGAAGCAGTCCATCCAACTTCGGCTTGGCCAGCATTTAACCATGACACCCCAGTTGCAGCAGGCGATACGCCTGCTGCAACTTTCCACCCTCGAACTGCAGCTCGAAGTCCAGGGGGTCCTGGATTCCAACCTGATGCTGGAAGTCGACGAAGGCGACGCGCCGTCGGCCGCCGAAGTTGCGGCGGAAAGCGGCCAGCAGGTGGACAAGGAAAGCACCAGCGAAGGACCCGAGGGCGGCGACGCGGAACTCGCTTCGCGCACCGATACCATTCCCGACGAGCTGCCGGTGGATACCAGCTGGGAGGATACCTATGACATGGGATCCACCAGTTACAGCGCGCCGGCGGACAATGACGGGCGCGATTTCTTCGAGACCCATAGCGGTGAAGGTCAGAGCCTGCAGGAGCACCTGCTCTGGCAGCTGGATCTCACGCCGTTCAGCGACATTGACCGCGCTATCGCCAAGACCATCATCGATTCCATCAACGACGACGGTTATCTCGGTGTTTCACTTGAAGAATTGCATGAGAGCCTGGATTTTGATCCGGAACTGGAAATCGGCCTGGAAGAAATCCAGGCGGTGCTGCGGCGTATCCAGCACTTCGACCCGGTGGGCATCGGGGCGCGTGACCCGGCCGAGTGCCTGCTGATCCAGCTGCAGCAGATCGACCCGGCCACACCCTGGCGGGCCGAAGCCATCCAGCTTGTGGGGCAGCACGTCAATCTGCTCGGGAATCGTGACTATAATCAGATCATGCGGCGCATGAAGCTGGGCGAGTCCGAGCTTCAGGAAGTTCTGAAACTTATCCAGTCGCTCAACCCGCGGCCCGGCTCCCAGATCACAGACAGCAAGCCGCAGTACGTTGTGCCCGATGTATTCGTGTTCAAAAACAAGGGCAAGTGGCAGGTGGACCTGAACCTGGAAGCAACGCCAAAGCTGCGTATCAACAGTCACTACGCCAGCCTGGTGCGACGCGCCGACAACAGCGACGACAATGCCTACCTGCGCAATCACCTGCAGGAGGCCCGCTGGTTCCTGAAGAGCCTGCAGAGCCGCCACGAAACCCTGCTGAAAGTGGCGCGTTGCATTGTCGACCGCCAGCGTAATTTCTTCGAATACGGCGACGAAGCCATGAAACCGCTGGTGTTGCGGGATATCGCCGAGGCGGTGGAAATGCACGAGTCCACCATATCGCGGGTCACCACCCAGAAATACATGCACACGCCGCGCGGCATTTTCGAGTTCAAGTATTTCTTCTCCAGCCACGTCGGCACCGACGACGGCGGGGAATGTTCAGCCACGGCGATTCGCGCCATAATTAAGAAGCTGGTTGCGGCGGAAAAACCGTCCAAGCCCCTGAGCGACAGCAAGATTGCCAGTCTGTTGGCCGATCAGGGTATCAAGGTGGCTCGACGCACCATTGCCAAGTACCGCGAGGCGATGGCCATCCCCCCTTCCAATGAACGTAAACGCCTCGCTTGAGGCCATGGTTGAGGAGTATCTCCATGCAGATAAATGTTACCGGACATCACGTCGACATCACCGAACCGCTACGCAACTATGTCAACGAGAAGTTCGAACGTCTGGAACGCCACTTTGACAATGTCAAGGATGTGCACGTGGTGTTGAGCGTGGAAAAACTGCGGCATACCGCAGAGGCAACCATGCACATCACCGGCGGCAAGCTGTTCGCCGACCACACCCAGGACGACATGTACGCGGCCATCGACGGGCTGACCGACAAGCTGGACCGCCAGATCAAGAAGCACAAGGAAAAAATGACCGACCATCATCGCAGCGAAGGATCGATCAAGAAAGCGTTCTGAAACCACAATGAGCGGGCAGCTTCACCCGGAAGCTGCCCCGCGTGCCAGAAGAACCACCATGCAGATCCCCGAACTCCTCACCGCCGAGCGCATTGCCTGCCAGCAGGAATGCAGCAGCAAGAAACGCAGCCTCGAGCTGCTCGGCAAGTTGCTGGCCGACGCCCTGC
>CP070738.1:151352-158871 GCA_020347685.1 Gammaproteobacteria bacterium | reverse complement strand
AACCTGCTGTATTCGCCGCGCAACAAGATCCTCGCCACCGGTATTGTCATCGAGGCCTTTCTCTACGAGGAGCAGACCCGGCGCGGGATTTCCACCCGGCATTTCGACGAAATGAACGACGTGGCCGATCACTGCACCGTGTGTCACAAATGCCTCAGCCCCTGCCCGGTGAATATCGATTTCGGCGACGTGTCGGTGCGCATGCGCAGCATTCTGCGCCAGCGCGGCAAGAAGCGTTTCAACGCCGCCGGCTGGCTGGCGATGGCGTTCCTGAATATCACCGACCCCACCACCATCCGGCTGATGCGCAAGGGCATGATCGAATGGGGTTACCGCGGCCAGCGTCTGCTGTATCGCATGGCGGGCGGCCTGCTCCGCGTCCGTAACCCCGCGTTACCCGCTTCCACCACAGGACCGGTCAAGATGGTCGAGCAGGTGGTGAACTTCGTGAAAAAACCCATGCCGGCCGGTCTTCCGACCCAGACCACGCGCGCGCTGCTGGGTCTCGAAGACCAGCGGGTGGTTCCGATTGTGCGCGACCCGGACAAGGTGAACGAGGAGTCCGACGCGGTGTTTTATTTTCCGGGTTGCGGCTCGGAGCGTCTGTTCAGCGAAGTCGGCCTGGCGACCATTGCCATGCTCTACGAGGTAGGCGCCCAGTGCGTGTTGCCGCCGGGCTATCTGTGCTGCGGTTATCCGCAGACCTCGTCGGGCGATCACGCCAGGGGCAAGAAGATCAGTACCGATAACCAGGTGCTGTTCCACCGCGTCGCCAACACGCTGAACTACATGGACATCAAGACCGTGATCGTGTCCTGCGGGACCTGCATGGATCAGTTGCAGCAATACCGTTTCGAGCAGATTTTCCCCGGCTGCAGGCTGTTGGACATTCACGAATACCTGATGGAGAAGGGCGTCAAGCTGGATGGCGCGCGGGGGCGGCGCTACCTGTATCACGACCCCTGCCATACGCCGATGAAGACCCACGCCCCCCTGGTGGTCGCGAAGAGTCTGCTGGATGCGGACGTGCGCCTCTCGGACCGCTGTTGCGGCGAAGCTGGAACGCTCGCCGTGTCACGTCCCGACATCGCCACCCAGATCCGTTTTCGCAAACAGCAGGAGCTTCAACAGGGGGTGCGGGAACTGACCGGCAGCGACATCGCCGTGGGGCACGACGTGAAACTGCTGACCTCCTGCCCGGCCTGCCAGCAGGGTCTGTCCCGCTACCGGGACGACACCGGTCTGACGGCCGAGTACATTGTAGTGGAACTCGCCAACCACACGCTGGGCGAGCACTGGCAGCGTCAGTTTGTGGAGCGCGCCCGGGCGGGCGGTATCGAGCGGGTGTTGTTGTAATGCGCAGTGTCTGAACTTTAGCCACGGAATACACGGAAAGCACGGACAAAGACTTTTGCATGCGGCCCGGTATCGAGCCGCTGGCGATTACGGGATAATGCTGTCATTTTTGAGCGCGCCGCTGTGTTATGGTGCCGGCCACGCAATACACAAACAGGTTTTCGTCCGTGCTTTCCGTGTATTCCGTGGCTATAGAGTAAATGGGGTAGATTGTTGTTTCGTTTAGCGGGTTCAAAAGATATCGACATCGTTCACGAGTTGCTGGTGGCCGAAGCCCGGCTCGGGCGTTTCGATCAACGCCTGGCGCAGGAGCCCTATAGCGCGGCGCTGCGCAAGAACCTCAATCACATACGCAGGAAAGGCCGGCGGCTGGATGAGGATCTTGCCGCCCAGCTGCTGGTGTGGGAAGCGGACGGGGCGGTGGCGGGCTTTGTCGTCAACAGCGCGATTGTGCCCGGTGCCGGTAACGAAATCCTGATGCTGGCCGTGGTGCCCGAATTCAGGGGACGCGGTGAGGGGCGGAAGATGCAGACCGCGCTGCTCGCACAGCTGCATCCCCGCGTCGACGTATTCGCACGCTGCCCGCCCGGCGCCAAACTGTACATGGAAATGCTGCTCAGGCGCGGCTTCCTGCCGCTGGACAAGACTGACAAGGGCGTACGGATTCTGAAGCTGCCGAAAATGGGATCGACCCTGGTGGAGCAGAAGGATCCGTATCAGCAACTGGAGCCCTTTGTGCAGATCGCGCTGAAGTAACTTTATTCACACCAGAGATCGCCGAGAACACAGAGACGTCTTTTCAAGGGGCTTTCGATCAACGCGCCGTTGCACCCAGAGGTCGCCAGCGTCTTTTCGGTAGCCGCAATAACGAATGACTAAGGGCGTGGTATGGAAATCATGCTCCAATGAGCGATGCGCACCCTGGTCGCTTACGCAATAGTGCAGCTTTACGATCCGGTGCGACTCGGGAACGGCCTTCTTGCTGCTGCCAGGGCGTGCAAAGCTGCATAAGTGCCCATGCTGCTTTACGGATATCAGGGTTACTTTGCGCGCCTTCGTCGCCTTAGCGGTTAATGGCAATTCTTGTCTCTGCGCTCTCTGCGAACTCTGATGTGAAGGCTCTTAATTCGCCGTGCGCGTCTCCACGCCCTGGGCGGTACCGAGCAGCAACACGTCGGCGGGCCGGTTCGCGAACAGTCCCACCGTGACCACACCGGCGATGTTGTTCAATTCGGTTTCCAGCTTGCAGGGCTCCATGATCTCGAGGTCCTTGACGTCGAGGATGATGTTGCCGTTGTCAGTGGTGAAACCCTGGCGCAGTTCGGGCCGCCCCCCGTACTTGAACATTTCGCGCGCCACGTAGCTCTGCGCCATGGGGATGACTTCGATCGGGAGCGGGAACTTGCCCAGCACCTTGACCAGCTTGCTGTCGTCGCAGATGCACACGAACTTGTGGCTGGCGGCGGCGACGATCTTCTCGCGGGTAAGCGCGCCGCCACCGCCCTTGATGAGCTGCAGGTAGTCGTTGGTCTCGTCGGCGCCATCCACGTAAACCGAGAGTTCGCCTGCCTCGTTGAGGTCCAGCACGGGTATGCCATGGCTCTTGAGCCGCTCGGCGCTGGCGACCGAACTGGCGACCGTGCCATCGATCTTGCCCTTGATGCGTGCCAGGGCGTCGATGAAGTGGTTGGCCGTCGAGCCGGTGCCGACGCCGATGATGGTGCCGCTCTCCACGTATTCCAGGGCCGCCTCGGCAACCTGTTTTTTCAGTTCGTCCTGGGTCATGTCCACCTCCTCATTCGAATCGGCGCATTATAGCCACGCATGGCACCGAAGGCACGGAAACACCCCGTTTACAGGGCCGGGTGGGGGCGTCGCCGGTGTCTGCGCAGAGCCTGCCGGTGCGGCCATCGGGCGTCATTGACGCCTACCCCTGAATTGCCTGTATCATGCTGCCATGTCTGAAAGTTATCTTAAAATGATCCTCAATTCGCGCGTCTACGACGTGGCCAGCGAGACGCCGCTCGATTTCGCGAAGAACCTGTCGCGGCGCCTCGGCAACAGTATCTGGCTGAAGCGCGAAGACCTGCAGTCGGTGTTTTCCTTCAAGCTGCGCGGCGCCTACAACAAGATTGCCAGCCTGGATGCCGCGACCTGTGCCAACGGGATCATCGCCGCGTCGGCCGGGAATCACGCCCAGGGCGTGGCGCTCGCCGCGCATCATCGCGGTATCAAATCGCTCATCGTGATGCCGCGCACCACGCCGGGTATCAAGGTGGAGGCGGTGCGCGCGCTGGGCGGCAAGACGCTGCTGCACGGGGATACCTACAACGAGGCCTGTGATCACGCCCTGCAGCTGGCCGCCGAGCGCGGCATGGTGTTCATTCACCCCTACGATGACCCGGACGTGATCGCCGGCCAGGGCACCATTGCCATGGAATTGCTGCGCCAGCACCGCGACACCCTGGACGCCGTGTTCGTGCCGGTCGGCGGTGGTGGGCTGATCGCCGGCATCGCCGCCTATATCAAGGCCGTGCGCCCCGAGATCCGCGTCATCGGCGTGGAACCCGACGAGGCCCCGTGCATGACCGAAGCCCTGAAGCGCAAGCGCCGTGTGGTGCTGGACCAGGTCGGCATCTTTGTCGACGGCGTCGCGGTGCGCCAGGCGGGCAAGGAACCCTACCGGCTGGCGCGCAAGTACGTCGATGACATGATCCTGGTCAGCGTCGACGAAATCTGCGCGGCGACCAAGGATATTTTCGACGACACGCGCGCCATGGTGGAGCCGGCCGGGGCGCTGGCGGTTGCGGCGATCAAAAAGTATGTGGAACAGACCGGTGTCCAGGGCCAGCAGCTGGTGGCCATCAACAGCGGTGCCAACATCAATTTCGACCGCCTGCGTTACGTGGCCGAGCGGGCCGAGATCGGTGAGCGGCGCGAGGCCCTGATCGCCGTTACCATACCGGAACAGCCGGGCAGCTTTCTGCGTTTCTGCCGCTCCATCGGCAAGCGCGGCATTACCGAATTCAACTACCGCTACGCGGATTCGAGTGATGCGCACGTGTTTGCCGGTGTACAGCTCGCCGACGGCGACGCGGAGCGCGAGGAGCTGATCGCTGCACTGCGCAGCGAGGGGTATCCGGTCGTAGACATGACCGACAACGAGATGGCCAAGACCCACATCCGGTTCATGGTCGGCGGACACGCGCCCAGTCTGGAAAACGAGATCCTGTACCGCTTCGAGTTCCCCGAGCGGCCGGGGGCGCTGCTCAAGTTTCTCTCCAGCATGGGCAGGAACTGGAACATCAGCCTGTTCCACTACCGCAACCACGGCGCCGCCTATGGCCGGGTGCTGGTGGGGATCCAGGTGCCGCCCAGCGAGCGCGGGCTGTTCCAGACTTTCCTGGACAAGCTCGGCTATGTCTATTTCGAGGAGATCGAGAACCCGGCCTATTCGCTGTTTCTGGGTCAGACCGCCGGCGCCGGGGCGTAACCGGCCGCGGCAGCCGTGTCCACGCGCGCTGATTTCCTGCCAACTTAACCACGAAGGACACGAAGGTCACAAAGGAATAAACGATCAAGCGCTCATTATGAGAAGCTCATCCGGCACGATATGTAGTTCCGCGCGCTTCAAAGAAACCCGAAAAAGCCTTCTTGATGTTCTTTCCCTTTGTGACCTTCGTGTCCTTTGTGGTTGACTATCGGGCATAGCCGCGCGGCCCCCGGGCAAGAAAAAAGCCCGCACAGCGGGCTTTGCTTTATAACGGCTCAGGCGTTTTGTCGCTTGTTTCCGTCCCTTTGATGTCGATCCTGTCTTGTTGTTGGCTGGTTTGTTGCCGTGGCCGCCTTTTGTTATGGCGCACAAGTGTAATCACCCGGCGCCGGATTTCAAGCCCTGCGGTCTTCCAGCTGCAGGATGAGATCCCACTGCTGCCTCGTTATCGGCATGATCGACAGCCGGTTACCCTTGCGCACCAGCGGGCAGTCCTGCAGTTCCTTGCACTGTTTCAGCTCGGCCAGGGTGATGACCCGCCGCGTCTTGCGCTGGTACTGCACGTCCACCATGTACCAGCGCGGATTGTCCGGATCGCTCTTGGGGTCGTAGTACTTCTGTTGCGGGTCGAAGGCGGTGTGATCGGGGTAGCCCTCGCGGACCACCTTCATAATGCCGACGATACCCGGTTCGGCACAGTTGGAATGGTAGAAGAACACCAGGTCGCCCTTTTTCATCGCGTCGCGCATCATGTTACGCGCCTGGTAGTTACGCACCCCGTCCCAGTGCTCCGTCTTGCGCGGCCGGCTTTTCAGGTGGTCGATGCCGAACACATCGGGTTCCGATTTCATCAGCCAGTAGTTCATCAGGTCTTTCTCCGTTCTTGGCGATATTTATTATTAACCACAAAGGAACACGAAGGACACGAAGGAAAACCACTAAGAAAATTTTTGCTGGTTTTGGTGCCTGACCTGGTCCATCTGGAATACGCATCCTTGCGGTGCCCGATTTCCTCGGCAACCCCCTAGGCGCTCTTGCCTGTTTCGATGCCTGGCTGACACAGGCTGCTGAACATCGGTGGCAGCACCACAAACTAACAAGTCCCTTGTCAAGGTTTTCCTTCGTGTCCTTCGTGTTCCTTTGTGGTTAATTATTAAGAATCTAGAACTGGAACCAGTCCGTGTCGGTGGCCACTGCGGTAAGCGGTACGTCCCAGGGTTGCGGCGGCAGGGATGGCAGTTGCTGGAACTCGTAGGCGAGCCCGACCAGCTGCGGCTTGCGCCAATGCTTCCTGCCCACCAGGAACGCAAAGCTGCGGTCGTAGAAGCCGCCGCCCATACCGAGCCGGTTGCCGTGGCGGTCGAAACCCACCAGCGGCGCCAGCACCAGGTCCAGGGCGTGGGTTTCAATACGGTGGCGGTGCACGATCTCGGGTTCGGCGATACCGAAGCGGTTGCGTACCAGTCGCGTATCGGGTCGGTAGCGGGCAAACCACAGGCGGTTGTCGAGGAACGGGACCAGCACCGGCAGATAGACCTGTTTTCCCGTTGACCAGCACAGCTCGATCAGGGTCCGGGTCTCGACTTCCCCGTCCTGGGGCAGATAGGCCGCGACGCGCGATGCGCTGCGAAACAGGGTTTGCCGGGCCAGGTGCCGGCACAGGGCGTCGGAGCGGTGCAGGCGCTCGCGTTTACTCAGTGCGCGGCGACGCGCGCGAAGCTGTCTGCGTTGGTCGGGGCGACTGGGCATGGGTCGGGACTGCGGTGATTAAAGGCACCTTCCGCGAATACCGTCGCAGTTATTGCCCTTGAACCAAAGGTTCAGGTGGGAGTGAGTGCCAAACATCAGGCTTTCCGCACGTGGCGGACATGCTCACCAGCTCAGCAAGCCGACCCCCGAGGACAATAATTAGGCTCAAGGAAGATCGAAACTGCTAACGCGCACCGCAGAAGGTGCGTAACCCAGTATACAGGACTGGCAGCCGATGGCTACTGGCGCGAAGGGATAGGGGAGCTGAGCTACAGTTCCAGCTGGTTGCCCTGGTTTAGGGCCAGCTCGATCTTGTCCTGCAGGGCGCGAATGCGGCTGCTGACGGCGTGTTGAAACTCATCGCCGCTGTGGCGTTGGTCCAGCAATTCGTGCGCCAGGTTCAGGGCCGCCATCACCGCGATGCGGTCGGCGCCGACGATCTTGCCGCTGTCGCGGATCTCTTTCATCTTCTGGCTGAGGAATTCCGCCGAGGCGAACAACGCGTCACGCTCATTGTCGGGGCAGGCGACCAGGTACTCCTTGTCCAGGATGTTCACCCGCATGGGCTTGGCCTTGGCGGCGGTCATGCACCGTGTTCCATGGCCTTCAGCCGGTTGATCATCGCTTCGACGCGGTTGCGGGCCATTTCGTTTTTCTCGATCAGGTTGGCGCGTTCCGAGACCAGCGAGTCCTGCTGGTGTCGCAGGGAGCGGTTTTCCTCCTTGAGGCGCTGAATGGTGTGAACCAGCTCGTCCAGGCGCGCTTCCAGCTTGCGCAGTTCCTGCTCGGTAACGGATTGAGGTGTTGACTGAACCATGGGCGACACTATAGAGAAGGGTCAAAAATGCGTCAATGTCGGCGCGAGCGCAGCAATATGGGATAATGGCACTATGTCGGAAAATCAAGACTTTGAATATCAGG
>CP070738.1:143670-151252 GCA_020347685.1 Gammaproteobacteria bacterium | reverse complement strand
GTCCGGGATCCTGACCGTGGGCGGCACCATACTGGGCACCAGTCGCGACAAGCCACACAAGATGGTAGTGGATGGCGCGGTGCATGATATGACCGACGCGATCGTAGAGAACTACCGCAGCAACCAGCTCGATGCGCTGGTGTGTCTCGGTGGCGGCGGTACCCAGAAGAACGCGCTGCGGCTGGCCGAGCGCGGCCTGAACATCGTCACGCTGCCCAAGACGATCGATAACGATGTGGCCATGACCGATGTCACCTTCGGTTTCGATACCGCGATGGGTATTGCCACCGATGCCATCGACCGGCTGCACAGCACCGCGCACAGTCACCACCGTATCATCGTGGTGGAAATCATGGGGCACCGCACCGGCTGGCTGGCGCTGGGTGCCGGCATCGCCGGTGGCGCCGACGTGATTCTGATTCCGGAAATTCCCTATGACGTGCAGATCATCGCGGACGCGATACGCAAACGGGTGCGCAAGGGCAGGGGGTTCAGCATAGTCGCGGTCGCCGAGGGCGCCATGTCCCAGGTCTACTACCGGGTCTGGAACGACATCATGACGCGCCTTCAGCAGGCCGGCAGCAAGCAGGAAAAGAAGCAGATCAAGGCGGAGCTGGCGGCGCTGAAGGAAAAGCACCAGGACAACACCATTCACCTGGGCCACGAGCTGGAAGCACTCACCGGTTTGGAGGCGCGCGTCACCATTCTCGGCTACCTGCAGCGCGGCGGCACGCCGTCGGCTGCCGACCGTCTGCTGGCGACACGCCTGGGTACCGCCTGCGCCGACCTGATCGCGAACAAGAAGTACGGTGTGATGGTCGCCGAGCAGGCCGGCCAGGCGGTGCCGGTCGCGCTGGACAAGGTAGCTGGCAGGCGCAAGCAGGTACCGTTGGATCACCAGTGGATCACCGCGGCACGCCGGGTGGGAACCAGCCTGGGTGACTGAGTGCGGCCAGCCGCGCAGCAACGGGAGTGAACTGAACCATGAAACAACATGCCTTCCAGATGCGGCTCCAGTGCCGCTACCAGCAGCCGCACAACAGCGTGGCGGAACTGCACGTGCAGAATTTCGAAAAGGGCGACTGGACCGACTTCGACCTCGGTTTCGAACAGCCCGGCTTTCTCATGTTTGTCTACGCGATTCTGAACTGCCAGCACTTGTACATGCGCACCAATGCCGCGGAACGTGGCCTGCTGCTGGACGCGGCGCAAGGCTCGATCGAAGTCGTGGCCGACCAGGACTGGGTGGTCCAGAAACTGCACGTGCGCTTCCAGGGGCAGCTGCAGTCCGGCACACCGGCGCCGGTCGACGTCGACTACATCATCGATCGCATGCAGCATTGCCCGGTGTCCATCAATCTCAAGGGCGTCGCGGACAGCCACACCGCGGTCGATTTCGCCCTCGCGCCCTGATACGCATCGCGTTGCCATGGCCGGGCGGGATGACAAATGGTCGGGTAGGGTGACGCGCGAGTCCAATGCGCTGGATCTCGAGGAAGGGGTTTTTACCTGGAAAGACCCGCGCCGCATTGCCCTGTCGCTGAAGCGCTCCGCGGAGGCGAGCCGGCGTCGCAAGTCGCCGCCATTCCGCTCCGCCATGTCGATGCTGGTGTTCTACATCAATCGGGCCGGCAATAACCTGGATTCGCAGCAGCGGGCGGTCCTGGAAGCCGCCAAGATAGAACTGCGCAAACTCTACGGTCGCCAGTAGCGGTAGCTGCTACCGGCGCGTCGCATTTCAGGGCAAGTTCCAGAACGTCGACAACAAAGGTAATATAAGGGCGTAATCCTTTGCTCGCCGGGATGAGTTGTGAGGGGTATCGAGCTATGAAGAAACCGCCAAGTCTTGCCACCGCCATGACGCCGTTTCCCTATGCGGTTGACCACAACGCGTCTCTGGAATTCGCCCAGCAGCTGATGCAACAGCACGACGTGCGCCACCTGCCGGTTACCGAGGAACACGGGCTGGTCGGCCTGATCACGGAGCGCGATATGCGCTCGGTGGAGCGCCAGCATTCGGGGCTCAGCGCCAAACGTGAACTGACTGTGAACGATGCGTATATCGCGGACCCCTATATCGTCGACCTGCACGAGTCGCTGGACAACGTGCTCATGACGATGGCGGAGCGCCACATCGGTTCTGCCATTGTCACCAAGTCCGGCAAGCTGGTCGGTATGTTCACCGCGGTCGACGCCTGCCGCTGCTTCGGCGAGTTTCTGCGCGAGCACTTTCCGCACGCCGAAGGCGACGATGACGTCGCCTGACCAGGCACCCGTCCGGGCAATCTGGGCGCCGCGAGGAATCGCGGCGACAGATGCTTGATCGCAGCGCTGGCGACATGATTACCCCGGCTGGATCTCGACCTTGTCAGCCGCGCTTATGAGCGCCGCGGACATCCATCTGTTTGCTACGCCTTACGTGCCCGGGTCGGCGCACGGCAGGCTGCGGCGTGTTCCACAGCACGCCGGGGCGGATGACATCCTGATCCTGGCGCAGGGCGATGTCGCTGGTCTGAGCGGTCGCCCGGCGGGCCTCATCGTCGTGGAGGGCGCCCCGCTTTCGCACACGCTGCTGGCTTTGCTCGGTACCGGTATTCCGACCGTGATTGTGACCGCGCAGCAGGCCGAGACGCTGCAAGCGGGAGCGGGGCGCGCGGTGTGGCTGGACGGGGCCACGGGCCTGATCACCGGCGATGCGGGCACCGGCGCAGCGCAAGCCCCCGTCGCGCGACTGCCCGCGGCCGGCCAGCCGGTGCGCACTGCCGACGGGGAAGCGGTGTACCTGCGTGCCAGCGTGCGCAGCGTCGCCGCCGCGCGCCGGGCGCGCGCCGCCGGGGCTGCGGCCATCGGCCTGGTGCGCTCGGAGTTTCTGCTCCCGGAAGCCGACGCGCTTCCCGACACGGCGTTCTACCGGGCGGTGTTTGCGCAACTGTGCGAGGCGGCGGCGCCGCTCCCGGTCACCATCCGGCTGCTGGACGTGGCCGCGGACAAAATGCCCGCCTGGCTGCGTTCGATTCCTGGCGCAGGGGGTGTGCTGGGCCTGCAGGGGGTGCGCCTGTTCGGGCGCGAGCCGGTGCAGAGCGTGCTGCACGCGCAGCTGGCGGCGCTCGACAGCCTGGATCCGCACTGCGACATCCGGGTGCTGATTCCCTACCTGGTGCGGCTGGAGGAACTGCAGTACTGGAGCGCCTACCTGCGTCGGCGACTGTCCAGGCCGTTGGCGCTGGGCGCCATGGTGGAAACGCCCGCCGGCGCGCTGGACCTGGTCAACTGGTTCGACAGCGCGGACTTCGTGGCGCTGGGTTGCAATGATCTGATGCAGTGCCTGTTTGCAGCCGACCGCGACCGGGCCGAGTTACGCCATTACCTCGATCCCTATGCACCGCTGCTGTTCCGGTTTTTCCGTCAGGTGGCCGAGGCTGCCGCGGAACAGCTCGAGCGTGTGCAGCTGTGCGGTCTGCTGTCTCAGCTGCCTGGCGTGTTACCGGTGCTGCTGGGGCTCGGATACCGGGCCTTCTCGGTGGATGTGTCACTGATTCCGTATCTGGCCCGCAGCGTCGAGAGCAGCTCCTTGGGCGGCGCCCAGGCGTTGGCGCACCAGGTATGCGCAGCGCGCGAGTCCCGCCAGGTGAGGGCGCTGCTGGGTGTGCCCGAGCAGGGCGAATGGCCGTTCTTGTGCCCGACATGAACTGGCGCGACAATGGGCGTGGAGCATTCCGGTCAGCGGATGCGGGCCGGTCTACGCGAGCATGCTATGAGCCACAAACACGAGCGTGTCCTGAGCGCCATTCTTCAGGATCCTGTCAGCGGGAATATTCACTGGCGCGATGTAGAGTCGTTGCTGCAGCATCTGGGTGCCAGTATCGAACCCGGGCACGGTGCGCGTCTGCGCTTTCAGTTGAACGGCGTTGAAGGGACTCTGCACCGCCCCCACCACAGCGGCGTGTGCAGCAAACACGATATCCGGCATTTGCGCGAATATCTGCGCGCCGCCGGTATCGGTACCGCGTCGGTCTAGCCGCGCCCTCGTACGCAGCCACGCTCTGGCCGACCGGGGGCTGTTCGCCCGCCCGGTACGGTTGTGCCGGTCCCACTAGTCTGACGCTGGCGTGCCTTCCCGGTCACGATCCCGGTCCTGGTCACGCGCCTGCTCGGCTTCGCTGCTACCTTCGGCCGCGCCTTTCTGCTTCTGTTTCTGCTTTTCCTTGGCCTTGGCTCCGTCAGCAGCGCCAGTGCGGTCACGATCCCGATCCTGGTCCCGGTCCGCGGCGCGATCCGCGTTGCGCTGCTGCACCTGGTCGGCGCGTTCGGTTCCTACCGCGTGCTGCGGAGAACCGCCCTGGCCGGCAAACCCCGGGCCGCCACCGCCGCCCTTGCCGCCGGCGCTCGCTGTGGCGGCGGCGAGCAACATCGTCACCAGTAATGCGATGCGTCGTGTGCTGTGCGTGTACATGTCCTGCCTCCGTCGGGAAAGAAGTGTTCGGTGCTAATCACTCTAGGCACGGAACATGAATTGAAGCTGAACGGTGCCGCGGCCGGCAGGGATCATGCCTGCCAGGTCACGACCGGCACCTGGACGGTGTGCCGGTCGTCGGCGACCCACACCTGGCCGTCCTGGATGGTGCAGTGCAGTTGCATGTTGCGCTGCACCAGTCCGGCGAGTTCGCGCACCGCTTGCGCGGATAGATTTCTTACGCTGAGCCTGTGCATGCCTGCCACCCTGGCGCGCACCTGTTGCCACCAGATGTCGGCGCTGCCCCCGCTGTAGCTGTACACGAACACCCGTTCAGCGCGTCCGGCGGCGTTGCGCATGCGCCGGGTGTCGGGCTGGCCGAGCTCGATCCAGGTCTGGATCGCGCCGCTCAGGTCCTTCTGCCAGAGATCCGGCTCGTCCCCGGTACTCAGTCCGCGCGTGAAAGCCAGGGCCTGGTCGGCATGCAGCGCAAAGGCCAGCAGGCGCACCATCAAACGCTCGTCGGTCTCCGAGGGATGACGTGCGAGGGTGAGCGCATGATCCGCGTAGTAGTGGCGATCCAGGTCGGCGATCTGGAGTCCGGCTTTGAAAATGGTTGCCTTGAGAGCCATGCCAGGGTTTCTCGACTGGGCGGTGGTGCCGCAGTTCGGGTCAAAAGGTATTACAATGCGCCCAGCAAACCGGAAGGATGACACGATATGGCGGAGACTGGGGGCATAACCTGGGGCGGTATTCTACTGCGTTTTCTGACAGCCGTGGTGCTGGTGTTCACGACCTACAACCCGGATGGCTACTCTTACATCCACTGGGTGCGCGACAATCTGGAGGAGGGATTACCGCTCAAGGTGTTCGCCGGCGTCGTGCTGCTGATCGCCTGGACGGTGTTTATCCGCGCCACGTTACGGTCCCTGGGCGCATTCGGTCTGTTGCTTGCCGCCGCGTTTTTTGGCGCGCTGATCTGGCTTATCGTCTACTATGGGCTGGTGCCTGCCGACAGCATGAGGGCGCTGACCTACATCGGGCTGGTGGTGCTGTGCGGGGTGCTGGCGACCGGGGTATCCTGGTCGCATATCCGTCGCCGCATCACCGGTCAGGTGGACACCGACGAACTGGACGGTACCTGATGCTGGGGCATGACGGGGCGAGCGGCTCGAATTGCACTACAGCGGCACGGGGATATTGCGGGGGTTCACATTAGCCCCCCTTCGCGCGTCGCCGGCGGGCGCCGTGGCAGGCCTGCGAGATCGAAGCAACGATCATAATAAAATAAATGTAAAACAGCGCACTAATGAATATTATTAATGTTAATTGTTAGAATTCGAGCGTACCAGCAGGCCGCCGCGTTACCCTGGCCGGCCAGCCGCAGCCAGCCGGGCAGGGGACACGGGTGCTGCTCAATCAGGCAGGAGATGCAGTGAATGGACGACGAAACCAAGGCCTTATTACGCAACATCGCCCACCACCTGAAGTGGGTGATCGTGCTGCTGGTTGCCATTCTGGCCATGCTGATCGGGAGGGGCGTCGGCGGCAGCTGACAGGAATTCTCGCCGGCGCGGCGATCTTGTTAGTGTTAGCAGGCCCTAGATAAACCAGACGATGTCCTCAGTCAAACGCATTGTGCTCGACGTGCTCAAGCCGCTGCACCCCAACGCGCTGGAATTCGCCAGCGCCATTGCTGATCGGCACGCGGGTTGCCGCGTCACGGTCACGGTCTCGGAGGTTGATGCCAAGACCGAGACCACCCTGGTTACTGTCGAAGGCGACGCCATTGTCTACGATGACATCGTCGCCACCATCGGCAGCCTGGGTGCGTCGGTGCACAGTATCGACGCTGTCGAGGTCAGCAGCGTGGCGCAGCCAGGGCGCTAGCGCGCCTGAGCGGTCAGCGGCGACATGTTTTCGCAACTGCGGTTTCTGATCCAGCTCGGGCGTGCGCAGCATATCGCGCGGCGCTATTTCGTCACCAACGGTTTCGACGGTGCCCTGACCATGCTGGGGCTCACGATGGGATTCTATGCCAGCGGCGGGGTGGCGACGCCGGTCGCGATCAGTGCCTGCCTGGGTGCCGCCGTGGCACTTGGCGTGAGCGGCCTGGCCAGCGCCTATATGAGCGAGGCGGCCGAACGCGAGAAGGAACTGCGCGAACTGGAACAAGCGCTGGTGGGTGATCTCGAAGCTACCGCCCACGCGCGCGCTGCGCGCCTCATCCCACTGATCATCTCGGCCGTCAATGGCTTCGCACCGCTACTGCTCGGCTTGCTGATCATGTTGCCGCTGTGGCTGTCGGAAGCCGGCGTGCCGCTGCCGCTTGCGCCGTTGCCGTCCGCCATCGTGGTCGCTTTCCTGGTGCTGTTCATGCTGGGCGCGTTTCTCGGAACCGTGAGCGGTCGTTTCTGGTTGTGGAGCGGGCTGCGCATGCTGGCGATTGCGCTGCTAACCGCCGGGCTGATCCTGTGGCTGGAGGGCTGAATGCCTCAGGACGCGTACAGGCGGCCGCGTCGCACCAGCCATTTTTCGATTTCCACCGCCACCAGGACCAGCGCTGACAGCCCCAGGCACGCCAACAGCTCGGGCAGCGGCAGCGGCCGGGTATGGAAGATGGGGTTGAAGGCCGGGACGTAGATCACCATCAGCTGCAGTGCCAGGGTCAGCAGTACGGCGCCGAGCATCGCCGGGTTGCTGGTCAGGCCGATGCTGAACAGTGACTCGCGCTCGCTGCGTACCGCCAGCGAGTGGAACAGCTGTGACACGGTCAATACCGTGAATACCATGGTCTGCCAGTATTCCACGCCGCGCGCCCAGGCCCAGGCCTGGGTTCCGATGGACAGCGCGCCGACGAATAACCCCACCCACAGAATGTGCTGCCACATACCGTGCGCGAAGATGCTCTCGTCCGGTGGCCGCGGCGGCCGCTGCATAACACCGCGCTCGGCGGGTTCGGCCGAGAACGCCAGGCCGGGCAGACCGTCAGTAACCAGGTTGATCCACAGGATATGGATCGGCAGCAGCGGAATCGGCAGACCGAAGAAGGGCGCCAGCAACAGTGTCCATATCTCCCCCGAGTTGGAGCTCATGGTGTCCTTGATGAACTTGCGGATGTTGTCGAAG
>CP070738.1:135976-143570 GCA_020347685.1 Gammaproteobacteria bacterium | reverse complement strand
CGCCTCGGTGACGGGGATTTTTCCCAGTCGGCCCAGATTGTCGGCCCCACGGACCTGGAGCAGCTCGGTGAGCGGCTGGACTGGATGCGTACCCGGCTGCTGGAGGTCGAGCAGGACAAGAACCGTTTCCTGCACCACATCTCCCACGAACTGAAAACACCCTTGACCGCAGTGCGGGAGGGTGCGGAACTCCTTACGGAGGAAGTTGTCGGACATTTGAATTCCCAACAACGTGAAATTGTTGCTATTTTGCGGGGCAACAGCCTTCAGCTGCAGAAACTGATAGAAAATCTGCTGGATTTCAATATTGCCAGTTCGCGCGCCTCCCAGCTCAAGGTGGAGCAGGTCGACCTGGCCCGTGTCATCGAGTCCGTGCTCGCCCATCACAAGGTGGCCACCATGGCCCGCCAATTGGTGCTGGACGTGTCTTTGCAGCCGGTGGCCCTGGCCGGTGACCGTAACAAGTTGAAAACACTGGTCGATAACCTGGTCTCCAATGCCATCAAGTTTTCCCCCCCCGAGGGCCGCTTGCGGGTGCGGCTGCAGAAGCGCGGGGAACAGGCTCTGATCGAGGTGGCCGATTCCGGCCCGGGGATCCCGCCCTCCGAGCGGCGCCGGATTTTCGATGCTTTTTACCAGGGGTCATCATCGGCGACCGGACATGTGCGCGGTACCGGGCTGGGTCTGTCGATTGCGCGCGAATATGCGCAGGCGCATGGCGGTTACATCGAGGTCATTGATAGCGAGGATCGGGGCGCCTGTTTGCGGGTCGTGCTGCCCCTCAAGTTGCCGGAGGCCAGGCGTGCCTAGGTTATTGGCATTATTAGTGTTTGTCAGCCTGGCGGCATGCCAGCCGATGACTGTCCAGCGCAGCGACGAGGGACCGGTGCCGGTAACTGTGCGGGTGGACAATGCCGCTTACTGGCTGGAAGAGTGGTACCGGGTCAAGGAGCTGCCGGAAGATGAGCTGGTGCAGATACTCGAGACCCGCAAACAGGAATTCGAGCAGTTGCCCGGACCTCGCAACCGCTTGCGACTCGCGCTGCTGCTGGCGGCAGGCCCGGCGCCGGTGCGCGATCAGGCGCAGGCCCAGCGCTTGCTGAAGGAGCTGAATCCGGCCGAGGCCAGCGCCAGCGCCAAGGCCTTGGCGGCGTTGCTGGATCAGGTTATCGCTGAGCAGCGCTGGTCAGTCGACAAAATGGTCGAACAAAGGACTAGAATAGAACAAAGTGAGGCCCGTATCGAAGAGTTGGAACGCCAGTTGCAAGAGCTGACCGATATCGAGCAAAGTATTCAGCAACGCAACTGATCCCGCGGGTCAGAAGGAGTAGGAATGAGCGCCTGTCGTTATCGGGTATTAGTGGTCGACGATGATCCAGCCTTGCTGCGGCTGCTGTCGATGCGTCTGTCGGCTGCCGGCTACGAGGTGGCCGCCATGGAAAGCGGCGAGAAGGCCATAGCCCAGGTCCCGCTTTTCCAACCTCACTTGGTAATCACGGACTTACGCATGGACGGGATGGACGGCATGGCGCTGTTCGACCTGATTCATCGGCGTAGTCCGGCGCTCCCGGTGATCATTCTGACGGCGCACGGCTCGATTCCGGATGCGGTCGACGCAACCAGTCGCGGCGTGTTCGGCTACCTGACCAAGCCTTTCGACAGCAAGGATCTCCTCGAACAGGTTACCCGTGCGTTGCGGGTCACCGGCGAGCAGCAGGTGCGCCGCGAAGAGGAAGACGTCGCAGAATGGCGTCAGGGGATAGTAACGCGCAGCCCGCTGATGGAAGACCTGCTTGGCCAGGCTCGTCTGGTGGCGTCCAGCGAAGCCAGCGTGTTCATCCACGGCGAGAGCGGAACCGGAAAGGAGCTGCTGGCGCGTGCGATTCATAATGCCAGCCCACGCGCCAAGGGCGAATTCGTCGCGGTCAACTGCAGCGCCATCCCCGAGTCGCTGTTCGAATCCGAGTTTTTCGGCCATACCAAAGGCTCGTTCACCGGTGCCATGCGTGATCACAAGGGGCTGTTCCAGGCCGCGGAAGGGGGCACGCTGTTCCTGGACGAAATCGGCGATATGCCGATGAGTTTCCAGGTTAAGCTGTTACGCGCGATTCAGGAACGCAGTGTCCGCCCGGTGGGTGCGACCCGCCCGGTGCCGGTTGACGTGCGCATCATTTCCGCCACCCATCGTGATCTCGACGAACTGCGCAAGAGCGGGGATTTTCGCGAAGATCTCTACTACCGGCTGAATGTGGTCACCCTGGATATTCCATCCCTGAGCGAACGGCGCGAGGATATCCCGTTGCTGGCAAACCATTTTCTGCGCACCTTGAACGATGCGGAAAAGAAGGGGGTGAAGGGTTTTGCGCCGGATGCCATGGAGGTGCTGCTTTCCGCGCCGTGGCCCGGCAATGTGCGCCAGTTGTACAATGTGGTCGAACAGGCGGTCGCGTTCACGACCACCTCGCTGATCCCCGCCAGCCTGGTGCAGCGCGCACTGCGCGATGAGGCTGAGGGTGAAATGCCCGCCTTCGCCGATGCCCGTTCGCGGTTTGAGCGCGAGTACCTGACCCAATTGCTGCAGATCACCAACGGCAATGTCAGTCAGGCGGCGCGTATTGCCAAGCGCAATCGCACCGAATTCTACAAGTTGCTGCACAAGCACCATTTGAATCCGTCCCAGTTTAAGGGCGCGCGCGCGTCCTGAAACTCTGTTTTTGCCAGCTCAGGGTGTCGCCAATTGGCGACGTCCTAAGCTGATGTTCTTAAGGGAATTCGTGGAAATCACTGAAGTAGCGTCGCCGGGTGGCAACGCTTTTGCCGCGTCGTGGTGTTACGCGGTCCGGATGCGCTGCGGAAAAAACACAATAGAACCGAGCACTTCTTCCGGTGATGCTGTGCTGGCACAGGCTTTGCTGCAGTACTGTCTGCATGGAGCGGAGGACAGCAATGGAGCGTGTGCAGCTAATGTGGTTGCTTTGCCTGGTGAGCGCGCCGCTCGGCGCCGAGTCGGTCGCGTCGGTGGATGCCGCGGGGTTTGCGCCGTTTCGCGGGCTCGACAGCGATGACAACGGCTACGTGAGTCGGGTTGAGGCCCGGATCGCGACGGGACTCCACGACGTTTTCGATTCAGCGGATGCCAACGATGACGGCCTGCTGGATCGCAAGGAGTACAGCTCGGCGCGCGCGGTAGAGGAAGAGCGTTAGTGGCCGCGGCGCCGTGTCTGGCAGCGAGCGGAATGTGAAACCGGATTCTCTTTGTACTTACTCCCACCCATGGGATCTTGCGCGGCCACCTCCGGCCGCGTTTTTTTGTGTCTGCAACTATTCGGATGCAAACGGCGGCCCGCCTCGGTAAGCTATGCGGTTGATCTGAGAGGCGCAGCTTTTCGTTAGTATCAAGAACGGTTGAAAGTTGTTCGGCTTCGCCGTACGTGATTGAGGGAGCAGGGCTTGTCGCAGTTTGTTTGGCCGGTGCGCGTTTATTATGAGGATACAGACAGCGGCGGCGTGGTGTACTATGCCAATTACCTCAAATTCATGGAGCGGGCACGTACGGAGTGCCTGCGCACGATGGGATTCGAACAGGATAAGCTTCGCAAGGAACAGGGGGTACTGTTCGCCGTGCGCTCGCTCCAGGTCGACTTCAGGCGACCTGCGCTGTTCAATGATGCGCTCGAGGTGAGCGCCGAGATTCACTCACAACGGCGCGCCAGCCTGACCTTTTTCCAGGAAATCCGGCGCAACGGGGAAAGCGACGTTCTTTGTCGTGGTCACGTCCGTGTCGCCTGTGTTGACGCCCATTCTTTCAAACCGGTCCCTATTCCAGAATCTGTCCGCTCGGAGTTGACGAATGTCTGCTGATTTATCCTTCTTTAGCCTGATTGCAGGCGCCAGTGTCGTTGTGCAGCTGGTGATGTTACTGCTGCTAACGGTTTCGGTGTTGTCCTGGGCGATGATTTTCCGCAAGCGCAGCGCCTTGCACGACGCGCGCACGGACGCCGACCGGTTCGAGGAGCGCTTCTGGTCGGGCGGCGACCTGTATTCGCTCTACAACCAGATTTCACCGCGCAGCGAAAACCTGCGCGGACTGGCGAATATCTTCGTGGCGGGTTTCCAGGAATTCACCCGCCTGCGCAAAAAAGCCGGCGCCGATCCAACCTCGGTGGTCGAGGGTGCGCAGCGTTCCATGCGGGTGTCGCTGTCACGCGAAATCGATGATCTGGAAACTCATCTTTCCTTTCTCGCCACGGTGGGTTCCACCAGTCCCTATGTGGGTCTGTTCGGCACCGTATGGGGCATCATGAATGCCTTTCGCGGTCTTGCGAACGTCCAGCAGGCAACGCTTGCCATGGTTGCGCCGGGTATCGCGGAGGCGCTGATCGCCACTGCTATGGGCCTGTTTGCGGCGATTCCCGCGGTGATCGCCTATAACCGTTATTCGAATGACGTGGAGCGGCTGGAAAACCGCTATGACAACTTCCTGGAGGAGTTTTCCAGCATCCTGCACCGCCAGGCCCACGACTAGAAGGGCTCGACCATGGCAAGACAACGCGCCCGAAAACGTCCCATGTCCGAGATCAATGTGGTGCCCTACATTGATGTCATGCTGGTCATGCTGGTGATCTTCATGATCACCGCGCCGCTGCTCAACCAGGGTATTGACGTGCAACTGCCGCACACCGATGCCGAACCCATGACGGGTGACCAGCAGGATCCGGTGGTCCTGACGGTCGATGCCGAGGGGCGCTATTTCCTCAATATCGGCGGTGACCCTGAACAGCCCATTGATGCCGAAACGCTGATGACGCGCACCGCCGCGGTGCTACGCAACCGGCCCAAGGTGACGGTGCTGGTGCGTGGTGACGCGAGCGTGGACTACGGGCTGGTAGTCAACGCGATGTCGCTGTTGCAGCAGGCCGGCGCGGCGCGCGTCGGGCTGGTGACAGAGCCGCTCGGGGAGGGTGGGTAAATCCGCGACCTGCTGCTATTGATGCGCCAGCATCCGCGGCCCTTTATCTACGCGCTGCTGGTGCACCTGGTGTTGCTGGCTGTGTTGATATTCAGTCTGGACTGGACATCGACCGTCAAGCCGAGCACGTCGCGTCAGCACGCGCCGATTCAGGCCATTGCGGTGGACGCCAGGCAACTGGACGCCGAGCTTCAGCGCAAACAGCAGCTCGAGGAGCAGAAACGGCGCGAAGAGCAGGACAAACTCAAGCGGCTCGAGGAACAGAAGGAAGCGGAGCGCAGGAAGGTCGAAGAGCAAAAGCGCCAGGCGGAACTGAAGGTCAAGCAGGAGCGGGAGGCCAAGCGCAAGGCCGAGGCGGAGAAAAAACGCCAGGCCGAACTGGCCCTCAAGAAGAAGGCCGAGGCCGAGAAGAAGCGCAAGGAAGAGGAACTGCGCAACAAGGCCGAGGCGGAGAAAAAACGCAAGGAAGAAGAAGCGCGCAAGAAGGCCGAGGCCGAGAAGAAGCGCAAGGAGGACGAAGCGCGCAAGAAGGCCGAGGCGGAGCAAAAGCGCAAAGCCGAGGAAGCGCGGCGCAAGGCGGAGCAGGAACTGCAGGCGCGTCTGGCCGCGGAGCAGGCGCGCGAAGCGGCGCAGCGGCAAAGCGCCATGCAGCGTATGGTCGATGAATATGTACTGTACATTCAGGAGAAGGTGCAGCGCAGCTGGATTCGCCCGCCCACCTCGGGCTCGGAGTTGTCCTGTACCGTGGAAGTGCGTTTAATACCCAGTGGAGAGGTGATCGACGCTCAGATTGTGCGCAGCAGCGGGAACTCCGCCTTTGATCGCTCGGTCGAAGCGGCCGTGTTCAAGGCGTCGCCTTTGCCCGTTCCACCCGACCCCTATGTTATGGAACAATTCCGTTCATTACGATTCGAGTTCAAACCCGGTGCAGCATGAAAAAAATCTGGCTCAGCATTGTTACTGTTCTCCTGTGTCTGCCCGGCTGGTTGCAGGCCGCATTGACCATAGAAATCACCCAGGGCATGGAGGGTGCGGTGCCGATCGCGGTGGTGCCGTTTGCCAGTGCCGGCCAGCCAGCGCCCGAGAACGTCGCGCAGATCATCGCTGCGGATCTGGCACGCAGTGGCCGTTTCGCCCCCACTGCCGAGCAGGATCTGATCGCGCGGCCATCGGAAGTCGCCGCGGTGCGCTTCCAGGACTGGCGCACCCTGGGGGTGGACAATCTGGTGATCGGGAAGGTCGACGCCCTCGGTGGAGGACAATACCGGGTCCAGTTCCGGGTCTTCGATGTGTTCCGCGGGCGTCAGCTCACCGGCTATAGCCTGCCGGCCAGTGCCGACAACCTGCGCCATGTCGCCCACCGCATCGCCGACATCATCTATGAGAAGCTCACCGGCGAGCCAGGCGCGTTTGCCACCCGTATCGCCTATGTCATCTCCGAGTCACGCAACGGCCAGAAGCAGTACGAGCTGCAGTTAGCCGACAGCGATGGCTATAACCCGAGCACGCTGCTGACTTCACCGCAGCCCCTGATGTCACCGTCCTGGTCGCCAGACGGTCGCAAGCTGGCCTACGTGTCGTTCGAAAAAGGGCGCGCCTCGATTTTTGTCCAGGATATCGGCACCGGGCAGCGCAGCGAACTGGCATCCTTCGCCGGCATCAACGGCGCGCCGTCCTGGTCGCCGGATGGTCGCTCCATGGCACTGACCCTGTCCCGGGACGGTAACCCCGAAATCTACCGACTGCAGCTGAGTGACAAGAAACTGACCCGGCTGACCAAGTCCGCGGGCATCGACACCGAACCGGTGTTTGCGCCCGATGGCAACAGCATCGTGTTTACATCCGACCGCGGCGGCAGTCCGCAGCTGTACCGCATGCCCGTGAGCGGCGGCCGCGCCCAGCGTGTCACCTTCGAGGGGAGCTACAATGCCAGCGCGGATTTTTCACCCGACGGGCGCAGCCTGGCGCTGGTCCACGGCGAGGGCGGTCGCTACCAGATCGCGACCCTGGATCTGGACAATCGCCTGCTGCGCATTGTCAGCGAGGGGCGTCTCGATGAGTCGCCCAGCTATGCGCCCAATGGCAGCATGATTATCTACGCGACTGAAACCGGCCGCCGAGGGGTGCTCGCGGCGGTCTCCAGCGACGGGCGCTTCCGTCAGCAGTTCAGTCTGCGCGAGGGCAATGTAAGAGAGCCGGTATGGTCTCCCATGCCGAAGGAGCGATGACCACTTCGTATACCAACCGACAAGCGGCGTTGTTAAAGTAGTTTGTTGTAAACAAGCGATCAGGCAGTTGAAACTTTATGCGTAAAAGGAGCGAAAACATGAAATTGGTTCAGACAGTGGCGGTCGCCATGGTAATGGCATGGATGGCAGGTTGCAGTTCCACCGGCGGTACCAAGGGTGGGGACGTGGCGGTGGAGGATCGCGGTGCTGCCGAGGGCGCTTATGAGGGCGCGACCACAGCGGGCGTCGGCGCCTACGGTGATCTCAGCATTGAGTCACTGAGTGATCCCAACAGTCCGCTGTCTCAGCGGGTGATCTACTTTGCGTTCGACAGCAGTGAAGTGGCCGAAGAGGATCGTCCACTGGTGGAAATGCACGCCGCCTTCCTGGCCGCGAA
>CP070738.1:128255-135876 GCA_020347685.1 Gammaproteobacteria bacterium | reverse complement strand
AAAGGACGCAAAGGACGCGAAGGAACAATCACGGCAACGTCTTTTGTGGAAATTTAATCAGGGCAGCCGGGACATTCCAGGCACTGAGCGATAACCCTGAAACCGCTCGTGATCTAAGCCGCTTCGTGTCCTTCGCGGTGCACAATACCGCCTAGATCATCTTCGAAAACTTCTCTTCTTTCTCGACCCGGTAACGGTCGAACACCCGGCAGATATTCCTGATCAGCAAACGCCCTCTGGCAGTCACATCCAGGCGCTGCTCACCCAGCTCCACCAGCGCATCGGCATGCATGCCCGCCAGCTGCGCCAGCTCGGCGGCAAAATAGCGATCGAACTCGATGCCGAACTGGCTTTCGATACGCCGTTTGTCCAGCGTGTTGTTGCAGATCAGCTGCTGGATCACTTCTCCGCGCAGGTGGTCGTCGTCGTCCAGGGCGACCCCGCGCGCGATGGGCAGGCGCGGCACTTCCAGGTCCGCGTAGTAGCTGTCCAGATTGCTGTGATTCTGGCTGAACCCGTCGGGCATCGAACTGATGGCGCTCACCCCCAGGGCCACCAGGTCGGAATCGGAATGGGTCGAGTAGCCCTGGAAATTCCGGTGCAGGGTGCCGTCGCGCTGGGCCTGGGCCAGTTCGTCGTCGGCCAGGGCGAAATGATCCATGCCGATGTACTGGTAGCCGGCCGCGGTGAGCTTGTCGATGGTCAGGGACAGGATACCGAGCTTTTCGTCGGCACTGGGCAGGTCCTCGCGGTTGATGCGCCGCTGCGGTTTGAAGCGTTCCGGCAAGTGCGCGTAGTTGAACACCGACAGCCGGTCCGGGCGCGCGTCGATGACCGCGTCCAGGGTATCGGAAAAACTCTCGATGGTCTGGAACGGCAGGCCGTACATCAGGTCGATATTGATGGAGCGGAAACCCAGCTCGCGCGCCTGCTGCATGGCGCCCAGTGTCTGCTCGGCGGACTGCAGCCGGTGCACCGCCTTCTGTACCACGGGGTTGAAATCCTGCACCCCGAGACTGATCCTGTTGAAACCGATTTCGCGCAGCGTCGGCAAGGTTTCCTCGCGCACCTCGCGCGGATCGACTTCGATGGAATACTCGCCGCTGCCGTCTTCCAGCAGCTGGAAGTGCTCGCCGAGCATGCGCATCAGCTGGCGGATTTCCTTCTCGCTCAGGAAGGTCGGTGTGCCACCGCCCCAGTGCAGCTGCTCCACCGGGCGGCTCGTGTCCACCAGCGTCGCCTGCAGGCGAATTTCGCGCGCCAGCGCCTCGAGGTAGGGTTGCGCCTTGCTGCGGTCTCCGGTCACGACCTTGTTGCAGGCACAGTAGAAACACACGTGGGCGCAGAACGGGATGTGCACGTACAGCGACAGCGGCCGCCGGCTGGCATTGCTGCGCTGCACCCAGGCTGCATAGTCCTGTTCCCGCACCGCTGGCGAGAATTCCATCGCCGTCGGGTACGATGTGTAACGCGGCCCGCTACCCTCGTAGCGCTTGATCAGATCGGCGTCAAATTCAACGGCTCTTACCATGTCTGCCTCCACATCATTCCAGGATAGGCTATCCGGCGCATGGCCGTGACGCGTTGACCTGGGTCAACCGGCTCCGGTCAGCTTTCATCCACATCCAGACCCTTGATGTGGGTTTCGTTGATCTTCAGCAGCAGCTGCTTGAACGGCAGGATACGCTCGTCCTGGTTCTGAACCACGTTTACGAACGGCAGATTTTCCTTGCCGAACCGGTAGCTGCCGTCGGCCATAGCCTGGCGCAGCTTGCGCACGTCGTGCTCCAGGTCGGCGAGAAACTCGGTCGCCGCACCCATGGAATCCATATCATATTCCGCCGCCAGACGCAGGTCCTCGATCTCGAACAGCGCCTGCTCGACCAAATCCACATACTGTTCGGGTGTTTTGGGTCTACCCAGCATGACCTTGCCTCCACCTAGCTTAGTGCATTTTCGAAAAGCGCTTGATACTGCTGCACCTGCTGCACGTCAAGCAGGAACACCCCGTGCCCGCCGCGCTCGAACTCCAGCCACAGGAACGGTACCTCGGGGAAGGCTTCCGCGAGCGCGACCTGGCTGTTACCCACCTCGACCACCAGGATGCCGTCGGGTTCCAGGTGCTGGCCCGCCTGCGCCAGGATGCGAATCACCACATCCAGCCCCTTGCTGCCGGCGGCCAGGCCCAGTGCCGGTTCGTGGCGGTATTCGTCGGGCAGGGTCGCCATTTCCTCGGCCGACACATAGGGCGGGTTGCTGATGATGAGCTGGTAACGCGCGCCGCCCAGACCCGCGAACAGGTCCGACTTCACCGGCCTGACCCAGTCCTGCAGGTGGTAACGCTCGACATTGATCTGCGCCACCGCGAGGGCGTCCTCCGAGATGTCCGCGGCATCGACGTGCGCCTGCTCGAAGGCACGCGCGCAGGCGATGGCGATGCAGCCGCTGCCGGTGCACAGGTCCAGCACCCGCTGCACGCTGTCGGGCTGCAGCCAGGGTTGGAAGCCGCGCTCGATCCATTCGGCCAGGGGGGAACGCGGTACCAGCACGCGTTCGTCGACATAGAACGGCAGACCGGCGAACCACGCCTCGCGGGTGAGATAGGCCGCCGGCTTGCGGGTTTCGATCCGTTCCCGGATCAGCGCCATCGTTTCTTCCCGCTCCCGGGACGTCACGTGCGCCGCCAGGTAATCCTGCGGAAACTGCAGCGGCAAATGCAGCGCATGTGCCACCAGCACCAGCGCGTCGTCGAATGCGTTGTCGGTGCCGTGCCCGAAGGTCAGGCCGGCCTGCTGAAAACGGCTCGCCCCCCAGCGTACCAGGTCGCGGATGGTTTGCAGTTCCGGGTGATGTGTGTCGTTCATTGTACAGACCTGCTCGTGTGGTGCCGCTTGAGGCTGTTCCATCGAACCGGGGCGGCCCACCTGTGGCAATAACCCTGACGGCCATGTGGGCGCGATGGCGCACCATCGCAATCGCGCCTCGGACCCGAGCGACCACCGGTCTGAAAAACCCCTATCACCCCGCGCCCGTCGATGGAATAATACGCGCCTATGCTGAAACCCGAAAAAACCCGGTTTTTCTTGCCTCTCCTGGCAATTATACCCGCATTGCTGGGCGCACTGCTGCTGACCGGCTGCAGCGCCCCAGAGCCACCCGAACTGAGACAGGCAACCCTGCTGCCGGTGGCCAAGGCGGTTGCCGATTTCCGGCTCACCGACCAGGCGGGCCGGCCCTTCACCCTGGATAACCTCAAGGGCCGCTGGACCCTGGCGTTCTTCGGCTATACGCACTGCCCGGATGTGTGCCCCACCTCCATGGCCATGCTGGGTCAGGTGCAGCGTAACCTGGCAAAGGATCCAAGCACCGGTGAGCTACCCCAGGTGGTGTTTTTCAGCGTCGATCCCGAGCGCGACACCCCGGAACTGCTGGCGAGTTTTGTGCCCTATTTCCATGACAGTTTCATCGGCGTTACCGGCGCCGCCGATGAAATCCTGAAGCTCACGCGGCAACTGGGCATTATCTACGGCAAGGTCGAAGGCAGCGGCAGCGATGACTACCTGGTGGATCACAGCGCGGCCATCATTCTGTTCGATCCGGAAGGCCGGTTTCGCGCGCTGTTCAATATTCCGCACAAGCCGGAATACATCGTGGCCGATTTGCAGGCCATCAAACAGTACTACGAGGCGACACGATGAAACGCATATTGCTGGCGCTAACCCTGGCGGCCTGCAGCTGGCTGCCCGTGGCCCAGGCCGAAGTGCAGGTCGAGGATGCCTGGGTACGCGAGGCGCCGCCCGGCGCGCGCATGCTGGCGGCCTACCTGACAGTGAACAATTCCGGCGCTGAGGACCTTGTGCTGGTGGAAGTGCAGAGCCCGGCTTTCAGCCACATCATGCTGCACAAGTCGGAAGTGGTCGACGGTGTGGCGCGCATGGTTCATCTGGACGAAATCGTGATTCCCGCACAGGGTAGCGTACAACTCCAACCCGGCGGTATGCACCTGATGATGCCCGCGCCCGAGGCGCGCCCCAGCGCAGGCGATCGCGTTCCCCTGGTACTGATATTTGCCGACGGCAACCGCCTCGAGGTGCAGGCCGACGTCCGAAAAAAGCCTTGAGCGACATGCAGCAACAGCGCGGCGCGAGCGGGCTGGATTACCTGAAATCCCTGCCGCTGTATCCGCTGCCGCACCACGCCATCTCCAGGCTGACATTCCGCCTGACCCGCGTCCGGACGCCCTGGTTCAAGAACCTTTTTATTCGCGCCTTCGCCGCGCATTTCGGTGTCGACTGGAGCGAAGCGCTGTACCAGCGTCCCGAGGATTACGTTCACTTCAACGATTTTTTCACGCGCCCGCTGCGCGACGGCGTGCGGCCCATCGAAGGCGATGCAGCCACGGTGATCTGCCCGGCGGACGGGCATATCAGCCAGATCGGCAGCATCGATGAGGATGCCGTGTTCCAGGCCAAGGGACACGAGTTCAGCGTCACCACGCTGCTGGGCGGTGACAGCCAGCGGGCGGAACAATTCCGCAACGGCACTTTTGCCACCCTGTACCTGTCACCGCGCGACTACCACCGCGTGCACATGCCACTGACGGGAAAACTGCGCGAGACGGTGTATGTGCCGGGCCGCCTGTTCAGCGTCGCGCCGCATACCACCCGCACCGTGCCGGGCCTGTTCGCGCGCAATGAACGACTGGTGTCGATGTTCGACACCGAAGCCGGCCCGATGGCCATGGTACTGGTGGGCGCCATCAACGTAGCCGCCATCGAAACGGTCTGGGCGGGCCTGGTGACACCGCCGCCCCGCAAACAGGTCGAAGTGAAAAACTACCGGGAAGCCGGTATCACACTGGAACGGGGCGCGGAAATGGGCCGTTTCAACATGGGCTCAACGGTGATCCTGCTGTTCGCACCGAATCGCGTCGACTGGCAGCAGGGCCTGGGCGCGGAACAGCCGGTGCAAATGGGACAGCGGCTCGGGATCCAGGTCCGCGACCCGTGATTCATCGAGATGCCTTCATCTGCGCAGGTCGGGCTGAACTAACGGGAAGCCCGGCGGGGTGGTGTCGGCTCAACGCCCGCTAGTCCCGGCCGGCCTCTTCCACCCGCCGCGTCAGGCGCGCGATCTGCGCCCAGTCGTGGGTGACGATATCCTGGGCGTGCGCCAGATGGTTACGCAGTGACTCGAGCTCCTTCACCACGCGCTTGGCCGCCGCCTTGGAATCGAAACCCAGCTGCTTGAGCATCTGCGCATCCCCCATCAGGATCTGGCCCTTGTCGGAAAGCTGCAGGCAGTCGATCAGTTCGCAATACTGGTTGCGGCGCTGACGCTCGGCCTGGATGGCTCTGGCCTTGTCCAGTCGCCCCGTCGACACCAGCGCCTGCCAGCCGTCAGCCGGGAAACGCTCCTGGATCAGGCGCACCAGCCCCATCTCCACAATGGTGATGATCCCGAACAGCCACATGCGCACCATCGGCTTGTTAATGTCATCGCGGCGGATGACGCCGGCGACCTGCCCCAGCGCGGTGACAAAACAGTAGTCGTGGCGGGTCAGCACATGAATCACGTCGACAAAGCTGGAGCCACCGGTCACCACCTGGTCGGGCGCAAAGTGGCGGAAGCAGTCGGCACAGGCAGCTTCGCCCAGGTCGGACAAACTCACGTAGCCCTGCACGGTGCCCTTGATGCGGATGCTGGCGACATCGCGGCGGCGGTGCACCAGTGTCTCCTTCACCTCGGCGCAGCTTGCGTCGGCGTCGAACGAGAGCAGCCCCTCGGCGATATCCCGCGCGGTAAACAGTTCCCTGAACGTGCGCCGGAAATGGGGATCGGCCACCGCAGTGAGCGGGTTGGGCTCGCCAACCCAGCGGGCCTCCAGCAGCGGCGGCTGTGCGCCGAGGCCGAGCTCTTCCATACTGCGTGAGTGCAGCCGCTGCGCCCGCTGCAACAGCGACGGGTCGCCCTCTTTCAGCACCTCCAGCAAGGCGCCCATTTCCGCCAGGTAGATCCTGGCAAACCTGGGATCGTGCCGGGTGATATCGCTGCAGTTATCGATGAGATCGGCGAGCTTCACCGTCTTGGCACGCGCGGATGCCTGCGCCAGGTGTTGGCGGTCGATGTCCTTGCGCAGCGCGCGGTTGCCGTCGCCGGGCTTGCTGACGTCGGTGAGCTCCTCGACCAGTTCGGCGACCGCTGCGCCGAACTGCGCCTCGATGTCGCCCAGGGTGGCCGGCGTGTCCTCGACCGTGTCGTGCAGCCAGGCCGCGGCGATGGTCTCCGCATCGTCGCTCACCGATGCCACCAGTTTTGCCACCGCTTCGAGGTGCACTTCGTAGGGCTGGTTGCTGTATTTGCGCCGGTGCTCGATGCGCTTGTGCGCTCTGGTTGCATAGGCCCTGGCGCGTTCGACAAGATCCGACATGACCGCTCAGCCGGCTCTCTCCGCCGCCAGTACTGCAGCGACATCCTCGGCAAAACCCGCACCGGCCTCGGCGTACAGGTTGAAGGCCGAATCGACTCCCGCCTCCTGCAAAGCCGCAACCTCGTCGGGGTACTTGGCGACCGCCGCAAGCCGCCCTTTGTAGCCCAGCTTGCGCAGCTGGCCGGCCGCAAACAGGTTCTCCAGATGATTGGGCATGGCCAGCATCACCAGTTCAACCTTGTTGTAGTCGATATGAAAGCGATCCCAGAAATCCGGGTCCGTGACACTGCCACGCACCACGTTTTTTCCGGCTTCCCGCAGCCGCTCGACGCGGTCCTTGTCGATATCCACACCCACGACGGCATCGCCGACGCGCTCACGCATGCTGTCGTAGGCCCCGCCACCGACCCGCCCCATGCCGAAAACGACCACCGCGACATTGCCGGCGTCAATGGGCTGTTCGGCCGGGATCACCTCCCTGACTTCGTAGCCGTGCAGCGATTCGCGGGCACGGGTGTACAACTGGTGTGCCCGGGTGTTCAGGGGCGCAGCCACGATGAAGGAAATGGCAAGCGCCACCGCGATAATGATCAGCCACTCGCTGCTCATCCAGCCGTTCATCATGGCAATGGCTGCGACGATGAGCCCGAACTCGCTGTAGTTGGCGAGGCTCAACGAGGTGAGAAACGCGGTACGGGCGCGCAGCCGGAAACGCGCCAGCAGCCAGAAGAAAAACGCCACTTTCACCGGCACCAGCGCCACCAGCAGCACGGCAATACCCACGGCTTCCGGGGTGAGCGGCCCGGACAGACCAATGGTGAGAAAGAAACCCACCAGGAACAGGTCCTTGAAACCCAGCAGGTGACGGGCCAGTTCCGAGGACCAGGGGTGTGTGGAGAGCAACAGACCGAGTATCAGGGCACCGAGGTCACCCTTGATGCCCACCAGCTCGAACAGCTTGGCGCCGCCGAGCGCCAGGGTCAGGCCGAACAGAATCATCAGTTCGCCGTGCCCGCAACGCTCCAGCATCTTGCCCAGCACCGGCCGCAGCGGAAACAGCGCGGCCAGCAACAGCAGCGCCCACAGCGAGGGCACCTTGCCGGTGGAGGCCGCCAGGAACACCACCGCGGCGATATCCTGCATAATCAGGATACCGATGGCGATACGGCCATACACGGC
This sequence comes from Gammaproteobacteria bacterium, assembly GCA_020347685.1. Lineage (GTDB taxonomy): Bacteria > Pseudomonadota > Gammaproteobacteria > DSM-19610 > DSM-19610 > Thiogranum. Next base: position 128,267 of record CP070738.1, on the reverse strand, counting down.
ATTCATTTCGCC
>CP070738.1:120427-128155 GCA_020347685.1 Gammaproteobacteria bacterium | reverse complement strand
GATGCCCTGCCTGCGAGCCTGTGTGTACTGGCTATCGGAGAACGGCACATCGGCAGCGCTGACGGCGTCGGCCGTGTGCGTCTTATAGCCGCAGCGGAACGGACAGCCATCCTCTGGTCCGGGCCTGGCCTGCAAGCCAAACGGTCTGGTTGGATGCTTCACAATCGCTACCTCCATGTTGACAATTTTTCGAATGATTGTGTTTCCATGCCTGGCACCAGACTGCGAACACAAGAACCATGCCATTGCTGTGGCCGCACAGCTGACAGGTTGCTAATGGTTTGTGTTTCTTATCTTTAGCTTTACCCAGTGACGAACCGCGGGGGCGAGGGGGCTTGTGTTTTATTGGAACCACACCAACATTTGCGTCGCAGAAGTGAGTCGGCGGCAAACAACCCGAATAGAATCCGCTTCCGGAAAAACGTTCGCGGGTATTGAGAGAACATCGTACGAGCCGGGCTTACCCGGCTCCTGCTGCACCTCTTGCATTCTTCCCCGACGGCACCTTGTGTCCCGGGCGCGAGGTCGAAAACTTCAGGGTCACCCTGCAGAAGGGCCATGAAGTCAGTTCTACCCTGTGCCACGAGAACGAGTTGTAGCGGCATGCCGGCAGGCGCAGGGTTCGCGGATTGGACGCTGCGCCGGCGCAGTCTCCGGTTAGCCAGAGCCGGCTCGCAAAGCAGGCGGAGGGATTATTGCGTATTATCTGTTAGCTGGTGGACGCCGCTGTCACCGCCCTTTTACCTGATGGTGCCGGGACCGAACCTGTTGCCAAACTTGAAGCGAATACGCGCGCTTGTCTGCCTGGCCGCCTGCCTGGCGGGTGGCGTGGCTCTCGATGCGGCCCATGGGCAACGGCCGCAGCCCCGCTCTCACCTCAACAGCGGGTTCATGAGCCCGGATATCGGCCCGTGGGTGGCGCGCTTCGAACGCCCGGGCCGCGAGATCTACGACCGACGCCATGAGATCGTCGCGGCAACAGGCGTGGAAGCCGGTATGGTGGTGGCCGATATCGGCGCCGGAACCGGCCTGTTCACGCGGCTCTTTGCAGCGCGGGTCGGCGCATCCGGCACGGTGTATGCCGTGGATATCTCACCGGCATTTGTCGAAAACATCAGACGTACCAGCCGGGCAGAGGGCCAGCACAACGTGCAGGGCATCGTCAATTCGCCGAGCGAAGTGTCTCTGCCGCCGCGATCGATTGATATTGCCTTCGTCTGCGACACCTACCACCACTTCGAGTATCCCGCGGCGATGATGCGATCGATACGCGCCGCACTGAAACCCGGCGCAAGCGTCGTCGTCGTTGATTTCCGCAAAATCCCCGGCTTCAGTACCCCTTGGGTGATGGGTCATGTACGAGCCGACGAATCAGCGGTGGTGCGCGAAATCGAGGCGGTCGGATTCCGGCTGGTCGAAGATCGGGATTTTCTCAGGCGCAATTATTTTCTGCGTTTTGTGCCTGTCGAAGACAGCAACGCGCATTGAGGCACGGCTTGTTACTTGGTCCGACCCGCCGCGGTTTATTGTGTCCCGCGCAGTTTCCCGAGCGTGAAGTAGACGGGGCAGAAACCGCTGAAGGCACTTTGCAGCATCAAGGCGCTGATCACGCCGGGCACTGCCAGCCAGTAGGGATTGACAAAATAGCCGAGCAGGGTGCCAAGCAATATCAGAGCCCCGGCGATCCCGTCATGCATACGTGTGTTTTCACCCATGATCTTCTCCCGCTAGCGAATGGCCCCGCGAACGGAGCCGTAACCATCCAGACTCTTGGTGAACACGAAAGTTCATCTGGCCCGCAGTGCGGGGGCGCTGGGTCTAAGCTGATTCGCGGATGCTGACAATCGATCAGGGCTGAACACAGGGGGGTGGGTGACAAAGACGCATCAGAGGGGCGTGTCACCGACCCCCTTTAGTCGTGATCAGTTCCTGCTCTGATAGGCGTCATACGGCAGCAACAGCGTATCGGCCACCAGCGACAGGGGGATGTCCAGTGCCGCCATGGCGACCTGACCGTAATAGTCGAAATCGTACCAGTACTGCCTGGTTTTCCTCACTGCCTGCTTGGTACCAACGTAGGGTCCGGGTGTGACATTTGGATCCGAGTGCACTCGAATTGTCGAACAGCCAGTTAACAGGGTGAGAGTCAGTACCAGTGCTGCAATGTTCGGGCTCATCGTCTTCCGATTATGCATCTTGCGAAACACGATCCGCGTCCTTCGTTTGAGCCACTGGTGAATAGGCAAGCTGGATCAGGTCCTTGAGCATGCGTAACTCGGTAACCTGCCGGGAAAGCTGTGCGGAGGCGCGCAGTTCCGCCAGAATATCGGCGCGCTCTTGGTCGGCCAACTGGCCATCGATGTAAGAATGAAGCTCGGACTCCAGAATCGTCATCTACCGTACTCCTGAGTGCAGGTATCGCTGCTCGGGGAACCGAGCGCCGCTTGACACATGCAGCATTTGAGCCAACTACGGCGCACGACCCACAGGAGAGCGTAGCCTGTCCTTTTCGCGCCTTTCAGCGCGCGGGAACAGTGATCCAGGTACGGTTAGGGCACGGGTTGACACGCACAGCCTGTCGCTAAAAACCGGACACATTTGATCGCGAAAGCGTGAGCATTCAAGCGGGCAACAGTGAAGAACCGCAAACCGCAGCAGTGGGGAGGGTGAGTATGATTCGGCGTCAACAGCCGGGAATACCGATCGGGCCAGGGGCGTCAGGCAGGGCACAGCACCCGGCAGCAGCGGACAACACGACGACAATAAGGATTATCGCTGAGAACTTTGACATCATTTGAATGCATTCCTTTAAGTTCAGTGCGTGTGCAGTTTCGAGCTTACCAGGGCAAACTGCAAGCGCGACTGAAGTCAATGTCACGAGTATTCCTTGCAGGCAAGCGGGACGGCAGTGAGTCTGAGCGAATTTTGCAGGAAATCGAATACGGCTTGTTTTCTCAGGCTTCGTTCGCGATCGGGCAAAAGCACGTTTTCCTGCCGGGTGAAGCTAATTGTACTCTAAGCGTTCTGGAAGTAATCTTAGCCGTCATTTTCACGCCGAAGACGTTGTTTCAGCCACCCAGGAGAAAAACAATGCCGCAGAAACCGCCCTGTGCACGCAGCGCCGCCTTCGGACTCAGCGTTCTCGCATCGCTTGCCGGTTAATGCAGCCCGTAGTCTCTATATCGAACCTGTCCAAGACCTACGCCAGCGGCCACCACGCCCTGAAGGATGTGAACCTTGATATCGCGCGCGGGGAAATCCTGGCGCTGCTCGGTCCCAACGGTGCCGGAAAGACCACGCTGATTTCGATTATCTGCGGCATTGTCAACGCAAGCGAGGGATCGGTGACGGTCGACGGCTACGACATTGTCTCGGACTACCGCATCACGCGCGCGATGATCGGTCTGGTGCCGCAGGAACTCACCCTCGGCGCTTTTGATACGGTGTGGAATACCCTGAGTTTCAGCCGTGGCTTGTTCGGAAAAAGGCCCAATCGGGCCTACCTCGAACAACTGCTCAAAGACCTGTCCCTGTGGGACAAGAAAGACAGCGAGCTCATGGCGCTGTCGGGCGGTATGAAGCGGCGGGTGTTGATCGGCAAGGCCCTGTCACACGAGCCATCGGTCCTGTTCCTGGATGAGCCCACGGCGGGCGTCGACGTGGAGTTGCGCAAGGACATGTGGGCGCTGGTACGGCGCTTGCGCGCATCCGGCGTCACCATCATCCTGACCACCCATTATATCGAGGAAGCCGAGGCAATCGCCGACCGTGTCGGTGTCATCAACCAGGGTCAACTGTTACTGGTGGATGACAAGCTGGCATTAATGCACAAGCTCGGTAAAAGGCAACTGATCGTGGAGCTGGAAACGGCCGTGGCCAAGGTACCGGAAGCGCTGGCCCGCTGGGCACTGGAAATATCCGCGGACGGGACCCGGCTCACCTATACCTACGACCCGCACAACACTCACACCGGTATCAGCGCTTTGTTACAGGCGATAGGGGAGGCGGGGCTGACGCTGAAAGACCTGAAAACCACGCAGAGCTCGTTAGAGGATATTTTCGTAAGCCTGGTGAAAAGGAAATAATGAACACGCACGCCGTCAAGGTCATCTACAAGTACGAAATGCTGCGCGCCTGGGACACCCTGCTGCAGAGTTTCGCCTCGCCGGTGATTTCCACTTCGCTTTATTTTGTGGTGTTCGGCTCGGCCATCGGGTCGCGCATCGAACAGATCGAAGGCGTATCCTATGGGGCTTTCATCGTGCCCGGACTGATGATGCTGGCGCTTCTGACCCAGAGCATATCGAACGCATCGTTCGGTATCTTTTTCCCCAAGTTTACCGGCACCATCTATGAGGTCATGTCGGCGCCGATCTCGTTTGTCGAGATCCTGCTCGGCTACGTGGGCGCCGCAGCCACCAAGTCGCTCATCATCGGCCTGATTATTCTGTCGACAGCGGGGTTCTTTGTGCCGCTGGAGATTGCCCATCCCGTGTGGATGATGGGTTTCCTGGTGCTGACCTGTATATCCTTCAGCCTGTTTGGCTTCATCATCGGTTTGTGGGCGGACAACTTCGAGAAACTGCAGCTCATTCCGCTGCTGGTGATCACGCCGCTGGTATTTCTGGGAGGCAGCTTTTACTCGGTCAGCATGCTGCCGCCCGCCTGGCAGACGGTCACCCTGTTTAACCCCGTTGTCTATTTGATCAGCGGTTTTCGCTGGAGCTTTTTCGAAGTCTCCGATGTGAGCGTCGGGCTGAGCCTGTCAATGGTGCTGGTGTTTCTGGCGGCCTGCCTGCTGATTGTGTGGTGGATGTTCAAAACGGGTTACCGTTTGAAGCAATAGGCGGCCGTTAGCCTTGCGTAGGTTCGGTTTTCACTGGTCAGGGTCAGAACGGATTTTCGTCTCCGTGTCATCCAATTTCGTGAACTGGTTCGCAAAGCACGCATCTGCCGGACGTTAACATGGTTCGAGATACCCTTCGATCCAAGTGGGCTGATCCGGTTTGCCATGTACGTAGAAGAAATTTGTCTGTCAGCAGCTGACGCTTATCCTGAGCCAGGTCAGCCTGCCGAGCCCGCACAAATAACGGCAATGCTCGAGCAGGTGAACTGGATGCGGCGTTGCCACTCGCAATTCACGCTGTTCAACAATCATCGCCTGGAAATTAAGACGCACGGGGTACTGCAGAATCCCCGCGACTACAGCATCGATATCGGCATACTCGATCCCCACCCCAAACGTATGCGCAAGATAGCCTGGCACTATTTACTGATATCCTCCGCGCTGGCTGCAGCCGCCTGGTTCCAGGCGTTCGTCAACCTAACGACTGACAGCACGCTGCTGTCAGTCGTCCTGAGCGCATCCGCCGGGCTGAGCCTGGTGCCGGCTGTCTATCGCAGCCATGACCGCCTGGTGTTTTATAGTCGCTATGGGCGCGTGCCGCTGGTCGTATTGTTCAATCGTTTACCGGACCGAACGACCTTTGAGGAATTCACTGAGGTCCTGGCTAAGCAAATCAAGGATGCCAGGGCGCAGTTCATGTGCCTCAACGAAACATTAAGCGAAGAACTCAAAGCGCATCGACGCCTCAGGGAAGAGGGCGTCATCTCCAGCAGAAGATACGACATCGTGAAGCAGCGTATCCTCGCCCAGCACAGTTGCGCGAAATCGGGGCCGGAGAGCAATTAGCCCTGATATTGGCCGATATTCCTCTCTGACCCCGGGGCGCCGATCTGTACTTGAGCGCCGATCTGTGACCTTTTTCACAATTCCTAAAGTTTTCGAACTGCGGTGCGATACACATCGGACTGCGGCAATAAATCAAGGAAAACAGGACCGTCACCGATTGCCCGCCAGGACGCCCATCAGGAAGCCTGCCGCAAACAATCTTCTAACTATCGGCATTTAAACTATTTTTTAAAAGGAAACCTGATGATGAAAAAATTTGCATTACTGCTGGCCCTGTTCGCGTCTTTCTCCAACCTCAGCTTCGCCGCTGGCAGCCACGCAGCCCAGACCAGCAGCCTCGACGGTTCCGACGACGTCATCGAAGCCATGGGTGGTACCCGCAACGGCGGAGACTGTTAAGCCGTTTCGCGGCTGGAAACAGCAGACTGAAACCGGAAGGGGCCGGCGGCACTGGGTCATCAGACTCAGCTGCCCCCGGCCCCTTTCATTCACCGCGTTCAGCGCGGGTAGTTTCAGATCCCGGACTGATTCCAGTTACTGAATGCCAGCAGCCAGCTGGAAATATCCGGATAGGGATTGTCGCGTTCCATCAGGTGACTGCCCAGTTCGATCATCAGTTCCCGGAACTCGCGTATCTCCGCCTGCCACACCCGCTCATCGATGCCAGGATTGTCTGCCAGGGCCTGGTTGGCAATCGATCCTGCGCCACCCCACATCCGCTTCGAGTTCAGCGAGCGGTAGAGCAGGGTTTCGTTCTTTTCACTGAGTTCGATGAGCGATGCAACCCAGGTGGAGCTGTCACCGGGATGGTTCTGCAGAATTTCACAGATGCGCCGCAGGGTGCCGGGAAGGTCTGTCAACGGAAGGGCTTGTCCATGTCACCGGCGCTCTTGGTCACCTTCAGTTATCTGTCTTGAGTTGCTCGGGCAGCGGTAGAACATTGACGTCCGAGCGTGCTTCGACTTCCTCATAGGGGACACCCGCAGGCGGCGGATCCTGCGTGTACTGCCAGACCCCCTGTTTATCGCGCCATTTGTACAGGGTTACCGAGGTCGACCTCAGACCGGTATCCCTGAGCAGCTTATCCGCGTCGTTGCGCAGTTCCGGGCTCCACCACAGCACCAGTGCGACGACGATACCGAGCATGAGCAAACGCAGCAGGAAAGGTTTCATAAGGCCCCAATCGAGTATCAAGCAGTCAGCGCTTATCCGTGATGACATTCATAGTAGCGCGGAAATCGGGGACGGAGCCAATTTTTCAGAGGGCGGAAGGACTCCGGTACAATCCCCCCGCCCCTTGTATGCCTGGTACCGTAATCGGCAATTACAGCATCTAAATGATTTGCGCGTGCAGGTGGTGGCGCCGTACCCGCATCAGAATCGTAGCCGAGTCGGTACGTTTCGGGTCGTAGCCGACGATCATCAGGTGGTGTTGCGTTTCATTGAAGTGCGCATGTGTTACACCCTCCATCCGCTTCACAATAGACTCGATGTTCTTGCGGTGGTGCGCGTCCAGTAGTTCCTCGATGTGTACGATTGCACTGGTCTTTCGATGGCTGTTTCTCAGCTGTTGGATTGACATCGTTACTGCTCCTTGTTTTTGCTTTGACCGTGGCAATTTCGAGCAATGGCTATGCCATGACTCATATTCGCCCGAATAACAAGGTGTTATATTATTCGAGCATCAGTTCCTCAGGCACAGGATGTCACTTCAAAACGACAATCCACCGCGCGCCGGCACTATCAAACAGAATCTATTCGCTTTTCTTTGTTTCCCGGTGGCGACGTGGTTAACGTCGGGCGAAACGGGCTATCCGGGCCACTCGATCTGCAGAGCGGTTTTCAGTGCAGGGTGGGGAAGTTCGATCCAGGTCGCGGATAGAGTGTGCCGGGAGGAGGGAGGCTTGCTTTCGGAAACGCGACTGTCTAACGTATCGCCACCGGTAACTATCGCGCGTTCACCAGCCACACCATAGAGGGATAAATACCATGTCGAAGAAAACCGCTATCCGTCCATTAACTGTAGCACGGGGCAC
>CP070738.1:111966-120327 GCA_020347685.1 Gammaproteobacteria bacterium | reverse complement strand
GACAACTGCGGCATGGTAATGGTGTGCGAGGCGCCCTCGGGCGCCGCGCTCTCTTCGGCAGTTCCAGCTGCCTCAGCCTCAGCCGGCCCGGGCGTTTCGGCCGCGGCCTCGGGTGCTGCCACCGCGCGCTGCGCCGCCGCAGGCGCCGCTTCGCCCGTATCAACCTCATCGGCGCTGGCGACCAGGTAAGCCATGGCGTCACCGACCGCCACGGTGCTGTCCACCGGCGCCAGTGGACCGGACAAGTAACCCTCGCGGAATACCTCGACATCCATGATGGCCTTGTCGGTTTCCACCGTCGCCACGATATCGCCGCGCGCGATCTTGTCGCCGACGGCCTTTTCCCAGCTCACCACCACGCCCTCGGTCATGGTGTCCGAAAGCTGGGGCATCTTTATTACATATGGTTCAGCCATGTCTTATCCAGCATGAATCCTTGCGAAATATAACCGCGAAGGACGCTAAGGGCGCGAAGTGCAACTCTTTAGGGGCGACATCCCTACCTGCTCGTTAGCAACGAATAGCACACAGCTCTCATGAGACGCCATTGTGCTTTCAGGATCCGGGCCGCCACCTTAACTCGGGGCACGCATCAGGCAATTCCAACGGATGAAATGATTACCTTCGCGTCCTTAGCGTCCTTCGCGGTTAATCAACTATTTCCCGAACATCTTCCGCACCGCCGCAACGACATCGTTGGCGTTGGGGATGGCGGCCTTTTCCAGCCCGTGGTTATAGGGGATCGGGATATTGAGCGCCGATACCCTCAGTGGTGCAGCATCCAGTTCGAAGAAGCATTCCTCGTTGATGATCGCCATCACTTCGGAGCCCACCCCGACCGGCGCTTCGGCCTCTTCGACGATAACGGCACGATGGGTGTTGCGTACCGAGCGCGCAATGCCGGCGCGGTCCAGCGGGCTCAGCGCGTACAGGTCGACGACCTCGGCCTCGATGCCGAACTGTTTTGACAGCACAGCCGCCGCCTGCAGGCACCAGTGCACCGAAATATTGTAGCCGAACAGGGTGACGTCGCGTCCCTCGCGAGCCACTTCGGACCCTTCCAGCGGGTGGAAGAATTCCGCATCGGGCACTTCGCCCTTCATGTTGTACATCAGTTCGTGTTCGTTGATGAACACCGGGTCATTGCAGCGCACCGCAGATTTCAGCAGCCCGTAGGCCTGTTTCGGATTGGACGGCGTCACCACGCGCAGACCGGCGATACCCATGAACACCTTTTCCATGCGCGCCGAGTGCTGGGCACCGAGCTGGTGGGCGGTACCGCCCGGGGAGCGCACCACCACCGGGGCGGTGAGCTGGCCGCCGGACATGTAGCGCACCTTGGCGGCACTGTTGAACAGCTGGTCGAGCGCCAGCCAGGCAAAGTTCACCGACATCAGCTCGATGATCGGTCGCACGCCCAGGAACGACGCACCGATACCCAGCCCGGTGTAGCCGTTCTCTGAAATCGGCGTATCCATGACCCGTTCGGGACCGTACTTCTCATACAGTCCCTGGGTGGCCTTGTAGGTGCCGCCGGCCACACCGATATCCTCGCCCATGCAGATCACCAGGGGGTCGTTGGCCATTTCCTCATCGTGGGCGCGACGGATCGCCTCCCAGTACATTAGCTCAGCCATCAGCGGCCACCTCCATACACCCAGGGGTCATTCTCTGCGAGGGTATATTTCTCCACCTCGTCGACACGCGGCTCGGGCGACGACTCGGCAAAAGCGATAATCTCGTCTTCGATCTCGTCGAGGATCTCGGTGTCCATCGCCTTGTAGTCGGCCTTGGTCAGTTCACCCGCCTCGATGAGGCGGTCGCGCAGCAGGATGATGGGGTCACGATCCGACCACATACGCTCTTCGTTCTTGGAGCGATAGGCATTGGAATCGGACATGGAGTGCCCGCGGTAACGGTAGGTCATCAGCTCCAGGAAATACGGCCCCTTGCCGGAGCGCACGTGATTGACGGCCTTCTTTGCAGCCTTGAACACCTTCTCGATATCCTGGCCATCCTCCTGCGCAGAGGGGATGTCGTAACCGGATACGCGCTTGTACTGATCGATGACGGCGGTAGAGCGATCAATACGGGTACCGATACCGTACAGGTTGTTTTCGCACACATACAGCACCGGCAGGTTCCACAGCTTGGCCATGTTGAGCGACTCGTGGAAGGTACCCTGGTTGTTGGCAGCATCGCCGAGAAAGCAGATGGCAATCTCGTCGCCGCCTTTCATCTTGATGGCCTTGGCCATACCGGCCGCGAGCGGGAACGGCCCCCCGACCAGCGCATAGCCGCCCATGAAGCGGTGCTCGACATCGAAAATATGCATGGAGCCGCCGCGTCCGCGCGACGATCCGGTCTCCCTGCCGTACAGTTCCGCCATGACCTTTTTCGGGTCGGCGCCACACTTGATGGCGTGGATGTGGTCGCGATAGCCGGTGATCACATAGTCATGACCGGGCCGGGCCGCTTCCAGCACCCCATGTGCGCAGGCTTCCTCGCCCGGGTAGAGGTGCAGAAAACCACCGATCTTTCGTTCGACGTACGCTTCGTAGCAGCGCTCCTCAAAGCGCCGCGCAAACAACATTTCGCGCAGCAGCCGTTTCTTGTCGGCAACGTTCATGAGGCTCCTTGCTGTTCCAGAGACCCGAACCAGGCCCCTTCAATGATTTGAAACTGTTGAAAATGTGCTGAACGTTCAGCACGCTCCGCCAGGATGGGCTGCGCGCCACCGGGTACCAGCGCGCGCGCCACCGCTGCCGTTCCGGCACCCGGCAAAAAGCAAGCGCGATATGATCTTTGTTTTGCGCCATCAGGTCAAGGTAAAAGCCACCGGCAACAAGTAAAAAGTGGCGTTAAATCAACAGGAAATTCGTTGCTGCCCGGGACGCCTGCGCGCGCTTGCGCCGTCCCGCGCGCAAGCCAAGGAATATAAACAAAATCAATTACCTTGAAGGTTCCTTATGGTACCTTGTGCGCGTTACTGGTTAATCGCTGCAAGCCGCCTGGTGATCCATGCAAATCAGCCTCACCCGACCCGATGACTGGCACCTGCACGTGCGCGACGGCGCCGCGCTGGCCTGCGTCGTCCCGCACACGGCGCGCCAGTTCCGGCGCGCCATCATCATGCCGAACCTGAAACCGCCGGTCACCGACACCGGGGCGGCGCTGGCCTACCGCGAACGCATCCTCGCAGCACTGCCCGCCGGCACCGACTTCGAGCCCCTGATGACGCTGTACCTCACCGACAACACCGAGCCAGCCGAAATAGCCCGGGCGCAGCGAAGCGGCCTGGTCCACGCCGTCAAACTCTATCCGGCGGGCGCCACCACGCATTCCGATGCGGGCGTGAGCAATATCGAGAAAACCTGGCCGGCGCTGGAAGCGATGCAGGAGGCCGGTATGCCGCTGCTGGTTCACGGTGAAGTAACCGATCCCGAGGTCGACATCTTCGACCGCGAAGCGGTGTTCATCGAACGCATCCTGGTACCGCTGACGCTGCGTTTCCCGCGCCTCAAGGTGGTACTGGAACACGTCACCACCCGCCACGGCGTGGACTTCGTGCTGAACGCGCCGCCGAACGTCGCCGGCACCCTGACCGCCCACCACCTGCTGCTGAATCGCAATGCCATATTCAGCGGCGGTATTCGCCCGCACCACTACTGTCTGCCGGTGCTGAAGCGCGAACAGCACCGCCAGGCGCTGCTGGAAGCGGCCACCAGCGGCCACCCGCGGCTGTTTCTCGGTACCGACAGCGCTCCGCACCAGCGCGCCGCCAAGGAAAGCGCCTGCGGCTGCGCCGGCCTGTACACGGCGCACGCCGCCATGGAGCTGTACGCGGAAGCCTTCGAGAGCGCCGGAGCGCTGGACAAACTGGAAGGCTTTGCCAGTTTCTTCGGCCCGGATTTTTATGGCCTGCCGCGCAATACCGGCACCATCACCCTGCGCAAACAGGACTGGCAGGTACCGGCCAGCTATCCGCTCGCAGACGGCAGCGTGGTGCCGATGCGCGCCGGCGAACCTGTACACTGGCAACTGCAGCAGTGAGCCGGGGCGCCATCAATACAGGCGCGTGACCCGGTAGCCACGCTGTTCCAGCAGCTCGAGCAGGCCTTCCTTGCCCGGCAGGTGCAGTGCCCCGACGGCGATGAAACGCCCCCCTTCCCGCAGGCGTGATTCCATCCGTTCGGCCATCCGGTGGTTGCGATCCAGGATAATGCGCTGATTGAAGGCGGCCGCGAACTGCGGGTCGCTATCACGCATCGTTGCCTCGTTGATTTCCACCAGCCTGGCCAGATCGCGCTGCAGCCACGCCTGGCGCAATTCCACCAGCATCTGTTCGATGTCGTCCAGATGTTCGAGCGTATCGCGCAGCAGGTCGATCTGCTCCTCAAGCGTCAGGCTGTCGAACAGTCCCACCTGTTCGGCCACGGTCTCCAGCCCGTCGACCGGCTTGCCGTCGTCCAGGGCTTTCCGGTAGAGCACATGATCCAGCACCATGCCGCTCTGCGTCGGTGATGTCATCAAGGTCACCGCCACCGCCCAGGGCTTCATTCGGGCCACCATGCTGTCCGGGATCCCGTAGCCGGCCATAGCCTCGACGGCACGTTCGAACAGGGCGGAACCCAGCACCGCATCGAGCGTCCTGCCGTCAGTCATCATCATCGCCTGTGTGAGCGCCAGCAGCGACTCGGGGTCGAGGGTTACCTCCAGTGTCACGGCGTCGGCCTGGTCGAACGCCTGCCGGACCGGCGCGGCGAGATCCACCACCCCGGGGTCGTCGCTGTGCATGGTGCCGAACAGGTAACTGGGGGTGCTGCCGGCGCGCTCGATGCGCCACAACAGGCCGGCATCGAAACGCCCCTGCGCCGCGGCGCCAGCTGCCACGAGCAGACACAGCAGAGTCAGCCACAGCGGGTAACAAGGCCAGCGCGTCTGGTTCACCTTGGTGAATGCGTTCCGGTATGCTGTAGCCATGTCAGAACAAAATGCGCCGCCAAAAATCGCCAGCCGCTTCCGCGGCTTCCTGCCCGTGGTAGTGGATGTCGAAACAGCGGGATTCAACCCCAAACGCGATGCGCTGCTGGAGATCGCGGCCGTCACGCTGGACTACGACGCCGACCACCAGTTGCGACCGGCGCACACTTACGCCTGCCACGTGGAGCCCTTTCCGGGCGCCCACCTGGACGAAAAATCACTGCAGTTCACCGGCATCGATCCCTACCATCCGTTCCGTTTCGCCAAGCCGGAAGCCGAGGCACTCAGGGAGATTTTTCAACCGCTGCGCAAGGCGGTACGCGAAAGCGCCTGTACGCGCGCCATCCTGGTCGGCCACAACCCGGCATTCGACCTGAGTTTCGTCAATGCGGCGGCGGATCGCAACAAGATCAAGCGTAATCCGTTCCACCCCTTCAGCAGCTTCGATACCGCCACCCTGTGCGGCCTGGCCTATGGCCAGACCGTGCTGGCGCGGGCGGCAATGGCGGCGGGCATGGAGTGGGACGAACAGCAGGCCCATTCAGCGAAGTACGATGCCGAGCGTACCGCAGAACTGTTCTGCGCCATCGTCAATCGCTGGGACCTGCTGTCCAGCCGCTGAGCGGTTTATTTCTTGTCGTAGGCGAAAGCCCACCCCGGGGTGGCCGGCAGGCGCGGCAAGGTCTGCTCGGGGAACTCACCGGTGAGCGCGTTCAGGAACGCCGCCAGATCCGCCACCTGCTGGTCACTCAGATCCTGGTTGAGCTGCGTCTTGGCCATGACCCGCACGGCCTCGTCCAGGGTCGCGACCGAACCGTTGTGGAAGTAAGGCGCGGTCAGGGCAATGTTGCGCAGGGTCGGCACTTTGAACAGGTGCTTGTCGGCCTCCTCGCTGGTCACGTCAAAGCGGCCCTGGTCTTTCAAAAGATCGTACTTGCTGACGTAGGCGTTGTCCTGGAAGGTCGGGAATTTCATGAAAAACCCCTTGCCTGCCGCCATCGCCGGGCCGCTGAATGCGGCACCCGAGTGGCAGCTGGTGCAGCCGGTTTCGGCGAATGTTTTCATGCCGCGCTGCTGTTGCTCATCGAGCGCCGAGCTGTCGCCCTTGACGAAACGGTCGTAGGGACTGTTGGGCGTGATCATGGTGCGCTCGAAGGCCGCCACCGCCCGGGCGGCGTTGTCCACCGTCATGGGGTTATCGCCAGCGAAGGCGCGCTCGAAGTAGGGCCTGTAACCGGGTATGGCGCGCACCCGTTCCATGGCCGTTTCGACTTCGCTCATACCCATTTCCACCGGGTTGACCACCGGTCCCTTGGCCTGCTCTTCCAGCGTCGCGGCGCGACCGTCCCAGAACTGGGTCGAGGCGAAGGCGGCATTCCACACTGTCGGCGCGCTGCGCCCGCCCATCTGTCCATGCACACCCATGGAGAAATTGCGATTGTCCTCGCCTCCCAGCATCAGGTTATGACAGGTGTTGCACGACACCGTCCCGGTCGCAGAGAAGCGCGGGTCGAAATACAGCATCCGCCCCAGTTCGACTTTTTCGGCCGTGGTGGGGTTGTCGGCCGGTTCCGGCGCCTTGTCCGGCAACGCCTGCCAATCGTAGGCAAACACGCCCCTACTGGCGAAAGCACCCAAAATCAGCCCTAGCATCAAGACTCGTTTCATTGTATTCATTCCTTATTGCCAGCCGTTCACTCTATGCTGCGCAGAATATTAGCATATCATTATTAACCGAACATTAACCGCAGGAGAACACGGACCGATGGCGACACTGCCGGAAAAGGACCAGCAGATCATCGAGGCGCATACGGGCCTGATTCACCGCGTGGTCATCGCCTGCCGCAACCGCGACATGGTGCCGGACCTGGACGACATTCTCGCCCAGGCCGAGCAGAACGGCTGGATCCAGCTGGTTGCGGCGCTGCGCAAAGTACTCGGGGGAAACCGCAGCGAAGCCCTTCTGAACAACCTGGACGACGAGGACCGCGTCATAGTCAGCTGCATACTGCGCGGCCTGCAGAATCCCGACACCCTGCCCGATCTCAACAAGCCGGTCGACGGAAGCATGGCCGCTCCCGGCATCGCGGCCATGATCAACGGTGCGCGCAGCGGCAATCTGGAAACCTTGCAGCTGCTCGGCGGCATGGCCCAACAGATGCTGCGCGCCGGCGGCGACATGGCACGCCTGGCTGGCGTCCTGCGCCCGCTGGTGCAGGGCGAACGCGATGCCGACAAGCTGACCGAAGGCATGAGCGCAGAGGGTGAAAAGCTGGTGCTCGCCATTCTCGAGGAACTGGGCAAGCTGGACCGCCACTGAGCGGCGCGCACACCGCCGCCAAGCAGTCAACCGGACGCGTTTTACGCCTCGATACCCGGCCCCGGGCGCGCTGCGTCGCGTTGCGCGGCGGCCGCAAACCCGGCACCGTCGGAAATCCCACGGCATACCTCGATCACCACTTGGCAGCGGTTGACATAGCACTGCCCGGTTGCCAGCTCCTGCTGGCTCAGCCAGGCCTTGACCGCCTGACAGACAAAGGCGCGGATACGGTGGCTGTAGCGACTCGCACCGTGCGGCACCAGCTCGCGTTCGAAACGGCTCGCCAGATCCAGCAACGCCTCGCGCGCCGCACTACTGCATTCGTCCGCGCCATGCGGATAATGGGTCTGTACAAACCATGTGAGCGCTGTGACGATAATGTCCGCGATATCCGCAGTGCAACGCACCTCGATCTGCTTCGCCATCCTGCCTCCTCCACTCGAGCTTCGATGGATGCGCGATTACCGGCAGCATGGCAAGCCGCAATCGCGGCGTATTGCGGATCTCGATTATCGACCAGCCGGCAGCGGCTGAACAGGGGCCGTGCATGCGCATTGCCAAAGCCCCGGTGGCATTGTCACAATGAGCCCCGGCGGTGCAGGCCGGGACAGCATAACCAGTATGGAGAACCTGGCATGCCTCTCGCCAGGCACAAGGTATGGGGCCGTGATGCCGACAACGTGGCCGCAACCTGATGGCACCGCTAAACCAATTAAGGAGTAACTGGATGAAAGACGCCTTCCGACCTCACCGGCCATGGCTTGGCCTGCCGGCGCTATGCCTGGCGACGCTGCTGCCCGGCCTGGCGCTGGCGGCCGAAAGTGGCGGCCAGGCCCAGGACTTCACCGGCCACTGGGCCGGCTGGCTGGCGATCGCGATCTTCATCACCGCCTACGCATTCGTGATCGCGGAAGAGAACCTGCACTTGCGGAAATCCAAACCGACCATCGTGGCGGCCGGGATCATCTGGGTCATAGTCGCGCTGGTGTATAACGCCCACGGCGATACCCACACCGCAGAGGCTGCCATCAAACACCATCTGGAGGAGTTTGCCGAAC
>CP070738.1:103394-111866 GCA_020347685.1 Gammaproteobacteria bacterium | reverse complement strand
ACCGACTCGACCGGCAGCGCCGAGGTGAACAAGACCCTGTCGCAACAGCGCGCGGGCCATGTGGCCAAGTTCCTGGCCGAGGTGGGCGGCATCTCCGCCAGCCGCATCATGGCCACCGGTTACGGCAAGGAACGGCCGGTTGCGAGCAACGAAACCCCGGAAGGACGCGCCGCCAATCGTCGTGTCGAAATCCTGATACGTAATCCGTAACGGATGGCATCCGGTTCCCGGGCGGCGTGGCACGCCGCCCGGCCAGGGGTGCTAGCGAGCCTGCTGTGCGGAACCGGCAAACTCGAAGGTTACATAACTCCCCAGCGCTTCCTGCATTTGCGGCACCGAGGGGTTGCGGCCGGCGAGCGGGTCATCCGATTTCTGGCAGATCAGTTTCAGTACCTCGGGTTGCGCTTCCGAGCTGAGGTCAAGGACGCGGAAAAAGCGCAGCACCGTGGGCTGCAACTCCCATTCGCGGCCCTCGCCGGCGTTGGTGATGCGGAACCGGCCGGGACGAATCGACGTCATGCCGAGGTCATGCACGCGTATCTCGCAGTTAATCTTGAATTCGTCCACGCCCGAGACTGGCTTGCCGTGCTGCAGCTTCACATGGCGCTGACCGGACGGAATGGGAAGTTCCTTGTTGACAATCAGGCTGGACCCCGCGGGTATGCGGTACCCCGAGGAATTGATGTCGTAGCTGGCGGCGCTCTGGCAGCCGGCGAGCACCGCTGCGAACAGGGTTGTGAGGGGTATTTTCATGACGGGCGTTCCTCTTTGCGCGGCTCCAGCGACCGTATGGCTGATGCGTCTGCAACTTGTGTCAGTATAGGCGCTATCGCCGAGCCGGTGGCCATGCGCTGCGGCCGCGGCAGCCGGATTGCAGGGCACGGGCCGCATTTGTAACGGTGTGGATTTCGGTGTGTAATACGCGCCTCGAAAGCCTTCAACCAGACAAGGGGAAACGCAATGCATCAAGCTCAGTCGGATGAGCTGTCATCCGGATTCAGACTGCGCCCGGCGGCACTCGCGCTGCTGACAGCGCTTGCCGTTGGCAGCGTCGGCTGCCAGACCACCGATCCCTACACCGGTGAACAGAAGACCAGCAAGGCCACCATGGGTGCCGGTATCGGCGCTATCGGTGGTGCAATCGCCGGGGCGCTGATCAGCGGCAAGCGCAAGGCCGTGCTGCTCGGCGCCGGTCTCGGCGCGCTGGCGGGCGGTCTCGCCGGCAATTACATGGACCAGCAAGAGGCCAAGCTGCGCGCCCAGCTGGAAGGCACCGGGGTCAGTGTCACCCGCGTGGGCGACCAGATCATCCTCAACATGCCCGGCAATATCACCTTTGCCACCAACTCGGCGGATATTTCCTCCGGCTTCTATCCGGTGCTCGACTCGGTTGCGCTGGTGGTGAACGAATTCGAGAAAACCTACGTCGACGTCGTCGGTCACACCGACAGTACCGGCAGCCGGGAATACAATCAGCAACTGTCGGTGCGGCGCGCGCAGAGCGTAGCGAACTACTTGCAGAGCCAGAAGGTGCTGCCGGAGCGACTGCTGACGCGCGGCATGGGTCCGGATTCACCCGTGGCGTCCAATGACACACAGCAGGGTCGGGCGCTCAACCGGCGGGTGGAAATCATCCTGACACCGCTGACCTGAGCGGGCGCCTCGCAGCCGGGGCGGGCCAGGAGCCTGTCCCGGTTTCTTGCCGTTGTCGCTGTGTCAAGACCGGTGAGGGGCGATCAACCATACAGGTTTTCGAACTGCTGGCGGATGCGCGCCGCGGGAGGGGGCGTAAGCAGGCTGAACACCAGGATTGCGGTGGTGGACAGCACAAAGCCGGGTATGAGCTCGTAGAGATCGAACAGACCGAACGGCCCCGCCTCCAGCTGTTTCCACACCATGACCGTGATACCGCCCACCAGCATACCCGCCAGTGCGCCGAAGCGGTTCATGCGTCCCCAGTACAGTGACAGCAGTACGGTGGGTCCGAACGCTGCCCCGAAGCCGGCCCACGCGTAGGCCACCAGGTCCAGCACCCGGTTGTCCGGGTCCATGGCGAGAGAGATTGCGACGGCTGCCAGCCCCAGCACCGCCAGTCGTCCCATCCATACCAGTTCGGCGGCGCCGGCCTGCGGGCGCAGGAAAGCCCTGTAGAAGTCCTCCGACAGCGCGGCCGAGGCCACCAGCAGTTGCGAGTCGGCGGTGCTCATGATGGCTGCCAGTATCGCCGCCAGGCACACCCCCGCCACCAGCGGGTGAAACAGCACACTAACCATTTCCATGAAGACTTTTTCGCTGTCGGCGCCTGCCAGGGGTGTGGCCAGGTAGCCCACTGCCGTCACGCCGACCAGTACCGCGGCAATCAGAGTGATGCTGACCCAGGTCACTGCAATGGCACGTGCGGCGGCGAGATCCTGCACCCGGCGAATGGCCATGAACCGGGCCAGGATGTGTGGCTGACCGAAATAGCCCAGGCCCCAGCCCAACAGCGAAACTATCGCGACCAGGCTGAGCGGTTCACCGCCGGCAGTGCTGAACGGGTCCAGCAGCGCCGCATTGTGTTCGCGCAGCGTCGCGATGCTCGATTCCAGGCCGCCGCGGCTTTCAAGCACCGCCACCGGCACCGCGACCAGCGCGATCAGCATCAGCCATCCCTGCACGAGGTCGGTCCAGGACACGGCGAGGAAACCGCCGAAGAAAGTGTAGGCGACCACCACCAGGGCGCCGGCAACAATGGCGCTGCGATATTCGATACCGAACACGGCCTCGAAAAGCTTGCCGCTCGCCACCAGTCCCGAGCTGGTGTAAAAGGTGAAGAAAAGCAGCACCAGCAGCGCTGCCACCACGCGCAGCAGCCGCGAGTGGTCCGCAAAGCGTTGTTCGAAAAACTCCGGCAGCGTCAGTGCGTCGCCGGCCAGCTGCGTGTACTGGCGCAGGCGGCTGGCCACAAGCTTCCAGTTCAGGTAGGTGCCGGCCAGCAGCCCCAGCGCGATCCAGCCGGCCTCCAGTCCGGACAGGTACGCATACCCGGGCAGGCCGAGTAAAAGCCAGCCGCTCATGTCGGACGCCTCGGCGCTAAGTGCCGTGACCCAGCGTCCCAGCTGGCGACCTCCCAGCAGGTAATCGGACAGATCATCGGTGCGCCGGTAGCCGACCAGTCCGATAAGCAGCATCACTACGATGTAGCCAGCGAAAGTCAGTGTGATGACGGTGGTGTTAGGCATCGTTACCCGGATGAGCCCGTTACACTCAAGGACACAACCAAGCCGCCGTCGGGGCAGCTGACCTGGCTCCGATTGCCGGCTCCTGGTGTGCGGAAATTGCGCAGCGCTGACGGGGCAGTCTGAGGTGAATGCACGCGCAGGTCAACCCGCCGCCGGCGCGCGTGCGACCTGCGCCGACGGTTGATCTGTTGTCGCTCCGATCCCAGAATCGGGTGTCGTATCCGCATTCGGGTTTTACATGAAACTTTACGTACTGCGCCACGGGGAAACCAATTACAACCGGCTCGGGCTATGCAACGACGACCCGCGTCGGGACGTGTATCTCACCGACACCGGCATCGCCCAGGCGGAAGCGGCGTCACAACAGCTGCGCAATACGCCGCTGCAGCGCATCATCACCTCCGAGTTACCGCGTACCCGCCAGACCGCCGCGATCATCAACCGCTACCACCACGTCCCGATCGAGGCGAATGCACTGCTGAACGATATTCGCACCGGCTTCGACGGCAAGCCCGTAAGCGACTACTTTGCCGCGACCGCCCATGACCCGTTGCAGGCGCGCGCCAATGGCGGCGAATCACTGCTCGACTACAAGGCGCGGGTGATGCGTTTTATGGAGTGGCTGAAGACGCAGCCGCAGGATTGCGTGCTGGTAGTGGCGCACGAGGAAACCTTACGGGTGTTCGAGGCCCGCTTCAGCGCGGTCCCCGATGCCGATCTGCGCAGCCTGCATTTCGCGAATTGCGCGGTGGCGCAATACCGGTTGTAAACGCTACGGTGCGCTGTCGGTCGGGCGCTCGCCTGCCTGGAACGCCCCCACTACAGTTGCTCATCCACGTGTCCGCCGTGGCAATATTGCGGTGCGCTGCGCGCCAGCTGGACACAGGTGTCGATCACCTGCCTGAGGGGCTTGGGGACACCCGCGGAACCCGGTTGCGTCACCGCGACGAGCAACTCGAAGGCCAGGTAGGGCTTGGACAGGCGTTTGATGGCGCGGTTGATTGCCTGCCGCGCCGGGACCGGTGCGCCGACGGGCAGACCCGCGGCGTGCTTCAACATCGCCGCATACCCGTGACGCCAGAAACAGTGCTCGATATCCGCATCGCGCAGGCGGGTGAGACGCAGCTGGGCCTGCTCGGCGGCGATAAACGAGCGCGCCGTGTCAGCGTAGTAGCTGCCGGCCCGGTCGCCGTCGGTGAGCACGTGCCACTGGATTCCCCACTCGCGGGCCAGCCGGATCAGGGGCGCCAGTCCACACTGGGCGAACTCGACCACCGCCACGCCTTCCAGGCTGAAATCGTAACCATGCATACGCGCCAGTTCCGGCAGCACCCAGAATTCGGTCTCGCCTTCGACCAGCAGCCAGCAGCGCGCGAAACTGGCCACGCCGCGGCGTGCGCGCAGATGGTAGCTGAGCTTGCGCAGATCGTCGGTTTTGAACCGGTCGCGAGGCACCGACCACTGGCGTACTTCGCCCTGATAACGTGTGAGGCGCCGCACGGTATGCAGTGGCGCGGCGGCTAACAAAGTACCCGACTGCGTGGAGATGATTTTCTGTGCCTCGACATTCTCCAGCAGACCCCATACCGAGGCGAGCGTCATCAGGTGCAGGTGCGCCTCAGGGTCTTCGATGACCAGCAGCGGCTGAGCCTCGGGCGCGCTCGCCCCGGGATGATGGCGCAGTAACGCTGCCGTGAGAATGAACACGCCAAGCTGCTGAGCGGCCGAGCCCTGCATGGCGCGCACGCGGCGGCCCTCGGTGCTGCCCGGTGCGCCCAGCACCTCAGCCAGCAAGGGCTGCCCCAGGCCGCGACTGGTGCGGGCATCGATGGCGCGCCGCGCCAGCAGCTCGCGTGCCGCCCGGTATCCGGCTCTGAGTTCATCGTGCGGATGGCGCGTATCGCCCGAAATCACCGCCTGGTAGCGCTGTTCGATTTCGTCCACCAGGTGCGCGATGTCGGCCGGGGCCTGTGTATCAGGGCGCGGGGTACGGCCCGCGGCGGGGCCTGCGCCGACCAGCGCGCCGCCGCGTAACCAGACCAGCGGGTTAAGCGCCCGGATTGCGGCCAGCGCTTCGCTGTCATCATGACTGTCTGATCCGCCGGCGCTGGCTATTTCCCAGTTGCCGGCGACGATTTCCTCGCCGGAGGTCGGTGTGGCGGTAATACGCAACTGCACCTGGCGAGGCTTGCTGCCTGCCTTGCCCAGCACGCCGGCCAGGGGGGCATATCCAGGGGCATCCCATTCCGCCGCCCGGCGTTCCTGGAAGGTCAGCTCCAGACGCACGGGGCCGACCGCGGGCGCGGTAGGGGCAATCGATTCGCGGTGGAAGTGTTGCGGCTCGAACATCGGCGCGTCGTCGCCGGATGGCAGCAAAGCCATGGCGAGAGCGTCGATCAGGCTGCTTTTGCCGCTGTCATTTTCGCCGATGATGACCGTGGTTTCGTCAAAGTCCAGCCGCGCGTTGCGGATACCGCGGAAGTTCTCGATCGACAGGCTGTGCAGGTACATGCGGGAGCAGGGCCGTGTTAAAGGTGAAGCAGGATTGGCGAGTTACCCACTATATTACTGCAGCACGGAACAAGGCAAAGCAGCTGGCCACGGCGGTCACAGCACCGGTGCCAGCAGCCGGGCGGCGCGCGCGGCGACCCGAATCGCGAGCGGTCGCGAATCGAGCTCGTCGGGGGCGACCCGCCGGCAGTGCTCGAAATCTTCGGTCAGCATGTCCGCTACCTGTGCGGTGAAGGCCTGGTCGGCAACCAGCGCCGTGAATTCGAAGTTCAACCGGAACGAACGGTTGTCGAGGTTTGCGGTGCCGATTGCGGCGAGGTTGTCGTCCACCAGCAGGACTTTCTGGTGCAGGAAACCGCTCTGGTAGCGAAACAGCTGCACGCCGGCACTGACCGTTTCGCGCACGAAGGACAGGCCGGCGAGGTGGACCAGACGGTGATCCGGGTGTGCCGGCAACATGATGCGTACGTCCACGCCTCGCAGGGCCGCCAGTTGCAGGGCACCGACCACCATCTCGTCGGGCACGAAGTAGGGACTGGTAATCCAGATACGCTGTTGCGCCGTGTTGATGGCCTGCACAAAGAACAGCACGCAGGTGTCCAGCACGTCGGCGGGCCCGGTGGGCAAGATCAGGATGCGCTGGCCGGGGCTGCACACCGTTTTCGGTACCCACCCCAGTTCGGGTACCTGCCGGGTGGCCCAGTGCCAGTCCTCCACGAACGCGAGCTGGGTTGCCAGGGCGGCGGGACCCTGAATCTCGACATGGGTGTCGCGCCACGGGGCCAACCGGGGATGCCGCCCGAGATATTCCTCACCCACATTGTGCCCGCCAACGTAAGCAGTATGGCCATCCACGACCACCACCTTGCGGTGATTGCGGAAATTGATCTGCAGACGGTTGGCGCGGCCCTGAGTGGTCCTGAACGGAGAGACGCGAATACCGGCCTCGGTAAGCCGTTCCAGGTAAGCGCGGCTCAGCTTGTGGCAGCCGATCTCATCGTACAACAGGTAGACCGACACGCCGGCGCGGGCTTTCTGCTCCAGCAGCGTGGCGAGTCCTGCCCCCAGGCTGTCGTCGCGAATAATGAAAAATTGCACCAGCACGTAACGCGTTGCCGCGCGCACGCCGTCGAAAATGGCAGCAAACGTTGCTTCGCCGTCGACCAGCAGGCGTGCCTGATTGCAGCGGGTGAAGGGCATTTTTGCCAGCCGCTCGAATGTTGCGTAGGACGCTTCGTGGGGGGAAAACCCGGCGCGCAGTGGCGCCGCATAGCGGTCCGCCAGATGCGCCGCGATATGCTGAATCTCCAGTTCCCCGGCGCGGCGCGCATCCACGTAGCCGCGGAATTTGCCGCGCCCGAACACCGCGTACAGGGGCAGGGAAATGATGGGAAAAGCGATCAGCGAAATCGCCCAGGCAATGGAACCCTGCGAGGTACGGGCATTCATCAGGGCGTGGACCGCGGCGATAATCGCGAGCAGTTCCAGCAGCGCGATCGAGACGCCAATAAGGGTTAGCAGGTATTGTGTCGGCATTGGATAACGATCGGGCTCGGCGTGTTATGGCTTATAGTCGCTACCGCACACCATGTTACCGGGTTTTGCCCCCCGACGCCTGGTGGCGTCGCTTTATCACGGCTTGCGCGGTCCTGCGAAAGCGCTGTTTCGCGGTTTCGATCACCAGGCGATTTATCTGTTGATCGCAGGCACCTGTACGCCCTTTTCACTGGTCAGCCTGCGGGCTTCGGTGGGCTGGTAACTGTCAGCCACCGTGTGGGACATCGCGCTGATCGGCGTGGTGCCGGAGCGCTGCGGCGTGCAGCACGTAAAACCGCGAGACAAGTATTCACGATACGGCTATGCTTGCCCCGGCAGTGCCGTTCAACAGATGATCGAGGAGGTGATTCCGATGCCAGACGACCAGACCTCGCGGCCACAGGCCGATGGCTCGATGCCGGGGATCAGTCGCCGCGAGGTGCTGATGGGACTGGGTGCCAGTGCTGCGCTCGGCTTCTCCGGGACAGTGTCTTCCGCCATGCCGGGCCACGATCACAGCAAACATGCGCCACGCCACGGCGATTTGCTCGACGCCGTGAACGGTTGTGTGAGCAAGGGGCAAAACTGCATCGCTCACTGCCTGGTGAGTTTCCGGGAAGGCGACCTGGCGTTGGCCGACTGTGCCAGCAAAGTGCACGAAATGCAGGCGATCTGCACGGCATTCTCGTATCTGCTGGCGTCCAACTCCGGTTATCTCGCGGAGTATTATCCGGTCTGCGAGGCGGTGTGCAGGGATTGCGCGCGCGAGTGCCGCAAGCACGATGAGCATCATGAATGCCGGGCCTGTGCCGAGGCCTGTGAGGCCGTTGTCGATGCGATCAAACTGACCTTCGCGGCGTAGCTGCCGGAACCCGCTTCACAGGCGGTAAGCACGCCTCGGGCATCCGGCTGACGCCGATCCTGCACGGGGCCCGCCGCGGCCCGCTCCTGTACCGCTGGGTCCCGCAGGCCTGCCTTGCTGCTACCTGGCCGGCAGGGTTTGCGGGCGATTCGACCTGTTCACCATGAGCTTCACCTATTCTCGCGACCCACGCACCGACAGTTCGCTGCGCCACTCGGTGCGTGACGGTGTAGCGTATTCGGTGATGGCCGGTGGGGCGGAGACCTACCTGTCTGCGTTTGCGCTGTTCCTGCATGCCAGCGCTTCCCAGGTCGCTCTGGTTGCGACCATGCCGCCGCTGGT
>CP070738.1:94522-103294 GCA_020347685.1 Gammaproteobacteria bacterium | reverse complement strand
GCCGGCGCCGAAATCCGGGTCGATAAAGTCCAGCCAGCGCAGCGAGTGCGGCAGCGGAAGCAGGCCGGGTTGGGTCTGGTCCTGTCTGATCAGAAACTGCTCGACAAGGGCGCGGATCGACGCGCCGGACTGTCCGGCCGCGTACAGCGCACCGATGACGGCGCCGATGCTGGTGCCCGCGATCAGGTGTGGCCTGATGCCCAGTTCGTCCAGCGCTTCGAGCATCGGGATATGGGCCAGGCCTTTGGCGCCGCCAGCACCCAGCGCCAGGCCGACGCGGGGCTCGGCGCGACGGCCGTCACAGCCGGCCGCCAGCAGCGCAGCCCCGGCAGCCAGTGCCAGGAAAGCGCGACGCGTGATTGCCACAGTTGGCGTTGTGTCGGGGAAGCTGTGCATAATGCCTAAAGTCTAGCCCGGATACCGTACCGCGGTACCTGGCAGAGGAGTCGGTCTGGTTGTCGGCACTGCGTCCCGGGCTCGCCCCGATGCGGGATGCCGCCGCCGCGGGGATAACACAACAACAGGGAGCACAATGAGCGTAAAACCCAAGACCCAGAACATGGCCCTGTTCTGCGATTTCGAGAACATCGCGCTGGGGGTTCGCGACGCCCGCTACGCGGCGTTCGACATCCAGAAGGTGCTGGAGCG
This sequence comes from Gammaproteobacteria bacterium, assembly GCA_020347685.1. Taxonomy (GTDB): domain Bacteria; phylum Pseudomonadota; class Gammaproteobacteria; order DSM-19610; family DSM-19610; genus Thiogranum. The sequence continues at coordinate 102,646 of CP070738.1, read as the reverse complement.
GCTGCTGCTCAAGGGCAGCATCGTGGTCAAGAAAGCCTACTGCGACTGGGAGCGTTACAAGGAGTTCAAGGCTGCCATGCACGAAGCGGCCTTCGAGCTGATCGAGATTCCCCACGTGCGCATGTCGGGCAAGAATTCGGCCGATATCCGTATGGTGGTCGACGCGCTCGACCTGTGCTACACCAAGTCGCACGTCGATACCTTCGTGATCATCAGTGGCGATTCCGATTTCTCCCCGCTGGTCAGCAAACTGCGCGAGAACAACAAGCTGGTGGTGGGGGTCGGGGTAAAGAACTCCACTTCCGATTTGCTGATTTCCAACTGCGACGAGTTTATCTTCTACGACGACCTGGTTCGGGCAACCGACAAACCGCGCCGGACGCGGCGCAAGGCGGCGACAAAAAAGGGCGCGAAGAAAGAGGCGTCTGCCCGACCGGAGGACGAGCGCAAGCAGGAAGCCCTGGACCTGGTGCTGGCAACGGTCGAGGACCTGTTCGAGGAACGCGGCGAAGAGGAAAAGGTGTGGGGCTCGATGGTCAAGCAGACCCTGAAGCGGCGCAAGCCAGGCTTCAACGAAACCTACCACGGTTTTCGCACCTTCAGCGAGCTGCTGGAAGAGGCGCAGACGCGTAAGCTGCTGCAGCTCGAGCACGACGAGAAGTCCGGCGGTTACATCATCAGGAGTTTGGCACAGGAAGACTGACTGCGATTTCTGGCCACGAAGATCACGCGGGGATACACGGTCAGACCCGTTTCAGATCGGTCGCATGCTCATGTTGGACAGGGCCTGGTGAAGCGCCCGCGTGACCTGGGCCAGGCGACGGTAGTCGAGCTTTTCCGCGCTGTCCTGCGGGCTGTGATAGAAGGGATAGCGATAGAACGCCGTATCGGTCACCATAACGGCCCGGTAGCCTTCGCGCCAGAACGACAGGTGATCGCTCCAGGCAACGCCGGGTACGAACGCAAAGGTGGCGACGTGCTGTAACGGGAACTCGCTGACGGCGCGAAACTCTCTTGCCAGTCGGCGCATGGCCCGGCGTGAGCGGAAGTTGGACACGAACGTGATGAAGTCGCCGCGGTCCGGGTAAAAGAAGCGAAACAGCGGCGGATAACCCTGCGAGCCCGGTTCATCCCGGTAATAGCCCATGGTCTCCAGAGACAGCATCAGGCGTATGTCGTCGCCGCGCCGGTGCGCGGCCATGGCATAGACGCGGCTGCCCTGCCTGGCGGTATAGAAGAACGGCATTTCCTCGTTGACGAAGGCAACCAGGCGCAGCGTGTGACCGGGGTTGTCGGCGCGGAACGCGCGGGCCAGCTCCAGCAGCACCGCCACACCGCTGCCGTTGTCATTGGCACCCGGTGAGCCGCGCACGGTGTCGTAGTGCGCGCCGAGCAGAATGATCGAGTCGGGATACAGCGTCCCGCGACGGCTGACTTCCAGGTTTGCGCAGCGGATACCATCCACCGCGTATTCCTGCCTGCGGACTGCATACCCTTGTTGCTGCCAGACGCTGCGCAGGTACTCCTCGCTGGCCTGCAGCCGTTGCGGATAATGCACGTTGCGCTCCCCGATGTCCTGCGCGAGCCGGTAGACGTGTTGTCTCAGATTGTCCGATACCACGTCGCTGTTCATGCGCGCCTGACTCCTGAACCCGCAAGCCGCCCGTCGCGCGGCCTACAGTTCGCGTCTCTGCGCACCAGCGGTGCTGAAACCGGACGGCCCGGGAACGCTAGGCTTGACCCGTCCAGGGTTCTTCGCTCGCCGGAGGTTCGCCCCATTCGTCTCCGGACGCTTCGCCTTCTTCCTCGCTGTCTTCGGGCTCCGTCGCCCGCAGCTCCTGCAAGGGTGCATTCCAGTCATCGCCGGTGGTGTCGGTGATCTCGGTCCCCAGGTCGTCGATCTCGCCGATATCGATCGGTCCACTCCAGTTTTCCGGTTCCTCGATAGGCTCCAGATCCAGTTGATACCAGGTGTCGCGGTCGATTTCTTCCAGATCGCCATCGAAGTGCTGCATTTCGATCAGCCCTTCGTCATCGTTGAGGGCGACGACACAGAACTTCTGGCCCTTGTCCAGGTGCTGGTACCAGGTCCCCAGGATAGGATCAGCTTCGGTAGGCATGGCTTTATCCTCGGGCGCCGGTGCCGGATACGGCGTTTTTCCGGCGGCCTCTATATAGTTTATTTAGCACAGATAGCGGTCACCGTCAGCTCGCCGAAGTGCTTCGGTCAGGGTCCCGAGTCTTCGTCCGCAGGCCAGCCGACCGGCAGCAGGTATAACGGCTGCTCGGGAGCCGGCAGATCCAGTAAGCTTGCCACGGCGGCATCGTCGAACGCACCGACCACCGCGGCCCCCAGGCCGAGAGAAGCGGCTTGCAGCAAAGCGTTCTGGGCCGCGTGGCCGATTTCGATATGCACATAGCGCTTGCCGCGCTCGCCGTATTTGCGCGTGGTGCGTTCGTATATCGCCGTAATGATCAATATCGCTGCGCTGTCTGCGACCCAGCTCTGTCCCAGCGCCGCCCGCGCAAGCCGATCGCGCCGGTCGCCGGGTTGCAGCATTTCCAGTGTGTGTTGCTGTGGTCGATAGCGGTACACCCCCGGGTCCAGGCCGGCGACATCACCGGCTGCCACCAGCAGCTCGAGGGGGTAGAGTGCGCCCGCCGAGGGCGCGGTGCGCATGCCGGAGGGATCATTGCGGCCTTGTGCAGCCCACAGCAGTTGCCCTACCTGTTGCAGTGTGAGGGAACGCCCGCTGTAGGCGCGTACCGAGCGCCGTTGCCGGAGCGCGTCGCTGAGTGAAGCGTGGTCCCGGACCTCCGGTTTCGGCAATTGCACGGTTGTCATGGCGTTACTCCCGCTGGTGGCGCAGGCGAGCGCCGTGGCCACGCACAGAGCCGCGAACCCTCTCCGCGGAGGAGGCTCAGGCCTCAACGCGCTACGCCGCGGGCGCAGGCGGCCAGCTGCTCGTGCCAGGCAGTGAGCAATGCATCGCGTGCCGGCCCGTCTTCCCGGCTGGCGGTGAGCTGCTCGGAGCTGATTTCGAGAACCACCGACTGCCACTTCTCGTTGATGCCGCAGTCGACGCGGATTTCCCAGTTCCGGGCATGGGGTTCCACCTCGAACAGATACGCTTCCAGACGCAACTGCTCGAGCAGACTGCGCACGATTTCACGCGCACTGGCGAGTTCCAGGATAGATAATGTCATCGAAGGCCTCCCGCGATGTGCCGCCGCCAGTGCGGCTCGGAAAAGTGGCGCGGCGCACAGGGTCTATTCTTAACTTGTAGCACAGGCAGAGCGGTCCGCCACCGCGGCAGGCGGGTGCAAAGGCGGCGCTGGTCTGGGCATCCGGCGGCCAGGGATCAATGACAGCGGATTATTTCATCACACCGATTGCGCGCCTTATCTGGGACAGCAAATACCGCTATCGCGACGGCGAGCGTGTTCACGACGCCGATGTCAAGGATACCTGGCGGCGCGTTGCGCAGGCGCTCGCCGCTGTCGAGACGCGCGACCGGGCGCACTGGGAAGCGGCGTTTTCCCGCTTGCTCGATGGGTTCCGCTTTCTGCCGGGGGGGCGCATTCGGGCCGGTGCCGGTACCGGCCGCCGCGTGACCCTGTTCAACTGTTTCGTGATGGGCGCCATCGAGGATTCCATGGAGGGCATTTTCACGGCGCTCAAGGAGGGTGCCCTGACCATGCAGCAGGGCGGAGGCGTCGGCTATGATTTTTCCACGCTGCGTCCCTGCGGGAGCCGCGCCTGGAGCGTGGGCGGCATCGCCTCCGGTCCGGTCTCCTTCATGCGTATCTGGGACAGCGTCTGTGCCACCCTGTTGTCAACCGGAGCCCGTCGCGGTGCCATGATGGCGACCCTGCGCTGTGATCACCCCGACATACTCGCCTTCATCGATGCCAAGCGGGAGCCGCGCGAGCTGCGCCATTTCAATCTTTCGGTACTGGTCACGGATGCGTTCATGGAGGCGGTCAGGCAGGACGCCGACTGGCCGCTGGTGTTCCCGCTGGCGCAGCTGGAAGATGGCCGTGCCGCTGCCGGCGCGACGGTGATCGAGCGCGACTGGCCGGGGCAGCCGGCGGCGGTGCCGTGCCGGGTGGTTTCGGTGCTGCGCGCCCGTGAGCTTTGGGAACGGCTGATGCGCGCCAGCTATGACTACGCGGAACCGGGCGTGCTGTTCATCGACCGCATCAATGACACGAACAATCTCTGGTACCGTGAGCGTATCAGCGCCACCAACCCGTGCGGCGAGATCCCGTTGCCGCCTTACGGGGCCTGCGACCTGGGCTCCCTCAACCTGACCGCATTCGTACAGCAGCCCTTCGCGCCGCAGGCGCGCCTCGACCTGCGCGGACTGCAGGAAGCGGCCGGTGTGGCGGTGCGCATGCTGGACAACGTCACCGACGCCTCGCACTTTCCGCTCGAGGCGCAGCGCCGTCAGGCGCTGCAGACGCGCCGCATCGGTCTGGGCATCACCGGCCTCGGCGATGCGCTGATCATGCTCGGGATCCGCTACGGAACGGCGCAGTCCTTTGCTGCCGCTGCCGAAGTCATGCAGACCCTGTGTCACGCCGCCTACCGCAGCTCGGTGCAGCTCGCCCGGGAGAAGGGTGGCTTTCCGGCGCTGGAAGTCGACAGTTATCTGCAGGGCCCGTTTGCGCAGGCCCTGCCGGACGACATCCGCGCCGGTATCGCCACTGCCGGCCTGCGCAACAGTCACCTGTTAGCCATCGCGCCTACCGGGACCATCAGCCTGCTCGCCAACAATGTTTCCAGCGGGCTGGAGCCGGTGTTCGAGGCGCGCTACCAGCGTCGCATCCGGCAACTCGACGGGACCCTGCTGGAACACGAGGTGGTGGACTATGCCTGCCAGCAGTGGCAGAGCCGGCACGGCAGCGACAGCCTGCCACCCGCGTTCGTGGATGCGCGTGCGCTGAGTCCCGACATTCATCTGCGCATGCAGGCCGCCATTCAGCCCTACGTGGATAACGCCATTTCCAAGACCATCAACATTCCCGAGCATTTGGATTTTGCCGCCTACCGGTCGGTGTTCGAGCAGGCCCATGCGCTGGGTCTCAAGGGATGCACCGCGTTTCGCCCCAACCCGGTGACCGGCAGCGTATTGTCTCTGCAGACACCGCAGGCGGCACGCGCACACTGCTGCGATATCGAGCGCGAGGCGGATTAGGCGCGGTGCGGAGAGGGCGCACGGCGCCGGGACACGCGCCAGGGCCGCTGCTGGCCTGGCTGTGCCTGTTGCCGCTGCGAGATCGCGCGGCACAAGACGCGGCAGGCCAACGCTTGTCATAATGGCGACCATGAAAAGCGCTGTGGAACGCCTGATCAATGCACTGAGCGGGGCCGGAATGCTGGCGCAGCGCAAACACGCCGAGGACACAGCGGCCGGCCGGCGGCGCTGCAGGGTGGTAACGGTGTCCTGCGCCTATGCGGCGCAGGGAGAGGGACTGGCCCGGCTGCCTGCCGACAGGCTGGGCATACCCTGTTATGATCGCGAAATTTGGACAAGGTAGCGCGCCGCGCGCAGGTGGATGTTGAACTGGTGATGAACTCCGATCGTTCCTCTTTGCGGGGCATGGTGGACCTTGTGATCGCCGCTGTGCATACCGCGGGCCCGCCGTTGCCGGTACCGATCAGCGGCGCCGGGCTGGCGGGTATGCGGGGCGGATGATGACGGTGTCTCCGATCGACGCACAGCAACAGCAGCAGGTGCTGGCCGCCACCGCGGCCTGCGTGCAGCAGGCGGGCGACCTGTATGGACGGGCGTTCGCTCCCATCGAGGTGTGTTTCGATCTGCGTGGCACCGCGGCCGGCATGTACCGCGTGCGGCGCGGCGAGCGTCGCATTCGCTACAATCCCTGGATTTTCGCGCGCTACTTCGACGACAGCCTGGCGGTCACCGTGCCGCATGAAGTAGCTCATTATGTCACCGATTGCCTGTACGGCCTGGCGCGGGTGCGGCCGCACGGTCCGGAGTGGCAGGCGGTAATGCGTGCGCTGGGTGCCAGTGCGCGGGTCACCGGGCGCTACGATCTGCGCGGTTTGCCGCTGCGGCGCCAGCGGCGTTTCGCCTACCGTTGTGACTGCGGCAGCCACCAGCTGAGCACCGTGCGGCACAACCGCGTACAGCGCGGCGAGGCGCTGTATCTGTGCCGGCAGTGCCGGAAAGCGATCGTGTATGCGGGCTGAGGGAGGAACTGCGCGGCGATGAACTGGCAGGTCTATATGATCCTGTGCAGCGATGATTCGTTGTACACCGGTATCACCACCGACGTCGCGCGGCGCCTCGCACAGCACGCGGCCCGGCGCGGCGCGCGCTATTTCCGTGCCCGCCGCCCGCGTGAGATTGTGTACCTGGAAAGCGGGCACAGCCGCAGTTCGGCGAGCCGCAGGGAGGCGCTGATCAAGCGGCTGAAGCGCGCCGACAAGCAGGCGCTGATCGGCTCGCAGCGCAACGAGCTGGTCGCCGCCGACCGCTAGCTCCATGGACGAGCACACCGTACTCACCATCGCCGGCATCGGCGTCGTAACCATCGCCTGCCAGTGGTTTGCCTGGTGGGTGAAACTGCCCGCAATCCTGTTCCTGCTGCTGGCCGGTATCGTGGCCGGTCCTGTCACGGGCTGGCTGCGGCCGGACGAACTGTTCGGCGATCTGCTGTTCCCCTTTGTGTCGCTTTCGGTCGCCGTGGTGCTATTTGAAGGCAGCCTGACGCTCAGGTTTGCCGACATCCGCGGGCTGGAGCGGGTGGTGCGGCGCATGGTGACCTCCGGCCTGCTGGTGACCTGGGCGGTCGGCGCCTACGCCAGCTACCGCTTGCTCGGCTTTGCGGTGGAACTCGCGGTGCTGTTCGGCGCCTTTATCGTGGTCACCGGCCCAACGGTCATCGTCCCCATGCTGCGCACCGTGCGGCCCAATGTTCACGTCTCCAACATCCTGCGCTGGGAGGGGATCGTGATCGATCCCATCGGCGCCCTGCTCGCGGTGCTGGTATTCGAATTCATCATCTCCGGCCAGGGTGGCGAGGCGCTGGGTCATACCCTGTGGAGTTTTGCGCGTATCATCGGGGTCGGACTGCTGTTCGGCATCGCCAGCGGCCAGCTGATGGGGCTTGCCCTGAGGCACCACTGGCTTCCGCAGTACCTGCACAATGTCGCGGTACTGGCGTTGGTGTTCGCGGTATTCGCCCTGTCCAACGCCGTGGAAGCCGAGGCCGGGCTGCTGGCGGTAACGGTCATGGGTATGTGGCTGGCGAATATGCCCAGGGTGTCAGTGACGCATATTCTCGATTTCAAGGAGAGCCTCTCGCTGCTGCTGATTTCCACGCTGTTCGTGGTGCTGGCCGCGCGCATCGATTTCACCCAGTTGCAGCGGCTGGGCTGGGCGGCGCTGGGGGTGTTGGCGGCCATTCAGTTTGTCGCGCGCCCGCTCAAGATCGCGCTGGCGACGCGCGGCTCCAGCCTGAGCTGGCGCGAACGCGTCCTGCTGGGCTGGATTGCGCCGCGCGGCATCGTCGCCGCGGCGGTGGCGGCGTTGTTCTCCCTCAAGCTGCAGGCCGCCGGTTACGGCCAGGCGGAATTGCTGGTGCCGCTCACGTTTCTGGTGATCATCGGCACCGTGGTGCTGCAGAGCGCCACCGCCGGCACCCTGGCCCGGGCACTCGGAGTGGCGGAACCGGAGGCGAGCGGCTTCCTGATCGTGGGGGCCAACCCGGTGGCGCGGGTAATCGCCAAGGCGCTGCAGAAGCGGGGCTACGCCAGCCTGCTGTGCGATACTACCTGGGCGAACGTCAGCGCGGCGCGCATGCACGGTCTGTCGGCGTTCTACGGCAGCGCCGTTTCGGAATACGCCGACCGCCGCCTGGACCTGGTCGGTCTCGGGCGGCTGCTGGCGTTGTCGCCGCAACAGGAGGCCAATGTGCTTGCGGTGCACCGCTACCGGCGCGAGTTTGATGACAAGGACCTGTACGCACTGGCTGCAGAGGCGGCCGGCAGCGGCAGCAAACAGGCCGCTCCGTTGCCGGCCGGCTATGTCGCCTTCGGCGCGGATATCACCTTTGCGCGCCTGGCCGAAGCACTCGCCGCGGGGGCTGAAA
>CP070738.1:85234-94422 GCA_020347685.1 Gammaproteobacteria bacterium | reverse complement strand
CGAATCGGTTTTGTTGACGTGCTGACCGCCGGCGCCGGAGGCGCGGTAGGTGTCCACCTTCAGATCCGCCGGGTTGATAGCGATCGCCTCTTGCTCTTCGGCTTCCGCCATCACGGCGACGGTGGCCGCCGAGGTATGAATGCGTCCCTGGGATTCGGTTTCCGGCACCCGCTGCACGCGGTGTGCGCCGGATTCAAATTTCAGCATCGCGTAGACATCCTGTCCCGTGACGCGTGCGATGATTTCCTTGTAGCCGCCGTGCTCGCCCTCGCTGCTGCTGAGTATTTCGACATTCCAGCCGCGGGTTTCAGCGAAGCGCGAGTACATGCGAAACAGGTCGCCGGCAAAGATGGCAGCCTCGTCGCCACCGGTACCGGCGCGTACCTCCAGGTAGGCATTCTTGTTGTCGTTGGGATCCTTCGGCAGCAGGTGTTTCTGCAGTTCCAGTTCCAGCGCTTCGCGTCGGCTGCGGGCCTGTTCGAGTTCCTCGGCCGCCATGCCGCGCACCTCCGGATCGGGGTCTTTCAGCATCTCCTGCGCCGACTGCTCGTCGTCGCGGGCGCGCTGCAGGTCGGCGAAACACTGCACCACCGGATTGAGCTGCGAGTACTCGACCGAGAGATCGCGGAAGCGCTTGCCATCGGTAATCACGTCCGGCTCCGATAACAGGGCGCTCACCTCCTGGACGCGTTCCACAATGGTTTCCAGCTTGCGCTCTAGCGACGGGTTCACGGTATCACTGGTCTTTGCTGAGGTTGAACAGTTCGAGCGCTGCCTGCAGCAGCTCGGCGTCGCCGTTTTCCGCGGCCTGGCGGATTTTCACGCTGGGTTCGTGGGTCAGCTTGTTGGTGAGCGTGTGGGCGAGGAAGTCCAGCACCTGCTGCGCCGGTCGTCCGTTCGCCAGCATCTGTTGCGCTTTGGCCAGAACCTGGTCGCGGCTGCGTTCCGCCCGTTCGCGGTAGTCGCGGATGGTCGATACCGCGTCCTGCGCGCGCAGCCAGGCCATGAAGCGCGCCACCTGCACGTCGATGATCTCTTCGGCCTGGTTTGCCGCCTGCTGCCGGGATTTCAGATTCTCCTCGATCACCTCCTGTAAATCATCAACCGTATAAAGATAGATATCCTCCAGCTCGGCGACGGCGGGGTCGATGTCGCGCGGCACGGCAATATCGACCATGAACACGGGCCGGTGTTTACGGCCTTTCAGCGCTCGTTTCACCATCTCGCGGGTCACCACCGGCTCGCTGCTGGAGGTGGCCGCGATGACAATGTCGGCCTCGGCCAGGTGCGCGGGGATTTCGTCCAGCCCGATACCGTAGCCTTTGAAATCCGCGGCCAGACGGTGTGCGCGTTCGATGGTGCGGTTGGCGACCACCATGCGTCCCAGCTTCTGCTCGTTCAGGTGCCGGGCACTGAGTTCGATGGTCTCTCCAGCCCCGATCAGCAGCGCGGTCTGCTCCTCGAAGTCGCCGAAAATCTGTTTCGCCAGACTCACGGCAGCAAAGGCTACCGAGACAGGGCTTTCGCCGATGGCGGTATCGGTGCGGATCTGTTTGGCAACCGAAAAGGTATGCTGGAACAAGCGGCTCAGTGCAGCCCGCAGCGTGCCGGCGTCGGCGGCGGCCTGGTAGGCTTCCTTCATCTGGCCGAGGATCTGTGGTTCGCCTAGAATCATCGAGTCCAGGCCGCCGGCGACGCGCAGCATATGGCGTACCGCGTCATCGTTCGGGTAACTGTACAGGTGTGGACGAATCTGTGCCGGGTCCAGATGGTGAAAGTGACCCAGCCACTCGGCCAGTGCATCGAGCGCGTCGTCCTGCATCGCACAGTACAGTTCGGTGCGGTTGCAGGTGGACAGAATGGCCGCTTCCTCGACCACCGGGAGTGCCGCCAGGTCGTGCAGTGCATCGCTCATCCGCTCGCCACTGATGGCGACTTGCTCCCGCAGTTCGACGGGCGCCGTACGGTGGTTAATGCCGAGCGCGATCAGGGACATATGGGCACGTAGTTGGCTGGAGGCGCAAAATTGTGCGGTATGGACGGACCGAATACAAGCGAGCACGCTTTACTGTAGCTTGGCAATACTTTGCCGTATAGTGACACAAACATAAGGTAATGACCTGAATTCCGGAAAATATGATTGGTTTTGTAAACAAGGGCGCAGGCCTGCGTGGTGCGGGTGTAATTGTGGCCAGCCTGTTGCTCGTCGCCTGCAGCCAACCACTGTTCAAAAGCCGTCCGCAACAGCCGGAAGCGCTTCCTCAACCGGTTGCCCCTGAAGCAAAACCCGCGCAACCCCAGCCGCAGGCCGAACCGGCGCCGCAGAAAAAGGCGCCGCTGTCGGCGAGGCTGCTCTATGAGGTGTTGCTGGGCGAGATTGCCGGCCAGCGCGGGGTAATGGACGTCTCCGCGGCCAGCTATCTCGAGGCGGCGCTGCACAGCAGCGATCCACGCGTGGCCGAGCGCGCCCTGAAGATCGCCGTGTTCGGTAAGCAGCAGGATCTCGCCCTGCAGGCGGCACGACGCTGGGTGGAGCTGGCATCCGATAACCTGGAGGCGCGCCAGGCACTGGCCGCGCTGACCTTGCGTACCGGCAACCAGGACGAGGCCCTGGAACAGTTCGAGTACCTGCTCGAGCACGGCCGGGATGCCGAGGGCGGCCCCTACCATTCGATGCTGGTACTGCTGGCACGCGAGCCTGACAAGCAACGCGCCCTGGACGTGATGGAGCAGCTCACCACCAGGCACCCCGGTGACCCCGAAGTCTATTTCGCCTATGCGCGTCTGGCGATTCACTCCGAAGACTGGTCGCTGGCCGACCGACAGGTCGAGCAAGCCCTGCGGCTACGGCCGGACTGGACCGAAGCGCTGATCCTTCAGGCGCAGATCGGCCTGAAGCAGGATCGGGGCGAGCTTGCCCGCCAGCGCCTGCAGTCGGCGCTGCAGCGCAAACCGGATAATGTCGAGCTGCGCATGGCCTACGCCCGCCTGCTGGTGGATCTGGAACAGTTCGAGGCGGCGCGCGCCGAGTATGCACAACTGGTCAAGCAGCGACCCGAGGACGGGCAGATTGTGTACTCCCTGGCACTACTGGCGCTGGAAGCCGGTCAGCTGCAGGAGGCCAAGGGTTTCTTCGAACGGCTGATCAAGCTGGATTTCCAGACCCAGCAGGCTTACTACTACCTCGGTGCCATAGCCGAAGACCAGAAGCAGAACCGGCGCGCCATCGAGTTGTACCGCAAGATCGAAGGCGGAGACCACTGGATCGAGGTGCAGATTCGCATCGCACGACTGGAGGCGCTGGAGGGCAAGGCCACCGCCGCCCAGGAGCGCCTGCGCAAACTGCGCGTGGCGCATCCGGAGCAGGCGCAGCGGCTGTTCCTGGTGGAGGGTGAAATTCTGTCCCAGATCGATCGTCATGACGATGCCTACAAACTGTATAGCGCTTATCTGGAAAGCCAGCCGGACGATACCGAGGTGCTCTATGCCCGTGCGCTGGTCGCCGAGCGACTCGACCGCCTGCAGCAGGCCGAAGATGATTTTCGCGCGGTGCTGAAACAGGATCCCGATAACGCCCGCACCCTCAACGCACTGGGCTACACGCTCGCGGATCGCACCGAGCGTTACGACGAGGCGCTGGTATTGATTGAGAAGGCGCTGGCGCAGACCCCCGATGATCCGGCCGTCATCGACAGCATGGGATGGGTAATGTTTCGTCTTGGGCGCCTGCAGGAGGCGCGTGACTATCTGCAGAGAGCCTTTGACATGACCGGCGACGGCGAGATTGCGGCTCACTTGGGGGAAGTGCTGTGGGTGATGGGCGACAGGGAGGCCGCACGTGCCCTGTGGGAAAAGGCGCGCGAGACCGCGCCGGACAACCCGGTGCTAAAGGACACGCTGCGCAGGTTCGCGCCATAGCAAGGGCCCAGCGCGGCGCCTTGCCGCCGGGGTCATGTCGTGTTGCGATGCTGTTGCGTATGGCGGTGGCTTTGTTCTGATGCCGGATATCCGATTTATTTTCTGTAGCTGGGGGCTGGCCCTGTTGCTGCTGGCAGGCTGCGCGACGCGCGCACCGCTGCCGGGGCCTGCTGCCGAGTCCGCATGGCTGGCGCACCGCGCCGCGTTGCAGGCGCTGACCCATTGGCAAGTGCAGGGACGTGTTGCAGTGCGGGCCGGGGAAGAGGGCTGGAATGCGCACTTCGACTGGCAGCAGCAGGGCGAGGACTACCGTATTCGGCTGCGCGGGCCGTTCGGCCAGGGTGCAGTGGAACTGCACGGCAACGCCGGCGGCGTGTGGCTCAAGCACAGCGACCGGCCCGAGGTGTTTGCGCGCGATCCGGAAACGCTGCTGGAGAGGGAAACCGGCTGGCGGCTCCCGGTTGCGGGGCTAAGTGCCTGGCTGAGGGGATTGCCCGTGGCCGAACTGCACGCCGATTATCAGTGGGACGCGCACGGAGCGCTGGTGGAAATCAACCAGGACGGCTGGCATATCGACTACGCGCGCTACCAGCAAAACGGCGCTTTGCGTCTGCCGGTGCGCGTGCGACTGGAGCGCGACGCCCTGCAGGTAAGGTTCGTGATCGACAGCTGGCAAACCTCATGATGCCGACCGACGGCGGCGGCCCCTGGCCTGCACCCGCCAAGCTCAACTTGTTCCTGCATATCACCGGGCGACGCCCCGACGGTTACCACGAGCTGCAGACGGTCTTCCAGTTCCTCGACTACGGCGATTCGCTGTGGTTCGAGGCCCACGCCGGCGGCGCGATTACCCTGCAGGGCGGTTTGCCGGGCCTGCCTGCCGAACGGGATCTGATCGTGCGCGCCGCGCGCAGCCTGGCGACCAGGACGGGGTGCACCAAGGGCGTGCGGATTCGTATCGACAAGCGCCTGCCGGTCGGCGCCGGTCTGGGAGGCGGCAGTTCCAATGCGGCCACCACGCTGGTGGCGCTCAATTCCCTGTGGGGGCTGGCACTTGGCAGCGACGAACTGGCCGCCCTGGGGCTTGAGCTGGGCGCTGATGTGCCGGTGTTCGTGCGCGGTAGCGCCGCCTGGGCCGAAGGTGTGGGCGAGCGGCTGACCCCCATCGAGGTGCTGGAGGAGCCCTGGTACCTCGTTCTGCATCCGGCGGTAAGCATATCAACTGCCGAGATTTTTTCCGATCCTGGATTGACACGAAACGCGCCCCGCATCACAATACGCGACTTTCTTTCCGGCGCCGGCGGTAACCATCTGGAGGCCGTGGTGGCGCGGCGTTATCCGGAAGTGGCCAAGGCACTTGAGTGGCTTTCCGGCTACCAGCCGGCCCGTATGACCGGCAGCGGAGCCTGCGTTTTTGCCAGGTTTCCCGATCGGCAGGCGGCCGAGGCGGTCATGCAGCAGGTGCCGGCACCGTGGACCGGGTTCGTGGCGCGAGGCTGCAACCGCTCTCCCTTGCTGGACAGGCTGGGAGAGTCGCGCGGTCAGGATTTAAATGGGGCGTAGCCAAGCGGTAAGGCACTGGTTTTTGGTACCAGCATGCGCAGGTTCGAATCCTGCCGCCCCAGCCAAAGTAGGTAATGGCCGGGTTGTCAGCGGGCCGGATCGGGCGCTGACCGGCGGCGCGATGAGAACCTCGAGGTTCGACAAATCCGCCGCGTGGATTGAACCGCGCAGAGCGGCAGCGACGCCGGCCCGCAGGGGCTGGTTCTGATCAGATCAACACGGGTGGCGACAGCATGAACGGCATGCCTTCATCGGACGGACAACATCGCCTGATGGTGTTTGCGGGCAATGCCAATCCGCCGCTGGCGCAGGCGATTGCCGATTATCTGCGTATCAGTCTGGGCAAGGCCGTGGTCGGCGAGTTCAGCGACGGCGAAATCATGGTCGAGATCATGGAGAACGTGCGCGGCCGCGACGTGTTTGTCGTGCAGCCCACCTGCGCTCCGACCAACAACAACCTGATGGAGTTGCTGGTGATGGTGGATGCCCTGCGGCGTGCCTCGGCGGCCCGTATCACCACCGTGATTCCGTACTTCGGGTATGCGCGCCAGGACCGCAGGCCGCGCTCGGCCCGTGTGCCCATCACCGCCAAAGTGGTGGCGAAAATGATCGGCGGTGTCGGCGCCGACCGGGTGCTCACGGTCGATCTGCATGCCGATCAGATCCAGGGCTTTTTCGACGTGCCGGTGGACAATGTCTACGCATCGCCGATCCTGCTCGGCGATGTGTGGCGGCAGAAATACCCGAAGCTGATGGTCGTTTCGCCGGACGTCGGCGGTGTGGTGAGGGCGCGCGCACTGGCCAAGCGCCTGGATGACGCCGATCTGGCCATCATCGACAAACGCCGGCCCAAGGCCAATGTGGCCAAGGTGATGCACATTATCGGCGAGGTCGAAGGACGCAGCTGTGTGCTGGTGGATGACCTGGTCGATACGGCCGGGACCCTGTGCCAGGCGGCCCGGGCGCTCAAGGGCCATGGTGCCGAACGGGTGGTGGCCTACTGCACGCACCCGGTGCTGTCGGGTAACGCCATCAGCAACATCAGCAATTCGGAGCTCGATGAGCTGGTGGTTACGGACAGTATACCGCTGCGCCCGGATGCACAGGCCTGCCCGCGCATCCGACAGCTGAGTATCGCAGAAATGCTGGCAGAGGCGATTCGCCGCATCAGCGATGAGGAATCCCTGAGCACCATGTTCATGGATTAAAGGTTTCGACCGGTCGCCGCAGCGTCCGGTCACTGGACTTCCCTGGTCGCGGGGAAGTGGTTTGTTCTAACGGGAGTATAAAGTGATGTCCATTTTTGAACTCGAAGCCGAGTCACGCTCAGACATGGGGAAAGGTGCGAGCCGCCGCCTGCGTCGTGACGGCAAGGTGCCTGCCATCGTCTACGGTGGTGGCGAGGAGCCACAGGCGATTACGCTGGTGCACAGCGAAATACTGAAGCGTCTCGACCACGAGGCCTTCTATTCGCACATCCTGTCGCTAAAGGTCGATGGCAAGAAGCTGGATACCGTGCTGCGTGATATGCAGCGGCATCCTTCAAAGCCGGTGGTCATGCACATGGATTTCCAGCGCGTGCAGGCCAATGAGACGTTGCGTGTCAACGTGCCGCTGCATTTCATCGGTGAAGAGGATTCCCCGGGCGTGAAACTGCAGCATGGGGTAGTGACGCACAATATCGTGGACATCGAGATCGAATGTCTGCCGGGAAATCTGCCGGAATATATCGAAGTCGACTGCTCAGGACTCGAGGTTGGCGACAGCATTCACTTGTCCGGCCTGAAGGCCCCGAGTGGTGTGAAGTTCGTCGATCTGCTCAACTTCGAAAATCTGGATGAGGAAGAGCGCGGCGAAATCGATCAGACGGTTGTCATGATCGCCGCACCGCGGGTCGAGGCGGAAGAGGGCGAAGCCGGTGAAGCCGGTGCCGCGGAGGGTGAACCGAAACCTGCAGAAGGCTAGGGCCAATTGGCCTGGCACGGCGCAGGATTTGCTCAGCTCTTGGTGTAGCCTGATCTCAACCTTGCCCCCGGATCGGAGTGGTGGCGTTCCGGGGTGAGGTGATCTGCAGGAAGCCCAGGTGGCGGCTATTCAGCTCATTGTCGGACTCGGTAATCCGGGTGACCAGTACAGCCAGACCCGGCATAACGCCGGGTTCTGGTTCGTGGACGAGCTGGCGGACCGTTGTCAGGCCGGTTTTCGCCCGGAAAAGCGCTTTCACGGTGTGCTTGCCCAGTGCCGATCCCGCGAGCTCGACTGCCGCCTGTTCAAGCCCGCGACTTTCATGAACCGCAGTGGCCAGGCGGTCGCTGCCATCACCCGTTTTTTCGACATCCCCCGCGAGGCGGTGCTGGTGGTGCACGACGAGCTGGATCTGCCGCCCGGCACGGCCCGGGTCAAGCAGGGCGGGGGGCACGGTGGCCACAACGGTTTGCGGGATCTGATCAGTCACCTGGGCGGCGGTGAATTCTACCGCCTGCGGATCGGCATCGGTCATCCGGGGCACCGCGACCAGGTGGTCGACTACGTGCTCAGGAAACCCTCCAGGGAAGACCGGGCCCTGATCGAGGCTGCCATCGGTGATGCGCTGGAGGTTATTCCGGAGGTCGTGGACGGACAGTTCGCGCGAGCCATGAATCTGCTGCACGCCCGCAAGCGCGGATAAGCGGCGGGTGCGGCGGCCGAGCAACTATTTCGAATCGAGGCACCATGGGATTTACATGCGGTATCGTCGGTCTGCCCAACGTCGGCAAGTCGACACTATTCAATGCGCTCACCAAGGCCGGTATTCAGGCGGAGAACTACCCGTTCTGCACCATTGACCCCAACGTGGGGGTGGTGCCGGTTCCCGACCCGCGCATGGATGCCCTGGCGGCTATTGTAAAGCCGCAGCGGGTGATACCCACTACCATGGAGTTCGTCGACATCGCCGGGCTGGTCGCGGGCGCTTCCAAAGGCGAGGGCCTGGGCAACAAGTTTCTGGCCAATATCCGCGAAACCGATGCCATCGCTCACGTGGTGCGTTGTTTTGTCGATGACAATGTGGTGCACGTGGCCGGCAAGATTGACCCGGTTTCGGATATCGAGGTGATCAACACCGAGCTGGCGCTGGCCGATCTGGAGACCGTCGACAAGGCGATGGTGCGCGTCGGCAAGATCGCCAAGAGCGGTGACAAGGCGGCCAGGGCGAAGCTCGCCGTGCTGGAACAGGTCAGGACGCGTCTGGACGAAGGCTGTCTGGTGCGTGCCATGCAGTTGAGTGAGGATGCGCGCGAGGTGCTGGCCGATCTGCATTTGCTGACCATCAAGCCCACCATGTATATCGCCAACGTCGCCGAAGACGGTTTTCACAACAACCCGCAACTCGATGCGGTGCGTGAGCTGGCCGAAACGGAAGCCGCGGTGGTGGTACCGGTGTGCGCCGCGATCGAGGCGGAGCTGGTGGAGCTGGACGAGGAAGAGCAGCGTGCCTTCCTGCAGGAACTGGGTCTCGAGGAGCCCGGTCTCAACCGCGTGATTCGCGCCGGCTACCGCCTGCTTGGTCTGCACACCTACTTCACGGCCGGCGTCAAGGAAGTGCGCGCCTGGACCGTGCCGATCGGCGCTACCGCGCCGCAGGCCGCCGGCGTGATCCATACCGACTTCGAGAAAGGTTTCATCCGCGCCGAAGTGACCTCCTACGATGATTTCATCGCCTGCAACGG
>CP070738.1:75532-85134 GCA_020347685.1 Gammaproteobacteria bacterium | reverse complement strand
ATCGCATTGTCCAGCCGCGCAACACCCCTTTAAAATATACGGGGCTGGACACCATCGCGGGTCACGTCACGAGTTCAAAATTAACAGAAACCGGCCTTTTGCCCTACAAGATGTTCCGGACTTGATGTGAGTGGTTTTCTGGTTTGCCTGGCAACCGGAAATAAGTAAACCAGAAAATGAACAGTCGCTCGAAAATCCTCTTCGCCATCCTATTGATCGGCCTGGTCCTGATCGGCGGTGTCTGGCACCAGTTCGTATCCGAAGTGCGCCAGGAACTGATGCAACTCCTGCAGCGCAGCGAGCGTCAGGCGCAGATGCTCAGTGCCTCGATCAGGGATGCGCTGCAGACTGTCGCGGGCCTGAGAACCGCCGCCGAAAGCAAACTGGCGCAAACGGAATCCATATCGTCAGGCTATTCCGGTTTCCTGGGCCCTGTTCCTGACAAGAACGGTCATGGCCTCACCGAACTGCCGGTGCCGGCAGATCCCGCTGCAAGTCTCAATCTGACCGGTTTGGGGGATCTTGAGGGCGACGCCGCGTTCGAGCAGGAACTCGAGGTTGCTCTTTCACTCGACTCCATGTTCCGCTGGGTAAAGAGCATCTATCCGGAAACGCCATGGGTATACTACCTGTCCGCGCGTCGCTTCATGTGCGTGTATCCGTATATATCCTTCGACGATTTTTTCATGGACGACGCTTTCTATCGCATGGACCTGTTTGCGAGCGGCACGCCGGAACGCAATCCGGAGCGCAGCGCCTATGTGACCGAGGTATACCTGGACGAGGCCGGACAGGGCCCGATGGTAACGTTCGGTGCACCGGTCTACGCAGGGGATACGTTCCGCGCAATCGTCGGGTTCGATTTGACGCTGGAGGCACTGAGTAATTCGTTGCAAAAATACCAGTTCCCCGGCGATCAATACTACCTGCTGGATGCCGGTGGCGATGTCATAGCCCTGGCCAGTGACAGGCATCCGCAAGAGGTCAGTTCCTATCACAGGCCGTTGCGCGATTTGCGCCCCGGTCTTTTCGAGTTGCTGCAGTCGCATGGCGATGCGAACCAGCCGCTGTCGTTCAACAACTCGCGGGTGACGTTCACGCGACTGGGCGCTGTGCCCTGGGTGCTGATCACGGAACGCGCGGACTGGGATATGTACCGCTCGGCCGCCGGCGCCACCTTGCCTTTGCTGGCGTTCCTCGTGGTCCTGCTTGGCGGTGTGCGCGTGTTCATCCGCGAAAGGCAACGTCAGAAACAGTCCGAGTCAGAGCGCTCAATGAGACGTTTCCGACGTCTGCTGGACTCATCGACGGACATGATTGCGGTGGTTGATCCTGTCACTGCGCGTTATCTGGACGTCAATCAGACACTGTGCGAATTCATGCGCGTCAGTCGTGAAGAGCTGCTGGCGAAGCGCGTCATTGACCTGTCCGGCGAGTTCACTTTGATGGATCTGTGGGACGCCGCGGTAGCAAGGCTCCGGGAACAGGGCAGATTTACCCTGGAAGATGCCGGTCGTCGCCCGGATGGCACAGCGTTTCTTGCGAAAGTGAACGCGCATTATGCTACAGACGAGGAGGGGGAATATATCGTTGGCATCCTGCGCGACATCGCCGAGAGGAAACAGGCAGAGATCGCGCTGCAGAAGGCGAACCAGCGCTTTATCGCGGTGCTGGATGGCATCGACGCTGCCGTCTATGTCGCCGACCTGAAAAGCTGCGAAGTGCTGTATGCCAACCCGAAGGTCAGGGAGCGGGTAGGTGATGTGGTCGGCAAGTGCTGCTGGCAGGCGATTTACCCGGGCCAGACCGGTCCGTGTGGATTCTGCACCAATGACAAATTGCTCGATGCAGCGGGACAACCCACAGGAACGTATAGCTGGGAATTCCAGAATCCGGCTGATGGGCGCTGGTATCAGTGCGCGGCCAGAGCGATCCCCTGGGATGACGGGCGCTATGTCCGTCTTGAACTGGCTCACGACATCACCGAGCGTAGAAATCAGGAGGCGGAGCGCGAACGTCTGCACAGGGCACTGCAGCAATCGCAGAAAATGGAGGCTATCGGCCAGCTGACCGGCGGCATCGCGCACGACTTCAACAACATTCTGGCCAGCATGCTGGGGATGACCGAGCTGGCCCGCGAACGATTCGGCGCCGGCGACGCCAGACTGAACGACTATCTGAGCCAGATTCTTAAGGCCGGCGGGCGCGCGCGGGATCTGATCAGGCAACTGCTCGTATACAGCCGCGGCGACAGTCGCGCGACCGCGCAGCCGTTGCAGGTCGTTCCGCAGCTGAAGGAAGTTCTGAGCATGCTGAGGCCGATGTTGCCAGCGAGCATAGAAATACGCACACAGTGGCCTGAACTGTCGCCAACGGTCACCATCGACCCTCTGCACCTGCAGCAGCTGGTGATGAATCTGAGTATCAACGCCCGGGACGCCATGCACGGCGTAGGAGTATTGGGGATCGCTGCGAGCGTGCAGACCCTGGACGGGCCCGAGTGCCGGATCTGCCACCAGCAGATCACCGGCGACTGGGTGTGCATTCAGGTCGCGGATTCCGGGCCCGGCATTACCCCGGACATGCTGGACAGGATGTTTCAACCGTTTTTCACGACCAAGGAGGTGGGTGAGAGCGGTGGCATGGGCCTGGCCGTGGTGCAAGGTATCGTGAAGACCTACGGCGGCCATGTGCTGGTGCACACAGGATCGGGGCGCGGGACGCGCTTCGACATACTGCTTCCGGCCGCGACGCAGCCCACGGAACCGGGCGACAGCGAGCCCGCATCCGGTGAAGCTCTCGAGCTGCGCGGCAAGCGGCTTCTGGTGGTCGAGGACGAGCCGCTGGTGCGCCGTTACCTGAAAGAATTCTTGTTGACCGCTAAGGCGGAGGTGACGGCCTGCGCAAGCCCGGTCGAAGCGCTGCAGGTGTTTCGCGGATCGCCCGAGGCTTTCAGTTTGATCATAACCGATCAGACCATGCCCGGGATGAGCGGTGTCGACATGGTGCGCGAAATCCGCGCGCTCAACGGCGACGTTCCGGTTGTGATGTTCAGCGGTTATGCCGATGTCGTGAGCAAAGAGGACAGGGCTGCACTGCATATTGCAGACGTGTTGCTGAAGCCGGTCATGGCGGAGGAGCTGGAGGAAGTGATCATTCGTGTCTTGACTGATTGAGCTAGCACCCAATACACGGCATTGCGAGGGGCGCCAGCGATGCCGGAATCTTTCAATGTCACCCGATCTCTTGAATTATCCACCAGTCACTTTGCGAGATTGCTTAGCTTCGCTCGCAATGACCTAGCTCGGTCGTTTCAAGAGCTTTATTTGCCGCCCATAGTTGCAGTCACCAAAAGCCGACTATCGGCGGCGGCTTCAAGCGGTCGACTGCCAGTGGACATTCGGTTACAGCTCATGAACCGCAGCACCTCGGGCAAAGACACCATAGCGAAAACGGGCTGTGATTGCGGGTCACCTGCACGCCGGGTACGGACACAACCGGTGACAGATGTGGCGAGTTGAATTAACTGTGGCCTTGCGAGATAAAGGAGTCGTCTGCGAGCGTACTGTTTGCGTCAGAAACTTTCCCGCTTTTCTCACTGAGATATAGATTCTAGTTCTGGCAAAATCGGGGAGATTCTCCTATAGTGTAGGCCGCTACAGATTTTGTTATTGGCAGTTTTGGTCGTTCCCTTGTACTGGCCCCTCAATTCCCCGTTTCATTACCTGTACGCAACACTCAATTTGTTCAACTTGTTTAAGGTAAAAAGGTTTATGGCTACAGGTACTGTAAAGTGGTTTAACGAAGCCAAAGGGTTTGGTTTTATTTCTCAGGACGATGGCGGCGACGACGTATTCGTACATTTCAACGCGATCCAGGGTTCAGGTTTCAAAACTCTGAGCGAAGGTCAGTCGGTCACCTTTGAGATAGAGAAGGGCCCCAAGGGCCTGCAGGCGGCGAACGTTACCGCCTAAAGAAGACTGCATCGGATAGGTCGATACAAAGAACCCCGCGCTGGCGGGGTTCTTTTTGCCGCGTGTAAGGCTTATCGTCCGGGTCGAAAGGGAAGGGACTCGCCGGCATCGACGGCCCCACCGGTCTGCGTATCGAGTTAAGCGAACAAACTCTAGAGGCTGTGAGGGACTGAATTGCCGAACAATACTTTGGCATGACGCCTGCCTCTTTCCTGGTCGCTGTTGCGACAGCCTGCCATCGGAGACAACCCCGTACGCATGTCAAGGCAGCGCGCCGAACGGCGGCTGTGTCGCCGCCGCCCGGGACCTGAAACGATAACTCCGCAGCGCAGGATTATTCGCAGGGAATTTCCTCTTCATAGGCATCATATTCTTCCAGACTTAGCGCACCGTCCTGATTCACATCAGCCTGCTCAAAGCATCCGTAGCCATGCAGATGTGTCTCCTTGATCAAGTCCGGTTGTGCGTCAAACTCCTGTTTTGTGATGCTCCCGTCTGCGTCGGTGTCGATCTTATCGAACATTTCCTTGACGCCTGGATCCACCGCGGCGACCGCGATACCAAGCACCATTAACGAGGCTGCAACAATGACAAGTTTAAGTTTCATGTTCCCTCCTTAACCTTGTTATAAGTATAGTTTAGGGATTCGAACTGGTTTATTCCCCAGCTTTCCAGCTCGAACTGGCACAGCCGAAATCAAGTGGAAACAGACGTGTCAGGGCGGCGACGCTGTGCAACGCCAGCCCTATCAGCGCTGCAGCGCCTCCTGGAGCTCCTTCAGGCTGTCGCGGGCCACATCCTGAACCGACCGCTCCGGGTCCTCGCTCAGGGTCTGCAGTGGCGCCACGGCATCCGGGCTCGCCGTCAGGGCCAGGAAATGACAGGCATCGGCACGTACGCGCGGATCATCGTGCCGGCCCAGCGCCATCAGTGCCGGCAACTGTGCACGCAGCGCCTCGCTGGCCGCGAAATCTTCCATTACTGCGCTGACGCCGACGCGGATGGCAAGCTCGGTATCCGGGTCGCCGGCCAGCCGCAACAGGGCAGACAGTCGCTGCGGATTCTTCTGCACGGCGCCGAGCACACCGGCAAGCTGGCCGTGTTTCAGCAAGTCGGCATAGTATTCCGCTACGCCGGCCTCCGATCCGGCCCGTTGCGCCCAGTGGCGCAGTTCGGCCGCCGAATGAAGCCCCTGCAGTTCGAATTCACCCAGCCGGATCCAGGGTACCGAGCGGACCCCGTATTGGGCGGCGAGATCCGGGCGTACGGCAATATTGACCGCCTCGAGGCGCCCGATAACGCCCTGTTTTACCAGTTCGGCGAGTCCCTGCAACACGGTGGGGCAGTGCGGGCACTGGCTTGTGAGCAGCAGCAGAGCGTCGGGTGGTTCGGGATTGAAGTCGTTCATGGTTTCTGCGTACATTTGACCTTCGGCGCAACTATACAGGGAAACCTCGGGCGCATGCACCGCTGTCACTCGCAGCGTCCGGGCGGAACGGAACGCATCCAGCTCGCAGTCATATGATGCGTTACACTGCTCTCTCGGCGACGCGCTTTGCCGGGCAGAGCGCCGTCAACCCGGACATGCAGGCGGCTGTATGCAATGCAGCATGAGCAAGACCGGGAAAGTCCTGTTGCCGCTGGAGGATTCGCACCCATGTTCATGATGCACAAATCGATAACCATGCCCAGGCCGGAACAGGCGCTGCCCGGTCGGGACACGCCCATGCCGGTGCCCGCCGAGCACTATGTCAACGGCCATCCACTGACGCCACCGTTCCCGGCGCACATGCAGCAGATCCTGTTCGGCATGGGCTGCTTCTGGGGCGCCGAGCGCCGTTTCTGGCAGATCGAGGGTGTCTACACCACTGCGGTCGGCTATGCCGCCGGTTACACGCCCAATCCCAGCTATCGGGAAGTCTGCACCGGCATGACCGGTCACAACGAAGTGGTGCTGGTGGTGTTCGATCCGCAGCAAGTTTCGTTGGCGACCTTATTGAAGTCGTTCTGGGAAGGCCATGACCCCACCCAGGGCATGCGCCAGGGCAACGATGTCGGCACCCAGTACCGCTCCGGCATCTATACTTGCAACGATGAACAGCAAGAGCTCGCCGAGCAGACCCGGCAGGCCTACCAGCAGCGTCTCAGCGAACGCGGCCTCGGGGGCATCACCACCGAGATTCTGCCCGCGCCGCCGTTCTATTACGCCGAGGACTATCACCAGCAGTATTTGGCCAAGAACCCCGGCGGCTACTGCGGCCTGGGCGGTACCGGCGTCGCATTCGCCGGCTGACCGCGCGTCGGGGTACTCAGCGCTATGAGGTCTGCCCTACACAGGTTCGGGGTGTTGTGTGCGCTTGGCTCATGTCTCTGCGGGGGGGCGGCGGTAGCGCAGCCCGAAGACGGCCAGGCCGAGCGGGCCACGCAGATCCTCCGCGAGGTCGACGACCTGTGGCGCGGCAGCTCCTCCCATGCGCGCGTCGCCATGCAGGTTAAAACCGAACACTACACACGTAACATGAAAATGGAGGCCTGGTCGAAGGGCAAGGAGGAAACCCTGGTGCGTATTGTCGCCCCGCTCAAGGAAAAGGGCACCGCCACGCTCAAGTCCGGCAACAATATCTTCACCTACCTGCCGCGCACCGATCGCACCATACGGCTGACTTCCGGCATGATGCTGGGCTCCTGGATGGGAAGTCATTTCACCAACGATGACCTGGTGAAGGAATCGCGCCGCGAAGAGGATTACGACGCCTATATTTCCTTCGAAGGCGAGCGCGACGGCAGGCAGTTGCTGGAGTTCACCCTGCTGCCGAAAGCGGATGCCGCGGTAGTGTGGGGCAAACTGACCCTCACGGTGCTGGCCGGCAGCTACATTCCGCTCGAGGAAATCTATTACGACGAGGATATGCAGGTGGCACGCACCATCACCTTCAGCGATGTAAAGCCGCTCGGCGGCCGCGAGCGCCCCGCGGTACTGCACGTGGTGCCCGCCGACAAGCCGGATGAATACACCGAGCTGGTGTACGAATCGCTGCAGCTGGACATCCAGCTCAGCGACGCCATGTTCTCGCTGTCCAGCCTGAGGCGCCGATGAACCTGCTGTCGCTGGCGCTGCGCAATGTGATGCGCAACTGGCACCGTACCCTGGTGACCACCCTGGCAATGGCGTTCGCCGGCATCATCATGATCCTGTTCGCCGCGCTCATGGAGGGCCTGATGCAGGCCAGCGAACGCAACGCGGTGGCCATGAACCTGGGCGATATACAAATCCACGCGCCCGGCTACCGTGACGACCCGGATCTGTACACGCGTATCGAGCAACCCGCAGCCCTGCTGGAGAGTTTGCGCGCCGCCGGCTTCCGCGCCAGCGCGCGGCTGTACGGCTTCGGCCTGGCGGCGTCCGGCAGCACCTCGGCCGGGGTGCAGCTGCGCGGCATCGATCCGCGCGCCGAGGCCGGTGTCACCCAGGTGCACAGGCACCTGCTGCAGGGCCGGTGGCTGGATAGTGGCGACCGCGACGGTGTGGTGGTGGGCAGGAAGCTGGCGCGCACCCTGGGTGTGGTCACGGGTGACGAAGTGGTGATTGTCAGCCAGGCCAGCGACGGGTCGATCGCCGATGCGCTGTTCCGGGTGCGCGGCGTGCTCAAGTCGGTCGGGGAGGGCGTGGACCGCGCCGGTTTCTACCTGCTGGACACGGCGTTCCGCGACCTCATGGTGCTGCCGCAGGGTGCCCATGAGATTGCCGTGCTGCGTGCCGATCGCGACACCGATCTGGATGCGGCGACGGCCGAGGTGGCGGCTCTGGCGACTGGCTACGAAACGCTCGACTGGCGCGCCCTGCAGCCGGTGATCGCGCGTATCCTGGAACTTGCCGACGCCCAGCTGGTGTTCATGCTGCTGGTCGTCTATGTGGCGGTTGGGATGGTGGTGCTGAACGCCATGCTGATGAGCGTGTTCGAACGCATCCACGAATTCGGGGTGATGAAGGCGATCGGCGTCACGCCCTGGCAGATCACCGCGCTGGTGTTCATGGAAACACTGGTGCAGGTGTCGGTGGCCTGCCTGCTGGCGCTGGGCCTGGGCTGGTGGAGCGCACGTTATTTCCAGCTCAACGGTATCGATCTGTCCGGTATCGCCAGTGCCGCCTCGATCGGCGGTGTGGCGCTGGACCCGGTGTGGTATGCGCGCATTACGCCCGATGCCTTGTTGCTGCCGGTTGGGTTTCTGTTGCTTATCGCGCTGCTGGCGGTGATCTACCCGGCTGTCAAGGCGGCCGTGATAAGGCCCGTGGCAGCACTGCATTACCGGTAACGCGGGCGGACCGGACGCGGCAATGAAAGTCAACAAGCTCGCATGGCGTAACCTGTGGCGCCGAAAACGCCGCACGCTCATCACCGCCTTTTCCATCGCCTTCGGCGTGTTGCTGGCGGTGACCTTTACGGGTACCGGGGACTACGCGTATACCAACATGATTGATGCCAGCGCCAACATGGGGCTCGGACACGTGACGGTGGAGCCGCGCGGCTACAACGAGACACCGTCACTCGACAAGCGCCTGCAGCATGCCGATGACACCCGCGCCAGGTTGTTGCACCTGCCGGGCGTGAGCAACGCCTATGTGCGCATCCTGGGGCAGGCCATGTTCGCCAGCGCCGCCAAGAATGTCGGTGGCGTGTTCCTCGGCATCGATCCGGCAGCGGAATCCGGAACCCACAACCTGCTGCTGCGCTCGCTGGTAGAAGGTGAGCTGTTCCCCGCAGGGCGGGGTCACGGTGCCGTGGTCGGCAGCAAGCTGGCCGAGAAGCTCAATCTGAGCCTCGGCAGGAAGCTGGTGTACACCACCAGCGACGCCAACGGCGACATTGTCAGCGAAATCGCGCGGGTCAGTGGTATCTTCCGCACCGGTGCGGATGAGGCGGACGGCAGCATGGTGCTGCTGCCAATCGATGCCGTGCGCGACACGCTGAACTACGCGCCGCACGAGGCATCGCTGGTCGCAGTCATTGTCGACGACCAGCGACGCGCGGAGACCCTGACTCAGGCCATCGCGGCACAGGTTGGTAACCCGCAGCGCGAGGTGCTGCCCTGGCAGCGCACCCAGCCGGAGATCGCCGGCGTGGTGGCCATGGACCGCAGCGGCAACTACATCAGCCAGCTGCTGGTGGGCTTGCTGGTGGCGGCCGGCATTCTGAATACGTTGCTGATGAGCGTGCTGGAGCGCACGCGCGAATTTGGCGTCATGATGGCGCTGGGGATGGCGCCGCGCACCCTGTTCCGGCTGGTGATCACGGAGTCACTGTGGCTCGCCGTGCTGGGGCTGTTGCTGGGCGTGATCATCACCGTGCCCTGGTTTCTCTACCTGGTGTATGTGGGTATCGATTTCAGCGCCGCGATCGGCCAGGACTACAGCGCCGGCGGTGTGCTGGTCGACCCGGTGCTGAGAATACGCCTGTACCGCGAAAGTGCGCTGGCGATCCTGGCCGGCGTGTTTACACTGACCCTGTTATCCGGCCTGTACCCGGCGTGGCGCGCCGCACGGGTGCCGCCGGTGCAAAGCCTGAAGGCCCTGTGACTAGAACCTATCTCATAATCCCGCGCGAGCCGCGTTGCTGCCCGAAAGCCCGG
>CP070738.1:65023-75432 GCA_020347685.1 Gammaproteobacteria bacterium | reverse complement strand
GTCGGATTCCACGACGAGAATATTGGAGCCATCGCAGATGAGGCGGGCGCCTGAAAATTCCCTGTCTTCGACAATGGTCGTCTCGAGGGTTCTCACGTCGATGCGCCTGAACGCGGTTGAGCCGCTAACCACCCACAGGTAGGCGCCATCGAAGACCACGTCATCGACGGTGCCCTGTAACGGAACGACACCGCCGACGTCGATTTCACCGCTTCCCACATCGAAGCCGTACAGCATGGTCGTAACGGCCCCGGTAGCTATGCGTATCTCCAGCCACATGGTGCGGCCGTCGAAACAGAAGGCGCTGGTTCGGTAGAAAATGGTGAGAAGCTCGATGGATAAATCCCGCAGGTTGAGCACCAGCAACAGGGAGTACTCCGGCGCTTCGGCAATGGGGATGGACAGCCAGACAAAGTGATAGTCTATTCCGATGGCGGTTGGCGGCCCGATGGATTCGTCCGGCACGCCCAGCCCCGGGGCGATGAACGACAGGTCGATGGTTCTCACTTGCCGCGTGCTGATGCGCATGTGGTAAATGGCCAGCGGATTGTCGGCATCGCTGGCGGAAGGGGTCAGGAACAGACCGCCCAGTCCGTCGTATTCGATCAGACGGGCGGGTATGTCTATGGGCAGGGGGATCGATTCGAGGTCGCTATTCCTTCTGGCATCGTGCGGGATGCGGATCAGGTTGTTCGTGTCCCGGGCGGTCATCCACGGATCGCGGCCGTCGAGGGTAAGATCGGCCCCTGCTTCGGCGCTCAACAGCAGGTTTCTGCCGTCCTCGTAATGTACGTCGGCAATGGTCCTCACCAGCAGCGGAATGAAGCGCTTGCGATCCTGGCGCCGTGTCGCAATTTCCCGAGTATTGGTCTCGACCCGGTCATCCAGATGGGTAACGTCCAGGCGCAGATCGACGATGCGCATAATGACGCCTTCCAGCAGATAGATATTCGCCACCAGCGCGGCGTTGTTCGCGGTCGCTGCATTGTTTATCAGTAGCTGACCGGCGTCGTCCACCACCAGTTGATGCCTGCCATCGCCGCTGATATTCATCGCACCCGCTTCCACCAAGCGACGGCAGCCGTTGACGTAGGCGATGGCGGCCGTGTAGCTGATGCTGTTACCGCCCAGGGGATCAGCGCGTACCGCAAGACCCAGAGGGCCGTCCGGCGGCTCGCGCACGATACCGTTGGAGCGTAACTCGTCGAGGAATTGCAAGCAGGTCCGGTCCTGGGTATGACAGCCGTTGAAGTAGAAGCGCGCGGGATGGCGGATGGCTACACCGCCGGCATCGATCAACTCTGCCAGCAGGTACTGGCAGGTGAGGGCGAGATCGGGGTCCAGTTGCCAGTACGCCTCGGCCATACCGTCGGCATCGGTTGTGACGCTGAGTGTGTCCCCCGGCGTGGCGCCGGCCAGTCCGGCCAGCGACGACGCCGCTCGGCCGTTGGCCTCCGGCGTGAAGTTAACCGTGGCGTTGGCGATCGGGCCGCAGGCATTGCTTACCACTACCTGTAGCGGATTCGTCAACGGCGTGCCCGGTATCGCTTCCTGGCCGTTACCGGCCCAGGCGGTAATCGTCGCCTGGTGCGCCAGGGTATCGATGGCGTCCTGCACCGTGTCGGCGGCCGCCAGCGGCGGGCAAACATTGCCATCGTAGTAAACATGCGCCGCAAGACTGAGGCTCGCGGTAAAACGAATCGGCAGATGTCGCGGATTATCGATGACATCGAGCAACCTCGCCTCCACGCGATGGGTACGCGGCCCGGTGGCTGCGCCCAGTTGCCACCGACATTCTGCAATACCGTCGCTGCCGGTGATGACGATGCGCTCGGTGGCGGTGCCGGATTCCTCCGTGCCGGATCCCGGCAGCAGGGTACCGTCACCGTCGATGCGGGTGAAGCTCACGCGCGCGCCGGCCACCGGATGCTGGCCGTTGGAAACACCGACTTGTAACGGCCTGTCCAGTTCGGCGTTGGGCAATGCCTCCTGACCGTCGCCGCTCACGTAAAACAGTTGCTTGAATTGCGTGAGCGCCGGGAACGGCGGCCGACAATCCTCGACGGCGGTCCAACCGCTGCCATCGTGAGTCAGAATCGCCAGTCGGCAATAACTGTGATCGATGCCGGCGGGGGAACGCAACGCGGGATTGCCCGTGCTTTCGTCAATGGGCCATTCGACGCCGCCGGTGTTGGTGCGCGCCGGGATCAGCCAGTAGTCACCGCTGCGGTAACTGCCGTTACTGACGCTGATCTGAACGCCGTCTTCCAGATCCAGCCAATCGCTGTTGCCCGGTTGCAGCAGACCGGCGCCGTCCCAGCGCCGTACCCTGGGATGCGTTTGAAAGTCGGCAAGGCTGGTGGTGTCGGTCGCGGTGGCGGTTTCCAGCGTGAGCACGTTGTCGCTAACCTCGAGCAGGCGCACCAGCGTGCCGGGCAACCCCAGCAATTCGCGTTCATCGTCGATCAATTCCACCCAGTCGCCGGTGTTGAAGCCGAGGGTGGTATCGCGTCCGGTGCTGCTTACGGTGATCTGGTCTACGTTCTGCGATTCCCAGTGCGCCACCACGGTGCCGTTTTCCCGCGACCATTTGAAAGTCGCGTTACCGAGGTTGCCGCCGTCGTGCACTTCCACCCGATACAATTGATTTTCCAAGCGTCGATATCCGGCGCTGCTGGGCACGATGCAGGGATCAGTGGAACTTCCGCCGGGCTGTACCTGCGCGGCCAGTCGACCGCTGGGTGCCGCAATGGCGTCATCGTACGCGGCAAGCGGCGTGAGACAGGCAATGGCGTCACCGGGATTGCCCACCTGCAGGCAACGCACCTGCCACAGGGTTTGCGTGCGCGTGGCGGTATCGACACCACCCAGCGCCTTTTCGCGAATTTCGTCATCCTCCAGCGCGGTGACGTGACGCTGCCATACGTCGAGATAGGCCAGATAGATGCCGGCGCTGTTCGCCAGTGGCGGTGACGGCAGGTGCGGTTGGGCGCTATACGGTACGATTTGCTCGTTCTCGCACAAGCTGCCATCCGCATATAGCCGGCCTCCGGAGATATAAAAATCGCCGCCGCCCGCGAGCGGCGCAGCTCCCTGATTTTCGTCCCGCGCCTGTTCCTCGGCGCTCAGGTCGGTTACCGCGGCTACAACGTGAACCCCCCCCGCGGCCATCGGTACACCGCAGTGGCCGATCACATCGACGGTCTCGGTGCGGGTGCGATGGCCGAGAATGTCCAGCTCTTCATTCCAGTCCGCGTCGACCTGGACGCGGCCCTGCTGGATGCGCACGCTGGAATAGTGTTTTTGTTTGCGGAAAGTGTCGCGTGATAAATCAGCTTTCATGATTGCTTCTCCAGCAAATTCCCTTGGTGTTTATCAGTTTTCGAACAGCACGCCAGCCTCCAGGCCGAAGCGCAGGTAACCGTTGATGGCCGCGTGCAGATTGTCCAGGCGCTGCGGCTGTTTCAAGAAGTTGTAGGCGCCCATTTCGCCGCCGTCCTCGGCGCCGGTCTTCAACTCGGTCGCGCATCCCCTGCCGAGTTGCGCATAGGCGGGATTGCTGTATTGCGTCGACGTGAATGCCGGGCGCAACCTGGCGCGGATTTGCTCGCTGTCGGTCGGGCCGGCCTCTTCCAGCGCCAGGTCCGGTTGGCAGCGGAAGCGGCGCGGGGTTTGAGAGTCGACCGGCAGGGCGCAGAAGCGCACGCAACCCTGTTGCCGACGCTCCACCGTGACACGACGGGTGAACAGGCTGTCGCTGGCGTTGAGCTGCAACACCCGGGTTCTGCCCATCACCGTCGTGGTGCAGATGGTAGCGGGCGTCTGCGTGGCATCGATGACCGTGCCGTCGTTTTGCAGAATGCAGTCGCTGATGTCCAGTGCCTCGATGTCGGAATCGATACTGACCAGGCCGCAGATGCTGCGTCGCATCTCGATGCGCAGCCGTTCGTTACCGGACGGCACGCGCAGGCGAAAACCGTCGGGTACGATCGTGCCGTGCTGCAGCGACAATTCACCCAGGTGGCCGTTGCGCACGCGCAGATTGCCTTCCAGCCACAGGCCGTTAATCACCAGTCGGCCCGGCGTCAGGCTATCGGCGGGCGCCGTGCCCTCGACATCCACATTGCCGCGCACATAGGGACGGCGATTGTCCGCATCGACATCGCCCGGGCGTCGCTGCAGCGCGCCGGGCGGTCCGTCCGGAATCGCGGTTTGCGGCCAATCGCCGACGACAATCAGCAACTGGCTGCCTTCGGGGATCAGGATGCGCGACGCGCCAGTCAGCGTTTCCTCGTAATGGCTGCTGTCCATCAGCGTAACAATGCCGACGGTGCCGGGAGGCTGAGCGTTCCAGGCATCGACGGCCTCGACGAGGGTTGCCACCACTTCTCCGCCAAGCGGCGGAATTTCCCTGCTGACGCCGATCTGCCAGTCGGCCGAGGCAAACACACTATCGATGCTGGCCTGGCGATCGTAGGGGCCTCCACCGAGGTCGCCGGGAAAACCGTAGGAGCTGGTCAGGCGTACCGCGCGACCGGCCTGTGCTGGCGCCAGCGACACGCGGCCGAGACGGGGATCCACGGCGGCGCTGACGGGCATGGCTACCGTGGTGCTGCTGCCGTCGGCGTTGATGCGCGTGTAGTTGCGCGTGTCCGGCGGTACCTGCCAGCCGGACAGGTGGCAGACCATGATACGTTGCGGCGGCACCGGTTCGTTGTCGAGGAACAGTTCGAACACCTGCGCGGCGCGCGACTCAGGCCTGTCGTCGAAGTAGCGATACATCGGAGCGCTGCCGTCCACCAGGGACTGGCGGCGTTGTTCCAGTTCGTCGTACAGCAGGCGTGCGCGCACCGCGATGGGTACATGGTGTTCCTCGGTGCGCTCGAGCTTGTCCACTTCGGTGTGCGGCGAATTGAACATCGGCGCATCGATGCCCAGCGGATGCACATGATAGCGGTCGGCGGCGCCGCCTTCGGTGAGCTGACTGCGCATCACGCGGAAGCTTTGCAGGCGCCACAGGAACAGGCCGATATTGGGGATGTTGTGGCGGCCGCGGCCGCTGGCGATGCGGCGTACGTCGACGCTGTGGGCGCTGCGGTCGAAGGCGCTGCCATTGAGTTCGAGAGCGCCGCTGTCGCGCAGGTCCGGGGTGCGCAAGGCTTGGGAGCGGATGTGGTTGAGGTGCTGATTGGCCACCAGGCGCTCGAAAAATTCCACCGCACCGACTCGCCAACCGGTAGCGTCGAATGCCAGTTGCTCGAGCACCGCGGCGGTACCCTTGCGGCGACGATAGCGCAGGGTGTTGGCTACCAGCGCGCGACGGGTGAAGGGGGTTTCCTCGTCGATTTCACGCAAGCCGCGTACGCCCAGCAAGTCACCGATATAGGGCACCACCCATTCGTCGCAGGTTTCGATGAACCAGTCGTCGTAGAGTTGGCGGATATCGCTTTCCATGACGCCGCCCTGTTCGGCCAGTATCGCCACGAGCGCCTTGAGCGGTTCGCCAAGCGCCGAATCGCGTTGCCGGTAAACGGAGGGGATCAGATCGTAGAGTTCTTCCGTGTTCAGGCTCATGAGACTTGTACCTCCAGGCCGAGGGCGTCCGGATCCAGCAACAGCAGTACCGCGGGCACTATGCTGGTCTGATCGTTGTCCCAGTGTGCCGGTGCGGCGGTCAGCGTCGGATACTGCAGCGGATGCCGGCCGTCGAGATGCTTGAGTATCACCGCCTCGACGCCGTCGACGGCCTGCACCAGGGCCGCGATCTCCGAGGCAGTGACGCTTTGCGCAAAGGCCCGCGTCTCGAAACGGTAGCTGTCGGTGAGCAGTTCGCGCACCGCATCGACTACTGTTTCGCGTCCGTGGGTAGCAGCAATCACCAGCGCCAATGACAGGCTGAAGCGTTGCTCGATATAGGAGTCGATGCGAATTTCCTGATCGGGATGCCGGGCGAGGTCGATCGCGCTCCGCAGATTCCCCAGCAGCGTGGCCGCGGGATCGACGGGTCGTCCATCGGCGCCGCCCACGGTGAGATGCACGATTTGCCGTTCGCCGTTCCACAGTACCGCGGCCTGCGCCTTGCCGATACCGGCGAATGCGCGCGCGAAATCCTCGAAATCCTGCGCCGAGACGATGCGATCCAGGGTCAGCACCGTGAGCGGTGCATTGGCGCGGGCGGCGTCGAGGTCTTCCGGATCCTGCGCGCCCTCCGCACACAGCGGGTTGGTAACGTCCTTGATGCCGAGAGGACGATCCATCAGTAACTGCAGCTGGTCGCGCCGTACCTGGCCTTCCATGCCCGTGCCGATGCGGTAAGTGGCGGCGATATTGTCGCGACCGGTGGGCAGGCGGGCGCCGTGGATGCCGTCGCCGAACATTACCGTGGTCTTGTGCTGGTCGTTCTGGCGCGTCGCGTAGACCCGCGCGTCACCGGGCTGATCGTAGAGCGACGGCACTTCGCTCCAGGCAATACCGTCGACACGAATCTCGAGCGAGCTTTCGCCGCCGCTTGCGGTGGCGGCCTGGGTGTAAGTGAGCGGCGTCTGGGTCAGCGTGAAGCTCTGCATGCCGATGGCGCTGTTTCCGCTGCCGATGGTTTCGCTGCGAGCGCCGCCGGTAAGCTCGGCGATGATCTCCGCGCGGGTTTCGCCGTGCGTGGCGGCCGCCACGTTGGCATTGATGCGCAGGCTTTGCCGTTGATAGGTGAACTGCAGCGCTGTCTCCAGCACCAGCACGCTGTGTTGCTCGTCACCCTCGATAGCGCGGATGGTATTGACCTCGGCTACCTCGGCCTGCGTATGCCGCGGCGCGAATGTCGAGGCATCCCGTTCTGCGTCACTGACCACGAGCAGGTCGTCGGCGTCGGCGATGACCGTGCCCGCGATGCCGCCGTCGGTGACAAGCCGCCAGGCGATGTCGCCATTGGCCAGCGTCTCGGGCGCGGATGCGATCTCGAGCAGATCACCCTCGGCGAGGTCGAGCGCGGAACCGCCGTCGTCGGGTATCAATTGCAGCGGCGGCAGGCTGCCGGTACGGACTTCATCGCCACTGCGATAGATGCGGCTGCGATCGCTCACAACCACTTGCCGGGCGGGCAGGCCGTGAAAAATGACGCGGCGACCGGCCTGCAGTTGCGGGTAGGCTTCGTTCAGTTCGATTCGGTCGCCGAACACCGGCAGCTCGATGGGATCGTCGGCCAGCGGCAGGATTTCGCTGGCGGCGAAAACCGAGGTGTCGCGCAACGGGAACCAGGTGAGGTGGCGGTTCGCATCGAGAATCATGCTCGTGGTCTTCGCGGTGAGGCTGTAGTCGGTTCGCGAATCGGTAAACACCCTTTCGGCGCGATAAAGCTCGCGGTAGCCCGGTTTGTCCAGCAGGATCCAGCTATCGGTCAAAATGGATTCGTACACCGCATCGAGGTCGATGCGCCGCTCGGCTACTGTCTGAATCCTGAAATCGGGCCACTGGGTTCTCTGGTTGCCGTCGGGATCGAACTCCTGTTTGATATTCTCGGACATGAGGCGCCAGTCCGGGGCGTTGAAGCCGAACAGCGAGGCGCGCACGCGGAAGGCGTACAGTTTGGGCGATTCCGCCGGCTCCACCCAGGGATCGGCGTGGCCCAGCTCATGCGCCCAGCGCAAAATTGTGCGATTGTTTTTGGCATCCGTCTCAACCTCGATGAGGGTGCGCACGTCCCAGCGCTCGCTGAGCGGTCTGTTTTCGCGGCTTCGTCCAACCAGGAGTACCAGGTCGCCGGGTTCCAGGCGGGTGCCCACGCCCTCTACGTAGACGCGCGTGGTGGCGCGCAGGAAGCTGTGTGGCGCCGCGAGTCGCGGCCGCAATTCGTTGAGTTCGGGCAGGGCCGCGAGCTGCTCTACCGTTTCGAAGGTCTGGGGTTTTTCGTCCTGGCCCGGGATGCTTTGCACCTTGAGGCCGCTGTCGATTCTGATTTCCGTTTCGGCGCCAGGTACCTGTTCCACGGTGAAGGCGAGGAAGGTTTCGGCGGCGACGCCGGGGTTGAGTTCGTAGCCGATCGCTCGCGCCAGCTCCAGTACCGAACGGCGTTCGCCGGCGGGCAGCAGAAAGCCTTCGTTGGCAATGCGTTCCTGGTAAAAGCCGAGCACGTCCAGCACCGTTGCCCAGCCGTCGATTAGCGCAATACTGGCATCCGCGTCGTCACGGCTGCTCAATCCCGTCAGCGCTGGCGCGGCATTGAGAGCGCGCAGCATCGCCTGCTTGAACCGGGGGTGAGTGCCGAGACGGTAGCGGATCTGCGCCAGGCCAGGGCGGTTGTCGGGACCGGCCAGCGATAGTTCGGTGGGTGTGCAACAGGTATCCTGGGTGTCGAATATGCTCATGTTTCACCGTGTATGTCGAAGCTGATAGCGCCGTTCTCCGGCACACTGGGATTGGAATCGCAACGCAGGATTTCGGCCACTGCGGGCTTGATCATGCCCGCCGCGAGCTCGCCTGCCGCGGTTTTGCCCCAGCGCCGTAGTCGCGTCACTTGCACCGAGCGTATGCCGTCAATGGCCATGGCCACCGCGTACAGTTTGCTGACGTAGAGCGCCTGGCCGAAGGTGAAATTGTCGGGATGGAAAAACCCCGGCGTACCGTCGCCATTGATAACCGAGCTGAAACCCTGCAGTAGCTGGGCCTTGATGTCCGGGGCGTAATAACCGGGCTCGAGACAGACCAGCAAGCGGATTTCCAGCGGCACGAACAGGGGCTCGCGAATCTCGAGGTCGTAACCGGCGACGCGATAGCGATCGAGGTGCGCCAGCAATCCCCGCAGGAAGCGGCTGTCGGTCAAGACCGGCAGGCCACCGATGCGATCCACGGTGATGAACACGGTGTACCAACTGCCGGTCCAGCGGAACTGCGCGCGCGCCTTCTGGATTTCCGGATAGCCTTGCGCCGCTGCCACCCAATCCTCGGTGGTAACCGCGCGTTGTTGCACGCGGAAGGCCTGCGGTGCGTAGCGGCGCACCTCTTCGGCGCTTTCCGCCGCGGTGCCGCCCTGGGCCGCCAGTGGGTTGCGCACGCCGCTGATACCGTCCAGGCCGGTGACTACATGAGCGAGGCCGTCGGCGCCGATGTTGCCGGCGCGACCGTTGCCGATGCGATAACTGGTCACAAAGCTGTCGCCGGCGCTGGGGCGCTTGCCCAGCTTGCCGTCGCCAAAGCGCAGGTAGGCGGTGTCGTCCTGTTCCATTTCGATGACGAAGTCGGTGGCGAAACGGTCACTGGCCAGCAAGTCCCGTTGCACCGTCCAGGTATTTTCGCCGTCGTCGAGGCTGACCACGCCGAGCGCGCGCCGCGGGTTCTGTTCCAGCAGTGTCGAGGCCGGCTCGGATAGCGCATCGCGATGCCGATAGGGTTCGGCGAAGCAGAGGTTGCGATCGTCGAGCCGCGGACGAAAGGCTGCGCCTTCCGAAGGAGCTGAGGGCGACAGGCCGGGCTCATTGGCATTGCCGTAATGGCGCCGACCGTGGTCCGCCAGGATCATATTGCCGCGGGCCACGCTGATGGGGCGCATCTCGGGTGTGCCGGCGTTGTCCACTTCGGCCAGCAGGCACAGCTCGAAAGGCAGTGCATCCTGCGTGGACCAGCCCACGTGCATGATCGGCTCGCCGCTCAGCGGATCGCTCGTGGCATTGACCCCGGTGAGTCTCACCACCCATCGCCGGTCGGGGTCGGGCGGGGCGCCGGCGCTGCCGAGTCCGTGCACCTGCTCCAGCAGCAGGGCGTCACCCGCCTGCAACTGTAACGGCGGGTCGTTGTGCAGGTCGACACCGGTGCTGCCGGCCGGCAGGCAGGTAACGGCACCGCCCCAAGTGTATATCGCGATGCGATTGTGCGCCGCATGCAGGCGTTGCGCGTGCAGGGTCTCGAACCATACGACCGTTGCGGGCACGGTATCGAAAGTCTCGTCGGGCGGGATCACCACTGGCTGACGCTCCCATCCGCTGAGCAGCGGCGTATGCTGCGCAAGCAGCGCGCCATCGGCGGAACCGGCGGAAGTCACCGCGAGCTGAGCCCAAGTACGCGCATTGCATCCCTGGTGCACGACGTAGTCGAGCAGTCGGGCGTGGCGGCGCAGGGAGCGTCGCTGTCGCGCGGTGCCGAGATAGGCCTCGGTAGCCACCGCGTCCTGGTAATAACTCAGCTGGTCGCCTGCATAGGCCAGCAGTTCCACCAACATGATCTGAATGTCCGCCGCATTGCGTTCGCGGTAATCGGGCATGATCACGCTGAGCCGTTCGAGCATCTGCCGGCGAAAACTGCGATAGTCCTTGCTCAGATAATCGATGGCGGGTGCGGGGGCGTCGCTGGGCGGTAAACCGGTTGCGGCGACGCAATCCAGGTCGTTGGGGCAGTTCACCTTGAAAAGGAATTTGAGCGAAGAC
>CP070738.1:53644-64923 GCA_020347685.1 Gammaproteobacteria bacterium | reverse complement strand
GAAATGCGCAAGGTGCCGATCGACTGCCGCGCCACCATCGGCGAAGTAGGTAATTCCGGGCACAATCTGCGTTCCCTGGGCAAGGCCGGTGCCAAGCGCTGGCGCGGAGTCCGTCCCACCGTGCGCGGTGTGGCGATGAATCCGGTCGATCACCCCCACGGTGGTGGTGAGGGCCGTACCTCCGGTGGCCGTCATCCGGTCAGTCCCTGGGGCACCCCGACCAAGGGTTACAAGACCCGCAAGAATAAACGCACCACTAACATGATTGTGCGTCGTCGCAATCAGAAGTAACGACAGAGGTTAAAGACCGTGCCGCGTTCCGTAAAAAAAGGACCCTTTATCGACCTTCATCTGATGAAGAAGGTTGATGAGGCGGTAAGCAGCAACAGCCGCAAACCGATCAAGACCTGGTCGCGCCGCTCCATGGTGCTGCCGGATATGGTCGGCCTGACCATCGCTGTTCACAATGGTCGCCAGCATGTTCCGATTCTGATCAACGAGAACATGGTCGGCCACAAGCTGGGTGAATTCGCCGTAACGCGCACCTTCAAGGGGCACGCGGCGGACCGGAAATCCAAGTAAGGGTATCGAGCTATGCAAGCGACTGCCAAACTGAATCATGCGCGCATCTCCGCGCAGAAGTGTCGCCTGGTGGCAGACCAGATCCGCGGGCTGCCGGTGGAGCGCGCGCTGCAGGTGCTCACCTTCAGCCAGAAGAAAGCGGCGCACATGGTGCGCAAGGTGCTGGAGTCCGCCATCGCCAATGCCGAGCACAACGAAGGTGCCGACGTCGACGAGCTGAAGGTCTCCGCGGTGTGCGTGGACGAGGGGCCGACCCTCAAGCGCTGGCACGCGCGGGCCAAGGGCCGCGCCAACCATATTTTCAAACGCACCAGTCATATCACGATTACTGTCGCAGAGCAGTAGTCAACGGCAAAGATCAAAGAGAGTACGGCATGGGCCAGAAAGTACATCCAACAGGTATCCGCCTCGGCATCGTCAAGGACTGGACGTCGAAGTGGTATGCGGATTCAAAGAAGTATGCTGATTTCCTCAATCTCGATCTGGAAACGCGGGATTTCATCAAGCAGCGCCTCAAGCACGCTTCCGTCAGCCGCATCCAGATCGAACGGCCGGCCAGCAACGCGGTGATCACCATCCACACCGCCAGACCGGGTATCGTGATCGGTAAGAAGGGCGAGGATATCGAGAAGCTGCGCGGCGAGATAGCGGGACGCATGGGCATGCCGGTGCACGTCAATATCGAGGAAGTTCGCAAGCCGGAAGTCGAGGCGCAGCTGGTTGCCGAGAGCGTGGCCCAGCAGCTGGAACGGCGTATCATGTTCCGCCGCGCCATGAAGCGCGCGGTCGGCAACGCCATGCGACTCGGCGCGGAAGGTATCAAGATCATGGTCGCCGGCCGCCTGAACGGTGCGGAAATCGCCCGTACCGAGTGGTACCGAGAGGGGCGCGTGCCGCTGCACACGCTGCGCGCGGACATCGACTACGGCTTCACCGAAGCCAATACCACCTACGGTGTAATCGGTGTGAAGGTCTGGGTGTTCAAAGGTGAAATCCTGGATCGCGATGAGCAGAACGTCGAGCCGGAGCCCGCTAAGAAAGCGGCTGGCGGTAAATAAGGGAGTCGCGAGGCAATGTTACAGCCCAAGAGAACCAAATTCCGCAAGCAGCAGAAGGGCCGCAATCGCGGCCTGGCGCAGAGCGGCAACAAAGTGAGCTTCGGCGAGTTCGCGCTCAAGGCCACCACCCGCGGCCAGTTGACCGCGCGCCAGATCGAGGCTGCGCGTCGTGCCATCACGCGCCAGGTCAAGCGCGGTGGCAAGTTGTGGATTCGTATCTTCCCGGATGTACCGATCACCAAGAAACCGATCGAGGTGCGCCAGGGTAAGGGCAAGGGTAACGTGGAATACTGGGTTGCCAAGATTCAGCCCGGTCGCGTGCTGTATGAAATGGAAGGCGTATCGGAAGAGCAGGCGCGCCAGGCGTTCAAGCTGGCGGCGGCCAAACTGCCGGTGCGCACCACTTTCGTGAACCGGACGGTGATGTGATGAAAGCGAGCGAGCTCAGACAGAAGTCAGCGGACGAGCTGAAACTGGAACTCGACGGTTTGCTGCGCGAGCAGTTCAACCTCCGTATGCAGAAGGGCACCGGTCAGTTGTCGCGGCCCGACCAGGTGAATAAGGTGCGGCGCGATATCGCCCGCATCAAAACGATACTGAACGAGAAAGCAAGAGCGGGTGAAGCGGCATGAGCGAAGAGAGCAAAACGGTCCGTACTCTGGCCGGTCGCGTAATCAGTGACAAGATGGAAAAGAGTGCCGTGGTCCTGGTCGAACGTCGCGTGCAGCATCCGCTGTATGGAAAATATATCCGGCGCTCCACCAAGCTGCACATTCATGACGAGAACAATGAATGTAAGGTAGGCGATACGGTGACGATTCAGGAGTGTCGCCCCATTTCCAGGACCAAGTCGTGGAAACTGGTGGAAGTCGTGGAACGGCCGGTAGGCTGAGTTAACTCAAGAGTAGCTTGAACGGGGATTAGGTCATGATTCAGATGCAATCAAGGCTGGATGTCGCGGACAACAGCGGTGCCAGAAGCCTCCAGTGCATCAAGGTGCTGGGTGGTTCACACCGTCGTTACGCCAGTATCGGCGACATCATTAAGGTCAGCGTGAAAGAGGCGATTCCCCGCGGCAAGGTGAAGAAGGGTGAAGTCTACAACGCTGTGGTGGTGCGGACGGCCAAGGGCGTGCGGCGCCCGGACGGCTCTCTGATCCGTTTCGACGGTAACGCTGCGGTGCTGCTCAACAACAAGCTCGAGCCGATCGGGACCCGTATTTTCGGGCCGGTGACGCGCGAGCTGCGCAGCGAGCGGTTCATGAAGATTATTTCGCTTGCGCCCGAAGTGCTGTAAGCGGAGGTCAGGATTATGCGCAAGATTCGAAAAGGCGATGACGTCGTCGTAAGGACCGGCAAGGACAGTGGCAAGCGCGGCACCGTGCTGAAGGTGCTCGCGGATGTCGGCAAGGTGGTGGTCGAGAACGTGAATCTCGTCAAGAAGCACACCAAGCCGAATCCCCAGCGCGGCATCAGCGGTGGCATCATCGAGAAGGAAATGCCGATCGATGCGTCCAACGTGATGCTGTACAACCCGCAGACCAAGAAGGGAGACCGGGTCGGTTTCCGCATCCTGGAAGACGGTCGCAAGGTACGTGTATTCAAGTCCACCAGCGAAGTCGTGGACGTTTGATAGTGAGTCTCTGAGATGACCAGGTTACAAGCTCTGTATCGTGATGAAGTAGTCAAGAAACTGCAGGAACAGTTTGGCTACAAGAATGTGATGGAAGTTCCGCGCATCACCAAGGTCACCATCAACATGGGTGTCGGCGAGGCGGTGGGCGACAAGAAGGTCATGGACAACGCTATGGGCGACATGGAGAGGATCGCCGGTCAGAAACCGATCGTGCGCAAGGCGCGCAAATCGGTGGCGAGCTTCAAGATCCGCGACGGCTGGCCGGTCGGCTGCAAGGTCACCCTGCGCCGCGAGCGCATGTACGAGTTCCTGGATCGCCTCATCAATATCGCCATGCCGCGCATCCGCGATTTCCGCGGCATGAGCGCCAAGGCATTTGACGGCCAGGGCAACTACAACATGGGTGTGCGGGAGCAGATCATCTTCCCGGAAATCGACTACGACAAGATTGACGCACTGCGTGGCATGGATATCAGCATCACCACCACTGCAAAGACCGATGCGGAAGGACGCGCCCTGCTGGCGGCGTTCAACTTCCCGTTCAGAAACTGAGGACCGCAAAGCATGGCAAAAAACTGCATGATCCAGCGCGAAGTCAAGCGTGCCAAGATGGTGAACAAGTACGCCAGGAAGCGCGCCGAGCTGAAAGCGATCATCGCCGATATGAAGAAATCGGACGAAGAGCGCTACGACGCTCAGCTCAAGCTGCAGGCGCTGCCGCGCGACGCCAGCCCGACGCGTCAGCGCAACCGTTGCCGCGTCACCGGACGTCCGCACGGGTATTACCGCAAGTTTGGCCTGGCGCGCAACAAGCTGCGTGAACATGCCATGAAGGGTGATGTTCCCGGTCTCGTCAAGGCGAGCTGGTAACAGCACGGAATAACACAGAGGTATTCAGACTATGATGACGGATCCCATCGCCGATATGCTGACCCGCATTCGCAATGGCCAGCGTGCCGGCAAGGTTTCGGTGTCCATGCCCTCCTCGAAGCTGAAGGCTTCGATCGCAGAGGTTTTGAAACACGAGGGCTACATCGCGGACTTCCGGGTTCAGGATGAGTCCGGCAAGGCGGTGATGAGCGTCGATCTCAAGTACTACGAGGGACGCCCGGTCATCGAGGATCTGAAGCGGATCAGCCGTCCCGGCTTGCGTATCTACAAGAGCAAGGACGAGCTGCCCAAAGTACAGGGTGGCCTGGGTGTCGCGATTGTGTCGACCTCCAAGGGTGTTATGAGTGATCGGGCCGCGCGCGCCGCCGGAGAAGGCGGCGAAGTGCTCTGCTACGTATCCTGATGAGTAAAGACCATGTCCAGAGTTGCAAGAAAACCGATTGAACTGCCTTCCGGCGTCGAGATCAGCGTCAAAGGCCAGGCGCTGACGGTGAAGGGCGGCAAGGGCTCGCTCGACCACCAGGTGCATCGCTCCGTGAAGGTCGAGCAGGACGGCAATGTGCTGACCTTCGCGCCCAAAGACGGCTCCAAGTCTGCCAACGCCCTGGCCGGCACCACACGTGCGCTGGTCAGCAACATGGTGACCGGTGTGAGCGTCGGCTTCGAAAAGAAGCTGCAGCTGGTCGGCGTCGGTTATCGCGCCCAGGCGCAGGGTAACAAGCTGAACCTGACGCTGGGTTTTTCGCACCCGGTGGAGTACCCGGTACCGGAAGGGATCAGCGTGGAGACGCCCAGCCAGACCGAGGTGGTCGTGAAAGGCGTGAACAAGCAGATGGTCGGGCAGGTCGCGGCAGAGATTCGCGGCTATCGTCCGCCGGAGCCGTACAAGGGCAAAGGTGTCAAATACGCCGATGAGATCATCGTGCGTAAGGAAGCCAAGAAGAAGTGATTTAATGGGGGCCGAATTCGCTTCGGTCCCCGAACAGAAATCGAAGGTAACAGTATGGACAAGAAGGAATCACGACTGCGTCGCGCGAGAAAGACCCGCGCCAAGATACACGGAATGGGCAAACCCCGTCTGTGCATCCACCGCACGCCGCGGCACATTTACGCGCAGATCATCGATGGTGCGGGCGACAAGGTGTTGGCCAGCGCGTCCACGCTGGACCGGGAGTTGCGCAAGAGCCTGAGCGCTACGGGCAATGCTGCCGCGGCTGCCGAGATCGGCAAGCTGGTGGCTGAGCGGGCCAAGGCGGCGGGCATCAACTCGGTCGCGTTTGACCGCTCCGGGTTCAGGTATCATGGTCGCGTAAAGGCGCTGGCAG
The DNA here is from genome assembly GCA_020347685.1 of Gammaproteobacteria bacterium. Taxonomy (GTDB): domain Bacteria; phylum Pseudomonadota; class Gammaproteobacteria; order DSM-19610; family DSM-19610; genus Thiogranum. The sequence continues at coordinate 59,432 of CP070738.1, read as the reverse complement.
ACGCCGCGCGGGAAAGTGGTCTGGAATTTTAATTTAAGGGTTGCACAATGGCGAATGTCGATACGCAAGCGAGTTCTGACGGTCTTCACGAGAAGCTGATAGGCATAAACCGTGTCGCCAAGGTGGTGAAGGGCGGCCGTCAGTTCGGTTTTGCGGCGCTCACCGTGGTCGGCGATGGCGAGGGTCGGGTCGGTTTCGGCCGCGGCAAGGCGCGCGAAGTGCCGGTGGCTATTCAGAAGGCGATGGAGAATGCGCGCAAGAACATGAAGACCGTTGCGCTGAAGGACGGCACTCTGCAGTACCCGATCACCGCGACGTTCGGTGCCGCCAAGGTCCACATGCAGCCGGCTTCCGAGGGTACCGGCATTATCGCCGGTGGCGCGATGCGCGCCGTATTCGAAGTCGTAGGGGTGCGCGATGTGCTGGCCAAGTGTATCGGTACCAACAACCCGATCAACGTGGTGCGGGCAACCATGAAGGGCCTGGCGGAAATGCGCTCGCCGGAGCAGGTGGCTGCCAAGCGCGGCAAGAAGGTCGAGGAAATTCTGGGGTAAGCCATGGCGGACAAGAAACTCAAAGTCACTCTGGTGAGAAGCACCAACAAGCGTCTCGAGTCGCACAAGGCTTGCGTGCGCGGACTGGGCTTACGCCGCATGCATCACTCGGTTGAAGTGAGCGACACGCCGGAAAATCGCGGCATGATCAGCAAGGTCTCGTATATGCTGCAGGTAGAGGAAGCTTAACATGCGACTGAATAACTTGAAGTCGGCTGCGGGCAGCAGGCCGGCCGCAAAGCGCGTCGGGCGCGGCATCGGCTCCGGTCTGGGCAAGACCTGTGGCCGCGGCCACAAGGGTCAGACGTCCCGCTCCGGCGGATTTCACAAGGTCGGCTTCGAAGGCGGCCAGATGCCGCTGCAGCGCCGTTTGCCGAAAGTGGGGTTCACCTCGCGCAAGTCCCTGGTGAGCGAGGAAGTCCGTTTGCACGAACTGGCCGCCGTGGAAGGCGGTGCAGTCGATCTGGCCGCCCTGAAAGCGGCCGGTGTGATCAGGCAGGGCACCCAGCACGTCAAGATCATCGCTTCGGGCGAAATCGCTACGGCGGTAACGGTGCGTGGTGTGCGGGTAACCAAGGGTGCGCGCGCCGCGATCGAAGCCGCCGGTGGCAAGGTAGAGGACTAATGGCCCGTCCCGGTGCTGCAGGCATCGCCGGCGGGCTCGGCGATCTGGGTAAGCTGACCGAACTGCGTCAGCGTATCCTGTTTGTGCTGGGCGCCATCCTGGTATTCCGTATCGGGTCGTTCATCCCGTTGCCGGGCATCGATCCCCACGTGCTGGCGCAGCTGGTGGACCAGCAGCGCGGCACCATCCTGGACATGTTCAACATGTTCTCCGGGGGTGCGCTCGAGCGCCTGTCGCTGTTTGCGCTCGGTATCATGCCGTACATCTCGGCTTCCATTATCATGCAGCTGCTGTCCTACACCGTGCCCACCCTGGAGCAGATCAAGAAAGAAGGCGAAGCAGGGCGGCGCAAGATTACCCAGTACACCCGCTACGGCACCGTGGTACTGGCGACCTTCCAGGCCATCGGTATCTCGACCGCGCTACAGGGGCAGCAGATGGGCGGGTCGCCGCTGGTCATTCTGCAGGGTATGCCGTTCGTGATTTCAGCGGTGATCTGCCTGGTCACCGGCACCCTGTTCCTGATGTGGCTGGGTGAGCAGGTCACCGAGCGCGGTGTCGGTAACGGTATCTCGATCATCATTTTCTCGGGCATCGTCGCCGGCCTGCCGTCGGCCATCGGCGGCTCGCTGGAACTGGTGCGTACCGGCGAGCTGAACACCCTGAGCGTGCTGTTCCTGTTTGCGCTCGCCATCGCGGTGACCGCGTTCGTGGTGTTCGTGGAGCGTGGCCAGCGCCGCATCACGGTGAACTACGCCAAGCGCCAGCAGGGCCGCAAGCTGTACGCTGCCCAGAGCACCCATCTGCCGCTGAAGCTGAACATGGCGGGCGTCATTCCGCCCATCTTCGCGTCCAGCATCATCCTGTTCCCGGCTACCGCCGGGCAGTGGTTCGGCAGCACCGAGGGGATGGGCTGGCTGAAGGATATTTCGACCATGCTGTCGCCGGGTCAGCCGCTGTACATCATGTTCTACGCGATGGCGATTATTTTCTTCTGCTTCTTCTATACCGCGATTGTGTTCAATTCCAAGGAGACCGCGGACAACCTGAAGAAGTCGGGTGCCTTCATTCCGGGTATCCGTCCGGGCGAGCAGACGGCGCGTTTTATCGACGGCGTGATGACCCGCCTGACCCTGGCCGGCGCCATCTACATCACCGCCGTGTGTCTGCTGCCCGAGTTCCTGATTCTGTACTGGAACGTGCCGTTCTACTTCGGTGGTACGTCCCTGCTGATTATCGTGGTCGTGGTGATGGACTTCATGGCTCAGGTCCAGTCTCATATGATGTCTCATCAGTACGAGAGTTTGATGAAGAAGGCCAATCTGAAGAGTCACGGCCGGGCCGGCGTGCTCCGGTAAGTTTTTGTATACAGGTGAAACCATGAAAGTTAGAGCGTCTGTCAAGCGCATTTGCCGCAACTGCAAGATTGTCCGCCGCAACGGCGTGGTGCGGGTTATCTGTAAGGACGGCCGACACAAGCAGCGCCAGGGCTGAGGCCGGGTGTTGCGCTGTCTCATTGTTTGATTTTTAGTTTGAAAACAGGGGTCGTATCCGGTATTCTTGCGGGTTTCGCCGTTCGCAACCGGATAGTCTCGTTTAGGAGATCACATTCATGGCTCGTATAGCCGGGATCAACGTTCCGACACACAAGCACACGGTCATTGCGCTGACGTCCATTTACGGAATCGGCCGCACCACCGCGCAAAAGATCTGTGAGGCCAGTGGCATTGGCCCGGACGTCAAGATCAAGGACCTGTCCGAGGGCGAGATCGAGACCCTGCGCGGCGAGGTGGCCAAGTTCACCGTTGAAGGTGACCTGCGCCGTACCATTTCCATGAACATCAAGCGCCTCATGGACCTCGGCTGCTATCGCGGCATGCGTCACCGCCGCGGCCTGCCGCTGCGCGGTCAGCGCACCCGCACCAATGCACGCACCCGCAAGGGACCGCGCCGCCCGATTCGTAAATAAGTTGCTGGTAACAGGTATCCAACATGGCTAAAGCGCCGACAACAGCCCGCACCCGGAAAAAAGTCAAAAAGAACGTGGTCGATGGTATCGCCCACGTTCACGCTTCCTTCAACAACACGATCGTGACCATTACCGATCGTCAGGGTAACGCCCTGGGGTGGGCGACCGCCGGGGGTTCCGGCTTCCGCGGCTCACGCAAGAGCACCCCGTTTGCAGCCCAGGTCGCCGCCGAACGCGCCGGCGAAATGGTGAAGGAGTACGGGCTGAAGAATCTCGAAGTCGAGGTCAAGGGCCCCGGGCCGGGCCGCGAGTCCGCGGTGCGCGCCTTGAACAATTCCGGCTTCCGGATCACCAATATCACCGATGTGACCCCGATTCCGCACAACGGGTGTCGTCCGCCCAAGAAACGGCGCGTCTAAGGCGGAGGAGAGCTAGAGCTAATGGCCAAGTACGTTGGAGCGAAATGTCGCCAGTGCCGTCGTGAAGGCACCAAACTGTTCCTGAAGGGCGAGAAGTGCTACACCAGCAAGTGTCCGGTGGAAAACCGGCCGTTCCCGCCCGGGCAGCACGGTCAGCGCCGTGGGCGCCTGTCGGACTATGCCACCCAGCTGCGCGAGAAGCAGAAAATGCGTCGTATCTACGGCGTGCTGGAGGGCCAGTTTCACAACTATTACAAGAGTGCGGCACAGCGCAAGGGTTCAACCGGTGAAAACCTGTTGCAGCTGCTGGAAAGCCGTCTCGACAACGTGGTGTACCGCATGGGCTTCGCCGCGTCCCGCAGCGAGGCGCGCCAGCTGGTGCGTCACTACGGCGTTACCGTCAACGGCCAGCGCGTGACCATTCCGTCCTACCAGGTGAAACCCAACGACAACCTCGCGGTGGCGGAAAAGTCCCGCAACCAGTTGCGCGTTAAGGCTGCCCTGGAACTGGCCGAACAGCGCGGTTTCGTAGACTGGATCGACGTTGATCCGAAGAAAATGGAAGGCGTATTCAAGGCGCGTCCGGAGCGCGCGGATCTGCCTGCCGAGATCAACGAGCATCTGATCGTCGAGCTGTACTCCAAGTAAGTCAACAGGTAAGAGGGCTTTTCATGCAGGGCAAGGTCACTGAGTTCCTGAAGCCGCGTATCGTCGACGTGCAGAGCGTCAACGATCGTACCGCAAGGGTTGTGCTGGAACCGCTGGAGCGCGGTTTTGGTCATACACTGGGCAATGCGCTGCGCCGCATTCTGCTGTCATCCATGCCGGGCTGCGCCATCACGCGCGCCGAAATCGATGGTGTCCTGCACGAATACTCGACTATCGAGGGTGTGCAGGAAGACGTCATGGAAGTTCTGCTCAACCTGAAAGGGGTGGCGCTGCTGATGCACAACCGTCCCGAGGCGACCCTGAAGCTGAGCAAGAAGGGTCCGGGGCCGGTGACCGCCGGCGACATCACCCTGGATCACGATGTCGAAGTGGTGAACCCTGATTACGTCATCGCCAACCTGACCAAGGATGGCAACCTGAACATGACCCTGAAGGTGGAGATGGGGCGCGGCTATGTGCCGGCCACCGTGCGCGCCGAGCAGGAAGAGGAAACCGGCCCGATCGGTTCGCTGCAGCTGGACGCCAGCTTCACCCCGGTGTCGCGTGTGTCCTATACCGTGGACGCGGCGCGCGTCGAACAGCGCACCAACCTCGACAAGCTGATTATCGAAATCGAAACCAACGGCACGCTGGACCCCGAAGAGGCCATTCGGCGGGCGGCGACCATTCTGCAGGACCAGCTGTCGGTGTTCGTTGATCTGCAAGGCAAGGAAGAGGTCAAGGCCGAGACTCCCGAAGCCGACGTCGATCCGATCCTGCTGCGCCCGGTCGACGATCTGGAACTGACGGTGCGTTCCGCCAACTGCCTGAAGGCAGAAAGCATTTACTTCATCGGTGACCTGATTCAGCGTACCGAGGTGGAGCTGCTTAAAACGCCCAACCTCGGTAAGAAATCGCTCACCGAAATCAAGGATGTGCTGGCCTCGCGCGGCCTGTCGCTGGGCATGCGCCTGGAGAACTGGCCACCCGCGGGTCTCAAGGACAGCGAGAAACAATCCGCCTGATTGGCAATAACCCGGGCTGCGCACAGGCGTGGACCGAATGATGTAGGTACAGACCCATGCGTCACCGTCAAAGTGGACGAAAACTGAATCGCAACAGCTCGCATCGTGAGGCCATGTTCAAGAACATGGCGGCCTCGCTGATGCAGCACGAAGTCATCAAGACCACCCTGCCCAAGGCCAAAGAGCTGCGCCGCGTCGCCGAACCGCTCATCACCATGGCCAAGAGCGACAGCGTGCACAAGCGCCGCGTGGCGTTCGCCCGTCTGCGCGACCGCGATGTGGTCACCAAGCTGTTCGACGAACTGGGTCCCCGCTACAAGGACCGTCCCGGTGGTTACCTGCGCATCCTGAAAATGGGTTTCCGCGCCGGCGACAAGGCACCCATGGCCCTGGTGGAACTGGTTGACCGGCCGGAAACCGGCGGCGAGGTCGTCGAAGCCGAGTAACCGGCTCCATAGCGGGTTAGCAAAAGCCGGGCACTGCCCGGCTTTTTCGTTTCAGGAGGTTTTTGTTAACCGCGAAGGACGCTAAGGACGCGAAGGTAAGCA
>CP070738.1:41959-53544 GCA_020347685.1 Gammaproteobacteria bacterium | reverse complement strand
CGGGGACAAGGACCTCGCGCAGCTGGTCGACGCACAGGTATCCCTGATCAACACCATGAATGACAGCGCCCTGGACGTGCAGGGCGTGCAGGACAAATTCGGCGTTTCCCCGGCCCAGATCATCGACTTCCTGGCGCTGGTCGGTGACAGCTCGGACAACATTCCCGGGGTGCCTAAGGTGGGACCCAAAACCGCGGCCAAATGGCTCGGCCAGTACCGGACCCTCGAAGAGCTGGTGGCGCACGCCGAGGATATCAAGGGCAAGATCGGCGAAAACCTGCGCGCGCATCTCGACCAGCTGGAACTGTCCAGGGCGCTCGCCACCATCCGCTGTGACGTGGAGCTCGAAGTGCGCCCCGAGCAGTTGGCATTGCAGGCCCCGAATAGCCAGGCATTGCGCGAATGGTTCGAGCGCCTGGAATTCAGGACCTGGCTGAAACAGCTGGATAGCGGCGCGGATGACGGCGCTGCACCGGCCGCCGCGGCGACGCCCGAAACGGACTACCAGGTGATCCTAAGCGAAGCGCAACTGGCGGACTGGCTGGCGCGTCTCGAACAGGCCGAGTTGTTCGCCTTCGATACCGAAACCACCAGCCTCGATTACATGCAGGCCGAGATCGTCGGTGTGTCCTTCGCCATGGAACCGGGCCACGCCGCCTACCTGCCGCTGGCGCACGACTACCCGGGCGCGCCCGAGCAGCTGGACCGCGAGCGGGTACTGGAGCGCTTGCGACCGCTGCTGGAGAATCCGCGCAAGGCCAAGCTCGGCCACCACCTCAAGTACGATCGCAGCGTGCTGGCCAACCACGGCATTCAGCTGCGGGGTATCGGTTACGACTCGATGCTGGAGTCCTATCTGCTCGACAGCACCGCCAGCCGCCACGACCTCGATTCGCTGTGCCAGAAGTATTTGTCGCACACCAATATCAAGTTCGAGGACGTGGCCGGCAAGGGGGCCAAACAACTGACTTTCAACCAGGTGGCGCTGGAGCAGGCGACGCCCTATGCGGCAGAGGATGCCGACATGACCCTGCGCCTGCACCGGATTCTGTGGCCGCGGCTGGCTGCCGAGCCGCGCCTCAAAAGCCTGTTCGAGGAACTGGAACTGCCGCTGCTGGCGGTGCTGGGGGACATGGAGCGCGCCGGCGTCAAGGTGGACGTGGCGATGCTGGCGCGCCAGAGCGGGGAACTGGCCGAGCGCATGCAGGCCGTCGAGCGAGAGGCGCACGCGCTTGCGGGCCAGCCGTTCAACCTGGGTTCACCCAAGCAGATCCAGGCCATCCTCTACGACCAGCAGCAGCTGCCGGTGCTGGCCAAGACACCCAAGGGGGCGCCTTCGACGGCCGAGTCGGTGCTCCAGGAACTGGCGCTCGATTATCCCTTGCCGCGCCTGATTCTGGAGCACCGCTCGCTGAGCAAGCTGAAGTCGACCTACACGGACAAGCTGCCGCAGCAGGTGAATCCCGCAACCGGGCGGGTGCATACCTCTTATCACCAGGCGGTGGCCGCGACCGGACGGCTGTCGTCATCCGATCCCAATCTGCAGAACATCCCGATTCGTACCGAGGAAGGGCGGCGCATTCGTCAGGCTTTTGTCCCCGAGCCCGGTTGCCGCATGGTGGCGGCCGACTACTCGCAGATCGAGTTGCGCATTATGGCGCATCTGTCCGGCGACGCGGGCCTGGTGCAGGCGTTCTCGCGCGGCGAAGACATCCATCGCGCCACGGCGGCCGAGGTGTTCATGACGGCTCCCGAGCTGGTGACCGGTGAGCAGCGGCGTTCCGCGAAAGCGATCAATTTCGGACTCATCTACGGGATGTCCGCCTTCGGACTGGCGCGCCAGCTGGGCATCGACCGTGCCCAGGCACAGCAGTATGTCGATTTGTATTTTCAGCGCTACCCGGGTGTCAAAGCCTACATGGATGCGACGCGGGCGCTGGCTCGCGAGCAGGGTTATGTGGAAACGCTGTTCGGGAGGCGCTTATACCTGCCCGATATCAAGGCGAGTAACATGCAGCGTCGTCAGGCCGCAGAGCGCACCGCGATCAACGCGCCCATGCAAGGCACGGCCGCCGACATTATCAAGAAAGCCATGCTGTCGGTGGATGAATGGATTAAACGCGCCGGCAGTGGCGTCGTGATGATTATGCAGGTGCACGACGAGCTGGTGTTCGAGGTTCCTGCTGCACAGCTCGACAGTGCGGTGCAGGAAATTCGTGGGCGCATGGAGCAGGCCGCGACCCTGTCGGTTCCGTTGCTGGTGGATGTCGGTATCGGCGACAACTGGGATCAGGCGCACTAAACTTTTGTATATATCCGCTCCGGCTAAAAATAATCGGGTTTAACGGCTTAGCGATTATTTCGATTTTTATCGCCATTCGTTTACTACCCAAGTTTGTACAAAATGTTCTATAGTAGTAGCCAATGAGCGACACAGTCCGGATGCACGAACGAGGTAGCGGTAACGAACCAAAAGCGGAATCTTTGGTCTAACTCAAGGAGTGTTGTTGGCTGATGCTCCCCGTTCGTGGCGAAATTGAACGGGAATTCCTCCAACCCGGTTTCCCCAAGCCGGGTATTTTTAACCCCGGTGCTTCCCCCCCTTGCACTCCGGGGTTTTTTTTTGCTTGGCAGGTCGACCCGCTCAGGCGCTTAACCAGCCGGCTATGACCTCCCGCGCCTCGTCCACACCGAGTTTCTTCAGCGCCGAAAACAGCTGTACCGTGGCCTGCGAGTGGAATTCGCCCAGCTGGCGGCGCACCGCCAAAAGACTGGCGCTGGCCGGGCCGCGTTTGAGTTTGTCCGCCTTGGTCAGCAGCACGTGCACCGGCAGGCCGGCAGCCGCACACCAGCGCAGCATCTGCTGGTCGAATTCGGTCAGCGGATGGCGGCAATCCATCAGCAGGACCAGGCCGCGCAGTGAAACGCGATTTTCGAGGTATTCGACCAGCTGCTGCTGCCACTGTGTTTTCAAGGCATGCGGGACCTTGGCGTAGCCATAGCCCGGGAGATCCACCAGCCGGATGCGGTCATCGAGCGCAAAAAAATTGATTTCCCGGGTGCGCCCGGGCGTTTTGCTGGTGCGCGCCAGGGCGCGCTGCTGGGTAATGACGTTCAGGGCGCTGGACTTGCCCGCGTTGGAACGCCCGGCAAAAGCGACCTCGGCCCCTGCATCCGGCGGCGCGAGGCTGGCCCTGGGTGCACTGGTCAGGAATCGAGCGCGGGCGAAATTCAGGTTCATCGGCGCATTTTCGCACAGTTCGCCGGCCGCGTTGGTCTACGGTGGTCGCGGTGCCGGCCAGTGAGAACCTGTTGCGGTCACGCCGGCGCTGGGCTAACTGTATTAAAAACCAATCTGTTGGACCGCTTCCGCTTGCGTCTGCGCGGTGCCCGGCGCCACGCCCTCGGTTGACCCGCTGCATGCCCGCTGGTATACAGGTGGGCTCAATTTTTTGGGTGGCGGCCCGCACGGCGGTGCTACGCCTCTTCCGTAGCGTGTTTGGAGATCGAAGCGAGATGAAAAACTGGCTTGTTTTTGCAGCAACTCTTTCACTGGCCGGCGGTGTTTCCCAGGCCATAGCGGCAGGTGATGCTGCAGCGGGCAAGGCGAAGTCCGCGACCTGTGCAGGCTGTCACGGGGCGGACGGTAACAGCGCCAACCCTGAGTGGCCGAAACTGGCTGGCCAGCATGCCAATTACCTTGAGAAGCAGCTGCAGGATTTCAAGGCTGGCAAGGAGCGCAACAACGCCATGATGGCGCCGATGGTCGCCACGCTGAGCGAACAGGACATGGGGGATCTGGCCGCCTATTATTCAGCCCAGAGCATTCAGATGGGTGCCGCCGACGAGGCACTGGTGGAGCTGGGAGAGAAGATCTATCGCGGCGGTAATCCCTCCAGCGGAGTGGCGGCCTGTATCGGCTGCCATGGGCCGACCGGCAGCGGCAACCCGGCGGCTAACTTCCCGTCCATCAGCGGCCAGCACGCCAAATATGTGGAGAACCAGCTCTACGCGTTCAAGAAAGGCGAGCGCGCCAATGACGCCGGCAAGATGATGCGCAATACCGCTGCCAAGATGACCGAAGAGGAAATCAAGGCGGTGGCGTCCTATGTGCAGGGCTTGCACTGATTGTCTGTCCGGCGGTGGCCGGAAGTCGGCAAAGGGCGGCCTCAGGGCCGCCTTTTTGTTTGCGTGGCCTTGTGCGGCGCAGTGTTGCGCCCGGCCTTGGCGCGTCGCTGGAGGCCCCAAAATCTGTCTTGCCAGCGCCGCCATGGGGCGGTGAAAATGGGGCACTGGGCCGCGTCGTCAGGCAGCATCGGGCCCGGCATCGCCGGGTATCGGAAGGCCGCTATGCCGCTGGCTCCGCGGCTCACAATTGGCCGCCTCGTCATCCTTTTTGCGGTTGCGGGCGTTAAACTGTGGCTGTCGGGCGGACACCGCAACGCCGACCCTTGTTTGCAACGGAGATGATAATGAAAAAGTGGTTTACGCTGATCGCCTTGATCCTGGTCGCCCCGTTTGTGCACGCGGCTTTCGATGAAGGCATCGATTACAAGCGCCTCGCCAATCCGCAGCCCACCGCGGACCCCGACAAGATCGAGGTGCTGGAACTGTTCTGGTATGGCTGCCCGCACTGCTACCACCTGGAGCCGCAGCTGGATGCCTGGCTGGAACACAAGCCGGACGACGTCACTTTTGTGCGCATCCCGGCGGTACTGGGTCCGGACTGGGAGCTGCTGGCGCGCGCCTACTACACCATGGAGTTGCTGGGGGCGGAGGAGCAGGTGCACCGCCCGCTGTTCGAGCGCATTCACAAGCAACGCAAGCGGATCCGCACGGTCGACGATGTGAAAGCGGTATTTGTCGAGCAGGGGGTCGCGGAACAGGACTTCGACCGCACATTCCAGTCGTTCGCGGTGATCACCAAGACCAGCCGCGCGCGTCAGGCGCGCGCGCTGTATGGCATTACCGGCGTACCGGTGCTGGTGGTGAACGGGAAGTACCTCACCTCGGCGCAGATGGCTGGCGGCAACAAGGAAATGTTGCAGGTTGTCGACTTCCTGGTGGAGCAGGAGCGGACCGCTTCGCGATCCGCCGTCGCGGCTCCTGCCGCGCCCTAGCGCGCTGTTGAAGCATCACGCCCGGTATCCGGGTAACGGATGAAGCTCATCGCCGGTATGAGCGTGTTTTTTATGCCCGCCGTCCGGCCGCCGGCCGCGACGTCCTGGGGCTGTGCCGGCGGCGCCGAAGGCGAGGTCTGATGACGGGATTTCGACAATTTCCATGAATGCAGCGCAACTGTTCGTAAAGTGCCTCGAAAACGAGGGCGTCGAATACATCTTCGGTGTACCGGGGGAGGAAAACCTGGACTTCATGGATGCGCTGCTCGACTCCAGTATCCGTTTCGTCACCACCCGTCACGAGCAGGGCGCCGCATTCATGGCGGATGTCTACGGACGCCTCACCGGTCGCGCCGGTGTGTGCCTGTCGACGCTGGGGCCGGGTGCCACCAACCTGGTTACCGGCGTGGCCGACGCCAACATGGACCATGCTCCGGTGGTGGCGATTGCCGGCCAGGCCGGCACCAATCGCCTGCACAAGGAATCGCATCAGGTGCTGGATCTGGAGGAGATGTTCCGGCCCATCAGCAAGTATGCTTCCCGGGTGTTGACGCCGGACGTCATCCCGGAAGTGGTGCGCAAGGCCTTCAAGGTCGCCCAGTCGGAAAAGACCGGCGCCACCTTTATCGAATTCCCTGAAGACGTGGCCAAATTGCCGGCGGTGGCGAAACCGCTGCCGGTCAATCATCCGTTTCCTCCCGAGCCTGCCCAACAGCAGGTCGAAAAGGCCGCCGAACTGATTTCCTCGGCACGTAACCCCATGATCCTGGCGGGAAATGGCGTGGTGCGCGCGGGGGCCTGGAAGCACCTGGCCGACTTCGCCGAACAGCTCAATATCCCGGTGGCCAACACCTTTATGGCCAAGGGGGTGGTGCCGTTCCGTAACCGCACCTCGCTGTCCAGTGCCGGGCTGCAGGCCAATGACTACATCAGCTGTGGCTTCAGCCGTGCGGACGTGATTCTGTGCATCGGCTATGATCTGGTCGAATACCACCCCTACCTGTGGCACCCCACCCGCGACCGCAGCATTATCCACATCGACCGCACCCAGGCGGAGGTCGATGAGCACTACAACGTCACGGTCGGCGTGCTGGGCGACATCAAGCACAGCCTGCTGCGCATCGCGGAACTGGCCACGCCGCACCAGGGGCACCTGATGCGACCGCTGCGCAAGGCGCTGATCGAGGAGATGAATCAGCACAGCAATGACAGCGGTTTCCCGATCAAGCCGCAGAAGATCATCTGGGACCTGCGCACGGTGCTGGAGCTCGACGATATCGTGATCTGTGACGTCGGCGCCCACAAGATGTGGATGGCGCGCATGTTCCGTTGCGAACAGCCCAATACCTGCATTATTTCCAACGGTTTTGCCAGTATGGGCATAGCCGTTCCGGGCGCCATTGCTGCTAAAATGGTGTCGCCGGACCGCTCCGTGGTTGCGGTTACCGGTGACGCCGGCTTCCTGATGAACTCGCAGGAAATCGAGACGGCCATGCGGCTCGGCATCCCGATCGTCATTCTGATCTGGAACGACGGCGGTTACGGGCTGATCGAGTGGAAGCAGCTGAACCAGTTCAAGCGGGTGTCCCATGTGGATTTTACCAACCCGGATTTCGTGACCTACGCACAGGCGTTCGGCGCCAAGGGCTACCGGGTCGAGGGCCCGGGCCAGCTGCAGGAGATCCTTAAGGATGCGCTGGCGCAGCCGACCGTAACCATTATCGACTGCCCGGTCGATTACAGCGAGAACCTGAAACTGACGGAACAACTGGGTAACCTGGTTTGTCCCATCTGAATTGACATGTCGGAACCAGCCAACGCAAGCACAGTGGAGCACGTAGTGGAAAGAAAGCTACGCCTGCTCAGCTACAACATCCAGATCGGTATCACTACCCGGCGCTACCGCCAGTACCTGACCCACAGCTGGAAACACGTGTTGCATCACCCGCAGCGGTTTAACAACCTGGACCGTATCGCCCAGCTGATGAGCGAGTACGACCTGGTGGGTGTGCAGGAAGCCGATGCCGGCAGTGCGCGCAGCGGGTTCGTCAACATTACCGAGTACCTCGCGAATGCGGCGGGCTTTCCCTACTGGGACGACCAGACCAACCGGCGTATCGGCCAGTTTGCCAAGCACAGCCTCGGCGTACTGAGCCGGTACAAGCCGAGCGGTATCACCGAACACAAGCTGCCGGGCCGCCTGCCGGGGCGTGGTGCCATGGCGGTGCGCTTCGGCGGCGGCGAGGAATCGCTGGTGGTGCTGATCGTACACCTGGCGCTGAGCCGGCGTGGCCGCCTCAGCCAGCTGGACTACCTCGGCGACCTGATCAACGACTACCGCCACGTCGTAATGATGGGCGACATGAACTGCCGTTCGGACAGCGAGGAAATGGAACTGCTGGTCAACAAGACCCTGATGAGCGAACCGCTGCATGGCCTGCACACCTTCCCGAGCTGGCGTCCCAAGCGCAACATTGACCACATCCTGGTGACCCCCACGGTAGAGGTAGGGCGCGCCGAGGTATTGAACTACCCGCTCTCGGATCACCTGCCGATTTCCATGGAAGTGGTTCTGCCCGAGAGCGTGGAGCTGCACATCTGATCCCGGGGCCAGCCGCGTGGAAATCGAAAAAGATGCGCAGGAAGCGCTGCAGTGGAAGCAGAAATATTTTGCTCACCTGGAGGAGTCCGAGCGCCGCGAAAAACAGTGGCAGGACGCCGAGGAACTGCTGCGCAAGACCATCTCGCGCCTGACACTCGCCGCCGACGGTCTCGACGCCGCCCTGGACCGGCAGCTGCGCGATCTGCGCAACGCCATTCGTGACCGCGCCAGCACCGCCCAGCTTGACGTGCTGCTCGAGGATATGTCCCGAACCCTGGTGAAGCTGGACGGCCAGCGCAAGCGGGGCCGCCAGGATGCGGGTGACGCGCCACTGCTGGCACTGCTCGACGCGCTGTCGCTGCCGAAAGGCACCGGACGCCAGAGCAAGGCGCTGCGCAAACGGCTGCAGTCTGCGGCTGCAGCCGGCGATGCGGCGGCGATACAGGCGTTTGCCGAACTGATCCATGCCGGGCTGGAACTGGCCGCGGATGCTGCTTCACCGGGTGTGGAATCTGCTGCAAAGCCAGGTCTGTTGCAACGCCTGTTCCGGACCGGGCAGGACCAGCCTCAGGACCGGGTGGCGGATGCCGCGCTGCCGGCCAGCCCCGGCGTTGCCGTATCCAGCCAGGCGCTGCACCAGGCTACCGACAGTATCCGCGAAATACTCATTCGTCTCCTGGAACGCCTGTCACTGCCGGAAGAGTTTGTCGCGGAATTGGAGGCGATCCGTGACCAGATAGAGAAGACCGCTGACGGCGAAACCTGGGACCGGGTGCTGGAGCGTATCGCCGACCTGATCCAGGCGATTCGCTCCCAGACCCAGAAAGAAAAACAGGGTATCGAGAACTTTCTCAAACAGCTCACCGAGCGGCTCCAGGACGTCGACCGACAGCTGCAGAGCAGTGGCCAGATCCACGATGAATCGCACCAGGCCGGCGAGCAGCTCGACACCGCGGTGAAGCGCGAAATCAGCGGCATCGGCGCCAGCGTGCGCGACGCAACCGACCTCGACCAGCTGAAACAGGCCGTGCAAACGCACGTCGATACTGTGATTGCTCACCTGGACAGGCACCGTGAAGCCGAGCAGCGCAGGTACCAGCAGGCCGGCCAGCAGATCGCGGCAATGAGCGCGCGCCTGAACGAAATGGAGGGCGAAGCCGAGGCGCTGCGTTCACGCGTCAACGAGGAGCGCAACCAGGCTATGACCGACGCGCTCACCGGGATTCCCAACCGGCTGGCCTACGAACAGCGTCTGGAGCAGGAAGTGGCGCGCTGGAAACGCTTCGGCACGCCGCTGGTGCTGGTGGTGTGGGACATCGATCACTTCAAGAGAGTCAATGACCGCTTCGGGCACAAGGCCGGCGACAAGGTGCTCAGAACCATCGCCCGGGTGCTGGCCGACCATGTCCGCGAGACCGATTTTGTGGCGCGCTACGGTGGGGAGGAGTTTGCCATGCTGATGACCGGCTCCGCCCTGGACGCCTGTCTGCACGTCGCCGAGAAGCTGCGTGCCGCGGTTGAAGGCACCGGTTTTCACTTCCGTGACGAGGCGGTGACCATTACCGCCTCCTGCGGCCTGGCCGAAATGCGCGACGGCGACAGTACCGAACAGTGGTTCGAGCGCGCCGACCGGGCGCTCTACCGAGCCAAACAGGAAGGCCGCAACCGCTGCGAGCTGGCCAGCTGAGCTACTGCTGACCAGCCCCGGCACGGTAGCCGCGCTTCAGTCCTCCAGGCTGGCCTCGTCTGCAATGCCGTCGCCGGGCACACTGTCATCCTTGAGTTTCACCAGCGTTCCAATGCCGAGAAAGCCATAGAACTCCGAACTGCTGATCGGCTGCTCGAGCAGGTTTTCAAATTCGGTGCTGGCGTCGGTGCTGAATGTCACGCCCAGGATGGTGATCGAGGGCTCGATGGCGCTGCTCACCGGGCCCTGCAGGATCACGTCCTCGCCGCTGAGATCGTCGCCGTCGAGACCGTCGCGCCGCACCTCCGAGGCTACCACCGCTCCGCCGTCGTCGACGAAGCCGCGTATTTCGAGGTAATCGCCAACCGCTATATCGGCCAGCCGCATCGGGTCGACCGTATCGGTCTTGTCATCGAACTGGGTGCGGCTGTTGGTTTGTACCGTCAGCGTTTGCGGACCCTGCACGACCAGCAGGAGGGTAATGTTGCCTTCATTCAGCGAGGTATTGGTGACCTCTATCCCGTTAACCTGCGCCTGCACCTCCACATCGCCGCCGCGCGACTCGATCTTCTCGGCGATCAGAACCCCGCTGCTGTTGATAGTGCCCTCGGCTTCCACCCTCAGGTCGTTGGCGAGCTGCAGGGTGCCGGGCTCGAGGGTCGCCGTGGCGGCATCCACCGGCTGGCCGTTGACGAAGAAGATGGCACCAAGATTAGTAAATCCGGACACCAGTCCTTCCACGCTGACGTCGTCACCGTCATCGCCGAGCGTGGTGTCTTCTTCCTCGATGCGCGAGGCATCGACAGTGTTTGCGTTGACCCACAGGCCTTTGACCTCCACGAACATTCCATCGGTCACCAGGCCGCCCGGGACATCGGACAGGTCGGTGCTGTTTACGTCCAGGATATTCACGGTAATACCGTTGACCGTGAAGCTTTCACCAAAGGTTGCAGTGCCGCCGGCACCGGTGGCGCCGGTGACGGTGCCCTTGAGCTGGACGTCCGTCGTCCCCGGAAATTCGCCAGTCTTTTCGATGTAGGTCGCCTGCAGCACGCCGAGCGCATCGAAGAAGCCGCTGACTTCAACGACATCATTGTTGTCGATGGTGTCGAAGGAGAAGCCGGGCGTGCCGTTGTCGAATATGGTACCGGTCGCATCGACTACGACATCGGTTCCGAGCACCGTGAAGCTCCTGCTGGTGACCCCCGTAGCCAAGGCGGTAATTCCGGTAACCGGCCCTTCGACCTCATTATCGTAGACCACGCTGCTGGCGTTACCCGTAGAGTCACTGACCGTGCCGGTCACCGTCACCACCATGCCGACCCGCAGGTCGCTCTCGGTGGCGCTGCTGTCGTCGACCGCGATGCTGGCCGAGTCCGTGTTGTACTCGACACCGTTTACGAAGATGCTGCCGAAACCGGTGATGGTACCGCTGGCGATCTTGCCGGTGCCACCGATGCCCGCCACGGTGCCGCTGCCGCCACCGCCGCCGCAACCGCTGAGCGCCACCAGGGCGGCGCTCAACGCGACCAGAATCAGTTTCCAGATCGTGTTCATGACGGGTCCTCCTCGTGCTCGGGATTTTCGTAGTAATAAATGCCAAGGCTGACGTAGCGGCCCTGATCATCGTCCTGTTCCCCGGCGGCGACTTCGTGCTTCGCCAGCCAGGCATCGAATTCTTCCAGCAGCGCCTGGGCCTTGCGGCTCGACAAGGCGCGGAACTCCGGCAGTGCCTCGGCGCGCACGCGGTGATTGGAGACTTTACGCTGGAAACGCAGATTGTCTGCGCCGCTGACCAGGTTGTGGTCAATGGTGGCGATGAGTTCCCCGGTATCGCTGCCCAGGATATGCAGCTTGTCGGCCGGGTCCTTGCCCGGCAAATAGGCGTGCTGGATCAGGCGCACCCGGTCGTCTTCCGTCGCCACACTGGCGGCTGCCGTCAGCACCGCCAGCATCGACTGGGTGGTCATGTCGCCGCTGTAGCGTTTCACCAGCGCAGCGAACGAGCCGCACTCGCCGTCCACCGGCAGCGCCAGCGGCTGGCCACTCGGGTCGTGAAATTCGGCATCATTCAGCCAGCCGGAAATCACCCGGATGGCGCGGTTGTAACGCTGTTGGCTGAGATCGGGCGCGTCCTGTCCCATTTCGTGCAGGCGCTTGGCTTCCTTTCGCGTCA
>CP070738.1:30177-41859 GCA_020347685.1 Gammaproteobacteria bacterium | reverse complement strand
CAGTGAGCAGACTCCGGGTTGCCTCGGCAATCTCCTCGACCGATTCTGGATCAACCAGCACCGCAGCATTTCCGACAACTTCGGGCAGGGAGGTCCGGTTTGACGTTACCAGGGGAACGCCTGCAGCCAGGGCTTCGACAGCAGGAAGACCAAAACCTTCTGCAAGACTGGGATATAGAGAAAGCAAAGCCCCGTTCAGCACGAACGGCAAATCCTCTTCCGCAACAGACCCGATCAGGTTCAACCCCCGTGTGTCGCCATTTAACAATCGTATGATGGGCTCTCTGGGTCCGACGATCACCAGTTGCAGATCCGGCGCAGCCAGTCGGGCAGCTGCCACGGTGCGGATCAGGTTTTTTCTCGTCGTCCAGGGTGCGGCCGTCGTGGATGCAGACGCGCGCCTCGTGGGCCTCGAAGTCGTCGCGTTCCAGGAAGTGCACATCGTTGGTCGCCACCACCGGCACGTCGTGCGCAGCGGCCAGCTCCACGACCGCGTGCAGATACTCCTCTTCGCGTGGCCGACCGGTGCGCTGTACCTCGAGGTAGAAGTGATCGGGAAACAGCTGCAACCAGGCCTGCAGACGTTGTTCGGCCAGCTCGCGGTTGCCGGCCAGCAGCGCTTCGCCGACGTCCCCCTCGCGCCCGCCCGACAGCGCGATCAGGCCGGCACTGGCGCCCTGCAGCCAGTCGAGATCGAGCATCGGAATCGACTGGTGCTGGCCTTCCAGGTAGTTGCGCGACACCAGCTCGGTGAGGTTGCGGTAACCCTCGCGGTTCTTGCACAGCAGCACCAGGCGCCACGGCCGGGTGGGCTGCTCGGGATTCCGCACCCACATGTCGACACCGATAATGGGTTTGACCCCGGCCGCCATCGCCGCGCGGTAGAACTTGACCATGGCGAACATATTGCTCTGGTCGGTAACCGCCACCGCCGGCATCCCCGCCCCGGCCACCGCCTTGACCAGCGGTTTGATGCGAACCACGCTGTCAACCAGCGAATATTCGGTGTGGAGATGGAGGTGCACGAAGCCGGGTTGCATGGACGAAGTTTCCGGCTTTGCCGGCTGTGTTTCAAGGCTTGACAGGCGTGTTTCAAAGCGGGGCAACGGACGACTAACCGTAAAGGACGCCCAGCAAACAAGATTTAACCGCGAAGGACACGAAGGACGCGAAGGAAAGACCAAGAACTTTCGTTTGGGGATGCATCTTCAGGCGCAGCAATTTATCGCGAGCGGGCGTTCGGGGCTCCCAATTGTCCTAGAAGCGGTTTGCATTGCTAACGCTGAAACGCCGCCCTTCGAACTGATGCTTTTTTGAGCAGCATAGGCCCGCCATATGAGCTACACGGGAGTGTGGCGCCTGACAGAAGTCATATGACTTTGTTCCCTTCGCGCCCTTAGCGTCCTTCGCGGTTAATCACTCCCCTTTCCCGGTATCTTCACCTTCGCCAAGTGCTTCGAGGAAGACACGGATTTCCTCCAGCAGGTCGTCGTAGAACGGGTTCCAGGTCAGGCGCCGCACCACCTGGCAGTCCGGCGACTCGTGGAACATTTCCCCCAGGCAGTCTTCCTCGCCGGCTTTGCAGCGCCCGTATTTCTGCTGGTCGAGAAAATAGTAATGGGTACAGAAGCGGTAACTGCCCTTGGCGCCGTAGTGGGGGTTACCGGGCGACTGCAGCAGCGCGGTGTGCGAGAAACTCTTGATGTTGTATTGCGGCAGATGACAGGGCACCACCTTCACCCCGTCCGGAACCTGGCGCGCGGCCGTGCTGTAATACAGCATGCGCTTGGGTATGCCACGCAGGCGACCGAACCAGTCCAGCACTGCGCGGCTGTCCACCGTAACATCGGTGTCGCTGGCCGCCACGAACACCGGCGTCTGCAGCCGGTTGCGGGCGCGCAGGCGGCGCAGCGCCTTGATCAGGCGGTAGGCTTCGCAGATAGCCTGGTTGCTGAGCGACTCGTACTTGAAGCGATCGTCGTCGGGCTGCAGGTCCAGCCAGTTGAAACGTTCCCACACCCGGCCCAGCCTCGAGAGCGGGCAGGCCAGCGCCGCCAGCCGCCGCACCCTGAGCGCCGGCGCGAACAGGAACAACGCCTTGATAGAGCGGTGATGCAGGGCCTGGTAGAGATTCAGCGCCGCGCCGGCGGAGAACCCCAGCAGGTAGATGTCGTCGACTTCCTCGCCGAGCAGGTCGAGCGCGTGCTGGTGCGCCTGCAGCCAGTCCTGCCAGCGTATCTCGAGCAGGTCGCCGGGGCGGGTGCCGTGCCCGGGCAACAGCATTGCAAACACGTAGAACCCCTGCTGGCGGAAGAATTCGCCGATGTCGCGAACCAGGAAGGCCGAATCGCTCAGACCGTGCACCATCAGGATGCCGCGCTGCGGCCGCCCCGGGGTGTCCGGCTTCAGCACGAACGGACTGTTGCCGTCGATGATGCGCTGCGCCTGCGGGTCATCCAGGTCGGTGCGTGCCGCCGCCACCTTGCGGCGCCACTCGGCGAGGTACTCGTCGACACTGCGCGCGTCGCTCAGGTAGGTGCTGTTGTGCCCCGAGCAACGGTGCCGCGCGGCCAGGTCCTCGACACTGAAAATGGAGTGCCACAGGCTGCGCAGGCGCGTCATGACCGGGCTAGCCCGCCTCGCCGCGCGCGTCCAGCAACCGCCGCACCGGCGCATAGGAGCGCCGGTGCACCGGGCTAGCGCCGAGCGTCTGCAGCGCCGCCAGGTGCGCCTTGCTGGGATAGCCCTTGTGCTGCGCCAGGCCATAGCCGGGATAACGCGCGTCCAGGTCCAGCATCTCCCGGTCGCGGCTGACCTTGGCGAGGATCGACGCGGCGCTGATCGCCGGCACCAGGCTGTCGCCCTTCACTATCGCCTGCGCAGGACAGGCGAGGCGCGGGCAATGATTGCCGTCCACCAGCACCAGTTCGGGGGCCAGCGACAGGGCGGCCACGGCGCGCTGCATGGCCAGAAGGCTGGCCTGCAGGATGTTGATGGCGTCGATTTCCTCGACCTCGGCGCGGCCCAGCGCCCAGGCCAGCGCGTCGCTGCGGATCTGCGCGGCGAGCGCCTCGCGCTTGCGCTCGCTGAGCTGTTTTGAATCTTTCAGCCCGGCGATCGGCCTGGCCGGGTCGAGGATCACCGCCGCCGCCACCACCGGGCCGGCCAGCGGCCCGCGCCCCACTTCGTCCACCCCGGCGGTCAGGCGCACCGTGTCTTGGAAGCCGAAACCGGTCTGCTGCATCACTGCCCGGCCCGTTCCAGCACCAGGGCCGCGGCACGCTCGGCGGCCTGCTGGCGCAGCTCGTGGTGCACCGTCTGAAACGCCTGCGTCTGGCGGGCCGCCTGTTGCGGATCCTCCAGCAGTTCCAGCAGCGCCGCGGCGAGACGCCGCGGCTCGGCATCATTCTGAAGATACTCGGGCACCTGCTTCCTCCCCAGCAGCAGATTCGGCAGCGACACGAAGGGCACCTGCAACATACGTTTGACCAGCGGGTATGTTAAGGGATGCAGCCGATAGGCGACGATCATGGGACGCCCCAGCAACATGCACTCCAGGGTGGCGGTGCCGGACGCGACCAGCACCGCGTCGGCCGCCGCCATGGCCTGGCGTGCATTGCCGTCCAGCAGCCTGACCGGCAGCGACGCATAGGCGCGCTTGCGCAGCCATTGGCGGCACAGTGGCATCAGATGCGGCGCTGCCACCGGCAACACGAAGCGCAGCCCCGGCCGCGCCTCGACACAGCGGCGCGCCGTCTCCAGGAACACCGGCAGCAGGCGCCTGACCTCGGCGAGGCGGCTGCCCGGCAACAGAGCAACACAGCCCACCGCTCCGCTGCAATCGGCCGCACCCGCGATACCGGGGCCTTTGCCGGCCAGCGGAATTTCATCGGCCAGCGGGTGCCCTACGTAGGCGGCGGGCATGCCCTGCTCGGCATAGAAACGCGCCTCAAAGGGAAACAGGGTCATCATCAGGTCGACACTGGCGCGGATTTTTGCCAGCCGGTAGCGCCGCCACGCCCATACCGAAGGACTGACCCAGTGCAGCGTCGTGATGCCGCGCTGCCTGAGCGTACGTTCCAGCGACAGGTTGAAATCCGGCGCATCGATGCCAACGAATACATCCGGCGGATTGCTGAGCAAATGCGCACCGATGCGCCTGCGCAGGCGCAGCAGGCCGGGCAGGTGCACCAGCACCTCGGCCAGCCCCATCACGGCCAGCTTTTCGGCGTGCGCCAGCGCCCGGCAGCCGGCGGCGCGCATGCGCGGTCCGGCGATGCCCTCGAACTGCGCCTCGGGGCAGCGGGCGCGAATTGCGTTGATCAGCGCCGCGCCGAGCTGGTCACCGGACAGCTCCCCGGCCACCAGCGCGATGCGCAACGGCGAAGACTGCGTATGCGCGCGTCCGGGCACCGGCATTCAGCGCACGATACTGCGATGGCGGGACGCCACAAAGGCTCGCAGCTCCATTACATCATCGCTGTCGCGCTCCAGCTCCTGCAACCGCTGCAGCGCCTGGGCCAGGCTCAGATCCGAGCGGTACAGCGCCCGGTAGGCCTCTTTGAGCGACCGAATCCGGGGCTGGGAAAAGCCGCGCCGTTTCAACCCTTCGACGTTCAGACCACGCGGCCGGGCGCGGCCTTCACCGACCATCACGAACGGCGGCACATCCTTGTTGATCCGTGCCCCGTACGCCGTGAAGGCGTGCGCGCCGATGTGACAGAACTGGTGTACCAGCGTCGCACCGCCGAGCGTGGCGTGATCGCCGATCTGCACGTGCCCGGCCAGGGTGGTGTTATTGGCCAGCACGGTGTGGTTGCCGACCCGGCAGTCATGCGCGATGTGCACATAGGCCATTATCCAGTTGCTGTCGCCCACCCGGGTCACACCCTGATCCTGCAGGGTGCCGCGGTTGATGGTGACGTATTCACGGATGGTGTTGTGGTCGCCGATTTCCAGGCGCGTGTTTTCGCCAGCGTACTTCTTGTCCTGGGGTGCGCCGCCCAGGCATGCGAAGGGAAAGATGCGGTTGCCGCGACCAATGCGGGTCGCGCCATCGATGACCACGTGCGCGCCGACCCAGCAGCCGCTGTCGATCTCCACACCGGACCCGATGACGCTGTAGGGACCGATGAGCACATCTGCGGCGATGCGCGCCAGCGGATGAACCACCGCGCTGGGATGTATCAGGGGTTCGCCACTGATACCGCTCATGGCAGCATCAGCGCTGCCCCGAGGCAACGCAGCGTGGTTTGCCGCCGCTCAGGCGTCGATCTTGCGCTCGGTACACATGATGGTGGCAGTGGCTGCCGTGTGACCGTCCACCGTTGCATCGGTATCAAAGACCCAGATCCCCCGTTTGGTTTTTATCAGGTTTACCGCCAGCCGCAGCTGGTCGCCCGGTTCCACCGGCCGCTTGAAGCGCGCGTTGTCGATACCAACGAAATAATACAGAGAATCGCGCTCGGCACCGCGGCTTTCGGTGCGGAACGCCAGCAGACCGGTGGCCTGGGCCAGCGCCTCGAGGATCAGCACACCGGGCATGACCGGCTTTTCGGGAAAATGTCCCTGGAAAAAAGGCTCGTTGATGGTAACGTTTTTGATGCCGACCAGCGACTTGCCCGGCTCGAATTCGAGCACCCGGTCGACCAGCAGAAACGGGTAACGGTGCGGCAGCAATCTGAGAATTTCATTGATATCCATGGAGCGTAATTAAACCCAATACTCGACTGCTATGCTACTTATTTATTTTCGCTGGCCTTTTCCAGCGCACGTACGCGTCTGGCCAGCGCATCCAGGCGTTTCATGGCAACCGCATTGCGGCGCCACTGCGAGTTGGGCATCAGCGGGGTGCCGGCCGAATAGGTGCCGGGTTCGCTGATCGAGCGGGTGACCATCGACATCCCGGTAACCCGCACGTGGTCGCAGATCTCCAGGTGACCGACAACACCCACGCCGCCGGCCAGCGCACAGTAACTGCCGATGCGCGCGCTGCCCGAGATGCCGACACAGCCGGCGATGGCGGTATGTGCGCCGATCACCACGTTATGCGCAACCTGCACCTGGTTGTCGATTTTCACCCCTTCCTCGATGACCGTGTCATCCAGGGAACCGCGGTCAACCGTGGTGTTGGCGCCGATATCAACGTCGTCGGCAATGCGCACGCTGCCGAGCTGCGGCACATTTTCCCAGTGATCATCCTCCCAGGCCATGCCGAAGCCGTCGCCACCGATCACCACGCCGGGATGCAGAACGACACGTTTGCCGATGCGCGCCGCGGCCAGCACGGTGACGGCCGCCAGCAGCCGACTGTCCGCGTCGATGCTCACGCCGGCGCCGATCAGGCAGCGCGGACCAACGTAGACCCGGGGCCCGATAACGGCACCCGCCTCCACAACACAGTGGGCAGCGATACTGGCACTGGCATCGATGCGCGCTTCGGGGTCGACAACGGCACTCGGGTGGATTCCGGGGGCGAGCGTCGCTTGCGGATACAGCAGTCGTGCCGCACGCGCATAACAGGCATAGGGGTTGGCGGCGACCAGTGCCGCGACCGGACAGTGCGGCGCATCCTCAGGTGCCAGCACCACGGCTGACGCGCGCGTCGCCGCCAGGTGTCTGCGGTACCTGGGGTTGGCCAGAAAGCTCAGCTCACCCGCTTGTGCGCACTGCAAGGTAGCCACGCCTGACACCCGCACAGCGGGATCTCCGCGCAGCTCGACGCCCAGTTGCTGTGCCAGTTGCCCCAGCGTCAGCCCCATGTGCGGCGTCGCTGGTTACTTGCCGCCGCTGGCCTTGAATTCCTTCTTGAGTTTTTCCAGCACCTGATCGGTGATGTCGACACTGTCGTTGGAATACACCACACCCTGTCCCAGGATGATGTCGAATTTCTTTTCCTTGGCCAGCCCGACCGTTGCGTCGTACATCTGCCGCTGCAGCTTGGAGAGCACCTCGTTCTTGCGGATGTTCAGGTCGTCGCGGAACTCGTCCTGGCTACGCTTCAGCTCGCGCCGCTTGGCGAGAATGTCGCGCTCCAGCTTGCCACTCTCGGCTTCGCTCATCACCGCCGAATCGCGCGCCAGGCGGTCTTCCAGGGCGCGGATATCCTTCTGCAGGTTGAGCAGCTCCTGTTCACGCGGCGCGAATTCGGTCTCCAGCTTGGTCTGCGCCGACTTGGCCTGCGGCGCTTCTTCCATCAGCTGCACCGTGTTCACGAAACCCACTTTGGTGTCGGCCTGCGCAGGCACAGCGACCACACCCAGCGCCAGTGCGCCGGCCAGCATACTCATCATCGATTTCAAGGTCATTCTCCTTACACTAAAGAACAGGTACATACGCCATTCAGCCCGGTGGTGCGACTAGGGGCTGTTAACACTATCTGAAGCGTTGCTGTTGTGCCTGAAGAACCGGGCCCCTTTTTCCGCCTGACCCCGTTATCAGTCGTTCGTTTAGGCTCACTAAACTTCTCTCCTTCTGCCTTGTCAGCCGAAAAAAGGGCCGCCGGCAGCAATGCTTCAGATAGTGTTAACAGGCCCTAGAAGCCCGCACCCAGGCTGAACTGGAACTCCTGTGTATCGTCGCCCGACTTGTCGTTGAGGGGTTTCGCGATACTGACAGCCAGCGGGCCGATCGGGGACAACCAGGTGCCCGCGAGGCCGACCGACATGCGCAGTTCGTCGCCACTGAAGTCCTCGGCGCCCGGAAACACGTTACCGATATCGAAAAATGTACTCAACCTGACGCTGTTGCTGTCGGTCAGGAACGGCGGCGGAAACAGTATTTCCACCTTGCCCACGGTTCGGAAGCTGCCACCCAGCGGATCGCCGTCCGAGTCGCGCGGCCCGAGCGAGTTGTCTTCAAAACCGCGTACCGAACGCACGCCACCGGCGTAGAAGTTTTCGAAAAACGGCAATGAGCTGTACTCACCGTAACCGTCTCCGTAACCCACGTCCAGCTTGGAGGCCAGTACGAACAGGCGGGTGAGCGGCACATAATGCTCGGCGCTGGTAGTGATCTTGTAAAACTCGAGCTGGGACCCCGGAATCTTGCTTTCGCCACTGATGCGCTGCAACCCGCCCTGGCTGGGAAAAATGCGCCGGTTGCGGGTGTCGTGCGCAAAACTTGCGCTTACGCCCAGGCTCTTGAAGTCTTCGCCGTGCTCGTCGACGAAATCCCTGATTTCCGTGGAAGCGAAGTCCGAAACCTTGAGGTTCAGGCTGTCGGCGTCAAAGCCGAAGCGGAATGAATTGAATTCGCTGATCGGGAACCCGTAGGTTACATTGGCGCCATAGGTGTCGGTCGAATAATCGGCGATGTTGGCTTCGTCGGCATCGGTTTCGCGGTAGAAGGCGCCGAAACCGCGACTGACACCATCGATGGTGTAATAGGGGTTGGTGTAGGAAAAGCTGTACACGCGGTTCACCGAGCTGGTGTTGAGGGCGGCGCTGACGTGGCGCCCGCTACCGAGGAAGTTGTCCTGCGAGATACTGCCGTTGAGCAGGAAGCCCGAGGTCTGGGAGAAACCGACACCCACCGAGATACTGCCGGACGGCTGCTCGGTAACGGAGAAATTCACATCCACCTGGTCGGCGGTGCCGGGCACCGCCGGCGTTTCCACGTTCACCTCCTCGAAATACCCCAGCCGCTGCAAACGGGTGCGCGAGCGTTCCACCTTCTGCGCCGAGAACCAGCCGCCCTCCATCTGGCGCATTTCCTGGCGCAACACCTCGTCACGTGTCTTGGTGTTGCCGGCGAAGTTGATGCGGCGCACGTAGACGCGCTTGCCTGGATCGACGAAGAACGTCAGCGCCACCTCGCGCGTTTCCTCGTTCACGTCCGGCACCGTATTGACGTTGGCGAAGGCGTAGCCGCGGTTACCCAGCTTGTCGGAAATACGCGTCACGGTCTCTGTCACGCGCTTGCGCGAGAACACATCCCCGGCATTGATACGGAACTCGGGAAACAGCTGCTCGGCGGGCACCACCAGTTCACCGGACAGCCTGACCTCGGATACGCGGTACTGCTCCCCTTCGCTGATGCTGATGGTGATATAGATATCCTTCTTGTCAGGCGTGATGGAAACCTGGGTGGACTCGATATTGAAATTGATATAACCGCGATCCTGGTAGTAGGAACGCAGCGTTTCCAGGTCGGCCGCCAGTTTCTGTTTCGCATACTGGTCGTTCTTGGTGTAGAAGGAGAAGAAACCGGTCTTGCCCTGCTCGAACTGGTCGAGCAGCGTTTCGTCGTCGAACACCTCGTTGCCGACCACGTTGATCTGCCTGATCCTGGCCACCACGCCCTCGGAAATGTCGATCAGTATGCCGACCCGGTTGCGTTCCAGCGGGGTCACCGTGGTCTCTATTTTTACGCCATACTTGCCGCGCGTGAAATACTGGCGCTCCAGCTCCTGCTCCACTTTCTCCAGCAGTGAGCGGTTAAACACATTGCCTTCCGCGAGACCGACATCCTTGAGCGAATCGAGCAGCGGCTCGGTTTCGATGTCCTCGTTACCCTGAATTTTGATGCTGGAAATCGCTGGCCGCTCGACCACCTTGACCACCAGAACGGTACCGTCACGCTCCAGGCTGATGTTCTTGAAATAGCCGGACTTGAACAGGGCCCGGATGGCGCGCTCGGATTCCAGGGTGGTGAAACTGTCGCCCACTTTCACGGGTAGATAGTTGAACACGGTGCCGGGCGCAATGCGCTGCAGACCCTCGATGCGGATATCCTGCACTTCGAACGCATCAAACGCGTGTGCGGACGAGGACAGGGCCATACCCAGGATGAGTTGTTTCAGACGGCGTTGCATAACAGTCTCACCAGCATTCAGGCGCCAAACAGTCGCGATAAATCGTTGTAGAAGGCGATGCTCATCAACGCCAGCAACAGCAGAATACCCAGCTGCTGCCCGATCTGCTGAGCATGCTCGGACAACGGCTTGCCCCGCAACCATTCGATGATGTTGTAGAGCAGATGGCCGCCGTCCAGAATCGGAATGGGCAACAGGTTCAACACACCCAGACTCACGCTGACAATGGCGAGAAATTTCAGGAAACTGGCCAGCCCGACACTCACCGAATACCCGGCGTACTGGGCGATGCTGATCGGGCCGCTGATGTTCTCGACCGAAGCCTGCCCCGAGATCATACCCCACAGGGTGCGTACCGTGAGCGCGGTCATATCCCAGGTCTTGACCACCGCCTTGCCGGTCGACTCCAACAGCCCGTAGCGCACCTCGGTACGCATGCTTTCACGCAGCCCCTCGGGCTCGCGCACATAGGCCCCGATCTGGCCGATGGTAGTGCCCTTTTCCTCCACTGCCCGGGGCACCAGCGACAATTCCAGCTGCTGGCCGCCTCGTTCGACGCGGATACGCAGCGTCTCGCCGGGGTGGGCACGCACGAACGCGACCCACTCCGACCAGGATTCAACCACCTTGTCGTCGACGGCCACTACCCGGTCACCCGGCAGCAGTCCGGCCTGTTCGGCGGGTGCTCCCGCCACCAGGCGGTCGATGACCGCCGGCACCGTGGGACGCCATATCGCCAGGCCGAGATTGTCCAGCAAACCGCCCTTGTCGAGGGCGTTGGAGACCGCGCCGAAATCGATCACCAGCACGCGCTGGCGGTCGTCAGGTTCGCGCACCCGGATCTCGATGCTGTCGCGCGCGAGCGCGGCATCCAGCAATTCCAGCGTTGCAGCATCCCAGCTCGGTGTCTGACGACCAGCCACGCTTAGCAGTTCGTCCCGCTCCCGGAACCCCGCCTCCGCCGCCACCGATTGCGGCGTCACCTCGCCCACCACCGGTCGCAGGCCGGGCACACCGCTGACGAACATCAGCCAGTAGGCGGCGATCGCGAACAGGAAGTTGAACATGGGGCCGGCCACGATCACCGCCGAGCGCACCCGCAGCGGCTGGCGGTTGAAGGCGCGCGCAGCCTCCGGCTCCGCCACCGGCGCCTCGCGCTCATCGAGCATTTTGACATAGCCGCCCAGCGGCAGGGCCGCAATCACGAACTCGGTGTTGTCGGCCCCGAAGCGGCGCCGCCACAGGGGCTTGCCGAAGCCGATGGAGAAACGCAATACCCGGATGCCGAGCCGCCGCGCGACCCAGTAGTGGCCGAACTCGTGCACCGCCACCAGCACGCTGATGGCGACGATGAAACCGAGCAAGGAGATGCCGAATCCGCTCATAGCCCCACGCGCCGGTGTGCCTGTCCGTCGATCAGCGCATTCGCGCAGCGGCGCGCCTCGGCATCGCCCTCAAGAATCGCGTCGAGCGAGTCGGCGCTGCGAATGCTGGCGCGCGACAGCGTCGTTTCGATGATGTGCGGTATGGCATTGAACGCGATGCGCCGTTCCAGGAAAGCCTGTACGGCAACTTCATTGGCCGCATTGAGCAGCGTCGAGGCGGTACCGCCGGCCTGCCAGGCCTGCTGCGCCAGACGCAGACAGGGAAAGCGCTCGGGATCGGGTGGTTCGAAGTCCAGGCGCCCGATTTTGAACATGTCCAGACTATCGACGCCGGCCTCGATACGCTCCGGCCAGGCCAGTGCGTGCGCGATCGGGGTGCGCATGTCCGGGTTGCCGAGCTGCGCCAGCACCGAACCGTCGCGGTACTGCACCATGGAATGAACCACGCTCTGCGGGTGGATCACCACGTCTACCAGGGACTCG
>CP070738.1:15828-30077 GCA_020347685.1 Gammaproteobacteria bacterium | reverse complement strand
CTATAAGTGCCCGGATCGACTCTGGCGAACTCGGAAGTAGCTCGTGGAGGCAGCACAAGTTTCTCCCAGACGGCAAGCGTCGACTCCAGGTCGCCGTTTGGCAACTTGAAGCTGCCCGGCACAAGAAGTCAACGTTGGCGCCACTCCCGACACGTAGTTCACAATGATAATAGAAGCGATAGGTAAGTCTCTTCCGATGGCGGTCGGCGTGGCACTCAGCCCGATTCCCGTTGCGGCCGTCATCATGATCCTGATGGCCGCCCAGGCAAGAACCAGCGCACCAGCATTTCTGTTGGGTTGGATGCTCGGTATCCTTACGGTTGGTTTTATCGTTTTCCTGGTGCCGGGTATCGATACCGCCCGCGGTGAACCAACCGCGCTGTCAGGCCTGATCAGGATTGTTCTGGGTATCACTCTCCTGTTGTTGTCCGTGCGCCAGTGGCACCAGCGGAGTGCATCAAATGAACTCCGAGAAGTTCCGAAGGTGCTTGCCCGCTTGGATCAAATGGGTGTGATTCAGTCATTGGTTACCGGGTTTCTGCTTTCAAGCGTACATCCGAAAAATCTGGTTTTAACCGCTGCCGGTGCTGCGACGATCGACGCGTCGATGCTTGACCCAGGGGCACAACTCATTGCATTACTGCTGTTTTGTGCCATAGCCAGTCTGACTATCGCGCTACCCGTAGCGGGCTATTTCTTGGTAGGGCACAGTGCCGAGGCGATGTTGCGCAGTTGGAAAGACTGGCTGGTCAAAAACAACGCCACTATGATAACGGCATTGTTCTTGATATTCGGTGCGCTGTTGATCAGCCGAGGAATGACGATTCTGGCGGCATGACGCTACGGGGCGAATGGCGTGTTGAACCCGCGGCCGATTCCGGACCTGTGCCAGCCTAACGCGGAGCGGGTCTCCGACCCGGACACCGCCATCGGTGGCTCCTGCGAAGTCGGGGCTCTGAGCTGTGCTTCGTCCGCCAGGCAACCCGGGCTATTTTGCCCGTCCCGTCCTAACACAACTGCTTTAACCGGCCAGCCGGATCAGGATGGCGTCGATGCCGTTCTTCTTCAGCAGGCTGCGCGCCGTATTCAGGTCTCTGAGGTTGTGAAACGGGCCGACCCGGACGCGGTGCCAGGTCTGCTTGTTGTTGACGGTCACGGTCTGCACGTCGGTTTCCACTCCCAGCAGTGCCAGGCGCGCGCGCAGCTGGTCGGCCTGTTCGCGGGTGCGAAACGAGCCGGCCTGCAGCAGGTAGGTGCCGGGCTGTTCCACTTGCCTCACGCCCTCGGGGGTCGCCGCGCCCTGCACCTCCTGCTCGGGCACGATGACCTCCATCTCCGGCAGCAGGTTGTAGAAATCAAATCGCGGCTTGGGTGGCGCCGCAGGCTGTTCCTGTTTCGCGACCGCGGGAGCTGGTGCCGGCGCCGGTTTCTCAGCAGGAGGGCGGGTAGCCGGCTCGGGCGGTGTTTCCAGTTTCACCGTGCGTTCCACCGGCGGCGCCGGACGCAGCTGCAGGAATACCAGGAAGGCGACAAACAGCCCGATCAGCAGCCCGACCGCTGCCCAGGCCCAGGGCGGTGGACCCTTGCGTCTGCGCCGG
This sequence comes from Gammaproteobacteria bacterium, assembly GCA_020347685.1. Taxonomy (GTDB): domain Bacteria; phylum Pseudomonadota; class Gammaproteobacteria; order DSM-19610; family DSM-19610; genus Thiogranum. The sequence continues at coordinate 28,479 of CP070738.1, read as the reverse complement.
TCGTTGTACCGTACGCGTCTGTCGCGGTACTTGTAGTCTCGGGCCATTAAACCGCTTGAGCCGTTGCCGGGGTCACATCGAGTCCGGTGCCGAAACGCCCAGCAGCGCCAGCCCGTTGGCGAGCACCTGGCGGGTCGCCGCGATCAGGTTCAGGCGCGCATTGCGCAGCGCCTCGTCTTCGACCAGAAACTGATGGGCGTTGTAATAGGTGTGGAAATCATTGGCGAGCTCGCGTAGATAGTGTGCCAGCTGGTGCGGCTCGTGCTGCAGCGCCGCCGACTCGACGATTTCCGGGTAGCGCGACAGGTTCACCAGCAGCGCGTCTTCGTGGTTTTCGCTGAGTCGGCCCAGCTCGCGGCTGCCCGCTTCGGGGTTCCACTGCAGACCTTTTTCCTGCAGCTGGCGCAGCACGCTGGCGACGCGGGCGTGTGCGTACTGGATGTAGTACACCGGGTTGTCGCTGGACTGGGATTTCGCCAGGTCGAGGTCGAAGTCCATGTGCTGCTCGCACTTGCGCAGCACGTAAAAGAAGCGCGCGGCATCGTTACCGACTTCCTGGCGCAGCTCGCGCAGGGTGACGAACTCGCCTGAGCGGGTCGACATCTGCACCTTCTGGCCGCCCCGGTACAATATCGCGAACTGCACCAGCAACACGTCGAGTTTCGCCACATCGTCGCACAGCGCCATGAGCGCCGCCTTGACGCGTGGCACATAACCGTGGTGGTCCGCGCCCCACACGTCGATGACGCGGTCATAGCCACGCTCCAGCTTGTTCATGTGGTAGGCGATGTCGGAGGCGAAATAGGTGCTCTGGCCGTTTTCGCGCACAATCACTCGGTCCTTTTCGTCACCGAAGTCGGTGGAGCGGAACCACTGGGCGCCGCCCTTCTCATATACGTGGCCGGACAGCTTGAGGCGCTCGATGGCGCGCTGCACCGAGCCATTGCTGGTCAGCGAACGTTCCGAAAACCACTCGTCGTAGCGCACCCCGAACTCCGCGAGGTCACGACGAATGTTCTCCAGAATCGACTCCAGTCCCAGATCGAATACTTCGCGGTAGCTGTCCGGGCCGAGCAATTTCTTGCTGCGGCTGACCAGGGCATCGATATGCAGTTCCTTGTCGCCGCCATCCGGTTCGTCAGGCGGCACACCTTCGAACAGCGTCTGTGCCGGGTGGCGCAGTGCGTCGCCGTGCGCGCGGTGCAGGCTGGCGCCGATGTCCCAGACATAATCGCCCTTGTAGCCGTTGCTTGGAAACGGAATCTCTTCGCCGCACAGCTCCAGGTAGCGCAGGTAGACACTGGCGGCGAGGATATCCATCTGCCGCCCGGCGTCATTGACGTAGTATTCGCGGTGCACCCGGTAGCCCACCGCTTCCAGCAGGTCGGCCACCGTGGCACCGTAGGCCGCACCGCGGCCGTGTCCGACGTGCAGCGGGCCGGTCGGGTTGGCGGAGACGAATTCGACCTGCACCAGTTTGCTCTGGCCGAGGTCGCTGCGCCCGTAGCGCTCGCCCTGCTGCAGGATCTGGGTGACGTTTTCGTGATAGGCGGCCGGGGCGAGGAAGAAATTGATGAAGCCGGGCCCGGCGATTTCGACGCGGGTGACCCGATCGGAAGCCGGCAGGGCCGCGACCAGCTTGTCTGCCAGCTCGCGCGGTTTGCTGTGCGCGAGCTTGCACAGCACCATGGCCAGGTTGCTGGCGAAGTCCCCGTGACTGCGATCGCGGGTCCGCTCCAGGTTGATGTCGATCGGCTGATCGGGGGGCAGTATCCCCTGCGCTTGCAGGGATTCAACCGCTTGGTGCAGGAGCTGCGACAGATGCTGTTTCATGGAGGTCAGGCTGGGTGCAAAGGCGCCTATTATCCGGGCTGCCTGCGCGGATTCAACCGTTTCCACGGGAAGCGGTATGCGGCTCGGCAGCCGAACGGGACCGGCGCAGTCGGCGCAGCTATAATCGGCGCAACCAGGAGGTGCGCGATGCGATTCAACCGGCTAATACCGGCACTGCTGCTGTGCAGTTTTGTCTCTGTGGTTCAGGCCGAAGGCGGCTACCTCGGGGCGTCGCTGGGAGCCATGGATGCGGATCGGTCCGGTTTTGACCACGCCACCAACGCCGGTGTGTTGGCAGGTTATGACCTGTATACCCTGGAAATCTTCTCGGTAGCCCTGGAAGGGGAGCTGACCGGGACGGTCTCTGACGGCGACCTCAAGGCCTCGGGCAGCAAGGGCAGCTGGGACATTGACACCCGCGCCCTGTACGCGGCGTTCCGGCTCGGGGAACGTTTCTATATGAAGGTCCGCTTCGGTTTTGCCTGGACCGACGTCTCGACCGATTTTCAGGGTGCCTCTTTCAAGGACTCGGATTCAGGTGTTTCCTGGGGCGGGGCGGCCGGGTGGATGATCAGCGAGCACTGGGGTGTGCAGCTGGACGGCTCCCTGGTCGACACCGATACCACCTACTGGAATGCCGGTATCCTGTACCGGTTCTGAACCCGTCAATATCATGTTGAAGGAGTACTAGGTCAGATCGACCGGGTCGACATCGATGGACCAGCGTACCCGGCGCGCTTGTTTCTCACTTTCGAGTAACGGCACCAGCTTTCTCAGCAGCTGCTGTAGCGCCATGCGATCGGTGGCCTGAAACATCAGCTGTGCACGGTAGCGCCCCGCACGCCGCTCCATGGGTGCGGCGACCGGTCCCCATAGCTGCAGCGAAGCTTGCACCAGCGGCTCGGCCAGCTGCCGGGCGGCGAGCAGAAAGTCTCTCGGGTAGTCCGCCCGGGTCGCTTCGGCACGCAGCAGTGCCATGCTCGCGTAGGGCGGCAGCAACGCTTCCCGGCGTTCCTCGAGCGCGGCCTCGGCAAACGCGGGGTAGCCCCGCTCGACCAGCAGCTGCAGCAGGGGGTGTTCCGGGTGGTGGGTCTGGATCAGCACCTCCCCCGGTTTGTCGGCGCGTCCGGCGCGCCCGGCTACCTGGATGATCAGCTGCGCCAGACGTTCGCTGGCCCGGAAATCCACGCTGAACAGGCCCTGGTCGGCATCCAGCACCGCCACCAGGGTCACGGCCGGGAAGTGGTGTCCCTTGGCCAGCATCTGGGTGCCGAGCAGGATGCGCGCCTGGCCCGAGCGGGCCTCGGCCAGTGCGGCTTCCAGTTCACCCTTGCGACGCGTGGTGTCGCGGTCGATACGCAGCACCGGGTGCGCCGGGAAGCGTTCCCGCAGCGCCTGCTCGATGCGCTCCGTGCCTTCGCCAATGCCGACCAGTTCGCTGCTGCCGCAGGAGGGGCAGAAGCGGTCGACGGGGCGCTGACTGCCACAGTGATGGCAGCGCAGTTCGGCGTGGCGCTGGTGCAGTGTCATGCGCGCGTCGCAGCGTTTGCATTCGGCTACCCAGCCACAGGCGTGGCACAGCAGCACCGGCGAGAAGCCGCGCCGGTTCAGGAACAGCAGCACCTGCCCGCCGTGTTGCAGATGCCGGTCCATGGCCACCACCAGTGGTTCGCTGAGCAGGTCGCGCATCGGCTGACCGCGCAGGTCCAGCAGGCGCAGTCGCGGTACCAGTGCCTGGCCGGCCCGCTCCGGCAGTTGCAGATGCCGGTAGCGCCCTTGGTGCACGTTGTAGAGGCTCTCCAGCGAGGGTGTCGCCGAGCCCAGTAACACCGGGATGCCGAGGCGCTGCGCGCGCCACACGGCCAGATCGCGCGCCGAGTAGCGAAAGCCCTCCTGCTGCTTGAGCGAGGCGTCGTGTTCCTCGTCGACAATGATCAGGCCGGGTCGCAGGAGCGGGGTGAAGATCGCCGAGCGGGTGCCCAGGATCAGCTGTGCCCTGCCGCGCGCGGCGGCTTCCCAGGCCTGCAGCCGTTGCGAGTCGTTGAGACCGGAGTGCAGCACGGCGATTTCGGTGGCAAAGCGCTTGCGGAAGCGGCTCACCAGCTGCGGTGTCAGGCCGATTTCCGGTACCAGCACCAGTACCTGCCGCTGCTGAGCGAGCAACGGGTCGATCAGGCGCAGGTAGACCTCGGTCTTGCCGCTGCCGGTAACGCCTTCCAGCAGGAAGGCCTGGAAGCTGCCGAAGCAGTCCGATACCGCCGCAACGGCCTGCTGCTGTGCGTGGCTCAGATCGAGCGCCGGCGGTGCCCGGTTTGCACTCGCGCCCGACGACGCTGTAGCGAGCGGCTCGCCACAGCTCACCCAGCCTTTCTGGTGCAGGGCTCTCAGCACCGCCAGCGGCACCGGCAAGGCGCTGCGTGGCAGGCCCTCGGGGTGCGCAGCGAGTTGCGCCAGCACCAGCGCCTGGCGGGCGGCGCGGCCAGGCTCATCCGCCGAGCGGGCGCGACCGGCGTCAGTCAGTTTCCACACGCGGCGATCCGCGCCGCCGCGACTGCCCGCTTTGCGCAGCAGCACCGGCAGAGCGGCAGTGATCACCTCGCCGATCGGGTGCTGGTAATAGCGGGCTGCCCAGTTCAGCAGTTCCATCAGATTGGCGCCCAGAACCGGTTCGGTATCGAGAACGCTGAGGGCGTTCTTGATCTTGCTGCCGGGCACGCTGCTGTGTCGTCGCGTCGCCAGTATGACCCCGACCAGCTGACGGCGGCCGAACGGCACCAGCACCCGCATGCCGGCGGCGGGCCGGATATCGCCGTGCACGGGAGGCGCCCGGTAATCGAAGCTGCGATACAGCGGCGACGGTATCGCAACCTCCAGTATCAGCGGCTCGTCAGGTGGCACGGTACGGGCTCTTGGTGACCCGTTGCGAGGCCTGATGAGATTGTGAGTAATACAGGGCCAAGGTCTTTTAGATTTGTAAATACAACAAGTTAAAATGCCAATGCGTGCCCACGGGCAGACCGGAACGGCATCTTAACAGCATCGGTGCGCGAAATTACAGTTTCCTTGTCAACCGTAGCCGCGCTGGTGCGTTGAAGCAGATGAAAGCATTGAATTGCGCCACTCAAGCGAGGAACTGGAACTCATCGAAGAACTGGAATTCTATGACTGGCTGGAACAGACCCAGAGCAGCAGCTAGGTTGCTGACGCTGGGCCTGGTACTGGCCAGTGGGATCAATCTGGCCGAAGACAGCTCCGACGCTGCGTTGCCAGAGGGGTTGCTCGAGTTTCTGGCTGAGTGGGAGGACGAGCGCGGCGAGTGGCAGGACCCCCTGGAATATCTGGATCCGCAATGGCAGAAGCTGGACGAGAGAGTAGGGCCAAATGATGAATAGACTCAACCATCTGTTAATGCTGCTGCTCGCCGTGCCAGCGGTGTCGCCGCTGTCAGCCGCCGGCAGCGGCCTCGGCTGGAGCGAGCTCAGCGGGCAGGAACAACAGCTGTTGAAGCGTTTCCAGGACGACTGGGATCAGTTGCCGGAAGAACGCCGGCAGAAGCTGCACAAAGGCGCCGAGCGCTGGCAGCAGATGACACCGGAACAAAAACAGAAAGCCAGGCAGCGCTTTCAACGCTGGCAGTCCCTGAGCCCGGAACAGCGTGCCACGCTGCGCGAGCGCTACCAGCGCTTCCAGGCTCTCCCGCCGGAACAGCAGCAGCGCCTGCGCCAACGCTTTCAGTGGTTTCAGCAGCTTCCCGCGGAAAAGCGCCAGGCGCTGCGCGAACGCTGGGACAGCATGTCACCGGAGGAACGCGACCGGTTCCGCGAAAAACAGCGTGAGCGCCTGGAGCGCATGACACCGGAGCAGAGGGAGCAGCTGCGGGAACGCTGGCTGCGGCAGGAAGGCGAGTGAGCCCGCCTTGCTTCATTGGGACCGGTCGATTGTGTCTGCGCCCAGCGTGATGTGGCCGCGCGACGCTCCGCAGCAACGGCACCTGAGTCGTCCCGGCTGAATCGCCGGTGCGCCCACGGCCGTGGAAGCTAGAGTTGCTTGACTTCGGTAATCAGTTTCCCCGCCACGGCCTCGCCGCTGCCGTAAAGCATACGGGTGTTGTCGAGGAAGAACAGGGCGTTTTCGATGCCCGAGAACCCTTTGCCTTTGCCGCGCTTGACGCAAATGACATTTTTTGCCTTGTCGGCGTTGAGGATGGGCATGCCGTAGATGGGGCTTTCCGGGTTGCTGCGCGCCACCGGGTTGACCACGTCGTTGGCGCCGATGACCAGTGCCACGTCAGCCTTTTCGAACTCGTTGTTGATTTCTTCGAGGTCGAAAATCTTGTCGTAGGGAACGCCGGCTTCGGCCAGCAGAACATTCATATGGCCGGGCATGCGGCCGGCTACCGGGTGAATGGCAAACTTCACCGTCACACCGCGATTTTCCAGCAGCTGCACGAATTCCCAGATCTTGTGCTGGGCCTGGGCCACCGCCATGCCGTAACCGGGCACAATAATCACCGTGTCTGCATAGGCCATCATGACCGCTGCGTCGGTGGCGTCGATTTCCTTCATCTCGCCCTGTTCGGCCACCTCGCCTTCGGCGGCTGCGCCGGAGCCAAACCCGGAAAACAGTACGTTGCCCAGCGAGCGGTTCATGGCCTTGGCCATCAACTGGGTCAGCAGGGTACCGGCGGAACCCACCACGGTACCGGCGATGATCATGGCGGCATTGCCGAGCACGAAACCCTCGAAGGCGACCGCCAGCCCGGTCAGGGCGTTGTAAAGCGAAATTACCACCGGCATGTCCGCGCCGCCGATCGGCAGCGTCATCAGGACACCGAACAGCAGCGCCAGAGCGAAGAAAAGCAGGATATTGAGACCACTCGGCAGGTCGGCAGCCATCAGCAGGAAGCCGAACGCCAGCGCGGCGGCGAAGATGGCCAGGTTGATGAACTGCTGACCGGAAAACACCAGCGAGCGCTTCATCAGCCCCTGCAGCTTGGCGAAAGCGACCATGGACCCGGAAAATGCGACCGAGCCGATCAGGCCACCGGCCACCGCGAGCACCTGGAAGGTCGGTGCGTGGAAGTCGCCGCGCAGCAGTTCCACGGCTGCAATCGCCGCCGCGGCGCCACCGCCCATGCCGTTGTAAATGGCGATCATCTGCGGCATGTCGGTCATGGCCACCTTCTTGCCGGTGTACCAGGCCAGCCCGCCACCGACCACAATCGCCAGCGTCATCCAGGCATAGTTGTGCATGCCGGGCCACAGGAAGGTGATCAGGGTGGCGACCACCATGCCGAGGCCCGCCCACACGATACCGCCGCGCGCCGTGACCGGCGAGCTCATGCGTTTCAGTCCCATGATGAACAGCACGGCGGCGGCGAAATAACTGAGCTGAATCAGGGAGTTCATTTATTCTTCCCCTTGCTGCTCTTGAACATTTCCAGCATGCGCTCGGTGACCACGTAGCCGCCCACGGCATTGCCCGCCGCCAGCATCACCCCGATGAATCCGATCACTTTCTCCAGTCCGGTGTCGGCATGACCCATGGCCACCATGGCGCCCACCAGCACAATGCCGTGCACGAAGTTGGAGCCGGACATCAGCGGCGTGTGCAGGATCACCGGCACCCGGGCAATGACTTCATAGCCGGTAAAGGCGGCCAGCATGAATATATAGAGTGCGGTAAAACCTTCGATCATGACGCTTGTCCTTCGACTTTCTCGCGGGTGGGCGCGTGTTTGATTTCACCGTCCCGGGTCAGGGCGCTGTCGGCGACGACCTGGTCTTCCCAGTCCGGCCTGAATTCACCTTCCTGGATCATGGGCGAGAGGAAGTTGAACAGGTTGCGGGAAAACATTTCCGAGGCGTGCACCGGCAGTTCGCTGGGCACATTGAGCGGCCCGTAGACCACCACGCCATGGTGAATGATCTGCTCGCCGGGCCGGGTCACTTCGCAGTTGCCGCCGCCCTCGGCGGCCAGGTCGATGATCACGGCACCCGGTTTCATCTGCTCGACCACCTCGCTGCGGATGATTTTCGGCGCCGCCCTGCCGGGGATGGCTGCAGTGGTGATGACGGCATCGGCCGCCATGATGTGCTGGTCCAGCACGTCCTGCTGCTGCTTTTTCTCTTCCTCGGTCAGTTCGCGCGCATAGCCGCCGCTGCCTTCGGCAGACACGCCGGTGTCGACGAACTTGGCACCCAGTGACTGCACCTGTTCGCGGGTGGCGCTGCGCACATCGTAGCCCTCCACCATGGCCCCGAGGCGTTTGGCGGTGGCGATCGCCTGCAGGCCGGCGACGCCGGCCCCTATCACCAGCACCTTGGCCGGGCGGATGGTGCCCGCGGCGGTGGTCAGCATGGGGAAGAAGCCGCTGCAGCGGTCGGCGGCCATCAGTGCCGCCTTGTACCCGGCTATCGCGGCCTGAGACGACAGGATGTCCATGCTCTGGGCGCGCGAAATGCGTGGCACGAGTTCCATGGCAAAACTGGTAACTCTGTGGTCGCGCAGTTTGGCGACCCGCTCCGGGTAACGGTGCGGCAGCATCATACCGATTACCACCGCGCCGGCTTTCATGGCTTCGATTTCGGACTCAGTGGGCGGCTGGATTTTCAGAATCACGTCCGCCTGCTGATACAGACTGGCTGCGTCGGGGACGATGGTGACACCCTTGAAGCTCGCGTCGGTCAGGTGGCTGCCGGCACCGGCACCGGTCTCCAACAGCAGCTCGACACCCAGCTTGATGAAGCGGTCGGCTACTGCCGGCACCAGCGCGACGCGGCGTTCGCCTTGCTCGATTTCTTTGGGGACGCCCAAGCGTAACGACATCTGTATCACTCCAACGCAGTGCAGCCAGGCCATTCGAACGCCGACCCTGGCTTCGGCCTGAAAACAAGATCTGCCCCGAATCAGGGCGGAAGCCCGCAAAAGGCGGCATGATAGCGGATTCGGGCCGGTGATGAAATCTCCAAAAAAGTTACTGCCAGGGTCAATTGCGCACCACGAGGATTTACAAATTACGGAATATCTGGGATAAAAGCAGTAACTCCGCTATCGGGAGGTCAGTGTGTACGATTTGCACCATCAAGTGCTTCGCACCGATGCATCGGGTATGCCCCTGGAGTGGGTCAACTACCAGGAGGCGGTGCGGCTGTACCATCTGGGGCAGGTGGCTTACAGCTGCGGCGTGCGCCTGTATCGGGTGCACGGCGGGATCAGCGCCTTGACGGGTCGCCAGAGTCACATTGACGTAAATTCGATTATTGCCACCCACGGCAGCAACAAGGTCCTGTTGAGGACCCGCGACCGGTATGTTCCGCCGCTGAACAATCCCGCCCTGTTCAAGCGTGACGCCCACCTGTGTATGTACTGCGGTGAGCGGTTTCCGGTCAGGGACCTGTCGCGCGACCACGTGACACCCATCAGCCAGAAGGGGCTCGACAGCTGGGCCAACGTGGTGACGGCGTGCCGGCGCTGCAACAACCACAAGGCGGGGCGCAGGCCCGAAGAGGCGGGCATGGAGCTGCTGGCGGTGCCGTTCATGCCAACCCACGCCGAGTACATCTACCTGCAGGGCAAGCGCGTGCTGGCGGATCAGATGGAGTTCCTCAGGGCGCATTTTCCACGCAGCAGCCTGATGCACGAGCGCCTGAAGATGTAAGCTGTCGGGCTGCGGCTCTGCGTGCGGTTTCAGGCACCTTTTCATAATGTGTATCTGTGGCGCGGCGCGCGTTCCGTCGCCCTCCTGGAGCCTCAGGTGGGGACCGAGCTGGGCGCAAACGGCCGCCACCGGGGAACATTCATGGGTCTATGGGAAGACATTGAAGCGGACATCAGCCGTTGCAGCGGGCGGGCCGTGCAGTTGTCGGCACCCGATTCGGTTGGCGGCGGCTGTATCAATCAGACTTACCGGCTGCCTTCCAGTTGCGGTGCCTTTTTCGTGAAACTCAATGATGCCGGCGGCCTGGACATGTTCGAGGCCGAAGCGGCGGGGCTGACGGAACTGGGACAAGCCGGGGGGCTGCGCGTCCCGCAGCCGGTCTGCTGGGGTCGCAGCGGCAGCCAGGCCTACCTGGTGATGGAATGCCTGGAACTGGGCGGCCGGGGTGATGCGGCGGCACTGGGCGAGGGGCTCGCGGCCCTGCATGGAACCACAGCGGCGCGGTTTGGCTGGCACCGCGACAACACCATTGGTTCGACTCCGCAGGTCAATCAGCAGGAACACGACTGGCAGCACTTCTGGCGCGAGCACCGGCTCGGATTCCAGCTGCGGCTGGCCGCCCGGAATGGCGCGGGCGGCCGGGCCATCGAGCTGGGACAGCGTTTACAGGAGGCAGTGCCCGCGCTGCTGGGCGGGCATACGCCTGAGCCGTCGCTGCTGCACGGTGACCTGTGGGGAGGGAATTACAGTTTCACGCGGGCCGGGGAACCGGTTATTTTCGATCCCGCTGTCTACTACGGCGACCGGGAGGCGGACCTGGCCATGACCGAGCTGTTCGGCGGTTTCGGGTCAGCGTTCTACTCGGCCTACCAGGCCGCGTGGCCGCTCGATGAGGGTTATGCGGTGCGCAAAGTGCTGTACAACCTCTACCACGTCCTGAATCACTTCAACCTGTTCGGCGGCGGTTACCTGTCGCAGGCGCAAGGCATGATGGAGCGCTTGCTGAGCGAAGTCGGCTGATTGTTGTTGCGCAGTGATCACCCCCCGCGCCAGGCGCGGGCTAGGCGTGATAGGGGCGGCTCAATTCGTGTACCGCCTCGATCATCGCGCCCGCATGCTCCGGTTTGATACCGGGATGGATACCGTGTCCGAGGTTGAATACGTGTCCGCTCCCGGCGCCGAAACTCGCCAGCACCTTGGCCACCTGTTCGCGAATGTGCGCCGGCGACGCATAGAGCACCGAGGGATCGAGATTACCCTGCAGCGCCACCTGGTCGCCGACGCGGCGGCGCGCGTCGCTCAGGTCCGTGGTCCAGTCCAGGCCCAGCGCATCGGCTCCCGTGTCGGTCATCGCCTCCAGCCATTGTCCCCCATTCTTGGTGAACAGGATCACCGGGATGCGCTGTCCCTCGTGCTCGCGTTGCAAGCTGTTGATAATGCGCTCCATGGGCTTCAGCGAGAAATGGCAGTAATCGCTGGGAGTCAGGGCGCCACCCCAAGTGTCGAAAATCATCACGGTTTGGGCGCCGGCCCGGATCTGGGCGTTGAGGTATAGCGTAACAGCGTCGGCCACTGTATCGAGCAGTTGATCGAGCAGCTCGGGGCGTTCGTAGAGCATGGCCTTGATGGTGCGGAAGTCCTTGCTGGACCCGCCCTCCACCATGTAGGTGGCCAGTGTCCAGGGACTACCCGAGAAACCGATCAGGGGCACGCGCCCGTCCAGCTCCTTGCGGATCAGCCGCACCGCATCCATCACGTAGCGCAGTTCCTGCTCAGGGTCCGGTACCCCCAGGGTTGCTATCTGTTCCTCGGTCCGCACCGGGTGCTTGAAGCGCGGCCCTTCACCCTCGGAGAAATACAGGCCCAGCCCCATGGCGTCGGGGATCGTAAGGATATCCGAGAACAGGATTGCCGCGTCGAGTGGAAAGCGCGCGAGCGGTTGCAGCGTCACCTCGCAGGCCAGTTCCGGCGATGTGCACAGTTGCATGAAGCTGCCCGCTTGCTTGCGTGTCGCACGGTACTCGGGCAGATAGCGGCCGGCCTGACGCATCATCCACACCGGGGTTACATCGACGGGCTGGCGCAGCAGGGCGCGGATCAGGCGATCGTTTTTTAGTTCGGTCATCTTGTTAAACCGCGAAGGACGCGAAGGACACAAAGGATCTCTGGGGCAGTGTTTCCTTAGCGTTCTTCGCGTCCTTTGCGGTTAAGAAAACGGAATTTCGGCCAAGTTGCTGCTCGATGCATTGTCAGCGCGGCAACTCAGAGGAGCCCATCAGGTATTCGTCGATGGCGCGTGCGCACTGGCGGCCTTCGCGGATTGCCCACACCACCAGCGACTGGCCGCGCCGCATATCGCCCGCGGCAAAGACCTTGTCAATCGAGGTCTTGTAGGCGTCGGCCCCCTCGGTGTCGCCCTTCACGTTACCGCGGCTGTCGTACTCCACACCGAGTTGCTCGAGCATGCCCTTTTGCACCGGGTGCACGAAGCCCATGGCCAGCAGCACCAGGTTGGCGTCCAGTTCGAATTCGCTGCCTTCGATTTCATTCATTTTCCAGGCGCCGGAGGCGTCTTTTTCCCATTCCACGCGCACACAGCGGATTTTGCGGACCTTGCCGTTCTCGCCGATGAATTTCTTGGTGGCTACGCACCAGTCACGTACCGCGCCTTCTTCCTGGGAAGAGGAGGTGCGCATTTTGTTGGGCCATTCCGGCCAGGTGAGTTCCTTGTTTTCCTGTTCCGGTGGTCGCGGCAGGATCTCCAGCTGGGTGACCGATTTACAGCCCTGCCGAATCGAGGTTCCGATGCAGTCGGAGCCTGTATCGCCACCCCCGATCACGATGACGTGTTTGTCCTTGGCCGAGATGGCCTCGCTGTCCTGGATGGTGTCGCCGGCCACGCGTTTGTTTTGCTGCGGCAGGAACTGCATGGCGAAATACACGCCCTCCAGTTCCCTGCCCGGCACCGGCAGGTCGCGCGGCTGTTCCGAACCCCCGGTCAGCGCGATGGCGTCGAATTCCTCGCGCAGCTGGCTGGCCGCCAGGTCTGCACCGATGTGGGTGTTCGCCCTGAATACCACGCCTTCGGCCTGCATTTGTTCAACGCGCCGGTCAATGAGGTGTTTTTCCATTTTGAAGTCGGGGATTCCGTAGCGCAG
>CP070738.1:0-15728 GCA_020347685.1 Gammaproteobacteria bacterium | reverse complement strand
AGGCATCGAAAACGACGCAACACATTGATTTATAGCGCAAACCGTCTGTGCCCTGGGCCAGGGCTACAACTTCGCACGCCCCCAAAGCGCCGCGGCAATCGAACGGTTTCTGCTCTAGACGCACGACAAACGGTGCACACCGGACCAGTTTCGGAAGCCTGGGCGCGGGGGCCAGGACCGCATGCTTTGGCGCTTGAGCGGGGGTCCCCGCCGCGGGTTCAAGTGTGCTGCTGAACTGCCGTTAACTCGTTGAACTTGCACGACTGTATATCGGACCGCGGAGCAGGCCATGGGCACGGAGCGTCACTATTACAAGTCCACCACTGGTTGATGATTTCGCTGGCTGAGCAATTCAAGGACATCAGTTGAAAGCAGACATTATGGAAAAAGTTAGCCGATATCTGGACTGTCTCATCCCTGTACGGGTTCTTTCGCTATGTGCAGCCCTTGCTGCCGGTGCGCTCACAGCGCCTGCTTCCGCAGCTTCCGACGCACCGGTGACGCTGGAGAAATACCAGGTCACTGGCACGCACATCAAACGTTCGGATACCGAAGGCATGTTGCCGGTGTTCGTCATGGATCGCGCGGCCATCGAACAGTCCGGGGCCACCACCGTGAACGAACTGTTCGGCAAGGTTATCTACAACACCGCCGGTATTGTCGACGAGAAGTTCACCCAGGGCTTTGCACCGGCATCGGCCGGTATCGACCTGCGCGGTCTGGGCGTGTCCCGCACCCTGGTGCTGGTCAACGGTCGCCGCATGCCGCAGTTTCCCTTCGGCCAGGATGGCAGCTCGAGCTTCGTGGACATCAACCTTATTCCGCTCGGCCTGGTCGAGCGCGTCGAGATTCTCAAAGATGGGGCCTCCGCCATCTACGGTTCCGATGCGATCGCCGGGGTCGTCAATATCATCCTGCGCAAGGACTACGACGGCGTGGATGTTTCGGCGTCCTACGGACAGAGCGATGAAAGCGATGGCGATGAGCGCCACTTCACCTTCGCCGGCGGCCGCACGGGAAACAAGGGTAACTTCACCTTCGGCCTGGACTACTTGGACCGCGATAACGTCTGGTCCAGGGACCGCGATCTCAGCAGCTCTGCCAACGGTCCGATTGACGACCGCAGCCGCGCCGGCAACCCGGGCACCATCATTCGGGCCGCCGGTTTTCCCGAGCCGGACCCGCGCTGCCCACCGGATCGGATCAGTGCCGCCAAGGGTCCGTTCTGCCTGTACGATTTCGCACCCCACACCACGCTCATCCCGGAAGCCCAGCGGATCAGCCTGATGGCCTCCGGGAGCTACGACCTGACGCACAGCTTGAGCGCGTTTGCCTCAGCCAATTACACCGACTCTTCGAGCGAACGCGACCTGGCGCCGAGCACCGGCAGTTTCTCCGTCAGCGGCACCAATCCGAATACGATCTTCCCGGGCGAGGACGTCGACGTCATCTACCGCCTGCTGGAACTCGGTCCGCGCACCGATGACTTCGAGACCGATGCCTACAACCTGCTCGCCGGCCTGACTGGCACGTTCCGCGACTGGGACTGGGAGCTCGGCGCCGGCGCTGGCAAGATCGACACCAAGATTACCGGAGAGAACGGTTACGCTACACAAACCGCGGTGCAGGCCGCAGTGGATGACGGCACGCTCAACCTGTTCGGCGACAGCCCGAATCTGGACCCTAACGCCATCAGCTATGAAACCAGGCGCGACGGCGAATCCAAGCTGTACTTTGTCGACTTCAAGACCAGTGGCGATATCCTGGAAATGAAACACGGTGCGTTATCCGCAGCCTTCGGAGCCGAGTATCGAAAAGAAGAATTTTCCGATGAATTCGACCCGGTGACCGAAAGCGGTGATGTGCTCGGCGTCGGCGGCATCTCCGCGGACGGTGACCGGCATTCAGAATCAGCCTTCCTGGAGCTGTCCGTCCCCGTACTCGACGATGTGGAGGTTCAGCTGGCAGGCCGCTATGACCACTACAGCGACTTCGGCGACACATTCAACCCGAAACTCGGTCTTCGCTGGCAGCCGCTCGACAACCTGCTGCTGCGCGCCAGCGCCGGAACCGGCTTCAAGACACCGACACTGCAGGAACTCTACAGCGAAGAAATCTTTTCTTTCGAGACTGTCTTCGACCCAGTCACCGGCGAGGTGGTTGAAGTACCGACTCTGGCCAGCGGCAACGACGAACTGGACGCCGAGGAGTCGGACAACTACAGTCTCGGTTTGGTGTGGGACGTCACCCACGCCTGGGATATCAGCGTCGACTGGTGGCGTATCGAAAACAATGACGCGGTCACCAATAACCCGCAATTCTATGTCAACAACAGCAACCTGTTTCCCGGCAATGTCATCCGCGATCCTAACGGTGATATTGTGGTCGTTTTCAGCCCGTTCCAGAATGTCGCGGCGCAGAAACTCTGGGGTATCGATCTGGACACCGGTGTTGACTGGCGAACGGCGCACGCCGGCGACTTCCGTTTTACGGTTATGGCAACTTACCTGGGATCGTTCAAAGTGGAGCCCGTATCCGGCGCCGGTTTCGACGATCTGGCCGGTGAAGACGGTCGTCCGGAATGGCGCGGCCAGAGCGTACTGGGCTGGAACAAGGCCGACTATGCGGCCAGCCTGACACTCAATTACACTGGCAGCTACGATCGCAAGGACGCTGACGACAGTATAGATTCCTGGACCACAGTGGACGGCCAGTTCAACTGGTTGCCCCGTTCCCTGCCCGGCGGGACGCTGACGCTGGGTATAGAAAATCTGTTCGACAAGGAACCGCCGGAAGATCCGTTCCTGGAGGGGTGGCCGTTCTTCAACCGTGCGCTGCACAACCCCCGCGGTCGCTTCTTCTATCTACGCTACCGGCATCAGTTCGACGGCTGAGGGTGTCGAATTTCGGCTAGCGGTAGGCCGCAGGGCATTGCAGGTTCAGCGAGATGAAAGTTTGCTTGTTCACCTTTGTGCTGCTGTCGAATCTGGCGACCTTCGCCATCACGGCTGCCCCCGCCCGTGCCGCAAACCCGATCAAGTCGAGCATCGATTTACAGTCTGAGACAGACCGGGCGACGCTGAAGTCGCAGCAGCGGATCGATCAGATCTCTGATCAGACCCGCGAACTGCTGCAGGAGTACCGCCAGGCGACACGCGAGCTGGACAGCCTGCGTGATTACAACGATCACCTGGAACGCATGGTCGCTGCCCAGCGGCAGAGCATTTCCTCGTTCGAAACACAGCTCGACGAAGTACAGGTCACGCAGCGCGAGATCATTCCCCTGCTGGGCCGCATGGTCGACACCCTGGCGCAATTCGTCGAACTCGACCGGCCGTTTCTGCTTCCGGAGCGGCGCCAGCGCGTCGAGCAGTTGCGCGCCCTGCTCGACCGTCCCGATTCCAGCGTGGCGGAAAAGTACCGGCGTGTCATGGAGGCCTACCAGATCGAGACCGACTACGGACGTTCCATCGAGGCTTACCGGGGCGTACTGCAGCACGCTGGCGGCGAGCGCACGGTCGAGTTCCTGCGCGTGGGGCGCATCGGCCTGTTCTACCGTTCACTGGACGGGATACAGGCGGGCAGCTGGGACCCTGCGTCGCGCTCCTGGCACGCGCTATCCGACGAATACCGAGGCACATTGAAGCAGGCATTTGCCGTGGCCCGCAAGCAGTCTGCCCCCGAGCTGCTGATACTGCCTTTTCCGGCGCCCCAGGTGACGCAATGAGCTGGCTCAGGGCACTCATTCTGGCCCTGTTGGCGGGCGCCTGGGGCGCGCCGCAGGCGCAGCAGCCGAATAGCGCCGATCTGGACGCACTGCTGGACTCGGTGCGCAGGCTGCAGACCACCACGCTGCAGGGCAACCGTGAACGGGAACAGCGTTTTCTGGTGGAAAAGGACGCACAGGCAACGAAGCTTGCGGAACTCAGGGCGTCACTCGCTGCCGAGCAGGCGCGCAGCGATGCACTCCAGCAGGCCTACGACAGCAACGAAAAGCAGCTGATCGAGCTGCAGCGGCGGGTACGTGAGCGCTCCGGTGCACTCGCCGAGTTATCCGGGATCTACCGGCAGGTATGGGGTGACACCCGCGCGGTTCTGGAAAACTCCCTCATCTCTTCGCAGCTACCCCGGCGACTTGAAGCGCTCGAGCAGCTGGCACTGCGCCAGGAGCTCCCTTCCATCGCGCAGCTGGAGGGACTGTGGTTTGCGCTGCAACAGGAGATGACCGAGTCCGGTAAGCTGGTCCGCTACAGTGCCACGGTGGTCGGTGCCGATGGCTCCGCCCAGCAGCGACCGGTCAGCCGCGCGGGCACCTTTACCGCGGTATCGGGTGGCAGCTTGCTCCGTTATCTGCCGGAAACCGGAACGCTGCAGGAACTCGCCAGGCAGCCTGGCAGGCGTTTTCAGCGCACCGCTTCGGAATTTGAACAGGGCGCCTCAGGCCCGGTTCCCATGGTGATCGATCCGTCCCGCGGCGCGCTGCTCGACCTGCTGGGCCAGGTACCGGACGTCGGCGAACGGGTCATGCAGGGCCGCCTGATTGGTTACATCATCATCGCCATTGCGCTGATCGGCGCGGCGGTGGCGGCGGAACGCGCCTGGCACCTGGCATTGATCGGGCGACGTATCAGGAGCCAGCTGGGCAGCGATATTCCCAACAGCGCCAACCCGCTGGGACAGGTGATGGCGGTCTACCACGAGAACCGCGGGATCGATACTGAAACGCTGGAGCTCAAGCTCGACGAGGCGATCCTGAAGAGTACCCCCGCGCTGCAGCGCGGTCTGGTGACGGTACGCATCCTGGCGGTAATCGCGCCCATGCTCGGACTGCTCGGCACCGTGACCGGACTGATCGAGACTTTCCAGTCCATTACGCTGTTCGGTACCGGTGATCCACGCCTCATGGCCGGCGGCATTTCGCAGGCCCTGGTCACCACCGTACTCGGCCTGGGTGCCGCCATTCCCCTGATACTGATGCACAGCGCCCTGAATACCAGGAGCAAACGGCTGCTGGCAGTACTGGAGGAACAGAGCGCCGGTCTCATCGCACGTCACGCCGAACAGGAGCGACATCATGCTGCCTGTGCGTGAATATCTGGAACTGCTGCGTGAATTCTTCGCCTCCGGCGGCTATGTGCTGTGGACCATCTTTCTGGTCTCGCTACTGTTATGGGCCCTGATCATCGAACGCTATGCCTATCTGCGGCTGAAATATCCAGGCGAGCTTGAGCAGCTGGTTGGTGCGTGGCGCAGACGCGCGGATCAGAGTTCCTGGTTTGCCCGCAAAATTCGTCTGGCCCTGATTTCCGATCTTTCCCTGCGGCTGACGCGCTCGCTGGCGCTGATCAAAAGTCTCATCGCGATCTGCCCGCTGCTGGGCCTGCTCGGTACCGTGACCGGAATGATTCATGTCTTCGACGTCATCGCCGTACTGGGCACCGGGAATGCACGCGCCATGGCGAACGGCATTTCGCTCGCCACCATACCCACGATGGCTGGACTGGTGGTCGCTCTATCCGGCCTGTTTTTCAGCGTGCGCCTCGGCCAACAGATCGCATTGGAGCAACAAAAGGCGGCGGATCTGCTGCGCGAGTACCGCGAGGCGCCGGTATGAGGAAGAGAAAGTACCTGGACGCCGAGGATGACATCGACCTGAACATCACGCCGATGCTCGATATCGTATTCATCATCCTGATCTTTTTCGTGGTGGCCACGTCGTTCGTGAAGGAGTCCGGTGTCGATGTCAGCCGTCCTGGCGCACACAGCAGCGAACGCAAGGAGCGTGGCAACATCATGGTCGCCATTACCGCAGATAATGCGATCTGGATCGACAAACGCGAGGTCGACATCCGCGCCGTGCGTGCCAGCATCGAGCGCCTGCACGCCGAGAATCCGGAAGGTGCGGTGGTTATACAGGCCGACGAAAACTCGCGAACCGGGTTGCTGGTGCAGGTCATCGATCAGGCACGACTCGCGGGTGTGAGCGATGTATCGGTCGCCGCCCACCCCATCTAGGTGACCTGATGCGTCTTGCTACCGCTCTGCTCCCGGCGCTGATAGTCACGCTGGCCCTGTTTTGCCTGATGCAATACCTGATAAGCAGCGGTCGCCCGGGGCTGGCGCGCCCCGATTACCCCGGTTTTGTACGCCTGATCAGGTTGACGCCGGACACTGACGAGACACAGACGCGCCCGGCCACACACGGCCTTCCGGAACGTCCTGCCCCCTCCGCCGAGTCTCCATCCGCACCAGCACCGCTGATCGCGAATATCGAACCGCCCCGGTCAATACCCCTGTCTGTCCCCTTGCCCGAACAGATTCCGCTTGATCTCGGCGACGTCCCCACTCTGGAACCCTTTGATCCGGCCCGTATCCCCCGCGACAGCGCCGATAACCTGACCCGCGGGGAGGCGACCGCTGCCCTGTCGCAGCCGGATGCAAGCGGCAACCAAAACAGCGACGCTGCAGCACCGGCAGCGACCGGCGACCTGACAGGGGGACTCGATGACGCCGGGGGTAGCGGCGACATCATCCCGCTGTTCAGAGTAGAACCCGCTTACCCCCGTAAGGCCGCCCGCAACGGTGATGAAGGCTGGGTCAAGCTCGAGTTCACCATCACCGAGCAGGGTACCGTGATCGATCCCGTGGTACTCGACGCCCGTCCCCGCCGTACTTTCAACCGTTCCGCCGTCGCTGCGATAAGACAGTGGCGGTTCAAACCCAGGATCGTGGAGGGAACACCGGTACCGGTACGGGCGATGCAGGTCATCGAGTTCAAGCTGGCGGGACGCTGAACATGAAAAGAGTTTCTGTCGCGCTCGTTGTTTTTCTGGCGCTGTCCGGTGTGCCCATGACCACACCCGTCGCCGCCCAACGTGACGCGCAGGCAATCAGCGAACGCACCTACCAACAGCTCAACCGCGTGCATGCCCTGATGCAGAAAGGGCGCTATGAAGACGCGTTGGCGGGTCTGGACAGGTTACGACCCCGCGTAGGGCACAGACGCGATGAGCTTGCGCTGGTGCTGCAGAGCTACGCGCATCTGTACGCCACCCGGGAAAAGTACCCGCAGGCCATCGCCGCCCTGACCGAGTGCCTTGCACTGGAGGCACTGCCAGACTCGGCGACGATGCGCACCCTGTATTTGCTGGCGCAACTGCAGATGGCAGTCGCCGACTATCCAGCCGCCGTTACCACCTTGGAGCGGTTGTTCGGGCTGCAGCGAAACCCTGCACCTGCCGCCCGTGCCCTCGCCGGCACAGCCTATGCCCAGGTAAAACGCTATCCCGAAGCGGTCGAGCAGCTCAGCGCGGCCATCCAACAGGCCGACCGGCCGCAGGAGAACTGGTATCGCCAGCTGCTCGCCGTGCATTACCAGTCGCGCCAATACACGGCCGCCGCCGAGCTTCTACAACGAATGATACTGCTGTTTCCGGGGCGCAAGGACTACTGGCTGCAACTGTCCGGTGTTTACGCCGAAACCGGCAGCCAGACACAGTCAGTGGCCGTTCTGGAGCTGGCCTACCTGCAGGGTGTACTAACCGAAGAGCGCGACCTGCTCAACCTGGCGCAGCACTACCTGTACACCGGCCTTGCCCACAAAGCCGGGCAATTGCTGGAGCGGTCGCTTCGTGACGGCGCGGTTACAGCAACTCAGGAGAACTGGGCCTTGCTGGTGGACGCGTGGCTACACGCCAGAGAGACCGACCGCGCGCTGGGCGCTGTGGAACGGGCACTGGAGTCAGCCGCACACGCCGACCTGCACCTAAAGCACGCCCAGCTTCTGGCCGATAAAGAAGATTGGTCCGAAGTTGTGCGCGCCACCGAGCTCGCGCTGGCCGGCGACGCGCTTACAAGGCGGGGGACAGCCCATCTGCTAGCCGGCATCGCTCATTTCCACCTGCAGCACCCCCGCGAAGCGCGCAGCTGTTTTGAGCGTGCCCGCGAATTCGACCGCAGCCGGCACCAGGCCGAGCAATGGCTCCAGCACCTTGCGACGTCACAACTGTACGCGGGCAGCCATTCGCCACAGCGCTTAAGTCCATGATATCGGAGACGATACAGAAGTAGATAGGCTGATCGAAAACACTCGGATTGGCTGCCGCATTAAGGGCGCGGTACAAGACCCTGTAGGGAGCTATGCTGACATGAGTGCGCGACACATCCTGTTTGTAGAGACCGAGGGAACCGCCCTGCAGACTCTCATGCGGTCCCTTAGCGGTACGCATGACGACTGGCAGATCGTGCGCGTAGCGGAAGCCGACGCGGCTCTGGATATAATGTCACAACGCGTCTTCTCTGTGCTGATCGCGAGCTTTGGCAACGAGCACGCCGAATGCGACGCCTTCTTGCGCCGGATCCAGACCCGGGCCCCTGCAGTAATACGATTCGCGCTGTTGCCGGAATCACGGGAAGGCGATACGCCTCCCGTACTGGAATCCGCTTGTCAGTGCTTCCCGGTCGACTGCGCATCGACCGAACTGATGGCCGCAATACGGCGCGGTATAAGGGTGTGGCGACGGTGTCGTGAAAACACCGGGCTCACGAACCTGCTTTCCGACCTGCATACCCTCCCAACCCCACCGCGGCTGTATTTCGAAATCCGCGACGAACTGGACTCAGCCACCAGCGACGCGCGCAGTGTCGCACAAATCCTCGCGCGCGATCCGGCGCTTACGGCGAAGCTCTTGAAGATAGCCAATTCCGGATTCTATGCGATACCACGCACCGTCACAGACATTCGCGATGCCGTCACGTTCCTGGGCACCGATATGGTTACATCGCTGGTACTGGCGACCCACGTTTTCGATCGCATGCCGGCGCCCGGGGTCAACCTGGACGCTCTCTGGAAACACAGTCTCACTGCGTCGGCGCTGGCACGCCATGTGGCTGCACAGGAAGGCGGTGACCGACTCACCATCACCACCGCTGGCATCGCCGGTCTTCTGCATGATATCGGGCAACTGATCCTGCTGGCCAACGCATCTGACGTCTATTACCCCATGCTGCGCCGTGCCGGCGGCGACGAAAACGCGCTGCTAGAGATGGAACTGGACCAGTTCGGTGCAAGTCACGCGGAACTCGGCTCACACGTGCTGGCTCTCTGGAGCCTGCCGGAAGCCGTGGTTGAAGCCGTTGCGCTGCACCATGACTGCAGCCGTTACGCCACCCAGACGGTGGCTCTCACCAACAAGGCCGTATACGTGGCAGAGTGGTTTCTGCAGGAGTCGGCACTGCACGACGAGAGCGGCCGCAGCGGCGATCTGGAGGACTGCCTGGACAGCCCGCGCGGCAAAATCCGCGACTGGAGAGAGGCCTGCGCCCAGCTCATGGCCAAAAGTGCCTGACCGTCAGCGAGCGGAGATTCGATGAATCGACGTCCTACGGCCATGGCGAACCGGGAGTTTCCTGACTAGTACCAACATGCCTGCAAGACAAGCACTGACAAGCTACCTGCTGACACTACGACGTCTCACCGGCGCCGATACCGTGTCGCTGGTTCTGTGCTCCAGCTCCGGTCAGCGGCCGTGCCTGATACTGCACGAGGGCCTGTCGGCGCCGGTTCCAGAACTGGAAACCGAGGCGCTGGCCGCGGAGTTTGCTACCCAAATGGTGCAGCAACAACAAGGGAAACAACCCCCAGGCTCGGCGCGGCCACTTCGCATGCAACCCAGCAGTGACGACGGCGGATACCTGATTGGTCTGGACGTCGGCCGGATTCGGGCCGCTCTGGCCGAAGGCAGAGTTCAAACGCTGCCCAACAAACGGCGCCGGTCTGCCGGGTTGACACCCGAGAGCGGCGAACAGGCGGTGGTCTGTATCGGGCTGCGTTACGACGGCAAACCGCCGCCGTCTTTCGTCGCCGACGCTTTCGAGCGTCTCGACGGGTTCAGCGTGGAGACCCCGGCGGGTTCCGACGACTGGATTGCCTGGCACCTGGCACTCGGCGGATACATGGCGTGGGAGGCATATCAGCTTTCAGCCCTGCAACGGGACCCTGTCAGCCAATTACCCGGCCGCGCCGAGTTCCAGATCTACCTGGAGCGCGAGCACGACAGGGCGCGGCGCGACCGCCTCCCCCTTGCGCTTCTGCTGGTTAACCCGGACGAGTTCGGCCTGACCAACCATCGCCTCGGGCGCGAAACGGGTGATACCGCCTTGCGCCAGGTGGCGACGCAGCTGTCCGCAAACCTGAGACGCTCGGACGGCACCTTCCGTTATGGGGGCGCCGTATTCGGCATCGTGATGCCAGACACGACACTCGCCGCGGCGCAAACCGCCGCTGAGAAACTTCGTCAGGCCCTGACACGACATGGCTACCTTGACGGTGCCGCGCGTTTTACTTTCAGCACGGGCGTAGCCGTCTACGAGCCCGGCGAAGAAAGCGAGCCGCTGGATGATCCCGCCGAACTGCTGCGGCGCGCCGACCAGGCGCTCAACGTAGCAAAACTCGCCGGTGGTGCGCGCACCGTAGTGTGGACCCCGGATGGGACTGATTCCGGTGTCGGCACCCTCGACCGGCTGAGCGGAATATTCACCGCCGATACCGAGAAAGACTATCGCAACATGCTGTTGCTGTGGGATACCATCACGGTGATCTCCGCACGCCCGGAAACGGAATCCATTGCAGCTGAGTTCGTCGGGCGGGTCGGTTCGACCTTTCGTCCCGAATGGGTGGCGCTGTACTCCGGATCGCAGCAGGACCCACCGCGTCTTCTGGCCGCAAACTGTGCGAACGCCGACGGCGAGGGGCGCATTTCCGACCAGCGCGAAGTATCCCTCTCCGACCAGCAGAAACAACTGCTGGCCATGGCGCGGAAACACCGGCGCACCGAACGCCTGCGTCTGGAACCGGGTCGCGGGGGCGGCGGCGCTGCCGCGAGAAAAGCATATACCGCCTACGCAGTACCTCTGCTGGCGCAGGACGACTGTCTCGCCTGTCTATATTTGCACGGCCCCGAAGAGACTCTGGCGCTGGACAACTCAGATCTGGTGTTTCTCAACGCGCTCGCCAGTCAGATCGCCGTCGCACTGGATCGAGCGGAACTCGCGGTGCGCTGGAGGCAGGAAAAGGAACGCGAAAGTCAGCGGCTGCGCGAGGAAGTGAACGAGTTGCGCCAGGCGATGCAGCACACCCGGCTTGTCTATCAGTCACGGCAAATGGACACCGTGGTCAAGACGCTGCGTAAGGTGGCACCCACGGACGTCACCGTACTGATCACCGGCGAGAGCGGCACCGGCAAGGAAATGCTTGCCCGCACAGTGCATGACCTGAGCGCGCGCCGGAAACGGCCCTTCGTCACGGTCGACTGTGGGGCCATCGCACACAGTCTTATGGACGCCGAGCTTTTCGGACACGTCAAGGGCGCCTATACGGGAGCGCAGGGTTCATCACCGGGCCGCATCATAGAGGCTGAAGGCGGCACCCTTTTCCTTGACGAGATAGGTGAGATACCACTTGAAATCCAGACCAAGCTGCTGCGTTTCCTGCAGGAGAAGGAGATTACCCCGGTCGGGGCTACGCGGCCCGTCAATGTCGACGTGAGGATTGTAAGCGCCACCAACCGCAATCTGGCGATCGAGGTCGCCAAAGGCCGATTCCGCGCGGACCTGTATTATCGCCTGCAGGTGGTAACCGCGAAAGCCCCGGCGCTGCGCGAACGCCCGGACGACATCATGCCACTGGCGCACTATTTCCTGGAAAGGTTCTCCTCCGAGTACGGCAAAAGCCTTAGATCACTGAATACGGCAGCCGAGCAGGCACTGGTGGATTACCCCTGGCCAGGTAACGTGCGCGAACTGCAGCACCGCATACTGCAGGCGGTCGTCATGTCCGACGGCGACCTGATAGACGCAGCCGAACTGCAACTGCCGGACGCAGTCTGTGTTGATAGCGCAGGGATACCGGATCGTCAGCAGTTGAATGGGGTTACAGCACCCTTGCCGCTGACGGAGCAGGGTACCGACAACCGCGAAAGCGCGCCGGCGCCCGGCCCCGTCAAAGGAAATCCCTGGGCGGCGCTGCGCGACGCGCTCAAGCAGCAAGTGACCAGGGCCCTGGAACACGGCGGCCAACCCGTTCCCCTGGGACGCTGGTTAGCCGAGGACCTGGTGCTGGCTGCGGACAACGCGAGCAAGGGTACGGCCCGACACGCATCAACGGCACTGGGCATGGCAGAAACCACCTTCCGTCGCCGACTCGATAAGGTGAAACGGGAACTTCAGGCCGGCCTGATGGCGCGCACCGAGGGCTGGTCGGCGGTGCAACCCATTCTGCCCCGCCTGGTCACAAATGGCGCAGCCTCGGCCAACAAAAATATCCTCGATCATGCACGTCAGATTCTGCTGGAGGAGGTCGCGGCGCGCGTTCAGCAGGATAATACGCTGGGATCGGCGTTGATGGGCGTGACCGCCCCTACTTATCGGCGCTGGACGACACCGTAGGCATGCTGCAGCCTATGCTGCAGACACCGTTTTTTTGCACTGACTCACCACAATTTCGGCGTATCCGGCGAAAATTGTGAAAGCCATCACACTGCAGAATGCCCTCCCCGCGTGAGTGCGCTGCGCCCGCACTCGCCCACACCCAACAACACACCCGCCAGCCCCATATTCTTCAATGGGTTAACCAGGCCTCCCTGCAGAGCACCGCGGGTGACCAGGGTACTGGCACGGAGGTTGCTCCTCACTAACCAGCGAAACAAGAAACCCACAACAGCAACCACTGGTAGCCTTGGCATAATGTCCGTCGAGTCACAGAAGCACCACTACGGAAATAGAGGCCTTTCGAGCCGCCGGAGCGCAGCGAAGCGAGACGCGAAACGAATGGCAACCGGTGGTGCCCACCCGTGGCCGCAACCCAGCGCACCAGTACCATCGCTGGCGTTGCCGCGCGCGCAAACACCGGGGTTCTGGTTGCACCTGTTCGGCCTGCTGATGCTGTTGGGCTGTTGCTGCAGCTCTGCTTTATACGCGCAGGCTGGGCTGAAGCAGCCGGGCACGGACAGCGGGCTGGCAACACGCAACATCCTGTTCTCGGCAATTACACAGCAGCAGGGCTTGTCTCAAGGCGCGATCAACGCCATCGCGCAGGACCCGCACGGTTTCATCTGGCTCGGCACCCAGGAAGGTCTCAATCGCTACGACGGTTATGAAACCGTCGTCTACGACAACCAGCACGATGATCCCGGTTCCCTGTCACACGACTGGGTCTGGTCGGTGTACATCGACAACGCCGGAGATCTGTGGGTGGGCACTGACGGCGGTGGACTCAATCGCTACGATCGCGAAAGCGATTCATTTACCAGCTTCCGCCATGCGTCCGAGGACCCGCACAGCCTGAGCAGCGATCGAGTACGCGTCGTATATCAGGACAGCAAGGGGTATTACTGGATTGGCACGGACGGCGGGGGGCTGAACCGCCTGGACACCGCCACCGGTCGCTTCGTCCACTATCGTCACGACGCAGACGTGCCGGACAGCCTGCCGAGCGACAAAGTGCTGGCGATCTTTGAAGACTCCAAGGGCAAGCTCTGGGTCGGTACCGAGGGCGGTCTCGCCCGCATGGACCACGCCCGGGAGAAATTCGTCGTCTACCGTCACGACCCCTCGGTACCCAGCAGCCTGAGCAACGACCAGGTGCGCAGCATCTACGAGGACCGTGGTGGCCGGCTCTGGGTGGGGACTTACCAGGGCGGCCTGAGTCGTTTCGACCCCAACAGCAACCGGTTCAGGCACTTTCGGCACAATCCGGAGGATCCGCACAGTCTGAGTCACGACCGGGTAAGAAGCATCTACGAGGACCGGGCCGGCACCCTCTGGATCGCCACCGATAACGGGCTCAATGAGTGGCGTGCGGCCAGCGAGGCTTTCGTTCGCTACCAGCACGATCCGCTTCAGCCCGGCAGTCTCAGTGATAACCGGGTGACCGTCGTATTCCAGGACAGCGGCGACGTACTCTGGGTTGGGACCTTCAACGGTGTCAATAAATGGAATTACGTCAGCGACGTGTTCCGCCACCTGCACGTCCAGCCGGGTGACCGCTCGACACTCAGCGGCAAAGTGATCACAGCCGTGGAGGAATCCCCGGATGGTGTACTCTGGCTGGGAACATACGGCGGTGGACTCAACCGCGTTGATCCTCAGACCGGAGAGACGGTTCACTTCCGCCACGTGGCGACGGATCCCCTGAGCCTGAGCGACGACCGCGTTATGGCGCTGTTCGTCGCGCCGGACGGCGGTGTATGGGTCGGAACACGCAACGGTGGTCTCAACCGCCTGGATCCGACGTCCGGAAAGTTCAGCCGCTACCAACACGACCCGAATGACCCGACGAGTCTGAGCTCCGACTCCATCAGCAGCTTCTCGGCCGATGAAAATGGGGTTCTCTGGGTCGGCACATACGGATCCGGACTGAACCGCTTCGACCCCGCCACCGGCAAGTCCCGTGTATATCGATATGATCCGGGTAACAGCATGACGCTCGGCAGCGACCGGATTCTCAGCCTGTACCGGGATCGTTCCGGGGTGCTTTGGGTAGGCACCGAAGATGGCGGTCTCAACCGCTTCGACGAGAACACTCATACCTTCACCCGCTACCAGCATGAACCGGGCGATCCATCCAGTCTCGGCAGCAATGCGGTCCTGAATATAGCGGAAAGCAACGACGGATCACTCTGGATCGCGACCCTGGGTGGTGGATTGAACCGCTGGGCCAGCAGTGATCGCACCGCCAGGCAGCCCGTTTTCCGCAAATACCAGAAAAATGACGGCCTGAAGAGTGACACCGTATTCGGGGTCCTGGAAGACGTGGACGGCTTCCTGTGGGTCAGCAGCAATCGCGGGCTGTCGCGACTGAATCCGCGCGATGGCGCGCTGCGCCACTTTGACCGTTTCAACGGCCTACAGGGTGATGAATTCAACTTCGGCGCGCACCTGAAAACGCACGCCGGTCAGCTGCTGTTCGGCGGCACAGACGGGCTGGTCACGTTCGATCCCGAGCTGCTGCGGGTCAATATGCACCGACCCGACGTGGTGCTGACCGCCCACTCCCGCTACGAGAAGCTCGCCACTGCGTACAGCACCGATGACAAGGAAGCCGAGACGCTGTTTCTCGACTACAAGGACGACTTCATCATGTTCAAGTTTGCAGCGCTGGATTATGCATCGTCAGACAAGAACCAGTACCGGTACAGACTGGAGGGGTTCGACGAGGACTGGGTCGATCCTGGCCAGGTTCGTCGCGCCACGTACACCAGCCTGCCCGCCGGAGACTATACCTTTACGGTAACAGCTTCGAACAATGACGGCGTATGGAATGACCAGGGCGTCTCCGTGAAGCTTCATGTCGAGCCGCCGCCCTGGCAGACTCCCTGGGCTTACTCGCTGTATACCATTTTCATTGGGGGAACCCTCGCCAATTACAGGCGCGGGCAGAACAAGAAGCTCAACAACGCTGCCAAACGCAGCGCGAAGCTGGAGCGCGAAGTTCAGGCGCGCACCCGAGAACTGTCCCAGCGCAACGAACAGCTCAAGGCGCTCAACGAAAAACTGCTGGAGGCCAGCACCACTGACTCTCTCACCGGCCTCAAGAACAGGCGCTACCTGTATGACTCCATCGAGTCGCGAGTTGCACTGGTGGAGCGGCGTTACGCCGGCGGTGAGCGCCCTGATTCCGAGACGAAGACCGTCGATATCGCGCCGTCACTGTTCTTCATGATGATCGATCT